>NZ_CP149822.1:0-2400000 GCF_038396755.1 Chitinophaga pollutisoli | reverse complement strand
GGGGGAACTTCCTTGTTTGGCATAGGTTTTAACCGTCTTGATCTCGATGTTTTCGGGATAGGACTTCACGTCGTTGATGTACGACTTGTCGGGTTGTGCGCCGCCGAGTTTGAGGGTGCCTTTCACGGAGTTGTCGAAGAACAGGATGTCGTTGTCACCGGCGATGTAGTCGGTGAGATCCACCACGGAGCCTTTGCCGTTCTTGGAGAAGGCTTTCACGTCGAAGGAAGCGACGATGGGCTGGATGTTGGAATTGGTCACCGAGTTGAACATGGGTTGCGTCGAGTCTTTGGAGCGCTCGGCGAAGGAGATGTTCTTGAGGAAGACGCGGTTGTTCGGGCCTTTTTCGAAGCGGATGACGGTTTCGTTGATCTGGTCGCCGGCGAAGCCCATCATGCGGGCGCGGAGGCCGGCGGCGGATTTGGAGATGCGGCTTACCACGAGGAGGTCGCGGCCGAGGAGGGCATCAGGGATTTCTGCGAAGAAGCGGTCGTCTTGCTTATAAATGTTGAACATTCCGGAGTCGGCGACTGCGGAGGCGTTGATAACATCCGCGAACTTTTTGGGTTGCGGTTTGGGCTGACCGGCGGGCCTCATGGGGCCGTTGGGCCTGGCGGTTGTGTCTTTGGCCGGGGACGCTGCGGCAGGAGGTGTTTTTTCGTCTTTCTTCCTGCGCTGGGCGTGGGTGGCAGACGGCATCAGCAGTGCTGTGCACAAAACGCCTGTGACGGCAGCGGCAAAGGTGCGCTGTAGTTGCATGTGCGTGGTGATTGGTTTTTGTGTAGTAAATAATAAGCGGAGCAAAAGAAAGGTAAGAAAGTCATAATTAATCGTTAAAATCCATAAAAGACAAAAAATCCATTAAGAGTGGAAAGTAAAAATCACTAAATTGCCTGAAGGCATTCCCGGTAACTGGAGCGTTACTGCGGCGGGAATGCATTCGGGGGGCCATGAAGTGAATCGTAAGTATTTAAAATTTCTGTTGGAACATTTGGAAATTTTCTTAAATTGTGCGTCCAACTTTGAAAAAAAATCAATCGATTCCCCAGCGACGACTTTGGGGCTAAGTTGGGAGAGGACAGTAAGAATAACATTATTTATTTTTTCTATCTAAGTGTTTGCTCAATTAATGTGAAGGGGAGAAGAATGCCCTGTGGAAGGGGTTTGTGAAGCCTGGTTAAATTTTTTGGGTGACACTTGTTTTTTTGAGGAAGGCTTATAACTTTGCGAATCACTGATTATAAGCGGATTATCTGTGTATATTGTGAAATCATTGCGACTAAAATTTTAATTTCTAACAAACAAACAGTTTAATTTTTAACACTAAAATTCAATCAACATGGCTGAGACTAAAACAACTGTGACTGCAGCTGCTGCCAAAACGACTTCTCACCAAGCCAAAAAATCGTCCAATTTATTTGCGATCCTGGCTGTACCCATTTGTATCGCCATCGCGTACATTTTTTACATTTTTGTATTGGGCAATCCCGCCAACTTCATGGGTAATAATCCTGAAAACCACCCGATTGAGGCAGGTATCGGCAAATGGTTTGGTACCGTTCACAAAGGCGGAGCTATCGTACCTATCCTGATCTCAATCCTGTTGATCTGTATTACTTTCGTAATCGAGCGTTTCCTGTACCTGTCAAAGGCAAAAGGTAAATTCAGCGGTTCCGAACTGGTTCGTAAAGTTCAGTATCACCTGGCTAACAAGAATGTGGACGCTGCGATCTCTGAGTGCGACAAGCAGAAAGGTTCCGTAGGCAACGTACTGAAGGCCGGCCTGAAAAAGTACAAGGAAATGATCAGCAACACTGATCTGGACACGGATCAGAAAATCCTGACCATCAAAAACGAAATCGAGGAAACGACAGCACTGGAACTGCCGATGATGGAAAAGAACCTGGTGTTCCTGTCCACAATTGCTTCTGTGGCTACCCTGGTAGGTCTGTTCGGTACGGTACTTGGTATGATCAAGGCGTTCTCCGCGATGTCTACCGGTGGTGCACCCGATTCTGCGGCGCTGGCACTTGGTATCTCCGAGGCCCTCATCAATACCGCACTGGGTATCGGTACCTCCGCAATCGCGATCATCATGTACAACTACTTCACTACCAATATCGACAGCATCACTTACGCTATCGACGAATCTGGCTTTACTTTGACACAGTCTTTCGCCGCCAACCACAAATAATTCGTAAATTATTGTGTGGAATTCCGCGCGAACTGAATCTAATTAAGTGAACCAAACAAAAGGAGTGTAAGATGCCAAAGGTAAAAATGCCAAGGAAAAGCACCCTCATCGACATGACTGCGATGTGCGACGTGGCTTTCCTGCTGCTGACCTTCTTCATGCTCGCCACCAAATTTAAGCCGGACGAACCGGTTGCGGTGGTGACTCCCTCCTCCATCAATACCCAGTTGTTGCCGGACTCCGATGTGGTCCTGCTGACGGTGGACAAAGACGGACGAGTGTTCTTCAGCATGGACGGTCAGCCGAAGAGACAACAACTCATCGAGGACCTGAATACAAATTTCAAGCTTGGCCTCGGCCCTACTGAAATCAATAATTTTAAGGTTGGTTCCAGTGTTGGCGCTGACTTCAAAACCCTGAAACAGGTTTTGAACATGTCTGGAGACGAGCGTAAGAGCAGTAACATTGAGAAAGGGATTCCCATGGATTCCACGAACAATGAGCTTGCGATCTGGATCGAGTATGCCCGTGCCGCGCAAGGGAACAACAACAAGCTGAAATATTGCATTCAGGCTGACAATGGAACGCCTTATCCCGTGATTAAACGGGTGTTGGATACCTTCAAGGAGAAGAAAATCCAGAAACTGAATCTGGTGACTAATCTGAAGGCTAAACCGCCGGGTTCCGCTGCTGCCCTGTATGAAGAACAGCAACAGGATAATGCGCATTAATGCAAGTTCCTGACAGTAAACAACATTAAATCATCAAAAAAATATTGCTACCATGGCTGAAATGGATACCAGTAGTCAGGGCGGTGGTAAGAAACACGGTGGAACGAAGTCCAAAAAGCTTTCTACCCGTGTGGACATGACTCCGATGGTGGATCTCGGGTTTCTCCTGATCACCTTCTTCATGCTTACCACCACCATGTCGAAGCCCAAGACTATGGACCTGATCATGCCCAAGGATACAGAGAATGAAGAAGAGCAGAACAAGGTGAAGGAATCCACCGCTCTTACCATCCTGTTGGGCAAGAAAGACCAGGTTTATTACTACGCAGGATTGGCGCAGGATCCCAACGCTTCCAGCAACCCGGACTTCTTCAAGGCGACTACCTTTGCCAACACCGGCGGCATCCGCGATATCATCATCCAGAAAAGGGATGAAGTAGCGCGCCTCCGGAATCACAAGGGTGAGCCCGAGGATGTGGTTGTCATCATCAAAGCGGATGATGGCGCTACTTACGAAAACTTTGTAGATTTATTGGATGAAATGGCCATCAATCGTATCCAGCGTTATGCTACGGTGGATATCAGCGACCAGGACAAGCAATGGATCAAAGCTACCGAAGCCACCAACGGCATTCAGTAGTATGGAAAACAATCATTTTTTGCATCCATCAATAAACGTGTAACAATGGATACAGCTAAAATTCTCAAGTCCGATTTTCTTGACATCCTGTTTGAAGACAGGAACAAGAACTACGGTGCTTACGAGCTTCGCAAGAAGTACGACAAGCGCGTTCGGAACTCTATCCTGGGAACGGCTGCTCTGGCGTTACTGATTGTCGGCTCTTATTTCATCTATTTGAATCTGAAAGCAGACAATACAGATAAGAACACCAAGCCCGTTATCGAGGATATCAAACTGGAGGATGTGAAGTTGCCGGACGATCCGAAAACTCCCCCTCCGCCCCCTCCGCCGCCCGCTCCGCCCCCGCCGGTGAAGCCGTCCGTTCAGTTCACCCCTCCGGTGATCAAGAAAGACGAAGAGGTGAAAGCCGAGGAAGAACTGGTGAAACTTGACGAGATCAAAGACAAGGCCGTTTCTACCAAAACCGTAGAAGGCGATCCCAACGGTATCGACCCGGGTCTGATCAATGACTCTAAAGGTACAGGCGTAGTTGACGCGCCCCCGCCGCCCCCGAAAGAGGAGATCTTCACCTTCGTGGAGCAACCTCCGACCTTCCCTGGTGGTGACGAAGCGCTCAACAAGTTCCTCAGCAACAACATCCGTTACCCGCACCTGGCCACCGAAAACGGCATCCAGGGTACCGTGTTCGTATCCTTCGTGGTAGACTCGGAAGGTAACATCAAGGATGTTAAAACGGTAGGTCAAGCCAAAGGCGGCGGTCTTGAAGAAGAGGCCATCCGCGTGGTGAAGAAAATGCCGAAATGGAAACCCGGTAAGCAGAACGGACGCCAGGTATCTGTGCAGTTCAACCTGCCCATCCGCTTCACCCTCCAAGAGTAGTATTTAGTCTCACGCTAGTAGTACATACTAAATCCCCCTGGTTCAACCGGGGGGATTTTTTATTTGCGGCCCGCGCCATCGGGGCCGGAAGACGGAATTTCTTTAATTTCGGGCCATGATAGGAAAACTTGGAGGACACGACGATACCATCGTAGCCATTGCCACCGCGCCGGGATTGGGCGCTATCGCAGTGATCAGGCTGAGCGGAAAACAGGCCGTAGCGATTACCGACCGGCTCTTCCCATCGAAGGATCTTTCCGCGCAAGCCACGCACACCCTGCACTTTGGCGGGCTCCACTTCCAGGGACGCCTCGTGGATGAAGTGGTGGTGTCGCTATATCGCGCGCCGAAGTCGTACACCGGTGAAGAAGTAGTCGAGATTTCCTGTCACGGTTCGCCATACATCCAGCAGCAGATCGTGGAAGCCTGCATCGCTGAAGGTGCTCGCCTGGCCAGGCCGGGTGAATTTACGCAAAGGGCGTTCCTGAACGGCAAGCTCGACCTCACCCAGGCGGAATCCGTTGCCGACCTTATCGCCAGCAATACCGCTGCGTCCCACCAGACGGCCTTGCAACAGATGCGCGGCGGATTTACCCGCGAACTTCACTCCCTCCGCGAGCAACTCATCAAATTTTCCGCCCTCATCGAGCTGGAACTCGACTTCAGTCAGGAAGACGTGGAGTTTGCGGACCGCACGGCATTGTATGAACTGGTGAACGAATCACTTACCGAAGTGTCGCGCCTGATTTCCTCTTTTAAAGTCGGCAACGTCATCAAAAACGGCGTGAATACCGCCATTATCGGCCGCCCCAACGCCGGTAAATCCACGTTGCTCAATACCCTGTTGAACGAGAACCGCGCGATCGTCAGCGATATCGCCGGGACCACGCGCGACACCATTGAAGAAATCCTCAACATCGGCGGCATACTTTTTCGCCTCATCGATACTGCGGGCATCCGGGAAAGCAACGACGCCATCGAAAGCATCGGCGTACAGAAATCCCTGGAAAAGATGCGCGAAGCGGGTATCGTGGTATACCTGTTCGACGTATCGGAACTGACGGTCGACGACTTGTTGGAACAAATAAGGGCTTTTGATCACGAGGGGCTTTCGTACTTGTTGGTCGGTAATAAGACCGATATGCTGGGAACCGAAGTGGCGCGCGCGAAATTCAGTTTCATTCCAGGCATCATTTTCATTTCGGCTCGCGATCATTCCCAGATCACGGAGCTGAAGGATCAACTGGTGCACAAAGTAATGGGCGGCGCCATCAACACGGAGAACACCATCATCACCAACGTCCGCCATTACGCGGCGCTCCAGGAAGTATTGTCGTCGTTAAAAGGCGTGAAGGGAGGAATGGATCATGGAATACCGGGGGATCTGCTGGCATTGGATATCCGGAGGTGCCTGCATTACCTGGCGGATATCGCCGGAGAGGTGACGAACGAGGATCGGTTGGATTATATTTTTTCGAAGTTTTGTATTGGGAAGTAGGGGCTTGTTTTTAATTGCTTTAATTTTTCTTTGTTTATCTAACGTAATGTAATACAGTAGGGCAATCCAGCGGATTGCCCTTTTTTGTTCCCGTTTTATTTTGCTCGTGTTTTGAAAAGGCTTAGTATTGTTTTGGGATGAAACAGTACAAAACGTGATGGGGAGATCAGGAGAAGTTGTCAGTACGAAAGTCTGTGAGTGCTCGAATGGGAGTACAAAATTCGTAACTTTAACTATGTGATTAAAGTACCGGACTTATCATCGTTTGTGAAATGGTGGCCCACCGGTACCATATTCCTCTCTTTCACCGATATTTCCATTGATAATAATGATCAAACTGAAATGGGCGATTCGTTATAGTTCCTTGAAGTGATGCGGGAAATCCAGGCGTTAGTCTTTTACGTCTTTTCTAGTTGCCGCAATCGACCTTGATACGATTGCCAATAATTGCGTTTAGTGGTTTCGTCAAGATAGGATGCAAAGGTTAATTCCTCTACTTTATCTGTTTCGGAAAGTATGAGTTGCCTGATTGCATTGAAGGTGGCTCGGGAAATACCTGCCTGATCGGCCAATACTGAGAACTGTTCAATAATTTTCCCCTGCGCTAAATTTTTTGGTAATAGGCCATCGTCTAAAGCGAAATCCTTGTCCTTGATGTGGATACGGCTGTTAAGCAAGTCATACGCCGGACTCAAGCGGTAATCCCCCATTGGCGTTTCGAGGAGAGAAAAATTCTTGAAATGAGCATCCCCATTAGAGAAGAGATAGTTGAATATCAGCAGTTTCAGTAATTTCGGTGCTTCTACAGGATATGCCGGAACGTATTTTTGCATGAGCTGAAATAACTCCAAATAGTTGCCGAGATATTTATAATGTTCTCCATGTGTTTGAGGTGTGCGCCCGGCTAGTGATGCAAAATCTTCTTGCGCGAGTTTTCTATCATTTTCATCGACGTCAAAACGTTTGGTGATGTACGCGGGTGCTCCATTCCGAAAGAAGATCAGCGCGTTCTCCGCCGTTTCGATATGATATACTTGTCGCGCAATCTGCATTGTAAGGTGTTCATTTGCGGGCATCTGGTCCGGTCGACGGCCGGCTGCCGGAATTGGTTTCAAGATGTAACTACCCCATTCGCCCTCGTTAATCAATCGAAGTTTGTTCTTCTCGAGCAGAACAGAGAATTTTTCTTGCACACCCGAGATGGATATACGTTTTCTGTTTTCATCAAAGAGTTCGTCCATTGCCGCATTAGATGCGGGTGAATCATAGGGAAGAAGATGACTTACCTTGCGGCCCTTGAAGACCCGGACGAGTGCCGTTCGACTATAGGTATGATAGCCAGAGGCCAGCGTACCGGGACAGTGTTGGATATCTGGTAAACTCATTTTTTAATCGATTTTAGACACGGTAACCGCGCCGATGGTATCCGTTTGCGCAATCGTCAGCAATAAGCCGAAATAGTCGGTTTTGTCCAAGTGGTTAAGTTGACAAACGACCTGTTTGTTTGACCCTTCCGGCAGCATGTTGTAAAAGAATGGGAATAGGTAACTAGAATGGTATGGTGAGGCGATCTTCGGCAATGTTAGGCTGATCGCTGGCTTGTTGCTGTCATCTACCCAAGATGCATTATACTGGAATGTGAACGTACCGTCGTCATGTTGTGTTAGGACGCCGGCTTCTTGCCCTTTGAAAAGAATCTTGGCTGCTCTCATGAGTTACTCCCCCTGTTTTTAATGATGACGGTTACCTCAAGGCCCAGTGCGTCACCCAGCTTTTGGAGTGTTTGTAAGGTAGGATTGCCTTTGCCGCTTTCAAATTGTTTCAAGGTTCTCAATGCTATGCCTGAAAGTTGAGCGAGCGTCTCTTGCGTAATATTTAGAGATTCCCGCCTGGATTTAACGATGTTAAAAATTTCTCCAGAGTGCATTATAACGCCTTTTTAGAGCAAATTTAAGGGTTTTAAGCTAAAAATGTAATAAAAAGTGCAGTATAAGACACTTTTTGAATCAAATACCTCGGAAGCCTAACGAAAGACATTAAAAAGTGCGTTATGATGCCCCTTTGGTACTTTTTTTCTATTTACACTAAACAAGAACAAGAATATTAAGAAGCATCCACCAGGGCCTAAATTGTACGGACTAAGGGGCAAGCAATTCAGTGTCAATGGAAAACACATTCTGTATCGGGGGAAGTAGCGCCTTGTTTTTAATTGCTCTAAATTTTCTTTGTTTATCTAACGTAATGTAATACAGTAGGGCAATCCGCCGGATTGCCCTTTTTTGTTCCCGCTTTATTTTGCGCGTGTTTTGAAAGCATATCTGCAAAGGAATTTAATCTATATGGAATAAACCAATCTACATGGGATTTTTCATTTTTCGACGGTCTTATTAATGCGGTGCGGTCTTCGACGAAGGCTTGTCGTTAAAACACATAAACCTAAGAAAATGAAAAATAGTGCAGCAAAGCGGATTCGATTTTTCTCCGTTGTTTTCATCCTGGTATTGGCAGGCAGTTGCGGGGACGCAAAGCAAAGCGATTTTGTGGCGGAGTCCTTCCGGGCTGCAGCCCCATTGTACAAAAATATGATAAGCGCCACCGCAGGTAATTTTAATGATTACCCGCATTCCCTTCTCCCGGATGGCAAAATCAAGTTCTTGCAAATCGACGAATGGACCGGAGGGTTCTGGCCAGGTATACTATGGAATATGTATGCATACACCAGGGATGAGGAATGGCGGGAAGCAGCAACTCAGTGGACCGAATCCCTGGCATCGAATCAATATAATACCGCGCATCATGATATCGGTTTCATGATGTACTGCAGCTATGGCAACGCCCTGAAGTTTAACCCGGATAGTACTTACAGGGATATTCTGCTCCAGTCCGCCAGGTCATTATGCCAACGGTATAATCCTGTAGTCGGCAGCATTCAGTCATGGAACGAACGAAAATCCAAAGGAGATATTAATACCTGGCTTTTTCCCGTCATCATGGATAATATGATGAACCTGGAATTGTTATTTTACGCGAGTAAAACCACCGGAGATGCCACATACCGCGATATCGCTGTCAGTCACGCAGAATTGACGATGAAAAACCATGTGCGGCCTGATTACAGTTCATTTCATGTTGTCGATTATGATCCCATTACTGGGGCGGTAGCGCATCGTCAGACTTTGCAGGGATTTTCCGATAATTCCACCTGGGCAAGAGGCCAGGCCTGGGGTTTATACGGTTTTACGACATGTTATAAGGAAACCGGAGATGAACGTTTCCTGGCTACGGCTATGGGAATGGCGGATTTTTACCTCAATCACAGGAATCTCCCTCCCGACCTCATACCCTATTGGGATTTCAATGTGGGAGAGGAGGGATATCGCCCCGATTGGGATTATCAGCCGGATGCGGATAAGGCAATTCCAAGAGATGCTTCCGCGGCGGCGATCACAAGCGCTGCATTACTGGATCTGTCCCAATTGGCGGACAGCTCAAAGAGGGGAAAGTACTTTGCGGCAGCAGAAATGATGTTGAAGACATTGAGCGCTAACCGGTATTTGAATACAGGCAAGGATAATCCTTATTTTCTTTTGAAGCACAGTACCGGAAATTTTCCGTCCGGCAACGAAATCGATGTTCCGCTGATATACGCGGATTATTATTTCCTGGAAGCACTTTTGAAATATGATAAAATATTGAAAAGCGCCGGAAATCCCTGATTGCCAACATGCCGGATTTAGGGAGAATATGAGTTAACCGAATTATTCAATAAATTTGGTTAACGCATAGATATGATTAAACAATACAATAAGGCGGAAGATATGATGTTGCTGGCGGAAATCCGTGACGGTAATTCCAGTGCTTTCGACGCGCTTTATGATAAGTATTGGGAGCTGGTGTATGCTGCCGCATACAAACGATTGAAGGACGCTGTGTACGCAAAGGATATTACTCAGGATATTTTTTTGCAACTATGGCTGAGAAGGGAAGAGCTGGATATCGATAACCTGGCGTCGTATCTTTTTATTGCGGTGCGAAATAATGTATTCAAGTGGCTGGATAAAACACAGCGTTATATACCCATGCCAGAATTGCTGGCAGACCTGGACAAGGCCATGGATCAGGCGGATGCTGAGCTGCTGAAGAAGGAACTGATGGTAAAATATGAGGCTGTCGTAGATACACTGACGCCCGGGCAGCGGGAAATATTCCGGCTTAGGTATCATGATGACCTTTCCACAAATGAGATCGCAAACCGGTTAAACATCAGCCGGAAAACAGTGCAGAACCAGCTGCGGAAAAGCGTTGTAATTTTGCGATCGTCCCTGGGATCGGTTGCTTTCCTGTTGGTTTTGCTGCATTTGGAAAAATAAATACTGCTTACGTGGGACTTTGGGCCGGCCGGCGGTCTATTATAATGGGAAGCTACTCTTAAGCTTTGAAATTTAATGGATAGGGACGCGTTTTTACACATTTTAAGGAAATACAGATCAGGAAATGCTACTACGGAGGAAGTATCGTTCCTGCATGCCTATTACAATCTCTTTGAAATGCAGGAGAGCGGCCTGGATACCATGGGGCCCGTGGAGAAAAATGCACTGAAGGCGGACATTAAAGCAGGGCTTGACAACAAGATCGCACTGGCTGCTTCAGCTCCCCGCTTCCATATATGGAAATGGATCCGCATCCCGGTGGCAGCTGCAATACTCATGGCAGCAGCCGTCGGCGCGTACTATGCCCTGCAATTGGATGGTCCCCGTCAAAGTTCGCAGCAACCCGCTGCAAACAATACCGTCAATATACCGCCGGGTGGCAATCACGCGGTCCTTACCATGGGAGATAATTCGGTTGTCAAACTGGATGAACAATCGGAAGGCGTCTTTGCCAGGGAAGACGGCGCTGTTATCCGGAAGAACAAAAACGGGGAAATTACTTATACACATGATGGCACCGCCAGCACGGGCGTCTTCAATACCATCACCACACCCCGGGGCGGACAATACCGCCTCATCCTGGCCGACGGCACCAAAGTGTGGCTCAATGCAGCTTCCTGGCTTAAATTCCCTGCCGTTTTTCAAGGCGCAAACAGAAGTGTGGAAGTGTATGGAGAAGTTTATTTCGAAGTGGCAAAGGATATGAAAAGGCCCTTCGTGGTGAAATCCCGCAATCAGGAAGTGGAAGTATTAGGCACCCATTTTAACATGAATACTTATGAAGATGAGCCTTTCGATAAAACAACCCTCCTGGAAGGAAGCATCAAAATCTCCAGCCTGGGGGCAGACGGGCATGTGCACGCTACTCAAATCCTAACACCCAGCCAGATCGCCGCAATTGAAAAGGGCAGCAGCAGCATCCGTGTAACTGCCGCCGATGTGGAGGAAGCAGTAGCCTGGAAAAACGGCTATTTCAAATTCCATAAAACAGATCTAAAATCTTTCATGCGGCAAGTATCCCGATGGTATAATCTCGAGGTAGTCTACCAGGGAAATTTTGATCAGGATCTGTTCAGCGGAAAAATCAATAGGACAGACAGTGTATCCGGGGTATTGAAAATCCTGCAGCTCAGCAACATTAATGCTATGATAAAAGGCAGGACGATAATAATTTCCAACTAATGCTTGTTAATAATTAAAATACACGTACATGAGAACGTAATGACCACACCCTGGCATTTTCCACGAAAAAACCGGCGTGCTACCAACACAACCGGCCTTCGACTGATCCAATGGAATCAGCCCGCCTGGATTTGCCTTTAGAATTCAATGCGAGAATTTATCAACCAATCCAAACAGTACAAAAGTATGCAATTAAATGGTTCCAGTAAAGTCCGGATCAGATGCCGGCTACTCCCTACAAACGTGTTTCTTACTATGAAACTGACCATTGTACTATTAGTTGCCGGCTGCCTGCAAATCAGCGCAAAAGGCTTTTCGCAGGGCATCAACCTGATCGGGAAGAACATCACGCTGGAAGAGGCGCTCATCTCCATCGGGGAGCAGAGCGGGTTTTATTTTTTCTATAAGTATAACGAACTCTCCAGGGCCCGCCCCGTCACGCTCAACCTCCAGGGTGTAAGCCTCCGGGAGGCTTTGGAGGAGAGCTTCAAAAACCAGCCGTTTGTTTATACGATCGAAAGTAAAACTATCATCGTTAAGAGTATTCCGCTTCCCCGGCCCACGGCTGCTACCTCAGAGGCCGGCGGCAGGGTTAAGGACGAAAAGGGGCAACCCCTTCCGGGCGCCGTCATCAAAGTCAAAGGTACCAGTCGCGGTACTACCACCGACGCCGCCGGAACTTTCCTGTTAAAGGATTTGCCGGAAGCCGCGGTTTTAGTTATCTCCTACATCGGTTATGAAACGCAGGAAGTCCGGGTTGATGGAAACGCCCGGATCGAAGTAGTGTTGAAAGAAGACAAGCAAAGCCTCAATACGGTAGTGGTGGTCGGATATGGCACGCAGCAGAAAAAGGATATTACCGGATCCATCAGTTCAGTCGGCGCGGATAAAATCAAAGACCAGCCTGTTGTGAGCCTTGACCAGGCAATGGCCGCGCAAATGGCGGGCGTCCAGGTTACACAAACCACCGGCGCACCGGGCGGCGGCGCAACGGTTCGCGTTAGGGGCGCCGGCTCTTTAAGCGCCGGCAACGAACCACTTTACGTGGTCGACGGGTTTCCCGTAACCAACGACTATAACCAGCGCTCCAATCCTCTTAATACCATCAACCCCGCGGATATCGAGAACATTCAGGTTCTGAAGGACGCTTCGGCTACGGCGATTTACGGCTCCCGCGGCTCGAACGGTGTAGTACTCATCACAACCAAATCCGGAAAATCGGGTGCCTCCAAAATGGAATTTAACCTGAGTACCGGATTCCAGCAGGTGGAGAAAACCCTGGATGTCCTCAATGCAAGTGAATTTGCACAATACATCAACGAAGCCCGGAACAATGCCTGGGTGAACTCCGGCCCCGGCAGATTGCCCTCCGACCCCAACAGCGTCCGCAATAACGTTATGTACAACCTGCCCGCAATTTTCGCCAATCCCGACTCCCTGGGTACCGGCACCAACTGGCAGAACGAAATCTTCAGAACAGCGCCCATGAGCAACGTGCAGGTAAATTTCTCGGGAGGCAACGAAAAAACACGCTATTTCCTGTCGGCCGGTTACCTGACGCAGGACGGCGTCGTACTGAACTCGGATTTTAAACGCTATGCTTTCCGTTTGAATATAGAATCGCAAGTCAACAAGTTCATCAAAGTTGGCGCGAACATGACGCCTTCTTATGCTACTTCCAACCAAAGCCTTGCCGAGGGCAACTGGCAGGGAGGAGGTATCATCCAATCCGCCATTACCGCCGGACCTCACCTTTCGCCATTCGATGCCAATGGTAATTATACCAAGATTACCGGCCAGGGAATCGGCACCAGTGAAGTAGACAACCCGGTAAAAATAGCCCGGGAATATTACCATAAGCAAAACACATTGAGATTACTGGGGACCGCTTTCATGGATATCGAAATCCTCCCCGGTTTACAATTCAAAACTTTGGTAGGCGCTGATTTGAAAAACTTCGACCAGGATGTATTCAGCCCGTCCATCATCAATCCCAACAGCGTCAACAATACAAAGCAACCGGTGGGTACTTACGAAGACGCCGGCTCCAGGAACTGGCTTTCCGAATTCACGCTGCATTATAAAAAGAAACTCGCCGGACATAGTTTCGACGTGCTGGCGGGTTACACGGTGCAAAAGGAAAGAACAGAACTGACAATCCTCAACGGCACCAATTATGCGAACGACCTGGTAAAAACGGTGAATGCCGCGGGGCTGGTAACCACCCATCCTTCCTCCGGTCCCCAGGAATGGGCACTGCTTTCCTACCTCGCCCGGCTGAATTACAGCTTTAAAGATAAGTACCTCTTAACCGCCACCATCCGGCGCGACGGATCTTCCAGGTTTGGAGCGGATAATAAATGGGGGACATTCCCCTCCGTTTCCCTCGGTTGGCGCATATCGGAAGAACCATTCCTGCAGGACCTTCACTGGCTGAGCGAGCTTCGGCTGCGCACCAGTTATGGATTGACAGGCAATAATTTCATAACGAACTATGGCGCCATCGGGCTTACCGGCGTGGAAAATTATGTGTTTGGAGCGAGCGGCGGCAGTGTGAATAACGGTATCAAACTGGCGAATATTGAAAATTCCAGGTTGGGATGGGAAAAGAACAAACAAGTAGACCTAGGCCTTGAACTGGGCGTTTTCCGGAACAGGTTCCTGATGTCGTTTGATTATTATGACAAAACCACTTCCGACTTATTGCTGAATGTGCCTGTTCCGACATTGACGGGCTACAGCACGGCATTGCAGAATATCGGGGAAATCAGGAACAAGGGTTTTGAAGTGACATTGACCAGCCGGAATATGATGGATGCATTCAAGTGGACGACGGACGTGAATTTCTCTTCGAACAGGGTTAAAGTAGCGGCACTCGGGCCCGACGGCTCGCCGATTCTGGCCCGGCAGATTACATTTGCGGCGGGCTCCACGCATATTACGGAGATCGGCGCGGAACCGGGATCTTTCTACGGCTATAAGGTTATCGGCGTATATCAGAACGCGGCTGACGTGGAGAAAAATGCGGCTTTTGAAAATGCATCCGGAGTCAAAACGAGCAAGCCCGGCCAGCTGAAATTCGCGGATGTGGACGGTGATGGTGTAATCACGGCCAACGATAGAACGAGGATCGGCAATCCTTTTCCTGATTTTACATATGGTTTGACCAATACCTTCTCCTGGAAAAACATTGATTTTTCATTTACGTTGCAGGGCGTACACGGGTTCGAAGTATTGAATGCCGCCAGGAGATTTTACGGGAACTATGCCGGATCATACAACGTATTGCGGAGCACTGCCAACGGCTGGAAGTCCGAAACGGATCCCGGCGACGGTGTAAGCCCGCAGATCGACCGGAATTTCGGTGCGCTCGGCGCCGCATCCGTCATCAACAGTGTTACCTCCACATTCGTCGAAGACGGCTCGTTTCTCAGGATCAGGAACGCCACCCTGGGATACAACCTGCCGCTTTCGGTATTGAAGAAAATTAAAGTAGCGAATGCGCGGATGCATTTCTCCGTTCAAAATGCCTGGACGTTTACCAAATACGAAGGCTATAACCCGGAAGTAAGCGTGGAAGGGGCTAACCCTTTGGTGCCCGGTGTTGATTCCGGCGGATATCCACTCGCACGCACCTTTATGTTCGGTTTAAATTTTGGGTTCTAAAACGGCAATACAACATGAAAAATATCATCATATTATTCGCTGCGGGAGTAATTGTTGTTTTTACAGCCAGCAGCTGCAAGAAGGATTTTCTGGATCTGGCACCGATTGCCCAGCAGAACGGGAATAATTTTTATAAAACCGCGGAGGATATGAAAAATGCCCTCGCCGCTGCCTATGGCGGGTTACAGTATGGCGGGCTCTACTATTCCTCTATGCACGTCATCGGTGACTTGCGGTCGGACAATACGGAAATCACCAACGTGAATGCCGGGGCGGATCCGCATGCGGTGGATAACTTCCAGAATCTTGCGACCAATTCCATCAGCAGCACCACCTGGGCGGATCATTACCGCGCCATCCAATCCACGAACATCGTACTGACGAAAATAACATCCGTGGCGATGGACGAAAATCTGAAATCCCGTTATACCGGCGAAGCCAAATTCCTGAGAGCGCTGATGTATTTCAATCTGGTCAGGATTTTCGGGGATGTGCCTTTGGTGACCCAAATGATCGCAAATCCGCAGGAAGGGTACGACTACGGAAGAGAAAGCAGCGAAAAGGTGTATCAGCAGATCGCCACCGACCTGACGGACGCGGCCGCCGTTCTGCCATATGAATATACCGGCGGGGATATCGGCAGGGCAACGAAAGGCGCGGCTATGTCTTTATTGGGGAAAGTATACCTGACCCAGAAGAAATGGGACCTGGCGGCGCAGCAATTAAAAGCCGTCATTGACCAGACGAATCTGAACAAATACCAGTTGCTGCCAGCATATGCCCAGGTTTTCGGTATCGCCAATGAAAACGGGCGCGAGTCTATTTTCGAAGTGCAGTTTAAGAAAGGGTCAAACGGTGAAGGGAGTCCTTATGCCAATCAGTTCGCGCCAATCGGATCCGGCACGGCGGTGGTAGCGATCGGCAATCCGCTGGGGCAGAATATCCCTACGGCGGATATGAACAATGCTTATGAGGCGAATGATCTGCGCAAGGAGGTTTCTATGCGAAATTCCTACGTGTTGAATGGAAATACCGTCGCTTACAATTACATTGTAAAATATACGGGCGTACCCGCCGCAAACCTGGACAGCGATAACAACTGGATCGTGCTGCGATATGCGGATGTATTGCTGATGTATGCCGAGGCGTTGAATGAGATGGGTTTTGTGGCGGATGGGCCCGCTTTCGGGTATTTGAACCAGGTAAGGAACCGGGCAGGGCTGGACAATAAATCGGCCGCGAATGCAAATGTTGCGTTGCGGGTGGCGGATCAATCCGCATTCCGGCTGGCAGTAGAGCAGGAAAGACGGGTTGAACTGGCATTTGAGGGCCATCGGTGGTTTGACCTCGTGCGTACGGGAAGGGCGCATGCTGTATTGTCGCCTCTGGGTATGCAAGAGCATCATGCCGTTTTCCCGGTTCCGCAGTCCCAGATCGACATCAATCCCGGCAAGATCAAACAGAATCCCATGTATCCGAATTAAATTCGAGCAACTGATGAAAGGTATGATAACCTTGTTATGCAGCGTCCTGTGCTATGGCGGAAGCGCCCTGGCACAGGACGCGGTAACTTTAAACCAGCCCGATAGCGGGTATCGGGGCATCTGGTACAGCAACCAACCCTCCCAGGATGAGTACAAGTATAAGTACAGCGGTGGACTGGGCACCTACCCGGCAAACCATTATCCGTTTTCGGTGTACGCCAAAGCCGTGAACAAGACGTTCTTCTGCTATGGCGGAACAGACGCAACGGGCAGCACCCTGCTGCATATGGTTTCGTACTTCGATCACAATACCGGCCTCGTTCCCAGACCCACGGTCGTGCTGGACAAGAAGACGGACGATGCACACGATAACCCGGTATTGAACATAGATGAAGACGGCTACATCTGGCTATTTTCCACCGCGCATGGTACAAGCGGGCCATCGTACATCCATAAAAGCATCAAACCATACGATATCTCCGCTTTCGTGCAGGTACGCCCGACGAAACTGGTGGATGGGACGGAAGTGCCGATGAATAATTTTTCTTATTTGCAAGCCTGGTTCCAGCCGGGAAAGGGATTTATCCATCTCTTCACGCATTACGACAGGAATGTTATTCCGGGGCAACCCGCCAAACCCAGAAGAACCATCAGTTACATGACTTCCCCGGATGGCATACGGTATTCAGCCTGGACTGACATTGGGGCCATCGAAGAAGGGCATTATCAAACCAGCGGGCAGGCGGGGACGAAACTGGGCTCCGCTTTCAATTTCCATCCGGTTGTTAAGGAAGGGAATGGATTGAATTACCGGTCTAACCTCTACTACGTACAAACGACGGATTTCGGGAAATCATGGACCACCGCCGAAGGAGAACCGTTGCAATTGCCCTTGCGCACAAGGGATAATATTGCCCTGGTGAAGGATTATTACAGTCAGGGCCTGAACGTATATATCAATGATCTGGCATTCGACAACGAAGGCCGCCCGGTTATCTTATATGTAACGGGGAAAGGATATGAGGCCGGTCCTGCCAACGGCCCCAGAACGTGGCACACGGCGAGGTTTACTGGTCGTAGCTGGGAAATATTGCCAGTCACCATATCAGATAATAATTACGATATGGGCTCGCTGTATGTGGACGGGAAAGGCGTGTGGCGAATCGTCGGGCCAACGGCAGAGGGAGCGCAGGCTTATAATACCGGCGGGGAAATGGTGCTATGGACCAGCAGGGATCAGGGAAGGACCTGGGCTTCCCGCAAGATGACAGCAAACAGCCCGTACAATCATTCCTATGCCAGGCGGCCGGTGAACGTCCATGATGGGTTTTATGCATTTTGGGCCGATGGGCATGGCCGGAAAAAATCGGCGTCCAGGTTGTATTTTTCGGACAAGAAAGGGAATGTATACCTGCTGCCTGAATCGATGCATTCGGAATTCGCAAAACCTCAACAAGTCAAACTGAAAAAAGAGAAAGAAAAGCAGAAGAATAATATGAAGAAATATAGAACATACCTGCTGCTGCTGTGGTCGATGATCCCGCAGGCAATAATGGCACAACAGACCGATGCGCGGTTGACCAATCTGGGGCCTCAAGTTAGCGCAACCATGATCCAGGGGAGCCTTTTCCTGGAAGACGGTAAAGGGAAGGAATGGCTTTATACCGTGGTGAGGGGGAGCCCGCTCATTTGCTTGGGTATGATGTAAAAACGGGCAAGCTCGTGCTTGATCAGGCTTTGCCAGGCGCCGACGGCGCCTGGGATATGGCGTATACTTCAGATGGTTACCTGTATATTCCCGGCGCCAGTGGTTTCCTGTTCAGGCACCGGCCCGGCGCGAATGTCGTGGAAAACCTCGGCATGGCGCTGCAGGGCGAAACATATGTATGGAATCTTACCGAAGGGAAGGATGGGGAAATTTTCGGCGCTACTTACCCGGGGTGCCGGGTTTTCAGGTATCATCCTGAAAAGGGTTTTTCCGATGTAGGGAAAGGGCCATTGGTAAGCAGCGAAAACTACGTCAGAAGCCTGGCGTTCCACCGGCCATCAGGCTTGTTGTATGCCGGTATTGGATCGCACGCGCATTTGATTGAGCTCAACCCCGTAACGGGAGAAAAAGAGAGATACTGCCCGATAAGTATAAATCCCTGGAGTTTGTTTACGGATTGGAGCCCGTAACCGGGAGCGACGGTAAAGACCGTTTATTGGCGCTGCTGACGTCGAGCCATCAAACGCTGGTGTATAATATCGGCACGGGCCAGGTAGAGCAGGAAATTTCCGGTATGGATATGAAAGCGGTGTGGAATGACCGGCAGGCCGGCCAGGTATATTATACCTCACAGTCCAGCCTGAAACGCTTTGATCCCTCCGCGCCATCGCAATCGGCCGAAACGCTCGCGACAGGAGTGGGCACGGCAAATGCCATCACAAAAGGGAAAGACGGAAAGATTTATTTGCTGACATCAGGTGGTGTGCTGGTGAAGTACAATCCAGGTAACGGGAAAGTCGAAAGACAAAAATTGGATATACCCGCACAGCCTATTCCTATCAACGCCATCCTTTACGGGCCAGATGGGAAAATCTGGATGGGAGGGTACCTGGCTGGCGGTCACGCGGCTTATGATCCTATAACAGGAAAGACGACACGTCATCCGGGGTTGGATCAAACCGAGAGTATGGTCGTAAAAGGGAAATCCATCTATCTCGGTATTTATCCCAAAGGGCGTTTTTATGTATATGATTCTGAAAAGCCATGGGATGCTGCCTCCGGCAATCCCCGTAAGTTGGGAGCGATCGAAGGGCAGGGGCGTTCATTCGCCATGCTGGATGTTCCAGGCCACGATCTTGTGGTTTTCGGGATGATCCCGGAATATGGCAAGCTGGGCGGAGCGCTGGTGACGTATCATTCGGCCAAAGACCAGCTGGTTTCACACGGTGCGGTTGTGCCTTCGCAGGCCATCGCCAGCCTTGTGATGGCGGATAGCCTGGTATTGGGAGGTACCACCATTTCTGGTGGATTGGGCATCCGGCCCGCCGCCAGAGAGGCCGTAATTTTCGGCTGGAACGTCCGGGAAAACAAGAAGGAGTTTGAAGTAGTGCCGGTTCCCGGCGCGGCTGCCGTCACCTGTATGATCCAAGGGCCTGATGGAAATGTATGGGGTATCGCGGGTGGAGTGCTTTTTATTTTTGATACAGGGAAGCGGGAAGTAATTGCCAGCCGGCGGTTGTTCGAAGTTCCGCCTTTGACAAGCCACGTCTGGAGAGGCGCGACAATGGTGCTGCATCCTTCGGGAGATGTATATGGCACGGGTAATGACCAGCTTTTCAGAATTGATGGGAAAACCCATGATTTTACGGTGCTGGCAAAGGGCGCAAGCCTCCTCGCCATGGATAAGGACGGACATCTGTATTTCAGGAAGGCGAGGGAATTATGGCGCTACACGATAGAAAAATGAGTAATATGGCAATCCCATGCCTGTAAATATTCATCAGCCGGCGTGCGGTTCCGCTTCCTTGGCCGCGGCAATGGCGTCTGTAACTAAAGCTCGCCGGGCCAATACGGAAACCACCTGCCGGTTTTGGGGTGCAACAAAACGTCATTGTTTCGTTGCACCCCTCTATCTCTTCCAGCTTGAAGGCAATCCTGACCAGGAACGGGTTACTTCGTACATAGCAAAACCAATTGATTTTTTGTCTGGGCTAAAATTCAAAAATTACCCCGAAAGATGGTATGAGATTGCCCGACGCCGTCTTCAGGATCGTCGGCAGCGCATTGGAGCCGTCTGGCCGGATCGGAGCTCCGTCTATCGTCTCAAAGTCAGTGTTGTCGCCGCTCCTTTTAAAAGTATATTTCGGAAAATCGTCGTTTTGACGTTTTAGGATGTTTTGAATGTCAATATAGAAATTCACCGCCGTTTTCCTGAAATTGAAACGTTTGTCGACCCGGAAGTCGACCTGGCTAAATGCAGAAAGCCGTTCCGTATTCAATTGTGAATAATCTGGTATGCCCGTTCCCAGCGACAGGTAATTTTCGCGGGATTTTTGCAGATCGAAAGGCGTATATGGCGATCCGCCGGCAAAACGATACTTCAAACCCAGATCCCAATTTCCTTTCAATTTGTATCCAAGCGTTGCGGACACCAGATGCCGGTTATCCCACGAGGAAGATATCAGTTTGCCATCCAGGCCTGAAAATCGACTAATGACAAACGTATAACTCGCGACATAGAAAAAATTCCGGACCAGCTTTTGCTGCACAAACAATTCTGCTCCGAAAGTTTTCCCATCGCCAACGCTTCGCACAACTTCGCTGCCTACTGATGCAAATTCAGCCCCCTGGTTGGCCAGTGAAGTGCCATTCGCGACAGATACGGGATAATGGCGGTATTGTTTGTGAAAAGTCTCGAATGTAAAACGCAGGTCATTCCTGGGTAAAAATTGCGTTCCCAACACATAGTGCGTGGATTGAATATATCGCGTGTTGTTATTGACGGCTGCGCCATAATTATCCAGATAGCCCAGGATCGTATAGGGCGGAATCTTGAAATAAGTGCCGACGGATGCGTTAATATCCCATTTAGATGTGAGGTGATAGGAGAAAGACAACCGCGGAGAAAGTGTCTTCAAAGGATTGCTACCCTCGTGCGTAAACGTATTCATATCTGTGCGAACGCCCCCGGATACCAGCAATTTTTCGCCGAGCATTTCCCGGGACGCTTGTGCAAATGCGCCATACTTCCAAAAATGAATCTTACTGTCAAACCGCTGTACCTTTTCGGGCGACACTACATTTCCCTGCGCATCTTTCACTGTTGCGGAAATAATACTGAAAAGTCCGCCCTGATAAAATACCGACTGAGCCATTATGCCGGCAGACAACCGCCATCCGCCCAGGTACCGGTTGATGTCGATACGAAACTTATTCTCCGTTTCACGGGATGCAACTTTTAAGGTTCGCTTGCTTTCATCTTTTTTGCCATCTTCAAATTTGTTCAGATTGTTATCAAACGCGTTACGGCTGATGGTAAGGTTTATGCTACCGTTGCCGATCAGTCTGTTCAGGTTGAATCCTACTGTATAATTCCATTGGTCGATATAGGGAGTGGAACGCAGCGTGTAGATGTTTTCGGGAGTGGAGACTTTGGTAGTTGCAAATCGGAAGCGATCGATGGCCCCCAGGCCTATCGCCGTAATTTTGGTTTTGCTGTTCAGCCTGTGTACTACTTTGTACTGGAAGTCATCAAAATCCGGCCTGATGGGCAGATCGATTAGCTTGAACAAGACGCTGAGATAGGACTTGCGCGCAGAAGCCAGGAAAGTTGTACGTTTTGATAGCGGGCCTTCCAGCGTGAGCGCCGTTTCAGTAAAACTGACGCGGGCATTACCGGATACCCTTTCTGAGTTGCCCTCCCGTTGCCGGATAACAAAAGTGGAAGCCAGGGCATTGTCGTATCGGGCATCGAATGCGGAAGAGCTCAATTTGAGGCTTTCAATAAATGAGATATTGAGTATGCCCTGTGCGCCACCGGAGCTGCCCTGTGTCTGGAAATGGTTGAGTACGGGAATCTCAATGCCATCAAGATAATACACATTTTCGTTGGGTGCGCCGCCGCGGATGATGATATCGTTGCGCTCTCCCACGCCGTTGCTGATGCCTACACCAGGTAAAGTTTGGACGACTTTGGAAACGTCGAAGTTTCCGCCAGGGTTGCTTTTTATTTCCTCCGTCGTCAACTGCTGGACGGACAAGGGGGTGATCATGTCTGCTGCTACGGCGGATTTCCCTTTCCTGAAATTGATACTGACTTCATTGAGATTAGTGGCCTGTGGCGTCAGTTCAAAATTCACAATCAGAGGACTGCCGCTTCCGACGACGTTATTATACTTGATCTGTGTGGCGTGTCCGATGCTGGCGGCGGAAATCTGATAAGCACCAACGGGTACCACCGCGCGGTAGCGCCCCACGGTATCGCTGAAAGCGGGATTAGTTAGGTTGCCGATTACTATGGTGGCGCCTGGTAATGGCTTACCGGTGTTGACATCTGTCACGATGCCGGTTATCAGGCCCGTTTGCTGACCGGCGGCTACGCTCCAGGCAATCAGGCTGGAAATCAATAAAAGACAGGATAGTGTCAGGTTCATGAATGACTTGTTGATGGATTTAGGTAAAGGGAAAATACCAAAGCAACTGCCTGGTTGAGCGGCAGTCGCTTTGGCTACGGAAATTCATGATGATAACACTATGGCAACAGCACGTGGTCGATTACATGAATAACGCCATTGGTTGTGAGGAGGTTAGCGGGAGAGATGACCGATGCAGTCGTATTCCCGTTTCCTTTCACCCTGGCACCTCCCGCGAGGGTAATGGTTACTGTTCCTCCATTTGCTGTCGCTGGTTTGGCGCCTTCCGACAGATCGCTGGAGAAAATTCTCCCCGGTACTACGTGGTAAGTTAGTATGCTCGTCAGCACCGCGGGATCAGCCGCCTGGATCGCAGCTGCGTTTGCGAATCCGGCGTTGATAAACGCCTGGTTGGTTGGTGCAAACACCGTAAGCGGCCCTTCGCCGGATAATACCTGTGCCACATTTGTGCTTCCCTGGCTGGCCCTTGTTACAGCAGCCACCAACAGACTGAAGTTGGGATTTGCTGCGGCTGTTTCAACGATGTTGCCAGCCGGTGGCATCAACACGGAGTTGATAACGTGGATCACGCCGTTGCTTGCCGAAACATCGGCCTTTTTTACTGGAATGCCGTTAACAAAAACACCATTGCCGTTTTTGGTGACGTAGATAGTTAGGTCATTGGCTGTTTTCACGGCAACATTGCTGGCAGTGGCGATTTGAGAGGAAGAGATTTTTTGCGGGACAACATGATACAATAAGATTTTCTTCAGCGTCTCCGCAGGAACGGCCTTGATTTTGGCTTCAGTTTCGAGGCCTGCCGCGGCAAAAGCGGCATTGTCAGGAGCAAATACAGTGAAGGGCCCTGTTCCGGACAATGCATCGGTAAGACCGGCGTGGATTAATGCACTTTCCAGCAGTGAAAAATTGGCATCAGTAACAACAACTGTGGTAATTGTGTTAGCTGGCATGCCATCTTTGTCATCATTTTTATCACAGGCGCTGAACAATATGGCAGCTGCAACGGTGCAAATCATTCCCGTTTTTCTAAAAATTCCAGATGTTACTTTGGTAGTCATGGGTAGTGTGTTTTTGTACTTTATTTGGTCAAAAATAATACCAATTAGTTCATAAATGACCCAATGTTCCCATGTTTTATATGTTTTTATTGAATAATAGTGTATAAGTGCACTAAATTGATTAATTTTATATCAAATTGTACGGTTATGTACTATAATCTCTTAACGGATATTTTAGGGCTTGTGCGCATGTATGAGCAGGAAATGGACAAAGAGCGTCCGGATGTCTACGATTTCAGCCGATGGCTCCACCAATACACCGCGCGGCAGGGGCATATGGCCACAGATGAGCCCGAATGGGAGGGTAAAGCCAATGGTCGGTCAGCCGATAGTGTTATTAATACCAGTCTTGTGCATCTCTACCGCTATGCGAAGCTGCAGGCGAAGGCTGCGATCGCTGATACTGAATTTTCTACGCCGGATGATTTTATCTACCTGATCAGTCTCGTCGCATTTGGCAGTATGACGAAAACGGCATTGATCAGATTAAACGTTCATGAAAAATCGGCTGGTATGCAAATCGTGAAACGGTTGATTGATAACGGGCTGGTGGAGCAGACTGCGAACGACATCGATAAGCGCAACAGGATGTTGCACATCACTGCAAAGGGTACGCGTTTACTGAACGAGAGTATGGAGAACATCCGGCAGGCTTCCAGAAACGTTACAGAACCGCTAACTAGTGAAGAAAAAATGGAACTGATTAAGCTGCTCACAAAACTGGAGAAATTTCATGAACAGCGGACACGGGGAGACGGCTAGGTTTCCCGGGGAAGGTGACTATGAGGCGACCGCGGCGGAAGCTTGCCCCGGGGTTATAAACAAAGCTGTCCGGGTACATGTTATGGGTATTTGACAGATGCTAAAGGTTTGGAAAAGTTGCGGATAGTAGGAAAAACAACAATTCCGGTATGCCTTTTGCATTTCATTAAGTATAAACCTACCCATATGAAGAGATTCTCACTTTTATTGCTCCTGCTGGGCGTGATGGTAACTTCCGCCTGTACCAAGGAATATAATACAACCGAAGTAATTCCCAACTTCACCGTGGTACATACAGTGGCTGTCGCTGATTGGACGTACACACAGGCTGATGGCACTTATAATGCGATCATCAATATGCCTGAAATCGACAATACATCATTCGAGAATGATGGAGTGATCGTTGCGGCAATGTTCGACGGCGTTAATTATGAAGCGCTTCCGCAGGTGTATGACGGGTACAGCTATACCTTCTTCTATCAGCCCGGGTATGTTTCATTATCCGTTCAGGGAGCAAATGGTGGGCAGGGAGCCAGACCAACCGGTCCGGTGACGTTTAAAATCGTACTGGTTCCATCCGCGCAGTAATTCAGGTGTAATATATACTTCCGGCAGCATCGCTTTGTGCGGTGCTGCCTTTTTTGTTTATAATTACATTCAGACTACGGGTTGCAGGGCATCGGTGGGAGAATTCGAAGCATATGTGCAGATGCAGAATAGCGAACAGACTCCCGTCAGCAACTGAAAAGGGTTGTAGGTGCGAAAGTTTTGGAGAATTTTTCATAAAAAAGACCCGCCTTCCGGCAGGTCTTTCTAATATGTTCAACAGTTATTTCGAAATAAAATTCCCTGGAAGCCGCATGCCCTGTTCATCACTCAGCACTTTTTCCAGTGCGTTCTGCAAAGGTTTCGGGATGGCGCTTTTTATGTCGTCGGTGATGGGGTGCAACAATTCATGAAAATCATCGTCCTCATCGTAATGCCCGAAATAGAGGAAATACTTGTCGCTGCCGTAAACGCGTAAAGAAATTTCATTGTCTTCGTCGGTGTGGGTGGTGATAACGGCCCACTGTTCGCTGTCATTGTAATCGTGCCGGATGTCAAAAACCTTTTTGCCGAGGACTTCCGCGATTAAATTCTCCACCATTTCACCGGCTTTGGTTTTAACCATTTCTTCGTAGTTCATAATATAGCGTTTCTTATTGCGCCGAAGTTAATAAGATTCTGTTTGAAAAAAGGCGCCGCCATCATTCTTTTACTTCAAATGCACCGATCGACCGCGGCGACCGGAAACGGGTACGGGCATGGTCGCGGTCGGCCGCGGTAGCCGGGAACCCCGCTCCCGCGGCGGGGCTATCCGGCGGAATAGCGAAATTTCCCTGTTCCGCATCCGGGAAGAGCGGGTCTTTCCCGGTGACGCTCCCGTTTTCCTGGGCCGGCAGTTGTGGCCCTTCCCATCCGGGATCGCCAGTGTGGAACCAAAGGTTGTGGGAAAAGGTGAATGTCTCCGCAGCAGTACCGGGGCCAACGCTGCAAGCGGCGCGCAGCCGGCCGTCCGTGTACACAATGTTGTTCCGGAAAGTGTTGCCGCCGCATTTGGCGAAACGAACGGTATCCTTGTTTTCCTGCAGGATGCGGATGGCCCAGCGGGCGGGTTTGTAAATGGTATTGTTGACGACGGTGGATTCGGTACAGCCGACGAAGGCCACCGGTACGTCGGATTCGGTGAAGACGTTGGCACACACCGTAAGACGGGCTGCTTCCCAGGTGGCGTTTGCCGGCCGGAAGTATGCTGTGCCCGTGCTGCCGCCGAGGTTGACGGCGCGGCTCCCGGCGTTTTTAAAGTGGCAGGCTTCCACCCGGATGTCTGCGCTGCCGCCTTTCATCTGCACGCCGTTGGCGCCGAGGTTTTCGAACCGGCACTGGAACACGGAGCCGTTATGGCAACCCACCATGTCGATACCGCTGCCGCCGGCCGCTCCGTTCAGGAAAGTACAGTGCATTACAGTGAAGTCGCTGGCGCCGGAGAGTTTGAGGAGATCGTTATTGCCGGCTGCGGCCATGTCCCGGAAAATGCACTGCTCGAAAACAAGGTGGTGCGCGGGGGAAGATGCGTTGTTGCCATCGTCGAAATTAAGGCCGTTGCCGGTTTGCTTTTCGAAGACCATTCCATATATATGCAGATAGGCATTGGCGCTGCCGCTCCAGGCGGTTTCACCACCCTGAAACACCACCGCACCTGGGTCCGCGGCGCAAATGTAGATCCACCGGCCGGGAGCGCCCTGCAATCCATCCAGCGAAACATCGCCTGGATAATTGCCCGGGTAAATCAGGATGGAATCTCCAGGAACCGCTGCCGCGGCAGCTGCCGCCAGCGTAGGATAACGCTGCCCGTAGCCCGTGTGCAACGTGGCAGCTTTCAAAGGGCCGGCCCAAACGGCCATAGATGAGAGCAGCAGGGAAAACAAGCGCATGAATCCGGGTTTTGCTTAAAAATACGGCAATGTTCCTGGAATTATGTAATCGCATGAAAATAATGTAAATGTGTTTTTTAAGGTCTTTTTAAGGAAAAATTAATCCTCTTTTTTGAGGTGAGGTTTGCAGTTTGCCGGTAATCCATTTAATTTTACACCCGTTCATCGGAATGCCGTCGCCGGCATGCAAAACGGGCACGACAATTAAATAGTCTAAATGACACGCTTGTTGATCGGATTAATGCTATCGGTATATATCCTCCTGTTGGGAGGATATTCGCATACATGCCATCAATCCGCCAGTTTTTCCCCCGGAAAATATTTCCTCAACCTCACCGCCAACGAATTTCCAGACAACACACACTGCGACGAAGACCAGTTCCGCAACCCCACGCCGCCAGACGCCCGGGAGGCTTACGAAAAAGTAAAGGGCCTCGAAGCGCAGGAGGATGAAGACACACAATCCTTCCGGAAACAACATCTCCTTTTCCGGTTGATCCTGACCTCCTTCTTTGCCGACGCCAACCGCCTCACCGCCGTTCACCCAGAAGAACCGCTCCCATTCTGTCCACATTTTTCCTACGCGTCTCCTGCCCAATTTATCGTGCAGCGCGTGATCCGGATTTGAACCCGGAACGCCCGCCCCACGGTTGGTTACAGCCGATGAGGCCTGCATCATCTTCCATCTGCGACCATTCGCGGACAGGCATTCCATATGCCTGCGGGGAAGCATTTCTTCAATAAAACTGTTTTCAGATTCAAACTCCATATGAAACAAATCCTCGTTTTATCGGGCTTGTGTGCCCTCCTGTGCCATACCGGCTGCCATCCGAAAGAAGAACATCACGAAGCGGCGTCCAAACTGCTGGTGACGAGCCCGCTCACGGCAGACACTACCATCACCCGCGAATATGTTTGCCAGATCAAATCCATCCGTAATATCGAAGTGAGGGCCCAGGAAAAGGGGTACCTGCAGGATGTCCTGGTCGACGAGGGACAACATGTGAAAGCCGGCCAGCTCCTGTTCCGCATCATGCCGAAGCTCTACGAAGCCGAATTGCTCAAGGCGGAAGCCGAAGCCCAGGCCGCGGAAATCGAAGTGCAGAATACGAAGTCGCTGGCGGATAAAAACGTGGTGTCGAAAAACGAACTGGCCATGGCCAACGCCAAACTGAAGAAAGCCAAAGCCGAGCTCGCCCTCGCCCAGGTTCATCTCGCTTTCACGGAGATCCGCGCACCGTTCGACGGCATCATCAATCACCTGCATCTCAAACTCGGCAGCCTTGTCGAAGAAGGCGACCTGCTGACCAGTCTTTCCGACAACAGCCGCATGTGGGTGTATTTTAATGTATCGGAAGCGGAGTACCTGGATTATGCGTCCGCCATCAAGCCGAAGGAAAAAATCAACGTACACCTGCGCATGGCCAACAAAGAAGAATTCAAGTATCCCGGCGTGGTGGAAACCATAGAGGCGGAATTCAACAATGAAACGGGCAACATCGCGTTCAGGGCTACTTTCCCGAACAGCGAAGGGCTCCTCCGACACGGCGAAACCGGTTCCATCCTCGTGCGCGAACAAATGAAAAACGCGGTGATCATCCCGCAGAAGGCTACGCTGGAGATCATGGACCGCAAATATGTATATGTGGTGGACAAAAACAATACGGTGCAGCTCCGCCCGGTGACCATCGGCGCCGAAATGCCCGATCTTTTTGTGGTGAAAGAGGGGTTGAAGGGGGATGAGAAAATCCTGCTGGAAGGATTGCGCAAGGTGAAGAACAACGATAAAATCGCGTTCGACTTCGAAAATCCCCGCTCCGTCATTTCGCAGCTGGTACTGCCGTCTGAATAATACACCAACTCATTAAACAGCCAATCGAATGTTCAATATATTCATGAAACGGCCGGTCTTCGCGATCGTCATCTCCATATTCATTCTCTTTCTGGGAGTACTGGCCATCTTTTCACTGCCCACCTCGCAATTCCCCTCGATTGCGCCTCCGCGCGTGATCGTGAGCGTGGCCTATCCGGGCGCCAGCGCCGACGTGCTCGTGCAATCGGTGCTCATCCCCATGGAGAAAGCCGTGAACGGCGTTCCGGGGATGAAATACATGACTTCCGACGCCGTGAGCGCCGGTGAAGCCAACATACAGGTAGTGTTCGAACTCGGGACGGATCCCAATCAGGCCGTGGTAAACGTCAAGAACCGCATCGAGCAGGTGACCAGCCGGTTGCCGGAGCTCGTGCAACGCGAAGGGATCATCGTTAACATCCTCCAGCCCAACATGCTCATGTATGTGAACGTGTACAGCAAGGATCCCAAGGCCGATGAAAACTTCCTTTACAACTACGCCAACATCAACATCCTGCAGGAGCTGCGCCGCGTGAAAGGCATCGGCAGCGCCCAGATCCTCGGTAGCCGCCAGTACGCCATGCGCATCTGGCTGAAGCCTGACAGGATGCGCGCCTATAACGTTTCTACCGAAGAAGTGATGGAAGCGCTCTCCACCCAAAGCATCATCGGGTCGCCAGGGCGGCTCGGGCGGAGCGACGGCAAACGCTCAGAAGCGCTGGAATACGTGCTCACCTACCAGGGCCGTTACAACAAACCCGAACAGTACCAGGATGTGATCATCCGCGCAAACCCGGAAGGGGAAGTGCTGTACCTCAAGGATGTGGCCGAAGTCGAATTTGGTAGCGAATTCTACGATATCTATTCCAACCTTAACGGCCACCCCTCCGCCGCTATTGTACTCAAGCAAACATACGGCAGCAACGCGAGCGACGTGATCCGGGATATCAAAGCCAAACTGGCGTCCATCAAAGCCGACTTCCCGCCGGGGATGGATTATGAAATCAGCTACGACGTGTCCAGCTTCCTCGACGCGTCCATCGAAAAAGTGATCCACACGCTGGGCGAGGCGTTCATCCTCGTGGCCATCGTGGTGTTCATCTTCCTGGGCGACTGGCGCTCTACGCTCATACCGACTCTGGCGGTGCCCGTGTCGCTGGTGGGCGCGTTTTTCTTTATGCAGATGTTCGGGCTCACGATCAACCTCATCACCTTGTTCGCGCTGGTATTAGCCATCGGCATCGTGGTAGATAATGCGATCGTAGTGATCGAAGCCGTGCATGCGAAGATGGAAGAAGAGCATTTATCGCCCTACGCCGCCACGGTGAAAGTGGTGCACGAGATCAGCGGCGCCATCGTGGCGATCACGTTTGTGATGGCGGCGGTATTTATCCCGGTGGCGTTCATGTCAGGACCGGTGGGGATCTTTTACCGGCAATTCGCCGTGACCATGGCCACTTCCATCGTACTGTCCGGCGTTGTGGCGCTGACGCTCACGCCGGTGTTGTGTGCGATGATCCTGAAAAATAATCATGGCAAACCGAAGAAGAAAAACCCCGTCGACAAGTTCATCGACGGTTTCAACCGCGCATTCGGCAAACTGACCGGCCGGTACGAAAAGTTGCTGCGCGTGATCGTCAACCGGCGGGTGATCACCTGGGCCGTGCTCATCGGCTGCGGCGTGGGGATTTTCGGTATCTCGAAAAACCTGCCCAGCGGTTTTATCCCGAACGAAGATCAGGGGATGATATACGCCATCATCCAGACGCCTCCCGGTTCCACGCTCGAGCGTACCAACGAGATCGCGCGGAAGTTGCAGGAGATCGCCGAAAAAGTGGACGGGATCCGTTCCGTGTCGGCTTTGGCGGGGTATGAAGTGTTGACGGAAGGGCGCGGTTCCAATGCCGGTACCTGTTTGATCAACCTGAAAGACTGGTCGGAGCGCAAGCACAACGTCACCGAGATCATCGAAGAGCTGGAAGAAAAAGCGCACGAGATCCCCGGCGCCACGATCGAGTTTTTCGGTCCGCCTGCCGTGCCGGGATACGGCGCCGCGGGCGGTTTTGCGCTGCGCCTGCTCGATAAGACCAACAACGACGATTACAAAGAGCTGGAGAAAGTGAACGACGACTTCATGGCCGCGCTCGAAAAGCGGAAAGAGCTGACAGGCCTTTTCACGTTTTTCAGTGCCAACTATCCGCAATACGAGCTGCAGATCGATAATAAAGCCGCCATGCAGAAGGGTGTTTCCATCGGCAAGGCCATGGATAACCTGTCGATTTTGATCGGAAGTACGTATGAGCTGGGGTTTGTGCGTTTCGGCACGGCCTTGAAAGTGTATGTGCAGGCTTCGCCGGAATACCGCGCGCTGCCGGATGACCTGATGAAATTGTATGTAAAAAACGACCGCGACGAAATGGTGCCGTATTCGGCGTTCATGTCCATCCGAAAAACGCATGGGCTGAACGAGATCACGCGGTATAATATGTATACGTCTTCCGCCATCCGAGGCGAGCCCGCGGCGGGATACAGCAGCGGCGAGGCCATTGAAGCGATCCGGGAAGTGGCGGCGCAGACCCTGCCGCGCGGGTACGATATCGATTGGGAAGGATTGTCGAAAGATGAATCGGAACGCGGCAACGAAGCGTTGTACATTTTCCTTATCGTGCTGGCATTCGTGTACCTGATATTGGCGGCGCAATATGAGAGTTTTATTCTTCCGCTGGCGGTGGTGCTGTCGTTGCCTGCGGGCGTGTTCGGCGCGTTCCTGCTGGTAAAAGCGATGGGGCTGGCCAACGATATTTACGCGCAGGTGGGTCTGGTGATGCTTGTAGGCTTGCTGGGCAAGAACGCGGTGCTTATCGTGGAATTCGCCGTGCAGAAGCACCGGGCGGGCATGTCCGTGCTGGAAGCGGCGATCGAAGGGGCAAGGGTGCGTTTCCGCCCGATCCTCATGACGTCGCTGGCATTTATCGCCGGGCTGATACCGCTGGTGTTTGCCACGGGCCCCGGCGCCATCGGCAACCGGACCATCGGCGCGGCTTCGGCCGGCGGCATGATCCTGGGGACCCTGGGCGGGGTGCTCGTCATCCCCGGCCTGTATTACATCTTCGGTCGCATCGCGGAAAAACGTAAGCTGATCCGCGACGAAGAAGAAAATCCTTTAACAGAAGAATTAGAACACAATGTTTAAACGTCGATATTTTACTTACATCCTGCTCGGCGCCACCAGCCTGACTTACACGGCGTGCAAAATTCCCGCGTTAACGGGCAGGGAGGCGGATAAAAACGTGCCGGCCGCATTCAATGGCACGCCCGGCGCCAGCACGGCTCCCGTGGCCTGGAAGGATTTCTTCGCCGACGCCGACCTGACATCGCTCATCGATACGGCGTTGCAGCGGAACCAGGAACTGAACATCGTGCTGCAGGAAATTGAGATTTCGCGGAATGAAGTGCGCGCCCGGAAAGGCGAATACCTGCCTTCCGTAGGGCTCCGCGTGGGCGCGGGCGCAGAAAAAGTGGGCCGCTATACCAGCCAGGGCGCCAATGATGCCAATACGGACATCAAGGAAGGGAAAGAAATGCCCGAACCCCTGGGCGACTTCCTCGTGGGAGCGTTCGCCAGCTGGGAAGCCGATATCTGGCACAAGCTGCGCAATGCGAAAAACGCCGCCGCCGCGCGGTACCTCGCTACCGTGGAAGGGCGGAACTTCGTGGTGACCAACCTTATCGCCGAAATCGCCGCTTCGTATTATGAACTGCTCGCACTCGACAAGCAACTGGAGATCGTGGATCAGAATATCGCTATCCAGACGAATGCGCTGGAAGTCGTGAAATTGCAGAAGGAAGCCACCCGGGTAACGGAGCTGGCGGTGCGGAAATTTGAAGCGGAAGTGCTGCGGACGCAAAGCCTTCGTTTCGACATCCTGCAGCGCATCACCGAAACCGAAAACAAGATCAATTTCCTGGCGGGCCGTTACCCGCGGCCAGTCCGCCGGAACGATCAGCTATTCGGCAGCGCCGCGGCAAAGATCGCCGTCGGCATCCCGGCAGATCTGCTGGCCAACCGACCCGACATCCGGCAGGCGGAATTGAACCTGGCGGCGGCGAAGCTCGATGTGAAGTCGGCCCGTGCGCAGTTTTATCCCTCGTTGGGGATTACGGCGGGCGTTGGCTTTAGGGCTTTCAATCCATCGTACCTCGTTAAAACACCGGAGTCGCTGCTGTATTCGCTCGCCGGCGACCTGGCGGCGCCGCTCGTGAACCGGAACGCCATTAAAGCGGCCTATTACAACGCGAATGCGAAACAGATCCAGTCGGTGTACGAATACGAGCGCACGATCCTGAACGCCTATGTGGAAGTGGTGAACCAGCTGTCGAAAATCGGTAACCTGGATAAGCGAAGCGCATTGCAGGTGAAACAGGTGGACGCGCTCACCCAGTCTATCGACATCTCCAGCAGCCTCTTCGCCTCCGCCCGCGCGGATTACATGGAAGTGCTCCTGACGCAGCGCGATGCGCTGGAATCGAAATTCGAGCTGATCGAAACCCAATTGCAGCAGATGCAGGCCCTGGTGGGCGTGTATCGCGCGCTGGGCGGCGGTTGGAAATAATAAGCATGAAAAACCTCCGGAAAAGCAGGCCTCGCATCAATTTGCGGGGCCTGCGCTATTTGGGGTAATTTGTTACGAAATACCGCCAATAAAATATAACCTTGTGAAGGCAGACTTGTACAGCTTGTTGTTAAATTCCACCCATGCGAACACCCGTTTTCAGTTTTTTATCGGCTGTATTTTTTGATGATGCACCTGTCCGCAACGGCGCAGCGGGACAAGCGATACAAGGTGCTCGTATTGCTGACCGACGATCAACGCTTCAATACCATCCGCGCCCTCGGTAATTCCGACGTCCAAACGCCGAATATGGACCGGATGGTAAAAGATGGCACTCCGTAATGGGACTTTTCAAAATGCACAAATAGGTATTTTCTCACCCGACAGCAATGATTACAACAGCGCCGCCAGCGCTTTGAGCCCTTCTTCCATTTGCTCCCCGGAAACGGAGCCGTAACTCAGCCTCAACCCGTTGATCGTTTTGCCGCAGCTGTAAACATCGGGTGTGATGATCCGAATGCCTTGGGCCTGCAGTTTTTCGGATACTTTCCGCCAGTCGGGTGGCTTAACGGGTACGATCCAGATCGCAAGACCACCGTCGGGCGGGGAGAAGGTAGCCTTGTGCCGGAGGTGCTTGTGGAGCAGCGCCACGGCCGTTTCGCACCGGGATTTATAATATTGCGTCGCTTTTTTGAGGTGGCGTTTGATGGTGCCGTCGCTGATGAGCTGCAGTACAGCCTGCTCCATGATGGCATCGCCCTGCACATCGATGATCTTCCGCAGGTCACTCACTTTCTCCATGAGGCCGGGTAAATTGCTGGCGAGATAGCCGATCCGTAGCGCCGGGGCCACCACTTTGCTCATCGTGCCGATGTAAACGAAACGTTTCAACTCCCCGTAACTCGACAGCGGCAACACGGGCCGGTAGCCGAAATGGAATTCGTTGTCGTAATCGTCTTCGATGATGGTAAACCCGTGCTGGTTCGACAACCGGATCAGCTCCAGCCTTCTCTGCAGGCTCAGGGTAACGGTGGTCGGGTATTGATGGTGGGGCGTGGTGTACAGGGCTCTGATGGGTTGCCCCGACCGCAGGTGCGCTTCCACGTCGGCGATCACGAGGCCTTCCGCGTCTACGCGCACGGGCAGCACCCTGGCGCCGGCATGCCGGAAGGCTTTCCAGGCGGGCTGGTAGCCGGGGTTTTCCACCATCACACAGCTGTCTTTTTCCAGCAGGCATTGAGCCGTAAGGTACATGGCCATCTGGCTGCCCCGCGTGATGCAAAGCTGCTGTTCATTTACCTGCATGCCGCGTTTCTGGTTGAGCATCTGCACAATCGCATGGCGGAACCCGGAATCGCCCAGCTCACTGCCGTAGCCCATAAGTTGCCATTTTGCTTTGCGCTGGAAAATTTGCCGGTAGGCGCGCGCCAGTTCGGCGATGGGCGCGATCTTGCTGTCGGGGTGGCCGTCATCGAAGCTGATGTGGTAATGCGGTGCGGGCGCGGGCGCAGGGAAAGCCGAAACCGGCCTGCTCTTCCGGATCACCGGCAGCACATCCGCCACGAAGGTGCCTTTCCGCTCGCGCGATACCAGCCATTCTTCGTTCAACAACACGTTGAGCGCTTCCACGATCGTGTTCCTGTTCACCCCGAGGCCATGCGCCATCGCGCGGCTCCCTGGCAGGGCGGTGCCGCCTTTCAGCCTGCCGGATTGAATATCGGCCACGATCGCATCGGCGATCTGGAGGTACACGGCTTTGCCGGACTTATCGTTGAGCTGGATTTCCAGCTTCCAGGGTCTGAGCATCTGGACTACCCGTTTTTATGAAAACTGTATCATTTGGCTGGTCCAAATGTAGGGTAATTTTGTGTCGTGATACAAAGTTCTTTCACTCCTTTAAATAAATAAATCATGGCAAAATCGGTATTTTATCACGCAGGCTGCCCGGTTTGTGTGAGCGCGGAACACGACATCATCAACCTTGTTGGCGCAGAAAACGTTGAAGTAGTGCACCTCGGTGATCAGAAGAACAGGGTGGGCGAAGCGGAAGCCCTTGGCCTCAAATCCGTTCCCGCCCTTGTAACACCCAACGGAAATGTGCTGCATATCAATTTCGGCGCATCCATCGAGGACCTGAAATAAGCTTTCCCCACCGAAGTACCCGGCAGCTGGTCTAAAGGACGCGGGCTGCCGGGCTTCGCCATTACGGTTAAAACTTTTTGCCATGAACGACAACATCCTGCATCACCTCGCCGCCATCAATGACCGTATTGCAGCGGCTTGTAAAGCGGTGGGAAGAAACCCCGGCGAGGTGCGCCTCCTGCTGGCGACCAAAACCGTTCCCGCCGCCCGGATTCGGCTGGCGCTGGAAGCCGGGCAAACACTCATCGCGGAAAATAAGGTGCAGGAATTGAAAGAGAAATTTGCGGAGCTGGAGGATATTCCCCACGAAAACCATTTCATCGGCCACCTGCAAACCAATAAAATCAAGGACCTGCTGAAATACAACGTGTCCTGCCTGCAATCCCTCGACCGGCTGGAACTTGCTGAAAAATTGCACCAAAGGCTGTTGGCGGAAAACAAAGAAATGGACGTTCTTATCCAGGTTAATACTTCGGGGGAAGACAGCAAATTCGGTGTCCCTCCCGCTGAAGCGAAAGTGCTGGTGCAGGCCGTTGCCGCGTTAACGACGCTGAAAGTGAAGGGATTGATGACGATCGGGTTGTTCAGTGCCGACACGGAAAAAGTGAAACACTGCTTCCGCCTGCTCCGTCATCTCCGCGACGAAATCGCCGCGGCAAAAATAGAAGGCGTGGAGATGAAGGAACTGTCGATGGGCATGAGCGGCGACCTGGAAGCCGCCATCGCAGAGGGTGCTACCATCGTGCGGGTGGGTACCGCGGTTTTCGGGCAGCGGCCCACGCCCGACAGTTATTATTGGAACGAGAACGTGGGATAATTTACATGCCCGGCTTGCTGCCGGAAATCGTGCTGTCATAGCCGATGCAGACCGCCAGGTGATGCCAGAAGTATTTTTTCTTCATAGACTTTATCACCGCCAGTGTTGGAGAAGCTCGGGCCGGAGCTTGAAGCGATTGCCGCACACCGCGAAGATGAGCCCCTGCTGAAATATTTCGACTTCAGCGGCTGGGCGATCCGGTATTTCGGCGGGTAATTCACCCGATTTTACGGTCTGGTTGCCTAAAGGGTATGAAACATACGCTCCGCCTCAGGGCGCTTTTAGTTGCGGCGGCGCTGCTCGGCGCCGGAGGTGCCGCCACCGCCAGCCACACCGAAGATAGCATTGTCGCCTACAGGAATACGACGGTAGGTCAGGTGATGCGCCGGATCACGCAGGAACATTACCAACTCAAACCGATAGACGACGCTTTCTCCGCCTCGGTCTGGAAGAAATTCCTGACCCAGCAGGATGGCGGCAAACTCAATTTCATGCAGGCGGACATCGATCAGCTGCGCCGCTGGGAAAAAGGCCTCGACGACGAGCTGAGAGCCCCGTCCACCCAGTTCTTCCACAAAGCCAACGATCTGCTTATTGTCCGCATGAAGGAGTCCGTGGAGATCTTCAACCGTTTGCTGGCCAGGCCGCTGGATTTCAGCCGTACAGCAACTTACATCGAAAAGCCCGAAGGATATTTCGCCACACAACGCGAGCGCGAACAGGCCTGGGAGCGCTTCCTCAAGCGCCACGTTTTGCAAAACATGGCCGAATTGCAGGCGGCGAACCCGGGGCTGACGAAGCCCGATTCGGAGAAGAAAGCCCGCGCCAAGGTGTTGGCGTGGCTGCAGACGGCCTACGGAAACCTGCTGGGGGTTACCGCGCCGGAGCAGCGTTTCGTTGCGTTTATGAACGTGGTGGTGATGGAAATCGACCCGCATACCAATTTTTACGCGCCGGCCGACAGCAAAGAACGCGACGCCCGCATGACGCAGCGTTATTTCGGCGTGGGGCTGGAATTAACTTCGGAAGACGGGGAGATCCGGGTGAAGCGGCTCCTGGCCGGCGGCGCGGCGGATCGCAGCGGCCTGCTGCGGGAAAACGACCAGATCCTGGGCGTGAGCCCCAATGGCGGCGCTGTGGTGAAGGTGAGCGGGTTGTCAGTGACCGATGTTTCGCGCCTGGTGCGCGGCGATTCGGGGACCGTGCTCACTTTGCTGGTGAAACGTTTGGGGAAGGAAGAAGAAGTGAAGCTCACCCGCCAGGAGATCAAGGATCAGTCCAATGCCGCCAAAAGCGCGTTTATTGAGAAAGACGGCCGGACTTACGGCTACATCCGGCTCCCGGAATTCTACCGCGATTTCAGCCGGCCCGACGGAGCGCAGTGCGCCTTCGACGTGGCGAGGGAAATAGAAAAACTCAAGAAGGAAAATATCAGCGGCATCATGATCGACTTGCGCGGGAACGGCGGCGGGTCGCTGGAGCAGGTCCAGCATATGGCGGGATTGTTTGTGGCGTCGGGGCCCGTGGCGCAGGGGCGCTTCAGGGATCGTGTGCAGAAATTCGACATCACGCCCTGGACCTCGGTGATGTACGACGGTCCGCTCACCGTATTGGTGGATGAAGGCAGCGCTTCCGCTTCGGAGATGTTTTCAGGCGCCATGCAGGATTACGGGCGTGCGGTGGTGATCGGCAGCGTATCCACCTATGGCAAGGGTACGATGCAGGAAACCCGGCCGATGGGTAAGATGGGTAATAGGCAGTTGGGTACACCCAGTATCAGTTACGGGTCCGTGGCCATCACCCTGGGTAAATTTTACCGGATTACGGGCGTGACCACGCAGTTGCAGGGTGTTTCACCGGATGTGGTGGTGCCCGGGAAGACCGAATTCACGAAACAGCGGGAGCAACATTTCCCCACGGCGTTGCAGCCGGACACGATTGCGCCCCTGTACTTCGCGCAATGGAAAGGAGCGGGAGCCTTGCCGGGAGCGATTGCGGCGGCGGCCCGCCGGGTGGAGGCGGATACGGCTTTTGCCGCGTTGCGCACATCCGTGAACTGGTTGGTGGCCCACGGCAACGACGCGAGGCCCCTCCGGTACGAGGATTTCATGAAAACGGAAAACGAAAAACTGCGCCAGGAACGGATCGCGGACCAGGCGGCCAAACTGCCGGCAAACGCCCTGCTGAACGTCAGGCTGCCCGATGCCGGCGCCGCCACCTACGCGTCGGAAACCGCCCGCCGGGAAGAATGGAAAAACGACCTCCGGGCCGACCGCTACCTGTCGCACGCCGCCGATGTACTGAAAGATCTTGCCCGATAAGGATTTCACCGATTTGAAATCAAATTATTAACTATTTTGTGACATACTATGATATGAGAGTAGTTATCGGGTATGAATCAACCAAATTCACAAGATCCGGATTCATTTGAGGCATTGTTCAGGCAGCATTACCCGGCGCTTTGCCGGATCGCTTTCGGGGTAGTGGAAAATGAAGAAACCGCGAAAGACATTGTGCAGGACTTTTTTTATACTGTTGGAAGAAGAAGGAAGTCCTGAAGATCCATTCCGGGTTTGTCCACTACGCCGCCAGGGCGGTAAAAAATGCGTCGCTCAACTTCATCAAACGGGAAGGAAGAATCAAATTCGAATCGCCCATGGAGCTGTCTGCTGCCGCCAGCGGAATTCCGGACGAGACTTATGAAACTGACGATAGTCGTAATGCCGCCCTATGGGCGGCTATTGCGCGTTTACCCAAACAGCGGCGCGCCGTTTTCCTCCTCAGCAACCGCGACGGGCTGAAGTACGCCGACATTGCCGCGCAGCTGGATATTTCGGTCAATACGGTGAAAACACACATCAAACTGGCGTATCAATATTTACGGAAGGAGTGCGGCTGGATGGTGCGGATGATCGGGTTTATATTTTTTTACAAAATAGCCGGCATCGTTCACCCGCTTTTGCAGAACGATTGCCATTATATCAGAAGTGCATGGAAAATCCGGAGAAAAATATCGATTGGGACAAGCTGATTCCAAAGCTGGAGGACCTCGGCAGCGATGCGGAGCCCGGTTTTGCGGAATACAGCGAGGAAGCCCGTCAGCTACGCATGGCGCGCGAAATGCGCGGCAGGCTGAGCGCTGGCGCCCCCGACGATCAATTCCCTGCGGAAGAGGGCTGGCAGCGTTTCCGGGAGAACCTGGAACGGGAGAACGCTGGCCGGAGCAAGGTACGGTGGCTGTATTGGACCGGCGCCGCAGCCGCAGCCGCAATTATCGCGGTGGCCGGGGTACGGTATTATCGACAGGAGAACGCGCCCGGGAAAGTGCCTGTCGCAGTGGCGGAACATCAACCGTCAGGGCAAGTGCAGATCAAATCCTCCAGCGGGAAATCGCTCGTGTTGACGGACAATGCGCAGGAATGGCAACCCGGCAATGGTACATCCGTGAGCGCGGATAAACAAGGGATCGTGTATTCCGAATCGGCGGGAGCCGCCGTTACGATGGACACCCTGGTGGTGCCGCGGGGTAACAAAACCAGGATTCAATTGGCCGACGGAACGGTGGTGTGGATGAACGCCGCATCAAGGCTCATCTATCCTTCCGCCTTTACCGGCCCGAAAAGAGAGATTCAGCTGGAAGGCGAGGCGTACTTCGATGTGGCGCAGGACGCTTCCCATCCCTTGATCGTTACCGCGGAAGGGATCAACGTGGAAGTGCTGGGCACTGAATTCAACATCAATACTTACTCGGATATTGTTTATACGACTTTAGCACAGGGGAAAGTTAAAACTTCCGCCGCCGGCAAATCTTTGCTGATGCAGCCGGGAGACCAGGTGGCGTTCGACCGTGCCGCCGGTGAAATGAACCGCCGTGTACCAGACATGAGAAGTGTAACGGCGTGGAAAGACGGACAGATTTATTTTGAAGACATCCGCCTGGAAGACATCACGAAAACATTAGGCAGGGACTATGACTATCAATTCCGCTTCGAAGACGAAAGCCTCCGGCAGTTGAGCTTTACGCTGGACATGCCAAGGCCCGCAAGCCTGAAAGCGGTACTCGAACAGATAAGCAGGACAGCGGGTGACATCCGCTTCCGTATGGAGGATAACATCGTTTATTTATCCCGGTAACACAGGGGACGCCCTGATTGACCGACATGCTTTATGGATGAACCGCCGTGCGAACGGCGAATCGAAAACCAGTTTTATCAACATGAAATCAAAATCTACATTGCCTTTCGGGGGAAAGGTACGGCGTTTCCGTGCCCGGGTCGTACTGTTGTTTGCGTTGCTGGCGATACCTTTCGCCGGGGTGGCGCAAACGCGATCGGTACTTGACGTGCGGGTGAGTTACAAGGCGGAGAAAACGCCGCTCGCAAAAGCCCTGAAAGATATCCGGGCGCTTACCAACGTGCGTTTCACCTACAATTCCGACGTCATCCGCCGGCAACCGCCGGTAACCGTGGATCTGAAACAGGTGACGCTGGAAGCCCTCCTCAAGCAGGTACTCCAGAAAACGCCGTTGCAATTCGCGGAAGACATGGGCGGCATCATCATCTTCCCCGACGAAGGGGAAAAGCTGAAGCCGGGTCAGAAGTTAAGTTTGCTGTTGCACGGACAGGTGATGTCGGAAGGTGGGCAACCCATCCCCGGCGTTACCATCCGCGCGCAAGAATCCAACCTGGGAACGATCACCCTGGAAGACGGCATGTTTTCCCTCATGGTGTACGATGGGGAGGTGCTGAAGTTCAGCGGTGTAGGCCTTACGACCACTTCCATGCGGGCGCAGCCGGTGTCGAATAACCTGATGATCGTGAAACTGAAATCTTCCACGGAAGAAATGAAGGAAGTGGTGGTGAACGGTTACCAGAAGATCGACGCGCGCATGTCGACTGGTGCAACATTTAAGCTGAACGCGGCGGATATCCTCCAGCCGGGGATGCCTTCGGTGGACCAGATGCTCCAGGGCAAGGTGCCGGGGCTGATGATCATGAATACTTCCGGCAGCGTCAACGCCCGGCCTACCATCCGTATGCGCGGAACGTCCACTTTCGTGGGAAACGCTTCGCCGCTGTGGGTGATCGATGGGATGGTGCGCCCCAGCCCGGTGGGTATTTCGTCCGAAACACTGAATAGCGCCGTGAGCGGGGAATTTAACCTGATCGGTAGCGCCGTGGCGGGATTGAACCCTTACGACATTGAATCCATGACCTTCCTCCGCGACGCCGCGGCGACCTCGATTTACGGCACGCAAGGCGCCAATGGGGTGATCGTGATCACCACCAAAAAGGGAAAGCCCGGACCGTTGCAGGTAACGTATTCCGCCGATATGTCGTTCCAGGCGAAGCCTTCTTACCGGCGGATGAATCTCATGAACTCGGAAGAAAGGGTAACGTTGTCGAGAGAATTGATGGAAGACAAATTGCTTGTCAATAGTTTTTATACCGGCTTTTTGCCGGAAACGTCCTATGAATACCTCGTACAGCAGCTGAATAGCCGGAAGATTTCGGAAGCCGAGTTCAAAGCGGCCGTGCAGGCCAGCGGCGCCAGGAATACCGACTGGTTCGACCTGCTGTTCCAGAACTCTTTCGGGATGACGCACTCCCTCAGCCTCAGCGGCGGCAGCGACAAAGCGACTTTTTACGGTTCAGTGAGCTATGGTAAGAACCAAAGCTCCGCTAAGCTGGACGGGAACCAACGCATCACGGCCGACGTCAAAATGAACGCGAAGATCACCAGGCGGCTGAACGCCAACTTGATGCTGTTGGCCAATTACAACACCCAAACCGGTTACTATAACGGCATCAACCCGCAGAATTATGCGATTCAGACGAGCCGCGTTACTTCTCCGGATGAATGGTATCCCTGGCAAAGCGCCGGGCTGACGACCGGCGCCGCCGGGTTAACGGCCGATCCGATCAAATACAATATCCTCAACGATATCGCCACCACCACGAATACCAGCAGCTCCCGCGGTACTACCATCAACCTGAACCTGACGTACGACTTTGGCGGCGGATGGCGCTTCGAACAAATGGGCAGCGCGATGAGCGACGTGTCGGAAGCATTCAGGGCGGCTTACGAAAACAGCTCTCAGGCTGCGGTGCACCGCGGTTACAACCTCGGCGAAACATACCCCAAGGAGCTGATGGACCTGTCGTACCTGCCACAAGGCGGCCTGGCCAATTTCTCCAACCTGAATTCGCTGGTGTGGAACACCCGCAGTACGCTCTTCTTCACGCGCCGGTTATTCAACAACCGCGACGAGTTCAACTTCTCGCTGGGGACCGAGGCCACGTCCAACAAAGTGACGGGCAGCACCACCCAGGAGCCCGGCTATTTTGAAACGCGCGGCAAAATCTTTGAAGCCTCCGACCGTACCCGCCGCCAGTTCCACAAACTCCAGCTCGACGACCGGCTGAACAACCGGATGAGCATCTACGGTAACGCATTCTACAACTACGACGGCCGGTATACGCTCGGATTCGACATCCGCTCCGACGGCTCCAACCGCTTCGGGCAGTATTCCAACCAGAAATTCCTTCCCAACTATAGCGTCTCCTTCCGCTGGAATGCTTCCAACGAAAAATGGATCCCTGAATCGAAGCTGCTGAGCGGCCTCAATGTTCGTGCTTCTTATGGCACACAAGGGAACGTGGTGACGGAAGTAAGTCCTAATCTGATCGCCCGGTTTGTGCCTTCGGGGCCAAGCGGCAATTCTTTGTCGGGCCGCCCGGATGTGGTGATCGTCACGCTTCCTTATCCTAATCTGAGATGGGAAAAGACCTATCAGTATAACGTTGGCGTGGAAATGAGCCTGTTCGATAAACGCGTGAACCTGCAGGTGGATCACTACGGCCGGAAGAGCGTGGACCTGGTTTCCCAGCGGTCGGTGCCGGTAGAGAACGGTGTGGATTACATGCTGGTTAATTCCGGTTCGCTGCTGAACAGCGGATGGGAAACGGTGGTGAACTTCGTGCCGGTCCGTTCCAAAGGCTGGAATCTCAATTTCACCTTCACCAACAGCTTCAATAAAAACAAAGTAGCGGAACAGGGGTACCAGAACCTATACACCGATTACCTCAACGGAACCGTGAGCCAGCCGGGTGTTGCGGCTGATGCATTCTATTCTTTCGTGTTCAAAGGGTTGAACGGTACTACCGGCCTTCCTGAGTATGACCACATGGACAGCCAGGGCAAAACGGTGACGCCTACGGATTTTCTCGTGTTTTCCGGTCAGAAGTTCCCTAAGTTTCAGGGGACCTTTTCCTCCAGCCTGCGTTATAAAAACCTCATGCTCCGCGGTAGTTTCTATTACGCCCTCGGCGCCCACAAGCGAATGAACGCGATGTATTCCCGCAATAGCGATAACAACGGCATCCCGCGTGCAGGATATAATACGAACAGGGATCTGATTGAACGCTGGCGTAAGCCTGGCGACGAACAGTGGACGATTATTCCCGTCATGCGCGATCTGAAAGCGGGGGAAAGCCAGCGACTTCCCCAGATGGAAGGTTATGGCTCCGCACCGATTATGTCGCAATACAAGATGTACGATTTATCGGATATCAGGGTAGCCAACGCCAGTTTCATGCGCTGCAGAAACCTGAGCCTCAACTACATGGTGCCGCAGTCTGTACTCAAACCTGCCCGGGTGAATGCGCTGACGCTGGGCTTCTCCGTGAACAATGCGTTTACCATCGCTTCGCGGCAGTTACAAGGGCAGGATCCTGAGATCGATGGCGCGGGATCCACCGCATTGCCGATTACCCGTCAATACGCGTTCAGCTTTTCCGCGAATTTCTAATGCATCAATTTTCTGAGATGAAGAAACTTTCAATTGCCATATTAACGATAGCCGTCCTGAGCAGTATTTCCTGTAAGAAATTCCTGGAAGAGCGCTCCCAGTCCGATATCGTACCCACCACCGTAACGGATTTCAGCGATATCCTGTCGACGGGAGGATACCCCAACGGTATCAAAATGATGCCGCAATTATTACTCATGACCGACGATGCGGAGTATTATGCATCGATTGACCCGAGGCCGGGCGACGAAACATTTTACGTCAATTGCCCGGCTTTCCAGTGGCAGCCGGATTTCATCGACGCCTGCCGGCAATCGCTCAGCCCGAATCTCCTTGAATTTGATTCCTGGTCTGTTTTTTACAGTAAGCTGATGCGCGTGAACGTGGTATTGCAGTATATCGACGCGGCGCCCGGCGACGCGAAAGAGCGCGACCGCGTAAAAGGGGAGGCCCTGGCGCTTCGGGCCTGGTATTACTTCCTGCTCGTCAACCTCTACGCACACCCTTACAACGATCCGGCCGTGAGCCCCGCCAAATCGCCGGGAGTTCCCCTGAAGCTGGACGGTAACGTGATCGAAGAAACAATCGCCCGCAATTCAGTAGCGGAAGTGTATGCGCAGATCGGGAAAGACCTGGAGCTTGCGATTACTTTGCTGGAGCGCGACGACCGTATTGGCAGCAAAGTGTTTTTTGACGACGTGGCGGTGCATCTGCTGGCCAGCCGGGTAGCTTTGTACAAAGACGACTGGGAAGCCGTGGTGAAGCACACGGACTATGTGCTGGAGCATCACCCGCAACTGGCGAACCTGAACGCAGGCATTACGACCTCCATCGTGCACCGTGATAACGTGGAAACGATCTGGGCGTACGGGAACCATCGCGTGTCGGACATTGTAGGGTTTGCTGCCGTGGCGGATTTTTCGCATGACCTGGCCAATACTTTTGATGAAAAGGATCTCCGCAGCCAATACTATTACTATTATTTCCCGCCGGAATTCAAACCTTTTATTACGGTGGATTACGGTATCAATAAATATGTGGAGGCGCAGTGGTTCCTCAACTGGCGGAGCTCGGAGGCTTACCTGAACCGGGCGGAAGCGAAGATCCAGTTGTTCCGGAAGAATGGCGACGCGGCCGCGGCGCAGCAGGCGTTGGCGGATCTCAACACCCTTCGCTCGAACCGTTTTGCGCCGGGCGATTTCGTGGCCTGGACGATGGCCTCGGGAGACGAGTTGTTGAAAATGTGCCGCGAAGAGCGCCGCCGCGAGCTGTGTTTCGAAGAAGGGCACCGCTGGTTCGACCTGCGCCGTTACGGCATGCCGGAGATCAGGCACGTGTATGCTTCCGCGCCCGGGAAAACGGAGATCTATGTGCTGAAGGCCCGTGATCCCCAGTACACGCTGCCCATCCCGTTGGAAGTGCTCGAGCGCAACAGGGCTTTGGTACAAAATACTCAAATCTCCGGCGTCCGCAAACCGGAATAAAACAGACATCAATATGCAACATATATTCTACCGATTGATAGCGCCCGCCTGCATCGCCCTGAGCCTCCTCGCCGCATGCAGAAAAGAAGCACAACTGAACCCGCCGCTGCTGCCGGACGCATACCAGCTTCCGCAAGGCAATCAGCCGATTGATGATTCTATCGTCAACTTCAAGAATAAATACGGCACTTATTTCCTTTATAAATTCACGTACTCCGATTTCGCATACGCGCCCACCGGCATGCTCGCCGATACCGCCGCGGAAGGGGATCCCGCGTATCTCAAGGCTGCGTACGATTTCTTCAGGCTGCATTGCCTGGCGTATTACCCGGAAGAGTTCCGCAAGCAAACATTGCCTTTCCGCATTTACCTTTCCGCGGCCGTGGGCGCTAAAGGCCCCGGCGGTACAATTATCGTGAACAAAGGTTTCTCCTGCGCCGCGCGAATGCTGGCCATCGGGTGGGCCAATGCGCAACTGGAAGGATTGCCGGCGGCAGACAAGAAAAAAACCATCGCGGCGATGCACCGCTATTATTTCCACCGCGCCCTGTTAGGTGGAAGCCTGCCCGTACCGAATGACTTCCTGGCGCTGATGCCTTCTACCACGGCAAGCATGACGGAAGCCAACAAGTACCTGCGCGGCATGCTGGAAGTGCAGAACATTGCCAAGGCTGATCCGCTCTGGGATCTCGCGACCTACGTAGAAGCGGTGACCGGCAAAACTACGGAGGAGCTGGAAGCCACCATCCTCAGCCCGCAGGTCGACAAAAACGGGCTCGTCCGCAAGAAATACAATATCGTTTTGAAGCATTTCAGGGACGAACACCAAATCGACCTGGCAGCCATCGGCAATTTGCCCTGATAGGTACCGGCGTCAATTCACCCTTTTTGACATGCTGTGTGCCATTCTATTATAAAACCATTTTGTCGACATGAAGAAATCATTAACAATATTGCTGTTCGCGCTGGGCAGCGGCCTGATCGTTCAGGCAGGGCCGGGCGCGCCGGGTAAAATCCGCATAAGTATAACACCTGGCACGCAAGTGGAAACCAGTTTTGACCTGGCATATCTCACCGATAACGTTTCCGAAAAATCAACGACTGAGTCCGTTCGGCTGCGCCGCGGAGTGGCCATGGCTCCTATCGTACGGAGCCTGGGCACCGGCAGCCAGATCGTTTATATCTGGCGGACGCCCTTCCTGGTGTCTCAGGGCGAAACGCTGGAGGTGACCGTAAACGTAGCGGGTAAAGAAAACCTTTTTAAACCGGTTACGGCTAAGATCAAAGGGAAATCGGATAAAGCCAGTCTTCCCGGTTTTATTGATTCCATCTACCGCTATCAACTGGAAATCACAACGAAGGAAGCTATGGACGCCTGGTTGGAGAAAAACAGCCGCCTGCTCGAAGAAGCCATGCAGGCTGCCGGCGCCAATGCAGACGACCGGGCTGTGTTGCTGGCTTACGCAAGCTATATGAAACTCGCCCGGCGTCTGCCTGTAGTGAAGCATCAACCAGAACTGGCCAAGGATGCCAACTTTTCCAAATGGTTGTTCGGAGATTTTGAAATTTCCAACCCACATTTTTCGAGACTGGCCGATGATAACGTGGTTCCCAATATCACCCGTTTCTGGTGGGAAGGCAGGAAACTCGCTGAACCTGACCTGCGGGAAGAATTCCTGTTCGTGGATCTGATCCGTTTCGCAAAAAGCGAGCGCCTGAAGCAAGAGACCGCTTACAACTGGGTAATCATGGAACTGAAACACAAGAAATTCACCCCCGCGCTGAAAAATGTGTATCCCATGCTCCGCCAGAACCTGAAACCTTCCGCCAGAACAAAAAACATCGATTCCCTTTATCAGGCCTATTCCATCATGGATCGCGGCAAGCCCGCGTACAACTTCGTGATGAAGGACGCATCCGGGAAAGTAGTGCGCCTGTCGGACTACAAAGGCAAAATGATCGTGATGGACTTCTGGGCCGATTGGTGCAAAGGCTGCATCGCCAACCTGCCGGAGTTCAAGAAAATAGCAGGTGCATACAAAGACAGCGCCGATATTGTGTTCCTCACCATCGCCTGGCAAGACCAGGGTACGGAAGATCTCTGGAAAGAACTCTCCACCAAACACAACGTCGCAGGACCGAATAACATGATCCTGATGCGGAATGAAGACAGCAAGGAATACCAGCGCTTCTTCGACGGTTACAAGATCACCGGCGTTCCCCGGTACATCGCTATCGATAAGGAGGGCAACTGGCTTTGCAACCAGCTGTCGTACCCCATGACGGCGATGGCGGAGCAGATCCGGAATTTATATGACGAACAGAAATACGAATAGTGGCCAACCAATTCATACGCATCGCGTTGCTGCTGGCAGCATGTGCGGCAGGGAAGGAAGCGGGGGCGCAACAGGTGCCGGGCGGGTCTTACGATCCGGTGGCGGCATTCGCGCCTTTGCCCCATCCGGCAGCAACAGCCACCCGCGGCGCTTCCGGTAAACCGGGCCCCGCTTACTGGCAAAATCGCGCCGATTACAAAGTGGCCGTGTCCATCGACACGCTTTCCCGCGAGGTGAAAGCGCATTGCGCGATGGCGTATACCAATAACAGTCCGGATACACTTACTTACCTCTGGCTCACGGCCGTGCAGAACCGCTTCCGCAGGGATTCGCGGGAAACGCTGCTGACGCCGCCGAAGGGCAGCCGCTTCGGCATCAACGATCATACCGAAGGCCTGGAGATCGCATCCATAAAAGCCGGCAACAGGAACGCCACGTACAGCCTCACACATAATTACATCCGTGTGGATCTGCCGCAGCCGCTGTTACCCGGCAGGCAGGTAAAACTGGAAACAGATTACAAATTCATCCTTCCCCTCAATGGCTCCGATAACATGGGCGTGCTGAAAACGGCGGCAGGGAGCGTGTTCCAGTATACCGGCGTTTTTCCGCGGGTGTGCGTATACGACGACCTCCGTGGCTGGAACGTTTCCGGCACGCAATACTATGTGGAGTGCGGCAGCACGGAAATGCACTTCACCGCACCAGCGAATATGATCGTCCAGGGAACGGGCCTGTTGCTTAATCCTGAAGACGTGCTCCGGCCGGAAGTCCTCCGGAAATACCGCCAGTCGCTGAAAAGCGATACCGTAATCAGGGTGCGCTCTGCCGGGGAAGCCTTTTCTCCTTCTTCCGCTGCCTCCCTCACCTGGAAGTTCCGGGAACCCAACGCGGGCGACGGTGGATGGTCGGCGTCGGCGTCTTTCAACTGGGAAGGGCTTGCCACCAGGCTAACTAACGGAACCGCCATCCCCACAATGGCGTTGTTCCCGACAGGAAGCAACCGCGAATGGGACACCATCATCCGGGCGATGCCGCGCATGCTGAAAGCGTATTCCGATCAATGGTCCCCTTATCCCTATGCCGCGGCCATTAACATCGCTACCGGCGTTACAGGGCTGGCGTCGCCGGGTGTATCTTTCATCCATTACCAGCATAGCAGTTACGCCGCCAGCGTCTGGATCAAAACCAACCACGAGCTGGGGCATGCCTGGTTTAACCTCATGATCGCCGCAGATAGCCGCCATGGCTGGATGTGCGAAGGGCAGAACACGTTCATCAACCTGGTGAATGCCGCCACATTGAACGGCTCCGTGCCTTTCGACATGCAGACGTCGTTCAGCTGGATGAACATGAAGAAGCCCCACGTTCCCGTGAGCACGCTCTTCGGCAGCGTGCCGCCCGCCGACATGGGCCCGCTGATGTACATGAAGCCCGGCACGGCTTTCCTGCTCCTGCGCAACGAGGTACTGGGGCCCGGGCGCTTCGACCCGGCTTTCCGGGAGTACATGCGCGCATGGGCATTCAAACATCCCGCGCCGCACGATTTCTTCAGAATAATGGAAAACGGTACCGGCGAAGACCTCGCATGGTTCTGGCGCGCCTGGTTCCTGACCGATGCGCGGATGGATCAGGGGATTACCAAAGTGGCGTACGACGGCGATAAGCCCGACAAAGGCGTGCTCATTTCCATTATCAATAAACGGCAAATGCCCATGCCGGTAGATATCCTCGTGCGGGAGTTCAACGGCAAACAGCACCGCGTGAAGCTTCCGGTACAGGTTTGGGAATGGAGCGACGCCCATACACTGAAAGTGCCCACCACGACAGCAGTCGTTTCCGTACAACTCGATCCCGAGTCGCTGCTCCCGGATGCGGACCGTGCCGACAATATCTGGACGGGCAGCGGCACCAAACTGCGCAACGGGCAAATGTCCGCGCAGCAGGTGATTGACCGCTATTTCGACGTTATCGGCGGGAAGCAGAATGCGGAGCGGCTGGGCAGCTTGGTTTTGGAATACCGGTCCTGGGCCCATAGCGAATTTGTGCTCCGGCAGCGTTTTGAAGCAGGGGGAGATTTCTCCTGGATTTCCGGGCTGGAAGTGGAGAAGAACATGACGGCGCTGAAGAAGTTGGAGCAAACCGATTCCCTGCGCTTTGCATTGCTCGGCGCCGGCCAGGCGCTGAACGCCACGCAGCAGGAGCAACTCCGGATATCCGCGATGCTGTTTCCCGAATTGCGGTTTTTCGAAACGGGAAACAAAGTGAAGCTTTCCGATGATTTCCAGCTGATACACGGCATGGAAGCCTACATGGTAACGGTTGTGACGCCATCGGGCAATTCCTGGCGCTTTTACTATGATGCCGCTACCGGCCTGAAAGTAAGGCAGGAATACACCGGCATGATGCCTTCCCTGTTATACTCCAGTAAAGTGCTGGCGGGATATGATTCCGTCTTCGGGGTGAAGATCCCGCGGCAGGTAACGATACAGGCGCCGGGAGAAAGCGAAGAACTATTCGAATTAAAGAACTTTTCAAAATCATAAAAATCAATCGCATGAAACGGATACTGACCGGGATGGCCCTGCTGTCCTGCATAACGGGCTATGCCCAGGAAAAACTGGAGATCACCGCGAAACTCGGCGGGATGAAAGACGGGGAACGCGTGCTTTTCTGGATGCCGCTGGGCGATGTCCGGGATTCCACCTTTGTAAAAGACGGCAGTTTTTCCAAAACGATCAATATGACCGGAGGCGGCACTACTTGCATCATCCACATCGGGGAAGATATGAATGAAGCCAAGGGGATGTTCTTATACGTGGAGCCGGGTAAGCTCAACTTTACCGGCAAAGGCCCCTATTTCGACGACGCCGAAATCACCGGCAGCCCGTTCGTGGAAGAATGGAAGCAGATGGATATGGAGCTTGCCGGTCTCCGCGTAAACGATGCGAAACTATCGGAGCTTGAAGCGGAAGTGGCGGAAGCGATGAGCGTCGGCGACGCGGATGCCAAGCAGGCGATTGAAGCGGAAATGTGGAAATTGAAACAGGCGAATGCGAAAACAGCAATGGACTGGTTGATGCAGCATCCCAATGTCGGCGCCGGTTCCTACCTTGTCAATGTATATCTCAGCGTACTCCCGCGTGCTGAATTCCTGGCTTTTGCAGAGAAACTGGGCCCTAAAGTACGGAATACCCACACCGTAAAATACATGATCGAGCAAAGGACGGGCGCTTCCGTTGAGGTCAACGCAAGTTTAGGCAAAGCCGCTCCTGGTTTTACGCTGGAAGACGTGGACGGAAAGAAATTCAGCCTCTCCGATTTCAAAGGCAAATACGTACTGGTGGATTTCTGGGCAAGCTGGTGCAAACCCTGCCGCGAACAGAATCCCAAACTGGTGGAAATGCACAACAAATTCAAAAGCAAAGGTCTGGAAGTGGTTTCTATTTCCATTGACGACGATCGCGAGAAATGGAAGCAAGCCGTAAAAGAAGATCAGCTCTCCTGGCTGCAGCTCATCGGCGACGCGGGCCGCAACAGCAAAATCATGAAAGATTACAAAGTGATCGGTATTCCTTTGGCCGTACTGATCGACAAAAACGGTAACCTGTTGAAAATCGGTCTCCGTGGAGATAATCTCGAAGCAGAACTCAATGCCTTGATTAAATAGGAAGATGAAAGTAATAATGAGCAATCGCCCTGCCGGTCTCCGGCGGGGCTTTTTTATTCGTTGAAATGATGGTTTGCGAAGCGGATGAATTGTTGCCAGTCGAATTCCGTCATATCATGTTCCCCGGTGCGGTTGTGGTAGCCGAGGATGCCGTCTGTCAGCGCGGCGTCCGGGGGTGGAGGTGTTGCGGGGAGCGTGGATTTTTCTTTGTAAAGGGCAAAAACCATTTCGGCGTTCTTTAATGCGAGGAAAGTGCCGGTAGGATCGGCCCAGAGGTCTTTCGTGGCATTGGTGGCATACACCGGCCGCGGCGCGATGAGGGCGATGAGCATATGCTGGTCCACCGGCAGGTCGTTTTCCTTGTCGTTGTAATTTTTATAGTTGCTGGAAAACCAGTGGGGGAAGACGGAATTGATCCGGCTGATGCGCTCCCCAAATTGCCGGCGCGCCAATGCCGCGCCGGTGTTCCCGGAGCAATTGGTAACACAGATGGCGAAACGTTCATCCTGTGCGGAAGCCCATAGCGATGTCTTCCCGCCGCGGGAGTGCCCTACGAGCACTACTTTTTTAGCATCCACCAACGGTTCCTTTTCGAAATAATCCATCACCCGCGAGGCCCCCCAGGCCCAGGAGCCAATGGCTTTCATCCCGTTCCCCATGCGAAGGTGTTCGGGATACATGCGCAGCACGCCTTCGGAATATTTAGCCTTGTCGTCCGGCGCGAGATCACTCACATGGAACGCCGCTACCGCGTAGCCGCTGTCGATTACCAGTTCCGCCGGCCAGAAAGCGCTCTTCTCTTTGCGGTCGGGATCGGTATTCCTTTTAGGACGGTTGTTGATAAGCAGGAAAACCGGCGCCGGCGCAGCAGCGTTTTTAGGGACAAACATCGTCAGCGCGATGGCTACCGACTGTCCGCCGCGGTACACCCGGATGCGGGTTTCTTTCAGCACGGCCCGTCCACCCATGGCGCCGCCGTCTTCCCGCACGGGTTCGAAGCGGATGCTGTCGAAGTCCTTCGGCATTTGTCCGTACACGTTATTTTCGAACAGCCTGAGAATTTCCGTCCGCCGTGTTCCTTCCCACATCTTCACGTTCTTCACCGGCCTTCGGTTAACGGTAACCAGCGGATGGGGGAGTGAGTAGGCGGGAACGAGCAGCTCGTTGTAATTCTGGGCGAAAGCGGCCGTTCCGGCGAGCATGGCGGTAAGTAAGGTGACTGTTTTCATGGGAAAAAAAGATACGCTAATTTTTAAGACATTTGCATCTTATCCGACCCAAAAAAACAATAACATGCGTATCCGGATGTTCGCCCTGGCGGCCTTGTTGTTCATGACCCTGACCGCTTCCGCGCAGGAGAAACCTTTGCTGCAGTTGTATACCGGCGAAATCGACGGTAAAATCCCCGTTACGCTCTTCCTCGAAGGCGTCCTCGATCCTTGCAACGGGGAATATAAATACCGGGGGATTTATACCTACCAAAAGGATCTCCACCGCGAAAAGTGGCTGCTCCTGGCGGTGGATTACAACGATAAAGGGCAGTATATCATGGTCGAAACCGGCGTGTCCGGCGTCCTGATACTCCAGCACACTGCGTCCGGGTTCTCGGGGACGTGGATTTCGCCCGACGGGAAAACCCTCCGCAAAGTATCCCTCCGCAAACAAGGCGTTCCCGCCGCCAAAGAAGAATTCTACCTCGATGCGCTCGAGCATACGCATTACCGGTACAACGATTGTTAACCCATGCTGGCGAGCAGGTATCCCGCATGCGCCACGAACAGGATAATAGACGCTACCAGCAGTCGTTTGTGCTCCCGTGTAAGATTTACCATCATCACGATGCAAAAGACAAAATAATAAATGCCTGAAAAAATGGCGTAGTACAGATTTGTCAGGTCGTAGTAACCGCCACCGGTGCCATTGTTGCGGGGAATGTCGAGGAAGAGGAAGGCGGCCACAAGCAGTGGCAGCACAAGCAGCAATATTTTGAAAAGTTTCATCAGTCGGCGGTTTTTCGGCATCCGTTCATGAATATACGCTGTATTCATCGGATTGCGGGCGAACCGCCATTATTGCCTTTCATCAATTAACCCTGCAAATGCCGGTGGATTTTATGCAGCTGATGCGTATGCCTGCGCGAATGCACCGTCATGAAAGTAAGCCACTCCTGCCCGGAAAGTGGCCCCCAGTCGGGCATGTCGAAGTCGGTCAGCAGCAGATCGAGATCTTGCTCAGACGCGGCTTGCAGAACGTTTTCCCGGTTTTCTTCCAATGATCGGATCAATTCTTCGCGGTCTTTCGGATGATTGTCGGGAATAATGAATTCCGGGGATTCCATTTTTATATTGAAATCCAGGAAAAGCGAGCGGATAGTTTCATGATGCGCATCCGGCTGGCGGGTCGCCGGCTGGGTATTGCCGCGGAGCAGTTCCGTAACACCGGTTTCCGATTTCAACAGATGTTGTCCCACCTGCCCGGGTGTCCAGCTGCCCGGGAAGGGGACCTGGTTTAGTTGCTCCTGCGAAAAAAGGCGCAAGGCTTCCGTAAGCTCCCGGGTAGACTTGCGAAGATCTTCCATCAAAAATGCTGTAGTCATAACGGCGGATTTGTTGCTACGAAATTAAGCATCCCCGCGCTGCGCCTTCATGTGTGCATGTGACAATATGAGGGTGCTTTTATGACAAGGTTTTCCATTATATCCCGCTTGAAGATTACTTTTCCGGGAAATGGTAAATCAAATTGACTGAATTAATTATATCATATTCAATTAGTTACAATCACTAGACAAAAACTTTCTAAAAATGTTAGGAAGTATTGCATTCATTCTAAATTAATTATTATCTTGAGCTAGATTCTTTCCCTGCATGAAAAAAGACGAGCAATATAAACGTTTGATACTGAGGGAGATTTACTATGCGAATACGTTATCTGCAACAGAGTTGAGCGAACGCATCGGAAAGAGTTTGCCACTGACGATCCGGACGGTGAATCACCTGGTAAAGGAGAACATTCTGGAGCCATCAGGCTACGCTCCCTCCAGCGGAGGACGGCGTCCCATTACATATACCATTAATAAAAAGGCACTTTATATATTGTCTGTTTCCATGGACCAGCTGGTAACGCGCATCTCCATGATGGACCTTACCAACAGCCATGTAGGTGGAATTGTGAAGCACGAACTGCCGCTCAAAAACAATCCCGCCGCGCTCAAAACGCTGGCCGCCATTTTGGTGGACGCCATTGAGAAATCAGGAATTAATCGCAGCCGGATCCTGGGGATCGGTATCGGAATGCCGGGATTCATCGATGGTATCCGTGGAGAAAACTACAGCTTCCCGATGCAGGATGGCACCGAGCAGCAAAGTATCGTGGAGTATTTATCCGCCGCCGCCGGTTTGCCGGTGCACATCGACAACGACTCCAGCCTGATCGCGCTGGCGGAATACCGGTTCGGCAACGCCCGGAAAGCTGCCAACAGCATGGTAGTCAACATCGGATGGGGCGTTGGGTTGGGGATGATCCTCAACGGGTCCCTTTTCAGAGGCAACAACGGGTTTGCCGGGGAGTTCTCCCACATCCCGCTGTTCAATAATAACAAACTCTGCAGCTGCGGAAAGAGCGGCTGCCTCGAAACAGAAACATCCCTGCTCGTGTTGATCGATAAAGCGGTGAAAGGCCTGGCGGACGGGAAAATTTCTTCCCTCCAGGATAACTTCCCGACGGGTGAAATAGAAAAAGATTGCGAGATCATCATGGATGCTGCGGCGCGGGGCGATAAATTCTGTATAGAACTGATCCGCGAAATCGGGTATCACATCGGGCGTGGCGTGGCCATTCTGATCCACCTGCTCAACCCGCGGTCCATCGTGCTCAGCGGTCGCGGCTCGCTGGCAGGCCGGCTCTGGCTCGCGCCGGTGCAGATGGCGCTCAACGAGCATTGCATCCCGCGGCTCGCCACACAAACAGCGGTGGAAGTTTCGGAACTGGGATACGACGCCGAACTGCTCGGCTCCGCCGCCCTCGTCATGGAGAACTACGCTACACCATAGAACCAACCTTCATTCTAATAGCAAATTGAAATACAGTGAACAAGGAAACCGGCCCTTTCTCAGGGTCGGTTTTTTTATGCAAAAATCCCGGTCCGCCTTTCGCAGAGATAATTATCGATCCCGTAAATTTTGTTATTTTTCCCCCATGAGGAAATGGTTATGGATAATGATGGCCTGCTGCCTGGCGGTGCCTGCTTTGGCACAATTCAATGCCGACAGCCTGGCTACCCGGTTGGCTGACAAATCGATGCCCGCCCCCGAACGCATCCGCACCCTGAACCAACTGGCCGCATATTATAATAAGGACTCCACCAACATGGCCCTCGTGTGGGCCAATGAAGCTTACCTCCTCGCGCTGAAAGAAGAAAATACATCCCTGCAGGCCGCGTCCCTCCTGAATTTGTCGGAAGGCTATTTGTATAACGACCAATACGACCAGGCCCTCAATTATGCCTACACCGCCCTCGACCTTGTGCAAACCGACAGCGCCCGCGCCCGGTGCTTCACCCATCTCGGCTGGATTTTCTACGACACGGAGAACGCGCATTTTTCCCAGCAATATCACCAGCAGGCATACGACATTTACCGCCGTCTCGGCGATCCGCGCAGGATCGCCCTGTCGCTGAACGCCCTCGGGCTGGTGTACCTCCAGCAAGACGCGTTCGCCACCGCCCGAAAATATTTCGACAGCACCCTGCAACTCTCCCGCGACAAAGGGCTCGAAGGCATGGTGGCCACCGCGCTCAGCAACCGCGGCATCTGCGAAAACGAATTCGGCCGCTACCCCGAAGCCATCGCCGACTTCACCCAGGCGCTGGCCACCCTCCGGAAAACCGACGGGCTCTCTCATGCCGAAGTGCTCAACCAAATGGCCTATTCCCGCATCATGCTGAAGGAATACCCCCAGGCCCGGGAGCTCCTGGCCCAGGCCCGATCCCTCATCGAAGAAAGCAATTCCAACACCCGCAAAGAAAAGCTACTCGATAATCTGACCAACTCCGTCCTCCTCTACCAACACCTCGGCGAATACAAAACCGCCTTCACCGAGCTACAGGAATACACCCGCGTCCGTAACGAAATCCTGTCCAAAAGCAAAAGCGAAGCCATCTCCGCCCTCAAGCTCAAACGCGAAGCCGAAGAAAACCATGCCCGCATCATCACCCTCGTCGCCCAAAAAGAGCTCCGCGCCTTCCAGCGGAACGCCCTGGCCGCTGGTGTCATCCTCCTGATTATCATCGGTTTGCTCCTCTATTCCAAAATGAGGCAAAAACAGAAAAAAGAAAAGGAACTGGAAGAGGTCCGCCGCGCCCTCATCAAACAGGAACTCGAAGGCGCCCTCCTGGAAAAAGAAGCCCTCAACAACAAACTCGAATTCCGCGACAACGATCTTAAAAACTACGCGCTCTACATCTCCCAGCGCAACGACATGATCCGGCAATTCATCGACGAGCTCATCGCCCTCGATATCCATTCCGACGCCAAAAAAGAAAATATCGCCCGGTTCAATAAAATGGTCAACAAGTTCCAGCACGACCTCGACATTAATAAAGACGCCCAGGACTTCAACCTGTCCGTCAACGAAGTCCACAAGGATTTCTTCTTCAACCTGCTCCGACAATTCCCCAACCTCACCGAAAACGAACGCCGCCTCTGTGCCCAAATCCGGCTCAACCTGTCCATAAAAGACATCGCTTCCCTCAATAATATCTCCGTCAAATCCGTTGAAATGGCCCGCTACCGCCTCCGGAAAGCGTTCAGTCTGGAGCATAAAGACAGCCTGTCTGACTTTTTGAAAAATTTCTAACTTGTTTATTGTCAATTGATTAACTCCCTTGTAGGGGTCTTGTAGAGGTGCCTGTAAGGCACGGATAGAGGCTCCATTTGCCGCTGCGCTGGTTTTTCCGGTCTACTTTACGAATGCATTCCCGGGAACCGTGATTTCACGTTCCGATCGCTGCTCAACCTATGCAAGCGGTTCCCGGGACAACTCCATGTTATTCTTAAAAACTAAAAAACCAAAATGCGTATGTGGAAACTATTCCGAGGGAGCGGACTGTTGCTGGTCCTTTTATTGACCGGATTTGCGGCGATGGCCCAGTCCGGGAAGTCCCTCAAAGGTAAAATTACAGACGTGAAAGGGCAGCCCATCCCCGGGGCGAACGTCGCCGTAAAAGGGACTTCCCAGGGCACGGCCAGCAGCGCCACCGGCGAATTCACCCTCACGGTACCCGCCGATGCCGTGCTGGTGATCTCCGCCATGGGGTTTGCTTCGCAGGAAGTGTCCGTTGCCGGGAAAAACGAGATCAACGTATCGCTTGAAGAAAGCTCCAAAGGCCTCGACGAAGTGGTGGTGGTAGGATATGGCACTCAAAAGAAGGGCGATGTTACCGCGGCCATCTCGACCGTCAACACCAAAAATCTCGAAAAGCAACCCGCCGGCAATATCGGTACCATGCTCCAGGGCCAGGCTGCCGGGGTGATCGTAAGCTCGGGAACCGGCGACCCCGCTGCCAGCCCCAAAGTAATGGTGCGCGGGCTCAACAGCATCAATAACGATAACCCACTGTACGTGGTGGACGGGATCCCGCAAACGTTTATTTACGACGTCAACCCGAACGACATTGAATCGATTTCCGTACTCAAGGATGCATCCGCCGCGACTATTTATGGCGCCCGCGCAGCGGGGGCGTGATCATCATCACCACGAAAAAAGGAAAAAGCGGGGAGCCGAAGATCAATTTCAATTCCTATATTTCCCAGCACAAACTCAATAACAACATCGACCTGCTCGGGAAAACGGCGATGAATAAGGTGGTGAAGGAAGCTTACGCCAACGACGGCACCTCCGCCGCGCCGCCGATTTATGTGCAAGACGATAATAAATACGGCAATTCCGATTGGGTGAACGCCTATACGAAGAAAGGGGTTGAGCAGAAACATGACCTCGATGTTTCCGGCGCGTCCGAGAAATTGTCGTACCGCTTTTCGCTGGGCCACTGGGAGCATTCCGGGAACGTCATCAACTCCGGTTCCAAGCGCGACAACCTTCGTCTCAATACCGAGATCAGGCTGTTGAAAGACCGCCTGAAAATCAGCCCCATCCTTTCCTATACCCGTTTCAATAACAAGAATTTCGGCGATGCAACGGGCGACGGCGATGCCGGTTTCTCCGCCATCATGGACATCTATAGCACGCTGCCGCACAAGCGGATTTACGACCCGGCGTCGCCCAACGGTTACGCCAAACCCGAAGCCGAGCTGCTTTCCGGCAACCCGGTAGGCCAGCGGATGCTGACGACCAGCCGTACCGCCGACGATTACATGCAATTCAACATCGCCGCCGATCTGAAGCTCTGGAAAGGATTCTCCTACAATTTCAGCGCGGGGCGCAACATCACCAACACCTTCAGTTATTCGCAGACGCCGGCATACGACTTTGGCGCGCTGGCGCGGGTGGAAGACCCGAGCCGTTCCGAGATTCGCGGCCGTACGGAGTACCAGGTGTTTACCCACCTGTTGAACTACGACCAGACTTTCGGCAAGCATAACCTGAAGGCCATGTACGGTTTCTCGCGGGAGAAATCCGTTTCCCAGGGCACTTCCGCCGGCGGCAACCACCTTTCCAGCCCGCTGATCGAGGCGTTGTCGGGGTTGATCATTGAAGGGCCCAACGATTACATTCGCGGCAACGGCTGGAATTCTTCCAGCTCGCTGCAATCTTACTTCGGTCGTGTTTCCTATAATTTCGACGATCGTTATTTTCTCCAGGGGAGCCTCCGTCGCGATGGTTCGTCGAGGTTTGGCCCGTTGAACCGTTATGGTACTTTTTACTCGATGTCCGGCGGATGGAACCTGCACAAGGAAAGCTTTTTCAACATTCCGTGGATTTCCGAGCTGAAGCCGCGCATCAGCTACGGCATTGTTGGCAACCAGAACATTCCCAATTTCCAGTATCTCGCAAAAATCTTTATCGCCAATTCCAGCGAATTCCTGAATTATCCGTTCGGCGACTTGCCGGCGCAAAAAGTATACGTAGGCGCTACGGCGGCTTCGCTGGCCAACGCCAACATCAAATGGGAGCAAACGGCTACATTGAACGCCGGTCTTAATTTCAGCTTCCTGGAAGGCGCCATCAGCGGTAGCGTCGACTATTTCCGCAGCCGCACTTCCGACATGCTGGCCGAAACGCCCATCCCTGCTTCTTCCGGTATTACCACCATGCCCCGCACCAACATCGCGGATATGGAAAACAAAGGCTGGGAGCTGACGGCCACTTATCGCAATCCCGGGCAGAAAGGTTTTGTGTGGGACGTAACGTTGAACTTATCGCATAGCAATAACAAGATTATCCGCCTCGGTTATGACGAAGGCATGATCATCGATGGTTTTGTGGATTATTCGAACAGGGCGAGCACGATCACCCGCAAAGGGGAATCACTGGCGTCGTTTTACCTGTTTAAATCGAACGGAATTTTCCGCTCCGCCGAAGAAGTGAATGCGCACGTCAATAAAGAAGGTGATAAACTCCAGCCCCTGGCTGCTCCCGGCGATCTGCGCTTCGAGGATACGAATGGCGACGGCGTTTTGAATGATGATGATAAGGTGATCATGGGCACGGGGCTTCCGAAGCTGGACTACGGGCTTACTTTTAACGCCAGCTGGAAGAATTTCGACCTGATGGTTTTTCTGAATGGTAAACAGGGCCAGAAGATGTACAACGGTGCAAAAATGTTCCTTTACCGTTTCTACCGCTCTGCCGACCTGGTGAATGCCTGGACGCCTGCGAACCCCGGATCCGACATCTACCGCCTGTCCAACGAAGACAAAAACGAAAACCTGCGCGTTTCCGACTACTTCCTGGAAGATGCATCGTTCCTCCGCCTGCGCAACCTTCAACTGGGGTACACCCTGCCGCAGGAGCTGACCAAAAAAGCACTCATCAACCGGCTGCGCATTTACGCCGGCGCTTACAACCTGCTTACGTTTACGAAATACACCGGTTTCGACCCCGATCTGTCCAACACCGGGATCTTCAGCCGCGGGGTAGACCGTGGATATTATCCCATGAGCCGCTCTTTCGTGGCAGGTATTAACGTAGGCTTCTAACCGCAACAAAAAAGTAAATCATGAAACTGAAAATAGCCGCCATCGCCCTTCTTTCCGCCACGCTTTTTACTGCGTGCTCAGACAAGTTCCTGGAGCTGGACGATAAGGAAAACCTCACGGAGAATACATTCTGGGTCACCCGGCAGCACGCGCTGCAGGGCATCACCGCCACGTACGCGGCGCTGCAGGCGTACGACGGTTCCAAATGGACCTGGTTCGAATCCGTGTACACCACGCTCAATTATAAAGGAGACGATATCGACAACAACAAGAACGAACCTTACGGCAAGAATCTCGCCGCATTCCTGAACAGTTCGGATGACGCCGGCGCCTGGAGCCTCTGGGCCACGTGCTATACCGGTATCGCGCGTGCCAACCAGGTAATCGACCAGGTGCCGGGCATCAGCGTGATGACCGAAAAGGAACGGAACGAGATCGTCGGCGAAGCGAAATTCCTCCGCGCATATAACAACTTCCTGCTCGTGAACGGCTTTGAACATGTGCCGCTGGTGATGGTGTTCGAAAAGGACATCACCAAACTCCAGGCACCCCAGGCCGCTTCCGCAGCAGTGTGGGCGCAGATCGAAAAAGACCTGACCGAAGCCGAAGCGGTACTGCCTGACAACTATCCCCCCGCATACGTGGGCCGCGTTACGAAAAACGCCGCCAAAGCCATGCTCGGAAAAGTATACCTCTTCCAGGAGAAATGGCCGCAGGCGGAAGCCAAGTTCCGCGAAATCTATGGCAAATATTCCCTCAACGACAACTACGTCGATAACTTCAATGGCACAAAAGAAAACGGCCCTGAGTCGATATTCGAGATCCAGTGGAGCAGCGACCGTACCGTGTCCGACGAGCGCCATCCCTTCAACTTCGAAGTGCGCCCCGGCGTGCTGGATGGCTGGGAGTTGATGTATCCGTCCGACTGGTTGATCCAGACGCTGAAAAACGACAAAACACCCGCCGGTGGCTACAGCGACCGCGTTTACGGGACCATCTTCTTCGATGATCCGCAGTCGGCCATGTGGGACCTCAACGTGCCCGCCAACCTGGTGCCATACGCCGATGTGAAAGGCACGACGGTACGGCCCGTGTATTTCAATAAGTATGCTTATCCCAACGACCGCAGCGGTGCGTATGTGGGGTATAATATTTCCATTATCCGGTATGCGGATGTGTTGCTCATGCTGGCGGAAGCGGCTAACGAAAATAACAAGACCGCCGAGGCGATCGGCTTTGTGAACGAAGTGCGGGAGCGCAGTCATGCCAAACCTATTGCCGGTTTGGGGAAAGATCAGCTCCGGGAGCATATCCGTCACACGGAGCGGCCGGTGGAGCTGGCCATGGAATGGGGGATCCGCTGGTTCGACCTGATGCGCTGGGCGCGGGGCAACACGGCGAAGCTGAATGTGAAGAACACGCTGGTGCAGCACGGCAAGCCGTCGGCGGCGAACTATGTGGAAGACAAGCACATCCGTTACCCGATACCGTTGAAAGAGATCAGCGTAAACCCGCTGTTGAAGCAAAATAATTTGTATTGATTCTCCGCGCCGGCGCGCACCGCTTGCGGCGCCGGCGCATTTTTTACCATGAGAAAGGATCGTATGAAAATCAGCATTGGATGGCGCATCGGGTTAATTTGCTTCTTTGGGCAGACCGCCGCCGCACAAATGCCGGAAGCCTGGCAGAACCCGGCCGTTCAAACCGAAAACGCCCTGCCGCCGCGCGCTTCGTATATGCCGATGAGCGCCGGAACCGATGGAAAGGCCGCGCCGGATGTTTTGCTGCTCGACGGCATATGGAAATTTCATTTGTCGCCCAATCCCGCCCAACGGCCGCAAGGCTTTTTTGCGGATGATTTCAGCGTGGCGGGATGGAAAGACATCAAAGTGCCGGCGCATTGGCAGACGCAGGGTTTCGACCGGTTCATTTTTACGGACGTGGAATACCCCATTCCGGTGAACCCGCCGTTCCCGCCGGAGCAAGATAATCCCGTGGGGTCGTATCGCCGGAGCTTCCGCGTGCCGGAAAACTGGAAAGGAAAACGCGTAGTGCTGCGATTCGGCGCCGTGAATTCCTTTTTTTATTGCTGGGTAAACGGGAAATACGTTGGGTTGGGGAAAGACAGCAAAACCGCCACTGAATTCGATGTAACGGATTTCCTGCGGAAAGGGGAGAATACCGTCTCGGTGGAAGTATTCCGCTTCAGCGATGCCACATATCTCGAAGGGCAGGACATGTGGAAACTATCCGGCATCGAACGCAGCGTGGAACTGATCGCGCGCCCGAAAGTAGCCGTGCAGGACTATTTTGTGAAATCCCTGCTGGACAGTACCTATCAACACGGCATCTTCCAGCTGGACATTACCATGAACGCCCCGGCCACGGGCGGCCGCCTGGAGGTAAGGCTGACTGATGCGGATGGGAAACCTGTCTTCCAAAGCCATCAACCACTTCAAAAACATACGCTGTACCATTTCCAGGCGAACCTGCGGCACGTAAAAAGCTGGAATGCCGAGCATCCCCATCTTTATACGCTGCGCATTTCCCAGTTCGACCGGAATGGCCGGATGATCGAAAGCATCGCACAGCAAACGGGCTTCCGGACGGTAGAGATCTGCAACGGGTTGCTGCTGGTCAACGGCGAGGCGGTGAAGATCAAAGGCGTGAACCGCCATGAGCACGATATGCACACCGGTAAGGTGATCACGGTGCAAAGCATGGTGGAAGATATCCGGCTGATGAAAATGTACAACATCAACGCAGTGCGCTCCAGTCATTATCCGAATAGTCCGGATTGGTACCGATTGTGTGATGAATACGGGTTGTACGTGGTGGATGAAGCAAACATCGAATGCGACGGGATGTATTTTCATCCCGACAAAACGCTGTCCGATAAGCCGGCCTGGAAGGAAGCTTACCTGCACCGCACCCGCCGGATGTTTGAAGCGAACAAGAACCATCCCTCGATCATCACCTGGAGCCTGGGCAACGAGAGCGGGTTCGGCGAAAATTTCATCGCCACTTATCAATACCTGAAATCAAAAGACGATACCCGTCCCGTGCAATACGAAGCGGCGGAGCGGAATGCGTACACCGATATCGTGTGCCCGATGTATAAGTCCACCAGCGTGATGCTGGAGTATGTGCGCCGGTGGCGCGACAGGCCTTACATACAGTGCGAGTATGCGCATATGATGGGCAACGGCGGCGGCAACCTGCAGGATTACTGGGATTTGATCTATCGCCATCCGCAGTTGCAGGGCGGTTTCATTTGGGATTTTTCGGATCAGGCTTTTAAGAAGAAAGATAAATCGGGAAGGGATATCTGGGCATATGGGCGTGACATGGGGAATGTAGGCGCTACCAGCGATACAAGCTTCTGCGCCGACGGGCTTTTCGCCGCGGACCGCACGCCGCATCCGCAGGCATTTGAATTGAAAAAAGTATTGCAACCGGTGACGTTTGCAGCGGTTCCGATGTCTGCGAATGCCATTGCCGTCACCAACCGGCAGGATTTTACCAACCTCAGTGCCTATGCGCTTTCCTGGTTCGTTGAGCGCAATGGCGAAAGGGTGGCGGATGGAAAACTGGAAAGGCTGGATGTGCCTCCGCACGCCACGCGCATCATTCACCTGCCTTTGCCCGACAGGCAGGAAAGCGGCGAATATTTCCTGACGATTGAAGCACATACAGCGGCCGCCTCGCCACTCGTGCCCGCCGGGCATCGCGCAGCGTGGGAACAATTCCCCTTCAACCCGGCAACTTCCAGCCGCCGGTGCTGTCCGCATCCTCGGTTGTTTTCACGGAAGATGCGCAATCCATTCATTTTACAGGAAAGAACTTCGACATCCGTTTCGATAAAAATAGCGGCTGGCTCACGCAATACACGCTGGGCGGAAAGGAAATACTGCTGTCACCCCTGGAGCCACATTTCTGGCGCGAACCTACGGACAACGACATCGGCAACAGCCAGCAGATGCGCTGCGCCGTCTGGAAAGATGTATTGCATTCCGCCCGGTTGGAATTCATCCGCGTGGAAAAGGATACCGCCGGCAGGAATATCGTGGTTACGCAAATCGCCCTTCCGGCCGTGGATGCGCAATATCACGCCCGGTACCTCGTGCAGCCCGACGGCAGCATCTTGATTTCGGCAGGCATGAAAGCCGGAAAGTCCACCCAGCCCGAGCTTCCCCGATTCGGCATGCGCGTATTGCTGAAAGGGAGTTATGATAACGTTTCCTGGTTCGGCCGCGGGCCTTTCGATAACTACGAAGACCGCAAAACTGCCTCCGCCGTCGGGTTGTACCGCATGAAGGCCGACAGCCTCTTTCATCCGTACCCCCGCGCGCAGGAAAGCGGCTATCGGACGGATGTTCGTCATATTTCTATGACAGATGCCTCAGGCCGGGGGCTTACTGCGCAGGGCCTGCCGCTCATCTGCACGGGTGTGTTGCACTTCGATATGACGCGCCTCGGCTTCGACCGGCATGCTACTGAAAATAACCACGGAGGCTCCATGCAGCGCGAAGACCTTGTCTGGTGGAACATCGATTATAAGCAATCCGGCGTTGGCGGCGACAATTCCTGGGGCGCTACGCCGCATGCGGAGTATATGCTTCCTTACCGCGATTACCAATATTCATTCATCCTTCGACCCGTTGCGCCATGAGACCCATCCTCCTCCTTCTTGCCATAACAGTAATGCAGGGTGCGTTTGCACAGCGCGCCCATTTTTCCGACGTGCTCAACCTCCGGACCGATCCGCCCGCCGGGCGCAGCATCGAGCCCAATGTATTCAGCGACATGGGCGCCTGGCATGCCTACGCTTTGCCGTTGCAGCGGGCAGATTACGGCGCATTTATCGGTCCGCTGCTCATGGATATGAACGGCCGCTGGTTGTCGGACGCCATTTCGCGGCTGAAGGTTTCGGCTGATGGCAGGCAAATGGAATTCACCGGGCACGCAATCCACTATTACCCGGGACTGCTGGAACAATCGTTTGTGTCAGGCAATATTTTCGTCCGGCAGCGGCTGATTTTCGTTTCGGGCAGGGAAGCCCTCCTGCAAACGGATATCCGCAACCGCGGACGGCAGCCGGTTACCTTGAAAATGGAGTACAGCGGCAAGGTGAAAAACGGCCTGGCAGATGCCTCGGGATTGAAAGCTGGTAACTTTTCTATCCTCTGGCCGCAGGCGGATTCCGTGCGGTCCGATAGCTTGCGGTATGCGGCGGTGTGGTCGGCAACGCTCCGGGCAGGTGAAACCTTTTCCCAAACCCAGCGCCACGCCTATGCACCGGATGGCCGCCAGCCCGATGGTCGATACGATTTCAATCAGGAACTTGCACGAAACAAACGCAGATGGGACGGCTATCTGTCGAAGTACTTCTCCGGTACGAAGCGCTTGTCTGAAAAAGAAAAACGCCTCGCCGTGAAATGCATCGTTACGCTGATGACCAACTGGCGCAGCGCTTCGAAAGACATTCTGCACGATGGCGTGTTCCCGTCTGTCAATTACCAGGGATTTTATGGCGTGTGGAGCTGGGACAGCTGGAAACAGGCCGCCGGCATCGCCACTTTTTTCCCTGAATTAGCGAAAAACAATATCCGCAGCATGTTCGATTACCAGGACGAACACGGCATGATCGCCGACTGCATCTACGCCGACAAATCCGAAAACAACTGGCGCGATACCAAACCGCCGCTCGCCGCCTGGGGTGTATGGGAAGTGTTTTGCCGTTCGCGCGATACCGCGTTCGTGCGCGAAATGCTGCCGCGCCTCATTCGTTATCATGAATGGTGGTACAAACACCGGGATCACGACGGCAACGGCTTGTGCGAATACGGTTCCACCGACGGAACGCGCATTGCCGCGGCCTGGGAAAGCGGGATGGATAACGCCGTCCGTTTCGACAGCGCCGTGATGCTGACCCATCACGCCGGCGCCTGGTCGCTGAACCAGGAAAGCGTGGACCTGAACGCTTACCTCTACGCGGAAAAGCAATATTTATCGAAGCTCTGCGCGGTTGCCGGGTTGAAAAATTCGTATGCAGCCGGCGCGAAAACTTTGCAGCAATTAATCGGTAACCGGTTTTACGATGCGCAGGCCGGGTTTTTCAGGGACCGGATGCTGCGATCGCCCGCGCATGTGCCCGTGGATGGTCCTGAAGGATGGATTCCTTTGTGGGCGGGGCTTGCAACACCCGCCCAGGCGGAAGCGGTACAGCACAAAATGGCCGATACTTCCTGTTTCAATACCTATATCCCTTTACCTACACTTTCTTACGCACATCCCGCCTTTGATCCGGGCGACGGCTATTGGCGGGGGCCGGTTTGGCTCGATCAGTTCGCTTTCGGAACGGAAGGGTTGAGGAAATACGGTTACGACACCCTGGCCGCGGCGCTCGAAACGAAGTTGCTGAACGGCGCCGAAGGGTTGTTGCAGGATCAACCGGTTTATGAGAATTATCACCCGCTTTCCGGGAAAGGACTGAATGCCAGGAATTTCAGCTGGTCGGCGGCGCATCTATTAATGATATTGAAAAACAAGTAACGAACATGCAATTCACAGCAAACGAAGTGCAGCAGCTGGTGCAAAAGAACTACCTGCTTGCGGTGGAAGTGGAAACGCTTCAGGGATACGACGAGTATAACTACAAGATTACCGATGCGTCCGGCCGGAAGTTCATCCTTAAAATCACCGGGGAAGAAAAGCCTTATTCTTTTCTCGATGCCCAGCTCCGGCTGCTCGATCACCTCACCGTGAGCCCCGTTGCCTGGAAGTTCCAGCAGATCCTCCGCAACAAGAACCGCCAGGAGCTGACGCCCGTATTCAACAACGGTAAGCAGTACAACGTCCGCATCCTCACCTGGCTCGACGGCGATTGCTGGGTGCACGTCAAAGACAAGCCGGCGGCGTTATATCGGGGATTGGGCACCTTCCTCGGTAAAACCGACGAATCGCTGCAGGATTTCCAGCACGATGCGCTGCACCGGCCGTATGTCTGGGACGTGAATACCGCCGCGGACGCCAACCGCTGGCTGCATTGCATCACCGATCCTGAAAAGCGCCGGCTGGCGGGGTATTTTCTGCTGGCTTTCGAAACGGAAGTGCTGCCAGTGCTCACTTCGCTGCGGCATGCCTGTATTCATAACGATGCCAACGATTACAACGTATTGGTGAAAAACGGGGAAGTCAGTGGTTTGATCGATTTGGGGGATATGGTATATTCCGCGCTGGTCAATAATGTGGCTATCGCCTGCACCTACGCCATGCTGGACACGCCCGATCCCTTGCAGGCCGCGGCCTGGGTGGTGGAAGGGTATCACGCCGCTTATCCGCTCACGGAGCAGGAGGCAGACCTGATCTATTACCTCATCGCTGCGCGCCTCTGCATCAGCGTTACGCAATCAGCCTGGCAGGCGTCCAACGGATCGGTGAACGGGCATCACTTCGTGACGGAACGCCATGCCTGGGACCTGCTGGAAAAACTTATCCGCATCAACCCGCTAAAGGCCGCCGACACCTTCCGGAAATCCTGCGGCATGCCGGCTGTCCTCCAGCCGGATATGGATTACAGCCCCCTGCTGAAAGAGCGCCGTCAGTTCATCGGCCGCAACCTCAGCATCAGTTACAAACAACCGCTGAAAATCGTGAAAGGCGCTTTGCAATACCTCTACGATGAAAAAGGCGGTACTTATATCGATTGTGTGAACAACGTCAGCCATGTGGGCCATTGCCACCCGGTGGTGGTGAAGGCCATGCAGCGCCAGATCGCCACGCTCAACACTAATACCCGTTACCTGAACGATCACCTGGTGGAATTTGCGAAAGCACTCGCCCGCACGCTTCCTTCCCGCCTGAAAGTCTGCTATTTCACCAACTCCGGCAGCGAAGCCAATGATCTCGCCATCAGGATGAGCCGCCATTACACCAAACGGAAAGACGTGATCGTGCTGGATCATGCCTATCACGGCACTTCTACCGTAGCCATCGAAATGAGCCCGTATAAATTTGACGGGAAAGGTGGTTTCGGTCAGATGCCGTACATCCATAAAGCCGATTCCCCGGATTTGTACCGCGGTCCGTATGGCTACGCCGATCCCCGCGCGGGAGAGCGTTATGCGGAAAGCGTGGCGCGGATATTGGCGGAGCATCCCGGGAAAGTGTCGGCGTTCATCTGCGAAACGTTGCTGGGCGTGGGAGGGCAAATCCCCCTGCCGGATAATTACCTCAAAAACGTGTACCGCCTTGTGCGGGAAGCGGGCGGCGTCTGCATCGCGGACGAAGTGCAGGTGGGTTTTGGAAGGGTAGGCGAGCAGTTCTGGGGTTTTGAATTGCAGGATGTGGAACCGGATATCGTGGTGCTGGGTAAGCCCATCGGAAACGGTCACCCGCTGGCGGCGGTGGTGGTCACCGAAGAGATCGCGGATGGTTTCAACAACGGCATGGAATATTTCAACACCTTCGGCGGCAATCCCGTGTCGATGGCTACGGGGCGCGCCGTGCTGGAGGTCATCCAGTCTGAAAACATGCAACAGCATGCGCTGGAAACCGGCAATTTCCTCATGGAAGGCTTGCGCGGGTTGATGGATAAACATCCCGTTATCAGCGATGTGCGCGGGCATGGTTTGTTTGTAGGGGCGGAAATGGTGACAGACAGGGAAACGAAAGAGCCGGCCGTTACCGAGATTAACGCGCTGGTCGAAAAGATGAAGGAACGCGGGTTTTTACTTAGTACCGACGGACCCTTGTATAATGTGCTTAAGATCAAGCCGCCAATGGTGTTCAGTAAACAGAACGCGGCGGATATGGTCCGGCATCTCGACGAAGCCTTAACCGAATTATCACTGTAAATCATTCTTCATGCAAGTTCTCCAACAGATCCTCGGCGGCCTCATGCGCCGTTATAAAGCACGTGTTCCGGATGTGGATAAAGTGATTTCGGCCATGGTCGCCGAAGGCATTATCCGCGAAGCGGGCGAAATCGAAAACGACCACATCGCGTTCCGCACTATGGGCGTACCGCACCTCGGCATCCAGTCGCTCGAAAAGATATTTCTTCACCACGGCTACACCCGCCGCGATTACTATCATTTTACCGAGAAAAAGCTCGACGCATATTGGTACGCGCCTCCCGATCCCGCGTTGCCCCGGATTTTCATCAGTGAGCTGCGGGTGGAGGATTTGTCGCCCGATGTGCAGCGCATCATCCGCAGTTACACCGACGAAGTGACCGCTGATCCCGTCCTTTCCCTGCCGCTCGATGACGTGGAAGCCGTGGATGCATTTTTGCACAGCGGGCTATGGCGCCTCCCTTCCCTGGCGGATTTCAAAGCGCTGGCGAAGGAAAGTGAATATGCTTCCTGGGCGATCTACAACCGGTATTACCTCAATCATTTCACCATCAGCGTCCACAACCTGGCTGCGGGTTACAACAACATCACGGCTTTTAATGAATTCCTGGAAAAGCATGGCCTTATCCTCAACGATTCCGGCGGGAAGTACAAGGAAAGCCCAGACGGTTTGCTGCTGCAAAGCTCCACGGTGGCGGGCATGATCGAAGCGGAATTCGCCGGTGGCGAGCAGATGCGGATCGCCGGTTCTTATGTGGAGTTTGCGGAGCGCAGGGTGCTGCCGGCGTTCACGCAACTTCCGGCGCAGGAAATTACAAGGGCGCACCGGCGCGAGGGGTTTGAGGCCGCCAACGCCAACCGCATTTTCGAGAGCACTTATTCTTCACAAACCAACAAACAGTAATGGACTTTTTACAGGAAACCGGGATCATGGCGCGGCAGTCCGGCGTTAGCACCGGCACGAAATGGCTGGCCGGTGAAGGCGGCGACATCGAATCATTTTCGCCGGTAGACGGCAAGCGCATCGCCAGCGTAACCGCTGCCACATCCGTAGAATACGAGCAGCTCATACGAACGGCCGAGGCCGCATTCCTGCAATGGCGCACCGTTCCGGCGCCGCGCCGTGGCGAAGTGGTGCGCCAGATCGGCGAAGCGCTGCGCGAAAAGAAACAGGCGCTGGGCCGGCTCGTGAGTTATGAAATGGGAAAAAGCCTGCAGGAAGGTTTGGGAGAAGTGCAGGAGATGATCGATATCTGCGATTTCGCCGTGGGCCTTAGCCGCCAGCTATACGGGCTGTCCATGCACAGCGAGCGCCCGCAGCACCGGATGTACGAGCAATGGCACCCGCTGGGGATCGTGGGGATCATTTCCGCGTTCAATTTTCCGGTGGCTGTTTGGAGCTGGAACGCCATGCTCGCATGGGTCTGCGGCAACGTTTGCATCTGGAAGCCCAGCGAAAAGGCGCCGCTGTCGGCCGTAGCCTGCCAGCGAATCGCGGCGGAGGTTTTTGAACGGAATGGCGTCCCCGAGGGTGTAAGCTGCCTGCTGACCGGCGGCCGCGATGCCGGTGCCTGGCTGGCCGAAGACAAACGCATCCCGCTCGTTTCCGCCACGGGCTCCACCGCGATGGGGCAATCCGTTGCCGTGGCCGTAGCCGCGCGGTTCGGCAGGAGCCTCCTGGAACTGGGCGGCAACAACGCCGTCATCGTTTCCCGTCACGCTGATCTCGACATGGCGCTGATCGGTACCGTTTTCGGCGCCGCAGGCACCGCCGGCCAGCGGTGCACCACCACGCGGCGGCTCATCGTCCATAAAGACGTGTACGATGTATTCCGCGATAAACTCATCAAAGCCTACGCTCAACTCCGCATCGGCAACCCGCTCGACGAACGCAACCACGTTGGCCCGCTTATCGATACGCGGGCCGTGCAATCCTACCTGCGCGCGATCGAAGCCTGCAAAGCCCAGGGCGGGCGCTTTGTGGTGGAAGGCGGCGTGATGGAAGGCGCCGGTTTCGAAAGCGGATGTTACGTGAAGCCCTGCATCGCCGAAGTGCAACCCGGCATGCCCATCGTGCAATCGGAAACGTTCGCCCCGATTTTATACCTCATGCCATATGCTTCGCCGGAAGAAGCGATCAAAATACAGAACGGCGTACCACAGGGGCTTTCGTCCGCCATCATGACCCTGAACCTTCGCGAAGCGGAACAATTCCTGTCCGTTTCCGGCAGCGACTGCGGCATCGCCAACGTAAATATCGGGACGAGCGGCGCCGAGATCGGAGGCGCCTTCGGCGGGGAAAAGGAAACGGGTGGCGGCCGCGAGAGCGGCAGCGATGCCTGGAAAGCGTACATGCGCCGCCAGACCAATACCATCAACTTCGGCAGCAGATTGCCGCTCGCGCAGGGAATTCAATTCGATTTGTAAGTATAGATAAGCATCAGCAAGCCTGCGGCCTCTCCGGCCGCGGGCTTTTTTTGTTCAACATCCAGGCAGGATTGGCATGTAACAGCCCCCGAAGCTAACACTTAGGGCAGTACGAAAAGCCGGACCAGCATGTTCGGTTAATGGACGAACCATTCCGCAAAATGACCAACGCTGTTCGTAAGCCGGACCTTTTTTCTAATTTTGCATCCAATCGCAAACACCACAAGCCTTGCGCCATGTAATTGCATTAACATATTGAACCACGCATCCGCGCCCGTTTTCCGGGCGCCGGGAAATCATTTTGTTTAATGTAAATCCTCTAATCATGGCAATATCAACAAAATACGGCCGTACCTATCATTTCCCGTTCTCACCAGGCACCAGCAGCGACGACCGTATCAATTACGATTATTGGGAGCAGCTGTCTGCCATCCCGCAACTGGTGCATACCGAAAAGCTCGACGGGGAGAATAATTGTTTGTCGCGCCTGGGTGTATTCGCCCGGTCGCACGCCGCGCCCACGACTTCGCCGTGGACGGAAGACCTGCGCCGGTTCTGGCAACTGGTAAAGCATGACCTCGGCCCGCTGGAGATTTTCCTGGAAAACCTCTACGCCGTTCATTCCCTCGAATACCGCCGGCTCGATCGTCATTATTATGTATTCGCGGTACGGGAAGAAGGAAGATGGCTGAGCTGGGAAGAAACGCGCTTTTACGCACATATGCTCGACTTGCCAGTGGTGCCGGAAGTGACGTTGCCCGTTATCACCGGCCGCGCCGCATTTGAAAAGGAACTGGTAGCGGCTGCGGGCGGCAGCGGGGCTTTCGGTCCGCACAACGCGGCCACCGGCGCGCCCGCAACGATGGAAGGTATCGTGACGCGCAACGCGGACGGATATCCGGCCGATGCGTTTTCAAAAAATGTATTTAAATATGTAAGGAAAGGGCATGTGCAAACGGACGTTCACTGGACGAGAAACTGGAAGCGCGCCCGCCTCAAACAAGAAGGAGGTAGTTATGTGGACCCTCAGTAACAATAAATCCTGGGAGCATCTCGTGCAGTCGTTCGACTGGGTGCGCGACATGGCGCTCACGCCACAGGATCCGCTGCACCACGCCGAAGGCGACGTGGCCACGCACACCCGAATGGTGCTGGAAGCGATGTGTGCAGAATCGCAATATCAGCAATTGTCCGCGCAGGAGCAGGAGATACTCTGGGCCGCCGCGCTCCTGCACGACGTGGAGAAGCGCAGCACCACGGTTACGGAGCCGGATGGAAGGATTTCCTCGCCCGGCCACGCCCGCAAAGGTGCGCAAACTGCCCGGCAGCTGTTATACGGTGACATCCCAACACCATTCGCCATCCGCCAGCAGGTAACCGCGCTGGTACGCTACCATGGCTTCTCGCTGTGGGCCCTGGAGCGGCCGGACCCTGTGAAAGAGCTGGTGAAAGTGAGCCAGGAAGCGGATACCCGGCTGCTGGCGTTGCTCGCACGCGCCGATGTGCTTGGCCGCATCTGCGCCGACAAAGACGAGATGCTCTACCGCATCGGTTGCTTCGAAGCGCTTTGCCAGGAGCAGCAATGCTGGGGCGTAGCGCGGCCATTCGCAACGCCGCATGCCCGCATGCATTACCTGCTGCATGAAAATGCGCATCCCGATTACGTGCCGTTTGAACAACCGGTAAGCGAAGTGATCCTGATGAGCGGTTTGCCCGGTGCCGGGAAAGATACCTTCATCCGCAGGCATTACCCGGATCTGCCCGTGGTGTCGTTGGACGGGTTGCGGGAAGAAATGGGCGTTTCGCCGACCGATGCTACCGGCAACGGCCAGGTGATACAGGCGGCGAAGGAACGGGCCCGGGTATTTTTGCGGAAAGGGACCCGCTTCGTGTGGAATGCCACCAACGTAACCCGGCAGATGCGCATGCAGTTGCTGGAGCTGTTTTTCACATATAAGGCGCAGGTGCGGATCGTGTACGTAGAAGTGCCGTACCGGCAGCTTTTCCGGCAGAACAGCAGCCGCGAAGCCGTGGTTCCCGCGCCGGTGCTGGAAAAGCTCGCGGCGAAGCTGGAGGTGCCGGCCGCCTGGGAGGCCCATGAAGTGACCTGGATTGCCGCAGATCCGGCTTTTTAACCGCGGGAAGTGTCCGTTTTTGTGACCGGAACGTCCGGTTTTAAAAATGACCGCTCAGCCGAAACCGGTTAACCCGATAGCGATTTTGAAGGCCTGTTGGCCCGGAGGCCCGTCCATTGGACGGGCTTTTTTATTGAAATGCCGTGCTGGTAAGGGTTAGGTTGAAATGTGGCTATGTGTCCGGTCTGTACAAAAACGGACATTTGGCGTGGTTTGGTTTGCCGCTCATCCGCTGATAACTATTCGTTTTAGGAAGATTGGAACCGTTCATACTTTTGGGTCGTCAAACAAACAACAACGTTCATCCCATAAAATTACTAACATGAAAACGATTATCGCACTCATCGCCACCGTCATCATCTCTTTGAATGCCTCCGCCGTTACCCCCGGCGCCGACATGATGTTCAAAACCTCCCTTCGCCTGGCTGCGGAAAAAAGCTGGTACGACGCCGAAGGCAACCTGCTGGCCACTTCCCGCATGATCAACGAAGCGGCGCTGCCCTTCAATGTGATCAAATCACTCATGAAGAAATGCCCCGATTACCAGATCCGCTTCATCCGTGAATTCGAAGCGGAAGGTATCAATACGTATGTGATCACCCTCGAAAACGAAAAAGGCTACAAAGTGGTACGTTGCCTGGATAAAACCCTCACCGTGCTGCAGCAGCTCGAAAAATGCTGATTCGCCATTTTAGACCGATAGCGTTCGTTGCCCGGAAGCCCCTGCTTCCGGGCACGGGCATTTTAAGGACGGGTGGTTTGGAGGCGGAAGGGTTTTTGATTAATTTTATTCCTTGCAGCATCATATTTATTCCTACCAGGACGTAAGCGCCTATTCCAAATCTGTACATGTATGGAAACGCAGGTGACCACCGCCGAGGCGATCAATATCCTCCTCATTTACTGTGAAAAGCTGGGCTGGCCGGTGGATCAGATCATGCAGGATGCCGGTGTGGAACCGGAATCGATGGAAAGCCTCCAGCGCCCGGTGACCCTGGGGGAGCTGTCGCGCTTTTTCGCGTCGGCGGTAAAAATCTCCGGGGATCCTTATATCGGGTTGCACATTGGCGATATCTCGAACCTCGATGCACTGGGGATCGTGGGGCAGCTCTACCGCTACAGCAAAAACATGCGCGAAGGCATGTTCCGCATCCAGCGCTACCTCCCGCTGCTGCACACTGTTTTCAATTTCGATCTCGTGGAATCTCCGGAGCATGCCTGCGTGGTCATGACGCCCCGGCACCACGCGCCCGAAGCCGTTTTCGTAACCCGTCAGTTCATAGAACTCGCCATGGCATATTGCAAGCACGGCACTGAATATGCTTCGCAGGCGGGGCTGAACCCTTACGAAGTGCATTTTGCCTGGGCGCTGACCGCGGAAGAAGAAAAGCACTACGCGGAAATATTCGCTTGCCCCGTTTTCGGTAACCGGGAACAAACGCAGTTGATGTACCGCCCCGCCGATGCCGATTTTCCCAATTTCTTCTACAACCCCGTTTTGCTGAAAGCGTTGGAAGCCGGTGCAGACGCCGGGATGGAACTGGCGCCCTGGAGCAGCAACGACCTCCAGAAAGCATTGCTCATCATGAACGTGGAAGAAAAAGAAAGAAGCCGCATCGCCCGGAGCCTCCACGACGGCGTCTGCGGTACGCTGGCAGCGGTGCGCATGCACCTGGGCGTGCTGCAGGAACAAGTGCCCTCGCTCCAAACGGCCGAATTCCTCCAAACGCTCGCCCTGCTTGACGAAGCCGCCCGCGAAGTCCGCAAAACAGCCCACAGCCTCATGCCGGAAGTGCTGCAACAATACGGCCTCAACTCGGCGCTCGAAACGCATTGTTATAACCTCGCGCCCTGTTGTCCCACGCAAATCCATTTCTACAGCTTCGGCACGCCTTTCCGGTTTGAGCCTGGCGCGGAACTAACCGTATACCGCACCGCTCAGGAGCTGATCCAGAACGCGGTGAAACATGCACAGGCAAACAGCATCATCGTGCAGCTCCAATTCGATGGCGGAGATATTTCGCTGACGATCGAAGACGACGGCATCGGCCTGCCACCCGACCGGCTGCGCCCCGGCTCCGGACTCGATATCCTCCGCCAGAACGTGACCGGCCTCGGCGGAGCCATCGCCTGGGATGGGCGCGAAGGCACCGGAACTTCCGTCTCCGTTACCATTCCTTCCCTTCATTCCATCGTTACGCGGGAGTAGTGCGAATTGTATTATTTTATTATTAATTTGCCGTCAGGCCTTATGAACGATCAACCAAAAGCCTAAAATTTGCGCGCAATCCGGCCCACGTACCGGACTATTTACAGTTTAAACAGGGAGACGCATGACCTGGAAGGAGTCTGATGAAATATTATGGGTAGACGCTCTGCGCAACGACAGCACCGAAGCCTTCGATGCGCTGTACCGCGTGTATTTCCCGTCTGTTTACGCCAACATTTGCCGGCTGGTGCGCGAGCCTTCCGCCGCGCAGGACATTGTACAGGAAGTATTTATCCGCCTTTGGGAAAAACGTGCGCAGCTGAAGCCCGGGCAGACCGCGGGCAACTGGCTCTTCGTGGTCAGCTACAACCGCTCCGTTTCCTGGCTGCGCAAAGATCTCCGCGAAAAATTACAGATTGAAGGTCTGGAAACACTTCCGGATCTGCCAGATCAGGCCGGATTTGATCATACCTCCCTGCAGCTCGACATGCTCGAAAAAGCCATCGAGCAGCTTCCCCCGCAACGCAAAAAAGTATTCCTGCTCTGTAAAGTGCAGGGCCGCACCTATGCCGAAGCGGCGTCCGAACTGCAGATATCCCACTATACCGTGAAGGAGCACATTCAGAAAGCCAGCCAATTCATCCGTGAATATGTGCGGCTGCAGCCGGAATGGCAGGCGCTGGCGCTGGGGGCGCCGTTGCTCACCCATCTGCTGGGATAAAAAAACTTCCTTCTCCAACCCCCTTTTTTCAATTTCCGCGTATTTACTATAAACCTGACCGCTATTGGAGGATCAAGCACAATATCTCCGGGAGCTGCTGGCTAAACCGGACTGGACGGACGACGAGCGCCGCTGGTTGCTGCATTACCTGGAACACACGCCCGCAACGGCACTGAAATCGCTGTTACTGGAAGCTTTCCGGGAAAGAGATATCGCCGTGCCTGATATTGCCCTCCAGGAACGCCTGCTGGCGGGGATTCACGCCCGGATGCAGCCGGTTCAGGAAACCATCGTTACGCCCATGCGCCGTACCAACCGCTGGCGGGTGGCGGCCGCCGTTGGCGGGATGGCGATACTCCTAGGCGGCGGAGCGCTGCTGTTACGCCAGTCGAAATGGCAACCCGAAACCGTTGCGGAAGTGGCGACAGCCAGCAACATCGGACCGAACGGCGATATCGCTCCCGGCGGCAACAAAGCGCAACTCGTGCTGCACAACGGCAAAACCGTGGTGCTCGATCAAACAGCCGACGGCCGGATCGGGGAAGGGAATGTGGAAAAGAAAGACGCCGAACTGTTGTATGATGCGGAAGAAGGCAAAAGCGGAAGCAATATTTTAATCACACCCCGCGGCGGGCAATACCGCGTGCGCCTGGCCGACGGTACAAAGGTCTGGCTCAACGCCGCCAGCCGCCTGGAATATCCGGTGGCCTTCAATGGAAACGAAAGGATGGTCAGCCTCACCGGCGAAGCCTATTTTGAAGTAGCGAGCGATGTACAGCGGCCGTTTTTTGTGATGGTAGACGGGATGAAGGTGCAGGTTCTGGGAACGAAGTTCAACGTCAATGCATATCCTGAAGAAAAACTTTTCACCACCGCCCTGCTCGAAGGCGCTGTTCGTATAACCGGCAGCGGAAAACAAGTGACGCTGAAACCCGGGCAGGAATCGGCTTTCAGCCCGAAATCCGGATCGCTGAAGCAATACGCCGGCGACATGGAAAGCGCCGTGGCCTGGAAGAATGGCATCATCACCTTTAAAAACGACGAGCTTTCGGCCGTAATGCGCGACCTGGGAAGATGGTATGATGTGGATGTAGCATATGAGCCGGGGCTGGACAGCCACATACATGTAACGGGCGCCATGCGGAAACAGGAACACCTGTCGCAGGCGCTGAAAATTCTCGAATTGACGGCCGGCGTCCACTTTGAGGTGGAAGGGCGCACGGTTAAAGTATCCCGATAGAAAATGAAATGGCAGGCCATTGGCCGTTCGGAAGGGACGCCTTCCGGATCGTCCTTGCCATGCCCGTAAGCATACAATAGAATTATTAAACACACAAATGCTGTTATGAAGAAACGCATGAAACCCGCGGCGCATCCCGGTGGCGCGGGCATACGGAGACATAAAGCCCCTCCGGCCCTGCACCTTTTCCTTTTGCTGGCGCTCTTTGCCGGCTTCCCTTCCCATGCCGGCGCCCGCATCCAGGATGTTCCGCTGAACGTGCAGGTGCGCAACGCGGGATTGGAAACGATTTTCAAGATCATCCGCCAGCAAAGCGATTACCTGTTCATTTTTAAAGATGAAAACCTTGCGCGCATCAACACCCGCATCACCCTGCAAATGCAAAACGCATCGATCAGCGAAGTGATGGACAAATGCCTCGACGGCTCGCCGCTCACATACCGCATCGTGGACAAGACGGTGATCCTCATGAGCCGCGACGAGACTGCCAAGGCGGCCGTGAAACTCACGGGCGTGGTCACCGATGCCGACAGCAGGGAACCGCTTCCCGGGGTGTCCGTTGCCGTGAAGGGCGCCGCCGGCGGAACCGTCACGGATGCAAATGGCCGTTTTGCCTTACAGAACGCAGACGTGCCGGCGACGCTGGTGTTCACCTTCATCGGGTATACTTCCAAAACCGTAATGGTAAACGACGATAAACCCGTGCAGATCTTCCTGCAGCGCGAAACCCGCAATATCCAGCAGGTAGTAGTGGTAGGATACGGCACGCAAAAGAAAACGGAGCTTACCGGCTCCATCAGCACCTTCCGGCCGGATGAGCTGAACGCCCGCCCGGTCCTGGGCCCCGACCAGATGCTGCAGGGCCGCATGCCCGGTGTGAATATCTCCTCCTCTTCGGGGATGCCCGGCGCAGGATTGCGCGTGAGCGTCCGCGGAACGGGATCGCTGAGCGCCAGCAACGAACCGCTGTACGTGATCGACGGGGTGCCCATCATTCCGCACGACGCCGGTGTGTTCAATTTCGGCGGCAGGATGAACCCCCTCGCGCAACTGAACCCGCAAGACATCGCGTCCGTCGAAGTGCTGAAAGATGCAGCGTCTGCGGCCATCTACGGCTCCCGCGCCACCAACGGCGTGGTGCTCATCACCACCAAAAACGGCAGGAAAGGCGCCGGGCAGCTGAGCCTCAACGCCTGGGCCGGCATGTCGGAGGTGATGAACCTGCATAAAATCGAAATGGCGGATTCCAAACTCTACCTGGAAGTAGCCAACGAAGCGATCGACAATTACAACAAACAATACGGGTACGAGCCCGGCAACAGCAAATTCATCCAGGGCATCGATCATCCCTACCCGGGCCTGCCCGACACCGACTGGATGGACCTCGTGCTCCGCAAGGCCTGGTCGCAGAACGTGGACCTGTCCGTTTCCGGCGGCAACGATAAAACGACATATTACATCTCCGGCGGTTTCCTCAACCAGCAAGGCACCATCATCTACAACGACCTGAAAAAATACACCGGCCGCATCAACCTCGCCAGCGAGCCCCTCAGCTGGCTGCGCACCGGCGTGAACGTGAGCTTCAGTTATTCCGACAACAACCGTGTGCCCGGCTCCAACCTCGGTTCCACCGTGATGGGCAGGAGCTTGCCGCACCGTCCGTTCGACCGGCCGTACAAGCCCGACGGTTCTTATTACGTAGGTGGCACTTCCGACCTGGTGTACCACAATCCCATCCAGATCCTCAAAGAAGAAGTAGCGCAGCTGCAGAACTACCGGATGATCGGCAACGCCTTCGCAGAGCTGCGCCTTATGCCCGGCCTGACATACAAAACTTCGTTCGGGTCCGATGTGGGCCTCACCAACGATTACGTGTATTACAACGCCAAACATCCTTACGGAACGGGCAACGGCCGCATCGCCGACAACCGCCGCTGGATGACTAATATCCTCCTCGAAAACACCCTGACTTATGGCAAGCGCTTCGGTGAACTGAAGCTCGACGTGCTGGCGGGCCACTCGTTCCAGCGGGTGATGACTTCCACCAGCGGAATCGATGGGAACGGTTTCCCCGCGCCTTCGTTCGACGTGCTGAACGCGGCATCGGTGATCACGAACGCGGGCACCAACCTGTATGGCAACGCCATGGAATCGTATTTCGGGCGCGCCAACCTGGCGTATAAGGAACGTTACCTGTTGGGTGCGTCCATCCGTACCGACGGTTCTTCGCGCTTCTCTCCCAACAACCGCTACGGTTATTTCCCTTCCGTGTCTGCCGGCTGGCAGGTGTCGAAGGAACCCTGGTGGACCCAATCCGGAACCGACCTGAAAGTGCGCATGAGCTACGGTTCCACCGGTAACCAGGAAGGCGTGAGCAACTACGCGTACCAGGCGCTGACCGGCGGCGGGTACAACTACGACGGCAAAAGCGGTATCGCGATCACAGGGTTCGGCAACGAAGCGCTGACCTGGGAAAAAGCCAACCAGCTGGACGCGGGCGTGGAAGTCTCTCTTTGGAAAGGCGCGCTCAGCTTCACGGTGGATTATTTCGTGAAGAACACGACGAATCTCCTGTATAACATGCCCATCCACGCCACATCCGGCTTTACCAGCATCACCAGCAACATCGGATCGATGCGGAACAAGGGCCTGGAACTGGCGCTGAACGGGAATTACAGCTTTGGTGAACTGCAATGGCAATCCGACTTCAACATCTCTTTCATCCGCAACCGCATTACTTCCCTGATCGGCGATAACGACCTGTTGTCGGTAGGTAGCAACCGCGGCCTGCAGGTAGGGAAAGACATCGGCAGCATCTGGGTGTATAAGATGATCGGCATTTTCCAGGACGACAAAGATGTGCCACTGCCGCAATACAACACCGGCGTCCGCGCGGGCGACGTGCATTATGAAGACATCAATGGCGATGGTGTGATCGATATCAACGACCGCCAGGTGGTAGGCAGTTCCAACGCGGATTTCTTCGGGGGCTGGAATAATACATTCCGCTACAAAAACTTCGACCTGACCGTTTTCCTGAATTATACCTACGGAAACGACGTGTACAATACTTCGCGGATCATGGTGGAGAGACTTGGGCAGAACGGGACGAATAATTTCCGGCATGTAGCGGAAGCCCGCTGGACGGGCCCCGGCACAAGCAACACTGTTCCCCGCGCGATCTACAACCAGGCGCAGAATATTGCGAACTCCTCGCGCTGGCTGGAAGACGGCAGTTTTCTGCGTGTAAGGACCGTTTCGCTGGGATACGAGTTGCCGCGCACCTGGCTGCAACGCGCGCATGTGAAGCGTTTGCGCGTGTATGCGCAGGCCGACAACCTCGCGTTGTGGACGAAATATTCCGGCCTCGACCCGGAAGTATCGTCGGACCTGGATCCGCGTTTCATCGGGGAGGATAACCTGGTGCTTCCGCAGCCGCGTTCTTTCAATTTCGGCATCAACCTGCATTTTTAAACCGAAGCAAACATCGTCATGAAAAGAATATTGATACCAGCACTGATCACGGGCAGCCTCATGGTTGCATCCTGCAGCAAACTGCTGGACGTGAAATCGCATTCGGCCGTGGCCACCAACACGCTGTCTGAAGCCGATGTGGAAGCCTTCCTGGTAGGCGTTTACAACCGGGTGCAGAATGCGCCCGGATCCGAGTCGTACATTTCGTTCGATATCGTCGGCGGCAACCTCATCAACTCCGGCGCTACGAGCGACGGGGGGCTTAATACCTTCATCAGCAACGTGCTGCGGCCGGAAAACGGCCTGATGTCCAACGCCTGGAACGGGTATTATGCCTCGCTGTACCAGGTGAATAACCTGTTGGAAACCCTCGCGCGCATCCCGGCTTCCACGCGGAAATCAGAGATCGAAGGCACGGTGCATTTCTTCCGCGGGCTCATTTATTACAACCTCGTCACCCGCTGGGGCGGCGTGCCGGTGCTGGAGCGCAACACGAACGAAAAAGTGTCGCGCAATTCGGAAGCGGAAACCTGGGCGTTCGTTGAAAAAGAATTGGAACTGGCGATAGCCCAGGCGCCGGCGTATGCTACGGGGCAATACTACCGGGTGTCGTCTTCAGCCGCGAAGGCGCTCATGGCGCGTGTGAAGCTCGCGCAGGGGAAGAAAGCGGAAGCCGCAGCGCTGGCGGAGGAAGTGATCGAAAGCGGCTTGTTCGCGCTCGATGCTTTTGAGAAAATTTTCAGGGCTACGGCCAACACCGAAGAGATTTTTTCTTTCAAGAACCTGACCATCGAATCCTCGATTCGCGTGAGCACGCTTTTCTACACCTACGCACACGAAGTGAAAGGGAGCTATGTGTACCGCCCCACCCAGGAAACGATGGATATGTTCACGGCCGACGATAAACGCACCGCCATGTCTGTTGAAACATTTTCCGGGTTGCGGATCATCAACAAATATCCCAGCGGGCAATCGGGCACCGATCCCATCGTGATCGTGCGCCTGGGCGAAATGTACCTGATCAGCGCCGAAGCGCAGGGGATGGCGGGGTTGGACAGGCTTAACGAGCTGCGCGCTTTCCGCGGGCTGGGCCCGGTAAACCCTGTGGGAGAAGCGGCGTATCTCAATGCCGTGTTGCTGGAGCGGAGAAAGGAATTACTGGGCGAAGGGCACCGCTGGTACGACCTCGTGCGCACCGGTAAAGCCGTGTCCGAACTAGGTATTATGGAGCGAGAAGTGAAATACCCCTTGCCCATGAACGAACTGGCACTTAATACCAACCTCGATCAAAACGACGATTACTAATCCTTCAAAACGATTCTATGCTGCTTAAATATAAACTGGTATGGGGATTGACGCTGGTGTACGCATTGCTGATCGGCTGTAAGAAAGACGAAGCCATAGCGCAGGCGCCCTATACAATCAAAAGCCCCCTGACCCAACGCATCCTCGACAGCGCGGGCGTGATGGCGCAGGTTTTCAGCGACACCCTGTTCGAAGTGGCGCCCGGCATTAAGGAAACCGATATCCACTACCTGAGCCGCGAAGGATACTCCATGCGCGCCTTCATCCTCGAGGTGGACGCTAACCACCCGGGCCTCCTGCTGCAGGCGGGGACGCCCTACAACGCCGCAGCCTACGCAATGCAGACCGTGCCCGACATGGCCAAATACATCGAAAAACCCGGATACAAAGTTTTGGCCGGTGTGAACGCGGATTTCTTCAACACCTCCACCGGTGAGCCCCGCGGCATATACGTGCGCGACGGCGTGGTGCTCAAAACCACCTGGGCCAACGCGCGCAGCGCCACGTTTATGGGCGTGCTGAAAAACGGGAAACCCTACATCGGCGACCGGCAGGATTTCCTGGCCGTGCAAAACGACCTGGAAGACGCACTCGGCGGCGGTCCCATGCTGGTCAGGGATAACCAGATCCTCACCCAAACCGATCTTTCCGTGGAGCCCCGCACCGGCATCGGTATGAACGCTCAGGGGAAAATGTACTTCATCGTGGTCGACGGCCGCAGCTTTTATTACTCTAACGGCTGCACCATCACCCAGCTGGGCCAAATGCTGAAAGCCTGCGGTTCCACCATCGCCATCAACGTCGACGGCGGCGGCAGCAGCACTTTCATGATTAAACATCCGCTGGCAGATGTATGGCAGGTGCGCAACCGTCCCAGCGACGGCACCAACCGCGCCGTGGGCAACGCCTGGATGATCATTTCCCAATAACCTGATTCAATTCTGCCAGACATGAAAAAAATTATATCCTGCTTACTGCTGCCGGCTTTCGCTTTGCTGGCGGCATGCGATAAAGACGACGATGCGGAAAAGCCCGTCACGCCCTCCATCATCGCCGTATATCCTTCTTCGGGACATCCGAATATGATCATCACGATCAAGGGTAAAAACTTCAGTACCATCCGTGCCGAAAACACCGTGCAGCTCGGGGGGAAGGCCGCTGTCGTAATTGAAGCGTCGGAAAACGCGTTGCAGGTGGTTTCGCCGGAAGACGGCACCACCGGCCCGGTAACCGTTGCAACGCCGAAAGGCACCGTAACGGGTGGGCTGTTCACTTATCTGCCGCCGCTGGAAGAATACCAGGTGACTACCCTCGCCGGTAGCGGCACCGCCGGTTCGGTGGATGGCCCTGTTGCCGATGCGCTGTTCCGCACGGTGCAAGGCGTGGCCATTGGTAACGATGGCTCCGTGATTGTGACCGACCGCGGCAACAACCGCATCCGCCGGATTACCACCGCCGGTCAGGCCGTTCCCATCGCGGGCGCCACCACGGCCGGTTATGTGAATGCCACCGGGGCCGCGGCGAGGTTCCGCCTGCCCTGGCGCGCCGTGGAAGATGCGCAGGGAAATATTTTCGTGGCCGACCGCGATAACCACGCCATCCGCAAAATCACCCCCGCCGGTGTTGTTAGCACCGTTGCCGGGACAGGCGTTTCCGGATTCGCGGATGGAGATGCCAGTACGGCACAATTCAACCAGCCGCTGGATATCGTGGCAGACGCCGCAGGAAACCTGTATGTTGCAGATAACAATAACCACCGCATCCGCAAAATTTCGGCAGACGGACAAGTGACCACCCTTGCCGGGAACGGAACGCCCGCTTTCGCCAACGGAACAGGCACCGCCGCCCAGTTCCGCAACCCGAGCGGATTGGAAATCGATAAGGACGGGAATCTGCTCATCGCCGACAGGCTCAACCAGCGCATCCGTAAAGTGACGCCGGCGGGAGTGGTAACTACGCTCGCGGGCGATGGCAATTCCGGCTACCTCGACGGCGATGCCGCCGGCGCGCGGTTCGCCGATCCTTACGGCATCACGATCGACGGAGACGGGAATGTGTACGTAGCCGATCTGAACAACCACAAAATCCGGAAGATTTCACCGGACGGGAAAGTGGTGTCCATCGCGGGCGGCGCGCGCGGATTCACGGACGGGCTGGGCGCGGGCGCGCAGCTCAACACGCCGACAGACGTTTGTGTGGACGCGCAGGGCAACGTGTACGTGGCCGACCAGGCAAATCATGCTATCCGTAAACTGACGAAAAAATAGAACCCGATGCCGTCCTTTTCAGGAGGGCAGAAACGAACAGCCCCCGGTGCTTCGCTGCGCCGGGGGCTGTTTTTTTATGAAGGGATCAGAAGTGATCGGGGAGGTAATCGTCGGACAGGATTTTCTTTTCCACCAGCGATTTATGGTACACCGAATACTTGATGTATTTGCGGGTGATGAAGTAGGAGATGGCCGTTACGATCATCAGCGGCACGAACAGTTTGTAGCCCCCGGAAATCTCCGCCAGCAGGAAGATGGCGGTGAGCGGTGCGTGCATCACGCCAGCCAGCACGCCGGCCATGGCGGTGATGATAAAGTTGGGGGTGTTAAGATGGTAAATGCCGGTTACGTTGACAAGATAGGCGAACAGGAACCCCGTAATCCCGCCCGTGATCATCGACGGTGCGAAAACACCGCCGTTGCCGCCGGCGCAGATGGTCAGCACTGCGCAGATCACTTTAAAAGTGATGAGCAAAACCGACATGAGGATCACCGCCCAGATTTCCGTGCTGTACCCTTGCAGGAGCGAGTGGGAAGTGATGGCGGCATAGTTGCCGGCCAGCAGCTGGGTGATGGTGGAGTAACCTTCGCCGTAGAGGCCCGGCAGGAAAAAGATGATGCCGCAAAGCGGGACGCCCGCCATCAGCCAGGTTTTCCAGCTCATTTTGCGTTTGTGGAAAAATCCTTCGATCCATTCCACCATGTGTGTAACGTATACCGATACCATACCGCAGGCGATGCCGAGGCAGATGTAAAACGGGATGGCCTGGATGTTCCAGCTTTCGCTGGCGGTAAAAATAAATTTCCCGGGATAGATCAGTTGGGATACCACGGTGGCCGTGGCGGTGGAGATCAGGAGGGGAATGAAGAAGGGAATGGTAAAATCGAGGAGGAAGATTTCGAGGACGAAGATGATCCCGGCGAACGGGCTGTTGAACACCGCCGCGATACCGCTGGCAGTGCCGCAGGCGAGGAGCAGAACGGTATCTTTTGAAGATAGCCGGAGGTCGCGGCCGGTATTGGAACCGATGGCGGCGCCGGTGGCCACGATGGGTGCTTCCAGGCCCACGCTGCCGCCAAAGCCCGTGGTGAGCGCTGCGGTGAGGATGTGGCCGTAAGTATGCCTTTTTTCGATCCTGCCTTTATTGGCGACGATGTTATGGATAATAAAACCGATCCCCCGGTTCAGCCGTCCCTGGAAAAAACGGGTGAGCAACAGAAAAGAAAGGCCGGTGCCGATCAGCGGGAAGATGGCCGACAGCCAGTTGCTGCCCATCCAGTCGTTCATCGACTCCGCACGGTGCTCGAAAAACGCTACAGACACCTTGAGCGCTACTGCCGCGAGGGCTGCAATCACGCCAACGATGAAACTGATAAGAATTAAAAAATTACGGTGGGAGGTATATTTCGACCTGATATTTCCCAGCTTGACCAATAACCTGTAATACTTGTTTCCGGTTCCTTCCATCCGGCTAAATTAGTAAAACGAAGTTTAATGGTCAGTTTCCGGTCCGGAATTGGACCTTTTCCACGATCACACCGAGCTTTTTTACGCCCGATGCATCGGACCGGAAAGATTTTTCGCCGGTGAAGGAATCATAGAGCTTGGGGTCCCCGGTATTGAGCGCCCTGAACAGGAGGTGAACGCCCTTATTATCGAGCTGGCCGCCGTCGAAGCTCTGGACGGTGCCGCCGTTGGTCCATTCGAAACCATTGATCCGGAAGCCTCTGCCGTTAACTTTCTGCACTTTATCGACAGGGTCGCCGGGTTTGATCCCGAAAGGCGCGCGCCATTTGGCGTTTTCCTGGCCGAAAGTGATGGTTTTGGTGGAATCTTTATAGAAAACCACGGCCATTTCGTTCTCCGTATCCGGGTAAACGACCCAGGCTTTGCCGGCGTCATTGCCGTCGAAGTCGGTGGCGTCGCGGAGTTCCACATTTTGCTTGCCGTAGAGGTCAAGCAGCTGGTCGGGTTTGGTCATCCCGAAAACGAGGCGCACGTCCCAGTTACGGGTATCGGCGGATTCCACGCCGGCGGCGGTAGTGTTGATGGTGGCGGGCGCTCCGGCAGCCTGTTGGGTGGCCTGTGCGGCGGCGGGAGGCGTACCTTCGAGGTTGGCGGCTGTGGCCTGGTTCATATTGGCCGGCGGCGCTACCATAAGCGTGATGGCTTTCGGGATGGCGCCGGATTTGTACAGGGCGCCTTTCTCGTCTATCAGTTCCTTGGCTTCGTTTTTATATTTATTGACCGTATAGGTGGCAATCGGGAAAACATTACCCGACTTGATATCCATCGCGCGGAGGTTGGTAATGAACGTTTGCCGGTCGCAATCGCTGTATTGATAAAGGAATTTCAGGGCAGCGTCAATGGTTGCGGGATCTTTCTTCAGGTCCTGCATCGTTTTGTCGATTTCCAGTCCGCCGGCTCCGGTGCGGCTCATCTGCTCCGTGACAAATACCAGCGCGGGGTCGTTGAGTTTAAGGAAAGTGGCGGCCATTTTGGTGGAAATGTCGTCTATGGCGGATTCCGTCAGCTTTTGGGCGGAGGCGGCAAGGGGCAGGGAGAGAACGAGCAGTAAGAAGAACCGTTTCATGCGGGTAATTTTATATGGCTGTGCGTGTATAACGCATATCATTGTTACTAAATTATGGAAATATCCCTATCGGAGCGCAAAATACATGCCCGTGATTTTTCCCGGATGCGTAAATCAAATTTCCGATCCGATCATCTTCCCCAACTCCCGGGCCATAATTTTACGCCTTCAAAACAGAAGCTTATGTCATCACGTTTTACATGTATGCTGGCCCTGGCGCTTTTTACCGCCATCAATTCCTTCGGCCACGCACTTTGGATAGAAACCAGTCCGGTTGGTAAGAAAGGCCAGGCGCAGGAAGTTAGGGTGTTCTGGGGCGAATTCGCCGATAAGGACATCTCTCCCCTCGACAAATGGTTCTCCGACACCAAATCCTACGCCCTTTCCGTGATCACCCCCGACGGGAAAGTGCTGCCCCTGCAGAGCGCTCCCGGTAAAGATCACTATAAAGCTTTCTTCACCCCGGACCAGGACGGCGCTTATACAGTTGTCATGAAACACGTAGTAAGAGACGTTTACCACGGCAGCCGCCTCGATTACCACTCCAGCGCCGTGGTGCGCGTAGGCGCTTCCGCCCAGCTGGACGCCGCCGCCAACCAGAACGTGCTGAGCGTATATACGGCCCCCAATGCCACCCTGAAAGCCGGACAAAACATTGATTTCTATACGCTTAAAGAACTGAAGCCCGCCGTTGGCCAGGAAGTGGAAGTGATCGCGCCGAACGGCTGGGGCAAGAAGCTCTGGGCCGACAGCACCGGCAAAGCCTCCTTCACGCCCATCTGGCCCGGCCGTTACATGGTAGAAGTTGCCGGTACCAAGGAAGAAAAAGGCGACCACAACGGCAAGGCTTACGAAAAGATCTGGCGTTGTGCAACTTATTGCATAGAAGTAAAATAAATAAGAGCGTCGTACAGATTCCATGTTTGTGCCCCAAACCTCCCGGAATCGCATTCGGGAGGTTTTTTTATTGTCACGATAATGTCAATGATGCTGACATCTTACTGCCATCCTTCGTTCATCCTTCGTCGGTGTTCGTTGGTGGTGCGGGTTTGAGGGCGTTTAAACGAAGGAAGGACGAAGGATGAACGAAGGATGAACGAAGGTTTCGCCTGGATAAGGAGGATTTTGGCTGCTGACATCCTGCTGACATCCTTCAGTGATCCTCCAAGGGTGTCCAATGCTGGCTTAGGTTTGAGGGCGTTTGATTGAAGGATGGTAGAAGGATGGTAGAAGGTTCCCTGAAGCTTTCAATTTCTTGTTCGCGATTCGCGAACAGCGAACGGGGCGCTGATAAAAACGCCGGAGCCTCCAGGCCCCGGCGTTGCTTTTTATAGGATATGATTCGGAACTAACGGAGTAAAGCCGTGGCGCACCACAGCAGGGGAGCCTGCCCGTGCAGGTCGCCCGTGAGGCGCTTGCGGTCCAGGTAATATTGGTGGTCGTTTTTCATGTTAGTGCCTTCGCAGACGTTGCGGATATCCGCGTTTTCGTCGAGGTACGTGATGAGCGAAAGCCAGGCCTTCCGCGCGGCTGGACCGTACGTTTTGGCGTCCAGCCAGCCGTTTTTGACGCCGGTGATCATGGCGAAGGCGAACATCCCCGTGCAGGAGGTCTCTTTCCAGGAATTGGGGTCGTCGACCAGCTGGTGCCACATGCCGTCGACCGATTGGTACTTCAGCAGTGAAGCCATCATGTGGCGGTATGCCTGGAGGATGCGCGGGCGGTTGGGATTGTCTTTCGGGACGGACCGCAGCAGTTCTGCCATGCCGGCGGCCATCCAGCCGTTGCCGCGGCCCCAGAAGAAGGGGGCCGAAGGCGCGTGGTAGAACAGGCCGTTGGGTTGCTGGAGGGAATCGAGATAGAGGATCATTTCGTTGGCGGCGCGGTCGATGTAGGAGCGGTCGCCCGTGGCGCGGGTGGCCTGCGATTGCACCGCGGTGATCATGAACATATCGTCGATCCAGAGGCGCGTTTGCCAGGTGTAACCCTGGCTGTAAAAGCGATGGCTGGCGGGCACCACGCGCTTGCCTTCCGGCGGGCCCCATTGTTTGTCGGCGATGTGTTTGCCGAGCCGGAGGTAGCGGTCTTCTTTCGTTTGGAGGTACAGTTCGAGGGGAACGGATCCGAAGACGGTATAATCCACGTGGTCCGGTATGGGAATGAGGGTGTCCCGAGCACCGAAGAGCGGCTCGAACCGGTTGGCCAGTTGCTGGCGGAGCGGGGTGTTGCCGGTGACCTGCGCGAAGGTGAGCGCGCCGTACCAGGTACAGGTTTCGGGGTAGGTGATGACCCTGGGCGGGAAGGGACGCCCGAAGTTGGTATGCGGCGTGGCGATGAACCGGGCGGCCACTTTGCGGCCGATTTCTTCCGGCGTGGCGCCGGCGGGAAAATTGCGCAGGGCGTTCTTGCCCGACTGCGCCGACAGGCTCGCCGGAAGCAGCAGCAGCGCGGCGAGCCCCTTCAAAAGGCTCATTTTCATAACATGCGGAATTTGAATGCATCACAATGTATGCAAACGTTTGCAATACTGCAAACAGCGGTTGCGTAGAAATACGGTATTTCAGGAATCAGCGGTTGTACTCGTGTTTTTCTTACGGGAGGGGCCTACTTTTGTATCGCTAGTCTGATAACTACTGTTTGTTTTCCCCCAATCCCCTCTGCGAAAGCGCATCTCCCCCGGATGTGCTTTCTTTTTTTATACATCGTCCCTCCGGAATGGATTTAAAACCCGGGTTGCGTATATTGGGTGCGGAACCTTTATCATCTACCATGCGTACACGAATTCTCATCTTCTTCCTGCTGGCTTTCCACGCAGCTTCGGCACAATATTTTAAAAACGGCGACCGTGTCGTTTTTTCCGGCAACAGCATCACCCATAACGGCGATTACTGGCACAACGTGGCCTTGTATTACGCTACCCGCTTCCCCGCGCGAAATGTGCAGTTCTTCAACGGCGGCATCAGCGGCGACGTGGCTTCCGGCATGATCCGCCGCCTGCAAAGCGATATCCTTTCCCATCAACCGACGCATGTGGTGGTGATGATCGGAATGAACGACGTGAACCGCCCGCTGTACGACCCGCGCCGCAGAAATGAGCCGGGCATCCGTGAAAAGCAACAGGAAGCTATCGCAGCCTACAAACGCAACCTCGATAGCCTCGTTAACCTGCTGCTCGCCGCGAAAGTGAATGTCATCCTGCAAACGCCTTCCATTTACGACCAAACTTCCAAAATGGCCAGCACCAATAATTTCGGGGCAAACGACGGCCTGTGGGAATGCGGCGAATTCGTGAAAAGCGTGGCGAAAAAACACAAACTGCCCCTGGTGGATTATTGGGCGATGATGGTGGAAAAAAACAAATTGGCGCAATCCGCTGATTCCACGGCCACGATCGTCGGCAAAGACCGCGTCCATCCCGCCGGGCCGGGGCATCTGCTCATGGGTTGGGAATGGTTGCGAACGATGAAGTCGGAGCCGTTTGTGTCGTACATGGTGATTGATAAAACGACTGCCTCCAGCCAGGAGAAGAGCAAATTCTGCAAGATATCGGACCTGAAGCGCGATAAAAAGGAAATCTCGTTCACGATGCTGGAATCCGCGCTGCCGTTTCCCCTGCGCGCCGACCAGCAAGCCGCGTTGCAACTGGCGCCGGTCATCAACGACATCAGCCGGGAAATGCTGTTCGTGCATTTTATCGAACCGGGCAATTATACCTTATATATTGACGACGAAAAGATCGGTACCTGGTTTTCCGGCGCCCTGGAAAGGGGATTGAACCTCGCCGGGCTAACAGGCACGCCACAATACCGCCAGGCGCTGGAAGTGCAAAAACATATGGCTGAAGCCTGGAAGCTGGAAAAACTCCTCCGCGACATGAAGCTGGTGGAGCACCGTTTTGCCAAAGACCTGGATGCATTTACGGCCAGCCCCGGCGCTTCCGGCCTCGATTCCACCAATATCAAGCGCGTGATCGCCTACCAGAAAAACAAGCCCCGCGAAGCGGAGATCATTAAAGCATTCGCGGAAGCCTCGGTAATCCCGGCGGCATTGCGCACACCGGTTCCCCACCGGTTCAGGCTCGTTAAAGAATAAAGCATTACTCCCTGGCGTCATTCACTTCGATCCAGTATCCGTCGGGATCCTGCAGGTAGATTTGCTGCACGCCGTCGACCCGTTTGGTGACTTTCCCTTTTTCGCCGGCCCAGTTGATGAACGGGATGCCGGCTTTCGCCAGTTTATCGATGAATTGTCCGACGGAGGGCACGCTGAAGCAGATGTGCGAATTGCGGTCGCCGGTGTAGGGCGCCGTGGCCCCTGCGATGAGGTGCAGGTGGCTTTTCGGGCCCACCGAAAACCAGGTGTGCTTGCCGTCGTGGAAGGGCTCGGGAATGGTATCGAGGCCCACCAGGTCGCGGTAGAAAGCTGTGGATTTTTCCAGGTGCTGGACGTAAAGGGCCAGGTGGTTGAGGCTGGCTTTGGTTTTTTGCTGGGCCGAAACAGCCGTAGCGGCGGCGGCGAACAGGCAGGTCAGGAGCGCTTTTTTCATAATGTATACAAGATAAATAATTCTGCGGCACGGGACTTGTAATAGTAAAACGACAGTTTACCTGTTTGGGGTTACCGATTAACAATCAGTGGGTTAGGCGCTGCCTGCCCAAAGGTTGGCAGTGCCTGTTCCGGTTGGTGAAGTGATTGGTAAGACTGTTATCCATAAACCCCATAACCGGCTGCCGGCTTGTCTGGTGGCTGGTTTTCGTCGTTCCTGCCCTTTCTCCCCCTGTTTTTCCTTTTCCTGATGCTTTTTTGTACCTATTTTTGCCGCGTTGATGTTCGAACTGCAAACCACATGAGTACCAACGTACATATTGCGGGTCTTTCCGGTAGTCTCCGGAAAGGCTCATACAACACGGCGCTGCTGCGCGCCGTCCTGGCCAATCTTCCGGCGGGGATGACTTCCGAAATCGTCACATTTGATGAAGTTCCATTATATAACGCCGACCTCGATACGGGGGAGCGGCCGCCTTCGGTGGTAGCGATGCGTGAGGCGCTGGCGCGGGCGGATGCGTTTTTAATCGTGTCCCCCGAGTATAATTATTCGATCCCGGGCGGGTTGAAAAACGCCATCGACTGGGCGAGCCGTGGCACGGATGCGCCTTTGATGCACAAACCGGTAGCCCTGATGGGCGCCACGCCGGGGATGTGGGGAACGGTGCGGATGCAGCTGGCGTTCAAACCTGTTTTCCAATTTCTGGATATGAAACAGATCGCCAAGCCCGAAGTGCTGGTGGCCGCCGCGCCGTCAAAATTCGACGAACAGGGCAACCTGACCGACGAGAAGGTGAAGGAGCTGGCGCACCGGGCGCTGGAAGCGCTCCGCGATCTTACCTTGCAACTCCGCAAATAATTAATGGGGGCAAAAGGCTAATTTCGCCCCTTCAATACTGATAACTGAATATATGTCAAACAGCTTGTATGAATTCGGCATGATCGGCCTGGGGGTAATGGGGCGCAACCTGTTGCTCAACATGGCGGACCATGGATTTGCCGTGATCGGCTTCGACAAGGACACGGAGAAGGCCAAAGCCCTCGAAACCTCCGCCACCGCAGGCACCCGCGTGAAAGGCGTGGTGTCGCTGGAAGAAATGGTAGGGCAATTGCAAAGCCCCCGCAGGATCATGATGCTCGTTCCGGCAGGCAAGCCGGTCGACGAAGTGCTGGAATCGCTGCGCCCGCTCCTGGCGCCCGGCGATATTGTGATCGACGGCGGCAATTCCCATTTCACCGACACCCTTCGCCGGGTGGAGCGCATGAAAGCGGCCGGGTTCCATTTCATGGGCGTGGGCGTGTCCGGCGGCGAGCAAGGCGCGCGCACAGGCCCGAGCATCATGCCGGGTGGCGACAAGGAAGCCTACGACCACGTAAAACCTATGCTGGAAGCCATCGCGGCCAAAGTGAACGGCGAGCCCTGCGTGGCTTACCTGGGCAAGGGCGCCGCCGGCCAGTACGTGAAAATGGTGCATAACGGCATCGAATACGCCATCATGCAGCTGATCAGCGAAAGCTACCGGCTCCTCAAATCCGCCGGCCTCAACAACGACCAGCTCCACGAAGTATATAAAACATGGAATGCAGGAGAGATGCAGTCTTTCCTCCTGGAAATTACCGCCGACATTTTCCTGCAGCCCGACGATAAATCCGGCCAGCGCCTGATCGATGTTATCCTCGACAAGGCCGGCTCCAAAGGCACCGGCAAATGGACTTCCCAGGAAGCCATGGACCTCGCCGTTCCCGTGACCATCATCGACACGGCGGTATCTATGCGCAGCATTTCGGCTTATAAAGACGAAAGGGTGCAGGCATCCAAAGTGTACGCCGAGCCTAAGATTCCCGTTCCCGCGGAAACGAAGCTGTTCATCGACCAGGTGAAAGACGCGCTGCAGTTTGCTACCGTAATGTGTTACGCACAGGGCATGGCCATGCTGCATACCGCTTCCGAAGCACACGATATGCAGATCCCGCTCCCCGAGGCCGTGAAGGTATGGCGTGGCGGATGCATCATCCGTTCGGCCCTGTTGGGCACTTTCTACGAGGCGCTCAAATCCGCCCCGGAAGTTCCCAACCTGTTATTGAACAAAGCGGTGTCCGAAATAGTCAAATCCAAAGAACATAACATGCGCGCCGTGATCGTACAGGCGGCCCAGGCAGGCCTGCCGGCAGCGGGCTTCATGGCCGCCCTGTCGTATTTCGACGCATACCGCTGCGAAGTGCTGCCCACCAACATGGTGCAGGCGCAACGCGATTACTTCGGCGCGCATACTTATCAGCGTATAGACATGCCAGGCAGTTTTCACACCAACTGGCAACACCATTAATCTTTTACTTTTTTATGCAACATCATAAGCGCCCCCCTGCTTCCATCCTCTTCATCTTCGGCGGCAGCGGCGACCTGAACTACCGGAAACTGACACCCGCGCTGTACAACCTTTTCCTCGACGAGTGGATGCCGGATCAGTTCGCCATCGTGGGCATCGGCCGTACGGAATACTCCGACGACAAATACCGCGGCCACCTGCAGGAAGGGCTGGATAAATTTTCGCGCCGCAAAGCGGAAAGCGAGAGCCATTACCAGGAATTCTTCCAGCACGTCAATTACCTGCAGCTGGATGCGGGCGACATCGCGTCGTACCAGCGGATCGCAGATTACGTTTGTAAGAAAGAAGAAGAATGGGGCGTGCATCCCAACGTGATCTTCTACCTCGCCGTGGCGCCCCAGCTGGTGCCGTCCATCGCACAGGAGCTGGGCACGCTCAATCTTTGCAAAGAGAAAAATACCACCCGCATCGTGATCGAAAAACCCTTCGGTCACGACCTCGAAAGCGCGCATGAGCTGAATGACCTGTTGACAGGGCTTTTCGCAGAAGAGCAGATCTTCCGCATCGACCATTACCTCGGTAAGGAAACCGTGCAGAACATCCTGGCGCTCCGCTTCGCCAACGCGCTTTTCGAACCGGTATGGAACCGCCATTACATCGACCACATCCAGATCACCGCCGCCGAAAGCGTGGGGCTGGAAGGCCGCGGCGGTTACTACGAGCATTCCGGCGCACTGCGCGACATGGTGCAGAATCACATTCTGCAGCTCATGTGCATGGTAGCCATGGAGGCGCCCGTTTCCTTCGACGCCAACGAGATCCGTAATAAGAAAGTAGACGTGCTCAACGCCATCCGCCCTATCCGGAAGGAAGACGTGCACGAATACGCCGTGCGTGGGCAATATGGCGCCGGCTGGATGAAAGGGAAGGAGATGACGGGGTACCGTGAGGAAAAGGGGGTGAACCCGCAGTCGGCGACCGAAACTTACGCCGCGGTAAAGTTCTTCATCGACAACTGGCGCTGGCAGGGCGTGCCGTTTTACGTGCGCACCGGCAAGCTGATGCACCAGAAATCCACCCACATCACTATCCAGTTCAAAGACGCGCCTACCTTCGCATTCCCTTCGGAAGCGGCGGAATCCTGGCGCAGCAACCGGCTCACGATCAGTATCCAGCCCGAAATGGACATCCGCATCCGCTTCCAGGCCAAACGCCCGGGGCAAACGATGAGCCTCGACCCGGTGAACATGACCTTCACTTACGACAACAGCGACGATCATACCCCCGAAGCGTATGAGACCCTGCTGCTCGATGTGATGGAAGGCGACGCCACGCTCTTCATGCGCGCCGACCAGGTGGAATCCGCCTGGAAGGTGATCATGCCCATCCTGGAAACCTGGGAGAACCGCCACCCGGTAGACTTCCCGAACTACGTTCCGGACTCCTGGGGCCCCGAAGACGCCGACGCCCTCATCGCCCGCGACGGCCACGCCTGGATCAATCTGCCACCGGAAAAAAATAAAGCATGGAATTACACATCGCCAATAATCCGCAACAGCTCAGTGAAAACCTGGCCGCGTTCCTGACACAGTACATCCAGGAAACGCTGCAGCAAAAGGAAATCTTCACCTTCGTGCTGTCCGGCGGCAACACCCCGAAAAGCCTGTACGCGCTGCTCGCCAAAGAGCCTTACGTGAACATGATCGAGTGGAACCGCGTACATTTCTTCTGGGGGGACGAGCGCGCCGTGCCTTTCGAAGACCCGCGCAACAACGCCCGCATGGCGTACGACGTGCTGCTCGACAAAGTGGGCGCCCTTCCCGAAAATATCCATGTGATGCGGACGGACATCGAGCCGGAAGCATCCGCGAAGGAATACGAAACCATCCTGCACAAATATTTCAAAGGAAAGGAGAACACCTTCGACCTGGTGCTCCTCGGCATGGGCGACGATGGCCATACGTTGTCGCTGTTCCCCGGCCTGCCGATCGTCCAGGAGAAGAAAGCCTGGGCGAAATCCTTTTGGCTGGAAGCGCAGGACATGTACCGCATCACCCTCACCGCTCCCGTTACCAACCTCGCTTCCTGCGTGGTGTTTATGGCTACGGGAGAAGGAAAGGCGCTGACGCTGAAAGCGGTGCTCGACGGCAATCCGGACCCCGACAAATATCCTTCCCAGCTCATCCGCCCCGAAAACGGCCAGTTGCACTGGTTCGTGGACGAAGCGGCGGCGGGAGCCCTGCAGATATAAGGATACCTTACTACTTGCGAATGTGCATTGGAGTGGAATAAAATCTTAACTTCAGTGCACATTTGTAATTTTTAGCCGTTTGAAAATTCTAATCCTGTTCGCCCATCCGGCATTCGAGCGCTCGCGCGTGCATGCCCGGCTCCTGAAGGCGGTGCGCACGCTGCCCGGCATAACGCTGCGCGATCTGTACGAAGAATATCCCGATTTCGACGTGTTGCCCAAACAGGAGCAGCCCATCCTCGAAAAGCACGACCTCATCATCCTGCAACATCCTTTTTATTGGTACAGCGGTCCGGCCCTCCTGAAACAATGGATGGACCTCGTGCTGGAACATGGCTGGGCGTATGGCAAAGACGGCGTTGCGCTGCAGGGGAAATACCTCATGCAGGTGATCTCCACCGGCGGCAATGCGCACGCATACACGGCCGGAGGGCACCACGGCCACGCGGTCTGCGACTTCCTGCTGCCTTACCGGCAAACGGCGGCGTTGTGCCATATGGATTACCTTCCGCCTTACATCGTTCCGGGTTCCGCGCATATCGCCGACGAAGACCTGGCGCGATATGCAGATGGCTTTGTTCAACTGCTGCAAGGGCTTTCTAATAACACGATCGATCTCAAGGCACTGATGCGCCAGCCCGAAGCCAATATGCTGACGGGCCTGCCGGGGCTTTTGCCGGCGCCTCCCCGCTGAACCCAGTAAATCCTACATATGTCGAACGAATCCTTCTTTTATCAGGCACTTGTGTATCTGGCTACGATGGTGGTGTTTGTGCCGCTGGCCAAAAAGCTGAATCTCGGTTCCGTGCTGGGTTACCTGCTCGGCGGGATCATCATCGGTCCTGCCCTGCTGGGGCTGATCGGGCAGAGCGGGCAGGATCTCATGCATTTCGCGGAGTTCGGCGTGGTGATGATGCTGTTTTTGATAGGCATGGAACTGGAGCCCTCCCTTTTATGGAAACTGCGCGCGCCCATCCTGGGGCTCGGCGGGTTGCAGGTAGTGGTGACGGCCATGCTGATCGGCGGGCTGGCCATGGCCTGCGGGCTGCCCTGGAACCAGGCGCTCGTGATCGGGATGATCCTGTCGCTTTCATCTACCGCCATCGTTTTGCAAATATTAACCGAAAAGGGACAAATGGGTTCCGCCGCCGGGCAGAGCGCATTTTCCGTATTGCTGTTCCAGGATATCGCGGTGATCCCCATGCTGGCGATCTTTCCGCTGCTGGCGCCCGCCGGCACAACGTTGACGGCCGAAGAAACCAGCTCGCTGATTGAGCACCAGCCGGCTTGGGTGAAAACGATCGTGGTGCTGGGAGCCGTGCTGGGGCTGGTGATAGGAGGGCGTTACATTGTGAAGCCGGTACTCCACATCGTGGCGCGCACCCGGCTGCGGGAGCTGTTTACCGCTTCGGCGTTGCTCCTGGTGGTTGGGATCGCCGTGCTGATGACGCTGGTGGGGCTGAGCCCGGCGCTGGGCGCTTTCCTGGGCGGCGTGCTGCTCGCCAACAGCGAATACCGGCATGAACTGGAAAGCGATATCGAACCGTTCAAGGGATTGCTGCTGGGTTTGTTCTTCATCGGCGTAGGCGCCACCATCAACTTCGATCTCATCGAAAATTCGCCGTGGATCGTTGCCGGCCTGGTGATTGGGATCATGATCGTGAAATTCATCGTGCTGGCGGGACTTGGCAAGCTCTTCCGGCTCAGCCGCGACCAGAACCTGCTGTTCTCCTTCGCGCTGCCGCAGGTAGGCGAATTCGCTTTTGTACTGTTTTCTTTCTCTGCCGGCGCGAAGCTGCTGCCGCAGCAGTTGGTGGATTTGATGATGGCCGTGGTCGCAATATCGATGGCGCTCACCCCATTGGTAATGCTCGCTTACGAAAAATGGATACAGCCGAAGTTTGAGGGGATGTCAAAAGAAAATGAACGGGAAGATGACAAGATCGATGAGCGTAACGCGGTGATCATCGCCGGGTTCGATCATTTCGGCACGGTGATCGGCCGCTTCCTGCGTGCCAGCGGCGTGCCGGCCACGGTGCTGGACCTGGATTCCGACAGGGTAGACCTCCTCCGCAAGATGGGCCTCAAAGTACATTACGGCGACGCTTCGCGGTTCGAAATGTTGAAGTCGGCCGGGGCGGAACAGGCTGCCATCATCGTGGTGGCCATGGCTACGCCGGAGAAGAACCTGGAAGTGGTGCAGGCCGTGAAGAAACATTTTCCGCACCTCCGCATGCTGGTGCGCGCCGTGGATAATGCCGACGCCTTCGACCTGATGAACGCGGGCGTACTCCATATTTACCGGGAAACCATCGATACCTCGTTGCGCCTGGGCACGGATGTGCTCGAAATGCTGGGGCGCAGAGCGTACCAGTCGCAACGCGCCGCGAGGATGTTCCGCCGGTTCGACGAAAAATCCCTCAAAGGCCTGGCCGCTTTCCGCGACGACAAGCAATACGTGAACGCGGCGAAAGAAAGAATAGAAGAATTGCAGAAAATCATACAGGCAGATGCCTATACGAACATGATGATCCGCGACACCGGGTGGGAGCGCGACAATGCCGAAGAAAGGAACTAATGATGCCCCGGCTGGTTGGCCGGATTGTCTTTCCCTTCTTCTTCCAGCTGCGCCAGCTTCTTCTTGCCATACGCCAGCCGCGTGATCAGCACGTACAATACCGGCACGGTGAAGATCCCCAGCAATGTAGCCGCCAGCATCCCCCCCACCACTGTAAACCCGATATTGGTGCGCGACGCCGCGCCCGCGCCCTGGGAAAATACCAGCGGCAACACGCCAAGAATAAACGCGAACGACGTCATGAGGATCGGCCGGAAACGAAGGGCCACGGCTTCCAGCGTAGCCTGGATCAACGGCATCCCCCTGTCTACACGCTCCTTGCAGAATTCAACGATCAGGATGGCATTCTTGGCGGACAAACCAATCAACGTTATAAGCCCGATCTGGCTATATACGCTATTGGCTTGCCCGGTAAGCCAAAGTGCAAGAATGCTTCCAAACAAGGCTACAGGGACGGCCAGGAGAACCGAAAATGGGACAGACCAACTTTCATATAAGGCAGTTAATAACAGGAATACGAAAAGGATGGACAACATAAAAATGAGGAAACTCTTGTTGCCCGCTTCGATTTCCTGGCGGGATATATTGGACCAGTCGTATCCGAAATTGGCGGGGAGCACTTCCGCAGAAACCTCTTCCATGGCCCGGATCGCGTCGCCGGAAGAAAATCCGGGGTTGCTCGTGCCGCTGATTTCCGCGGAGCGGTACAGGTTGAAGTGGTTGATGACGGGGGCGCCCGCACCCATCTTATAATTGATCAGCGTGCTCAGCGGCACCATCGTGCCGGATGCATTCCGGACATAATAGTATTGCAGCTGGCTGATGTTTTTACGGTAAGCGGTGTCGGCCTGCAGCACCACGCGGAAGCTCCTGCCGAAACGGGTGAAATCATTCACGTACATGCCGCCTAAAAACGTTTGCAGCGCGCTGAACACGTCATTCACGGCCACGCCCATCTGTTTACACCTTTCCCTGTCGACCTCCACATCGTATTCCGGCGTGGAAGCGCTGAAGAAAGCGTACGCCATTTGTATCTCCGGCCGCTTGTTCGCCGCGATCAACACGTTTTGCAGCACCCGCGCAAATTCGGTGATGTCGGTCCCGGAGCGCTGCTCCAAGACATACGAGAACCCGGAAGACGTGCCGAGCCCCCGCAGCGTAGGCGCCGGAATAACCAGCGCCGTGGCTTCCGTGATCTGGGCCAGCTTGCCCTGAATCCTGCCCAGCACCGTTTTCATGTTCTGCCCGTTGGCGTATCGTTCGTCCCAGGGCTTGAGGTTCACGAACCAGGTCGCGGAACTGGGTTTTACCGCGCCGCCGCCGATGAAGTTCATCCCTGTTACTGCCATGTAGTGCTGCACAGCAGGGTCTTCCGACAGGATATGGTTGACATGTTCGGCCAGTTGGCGGGTACGCATGGATGAAGATGCATCCGGCAGGTCAAGCGCCAGGAACATCGCGCCCATGTCTTCCTGCGGTACAAAAGTCGAGGGCACGCGCTTGAACAACAGGAAAGCCGCGCCAAACAGGATGCCCATCAATATCAAAACCAACGCGGTCTGCTTGATCGACCTGCGAACGCCATGGGTGTAGCTTTTCGTGAATTTATCGAACCAGGTGTTGAATTTGTAGTGCAGCTTACCCAGCCCTTTCGATTCTGGATTGAGGTTGGAAGGGCGCATCATCACTGCGCACAACGCCGGCGTAAGGCTGAGCGCCAGGAAAGCGGAGAGGATTACGGAAAAAGCGATCGTCAGTGCGAACTGCTGGTATAGCTTCCCGCTCACGCCGGGGATAAACGCCACGGGCACGAATACCGCCGCGAGGATCAGGCCGATGGCGATCACCGGCGCCGACACTTCTTCCATCGCCTTGAAAGTAGCATCGCGCGGGGTCATGCCATTGGCGTCGATATGATGCTGGACCGCTTCCACCACCACAATGGCGTCGTCCACCACAATCCCGATCGCCAATACAAAGCCGAACAACGTCAGCGTATTGATCGAAAAGCCCAGTAGCTGGAAGAAGATGAACGTTCCGATGAGCGACACCGGGATAACGAGGATGGGAATCAGCGTGGCGCGCCAGCTTTGCAGGAAGATGTACACCACGATCACCACAAGCAGCAGCGCTTCGATAAACGTCTGGATCACTTCGCTGATGGAAATCCGCACGAAGGAAACGGTTTCAAACGGCACCATCCAGTCGATGTCGTCGGGGAATGTTTTTTTCAGCTCCGCCATCCGCGCTTCCACGCGTTCGGCCACGTCGAGGGCGTTGGCGCCGGGTGTGAGGTAGATGCCCATCCCTGTACCGGTTTTGCCGTCGGCCTTTACGTCAATCGCGTAACTGAAGGATCCGAGCTCCTGCCGCGAAATGTCGGACAGGCGCACGAGGGAGCCGGTATTTGGATTGCTGGACACGATGATGTCGCCGAATTCTTCCGCAGTGAGCAGGCGGCCGCGCACTTTCACGGAATATTCGAAAGCCTGGTCTTTATTGGCGGGAGGCGCACCGATGATGCCTGCCGGCGCCTGGGTGTTCTGCTCCTGGATGGCGCCCGCCACCATGGCGGGCGTGAGGCCGAGGTTGGCCATCTTCTCCGGGTCCAGCCAAATGCGCATGGAGTAATCGTTGGAGAAGGCCTGCACGTCGCCCACGCCGTTCACACGAGAAATTTCTGGCTTCAGGTTGATATTGAGGTAGTTGTCGAGGAATGCTTTGGAGTGCGTGCCGTTCGGCGAAAGCAAGGCTACCACCATGAGCATGTCGTTCGAGCGCTTTTTGGTGGTGATGCCCACACGGCGCACGTCGTCAGGTACGCTGGGCGAGGCGATGCTCACGCGGTTTTGCACATCAAGGGTGGAAATGTCGGGATCGGTGCCGATTTCGAATGTGACGGTAATACTCATGGACCCGTCGTTCGCGCTGGCCGATTGCAGGTACATGGCGCCGGGGGTACCGTTTACCTGGTTCTCGATGGGCGTGGTCACCGTTTCTTCCACGGTGGTGGAGTTGGCCCCGATATAACTGGCGCTCACGGATACGGTTGGCGGCGCAATGTCGGGGAGCTGGGCCACCGGCAGATTGATCATGCAGATGAGGCCTACGATCACCATGATGATGGCAATCACGATCGTAGTATTCTTCCTTTCTATGAACGTTTTCGCAATCATGGTGCCTTTTATTTAACATTGACGGTATCGCCGGGGCGTATCTTCTGGAGGCCATCCGTAATCACCTTGTCGCCGGCCTGCAGGCCGCTGTTGATGATCTGCAGGCTGTCGAGCAGGGAACCTTTCTGCACAGGTTTCACTTCCACTACATTTCCAGGGCCGAGGGTGTAGACTTTCACTTCGCTCAGCAGTTCCATGATAGCTTTCGCGGGAATGGCCACCTGCTGTTCGCCGGTTTTGTAATGCATCTGCATCGTGGCGGTCATCCCCGATTTAAGCTGGCCTTTTTTGTTGGGAAACGTAAGCCGCACGCGGAGCGTGCCCGTACGGGGATCCACGGCGTTGTTCACCAGCAGGATTTTTCCCGGTTCGGGATATAATTCGCCGTTGGGGAAAGTGAGGAAATATTGATTTCCGCCATCGCGGCCGCTGACGTCTTTACGGAATTCGTTGTAACGGGTTTGGGGAATGTCGATATCGGCGAAGATGGGATCTTCGTTGACGAGCGTGTTGATAATGGTGGTACCTGCCGTCACCAGGTCACCGATGCGCAGCTGCGCGATGCCGATCTTTCCGGCGATGGGCGCGCGCAAAACGGCATGGCTGATGTCGGTTCCGGTACGGGCGCGCGTGGCGCGGGCTGCGGCGAGCATGGCTTCGGAAGTTTTTACCGCCGTTTCCGCCTGGTCAACCGTTTGTTTGGAAATCGCATCTTTTTTAAGCAGGTTGGAATACCGTTCATAATCGCGTTTCTTCAGCGCAAGGTCCGCCTCCGCCTGGATTACCGCCGCATTGGCTTCGTCGTATGCGGCCTGGCTGCGGCTCTTGTCTACCTCGTAAAGCGCCTGTCCTTTCGAAACGTTACTGCCGTCCTGCGCATGGATTTTCTGGAGGAAGCCGGTCACATCGGATTTGATATCGACCTGCACGTTGCCGGTTAACGAAGCGGGAAAGCTTTCGGTGACGGTGTAGCTGGCGGCCTTCACTTCGAAGACGGAGACGGTGGTTTTGGGCATGGCGCCCCCCGCCATCTGCTGCCGGGCTTGTTTGCCCTTGCAAGCCGCCGCCAGCAGTGGGATCAGCATGATATAAAGGTTCCGGTAAAGTTGCATAACAAGGAGTTTATTCCGCTTTTATTTTACCCATCGCCTGGTCGAGTTTCACTTTACTGATGAGGGTATTGATCAATGCATTGATGTAATCGTTTTGCGCTGTTTTCAGCTCGCTGTCAGCCGAGAGCACGTCGAGGCTCGTGGCCACGCCTTCTTCATACTTCAATACCACCCTGTCGTATATTCCCTGCGTAAGGGCCATATTCTTTTCCTGGGTATTGAGGGAGTTGAGGTTGTTGCGGTAGGAAGTCCACCCTTCCCGCACTTCCAGCTGGATTTGCTGGCCGAGATATTGTAAGTTGTTTTCGCTTTGCTGCAGGGTGAGGGCGAGCTGGCGGGCGGCGTAAATCCTTTCTGTTCCGGAGAAAATGGGCCAGGTAAGGCGGACGCCGAGAGCGGAAGTGCCGAAGCCGGTTTTATACAAATCGCCGAAGTTTTCGGAAAAATAGTTGAAACCGTAATTGACGAATGCGTTGAGGGTAGGAATGATCTGCAGTCTCTTGCTTTTGAGGCTGAGCCGGTCCAGCTCCACCTGCACGCGCTGCATGGCGTATTCGGGCCGGTCGAGGAAGCGGTAGTTAAGGCTATCGGGCATGTCGTCGGTAAACGAACGGATATTTTCCTTCACCGCAACCGGAGAATCGATGGGCATGCCCATCTGGAACTTGAGGACGTCGTAAGTGTAATCCAGCTGCCGCTGGAGATTGGCGCGCTGTGCTTCCACACTGTTGTAAGAGGTCTGGATACGATCCACATCGATGCGCTCGGCCACGCCTTCGTCGTACCGGGCGCGTGTATCCTTGAGGGTTTTACCGAACTGGGCGAGGTTGGTTTCCACCAGCCGGATGCTTTCCTGGCTGACAAGCACATTAAAATAAGCGACGCTAACCTGAACGCGGGTATCGATAGCGGCGCGCTCGTAATCGCGGACGGCCAGTTCGTCGTATACCCTGGCGGCTTTGAGGCCGAGGAAGTAGTCGCTGTTGATGAGGGTTTGTGTCACTTCGCCGGTGATCGCTGAGGAGAATTTGGTGCCGAATTGCACGGGGACTTTATTATTGGGGTCGCCCGTAAAGTCGGGGATGAGAGAGGTCTGGAGTTTCAGGTTATCGGTGAAATTACCGGTGATGTTGGCGTGCGGGAGCAGGTAGCCGCGGGTTTCACGGATCTTTTCTGTAGACATCTGCCGCGACAGCCGGGCGTTGACGACGTTGTTCTGGTTGCGGAGGGCATACTGCACGCATTCTTCCAGCGTGTATGCGGGGCCGGTCGCGCCTCCCTGCTGGGCATGGGTATTTCCGGCAACGGTTGTCAGCACAGCGGTCAAGCAGACCATCCGCCTTATTATGTTCGGGAAACAGCAACTCATACAAGGTATGTATCCGTTTAACAACAGCGGTTACGTTTGTAGAACAATCGTAACGTTAAAAGGTTCAATATGTTAAAAACGGCGCCGGGAATCGTTTATGGAAATAGTAAGGGCGGGGCATCTTCCTGTTAAACGTTATCGCCATGAATACCTCCCAAATGCCTAAACCAGACTTCCTCGACATTCTCTTCAATTCCCGCAATAAAGATTACGGCGCCTACGACCTCCGCCGCAAGTATGACCGCCGCGTCCGCAACGCCGTGGCTGGCATGGCGGGGATTGTCCTCCTCTGCATTGGTGCCTACACATGGGCTTCAAATTCCAAAGCCGCTGAAAATGTGGTGAAGCCCGTCATTTTCGAAGCGCCGGATATGATAGAGGTGCCTCCGGAAGAAAGGAAATTCACGCCCCCGCCGCCCCGCGCCGTGGAGCCCCCGCCGCAAACCGCTTCCGTAAAACATGTGACCGTTAAAGTAGTGGAAGATGATAAAGTGAACCCGGAGGATGAAATGAAAACGATGGACGAATTGAAGGACGTGGCCATCAGCACTAAAGACATTGCAGGCGAACCCGGCGGCGTGGATAACCCATTCGAAAGCGTGCCGGAAGGTACCAGGGTGATCGAAGTGCCGGAGGTGAAGAAGAAAGAGGATTTCCCCACTTTCGTGGAAATAATGCCGGAGTTCCCCGGAGGTGAAAAAGCTATGTACGCGTTTCTCAACGACCACATGCGCTACCCGCACATGGCGTCAGAATCCGGCATCGAAGGGACTGTTTTTGTAAAATTCGTCGTGAATGTAGACGGTTCCATCACCAATGTAGAAACAACCGGCAGAAAAGTGGGCGCGGGTTGCGAAGAAGAGGCGCTCCGCGTGATCCGGAAAATGCCGAAATGGAAAGCCGGCCGCCAGAACGGGCGTAATGTGGCCGTCTGGTTCAATGTTCCCATCCGTTTCAAACTGAACCAATGATCCTTTGAATGTTACCTGGTTTCCCCCGCGCAGCGGCGCTCCCGCCTCCGCCCGGGGGAAACCTTTTATATGGAATAACCGTATATTTGAAGCGGAAATTTCATCCCCTATGCGCCACATCCCCCTGATCGCCATCATATTATCCGCCGCAGCCTGCCAGCAAAACGGCGAAATCAAAACCGGATCGTCTAACAACTCCGCATATACGCTGACGGAAGGTTATCACCTGAACGAGGACAGCGTCCTGCTTTTCACTTCCAGGAAAGATCTTCCCGAAAATGAAGCCGACAGACTTTTTCGTCAGGCGATCGATGTGTACCGCAACCAGGAAAATCCCGCGGCTGCATTGCCGCTCTTTCGTCAATCCATCCTCAAAGCCCCCCGCGCAGCCGCTTTCTTCGAATATGGCAACGCCCTCTCTGAAATGGGTGACGGATCTGCCTCCATGCAAGCCAGACTCAGCGTGGAACAAGCGCTGCAAGCCTATCATATCGCCGACCTGCTGGGATATAAACCCGTTTCCAAATTACTATACAACACCGCCTGCCTGTACGCCAAATCCGGCAAGGAAGACAGCGCCTTCCATTACCTCGTGTCCGCCATCGAATTCGGCTATACAAATACGGCGCAGATCTACAAAGACAGCGACCTCGCCCCGCTGCGCGAAATCCGCTGGCGCTTTGACAACGAGATAACGGCAGCGCTCTCCGGCGCCAGCGATCCCGACCGCCTCCTCTGGAAACTCTTCTCCCACGAATTCCAGCCGCTGGAATTGCCCGTGGTGTTCGATACGAAATTCAGGGAAGACAAATCGTTCAGTAACGTTACCTACGATTTCGAGAAATTCATCCCCGAAATGCGGAACGCCAAATTCTCCCGCGACGTGGGCAGCGAATACTATTACATCGGGAGTGTACAATCCACGCCGCAATTCACCGTACTCACTTACGCCGTGCAGGATGTGATGATGGACGAAGGCGCGCCCTATTGCTATTACCTCGCCAGCTTCGACGCCAACGGCAAGCTGCTCGACAAAATGATCGTAGGCGGTCATCGCATCCTGGATGAGCCTTTCCGGGTGGGGAAGATCACAGGCAATGGCGAAGTGGAAGTGCGCAAATTCGCTGTGCGGTACGAAAAAGACCCCGCGCAGAACGGCTACGCCGAAAATAAAATGGAAGAAATGAATGAAGTGGGGGTGGAATATTTTGCCATCAGTCCGGAAGGCCGCTTCACGCCGAAATCCGTTCCGCTCGCCATGCGGTAAATACCCGTTTCCGGATGAGATACTCCGCCAGCAGGAGGTTCAACGTCCAGCTGAGCCAGGCGATCCAGATGTAAGCCGTGCGCGGAGCAATTTCCAGGCCGAGTGCGGCTATAACGAAAACATAAAACCGGAGCGTGACGGCAGACAGCGTGAGCGCATAACTGCGGGCCATCATGTCTGCATGCTTTTTCCAGTTTTTTTCCGGATATACCACATCGCCATCGCCGTGAAACCGATCCACCAAACGGCCAGCAGTATAAAGCTCACCTGCGCCCAGGCGCCCCCGTTCGCATAATATCCCATCACCAGCCCGCTGGGCCCGCTCAGCGCGATTACCGTTACCACATACACGTATCCCGCCACCCGGTGGACGCCCGGATGCCGCTGCAAAAGATAGCGGCTGAACTGGAACAATCCCGCCACCAGCACTGCCGTGCTCACGAACACATGCAGGTAAAAGCTCCATCGCCAATGGTGTATTTTGTACACCAGCTGTTTGGTGAAAAGGAATTCGATTTGCGGTTCGAAGGACGTGTACGGCAAACTCAGCAGCACCATCAGCCAGGATGCATAGAGGATAAGTATGGCGGCTGCCATTTGGAGGGCCAGCCTCATGGAACAAAATAAAAAGTGAAGCCCTCGCCCGTAATGCTGTCCTCGTCATATCCGTGGGGATTGGTCGAAGTATGCAGGATGAAACGGCCGGTTTTGTTGCCCTGGGGATCGTTCCGCAGCCAGTTGACCAGGAAAGTGTCCTTCGTTCTCGACCAGGTGCCGCGGAGGATTTCCATTTGTCCGGTGGAAATACTGTCGTTGGGATAGTACTCCAGCCGGCATGAACCGTCTATTAGGAACGAAATGCTGCCGGAGTCGCTGGCCATGAAAACTTCGCCTTGCGCGTTGTCGATTCTTTTGAGGGAGAATTTTTTGGAAGAGGCGGAATCCTTGTGCAGCGGGGCCCATATTCCTTCCATGGTTTTCATGTCTTGAGAAAGCCGGACGCTGAAAACGCCGTCGTAGGGATGGTCGCCGGGTTCCTCCAGGCGGAGGCGCCACACATCGCCGTCCTGCGTCATCTCGCCATGTAGGTTGCGCCGCAGGCCTTTGTGCGTATTGTATCCCGCAACGTTTTTGCCGCGGGCGAAATTGATGCTGATGTAAATGGGACTCCCGCCGAAATCGCCGGTAAATACGCCTTTAGGGTCGTTGGACGGCAAAGCCTGGTGGATGATATGGACTTTCCCCGAATCGGCAGGGGTGGATTTGCCGCCGGAGTTGCAGGCGGTTGCCGCGATGCCCGCCAGTAGCAGGGAGCAGATGTATTTCAAAGGGTTGAATTTAGATCGTAAATATACTATTTTTAAACATGCGTCTATTCTCCAAGCCAATGCGCGCCGCCATCCCGGCGCTGCTCCTCATCGCCGGTGCTGCCGCAGCATTCTCCGCCGCGCGCCCTCCACGTTCAAAACCCGTCGTGATCGCCTATGTAGGCGGATTCCGGGGGCTGATCACAGATCCGGAATCCATCTTGGTGGAAAAAATCACGCACATCAACTACGCTTTCGTGGATGTGCAGCACGGTCAGGCCTGGCTCACCAACCTCGCCACAGACACCGTCAACTTCCGGAAGCTCAACGCCCTCAAATCCCGCAATCCCGACCTCAAAATCCTCATCTCCATCGGCGGATGGGCATGGAGCGAAAACTTCTCCGATGCCGTGCTCACCGAAGCCGGGCGCAAACTGTTCGCCCACACCTCGGTGGATATTATCCGCAAATACCAGCTCGACGGCGTGGATATCGACTGGGAATATCCCGGCATCCCCGGGGAAGAGGGCAACGTGTACCGGCCGGAAGACAAGCAAAATTTCACGCTGATGTTCGCCGCCCTCCGCGCTTCGCTCGATACGCTGGAGAAAGAAACCGGCCGCAAATACCTGCTCACCTCGGCCGTAGGCGGCAGCAAAAGCTTCGTGGACAATACGGAAATGGCCAAAGCCGCGCAGTACCAGGATTTCATCAACATCATGTCGTACGATTACAAAACCAATCCCAACGGCATCTCCGGCCATCATACCAACCTTTTCGGTTCCACGGATAACCCGGAAGAATCTTCGGCCCACCGTTCCATCGGGCTTTTCCTCGCGGCGGGCGTACCGGCCGAAAAGATCGTGATGGGCATCGCGTTTTACGGCCGCGGTTGGAAAGTGGCCAGCGATACCGCCCGCGGGCTCAACCGCGCCGCAATCGGCGGGTACCGGGGCGGGGGATATTCTTTCATCAAAGACAGCCTGCCCGCCAAAGGATTTGAACGCCATTGGGATAAACGCGCCAAAGCGCCTTATCTTTGGCATCCCGGCCAGCGCGTCTTTATTTCTTACGACGATGAAGCATCCGTCAAGGAAAAATGCCGCTACGTCCATGCCAACAAACTCGGCGGCGTCATGTTCTGGGAATATTCCAGCGATCCGAAAGGCTATCTGCTGGATGCGATCCATAAAAATCTCCATAAAAAATAAGCACACCGCAGGGCAGGCGATGCCACCCGCGGAAATCCTGATGATATGCGAAACAGACTTACCATTTTATGCCTTTTACTCTCCTGCTGCGCCCTGGCGCAATCGCCGGCATTCCCCGCAAGGGGATTGCAAATGCGTTGGGAAGTAGTGGAAAACGGCTACCAGGGCAAGGCGCAGACCTTGTCGACCTTCACGCTCGTCAATCGTTCGAAGCAGGCGTTGCCCGCCAAAGGCTGGACGATCTACTACAACTTCATCCGCATGGTGTCGCCCGGTGAGGTAGCGCCTGGGATTGAAGCGGCGCACATCAACGGCGACCTGTTCCGGTTGAAGCCAGTGGCTGGTTTCGGAGGATTGAAGCCGGGAGATTCGCTCAAAATCAACATCGTGTCCGTTGCCTGGGTGACGCATTTTACCGACGCGCCCGCCGGCCCCTATATCGTTTGGGACAGCGAGCCCTCGAAAGGCCATGCCATTGAATTCGCGGTAACGCCTTCCACAACGGAGAAACAGCTGCGCCGCACCGCGAAGGATACTAAAGTGCAAACCACGCCCGAAGACGTATATCGCCGCAACGAAGCGCTGTCGCTTTTGCCCGCCGGCCAGCTCCCCCGCATCCTGCCCACGCCGGCGGTGATCCGTGAGGGCGGCGCCACGGTAGTGCTCGACCCGAAAAACGGGATCGTATACGAACCGGTGTTCCGCGCGGAAGCCGATTACCTGTCGTTGCTGATGGCGAAGGTATTCGGGAAACCGGTGCTCACCGCGCAGGGAACCACCGGCAAAGCCGCGGTGCGCCTCGTGAAAGACGCTTCCATCACCGGAAAAGAGGCTTATAAACTGCAGGTGCAGGAAGATGGCATTACCATTTTCGCCTCCACCAATGCCGGCATATTTTACGGTATCCAGTCGCTCCGCCAGCTGCTGCCGCTCACGGCCAAAGGCACGGCAACGCTACCCGCGGTGCAGGTAGAAGATGCGCCCCGCTTCGCTTTCCGCTCTTTCAGCCTCGACGTGGCGCGTAACTTCCACTCCAAAGCGCAGGTGCTGCGGATGTTGGATGTGATGTCCGTTTATAAAGTGAACACCCTTCACCTCCATATGAGCGACGACGAAGGCTGGCGCGTGGAAATCGCGGGATTGCCGGAACTGACGCAGATAGGTGGCCGCCGCGCGCATACGCTGGATGAAATGGAAAGTCTTCAACCCGCGTATGGCTCCGGCCCGGATGCGGGCAATGCCGCCGGTACGGGCTGGTACACCCGCGCGGATTACATTGAAATCCTCCGCTATGCGAAAGCCCGGCATATTAAAGTGATCCCCGAAGTGGAGATGCCCGGCCACGGGCGCGCGGCCATCAAAGCCATGGAGGCCCGCGCGGCTAAGCTCGCCAAAGCCGGCGATCCCAACGCCAACGCATACCGCCTCAGCGACCCGGACGACAAAAGCCAATACCGCTCCGTGCAGGAATGGAAAGATAATGTCATGAATCCCGCCCTTCCATCCACCTACAAATTCATTGAAAAAGTAACCACCGAACTGGCGGCGATGCATGCGGAAGCCGGCGCTCCCCTCGATATCATCCACATGGGCGGCGACGAAACACCCGGCGGCGTATGGGAAAAATCCCCCGCCTGCCAAAAGCTCCTGGCCGAAAGCGCCGAACTGAACCATGTAGACGATCTCTGGATTTATTTCTACGACAAGGTGGCCCAGATCGTTAATAAACAGGGCATGCAGCTGTATGGATGGGAAGAAGCCGGCATGCGCCGCACCCAGCTCGACGGCAACAACGTCATGATCGTTAACCCCGTGTTCGGCAACCGCAATTTCCAGCTGGACGTATGGAATAACGTGATGGGCGGCGGGATGGAAGATCTCAGCTACCGGCTGGCCAACGGCGGGTACAAAGTGGTGTTGTCAGGCGTGGCGAATTATTACTTCGATATGGCCTACCAGCGTGATTATGATGAACCCGGCTTTTACTGGGGCGGTTATGTGGATCTCGATAAACCCTTCTACTTCATTCCCCTCGACCTGTATAAAAACGCCAAAGAAGACGATGCGGGCAACCCGCTGCCGGCTTCCATATTTGTCGGGAAAGACCGGCTGACGGCATACGGCGCTTCCAATATCGTGGGGATCCAGAGCGCGCTGTGGAGCGAAACAGTGAAATCCCCCGAGCGCCTGGAGTATATGGTGCTGCCCAAACTCCTGGGCATGGCGGAACGCGCCTGGGCGCCCGACCCCGCCTGGACCAAAGACCTCGCCGGGTACAACGAAGCGTGGAACAAATTCGCCAATGTGGTGGGCCAGCGCGAAATTCCACGGCTCGCCACCCTCAACGGCGGTTATAACTACCGTATCCCCACGGCCGGCGTGAAAAGCGAAAACGGAAAAGTTTTGGCCAACGTGCAACTTCCCGGACTGATCATTCGTTATACAACCGACGGAAAGGAGCCTTCCGCCAAAAGCCCCGCCTACGGCGGGCCGCTTGAAGCGAAAGGAACACTCCGGTTCAGGGTGTTCGACCAGGCAGGCCGGGGAGGTAGAACCGTGACGGTACAATATTGATATTTAATCATATACTTTCTGTGAAGGAAGGGTACCGGATGGATCGGTGCCCTTCCTTTTTTTAGTGCCGCCGTACATATTGGTTAAAAATTTGTATTGTTGTTCCGGATCAAAAGCAATCATTGAAGCGGTTGGGAAAAATAAATCTATTAGCTGTCCTTAGCTGTTACCTGTTGTTATGTTGCATTCCGCAAAGCGCCATTGCGCAGACGGATACCATCCCGGCCGTCTATAAGAAACGCTGGTTTTCAAAATTCAACGAATACGTGGATTCTTTGAAAAGCAGCCGGTTCCGGGATTCCGTTCTGAAAGACATCTCCCGGCACGATGCTCCGCCGCCCGTAGTGGAGGATACCCGGATGACAAGGTCTGAGCAAGGATTTCTGCCGCATACCGGCCGAACGGTCCGCCGTATCCACTTTCGGAAGGTAAAAGTGTTCGGTCCCCGCAACATCAACGACACGGCTTTTACCACCAGCATGAAGCTCATCCATCTCGCCAATAAGCTGCATTTCGATTCGCAGGAGTGGGCCATCCGGCAGATGTTGTTTTTCCGGAACGGCGATACCGTGAACGCCTATGCCTTCGCCGACAACGAACGTTATCTCCGTAACCGCCCCTTCCTCCAGGACGCCCGCATCATCACCCTCGAAACCGCCAGTCAGGACACGGTCGACGTGCTGGTGATCACCAAAGACGTGTTCGAATACGGCTTTGATCTGCGCGAGCTGGCGCCCAGCGGCGTAGGGGCGAAAATCTCCAACGACAACCTGTTTGGCGCCGCGCAGGGCGTTCAGTTCGGATTCAGGTGGAAGAGCAGTTACTCCCGGCCCTGGGGTACCGAAGCCCGTTATACGAAATACAACCTCCTGGGCAGTTTTATCGATGTCTCGGTCGGTTATACCCATCTCAACACCAATTCGCAGCTCGATACCGGCGTTTACGAAGGATCGTATTTCATCAAGATCGAACGGCCGCTGTACCGGACATCCGCCAAGATCACCGGCGGGCTGTCGCTCGCCAGGAATTTCAGCATCCGCGTCTGGGGCGAGCCGGATTCGCTCTGGCGGGAATATTCGTATAAACTGGTGGACGTATGGACGGGGTACAACTTCCGCAACCGGTTCGGGTCCGACGGGCATTTCGACAACAAACCCAATATCGCGCTGCTGTTCAGGTACAATAACATTGCTTTCGATAAGAGCCCGGTCCAGGATAAATATATCGGGGACCCCTTGTACAACGACCGCCATTATTATCTCGGGCAGATTGCCGTTTTCAAGCAGGACTTCTTTAAAAGCCAGCGGTTTTTCGGTTTCGGGCGAACGGAGGATATTCCCTATGGTTATTCCGCCGCGCTTTCTGTTGGGCGGGAGAACTGGATGGACCGGAAGCGGTTGTACACCGGCATCGAAGGACAGAAATACTGGCCTACGCTGCACAACGGTCTGTTAAGCGTGAAGGCGGGCGTGGGCGGCTTCTGGCAGGGAAGCACTTCCGAAGACCTCGTGATCCATACGAACGTGAGTTATTTCAGCAGGTTGATGACTTTGGGGAAGAAATGGAACTGGCGGGAATTCATCTACCTCGATTATCTCGGCAGCCCCAATAACTATTTTTATCGCCCGCTGAGCCTCAACCGCGACTTCGGGACTGGGTTCTGGGGATGGAGGAGAACAAAGATCAATGGCTATCACCGGTTGCTGATGCGGTCGGAGAGTGTGTTGTACAGTCCCTGGAAGGTATATGGATTCAAGTTTAATTTCATCGGTACAATCGAAGCCGGACAAGTTTCCTACCACAACAATTACCTGTTGAAAAACCCGGTGTATACGGGATTGGGGCTGGCGGTAAGGGTGAAGAATGAAAACCTTTCGCTTAATACCCTGCAATTGAGCGCGGCGTATTATCCGCGTAAAACCCCCGGCATCGGGAATCTCTTTTTCGAAATTACGACTGTTGTCGACTTCCGGTTTGATATCTATGGTTTGAAGGCGCCTGCCTTCCTCCGGTTCCAGTAAATTCTTTCCGCTCATCCCATTATCTGCAAAATGGTAACGTTTGCTTATTGTTTATTCATACTAAACAAATGTATATTTGTTGCAAACGCGGACTATGAACAGACAAGACTTTTTATCCAGCATAGGATTGCTGGCGGGAGGCTCCCTGGCAGGTAACCTCCTCACCGGTGAAGGAACGGAAGCGACAGCTAAAAAAGTGAAGCCCGTCCTCACCGTGGCACACATCACCGATGTGCACATCCGGGAGGGCGACGATGCGCCGGCCCGTTTCAAAAAAGTGCTCCGGAACATTGTGGACCAGCACAAGCCGGACTTTTTCCTCAACACCGGCGATTCCATCCACGACGCTTCCTACGACAACGTGGTGCGCCAGCAGGTAACGGATCAGTGGGCGTTGTGGGATGCATGTGTGAAATCCATCAGCGGGTATGAAATGCACTCCTGCCTCGGCAACCATGATATGTGGTGGAAAGCGCCGTCAAAGGAAGATGAGATGTATGGCAAGGATTACGTGGTGAAAAGATTGGGTACGCCCCATCGCTATTATACCATCCAGAAACAGAACTGGCATTTCTTCATGCTGGATGGCAACAACAAAGGCATTTCGCTCGACGAAGAACAGTTCAGCTGGCTGAAAAGTAAACTGGAAGCCATTCCTGAAGGCGAATTCGCGGTGATGACCTCCCATTATCCGATCCTTGGCACCACACAAGTGCTCGAAGGCGGCGGGCACTCCGATTGCAAAGCGCTGAAAAACCTCTTCTTCAAAACCAACCGCGTCCGACTCTGCCTCAGCGGGCACAATCACCTGTCCGACAATACCATATACAACAATATTACCTACGCCTGCAACGGCGCTATGAGTGGATTCTGGTGGGGGAAGGGAGACAAGGACTCCGCAGGGCCGTACTTCTACCAGGAAACCCCACCCGGATATGCCATCCTGAAACTGTATAAAGACGGTACGCTGGAGAATAAATATTATCCGCACGGATTATAACCGCGTAATAAATCGGCAAGCATAAATAGCAAGGTTTTATTATTTTAACGGGATCAAAACCCTTGTCTATTTATGCTTCGCTATTTAATGATGGCCGTGCTGGCCGGTTTCCACGTTGCTGCCAGCGCACAGATCCGCCTGCCGGACGTGCTTTCCGATAATATGGTCCTCCAGCGCAACGATTCCGCCCTCTTGTGGGGTTGGGCAGCGCCCGGGGAAAAGATCCGAATCAAAGCTTCCTGGAAATCCACCCCGGATTCCGCCGTGGCAACCGGTAATTCCATCTGGAAAGTAAAGATCAGGACCCCCGAAGGCGGCGGCCCTTACACGATCTCCCTCCGCGGCCGCAACACGATCGAGCTGAAAAATATCCTCATCGGGGAAGTATGGATCTGCAGCGGCCAGTCCAATATGGAATGGAGCGGCAACCACGGCCTGCCGGATATCAAAGCCGAACTGGCCACCTGCGCCGACGATCAGCTCCGCTTCTTCCAGGTCCCGAAAATCACTTCCGACCACCCGCAGGACGATGTACCCGGCGTGTGGACCGCCTGCGATTCCAATACCCTCAAGCCTTTCAGCGCCGTGGCGTATTACTTCGGAAAAGAGCTCCGCAAAAAGCTGGGCGTTCCCGTGGCGCTCATCAACTCCAGCTGGGGCGGAACGCCTGCTGAGGTGTGGACGCCGGCCGAGCTGGTGACGGGCGCTCCCGCACTGGCGGCTGCCGCGGCGAAACAGGGCGTGGCCAATTACCGTCCGCACGAGCCCGGGAAAACCTATAACGCCATGATCGCGCCGCTGACCAATTTCCGGATCGCAGGGGCCATCTGGTACCAGGGCGAAAGCAATGCCCACACGGCGAATACCTACCAGCCGTTGATGGAAACCCTGATCGGTTCGTGGCGCAAGGCATGGAACATTGATTTTCCGTTTTATTATGTGCAAATCGCGCCTTTCAAACACGGGCCCGGCACCCTGCGGGGATCACTGCTGCGGGAATCGCAATCCCAAACGCTGTCGTTCCCCAAAACAGGCATGGCTGTTATCACGGATTTGGTGGACGATACCACCAATATCCACCCCATCAACAAGCACGACGTAGGCCTGCGCCTGGCGAAAATCGCGCTGGGCGACCATTACGGCAAAAAGGAAGGCGAATTCCGCAGCCCTGCGTACGACAGAATGGAGAAAAAGAACAACCAGATCGTCCTCCATTTCAAACATGCCGCAAACGGACTGGAGCTGAAGAACGGAAAGGCGAAGGAATGGTACATCGCCGGGGCCGACCGCAAGTTCGTGCCTGCCGACGTGAAGGTGAAAGGCAATACCGTAACGGTTTCTGCGAAAGGGATCGCGGAGCCGGAAGCAGTACGGTTTTCATTTAACAACGCTGCCATCGGCAACATTTTCAGTAAAGAAGGCTTGCCCGTGGATCCATTCCGGACCGACAGCTGGCCCGAACAATAATCAGCCGTAAGGCGGCGGCCCTGCACCGCAATGAACAAAGCAGGAAACGCGGCGTTGATTATGCATATCAACGCCGTTTTTTATGAAACGCATCCTCGTATTGTTCCTGCTGTTCGGCAGCGCAGCCCAGGCGCAGCAGCAACGCTTCCTGACAGGTTTGCTCCAAAAAATGACCCTCGACGAGAAAATCGGCCAGCTGAACCTGCTTACCAGCGATATGGATGTAACCGGTCCATTCATGAAGGAAAATTACAAACAGGATATCCTCAGCGGCGCGTGCGGTGCGATCTTCAACGCATACACGCCGCAGTATACCCGCATGCTGCAGAATATGGCGATGAAGACACGTCTCAAAATCCCGCTGCTCTTCGGTTACGACGTGGTGCACGGGCATAAAACCATCTTCCCCATTCCCCTCGGCGAAGCCTGTACCTGGGATATGGTGCTAATGGAGAAAACGGCGCGCATCGCCGCGGAGGAAGCCAGCGCCGACGGCCTCCACTGGACATACTCCCCGATGGTGGATGTTGCCCGTGACCCGCGCTGGGGGCGCGTTGCGGAAGGTGTGGGAGAAGATACCTGGTTTGGCGAACAGGTGGCGAAGGCGAAAGTGCGCGGCTACCAGGGCAGCGATCTTTCCGCGGACAATACCATCCTCGCCTGCGTGAAACACTTCGCGCTGTATGGCGCGATTGAAGCAGGGCGCGATTACAACACGGTAGACATGAGCCGCCGGCAGATGTACCAGTTCTACCTTCCTCCATACAAAGCCGCCGTGGATGCGGGCGTGGCTTCGGTTATGACGTCGTTTAATGAAGTGGATGGGATTCCTGCAACGGGGAACCACTGGCTGCTGACCGATCTGCTGCGGAAGGAGTGGGGCTTCAAAGGATTTGTGGTAACGGATTACACGTCCATCAACGAAATGATTCCCCATGGCATCGTGAAAAACGAATACGAAGCGGCGGAGCTGGCGCTCAAAGCCGGTGTGGATATGGATATGCAGGGAAGTGTATATGCCACGCAGTTGAAAAAGCTGGTGGAAGCAAAGAAAATCCCCGTGAAACTGATTGATGAGGCCGTCATGCGCATCCTGGAAGCGAAATACAAACTCGGCCTGTTCGACGATCCTTACCGATACTGTGATACCCAGCGCGCGGCCCGTGTCATCATGAATCCTGAATACCTGCAAATAGCGCGGGAAACAGCGCAGAAGAGTATGGTACTGCTGAAGAATGATGGCGTTTTACCCCTCAGAAAGGAACAGAAAGTAGCGCTGATCGGCCCGCTGGGCGATGCGCAGCGTGATATGATCGGGAACTGGTCGGCCGCGGGGGATTATAAGAAATCCGTCACGCTGTTACAGGGATTGAAGGAGGCAGGCGTACAAGTCACTTATGCGCAGGGTGCGCGAATCACGGATGATGCGGCGTTGATGGGAAAACTCGGATTACAGGCCGGTGATGCGGATGCATTATTGAACGCTGCCCTGGAAACGGCACGCGATGCGGATGTGGTGGTACTGGCGCTGGGGGAATCGCAGGGCATGAGCGGCGAAGCCGCCAGCAGATCGGATATCGGTATCCCGGATGCGCAGAGAAGGTTGATGGAGGCCGTGGTGAAGACGGGCAAACCTATCGTGCTGGCGCTCTTCAACGGCCGCCCCATGACCCTGGAATGGGAAAACACCCACGTTCCCGCGATCCTCGAAACCTGGTTCGGCGGCACGCAGGCCGGGCATGCCATCGCGGATGTGCTCCTCGGAAAATACAATCCCTCCGGTAGGCTCACAATGACTTCCCCCGGAATGCGGGCCAGATCCCCATCTACTACAACCGCAAAAACACCGGTCGCCCCATGGATGCCAATAACAAATACACCTCCAAATACCTCGATGTCCCCAACGATCCGCTGTTCCCCTTCGGCTTCGGATTAAGCTACACGACGTTCGCATATGGCCCCGTGCAGCTGAATGCCGCATCCATGGCCATGAATGGTATGATCCGCGCTACCGTCACCATCACCAATACCGGCAACTACGACGGCCACGAAACGGTGCAGCTCTACCTCCGCGACGTCACCGCAAGCGTGAACCGCCCATTGCAGGAACTGCGCGGGTTCAAAAAAATCTTTCTGCGCAAAGGGGAAAAGCAGGAGGTGAACTTCCTTATCTCCACCGCCGACCTCAAATTTTACGACCGCAATATGCAATACGTAGCCGAACCCGGCGAATTCCGGGTGCAGATCGGCCCCAACAGCCGCGATGTACAGGAGGTGGCTTTTGAGCTGAATCCTTGATCAGTACAGTAACTTACGCAGCAGCTCGGGCTGCACGATCCGGATGCGCGTGCCCTGCATCTCGATCAGCTTTTCCGATTTGAAATCGCTGAGCGTGCGGATGAGCGATTCCGTAGCCGTACCCACAAACCGGGCGATATCGTCCCGCGATAGCTCAATGAGCGCATCGGGCTGCTGCTCCAGGTGCAGCTTGTCGTGGATCGCCAGCAGGCCGTTGGCTACGCGCTTGCGAAGCGAATCGTAAGCCAGTTGCAGCAACCGGTCTTCCTTTTCCTTCACTTCCATAGCGATGCGCTTGATGAAAGTGCGCGCCACGCTGATGTCGTTCAGCAATTGTTCCAGGAACACTTCTTTGGGGATTTGCACAAGTTCCGTCTGGTCGAGGGCTTCGGCGTTTTCTTCGTACACATGATCTTCCAGCAGCGGCACATATCCGAAGTAATCGCCGGTGCCGAAGAGGTTGGTGATGTATTCCTTGCCGTCGTCGTTCAGCCGGAAAGCTTTCACCTTGCCGCTTTTCACATAATAGAGGAATTGCGGGTGCTTGCCTTCGCGGTAAACGGATTGCTTCTTGGCATAAGGCACCACGTCGAAGCTGTCGAGATCGAGCTGGAGGAGGCCGGAGGCTTGCCAGTCCTGGAGCATGGAACCGATGGATTGGGTCCGGGCGGCGGCGAATTTTTCCTGGAGGAACTGCTGTTTCTTCAACCGGGTTTCGATGGCTGTGAGCAGTTCCACATCTTCGAAAGGTTTGGTGATATAGTCGTCGGCGCCCATATCCATGCCTTTGCGCCAGTCGCTCCGGTCGGTTTTGGCGGTTACGAAGATGAAGGGGATGTGCTCGGTTTCGGGGTATTTGCGGAGCATGTGCAATACGCCGTAGCCGTCGAGCTCGGGCATCATGATGTCGCAGATGATGAGGTCGGGGCGATGTTCGCGTGCCATTTCGATGGCCTGCTTGCCGTTTTCGGCTTCAAGGGCCCTGTATCCTGCGAGCGTCAGGATTTCCGCTACGTTTTCCCGTATGCCGGGGTGATCGTCTACTACCAGGATCGTCGCTATCATGTTGAAGGAAGGTTTGGAAAATTGATGGAAATGGTGGTGCCTTTGTTGAGTTCGCTTTCCACGCCGATTTCGCCGTGCAGCATGTCTACATACCTTTTCACGATATGCAGCCCCAGCCCGGTGCCCTGAATATTGGTTACGTTGCGGGCGCGGAAGAAACTGCTGAACAGGTACGCTTTATCTTCTTCGGGGATCCCCATGCCCTGGTCCGCCACTTCGGCCAGTATCCGCCCGTCTTCTTCCCGCAGCTTCCACCCGATGGGCGTGCCCGCCGGCGAAAACTTGATGGCGTTGGTGAGGAGATTCACGAAAATATGTTTCATCAAACGCTTGTCGGATATCACTTTCAAATCTTCCTGCACATCGGGTTGCAGGATCTGCCCCGGTTTCAGCAAGCCCTGGACCTCATCCGCCGTTTCCTGGGCAAAGGCCGACAACGAAATGGTTTCCGGGTGGATCTGCACTTTTCCTTCCTCGATACGGCCCAGCGACAGCGTATCTTCCAGCAGTTCGTTCAGGTGGATGACCGACTCGCGGATCTTTCCCACGTGTTTTTCCCTGCGCGGCTGATCGTCGGTATTCGGGTATTTGGCGATGAGCGCGGCGGAGGAAAGGATGGCGCTCAGCGGTGTGCGGAACTCGTGCGAAGCCATCGACACGAACCTGGATTTGATCTCGTTGAGTTCCTTTTCCTTCTCCAATGCGTCTTTCAATTCCGCCTGTGAAGCAGCCAGGTGCGACAGCGCAAGTTCCAGGTTGGCGGTTCTTTTCTCTACTTCCTTTTCCAGCGCCTGGTTCAATTCCTGCATGGTGCGGTACAGCCGTTTGAGAAACAGCACCAGCATGGTGGAACTGATCACGAGGATGAGCGAAAAGAAGTGCTCGATGAATACTTCCGCCAGGTTGGGATTTTTATGGGGCAGGCAGGCAATCACGACCACCAGCACCGTACAGGCGATGCCCATGATCCGCGTAGGCGCGTCCTTCTTGATGAAGATGGTAAGCAGGATGGCCGTGATAAGCCCCCCGTCGAAGAAGTTGTAGTCTGGCCGCCAGACCAGCAGGCACGCGGTCACCAGCATGATGAAGATCGAGATGATGAACGTCTGCCGTTGGCCGAAATGGAACATATTGGTCATTTACGTTAACTGCAAAGATAACATATGCGCGGCGATTGGCAGGCCCAACTGACGAAAGTCAGGTAATTATCAGAGCCCCCGGGCGGAAGTGGTATTTTCCGCGTAGAAAACCCAGTCGTACCGCTCCTTCAGCTCCACGGGCCATAACGTAAACTGGTGCTCCGATGCGATAGTGCCGATGGTCCGCATCCGGCCTTTCAGCTGTACATTTCCCAACGGCAGCAGGAACAACGGCACCTGCATGGCCTGCAGCTGTGCATCCACCGAGCCGGGAAGCGGCGCTGCAAGCGCGTGGCCCGTATCCATCGCCGCGTGGAAGTCGTTTTGCGCGCGGTAAGTGCCAGAACCCGCCAGCATGGCGATGTTCTGGTAGTTTTTTCCATACATCGCATGCAGGTGCGCGCCCATCGGCCGGAAAGTGAACATTGAATCGGCGTACAACCGGCCCAGATGGGAATTATGCGCCCAGAGCATCATTTTCTCCCCCGGATATTGCGCCCCGATCCATTGCACATTGCGGGCCATCATGGAATCCCGGATGTTGAAGGAGCGCGTCCAGTCGGTGGCTTGCAACCGGAACTGGTGCGCCCCGGCCAGGATGTTTTCGACACAAAAGCGGGCCAGCCGCCATTCTTTCTCCGGAACGCCGCCGGAAGCCGCCGGCATGATCCGCAGGATGCTGTCGCAGATGGAAATGATCGGCTCCATGGCTTTGCTGAAAGTAATGGTCGTATCCGCATGGTAGCCCAGCAGGGAATCAAACAAATGCAGCTGGTGGCGGGTGGAGAGACCGGTAAGCTCCTGGTGGAAGTAATGCATCTGCTGGCAATCAAACCCCGTGAAGCGCAGCTTTTTTTCGTGCCGCAGATTGTATTGCCGCATCCAGTAGACGAGGTCCGACAGTTCTTCGACCTGGTAAACGGAATGGAAATGCTCCCGGATGATGGCGATGGGATTGCCTTCGCCCGTTTCGAGGAAATGCTGGATGCGCATGGCGCCGATGGGGTTGTCTTCCATGGCGAATATCGTGAAGCCCATTTCTGCGGCCAGGAATCGGAAAAGGCGGTGCTTCATGCGGAAGAACTCCCGCGTGCCATGCGTGCCTTCTCCGGCGCCGATGATGCCGGCGGAAGTGAATTGTTTTTTGAGGGGAAGGAGGTCCGTGTAATCGCCCGTAGGTTCGGTGGATTGGAGGCGGAAAGGCTGCTGGGCGAATACGTTCGCGCACAGGCAAAGGAGGGCCAGTAACGGCATGGTGATGCGTTTCATGTTGTATGGTTTAATGATGGTGGGGATCGGATCAGATCCCGCGCAGTTCCCGGAAGAGGGCTGTTTGCCTGCGGCTCAGGGGAACGGTGGCGCCGTCGCTCAGCTCCATCAGGAGCAGCTGGGACGGAAGTATCGAAACCGACTGCACGTGTTGCAGGTTCACGATATGTTTTCTGCTGGCGCGGAAGAAATATTGCGGATCTAGTTTGCTTTCGAAGGATTGGAGGCTGCGGGCTAGCAGGGGCGCGTGTTTACCGAAGCGCAGGCGCACGTAATCGTCTGCGGCTTCCAGCAGGCGGATGTCTGATAGGGGGACGAACCAGCAGCGGTCGCCGTCTTTCACGAATATTTTTTCATGGATGGAAAGGTAGCCGGCCGCGGGTGCGATGGGAGGGGTGGCGGGTATCCGCGCGAGTGCTTCCCGCATGCGGTTTTCCGTGACGGGTTTCAGCAGGTAATCCAGCGCGTTGATCTCGAAAGCGCGAATCGCATAGGCGTCGTAAGCCGTGGTAAAGATGACATGGGGCGTGGTGTCAAGCATTTCCAGCAACCGGAACCCATTGCCTTCCGGCATTTCAATATCGAGAAAAAGCAGCTCCGGCCGCAGTTGCGCGATCAGCGCCTGTGCTTCCAGGATGTTGGCGGCTTCTCCTGCGATGACTATCTGCGGAAAGGATTGCAGGACGCCGCGGAGGTCTTTGCGGGCAAGGCGTTCGTCGTCTATGATCAGTGCGGTTATCATGCTGCGGGGATTATGACCGTGGCGCGCACGGTTTGGTCTGAATGATTGGCGATACGGAAAGAAGCATGGGCGCCGTACAGGAGGGACAAGCGCCGGAGGGTGCCGCTGATGCCGAAACCACCGCCGGTAACGGGTTCCGTGATTTGCCCCGTATTTTCTACATGGATGATGAACTGCTTCCCTTCCCGGCCCGCCGAGATGCGGATATTACCGCCGGAACTGCGTTTGGAAATGCCGTGCTTGATCGCGTTTTCCACCAGTGTCTGCAACAACATGGGCGGCATGGTTTGTTGCGCTGTTCCGGCGTCGATGTGATATTCGATGTGTAATCGTTCTTCAAAACGGATTTTCTCAATCGCCAGGTAATGCTTCACCACTTCCAGTTCTCTTTCAAAGGCGATAAGCTGCTGCCGCTCCGAAAGCATCGCGCTGCGCAATACTTCCGCCAGCTCGCCCACGGCCCGTTGCGCACGTTCCGGGTTTTCGGCGATAAGACTGCGGATACTGCTGAGGGAGTTGAAAAGGAAATGCGGGTTGAGGCGCGTTTTGAGATTATCCAGCTCGGCTTGTTTCAGCCGGTTTTCACTTTCCAGCTCCTGCTGCCTGACGCGGCCCTGCGCCACCGCGAAGTAGATCACCACCCATCCCCACACCACCAGGTGCCACACAAACAGCACGAGCGCCAGCACGATCATGATCTGCGCCATGCCCGACAGCCCGTCCCGGTCTTTCAGCCCGTTAGTGGTAAATGCATGCCATCCTCCCGCCTCCCAAACCGATAACGCAGACAAACATCCTACCATCAACACCGTTACACATACCACCGCCAGCCAGAGCTTCGCGAACACCGCGCCGAACCGCATCCTGGCAAGCCCGAACCGCCGGATAAATACATCCAGCAAGTGGGTCCACACAATGCCGTTCACCGCATGGAAATAATAGTCGGGGTCCATAAACACATCCCCCCGCAGCCCGAAACCATCCGTGCGGATGTTGCTCCACAGGTAGGTGAATATTCCCCAGCCCAGGATCTGGGCCGCCCAATACCGGTAGCGTATTTTCATGGGTTCAAATCTAATCGTTCAATAGTAAGGTAGGAAATTCCATCCCCCCAACGGCGGAAATTACCGGCGAACGGCAATGGTGCGGAGTTAAAAAAGAAGCGCCCCGGACCACCGGGGCGCTTACACGATATATCAATACCTTTTTACCGGATCACATACTCCGCTCCCTTCACCGTAGTGAACGAAACCTGCCTGGCCACGTTTTCGGGCTTAGATACGATCTTCCCTTTGGCGGTATACACTGATTTCCCCGCGGGCACCACAACGGCGCAGGTACTGCCTTGCAGCGACCGGATCTTCGCGGTGGTAACCGTTCCGTTTTTCCAGTCCAGGTCCACGGCAAAGCCTCCCCGCGCGCGAAAGCCCTTCAAGCTGCCCTGTTGCCATCCGGCTTCGGAAGGGAGTGCGGGGAGCAACCGGATAACGGACGTATCGCCGTGGCTCTGCAATAACATCTCCGCGATGCCCGCCGTGCCGCCGAAGTTGCCGTCGATCTGGAAGGGCGGGTGGGCGCAGAAAAGATTGGGATAGGTGCCGCCACCGCGGGCATTGGCGGGGTCTACCGGGCGCATCAGCTTGTGGATAAGCGTGAGCGCATGGTCGCCGTCTTGCAGGCGTGCCCAGAAGTTGATCTTCCATGCCAGCGACCATCCGGTGCCGTCGTCGCCGCGCTGGCGAAGGGTTTCGCGCATGGCGGCAGCCAGTTCGGGTGTGTTCCAGGGCGTGATTTTGTCGTAGGGGTGCAGCGCGTAAGCATGCGAAACGTGACGATGATGCGGCTCGCCGTCTTTCCAGTCGTGCAGCCACTCATTGAGGTCTCCGGCTTTGCCGATCTGGTTGGGCGCCAGTTGGGCGCGCACGCTGTCCATTTCTTTCCGCCAGGCCGCGTCGGTATCCAGGATGCGCGCGGCTTCGATGGTAGCGCCGAAGAGCTCGCGGCAGATCTGCATATCAATGGCGGGGCCCATCACGGTACTGGCGCGGGTGCCGTCGGGCATGATGTAACTGTGTTCCGGCGAATTGGAAGGCGCAGTCACCAGCCATCCGTGCTCCGGCTCGCGGATGAGTATGGCGCGCAGGAAATCGGAGGAACCTTTCAACACGGGATAATATTCGCGGAGGAAGGCCGTGTCGCGCGTAAAGCGGAAATGCTCCCAGATATGTTCGCAAAGCCAGGCGCCGCCCGTGAGGGTGGAGCCCCAATCGGCCCCTTCGCCAGGCGAAGTGAAGCCCCAGGGATTGGTGATCACATGGGCCACCCATCCTGGCGCGTTGTAATACGCTTTGGCGGTGCGCGCGCCTTCTTTGGATAACATGCGGATGTAGCGGTGGAGCGGCTCTGCGAGGTCGTCGAGGCCGGTCACAGGCGCCAGCCAGTAATTCATCTGGAGGTTGATGTTGATGTGGTAATCACCGTTCCACGGCGCCTGGTATTCCGGCGCCCAGAGGCCCTGCAGATTGGCGGGGAGATGCCCGGGGCGGGAGGACCCGATCAGCAGATAGCGGCCGTAATTGTAGTATAGCACGGGAAGCTGCGGATCCGGTTCGCCGGCGAAATATTTTGCCAGTCTTTCAGGCGTCGGGAGCAGGCCGTTGGCGCCTGGTGCGGCTGCCAGCGTAAAGGCGCTGCGCTGATATAATTTTTGATGCGCACGCCGTTGGGACTGCTGCAGCGCTGCATAGGAATTTTTGGTTTGCGCTTCGTGCAGGCGGGATTTGACGACAGGCGCAGGATCGGTTCCGCGTTGCCGGAAGTCGGCGTTGTTGTAATCGGTAGCTGCGGTGAAGTAGAGCACGAGTGCGTCCGCGTTGCTGACGGTGATGCTTTCCGCGGAGGCGGTGCGCCGGCCGCCGGTAGGTTGCACCGACAATGCGCCGGCAAATTGCATGCCTGGCTGCCCGTCGTTATTGAGATGGCCTTCCATGAAGATGGTGCCGTTCTCGGTGCGCACGGTGGCTCTTTCGCGGCGGGAGATGGCGGCGGTGAGGGAGATGGCGCCTTTGCGGCTGGCGGTGATGCGGATGGCCAGGAGATTGGCGGGTTGGCTGATCCAGGCTTCCTGCGTATAGGTGACGCCGTTACGCTGCCACGTGGTGGTGGCAGTGGCGGTGGAAAGGTCGAGGCGGCGGCGGTATTGCTGTACGGGGGCGGAAGTATCTTTCCATGTCAGCGTGAGGTCGCCGAAAGTCTGGTAGGATCCGTAAGGGACGTTGGCGCCCGCGCCATGTCCGGAGCCTTTTCCTTTGCAGATGAAATACTGTTGCAGGAGTTGTTGCGCATCTTTGTTGCGCCCGCCGAGGAGTGCTTCCTGGATGCGGGGAAGCACGCGGTAGGCGGTGTCGTTATCCGCTTCCTGCGGGCCGCCCGACCACATGCTGATTTCGTTCAGCACGAATCGGTCGCGGGATGGATGACCGTAAACCAGGGCGCCGAGGGTACCGTTGCCCAGCGGCAGGGCTTCCTGGTAATGCGTGGCGGGCTGGCTGAAGGTTAGCGTTTGGTCGGGTCGCTGTTGTGCGGACGCGGCCAGCGAGGCAACCGTCAGCATCGTAAGTAGAGCGTGGTGCATAATGATTTAAATATAACCTGAAACGGCTGAAAATGCTACGGGAGGATAAACGACAGCCGGAATTGGCTAAAATTTGCGCATAACCCGGTTCTTCGTAAATTACCGGATGCGCGTATTGATTCCATTGTTGTGGGCGCTTGCTTGCTGCAACACACTTCCCGCCCGCAACCAACCCCATGTAATTTCATACATTCCCATCGGCGATTACCGGTACCTGCCGCCCTGCGGCCTGCCTGCTTTCAGCGATACACTGCCGGCTGGCCGGGGTGTGGGGGAGTATATCGTGTTTGTGATGAAAGACAGTATCACGGTCAGCAATTGCCTGGCGGCGGACCATTCCGGGTGGACGGAAAAGTTTCCCATGCGGTATGGAAAGGATTTTTACTGGTCGTGGAGATGAAGCATGCGCCGGGATGGGGGATGGACCTGGGCGTGGAGGAGAAAGACGGACTGCTGCAGCTGCGGTTGCAGCCGGTGAAAGATGGCGCAGGAAAAGATCAGTATATCTGGCATTTCGCGGCGGAAGGGCAGGAGGTGCTGCGGCTGACGAACGGGAGCGGGAGGTTCGCGTATGCAAAAGGGCCGGCCTGGCGGGCAGATCGGCCCTGGGAAGATGTGATCAGGTTAGAGGGACGATAACCGCAGTTGGTTAAGGGGCAGGTGACTGAAAAGAAACCCGCATTGTCTAAGCATCTAAGTAGATCGTATTGATCTAAACCGCGTATAAAAACGAATTCAAAAACATAGTATCGCAGCATCAGTGCCGCCGTATAAAAATTGCAGGCCGGTAACTGGACAGGAACCCGCTCGTGCAATTGATTGTTGGGGCCAGCACTGGCCGGATGTAAAAATGCAGTGGTCAGACGGAGGTAGACGCGATGGCAAAAAGCTACCTTGTTGCCGTAACGTGAATACGACAACAAAATAGCTTTAAGGTGATCACGCTTGAGTTAATTGATTGTTAACCGGCGTGTTGGTGATGAAGCAATAACGCTAAGTCATTTGCATAATGCATAGCAGCAGTACGGGGACGGCCGTGGTAAGTCCGGCGAGCAGTTTGGTGAATTTGATATTAAATCCGCCTTTTTCCCCGTAATAATAGCTTTCCTTGTATCTATCGTATTCGATAGGCGCTCCGAGGTCTTTCATGAGCTTCAGGAACTCATACAAGGTTCTTTCTGAAATCCGGAGGCGTTTGGCCAGCTGGGCGGGCTTGCCGGTGCCTTTGATACGGATCAGGTAGTCGATGGTCTGTAGTCTTTCAAAATAACGCTTTGGCATGGATCAACAGGGGGTTTAAGCTAAATTGTGAATGTTGTTTACGAATGTGTTCTGGACGGAATGGAATGCTTTACTGTGTCTTAAGCTGAAAATAAAAAATCACATCATTCGCGGGCATTTGGTTTAAAAGGTTAACGAATAATACAGTACTGTTTTGCTTCGATAGGATTCTCCCCGAAATTACGGCGCAGCCCTGCATTATTACAGCACCGCGCGAACTATTTGGAAAGGCAACCTCATAAAAGAGGTTGCCTTTGTAATGACTGACTTGGAGCGTAGATCATGCATCAATATTACGTTACGGCCGTTTTTGCCCATGTTAACGCCATGTTATAAATGTGTCATATTTCAAATTTTATTAACAAATAAAATAGCTACCCAAAGGGTAGCTTGTACCTGCCTGCCGGTTGCAGCCCAGGCGCCGGGCGTTCGCGGAAAAATGCTGCTTTGCCGCCCGCCGGATTTTCACGGAAAAGGCGCCAGTTTCATGCAAATCCGCCACAGTAAACGTTCCTGTAAATAGAAAGCCGCCGGCGCCGATGCACCTGCGGTATGCCTGCTTGAGATAAATCAGAGATCCCCCGAGGCAATTGATGAATTCCTTTTTTCAGTAATTGATTTATTACAACATGTTAATACGGTTTAATATTTTTTGATTGTTAACGAAAAGTTAATGAATAACGGCTTAACATCTTGTAGGTTGATTACCCAACGACCAATTTGATGCTACAATGCGCATATTGCACCTTTCTTCATGCAGCGAAGTGTGGCGCATTCCCCCTTCTTCCACTTTTTTCGGCGGAGAATTCAAATTCACCCAATCAATGCCAAAAAACTACCATCCGCCCCAACACCCGCAAACTATCTTGCCCCCCGCAAAAAATAATGATGCTGCCATGAAACGATCTCTCCTTTTCATCCTCCTCTGCGCCGCCGGCCTCTCCGCCAACGCCCAGGAAAAACGGCTGTTCAACGAAACACCCGCACAAAAAGAAAAACGCCTCGCCTGGTGGACCAACGACCGATTCGGCATGTTCATCCACTGGGGCCTGTACGCCCTCCCCGCCCGCCACGAATGGGTACAACAACGCGAACATATTTCTGAAACCGCCTACCGCCAGTACTTCGACCTCTTCAACCCCGACCTCTACAACCCGCGCGAATGGGCCCGCAACGCCAAAGCCGCCGGGATGAAATATGCCGTCATCACCACCAAACACCACGACGGATTCTGCCTCTTCGATTCCAAATACACCGATTACAAAGCCACCAATACACCCGCCAAAAGAGACCTCATCCGCGAATGGGTCGACGCATTCCGCGCAGAAGGCCTCCGCGTCGGATTCTATTATTCGCTCATCGACTGGCACCATCCGCAGTTCACCATCGACGGTACCCATGCCCACCGGCCAGCCACCGACGCCGGATACGACGAGCTCAACAAAAACCGCGACATGAACAAATACCGCACCTACATGCACAACCAGGTGCGCGAACTGCTCTCCAACTACGGACAAATTGATATGCTCTGGCTCGACTTCTCCTACCCCGGAAAACGCGGGAAAGACCACAACGACTGGGGTTCAGTCGATCTTATCAAAATGGTGCGGAAGTTGCAGCCGGGCATCATCGTCAACGACCGGCTCGATCTGAAAGAATATGCCGACGGCGGCGATTTCATCACGCCAGAACAGTTCAAGGTGCCTTCCTGGCCCACGGTCAACGGTCAGCGCGTACCCTGGGAAACCTGCCAAACCTTCTCTGGTTCGTGGGGGTATTACCGTGATGAGAACACCTGGAAAGACAATAAACAACTCCTCGTGCTCCTCGCCGAAACCGTGAGTAAAGGCGGCAACCTCCTCCTCAACGTGGGGCCCACCGCCCGCGGTAAATTCGACGCGCGCGCGCTGAAGGCACTCAACGGCATGGGCGATTGGATGGAATACAACAGCCGCGCGATTTACGGCTGCACGCAGGCGCCCGATTCATTCGCACGCCCGGAGCATAGCCTGCTCACCTACAATCCCACCACCAGACGATTGTACGTCCACCTGCTCGATTATCCCCTGCAGAACTTCACGCTGCCCGGTTACAAGGGAAAAATCAAATATGCGCAGTTCCTGCACGACAACTCAGAAATCAAGATCAGCGCACCTGCCGGCCATTGGATCAAAAGCGAACTAGGCGCCAACGACCTGAACCTGAGCCTGCCCGTGATCAAGCCCGGTGTGGAAATCCCCGTCATCGAGCTGATCCTGGCGGATTAACCCGTAGGTTCTGTATAGATATCTTACCCATATGCCACCCTTATCTTACCTATGTCTTACCCATATCTCACCCTATAAAAGGGGTAAGATATGGGTAAGACATGGGTGTTTTATGGAAGGGATAGATACATTACATCAATCTTGTTACTTTAGCGTACATAAGCGACAAAATAGTTTGAAGCGTCAATCCACACTTATGTTGAAGCCCATTTTCCGCTGTTTCCTCCTGGCACTGGCCGCCGCCGCCGCCGCGAGCTTCGTGCCTGCAGAGCCGCAGCCACCCGCGAAACCCAACGTCATCATTATTTTCATGGACGACATGGGCTATGGCGACCCGGCCTGTTACGGCGGCGGCCCTTATGCCACGCCGAACCTCGACCGGATGGCCGCACGGGGGATGCGGTTCACGCATTTCTATGCCGCGCAGGCCGTTTGTTCCGCTTCGCGGGCGGGGTTGCTCACCGGTTGCTATCCCAATCGCATCGGTATCCACAACGCGCTTAATCCGGACGCCAAAATCGCGCTGAACGGGGAAGAGGAAACCATCGCGGAAATCCTGAAAGACCAGGGTTACAAAACCGGCATGGTGGGCAAATGGCATCTGGGATCGAAAGTACCGTACCTCCCGCTCCAGCACGGTTTCAGCGAGTATCTCGGACTGCCGTACTCCAATGATATGTGGCCGGTGCATTACGACGGCAAACCCTATCCCGAAACCTCTAAAGTTTGGCGCGCCCGCTACCCGCCGTTGCCCCTCATCGAAGGGAACGAAACCCGCCGCATCATCCGCAACCTCGACGACCAGGCGGAGCTCACAGGGATCTACACCGACCGGGCCTGCGAATTCATCCGTAAAAACAAAAAATCGCCCTTCTTCCTGTACATGGCCCACAGCATGCCGCATGTGCCCATCGCCGTGTCGGAAAAGTTCAGGGGGAAGAGCGGAGCCGGCATGTTCGGCGACCTCATGATGGAACTCGACGCCTCCGTGGGCCGCATCCTGCAAACACTGGAAGAAAACGGACTAGATAAGCATACGCTCGTGATTTTTACGAGCGACAACGGCCCATGGCTCAATTACGGTAATCATGCCGGCAATACCGCCGGTCTCCGTGAAGGCAAAGGCTCCAGCTGGGAAGGCGGGCAGCGCGTGCCCTGCATCATGCAATGGCCCGGGAAAATCCCCGCGGGTACCGTTTGCAACAAGGTCGCCGCCGCCATCGATATCCTGCCGACTGTAGCGGCGGTTTGCGGCGCCGATCTGCCCAAAAAGAAGATCGACGGTCTCAGCATCCTGCCATTGCTCAAAAATGAGCCAGGCGCCAACCCGCGTGAACATTTCGTATACTATTACAACGTCAACAACCTGGAAGCCGTGCGCAAAGGGAATTACAAACTCGTATTCCCGCACAGGGCCCGTACTTACCGCCTCAATCCCCCCGGTTACGACGGATTTCCCGCACCCGCGCCCGACGTGCCCACCGAAGGCGGCTTGTACGATCTCAGCATCGATCCCGGCGAAACCACAGACGTCAGCAAAGTATTCCCGCAGGTCGTGAAAGACCTCGAAGCCATCGCAGACAATTATCGCCAATCACTCGGCGACGATCTCCGCAAAATGCCCGGCTCCGAAAGGCGCCCCGCCGCCAAAGTGCAGCCCTGATTTCGCAAACAAGTTTGCTAAAACCCTCCCGGCCGTTGTACCGGGAGGGTTTTTTATTGCCGGAATACTGTTTAACAGGCTGAAATGGCCAACAGCATTGAACATTCAATTCCTGTCGATTGTAATCTATATGCAGTCGTTCTCCTTATTTTTCCCTGTACTGCGCCTGTTTAGCCCTTTCCTTGCCATCCATTTACTGACATTCAAAAACACGTTGATGTATGAAACCAGGCTTACACATGTTTGTCGCGGTACTGCTGTTCTTTTCCTCGGAACTTGCGCAGGCCGCGATAGCCGGTCCGCCGTTCGACCCCGTGAAAGGGACGGTAAAGGACAAGGACGGCAACCCGTTGCCAGGGGTTACCATCCAGATCAAAGGCACCAGCACCGGAACCGTCACCCAGCCTGACGGTACTTACTCCCTGAATGTGGCCGATGCCAATGCAGTGCTGATATTCTCCTACATCGGTTATACGCCGCAGGAAGTGCCGCTGGGCGGCCGTTCGGTGATCGATATCGTACTGGAATCATCGGCCAGTGAGCTGAACCAGGTGGTAGTAGTGGGATACGGCACCCGCCGCAAGCGCGACCTCACGGGTTCTGTCGGGAGCATTTCCGGGGAAGCCATTGCGGCGCAACCTGTCAATACGGCCACCCAGGGCGTGCAGGGCAAGCTGGCGGGCGTGCAGATCGTGAGCTCCGGCGCGCCGGGATCGCAACCGCAGGTGCGCGTGCGCGGTACGGGCAGTATGCTCGCCGGCGCGGAACCTTTGTATGTAGTGGATGGCGTGCTTACCAATGATATCCGCAACATCAATACGGCCGATATCCTCACGATGGATGTGCTGAAAGACGCGTCCGCTTCCGCCATATACGGCGTTCGTGCAGCCAATGGCGTTATCATCATCACCACCAGGCGTGGTAAGGCCGGAAAAATGGAAGTGGCTTACAATATGACGGTAGGCTGGCGCGAAGTGGCCAACCAGGTGAAAATGGCGAATGCTACGCAATACACGGATTATTTGAAAGATGCGGGCCCCAACGTCACCATTCCCGATTACGGTGCCAACAGCGATTGGTACGGCGCCCTGCTGCGCAAGGGTTTCCAGCAAACGCATAACGTGTCGCTTTCCGGCGGCAGCGAAAAATTCCTGTACTATTTCAACGCCGGTTACCTGACCGACGAAGGGATTGTACGGGCCAACAAATACGACCGCTTCACCATCCGCTCCAACAACGAATGGAACATCGCAGACAACCTGAAATTCGTAGCCCAGGTGTCGTACATGCACAACACCACGCAGAACGTAAATCTCGCTGAAGTATACAACAACACTTACCGCGCCGCCCCGGTGATCCCCATCACCCGCGATGGTAAATACGGCAATACTTCCGCGTTCCAGAACGTGGGCAACTCCATCCTATCCATCGATAAAGTAAATGACCGCTACAAGGAAAACCGCCTGCAGGGAACGGGGTACCTGGAATACAGTCCCTGGGAATTCATCAAGCTCCGCAGCAGCATCAGCGCCAACCAGGGTTTCCAGAACCGGCGGCGGTATAATGCGGTGTTCCTGAATGATGAATCTACGTTCCTCGTGGCGGGCGGCAACCAGCAACGGCCGGAGAGCCAGCTCACGATGGTGAAGGAAGAAGGGACGGAATGGATCTGGGATAATACGGCGACGTTCCAGCAGCGCTTCGGCCGCCACGACCTCACGGTGCTGGCGGGCTTTACCTCGCAGCAGTATGAAGGGAATTACCTGGAAGGGTTGCGCAGGAATGTGCCGAACAGTCCGGATATGTGGTACCTCATCGCCGGGGATCCCAATACTTCCACCAACACGGCCGACGGCGACAAGTACGCGCGGCGCTCGTGGCTGGGGCGCGTCAATTACAGCTACGCGGATAAGTACCTGTTGACGGTATCCTTCCGTAACGACGCATCTTCCCGCTTCCCTTCGGATAACCGGAACGGTTATTTCCCTGCGGTGGGCGCGGGATGGGTGGTTTCCGAAGAGCCCTGGATGCCGAAAGATGGCGCACTGAGCTTCCTGAAGCTCCGCGGCAGCTGGGGGCGAATCGGGAACGATAACATCGCTTCCAACCTTTACATTCTCACCGCCAATTCGGGCCTGCTGTACTTCTTCAACGGAACACCCACTTTGGGCACCAACCTCGCCGATATCAAAGACCGCAACCTGAAATGGGAAACCACCGAAGAATATGACTTCGGCCTCGAGTTTGCGTTCCTGGAAAGCAGGTTAACGGGTGAGGTGAATTATTATAACAAAAAAACGAAAGACGCCCTCGTGACCGTGAAAATTCCCGGCCTGCTCGGCGATCCGGATAATGAATACACGACCAATGCCGGTTCGTTCGTTAACCGCGGTTGGGAATTTACGCTGGGATGGAAGGATAATTTGTCGGACGATTTCAGTTACAACATCGGCGGTAATATGACGCTGAACCACAACGAGGTAACGGGCCTGAACCAGGGACAGCCTTTGTTCCGCGGCGGCGTAGGGCAGCAGGGAAATATCACCAAAACCGATAACGGCCAGCCGATTGGCTCCTTCTTTGTGCTGGACGCCATGGGCGTATTCCCCGACCAGGCAGCCATTGATGCGTATGTGGATAAAAACGGGCAGAAGATCCAGCCGAATGCACAGCCCGGTGACCTCCAATACCGCGATGTGGATGGCAACGGGGCCATCAACGACCTAGACCGGATTTATGCGGGATCCTATCAACCCAAATTCTATTACGGCATCAATGCCGGATTTAATTATAAAGGGCTCGATTTCAGCATGGATTTTTATGGCAATGCCGGCAACAAAATCTATAACGGGAAAAAGGCATTCCGCTACGAGGTAACGGATAATATCGAATCGGATTACGCCGACCGCCGGTGGACCGCCAGCCGGCCGTCTGCCACCGATCCGCGCGTCCTGTACGGCAACACGCCCGCATCCACATATTTCGTGGAGTCGGGGAATTTCTTCCGGCTGAACAACCTGACCGTAGGGTATTCGCTGCCGAAGAACGTGCTGGACGCGATCAAAATCGAAAGGGTGCGCGTGTACCTGACGTCGCAGAATCTTTTCACGGTAAAGCGTTTCAGCGGCTTCAGCCCGGAAATGATTTCCAGCAACCCGAAACAAGACGGCTTCCTGAGCTTGCAAAACAGCAGCAGTCCGCTCGAAGCCGGTATCGAACTGAGTCCTTATCCCACCACGCGCACGTATGCGCTGGGGCTGAACATCACCTTCTAAAAACGGCGACATGAAAAAACTGATTTATATACCCGCTATGCTGATCGGATCCATGATCCTGTATGCCGCCTGCGGAAAAAGTTTCCTCGATATTCCGCCGCAGGGGAGGGTGACGGAAGAAGAAATCCGGACCAATCCCACCGCGGCCATCGATCTCGTCAACGGCGTGTACAACGTCATGTGGCTCGGCGGCTTCGGGCCGGATATCCACGGGCTGCAATTCATCACCCTCACGAGCATCTCCAGCGATGATGCCGATAAGGGCAGCACCCCGCAGGATTACGAGCCTGCCCTTCAGATCGATAATTTCACCTTCACCGCCACAAATCCCATCGTCCAGAATTACTGGACGGGGCTGTATCAGGGCATCGCGCGTTGCAACCAGGCGCTCGACAAGCTGCCCCTGAGCCCCTTGCCCGATGCGGATAAAAACCGGCTGATCGGAGAAGTTCGTTTTTTGCGCGGATATTTTTATTTTAACCTGGTGAGGACCTACGGCGGCGTACCTAAACTCGACCGCGTACCCACGCCCGACGAAGCGAATTCAGACGAATTCCAGACGCGCGCTACCGCTGAAGATATCTACCAGCTTATCATCGGCGACCTGCGGTTTGCGGTGGATAACGTACCGTTGAAAGGCGCCACGCAAACGGGGCGCGTGACAAAGGGGGCGGCGCAGATGCTGCTGGGGAAAGTGTACCTGTACCGGAAAGACTGGCAAAACGCGTTCACGCTGTCGCAGGCCGTGGTCACTTCCGGGTTGTATGATACGCTTTCGAATTACGCGGATATCTGGCGGGTGAAAGGCGCTAATTCCATCGAGTCGGTCTTTGAAGTGCAGACAGGAACCAATGCCGCCTGCAACGCCGCCATCGAGTTGTACGCCAACAGCCAGGGCATCCGGGCACGGCGGGGATGGTCGGATTTCGGGTTCGGGTTCAATAACCCGAGTGCTGACCTGGCGGCGGCTTATGAGCCGGGTGACAAGCGCAAAGACGCGACCATCATCACCATTCAGCCAAACGGCACCGTATTGTGGGATGGCTTCCGGGTGCCCAGCCGCGATTCTGTGGAAAACGACCGGTATAATTACAAAGCCTATCACAGCCGCACGCAGGAGATTTACTGCGGGAGCCCAGACAGGACGCCGAAGAACCTCCGGGTGTTGCGGTATGGCGAGTTGCTGCTGCAATATGCGGAAGCTGCGAATGAACTTGGGAACGGCGAAGAGGCGCTGGCCAAACTGAACATCGTGCGCAGGAGGGCGGGCTTGCCGCCGGCAACGAACGGCGGGCAGGCAGACCTCCGCCAGAAGATCTGGAAGGAAAGGAGGGTGGAGCTGGCGATGGAGCATGACCGCTTCTGGGACCTGGTGCGCACCGGCCGCGCCGGACAAGTGTTGCGCGCGCACGGCAAGGCTTTCGTGGATAATAAAAACGAGTTGTTCCCCATTCCGCAGGAACAACGGGTGCTTTCCAATAACCGACTGACGCAAAATCCTGGATATGATTGATATGCTTTGTAAATACGCCGTTTTATGTGTGGCTGCCTTGCTTTTGCCTTTGGCGCTCACGGCGCAGCAGAAAAAAGATCCCCCGGCAGCAGCTGGGGGATACTGCTTTGGTGACGCTGGTCCAGCAGAAAACTTTCGATTACTTCTGGAAGTTCGCCCATCCCGTGTCTGGCCTTGCGCCGGAGCGTACCATTACGCCCGATACCGTAACGATCGGCGGGTCGGGGTTTGGGGTGATGGCCATTCTGGTAGGGATTGAAAGGAAATTCATTACGCGGGAAGAAGGGCTGGACCGGTTGCTGAAGATCGTCAACTTTCTCCTGAAAGCCGACCACTATCACGGCATCTGGCCGCACTGGATGCATGGCGCCACGGGGAAAACGGTGCCCTTCAGCCGCCGCGACGATGGCGGGGATATCGTGGAGTCCGCTTTCATGTGGCAGGGGCTGCTGTGCGTCCGCCAGTATTTTGACCGGGAAGCGCCCAAAGAGCGCGAGCTGCGCGACAAAATCGGCTGGATGTGGAGCGAAACGGAATGGAACTGGTACACACAGGGCGGGCAGGATGTGCTGTATTGGCATTGGTCGCCCAACCAGGGATGGGCCATGAATCACCAGGTACGGGGGTATAATGAATGCCTGATCGCTTATGTGCTGGCGGCTTCTTCTCCCACCTATCCCATCTCGCCGAAAGCTTACCACCAGGGCTGGGCGGTGAATACCCATTTCTATAACGGGAAAGATTATTACGGCATCAAATTGCCGTTGGGATTTCCTTATGGCGGGCCGCTCTTCTTCGCCCATTATTCCTTCCTCGGCCTCGATCCCCGCGGATTGAAGGATCAGTATGCCGATTACTGGGAACAGAACCGTAACCATACCCTCATCAACCGCCAATATTGCATCGACAATCCAAAGAAATTTAAAGGTTACGGGCCGGAATGCTGGGGCCTCACCGCCAGCGACAACCACGAGTTTTACAATGCGCACAGTCCTACAAACGACCTGGGCGTGATTACGCCGACGGCGGCTTTATCTTCATTCCCTTACACCCCGGAATATTCCATGCAGGCGATGCGGCATTTTTATGATAAGCTGGGCGACCGCCTGTGGGGCGAGTACGGGTTTTACGATGCGTTCAACGAAACCACGAACTGGTTTGATTACCAGTACCTGGCCATTGACCAGGGTCCGATCGTGGTGATGATCGAAAACTACCGGAGCGGGCTGCTGTGGAGGCTTTTCATGAGTTGCCCGGAAGTAAAAACGGGTTTGAAAAGATTAGGATTCAGTAGCCCGGCGCTCTGATTGGCGAATCCAGTATCAGCATCCGTTAAAAAAATGCTTTGTATTGTGCAACCGATTGCATAATTTCGGTTCCGGTTTGCAGTGCTGTTTGACAGGATGATTTTTGGGTATGGATGCAAACGTTTGCGTAAACAGCACGTCGTCAGCGTTAACAGTAAATATTTAGTTATATGCCCTGCGGGGCACCGCGTTATGAAAAGTAGTATCATGTACTTTTCCAATCATTTCAAGTTTTCCTGCAGTTCACGGGCGCTACGGTTATGGCCGTATGCCTGTGGACGGGAAAGCAATTTCCGGAGCGAAAAAATGTGAGCAATACCGATATGAAAAGAAGCATGAAAGGCTGGGTGGCTGCATGGCTGTGTTGTTCCGCAACGGTGGCGGTAGCCCAGCAGCAGGATCCCTTATTAAAACTCTGGTACCGCCAGCCCGCGGCCAATTGGAACCAGGCGCTGCCGGTGGGCAACGGGCGCATCGGGGCCATGGTTTTTGGTGGGGTGGAAGAGGAGCAGTTGCAGCTGAACGAGGCGTTTTTATGGAGTGGCGGCCCCGGCGTAGGCAATAATCCCGGCGCCTATAACACGCTGCCGCTGGTGCGCCAGGCGCTCTGGAACGGGGAATACCTCCAAGCGGACTCGCTCAGCCGGCTCATGCTCGGGCCCTATTCCGCCCGGTACCTTACGCTGGGAGGGCTTTTCCTCAAACAAACCAATGCCGGGAAAGCCTCCGGATACGAGCGATCCCTCGACCTCAACACCGCGAAAGCACATGTAAAATATACAGATAACGGGGTGGAATACACGCGTGAAATGTTTGTATCGTACCCCGACCAGCTGCTCGTCATCCGATGGAAGAGCAGCCGCAAGAATGCGCTGGACTTCACCGTGGGCTTCCGTAATCCCATGCGGTCCGCCGTTACCTCCATGAACCGCGACCACCTGGTCATGAAAGGCCAATGCCCTTCGTACGTACCGCACCGGCCGTATGAAAAACGCACCATCGAATACGATCCGGCCAAAGGCATACCATACGAAGTGCATGTGAAAGCGCGGCTCACCGACGGCAAGTCCTTCGCCGACGGCCAGCAGCTGCATATCCAGGGCGCCACGGAAGTGACGCTCCTCGTTTCCATCGGAACGGGTTTTAACGGTCCGTTCAACGATCCCGTCGGAAATGGCCGCCGCGCGGATTCCGCAGCCCTGGCGCCGTTGACGAAGGCTTCGGGGATGACGTTTTCGGCCCTCCTGCAAAGGCACCTCGCCGATTACCAGCCACTCTTCCTTCGCGTGGCGCTCGACTTAGGAAAAGACACTTCTTCCAAAAAACCGACGGACGTGCGGCTGAAAGAATACACCCTCGCCGGCGGGAACCGCGATCCCCAGCTCACCACGCTCCTTTACCAGTTCGGGCGGTATCTTATGATCGCGGGTTCGCGGAAGGGCGGGCCGGCCATGAACCTGCAGGGTATCTGGAACAATAAAATGCAGCCGCCATGGGGCGCTAACTATACCACCAACATCAACACCGAAATGAATTACTGGCCGGCCGAAACGGCTAACCTGTCCGAATGCGCCTCACCACTGTTCGACTTCATCGGGCAACTCGCGGTAAACGGGAAAGAAACGGCGAAAGTGAATTATGGATTGGGCGGCTGGACCGTCCACCATAACGCCGACATCTGGGCCATAACCGCACCTTCCGGTGGCTTCGACTGGCGGGATCCACGGGGTGAGCCGCGCTGGGGCATCTGGCCCATGGCCGGCGCCTGGTTCTGCCGCCACCTCTGGGAGCACTACGCGTATAACAGCGACAGTCTTTTTCTCGCCCAAACCGCCTATCCGCTCATGAAAGGCGCTACTGAATTCATGCTCGGATGGCTGGTAAAAGATAGTGCGGGGCATTGGGTGACCAATCCTTCCACTTCCCCTGAAAATAACTTTTTGGTGAACGGCGCCCGCAAAGGCTCCGTGAGCATCGCTTCCACAATGGATATCGCCATCATCCACGACCTGCTCAACCGCACCGCGCAGGCGGCGGCCTTGCTGGGGCGCGACAAGGAACTGGTTTCGCAGATCCGGCAGAAGCTCAAAAACCTGTACCCGTTCCAGGCGGGCAGGCTCGGGCAATTGCAGGAATGGTACCTCGATTGGGACGATCCCAACGACAAGCACCGCCATCTGTCGCACCTGTACGGCCTCTTCCCGGGTAACGCCATTACTCCGCGAAGGGAGCCGGAACTGGCCGCAGCGGCCAAACGCAGCCTGGAGCTCCGGGGCGATGGCGGCACCGGCTGGTCCAAAGCCTGGAAGATCAACTGGTGGGCGCGGCTGGAAGACGGCGACCACGCCTACACGATGCTCAATAAACAATTGTTCCTCGCCGAAATGGATTCCATCAGCGTGGCAGACAACAGCGGCGGCTCTTACGCCAATCTGTTCGACGCACACCCGCCCTTCCAGATCGACGGCAACTTCGGCGTCACTTCGGGGATCACGGAAATGCTGGTGCAAAGCCACGACGGCGTGATCCATCTGTTGCCCGCGTTACCGTCTGCCTGGCCCAGCGGCAGCGTGAAAGGTTTGAAAGTGAAAGGCGGGATGGAAGTGGATATCACCTGGAAGAACGGGAAATTGAGAACGGCGGTCATCCGTTCGGCAAGAAACGCCGGCGGGCGAATCATCCGGACGAACGAACCCGTCAACATTTCCGCACCCGCCGCCAGCATGGAAAACAGCGGAGGACTGAAGGATTACGGATACGCCGTCAACAAGCGCATTGCCGCGCCGGACAAATTGCCGGAGCTGAGGTTGCCGGTTGTGGAGGACAAAGCCGTGCTTATTCAGAAGGGTAAAACGACGATTATAGCAAAGTGATTGCGCAGCGGTTTTAGCGGGCAACGATGTTTGAGGGGCCGGCAATAGGAAGCCGCATAATATGTAACGATAGCAATTTTTATTATTGAATGAAGAAACTGGTCCTGATATCGATAAGCCTGATGTGCCTGCAAAGCTTGCGGGCGCAGGAGGGCGGCTGGCTGAGGCGCGCATTGGCAGTGCGTTCCGCGCAGATCCAAAAAGACGCGGCGTGGGCCATGCAACAGCAGCCGGTAACGGTAACCGCAGCATCGTGCGACCGCAGTGCCGGCGGGAAGCACGATTTTTATTCCGAGGGCGATTACTGGTGGCCGGACCCGAAGCATCGGGATAGTCCGTATGTGCAGCGCGACGGGCAAACGAACCCTGGCAATTTTGTAGCGCACCGGCAGGCGATGGTGCGGTTCAGCCGGGTGGTGGGAGCCCTGGCGGCGGCGTATGTGGCGGATGGTGATCGGGCGGGGTTGGATCATGCGAAGCGGCATATCCTGGCGTGGTTCGCGGACAGCGCCACGCGGATGGCGCCGCATCTGTTGTACGCCCAGGCGATCAAAGGGAGGGCGACGGGCCGGGGGATCGGTATCATCGATACGATTCATTTGCTGGAGGTGGCGCAGGCATTGCGGATCATGGAAAAGGCCGGCGTGATAAAAGGGCGCGAGTTGGAAGCGGTGCGCCGGTGGTTCAGGGAATATCTGCAGTGGATGACGGAGCATCCTTACGGGAAAGACGAAATGCATGCGAAGAACAACCACGGCACCTGTTGGGTGATGCAGGTAGCGGCGTTCGCTTCGTTTTTGAAGGATACGACATGGCTGCAATTTTGCGAGCGACGGTATAAGGAAGTGCTGCTGCCCGGCCAGATGGCGGAGGATGGCAGTTTTCCGCTGGAGCTGCGACGAACAAAACCTTTTGGTTATGCGTTATTCAACCTGGATGCCATGACCACCATTTGCCAGATCCTGGGCCCGCGCGGCGGGGGGATCTGGAAGTTTGGGGATGCGCAGGGCAAATCGATCGGTAAAGGCATATCCTTTATGTTCCCCTATGTTCAGCAGAAAAGTTTATGGCCGTATGGCAAAGACGTGATGTATTGGGAAGAATGGCCCATGGCGCATCCGTTCCTGTTATTTGCGGCGGCGGTTTACGGGAAGGAGGATTATTTCAGGTTGTGGGAGCGTTTGCCCCATAGCTCGGAAGTGGAGGAAGTTTGGCGCAACCTGCCCGTCCGCAATCCCGAAATATGGATGGTTAATATTTAGGAAAAAGAATTGTATTCACAATAAAGCTATTGAAAAGTTTTACTGTAGACGTGGAATATGATAACGCCGGTCTCGTCTGAGCCGGCATCTTTTTTTGTACAAATGCTGCAGTGTGCGACGCAACGGCGGCTGCACAGCGAAAAAAGCCGGCTTCACCAACTTTTTTATGCTACTTCCATGCAGCCGCGGGCGCGGCAGGGTTCAGGTGCCGGCGGAGTGGTCTTTTCCTTACAAAGATCAGGGGAAATATTTACGTCAGGGTGTACCGTTGACAATAGTGGGATGAAGTTCCACCGCGAGTTTGAAGAGGACGTCGCGAAGGAGCTCCGCGTCTTTTTCTCCGATGATGCCCGTGTAATACGACTGGATCTCCTGTACGGCGCCAAACATGTCGATCATCAGCTGTTTTCCTTTTTCGCTGAGGAAGATCACCGTGGCGCGGTTGTCAGTTTCATGCTTGCGCGTAATGATGTAGCCGATGGCTTCGAGGTTTTTCACCACTTTGCTCATGGCCTGTTTGGTGATGCGGGCCTTTTTCGCCAATTCATTGTTAATCGTTCCTTCAGTAGAGATATTCGCCATGAGTACCATATCCCCGATTTTAAAATCGGCGTACCCGTTCTTTTGTAAATGCTCCGTTAACCTCGCGTCGTAATCCTTTTTAACGATGCTCAAAAGCCGGATCAGCAGTTTTGGGCGAAGTGCAATAATATCAGCCAGTTGCTTGTCTCTGTCAGTTGTAGTCATAATCGTGCGGCCAGTTTTGGATGAATGGCTAAAAATAATCGCCTTTTGTCATACAAAGATAATAAAAATTTAAAAAGGTCAACTTATTTGTCTATTTGGTAAACTCGGTTTACCTTTGGCGCCATTTCTTGAAAAACACACACATCATGGAAACTGCACCCGCAAGCCCCCGCAGGGGCAAAGTTGTGGCGAGACTCATCTTCATCGCCATCCTCCTTACTGGCGCCATTTTCGGCGTTAAACAGTGGCTTTACGCCCGCCACCACGAAACCACCGACAACGCCCAGGTAGAAGGGCACTCCGCTCCCGTGATCGCCCGGGTAGCGGGATATGTAAAAGGGCTCAACGTACAGGATTACGGCAACGTCCACCTGCACGATACGCTCGTTACCATCGACGACGAAGAATACCGCATCGCACTCCGGCAGGCCGAAGCGGACGCGCAGCAGGCATCGGCTGACCTGGCCACCGCCCGCGCCAACCTCGCCAATGCCAACGCCGGCATTACCGTGGCGCAATCCAACGCGCAGGTGGCATTGGTAAAGAAAGACAAATCCTCCGCCGACCTCCGCCGCGACCAGGCGCTGTTCGATGACCAGGCCATCACCAACCGCCAGCTCGACGACACCAAGGCGGCCAGTCTTACTAACGACAAACAGTACCTCGCCGCCCGGGATAACATCACCCTGGCAGCGTCATCCGTTCAGGTAGCGGCTGCGAAGGTCCAGCAGGCGGAGGCGCTCCTCGCCAGCAAACAGGCCGCCGTGGAACAGGCCAAACTGAAACTGGGCTACACGCACGTTACCGCGAACATCGCGGGCCGCATCGGCCGGAAGAACATCGAGCCGGGACAGTTTGTTCAGGCGGGGCAAAGCCTCTTCACCATCGTGGATGAAAACGGGTTTTACATCGTCGCCAACTTCAAGGAAACGCAGCTGGCGCATATCTCCGTAGGTCAGGAAGCTGACATTGAAGTAGACGGCTTCAGCGATCTGCACCTCAAAGGCCATGTTACGGCGATCTCGCGCGCCACCGGGGCTAAATTCTCCCTGCTGCCGCCAGATAACGCCACCGGCAACTTCGTGAAAATCGTTCAGCGTGTTCCTGTTAAAATATCCATTGACAACGCCGACCAATACCTCGACCGCCTCCGCGCCGGCCTGAGCGTGGAAGTGGCTTTAAAATACTAAGGGCATGACAGCGAAACCAAAAGGCCTCGCCAAATGGATCATCGTGGCCACGGTCATCTCCGCCACCATGCTGGAGCTGATCGATACCACGATCGTGAACGTGGCGCTGTCGCAAATCAGCGGCAACCTCGGCGCCACCATTGAGGACGCATCGTGGGTCATTACGGCATACGCCATCGCGAACGTGATCGTGATCCCCATGACCGGGTTCCTTGCTTCCTATTTCGGCCGTAAAAACTATTATCTCACTTCCATTCTCATTTTCACCTTTGCCTCGTACATGTGCGGGCAATCGGGCAGCTTGTGGGAACTGGTAGCCTGGCGATTTCTGCAGGGCGTAGGCGGTGGCGCACTCCTCAGTACCTCGCAGTCGATCCTGTTCGATACGTTCGAGATTTACGAACGGCCCACGGCTTCGGCCATCTTCGGGATGGGCGTGATCATCGGTCCTACCGTAGGGCCCACGCTGGGCGGGATCATCGTGGACAATTTCCATTGGTCGCTCATTTTCGACCTCAACGTTCCCATCGGCATCATCGCGGCGTTCCTCGTTTTCTCGTTCATTGACAAACAGCCGAACGAGTACAACATCAACCGGAAAGCCATTAAAATCGATTACTTCGGCATCCTGTTGCTTTGTATCTGGGTGGGGAGTTTGCAATACATCCTGGAGAAAGGGCAGTCGGAAGACTGGTTTGAAGCCACGCATATCCTGGTGCTTACCGTGGCCGCGGTTGTGGCTTTCATCACGTTTATCTGGTGGGAATTGCGGACGGATGCGCCGGCCGTAAACCTGCACGTGCTCAAAAACCGGACGCTGGCGATCACGACCCTGCTCACGTTTATCATGGGGATGGGGATTTACTGTTCGATGTTCGTCTATCCCGTCTGGATGCAGCGCGTTATGGGCTATACGCCCACGCTGACCGGTGAAAGCCTCTTCCCTGGCGCGATCATGGCCGCGATTATGATGCCCATGGTGGGCAAAGCGATCCAGCGCGGCGTTCCGCCGAAGTATCTCATTACCGCCGGCTTCCTCATGTTCGCGATATTCTGCTTCTGGATGTCGGCCGCCAGTCCCGACGCAGGGGAGATGTTTTTCTTCTGGCCCTTGCTGCTGCGGGGTATCGGCTCCGCCATGCTGAGCGTTCCGCTTACCAACCAGGCCGTGTCGGGTCTTACGCCCCGCGAAATGCCGCAGGGCATCGCCATCAACAACATGCTCCGCCAGCTGGGCGGTTCCTTCGGGATTGCGTTCATGAATACGTACGTCGCGCGCCAGTACCTGGAACACCGCACGCAGCTGTTGCCTTATGTAGGGCCGGATAGCCCCGTGGCCACGGAACGCCTCCAGCAAATGGGCAACGCATTGGCCGCGAAAGGCATGGCCGTGGCGGACGCACATCGCGCGAGCTTATCCATGTTCGACGGGCTGGTCACCAATCAGGCATATATTCTCACTTACCTCGACGCATTCCGCATCGTGGGGATCTTTTTCGTTTGCGTGCTGCCGTTGATGCTGTTCGTGAAGAAAAGAAACCTCAGCGCCGACGCCATGAAGGAAGCGGCGGAACATGCGCATTGATAAAAAACACTCAAGACATGAAAAAAGCACTGATCATCATATTGACCTGCACGGCCGGAAGGGCTTTCGCCCAGTCGGCCCCCGGAGAGCTGAAAAACCTCGTGCAGCAGTCGTTTTCCCATTTCACGCAGATCAAAGCGATGGAAACGCAACAGCGCATCGCGGCCGACCAGACCACGCTCGCCAAAACGAGCCGTCTTCCGGAAGTAAGTGGTACGGCTAATTACAGCCATGTGTACCCCGTTCCCAAGGTGCAACTGCCCGGCAGCGATTTCACTTTCCAGCCAGTACCCTCCGAAAATATCAACGCCGGCATCGAAGCGCGGCAACTGCTGCTCGACTTCGGCAAATCCGGCAGCCAGATCAAAAAATCGGAAGCGCAGGCCGGCCTCCTGGGCGTACAAACCGCCGAAGCCCGCGAAGAGCTGGCGTACCAGGTGGCCAACGTCTATCTCAACATCGCATTTCTGCAGGATAACATCGCCGTGCAGGATGCCAACATCCATCTCCTCGAAGAAACGGAAACCATGGTGGAGAACAAGTTGAAACACGGAGATGCCATCGATCTCGATCTGATCAATACCCGTGTGAAGCTCGAATCATATCGCAATAAGAAGGTCGATTTCACGAATTCCCTGCAAAAGCAACTTGCCGCGCTGGAATATCTCACGGGTGAACCGCTCAAAGATTCCGTGCACTCCGATTTCGCCTGGGCCATTCCGCCCGCCGAAGACTTTGGCCATAACGCCGCCATCCGCACTTCCCTGGAAAAGGAAAAAGTGGCGGAAACCGGCATCGGTATCGCGAAGGCGCAGTACAAGCCTGCGCTGTTTCTGAATGCCGGTACGGGTTTCAAGAATGGATACCTGCCTGAGATCACCACACCGAAATTTAACTATTACGCCGGCGTGAGCCTTTCCGTGCCCATCTATAACGGTAAAAAACTCCGCACGCAGGAACATATCGCTGCCACCGAAGCGGAAATCGCTAAGCTGCATACGCAGGATGTGAAAGAAAGCCTGAAAAAGGAAGCCGCGCAACAGCACGCTGACCTTTCGGCGGGATTGGAAAGGCTGCAAACGGCGGAAGTGCTGCTGCAACAGGCGAACCGCGCCCTTACGCTGGCACAGAGCCGCTATAAGAACGGGGTGATCACTTACCTCGATTTGCAGAACGCACAAACCTCGCTGCTGGAAGCACAGTTGTCTAAAATCCAGTACCAGTACCAGTTATCGCTCGCGGGCCTGGAACTGATGCACCTCAGCGGACAAGAATTTTGGAAACAATAACCACTGTTTCATTGGTTTTGTTTTCGTAGTGTGTGTTTAAACAAAAAGGCCCGGTCTTTCGAAGACCGGGCTACTTTTTATCGCTATAGAATGATATCGGATTATTTCCCTGCGATCCCCATTTCGAGGCCGCGCAGTTCGGCGAGCCCGCGGAGGCGGCCGATGGCGCTGTAACCGGGATTGGTTTTTTTGTGGAGATCGTCCAGCATCTGGTGGCCATGGTCGGGGCGCATGGGGATGGAAACGCCTCTGCGTTTCATCACGGCGAGGATGTTTTTTACCACGCTGTACATATCCACATCGCCTTCGAGGTGGTTGGCTTCGTAGAAGTTGCCCAGTGCGTCGCGCTTCGTGGATCGGAGATGGATGAAGTGGATGTGATCGCCGAGGCGGTCCACCATCCCGGGCAGGTCGTTATCTTCGCGCACGCCGTAGGAGCCGGTGCAGAAGCAAAGCCCGTTGGAAGGCGAAACGATGGTTGCCAGCAGTTCGCGGGCATCCTGTTCAGTGCTCACCACGCGGGGCAGGCCCAGGATGGGATACGGAGGATCATCGGGGTGGATGGCGAGCTTCACGCCCACTTCTTCGGCTACCGGCACGATTTGCTGGAGGAAGTAGAAGAGATGAAGCTTGAGCTTGATGGCGTCGATGTCTTTATATTTATCCAGCGCCTGCTGGAAAAGTTCGAGGGTGAAGCTTTCTTCGGAACCGGGGAGTCCGGCGATGATGTTGCGCTGGAGCAGTGCTTTTTCGTCGGCCGTCATGCTGTCGAATTGTTCCTTGGCACGGGAGATTTCCTCTTCGGGATAATCATTTTCCGCACCGGGCCGTTGCAGCAGGAAGAGGTCGAATGCCATGAACTGGGCTTTGTCGAACCGGAGAGCTTTGGAGCCATCTTCCACGGTGTAAGCCAGGTCGGTGCGGGTCCAGTCGAGCACCGGCATGAAGTTGTAGGTAACAGTATGGATACCGCAAGCCGCGAGGTTGCGGAGCGATTGCTGGTAGTTTTTGATGTAATCTTTGAAGCGGCCGGTTTGCGTTTTGATGTCTTCATGCACGGGCACGCTTTCCACGACAGACCAAACGAGGCCTGCTGCTTCGATTTCCTGTTTGCGCTGCATGATTTCTTCTTTGGTCCATACAGTGCCGTTGGGAATGTGATGGAGTGCAGTAACGATACCTGTGGCGCCGGCTTGCCGGATATCGGAAAGGCTCACCGGATCTTTGGGGCCGAACCACCGCCAGGTCTGTTCCATTCTCAGCATAAACTTGCGATTTTTTTTAGTTTCCCAAAATTAGCATTACGAACCAGATAAGCAAATTATCTGAAAGGAATTTGTCAAACGTTTGCCGGGCCGTGAATGAGAATGACGGCCAGATCCATCACATTGGTGTTGGTGGGGCCGGTGCGGATGTGGGTATGGGTTTGATGGAAATAATGCCAGCTGTCGTTGTTTTCGAGGAAAGGCAGGGGATCAGGCCCCTGTGCCAGGGTTTCCGCGTCGATCACGGCGCCTGCCGCGTCGGTGGGACCGTCGATGCCATCCGTGCCGGCGGCGAGGAAAGTGATGCGGGCCGTATCTTTCAGCAACATGCCCGCCGCCAGCGCCAGTTCCTGGTTGCGCCCGCCCAGGCCGTTGCCCGTTACCTGCACGGTAGACTCTCCCCCGGCCAATAGGCAAGCCGGGAAAGGACCGGTGTAAGCCAGCGCCTGCTCCACCAGCGAGGCGGCTAGCTCGCGGGCCCGTCCGGTAGCGTTGCCGGTAAGAATGGTGGCATGATAGCCCAGCTCCATGGCTTTCTGCGCCGCGGCCTCCAGCGCGATGCGGTTGCTCGCCGCCACCACGTGCGAGGCATGCGGCAGCTCCCCGGGGCGCGCAGTTTCGGAGATAAGCCCCGCCGCGCCTTGCTCCAGGTGCAGCAGGATGCCGGAAGCCACGCGATCGCGGAGCTGGTATTTATCTATGATTCCCAGTGCGTCGGCGAATGTGGTATGGTCGGCCACGGTAGGGCCCGAGCCGATCACCGCCGGGTCGTTGCCGGGAACATCGGAAAGTAAAATGGAATGCACGGTGGCGGGATGGATGGCCCGCGCCAGCTGTCCGCCCTTGATGGCCGACAGATGCTTGCGGACGGTATTCATCTCCGAAATATCCGCGCCGGAATGTAGCAGTAACTGGAACGCCAGCTGCAACTCTTCCATCGAAACACCTTCCGGCACATCGGCCAGCAGTGAGGAGGCGCCGCCGGAAAGCAGGAACACGACGTGGTCTCCGGGCTTCAGGCCCGCCGCCAGCTGCAGCATGGTGGTGCCGGCAATGATGCTGTTGATGTCCGGGACGGGGTGCCCCGCCGTGATCAGTTCCGTTTTTTGTAAGGGGAATTCGTCAGGGGCGTGGCTGGAAACCGCGAAACCGTGGCTCAGCCTGTGCCCCAGTATTTGTTCGGCTTCATAAGCCATGGCTGCGGCGGCTTTGCCGGCGGCCAGCAGAAAGATGCGCCCATCTCCGGGTGGCGGGACAGGCAGGTTCGGCGGAACGAATTTGCGCGGCTGCACTGCGGCAACGGCATGCAGATAAATGGCTTCCGCATCGGAGCGATGGGTTACGCTCATCCGTTGGAGGTTTTGCGCGCGTCTTTCTTGTCCTGCTTGCGATCCATTTTCTTTTCCATATCGCCTTTCTTCTTCAATTCCCAATCATTCCATTTCTTATACTGCGAAGGCGTCAGCACTTCCCGGAAGCGGCGGTTGCGCTCGGTATCCAGTTGCTGGTATACCTGCATGCGCTGGCGGGAGCTGATGGCGGCGTTCTTTTTGGTAGCGTCGCGCTTGCGGGCGATGTCTTCATTGATATCGTAAATGGCTTTGCGCTGTACTTTGGATAGGCCGAGCTCGCGGTAGAGTTTATCACTCATTTTATCGGCCTTGCCTGCAGCGTCCCAGCGGTGGCCGCGGGCCTGCGTTGAATCCTGGGCCTGCGCAGCGACGGTGAAGGCTGCGAGCAGGAGCGTCATGAGCATAATCCTGTTTTTCATATCTGATGCCGTGTTAATACCTGGTGGATACCGCTTAAATAATTTATACTAAAATACTAGGTTCAGCGGATAATCATTTATTAAATTTAACACTTGTAGCTGTATTGTAGCCTGATTGCCGTGCTTTTTCCAGATCTGAACCTGTGCCGGCAACCATATCGTATCAGCCATCATCTAAACGTATCTTAATCAACCTGCCATGAAAGCAACTCAATTTCCTGCCGGTACAAGTTTGCCGGAGCCGGGGAAGCACCATCGCCGCCATTTTATAACGCGGTGGGCCATCGGCGCGGTATGCGGACTGTCGGCTTTGCTGCCGGCCGGCGCCGCGCTGGGCCAGCAGACTTTCCCTGTCAACGGCGTGGCCGAGCCCCGGGAGGGCTGTTACGCCTTCACCCGTGCCACAATCGTTAAAAACGCGAAAACGACGTTGAAAGACGCGACCCTCGTTATCCGCGATGGCAAGATCATCGCAGCGGCACCCGGGGCGGCAGTCCCGAAAGATGCCGTGGTGATCGATTGCCAGGGGAAATTCATCTACCCTTCCTTCATCGAACTCTTTAGCGACTACGGCATGCCTTCCGTAACACGCGGCGGCGGCGGAAGAGGCTCCCAGCAGTTCGTTTCCAACACCAAAGGTGCGTACAACTGGAACCAGTCCGTGAAGCCCGAAGTGAATGCCGTGCAGCTTTTCGGCGCAGATGCGGCCAAAGCGAAGAGCTTGCGGGAACAGGGTTTTGGAGCAGTGCTCACCCACCAGCACGACGGCATCGCCCGCGGCACGGGTGCGCTGGTAACGCTGGCGGCCGACCGGGAGAATAAAACCATCATCCGCGAACGGGCGTCGTCACATTATTCATTCGACAAAGGTTCTTCCTCGCAGGATTACCCCAGTTCCCTCATGGGCGCTATCGCGCTGCTGCGCCAGCAATACCTGGATGCGCAATGGTACAAGGGAAGCCCTTCCGCCGAAGGCGTCAACCTCAGCCTCCAGGCCTGGAACGATCAGCAGAACCTCGTGCAGATCTTCGACGCCAACGAAAAATGGAACGTGCTCCGTGCTGATAAGATCGGCGATGAATTCGGTGTGCAATACGTTATTAAAGCCGGAGGCAACGAATACCAGCGGATGCCGGAAATGCTCGCTACCAAAGCGTCGTTCATCGTGCCACTCAACTTCCCCGCAGCTATGGACGTGGAAGACCCGGCAGACGCGCGCTTTGTTGCGCTCGCTGACATGAAACATTGGGAGCTGGCGCCTTCCAACCCTGCCGCATTCGAAAAGGCTGGCATTACTTTCGCATTGACGGGTGCTGAGGTGAAAGATGCAAAAACTTTCTTCTCCAACCTCCGCAAAGCCATCGAGAACGGACTGTCAGAACAAAAAGCCCTCGAAGCCCTCACCCAAACGCCCGCTTCCATTCTTAAAATTTCCGATAAAGCAGGAACACTTGACGCCGGCAAACTGGCCAACTTCCTCATCACCTCCGGGCCTATTTTCGAAGAGCAAACCGTGCTGTATCAAAACTGGGTGCAAGGAAATAAATACCAGCTGAAAGAAGAAGGCTGGATCGACCTGCGCGGGAAATACAATATCGTGCTGACGTATCCCAACGGTACCGGTACTTACCCGGTGGAAATCAAAGGTTCCGCCGGCGCGCCGTCTATTGTCAATAAAGACACGATCCCGGGCAAGATCGAAGTGGCCGGTCCGCTCGTGACCATCATCGTCAACAATAACAAAGACAACAGCAGCCAGCTCCGCCTCAGTGGCGCGATCCGCTTCATGCAGGGCGCCATGACCACCATGCGGGGTTCCGGTATCGACGATAAGGGCGTTCCCGTGACCTGGGAAGCGGTGCAGACCAGCACGCACATCGCCAAAGCCGATACCGCGAAAAAGAAACCCGCCGCCGCTCCCGGCAAGGTTTATTATCCTTTCGTAGGGTATGGTTTTGAAGAAATGCCGAAGCAGCAGGATATCCTCATCCGCAACGCCACGGTGTGGACGAATGAAAAAGAAGGTAAGATCGAAGGGGCGGACGTACTCATCCGCAACGGCAAGATCGCGCAGGTGGGCAAGGGCCTGAATGCCGGCAGCGCCCGCGTGATTGACGGCACCGGCAAGCACCTCACGCCCGGTATCCTCGACGAGCACTCGCACATCGCCATCAGCCGGGGCGTAAACGAAGGAACGCAGTCCGTTACCTCCGAAGTACGGATCGCCGACGTCGTGAACCCGGATGATGTCAATATCTACCGCCAGCTTTCCGGCGGTGTGACGTCGACGCACCTGCTGCATGGTTCCGCCAATACCATCGGCGGACAGAGCCAGCTGATCAAGTTGCGCTGGGGCGCCAACGCCGAAGACCTGAAGTTCGGGGGAACCGACGGTTTCATCAAGTTCGCGCTGGGTGAAAACGTGAAGCAATCGAACTGGAACCTGCCGGCCCGTGTGCGTTTCCCGCAAACCCGCATGGGGGTGGAACAGGTGCTGGTGGATGCGTTCACCCGCGCGAGGGATTACGAAAAGGCCGGTCCTAACAAGCGCCGCGACCTGGAACTGGACGCACTGGTGGAGATACTAAACAAAAAACGCTTCGTAACCTGCCACTCTTATGTGCAAAGCGAAATCAATATGCTGATGAAAGTGGCCGACCGGTTCAATTTCCGCATCAATACCTTCACCCATATCCTGGAAGGCTATAAAGTAGCCGATAAGATGAAGGAACACGGCGCCGGTGGTTCCACCTTCGCCGACTGGTGGGCGTATAAGATGGAAGTGATCGACGCCATCCCGCAGAACGCAACCATTATGCAGCGTGTGGGCGTTACTACCGCCATCAACTCCGACGACGCAGAGATGGCGCGCCGCCTCAACCAGGAAGCCGCCAAAAGCGTAAAGTACGGGGGGATGGAAGAAGAGCTCGCGCTCAAAATGGTAACCCTTCATCCCGCCCAGCTGTTGCATGTTTCAGAACGGATAGGCAGTATTAAAACCGGGAAAGACGCCGACGTAGTGCTCTGGAGCGATCATCCCCTCAGCATTTACGCCAAGGCGGAACAAACGATCGTGGACGGTATTGTGTACTTTGACCGCGCCCGCGACCTGGAACTGCGTTCGCGCATCGCCGCGGAGCGTAACCGGCTCATCGCCAAAATGATCGGCGAGAAGAAGAAAGGCGGTCCGATGCAGAAAGCGGTGCCTTCCCGCGAGGAGATCTACCATTGCGAAGATCTGCAGGCCGGCCATCAGCACCATATTTTGAACGATGTGGAAGATCATCACCACGAAAACATCCAGTAACATGAAGAAAATATTCCTCTCCATACTCGGACTCACTGCCTGCCTGGCCACGTTGCAAGCGCAGGAAACGGTTTATCCGGCGAAAGCGCAGAAAGGGTTGGTGTTCCTGAAGAATGCCACCATCCACACGGGAGCCGGTCAGATCATCGAACGCGGCACGATCGGGTTCAATAACGGCAAAATCATCGCCGTGGGCGCCAATGTGCCGATCCCGGCCGATGATGTGCGCGTGTTCGATGTGCAGGGTCAGCACATATATCCCGGCCTGATCGTGACGGATAGCAACCTCGGTCTCACGGAAGTAGAAAGCGTACGCGCCACGAACGATTACAGCGAGGTCGGTGATATTAACCCGTCGGTCCGTTCGATTATTTCCTACAACACCGATTCCAAAATTATCAATACTCTGCGTACCAACGGTATTCTGATAGCGCAGATTGTGCCGGAAGGCGGCCTGCTGACGGGTAGTTCTTCGGTGGTGCAGCTCGACGCCTGGAATTGGGAAGATGCAGCGTACAAAACCGACAATGGTATTCATTTCTATATGCCGCGGCTCATGCCCCGTTCTAATCCCTTCGGCGCGGAAGCCCGTGGGCCTGGCAGCGATGCGGTGAAGGCGGCGATGGAAAGAATCGAATCCGTGAAAAGCTTTTTGCGTGAAGCGAAAGCCTATAACGACGGCGGAAAGAAATCGGAAACCAACCTGAAGTACGCATCGGTAAAAGGTCTGTTTGACCGCAGCCAAAAGCTGTTCGTGCATTGCGACCTGATGAAGGAAATGATCATCGCGGCGGATATGGGCCAGGAATTTGGGTTCGACGTGGTGATCGTAGGCGGCACCGACAGCTGGATGATTACCGACGTATTGAAGAAATACGGCATTCCGGTGATTTTATCGCAGCCGCACAGCCTGCCCGTGATGCAGGACGACGACGTGGATCAGCCTTACAAAACGCCGGCGTTGTTGCAGAAAGCCGGTATCCTGTTCAGTATTTCGAACGAGGGTTTCTGGCAGCAGCGGAACCTGCCTTTCAACGCAGGCACAGCTGGCGCATATGGGTTAAGCAAAGAGGAAGCGCTGAGCGCGATCACGCTCAATGCCGCGAAGATCCTGGGTATTTCGGATAAGACGGGTTCGCTGGAAGTGGGCAAGGATGCGAATATCGTGGTGAGCACGGGCGATATTCTGGATATGAAGTCGAGCGTGATCACGCGGGCTTACATCCAGGGGCGCGAGCTGGACCTGACGGACAAACACAAGCAATTGTTTGAGCGTTATAAGCATAAATATGAGTTGCAATAGATTGAATTGCAATGGGTAAGAATAGGGGCCGTCCGCTGAGCGGGCGGCTTTTTTTATGGGTTGAAAATAAGTTTGGGTGCTGCTGACATACCCTTGTCATAACCCGGGTTGAGATTTGTGAAAAAAAGATGAGACAGCAGCTAACAACGGCCCGGCTTTTCGGGATAGCGGAAATTTCGCCGGAGGAGGTGCTCCGCCGGTTGGGGGAGCCCGGGGTGCGGGTGATTGATAATAATCCGTGTGCGTCTTTTAAGCGGCACCATATTCCTGGGGCGCGGCATTTGGATCCGGGGGACTATGGCGCGGGGGATCTGGAATGCGGGAAGGATGATTTGCTTGTTTTTTATTGTACGGATGCTTTGTGCGGAGCGGCGCCGTATGCGGCGAAGCGCGCGCGGAACATGGGTTTTACGCAAGTGTTCGTGATGACGCAGGGGCTGACGGCGTGGTTGCGGAAAGGGTATCCCGTAAAAAAGTTTGAAAAAAGTTTTGTGTTTTCGAAAGTGTTACTTTCAGCGCAAAACTTACAACATGGAACATTATTTAAGCGATGAGGAATTAGCAGCCATTAAACAACAGATGGATGCGCTTGAAAATCAGAAAGAGGCGCTAAGGCAGCGTATATTGAATCATTTTAATTCCCCGCAAGCCAGAAGGGAGCGATGGATAAAATCCGGATTGCTGGACGAAAATGGAAATCCACCCGACTGGTATAGCGATCGTAGCCAGTGGATTACCCGAGCGGAATATTGGCAATTGCAGATGCAATAGCACTTGTTTTGTTAACCCAAATCAATAATAATGAATATCGGGAATTATGCAGTTGGATATCATGGTTGTGATGCCAGGGTAGCTGCAAGATTATTGAATGAACGCGAGGGTATATTCGCGAGCAACCGGGAATTCGAGTGGTTGGGGCATGGAATGTATTTTTGGGAGAATAACCTGAAGCGCGGACTGGACTGGGCGCGCCAAAAATGTGAGAAGAAGCAGATCAATCAACCTGCAGTTGTAGGGGCGCTGCTGGATCTACGTAATTGCTGTGATTTTTCTGATCAGCGCTACCTCGATTTAATTCGAGCATATCATCTTGACATGAAACAAGTTCGAAGTTTTCAAGGACAAGATATGCCGGTGAATTTTGCGCCCACGGGTACTTTGCCAAAAGACATTGTATCGAGGAATCTTGATTGTGGAGTGATCGAACACATGCACACGGTTATGGGATGGTTACACAATTCTGGAGTCCAGGAGCATTTCGCGCACAAAACCCTGCCGTTTGATTCGGTAAGAGGATTGTTTATTGAGGGGCAACCGGTTTTTAATGGATCTGGCATTTATGATAAATCCCATATCCAGATCTGTATCAGAAATTCAGCATGTATCAAGGGGTTCTTCCTGCCTAGGGAAAGAGAAGAGGACATGCGTGATTGGGAAGTTCGCGAAGATCCGGCGGAATACTTGCAAAATTAAAAAACAAAACCCCGGAGCCCTTAAGCCTCCGGGGTCATTATCGTTCCTCTTTCACAAGGAAAATATTTGTTGTCGTTACACAATACGAACGAGGATGTAATTCTTCTTTCCTTTCTGGAATAACATCGTATTGCCCGTCAGCAAAGCAGCCGCCTCGATCTTCACGTCGATCCCTGTCAGTTTGACGCCATTCAGGCTCACGCCGCCACCCTGGATCGTCTTGCGCGCTTCTCCCTTGCTCGGGAAAATTCCCGCGTCCGCCAGGAACGATACCACATCTTTCCCCTCAGCAAGCACCGCTGCCGGCACTTCATATTGCTTCACGCCGGCCATCACTTTCAGCAACTGTTCTTCCGACAACGAACGCAAGGTATCAATTGAAGCATTACCGAAAAGGATTTCCGAAGTTTTGATCGCGAAAGCATATTCCTGCTCGCCATGGATGAACGTCGTCACTTCCTGCGCGAGTTTCTTCTGCAGCAGGCGTTTGCCCGGATCCAGTTTGTGCTCCGCGATGAGGGAGTTGATGGTATTTTCGTCCAGGAAAGTGAAGATGCGGATATAGTTTTCGGCGTCTTCATCGTCCGCGTTCAGCCAGAATTGGTAAAACTCATAAGGCGTAGTTTTGGACGCATCGAGCCAGATATTGCCGCTTTCGGACTTCCCGAATTTGGTGCCGTCTTTCTTTTTGATCAGCGGACAGGTAAAAGCATATCCTTCACCGCCGCCCATCCGGCGCACGAGCTCCGTTCCGGTGACGATATTGCCCCATTGATCGGAGCCACCCATCTGCATCTTACAGTTCTTTGTATTATACAAATGATAGAAATCGTATCCCTGGATCATCTGGTACGAGAATTCCGTGAACGACATCCCGGCGTCGCCGTCGATGCGTTTTTTCACGGAGTCTTTCGCCATCATGTAATTGACGGTGATATGCTTACCCACGTCGCGGATGAAATCCAGGAAAGAGATATTCTTGAACCAGTCGTAGTTGTTCACCATTTCCGCATAATTGGGCTTCGATGTATCGAAGTCCAGGTATCGCTCGAGTTGGGCCTTGATGCTGTTGAGGTTGTGCTGCAACGTGTCGAGGTCGAGCATTTTGCGTTCTTCCGCTTTGAAGGAGGGGTCGCCCACCATGCCGGTAGCGCCGCCAACGAGCGCGAGGGGCTTGTGCCCGGCGCGCTGCAGGTGTTTCAGCAGCATGATGGGAACAAGGTTGCCCACATGCAGCGAGTCCGCCGTAGGGTCGAAGCCCACGTAAGCGGTCGTCATTTCCTTTTCCAGCTGTTCTTCCGTGCCTGGCTTGATATCCTGTATCATACCGCGCCAGCGCAATTCCGATATTAGATTCATGAAATGGTGAAAAATTTTTGCAAAGTTACGTTTATATCGACGATTAACCGTCTTTTTATCACATCCGGGGCCGCCAGGGCAGTTCTTCCACCTGCAGCAGATGCCCCGCATACCGCGCCAAAACGAACAGGTAATCGCTCAGCCGGTTCAGGTATTGCAGTACCAGCGGCGCTACGGGCTGGCCTTCGTCCTGCAGCGCCACACAAAGGCGCTCAGCTCTGCGGCACACGCACCGGGCGATATGGCAGTGTGACACCGCCACATGGCCGCCGGGAAGGATGAAATGCTTCATTTCGGGGAGGATCTCGTCCATTTTATCCATCGCGTCTTCCAGCGTCTTCACGTCTTCCTCGTGGAGGTCGGGCCGTTTCATTTTGGATTCCTTCTCCGGATCGGTGGCCAGCGAGGCGCCAATGGTAAACAGGCGGTCCTGCGACTCGCGCAGCATCGCCCTTACAGCCGGGTCGGTCATATGGTCGTTGACAAGGCCTATCCAGGAGTTGAGCTCATCCACGGTGCCGTACGTCTCGATGCGCAGGTGCCCTTTGGAGACTTTGGTGCCCCCTATGAGGGAGGTCATGCCTTTATCTCCGGTTTTGGTATATATTCTGAATGCCATGTCCAGGGTTTTGGGCGAATGTACTAAAAAAAGCGGCCGCCTTTTGGAGGCAGCCGCTTCAGTATGATAAAGATAGCCGGGCTATTTCGCTACGATTTCTTTAATGGCGTTCATTTTGTCGGATTCCACCACGCCGTCGCGCAGGCGGATGATCCGGCGGGCGTGTTCGGCGATGTCTTCCTCGTGCGTCACCAGTACCACAGTGTTGCCGCCGGCGTGGATTTTACCGAAAATATCCATGATCTCCACGGACGTTTTGGTGTCCAGGTTACCGGTGGGCTCGTCGGCCAGGATAAGGGACGGGTCGTTCACCAGCGCCCGGGCGATGGCTACGCGCTGGCACTGGCCGCCCGACAGCTCGTTGGGTTTGTGTTTATATCGTTCCCCAAGCCCCACTTTTTCCAGCATGGCCCTGGCTTTGTCTTCCCGTTCGCGCTTGCTGATACCGGCGTATATAAGGGGGACCGCCACGTTTTCGAGGGCGGTAAGCCGGGGCATAAGGTTGAACTGCTGGAACACGAAACCGATCTCCTGGTTGCGGATGCGGGCGAGCTCGTTATCCTCCATGCTGCTCACGTCGTGCCCGTTGAGGATGTATTTGCCGGCGGTAGGGGTGTCCAGCGCGCCGAGTATATTCATCAGGGTGGATTTACCGGAGCCGGAAGGCCCCATCAGCGCTACATATTCATTCCGGTTGATATCAATAGTCACGCCTTTCAGCACGGGTAACTCGTTTTTGCCGATGAAATAGCTTTTCCGGATGTCTTCCAGGTGGATAACGGATTGGGTCATATTATTTCTTGATTACTTTGGGAACGCTGAAATATTCGTCGGTATGGACGGGTGCGTTACGGAGACCTTCTTCCCGGGAGATTTCCGGGATTACCGCATCTTCTCTGAAAACATTGACGTCGCGGGTCATATGCAGCAGTGGTTTCACATCCGTCGTGTCCAGTTCGTTCAGTTTCTCCACAAAGGTGATCATCCGCTGGAGGTCCAGGCGGATTTCCTCCCCTTCTTCCTGGCCGATTTCCAGCCTGGACAAGGTTGCCAGTTGCCGGATCAGGGCGTCATTCACTTCCATGTGTTTAAATTAACGATTTAAAGCTAATAAAATGTATTCATATAACCGATAAATGTGATCGGTCGCACAAAAATAGGGATTATTGGGCGGGTTCCGGATGTATCCTTTCCCAAAAGCCTTGTTAAAATTTCTTATTTTGCGGCCCGATATGGCTAAGGAAAAAGAAATCGTAGTGAGCGGCATCCGCTCTACCGGCATTTTGCACCTCGGTAACTATTTTGGTGCCATCCGCAATTATATCCGGATGCAGGAAGAATTCAACTGTTATTTTTTCGTGGCCGACTGGCATGCGCTGACCACCCATCCGGATCCCACCAGCCTCCGCGGCAACGTGTACCGGGTACTGGCGGAAAACATCGCATCCGGCCTTGATCCCGAAAAAGTAACATTGTACGTGCAGAGCGATATCCCCGAGATCGCGGAGCTTTACCTGCTGCTCAATATGATGGCTTATAAAGGTGAACTGGAAAAAGTACCGACCTTCAAGGACAAGGTGCGCCAGAATCCCGACAACGTGAACGCCGGCCTGCTCACGTACCCCGTTCTCATGTCTGCCGACATCCTCATCCACCGCGCCGTGAAAGTGCCCGTGGGCAAAGACCAGGAACAACACCTGGAAATGAGCCGCAACTTCGCGCAGCGCTTCAATAACCGCTATGGCGAACTCTTCCCCGAACCGTACCCGTTCAATTACGGCGACGATCTCGTGCGTATCATGAGCCTCGACGGTAACGGGAAAATGAGCAAAAGCGAGAATGAGAACTCCACGCTCTATCTTAACGACAGCGACGATGCCATCCGCAACAAGATCAAAAAAGCCAAAACAGACAGCGGTCCGCAGGAAGCCAATTCCGCGAAACCCGACTATATCGAAAACCTTTTCACGCTGATGAAACTGGTGTCTGCACCGGATACCGTTCAGTTTTTCGATGCGGCGTTCAATAATTGCAACATCCGCTATGGCGATATGAAGAAGCAGCTGGCGGAAGATATGGTGAATTTCATCCGCCCGATCCGCGAGAAGGCCGAGGCGATCCAGCAGGACCATGAATACCTGCACCGGATCATGCGCCAGGGCGCCGAGAAGTCGCGGGAGTCCGCTGCGGCAACGCTGAAAGAAGCGCGCCGCCTGATGGGCATCAATTTCTATTGATATATTTATCTTGTTGAATCATATCCCCAATGCATGGCAAAGAATAAAGTCAAACATATCGCGGTAGCGGGCAATATCGGCGCCGGAAAAACCACGCTCACCGAGATGCTGTCGAAGCACTATAAATGGATTCCGCAGTTCGAGGACGTGGAGCATAATCCGTACCTGAGCGATTTTTACGATGATATGCCCCGCTGGTCGTTCAATCTGCAGGTGTATTTCCTGCACAGCCGCCTCAAGCAGCTGGTGGATATCCAGCATGGTAAGGAGACAGTGATACAGGACCGCACCATTTATGAAGATGCGCATATTTTCGCGCCCAACCTGTATGAGATGGGGCTGATGACAAAGCGCGACTTCGACAATTATTTCAATTTCTTCGAGACGCTGAAATCGATGGTCAAACCGCCGGATTTGCTGATTTACCTGCAGGCGTCCGTGCCTACGCTGGTAGCGCAGATCCAGAAACGGGGCCGTGAGTATGAAGAAAACATCCGGCTCGACTATCTGAAGCGGCTAAACGAATATTACAACAGCTGGATCGAGAAATATAAGGATGGTCCCTTGCTGATCATCGATGTTGACAAAAATAAGTTCCCTGAAAAGGAAGAAGATCTCGGTGAAATTATTTCCCGTGTAGATTCAGAGCTGTACGGGCTTTTCTAGGATTTCCAATAATAAAAAGTATCTCCGTTGAACGGTCAATCTCCGTTTTTCGGAGATATTTTTTTTGGTGCGGATGCCCGGCTCCATTAGTTTTGAAGTCATTGTTTGATAAACCTGATTTGAGATGACCATTGTTTGCCAGCTTGCCCTGCATTGGGTATTCCTGCAATTATTTACGATACCTCCGATATGGGAGGCCTTCAACGCCTGGAACGAGCCGGGGCGCCTGGCCGCGTTGCGGCGGACTGCCGCGGGGGGTATTCAGAACAGCGATTTCTTATCGACGGGTGGCGTGTGCATGCGCTGACTGCGGCCACTCCCGTGGGAGGTGGGGTAGCGGGTGTGCGGGTATTGCATGCCGGTGTGCGGCGATATGCGGATACGCGTGTACATGTTTTGTATGGTTTGCGTCTGGGAAAAGCGGTGTTGGCTTCGGGGGGATTGGGGTATGGGAAGGATGGACCGGAAGCGGAAATGGGATCGGTCTGGGAAGTGGGAAAATCGTGCCGGTTGGGCGTGCAGTTGCGCATGGGTGCGGAAGGTGCGGGTTATGGGGGGATATCGCTGACATACGGGGTTGGTCTGCCGGTGGAGCTGGAGCTGGCAGCGGGGAAGGAGGCGGGTTATCTATTGTCGGGCAGGGTGCAGCTGATGTATAGGCCGGTGGAACGTTTTGTGTTGGTGGGAGGTTATGCGGCGGGGCCTTTGTTGCCCTACTGCGGCGTGGGCTGGGCGGCCGGATGGTGGAAAATGGGGATAGTCGGGCGTTGGCATCCGTACCTGGGTGTTTCGCCGGGCATCATGATTGGATGGAATGGACGGGAGCATAACTAAAGGCAGAAACTTTGTCTGCGAAGCGAATTGAATAATGATGGAACCGAAGCGGAAAATGCTCCGGATGACGGAGTTGTTTCGAGATTATTTTGATATGTGTAGCGTTTCACGCTGTCTTGTATTGGCCAGGCGTGTGCTTCGCACAGCAGGAGGAGTCACAGCATACATAATCAAATGGATTGGTCTGGAGCATCCGTAACAAAAGCAACATTGTTTGTTAACCAAAAATCAATGCAATGGAACCGAAGCGGAAGCGGGGCGGGTTGGTGGAGTTGTATCGAAATTGTTTGATAAGGATAGTGCTGCCTGCAGTTTGGTGTTGGCCAGGTGTGTGTTTCGCACAGCAGGAGGAGTCACAGCATAACGCCGAATGGCAGGAGCTGCAGGCGGAAACGGATCCGGAAAGTTTTCGCGAGAATGATGAGCAATGGACATTACTGCAGCGTTACCTGCGCCGTCCGCTGGATCTCAATAGTGCATCCGCGGAGGAGTTACAGGAACTGGGACTGCTGCAGCCAGGCCAGATACAACAATTACTTGATCACAGGAAGCGCCTGGGGCCATTGGCCGCAATCTATGAATTGCAAGCCGTGCAAGGGTTTGATCTTCCACTCATCCGGAAGTTGTTGCCTTATGTGATGGCAGGGCATGGATTTGCGGAGCAAGTACCCTTTCGCCGTATCTGGACTGAAGGGCAGCATACCTTGCAATTGCGATATTCCAGGACTTGGGCGGGGCGGGGAGCCTCGTTTTTTCCGGCGCCTGATAAGCCACCAGCATACGCCGGCAGCCTGGATAAAGCGGTGCTGCGTTATCGGTATGCAATGGGCAGGCATGGCGGTTGGGGGCTGGTGCTGGAGAAGGACGCCGGAGAAGCGTGGCTGCGGAAAGGAACGCCGCTTCCTGATCATATCGGATTTCATTGGGCGGTGAGGCGGCCGGGATTACTGAAGTGCCTGGTGGTGGGGGATTATACGATCAATGTAGGACAGGGTCTGATGCAATGGCATGGGATGGCGCCGGGGAAGAGCTCTTCAGTCATGCAATTCAAACGGGAAGGTGAAGCCGCCAGACCGTATGCGGGTGCCGGTGAGTTTTATTTCTACAGGGGGCTTGCAGGTACATTGGCGTTACGGAAATCGGAGCTGACGGCCTGGCTATCGGTTCGTCAGCTGGATGGCAGGTTGAAACTGCTGGATGAGGAAAGTGCCGCAATGGGCGGGACGTTGTTGCCGGCAGGTTATCACAGGACGGCGTCGGAATTGGAGGCCAGAGGGAACGTTCGGCAACATACGGCGGGCGCGATATGGAAGCGCCGGTGGGCAGCGGGGCACGTGGGAGTGAATGTGCAAGGGCATCGGTTTGCTGTTCCATTGCAGCGGGGGACTGCTTTGTACCAGTTGTTCAGGTTTGCGGATGATCGTTTATTGGAAGCAGGTGTGGATCATGCTTTCACGTGGAGGAACGTTCACTTTTTCGGTGAAGTGGTGAGGAGCAGCGCAGGTGGATGGGCATTTATGCAGGGTGGCATGGCGGCATTGTCGCCGGCGATGGATGCAGGATGGGTCTGGCGGTCGGGGGAACCGGGGTTCGCCGGGTTGTACGGTGCGCCGTTTGGTGTTACCGGTACGGCGGCAAATGAGCGGGGGTGCTACGGCGCATTGCAGGTAAAAGTAAAACCCAATTGGTTGTTGTCCGGGTATGTGGATATGTTTGGTTTTCCCTGGTTGCGCTACCGTGTAGGGGCACCTTCGGTGGGATCGGATGTGTTGTTGGCCGTACATTGGAATCCCGCGCGGCATGCCACGGTACACGGAAGTTACAGGTTCATGGAACGAATGCAGGATAAACTTCGGGAGGGGCACAATGTTATATCGCCGGCCAGCTATGGAAGGCACCAATTCCAGTTACGTTGGGAGTTACCTTTGACACCTGCGGTTACCTGGCGTGTGAGAGCGCAAAGCCAGGTATTGGAAAGTGGTCCAGGTTGGATAGCGATGCAGCAATGGAACTGGAGGCAGGGTAGATGGAAGGGGAGTTGGAGTCACGCCTGGTACGATGGGCCACCTGGGGAAGGTATGTATTTGTCGGGGCTCGGATTTCCGGGTGATGGTACCGTCAATCGTTTTAGTGGAACAGGAGGATATGTAAGAATGCAGATCCAGCGATCAATTGCAGAAAGGTGGAATGCGTGGTTCAGTTGGCAGTATGCTGGAAGCCGCACTGTTCCGCAAACGATACAGGAGTGGAGAAACGGGATGCTTCCGGAGGCCAGGAGTACGATTCAACTGCAATTGCAATATGAATGGGGCGAGTGAAAATCGGCTTGTATGGGAGAATCGGTTTTTGTTGTTGCTGAGCTCTAGTCATCCAAATGGCATTCGTTTGAGAAGTGACATTAATCGTGGTGAATAGTCGTTGGATTTCAGGCGTGCAAATGGTATTTGTAGTCGAGTGATATGAGTTGTGGTGAACAGTCGGTGAACTTCAGGCATTCTAAAGGCTTATCGTTATTGCATTCAGGAAAACTGCATTTGTCAATACTTACGTGCTTGCACGTTGATGGATTGTTGAGCATTGGCAATAATGGTTAGTCTAAGTCGTGTCGCGCTGAGGTTGGGTGTTGTATTGCCGTGTAAGGGCATTAACTGATGAATGATTGGGCGAAGTATAGCTTTTACTGGCATCGTGCAATTGTGCAAGGGCTGTCTATACACGATATCATCTGCCTTACTTTGTCGCATGTATAGGAGATAGATTCTGGTGAAATCTAATTTATTTTTCTGTATATGATGTAGCATGTTTGAATAAAAACAGGCAGCGATCATGATTTTTGGGTTGAGTACTTACTGCGTTCAGACTGCGATCCGCCTGCATGTTAAGGCAGTAAACCAAATTGTCTTTTCTGCTGTTATAATTGCGGCCTTTCATGGAAAACGCTATGCGAAAAAGTAATTACGGCGTATATTGCAACGCCTGTTAAAATGCTGGTAAAGCCTTAAAATCATTGATGGTTTAGATTTTGATTGACACCAGTCTGATCATCAATCCGCCGGTTTCTTAGGAAACCGGCTTTTTTTGCCTTCTACACAAATTCTTTTGCGATTTTTTAAAGCGATTTAACCCGATCAAGAAAAGTTTATGGCCCTGTGATGATCAATAACTTATCTAGTGATCGCCGCATATGTGCCGCAGTATACCGTTAATCATCATTAACATAGTTTTAACGGAAAATTTTTGCGGATTCAAAAATCTAGTTATTTTGCGGTTGTCAATCAAAATCTAAATCATCTATGAAAAAGGCTTTACTTTTTCTCGCCATGCTTATGGTGAGTGGTAACCTGGCTTATGCCCAACAACGCCAGATTACCGGTAGGGTAACAGGTGAAGACGGTTCACCCATACCATACGCCTCCATCCAGATCAAAGGCACCACAAAAGGTACCACCGCTGATCAATTTGGGAATTACAAAATTCAGGTCTCGGAAAAAGATGTGCTCCTCATCCGCAGCGTAGGGTATAACACCCTCGAAAAAGCAGTGGGTGCCGCAACCAACTTGCCCGTTATCCTCATCCTCGACTCACGGAGCCTCCAGGAAGTCGTGATTACCACTGCCATGGGCATCCAACGACAGGCGAAATCCGTTGGCTACTCCGTCGGGAAGGTGAAAAGCGCCGACCTCGTAACCGCCAAAGCCACCACCGTAGCCTCGTCCCTCGTGGCCAAAGTGTCCGGCTTGCAGGTCAACACCATCAACAACTCCGCCAACCCCCAAACCCGTATCATCCTCCGCGGCAACCGCTCGCTGACCGGACAAAACCAGGCCCTCATCGTTCTCGATGGCGTGGAAATCCCTAACAGCCAGTTCAACTCTATCAACCCCGAAGACGTGGAAGACGTCAACGTCCTCAAAGGCGCAAACGCTTCCGCCCTCTACGGATCCCGCGCCTCTAACGGCGCCATCGTCATCACCACCAAACGCGCCCAGAAAGGAAAACCCGTAGTGTCGCTCTCCAACTCCACGCAGTTCGAAGAAATCAGCTTCTTCCCTTCGCTGCAGGATAAATTCGGCACCGGCTCCACCAAATCACCCATCCCCGTGTACAACGCGTTCGAAAACCAACAGTATGGCCCCGCCTACGATGGTTCGGAAGTGGAAATCGGGAAACCCCTCGAAGACGGATCCGTCCAGAAAGTGAAATACTCCCCCAACCGCGACCGCTACAACTTCTGGAACACCGGCCTCACGCTGCAAAACAACCTTTCCGTTTCCACCGCCGACGACAAATCCACCTTCTACGCATCCATCCAAAACCAGAAAGTGAACGGCGTCGTACCCAAAGACAAATTCGGCAGAAACGGCCTGCGCGTCAATGCCAGCCGGACATTCGGCAAAGTGACCGCCAGCACCAACATCAGCTACACCCAAAACACCGCCGATATTCACACCAACGGCGGCGGCCTGGAGGAATCCGTGTACTGGATGGTGATGAATACCGCCGCGCACATCCCGCTCACCCGCTATAAAAACTGGAAAACGGACAAGTTCTCCAATCCCAACGGGTACTACAACGAATACTATTACAACCCGTATTTCATCATCGACCAGTTCCGTACCGATTCCAAAACAGACAACCTCATCGGGAATTTCACGCTGTCCTACAAACCGGCGGAATGGCTGTCCCTCATGGGCCGTGTGTCCACATCCACCCAAAATTCCTTCTGGCAGGACCGTGCGGATAAATTCACCTACACGCCTTACACCACCGAAATTTCTTCGAGTAAGGTGAAAGCGGAAATCACCAACGGCTTTTTCCAGGATAACACCGCCAATTACGTGCTCAATCAATACGATTTCATGGCCACCGCGCAGAAGAATTTCAACGATTTCGACTTGCGCGTGGTGCTGGGGAACAACATCCGGCAGGAACGGGGCGGCATGAACTTCATCCGCGCCAACGCACTGGTGAACCCCGGTTTCTTCAACGTCGACAACCGGGTGGGCGAACTGGAAGGCGAAAACGAGAAAACCATCATACGCGAACATTCGCAGTATATCGACGCTTCGCTGGGATACAAGGATTTCGCCTTTATCCACGGTAGCTACCGCCGCGACCACATTTCGCGGCTTTCCAAAAAGAACCGCAATTTCGGATACCCCGGCGTGGATGTGTCGTTCGTGGCGTCTGAAGCATTGCCTTTCCTGAAAGGCAACAGGACCATCAATTACCTGAAACTTTTTGCCGGTTATTCCGAAGTGGGCCAGGCCAACATCGGGCCGCACATGTTGGATGAGATCTATGTCCGTGGCGACGGATTTCCCTTCGGATCTACCGTGGGCTTCACATTGGGTAACACAGCCGTAAGCGACGACCTGCGCCCGGAGCGCGTGAAATCCAAGGAAGCCGGTGTGGAAATGGGATTTATAGATGGAAGGATCAGCCTGCAGTTCACGTACTACGACCAGCTTTCACTGGACCAAACGATCACGGCGGGCCTGTCGAACTCCACGGGATACAGTGGCTACCTCATCAATTCGGGCAAGGTTTCCAACAAAGGCTATGAAATCGATCTGAAATTATTGCCGCTCCGTTCCGCGGATTTCCGTTGGGAAATCGGGCTGAATTATGCCAACCGTGATAATAAAGTGATAGAAATCAGCGCCGACCTTACGGAGCTTGCACTTACCACCGCCGCCGGCAACGCTTATGTGGCCGCAATCCCTGGCCAGCCTTACCCCATGCTGAAGTCGACCGTTTACGAAAAGCATAACGGTAAAATCATCGTTGACGCGGAAACCGGCATGCCAAGCCGCGCCAGTGGTTATTTCCTGGTCGGGAATACCAATCCCCGGCACATCGTAGGTATTAATACCAACTTCCAGTGGAAGAGCCTGCGTTTCACCGCGCTGGCCGAACACCGGAGCGGTTACTCCGTTTACCACGATATCGGTTCGGACCTTGATTTTACAGGCGCCTCGGCCGTCAGCGCTTCCTATAACCGCGAACGGTTCATCTTCCCCAATTCCGTTTACGAATCTCCCGCCGGATCAGGGAAATATGTGGATAACAACAATGTACTGGTGATGGACGGGAACTATGATTTCTGGCCCGAAAGCGCCTACCGTACTTCCATCGGCGAAAACTACGTAACATCCGGCGCCTTCTGGAAACTACGCGAAGTAAGCCTTTCCTACGACTTGCCGGAAAACTTGCTGGCCAGAATCAAATTCATCAAACGGGTATCCGTGGGGCTCACCGGGCGAAATCTCGTAACCTGGCTTCCCAGGTCGAACCAATACACCGACCCGGAATTCAACTTCACCGCCGGCAACGCGGTGGGGATGAACGACTACCGTCAGACGCCGCCTACCCGCATGTACGGTTTCAACGTTTCTGTTAATTTTTAATCCGATCCGATCATGAAGAAAATAACTTTCCAGATATTGTTGAGTGTGGTATTCCTGGCTGTCGGTTGCAAAAAAGACTGGCTGGATGTCAACACCACTCCTAACGACGCCCGCGACGCCACGCCCCAGGCCGTCCTTTCCACGGCGCTCTCCGGCACCGGCAACCTCGTTGTGAATACCTACCAAACCTACGGCGCCTGGACAGTAGGTTATTGGGCCAAAACCAATGTGGTAAGCGGTTACAACACTTACCGCACCTACAACTATACCAGCGCTACCGAACAGGGCATCTGGAATCAGTCGTACAACAACCTCATGGATTATGAATTTGTGGAGAAGAAAGCTCTCGAGCTGAAGAACCATGAGTATTACATCGCGATGGCTAAAATCATGAAGGCCTACGTTTTCCAGCAAGTAGTCGACCAGTATGGAAACATCCCATACGCCCAGGCGCTCAAAGGAAAATCCAACCTCACGCCCACGTACGACGACGCCAAAGTGATCTATGAGGACCTGGTCAAGCAACTCGATGAAGCGCGGAAACTGTTGATAGAAACCAATCCGGACAATACCATTCATGTAGGTGAAGAAGATATCATGTTCCATGGCGATCTCATGAAATGGCGGCAGTTCGCCAACACGGTGAAACTCCGCATCCTCATGCGGCAGTCTTCCGTTCCCGACCGCAAAGCCTACGTCATGCCGCTGCTCACCGCGCTTTCCGCCAATACCGATGGGTTTATCGGGGAAGATGCCGCAGTGAATCCCGGCTACCTGAAAACTGAAGGCAAACAAAATCCTTTCTGGAACCGGTATTATCTCGACGCGGCCGATGGTGAAGCCACGGAACACAAATACGTCGGCCCTACCAAATACGGCATCTCCAAAGTGGATCACGAAAGAGGCGTTGCGATCTTCGGAACGGCTTCCCCGGCCGGCATCGACCTGGGTGACCTGAATCCGCCGAACCATACGCCTTTCGGGCAGGCTACCATCTTCAAAAGCCATAACCAGGACGCGATCCTGTTCCAGCTGTCGGAAGTGAAATTTCTGCAGGCCGAAGCCGTGGAAGTGCTGGGCGTGAATTTCGGAGATGCGCGGATGCTGTATGAAGAAGGTGTCGCTGAAAGTTTCTATTTCATGATGTTGTCTTCCGATATCACGGCAGACTGGTTTGCCGGAACGTATGGGGTGGATCCTACGCGCGCGAATGTGGAAAAGGAACTGGTAGTTCCCTACCTGGAAAGCGAGGAAGTGGATATTGATTGGGATGATTCGCCGAACAAGCTACGCGCTATTCATACCCAAAAGTGGATTTCCATGTATCTCATCAATTCCCTCGAAGCCTGGAACGAGGTCCGCCGCACGGGATTTCCGGTAATTCCCGTGTCGCTGGAAGCGGTTCGTCCAGGCATTTTGCCGGTGAGACTGCTTTATCCGCAAACCGAAGAAGCCTACAATGGCGCAAATGTTTCCAAACAGGGTAAGATCGATCAATTCACCAGTAAACTTTTCTGGGACGTAAACTAAAACTGCCGAACATGAAAAAGACCTTTTCTTTTATAATAGTAGCCACCGTGGCAGGTACGTTCCTGGCCGGTTGCCTCAAGGACGATGATAATTACATCGATTATACCGAAGCGCCTCCCGCCGTTCAATTTCTTTATGCCAAGCACGACGGTACCCGCGTTATCGAGGCATTTGACCTGGCGGCGGAACCGCAAACGATGAACCTCAACGTTTCGCTGGCGTCTAACGGGCCTTTGAGCGGGGCGGCTTCAGCTAAAGTGAACCTCATCGCCAATGCGGCGGAACAGTATAATACGGCGCATGGCACCGAATATGAACAACTTCCGGCTAACACGTATTCCATACCGCAGCATACGGTGTCTATTCCCGCAGGGCAAACGTCGGTGAATTTCCAGGTGAAAATTCAGTCCGATAAAATCGATCTGGCCAAGAAATGGATGATCGGTTTCCAGCTGGCGGATGGAAGCGGGGCTGTTGTGCCGGCCAATTTCGGGAAGATTTTCATCGAAGTTGTGATCAAAAACGACTGGCATGGCACTTACCGTGCGGTGGGTACTTTCCTGCACCCGAGCGCCGGCCCCCGGGCCATCAGCGAAGACAAAGAGCTGATTACCACTGGTCCGCGTTCTGTAATGGCGCCACTGGGCGACCTGGGAGGGGCAAATTATTATATGATTATGACCATCAATGCGGACAATTCGGTAACAATCACTCCGGCGGGCGTAACACCCAATGTGGACCAGAGCTGGGGGCCTAATTTCTACGATCCCGTTAAGAAGGAATTCCACCTGAATTACTCCTATAACGTGGCCGCACCGCGCATTGTGGACGAAGTATTAACCTTCTCTTCGCGGTAACATCTGGTGATGTAGTACATATAATAAAAAAAGAGGTGCTGGAATTGGCACCTCTTTTTCTATTTTTGTACTTCCAAATTCACATATAATGGAAAATCAAGATGAGCAGCAACAGCTGAATATTGAACTGAGCGAGGAAATAGCAGACGGAACGTATGCCAACCTGGCGATTATCACGCATTCTCCGTCAGAGTTTGTGGTGGATTTTATTAATGTGATGCCGGGCCTGCCAAAGGCGAAGGTAAAGTCGAGAATCATTTTGACTCCGCAACACGCCAAGCGCCTCATGAAAGCGCTGGTGGATAATGTGAAAAAATATGAATCCGCTCATGGCACCATTCAGGACCAGGAACCGGTTTCCTTACCGATGAACTTTGGCGGTCCTTCCGCTCAGGCATAACCGAATCAACAGGATGGAGCAGATTTTACCGTATGGGCAACTAAAAACGTTTACCCGCGATGTTTTCCTGAAAATGGGCTGTTCTGCCGGACATGCGGAACTGGCGGCCGTAGTATTATTGTCTGCCGACCTTAGGGGAATTGATTCTCATGGGGTTGCGCGGCTAAGTGGCTATGTGCGCCTTTGGGAAGCCGGCCGCATCAATCCAACACCGGATATCCGGATCGTGCACGAAACGCCGTCGACTGCGGTGGTGGACGGAGACGGAGGGCTTGGCCTGGTGGTGGCGCCTTTTGCTATGCAGGTGGCTATCGATAAAGCGAAGATCGCCGGCACCGGATGGGTGAGCGTCCGCCATTCCAATCACTTCGGAATTGCGGGGTATCACGCCATGATGGCGTTGGAACAGGATATGATCGGCATGGCGATGACCAATGCCAGCCCACTGGTAGCACCTACTTTCGCAACGGAGCGCATGCTGGGTACCAATCCTATCGCTGTAGCCATTCCGGCAGGGGAGCAGCCGCCTTTCGTGGCCGATTTCGCGACTACGACGGCGGCTAATGGAAAATTGGAGATCCTCCAGCGCAAGGAGCTGGAAGCGCCGACCGGGTGGGTTCAGGACAAAGATGGAAACGCGAGCACCAATCCCAACGAGCTGAAGAGCGGCGGCGCGTTGCTGCCCCTCGGCGGCGACCGCGAGCACGGAAGCCACAAAGGCTATTGCCTGGGATCGGTGGTAGATATTTTTTCGGCAGTGCTCTCCGGCGCCAACTACGGCCCCTGGGCGCCTCCGTTCGTCAGCTTCCTCCCTTTGCCGCCAGATCCTGTGGGCAAAGGGCTCGGCCACTTCTTCGGCGCCATGCGCGTCGACGCTTTCCGGCCGGCCGACGATTTTAAGTCGCATATGGATACCTGGATCAACCGCTTCCGTAATGCCAAAACCGTGGAAGGAAAGGAAAAAGTCCTCATTCCCGGAGATCCCGAACGCGAAATGCAGGCCTACAGAATGGATGCAGGCATCCCGCTCCTCGGTCCCGTGATGAAAGACCTCGGCGAAGTAGCGAAAAAATTTGAAATCAATTTTTAAGTAATATATATCACAACAAAATGAAAGTCTTAAAATTTGGCGGAACCTCGGTTGGCAAACCGGAGCGTATGCATTCCGTGGCGCAGTTGATCACAGCAGACGCTGATGCCAAAATCGTGGTACTGTCCGCACTCTCCGGAACTACCAATGCACTTGTCGAAATCGGAACCTCGCTGTCCGAAGGGAAGAAGGCCGAGGCGAAGCAGCAGATCGACAAGCTGGAAAGCCACTACCGTTCCTTTTGTGAGGAACTGGTGAAAACGGAAGCCGGACGGGCCAACGCCAAAGCCATCGTAGACGAGCATTTTGAGTTTCTCAATATCATCCTCCGTATTTCCTTCAACGAAGCGCTGAACAAAGACATCCTCGCCCAGGGCGAACTGCTGTCTACCAAACTTTTCAGCGCATACCTCGGGGAAGCCGGATTCAAATCCGTACTCCTCCCCGCGCTGGAGTTCATGAGCATCGACGAATTCGAAGAGCCTGAAATCCCGCGCATCAAAGTAAAACTCAATCACCTCCTCGAACAGCATAAAGGTGACACCCTTTTCATCACGCAAGGGTACATCTGCCGCAACGCACGCGGAGAAGTGGACAACCTGAAACGTGGCGGCAGCGACTATTCCGCTTCCCTCATCGGCGCAGCCATCCAGGCGAAAGAAGTGCAAATCTGGACCGATATCGACGGTATGCACAACAACGATCCCCGCGTTGTGAAGAAAACTTTCCCGATCGAGCAACTTTCGTTTGACGAAGCCGCCGAGCTGGCGTACTTCGGCGCGAAGATCCTCCATCCCGCATCCATCTGGCCTGCACAGCATTTCAATATTCCCGTGAAACTGCTGAACACCATGCAGCCCGAAGCAAAAGGCACCATCATCACCGAAATGCCCAACGGCAACGGCGTGAAGGCAATCGCGGCGAAAGACGGCATCATCGCCATCAAAATCAAATCCAGCCGCATGCTTCTGGCTTACGGCTTTCTCCGCAAAATCTTCGAAATCTTCGAAAAATACCGCACGCCGATCGATATGATCACCACTTCTGAAGTGGCGGTTTCCATCACCATCGACGATCAGCGCCACCTCGACCAGATTCTGAAGGAACTGCAGCCCTTCGGTACCGTGGAACTGGATCACCATCAGGCCATCGTTTCCATAGTGGGCAACGAAGTAGCTGCTACCCCGTCTATCCTCAAGAAACTGTTCGATTCCCTCAACGAAGTGCCCCTCCGCATGATTTCTTACGGCGGCAGCAGGCACAACATTTCCATCCTCGTTGGTGGTCAGTACAAGGAGAAAACCCTCCAGCTGCTGAACAAAGGCCTTTTCGACCTGGAATAGTTGCGGTAACCGCAAAAACATACAGGCTGAAGCATCATTGCTTCAGCCTTTTTTTATTGAAGCAAATAGCGGAAGAAGACGATCTAAACAGGATTGAGTGTGGCGCGGACGGTCCCGGTTTCTTTCGCTTTATCTTCGAAATAACCGATTTTCCGCATCCGGTATACATCCAGTGAATACACCCCGAACTCCTCGATAACCGTGCCTTCCAGGATGTAGAAACCGCTTTTCATAAACGGAAAACGGCGCAGGCTGTCCGGAAAATGCACCGTGTCCAGGAAATTGCCGTCACGGTCCAGGAAAGTGCCGAAGCACATTGCCTCCTGCTTGATGGTATACACATGCTTGAGTGTGACGAGATATCCCAGCATCGTTACCTGCCGTCCGAGATTTTTCTCCATGTCAGAAACAGAATGGTAAGCACGTTGGTCGTGGTGTAACACTTCAAACGGCGATGATAACGGAAAACCCAGCAACTCGATCTCGTCGAAGGCATCTTCGTGCTCATGGTAAGCCAGCGCTGGCAGCGTCCAGTCGCGGGATGGCTCATGGAAAAGCCCCGGTTTCGCAGGATCTTTTGTCTCTTTCCGCAACAACGCCGCGCTCTTCCACAACAGGTTTTTCTTTGTCTCCTTCGTGAAATGAAACGCCCCCACCCGGATGAGCAATTCCATCTGCGCGGGGGCAGGCTGCGTACGGTTCACGAAATCCTCCATCCCCAGGAACCGCCCGTTCGCCGCCCGTTCTTCCAGTACAGATGCAATCCAGGCCTGCTCCAGCTTCTCCACATGGATGAACCCCACATGCACTTCGTTTCCTTTGATATTGGTGTAATAATCACTTCGGTTGACGCAGGGCGGGTGGATGCGCGCGCCCGTTTTCTTCAACTCCCGGAAATACAATTCCCGGTTGTAAAAACCACCGAAATTATTGATCACCGCCACCATAAACTCCGCCGGGAAATACGTTTTCAGGTACAGGCTCTGGTAACTTTCCACGGCGAAACTCGCGGAGTGCGCTTTCGAAAATGAAAAGTTGGCGAAGCTCGCGATCTGCCGCCACACTTCTTCACTCACCGCCCGCGGCCGCCCCAGCTTTTCGCAGTTGTCGAAAAAAAGATTTCTGATCTTCTCGAAATTTTGCTGCCCGCGGTACTTTCCCGCCATCGCCCGCCGCAAGGTATCGGCATCCGCCAGGTCGAGATTAGCGTAATGATGCGCGACCTTGATCACGTCTTCCTGGTAAACCATCACCCCGTAAGTTTCTCCCAGCAACGTTTTCATGACAGGATGCAGGTATTCGACCTTATCCGGCTGATGGAAGTTCAGCACGTATTGCCGCATCATGCCAGCCTGCGCCACACCCGGACGAATAATCGAGCTCGCGGCCACCAGCGTGATGTAATCGTCGCAGCGCAGCTTGCGCAACAGCTGCCGCATTGCGGGAGATTCGATGTAAAAGCAGCCGATCGTCTGCACGTTTCGAAGAGCGTCGCGAACGCGGACGTCTTTCATAAATGACTTCACATCGTGAATGTCGATATCCACGCCGCGGTTTTCCTTGATGATATCCAGCGAATCGCGGATATGCCCAAGGCCGCGCTGGCTGAGGATGTCGAACTTGTGCAGGCCGATCGCCTCTGCCAGGTGCATGTCGAGCTGCGCGGTGCTCAGCCCTTTTGGTGGCATATGCGTGGCGCAGTATTGATGAATGGGCGCTTCGCTGATGAGCACCCCGCCGGCATGGATGCTCAGGTGATTAGGAAAGCGGTCGAGCATGCGCCCGTAGCGGATGATGCGCTGGTGCACATTGTCTTCCCCGAGCTTCACCTGGTAAGGGTTTTCGAGGATTTTGTCGATTTCCCCTTTCGGCAAACCGTATATTTTTCCCAGCTCGCGGACGATGGCGTTCGTCTGAAAAGTGGCTACCGTTCCCAACAGTGCCGTATGTTCGGAGGTGTACTTCTGAAAGATATAATCGAATATCTCGTCGCGGTCGCGCCACGAAAAATCGATATCGAAATCCGGCGGCGATGTGCGGTGCGGGTTGAGGAACCGCTCGAAATACAAATCCAGCGCGATGGGGTCCACGTTCGTAATCCCCAGGCAATACGCGACGATGGAATTGGCGCCGCTGCCCCGGCCCACATGGAAAAAATCCCGGTGCCGCGCGTACCGCACAATGTCCCAGGTGATGAGAAAATACGCGTTGAAATCCTGCTGGTCAACAATCGCCAGCTCTTTTTCGATCCGCTGCCGCGCTTCCGTATTTTCCATCCCATAGCGGTATTCCATGCCTTCGTAAGCGAGGTCGCGCAGGAGCTGGCGGTCGTTTTCGCGGCTATGAGTAAAGCGTTTTTTATTGAGATGCCCGCCAAATGTGAAATGAATATTGCATTCCTCCATCACCCGCAGGGTGTTGCGGACAATATGCGGGAACGCTTTAAACTGCTCCAGCAGTTGATTAGGCGGCAGGAAACATTCGTCTGTTCCGGCAACCTCCTCCGGGGGCAGCTGGCTGATCAGCAGGTTGTTGTCAACCGCCCGGAGCACCCGGTGCAGCTGTTGCGATGCTTCGTTCTGGAAACTCAATGGCTGTAGAACGACCAGCTTGTCGGCATACCGGCGCGTGTCGGTGCGGAAAAGTTTGTTCAGCTCGCGGGGCCGTACGCCTGCGAGTTCATGTGCGGCCATCGAAGGGAGGGGCTTTGCGCCCCAATTGTAAATAACGAATGTATCGGGGAGATAAGGAGCCTCCGCCGGAAAGGGTTCGCCCGATCGCAGGTGGCATGACAGAAAACGGTTGATTTCCCGCCAGCCATCCGTGCTCCTGGCCAGCAAGATGTACCGGAACACGGCGCCGTTGCGGCATTCCAGCCCGAGGATGGGCTTGATGTCGTGCTGCATGCATTCCTGCACGAACATCCACGCGTCTGTTGTGGCGTTGATGTTGGTGAGCGCCAACGACGTAATGCCGTGCGCCTTCGCGACGGCCACGAGCTCGTCGGTACGAATGGTGCCGTGCCGCAGGCTGAACCAGGATTTGCAATTCAGGTACATGTTAATGCGGATATCTGTGTTTCATAACAAAAGTTGCTTTCCGGAATGGCTGCATCGGCTGCTCGAAATTGCCACCGCTGCTGCTGCCGCGCATCAGGTACTGCCAGCCGAACTGTGATTTGATGCTGTCGATGGCCTGGTAAAGCGAAATCATGTCTTCCGTATCGTCGAACAGGCTGATCTGGTAATTACCCGAAACAAGATGGCTGAAACGAACGCCGATGAGGCGCACCAGCAGGCGGCGGTCATATAGTTTGGTAAATAGTTGTTTAACGTGGTTCAGCAAAACATGGTCACTGGATGAATAGTTGATATTCAGTTGTTTGGTCACCGTTTCGAAATCTGAGTACCGGATCTTGACGGTGACGCAGCCCGTGAGGCGGTTTTGCTGTCGAAGCTCGAAACCGATCTTTTCCGTCATCCTGACCAGTTCGCTATGCATATAGCCCAGGTCGATGGTGTCTTGCGGAAAGGTGGATTCCGTGGAGATGGATTTCTGTTCGTGGAAAGGTACCACCGGCGATTCGTCGATCCCGTTGGCCTTGTTCCATAAGGCAATGCCGTTTTTGCCCATCCAGGCTTCCAGGAGGCCTACGGGAATCTCGCTGAGGGTCTTGACCGTTTCCACACCGCGGCGGCGGAGTTGCGCGGCGGTTTCCTTGCCTACCATGGGAATCTTTTCGACGGGCATGGGTGCCAGGAAGCTTTTTTCGTGACCGAACGGGATGGAAAGCTGGCCGTTGGGCTTGGCTTCGTTGGTGGCGACTTTGGAAATCAGTTTGTTGGACGCGAGGCCGAGGGAAATGGGGAGCTGCGTTTGCTGCATGATTTTCCGGCGGAGCTCGCTGGTCCATTTGAGGGAGCCGAAATATTTGTCCATGCCTGTCAGATCCAGGTAAAATTCATCAATGGAAGATTTTTCATACAAAGGCGCGGAGCCGGCGATGATGTCGGTCACTTCCCGCGAAAAATGGCTGTATTCCTCGAAATCTCCGCCGCGGATGATGGCGTGCGGGCAAAGCCGCAGCGCCATTTTCATGGGCATGGCGGAGTGGATGCCGAAAGTTCGGGCTTCGTAGCTGCAGGCCGCTACCACGGCACGGTCACTCTTCCCGCCTACAAGCAGCGGTTTGCCTTTCAGCGAGCGGTCCTTCAGGCATTCGACCGAAACGAAGAAACAGTCCAGGTCGAAATGAGCGATCGTGCGTTGGCCGTCTAACAGCATAAGATGGGTCTTTATCCAAAACTACTAAAAATATTAGCAAAACTAATTTTGTTAGCAGAATAAAAATAAACTAAACAGATCCGGCGTTTGTTTTAATAGATGAACTAATCCATTTCGTTATGAAGCACACGGATTATGTGAAAGAGTTCCTGCTGCTGGTACTGTTGTTCGGCCCGATGGTGTACCTGGCATTGATTTGGAACGGGCTTCCTGCTGAGATTCCCACCAATTTCAATATCAACGGAGTGGCCGACGGGGTGGTGAACAAACGGGAGTTTCTCCTGCTGATGATATTCCTCTTTTTTACGAATGGCATGCTGTACGCGTTGTTCCGGTATATACCGAAGCGGGAAACCTGGGACGAGGCGCCGGCGGATTTCAGGATGTATATGCGTGAATATTATCGTATCCGTTTCCGGATACACATATACCTGGCGGTGTTTACGGCTGTTGTGATATTCCTGATCAGCCGCAGCAAGGAGATTTTCGTGGAGAAGTGGGTATTTGTGGGCGTGGGTTTGTTGATTACGTCGCTGGGCGTATTCCTCCGCCACCTGAAGCCGAATTATTTCGTTGGGGTGCGGACGCCGTGGACGCTGGCGAGCGATGTGATCTGGACGGAAACGCACCATATGGCGGGGCGGCTCTGGCTGTATGCGGGCATTGTGATTATGGTGGCGGGTATGTTTTTACCGGTGATCAGCGGGGTGTTCCTGTTTATTTTCGCGGGGATGGCGCTGGCGGCGTTGCCTTACATTTATTCTTACCGGTTATTTTATAAGACGCAGGGTTGAACCGTCGGATGGCACGGGAATAATGGCAAGCAAATCCCGGGCATAAAAAAAGTAAGAACGGGGAAACCTGTTCTTACTTTTTTATTATGGTGTATAGACCATTAACGGAGGGACGGGAGCAGCGCTCTGCCGATCTCTTCGCGGCCGGGCCAGGGGATGAGGGCGAGGAGGAAGAGGAAGGCGATGCCGAAGAAGATGAGGGCGAACTTTTGCTTTTTGGCGTCGCCGTCAGCTTTCTTGATTTTGGAACGGCCGATGTGCACGAGTGTGATGGCAACGAGTGCCAGCAGGGTGTGTTCTACGGTGAAAAACCGGAGGGCTTTGTTGCCCATGGCGGCGCCCATGTCCCCGAAAGCGGTTTGGGTGAGGGAGCTGGTGAACATAAGAACGAGGCCTATCAGCAGCTGGATGTCCAGGAAGATCATGAAGAAGAGGCCTGCCTTGGCATCGCCTGGGCCATAGGGCTTTTTACCGGCCACGCCTGCAATGGCGCGGAAAACGGCGATAATGCCGAATGCGAGGATCAGCCAACGCACGTACGAGTGAATGTCTAACAAAGCTTGCATATTGTTTGAGTTTGTCCGGGGCAAAAATAAGCGTTGCCTCACAGATTAAATTTTTTATTACAAAAAATGTTTGCTAATTTTGTTAGCATTGTTGTACTAAATAATTTAGGGATGTCTACTGTTTGCCGAAATCTTAAATATCTGCGCAAGCAAAAGGGCTGGACGCAGCAGGAATTTGCTGACCGCCTCAACATCAAGCGTTCGTTGCTGGGTGCGTATGAGGAGGAGCGTGCAGAGCCACGGACGGAGGTGTTGGAGCAGGTGAGTGATATGTTCCGTGTTTCGATTGACGACTTGTTGCGGCGCGATCTCAGTTCCCAGAAGGAAACTTTCCTGGAGCGGAGGCGCCAGCAGAAATTGGGCGGTACGAACCGTCAGAATGTGGTATTTGTTCCAGTGAAGGCTGCTGCGGGTTACCTGGCGGGCTTCAATGATGAGGAATTCATCGAGGAGCTGAATACATTTACGTTGCCGATGCTGGGTGCGGGTCATTACCGCGCTTTCGAAATCGCGGGGGATTCGATGTTGCCGACGCCTTCGGGGTCAGTGGTGGTTTGCCATAAGGTAGACGGTTGGGAAGATATCCGGAACAACGAGGCCTACATTGTGGTGACGAACCGCGAGGGTATCGTGTACAAACGGGTGCTCAAGAGCAATCGTTCAAAAGCGAAAGTAACCCTGGCTTCCGATAATCCTATGTACGATCCCTATTCTGTGAATATGGAGGAAGTACTGGAGATCTGGCAGGCCGATGCGGTCATCCAGAAGATGGGGCAGCAACACAAAATGAGCGTGAACCATCTCGCCGGCATGGTGAATCAGCTGCAGGAGCAGGTGAGCATGCTAAAGAAGCAGATGAAGAACTAGCATTCGCATTTGTTGTTTATCGCATCGCCGGGCTGTCGCTTAACGCTGCGAGGGCTATGCTGGTGAGTCGTATTCAGTTACGCAGGATATCCTGGTTTGTCGTACTTGATTACGCGGCATATGCTGGAATGTCATATTCAATTACGTCGTATTTGCCGGTAATCCGCAATCAGTTAGGCAGACTACACCGGTATTGCGTATTCAATTACGCTGTATATGCCGGTAGTCCGCATTCAGTTAGGTAGCCTATGCCGGTCATATTTAGTTAGGTCGCTTATACCGGTATTGCGTATTCAATTACGTCGTATATACCGGTAGTCCGCAGTCCGTTAGGCAGCCTATGCCGGTAAACCATATTCAGTTAGGCAGCCTATACCAGTATTGCGTATTCAGTAAGGCCGTGTATCCCGGTAGTCCGCGTTCCGTTAGGCAGCTATGCCGGTATTGCGTATTCAGTCACGTTGTGCAACCGGTAGTCCGCATTCCGTTAGGCAGCCTATACCGGCATTGCGTATTCAGTTACGTCGTGTATCTCGGGAGTCTGCAATCAGTTAGGCAACTTATACCGGTATTGCGTATTCAGTTACGTTGTGTATCCCGGTAGTCCGTAATCAGTTAGGCAACCTATACCGGTATTGCGTACTCAGTTACGTCGCATATGCCGGTAAGCCGTATTCAGTTACGTCGCAAATAGATGTAGCCACATTCAGTTACGTAGCCCATGCCGGTAAACCGAATTCAGTTAGGCTACCTTAGCCGGTTGACCGAATATTACTGCGAGGTTAAGTCGTTTTCCAGGCTAATACAATATTACAATGAACGCGTCCACTAAGTCTTTGACATAGAAGAATGCCATATGTCATATGCAAGGGAACTCATCATTGTTCCAACCCCAAGTTAACCATTGACAATGCCGGAGGTAACTCCGGCTTTTTTGCGCTAATGTGCATGGCTAATCACTCAATTGTTTGCCGGTGTTTTCAGTGATACCCAAGTCTTGCCTGCTTTATATTGATTTCCCCCGTTGCTGCCATTTTAGAATCCGGAGAACAATTTACCTGAATAGCATGCCGGGCGATATCGCATAAAGTTTTAATAACTCCTCACGCCATTCCGGAATTAGCTCTAATTACATAGAAGATATCGCGATGCATTTATTGTGGGACAAACAATTGTATTTTTTAAAGTTTATTGGATAGCTAAGATTTATTCCTTAGCAACCCTATAACGAAAACGACAATAGAATGGCCAATAATGGCCATAGATCGGTTTTCCTGACTTGATTATCGATTGCCAAAACGCACGCAGGCAAATGTAATCTACGATATAAGGATAGAATATAGTGTTAGAATAGGGCCGAATGAGCGGAGCGACGCCAAAAGATTTCACTATACCTTCCACTTGGGTAATGGCATTGTAATCTCTTCGTATATTTATTATTCATTCAAATCCATACCATGACACCCGAATGCATCGTCCCCATTTTCCAGGTAAGCGACCTCCCGGCCGCCATTGCTTTCTATACGAACGTTCTGGGATTTTCCGTGGATTTTGAATTCGGTAGCGTGGTTGGTATCAGCATGGGGGAAATCCAAATCCATCTGTCTGGGTCCGCATCCTCAGGCAATAAGAAAGCCATCGGTGAAGGACACGTATATATTTTTTGCGACGAAGTAGATGATTATTATAACGAAATTATCGCGAAAGGCGCCGGTGTATTCATCCCCCCGGGCGACAGACCCTATGGCGTCAGGGATTTCGCCGTAAAAGACGCGGACGGAAATATCCTTGCATTCGGGAAAAGTACGCACCCCAGGTCCGATGCGTCCCATCACACCCTGTAAACGCCGGTCCCCCCGATCACAAATACCTCCGAAGAAGGATCCGGCTCCACGCAGTAAGTGCCCGTAAACGCACTGAACGCCGGCAATATCGCACCCTCCGGCCCGAAATAAAAACAGGGAAGCCGCAACCGCTGCCTGCCATTCCCCACCATCCAAACTCCGGGATGAATGTGCCCTGACACGGCGTACAATTCTCCGCCATCCGACAATCTGTCCTTCGGGTCGTGCACGAAATACATGCCGCCCAGTGTCAGTGATTCCATCAATGCAACGTCCAGCGAAGCATACACCGCCGGATCCATGATGTCGTGGTTCCCTGTCACCAGCTCGAACCGGATATGCGGAAACTGGTTCCGCCAGATCCGGAAATACTGCACTTCAATGTTCTCCGAACTATGAAACATATCGCCCACCACGATCAACCTTTCCGGGTTGTATTTCGTGATTAGCTGTTGTAACCGGTAAAGATCATCCTGCACAATGTTCGCCGGCACCCCGATCCCCGCTTTCCGGAAATGCGCCGCCTTCCCCACATGCAGGTCCGCCACAATGAGCGCTCGCTCTTCTTCCCAAAATGCCGCCTTCCCGGCGGAAAGCCGCCAGTGATGGCCTTTGCATTCAAATCTTACATCTTCCAATTTTCCAATGATTTACCGGTCTGCGCCGGGAATTATTATTATCGAAACAACGGCCTGCTGCCTTCTAAGCAGCAGCGCTATTGCCACAACGTCATCTTTTTAATCCTGTCTTCGAGTTTCTCGCTCGTCAGTTCTTCCCGCAAACTATCCACTTTGATCGGGAAACAGAATGGTGTCAGCCGCTGCGGGAATGTGATGACGATCTTGCTGTTGCCAATTCTTTCTAGCATATCCCGCAACCGCACCTCTTCCATCTGGTAAAAAAACGCTTCGTTATAAGCCTGCCGAACGAGCATGTTCTGGGCATCATAATCCTCAAACACTTTGAACAACAACGAGGCCGACGACTGCAAATGCCGGTTGGCCTTCGATTTTCCCGGATACCCCTGGAACACGAGCCCCGCTATCACGGATATGTCCCGGAACTTGCGCCGTGCCATCTCCGTGGCGTTTACACTGCTTTGCAAATCGGCCGTCAGGTTTTCGAGGGAGAAAAGTTCGTCTGCATTGGTGTCGTCCACCGGGATGGGCTGGTCGCTCAGCAGCTCGAACCCGTAATCGTTCATGGCGATCGAAAACGTGATGGGATGCCGCCGGCTGATCCGCCAGGCAAGCAACATGGCCATCACCTCATGCACCAGCCGCCCTTCGAATGGATACACAAAAAGATGATATCCGTCTTCCGTCTGTATCTGCTCCATCAGCAATTCGTTTTCCGCCGGAATGTGCGAAAGCAGCTGCTGCAGTTCGAAGAGCGGCTGCAAGATAGCGATTTCCGGTTCGCGGGCCTGCCCTGACATCGCTTCGTGGAACTTCCGGCGGAGCATTTTCCCGAGATTGGCGGACAATGGCATCCTACCCCCGTTCCAGCTGGGCACGATGCTTTTTTTCGATTTGGATTTGCGCACCAGCACCGTCATATCCTTGATCATGACGAACTCCAGGTTATGCCCGCTCAGCCGGAAGCTGTCGCCGGGCGTGAGGCGCGAAATGAAATATTCTTCGATGACGCCGACGTACCCGCCCGCCAGGTACCGCACTTTCAACATGGCGTCGCTCACGATGGTGCCGATATGCAACCGGTGGCGCATGGCCTGTTGCTTGCTGGTGCAGTAATAGCGGTCGCCCACGAGATGAAGCTTGTGGTACTCGTCGTACACCTGCAGCGCTTCGCCGCCGGAAACGAGGAACGCCAGGCACCAGGTCCATTCTTCATCCGTCATCTCCCGGAAACAGAAAGTCGACTGCACCTCCTTTTTGATTTCCTCCGGGTTAAAACCTTCGGACACGCCGAGCGTCATGAGATATTGCAACAGTACGTCGAACGCAAGGATGACAGGCATGCGGCTTTCGATGAGGTTCTCCGCCATGGCGTCTTTCAGCGCCGCGGCTTCTACGAGCTCGAGAGAGTGGGTGGGGAGGAACCAGATCCTGCTGACAGCGTCAGGACGGTGGCCGCTACGCCCGGCGCGCTGCAGGAACCGCGCCACGCCTTTGGGACTGCCCACCTGGATCACCGTGTCCACCGGCCTGAAATCCACGCCGAGGTCGAGGCTGGAGGTGCATACCACCAGTTTGAGCACACCGGTATGCAGTGCTTCTTCCACCCAGATGCGCAGCTCGGCGTCGATGGAACCGTGGTGCAGCGCGATAGCGCCCGCCAGTTCCGGACATTCTTTCAGGATTTGGTGGTACCAGATTTCCGATTGTCCGCGTGTGTTGGTGAAAAGCAGAGTAGTGTTGCTTTCCATGATCACGGGGATCACTTTATGGAGGAGCCGCAGCCCCATATGGCCCGCCCAGGGATATTTTTCGATCTCGTCGGGGAGGATGCTTTCTACTTCGATAGCCTTGCGGACATCTGCGCGAACGATTACCCGTTCGCCAGGCTGGTTGCCCAGCAGCACGTCGAGCGCTTCGTCGAGGTTGCCGATGGTGGCGGAGATGCCCCAGATACGGAGCTCCGGGCGGAGGCCGCGGAGCCGGCTGATGCCCAGTTCGGTCATCACCCCACGCTTGCTCCCGAGCAGTTCATGCCATTCGTCGGCCACGATGGTTTCGAGGTGTTCGAAGCGTTTGGGATATTCTTTCTGCGCGAGCAGGATGTGAAGGGATTCGGGGGTGATGATGAGCACCTCGGGCATGTTGCGCTTCTGTTTCTCGCGGACGGAAACGGGCGTGTCACCGCTGCGGATCCCTACTGCCCAGGGCACGCTCAGCTCGCGGAGCGCTTCTTCCATGGCGCGGCCGATGTCTTTGGCGAGTGCCCGCAACGGCGTGATCCACATGAGGCGGAGGCCATTGCCCGTCCGCCTGCGGTAGTCTTCCGGGTTTTCGTTGATCCAGCGGATCACCGTCCCGAGGAATAAGGAAAAGGTCTTGCCGAAGCCCGTGGGGGCATTCACCAGGCCGGAGCGGCCCTGGAGGTAATGTTCCCATGCTTCTTCCTGGAAGGCGAAGGGAGCCAGTCCTTTCGCTCCCAGCCACTGTTCGATCGCTTGCCAGCCGGGTGTTTGTTTCATCAGACAATGAAATTAGGAAAAATTCCAGCATGGCCTACCTTTGTCATATGCGCGATTTCTTTCGTTTACACGAGAACGGTACCACCGTAAAGCAGGAGCTGCTGGCGGGACTTACCACTTTTTCGACCATGGCGTATATCCTGGCGGTCAACCCCATGATTCTTTCCAAAACGGGTATGGATTTCAACGCCCTGATCACGGCTACCGCCCTGGCCGCCGCCATCGGCACCCTGGTGATGGGGCTCTACGCGAAACTCCCCGTGGGCCTCGCTCCGGGCATGGGCCTCAACGCCTTTTTCGCCTATACCATCGTGCTCGGTATGGGTTACAGCTGGCAGTTTGCGCTTACGGCTGTTTTCCTGGAAGGGATCATCTTCATCTTTCTTTCCCTCTTTCATATCCGCGAAGCGATCATTCATTCCATCCCTGAAAACCTCAAACACGCCATTTCCGTCGGCATCGGCCTCCTCATCGCGCTGATAGGCATGGCCAACGCGGGGATCATCGAAACGGGTATGCGGCATGTGGGCGACGGTAAGCTCGACGGTGTGATCCTCAAAATCGGGCAGATCACCAGCGCAGGACCGCTCATTGCATTGGTGGGCCTCATTGTCAGCGCCGTATTGATGTACAAAAAAGTGAATGCGGCGCTTCTGCTGGGGATCCTCTTCGCTACGCTGGCTGGCATTCCGTTAGGCCTTACCATATGGCCCGACCACGGCATTGTAAGCCTGCCGCCGAGTATTTCACCCATTGCTTTTCAGCTGGAGTTCGATAAGATTTTTACGATGGATATGGTCGTGATCCTGTTTACGTTGCTGATGGTCAATTTGTTCGATACGGTAGGCACGCTCATCGGCTTATGCAATAAAGCCGGCCTGCTCGACGCGCAGGGCCGCATTCCCCGGGCCAAGCAAGCCTTGTTCGCGGATGCGGTGGGCACAACGGCCGGGGCGCTGCTGGGCACCAGCGTGGTAACGGCTTATGTGGAAAGCGCGAGCGGCATCGCTTCTGGCGGGAGGACCGGGTTAACGGCAGTAACGGTGGCGGTGATGTTCCTGCTGGCGTTGTTCTTCGCCCCGCTTTTCGCTATGATCCCCGTCGCGGCAACAGCGCCCGCACTCATTATTGTGGGGATGCTGATGATGGGAGCGGTGGTGAAGATCAACTTTGATGATGTGACGGAGGCGATCCCCGCCTTCCTGGCGATCGTCATGATGCCCTATACCTACAGCATCGCCGAGGGGATCGTTTTCGGGATGCTGTCTTACGTACTGCTGAAAGTTTTTACCGGGAAATACCGCGAGATCAGCCCGGTCATGTACGTGCTGTCGGTACTGTTCGTGTTGAGTTTTATGTTGCAGTGATATGTCGAAAACTGCATGGAAATAAAAAGCCGGTTGATCATCAACCGGCTTTTTGCGTATTATCCGTTGAGGTGAAATCAGGTAAAAAGCAGCCGTACGCCTACGATGAGCAATGCGCCGGCCAGGGCGATCATGATGCCTTTGGGTTTTACTTTGCTGGAAAGCCCCGCGCCCAGTTGGGCGCCCGCTACCACGCCGATGCCGATGGCGAGGGCAGTTTGCCAGCCTTCCCAGAAGCTCCCCTGGATCATGTGCACTACGGTACCCGCCAGCGACATGATCGCGAGAATGAAATGGCTCGTGGCTGTGGCGATGTGGATCGGGAAGTTGAGCACGCTGATCAGCGCGGGCACGTGTATAATGCCGCCGCCAATGCCGAGCAGGCTGCTGATGAAGCCTACGGCGAAGCTGATGAGGATGCCGTACCAGATGTTGAAACGGTACTGATGCTGTTCCCCGCTGCGCTCCGTAAGGTCGCGGTCAACGCATTTGCCTTTGAGGGTTCCTTTGGCATAGGCGCCCTGCCCGGGTTTCAGGAAGAGGAATACGGCGATTACGATGAGCAAACCCCCAAGAATCAGGTTGAAAGTGTGCCGGGAGATGACGCTGGTGGCCATGGCGCCGAGAATCGCGCCGGGCAAAGTAGCCACGGCGAAGATGGCGGCCGACCGGTAATCGATCCGCTTTTTACGGGCGTAGGCCACAGATCCGGAAGTGGCGTTCAGGCAAACAACGGCCAGCGAAATGCTCGTGAGCACGTCAGGCGCCATGTCCGGGTACATGAGCAACAGCAAAGGCATCAAAATAAAGCCGCCGCCGGCCCCGATCAAGGTGCCGAAGGTTCCGATTCCAAATCCGATTAATACGAGCAACAATGCGGCCTGCAGGTCCATCTGTTCTTAAATATTTATCACGTGTGAATAGAAACTCCTATCCGTCCCGCAAACGGTGGAAAGCCAATAATCCGGCAATGGTTGGTACAATTGCATATTCAAATTTGTGGTCATCGAATGATTGGTTCTTTCTCCTTCCGTTTTTACTACGGTTCAGGGATGTTTTGGCGGCAGGTTCAAGCTCCCGCAAACCAAAGGTAGTACATGACTTCAACACATATTCTGTAGACTAAAAGGGTAAAGGAAAGGGTCAGGATTGTTGCGCCAACAGCTGTTTGAGGTCGTCAAGTGTATTGATCTCGGAAACGGGTTTGTCTTTCCGCCAGCGGTGGATGCGGGGGAAGCGGAGCGCGATGCCTGATTTGTGCCGGTTGCTCGCCGCAATGCCTTCGAACGCGATCTCGAATACCAGTTCTGGCGTCACCGTGCGCACAGGCCCGAACTTCTCCACGGAATGTCTTTTTACCCAGTTATCCACCTCGGCGATCTCCGCATCGGTGAGGCCGGAATACGCCTTGGCAAAGGGAACCAGCTGATCGCCGTTGCGCACCGCGAATGTGTAGTCTGTATATAGATTGGATCGCCGTCCATGTCCTTTTTGCGCATACACCATCACCGCATCCACCGTAAACGGATCGATCTTCCATTTCCACCAATCCCCTCGCCGGCGGCCCACTTGGTAGGCGGATGCCGCATTTTTCAACATAATGCCTTCGCTGTTGTTGTCGCGGCTTTGTTCGCGCAGCGCCGCCAATGTTTCCCAATCGCTGAACGCGATGACGGGAGAAAGCTTCAGTGCCGGTTGGTCAACCTCTGCCACGAGGCTTTCCAGCAATTGCCGGCGCTCGCGGAGCGGGGAGGGGCGGATATCCTGCCCCAGCCATTCCATCAGGTCATACGCCAGCAGCACCACCGGCGATTCCTGCAGTTGTTTTTTAGTGAGATTTTTCCGGCCGATGCGGGTTTGCAGGTTTTGAAACGGCAATGGCCGGCGAAGGGCTTCGTCCCAGGCGAGGATTTCTCCGTCGATCACCGTGCCGTCGGGCAGTTTAGCGAGCAGGGAAGCGATTTCCGGGAATTTCTCCGTGATCAGCTCCTCGCCCCTCGACCAAAGAAAAACCTGTCCATTCCGCCGGATCAGCTGCCCCCGGATGCCGTCCCATTTCCATTCCGCCTGCCAATTTTCCGGCGCTCCCAGCACTGCGGGCCCTCCTTCCAGCGCATGCGCCAAAAAGAATGGGTACGGCCGTGAATCATCCGGATTGCTGTGATGATTATGGAGCAGCTGCGGCAGCGTGGTTTCCCGCGGGTTCCAGGTGCCGCTGATCATATGGCTCACCACGGCGCTTTCCATCGAAAAAGCCTTCGCAATGGCATTGACGATCGTGCCCTGGGACACGCCGATCCTGAACCCGCCCGTGATCAGCTTGTTGAATACAAACCGCTCGCCCGGCTGCAATTGCTCCCAGGCACTGCGTATAAAAGCCGATTTCTCCGCTTCCGGCGCCTTTTCCAGCGCGATGAGCGCCTCCATCCAATAATGCAGCGGTTTCCCCGCGTCGCGCTGTTCCGGCGGCGGTAACAGCAACGCGATGGTTTCGCCCAAATCACCCACAGTATGGTAACACTCGTTAAACAGCCATTCCGGCAACCCTGTCACCTCCCGGCACCATAGCCGCATCTGCGCGGAGTTCACCGCGCGCCGGGGCCGCCGCCCGGTGAACAGGGCCAGTACCCAGGCTTTGTCGCGCTCGTCGGCCGTGGAGAAATAGCGGCTGAGCAGCTCCAGCTTTTCGTTGGTCTTGGTGCTGTGCGAAAGGTCTGATATAAGCTGCGAGAATTGATGCATCAGGCGTTGGTTTCAGTGGTTTCCTCCTCGCCGCCGTAAGCCGTGCGCACCACTTCGGCGGGGATGTCGTTTTCTTCCAGGTACCGCGCCAGCACGCTGGTGAAACCGTGCGTTGCAAAAACTTTTTCGGCGCCGGTCGCGCGGATGGTTTGCAGCAATCCCGTCCAGTCGGCATGGTCCGAAATGGCGAAGCCCGCGTCCGCATTCATTCTTCGTGTATTCCCGCGGACCTGCATCCAGCCGCTGCAAACGCCCAGTGAGTAGGGTGCGAATTTTTTCATCCAGGCGGAATCGGACGCTGATGGCGGAGAAATAATGAGATGGTTTTTCATGTCGTTTTTAGGCGTATCCGGAGTGATAAGCTCCACTGGCGGGAGGGGCCATCCCGCCCCCAGCAACACTTCATGCGCATTGTAGATCGCACCGTGGACGAAGAACCGCTTTCCCGTATGCGCCAGGTTGTAAAGCAGCCGTTGCGCCTTCCCCAGGCTGTACGCAACGAGGATACTTTGCTTCCCCGCCGCTTCGTTTTCCCGCATCCAGGCTTCGATATCGTTGAAAATGGCCGTTTGCGGCCGCCAGCGATAGATCGGAAGCCCGAAAGTGCTTTCCGTGATGAAAGTATGGCAGCGCAAAGGCTCGAAAGCGCCGGAAATACCATCGTTTTCCGTTTTGTAATCGCCGCTGGCCACCCAGGTTTGCCCGCCCACCGTCACCTTCACCTGCGCCGACCCGATCATGTGCCCCGCGGGATGAAACGATAACTCCGCACCGCCGATCTTCACCGTCTCCCCCCAACCCGCGCCCTGCACGGAAATTTCCTTCCCTAACCGCAATTGCAGCAGCGGCACGGAATCCCTCGTGCAGAGGTAATGCCGGCTGCCCCAACGGGCATGGTCGGAATGGGCGTGGGTAATCACGGCGCGGTCGGCCGGCTTCCAGGGGTCGATGTAAAAACCGCCCGCCGGACAATAAATACCGCCTTCGGTAAATGTAAGTACGGGTTGCTGCATGGATACTTCCATCTACAACAAAAACCGGTCCGCCGGGTTGGCTGCGGCGGGCACAAAAAAAGACCGGGAGTGCCGGCCTTTTTTATAAAAAATTGTCTTTCAGTTAATTAATAGCGTTCATCTTGAAGTCCGCGCTATCGCCTTTCTGAATGATATATATGTTTTTGTTCTCGAAGTAATCGGGCGTTTCAGCGTTTTCCTGCAAATACACCGGTTGGTAATTGAAGGTGGTGAAGACGCGATTGCCCGGTTTGTTGAGGTCTTTGTTGAAATACAGCCCATCTTGCGTGATGGCATTCGCGAAATACCAAACTGCTTCGAATCCTTTGAACGCCATGTCCGATGGGCGGGATTTATACTTATGGCGGAAAGCGTCCGTCAGGTATTTGCTGTATACGTCAGACTTGTCGTTGTAGTAAGGCGAGGTATAATACAGCGTGATGCCTTCGAATTCGGGTTCTTTGAACTTCATCACGTCCCAGGTGGGCATGCCGAAGATGTGCATCGGGTAAGTGGCGCGCTGGGTGGCCAGTTTGCGGAGGATGCCTTTGGCGCCTGCTTCGTCAAGCGCGGTCACGATCAGTACGTTGGGCCGGTCGGTGAGCAGGTATTGGGAGAGCTGCGATTCAGTGGTCGCGTCGCTCCAGATCACTTCGCGGATACGGGATTTCTTGTCGTAATCCATCTTTTCGAATGCGGACTTGATATGGCCGTAGATCCCAGCTTCAAAGGGCGTGTTGCGGCGGAGGACGAGGATGTTTTTATTGGCGAATCCTTTCTGTACGTAATCTTGCACGGCTTCCACGTGGGAGCGGAGGGTGCTGTTGGTGATGAGGAAGAAGGGGTTGCCGTTGATGCCGCCGTCGTTGGGATAGGTGGCTGATACGAAGTTGATCTCTTTTTGTTTCGCGAAATCGCTCAGGGCTTTGATTTCAGGTGCCGTCACCGATCCGATGATGAGGTCGGTATTATTGAGGCGGCCGTTGCGGATGAGCGTGGCCGGGTCGTTCTGGCGGGCTTTGCTGTCGTACACCTGCACATTGAATTTAGCGCCGAGGCGGGCCAGGGAATCGAGGGCGAGCTGTGCGCCTTCGTAGAATTCGAGGCCGGGGAGTACGTAGCGGGGCATAGTGCGGCCGGGGATCTCCAGGGAAGTGGCGAAAACGGAATCGAGGTAAAGCGGCGCGAAGAGCGCGATGTTGTACACGTCTTTTTTCACATCTCGGGAAAATGCGGGAACATTGAAGGGGACCCGCGCAACGGGTTGCTCTTCAACGGGTTTTTTGGGTTCTTCCTTTTCAGGCTTGCTCAGCGAAGGAGGAGGGCCGTCCGTTTTCTGAGGCGCCTGGCGGAAAATTCCGCAGGCAGAAAGCAGGAGCATGAGCGTCATCGGGACCATCAGCCTGCTCAAAAGATTCGTTCGGTTCATGAGGCCAAATTTGCAAAAATCATTCCATGGATAAAAACAGATACGAATTACAAATGAATAAAATTGTTCATCCGTAATTCGTAACTGCTCATTATTGCGGGAATATTATTCCCATTCTATCGTTGCCGGCGGTTTGGAGCTGATGTCGTACACCACGCGGTTGATACCTTTTACTTTATTGATAATGTCGTTCGAAACCTTGGCGAGGAACTCGTAGGGGAGGTGCGCCCAGTCTGCCGTCATCCCGTCGGTCGACGTTACGGCGCGGAGCGCTACGGTGAACTCGTAGGTACGTTCGTCGCCCATCACACCCACGCTCTGAACGGGGAGGAGGATGGTGCCCGCCTGCCAAACCTGGTTGTACAGGCCCATTTCGCGGAGCAGTTCGATATAGATGGCATCTGCTTCCTGGAGCATGTGCACCTTTTCAGGGGTGATCTCGCCGAGGATGCGGATCGCCAGGCCGGGGCCTGGGAAGGGGTGGCGGGCCAAAAAGATGTCGCTGATGCCGATCTCCTTGCCAACGCGGCGAACCTCATCTTTAAAGAGGAAGCGAAGCGGTTCCACCAGTCCCATGTTCATCTTTTCCGGCAAACCGCCCACGTTGTGGTGCGATTTGATCGTGGCCGAAGGGCCATTAACGGAAACGGACTCGATCACGTCGGGGTAAATGGTACCCTGGCCGAGGAACTTAATGTCTTTCAATTCTTTAGATTCCTGCTGGAACACCTCGATGAAGAGGCGGCCGATGATCTTGCGCTTGGTTTCCGGATCGGAAACGCCTTTCAGCTCCCCGTAGAAAAGATCTTTTGCATTTACGCCTTTCACATTGAGACCCATATGTTTATACGAGTCGAGCACGGTTTCGAACTCATCTTTGCGCAGCAGGCCGTTGTCGACGAACACGCAGTACAGGTTCTGGCCGATGGCTTTATGGATCAGTTCCGCCGCAACGGTGGAGTCTACCCCGCCGCTGAGGGCCATTACCACCTTGCTGTCGCCCACCTGTTCCTTGATACGGGCCACGGTCTCCTGGACGAACGCCGCGGGCGTCCACTCCTGGTGCATGCCGCAGATATGAACGAGGAAGTTGCGGATGATTTGTTTCCCTTCGATGGAGTGCGTTACCTCGGGGTGGAACTGCACGGCATGGATGGGGTTTTTGGCGAGCGTGAGGCTTTTGAAGGCCGCCACGGGAATGTTATCGGTATGAGCGATGGGGGTGAAAACTTCGGGCAGGCGAACGATCGTGTCCGCATGGCTCATCCACACCTGGCTTTTCAGGTTTACGTCGTAGAAGAGGGGCTCTTCCTTGTCGGAGTGTTCCAGGAAAGCGCGGCCGTATTCACGGGTGCTGCTCTTGGCCACTTCGCCGCCGAAAACCTTGGCCATCAGCTGCGCGCCGTAGCAAACGCCGAGTACCGGAACGCGCTCCGCCATGGCGGCGATGTCTACCACCGGGGCCATCGGGTCGTTAACGGAGAAAGGTGAACCGGAAAGAATAATGCCTTTAATACTGTCTTCCCATTCGATGGGCTTGTTACATGGCTGTATTTCACAATAAGTATTCAGTTCCCGGATGCAACGTGCAATCAGTTGCGTATACTGGGATCCGAAATCGAGGATCAGGATCTTTTCTGTCATGGTGGTGCAAAGATAAAGGAATTTCGGACTTCGGATTTTGCTTTCCCACAGATTCGCGCGAAATTGCCGGAAGTACCCTATCTGGAGATTTTATCGTATTTTTCGCCCATACCCTCGTTCTAAATCAACTGCTGTATGAAAATGCAACTCACGCTGATGGCCCTTCTCCTGTGCGCAATGCCATTTATGACGGCATGTGACTCGGTTAGCGGAAGCGGCCGCATAGCCACCGAAAACCGTTCTATACGCCCCTTCGCCCAATTGGAAGTTGCGGGCAGCATGGATGTATATATTACCCAGGGCCGCGGCGGAACCGCCCAGCTCGAAGCAGAAGACAATATTCTTCAGTTCATTGAGTTAATAGAAGAAGGCGACAAGCTCCGGGTTCGATTCCGCAACAATGTCAGCATCCGTACCAATAAAGACGTCAAGGTTTACCTCGCTACCGAGCGCCTGAGCATGGTGGAGGCCGCCGGATCGGGTGATATTAAAATAGAAGGCCATTTCACCAACGATGTGCCTGTGAAACTCAGCATCGCTGGTAGCGGCGACCTGGAAGGCGGCTTCAGCGCTCCTGAAGTCCGGGTGAATATCGCCGGTGCGGGTGATGTGGAAGTAAAAGGCGAAACCCGCGACCTGAGTGTGGACATTGCCGGCAGCGGCAATTGCGACGCCTCCGAACTGCTGTCCGAAACTGCCGACGTGAACATCGCCGGCAGCGGTAACGTAAAACTCCATGCCAGCCGCGCCATTAAAGCCTCGATCATGGGCTCGGGCGATATATATTATAAAGGAGAACCGTCCGTCAATCTCAACAAGATGGGATCGGGCGGCGTCCACAAGCAATAACGAATTGAAAAACTTTTGTATGTTTGCAGATTTTATTGGAACATACGACTGCCGTATATGAGTCAACTTCCGAAGATATTAGTGGTGTACTACACCCAAACGGGCCAGCTGAAGAGAATCATTGATCATGTGTTAGCGCCATTGCAGGGCAAGGCGGAGATACAGTTCGAGGAAATCGCGCCGGTAAAGGATTTTCCTTTTCCCTGGCCCAAACAGGTTTTTTCGATACCATGCCGGAAACCGTGCTGGCCAAACCCCGGGCCATCCAACCCCTGAAAGTTAATCCGGACGAGCATTTCGACCTGGTTTTACTGGCTTATCAGCCCTGGTTCCTGTCGCCTTCGCAACCCGTCGCCGCTTTCCTGCAAAGCGAGGAAGGGAAGCGCCTGCTGAAAGGGAAACCCGTGGTCACCCTGCTCGGCTGCCGCAATATGTGGATCAACGCGCAGGAGAAGGTGAAACGCTATCTCCACGCCGCCGGCGCGCATTTGGCGGGGCATATAGCGCTGGTCGACAAGCATCCCAACCTCGTTTCCCTCATCACGATCCTCCGCTGGGCCACCAAAGGCAAAAAAGATGCGTTTTTCATCTTCCCGCCTGCCGGTGTGCAGGAGAAGGAAATCGTGGAATCGGCCAGGTTTGCGGAGCCAATCGGTAATGCCCTCGGCACGGGGAACTACGGAAACCTGCACCAGGACCTCCTCGCGCTGAACAGCGTGGAAGTGGACCCGGGCCTCATCGTGCTCGAAATGCGCGGTGTGAAACCTTTCCGGTTCTGGGCCAATTATATCAGCAAAGCCGGCGAACCGGGGCATCCAGCCCGCCAGGCCCGCGTTACCATGTACCGCGTGATCCTCCTCGCCGCCATCCCGATCCTGAGCCCGTTTACCACCATCGCAGGATGGTTGCAGCTCACGTTTGGAAAGAAGAAGCTTAACCGCGATGTAACATATTACAAAGGAATACAGCTGCGCGAAAACTGATAAAATTCTATATTTACGGCCGCTTAAACAATTTAACAACCCTGAAATGATTCCGGCGCCCCGGCGCCGTCTCTTCAGATCGACAAAAAAGGACAACTCACTGCGATGAAAGAAGTATATATAACGAGGCTCTCCAAATTTTTGCCGAACGAGCCGGTAGCGAATGAAGAAATGGAAAGCATCCTCGGTATGGTGGATGGTAAACCTTCCCGGGCGAGAAATATCATCCTGGGAAACAACAAGATCAAGACGCGTTATTACGCACAGGACAAAGCAGGCAACAGCACGCACACCAACGCGGAGATGACCGCCAATGCCGTACAGTCACTTTTCGACGATAAATTTCCGATCACCGAAATGCAGCTCCTGGCCTGCGGCACAACCAGCCCCGACCAGATGCTGCCCAACCACGCCGCCATGGTGCACGGCATCCTGAAATGCCAGCCCGTGGAGCTCATCGCCGCCACCGGTGCTTGCGCCGCCGGCATGCAAGCCTTCAAATACGCCTGGATGTCCGTGAAATGCGGCAATACGGCCAACGCTGTGAGCACCGGCTCCGAGAAATTCTCCGCCTGGCTGCTCTCCCGCAACTTCGAACCGGAAACGGAAAACCTGAAAAATCTCACCGAAAATCCCATCATCGCCTTCGAAAAAGACTTCCTCCGCTGGATGCTCTCCGATGGCGCCAGCGCCGCCCTGTTCCAGGACACACCCAACGAAGAAGGGCTCAGCCTGCGGGTAGATTGGGTGGAAATCGCTTCCTACGCCCATGAACTGGAAACCTGCATGTATGCCGGCGCGGTGAAAAATGAAGACGGTTCCACCAAAGGCTGGACCGACATGACGCCGGAAGAGTGGTCCGCCAACAGCGTGTTCTCCTTCAAACAGGATACCCGCCTGCTCGGCAAGAACATCGTGCCTTCCGGTGCTAAAATGTGGAAACAGCTGGTGGAGAAATACAACATCGACATCGACAAGCTCACCTGGTTCCTGCCGCACCTCTCTTCCGAATTCTTCCGTTCGAAGATCGATGAGGAGATTAATCGCGTGGGAGCGTATATCCCGCAGGAGAAATGGTTTACCAACCTCACCCGCGTGGGCAACGTAGGCACGGCTTCCCCGTATTTCATGCTGGAGGAACTGCTGAACCAGGGCAAACTGAAAAAAGGTGATACGATCGTGATGATGGTGCCCGAAAGCGCGCGTTTCTCTTACGCATACGCAGGCATCACCGTCGTTTAACCGCCGCGGTCTGACGATACACAAGCGAATTTCCATGCAGCAGCCGCCGGATAATACCGGTGCCTGCTGCATTTCAAATAATATCAGGGGGCTGATCCCTCATCAAAAAACTGCAACAACATGAAAAAAGATGAAGTTCCGCAGGACGGCGACAACCTGCACCACGGTACGTTCAAGCAACTTTTCTACGCAGTGGACCATCAGGGCGATTACACCACGGCCACCAGCATCGGCTGGGAACCGGAAAACGTAGCGCTCAGCCAGGCCTGGGATGAAGTCGAACAGCGCGTGGCCGACACCAAAGCCAAAGTGGAAGCCGGCGCCCTCAGCCCCATTGCTTATTATATGGAGCGCACACTCCTCGACCTGCCATTGCTGGCCCTCAAGGCCGGGAAGTTCCAGTGGCAGGTGAAGCGGCATATGAAGCCGTCGGTTTTTAAAGGGTTAAGCGATAAGATGACCGAACGCTATGCCGAAATCTTCGGCATCCCCGCCAGTACCCTCCGCAGCGGCGAACTGCTTCCTTTCAAGCGCCCAGCATAATCAACAGACATGACACAATTCAGCCACACGCAAACCGCCCACTGTGAAAGCGGCGTAATATCCAACCTCTTCGGCCATCATGGTCTCCACATCAGCGAGCCCATGGCCTTTGGTATCGGGGCGGGTATTTTTTTCGGCCACCTGCCTTTCGTGAAAGTGAACGGGGTGCCCGGCTCCACCTACCGCATCTGGCCCGGCGCCATCTTCGCCCGCGCCTGTAAAAGGCTCGGCGTGGAAATGGAATCGCACAAGTTCGGCAGTGTCGATAAAGCCATGAAAGCCCTCGACCAGATGATCGACAAGGGCGTTCCGGTGGGCATGCAGTCCAGCGTGTACTATCTTCCCTACTTCCCCGAATCCTACCGTTTCCATTTCAACGCCCATAACCTCGTAGTATATGGAAAAGACGGAGACGACTACCTCGTTTCCGATCCGATCATGGACACCGTTACCCGGATCGATACCGAAAGCCTCATCCGCGCCCGCTTCGCAAAAGGGTTTCCTGCCCCCAAAGGGAAGATGTATTACCCCTTGAACGTTCCGCAGGAAGTGGACTTCAATGAACCCATCAAGGCCGGCATCGCGCAGGCATGCCATTACATGCTCAAAATCCCCGTGCCCATGTTCGGCGTGAAAGGCATCCGCTTCCTCGCCAACCGGGTGAAAGACTACCCCGCTAAAGTGGGCGACCGCCGCGCGGCGCTCTACCTGGGCAATATCATCCGCATGCAGGAAGAAATCGGGACCGGCGGCGCAGGGTTCCGCTTCATGTACGCCGCATTCCTCCAGGAAGCCGGATCTCTCCTTGATAAACCCGAACTGAACGATATCGGCCGCGAGCTCACCATCGTTGGCGACAGCTGGCGTAACTTCGCCGCAAATGCCGGGCGCGTCTGCAAAGCCCGCTCAGCTGACAACGTTTCGTACGGCGAACTGAGCAAAATGCTTGTTCAAATCGCCGGCCAGGAAGAAAATGTATTCCGCCGCTTGTCCACCGTTAAACTCTGAAGATAGCCGACATGAACAGCATTGCCGTGAAGGATCTGCAGAAAACCTACGCAGGAGCACTGGTCCCCAGTCTCTCCGGGCTTTCGTGCGCATTCGCGGAAGGGAAGATCGCCGGCCTCCTGGGGCCAAACGGCGCCGGTAAAACCACGACGATCTCCATCCTTTGCGGACTGGTGGAACCTACCGGCGGTTCCGTCGAAATCCTTGGCATGGCGCAAACACCCGCCAACCGGGAAGCCATCAAAAGGGTTATCGGTGTGGTGCCCCAGCGGATCGCGCTTTACCCGCAGCTCACGGCTTTCGAAAACCTCCGCTACTTTGGGAATCTGTACGGCTTCAGCGGCCGCCCGCTAAAAGATAAAATCATGCACCATCTCGAAGCGTTCGGGCTGGAGAAAGCGGCGCATAAGGAAACCGGGAAGTTTTCTGGCGGGATGAAACGGCGCGCCAACATCATCGCGTCGATCCTCCATGAGCCCAGGCTCCTGGTGCTCGACGAGCCCACGGCCGGGGTAGATGTGCAGTCGCGCAGCATGATCCTGCAGTTCCTGCGGGATTACAACGCGAAAGGAAACAGTGTAATTTATACATCACACCTGCTCGAAGAAGCAGAACAGATATGTGACGAAGTGGCCATCATCGACGAAGGGAAACTGGTGACCCAGGGTACGCCCTCCGGCCTGATCGGCCGCCACGGCCATTGCCGCAACCTGGAAGACGTGTTCCTCCATTACACCGGCCATGCCGTGCGGGATTAAAAAGTATAGCAAACATGTTAAGGATCATCGCCACGATACGCAAAGAATGGTTACTGCTGCGCCGCGACAAAGCGGGGCTGGCGCTGCTGTTCGCCATGCCGCTCGTGCTCATCACCGTGATGGCCCTCATCCAGGACGCGCCTTTCAAAGATTACCAGGAAGTGCAGTTCGATATCCTTACCGTTGATAACGACCATGGCCGGCTGGCGCGGTACGTCCGCGAGGGATTGCAGCAGGGCGGGCAATTCCACGTCATCGATTCCATTGACGGGCAGCCATTGTCGGAAGAACAGGCGAAGGAAATGGTGGCGGAAGGAAAGTATAAGATCAGCATCACCATCCCCAAAGGCGCAACGGCAGAGATCGTCAGTAATGCCAATAAAATTGTAAACGATATTTCGAAAAGAATGGGCCTGCCGTCGCAATTGCCTGTGAAGGCCCTGTCCAACGATTCCCTGGCCGTACAGTTGTATTTCGACCCCGCCGCCAAGAAAGCATTCAAAAGCGCGATCCACCAGGCGTTGGATAATTTTCTCACGCAGGTGGAAACCGATCTGCTGCTGGAGCGAATCCAGCTGCAACTCCGCAGCCGCGACAGCCTTAACCAGGATACTTTCCCCGCCATCCGCCTCAAAGCCGTGGCGCTCCGGGAAACAAGCCTGGGAGAGGGAAAGCAAATTGATGTGATTTCCAATTCTGTACAACACAACGTTCCGGCCTGGAGCATTTTTGCGATGTTCTTCATCGTGATCCCTATTGCGGGGAATATGATCCGGGAGCGGGAAGACGGGAGCCTTGTGCGGATGAAACTCATCCCCGGCAATTTCCTGTCGGTGCTGACGGGCAAACTGTTGTTTTTCGTCGGCATTTGTACCGTACAGTTTTACCTGATGATCCTTGTGGGATTGTACCTGCTGCCGCAGCTGGGATTGCCCAAATTGCAGGTAGGTGTGGACCATGCCGCAGGATTTCTGGTGGCCGCCAGCATCGGTGTAACGGCCACGGCATACGGGATACTGATCGGCACGATTTTCAAGACCCCTAACCAGGCGCTCAATTTCGGTGCGGTGAGCATTGTGATCCTGAGCGCTATCGGCGGCATCTGGATTCCGTTGGAGATCATGCCGGAATCGATGCAGCTGATCGGCCGGTTGTCGCCCCTCAGCTGGGGCCTGGATGCCATCAACGACATTTACTTGCGTAACGGCCATATCCGGTATGTGCTCCCAGATCTGGCGAAGCTGCTGGGATGCGGCGGGGCCATGCTGCTGGTGGCCGCTGTGGTAGAGCAACGCAGGATCGGATAAATAACAATTTTCATAACAGCGGTAAAACAACTAATTTTACCCGCTGGAATACGCCACAGGCGTAAAACCTACAACAACATGGAAGCATTAAAACTGAAACTCAAACAGCAGATTATCGAAGCGCTGAACCTTCAGGATACCAAACCGGAAGACATTGACGACAATGCCCCCCTGTTCGGCGAAGGCCTCGGCCTCGACAGCATCGACTCGCTGGAACTGATGGTGCTGCTGGAAAGAAACTACAAGATCAAAGTGGAAGACCCGCGTGAAGGCCGTAAAATCCTTCAGAGCGTACAATCCATGGCGGAATTCATCATGAGCAAACAGGCGGCCTGATCCGCGGAACCGTATGGCAGAACGTGTGCTGATAACAGGGATGGGTATGGTCTCCGCCATCGGGAATAACGTGGAGGAGAATTTCCGCAGCCTCCGGGCGCAACGGACCGGCATCGGGTATGCGCAATATGTGGATACCATTCATGCGGGCAAGTTACCGGTAGGCGAGGTAAAGTGCAGCTCGGAGGAATTAGCGGAAATGGCCGGTCTGACCGACGCCACCGGCTTCACCCGAACCACGCTCCTCGGGCTGGTGGCCATGCAGGAAGCTTTGTTTTCCGCGGGCATCAACGATGCCCGCGACACTCCCACCGCATTCATCAACGCCTCTACGGTAGGCGGCATGTGCGATACCGAGAAAATTTACTTCGATATCCTCGACCCCGAAAAAGAAGGAACCTTCCTGCAGCTCATCGATACGCTGGACTGCGCGGATTGCACCCAGCGCATCGCCGACCGGGTGGGCTTCACTACATACGTTACCACGATCAGCACCGCATGTTCTTCTTCCGCCAATGCGCTGATGTACGGCGCGCGGCTTATCCGCGCGGGGCTCGTGGAAAGGGCGGTATGCGGCGGAACGGAGGCCCTTACGCGTTTTACCATCAACGGATTCAACTCACTGAAGAATATCGACAAGCGACACTGCATGCCTTTCGATAAAGACCGCAATGGCCTGAACCTCGGAGAAGGCGCGGCATACCTGGTGCTGGAATCGGAAAGTTTCGCGCAGCGCCGCAAGGCAAGGCCCATGGCCGAACTGAGCGGGTGGTGCAATACCAACGAGGCCTTCCACCCCACATCTCCCTCCCCCGAGGGCGACGGCGCGTTTGAGGCCATGCGGAAAGCGCTGGCCATGAGCGGGCGCACGGTGGCGGATGTGCAGTACATCAACGTTCATGGTACGGCAACGTTGAATAACGACGTGTCGGAAGGCCGGGCTTTGGAGCGGCTCTTCGGAGACGACGTTCCTTCGTTCAGTTCCACCAAACCTTTTACCGGTCATACCCTCGCGGCAGCCGGAGCCATAGAGGCCATCTATTCCGTGTTGTCGATCAACCGGCAGATGATATGGCCGAACCTTAATTTTACCGGGCGCATGGAAGAGCTGCGCATCTCGCCGGAAACACGCCTGCTGGAAGCGTCGCCCGTGCAAAACGTGGTGTCCAACTCCTTCGGGTTTGGCGGCAACAATGCATCACTCGTGATCAGTAAGTATGGAAATTAAGTGCTACATACAGGCCAGCGCGGCGATATCCCCGCAACAGAGCTTTGAAGGAAGTTATGAGCCGCAATTCCTGCCGCTCACCGAGCGCAACCTCCTGCGCGTGCAGGAGCCGGGATATGCCGGATTCATTCCGCCTAACAGCCTGCGCCGTATGAGCCGCTTGCTGAAAATGGGGCTCACCACAGCACTTCAGTGCCTGCGCAATGCCAATTCCCCTGTTCCCGGCGCCATCATCACCGGTACGGGTCGCGGCAGCCTGCAAGACACAGAGAAGTTCCTTCACGATATCCGCACGTATGAAGAAACGGCCCTCAACCCCACGCCGTTTATCCAGTCGACCTACAATTCCGTGAACGGACTGATTGCCCTGCAACAGCAATGCACAGATTACAACAATACTTTTGTACACCGCGGCTTCTCCTTCGAACACGCCCTGCTCGACTCGCTGCTGCAAATTCAGGAAGGTGCGGAAAGCGTGCTGACGGGTGGTTTCGATGAAATGACCATCGAGCATTTCTTCATCAAAAGCCGCATCGGTTACTGGAAGTCCGTGCTCACCCAGCCAGCGGAGATGCTCGCGTCCGGTACGCCGGGCGCCATTGCCGGGGAGGGCGCAACGTTCTTCCTGATCGGAACAAACCCGGCGGCAGTTGAGCTGAAAGGGATGCAGATGCTTTATAAGCCGGATGCAGCGCAGGTAACGGAGAGCCTCACACAATTCCTCGTAAAGCATGGTGTTGAAAGCGAAGCCATAGATTTGTTCGTAAGCGGCCGCAGCGGTGATGTGCGATTCGATCATTTTTATGATATCGCCGAAGGATCACTGCCGGCTTCCATTGCGAAGGTACACTTCAAGCAATTTTGCGGGGAATACGATACCGCAGCGGCATTCGGGATGTGGACCGCCACGCAGGAATTACTTTCCGGGCGCCACAAAACAGCCCTCCTGTACAATCATTTCTACGGAGAACAACATACGTTCATCCTCCTGAAACAGCATTAATTTTTGTCTTCTTTTTTTACGGCTATGTTCTCCGAAACGGGTCCAGTAAATGCCTGTTCCGGTGAATACGGGGGGAACCGCGAGTAATGTCGGTAAACCGCCAGGAGCCTGAGAGAATTACATGAAAAAGCCGCATCCGTGAAGGAGCGGCTTTCTTTACAATATGGTGTATATGAACATGCAGCAAACAAACTGGGGTATAGGCAGGGATATTTAAAGCGTACCTAATTTGATTCCGAGATGTGATTCGATTTCAGCGTTTTGTTGGTTGAACCGTGAATCGATGGAGTCGAATCGCTGATTCAACTGTACGAAATTCGCATCGATTTTGTCAAACTTTTTGTCAACCCTTTTTTCCAATGCATCGATGCGATTGTCCAGATAATCGAGTTTATCCGCGGTTTGAGCTCCCAAAATCTTAACCACTGAAGTAAGGTTATGTAATTGCATCCCTTGCGCGGTTACTTCGATAGAAACCTTCTGCAGTTGCTTGCCCTGTGAAGTTACTTCGTCAGAAACCTTCTGCAGTTGCTTGCCCTGTGAAGTTACTTCGTCAGAAACCTTCTGCAGTTGCTTGCCCTGTGAAGTTACTTCGTCAGAAACCTTCTGCAGTTGCTTGCCCTGTGAAGTTACTTCGTCAGAAACCTTCTGCAGTTGCTTGCCCTGTGAAGTTACTTCGTCAGAAACCTTCTGCAGTTGCTTGCCCTGTGAAGTTACTTCGTCAGAAACCTTCTGCAATTGCTTGCCCTGTGAAGTTACTTCGTCGGTAACCTTCTGCAATTGCTTGCCCTGTGAAGTTACTTCGTCGGTAACCTTCTGCAATTGCTTGCCCTGTGAAGTTACTTCGTCAGAAACCTTCTGCAATTGCTTGCCCTGTGAAGTTACTTCGTCAGTAAGCTTCTGCAATTGCTTGCCCTGTGAAGTAACCTTTTCGGAAACTATCTTCAATTGTTTTCCTTGTGAAGTTACCTCGTCAGCAACCTTTATCAGAAGTTGTCCCTGTACTGAAACGGCAGTAAGGATTGCCTGTGATTGTTGTTCCAGCGATGTGATCGTTGCTAACACAGTTTGTGTTTGTTGCTCTGTCATTCATCAATTTTTTGTTGTTATCAATACGGCAATTATATTTTTTTTCTGAATTGAAAAATTTTTCCGCACATACTTTCATCATTTTTCCTGGAAATTATTTTCTACGATTCTCACTATGCGACAAAATAGAACAGCGCCCCTGTGAAGAGGCGCTGCAAACAAGAAACAATTAATTATTCGATCACTTCATCACTCTGAAAACCGGGTACCGCATATATCCCGGTTCGTTCCACGGCGATTGGCGGTAGACGAAATTCAACTGTGCGGAGCCACTCTTGGCAAAGGTGGTATCGCTGGCGCGACGAGCCTCCAATGCCTCCCGCACCTCGGGATGCGCGCGCAGGAATTCCCCCGCCGTATCTTCGAAAACATAAGATGAATACCCTTCTTTCTGACCCAGCACCGCGTCAAAGAAATTCCAGGCGAGGAAAGAATCCGCGCCCCCGGTTCCAGCGTCTCTACCAAATACCGGTTGGCCGCCTGGTTCATAGGAATATAATAATCCCCTTTACGGAACGCGATTTTTTGCATCGAAACGCTCGTCTTCACCCCGGAATGCAGGTAATGTTTCTCGTAAGGCGTGGGCGATGTCCTGAAATCCCGGATCGTATACGTCTCCACTTCGATCGTGGTATCCCGCTCCAGCCGCCGCATGTGCACTTTGTTGCCCTGCAGCAACTCAATTACTGCCCACCAACCCTGCGGAATGACATAGGCCTCCGGCTTCGTCACAAAATTACCCGGCTCAAAGTGATTGAATATCCGGATCTTTTTCTCATAAGGCTTCGTCCTGTCGTAAAAAAGCCTCGGCAAACCCGACACTTCGCTGGGCTTGTAACCCGCTTCGAACCCCTTGAAAGTATACCATTGCGGCTTATTCGTATCGGGTTCCCAGCTCAGGGGGAACCGCTCCTGCGTTTTGACCGCCACTTTAGTCGCCTCCCGCAGGTCCCGGATACGGGCGCTGTTGTCCGACGTGAACCGGATGAAACATTCCATGAGGGCATACGTGGCCTCCACGCGTTGTTTGTAGGGCTTCAACATGTGTGTCTCGGGTACGAAGCCGAAGGTGTGGAAAAGCGTTGTATACCCGCTGGAATACCGGGGACCGTCGGCGAAGGCGGTCCACCCGCTGTCAGGCGTCGGCCCGAAGTGGTTGACGTAGGGGAGCAGGTCGTACCCTTTCTCCTGCATCATCTTATACAGCGCCGGTTCGAAAGTATCGTGCAGGTAGGCGCCCATGGGGCCGCCGAGCTTGCCGTACTGGGTGGAGAGCAAGGTCATGATGTGTTGATAATCAGCGCCGTTGCTCACATGGTTGTCCACAAATACATCGGGGTCGGTGAGGTGGTAGATTTGATGGAAAGTCCGGGCGTTGCGGGAATCCGCTTTGATGAAATCGCGGTTCAGGTCCAGGTTTTGGGCGTTGCCGCGGGAGCCGAAGGCATCGGGGCCGTTCTGGTCGACCCGGTAATATTCCGTGCGGTTGAGTGCGCCGCCGATGTTGTAAATGGGGATGATGGCGAGGGTAACGTTGGCCGGGAGCTTCTTTTTGCCCAGGCAGAGGTCGCGGACGAGCATCATAGTGGCGTCTATGCCGTCGGGCTCGCCGGGGTGAATGCCGTTGTTGATGAGGATGATCCGGCGGTTTTTGCGGCGGAGGCTGGCATAATCGAAGTCGCGGTCGGGGGAAAGGGTGACGAGGTGGAGGGGGAACCCTGCATCGGTGGCTCCGATTTCCCGGATATGGAGTTGCGGGAACCGGTGGACGAGCATCTTCCAGTAGCGGATGCATTCGGCGTAGGTGACGGTTTCGCGTGCCCCGGTGCGTTCGTACTTCGTGGTAAGATCCTGGGCCTCAGCTGTTTGGGTGGTGGCTGACAAGAGGGCCGCCAGCGCGAGGGGGCGCCAGATCCGGTTTAGTTTGTTGAGAATCAATGGTTAAGCGTTTGGTTGTTGAAAGGTGGTGTAAATATACGGGAATAGGGCGATGGGAGGTAGCTGCAATTCGGTCGTGGATAAGGTGATAGTAGGGTAAATGTAAGGGTAAAGCTTGGTTAAAGCTTACATAAAGTATTGATAAAGAAGGGAAAATGCAGGATTGCTGAGCGGGTTCTACTGGTCAGGATATACATTTGATATAGGATTATCCTACAGTAACCCTTCAGTAACCCTTCAGTTAGCCATAGTATGCTATAGCAGGTGGGATGCTGATGGCAGGAGGCCTGGGGGATACTGTTCCACAGTGCCGCCGATCGGAAATGAAAAAAGCCCTTCCCGTATTGCAGGGAAGAGCTGAAATAATATTGTAACGGCCTGATAATTAAGCGAGCGCGTTCACCTTAGAGGCGAGCTTGCTTTTCAGGTTGGCTGCTTTGTTCTTGTGGATAACGTTACGTTTAGCCAGTTTGTCGATCATGGAGATCACTTCCGGAAGATTTTCGGAAGCAGCAGCTTTGTCGGTCAGTTTCTTCAGATCCCGTATGGCATTGCGGGTCGTTTTGCCGTAGTAACGGTTACGCTCATTACGCTTTCTGCTCTGACGTACGTCTTTTTTCGTTGCTTTATGGTTTGCCATTGTATAAATTTCAAGTTTCGGACGGCAAAGGTATGTTTTATCTTTGGATAAACAAAAATAAAACTCAGGATTTCCGAAATTACGCCGGGTTTCCTTGTCCTTCGTCCTGCAAAGATGTTAAAAAAAGTGAAATCCCATCCACTGTTTTCACCCTGTAAATCCGGTAAAAAGCCCATAAAATCCCAAATCTTTAGCGATATTTGCAATCCCGTAACTCATTTTTATTGTTATAGGTTAAAGCAGAATTAAAGACCAAGCTTAAATTCGTTGTAAATGAAGGACTTTTCGTTTGTCACCAACTCGCACCCGGCGTACATAGAATCGCTGTACAACGCGTACCGCGAAGATCCGGCTTCGGTAGACCCGGAGTGGATCAAATTTTTTGAAGGATTCGACTTTGCAGTGAGCAACGCAAACGGGAAAGCAGGCGCCGCAGCCACCGGCACCACCGCTCTGGGAGTTTCGAACGAACAGCTGACCAAAGAACTGGCCGTTTACCGCCTGATCCAGGCCTACCGTAAAAAAGGCCATCTCATCGCCAAAACAAATCCCATCCGGGAAAGAAAAGACCGCCAGGCCAACCTCGACCTCGCACATTTCGGCCTTACCGACGCCGACCTGAAATCCGAATTCTATGCCGGTCAGATCGTAGGCATCGGCAGAGCCCCCTCGAAAAGATCCTTCAGCATGTAAAAGAAATCTATGCCGGCAAAGTAGGCATCGAGTTCACCTATATCAACGACCTGAAGAAAATCGAATGGCTGCAGCGTGAAATGGAAACCACCCTCCGCAAGCCCCTCGCAGCCGGTCAGAAGAAGCGCGTGCTCACGAAACTGAACCAGGGCGTGATGTTCGAGCAATTCCTGCATACCAAGTACATCGGCCAGAAACGCTTCTCCCTCGAAGGCGGCGAAACCACCATCCCCGCACTCGACGCCATGATCAACACCGCCGCGGAATACGGTGTGAAGGAAGCCGTGATCGGCATGGCCCACCGCGGCCGCCTTAACGTGCTCGCCAACATCCTCGGCAAAACTTACGAACAGATATTCTCCGAATTCGAAGGCACCGCCGTACCCGACACCACCATGGGATCGGGAGACGTTAAATACCACCTCGGATTCCGCGCATCCATACAAACGCCGGCCGGCAAGGAAGTGAACGTGCAGCTGACCCCCAACCCCTCCCACCTCGAAGTGGTAGACCCCGTGGTGGTAGGCTTCGCCCGCTCCAAGGCCGATGTCATCTATAACAGCGACTACGACCAGATCCTCCCCATCCTCCTCCATGGCGACGCCGCCATTGCAGGACAGGGCGTGGTATACGAAGTGGCGCAGATGAGCAAGCTCCGCGGGTACTACACCGGCGGCACCATGCACTTCGTTATCAACAACCAGATCGGCTTCACCACCGATTTTGAAGACGCACGCTCTTCCGACTACTGCACCAGCGTAGCCTCCATCGTTCAGGCCCCCGTATTCCACGTAAACGGCGACGATGTGGAAGCCACCGTGAAAGTAGCCGAAATCGCCACCCGATACCGCCAGGAATTCAATTCCGACATTTATATCGATATGGTGTGCTACCGTAAGCACGGGCACAACGAGGGCGACGATCCCAAGTTCACCCAGCCCAAGCTCTACGAAGCCATCGAAAAACACCCCAACCCGCGCGAAATCTATTCCAAAGAACTCATCGCCAACGGCGACGTGGACGCCGCCATCGCGCAGGAAATGGAAAAAGCATTCTGGAAAGACCTCCAGGAGCGCCTCGATAATGTAAAACAGCACCCCCTGCCTTACAAGTACCAGCAACCGGAACTGAAATGGCAGGAACTGCGCAAATCCAGCCCCGAGGATTTCATCAAATCCCCGGATACCGCCATCACCAAAGCCGAACTGGAAAAACTCTTCGCCGATATCATGGCGATCCCCGATGGCTTCAAACAACTCCGCAAAATCGGCAAGCTGCTGACCGACAAACAGAAACTGTTCGCGGAACAGGGGCTGCTCGACTGGTCGTCGGGCGAATTGCTGGCCTATGCGAGCATCCTCAGCGCCGGTAAAGACGTGCGCCTCAGCGGACAGGACGTGAAGCGCGGAACTTTCTCCCACCGCCACGCCGTGCTCCGCAGCGAGGAAACCGACGAAGAATACAGCCGCCTGAGCCGCATCGGCGATAACCAGGGCAAATTCCGCATTTACAATTCCCTGCTGAGCGAGTTCGCCGTGCTGGGCTTCGAATATGGATATTCCATCGCCAACCCCGATTCCCTGACCATCTGGGAAGCGCAGTTCGGCGATTTCATGAACGGCGCGCAAACGCTGATCGACCAGTTCATCACTTCCGCCGAAACCAAATGGCAGAAGCAGAGCGGGCTGGTAATGCTGTTGCCGCATGGGTACGAAGGGCAGGGCCCCGAGCACTCGAGCGCCCGCCTGGAGCGATTCCTGCAGCAATGCGCCGAATACAACATCTTCATCACCAACTGCACCACTTCGGCCAGCTTCTTCCATGCGCTGCGCCGCCAGCTGGCCTTGCCGTTCCGTAAACCGATGATCAACTTCTCACCCAAAGCCAACCTGCGGCACGTACGGAGTTACAGCCCCGTGGCGGATTTCACGCAGGGCGGTTTCAAGGAAGTGCTGGACGATCCGTTCATTACCGAGCCGGCCCGGGTGAAAAAAGTGCTGCTTTGCACCGGCAAGATGTATTTCGACCTGAGCGAGAAACAAATGAAAGAAGACCGCAAGGACGTGGCTGTTGTCCGCCTCGAACAGCTGTACCCGCTGCCTATCCAGCAGCTGGAAGCGATCCAGGCGAAGTACAAGGGCGCCACCTGGTTCTGGGTACAGGAAGAGCCCCTGAACATGGGCGCAGCCGGTTTCCTGCAAATGAACCTCAAACAGTTTAACTACGGCGTCATCTCCCGCAACCCCAGCGCCGCCACGGCAACGGGTTATGGCAAAGTACACGCCCAGGAGCAACAGGAAATCATCGAGACCGCATTTAATATTTAATCAGCAAGTAAAATAAAAAGGGCGCCGCGCTAACCGGAATCCCCTTAATTTTACCCATACATTTTTAACGTTTCATTACGGGAGGGTTATACACATGATCATCGAAGTTAAAATACCTCAGGTAGGAGAATCAATCAGCGAAGTGACCATCGCAAAATGGCTGAAGAAAAACGGCGAATTTGTGAACCAGGACGATATCCTTTGTGAAATGGAGTCTGAAAAGGCCACGCTGGAACTGACCGCCGAAAAATCCGGCGTGCTGAAGATCGTAGCCGCAGAAGGCGAGACCGTTAAGATCGGCGACGTCGCCGCCACCATCGATACCGATGCCGCGGGTGATGCCGCCCCACAGCCAGCCGCCCCTGCAGCTGCCGAAGCGCCTGCCGCTACTCCGGCGCCGGCTCCTGAAGCAGCTCCGGCCGCACCTGCCTCCAACAAAGGCACGATTGATATTAAAGTTCCTACGGTGGGAGAATCTATCAGTGAAGTAACCCTCATCAAATGGCTGAAACAAACCGGCGATTACGTGGAAAGGGATGAAGTGCTCTGCGAGCTCGAATCCGAAAAAGCCACCTTCGAGCTGAACGCCGAGGAAGCCGGTGTGCTGAAAACCGTTGCCAAAGAAGGCGATACGCTCAACATCGGCGATGTTGCCTGCCAGATCGATACATCCGCCGCGCGCCCCGCCGGTAAAGCCCAGCCTGCCGCACAGGCCGCAGCGCCTGCTGCCAAAGCCGCTCCCGCCGCGCAACAGGCGCCCGTGACCTCCATCCCCCCGGATGTAAAGGCCAGCCCCGTTGCCGCCGCCGTGATCGCTGACAAGAAAGTGGACCCCGCCAGCATCAAAGGCTCCGGCGCCCATGGCAAGATCATGAAAGACGACGTGCTCGCCGCCCTCGAAAATCCTGGTGTGGCTCTCGGCAAGGAGCTGTTCTCCCGCACAGACCGTCGCGAGAAAATGAGCAACCTCCGCAAAACCGTATCACGCCGCCTCGTGGAAGCCAAGAACACCACGGCCATGCTCACCACGTTCAACGAAGTGGACATGACCAACATCATGGCCATCCGCGCCAAATACAAAGAAACCTTCAAGAACGCACACGGTGTGAACCTCGGTTTCATGAGCTTCTTCACCAAAGCCGTTTGCTTCGCCCTGCAGGAGTTCCCTGCCGTGAATGCATACATCGACGGGGAAGAAATCATTTACCACGACTATTGCGACGTTTCTATCGCCGTATCCGCCCCCAAAGGGCTCGTGGTACCGGTGATCCGCAACGCCGAAAGCCTCGGTATGGCCGACATCGAGAAGAAAGTGGTGGAACTGGCTACCAAAGCCCGTGACAGCAAACTCACCATGGACGAGATGACCGGCGGTACCTTCACCATCACCAACGGCGGCGTTTTCGGCTCCCTCATGAGCACGCCCATCATCAACATCCCGCAATCCGCCATCCTTGGCATGCACAAGATCCAGGACCGCCCCATGGCCGTAAACGGACAGGTAGTGATCCGCCCCATGATGTACGTAGCCCTCAGCTACGACCACCGCATCATCGACGGCCGCGAATCCGTAAGCTTCCTCGTTCGCGTGAAAGACATGCTGGAAAACCCCGAACAACTCCTGTTCGGCAAGGATCCCGTGAAAGCACTGCTGAAAGTATAATTTACCGTAATAGTATATCGCAAAGGGGCACCCGTAAAGGGTTTGCCCCTTTTTTCATGCATTTCCCCGGAAAATTTAAAAAAAAATTCACCTTCAGGATCACCCTGTTTCACACTTCACGTACCAGTAACATAACAGCGTGGAATACCACGGGAACGACGTGAGATCAACTAAATAAAAAATCTAGGGCGATTACCAGCACTCGTGCGCATAGCATCCAACAGCCGATGAATGTAGTAAATCCGGATTATTTTATACTTTGTACGGCTGAGAAAGACCGTACAAAGCTACTTATGCATCCATCGCGATCAGGAGATACTGTTGCATTCGAGGAACAGTTCAGGATTCACTATGTTTTACTGTGCCGGGCGGCTTATTACATCGTATTGGACCAGGATGCGGCGCGGGATATCGTGCAGGACTTTTTCCTGTATTGCTGGAACAAACGCCACGACATCCAGATCACCCGCGATTTTAAAAGCTATGCCCTGCGATCCGTCAAAAATGCTTCGCTCCGGTACCTGGAAAAATCCGGTAAAGTACAGCTGGCGGAAATCCAGGTGATCGAAGCGATGAGCGAATATTTCCCGGAAGAAGAAAGGGGAGAAGACGATTCCCGGAATGCCGCGCTTTGGGCAGCCGTATCGCGCATGCCGGAACAGCGCCGGAAAGTGTTCCTCATGAGCAACCAGGAAGGGCTTAAATACAAGGATATCGCGGAAACGATGGGTATATCCATCAACACCGTAAAAACACAAATCAAACAAGCTTTACAGTTTTTACGGAAGGAATGTGGCTGGATGATGAAATTGTTAACCCCTTTAATCAGTTGGATCTATGTTGGATAACATCGACGATAAAAATATTGACTGGGATAAGGTAGCGTCCAGGCTGGACGGGGACCTGACCAACCGGGATTTTACGCCGGAGGAATTGCGCCTGCTGGCCGCGGAACGGGAAATGAAAGTGCGCCTGGCGCATCCCGACTTCCCGGTGCAGGACGGATGGCGGCAATTCGGCGCCGTTCGCAATAAGCACCGCATCTTCCGTATTATGCGGCTCGCCGCGGCCGCGGCGGTAGTGCTCGCATTCGCAACGGGCGTCTGGATGATGCAACGCAACCGTCCAACCCCACCACAGTCAGAACAGTTGGCCAACGCAAAGCCCTCGGGCAAGGTGCAATTGAAAATGGGCGACGGCCGCTCCGTGGAGCTGGGCGAAGCAAAACAGACGATCCGGCAGGGCTCAGATGTACAGATCACCGCAGGCGGCACAACGCTGGCCTACACCAGCGGTGCCGCGAAAGGCGCAACCGTGAAAATGGATACGCTGGTGATCCCAAGGGGCCTTCAGTTCACCCTGCAGCTCTCCGACGGTACGAAAGTATGGGCCAACTCCATGACCACGCTCCGTTACCCTGCCGTATTCAACGGCGCCACGCGGGACGTTTATGTGGAAGGGGAAGCGTATTTTGAAGTGAAAGCCAATGCAGCGCAGCCTTTTATCGTGCACGCCGGCGACAACCAGCTGAAAGTGCTGGGAACGGCTTTCAACGTCAATACTTTTGACGTTACCACCACCACACTCACTTCCGGCCGCCTTTTGGTAGCAGCAGGCGGGCAGCAGCGGCAGCTCGAGCCGGGGGAACAAACGGTGTACAGGAACGGAACGCTCGACAAGCAAACGGTCGACACCCAACCCTTCACCGCATGGAAGGACGGCGACCTGCTGTTTTACGATGCTTCGCTGGCGGAAATCACGCGGTACCTGGCGCGCAATTATGATTACGATTTTGAGTTTAACGATACATCACTGGAAAAACTGCGCTTTACGCTCGATATGCCCCGGCCCGCAAGCCTGCAGGTGGCGCTGGATGTGATCGGCAAAGGCCTGGATATCAGCTTCAGTGTACAGGACAACACAGTCCGGGTAAGCAAAAAAGAACAGGCGAAACTTTAGCATAACAGGGGAAGTACCGTCAACCAAAGGAACGGGATGGACTATTAACAAATCTTCATTCTTATATGATGAAACGTAAGGATTTTATCTTTCTCCGGAAAGGCGGGGCGTTGCATGCCCGGTGGTTTACCATGCTGCTGGCGGGCCTCCTGCTGGTCGCGGGGAACGGCTTCGGGCAACAAAAAGACGGGCTCGGTCAGAAAATAACCTATAAAGCCAGCAAGGCCGCACTGAGTGCAGTGTTGAAAGATGTCCGGAAGAAAACCAATGTGCGGTTTTCTTATAACAGCGAACTGGTAGGGCGCCAGCAGCCGGTAACGGTAGATGTGACGGCGGTGCCGTTGCGCGACTTCCTGCAGCAGGTGCTCGGCAGCTGCGGATTGCAGTTTGTGGAGGAAATGGGTGTGGTAATTATTTACGAGAAGAAAGAAGCGCGTACCACAGCCGCGGAGCCCCAGGTGCCGAAGCAGTTATCCGTGCTGCTGCGGGGGCAGGTAACCGACCCCAAGGGCACCCCGCTGCCGGGCGTGAGCATCCGGGGGCTGGCGTCGCGCGAGATGACCACCACCAGCGACGAAGGCATGTTCGTCCTCTTTGCCCAGGATAAAGAAACGGTGAATTTTTCCCTGATGGGGATGAAATCGTTTACCTATAGAGTGGCAAACGCCACCGACCGCTTCCTGACGTTTAAAATGGATACGGTGGTGCGCGAGATACAGGAGGTGGTGATCACCGGCTATCAGAAGATCGACCCCAAACTGGCTACCGGATCGTACACACGGCTCAAGGGATCGGAAGTGCTGCAGCCGGGCGTGGCGAATGTCGGGCAGATGCTCCAGGGAAAAGTGCCGGGGCTGATGGTCATCAATAATTCCGGATCCGTGAACGCGAAACCGAAGATGCGCATCCGTGGCACTTCAACGCTGGTGGGCAATGCATCACCGCTGATCGTAGTAGACGGTATGGTGCGCCCCGACCCCGTGAATATTGAGGCTTCGGTGCTCAACAATCTCCTATCGGCCGATGCCAATGCGAATTACGAACTGATGGGGAACGCGATATCGGGGATCAACGTATTCGATATCGAGAGCCTGACCTTCCTGCGCGATGCCGCCGCTACAGCGATCTATGGCACCCGCGCGGCTAACGGCGTAATCGTGATCACTACCAAACGGGGAAAGGTGGGTCCTATGCAGGTCAATTTCAACACCATCTTTTCGTTCCAGGCCAGGCCCTCCTACAATAACATGCGCATGATGAACTCGAAGGAACGGGTGGAGCTTTCTCGGCAGCTGGAAGCGGATGGCACCGTGTTCGCACCGGCGTATACCGGCTTCCGGGAAACGTATTCGTACGAGGGGCTGCGGTATGCATTGTTTAACAGGAGTATTTCGCAAGCCGAGTTTAACCGGAGAGTTGCGGAACTGGAAACGAACAATACGGATTGGTTTGACGTGCTGTACCGCAATGCGATCGGCAGCCAGAATAGCCTCAGTTTCAGCGGCGGCGCGGGTAAAACTACCTACTACGCGTCTGTAAATTATAACCGCAATAACGGCGCCGCCAGGCTGGACGGCAATACCAGCTATGGCGCGCAGATGTCGGTGCATACCGAGCTGGGCAAGCGTTTGTCGCTGGACCTGACGTTGAACAGCGCTGTCTCCAACGCAACAGGCTACTATGGCACCACGACCAATCCGCAGACGTACGCCCTGCAAACGAGCCGTTCGTTGCGGCCGGATTTGTTTTACCCCATGAGTTCTTATAACAATCTGGCGAAGGCTGATCCGAATTTCCTGAGCAACAGGGGGCAACCGCTGTACTTTAATATGCTCAACGAACTGGAACATTCCGTCAATACCACCAGCACCCGCAGTACGAACCTGAACCTGACGGTAGATTACGCCCTCGGTAAACGTTGGAAATTCCTGCACATGTCCAGCGTCAGCATAGCGGAAGCCAGCGGGTTTTCGGCGTTCGATGAGCACACGTATATGGCGGCGAAGATCAGGTCCTGGAACCTGGGTGAAACGCCCCCTAAAACACTATTCGACCATTCTTCCTTGCCCGCAGGTGGTATCGCCAACGTTAATCAGCAAAGCAGTACAGTTTGGGGGATGCGCAACAGCCTGGACTATTCCGTGCCGTTATTCAATGGCCGCGACCAGCTCAACTTCACGATCGGCAGCGAATTGAACAGTGAGAAGTCGGACGGGCACAGTGTCAAGGAGCCCGGGTATTTTCCGGATCGCGGCAAGACTTTTTTTGCGGGGGAAATGTCCCGCAAGGCGCATGCCCGGTTCTCGCTGTCGGACGGACTCAAGAACACCATTTCGGGTTATGGTACGCTCACCTACAGCCTGATGAACAAGTATATTCTCCGGGGCGATATCCGTACCGACGGTTCTAACCGTTTCGGGCAATACTCCAACGCCAAATTCCTGCCCAATTATAGTGTGTCGGGCCGTTGGAACACGTATGCGGAAGAGTGGTTCCCGGCGGGGAATTTGTTATCCAGCTTCAGCCTGACAGCCTCTTACGGCACCCAGGGCAACGTGGTGAGCGCCGTAGGGCCCAACCTGGTCGCATATTACGAAACAGGGAACGGTTATAATCCGGCGACTTTGGTGCCATATATGCGGATCAAATCCCTGCCGTATCCCGATCTCCGTTGGGAAAAAACAAGGCAGCTGAACATCGGTGTGGATATGGCTTTCTGGAACAACCGGCTGCGCGGAGGATTTAATTATTACTACAAGCATTCCGTGGATGTGATCGACAAGGTGGATATCGACTATGAATATGGGATGGAATACATGTACCGGAATGGCAGTGAATTGTTCAATAAGGGGATGGAACTGGCGCTGAGCATAGATCTCATCAGGAAGCAGGATACCCGGCTCACCTTGTCCATGAACACTTCCCGGAACTTCAACCGCAAAGACCGCGGCAATGCGCGCACCGATATCAATTCATTTCTGAACGGTACCGGCCATTTGCCCGGCAAGCCCATCAGCGGATTCTATTCTTATATCTTCGATGGCCTGAACCCGGTGAACGGTGTACCTATGTTTAAAAATCTGACTGTTACGGAACCTGCCGTCAAGTATTCGGATCCCGGGCAGTATCTCGTGTATTCGGGCCAGATGGAACCCACGCTCACCTTATCCGTTAGCCCGACTTTGCAATACAAATCGTTGAGCATAAGCACGCAGTTCTATGCGGCGATGGGCAATACACGGCGGCTGAACCCTCCGTTCGGGCGTAACTTCGGCCAGAACGGCGTACCCGGTTCCTTTATCAACGTGCCCCGTGATTACATGAACCGCTGGCGCCAGCCGGGCGACGAAGCACAGACGGACATTCCCTCCCTGATCGATAACAGGACCGGGTTTTACTACTTCGTTCCTTACAAAGGCCAGCAAATCGCCGGCCTGGGCTATGCGGCGTACAGGATCGAGCCCCTGAATGCCTACGAGCTTTCTGATTTGCTTACCGGCAACGGCAGCTATCTCCGCTGCAAAACGGTGTCGGCGGGATATCGCATTCCACAGGTGATGGTGCGGAAGATGGGCGTGAAAAACCTGTCGGTCAGCTTTACTGTGAACAATGTGTTCGTTATCGCCAGCAGGGAAATGAAAGGGCAGGACCCGGAAACGGAAGGAGCCGGCACCACCGCACTGCCGTTGACCCGCCAATATGCCTTCGGCCTGAACGCAGGATTTTAAAATATTAATGCAATTATTCTGTATGAAGAAATTGGTTTTGATTGTACTGGGAGCTTGCTGCATGGCATCCTGCAAAAAGTTCCTCAGCGAATATTCCCAATCCGATGTGACGCCTGAAACTACGGAGCATTTCGGAGAGATATTATTTATGGACGCCTATCCGGGCAATGAAGAACCCATGCATAATTTCGCCGTTTTCCTGGATGACGATGTGGAATGCTATTACGGTCCCACGTTGGGCAATACCGGTTTGTCCCGCTACGCGGCGCCTGTTTTTCAGTGGCAGGCGGATTTTTCCGAAAAGGTTTTGCAGCAGGATAACTCGTTTTATTTCAATGCCTGGTTCCTGTATTACAAGCGCATCCTTGGCGCCAATGTGGTGATCCAGTTTATAGACGATGCCGTTGGTCCGCAGAAGGATAAGGACCGGATTAAAGGGGAGGCTTTTGCGCTCAGGGCTTTTTACCATTTCATGCTGGTAAACCTGTATGCCGCACCTTATAACGATTCCACTACCACGCCCGACAGATCTCCCGGCGTTCCGCTCCGCCTGACTTCCGATCTTTCGGATCAGCATATGGAACGGAAGTCGGTGAAGGAAGTATATGTGCAGATTGAGAAGGACCTGGACAGCGCCATTGCGCTGCTGGAAAGGGACCAGACCATTGGCAGGGTAACCCGGATCAACTACCTGGCCGCACGTCACCTGGCCAGCAGGGTATGTTTGTACCAGGAGAAATGGGAAGCAGCGATCGCACATGCGGATGTGGTGATCGCCAGGCATCCCCGGCTGATGGACCTCAACACCTGGGGCGGCATGCCGGTACCGGAAACGAAACCGCTGGCAGGCCCCAATAATGTAGAATCCATCTTCTGCTATGGCACTTCGCTTGAAAAGCTGCCGATATCTTATGGCGTTGCGTATGATCTCTCGCACGACCTGGTAAACAGTTTTGAACCGGGGGATCAACGGGCGTTGGTCGGTTTCTATTATAATCCTCCGGAGACGAGGGAATACTTTGCCGCGGATTTTTCACAGATGAAGGTGCAAAGCAACACGTTGGCAGGAACAGGGGATAGCTACGTCAATTTCAATTCCTGGAGAAGCGCGGAAGCGTATCTCAACCGTGCAGAGGCGCAGATTCAACTGTATAAGAAGAACGGAGATGCGAATGCCGCGGCAAAAGCGCTCCTGGACCTCAATACCCTGCGGGCCTCCCGCATGGACCCGGCCGCATTCGTTAACTGGCCGCTCCAGCCCGCGGATGCACTGCTCCGCATGTGCCGGGAGGAACGCCGCCGGGAGCTGTACCTGGAAGAAATGCACCGCTGGTTCGATCTCCGCAGGTACGGGATGCCGGCCATCTTCCATAAATACCGGCCCGATGCCTTCACCACCGAAACCTACAAACTGGAAAAGCGCGACAGGCAATACATACTGCCCATCCCGAAGGATGTGCTGAACCGGAACCCTGCCCTGCAACAGAACCCGCAAATCACCGGCGACCGCTTGCCGCAATAAGCCTGCTAATGATAAAAAGAAATGTCATGAGATATTACATACTGATACTGGCAGCCACGGTAATTGTGGCCTGCCGGAAAGAAGCGAAACTCACACCTTCCGGACCGGAATCCGTAATGCTGCTGCCACAGGGGAACCACAGCTACGATGATAGTATCATGGCCGCCTACAACAAGTACGCGACCTTTATCCTGTACCGGTTTACCCAGCACGATTACAATTATAACCAGATAGATAAAAAGATCGACAGCGCCTTCAATGCCAACCCGGCGTACATTAGCCCGGTATTGCGTTTCGTGTACGAGAACCTGTTCAACGCCTTGCCGGAGCGCCTCCTGCAAAAGACAATGCCTTACAGGATCCTCCTGGCATCCTATATCGGTGGAAAGCATACCCGGAGTACCATCAACTTCGGCGCCACTTACGCCGCGCTGACCATCGGGTGGGCAGACAGTACTTTCCTGGAACAAAGTACCCCCGCGCAAAAGAACGTCCTGCGCAGGAATTTGATCCGTTTTTACATGGAAAGGGCCTACCGGGCGGGGGGCATCAACGCGCCGGCTGATTTTGTCGCATTGACGCCCCCTGATTACTCAGGCATACAGACCCCCGCAGCGAAAAACCTATACGGCATCATTGAACCCGCGAACAGTTACCTGACATTGGGGACCGATTTCCTGGGATTCATCGAAGCCATCTGTACCCGCTCCAAAACGGATATTGAAAACACGTATTTCAGTCCGGGTGTGGATGTTAAGGGGAATTACAGGTTGAAGTACAATGCCGTTATCAGCTATTTTCAGGCAGAATTCGGGGTGGATCTGCAGGAAGTCGGAAATGCTTTCTGATAACCGCCGGTCAAAAATGTACGCATCCGGATCACCCTTTTTACCGGAACGTGTGCCTTCACAGTGATACGACCTTTTATTACGGCTTAAAATATTGATACATGATAGTGTTTAAAAGAGGTAAACGCCTTTTAATGACAGCGTATGCCCTGGTCGCAACGGTGGCAGCTACGGCCCAAAGCCCGGAAGACCCGAAAGCTGTACCGGCATACCGAAAGGCTGCCATGCATTCCATGCTCGACCGCATCCAGAAAAAGCATTACAACCCCAAATCCATAAACGATTCGTTTTCCGTCGCTGTGTTCGATCGCTTCCTGCATACGTTGGACCCGAACGGCTACATTTTCCTGGAAGCTGATGTAAAGCTGCTGGAGAAATACCGCCTGCAGGTCGACGATCAACTGAACGCTTCGGACCCCACGTTCTTCGAGGCCGCATATGAGATCTACCGCCGCCGTACCGCTGAGGCCGGGGCCGACTACCGGCAGCTGATGGCAGGCCCTTTCAGGTTCGATAAAAAAGAAAAAGTAAAGCATATCCGCAAGAACGATCCCTTCCCTGCCAGCGCCAAAGACCGGAAAGAGTTGTGGCGGAAGCTGCTGAAGTATTACGTGATCCGGAATTATATGGACCTGGCCGTGGCGGCAGACAGCAACGCCGTGAGCAAACCTATCGACCCCGCCATCCTCGCGAAGGCGGAAACGAAAGTGAAAAAGTACTACGATGATTTCTTCACTCAGGCAGCCAGGCAAAAGTCGGGGGAAGAGAAGTTTGAGAACTTTCTGAACGTGGTGGCGATGGAATTCGACGCGCATACCATGTACACGGGGCCGAAAGACCGCACTTTCACCGAAATGCTGAACAAGCGCTTTTTTGGCCTGGGCATCGAGCTGGAGAATCGCGACGGTGAGTATTACGTGAAGCGCCTCATGCAAGGGGGCACCGCGTATTCCAGCGGGCTGGTGAAAGAAAACGACCGCATAGTAGCCATCGCGGACGCGAAGGGAGAACTGCTCAACATCAGTGGCATGTCCAACACGGAAGTGGTGGGCATGATCCGCGGGGAAAAGGGTACATCCGTGAAGATGCAGGTGCAGCAGGCCGGGGAGCAGGCGAGAACAGTAGTGGTGAAGCGGGATGAAGTGATAGATACGGAAAATAAAGCCAAAAGCGCCGTGATCGACAAGAACGGCAAGCGTTACGGATATATCCGTTTCACCGATTTTTATATGGATGCCGCAGGTGATAAAAATAAAGGCGTTGCCGGAGATGTTGGCCGCGAGCTGGCACGGTTGAAAGATGAAGAGGTGGAAGGATTGATCGTGGACCTGCGCAGCAACGGCGGGGGATCGCTGGATGAAGTGGTGCGCATGTGCAACTTTTTCCTCCCGAAAGGCGCCATTTCTTACCTGAGAGGCAAGGAAACGTTGAACCAATACGCCAGCAATGCGGAAACTCCATTCTATAACGGACCGCTGACCGTGCTGGTAGATGAATCGAGCGCTTCGGCGTCGGAGATATTCGCCGCGGCGATCCAGGATTATGGGCGAGGGCTCATTGTAGGAACGAAGACGACCTTCGGAAAAGGCACCGCACAGCAGAACCTCAACATCGGCAAAATGGGCGATGCCAGCAAAGGCATCAAGTCGGAACGCTACGGCAGCCTCCGCGTAACAATGGAGAAATTCTACCGGGCCAACGGCACCTCCACGCAAATGAAAGGCGTGAGCGCCGATGTTGTGTTCCAAAGCCGGATGAGCCTGCAGTCCATCATGGAAACCGATTATCCGAACATTCTTCCCTGCGATACCATCAACCTGCCACCGCTGCAACGCGTTGCGCCCGCCGCTGCTTACACTGCGGTGATCGAAAAAGCGAATGCCCGCATTGCCGCGAACCCCGTTTTTAGCGGAGTGGAAGCAGCTACCCGCACGATGAAAGCCAGCCTGGAACAGCCGGCTGCTTTAGATCTGGAGGGTTTCAGGAAGCACTACCGGCAATGGTATGGCGGCGTCAGGCAAATCCAGGCGCTGCGGAAACTGCCGGAGGGCAAACGGCTGGAAGTAGCGCTCACCACCGACCGCAACATCAATCCCGCCCTGCGCAACGACGCCGACCGCATCCGGATCAATAAACACTGGATCGAAAGCATTGCCGCCGATGTGTACGTCGCGGAAACCATTTCCATCCTGGAAGATATGCTGGCCAACCCCATGAAAGGCGCGGCGGCAAAACAATAGACAATCATCCCCCTTGCGGGTATTATAAATCTGTAGAAAAAGTAATTCACTATGAAGAAAGTATTGACAGGCATGTTATGCGCAAGCAGCCTCGCCGCCCTGGCCCAGGAGAAAGGCGCCCGCTTCAGCAATACGGTGCAGGAACCCATGGCCGTTATTTCCGTGAAGCTGGACCAGGCGCCCAACGATAGCCTGGTGAATCTGTACGAACCCTATTCCGGCGACACCGCCACCGCATACGTGAAGAATCACCAGTTTGAACTGCGCATGCCGATGAAGAAAGGCGGCAGCGTATACATCCTCCAGATTGGTTCGAACCCTACAGAGCAAAACGGCATGGGAACAGTCCTGTACCTGGAAGACGGAAAAATGCAGATCACGGGAAAGGGCGCGGGCTTCAACGATGCGAAGTTTTCCGGTAACCCCTGGGTAAAGGAATGGCAGGAAGTAATGGCCATCACCGACCCCTTCAGCGGGGAAGGCCTCCGCTTCGCGCAGCTGGAAAAGCAATACCACGAAGCCGTTGCCATCGGAGATGAAGATGCCATGAACGTTGCCGCCAAGGATGCGTTGACGGTGGAAAACAGCATGAAGTCCAAACTGAAAACCTGGATGGCCAAACACCCCAACTCCGGCGTGTGCGGCTATATTTTAACCGTGTACTTTACCAAAGAGCAGAAATACATCGACTCGGTGTATGAAACCCTGGGCGACCATGCCAAAGCTTCGCGCATCCTGCAACGCTACAAAAACCCGGGCAAGGTAGACGATGTGCCCCTCCAGATGAAAATGGGAGAAGGCGCGCCCGCCCCGGATATGGGAAGAGTGAAAATCGGTGCCGCCGCCCCTGATTTCACCATCCCCGATCTGGACGGCAATAAAATTTCCCTCTCCGGATTCAAAGGCAAATACGTATTCCTCGATTTCTGGGCCAGCTGGTGCAGCCCGTGCATCGCGCAGATCCCGCATCTCCAGGAAATCAATAACGAATTCAAGGATAAGAACTTCCTGCTAATGGCAATATCCCTGGATTCCAAACAGGAAGGCTGGGAGAAGGCTGTGAAGAAACATGGCCTTGACTGGCTGAACGTTTCCAACCTCAAAGGCTGGGGCGAACCGGTAGCGGGCCTCTATGGCGTACGCTACCTTCCTTCCAACGTGCTGATCGACCCCGCCGGCAATATCGTGGCATACGATCTGTACGGCGACGCGCTGAAAGCGAAACTGAAGGAGCTTATCAAATAATACTATCCCTCCCTGGAAGGCAATGGTGCTTGTTTGCGCTGTTGCCTTTTTCATAAAACCTGATTCCATGAAGAACTGTCTCCAATGCATCCTCCTCCTCATGCTCCCGCTATGCAGCCTGGGCATGGAAGGATTCGTCATCAAGGGAAAAGTAACGGGCGTAAAAAATGGTACAGCTGCTATTGTGAACGATCACCCGGTCCCCGGTGAGCAGCTGGAGCTCGCAGATCCGGTGCGCATCGTTAACGGTGAATTCACCTACTTCGGAAAGCTGGACCGCCCGCGGTTGTTAAAACTGAAAGTCAGCACCCGCATGGTAAACGTATTCCTGGAAAACGCTTACTACGAAATCAACTGCAGCCTCGATTCCCTCCACGGGTCAAAATTGGAAGGCGGAACGCTGAATACCCAATACTGGGATTTTATGAAGGCGCCGCATACCGACATGCAGGCGGATATCAAAGCGGTGATCAAAACCGGCATCGGCCCCTTCCTGGCCAATATGTACACCCGCGACCGGAAAGACGTAGAGGAATTGTATCCCCTCTTAACCGAAGCGGGAAAAAATACCTACGAAGGAAAGGAATACAGGAAAAAGTACGATGGGTTTATCAATAGCGCCGCCGGCAAGTCTTTCCCGAAGCTGAAAATGAACCTGCCAAACGGTCAGCCATTTACAGAGAAGGAAATGGCCGGTAAAGTAGTGGTGTTCGACTTCTGGGCTTCCTGGTGCGCCCCCTGCATTGCGTACATTCCCCAGATGCGGGAACATTACAACCACCTCAAAGGCCTGGATGTACTGATCGTCAGCATTTCTGTGGATGATACGGACGCGGCCTGGCGGAAAGCCATGAAAGCCCACCCGATGGAGTGGACACAGGTATTGTCCGACGGCGGATTTTACAAAGGTGAAGCGAAGCGCCGGTTGAGCATTCCTTCCATACCCTATGTCATCGTGGTGGATAAACAAGGCAATATCGCCGCCACGCTGGATTTTGATCAGAAGAAAGACCTGGAGCAGGTGGTGCTGAAAGCATTGCAACAACAATAGTTCACCGCAACTGTAAATCGAAATGGGGCGGCCTTTTGGGCTGCCCCTTTCTATTTTTCTAAGGTTTTTCCCGCAGGAAAATAGCTTCCCGCCGTCCATTGAACATCTTCAGCGTGTCGCCGGCCAACGTCCACATGGCTGGCTGCTCTGTGAGCACAAACTTATCGGCTTGTGTGAAATACATTTGATACGGCTGTCCCTTTTCCACGATGGCGTTAAGCCCTTTGCCCGATGCCCGGATTTCTATCGTGGTTTTCGGGCTTTGGCGCACGTAAGTACCCGTGTACCGGCGGATCAGGCTGTCGGGGATGGAAGACAGCAGGGGGAACTTTTCGGTATCCTGGAAATCTTTCCATCCATAAACTGTTGAGATGGCGCGCACGATTTCGTCGATGATCAGGTGATTGCTCACATTCGTCATCACCACGAAGCCGTTGCCACCTTCCATGCTGCCCGAATATGTACAGGCGAAGCCCCAGTTTCCACCGTTATGACTGAACCAGCGGCCATCAGCATTGATGAACACGCCGAGTGCGGACTGTTTGTCGAGGTAAGGCGTGAGGCGTTTTGCCGTCATTTCGGGCGACAATACCTTTGCCGATTTTCCGGCTTTCGACAATTGGGTTTCGATGATGTATTTGGCGAGGTCGGAAGGGTTGGTCCACAAGCCGGCGGCGCCTTGTTCGGGGTAGACGTGGTAGTTGCCTTTTACGCGCGAGCCGTCGTTTTCGTAAGCGGTCGCCAGCAGGGAGGCTTTGCCGGCGGGAGGGGGCTGGTTATAGAAGCTCTGTGTCATGCCCATGGGGTTCAGCACTTCCCGCTGGAGGTATTGTTCGTAGGGCTCACCGGTGATGGTGGTAAGGATGAGCTGGGAAACGGTGGTGCCGCCGCCCGAATATTGCATCATTTCACCCGGTGCGGCAAAGGGCTTTACCTCGCTGGTATTTGCCGGCTTTTGGCCCATCAGGATTTGTTCCGTGGTCGGAAGTTTGTCGGTGGTTTCGTACCCGGGGAACCCGTGGATGGTCAGCCCGGCGGTATGGCTAAGCAGGTGCGCCAGCGTGATGGTGCCTTTGCTGGAATCGGGATGCCAGGTTTTGAGATAGGTATTGATGTCTTCGTCGAGTTTGAGCCTGCCGTCCTGCACGAGTTTCAGGATCGCCACGCCATTGAGTGATTTGCTGATGGAAGCCGCCTGGAAGAGGGTTTCGGTGGTAACGGGGCGTTTTTCTTCTTTATCAGCCCATCCGTACCCTTTAGCCCATTCCACTTTATAATCGCGGATCACGGCAATCGTGACGCCCGGTATCTCCAGTGCTTTGAGGCGTTCTTCGATGGAGAAGCGCATGGCTGGCTGGTCTTTGAACTGCACCCAGGGCATGAGGCCGTTCTCGACGCGGCGCTGGTTGTCGCCAGGCGACTGGGCCAGTAACGTTAGGGGAAAGAAAAGACAGATAAGCGGAAACAGTGTTTTCATGTGGCGGGGGATTTTACTTTAAAAATACGGTTTTCGCTACACGCATAGCCGCAGTGTGACGGACTTGATAACCGGGGATTTGAAAATCCGCTTTCGCGGGATAGATTATCTTTGCGCCCATGACGCGATGGGAAAATTACCTCCGGTCGGCCGCGGCCGTGCTGGAAGAATACGATGGCAGCGTGCCGCTGCACCATTTTCTGAAGCAATTCTTCAAAGCCAGGCCTCAAATGGGCAGCCGCGACCGTAAAACGGTACAGCAGCTCGTTTACCGCTATTTCCGCCTGGGCCGCTGGCAAATGGATATGCAGGTGGCAGACCGACTCCTGCTGGCCACTTTCCTTTGCGAAACAGCGCCGGACGCCATGCTGGAAGCCCTCCGTCCCGAATTCTCCTCCCATATGACGGAATCACTGGACGAAAAGCTGGCCGTAGCCGGTCTGACCTGGGATCCGGCCGCTGTGTTCCCCGGCATTGGTCATCTTTCCCCATCCATTCAAAAAGAAGATTTCACCCGCTCGTTCCTGCAGCAGCCGCGGCTGTTCATCCGTGCCCGTCCGGGCCGCAAAGCCGCCCTGCTCAAACAGCTGGAAAAGGCGGGCGTTACCTACGCCACCGCCGGGCCAGACGCCATCGCCTTGCCCAACGGCACCAAAACCGAAGCCATCCTGCCCGAGAAAAACTGGTACGAGATCCAGGACCTCTCTTCACAGGAGACCGGGCTGCGCTTCCATCCCCGGAAGATAGAGTATTGGTGGGATTGCTGCGCCGCCAGCGGGGGCAAATCCATCCTGCTGCACGACCGCCAGCCCGATATCCGGCTGCTCGTGACCGACGTGCGGGCTTCCATCCTGGAAAACCTCCGCCGGCGATTTGCCGAAGCGGGCGTCAGGGAGTACGATTCGCGTGTGGTGGACCTCACGGCCCCGCATCCCGCCACGCAGCTGCCGCATACTTCTTTCAACGGCATCATCCTCGACGCGCCCTGCACCGGTTCCGGCACCTGGGGCCGTACGCCGGAAAACCTTTATTATTTCGACCCGGTGAAGATCGCAGCTTATGCCGCTTTGCAGAAAAAGATCGCCGGGAACGTATCGAAGCTCCTGGCGCCCGGGGGAACGCTGATTTATATTACCTGCTCGGTGTTCCGGGAAGAGAATGAAGACGCGGCGGTATTCCTGGAGCGGGACTGCGGCCTCCGGATCGAAGAAAGTACGGTGGTTGAAGGGTATAGGCGGTTTGCGGATTCGATGTTCGTGACCGTGGCGAGAAGAGACTAATATAAAAGACGAGGCCCCTCCGCGCGGAGGGGCCTCTGACTATATTACGTGATTCGTTTATCTGCGGATGATACCGCCGCCCAGCACGTCGTCGCCTTCATAAAAAACGGCGCTCTGACCGGGGGCGATGCCTTTCACCTGGTCATAAAAATGCACTTTCACGAGGCCGTCTTCCGAATTGTAGAGGATAGCCAGCGTGCCTTTGTCTTTGTAACGCACTTTCACCACCGACTCCATGCCTTCGGGGAGATGGTCGTATTTCACGAGGTTGATGCCGCCCACATTCATTTCGCTGCGGTTCAGTTCCACTTCGTCGCCCAGCACCACGGTATTGGTTTCCGGGATGATTTCAGTGACGAAAATGGGCCGGCCAAGGGCGATGTCGAGGCCCTTGCGCTGTCCGATGGTGTAGAAAGGGTAACCTTTGTGCTTGCCTACGATGGTGCCGTCGGCCAGTACGAAGTTGCCACCATTCACGCGTTCTTCCAGGCCGTCGACCTTGCGTTTCAGGAATCCGCGGTAATCGTTGTCGGGCACGAAGCAGATTTCATAGCTTTCGGCTTTCTTGGCCAGCTCGGGGTAACCGAAGTCGAATGCCATCTGGCGGATTTCGGTTTTGCGGTAGCCGCCGAGGGGGAGGAGGGTGCGTTTGATGACATCCTGATCGAGGCCCCAGAGCACGTAGCTCTGGTCTTTGGTTTCGTCCACCCCTTTGCTGATGATGCCCCTGTCGTTTTCGACGCGGATCCGGCCGTAGTGGCCGGTGGCGATGAAAGCGCAATCCATGGCGTCCGCCCGTTTCATGAGGGCGCGCCACTTGATGTGGGTGTTGCAAAGGACGCAGGGGTTCGGCGTGCGGCCTGCGAGGTACTCGTCCACGAAGTTATTGATGACGAAATCGCCGAATTCGTCGCGTATATCGAGAATGAAGTGCGGGAAACCATGATGCACGGCGGCGGCGCGGGCATCGTTGAAGGAATCCAGGTTGCAGCAGCCGGTCTCTTTCTTGGAGGCCCCGGCGGACGCATAATCCCAGGTCTTCATCGTAATGCCGACCACTTCGTAACCCTGCTCATGCAGCATAAGGGCGGTAACGGTACTGTCGATACCCCCGCTCATGGCTACCAGCACTTTTCCATGCTTGCTCATTTTCCTATCGGTTTAGCGTGCAAAATTACAGAAAATCCCCGGAACGAGGGGGCCGGGCCCATAGATACTGCTGATAGCCCCATAGCCGGACGTGATAAGCCCGATGAAAAAAATTCAATATGAAGGGATTTACAACGATTGATATTAGATTTTTGTCATAATTCTTTAACTAATCGTCAAAAAAGTCGCATCCTAATTTTATATTTATCGGATATTAGCTATGTCATATTATAAATTTTGAATGCATGCTACCTCGTTTGAATAAGGCACACGTTATGAATCACCCGCAATGGGGCGTTACATCCGATTACTTTCAATTACCGGAAAAAATCCTGCAGTTCGGAACCGGCGTACTGCTGCGGGGGCTGGTCGACTACCTGGTTGATAAAGCCAACAAGCAAGGCGTTTTCAACGGCCGTATCGCGATCGTGAAAAGCACCGACGGCGGCGACGCAGGCGCTTTCCACGCCCAGGACGGACTGTTCACCACCCATATTAAAGGCGTTTCCCAGGGGAAACCGGTGGATCAATACCTGGTCAACGCTTCTGTTAGCCGTGTATTGCAATCGAATGCAGATTGGGAGGCGGTGTTGGAAGCGGCCTGTCAGCCCACCATGGAAATTATCGTGTCCAACACCACGGAAGTGGGCATCCAGTATGTGGAAGAGAATATCGCGGCCGGCGTTCCTGCGTCGTTCCCCGGGAAACTCCTGGCCATCCTCTTCGAACGCTACCGCCGGAAACTCCCGGGATTCGTGATCATACCCACCGAACTGGTGGTCGACAACGGGGAACTGCTCCGTTCCATCGTGCTCAAACTGGCGGCTTACAACGGATTGCCGGAAAACTTCATCCAGTGGATCAGCCAGGGCAACCGTTTTTGCAGCTCGCTGGTAGACCGCATCGTGCCCGGCAGGCCCAAGAACCTGTCGGAATGCTGGGAAGAAGCGGGGTACGAAGACGAGCTCTGGATCGATTCTGAGCCTTTCCTCCTCTGGGCCATCGAAGGCGATGCCGGTGTGGCGCAGAAACTGGGATTCCACCAGGCGGACGACCGGATGCTCATCGCACCCACCATCACGCCCTACCGCGAACAAAAGCTCCGCATCCTAAACGGCAGCCACACCGCCGCGGTGACGCTCGGCTACCTTTCCGGGCTTAACACCGTTTACGAATGCATGCAGGACAGCTATATGCGACGTTTCTTCGAAACCGTGGTGAAAGGAGAAATTCTCCCCACACTGGAACACCTTGGTCCGCAGGTAGCCACCTTCGCGACAGACGTGCTCGACCGCTTCGACAATCCTTCCATCGAACATAAACTCATTTCCATCACCTTCCAGCAGAGCAGCAAGATGAATGCGCGCAACGTGCAGACCATCCTCCGCTACCGCGAAAGCAAAGGCCTGCTGCCGGAGATGATGCTGCTGGGTTTCGCCTGCACCCTGCTTTTCCTGCGGCCCGCCCGGGAGAAGGACGGCAAGTACCAGGGCCAGCGCGGCGACCAGTTCTACGATATCACCGACGAAAACGCGGCCGTTTTCGCGGGGCACTGGCAGGGAGCAGCGGCGCCGTCGTATCCCGAAATATCCGCCATGGTGCGGAACATTTGCGGGGACGGGCGCCTTTGGCAAACCGACCTCAACCAGCTGCCCGGTTTCGCCGACACCGTGACGGACCATCTCATCGGCATGATGCAAAACGGCGTTAAGGAATATATCATCCACCATTCCAAGGTTTTATAATCGCATGAAACAATTTCTGTCGGAAGACTTTTTATTACAGACTGAAACGGCCCGGCGCCTGTATTTCGATTACGCGAAAGACATGCCGGTAATCGATTACCATAACCATTTGCCGCCCGACGAGATCGCGTCCGACAAAAAGTTCGCGAACATGACGGAGATCTGGCTGAAGGGCGACCACTATAAATGGCGCGCCATGCGGGCCAACGGTGTGTCCGAAGACCTGATTACCGGTGATGCAGATGATTTCACAAAGTTCCGGGTGTGGGCTGAAACGGTGCCCTTCACCGCGCGGAACCCGCTCTATCACTGGAGCGCGATGGAACTGGCGAATCCTTTCGGTATCCGGGAAACGCTGAACGGCGACAATGCAATGAAGATATATGAAGCCTGCAACGCGCAGTTGCCGCAATATTCCACGCGCAGCCTGTTGCAGCATTTTAATGTGAAGGCCCTATGCACCACCGATGATCCCGCAGACTCGCTGGAACATCACAAAGCTTTGCGGGGCGAGGGGTTCGGCGTCAAGGTACTGCCGACGTTCCGGCCCGATAAAGCGATGGCGGTGGAAGATCCTGCGGCCTTCAAAGCCTACACGGGCAAACTGGGCGCCGCGGCAGGGATTGAAATTGACAGTTATCAATCCCTGATCGATGCACTGAAAAAACGCCACGATTATTTCCATGAAGCCGGCGGCCGCTTGTCGGACCACGGCCTCAATTATTTCATCTATAGCGATTTTACGGATGCTGCGTTGGAACAGGCTTTCCAGCGCGTGTTCTCGGGAAGGCAGCTGGATGCCGCCGCCACAGCGATGTTCAAATCCGCCACGCTGCACTTTGTATGCCAGTGGAACCACGCGAAAGGCTGGGTGCAGCAGTTTCACGTAGGGGCCATCCGGAACAACAACAGCCGTTTACTGCAGCGGCTCGGTGCGGACGCGGGCGTGGATTCCATCGGCGACTGGTCGATGGCCGAGGCCATGAGCCGCTTCTTCGACCGGCTGGATGCGGGCAACCAGCTGGCTAAAACGATCGTCTATAACCTGAACCCCTCCAACAACGAAGTGTTTGCCACAATGGTGGGCAATTTCCAGGACGGAAGCGTAGCCGGGAAGATGCAGTTCGGATCGGGTTGGTGGTTTTTGGATCAGAAAGACGGCATGGAGAAACAGATGAACGCGCTCAGCAACATGGGACTGATCAGCCGTTTCGTAGGCATGCTCACCGATTCGAGGAGCTTCCTGTCGTATAGCCGCCATGAGTATTTCAGGAGAATATTGTGTAATTTGTTCGGCAACGACGTGGAAAACGGAGAATTGCCCGCCGATATTCCCTGGCTGGGCAAAACGGTGCAGAATATATGCTATAACAACGCGCAGGCGTATTTTTCTTTTTAATGCAACCAGTATCAGTCATTACTTTCGGAGAGATATTATTCCGCCTGTCGCCCGATTGGGCCAATCACCGCGCCGCGATGTATGTAGGCGGGGCGGAAGCCAATGTAGCCGCGGCCCTGGGCACCTGGGGCGACAGCGTGGCGTATATCAGCAAAGCCCCCGATAACGGGTTGAGCCGCCAGGCGCTCGCGCAGCTCGAAAGCGCCGGTATCAAAACGGACAGGATGCTATGGGGCGGCGACAGGATAGGGGCGTATTACCTTTCGCAGGGCGCCGACCTGAAGCATGCAGAAGTGGTATACGACCGCAAGTATTCGAGTTTCAGCGAGATACAGCCTGGAACGGTGGATTGGGACGCACTGCTCGACGGCGCCAACTGGTTCCACTGGAGCGCTATTTCGCCGGCACTGAACGCCAACGCAGCGGAGATTTGCCGGGAAGTGCTGGAAGCGGCCACCCGCAAAGGGATGACCATTTCCACCGATCTCAATTACCGCAGCAAGTTATGGCAATACGGCAAAACGCCGCTGGAAGTGATGCCCGCCCTGACGCAGTATTGCCATGTGATCATGGGCAATATCTGGGCGGCCGACATGATGCTGGGCGTGCCTTTGAATAAGGCAGCCGTGGAACCGGATACGAAAGACGGATACCTGCAGGCGGCGCGCGAATCCGCTGCAGCCATTATTGCAAAGTTTCCGAAGTGCGACCGGGTGGCGTTTACGTTCAGGTTTTCGGGAGGCGCCACGCATAACCTGTATTACGCCGTGTATTATACCGGCGGCGAGTTGTTCGTGAGCCGGCAATATGAGACGAATGAAGTGGTGGACCGTGTGGGCAGCGGCGACAGTTTTATGGCGGGGCTGATCCACGGCAATATCCACAACTTCGATCCGCAGGAAATCATCGGCTATGCCGCGGCGTCGGCTTACACGAAGCTTTTCCGGACGGGGGATTTCAACCTCACCCCGCGCGAAACGATTACGCAAATGATGTAACAGATGACAACGCAACCAGATACAATTGTAAAAGCATTTGAAAGCACGAAGGTGATCCCGGTGTTTTACCACGAGGACCCGGAAGTGTGCGCGGAAGTGATGAAAGCCTGTTACGCAGGTGGTATCCGCGTTTTCGAATTTACCAATCGCGGGGAGCAGGCCCGTCAGAATTTTGCGCATCTGCGCGACCTGAAAATAGCTTCCATGCCGGATATGCAGCTGGGCATCGGTACCATCAAGAACGCTGCCGACGCAAAAACTTTCACGGAGATGGGCGCCGACTTCATCGTGTGCCCGGTGACCGATCCTGAAACGGCCGCGTATTGCCATACTGCCGGCATCCTCTGGGTCCCGGGATGCATGACGCCGACGGAGATTTCCGTGGCCGAAAAGAACGGGGCGCTGCTGGTGAAGTTGTTTCCCGGGAGCGCGCTGGGCCCCGATTTCGTGAAAGCGATCAAACCGCTGTTTCCCGGTCTGAAATTCATGCCCACCGGCGGCGTGGAACCGGAAGCCGCCAACCTGAAGGCATGGTTCGGCGCAGGCGTGGTCTGCGTGGGCATGGGTTCCAACCTGATACCAAAAGAAATCCTCGCAAAACGGGATTGGTCAAGCCTTTCCGAGAAAATCAAGCAAACGTTTGCATTATTAAAGTCATTACAGTAATTTGTTCTGTAGTGCTCATCCCTTAAACACTCAACTGATATGAATTCCACTGTAATTGGCCGGTATCGCTGGCGAATTGTTGCATTGCTCTTTTTTGCTACCACGATATGTTATATAGACCGGCAGGTGTTGTCGATGATCTCTACGGACGAAACGTTCCAGAAAGATATCCTGGGCCTTTCTTCCGACCATGTGATGCAGGCATCCGACCATGCGGATTTTAAGAAAGCGTTGGGTAATACCGATGCTGCTTTCAAGCTTGCCTACTCACTGGGTTTCCTCATCGTGGGGTGGTTCCTTGACCGGGTGGGCGTTCGTAAAGGCTTCCCCATCGCATTGGGCTTATGGAGCCTTTCAGGCATGTTGCACGGTTTGGTGAAGAGTGCGGGGGGATTGATCGGTGCGCGGTTTTTACTGGGGATCGGCGAAGCAGGTAACTTCCCGTCAGCCAATAAAACAATATCCGAATGGTTGCCCCGGAAGGAACGATCACAGGCAACCGGTATCATGAACGCAGGAGCCAACATCGGGGTGATCGCCACGGCATTGGCCGTACCAGTGCTAAACCACCACTTCGGCTGGCGGGTATGCTTCATCGTTACCGGTGCTTTGGGCTTTATCCTCATCGCCTTCTGGATAAAAATGTACCGCAAGCCCCGCGAAAGCCAATCCCTCGGCGCCACTGAGCTTGCCCATATTGAAAGCGATATGGAACAGGAGCCCCCGGGGAAAGTGTCCTGGATCAGGCTCTTCGGCTACCGCCAGACCTGGGCTTTCGCCGGTGCTAAATTCCTGACCGACAGCGTTTGGTATTTCTTCCTCACATGGCTCCCGCTATTTTTTGTCCGCAATAACACACTCGATCAAAAGCTGGATATCTCATCCGTAGGATTCACTTTCGTATTCATCTACATCATCTCCGACGTGGGCAGTATCTTCTTTGGATGGTTAACTACCCGGTTTATGAAAAACGGCTGGTCCCTCAACCGCGCCCGCAAAACCACGCTTTTGCTTTGCGGTCTTTGCGCCCTGCCCATCTTCTTCGCGGCTTATACCACCAGCTTCTATGTAGCGGTGCTTATCATTGCGCTGGGGACCGCCGCGCACCAGGGTTTTTCATCCAACATCCTCACCATGCCCGGTGATCTGTTCCCGAAATATGCAGTAGGTTCCGTAACCGGTATCGGCGGTACATTGGGCGGAATCGCAGGTGCCATGATGACCTGGTACGCAGGCCACACCGACAGCTACGTTCCTTTCTTCATCTATGGCAGCACCGCTTATCTCATCGCCACGCTGGTAATCCACCTTTGCGTGCCGAAAATGGAAAGAGCACAATTGGCGTAAACCTTCGTTTTAAAAATACTTTACCACCGGCAGCACAACGACCCCTATCGTTGTGCTGCCTTTTTAACCCCAGCCATTTTTTTCAATTTCATCCTACGCCAGCGGATAAACTAACTTGTTTGTGTTCAGGTAGTATTGAATAATAGGATTTTATGATGCGGGAATCCCCCTTTCCCCGGTGCTTTCCGTCCCGCTTTTTTGTGTAATTTTCTTCCCCGAATAGCATCATATGTCCCTAGTCACCCAGGTAATCCCGAAAGTTACCCTTTCCTGTACCATTTTGTTAATGCTGCTCGTTTGGCCCGGCGACGCCGCCTTTGCCCAACTGAGAGCCGCTTTCACCCCCAGCAAATCCAGCGATTGCGAAAGCCTTATCACCAAATTCAATGACCAGTCCACCGGCAACCCTGTTTCCTGGCAATGGAATTTCGGCAACGGCTCCGGCTCGACCGATAAAAGTCCCAGCGCTTCGTATACCGCACCCGGAACCTACACCGTGAAGCTGACCGTGAAAGATGCCTCCGGCGCCACCAGTACCGCACAGGATGTGGTCACCGTTTGGGCGCTACCCAAACCCGACTTCACCGCCAGTCCCGCCAAAGGTTGCATCCCCTTCGATGTGACTTTTACCGATAAATCCGTCCCCTCCAACGGAACGATTTCCGCATGGTCCTGGGACTTCGGCGACGGCACCACCGGCACGGGTAAAAGTCCCGTGCACAGGTACAACAACGTCCTCAAGGCTGCCGTAACCCTCACAGTCACCAACAGCAACGGCTGCACCGCCTCCAGGGTAATCCCCAACATCGTGGATGCCGGCGCCGCATTGACCGCCAACTTCAACGTTTCCAGCAAGTTCATCTGCACCGCGCCCGGCAATGTAACTATTACCAATGCCTCTTCCGGCCCGGGGACCCTCACGTACAAATGGGATTTCGGTGACGGAAAAACCGCTACCGGCGCCAATCCTGGCACACATACCTACACCGCCAGGGGCATTTATAAAATCAAACTCACCGTTTCCAACGACCGGGGATGCGTGGCCACACACACTTCCGACGATATCAATGTCGCCAATTTTAAAACGGACTTCCAGCTGCCGGCCAGCGTCTGCGAAAATGCCAGCACCACTTTCACCGCCGCCAACTCCCCCCAGGCAGATAACGTAACCTGGAGCGTGGATAAAGGATACATCAGCGGCTGGGGCAGCAGTCCGTACTTCACGCCCGCCGGCGCAGGTACCGTGAAAGTCACCATGACGGCGGAGTACGGCACATGCAGGGAATCCATAACCAAAGACTTCGTCGTGAAACCCGCGCCGCAGGCCGCTTTCACCACCGACCAGGCCGCCATCTGCGACGTGCCCGCCACTGTGAAGCTGACCGACAAGTCCACCGGCGCCACCAGCTGGAACTGGACTTTCGGCAACGGCCAGAGTGCCACGCAGCAAAACCCTACCGCCACTTATAACAGCCTGGGTCACTATTCAATCAGGCTGACGGCGGGTAACGCTTCCGGCTGTACCAGCATTTCAGAGCGATACATCCAGGTGCAGAAGCCGGTGATATACGCGTATTCCAACATCTCCGGCGGATGCGAAGGCATTACGCCCAACTTCAGCGCCTACAGCACCACCGGAGATGTAATCACGAGATATGAGTGGGATTTCGGAGATGGAAGCGCCAAATCCACCGATCCCACGCCCTCCCACACCTACGGCAAAGCCGGCTCCTACAACGTAAAACTTACCTACACAACCGCCAATGGTTGCAAAGGAACAGTCAATCTCTATTCTTACAACAGCATCCAGGTGTATAAAAAACCGAAACCTGACTTCACTTCGCCCCAGGCCCCCCAGGTCTGCGGCAACAACTGGGTACAGTTTATCGGAACAACGGACGTCGGCAGCTCCTTCACCTGGAACTTCGGGAATCAGGGCTATGGCCATTCTCAACGCACGCAACACAGCTTCCGGGAGCCCGGGACCTACGACATAACCCTTACGGTTTCAAATAATGGCTGCGATAGCTCGGTTACCAAAAAAGCATTCATTACAGCTGTGAACCCCTTCCCGCGGTTCAGCCTGAAACCTGTCGATTGCAACAACCGCACAGAGATGAGCTTCGACGATAATTCCATCGGCAACATCACCAGCTGGAAGTGGAGCTGGGGGGATGGAAAGGAAAACACCTACACCACGAAGAACGCCATCGTCAAACACAAATACGACAGAACCGGTGCTTATCTCGTAAAGTTGACCGTTTCCGACGGGACCTGCACCAGCACTGATTCGATGACCATCAGCGTTTATGCGCCCGGCAACCCTGTCATCAACACGGATAAGTCCTCCCTATGCAGCAGTGAAACACTTAAATCCACGCTGCTGAGTATAGATAAGTCGTTATATCCATCGTATTACAACTATTATTGGAGCACTACCAGCGGCGCTTACGCGCAATGGGACAATTACAATTATGATCGGGTACTGTTCCATAACCTTAAACCGGGTATAGACACCATCCGCTTTTTCGCGGTAAACTACCAGGGATGTATTGATTCCAGTAACAAAGTGTTCGTAGACGTGCGCGGCCCTGTGGCAAAGTTTGCAACGCCGCCTGTGCTGGAATGCCGCGGAACGGAATTAACCTTCACCGATGAAACGGATGTCTCGAAAGGCAAACCCATCAAAACCTGGTCCTTCGACTTCGGCGACGGCACGGGCGCCAAAACATTCACGGCGCCTCCCTTCAAATACACGTACAACAGGTCTGGATATTTCTATCCGCAATTAACAGTTACGGACGAAGACGGCTGCCGCAGCACCGTCAGCGGAAGCTATCTCCAGGTGAACGGTCCGAATGCCGGCTTCTCACCAAGCGCCACGCTTATTCCGCCTGGGGGAGACGTGTGGTTCTACAATACCACGAGCGAAACCGGCGGCTACGCGACGTATGAATGGGATTTCGGGGACGGCACCACATCCACCGATCCGCACCCTTCCAAAAACTACCAGGTGAAAGGAACCTACACCGTTAAACTGTTGGTGCGCGACAACAATGGTTGTACCGACAGCATCAAAAAGCAGATAAAGGTTTCGAGCGTGAGCGCGGATTTCTCCTTCACTACATCCTTCGTGAACAATGGCGGCTGCCCGCCGGTGGTGGCGAGGTTCACGAACAAATCGATCAATTACAGCAGTTCGTACTGGGATTTTGGCGATGAGAGTTTTTCAACCCTGGATAATCCTTCCCACACCTACACTTACGCCGGGAAATATAAAGTGAAATTGAAAGTGGTCGGCGACGCGGGTACCGAAGATGAATTTGAGCAGGAAGTGGAAGTGAAAGGCCCATTCGCCACCATCACAACTTCTTCCAACGGCGGATGCCTGACGAAGGAAATCGAATTCAAAGTAGATGCGATGAACGCCGTTAATTTTGCGTGGGATTTTACAGATGGCGTGGTCACGGAAACAACGGACGCCACCATCAAACATACTTTTAAAGAACCGGGCGTGTATAAACCACGCCTCATCCTGTCCGACCAGGCGGGATGCAAAGGTACCGCCTTCCTTAAAGATCCGATCGTGATCGACAAGCTGGATGTGAAGCTGAATACCACGCCGGAATTTATATGTAAAGAAGGATGGATCGCTTTCCAGCCCGAATTCAACAGCTACTCCATCGATGAACTGAAAGAGGAAGCTACCTACAAATGGACCTTCGACGCGGGTATCGCTACCCAGGACGAAGCCACCGCCCATCCAAAGTTCTTCCTGGACCAGCAAAAGGATTATCACTTCTCCCTGACCACCACCACGGCTTACGGCTGTACGCAAACCATGGATAAAACGGTGAAAGTTTTCCCCCGGCCGGTGGCGGATATCAATGGCCCGCTGCAGGCTTGCCAATTCGAGGAAGTGGCATTTAACGGATCCGTCGGCATCGTGAACGACGTAACCTGGAAATGGGAATTCGGGAACGGGAATACCAGCACCGATGAACTGCCCGGCGACCAGTCGTTTAGCGTGGCAGGCCCCTCCAAAGCTGTGCTTATCGTTACGAGCAAAGACGGTTGCAAGGATACATCCACCCACAACATCAGCATCAAGGCGGCGCCGGTGGTGAATGCCGCGTCTGCCTCGCCATTTGTATGCCTTGGCCAAAACACAACGCTCAGCGCAGGCGGCGGCGTCAAATATCAATGGACGCCGGAAGATGGTTTGAGCGACCCGCGATCGGCCACGCCGCAGGCGGCTCCCGCCTTCAGCACGGAATACGCGGTGACCGTGACAGACGCCAACGGCTGCACCAATACCGATAAGGTCAACATCCGCGTGGCCCAGCCATTCCAGATTGCGGCTACGCCGGACACCACGCTTTGCCTCGGTCACCAGCTGCCGCTGTGGGTAACCGGTGCGGATCATTACAAATGGAACGGGGAAGGATTGAATGACGACGAAATTTCCACGCCGCGCGCCAACCTGAAATCCACCGGCACTTATGCCTACCAGGTTACTGGATACGATGGAGACGGATGTTTTACCGACGACGCCACCGTGCTGGTGAACGTGCAGCCTACTCCCACGATTAACGCCGGCCCCGACCGCGTGGTGATGTCAGGCGTACCCGTATTGCTGGGCGGCCCCGGCAGCCAGGATATCATCCGCTGGACCTGGACGCCCAACCATAAACTGGATTGCCCTACTTGTCCCGCCCCGCACGCGCTCCCCGACCTGTCAACGCGTTACATCCTGGAAGTGGAGAACCGTTTCGGTTGCAAAGCGATCGACGATGTGCTCGTGCATGTCACCTGCGACCAGGGCAGCGTGTTTTTCCCGAACGCTATTACACCCAACAAGGACGGCATCAATGAACGTTTCTATCCCAAAGGGCGCGGCATCAAGGAAGTGAAGTGGATGCGGATTTACGACAGATGGGGAGGCCTCGTTTTCGAGAATACGCATTTCCCTATCAACAGTCCCATGGCTGGCTGGGATGGCAGCTGGAAGAACAAGGCTTCGCCTTACGGCACTTATGTATACGCTATCGAAACCGTGTGTGAGGATGGTACGACATTCGTTTTCAGGGGTACGGTAACGGTGATACGATAATTTGGTTTTGCGGAGGCAAAATAAAAGCGGCGGGGCAAATGCTCCGCCGCTTTTATATGCTTACAAACTACTAAACGAACTAAAGGCTCACGCCGCGTTTCCAGGGAATGAAATCGTCCTGGTGGAGGATTTCCGCCTTGGTGATTTCTTCGCCGCTGGCGATACGGATCACGTAATCAAGGATTTCTTCGCCCATTTGTGCAATGGTTTTTTGTCCGCTGATGATAGATCCGGTGTCGATATCGATGATATCTGGCATGCGTTGCGCGAGGCGGGTATTGGTGGCCAGTTTCACGACGGGCGCGATGGGGTTGCCGGTAGGCGTGCCCAGACCGGTGGTGAACAGCACCACGTTGGCGCCGGAACCTACTTCCGCGGAAGTGGATTCCACATCGTTGCCTGGCGTGCAAAGCAGGTTGAGGCCGGGTTTAGTGACGTATTCGGTGTAATCCAGTACGTCGCGGACAGGCGAGGTGCCGCCTTTTTTGGCTGCGCCGGCGGATTTGATGGCATCGGTGATGAGGCCGTCTTTGATATTGCCGGGAGAAGGGTTCATGTAGAACCCCGAGCCCACGGATTGCGCCTGGTTTTCGTAGGCGCGCATGATGGTGATGAATTTGTCGGCCGTAGCTTCATCTTCGCAGCGGTTGATCAGCTCCTGTTCCACACCGCAAAGCTCGGGGAATTCGGAAAGGATGGTGGTGCCGCCGAGTGCTACCAGCAGGTCGGACGTATGGCCGATGGCGGGGTTGGCGGAAATACCGCTGAACCCGTCGGAGCCGCCGCATTCCAGTCCGATCGTGATTTTGGAAAGGGGAGCGGGTTTGCGTTCCAGTTTGTTGGCTTCCACGAGTGCGAGGAAGGTATCGCGGATGGCGTTGCTCAGCATATTGAATTCAGAGCCGCTGGTTTGCTGTTCGTATACGAGTACCGGTTTATTGAAATCCGGGTTCAGTTTTTTGAGGGATTCCTGGAGGATCGACACCTGGGCGTGCTGGCAACCCAGGCTAAGCACGGTGGCGCCGGCCACGTTGGGGTGGTGGATATACCCGGCCAGCAGGGCGCACAGGGCGTCGGAATCCTGACGGGTGCCGCCGCATCCGCCTTCGTGGATGAGGAATTTCACACCGTCGATATTCGGGAAGACGCTGCTGCGCGTGGAAGCCTGTATGTTTTCGGCTGCCTGATAGGTTTTAATAGCGTCGAGATTGCCGCTTTTATAGAGGTTCACCAGGTCGTTCACCTGTTCGTTGTACACTTCCGGGGGCGCGAAGCCGAGCCCTTTCTCGAAAGCGGTTTTAATGACGTTCACGTTCCTGTTTTCACAGAAAACCATAGGAATCACCAGCCAGTAGTTGCGGGTGCCTACCTGCCCGTCGGCCCGGTGGAAGCCATTGAAGGTTTTGTTTTTCCATTTGCTGACATCGGGGGCCTGCCATTGCAGGTTGGCGTCTTTTTCGTGAAAGGCGTCGGCGTCGTGCTGGAGATTTTTGGTGGTGATGGGCTCACCAGGGGCGATGTCCGTCACGGCTTTGCCGACGAGCACGCCGTACATGAGCACGGGGTCGCCGGAATGGAGGGGCCTGAACGGAAATTTATGTTTGGCGGGAACGTTGTGCGACAATTGGATCGAAGTGCCGTTGAAGTCTATCTGCCGGCCAGCCGGGAGATCCTGTAAAGCCACCAGCACATTGTCTTTCGGGTGAATCTGAAGAAAGGTGTTCATGATACGCTAAAATAGACCATTTGAGAAAGCCGCGTTAATACTATCCACTATTTTCATGATTTAATATTAACGCTGATACAAAGTTAACATTTCCTTCCGCCATCCCGCCCAAACTCCCTGTTAATCTTTATGCAAACGTTTGCAGATTTCATTGAACTTATGTAACTTCCCTCCTTGAATCCACGAATTTTTTCATTACAAATTTCGCACACATCTAAAAACATCCTTATTGATGAGCACGCATATCGAAACGAGGTACGCCGCCAGTCCTGCAGAAGCCAAAACCTGGGATACCGCCCAATCGCGTGAAGCCCTGCACATTGCCACGTTGTTTGAAGCCGGCAATATCCGCCTGGTTTACAGTCATTACGACCGTTTCATCACCGGCGGCGCCATGCCCGTTGCCGCCCCGTTGCCGCTGGGATCCCCCGATCCCCTCAAAGCGGAATACTTCCTGGAACGCCGCGAGCTTGGAATCATCAACGTTGGCGGAGCCGGTACCGTAACGGTAGACGGTGAAACCTTTGAACTGGGGAATAAAGACGCGCTCTACATCGGGAAAGGCAAGCGCCAGGTGGTGTTCGCCAGCGCCGATGCCGCAGCGCCCGCGCTGTTCTATCTCAATTCCACCCCCGCGCACGTGACCTATCCCACCCGCCGCGTCACTAAAGCAGATGCGGAAGTGGTAACCCTCGGCGCACAGGAAACCGCCAACCACCGCACGATCAACAAGCTGCTCGTCAATTCCGTTATTCCAACCTGCCAGCTGCAAATGGGCATGACCGAACTCAAGCCCGGCAACACCTGGAACACTATGCCCGCGCACACCCACGACCGACGCATGGAAGTGTATTTCTACTTCGAAGTGCCGCAAGGCCAGGCCGTTTGCCACTTCTGGGGCCAGCCTCAGGAAACCCGCCACATCTGGATGCAAAACAACCAGGCCGTGATTTCACCACCCTGGTCCATCCACTCCGGCGCCGGAACCAGCAGCTACACCTTCATCTGGGGCATGGCCGGCGAAAACCTCGATTACGGCGACATGGATCATTGCGCCATCACCGATTTAAGATAACGCAAGCTTATGCGCAATACATGGAAGAAATGGTGCCTCGCAGGCGCCATCGGCGCGGGTTTGGCCTCGCCCGCCAGCGCCCAGGAAAAACTGTCGGCCGACAGCATTTTTTCCTACATGAAAAAAGTAAACAACTGGCAATTCAAAAACCTGGAGCGCAAAGGCTGGACCTGGCAGAAATGGGACTGGACCAACGGCGCCCTCTACGCCGGCGCCTTCGCTCATGCGGAGATTGCCAACGATCCCGCGAATTTTGAACGGCTGGTGAGAATATCAGCGGATAACGACTGGAATACCGGTCCGCGGCGGCTTTTCGCCGACGATTACTGTGTAGGCCAATTGTACGCCCAGCTCTACCGCATATACGACGAGGAGCCCATGATACGCCGCTGGCGCGCATTGGCCGACAGTATCGGCAGCCTGCCGCACAACGAGCCGCTGGACTGGAAAAACCACGTCCACCTGCGTGAATGGGCCTGGTGCGACGCGCTGTTTATGGGCCCTCCCGCGCTGGCGTATCTTTCCACCGCCACCGGCGACCCTTCGTACCTGGAAACGGCCGTGAAACTTTGGTGGAAAACCTCCGATTTCCTTTACAATAAAGAAGAACGCCTCTATTACCGCGACGCCCGCTATTTCGATAAAAAGGAAAGCAACGGCGCCAGCGTGTTCTGGAGCCGCGGGAATGGTTGGGTGATGGGCGGCCTGGTACGCATGCTCGTCAACATGCCCGCCAATCATCCTTCCCGGCCCGCATTTGAAAAACAATTCAAAGACATGGCCACGCGCCTGGCGGGCCTCCAGCACGCCGATGGCACCTGGCATGCCGCTCTCCTCGATATGGACAGTTATCCCTCGAAGGAAACGAGCGGAACAGGGTTTTTCCTGTATGCTATGGCCTGGGGCGTGAATAATGGCCTGTTGCCGAAAAAGGAATTCAGGACGGTGCTTGTGAAAGCCTGGAACGCTTTGCAAGGCAGCGTACACCCCGACGGGAAGCTGGGATTTGTACAAAAGATCGCAGATTCCCCCGGTAAAACAACCTTCGACGACACGGAAGTGTACGGGGTAGGAGCGTTCCTGCTGGCCGGTTCCGAAATCTTGAAAATGACGCTGGCGGAACAGAAATTCCCCATTACCGTGGAGCTGTATAATCCCGCGGGGGCCGTAGCACACCTGTCCGAACTGGATTACGCCACGGTGGCCGCCAAATGGAAACCCCTGCGCAGAGGCCCTTTCAAAATCCTCAACGCGCTCACCGGTAAAGAAATCCCGTACCAGCTGATCACCGAAGGCGGCAAACAACCCCTCAGTATCCTCGTAGACGCACCCCTGGCGCCCGGCGGCCGCGCGATCCTCACTTTCGCGGAAGGCGTTCCCGCCCCCGTGGAAACAAAGACGTACGGCCGATACATCGCCGAGCGCCTCGATGATTTTGCCTGGGAGAACGACCGCGTGGCCTTCCGCATGTACGGCCGCGCGCTGGAATCCGAACCGAAGCAAAATGCCTATGGCGTAGATTTCTGGAACAAGCGCACCGAAAAAATGATCATCAACAGCTGGTATAAGCGCCCGAATTACCATAAAGACGAAGGGGAAGGCCTCGACCAATACAGCGTAGGCTTCACGCTGGGCGCGGGCGGCATCGCGCCCTACACGGCGGACAGCATCTGGCATTCCCGGAACTACTCCGGCCACCGTATGCTCGACAGCGGCGCGCTGCGCACCACTTTCGAACTGACCTACGACCCCTGGACCGCTGCCGGCAAAACGGTAAGCGTAACCAAGCGCGTTTCGATCGACGCACACAGTCAGCTTTCCCGGATGGAAGCCACATATTCCGCGCCCCTCACCGCGGCGGTGGGCATCGTGAAGCGCAAAGCCCCCGGGACCGAATACTTCCGGGAGCAGGACGGCGTCATGGGATATTGGGAACCGGCCACCGCCAAAGACGGCACCACCGGCATCGGGGTGGTGATGGTAACGCCCGTGAAGGAAATGGCCATGGAAAAAGGGCACCTGCTGTCCATCGTGCCTGCCGCAACCGGGAGCAACAAAGTCGTGTATTATACCGGTGGCGCCTGGGACAAGGCCGGGCGTATCACCAACGCCGGCGAATGGTTCCATTACCTCCGCCAGGAAGCGCAAAAGCTCAGGAAACCCGTACAGGTACGGATTTATTAAATTTGAAAAACAGGCATTATGTCCATATTTGACCAATTCAGCCTCAAAGGCAAAACGGCTCTCGTTACCGGCTGCAAACGCGGGATCGGGAAGGCCATGGCCGTGGCGCTGGCGGAAGCGGGCGCGGACGTTATCGGTGTTTCGGCTTCCCTGGAGCTTTCCGGCAGCGAGGTGGAAAAAGCCGTTACGGATACCGGCAGGAAGTTCAAAGCTTACCAATGCGATTTTGGGAAGCGGGACTCTTTGTATACATTTATTGCGGCAGTCCAGCAGGATTTTCCGGTTATCGACATTTTAGTGAACAACGCCGGCACCATCATGCGCAAACCCGCCGCCGAGCACCCCGATGCGTTTTGGGACGAAGTGATCGCCATCAACCAGACGGCGCAATTCATCCTCACACGGGAGATCGGCAAAAAAATGGTGGAGCGCGGCAGCGGGAAAGTGATTTTTACCGCATCGCTGTTAACTTTCCAGGGTGGCATCAATGTGCCGGGATATGCGGCCAGCAAAGGCGCCGTCGGGCAGTTGACCAAGGCTTTCGCCAACGAATGGGCGGGCCGCGGCGTGAATGTGAACGCCATCGCACCGGGGTATATTTCCACGGATAACACCGCCGCTTTGCGCGCCGACGAGAAGCGCAGCCAGGGCATCCTGGACCGTATCCCCGCCGGGAGATGGGGCGAGCCGGAAGATTTTAAAGGTCCTGTCGTGTTCCTCGCCTCCGGCGCATCCGCCTATATGCACGGAACGGTTATGACGGTAGACGGTGGCTGGATGGGCCGATAAATCAAACAATTGTATGTCCGTACGTTCTGAAAAAACTATCGTGGATATCGCCGAAGAGCTGGGGCTCTCCGTTTCCACCGTTTCCCGCGCACTGAATGATCATCCCAACATCAGCGCCAAAACCAAGGAAAAAGTAAGGAAAATGGCCCGGAAACTGGGCTACCGGCCCAATGCCATGGCGGCAGGGTTGCGGAACAACAAGAGCAGGACTATCGGGCTCATCATCCCGAGGATATCCATGTTCTTCCCCGCGGCCATCACCACCGTGGTGCAGAACAAGCTCCAGGAATATGGTTACCACCTGATCATCTGCCAGAGCAACGACTCCCTTGAGCAGGAACAGCAGCTGGCCAATACGCTGTACTCCGCACGCGTCGATGGTTTGGCCGTTTCCGCCACGCTTTCCACGACGGACTTCTCCCACTTCGATATCTTCAAGCAAAACAACATTCCCGTTGTCTTCTTCGACCGCACACCGCGCGATTACCAGGCGAAAGTGATCAAGGGCGACGATTTCCTGGGGGGCTTCACCGCCACGCAGCACCTCATCGAACAGGGCTGTAAGGACATCGTGCATATTTCCGGCCCGCTTTCCTGCAACCTGTACGTGGAAAGGCTGGCGGGCTATAAAAACGCCCTGCAGCAGCATAAGATCCCGTTTAAGAAGCAACGCGTCTTCTTCCATGAACTGAGCCGGGAAAATGCATTGGCCACTGCGGAGAAGATTTTCGCGCAGCAACCCTACCCGGATGGCGTTTTCGCCACCAACGACACCACGGCCATCACGATCCTCGAATATTGCAGGAAGCACAATATCCGCGTGCCGGAAGACGTGAAGATTGTCGGTTATTCCAACGATCCGCGCACCGAAATCGTGACGCCTTCCATCTCGTCGGTCGACCAGTTCCCCGCCACGATGGGCGAAAGGGTAGTGTCCGCACTGATGGACCTTATCCAGACCCGGCATCCCAACACCTACAGGCACCCTCAGGAGATCGTTCCGATCCAGCTGGTGGCGCGCGAGTCGAGTGCGGGATCGCCGAAAAAGAAAAAATGATCCACTTTATGAAACGACTTGTCTTAGCATTACTCTTATCCACATCCACGGCCGCTTTCGCACAAACGAAAGTGAGCAAAAAGGCCATGAAGGCCCTCGTGAACGAAAGCCTCGCTTTCTCCGCCAGGCAATACAAAGGGATGATGACGGCCGTGCCCGATTCCCTCTTTCCCCGATCCACCAACAAAGACGGCAGCCTTATGACCGCGAAGTACAATTGGTGGACAGCCGGTTTCTACCCCGGTTCCTGCTGGTACCTCTTCGAAGCCACCGGCGACCCCGCTTTCCGCGCGGAAGCCGAAAAGCGCCAGCAGCATTTGTTAGCCAATCAATTCAGGACCAATACCCACGATCTGGGCTTCCTCATGTACTGCAGCTTCGGTAACGACCTCCGGCTCACGAAGGATACAGCCGCCCGCCGCATCCTCCTTACCAGTTCCACATCGCTCATCAAACGGTACAAACCTGCCATCGGCGCCATCCGCAGCTGGGACCACGCCGGGTGGAAGTGCCCCGTGATCATCGATAACATGATGAACCTGGAAATGCTCATGTGGGCGGCGAAGGAAAGCGGCGATAAAAACTTCGCCACCATCGCGGTGAACCACGCGAACACGACCATCAAAAATCATTTCCGCGACGATTACAGCTCTTACCATGTGATCGATTACGACACGGCCACCGGCCAGGTGCTGGCCAAGAAGACGCACCAGGGCCATTCAGATGCGTCGGCCTGGAGCCGCGGGCAGGCCTGGGGTTTGTATGGTTACACCATGATGTACCGCGAAACGAAAGATAAAGCCTACCTCGATCAGGCGCGCCACATCGCGGATTACATGCTCAATCACCCGAACATGCCGGCCGATCTCATTCCTTATTACGATTACGACGCGCCGGAAATTCCGAACGCCATCCGCGACGCATCCGCCGGGGCGGTAATGGCCTCCGCGCTGCTGGAACTGAGCCGTTATGTGGATAAGACGGAATCCAAACGATATTGGAACGCCGGCGCCGACGCGCTGGTGAGCCTCAGCGGCGAAACATACCGCGCAAAGGAAGGTGCAAACAACCACTTCATTCTCATGCATAGCACGGGATCGATGCCGGGGAATTCGGAAATCGATGTACCGCTGTCGTATGCCGACTATTATTATCTCGAAGCGCTGCTCCGCTATAAAATGTGGACCGGCAAATAATATTTATTTCGTTGCCGAAATGCTTTTCAGGACAGGGAATGTAGCCATAGGGGCGCATTCCCTGTCCTGTTTTGTATCGAACTGCCGTCTTTTTTATTTATTTTAGCCATATTCCAATAAAAAAGATATTAACATAAGAAGAGCGTATGGGTCATTTTCCGAATCTGATTGCAGACTTAGCCTTGATTTTGGGTGCGGCGGCGGTTACCACATTAATTTTTAAAGCATTAAAGCAGCCGTTGGTGCTGGGATACCTGATTGCGGGCATCCTGGTGGGGCCGTATTTCCACCTGTTCCCCACGGTTCAGGAGGAAGGCAATATCAAGGTTTGGTCGGAGATCGGGGTGATCTTCCTGCTGTTCAGCCTGGGGCTGGAATTCAGTTTTAAGAAGCTTATGAAAGTGGGCGGTAGCGCGGGGATCACAGCGTTTGTGGAAGTGGCGGTGATGCTCGGGTTCGGTTATGTGGCGGGGCAATTCATGGGATGGAATACGATGGACTCGATCTTCCTTGGCGGTGTTTTGTCCGTTTCCTCTACCACTATCATTATCCGCGCGTTTGAAGAACTGGGTGTGAAAGGCCAGAAGTTCGCGGGGCTTGTATTCGGGATCCTGGTTGTGGAAGACCTCATCGCCATCGTGTTGCTCGTATTGTTGTCCACCCTCGCGGTAAGCCAGCAGTTCGCCGGTACGGAAATGCTCATGGCCGTCGTGAAACTCGTGTTCTTCCTCGTGCTCTGGTTCATCGGTGGTATATTTTTCATCCCGACTTTGTTGAAGAAGACAAAGAAACTGATGAGTGAAGAAACGCTCCTCGTCACTTCCATTGCCTTGTGCCTGCTGATGGTAGTGCTGGCGGTGAAAGTAGGGTTCTCCCCGGCGCTTGGCGCCTTCATCATGGGCTCGATCCTCGCGGAAACCACGCAGGCGGAGAAAATCGAGCATCTTATCAAATCCGTTAAAGACCTTTTCGGCGCCATCTTTTTCGTTTCGATCGGTATGCTGATCGATCCCAAGATGCTGCAGATCTATATCGTTCCGGTGGTGATCATCACGGTGTTGACGCTCGTGGGCAAAACCTTCAGCACCACGCTGGGCGCCGTAATCTCCGGCCAGCCGCTGAAAACCTCCGTGAAAGCCGGTATGAGCCTTGCACAGATCGGGGAGTTCTCGTTTATCATCGCCATCCTCGGCCGTGACCTCAATGTTACGAGTGATTTCCTGTACCCAATTGCCGTGGCTGTATCTGCTGTTACCACGTTTACCACGCCGTACATGATCAAAGTCGCCGATCCCTTCTACAACTGGCTCGACAAATACATACCCCAGAAGTGGAAAGCCTCGCTGGACCGCTACAGTACCGGTGCGCAGACGATTTCGCAAGCCTCCGACTGGCAGGTGCTGTTCAAAGGGTATGTGCTCAATGCCATGGTGTTCTCTGTGATCATCCTGGCGCTGGGGCTCCTGTCTTCCATTTACGTGCTGCCTTTCGTGGATAACCTCATCGGCGGCCAATGGGGCAAGATGGTGACCGCCGCCGTTACATTCCTGGTGATGCTGCCGTTCCTCTGGGCGCTGGCTGTGCGCCAGATACAGCCGAAAGCCTTCGCCAACCTGTGGACGCAAAACAAATACAAAGGCCCGCTAACGCTGTTCCGAAGCATCCGCATCGGCCTGGCGGTGTTCCTGGTGGGCTTCATGCTCGCCCGGTTCTTCTCCTTCACCGTGGCGGCCACGGCCACGGCGCTTATAACCGGCATCTTACTGATCATGAACCGCAGGATCCAGACGTTCTACGACCGCCTGGAAGCACGTTTCCTCTCCAACTACAATGCCCGCGAAACCGCGGAAGCCGCCCGCAGACCGGTACTTGCCCCCTGGGACGCCCACCTGGCCTCCTTCCATGTGCATGCCGACTGGAACGGTGTAGGCCGTACCCTCGAGCAGCTGGGCTTCCGGGAGAAATACGGGATCAATATCGCGGTGATCGAACGGGGCGACCGGCTCATTCCCATCCCGCCCAAAAACGAGCGCCTCTTCCCGGGCGACCGCCTGCAGGTCATCGGGACCGACCAGCAGATCGAAGCGTTCCGCCAGTTCATCGAGCACCACGAACCGCATCAGCAGTTCTCCCGCTCCCAGGTACAGTTGCGCCGCTACGAAGTGCTGGAGGGCTCGGGCGTAAACGGCAAATCCATCCGGGAATCCGGCATCCGTGAAATGGCCCACAGTATGGTGGTGGGCGTGGAAAGAGGAGAGGAGCGCATCCTCAACCCCATTTCCGACATGCGCCTGGAAACCGGCGACGTTGTCTGGATCGTAGGCGATCCCCGCCGTACCACCGCCCTGTTCCGCGTCAAAGGCGAAAAACAGCGCAGCCCGAAAATGTTGTAAATCTTTCCCTGAATTCTATAATGCCCCGCCGGGCGTTCGGTCGGATCTTTGTATCCTCTAAAAGGAAACACACGATGACGACAATGGAACAAACGGTTAAAAAGAGCTTCCCGGTAACCGGCATGAGCTGCGCAGCTTGTGCCGGTTCGGTGGAAAGCATGCTCCAGGCCCAGCCGGACATCATCTCCGCTGCGGTCAACTTCGCCAGCAGTTCCGTGCTGGTCGAATACACTCCGGGCAACGCCCACCCCGATGAATGGAAGAAAGCGATACAGTCGGTAGGCTACGACCTGCTGACCGGCGACAATATGGAAACCGGCCTGGAGGACCACCAGCGCGCACATTACGCTCAATTGAAACAGCGCACCGTCTGGGCCGTTGCCTTTTCAATACCCCTCGTGGTAATCGGGATGTTTTTCATGGACATGCCTTACGGCAACTGGATCATGTGGGCGCTCTCCACACCCGTGGTGCTCGTGCTCGGCCGGCATTTCTTCATCAATGCCTGGAAACAGGCGAAGAACGGTAAAGCCAATATGGACACGCTGGTGGCCCTCAGCACGGGGATCGCCTACGTATTCAGCATTTTCAACACCCTGAACCCCGCCTTCTGGCACAGCCGCGGCCTGCACCCACACGTTTATTTCGAAGCGGCGGCGGTCGTGATCGCCTTTATCCTGCTCGGTAAACTGCTGGAAGAAAGAGCGAAAGCTTCTACGTCTTCCGCCATCAAAAAACTCATGGGCCTGCAACCGAATACCGTTATCCGCATCGGCGAAAACGGCCAGGAATCGGTTGTGGCGCTGTCAGAAGTGCAAGTGGGCGACGTGCTCCTGGTAAAACCGGGAGAACAGGTGCCGGTAGACGGACAGTTGATCGGCGGGAAGTCGTATGTCGACGAAAGCATGATCACCGGCGAGCCGGTGGCCGTAGCGAAGGAGCCGGGGTCGGAAGTGTTCGCCGGCACGCTGAACCAGAAAGGCAGTTTCCGGCTGAAAGCCTCGCAGGTAGGTGGCGCCACGTTGCTGGCGCAGATCATCCGCAAGGTGCAGGAAGCGCAGGGCTCGAAAGCCCCCGTGCAGAAGCTCGTCGACAAAGTCGCCGGGATCTTCGTGCCGGTGGTGATCGGCATCGCCTTGCTGGCCTTCGCCGCCTGGCTTATCTGGGGGGGCGCCAACGGGTTGACGCAGGGCCTCATGGCGCTGGTGACTGTGCTGGTGATCGCATGCCCCTGCGCGCTGGGCCTCGCCACGCCCACGGCTATCATGGTCGGGATGGGCAAAGGCGCGGAAAACGGGATTCTTATCAAAGACGCGGAAAGCCTCGAAAAAGCATATCGCATCCAGGCGCTGATCCTCGATAAAACAGGTACCATCACCGAAGGCAAGCCCGCCGTTACCGGCGAAGCCTGGCTGTCGGAAGAAGACCGCCTCATGTATTCCGGCGCTTTGCTGGCGCTGGAGCGCGAATCCGAGCATCCGCTGGCAGAAGCCGTGGTGAAGCACATGTATGGCATCACACCCGAAAAACTCCAGCAATTCGATAGCATTACCGGCCGCGGAGTGAAAGGGAGGGCCCTGGGCAAGGGGTTCTTCGCCGGCAACCAGCAATTGCTGGAGGAAAACGACATCCGTATCGACGCGCCCCTCAAAGTACAATCCGAAACCTGGCTGAATGCGGCGTACACCGTGATCTGGTTCGCGGATGAACAGAAAGCCCTCGCCGTGATCGCCATCGCGGATACCATCAAGTCCGGCTCCGCCGACGCCATCCGGAAACTGCAGGACATGGGGATCGAAGTATGGATGCTCACCGGCGACAATGCCCGCACCGCCGCCGCAGTGGCCGCCGAAACCGGTATCCGCCACGTCAAGGCGGGCCTCATGCCCGGCGATAAATCCGGGTTCGTGAAAGAACTGCAAAAGCAAGGGAAAGTAGTAGCGATGGTAGGCGACGGGATCAACGACAGCGAAGCCCTGGCGCAGGCAGATGTCAGTATCGCCATGGGCAAGGGTACCGACATTGCGATGGACGTGGCGATGATGACGCTCATTTCTTCCGACCTGCGGCAGATTCCCAAAGCGATCCGCCTGTCGAGGAAAACGGTGCGGACCATCCGCCAGAATCTTTTCTGGGCCTTCATTTACAACGTCATCGGCATCCCGGTGGCCGCGGGCGTCCTCATCCCGGTGATGGACTTCTCGCTCGATCCCATGCTGGCCGGAGCCGCCATGGCGCTCAGTTCTGTATCGGTGGTAAGCAATAGCCTCCGGCTGAAATTATCCAATATTTAATCATTCCATATAAATCTGATAACGATGAAAACGCTCAAATTCAAGACCAATATCAATTGCAGTGGCTGCGTGAAAGGCGTGAGCCCCGCGCTCAACGGCGAAAAGGAAATCGCGCACTGGGAGGTGGATACCAACAATCCGGATAAGATCCTCACGGTGTCGACCAGTACGCTGACGCCGGAAGAAGTGGAAGAAACGGTGAAGAAAGCCGGCTTCAAAGCGGAAAAGATATAACAGAACAACGCAAGCAAAGTGGCAACAGTAAACCGGTGCCGCCTTCGGGCGGCAGCCGGTTTGCTGTTGCCGGATCGCCCCATCATGGCGGATCTCCCGAATCTGCAGCGGGGAACGGGGGCTGGTGGTACCTTTTGGGTCGTGTGGGCGGGAAAGCCGCTTCAGGCAACGGGTACACGCAGGGGCTGGGGGCCGGCGGGCTTCTTCGTATATTTAATAGCATCAAAAACGGGCGTATGAAAGTCATTTATAAGAAACTGGGGCGGGAAAAGGCTTTCGGTCTTTCGGATTACGGCGCTAATACGATTGTGATAGACAGCAGGCTGAAGGGCCGCAAGCACCTGGAAGAGGCCCTGCACGAATCTTTGCACGTTTATTTTCCCGAAAAAAGCGAAACTTTTATCACCAACACCGCGCGGAAGCTCGCCAATATCCTCTGGCGGATGAACTACCGGCGGGTCGATAACTCCGTCGGCATCTAAATTCCCCTCCCCGCGCAGGTTCCGCCGGTAATGCCGGCAGGGATTTGTCATGATTGTAACGCTGTAATTCCCCTTTTTACCTTAATTTCCCGGATGTAAGCTTTAATTGTCAATCTCCCGCCGGAAGGACTTGCCGGCGAAACCGCACGCTAAAAAATGAAAGAACAGAAAGGCCAGGAAATGAAAAGGTTATCCCTGAAAGATGTCGCGCGCATGGCGGGCGTTGCCCCTTCCACCGTGTCGTTCGTGCTGAACGGGAAAGCCCGGCAGATGCGCATCAGCGAAGAACTGGCCGAAAAAGTTATGGCGGTGGTGAAAAAGACCGGGTACCAGCCTCACTCCGTAGCCGTGAACCTGCGTACCGGGCAATCCAAAACCCTCGGCCTCATGGTGGAAAGCATCTCCGGAAGCTTCTTCGCAGCGCTGGCCAGGGTGATTGAATCGGAAGCCGACCGGCACGGTTACCACATCGTGTATTGCAGCACCGAAAACAACGCGCAAAAAGGCGGGGAGCTTATCAGGATGCTGAGCCGCCAGCAGGTGGACGGCTACCTGATCACGCCGGCGGCGGGTATGGAAAAAGACATCCAGCAACTCATCGCCCACAAACGCCCGCTGGTACTGATGGACAGCTACTTCCCCGAAGTGCAGGCGCCGCATGTGCTGATCGATAATTTCGGCGGGGTGAAGCAGGGCATCGAGCACCTGATCGACCGGGGTGCGAAGCAGATTGGTTTCGTGACGGTGGATATGGACCTGGTGCAGATGAAAGAGCGGATGAAAGGCTATAAGGAAACGCTCCGCAGCCATAATATCGCCGTAAAGAATAAACTGGTGCTGGAATTGCCGTATAGTGGTGATAAGGAGGAGTCGTTACGGAAAATCAAGCAATTCATCCAGTCGAATAAATCGATGGATGCTATATTCTTTGCCACGAACTACCTGGGGATTTTAGGCCTGGAAGCTTTCGCAGGCCTGCAGATGAAGATCCCTGACGATATTGCGGTGGTGTGTTTTGACGACCACGATATTTTCCGGTTATACCCGCCCGGCATCACGGTGGTGCAGCAACCGATCGATGAGATCGCCAAGACCGCCATGCAGCTGCTGATGAACCAGCTGGACAAAAGCCAGCGCGCCCTGCGCAAAACACGGCTGGAGCTACCGGGGAAATTTATTAAAAGAGGCTCTTCCTGATTATAGCGCTGGAAAAGCGGCTTAGCCGTCATCCCGTCCTTTGCCTGTACCGGCCGACGCCGGACTGCCAGGCGGAGACGCCTGTCCGTGTCACAAACGAGTGTGTGACAGCAGGGGTAAAATATCGTTACTAAAGGGCTAATAAGGGGGTGCTTTGTATATAAATAGGGGTTAAAGTGGCTATAGTAAAGGGTTTAAGATGCTTTTATATACATTAAATATACATTACCCCCTAAGTAACCCCTAAGTAACTCCTTATTAACCCTACAGTAACCCCTCATTAATGCGGGAGCGCATATTTTCGTAGGCATTCCCATCCCCATCGTTGGCCCACAAGCCATTTTTCCGGCGGAAAATTTCAGATTTCGGTTTTTTCCCCTACATTTATGAATCGCCTCCATACAAGGCCTTTTTTTATGATCTTATGCTAAATCGATTTTGCTTTTAGCAGAAACAATCGGAAAAGGGGCGTGGCGGAGGCGCCGGACATTGTCCGGAAATGTGGAAAACAGGTTAGATACAAAGATGCTGACACCCATCTCCCGCGATCCTGACGGTTGGCTGCCCGAAACGGCCCTGCCGCCCGGATTTCTTCCTGTCCAAAACGGTTTTTACAACCTGTTGCCTATCAGTCGGTTACAAGGATCGGCCTTTTCGTTTAGGCGAACTTTTGGCAGAAACGGGGAGGGAAATTATTTTTGAATGGAAAAGACGCCCGGATATTGATTAGGTTTGGTAAATTTACGACCGCAAATGGCAAAGCCATCTTGCAGTAGACGCCACGCCGGATCATTTTATGCGAGCCGCCGTCTGCCGGTCAGGTTTCATCCGATTCCGGGAATAAGACAGGCCCAAAGGCGTCAAGTGAACAAGTGCTTATCATACAAACAATAAAGAGTAGCATCTAACGGCTGGCCCATTCCTGGGCCGGCCCCCTTTTTTACAAAATCGATTTTGCATTATGAATACATTTCGCTGGTGCCTCGTCGCATTATGTGCAGGCTTGCACGCCAACGCTCAAACCGTACAGAAAGTAACTGACCCCGTGGAATGGGTCAACCCACTCATGGGAACAGATTCCAAAGGAAGCCTGTCCAACGGTAACACCTATCCCGCCATCGCCACCCCCTGGGGCATGAACTTCTGGATGCCGCAAACCAATAAAAACGGTGACGGATGGGCCTACCAGTACAGCGCCGATAAAATCCGCGGTTTCAAACAAACCCATCAGCCTTCCCCCTGGATCAACGACTACGGACAATTCTCCCTCATGCCCGTCACCGGCCGCATGAAATTCACGCAGGACGACCGTGCCAGCTGGTTCTCCCATAAAGCGGAAACCGCCAAACCCTACTATTACTCCGTTTACCTCGCCGACGCCAACGTTACCACCGAAATCGCGCCCACAGAAAGGGCCGCGCAATTCCGTTTCACCTTCCCTAAAACCGACAGCGCATTTATCGTAGTCGACGCCTTCGACCGTGGCAGCTACGTGAAGATCATCCCCGCCGAAAAGAAAATCATCGGTTACTCCACCCGCAACAGTGGCGGCGTTCCCGAGAATTTCAAAAATTATTTCGTGCTCGTGTTCGATAAGCCCTTTGCCCTCGCCCACACCTGGGACGGCAACCGCCTCGCCAAAGACACGCTCGAGCTCCGGGCCGGTCATGCCGGCGCCATCATCGGCTTCGCCACATCCAAAGGCGAAACGGTACACGTAAAAGCCGCTTCTTCCTTCATCTCCCACGAACAAGCCGCCCTCAACCTGCAGCGCGAAGTGGGAAAGGATAACTTCGACGCCACCAAACAAAAAGCCAAACAGGCATGGAATAAAGAACTGGGCCGCATCGCCGTGGAAGGCGGTACCTCCGACCAGGTGCGCACTTTCTACTCCTGCCTCTACCGCACCCTGCTCTTCCCCCGCAAATTTTACGAATACAACGCGCAGAACGAACAGGTGCACTACAGCCCTTACAACGGCAAAGTACTGCCGGGTGTCATGTTCACCGACAATGGATTCTGGGACACCTTCCGCGCCGTATTCCCTTTCTATACCCTCATGTACCCGGAGCTGAACGGCCAGATCATGGAAGGCCTCGCCAATACTTACAAGGAATCCGGCTGGTTGCCCGAGTGGGCCAGCCCCGGGCACCGCGACTGCATGATCGGCTCCAATTCCGCCTCGCTCATCGCCGACAGCTACCTGAAAGGCATCCGCGGATACGATATCGAAACGCTCTACCAGGCCCTGCTGAAGAACTCCGAAAACGAAGGCCCCCTCAGCTCCGTTGGCCGCAAAGGCGTGAAGTATTATAACGAACTGGGTTACGTCCCCTATGACGTCAACGTCAACGAAAACGCCGCGCGCACCCTCGAATACGCGTACGACGATTTCACGATCTACAAACTCGCCATTGCGCTGAAACGCCCTGCTGAAGAGATCGAACGCTTCAAAAAACGCAGCCAGCACTTCCGCAACATCTTTGACCCGGAAACCAAACTGATGCGTGGCAAGAATAAAGACGGCAAATTCCAGGCGCCTTTCAACCCCTTCAAATGGGGCGACGCCTTCACCGAAGGCAACAGCTGGCACTACACCTGGTCCGTTTTCCACGACGTGGAAGGCCTCGCACGCCTCATGGGCGGCCGTCAGCAATTCACGGAGATGCTCGACTCGGTTTTCGTAATGGCGCCGGTATATGACGAAAGCTACTATGGCTCCGTTATCCACGAAATCCGCGAAATGCAGATCGCCAACATGGGCCAGTACGCGCACGGCAACCAGCCCATTCAGCACATGATCTATCTCTACAACTACGCCGGCCAGCCCTGGAAATCACAATACTGGGTGCGCCAGGTGATGGACCGCCTCTACCACGCCGGCCCCGACGGCTATTGCGGCGACGAAGATAACGGCCAGACCTCAGCCTGGTACGTGTTCTCCGCCATGGGATTCTATCCCGTATGCCCCGGCACCGACCAATACGTACTCGGCGCGCCGCTGTTCTCCAAAATGACGGTAACGCTGCAAGACGGTAAGAAATTCGTGATCGAAGCGCCGGGCAACGGCAAATCGAATGTGTATACCCAAAACATTACGCTGAACGGGAAACCCCACAACGCGAACTGGATCAGCCATTCGGCCATCCAGCAGGGCGGATTGATGAAAGTGACGATGGGGGCGAATCCTAACAAACAAAGGGGCACAAACGAGGCTGCTTATCCTTATTCATTTACAACAACTGGAAAATAATCAAGATCCTGGAATAGTAGCAATCAATGCTATTTCATTGTTCACTGTAAATTCTGCATCCCGGTTCTCCGGGATGTTTTTTTTGCCCGTTACTTCACGGGCTTCGCGCTCATGTGGAACACCAGCGTGCCGCCGTTCATGATATCGTTGTGCGTAATGAAGCGGTCGAGCGGGCGCCCGTTCAGTACGGCTTTTTTCACATATACGTTCTTTGCGCCCTGGTTCACCGTTTTCACGCTGAAGGTGCGGCCGTTCTCCAGCCTGATGTCTGCAGATACTACGGTGGGGCTGCCCAGCGCATATTCCGTGGAACCGGGACAAACCGGGTAGAAGCCCAGCGCGGTAAAGAGATACCATGCGCTCATCTGGCCGCAGTCGTCGTTGCCGCCCAACCCGTCCGGCGTTGGCTTGTACATTTTTTCGATGATCATCCTTACGCGTTCCTGCGTTTTCCAGGGCGCGTCCGTCCAGTTGTAGAGATAGGCGGCGTGATGGGCGGGTTCGTTGCCGTGTACGTAATTGCCGATGATGCCTTCGCGGGTGATGTCTTCCGTTTCGGCGAAAAACGCATCGGGCAGGTGCATGGTGAAAAGCGAATCCAGGTGGCCGGTGAATTGTTTTTTACCGCCCATTAATGCAATCATTTCCGCCGGCGCATGTGGTACGTACAGACTGTAATTCCAGGCATTGCCTTCAATATATCCCTGTCCGTGCGTGCTCAATACATCGAATTCCCTGCGGAAAGTCCCATCGCTCATCCGTGGCCGCATGAAGCCGGTGGAAGCGTCGTACACGTTACGGTAGTTTTCGGCGCGTTTGGCAAATTCCGTGAAGAGATCATTGCGGCCGAGTTTTTTCGCTACCTGCGCGATGCACCAGTCATCGTAGGCATATTCCAGCGTTTTGGAGACAGACGAGCTGTTCTTGTCTTCCGGCACATACCCGAGCTGCATGTAATACCCGATGCCGTCGTAGGGTTTGTAACGGGCGGTGGCGGCGCAGGCTTCGAGTGCCTGCATGGCGTCGTACCCTTTTATATTGCCCTTCATGATGGCGTCTGCGATCACCGACACGCTGTGGTACCCGATCATGCACCAGTTTTCGTTGCCCTGGTGGCTCCATACCGGCAGCATTTTATGGACGCTCTGGTTGTAATGTTCCAGCATCGACCTGACCATATCGGCATTGCGGGTGGGTTGGAGGATGTTGAATAGCGGGTGCAGGGCGCGATAGGTGTCCCACAACGAAAAAGTGCTGTAGTTGGTCCAGCCTTCCGCGCGATGGTTGTTCTGGTCGATGCCGCGGTATTGCCCGTCTGCGTCGGCATACGTGGTAGGCCCGAGGTAGGTATGGTAGAGCGCGGTGTAGAAATTCACGAGCCCGTCTTCGTCGGGCATTTCGGCTTTCACTTTGGAAAGTTCGCGATTCCAGGCGTCGCGGCCCTGGCGGCGGACGGCGTCGAAGTCCCAGCCGGGGTTCTCCGCCCGCAGGTTGTTGACCGCGCCTTCGGTGCTCACGGGCGACAAAGCCATCTTAACGGTCACCGCTTCGCCGGGCTGCGCATCGAAGCCGAACCAGGCGCGCAGCTGGCGGCCGGCCATTTCGGGGAAGTTTTCCGTCTGGTTGAACTTGCGCCAGAAGCCCCGGTACACGTCGTTGGCTATGTTCTGGTGGCCGTACCGGCGGATGGGTTTGGAAAAGGTCATGGCGAAATAGAGCGTGCGGGTGCGGGCCCAGCCATTGGTCTGGCGGTACCCGGTAATGAGGGTGTCGTTTTCTACCCGTACAAACGTCCACACATTCTTGTTTGTGTAATTGTAGAGGTTCGCCATAAGGTCGAGGACGATATGCGGGTTGTCGCCTGAGGAAAATGTGTACCGGTGCATGCCGGTGCGGTTGGTGGCGGTGAGCTCTGCGGTGATATGATGGTCGTTGAGCAGTACCTTGTAGTAGGCGGGCTCGGCGGTCTCGTTTTGATGGGAGAACCGGGAGCGGTAGCCGTTCTCGGGATGGTCTGCCGTGCCGGGGTTGAGCTGGACGGGCCCGTTGGCGGGCATGAGGAGGAAATCGCCGAGGTCGGAGTGGCCGGTGCCGCTGAAATGGGTATGGGAGAACCCGGTGATGGTGGGATCGGCATACTGGTAGCCGGCGCAGTAGCGGTAGACGTCGGGGTTGTATTTCCCGTTCATTTCATAAGGAATGGTGTCTGTGTCCGGGCTAAGCTGGACCATGCCGAAAGGGACGGTGGCACCGGGATAGGTGTGTCCCATTTTGGCGGTCCCGATGATGGGCCTGACGTATCGGGCCGGGTCCTGCGCCATGAGGACAGCCGGCGCAAGCAGCGCAAGGCAGGTGGAGAATAAACGCATCTGTATGGAGGAATTGATTAATTCTTTCAAATTTAAATTGTTTTCGCCTGCTTTAATAGTGATGGAATGGAGATGATTCGTTAGATTTCCGTTTGAATTTTTTTTGGCCGATACACCCTGCGGGGATGTAAAATCCATCTATTTATATAAGACCTCTTCGCTTATGGCTGAAAATTTAGATCATATACGGCATTTGTACCTGCAGAAACTGGCGGGTACTACGACCCAAAGTGAGGACGCCGAGCTGGAAGCGGCGATGGCGGATCCTCAGGTCAAAAAGATGTGCGACGAGTTATATGAGTTGTACAATTCGCCTGAAATGATTGAGCTGTTGCGCGAGCGGCCTACCAGCAAGCGGTGGGACGAGCTGGCGGCGCAGGCCCTGGAAGGCGCGGAGCGGTCGGGCCGTACGATCCGGATTTTCCGGTGGGTGGCCGCGGCGTCTGTACTGGCGATGGTGGCTACGGTGATGTATTCCCGGTATTTTTATCATCCGCAGCCCGACATTAAAGAGCTGGCGCGGCTGCAGCCGGAGTTTGTATCCGACGAGGTAACGATCAATATGGCGGGTGGCGAGCGGATTGCGCTGCGGCCCAATTCTTCGCGGCTGGTGGCCAGTGTGAAGGTGTGGATGGGGGAAGACAATACGCTCCGGTACGAGGATCCCTCCGGAACGGCGGACGGCTGGAACCAGCTGGAGGTGCCGCAGCGGCTGGATTGCCGGCTGGTATTGTCTGACGGTACCGAGGTTTGGCTGAATTCTAAAAGTTCCATCCGTTTTCCTTTCACTTTTACCGGCGACAGGCGGGAGGTGGAAGTGAGCGGCGAGGCATATTTCAATGTATCGCCTGATGCGGGCAAACCTTTTGTGGTGCAGACGCCGCAGGGGGAAGTGCAGGTATTGGGAACGACGTTCAACGTGAATACATATGAGCCTGGGAGGGTGGTGACTTCGTTGGTGAGCGGCCGTGTCCGCGCGGTGGGAGAGGGAGGTACGGCGGAGTTGAAGCCGGGGCAGGAAGCCGTGTGGCGGGAGAACGGGGCTTTGGAGGTAATGGCGTTTGACCAGCGGGACAAGCTCTCGTGGATGCAGGGGGTATATTATTTCAAATCAGCTGATTTCCAGGAGATAGCGAAGGCGCTGGAGCGTTGGTATTCGCTGGAACTGGTGGTGGACAGGCCGGAATTGGCGGCATATGCGTTTGATGTGAAGCTGGACAAGAACAAGCCGTTGGAGGAGTTTATGGATGTGCTGCGGGTATCGGAGGGGGTGCGTTACCGGATTGAAGGGAAGAAACTGTATGTATTCTAGTGTATTTCAGGACAATCAGGACCATATATTAATTTTTTCATTATGGAAAATTCATATTTGACGAACAGATTGCAGTTCATCTTCTTGACGGACAACCTGAGTTGGGAGGATTTCGTTCATCGGGCGGGAGAGAATGGGTCGAATTTGCGGGAGGAGTTGTTGGATTTGCTGGATGAGTCGAGCGAGTTGTTATCCCGGATCGGGTACCGTTTGGAGATTGTGAAGGACAGCGAGCATATTCTCTGATTTGTTTGTTAGTAATTCCCTGAGTTAACCATTATATTTGTTTTGCGGGGTGCATGCATGACATGAACCAGGATCCATTGATTAACGCGAGGTTAACAACTCGCTTTTTCTTGCATTCTATTTTTTCACTAAATTGAGTGAAGAAATTTCCGTAATTGCATTTGATTGTACATGGGCTTCTTTTTCCCGGGAATATCGAAGGGAATAAAGGAGCTGATGTATTTTAACAATCTAAAAACGAGATGCGAATTATATGTCGGAAGAATCATTCACGCCACATGAGCCTTCAGATGCAATGCATCAATTGATCTGTGATTTGTTCAGGCAATATCACAGGGCATTGATTACAGAGGCTGCCTATTTGCTGCAGAAGAAAAACCTGGCAGAGGCGGATGACGTGGTGATGGATACATTTGAAGTGATTATCAGGCGCTGCCATCTGGATAAGGTGGAGCCCGAGAAGTATAAAGCATACATATTCAGTGCCGTGCGTAACAATTGTCTCAGTGCGCAGCGGAAAGCGGTGACGGATAAGCGGCGGAAAGACCGGTTCGAGGAAACGGAGCCCAGGTTTGAGACCGGCGAGCAGCTCGAAAGGTGGGATACGCGCCGCGGGTTGCATGATGCGATGCAATCTTTGCCGGGCCAGCAACGGCTGGCGTTTGAAAAGTCGTACCTGGAAGGGAAGCCGCACCGGCAGATCGCTGTGGAAATGGAGTTGAAACCGGAAACCGTGAAAAGCCACATAAAAATCGCGCTAAAGAATTTACGCAATCGCCTCAGGCATTTAAGATAATAGCCCCATGGTAGGGCCTATCAACTACACTAACACGTTAGCATGCTTAGACAAAAGCGAAAATCCTATTTTTGTAAATAGGATTTTTGGTTATTTTATGAGACTAATCCCCGGATTCCTGCATGGCCTATTTCCATGTGAAAAGTACCCCGGAGTTTGCTGCCAGAACGAACGACATACAAACAACCAAAATTTGTAAAGACATTCGCATGGGGAATATTGCAGCGATTCTGGTTTACGGCTTTTTCACTTTCACCCTGTTATTCCGCGTGGCCGGTACGGCCCGCGCCCAGGAGGCTGCCACGCCTCCCCAGCAAACGCTTCCCCAAGAAAAGACGTTTACGCTTTCGGGTACTTACAGCATCGAGGAAATATTCGATTTGATGGACAAGGAAACCGGCATTTACGTCAACCGGTCGAGCAAAGTCATTGATTTCAGCCAGCAGCTCACCGTTCACTTCCGCAATACCCCGGTCGCGGAAGTGATGGACAAGGTATTGGGGAACCAACTGGTCGACTGGACCTATCGCGGGGGCAATATCATCCTGTTCAGGAGCCAGCACCCGGTGCGGCTGAAGAGCGAAGAGCTGCTGATCACGGTATCCGGGATGGTGATGGATAATGACGGGGTTGCGCTGCCGGGGGTAACGATTATGGTGAAAGGGGAGCGGAAGGGCGGGGTGACCAATGGCAACGGCTTTTACAAAATCGAGCGGGTTCACCCGCAATCGACCCTGATTATCAATTCTATCGGGTTCCTCAGCCGCCAGTACCGCCTCGACGGGGAGCGCACCAAGAACTTCATCCTCGAACCCTCCGTAGCCCAGATCGAAGCCGTAGAGGTCACGGCGAACACGGGGTACCAGGTGCTGAAGAAGCGGGAGACACCGGGGGCCGTATCGGTCATAGACAGCGGCTTCATCAACCGGTCGACCAGTTTTAATATTTTGGATCGGCTGGATGGGGCTGCAAGTGGGATGTTATCAATAAGAACGCCGGAATTCGGCCAGTTCATTCCTAAGATGCCTTCGGGTGCTGACATGGGTGTTTATGTGCGGGGGGTTAGTACGTTGTCACTTAACAGGGTAAATCCGAATCCCTTGATTGTTTTGGATAATTTTCCTTATGAAGGTGATATTAAGAATCTCAATGCCAATGACTACTCTGATGTAACGATCCTGAAAGATGCAACCGCCGCAGGAGTTTGGGGCGCGCGAAGCGGAAATGGCGTAATCGTATTAACATCAAAGAAAGGGCAATACAAAGAAAGAATGAAGGTTGATTTTGCAACCAGCCTTACTTTTATCAAGAAACCAAATCTTAGCTACGATCAAAACTATTTAAATGCATTTGATTATATCGAAGTAGAAAGATTCCTTTATGATAAAGGTTATTTTAGTGCAGATCTATCGGATAAAACCTTTTTCCCGATAGTGACGCCGGCAGTGGAGATATTTGACCGAAAGAATAAAGGAGAAATTACCCAGGCAGAGGAAGATCTATTGCTAAGGCAGCTAGGATCAAATGACTGGCGTAATGATATTTCAAAATACGCTTATCGGAATGCTTTGAATCAGCAGTACTCCATCGGGGTGCGGGGTGGTACAAAAGATTACGCATATTATGTTTCATTAAGCCATGACAGGAATCAGTCAAGCATGGCGCGGAATCGAAATGACAGGACAACGATTGTTTCCTCAAATCAATTTAAGCCGTTAAAGAATTTGGAGGTTTCGGCCATGTTGAATTTCAGCCAGCAAAAGATAGATGTGGGCAATGAAGTTTTAACCAAATCGGTACAAATGACCGGCGGAAAGTATAAATATATGTACCCTTATGCTTCCATGTTTGATGCCTCCGGGCAGCCGGCAAGTATCGTAAAAGATTATAGAGCCAGTTTTTCGGATAGTTTATCTAAACTAGGGTTCTTAGACTGGAAATATAGACCCATTGATGAAATATATAACCTTCAAAATACCTTCTCTTTACAGAACTTACTCTTACGCGCTTCAATAAAGTATTCCTTTCTGAAATATTTTAAAGTTGAACTAAATTATCAGAACGAACGGCAAATGATCTTTTCCCAAAAGTATTGGGATGAACAGTCCTATTTTGCTAGAAATCTTATTAATTCCTTTTCAAGTTATAATGCAGCATCACGGACGGTTTCGAGAGCTTTGCCCGTTGGAGGGATAATGGCAATCAGTGATTATGATTGGCGGGCAAACAGTTTCAGGTCGAGTGTGAGTTTCCAGCGAAGATTTAAGTCGCACATCATTAGCACTATAATCGGGGGTGAATTAAGGGAAGTAAATGCCTCTGGATTTGACCGTGAAAGCGTGGGCTATGACAATATAAACGGGATTCCGATTACAAACCTAAACACAAGCTTGAGTTTTCCGTTAACGCCAATAGGAAATGCTACGCTGAATGATAAGTTGAATCTTGGAGGTAGTAACGACGGTATTCTAAACAGATATCTTTCCTACTATGCAATCATCGACTACAACCTGTTGAGAAAGTATGATTTGACCATAATTGGAAGGAAAGATGGGACCAACCTTTTTGGCGCAAGGACAAATGAGCGAATCAAACCATTCTGGTCTTTGGGAGGAGGTTGGCATATCGAGAAGGAGCAATTCTTTAAACTCAATTTCGTGAATTCTCTAAAGTTGAGGGTTTCAATTGGTGAGAATGGGAATATCTATAATGGATCGGCTTACTTAACGGCTACCAGAGGAGTAGATCCATTAACTGGATTACCCAATAGCCTTGTCGCCAACCCGGCAAATGCGGAGCTTAGCTGGGAGAAAGTGAGAATTGCAAACCTGGGGCTGGATTTTTCAATGTTTAAGAACGTTGTTTTTGGCTCGATCGAATTGTTCAGGAAAAGCAATAAGGATTTGGTGCAGCAGGTAGTTTTAGCACCTCAGACAGGCTTTTCAAGTGCGTACTTGAATTCTGCGGCTACGAAGGCGAATGGTTTGGAAGTTACGTTAAATGGAGTATTCAAACTGGGGCAGGTTCGATGGTATTCCAAACTCACTGCAACAAACCTGAAAGACGAATTGGTCGAGTCAACACAGCTTCCCAACCGAAGTAATATTTTCATTAATGATCCCTTTACGCAGATGATTTTGGTAAAGGGCAAGTCTTTGAAAGGTGTTTTTAGTTATAAATGGGCGGGTATTCATCCCCAAACAGGAGATCCTCAGGGTTATTTAGATGGACAGATAAGCAGAGAATATAGCAAAATACTCAATAACTTTCATCCGGATAGCCTGGTGTATCATGGATCAGGCTTTCCGCAATGGTTTGGTAATTGGAGGAACGATTTCAGTTATAAGAACATTCATTTATCGTTTACACTCACATACAAGTTTAAGTATTACTTCAGGCGGCCCAGTGTTGAGTTGAATTATGTGGATATATTGCGAAAAGATGCTCACATGGATTATACAAAAAGATGGACGAAGCCTGGGGATGAATTGTTTACAGAAGTACCCTCTGTTACTTATCCTTCCAATGATTTACGGTCGCAGTTTTATCAAAGATCTGAAGTGCTTGTGGAGCGGGGAGATCACATTAGATTGCAGGATATAAGATTGTCTTACCAATCGAAGCTTAAACAGAAGGGCGTCTTCAAGAGTTATGAACTATTTACATACTGTAATAATATTGGGATTTTATGGAGGGCGAACAGAATGGGGCTAGATCCGGATGTTTCACATATGGGTAATCTGTATCTCATGACGCGTGTTCCAAATTCGTTCTCCGCTTCTGTTGGTGCAATAATGAAATTATAATGCGTATGAAAAGTTTTGTTTACTGCATTTTCGTGACTTTGGGGTGCTTGTTTTTGGGATGCAAAAAAGCAACTGATTGGTTGAATGAGCCTAGATCAAAACAAGACGTAGTGTTTAGTGCAATAGAGGATTACCAAAAGTTACTCAATAACACTTCCGTATTTAACTTAACACTTCCGACTATTGGTCAGGTTGCTAGCGATAATATTATTGTGCGCGATCAATTCATTCAAAATCTTCAAATTGCCGAACGTAATTCGTATTTATGGAATAAGGATATCTTTGAGGGCCGATCATCTGTGGAGTATACGGTTGGATATCAAGCAATCAATTATGCGAATATTGTTCTGTATGGTATTGAAGAAATAGGAAGAAATTCCTTCAATTCTGCAACGTTTGACTATGTGAAAGGACAAGCACATTTCTTTAGATCGTTATTCTATTTTGAATTGGCAAACCTGTTTTGTAAACCGTATTATCATGAAACAGCTGATGTAGATTTAGGTTTGTGTTTACGGACAAGTCCAGATATCAATGAAATTACCAATCGATCTTCCATTTTAGAAACGTATAATTTAATAGTAAGGGATGCACTAATTTCTGCAGAACTTTTACCAGAGACAAATATAATTAAGACACGTCCTTCCAAATGTGCAGCATATTTATTGCTCGCTAGGATTTACTTGAATATGTCTGATTATGAAAATTCGCGGAAATACGCTGAATTATGTTTGAATTTGAATAATTCTCTGCTTGACTTTAACTTGAAGCCAAGTCTAAATCTGCCATATAGATTCCCTGATTACAATGAGCAGAATGCAGAAGTTGTCTTATATGCTCAAGGCAATCTTTATCAAACAATTTTTCCCAGCGACTTCATTTCTTATGGCGTGGTAGACACATCATTATATAATGAATACGAAATAAATGATTTACGGCAGATTTATTTTTATAATCAAATAGATGTTCAAGCAGTTAAATTTAAAGGTGGGTATACAGGAAATGCAAGTAATTTTTGTGGATTAGCAATCAATGAAGCTTATTTAATTAGGGCTGAAAGTAACATTAGATTAGGGAACTTGAATACGGCGCGAAATGATCTGAACAAGCTATTGCGTAATAGGTATAAAGCCGGCACATATGAAGACTATGCCTCAAATAATGCAGACTCGTTATTAAGAAAAGTATTAATTGAAAGGCGGAAAGAACTACCATTTACTGGTAATATTAGGTGGCAAGATCTTAGGAGAATTAATCTTGACCCTAGTCTTGCCACACCGATTTATCGTAAAGTTAACGGAATTCTTATTGAACTACAGCCAAATGACAAGAGATATGTCTACCCAATACCTCAAAATGAAATAAATCTGACTGGTATCACGCAAAATGAACGATAGAAAACTTAATCTTCATATGATGATTGAACAGTACAGTTAGTACTTGAGACTATTTGTCCAACTCCATATGAACCACTAGTACTGAACGTGCAAATATTGTTAAATAAAGTACCGCCACTACATGAAAATGCAGGTGAATTAGCTGCCACGATATACCATGGGTCAGAGATGATTATTCCTGGTTCGCAATAATAAGTTGTAAACCTCAATCCCCCATACGCCTGAACACCACCAACAATCAATGCAATTGCGATTAAGCCAATTTTGAGCTTTTTCATAATAAAACTTTTTTTCTGTGAGAGCAATACGATACTTAGATGTAAATAAATACAAATACAAGAGGCAGTTTCCTGCCGTTGCAAATGCTAGCTGATAAAAAAATTAAAGGGAACGGGAAAGTTGGCAAAAACAGTAAAGGAGAAAGTGTTGTGTGTAGACTCAGGACAACTGCACCAAAGAGGGAGCCGGGCCACTTTGCATTCTATTTATTCGGAGAATGGCATACATCGTTACGGCCAATATCACCAGGTTGAAAATTAAATGCTCCGTCCATCCGAAAGACTTTACTATCCCCGCACAACTACACGGGACATGTGAAAAGAAATTCAACTGAATCATTCCAATATACACGCTAAAAACCACCAGCAACGCAGCCCCCATGTACAACCCCCACTTCACCGTCCGCGCAGATATCATTAACGCGGCAATAACAAATTCCAGTACCGGTAATCCCCAGGCCAGCGGCTCCGCGAATACATCGTCGAACGGCTGCTCCTTTAAACGGAACCTCCATAAGCTGATATCCGCCAATTTCACCACAGCGGCATATATCCAGAATAGAAAGAGGAAAAACACTATGCTCTCAAGCAACTTCTTTTGCTTCATAGATACCCGGTTTAATTGCTGTTTAGATGCTAGTTTCTTTCGTGTTGCAGACATTATTTAGCGTGGCATGAATCGTTCTCAGTCTGTTGTGCATTCTCATGCCGTTCATGCTTCTATATGTAAATCTACTCTTCTAATTTTATTTTCCAATATCCGGATCGACAGATTTCTTTGCATTTTTTTCATTCGTACAATCCCCTCACTTCCGGATGTCCATCGGCGGCTGCTGGTAATAATGCGAGAAAACCCGCGAAAACCCCGCTGCAGACTCATATCCCACCTCCCATGCGATCTCATGGACCGGCAGCCCCGTCTGCGTCAACAACCGGCGGGCCTTATCCAGCCGCAGATCCCGGATATAATCGCACAAATGCTGGTGGAACACCCGGTAATATCCGCGCCGCAACTGTGTGGGCTGCACGCCGAAATGTTTTGCCAGGTGGGCGATCGAGAGCTTTTTGTCGATGTTTTCCGCGATATAGGATTTCACGCGGTTGAGCGTCTGGTAGTCGTTATGGTAAACGTCCATGTCCTCCAGGCGGTATTGGATGCCCGCATCATCGAGCGTATGGAAGAGCAGGTCGAGCAGCAGGACCTGTCGTTTCAATCGCCAGATATCGCCTTTCAGCAGCGGCTGGTAGAGGCTGAGGATCTGATTGAGCCGCGTTTTGCACAAGGTGCCGGCGGGAGGTTGCGCGTAAGGCGCCACGATCGAATCATGGCTCACCAGCGATTGAATGGTGGGTGAGAGGAACAGGAGGAGGAAAACGTGGCGGCCTTCCGCCAGTTCCAGGCGGTGGCTTTCCGGTTGCAGCCGGAGGATCTGGTAGCTGTTGGCTTCGAGCTCCAGGGCGCCGCGGCCGCGGGTGAGCAAGCGGGCAGTGCCTTCCAGATTGTAAAGCGCGACTGTGGCGGTTGAGGCGATCCTAACCATCAGCTCCTGTATTGCCAACTGCCGGGATTCGTATAACCATACATGTACGTACGGGTCGTGGAAGTATTGGGTGAGCATATCGCCGCCGGAACTGCTGTTGTAATGGGCAATGGCATCATGGATAAGGCTTTCATGGTAAGTCGGGGGATTTTCATGGTGAATTCAAAGTTCGCCCCCTGCAGGATACCTGCGGATGTTTTCATTGGCATGGAAGTACGCGGTTTTATGGTAATGAACAGATACGGTGTGGTTGTGAGATACGATGCGAAAGCAAATGGATGAATTATCTACTGAAACAATACCTCCGGCGGAATGGTTGTGTAGCGCCCGTTTTTGGTATGTCATGGATTGGTCACGAATTAGTCGGTGATTTCCCTGCCGTACGGCCGGATTCTTTTATGAAATGTCTAAATTCCGGGTTTGCGGCGGCGGGTTCCGGTGAATTTGTTCATCCGGGCGGATGGGCGGCGGCGCAGTTGGAGAAGCGTTGTCACCGGCTTTTCAGTTTTCAGTGAATGGATGGCGCCGGGGCGGGGAGGAGCGTATCTTGTGCCCATGCTATCCGTTTAATGCAGCAACCAACCATGAAGCAGGCCGCAGTACCGGTCTTAGTTGCTACTCTATATTGCGCGGACGGGCGATACCGTTCCTTCATCAAAAATCAACCTGCAATACCCGCAAGAAAGCAACCATACGGGCATCCTTCGTGGGTGCCCATTTTTTTGACCTTCTCAGATGGCTGAAAAGATTTATATTTATCCGCATAACAGCCGAACCATGAGATCCCGTACATTATTTTTCCTGTGCCCGCTGCTGGCGCTGGCTTTTTCGGCCACAGCCCAGAAAATCGACGTTTCCTCCGGTATGATCGACGCGCTCAAAGGCATCGATACCTTCCATATCATATATAAATACGATAAACTAATGGTGGGGGATTTGGGAAGAGAAGCGAATTATATCCGTAAGAAGAAAGCCGACGCCGAAAAAAGGGCTCCCGGGAGCGGATATGCCTGGGAAGAAATGTGGGTGGGCGACAAATCGAAATTCTACGAGCCCCAGTTCCTGGAATCCCTCCGGAAATTTTCGGAAAAAGAAATCGGGGAACATCCCGATACCCGCTATCAACTGGTTTTCAGCTCCGTTTACATCGAACCAGGGCAATCGGGCATCATCCGCAAGTCCGCCAAACTGAAAGGTACCGTCACGGTGATGGATACGCAGACCGGTAAAGTGGTCGTGAAAATCCAGATCGACGAGGCGGCAGGCGAAAGCAGCGCGCCCGACAACGGAACCGGGGGCCCGCATCGGCGCCGCCTACGCGCGCGCCGGGAAGGAGCTGGGGAATTACCTCCGCCAGCGGCTCGACTAATCCACTTTCTTCAATTGCCGGCGGATGTTTTCCTTATGCTGGGTGCCCCATTTGCGGAGGGCGTCCACCACTTCGCCCAGCGTATTGCTGTAATCGGTGATGCAATATTCCACCAGCACCGGGGTGGTATCGTGTACCCGACGGGTAACAAACCCGTTGAGCTCCAGTTCTTTCAGCTCGTGGGAAAGCACTTTCGCCGCGATGCCCGGCACCGTTTTCTGCAATTCGTTGAACCGTTTATTGCCGGAACTGAGCGCTACGATGATCGGCAGCTTCCATTTGCCGTGGAGCACATACAACGCATCCTGTACCGCAGATAATGCCGTACAGGTTTCCCATTCTGCCGAAATTGTTTGTAACTTTAACATAGCCCTGTTTTCTTTGTATCGAACCTCGAATAACCTTAAACTTACCTCAAAGTAACTACTTACCTTTAGGTAACTACTAACAAGTTGAAAGCAAATGTACATAAGTTTGCAATCCTGTTCATAACCAAACAGCACGACATATGAAAAAAGTAATGAGCCTCCTGCTGGCGATGGCAGTATCCGTTGGCGCCTTTGCACAATCCACCTGGAAGTCCGACGGCGCGCACTCCCAACTGAAATTTGACATCCAGCACCTGGGCCTTTCAACCGTATCTGGTTCTTTTACCAAATTTGAAGCCGCCGTGAGCGCTTCCAAAGCTGACTTCAGCGATGGCGTGTTCACCCTCACCGCTGAAACCGGTTCTATCAACACCGGCATCGAGCAGCGTGACAACCACCTGAAATCCCCCGATTTCTTCGACGCAGCCACCAACGCCAACCTGACTTTCAAAAGCTCTTCGCTGAAAAGCCTGGGCAACGGTAAATACAGCATCACCGGCGACCTCACCCTCCATGGCGTGACCAAACCCGTGACCCTCGAACTCTGGTACCGCGGCACCATCGAAAACCCGATGAGCAAAAAGCCCACCGCAGGTTTCCGTGTTACCGGCAGCATCAAACGCAGCGATTTCAACATCGGCGCCAAATTCCCCGCACAGATGCTCAGCGACGAAGTCAACATCATCGCAGACGGCGAATTCGTGAAACAATAAGGATCTACCCGTTTAGATAAAAAGAGAAACCCGCTACTCCGGCGGGTTTCTCTTTTTATAAAAAAAGTCCACTAGTTTTGTGGACTAATAGTATTTCTTCCTATCTTTGTATTGTCATTTGAAATCAGCATCACAAACCAACCTTCATTTTATGTACACCAACAACCGCTACGCAGATCTTCCCCCTATCCGGTACGACATCGTTTCGACCCGTCCCAAAGACCGCACCCCCATCCAGCCTGTTGCTGAAGGCTCCACACTGCCGCTTTTCCATTTGCACCGCGAGGATTTCGTGGTGCCGTTTTCGTTCCTCGGCACGGGGGGCGCTTACATCGTGGGCAGCGAGTTGCTGAACCAGCCGCTGGTGCTGGCGTTTTATTCCCGCCACTGGAACGGCTATTCAAAACCGTTTTTGCAGCAGCTGGAAGATTTGTATGCGGATATCCAGGTGATGGGAGGGCAGTTGCTGGTAGTTTCCAGTGATCCGGTGGAAGACCTGAAGGTGCTGGGCGTACCGTTTGCGCTGGCGTACGATAAAGATTTCAAAATTGCGAAGAGCGCAGGTATTTACGCGGAAACGGATCCCTTGTGGGCGCGCCTTTCCGGATTCGAGGAGAATGCGCCACTGCCGGCGGTGTACGTGCTCGGGCAAAGCCAGCGCATTGCATGGGCTTTCACCGACAACCTGTTTGACCGGCCGATTCCCCGCAGGGAACTGTTGACCGCCGTATATACGGCCGGCCAGGCCCAGGCGCTCAGCCGCGCCATTGCTTAAGGGTTACAGGTAGGGCTTCATTTCATCTTCGATATTCTTCCGCAGGTCCATCAGCCGATGGGCGTACTGCTCCATATTCAATTCCTGTTCTGTGCGCGGCGTCCATTTGGGCACGGGCGCAGTTTGCCCATTTTCATCGATGGCGGCAAACACCATGATGCAATGGGTGGTTTTGATTTTCTCCTGCTGCCGCGGATTGCCGGCGTAAACATGGATGGAGATGTGCATGCTGGTGTTACCGGTGTAGATGATGGAAGCGTCGATTTCCACGAGGTCGCCGATGGCAATGGGCTTGTAGAATCTGATGCCGCCTACATAAACGGTTACGCAGTATTGCCCGCTCCAGTTGGCTGCGCAGGTAAAGCCGGCCTGGTCGATCCATTTCATTACGGATCCGCCATGTACTTTGCCGCCGAAATTTACATCAGAGGGTTCGGCGAGGAAACGGAGGGTAACGGAGTGCTGAGGTGTTGCCATGTATAATGATGTTCGGTTATCGGGCCATGCGGCGGTGTTGCTTCCGCCAGTTCCAGGGAGCGATCGGGCTTTTGCCGGCCCATAGCCCCGATTTTTCCAGTTTCGCCTTTTCCTGGGCGCGTGCCAGTTCCTGGCTGTTGCTGAACTGGGTGTAATGCCACGCGAAGCCGGCGGCTACGAGGCGGTGGTTCAGGGAAGAGCCGTCGGGCAGGTACACTTCCGCCACGATCCGTCCATACTGATCCTTGTTTTTTTTGACCATCCGCACGGTTTTGTTGAAACAAAGGTCCGCGCAATATTGCCGGGCCTTTTCACCGAAGGGCTGCCCTTTCTCCGGCGCATCCACACCGAACAACCGGATGCGGACCGCTTTCCCATTTATCATCATTTCTATTGTATCGCCATCTTTTACCGATACCACTTTCCCGGTTTGTGCGCTGGTTGCGCAGCTCGTAAATATTAAAAAGAATAGTAAAACAAGTCGCATGCCCGCAAGATCCAAAAATTCCTTGGATAATCCGGATGGCTTATTATTTTTATGCAAACGTTTGCAGTTTCAGGTTAAATTCCCGTTTTACAGTTAAAAAGACGCAATATGACTTCCCAAATCGGTAAATGGGCCACGGCGCTGGCATTCCTCGTTATCCCGGCGGCCGCATCCGCCCAGCAGGTGTCGAAAAAAGACATGCGTACATTGATAGATGAAAACATGCGATTCGCAGTAAAGCAGTACCAGGTGTTGAAAGACAGTACCCCGGCCCACCGGATGCCCCGCACTTTCCAGAACGGCCGGTCCGTAACTTCCGACACCGAATGGTGGTGCAGCGGGTTTTATCCCGGAACGCTATGGTACCTCTATGAATACACCAAAGACCCGGCCGTGAAAGCCGAAGCGGAACAGCGCCTCGCCATTCTCGAGAAGGAAAAACGGTACACCGGCAACCATGATATCGGGTTTATGATTTATTGCTCCTTCGGCAACGCTTACCGCATCACCGGAGATAAAAAATATAAAGATGTGGTAGACACGGCGGCGGTGTATCAAATCACCCGTTACCAACCTTCCATCCAATCCATCCAATCCTGGAATAAAAACAAAAGGCTGAACTGCCCCGTGATCATCGATAACATGATGAACCTGGAACAATTGCTCTGGGTAGCCCAGCAGGGTGGAGACCCGCGTTTCCGTGAGATCGCCATTACCCACGCCAACACCACGCTGAAAAACCACTATCGCCCCGATCATAGTACTTTCCATATCGTGGATTATGATCTCGATAAAGGCACGGTTATCCAGAAAGTAAATGGACAGGGTGCACACGATACTTCGGCCTGGAGCCGCGGCCAGGCATGGGGACTGTATGGTTTCACGCTGATGTACCGTTTCACCCGCGACCAAAAATACCTCGACCACGCAAGGAACATCGCGCAGTTCATCTTAACGCATCCCAACCTGCCCGCCGATAAAATTCCATATTGGGATTACAACGCGCCGCAGATGCCTACTTCCCGCGACGCATCCGCTGGCGCCATTGCAGCTTCTGCGCTGCTGGAGCTGGGGCGGCACGTGAACAGGCAGGAAAGGCAACAGTACGTATCCGCTGCGGCCACCATGCTGCAATCGCTGGGCTCGCCGGCATACCGCGCAAAACCGGGTGAGAACGGCGGCTTCCTGTTGAAAAACAGTGTAGGGCATTTTCTCGCCAATTCGGAAGTGGATGTACCGTTGACCTACGCCGATTACTATTTCCTGGAAGGGCTGCTGCGCTATAAAAAATGGTATTTATAGTGAGGAGCGATGACAATTTCCGGCGCACTGCGACATGACGGCATTTTTACCATTACGGAAACGGCTATCCGCGACTTTTAATCATTGAAATTCGTTATATTGTAAGTGGAATGGCCCGGGCCTCATCGTCCGGCTGTTCCGCATTGTTTATTTAGTAGTAATGATGAAAAAAACTAGGGCTGGTATTTTTATACCAGCCCCTTTTTTATGCATTGAAAATCAATATGATCATGGTTTTTGCGCCTTGGCGAAATCGCGGAGGTAGCCGCATTCTTTCACTGTTTCCTGGTAGAATTGCGTGTTTTTGAATTGACCGTGCAGTTCGGGAAAGTAAGGATTGTTGCGTATCGCCTGCAGGTGCCATTCCATATCATCGGAATAGGGGAGGTGCTTCTGGGCGCAGCGGGCTGCCAGGTACAGTGCTTTCGCCTTGAATTCCGGATCGGAGGAAGCGTCGGCGGCTTTTTTGTAGAAGGTTTCGGCGCGGTAACAACCGAAATATTCCTTCAGCCAGGGCGTGTTGTCGTACGAAGGATTCCACCAATCGGTGCTGGGGCGGTAGTTGACGGTCAGATGATAGGATGTGCCGTAGTAGGAAATGCTGAAAAGACCGTTGGCATATTCGAAATACGTTTCCGGGTTTACTTTCTGTTTCTTCATGTCTTTTTCCAGCGAAACCATTTTTTCCGCGAACTGCAATTCAGAAATGGGTTGGCGCATGGAATCTGATTCTTCAATGCCATAATCCCTGAATTGCGGGCGTAGCGCCGCTTCCGTAGCGCGGGTGCTGCCGCTGCGCCTGAACCATTCCACCGCGTCGGGGAAATTGTGGTGGCGTACGTAGCTGATGGCCACGGCTTCGCCCAGCTCATTTTCCTTCAGTGCGAGATTCTGATAGAGATATTTTTCGAAGTCCGACAAGTTGCGCGCCTTGCGGCCGTTGTAGAGTGCGATCATGGTGCCGGTGGGAAGGCTGTCGCGGATGAAATCCTGCGCGGACACATATTGCCAGTAATATTGATAAGGATTGACGCGGTCGCGGACGGAAAGGGCGAGGGCTTTCCGCGCGAGGTCGTTTTGTTGGGCATATCGCGGCGCGATGATGAAATCCATCAGGTTGCGGTAGAAGCGGGAATAGTAATCGCCCGTCAGCGTTTCCGGGGCAGGGTCGTACCAATAATTGCGTTCTTTTTTCGGGAGTTTGGCATCCAGCCATTTAAGGGAAGGAAGCAGCGCCTGTTCGAAAGGCGCGTCAAAGCGCGGTTGCTCCGCGATGGTCAGCAGGAGCTTCACCACTTCGAACTGGTCTTTCACACCGGGCCGTGCCGGCAGGTTTTGTGCCGCGGCGAGACTGGCGCGGGTGGCCTTGTAATCGCGCAGCATATAGGAAAGGTAAGCCCCTGCGATGTGAAACAAAGCGGGTTCTTTCACTTTCCCTTCCGTGGCGAAGCGGCCTGCCAAATCGCGGAGCCGCTCCACTTTTTCCGGTCCGAACTCGGATGAATACCAGTAATTGTGTATCTGCCCGCTCTCCTTACCCAACAATCCTGTCATATAATTTTCTTCCAGTTTCGCGATCTCGCGGCTGAGCAGCACTTCCAGCAAAGGGTGCTTCGGATCCTGGGCGTAGGTCTGTTCCAGTCCCTGCGGATGGTAATCCGCCTGGCGCAAAGCGTACATCGCCGTAACCGTACCTCGTTCATAAGGTGTTTTACATAGTTGCAATACACTATTTTCATACACGTTGGCCCATTTGAGGTTGAGGAACGCGAGCTTGCGCTGGCTGGGCACTTTATCGAAAATCTGCGAGAAGAGGTAAGCGCTTTGCGCTTTTTTGCCTGTGCGCATGAGGGAACCGGCTTTCAGCGCCAGCGTCCGGTAATGGATGAGGGATTCGCTTTTCAGGGGCGCGGCGAGGGAGTCGTAATATTGCAGTGCCTGCGTGTAGTTACCGGCATAGTGCGACATCCGCACGGATTGAAACGCATATCGTTCCCGGATATTTTCGTTCTGGGCCGCGCGGTAGAGCTGCATCCCGTTTTTGGCGAGCCGCATCATCGTCGCGGAATCGCGTTTGGGAACTTCCCAGTAATCGCCCGGGGAAGAATGCGGCTCGCATTGTTTGGCGTACATGAAGTAGCCGAGCGTTTCGCGGTCTTTCGAGGCCAGGAAATATTGCGTCAAACCGTTTTGCTGCACACTGTCGGGCAGCTGGAGCGGCTGATTTTTTTCAATGTGGTTGTACAGCACCGCCATTTGGGGGCGCGTGTAAGTGTAGATGAACTCCGTCAGGTCTTTCTCATTGACTTTCCCCTTAAAGAAAGCGCCCCATTCCTGGAGGTTTAATGTTTGCTCGGGAATTTCCGCGGCATAGTGGTCGGCCAGCGCCGTGTAGTAAAACGGCTCGAATCCGGGTTTCTCCGCCAGGTTGGGGTTGAAGAGCGTCGTGTAATAATCGTAAGGGTCGGGTTCGGGACCGCAGGACCACACATAGGCGGCGCCTGCCACCGTGAGGGCCAGTGCGCTACCCGAATAGGCTGTAAATCGTTTCCAGTTCATGCAGGTCATATTTGTTTAGAATTCCAGGTTCGAGATGATAGAAGATGATCACCGGCGCGTGGGCTTGCCGTTGTTGCGAGAGTTGTTTGGCGGCTTTGCGCAGCACGTCCGGCCTGCTGTCCTCACGCCGGATCACATCCCCGGGATGCAGGCGCACGTTGCTGATAGCAGTGTCTTTCATGACGGTGTAGCTGAAATCTCCCGACTTCCGGAAGATGCGTTCGTCGGCCACGGGCATGTTGCGGGTGAGGCCGGCGTATTGGCCTTTCCGGAAAAGCACATCCCATTCGAAGAGCGGTAGCGCGAAGTCGAGCGGCAGCGGGTATTGGATGATGCGGTTGTTGCCGGTGTAGGATTGCAAAGTTTCGGGATCGATGATGGAGTTGTGGTCGCCGGGTTTGCGCAGGTCGCCCATGTTGTAGCACATGAGGAGCCCTTTATCCACGGGCGGCACGCCGCTGCCGCCGCTGTATTTCACCTGGTGGAGGCGGATGGTGGCGGACAGGAGGCGATGTTGGAAGAAGGGCTCGTTGCGGATAGCGCGCAGGAAGGCGAAATACGCATCGCGGGTGGAGCGGGTCCAGTCGCAGTCGAGCTGTATTTCCGGAATGCGTTCCGGCGGGATGTTGCGGCAGAGGTGTGCCAGCAGTGCCGCGGTGCGGCGGGCAACGCCGTGGGTCAAGGTGGTGTCGTTCCGTCGCCACACTTCATTCATGATAAAAACGACGGGAACAATGAAAACACTGTCGGGGAATGCGGCGCGGAAATCGCTGATGGCTACCGGGATGGCTTTATCTCCACGCTGGTCCACGTCGAAGCATTTGACGTACAGCCTGGATGCGGCGAGCTTTTGGAGCATGGCGGTTTCTCCGGACGAGGGGGCGTATCGTTGCTTCCAGTGGTAAAATGCGCGGTGCGTTTCCCGGGGTTGCTGGCAGGCCAGCGTGGTCAACAAGAGCGCCATCCATATGTAACGGTGTTTCGGCATGTGGTGCAAATATCGGAAAACAGCTATAAATCGGTGCGGGATGCAAATTATCCTACTATCGTTACCGCGGCGTAGAGCCGTGCGCGGCCGAATTTGGACGGCATGGAACGCAGCAGGCGCGGGGGCTGCAGACCGAGGTTGCGGAACCGTGATTGCAATGTGGAAAGGCTCAGGGGATAAGGTACCCATGGATTGGGCGTGTCGGTGTCATATTCGACGAATAGGAATTGTCCGCCCGGAACGATATTTCCGGCGGCTTGCCGGAGGAATGTTTCCTGCTGTTCAACGAAGTGGAGGGCATTGGCCATGAGGATGCCGTTGAGGGGCGGGAGGTTCCAGGGGAAGGAGCGGAAATCGCGTTGGAGGGGGATGATGCCGGGAGCGGGGTGCGGAATGGCGGTACGGTCGATAGCGTAGACCTGGCTTTGGGGAGGCAACTGGCGGAGGAGGGCTTCGGAGAAGAGGCCTGATCCGCTGCCGAGGTCGGCCCAGGTTTGTGGTTGTGGGGTGGTTGGATGGGGGAGCTGGATGAGGCGGGCGGCTTCCTGGGAGGTCATGTTTACTGGGGATTGATGGCGATGATGCGGTAGCCTTCGGGCAGGGGAGCGAACCAGATGCGGCCGTTGGCCACCATGGCGCCCTGGGAATTGCGGAAGATACGGTCGAGGCGGAAGGTATCAACGGCGGTTTTAAGGGCGGGGTCGAAGATCTGGTGGTATTGTGATTTGAAGTCGGCCGAGGAGGGGTATAGGCGGAGGGGGAATCGGATGCATGCGGCGATGGAGTCGGGCTGATCGTTACGGACCCAGGATTTGAAGCGGGAGAGGAAGCGTTTGAAGTCGGCGGGGTTGTTGAACCCGGCGTTTTCCCATGTGGTGGGGATGGAACCGTCGTCGAAGATGGAATCTTGCGCTTGTATCTGGGCGGTGAGGGGATCGATGTGGGGGGAGGGGCGACGGGCACGAGGTTTTGCACGTCCTGGACGATGGAGGTGTCTGCCACAGTGGATTTTGGCGCCTGGTTGCAGGAGGCGGATATGACGAGGAGGGTTATGGGAAGAAGGTTTTTCATATATCAGTGGTTGAACGTGAATGAAATTACCCAATTCCGGGCGAAAAAAATTCAATAAAAAGATTTGCGTTTGTGGGATTTTTGTTCTTATCTTTGCAATCCCAAAACGGAAGAGCCTTCGGGTGATTTCAAAGGGAAGGATCGGTAGTTCAGTCGGTTAGAATGCCGCCCTGTCACGGCGGAGGTCGCGGGTTCGAGTCCCGTCCGGTCCGCTAAAGGAAACAACAAATTTCAGTTGTTTCCTTTTTTTATGCTTGTAAAAGACTGATTCACAAGCTGTTACTTTTCAAATCACTAGGATGAAAAAGTGTTCGAGATTTTTACATCTGATTTTGTCTTTCGATTTTTCTACTAAAAAAGTTGCTTAAAAACCGTCTGAGTGCGTCTCTCGATGTTCGATATCTTCTTTAAGCTCAAACTTCGCGTGTTCTTCATTGTTTTCAATGTTCCTATAGGTCCTAGCAATGAGATAAAGAAATTCTAAAATGATTTCGGCCTTTTCGCTGTTTACACTTATACCGTTTCGCTTCAATATTCTTATGGCTTGCTCTGTTGAAACTTTTCTGGTTGAAAAGGCTTTTCCGTTCCTGTAAAATGATTGTAGCATATTCTTTAAGTTATATTGATGATGGTTGACAATTGAGTTTTATTCACAATATTTTGTGACCAGAGATAGCACTTTGTCAACATGTATTACATCAAAGTCTTTTGTAAATGGATTTATTGATGTTGGAGTAAATAAATTTATAATATCACGCTTGCCTCTTAAGTCTTGTTCTTTATATGATTGAAGAATATTGAGATCAGAATACTGCCATACATTATTATTCTGTTTGCAGTCTGTCAGCTTAACAGTCACATTGCACAACTGTATATTCAACTGGATCAATGTCTCGTTGTATTCTTGTTTCAGCTTAGCAAAGTCGTCAAAGTCGATTCTCCCATTCAAAAAGAATCTTCTTGCCTTTGAAATTTCCTGTTCTTGTATCGAGATTTGCGATAAAATCGCCCTACGCTGGTCAGAGTATTCTCTTTGTCGAGTAAAGATGTTTTCATCTTCCAAAATAAGATTGAACAATTCATATGCCTCAGGCCTCAAACGTATATGCTTTAATTTTTCTTCATAGTTATGATTTAACGTTTCCGCGCGGAATCTACCCTTGCATCTATGTTTCAAGCAGTGGTAGTAAGCATATTTTGAGTGTTTCCCCTGTGATATGCTTCCTGTAAGTTTACCACCGCACCACGGACAGGATAAAAGCCCCCTTAAAGGAAATACTGATTTTAAAGCTTCTCTACTTTCTAGTTTGTTGTTCTTTTTATTTGTGAGACTTTGAACCTGAAAAAATAGGGTTTCCGAAATGAGTGGCTCGTGAATCCCTTTGACATATTGCTCTTCCTCATTACGGCCGGCGGGAATCTTAATAATCCCACAGTAGATAGGGTTGCGTAAAATTCTCCAGAAATGGCTGCGCCCACATTGAAGGCCCTTAATGTTGGCAATTTTCATTACCTGACTGATAGTACAGGTACCTGTTGCCAGCTGTTCAAACGACCATTTTATATATTCTGCCTCGGGATGCTTGGGCATAATAAACTTTTTGCCATCAGGTGCCGTTCGATTCATATATCCAATAGGTGCTTTTGTCGGCCACTTACCCATTTTCTTTGCTCTTCTTATACCATCCGAGGTCGTCAATCCACGTCTACAATTCTCCGCTTCTGGTATGGATAGGTAAACGGCAAGCATTACTATACTTTCAGGTATATCAAAATCAATAGGCTGGTCAACAGCCATCGTCTGAACATTAAGCTCTCTCAATGTCCGGATCATTTGATAGGCGTATTCAACATTACGGCTGAAGCGATCCCATTTTATAAAAAGTATATTTTCCGGCGGTCGATGTTTGTTCTTTCGGATTGCTTTGATGAGTTTTTTCCATTCAGGGCGATTAAAATCCTTTGCAGAAAAATCTTCCCTGAATGTTCCTTTGATTTTAATATTGTATAACTGGCAATGTTTTACAAGGTGATCTTCTTGCTCAACAAGAGAATAACCTTTTCTTTTTTGTTCATCCGTGCTAACCCGGACGTATAAATAGGCTGATTTCATAATGGTAGATTTGCTTTACCAATATTAAACCCGCGTTCAGGAATATATGTTTAGCAATATAGCCTCAGTATCAATAAGCAGAATGCCTGACATAAGTCAGAAGGTGCTCCTGCGGTATTTTACGACTTCATATGTAATCGAAGATTTGTCAAATTAAGGTCGATTATATTTCTGTGGCTGGCTATGCTTATTGCAACGAAATAGTAATGATGATAGGCTCACAATGCTTGTATCAAAGTAGCTCCAAACTAATTTCACCATCCATAAAATTATTTGTTAGAGACTGGAAAACTATCTTACCTCTCCTGTTAAAGCTCACATTCATACCGCTGAGCAGTCCTATTTGGTAAAAAAGTCAAAGACAGGTCGCGGCCATTTGTTGATGCTGATGTTCACCATCGTACTAAGCATATCGGTCATCGAATGCCTTTGCCTGACGTTCCTCAAAATAAATTATTTGAGGTATTAGTCCCCAAGTCTAGTTCAACTACGGTTTTCCGTAATTGAGGGCATTAATGTTCTAGTATTTTTGAAACTATCTTGCTGAATTTGAAAACTTTAAATATTTTAGTGTTATTATACCCATTTTTATGAACTTAACCTCTCTCCATGAATATAACCTTACCGATTCTTCAAACTGCTCTTCATCGTAAAATTGGCAGCAAAAATTCGATCATACACTTGCTAATTCCGGCGAAATCAGTTCCGTTAAATATAACAGAAGAGAATCGCTTTTATTTGGTAATAGAAGATAATGGAAACAAGATTTGTTTTACAACCAAAGAGGAATATATACCTAATCAAATTGACTATGCTATTATTACTAACATTCTTCCAAGTAAACAACGGTTTGAAGAGGATAAAATAGTTATAAAAGAATGGGGGAAGCACCCTCTTCTAAAAGAGTACTCGCCCAGTGAAATTACTCAATCATGGAAAAATGATTTTCTATATAAGGAAGAAGATAAAAACGATCCAGGATTAAGACAGCCACAGATTGCTGCATTGCACATGATAATGGGACATCTGAAACTTCCATTAGATGCCGCAACCGTAGTAATGCCTACTGGTACAGGTAAGACAGAAACTATGTTAGCTACGCTGGTAGCTAACAGATGTGAAAAACTTCTAGTTACGGTACCTTCCGATTCTTTGCGAAATCAGATAGCTGAAAAATTTTTCAATTTAGGGTTGCTAAAACAGTTTGGTGTTGTTGGCGAAAAGTCTTTATATCCAATTGTTGGGGTTATTAAGAATAAATTTGACGGTACTGAAGAGGTTACTGAATTTTTAGAAAAATGCAACGTAGTCGTAACTACGATGAGTTGGCTTACCAATCAGGCCAACGAAACTCAAGAGCTTTTCTCCAAAGCATTCAGCCATATATTTATTGATGAAGCCCATCATGTGAAAGCGTTTTCATGGAACGAGTTCCGGAATAAATTCGATAACGAAAAGATAATTCAATTTACTGCGACCCCATTTAGAAATGATGGAAAAAGGCTGGATGGAAAGATTATTTCCAACTTCCCCTTAAAGAAAGCGCAAGAGCAAGGCTATTATAAAAAAATAGAGTTCATTTCTATCCGTGAATATGAGAAAGAAAAAGCGGATCAAGAAATTGCTAAGGTGGCTGTTGAACGCTTACGTTCAGATTTAGCAAGTCCTTACAATCACATCCTTATGGCTCGTTGTGCTACAAAAGAGCGGGCAAAAGAAATTTTTAAATTATACGAAGTTCATAAAGACCTTAATCCGGTTGTAATTTATTCTGGGGCACCCAATTTTAAGGAGACTTATGATAAGATACTTCTAAAGAAGACAAGAATAATCGTTTGTGTTGATATGCTTGGTGAAGGCTTCGATTTGCCAGAATTGAAAATAGCCGCATTTCACGATATTCGAAAGAGTCTTCCCATTACATTACAGTTGGCAGGTCGTTTTACAAGAACTAAATATGATGAAAAGCTTGGCGATGCCTCTTTCGTTGCCAATATTGCTGATCTCGATGTGAGGGCAGAATTAGCTGATTTATATGCTACGGATGCAGATTGGAATGAAATTCTTTCAGATGCGAGTTCAGGTCAAGTGAATGAACAGGTAGAATTTAAGGATTTCATGAGTGGCTTTAAGAAATTGGACAATGCCAACATCCCTTTTCAGAATATCAGACCTAAACTAAGCACAGTTGTTTATAAGAATAAAACCAATGCTTGGCACCCTGGTGATTTTCAAAAAGGAATCTCCGGCTATGACAACCTCGAATTTAAATTCCATGATATCAATCGGGAACATAATATGCTAGTTATTGTCACCGGTAAAAGGCTTGATGTAGAATGGGTACATGATAAACGGGAAATTTATGATATTCAATGGGACATCATTATAGTTTATTGGGAAACCAAAAACAATCTTCTGTTTATAAATAGTTCGGACAATGGAAGTCTTTATACCGAATTGGCTCAAGCAATAATAGGCGATAACGCTGAGCTTGTCAAAGGAATAGATGTTTTTAAGACTTTTTATAATATCAAAAGAGTTAAGCTGCAAAACGTTGGATTAAGGCAGTTTCTAGGTAAAAATATCCGTTTTAGGATGATGGTGGGAAGTGATGTCGGAGAAGCATTGAGCCTTGCTGAAAAACAAAGAGGAGAAAAAGCCTTTGTGATGGGTACTGGTTTTGAAATAGGTAAACCTGTTAATATCGGAGCTTCATACAAAGGAAGAATATGGACAAAACTTCAGGGAGATTTAAAACAGTTTAAAAATTGGTGTATAGCATTAGGAAATAAACTAGTTGATGAAAATATTGATCCTAATCAAATTCTTAGAGAAACGCTTATTCCAACACTTAGAACAGATCTTCCAAATGTATTTCCTGTATGGATAGATTGGGATACGGATATTTACCTCGATGTCGAAACCAAATATAATTTCATTATAGACGGAGTAAAATACGACCTCTCCAATATAGAATTATGCTTGGTTAATCCATCTATAGGTAGCGATTTGTTGTTTTCTCTTAAATCCGAAACACAAGAAGCAGTTTTTAAGCTGGAATTGTTTGAAAAGAAAGACGGAGATGACACGTTTGCAGATTTTAAAATAACTCAACAATCAAAAGAACCTATAGAAGTTCAGTTTGGTCGTATTAAAATCAGTGGTGCAGAATTCTTCGAAAAATTCATTCCTACAGTTTGGTTTGCTGATGGTTCTGCGCTTACAGGAAACGAGTACTATGAGCTCAAACAGCAGATAGGTATTTATCCTAAAGATGCACTCATATCCTGGAACTGGGCTGGCGTAAATCTAAGAAACGAAGCACAAGGTATACAACCTAAGAAAGTTGATTCTATTCAATACAAAGTCATAGAACAGCTAAAGCAAGAAGATTTTGATGTCATCTATGATGATGACTATTCTGGTGAAATTGCTGATGTCGTAACTATTAAAGCACATAGTGATAAAATTGAAATTAAGCTATATCATTTAAAGTTCGCTTTGGATGGCGTAGTCAGTAACCAGATCAAAAATTTTTATGAAGTGTGTGGGCAAGCTCAAAAATCCGTGCATTGGAAGCATAAATCCGGCAAGGACTTCATCAATCATCTCTTTGGACGTGAAACTAAATCAAAGAACGGCCTCTCCTGTTCCCGACTTGAAAAGGGTAACAGAAATGATTTGGCGAGGTTGTTAGGGGTATTAAAAAACGAAATCCCTGTAGAATATGAAATTTTGATTGTCCAGCCAGGATTGTCAAAAGCAAATGCTTCTGATGATATTTTAACATTGCTAGGTGTTACAGCTACCTATATCAAGGAGTTTGCAGATATTAATCTTAAGGTAATAACGAGCAAATAAGTAAATATGGAATATACATACGAAGAAGTTTTTGAAGCATACATAAAGTTGAAATCATACATCTATTATGATTCGACTAACCTATTTATGAGGAAGCAACTGGCAATTTTTGAAACTGGCCTTTCAGACTCGGACGATTTGATTGTTACGTTGACAGAATATAAAAGCTTTGCAGATGAATATGATGTCGAGGTGGAAGAGGATGATGGCCTTTGCTACTATGAAAAGAAACTGAAAGTATTAACAGCAGCCTTAAATCAATATAAAGAGAATCCAAAATTCTTTAACCGTTTTCTAGGTCGAATAAAAGCACAGTTTCTTCCTAAAAAACTTAAAAATGGAAATTTAGAATCAAAAATAATTACAAATAAACGAATACATGACCAGTACAATATTGAAAGATCTACAGTATTTATTGATGCACCAATCGAAATTCATCTTATCTCTGTCTTGTGGATACTAAAAGAGGGGCCGGAATTGGATAGCTCACTTTTCGAAGGTTGCCTGGGCAATAGACTTATTTTAAATAAGGAAAAAGCCGCTGTTGTTCAAGGCTCTGGCTTATTCAAGCCTTACCCTAGACAATATCAGAAATGGAGAGATGATGCTGTAGAATCAGCCAGAGAAAATATGAGTGACGGCAAAGATATTCTAATACTTAATTTAGACATCAGGGACTTCTTTTATTCTGTTCGTTTACGTCCCGAGAAAATAAGATCACCTTATAAGAACAAAGTCAATCAATCATTAAGTAACTTATATACAATATTTGAGGAAGTACATAAAATTTTCACTAGAAAAGTATCTGAAATTAAAGTCCCCTACGACTTTGCAGGGGAGGTGGTAGATGAAAATGAATTTACTCATTATATTTTACCTATAGGACTGCTATCTTCTTTTGTGCTTGCCAATGATTACCTGAAAGATTTTGACGACCGGATTATAAAGCACGCAAGGCCTGTGTATTATGGCAGATATGTAGATGACATATTAATGGTGATAACTAATCCTGTATTGCCTGATAACATTAGCAAAGACGCCATTCACGAGCTCAATTTTAATTTTCAACAATATAGAGATTGGGTCAATAGTGAAAAACCGAGATACGATCTTAAGAAGCGAATACTATTTGGAAGTGATGAGCATCTATCTGCAGATGATTTTGATAATAACTTAACTGATATAGAACAGTTTGTCTTACTAAATTTTCATCCGATTATTTCTTTAATTGATGCACCTTCCATATTGGAAATTAATAGATCGAATGAAGAGCCGGAAAGAGTTTTCAAATTGAATAGTTTCCCTCGACTTTATTGTCAAAGTGATAAAACCTTACTTTACTATTTTGACAAATACGAATCATCATTGGTTATAGACAAATTAAAGCGTGATCTCGAAGAAAAATCCAGTGAATTTCGAAATTACAATGATGAAGAAGACCTTGAGGACTTTGAAGAAAGTGCTTATCATTTATTGTACGATGGCACTGAAGGTAAAATTCGCACATTAAAAGATTATAAGGAAGACAAATTTGGATTATCCATCTATTTATCTAAGAAAATATTTAGTTCTCTCCGCCAAGCGGACAAAGTTTCTACTGAAGAAGCTGATAAAATCGTTACCTTTTTCCAAGGTGAAAATGCACTTAACTTATATACCCTTTGGGAAAGAATATTTGTCTTCCTGTTGGTAAATGAAAAGCCAAAAGCCTATGTTGACTTTTATATTAATTGTTGTAGAGCAATAGATGGCTTAGCAACCCAGAAAAAACGGACGAAACTATCTCCGGACGTGTACCGAGAAAGCATGTCTGAGTATCTCGAAAATGCAAATGAACTGGCATTATCACTTTACCCTAAATTCCTTTCGGAAATTCGAGATGTAAAAAGAACCTATCAGTTTTCGTTCAATACTTTTAAGGGCAAGTTTAATTTTTTCCAGACTAAATATAGCCCAACTGATGAAGAGTCTTATTTCATAAGAAGATATAGGCAGTCCAATCTTTTAAGACATCATTATACAGCACAACCACTATTGTCTTACACAATAAGAGAGGCAAAGGATTATCAAAATTTCACCGACCTAAAAATTCCTTTCTGATGTATCAAATCGACGAACAGAAATTAAAGCATTCTCCCAGGGCAGTTAAATTCTGGGAATGCTGTCTTGCGATATTTTATGAGAATTTGAGCCAATTTAAACAAGACACCCAATTAGACGATGAACATAAAACGATAGTCAACATTAACAATTTGGTTCATGATAAAGACAAAGAGCATTTCTATTTAGACCGGGCATTTGACTATTACGTATCAGCCAATCAATTTCATTGGGCCTCATACGAATTTGATGATATAAACGCATATAAACAGGAAATTTATAAAAGAAAGGTACGTCCTGGAAGAGAACAAAATAGATCACGTTTCATTTTAAGGCAAGAGTTTGCAATTAATAATGACGAAAAAATAACGACACCCCGAATTGCAGTAGCAAATACAAAGGTATTAGAGGATAATATAAAAAAAGGCATAAGAAATACACGAAATCTTGTCGGGCGATTTAAGACGCTGCGTAAGATATTCGATCAGACCAAAGAAGAAAAAGCTGACATTTTGCTTTTTCCTGAGTGTTTCATACCAATTGAGTTTTTAGATAGAATTACATGGTTTGTCGCTAATGAACAGAAGCTCGTAGTAACGGGGCTTGAACATGTTACTGCTGATGGAGTTTCTTTCAACTTTATTGTCACTATACTTCCCTTTGAAAAGGGCGGAATAAAAGACGCTGTTGTAGTGTACAGATTGAAAAATCATTATTCTCATGCAGAAGCATTGATGATACAATCCAATCATTGTAAAGTACCACATCCATCACAGTATTGCTATGATTTGTTTATATGGAAGGGAATTTATTTTAGCCCCTACTATTGCTTTGAACTGGCAGATGTAAAGCACAGAAGTATTTTTAAAGGTAAAATTGACTTATTGGTTGCTTCAGAATGGAATCCTGATACTAATTATTTCTCCAATATTGTAGAATCTATTTCAAGGGATCTTCACAGCTATGTGGCTCAGGTAAATACCAGTCAATTTGGAGATACAAGGATTACACAACCTTCTAAAACGGAACGAAAAGATATTTTAAAATTAAAGGGCGGGGATAATGATACCATTCTGGTTGGCGAGATTAATATTAAAACGCTACGTGAATTTCAAAGAGAATTGTACGCAACTACCAAAGATGACAAGACATTTAAACCCTTACCACCTGAATTTGAATTAGAGGACGTACTAAACAGAATAAATAATAAATCTGTACTGTAATAAAGTAATTCTTCAAGAATAACCTCAGTGAATAAACAAGGTCTCTATAAAAGGTACGACTTTCTTCTTCCGCCGAAATTTGACGGAGGCTATTTAATTATTGCTCTTTATGACAAACTCAAAAATCGAGAAATCGAAGAATACTTTACACAAAAGGAGATCAATGAGATCCTGACGGATATAAAAACCGATTTTAATCTGGATTCCGTTCGGCAATGGAGCAATATTAAAGATAACCTATTTCACTATTTCCTACGGAGTCATCCCGATGAGCCTTGGAAATATTATCTGACGGACTACGCAAAGAATGTAGTCGATTTGATGATAAGTAAGTTAGAAAATCCATACAAGAATCATCCACTAAAAAAAGTGTTCAGGATTCATTTATCCTACGTCACGGTGAAATCAAGACCATTGAAGAGCTTGAAAGAAAGTTCGGAAGGATATTCATTCAAGGTTCGAAGAAAATTATCACCGATCATTTAGAATCATTGGAGGATGAATTACGGGACGCTTACAAAGAGCTAAACGATATTCTCCGAAAAGAAGACGAACAAAGCGCCACTACTTTAGTAAGGGCGTTTACCGTTGTATTTAGAAAGTTCGGAGAAAGAGCGGAAGATATTACGGAGGCTATTATTTCCAAGGACAAATTTCTTGGTGACCTGCTAAATGTAGTAGATCAGTTTTATAGAAAAATGGAAGATGATGGAAAGTTTGATACAGACAATGTACAGAAAAGTAAAAATAACTGGGAAAGGGCTCAGGAAATATATACGGATATCAGGGAGTTTTTCAATTCGGCAGACCAAAAAGTACACATTATTCGTAGACAAATCAATCACGCCAGTGAAAAACTGACCGAGTTGCAAGAACAGTTTTCTGCACGAGCCTTTTTAGGCTACAACTAAAAAAACTGCATAGGACAATCTTAGAAAGTTCACAATATACTGCCGAAGGTATCAGGTTCAGCAACAATTTTCCGCTAAAGCAAGTGGTATATGAGCCTGTTAGGATGTTGTATCCAAGATATTACGAGTTTGAACTTCCGAAACCTAATATCATTGTAAATATTGAGGCTGATGAAACCTATGAACATAACGAAAAGCAGAAAATAGCAAAAGAAATCAACCGGCAACAAATCATCAATCAATGGTTTGATAAAGCTAAAGATATTCTTGAAGGCAAGGGACAATTGTCTTTAGATGAATTAATGAATAGTATCGTGGAGGAAGAAAAAGACCTGTCCGTCGCTTATCAGGTAGCTTCTCGGATGACAGCCTATACTTCAGAGCATAGCAATGTATTCATTGCTGTAGAACAAAAAATTATTTACTTATCCCAACAAGATCTATCGTTATGGAAAACGAAAATTACGAAATAAGCGATTATTCTTTTTTAACGGAGGAGCGCGTTAAAAAACATTTTGCAGACATTAATATACTGTTATTATCGGGCAAACATATTGACCACAAGTATTATACAGAATATACCGTATTGGAAAGCTATGAGTCGCAGTGGAGCAGTTTTTACAGCAATCTGTACCGGCTTAATCTCGTTTCCGATATCTCTGACGGAAGCCGGTATTATTATCTCGACTTCACAGAAAACGGGAAGGGGAAATTAAGTGATGCAAGCCGTAATAAAGAACTCACTGAATTACAAACACTAATTGGATTGACGCTTTTGGATATGTACTACCAGAAGTATTTTGACGAAGAAAAGGTTATTTACTGGAATGACATCAAAACACAAATATTAGAGAGTGATCATCAGGAAGCCTACAAACGGATTTTGTTCAATGACATCAGAGCGTCTTATGATGAGAAGGAATGGAATGAAGTGCATACAAGATTCAGCAAGACGATAGAGAATTTTGATAAGTTAGGCTGGGTAGAAAGACAATCGGGAAGGAACGAAGACCTGGTTTTTGAGTTAAGACCGGCCATTCACCGTTTGGCCAAACTGTACCAGGAGGAGCTTCAGGATTTTAGTGCATTTAGCCAGCAACTTAAAAATGATGAAGCGCCATGAGTTATCCAAGAATCTACTCCTTATCCACCGTAGGTGTTCTGAAGCATTATGTACACGATTACCTCTTTCATCCGACAAGAACAGATTTTGTTGGCTCCAATGGCGTAGGGAAATCCATTATTGCAGATTTACTCCAAATGGTATTTGTATATGATAAGGATCTCATCAAATTCGGGACTGATGGTGTAAAAAAAGAAGAACGACAAATCAGTACGCTTCCCTATAAAACTAAATACGCCTATTGCTTTTTGAATATCGAAGTTGACACAGGAAAATTTATAACTATAGGAATACAAATAAACAGTCAGAAAGGCAAACGTATTATTCCTTTTGTTGTCACCAAGCAGGCAGATATGAACCTGAAAATAAATGAACTGGTGCTTGAAAAAGAAGGGCTAATCTTCGCCAGAGACCTATTGAAAGAAAAAGAGTCAGGAGAGAAAGAAATAGTTGACATACAGGAGTTAGCAACATTCCTCTACGAAAAACAGGGACTTCGGCTCAACTTCTTCGGTAATAATGAAAGCGCCAACACGTACTATAAATTTCTTTATGATAAAAATATCCTTCCTCTGAATCTCAGCCAGGATAAAAATCTAAAAGCCTTTGCTAAGGTAATACAATCCTTTTCAAAAGCTAAAACACTGAATTTGAGTGGCAACCAAGCTTCCAGAAACTTAAAAGAATTTCTCTTTGAAGAATCCGATGAAGATATTCTTTCCAACTTTCAGAAAGAGCAATCCGAGCTTGAAAAGATTTTGCGAGAATATGAAAGCTTGAATAAGGATATTCAGAACCTATCCAACAAGCAAAAAAGGTTAATCAGCTTAAGGGAATTGGAGCAGTCTCATAAAGCAAAATTCAAATCATTTAAAGAAGCAGAATTACATAACGCGTATATAGAATTAAAGCAACTACAGGATAGAGAAGCAGAAGGCAAGGCAGCGATAGCAACCCATCAAATTGAACTTGATGAACTTAAAACAGCCATCGAAAATCTTCCGGCGGAAGAAAAAGTAATAAAACAGGGTTACGAGGAAGCAGATGCAAATTTTAATATGTTCAACCGTTATGAAACATTAACCACCAGCATAGAAAAGTTGGGCGAAGATATCAACGAGCTTAAAATGTTTATACTTCCTGAAATAGCTGGTAGCTGGAACAATGAGATACAAAAAATTGATATTTTAAGCAGGTATAATCAAGATATAAAAAAGGAAATCGCATTTGCGAAACCTTATCTAGAAAAGTATAGAACACTCGAAAACATTGTCCGAATTAGAAAGGAACAATTGGAGATTTTGGATGAATTAAAATCATCTTTAAAAAAGGAAAAATCGGTCAAAGAAAAGCTGCTGTCGTTATTATGGAATAAAGATGAAAATGGCCTTTTATATTGGTATATCAAGAATTTGCCAGTGTTAGACAACGAACAGTTACAGGCCGTTTTATATTATGCAACCACACCTGTTTCTGAAGTTACTACCCCAGACAATTCAGCTCAATACGTTAATCCTGATGAACTGATCAGGGATTTTAAGGCCAACTCATCTTCGAAAGGGATTTGGCTAAAATTAGGCGCATTACACCAGTTTATCCAATTTAATCCTGATGCAGCGTTATTGGGAGACAGGGCAAATCTGGAGCAATCGGTTCAACAATTAATGCATAAACTGAATGCAGAAGTTAGCTCGATAAATAGCAAGATAGAAGCATTGGAGCATATCACAGATGGAAAGCCTTATGATACCAGCCTTTTTGACCATTCCTTTGATATATCGCTTGTCGAAAGCAGTAATATCGAAAAATTAAAAAGTGCGGTAGCCTGTATCTTACAGATTGATGAAAAGATATCACAATTGCGATCACAAAAGAAAAGAGAGGAAGAGGAATTATTGGAAATTAAAAACAGGTTTAAGGTTGCATATGATGAGCCTGAAGTTGTAAAAAAGGAATTGTTGAAAGTTCGTAAAGAATGGAGCGATAAGAAAGATAAGTTTTATGAACAAAAAGGAGCTAGGCAAACAAAGCTCGACTCTTTGGAAAGCAAGATACAGCGTGATAAACGGGATTTACAGACAATCATTGACAACCTAATTAAAAAGCAAACAGAATTTAATACGCTCAATAGTGCTTACTACAAAGATTTTCAAGAAAACGTAGAAAACTTTCCTTCTTCAACACCCAAGGATATTGAAGCATTGGGACGCAACTACAATGAGTTATGGGAAGAATATAAAACAGCATTTATAGGCATTTCCAATTCATTTGAAGAAACGAGTAATGAAAAGAACCCAGCCGTGCAATTAGCAATTAAAGATCAGGGTTTTTCATTCAGAGTTTTGGAAGAAGCATTGTTGGGAAGCAAAATTAGATCTACCGATGATATCGCTACAGCTTTACAGGAGGCTAATCAAACTCGAACGACCATCGCCAATGGTATCAGGGACAATATGATTAAGATATTCAGTAAAACTACTGAGCGATACGATAAATATGATGATCAGGTAAAGAGGATAAACGCGTTTTTTGTTGACCGGAAGATCAGCGGGAAGTTTTATTTCAAACTCGAATTTGATGGTAATAAAGAAATAAAGATTGATTATATCAAACAGATGGCCTATGAAGTTCGGAATACTGCAACAAAAGGTGAATTACACTTTGGACAATCTATAGTTGACTTTATTGAAGATTTCTTTAAGAAACAAGCAAAGATCAAAGACAAAATACCGATCGATAAATTGCTAAATCCAAAAACATATTTCGAGCTGTCAGCTAAACTCACGGACCAGTTTGGAACAGAGGTTCCTGGCAGTACCGGAGAAACCTATTCTGCTATTGCGCTACTGGGCATTGCAAGACTTTCTGCTGTACAAAAAGAAAAGCGTAATGGTTTAAGGTTTATTATTTTGGAGGAATTGGGAAGTTTGGACAACACTAACTTTAATACTTTTCCTGCTATTGCGGAGGAGTTCCAATATCAGATTGTGACAATGGCTCCTCATACGTTCAATATCGGATTGTCGGATGAGTGGTATGCTCATCATTTGATCAAGGGAAAAGAAGATGATAATATTAATTACTGCCCTTCAGCTTCTTATTTTAAGACAAAGGATAGCAATGAAGATCTGAACATCTATATAAACAGAATTGCAAAATGAATTGGATTGAGTTGAGGGCATTAAATAATCTATATATAACAGGTGAGGTAAGGCTGAATGATACCTTGGAAAAAAGTGGTGAAATCAATTATCTGATTAATTCACTTCGGATACTTGATAGATCACACAATAAACTCTTCATTTTATACGGCTTTACTGAGATATATGAAAAAGATTATCTGGAAAAGTACAACCACTATAAAGCCTTTTTATCAGATAATGAACTATTAAAACATCAGCTTCGTTTTGAAGAGTCCGATATTAAAGTATTGATGGGGATAAAAGAGGATATGGATACTGGCAACTTATTGCCACTCAGGGAGCAGATAATCAAAAAGGAAGCAACTGTTAGAATTGTATCCCTTATGTTTTTCAAAAATGAAAAGTATCTATTGGGAAAGGAGGCTTTAATCAATGCTGTAAAAACACTTTTGCAAATTGAGGAGTTAGCGGATGATAAAGATTTACAATACAAATATGTGCTAGAATGCAACAATCCTAAGTGTATCGTCCTTTGTGAAAATATTGACTTTTTGAAGCGCCCTATATTGGCCAGAGCTAATAATATAGAGTTATGGTATGCAGGTGGTAAAAATATAGGCAAGTTGGACTACGTAGATACTAGAGGATTGCCAATTTATTACTCTTGTGACTGGGATTTTGACGGTCTATTTATCATTTATCCATTGGTGAAAGAAAAGATACCAACAATTGAACTTCTTACACCAAACGGTACCCCGAAAGATATTGACGAAACTGAGCATAATAGTAAATGGATTAATAACAGCAGAAATATAGACTTTCTATTAAGTCACGACCAAATGGAACTTATAAAAGAGCTGATTCTGAATAATCAATGGATTATAGAAGAATCAAATAGTTTGATAGAAATGATTAAATAAGCCTATTGATTAATCATATCAGCGCCCAAGCGATAAAGAATTTGTCCACACAGACTATTGGGACGCAAATTGTATTAGATGATGATGGTTGTTTTCATTTTTAAGAAATGAGTGTTCGAGTGAATCCCATCCAATATTTGCTTAGATGTTCTCGAATTCTTTTTTGCTGTGTAATTGGCATTAGGGGATGCCATTTACGAAAGGTGTATTAAAAGGATAGTTAGTTATTTTAACTTAATTAATCGCAGAGACAACTATTTAAATATATTTATTATTGATAATATTCTTATGAGGGGTTCGAGTACACCCCCGCTCAGCCCGCAAATAGTCTCTGAGACCCGTGCTAGGCGCGGGTTTTCTGTTTTAGTCTAGTATTTAGTCGAGTTCCCCTGCAAGCTCCGGATAATTAAGTCCATTCTATTATATTTGGAGTTGCATAACCTTCGTAAATAGTTTTATTTCCCATGTTTAATTTTTGCTATGAAGAATCCCGCATGGCATAAGGATGAAATCATCTTAGCACTTGATTTATACTTTTCTCCGGAAAGAGGAAGTAACTTATAACGGAAAGGGAATGAGCAGAGCATCCAAACTTGATGGTGGACTGTTCGATTAGTTTAAATCTAATGTTCCCGAATAAGAAAGATTGCGTCGGGCATCAGATCGGAAATTGGCGATAAGTTGAAATACCATTCTATGAATCGACAGCAATAGACAACTGTACCTCGATTTACATCAAAAGCATTAATGAAGAGGTGAAGCGGTTTTTAAAAAAGTACCCGGAGAAGATACAACTTCACACTATAACCCCAATTACCCCATCATGATCATTCTTTACCTACTAATCATTATAATCAGCGCTATCCCGCTCTGGATAACGATCCGCTATGTCTGGCTAGAAGAACGAATCCGGCGTCACGGGAATGCAACGACCGGAACCGTTACCTACGTCCAAACTAACCGTTACCCGCGTGGCCCGGCGACAGACAGGGTATATGTCCGGTACGACAGCAGGATATCCGGTCAATACCATACTGCGTTCTTCGTATCGAAGCATGGGAAATACCGATCAGGGCAAGCTGTTCCGGTAAAGTATCTTCATGAAAAGCCCGATAAAATTGTCGTGGAAAAGGAAAGAGGTTATTGGATAATGCTCGTTTTCACCATCCTGTTGATGCTTTTCGTCTTTTTTGCAGTGTACAAAATCGATGAGATGATAAAAGGATAACGCATGACCGCCAACTGGTATCGTTTTATTTCGCAATACTAATTTTCACTTTCTTATTCTTGATCCGTTCGGATTGAATCAGTTGCAGGGCGGGACCGGCTTTCGATTTGCGAATGGCTACGAATGAAAAGAAGTCTTTCACTACTATGATACCAATATCTTCCTTTTTCAGTTTCCCTTTATGCGAAAGGAAACCGACGATATCCACTTTGTTCACTTTATCTTTTTTGCCCGCTGCGATGAACAGGGTGGTCCAATCCGGTTTTTGCGGCAATACTGCTTTCTCCGGCAGGCTGATGATTTCTGGCTCGGGTGAGATGAAAGAGGGGACCGTTTCGTGCGGCGCCAGTATCAGGATGGCGGTACCGCTGGCTTCCATCCGGGCAGTGCGGCCATTGCGGTGGGTAAACGTTTCGGGAGTATGGGGAAGCTGGTAATGGATCACATACCGGATGTTGGGGATATCCAGCCCGCGGGCCGCCAGGTCGGTGGTCACGAGAATATTGGACGTGCCGTTGCGGAATTTGCATAGCGCAACGTCCCTTTCCTGTTGCTCCAGCGCGCCATGATAAAACACATTCGGGATGCCTTCATTTTTCAGGTAAGCGCTTACCTGCTCCACAAATTCCCGCTGATTGCAGAAAATAATGGTGGAACGGTTGCCCAACGCGCAAATCAGCCTGAACAGGGTGTTGGATTTGTCTTCATCTTCACTCCGCACCATTTTAACCGCCAGGGCGAGCGACTGCTCCCCCTTCAGAAAGTTTATCTCAGCCGGTTGCCCCATGCCTACGAACGCCGGGATTTCCAAGGCTTCCGTGGCCGACGTGAGGATTCGTTTCTTCAGAACGGGAAGGGAACCGATAATGAAAGCCATTTCTTCTTCAAACCCCTCTTCCAGCGATTTATCAAATTCATCCAGCACCAATGTTTCGATATGCCCGGTTTGGATATTCCCCCTGCGGATATGGTCGGCCAACCGGCCCGGAGTCCCCACGATCAGCGCCGGGGCCTGCTTCAGATTGTTTTCCTCCGTTTCCCGCAAATGCCCGCCATAACAACAGGTGATTTTGAAACCCGTCTTCATTTTTTTGAAAACCTGTTCAATCTGTAACGCCAGTTCGCGGGAAGGAACAATGATCATTGCCTGGCTTACAGGCTGGTTTTCTTTCAGCAACAGCGCCACAGGCAACAGGAAGGCCAGCGTTTTGCCGGAACCGGTGTCGGCCAGCAATACCACGTCGTTTGCCGTCTTGTTTATTTCCAGCGATGCCTGCTGCATCTCGTTCAATGCCTTGATTTGCAAATGCGCCAGGGCATCGGAAACGGAGAAAGAAGATGGATTCATCCGGCAAAAGTACGTCAATTTCACCCAATCCTCCCCATCCATAGAAACCAGTAGCAGGTAAGCCATGCCGTAAACAAAAAGCCACGCAACCCTGCGTGGCTTTTTGTTTACAGTTTACCGGCTTTTCTCGCCGTAACTGTCCTGTTGGGTATTTTCAGCAGTTTGGATTTCTGCAGTTGCGTCTTCCGTATCCTCAACCGGCTTTTCGCCGCGTCTGCCGCTTTCAATATGGCGTCTTCAAAAATGAAGGAATTGGCTTTCACATATTCGTCTTTTCCGGGAATCCGCATGTTCAATATGCAGATGATATTCTCCCGCGTCCCGCGCGGCTTGCTTTCGATCGTCACTTCCACTTCCTGCAAATCTTTAAAGTATTTGTCAAGATCTCCGAGCTTCAAAGTAATAAATGCCTTTAAGGAAGGACTGATTTTATGTCCGGGCGACTCGATTCTAAACTTCATAACACTATTGTTTTGATCTACTTAAAGCTAGATAAAATACATCGTAAGTAGTTGTTATGAAATCAGATAGCTGGATGATTGGAATCATCGGATAAAACGGGCGATGTATACTTGGCTCAATCCGCGGCCCGCAAAAACGGCGCGTCCGCATTGCTGACGATAAACACTTTCCGGAAATCCCGCGGCGTCATGCCCTGGTGGATCCTGAACTGGCGGTTGAAATACGAAACATTGTCAAACCCGCAGGCATAACAAATATCCGTGATACTGTCGTCTTTCCCGATCAGCAAACGGGTAGCATGGCTGATCCTGATCTCATTGACGAACTGCGAGAACGTTTTATGGGTGTTCCTTTTGAAGTACCGGCAGAAAGCGGCTTCACTCATGCATGCCAGTGACGCGGCGGTTTGTATATCCACGCCGAGCCGGTAATTCTCGAATACATAATTAAATATGGAAGAAAGCTTCTCGGCGTCGCTTTCCTTATACTGGATCTTCCGGCTGTCGTCGGTAATTGTCGCAGTTTGTTCCTTTACGTGCTGGCTTAACTCCTCCAGGATCTGCAACAACACGATGAGGTTTTTCATCTGCTGGTTCGGTTGAAAGCGCAGGAAAAGCTGGCTGAGCGCCTGATGGTTACCGCCGAACCGGATACCATATACTGACCGCTGCAGGAGCGTTTTTATATTCCGTAGCTCCAGCGTCCCGAAGAAATCCTTCCCCATAAAATCTTCCTCAAACTGCACCACGATGGCATGCACATTTTCCCCCTTGCCGGGCGGTAACTGGTTGTTGGAAAAACAATGCACCAGGCCAGGACCGAACATGAAAATATCGCCTTCCCGGTAATTCAACATCTTGTCGCCCACATACACCTGCCCGGAACTCTTGACGATCAGGGTAACTTCATAACCCCGATGGAAATGGAAAGTATTGGTGAAATGCGGCTGGCAGAATTCCTTGATGCCGAAACTGGCATCCTCCGAAGTGGATATATGCCGGTAAGAAACTTTCATCTGGCCTATTTTAGTACAATAATCGTTTTTTAAAGGATGAAAATCCGATTAAAGTAAATATAGTATCGAAAATTGGCAAATGAAGTACTTTTATTTCAACGGTATCCGGGATAAGTTTGTAATAATAGCTTTACGCCTGACAGTCAACACGGTAATAATCCACGAAACCATCAAACTCACTTTATACAACCCGCTATGGAACTTGCGATACACAATTGGATGCGCGCAGAAACGATTGCCACCACAATCCGGAGAATCGCCGCGCAAGGGTACACCCGCTTTGAAATTGCCGGCAGCCCCGAGCAATACGATACCACGGAAGTCCGCAAACTGCTGAAGGAAAATAATGTCCGCTGCTGGGGTTCCGTGACCCTGATGCTGGGGCAGCGCAACCTGCTCGCCAAAAACGAAGCCCAGCGCGCCGCCTCGGTGCAATATGTAAAGGATGTGGTGAAAATGGTGAAGGAACTGGATGGACAGATGGTGTCCGTGGTGCCTGGTACCGTCGGGAAGCTCGTACCGGATGGCCGGCCCGAGGAAGAATGGCAATGGGCTGTGGATGCTATGAAGGAAATCTACGCCTACAGCGAATCGGTAGGGATCGTATTGGGGATAGAGCCCATCAACCGGTTCGAAACCTACTTCATCAACCGGGCCGACCAGGCGCTGGCGCTTGCCGCCGCCACCGGCCCCAATTGCGGCGTATGCCTCGATACCTTCCATATGAATATCGAGGAAGTTGACATGTTCGCCGCCATCCGCAACGCCGCGCCCAAACTGGCCGGTTTCCACGTGGCCGACAATAACAGGATGGCCCCGGGCATGGGGAACCTCGACTGGCAAAAAATTGTCCAAACCCTCCGGGAAGTCAACTACGACAAAGTGCTGTCGGTTGAGTTCTGCGCCCCGCTCGACAGGACGCCGGCCAATCCTTTCCCCGGCTCCATCGACGAAATGCCGGAAAACCTTTCCCCTGAACAGGAGAAATTCCTGGTCGACCATGGCAGCTCTTCCGTGACGGAAGAATTTTATTCCATGCTCACCCGCGAATCTTACAATACATTATCAAAACTTATTTAAAAAGCGGTTAATTCCAATACATGAAAATTGCGAACGTAGAAGCGTTTTGGTTACGCTGTCCCATTCCTAAAGAGAAGCAGCATGCCTCGGATTATGGCCTGCTGACGAATTTTGATATGACTTTGGTCGTGATTACGACAGACGAAGGCCTCCAGGGCTTTGGCGAAGCCAAAGCGGCGGTAGGCTCCTCAGGCGTTTGCGCTTCCATTGTAAATTGTGTGGAAAATGAACTGAAGCCCTTGCTGGTGGGTAAATCCGTTAACAACGTCACCCGCCTTTGGGAAGAAATGTACAACGGCACCCGCGACCATTATGCTTTGTCGAGAGGCCGGAAGTTCCCCATCCTCGGCCGCCGCGGCCTCACCGTTTCCGCCATGAGCGGGATCGACACCGCGCTGTGGGATCTGAAAGGGAAAATGCTGGGCGTGCCTGTCCTCGATCTCCTCGGCGGCGCCTGTCGCGATCAGATGCCGGCATATGCCAGCGGCGGATGGGCGGATGTCAATAATATCGGGGCGCAGCTGAAAGGATATGTGGACAAAGGTTTCCGTGGCGTGAAAATGCGGGTAGGGGTGATGGATGACAGCGTGCAGAAGAGCATCGACCGGGTGAAAGCCGCCAGGGCCGTGCTCGAACCGGATATCAAGCTGATGGTGGATGCACACGGGACTTACAGCGTGCCCGAAGCCAAGCAGTTCTGCCGAGGCGTGGAAGACTGCAACGTTTACTGGTTCGAAGAGCCCATCAGTCCGGATAACAAACAGGGAACCGCCGAAGTGAGAGCGTCTACCTGCATCCCCATCGCTGCCGGAGAAAGTGAATATACCAGTTTCGATATCCACGACCTGTTGCAGATCCGGGCGGTGGATGTGATCCAGCCGGATGCGGCCATCATCGGCGGTATTTCGGAAGCTATGCGCGCCGGGCACCTCGCTTGCGCGCACCAGGTGGAACTGGCGCCGCATTGCTGGGGCTCCGCCTTTTCCTTCATGGCGGGGCTGACCGTGGCATTTGCTTCCCCGTCTGCCACCATCATCGAGTTCTCGCTGGGCGGAAACCCGATGATGTATGATCTTGTCAAAGAAAAAATTACCGTCACCAACGGATCAATCGCCGCACCAACGGCACCTGGCCTGGGCATGACCCCGGATTGGGATTTTGTACGCGAATTCAAACAGGGCGTTTAAAAAAATATTTTATGGCTAAGGCAATCAAAATTAACCACGTTACACTGATTGTGGACAACCTCGAAAAAGCAGGTGCATTTTATGAGCAGGAACTGGGCCTGGAGAAGCTTCCCGCTTTCCGGTTCGATTACCCGGTAATGTTTTTCAAGTTCAACGACGAGCAGCAGTTGCACCTCTCGGAGTGGGACGACCGCACCTCTTTCCGCGGGCACATCTGTGTGCAGGTGGATGATTTTAACCGCATCTTTTTCCGTATGAAGGAATTGGGGGTGATCGATGTGAACCCCTGGGGCAAGGTTCGCAAGCTGCCCGATGGCGCGATGCAGATGTTCGTCCGCGACCCCGCCGGCAACCTGGTGGAGCTTTCTTCCGCGCCGGGCGCTGCAATCGATCCGGCTATTTTCAAAGATGAACTGTATGAGGAAGGTTTGTATGTTTCAGGGCGGAACGATTTCCGGGGCGACCGGTCCGACGACGCCACTTTATACCATAAACAGCCATGAGGAAAAACGTATTGCTGCTGGAGACCGTCGCCGAAGCTGCTTTGGCCGTGCTGCACGAACATGTGAACGTATTCACCGGGTATGACCTAGCCAGTCGCGACGCTGTTGTGGCGGAGGCGGATATCCATGCCGTTATCACCCGGGGGAAGATGAAGGTGGACGATGCGCTGATGGCCGCTTGTCCGCACCTGGAAGCAGTGGCCCGCTGCGGAGTGGGGTTGGATAATGTGGATGTGTCCGCCGCTTCGGCGAGGAAAATCCGCGTGATCAACGCGCCGGGGAGCAATGCGGGCACTATCGCGGAACATACGCTCGCGCTCATGCTGATGCTCAGGCGTGATCTTTACACGTCGGTAGAAAAGGTGAAGCAGGAAGACTGGAACTGGCGCAATCAATACGCAGGCGATGAGCTGGATGGCAAAACGCTCGGCATCCTCGGCATGGGTAATATCGGGAAGCGCGTGGCCCGCCTGGCCAGCGCGTTCGGGATGGAAGTCGTGTACTGGAGCCGGTCGGCGCAGGACCTGCCTTACCAGTATCTGCCGTTGGAGGAAGTGTTGCGGCAATCGGATATAATCAGCCTCCATCTTCCGCTGGAAAGCGGGCTGGGCAACCTGATCGGAAAGGCGGAGCTGGCATCCATGAAGCCCGGCGCCTTGCTCGTGAATACCGCCAGGGGCGCGCTGGTAGACCATGCCGCTCTGCTGGAAGCCTTGAACGAAGGAGCCATCGCCGGTTTTGCGGCGGATGTGCTACCCGATGAGCCGCCGGTACAGAATCTTGCACTGGTACGGCATCCCCGTGTGCTGGTAACGCCGCATTCCGCGAGCCTGACCGCCACCACTTACCGGAAAATGTGCCTGTCCACGGTAAACAATGTAATAGCGCTCCTTTCCGGCCGGGAACCGGAAAAGGAAAGCGTTTTCAATAGAAACACGTTTGTATGATAACCATAAATCCCTGTTAAAATGAATACTTTCTGTTTTGGATTATTATTGACACTGGGAGGTTTGTTCTGCTCCGAACCCACCCAGAAAGCTAAAAAGCCGCTGGTCGTGTTTGTCTGCGGAGACCATGAATATAGTGGCGAAGAAACCCTGCCCATCGTGGCGGCGGAGCTGGAGAAAAATTACGGCATGAGAACCATCGTGCTCAAATCTTCCCCGGATCACAACAGCGAAGAAAACATCCCCGGGCTGGAAGCCTTGAAGGATGCGGACCTGGCGGTGTTCTACCTGCGATGGAGAAGGCTGCCGGCTGATCAGCTGGCGCATATCGATGCTTATCTGAAGTCCGGTAAACCCGTGATGGGCTTCCGCACCACTACGCATGCTTTCAATTTTCCCGCCGGCCACCCCAGTGCAAAATGGAACGCCTTCGGCGAATTCGCCCTGAACACCCCTCCGGGCTGGGGAGGCAAAGCCAAACATACGCACTACGGCCACAGCAGCAGCACCGATGTGAGCATCGTACCCGCTGAAGCGGCAAATCCTATTCTGACGGGCGTGTCGAAAGACTGGCACGTGCGCTCCTGGCTCTATCACGTGGTGCCGGATTACCCGGTCAAAGGATCAACAACCCTGCTGACGGGCAAAGCGGTGAACCCGGAAAGAATGGCAGTGGAAAATCCCGTGGCCTGGACCGGCACCAATTCCTTCGGCGGAAAAATTTTTATGACCACGCTTGGCCATCCTGAAGATTTCAGGGTTGAGTCCTTTCAGCGCCTCGTGATCAATGCCATTCACGATGAGCTGGGCCTCAAGGTGCCGAAGAAATGGAAAGGTAAAATGGACATCCAGGTTCCTTACCGGGTTGCTAAATAGATAAATCACCGGAGACCATGAGATTACTCAAAATCAGCGTACTGTTATTACTGGCGGTAACGCCTGTCGTAATATTAAACGCATTCAGAACCAAACAGCCTGCCGCGCTGCCGCTCGCGAAGGGCGCCCGCATCGCGATGATCGGTAATAACCTGGGTGCCAGGATGATCTATTTCGATAACCTGGAAACGGAACTGCAGCTCCGCTTCCCGGCGCATGAGCTGTTTATCCGCAATATGTGCGACGCGGGAGAAACACCTGGCTTCCGGCCGCATTCGGGCCGCGTGTCGCCATTTGCTTTTCCCGGCGCCGAAAAATTCCAGGTGCAAAGGGCCAACCTCATCAAAAGCAAAACCGAACCGGGAAAACTGGAACTGAACGAAAACCACCCCGGCGAAGGCACTTTCGAAACACCCGACGAATGGCTCACCCGCCTGAAAACGGATGTGATCATTTCTTTTTTCGGGTTTAATGAATCGTTCTCCGGAGAAGCCGGCCTCGCCAACTTCAAAGCGGAACTCAACGCCTTCGTCAAATGGACGCTGAAACAACGCTATAACGGCGTTTCCGCCCCGCAGCTCGTGCTCGTTTCTCCCATTGCATTCGAAAACCTGTCGGATACCCGCGACCTCCCGGATGGCCGCAAGGAAAATAAAAACCTCGCGCTGTACGCCAACGCTATGAAGGAAATCGCGGCGCTGAACAAAGTGCTGTTCGTGGACGTGTTCAATCCTTCCCGCAAATGGTACGACGCGTCCGAATCACCGCTGACTATCGACGGCTCCCAGTTGAATGCAGCCGGATATCAAAAACTTTCCACCTTCCTGGCCGATGCCATTTTCGGGGAAGGGAACCCCAGGGCCGGCGCCGACAGGCAACTGGTGAACGATGCGGTGGCGGAAAAGAACTGGATGTGGCTGTACGATTATAAAGTTCCCAACGGCGTCCACGTCTATGGCCGCAGGTATCAGCCTTACGGACCGGACAACTTCCCTGCGGAAATTAAAAAGACCCGCGAGCTCACCGCTATCCGCGACACCGCGATCTGGCTGGCGGCTTCCAAAGGTGAGAAAATGGACCTGGAAGCGGCGGATAAACACACCACCGTTCTCCCGGAAATCAAAACCAACTACACCGACAATAACAAGAACGGAAACCTGTCTTACCGTTATGGGCAAGACGCCGTAAGCACCCTGAAAGTGCCACCTGGCTATAAGGTGGACCTCTTCGCTTCGGAATCGGAATTCAGCGAACTGGCGAAACCCGTGCAGCTTTCGTTCGACAATAAAGGGCGTTTGTGGGTGGCCACGATGCCTACCTATCCGCAATACAAACCCGGCGATCCCAAACCCAACGACAAAATCATCATCCTGGAAGATACCGACAACGACGGAAAGGCCGACAAACAAACGGTTTTCGCCGACGGATTGCATCTGCCGCTGGGATTTGAAATGGCGTCGGAAGGGGTGTACGTGGGGCAGGGGAGCAACCTGGTATTGTTAAAAGATACAGATGGAGATGGCAAGGCCGACAAGAAGGAAATTCTGCTCAGCGGATTCGATGATCATGATTCGCACCACGGCAATCACGCATTTACGACGGATGGTTCCGGTGCGATTTATTCGGGTGAAGGGGTATTCCTCAGCTCGAACATCGAAACATCTTATGGTCCAATTTACGCGACCAATGGTGGTTTTTACCGGTACGATCCGCTGCGCATGAAGCTGGAACGTACGGCGCAGCTGCGCATCCCCAATCCCTGGGGCATCGCTTTCGACGACTGGGGGCAACCCTTTTTCGCCGAAACGTCGTCGCCGGATGTGCGCTGGATGCTGCCCGGAACGATTTTGCCAAGATATGGCCAGGCCACGCATAAATCCGAACAGCTCGTCGAAGAGAAGCACCTGGTGCGCCCCACATCGGGGATCGAATTCGTTTCCAGCCGCCACTTTCCGGACAGCGTGCAGGGCGACCTGCTGATCAACAATACCATCGGGTTCCTGGGGATCAAACAACACACCATGCAGGATGCCGGTACGGGTTACAAAAGCCGTTTCCGGATGGATCTGCTGAAAGGCGATGACCCGAATTTCCGGCCGGTAGACCTGGAGTTTGCGCCGGACGGTTCTTTGTACGTGGTGGACTGGCATAACATCCTCATCGGGCACATGCAGCATAACGCGCGCGATCCGCTGCGCGACCACTCGCATGGCAGGATTTACCGCATCACATATCCTTCCCGGCCATTGGTGAAACCGGCGAACATCGACGGTGCCGAAATCGACGAACTGCTGGAAAACCTGAAACTGCCGGAGTACCGTACCCGTTACAGGACCCGCCGGGAACTGCGGGGAAGGGACGTGAGCGCCGTCCGGGCCAAACTCGGTCCCTGGGCCGCCAGCCTGGATGCGAAGGACCCGCGATACGAGCACCATATACTGGAAGCGCTGTGGGTAAGTCAGGGAACGGGGAAAGTGGACCAGCAGTTGCTGAAACGGTCCCTGAAAGCGAAAGACTATCATGTAAGGGCCGCGGCGGTACAGGTATTGCGCTATGTCGGGCAACAGATCCCGGACCAGGCGGCGTTGATGATGGCGGCCGCCAGGGACCAGCACAGCCGCGTCCGTTTGTCCGCCATCGTGGCGGCATCGTGGATGAGTAAGGAAGCGGGATTGCCCATTTTGACGGCAGCCGGGAAATTCCAGATGGATAAATGGACGATCCATGCCTATAAAACGGCCGTTGCGCACCTGAAAGGGCTGAACGTTCCCAAAGAAGTGGAGGTGAAAAAGAAAACAGCCCTGCAGGGCGCGGAGCTGGCCATGTTCAACAAGGGAAAATTGATTTACAATAAAGAAGGTTACTGCGTTACCTGTCATCAGGCAGATGGGAAGGGGCTTGTGGCTGCGGGGTTCCCGCCGCTGGGTGGCACGGCCTGGGTGAACGGGAACGATGAGCGGCTGATCAAGCTGGTGCTCAAGGGACTGGTAGGGCCCATTTTCGTGAAAGGCAAGCAATACCCCGGCCAGGTGCCCATGACGCCTTTCGGCGGTTTACTGAAAGATGATGAGGTGGCGGCGGTGCTGACTTACGTCCGGAATTCATTCGGCAATAGCGGGGGAAGCATCACGGTAGAACAGGTAAAAAAGATTAGAAAGGCCACGGAAAATAAAAAAGATTTATATTCCACAACGCAATTGCTCAAAGAACACCCTATGCAATAAGAGTAATTGGCCTAAATCTAAAATTTCAGCGTTATGAACAACAAACTAAGATTGTTTTATGGCAGTTGTTTTGCCCTCATTACTACTGCATTTTCATTCAGCATCAGGGCGGGTATCCTCCCGCAGCTGGCGGAAACCTTCCAGCTGAACGCCACGCAGCTGGGTTTCATCAATTCGATGTGGTTCCTGGGCTTCCCGATTTCCATGGTTATCGGTGGTCTTTTTTATTATCAGATAGGGCCCAAGCGGATCATGATCTTTGCTTTTTTCGCGCATACGCTGGGTATCCTCCTCACAATTTATTCCGGGGGATATACCGGGTTGTTGATCTCCACGCTGTTGCTGGGATTAGGGAACGGTTGTACCGAAGCGGCGTGTAATCCCATGATTGCGGACAGTTATACCGGCAGGCAGATGAATACCCTGCTGAACCGGTTCCATATGTGGTTCCCGGGGGGATCGTGATCGGGAGCCTGGTGTCCCTGGGCATGACAAACCTGAACCTGGGATGGGAAGCACAAATATGGATCATCCTGTTGCCGACTTTAGTGTATGCCTGGCTGTTCTATGGCCAGGAATTTCCGAAGCCGCATCACAAGGAGAGCATTTCGGTGGTAGAGAACCTGAAAGCAATGGCCACGCCGCTTTTCATTTTTATCGCCGCCTGCATGACGCTCACCGCCATCAGTGAATTCGGCCCCCAACAATGGACCGGCATCATCATGGCATCCAGCGGTGCCGAACCGATGGTGATCCTGGCGCTGGTAACGGGTTTGATGGCAGTAGGAAGATATTTTGGCGGAGGGATCGTGGGCAAGTTCGACCAAACGGGCGTGCTCCTGGGTTCCGCCATCTTCACCACCATCGGCATCTACCTGTTCAGTACGGTAACCGGCGGCATGGTGTATGTGGCAGCGATTCTCTTTGCAGTGGGCGTTTGTTATTTCTGGCCGAATATGATTGGCTTCGTTGCCGAGAAAATCCCCAAAAGCGGTGCCTTCGGCATGTCTGTAGTAGGTGCCTTCGGCATGTTCTCCACCTCCATGTGGAACCCCGTGATCGGCGGATGGATCGACGAAGGACGGGTGAGGGCGGCGGCCAACGGATTGAGCGGCGCCGAGCTGGAACTGGCCGCAGGCCAGGAAACCATGAAATACATGATCATCTTCCCGGCTGTGTTGATCGTGTTGTTCACCTTGCTCTGGTTCTGGGTGAAGCGGAGCAAACCTGCAGCGAAATCCGCAGCACAACCCGCGGCGCATCATTAAGCTTCCCGGTTATAAGGCTATCTGATATTTGAGCGGCCCGCGCATTGCGCGGGCCGCTGTATTTTACAGCGCCCGCCGCATTCCAGGCGCGGATTCCGGCAGGCAGCTGAAAAAGGGTACCGTATCCATTACCTCGAATCCGCCCTGATCTTCGACGAGAAAATCGCCAAAATCGATTACTGGTATATTTCTGTCTGGCAAAACCTGTTGTTCCCTCGGTTGCTGCTGCTGCTCGCCACCTTCCTGATCGCTGCGCTATACCTGGTTTTCAGTACCTGGTTCACCATTCATTATTATTACTGGCTAACTTTGCTGGGCATGTGCTGCCTCAGTTTGCTGCTGCCGCTGCCCTGGAAATTTTATACGCGGTTCTTGTTCCGCGCGGTGTGCTATCTGCCCTGGGCGATGCTCCTCACGTTTTTACTGGTTTTCCGGTTGAAGAAAGCCAACAGTTCATTCATTCACACACCGCATCACACAACCGGCGTCGATAATGTGCTGTTTGACGGTAAATGGCCGCATCCCTGATATTCAACCGCTCGATACCCGCTCCGTCAGCTCAGCGCTCACCACCACTTCCATCTCCGCACGCTTCCCCGCCATCAGCTTCATCAGCAATCCCGCCGCCTTCGCTCCCATTTCGAATGCCGGCTGGGTGACGGTGGACAACGACGGCTGCAATATTCCCGCGATCTCCAAACTGGAAAAGCAGATTAACTTTACATCTTCCGGGATGCGCAGCGATAGCTCGTTACAGGCCTGGTATACGAGGGGCGCTAATTTCTCCACGGCCGCCACGATGCCATCCGGACGGTCTTTCTGGCGAAGCAGTTTTTTAATGGCAAGCAGGTTTTGCTGTTGGCCTGCACCGCAGGAAAGGATGTCTTTCGCTTTGGGCTGATAGTGGTTCTCCCGGAGCGCGGCTTCGTAACCGGCCAACCGGTCGGCGCTGATCGACAACTGCGGGGAAAGCCCCAGGAAAGCGATCCGGCGGCAGCCGTGGTCCAGCAGCAATTGCGTGGCGTTGCGGGCGCTGGCGGCATCGTCGGTAACGACTTTGGGCGCGGGAACGTCCGGCAGCACGCGGTCGAAAAGCACGACGGGTACGCCCTGGTCCATCAGTCCCCGGATATGCGCGCCGGACTCCGTGGTACCGGAAACCGATATCAGCACACCGTCGACGCGCCCGTTATGGAACGCTTTCAGGATATCCTGCTCGTCTTTGTAATCTTCATGCGTCAGGCAAATAATGGAATGGTACCCCTTCTCTTTCGTCACCGAAGTAATGCCGTTGATCGCCAGCGAGAAGAAGCTGTCCGCCACTTCGGGGATCACGATGGCGATGTTCCGGCTCTTGCGGCCCCGGAGGCTGCTGGCGTAAGGGTTGGGGGAGTAGTTCAGCCGCGCGGCCAGTTCCAGGACCCTGCGCTTGGTGGCGTCGCTGATCTCATGGCTGTCCCGCAACGCTTTCGAGATCGTTGATACCGAGAGCCGTAGCTCCCGGGCAAGGGCTTTTATGGTGACCTGCCGCATGTTTTTACGAAACCGGTTTCGTAAATAAAGGAAGGGAAATCATTACCAATATCTGCGGAATAACCGAAATTATAGAGCAGATTCCACTCATTTAAACTACAAAAAAATTGCCATGGCTACCCAACATTCATTTAAACCCTCGGAAATCAATCCCCTCAACTCCCTGGATGAATGGGAAGACGCCGTGCTCAACCGGTACCCGGATCCGGATAGCATCGCCAAAGACAAATCCACCGACGCCTATCGCAACTACGATACGCCCGAGCGGGATACCGTCCGCGAATTCTACCGCCTGAACCATACTTACCAGACCTACGATTTCGTCCAGGAGAAAAGAGCGCATTACCTGCGGTTCGATAAAAAAGAAATGCCCGTATGGCAGGCCTTCGATTTCCTGAACCAGCTGGTCGACGATTCCGATCCGGATACAGACCTCGACCAGTTCCAGCACCTGCTCCAGACGTCCGAAGCCATCCGGGCCGACGGGCACCCGGATTGGATGGTGCTTGTGGGGCTGATGCATGACATGGGAAAAGTGCTGTGCCTGTTCGGTGAGCCGCAATGGGCCGTGGTAGGGGATACCTTCCCCGTGGGCTGCGCGTATTCCGATAAAGTGGTGTATCCTGAATTTTTCAAAAACAACCCGGATTTTACCGATCAGCGCTTCCAGTCGCCCACCGGCGTATACGAAAAAGGCTGTGGCTTGCGGAATGTGCATATGTCCTGGGGGCACGACGAATACGTGTACCAGATGATGAAAGATTACCTGCCGGAGCAGGGGCTGTATATGTTGCGGTATCATTCCTTCTACGCCTGGCACCGCGAAGGCGCGTACGGCGAGCTGCTCGACGATCACGACCGCGACATGCTGCGCTGGGTGAAGCTGTTCAATCCTTACGATTTATATTCCAAGAACCCCGAACCGCCGGATTGGAAAAAGCTGCGGCCGTATTACGAAGACCTGGTGGCCAAATACCTGCCCGCCACCCTGAAATTCTGATTGCTGCCGCAACTACAAAATCCATTCCACGCGTATGAATAAACTGCAGCTAGCCGACTATGTAGTTTTCTTTATCTATTTTTTTATTGTTGCCGCATACGGATATTACATCTACCGCAGGAAACGTTCCGCGGACGCCAGCTCGAAGGATTTTTTCCTCGCGGAAGGCTCGCTGACCTGGTGGGCGATCGGGGCATCCCTGATTGCCTCCAATATTTCGGCGGAGCATTTCATCGGGATGTCGGGCTCGGGGTTTGCGCTGGGGCTGGCCATTTCCACGTATGAGTGGATGGCGGCGGCCACGTTGATTATTGTGGCGGTGGTGCTGATCCCGATTTACCTGAAAAACAAGATCTACACCATGCCGCAGTTCCTGGCGAAGCGGTATAACGACAAGGTCAGTACCGTGATGGCGGTTTTCTGGCTATTGGTGTATGTGTTCGTGAACCTCACGTCGATCATTTATCTCGGAGCGCTGGCCATCACATCCATTTCGACATTGCCTTTTGAATGGTGCATCGCGGGGCTGAGCCTGTTCGCGGTGATCGTGACGCTGGGCGGGATGAAGGTCATCGGGTATACGGATGTGGTGCAGGTGCTGGTGCTGATTGTGGGCGGACTGGTGACCACTTACCTGTCGTTGTCGCTGTTATCGGAAAAATTCGGGTATGACGGGAATATCTGGCAGGGGCTGACGGTTTTGCGGAAGGAGGCGCCGTCGCATTTCCACATGATTTTCGATGAAAGCAATCCTTATTACAAAGATCTGCCCGGACTTTCCGTGTTGGTGGGCGGTATGTGGATCAACAACCTGGCATATTGGGGATGCAATCAGTACATTACGCAGCGGGCTTTGGGGGCTGATTTGAAAACGGCCCGCAATGGGATCCTCTTCGCGGCTTTCCTGAAGCTCCTGGTGCCGGTGATCGCCGTATTGCCGGGCATCGTGATGTACGTGCTGCATAAAAACGGCATGTTTCAGCAGGAAATGCAGGATGCGGCGGGACAGGTCAAACCGGACCATGCCTACCCTACGCTGATGAACCTCCTTCCGCCGGGGCTCAAAGGCGTGGCGTTTGCGGCGCTGACCGCAGCCATCGTAGCATCCCTGGCAGGAAAGGCCAACAGTATCTCCACGATTTTCTCGCTGGATATTTACCAGAAATTCTTTCATAAGTCAGCAACGGAACGGCAACTGGTGCGGGCCGGGAAATGGGCGGTGATCGTATCCATGCTCATCGCCGCGCTGGTGACCCCGGCGTTGCGATCCCTCGACCAGGCATACCAGTTCATCCAGGAGTACGTCGGGTTTATTTCTCCCGGCGTGCTGGCCATCTTCCTGCTGGGCTTCTTCTGGAAGCGCACGACGGCTTCCGCCGCGCTCGCGGGCGCTTTGCTGACTATTCCCATCTCCACGGTATTGAAATTTTTGCCGGAATGGACGAACGGGGCGTTCCCGGACTTTCCCTTCCTCGACCGGATGTCCATCACATTTGGATTGTTGATTGCGGTGATGATCGTGATGAGCCTGCTGCGGCCGAAAGACGATGCGGGTTCCCCCATCGAAATCGACAGCTCGATGTTCAGGACGACCACGGCATTCAAAATCGGGGCGGTGATTATTCTAGGTATCCTGGCGGCGTTGTACACGGTATTCTGGTGATCCGGTATTCTGGTCAAAATCCGGCAAGAACCGGTTAAATCCTGTAATGCCGCAGGCTGTTGCATCCGGTAACTTTAGACAAATTTCCGTTATGCAACATTTGAACTGGAAAGGCGTCTACCCCGCACTGCTGACCCCTTTCACCGCCCACGACACGCCAGACCTGGCGCTTTTCAAAGCCAACCTGGCCGCGCAGCTGGATGCCGGGGTCGATGGGATCATCATTGGTGGCTCCCTCGGCGAAGCAAGCACCCTTACCAACGCCGAGAAAAAGCAACTGTACGATGCGGCGAGGGAATGCCTGCCGGAGGGTTTCCCCATTATCGTGAATATCGCCGAACAAACCACCCGCGACGCGGTTGCCCTGGCAGCCGCGGCGGCGTCCTGGGGCGCCAGCGGACTGATGCTCCTGCCGCCCATGCGCTATTACGCCGATAACGCGGAAACGCTGGCGTTCTTCAAAGCCGTTGCGGGTGCCACGCGCTTGCCCATCATGCTGTACAACAACCCGGTGGATTATAAAATTCATATTACGCTGGAGATGTTCGACGCGCTGTTGCCGTATGAGAATATCCAGGCAGTGAAAGAATCCTCCCGCGATGTAATCAACATCACGCGGATGATCAACCGCTTCGGCGACCGCTACAAAATCCTCACCGGGGTGGACCCCCTCGCGCTGGAAAGCCTCGTTCTCGGCGCAGACGGATGGGTAGCGGGACTGGTGGACGCCTTCCCGCGGGAAACCGTCGCCATTTACCGGCTCGTCAAATCCGGCGACATCGCCGCCGCGCTGAAAATTTACCGTTGGTTCATGCCCCTGCTGGAGCTGGATATTCATCCCAAACTCGTGCAATACATCAAACTGGCCGCTACCGCCACCGGGATAGGTTCCGAACATGTGCGCGCGCCGCGCCTGCCGCTCGAAGGAAAAGAACGCGCCGCCGTGCAAAAGGTGATCGGCGACGCGCTGGAAACGCGCCCCCAACTCCCGGAATACCTTCACCTCCCTGCAAATGCCAGTGTATGAAAGCGAAAACATTCTTTTGCGTCGATGCCCATACCTGCGGCAATCCCGTGAGGCTGGTGGCCGGCGGGGGGCCGACGCTGGAAGGAAGCAATATGAGCGAAAAACGCCAGCATTTCCTCCGGGAATTCGACTGGATCCGGACCGGTTTGATGTTTGAGCCGAGGGGGCATGATATGATGTCGGGCAGTATCCTGTACCCGCCGCATGATCCCGCAAACGACGTGGCGGTGCTGTTTATTGAAACCAGCGGTTGCCTGCCGATGTGCGGCCACGGCACCATCGGCACCATTACCATCGCCATCGAAGAAGGGTTGCTGCTGCCGAAAACGCCGGGGATCGTTCGGATGGAAGCGCCGGCAGGACTGATTCTCATCGAATATGCGCAGGTGGGCGGAAAGGTGAAATCGGTAAAGCTGAAGAACGTACCTGCTTACCTCGCGGCCGAAAATCTGGAAGTGGATTGCCCCGGTCTTGGCACGCTGCGCTTCGACGTGGCTTATGGTGGGAATTTCTACGCCATCATCGACCCGCAGGAAAATTTCCGGGGGCTGGAGCACCACACCGCCGCGCAGCTGATCGCCTGGAGCCAGGTGGTGCGTAAGCGGATCAACGAAGCGTACACATTCATCCACCCGCTCGACGAAACGATCCGGGGGTGCAGCCACGTCCAGTGGACCGGCGCGCCCCTCGATCCTGCATCCACGGGCCGCAATGCGGTCTTTTACGGCGATAAAGCCATCGACCGTTCTCCTTGCGGGACGGGGACCTCCGCCCGCATGGCCCAATGGTTTGCCAAAGGAAAACTGCGGGAAGGCGAAGCGTTCGTGCATGAAAGCTTCATCGGCAGCAAGTTCACCGGCAGGGTGGAAGGCGTGACGGAACTCGCGGGAAAAACAGCGATCGTGCCCAGCATCGAAGGTTGGGCGCGGGTGTACGGTTACAATACCATCCGCATCGACGAAAACGACGACCCCTACGCATTCGGATTCCAGGTTATTTAACAGCGAAACATGGCAGACATCGTCATCATCGGCGGCGGCATCATTGGGCTGAGCGCCGCATATTTTCTCCTTCACGACGGACACTGCGTTACCGTGCTCGACAAGGGCGACATCACCGGGAACTGTTCCTACGGCAACGCCGGGATGATCGTACCCAGCCACTTCGTGCCGCTGGCTTCGCCGGGCATGATCAGCCGGGGCATCCGCTGGATGTTCAACAGTAAAAGCCCTTTTTACGTGCGGCCATCGCTCGGCCGGGCGCTCATCGGCTGGGGCTGGGAATTCATGCGGCATGCCAATGCGCGGCATGTGCAGGCGTCCGCCGTACCGCTGCGCGACCTGTCGCTGCTGAGCCGCGGGCTGTATACCGATTTGGCGGCGCAGCCCGGGTTTGACGTGGGTTTGCGGCACGGAGGGATTCTTGCCTTTTACAAAACGGAAGAAGCCGCGGAAGAGGAATTGGGACTGGTGGAAGACGCCGTAGCCCTGGGGCTCGACATGGCCGTGCTGAGCCCGGCGGAGTGCCAGGCCCTCCAGCCCGGGCTCGCCCTCGATGTACTCGGCGCCGTGCATTACCGCTGCGACAGCCATCTCACGCCCATGGCGCTCATGGACGCCCTTCGCACCCACCTGCTGCAAAACGGCGTGATGATTTTTTCCCGCCATGAAGTAACGACGGCAACTGTAAGCGATAGTGCCATACGTACCGTAACCGCCGGAGGGCAATTGTTTGCTGCGGATCATTTTGTCTTGGCCGCGGGCTCCTGGTCGCAGGGGCTGGCGGCAAAACTGGGGTTGAAGATTCCGGTGATGCCGGGGAAAGGTTATTCCTTCCTGCGGGAAAATCCCGGCGGAGCCATCACCATTCCCGCGCTGCTCTGCGAGGCCCGCGTCGCCGTGACGCCCATGGGCGATCAGGTCCGCTACGGCGGTACGATGGAGCTGGGGCGGATGGATGATAAAATCAACATGAAACGCGTCGAAGGCATCGTGTCATCCATCCCCCGTTACTTCCCCAACCTGTCAACCGCCATGCCTTCGCCGGTAGAAGTCTGGCACGGATACCGGCCTTCCTCACCGGATGGATTACCCTACATCGGTTATTCCCGGAAATTGAATAATCTTATGGTCGCCACCGGCCATGGCATGATGGGCCTTAGCCTGGGGCCCGCCACCGGCCTGCTTGTCAGCCAGCTGATCGCAGGGCGGAAGCCTTCCGTCGATCCCGCTCCCTTTTCTCCCGATCGCATGTAAACCCGCAAAATTGTTGCTATTCATCCAGCCAGCATGCTTTTGAGCCCGCCGGATTTTGACCAGTATTTACCGGATTTTAACCCGAATTGACTTTTTGAAGGAATGATTGGGGTAAATACCGTAAATTATGGAAAGCTCCGCCGGTTATGAAAGTCCTGCCGTTTACCATATTGTACCCTGATGATAAAAGCGTGATCGCCGAGCAGATCGAGCAGCCGCACTTTTATCCTTACCTGCACCGCCACGACGAATGCCAGCTCACGTTGGTGGAAAGGGGGAAGGGATGTTGCTGGCGGGGAATGACATGCATGCTTTCCGCGCGGGCGATATTTTCTTCATCGGTAGCAATCTTCCGCATCTGTTCAAAAGCAATCCTGCTTATTTCGCGCCGAAAAGCCGCAAATCCATCAAGGCGCTTTCGTTGTATTTCAATGTTAAAGGCACGATGAGCGGGCTTTTCAATCTTCCTGAAATGAAATTGTTGAAAACCTACCTGCAATCCGTGCGGCATGGTTTCAAAACGGATGCCCTGTATAACCAGACGCTGGCGATCCGGATGCGGGAAGTACACGCTGCAACGGGGCTGGATGCGCTGCAACGCTTTCTCGAAACGATGCAATCCCTGCCCGGGCTCAGGCACACCGGGCCCTTGTGTCCCACCGATTATTCGGCGGACCTGTCCGAAAGCGAAGGCATGCGCCTCAGTAAAATATTAGGTTTTGTGATGCAGCGCTACCATACGCAGGTCACCCTCGACGAAGCAGCGGCCGTCGCCTGTATGGCGCCGCAGGCATTTTGCCGCTATTTTAAAAAGCACACCGGCCGGAGTTTCGTGACGTTCCTCAACGAAGTGCGCATCAACGAGGCCTGCAAATGCCTGACGCATTCCGATAAGCCCGATGGTATTTCCGGCGCCGCCTACAAAGCCGGATTCAACAGCCTCACCAATTTTAACCGCGTGTTCAAAAGCGTGAAGGGCGTTTCGCCCCGGGCATACCTGGCGGAGTACATGGCTGTGAACCCTTTCCCGTTGCGGTAAAAGAAAAACGGACTGCCGCTTGCGAGAACAGTCCGTTGGATATTCATGGATACCGTTTTATCGTAACCGGGCCTCGATGGCCTTGTACAGGGCTTCTCCTTTCAATCCCCTGCCCACTACTTTACCTTTTTCATCCAGCAGGAAGTTGTCCGGCACGGCGTTAACGCCGAATTGTTTGGCTATGGGCTCGTCCCATTTCTGCAGGCTGGAAACGTGATACCAGGGCATGCCGTCTTTAATGATGGCGGCTTTCCAGCGGCCGGCGTTATCATCCAGCGATACGCTGATGATGTTGAAGCCTTTGGCGTTGAAGGCTTCAAAAGCCTTTACCACGTTCGGGTTTTCAGCGCGGCAGGGGCCGCACCACGACGCCCAGAAATCCACGAGTGTGAGCTTGCTGCCGGCGAGCACGGTTTTCAGTTCCAGCGGCGCGCGCAGCGTATCGTAGGAAACGAAGTTGGGCATCACGACGCCTGTCGTGGTTTGAGCGGCTACGCGCAGCCTTTCTCCCAGTTCTGTCCCATCTGCGCTGGCTTTCATTTTTGCGCTCATGCCTTCGTACAGCGGCGCGATCTTTTCATAATCGATACGCGGGCCGGCGAGCTGTTTCAATGCCGCCAGGGCCACGGGGGAATTGGGGTGTTTACGGATGAAATCCGCGTTGGCTGCGATCAATTCACCTACCAGTTTCGCATATTCCTCGTCCACTTTTTTGAAGGCAGGGGATGCGCGTTCTTCTTCCGTGGCTTTCATGGCGTTCATCCGCAGCGAGCTAAGTTTCGCGCTGATGGGGTCTGTGGCCTTTTTGAGCGCCACGGCATCGGTGTTGAGCTGCCCGCCTTTAATGGCTGCGGTTTTCAGGGAATCGCGGCCGGTAATGGTAATCGTCCCGGGTTCCAGCCAAAGGGAGATATTGTCGCGCGATACATTTTTTCTATCCGGGCGGCCGGGATGATCGAGGCGGAAAGCGATGGTGCCGTGCGTCGTGAATTCGCCGGTGTAGGTGAAATGGCCGTCTTTAGCCACCACCCGCTCCTGGGTGAAGTCCGCGCCCAGGTGGCGGATGAGCATCAGGCTGTCGGTCCCTTTCCAGTCCGCGATTTTTCCTTCAATCGTAAATCGTTGTTGCGCTGTGGCCGCCATGGGGAGGAGGCTCAGCGCCAGTATCCATTTTTTCATGATTTCAATTTTAGTAGCCATCGTTCTGGCCGAGGTTCGGATTGTTGTTTCTGTCACCCTGGGGAATGGGGTAGAGCGCGTCGGTGCTTTCCCAGCCGGGTTTATTGGCGCCGAAGATGAGGTCCGCTTTGCCGGAGCGCTTCACGTCCAGCCAGCGATGGCCGAATTCGCCGAACAGCTCCACGAAGCGCTCGTGCAAGATGGCGTCGAGCAGATCGGATTTGGAAATGCCCGGATTTGTGTCGGCGATGAGCGGGAGCCCTGCGCGCTGGCGCACCATATCCAGGTCGGCAATGGCGCCGGCGAGGTTGTCGCGCTGGGCGCGGGCCTCAGCGCGAATGAGGTACTGTTCGGCTACTCGCAACACAACGGTAGCTTCTTTTTTACCGCCTGCCCCTGAGCCGCTGAGGATTTTGTATTTCGACAAAGCGGGCTTGTTGTCGGATGCGGGTTTCGTCCATTGCGCGAAGCGCTGGTCACCCGGTTCGAACGCCGCCGCCAGCGCCGGACTGATCCGGTATTGCAGGCTGACGCCGTGCAATTGCTGGCCTTCGATGGCATACAGGTTGGTGCCAGCGTTGGAAATGTAAAAGATAGGTTCGGTGGATGTGGTCAGCATGATGCCGCCCAGCGTATCCAGTTTAAACAGCTGGCCGCCGAGCACGTTGGTGGCCAGCGTTTCCGCATCAGTCCAGTTTTTGCGGTACAGCTGCACGCGCGCCAGCAGCGCCGAAGCGGAGTAGCTGTTGGCCCTGCTGCGGGTGCCCGTGGCGGAATACAAGGTGCTGCCATTGGCGACCGCATAGCGAAGGTCGTTTTCGATCTGTTGCCAGATTTTACCGGTATCAGTACGCGATAGCAAGGCGTTTTGCATGTAATCGGTGCTCGTGGTGAGCGGCACTTCCCCGTACAGGTTCAGGAGGTAGAAATAACAGATGGCGCGGAGGAATTTCGCTTCGCTGATGAGCGTCAGTTTTTTGGCGGGCGTTACGCCGGGGGATTTCTCCAGGTTCATCACCGCGCTGTTGGCCTGGTAAATAATATTGTAGTACGATCCCCAGATACCGTTCCCGATAGCGGGCGTGGCAGGAGTGAGGTTGTTCTGGAAAAACGCATCCTGGTCGGCGCTGTAGGCGATCCGGATCAGCTCGTCGGCGCTCATGCCTGCGTTGGCGCTCAGTGTACCGCTGAATGGACCGCTTCCCCACACGTTTTGCGTAGAAGCGTAAATTCCCCGTACCGCGGACGCCGCCTTCTCATCGTCGGCATAAGTGGTGGCCGTGCTCAGCTGGCTGATGGGAAGGGGGACATCCACAAATTTGTTGCAACCCGACAGCAGGAGCAGCGCTATTCCATATTGTATAATCGATTTCATGGTTCTTGCTTTGAATTGACATTAAAAATTGAGCTGGAGGCCGATCGTAGCCGTTTTCATGGGAGGCGTCCTGGAAAGGAACACGGTTTCCGGATCCGCGCCGGGGCGGGAGCTCCACGTGAAAAGGTTCTGCGCCTGCATAAACACCTGTACGGTATTCATCCTGATTTTTCTCGCAATGGCGGAGGAGAGGGTGTAAGTCAGGTATACGTTTTTTAACCGGATGAATGCGGCATCCGTATACTTCGCGTCAGAGAAAGCCGCCGCGTAGTTGCCCTGCAGGGAATTGGAGGCCGAAGAGCGGGTGGTGTATTTCTGGAGCAGTGCGATGTCTCCCGGTTTGCGCCAGGGCTGCATGTCCAGGTAAGGAACATTGAGAATGCCACCCACGGGCACCTGGCTGAAGCCGCTCGTCATGGCCGTCAGCCAGTTCTGGTCGAGCTGCTTATGGAACTGGATGAGGAAATCGAGCGAGAACTGTTTATAGCGGATGGTATTGGTCAAACCGCCATAGAAGTCGGGATCGGTGTCTTTCGTGAACTGAAAATCCAGCGTGGAGTAGACGCCGTCTTTATTCGTGTCTTCCACTTCATACAGGCCGGTTTGCGGGTTGACGCCGAGGTAATGCGCGGCGAAGATCACGTTCAGCGGCCTGCCTACCTGGTAGGAACGCGCATAGGAACTTTGCTCGATATTCGGGAAGCGCAGTAATTGGTTTTTGGGGATGGTGATGTTGAAATTGGTGGTCCAGCTGAAATCTTTTTTAACGATGTTGTTGGACACGAGGCTCAGCTCCCAGCCTTTGTTTTCCACGAGTACGCCGGCCAGGTTCGCCGTGATGGTGGTGAAGCCGGTGGTGGAAGGAAGGGGATAATTGACCAGGGGATCGCTCGATACGTTGCGGTACCAGGCGGCGCTGAACAAAATACGGTCTTTCAGGAAACCCAGCTCCAGCCCGATCTCGGATTTTTTGTTCTTTTCCCAATGCAGATCGGGTTTGAACAGGGCGCTGGGAACAAGCGCGGTGGAATCGTTGTAAGTCGGCGTGAACGCGTTGGTGGAATAGGCATCCAGGTACTTGTAATCACCGATCTGGTCGTTGCCCGTTATCCCATAGCTGGCGCGCAGCTTGCCGAAGCTCAGGAAAGTGAGGTCTTTCATGAAAGGCTCGCTGGTGAAAATCCACCCGAGGCCGGCCGCGCCGAAATTGGAAAAGCGATAGTTGGGACCGAAGCGGCTGCTGCCATCGCGTCTTCCGGAAAGGTTCACCAGATATTTTTCAGCGTGCACATAATTGAGCCGTCCGAAGAATGCCTGGTATTTGTATTGGGTCTGCTGGCTGCTCATCACTTTCAGCGCGGTAGACGGCAAGCCTACGAGGGAGCCCAGGAATTCGTCGCTGGTATAACCTTCCGCCCGGAAGCTATAACCGTTGTTCTCCCGGTTCTGGTAAGTTGCCCCTGCCATCGCGGTGAGTTTTCCTTTGCCGATATAGGTAAAGTAATCCACCTGCGGCTCGAAGATCCAGCTGTTGAAGTTATTGTTGCCGAATTGGGCGTTTGAGACAGAAGTTTTGTCCAGCGGATTGATGGAAGCCCTGGGCGTAAGGCTCAGCTCTTCCGTTTTGATGGTGTTGTAACCAACGTTCGCGCGGACGATGAGATTCTTCAGCACGGCGTAGGACAGGTTGAGGTTGCCGGTCAGGTTGTCCGATATGGCGGTGTATTTTTTTAAAGTATAGGCCAGCGGGTGATCGGTCTGGATGCCGCCTTCGTTCCACGCGATGTTGCCCTGGTCGTCGTACATGAGGAAGTTGGGAGGCAGGGTGAGCTTCATGGCAAGGTCGGAGGAAGTGCTGGTATTCTTGTTGGAAGAATAGTTGGCGTTGAAGGTCATGGTAATCTTCTGGTTCTTCGAGCGGCTGGTGAGGCTCAGGCTGGCGGCGGAGCGGGTATTGGGGAAGGTACCGGGATAGATATCGGTTTGCCGGTTGTAGCCCCCGCTGAGGCGGTATTGCAATGTTTGCGTTCCACCGGAGGCGGCTGCCTGGAGGTTCGTATAGCTGGCTGTTCCGCCGAGCAGTTGTTTGGCGAGGTTGTTGTCCCGGGTAGCATCCCATACGAGCATATCATATGCATTCGTCTTGTTCGGCGTGATGCCGTCGTTGGCGAAGGCTTCGTTGCGCATGGCCATATACTCTTTGGTGCTGAGCATATGCGGGATGCGGACGCGGCTGGCGCCGGTGGCTCCGTTGAAGTTGAACTGCAGCGCGCCGGCTTTCGCGCGGCGGGTAGAAACCAGGATCACGCCGTTGGCGCCGCGGCTGCCGTAAATGGCGGTGGCGTCGGCGTCCTTGAGGATTTCGATGCTTTCGATGTCGGCGGTGTTGATGCCGCTGAACGGACTCAGGCCACCGGTGCTGTTGGCTGAAATGGCGGATTGCAGCATGTTAATGTTCCCATTGTTGGAAGCCATGGGTACACCATCGATGATGAAGAGCGGCTGATCATCCGCGCCGCCGTAACGTTCTACCTGCGTGCGGCCGCGTATTTCCACTTTGTATTGCGCGCCGGGCAAGCCATTGTTGGCAGTGATGATGAGACCGGGAACACGGCCCTGCAATGCGGCCAGCGGGTTGGTGTTGGGCGTCATCTCCAGTTCCTTGCCACTGATTTTGGCGATGTTGCTGGTGCTGAGCCGGCGGGAAGTAACCCCGTATCCCTGCACGATGCTTGCATCCAGGGCGCTGACGGCCTGGGGCATGGAGAGCATGACGCTTTTGCGGGTGCCCACGCGCACTTCCTGCGTCTGGTAACCGATGAAGGTCACAACGAGGGTGGCGCCGGGATCTGCTTCGAGCTTGAATTTTCCTTCTGCGTCCGTCATCGTACGCACCTGCGTGCCTTTGACCTGGATGGTGGCGCCGGGCAACGGGGTGCCGTCTTCCGCCAATACCTGTCCGGTAATCTCGGGAGGCGGCAGTGCGGGCAGCGTAAACACCGGCGCATCCTTTTTGCGAAGGATGATATTTTGGTTTTTAATGGAAAAATCCAGTTCCTGCCCTTGCAGGATTTCCCGCAGAAACGCCTCCAGCGGCGCCTGCCTTACCGAAACACTCACGGGCGCCGTTTTCTGCAAAGCGTTTGGCTGGTAAAAAACAACATACCCCGTTTGCTTTTTGATCTCCGAAAAGATTTGCAGCAATGGTGTTTCACGGGTAGTAAGGGTGATGGTTTGTGCGCTGCTGCTGGCTGATAATTGCAGGCTGAAAACGCACATCAGAAAGGCGGTGATTCTCATGACTCGCCAGATTTTGATTCCTGAATGAATAAATCCCCCTCGGGGTACGGGCACGACATGCCCTTTACAAAGCGCAGCGATTTGCATACTTTTGCAATGGTTTGGTTGATTAATAATGAGTCCGTCAGACTTTTGTTATGCCAGGCCACTCAGAGCCCCGGTTGCCGCCGGGGTTTCTTTTATGGCATTACGACCAGTTTCCTGCCTTCTTCCAGGCGTACATCGATTTTCATTTCTTTCATGATTTCCAGGATCTGCTGCAGGCTTAACCCGCGCTGCAGCTCGCCGCTGAATATCCGGGTTGGCACCGCCCCCCTGTATTCCACATCCACATCATACCAGCGCGACAACTGGCGCATGACATCGGTAAAAGGGACGTTGTCGAAATGGAACAACCCGTTCTTCCAGGCCAGCACCTGTTCCGTGTTGGCGTTTTGCAACACCCGGATAGGTACATCACCCTCCAGGCTGATCACCGCCTGTTCGTCAGGCGCCAGCATTACACTGCGCGCGCCCTGCGAAACGCGGACCGACCCCTCGGTCAGGGTAGCCGTCATATCCCGCACGTCTTCATATGCCGCTATATTAAAATGCGTTCCCAATACTTCCACCGCCGCGCCCGCCGCGAGCTTCACGCGGAACGGCGCAGCCGCGTCTGTCTTCACCTCGAAATACGCTTCCCCGGTCATTTCCACCTCGCGCAGTTTATTACTGAACGCCGTTGGGTAGCGAAGGCTGGAGGCGGCGTTGAGCCAAACCTTCGTGCCGTCGGGAAGCTGAATCCGGAACGTGCCTCCCCGCGGGGTGCGCAGCGTGTTATACCGGATCTCACCTGATGCAGCGTCTGCGGCGTATTCCAGCAACCCGCCCTGCTGAATGATGCTGGCGTCCTGTTCCTGCAGCTGCATCCTTCCCGCGCTGTCGAGCGAAACGGTGGAACCGTCGGCCAGCGTCAGTACGGCTTTGTCGGCGGCCGGCGCAATATCCGCCACCATTACCTGCGACTCCGCAACGGGCTTCCGCGCTAGTATCCATCCTCCCGCCACTACGCCCGCCAGCAAAGCCGCGGCGGCCGACCAACGCCATACTTTCCGCAACACGGCCGGGCGCGTTTTGCGGCGGAAGCCGGTCCAGGCCACTTCCATCCGCGCTGCCGGCATCGCTGCCGGAGGCTGGTGCTCCTCCATCAATTCAGCCAGCAGGCCGTCCATTTCGGCATCGACGTTCTCGCGCCGCAACAAGGCCAGCAGCTCGGCGGTTTCCGCGGCGGTGCACAGCTGGTCGTAATGTCGGCGCACGAGGTACGCGAGTCTGGATGAAGGCATGCCAATTGGTATTTGAGGGTGGAATAAAACAGTTTGACAAACGGGAAGGAAGAGAGGGGTAGTGGCGCGTGAAAATTTATTTCCGGAAAAGCCACGCCGCCAGGAAAGCGGCGATAAACGCGGGGATCTTGTGATGGCGGAGCAGGTATCCGCGGATGGTTTGCAGCGCGGCCATCATGTGCTTTTTGACGGTTTCCCGGGAAATGCCCAGCGCGGCAGCGATCTCTTCATGTTTCAGTCCTTCCTGCCGGCTCATCCGGTACACGCGCTGCTGTTGGGGAGGCAGCTGGCTGAGAGCGGCGTTGAGCAAGCCTTCCAGCTCGCGCGCTTCGGCGCTGGCGTCCGGCAGGGCGGGCTGCGTACCGATCGAAGGATGGATGTCCTGCAGGATGGCGGCCTCATGGGCCATGCGCTTCAGGCCGTTCAGTATGTGATTGCGCGTGAGGCGGTTGATATATCCGCCCAGGTTCTGCACCTGCGGCAATTCGGATCGCTGCAGCCAAAGTTTGATGAATACTTCCTGGACTACGTCCTGGGCGATATCGCCGGATCCGGTCATGCGTTCCGCAAAAGAATAAATAAAATCGTGATACCGGGAGAACAGGTCCCTGAAAGCAGATTCATCTCCTTTCGAGAGCCGGATCAGCCATTCCGGATCATTTCCCCAGAGATCCTCCATGTCTAAAATTTACGCTCCGTTTATGGTTGACGCGACAAAATACGCATTTTTTAATGGGAGCGGAAACCGTCCATCCAACAAAGCCCCGGCAGCAGCAGCTCCCGCCGGAAGCGCAGGCACGAAAATGGAAGCAGGTTCATTAAATAAATATCATGGTACAACTGTTGGAAGATTTCCCCGCGCATGTAGCCGCTTACGCCGCCTCCGGGGCTGTCAGCAAAGAAGAATACCGCGACGTGGTCATGCGCCGGGTGGATGAGGTGGCGGAAAAATTCGGCCACATCAATTTCCTGGTAAAGCTGGAGACGGACATGGGGAATTACAGCATCGGAGCGTTTCTGGAGTACCTCAAAGTGAGCTTCGAACATTTCTTCAAATGGGAGCGGATGGCCATCGTGTCGGACGAGCGCTGGGTCCGCATCGCTTACCGTACCCTCAGCCCGCTGGTCCATGGCGAAATCAGGGCTTACCCGCTCTCGGGGTTCGATATGGCGAAAGCCTGGGTGAGCGGCCAGCCGGATACGAACGGCTGACAACTATTGCTACGCCATACATCTTCTATTTGCGGTGAAATCAGCCCGCGCATCCATCCATCCATTCCGGAATTTCAACGTTTCTGTAAACACATTAAGCAGCATGAACATTTCTTGTTGATTGATTGTTAATGAAGTAAGTCGAATGAGCAGTAATGGTACAACCTTTGTAACACTATGAGTCTTAATCCTTTTGTGATATGAAAATAATAGCAATATCAACCGCATTTTTCGCGGTGGCCATCCTGGGGACAGGATGCGTGAGCAACAAGAAATTCGCAGCGCTGCAAGGTAATTATGGTGAGTTGCAGAACGATTACAAAGCCCTTACCGATAAGTACAACGATTGCCAGCGCGAGATGTCGGGATCTTCCACCCGCGTGCGCAGCCTCGAAGAACAGATCGCTTCGCAACGGGCGGGACTCCGTTCGTTACAGGAAGCGCTGGACAAATGCCTGAACTCTTCCAGCCAGGGTAATGTGAATATTTCCAAACTGGTAGACGAGATCAACGCTTCCAACCGCTACATCCAGCAACTGGTGAATTCCAAGAACAAGAGCGACTCCCTCAACATGGTGCTCACCAACAACCTGACCCGCTCCCTGAGCCGCGAGGAAATGCGCGATGTGGACGTGCAGGTGCTGAAAGGCGTGGTGTATATCTCATTGTCGGACAACATGCTGTATAAATCCGGCAGCTACGAAATTTCCCCCGCCGCAGGCGAAACCCTTAGCAAAATCGCCAAGATCATTAAAGATTACCGCGATTACGACGTGCTGATCGAGGGTAATACGGATAATGTGCCGATCAACAAACCGAATATCCGCAACAACTGGGATCTCAGTACCCTGCGCGCCTCTTCGGTGGTGCAATCGCTGCAGAACAATTATGGTGTGGACCCGAAACGCCTCACTGCCGGTGGCCGCGGCGAATACAACCCGATCGCGTCGAACGATACGCCTGAAGGTAAAACGCGCAACCGCCGCACCCAGATCATCATCACACCGAAACTCGACCAGTTCATGGAGCTGATCGACAAGGCGCCGGATAGCGCGGAACCCGCTCCCGGAGCGCAACCTGCACAACCTGCCCAACCGCAGACACAAGGTTAGCCTTTTTTATAAGTAAGGATGGAAGCCCGCGCCCCGTGCGCGGGCTTTTTCGTTTCCGGCCGGGAGCCATTTAATAAGGAGTCAGAACCACCGGATACCGGGCGGGTTGTAAATTTCGGCGGAATGCCTTAACTTGGATGCCTTCAGTAACGTGATTCATCCGCCCCTTTATCAACCAACTAACGAGCATGAACGGGAATTTGCACACGCAGGATTATTGGTGCCAGCTCCGGGACGGAAATACGGATGCATTATCTGCTTTGTACCAGTTGCATTATACAGGCCTTATCAATTATGGCGTTAAGCTCACGGGCGACCGCGACCTGGCCAATGACTGCTTTACCGCGGTATTGCTCGATCTCTGGGAGAGGCGGCATACGCTGCCGGAGGTGTCCAACGTCCGTGCGTACCTCATCACCTGTCTGCACCGGCGCATGCTGCGCGAAATCGCCTCGGGCAAGAAGCGCCTGGAACACCACCAGGAAGCCCCCTCGGCCCAGAAGCTCCAGTGGTCGCATGAAGATTACCTCGCCGCCATCGAAGGGAACGACGCGTTCACCCAGGTATTCGCGAAAGCTTTCCGCCGCCTTACCCAGCGGCAGCAACAACTCCTGCGTATGAAATTCTTCGAAGACCTCGATTACGACCATATCGCCCTCACCTGCGGCATCACCAAAAGAACAGCCTATAATATTATACACGACGCCCTCAAACAACTGAAACTCGAACTGAAAGGGCACGTGCAATCTTCAGGCCTTCCCATCGAAACCCTGATCTCCGCCGCTTTGCTGCTGATTTTGCATTAAACGGGAAAAAATTAACAATTTCATAGTAAATCCGCTTTCCTGCCTGCTCTATACTGTAAAGCGAGGAGATGAACTATTGGCGGCATAAGGCGGAAGACCTGGTGATGGATGAATCCTTCCAGCAGTATTGCATGGGAACCAACCCGGCCGCAATAAGGTTTTGGGAGCAGTGGCAGGCGGCCCACCCCGAGAAACGGGACCTCGTGCAAACGGCCAAAGTGATGTATCTCTGCCTCAACGGCGGCCTCGATGCAGACGTCTTCGCGGCCCACCACCGCAAGTTCACCGAAGCCCTGTTTGCCCGGGGGATCAGGCCTGGCATGCAGGAAAGGAAAATTCAGGCCGTAAAGCAGAACGGATGGAAGTGGTATGCGCTGGCCGTAGCCGCCACATTGACCGGCCTCGTGTTAACGATGATCTGGATGCGCAAAGACGTACCCGCAACGGAAAGCAATATGCCCGTGTATGCCAGCAAAGCCGGCGAACGGAAATCTTTCCAACTGCCAGACGGGTCGAAAGTAGTCCTCAACGCAGCCAGTACCTTACGCCTCGAGCCCGGGTTTCACAACGGCAAACGCGAACTGACACTGGAAGGAGAAGCATTTTTCGATATCGCTCAGGACGTTTCCGCCCCCTTCGTCATTCATACCGAAGACATGGACATCACCGTGCTGGGCACGGCTTTCAACGTAAAAGCATATAAAGACGACCAAACGGTTGAAACTGCATTGATCCGCGGCCGCGTACGGGTCGACATGCCCGCAGGACAACAGATCTATCTGCAACCAAAAGAAAAACTGGTGATCGCCAGGCAAACTGAATCATCAGATATTCAACCATTACAACCGCAACGGGCAGACATGAGAAAAGCCCCTGGCGGATATGCTATCGACTCTCTCACACACATTCCACAAGACAGCGCCATTGTTGAATTATCATGGGTCGACAACCGGCTGATTTTCGCCGATGAGTCTTTCGGGGACATCGCCCGGAAGCTGGAACGATGGTACGGCGTACAAATCCGTTTCGAAACGGAAACGCTGCGCGGGTATCATTTTACAGGGCATTTCAACAAAGAAACCCTCCACCGGGTACTGGAAGTGATGCAGCTTTCCAGGCCATTCGGATTCCGGTTCGAAAACGACCATACCGTGGTTTTACATCAGTAGATGAGAGAAAGAGCGGTGACGCGCTCCGGACACATCACATGTGACATAAAAAAGGGAGAATGGTGACGCATTCCCCCTTGGTTCAAGCTGGGAGACAGGGTTCTGTTGACACGGTAACCTGTTTCCTGTTTATTCACTTTAAACCTGTACGAAAGTATGCAAAAAAACCAACTTCCAGGCTGGGGAAAGGGGAGCCGTGGGCTCCTGTCAAATTGATTATGTTTATGAAACTAACCATTCTACTTACCGTGGTGGCATGCATCCACGTAAGTGCGAACACCTATTCGCAAGACACCCGGGTTACGTTGAAGCTGAACGATGTTTCCGTCCAGCAACTGTTCAATTCCATTGAAAAGAAAACGACATACCGTTTCGTTTTCTCCAATGATATCATTCCCCGCAATTTCCGGGTGAGCATCGAAGTACAGAATACCGCCGTGTCGGAAGTGCTGAGCCACGCGCTCGGGCGCTCCAACCTCGATTTTAAAATGCTGGAGAACGATATGATTGTAGTCGCCGATAAAAGCGCCATCCGCCAGATGGTGCGCGTCGAAGGCCGGGTGACCGATGCCGCCGGTGAGCCGCTGGAAGGTGTGAGCATCTCCGTGAAAGGTGCCAGCGGCGGCACTTTTAGCGGCGCCAAAGGACAGTTTGCACTCAATGTTCCCGATGCCAACGCTGAACTGGTTTTTAGCTACGTGGGCCTTGAAACCCAGATCGTCGCGCTTCATGGCCGCAAGTCGGTGGATGTAGTAATGAAAGGCGCCCGCCAGCTCAGCACCGTTACCGTCGTGAATACAGGCTTCCAGCAACTGAACAAGGAAAGAGCGACCGGCTCGTTCGGTTATATCGATAAGGAACAACTGGGCCGCCCGTCCACCAATATCGGCAGCCGCATCATCGGCACCACCGCAGGCGTGCAGGCAAAAATGGACGTAGACGGCAATCCCACTTTCGAAATCCGCGGCAAATCGAGCCTCTACGCCACCGCAGCCCCGCTGGTGGTTGTGGATGGTTTCCCCATCAATGGCGACTTCGCCACCATCAACCCCAACGACGTGGAAAGCGTGACCATTCTCAAAGACGCCGCCGCCGCTTCCATCTGGGGTGCGCGCTCCGCCAACGGCGTGATCGTAGTGGTAACAAAGAAAGGCCAGCGCAACACCCCCCTGCGCATCGACTTCTCCGCCTTCACCCGGATGGCCGGCAAACTGGACCTCGATTATATCAACCCGTTGGCCACCTCCGCCGAAACCGTGGATTACGAGCAACGCGCCTTCAACAAATGGAGCGCCATGACCAATCCCGGCTCCGTGCAAGACGCGGACCTGGCCTGGTCTTCGGCCACCGTGGCACTCAACGAGCATTATCTCGGCTACATTTCCGAAACGGAAAGGGATGCCATTCTGGCGCAGCTCTCGCGCCAGAACAACAAGCAACAAATCCGCGACCTGCTGCTCGACAACCCCATCACCCAGCAGTACAACCTCAGCCTGTCGGGCTCCACCGGCCGGATGACCAACATGGTTTCGCTGCTGTTCGAAAACAACCAGTCTAATTTTAAAAATACCGGTTACCAGAAGTACCTCCTCAACTTCCGCTCCGTCGCCAATATCACCAAATGGCTCGACCTCAGTATCGGCGGTATGGTGCATTACAACAAGCAAGACAGCAGCGGCCTGAAGCTGGCGGATATCCAGGATATTTCTCCTTACGAAATGCTGCAGAACCCCGACGGGTCGCTCACCAACCTGCAACAATATTACATGCCGATCCTCGACCGGCACATCCCTACCGGGCGCTTCCCGTATGCCGATTGGAGCTACAATCCCGTGCGCGAGATCAACAACCGGAAACTGACCCGCACGCATCTGAACGCGCGCTTTATGGGCGGGCTCACGCTCAAGCTCATGAAAGGCCTTACGCTGGACAGTAAGTTCCAGTACGAGATTTTCAATAATAACGTCCGCAATTATTACAACGATCAAACGTTCTATGTACGGCAGACAGTGAACCAGGGCGCTTCCTGGAACCAAACCACCGGCGCCGTTTCTCCCAATATTCCGAAAGGGAGCATACTGGGACAACAACGCTACCGCACCCAGGCATACAACTGGCGGAACTCCGTGAACTACAACAACACCTTCCACCGCGATCATGAAGTGAATGTCATCGCAGGTGTGGAGATCGCCAATGCGGTGACGGAATTCTTCGCCAACCCGCTGACTTATGGTTACAATGATGAAACGCTGACTTCAGGCATACTTCCCAATGGTCCGGGCGGTACATTCAAAACGATCCAGAACTGGCAGGGCAACAACTTCACGATTCCCTACGGGAACGGGTTCGCCTACAACACCAACCGTTATTTCTCTTCTTTCGCCAACCTGGCTTATACTTACCTGGGCAAGTACACCGTATCCGGCAGTTTCCGGACCGATGCCTCTAATATCATCGCTGACGATCCGAAATACCGCTATTCGCCGTTCTGGTCGGCTGGTTTGGGATGGGCCATGCACCGGGAGCGCTTCCTGCAGCATAACAATACCATCAACCGCCTGAACCTCCGCGCTACATATGGCTACAACGGCAACGAAGACCGCACGACCTCGTTTAAGCCGCTGATCGCGCTGGGCTCCGTTTCGAATGTGTATACCGGTGATAATACCGCCACGATCTCCAGCTTCGGCAACCCTTCGCTGCGTTGGGAGAAAACGGCGACCTGGAACATCGGCCTGGATTACGGCCTGTTTGATAATAAATTATTCGGTAAGATCGATTTGTATAATAAATATGGAAAGGACCAGATCGCGCAGGTGACCATCCCCGCCATCAACGGTACCACCACCCAGAAGCTGAACAACGCTGAGATCAGCAACCGCGGCGTCGAACTGGAAATCGGTACTTCGCAGCGCATCGCCAGGCGCATCAGCTGGCAGGGCAACCTGAATTTCGCATATAACAAAAACCGCATCGAGAAGCTGTTCATCGCCAACTACGCGGCGTATTCGCTGGCGAACGGCGGCACCGCGGCGTACGTGCAGGGCGCCAATGCCGACGCGCTCTGGCGTTACCGCTATGCCGGCGTGCACGACGGGCAGCCGATGGTGTACGGGGATAAAGGAACGTTATACAACTTCTTCACCTTCACCCCTGGCGACGGCCGCAATTACATGCAGAACGCAGGTACCACTGTGGCGCCCTATACCCTGGGCTTCATGAACACTCTCCGCGTGTATGATTTCGACTTGTCGTTCATCGTAACAGGCAAGTTCGGTCATGTGTTCGAGCGGCTTGGCTTCAATTACCCGGCCGTATGGTCTACCCGTGTGTTGCCGAACGAGAAGATTTCGGAAGTGTTGAACGGCGATATGCAACAGATCATCCCGCTGCCGCAGAATGATGTGGAAGACCGTTACTATTTCTGGGACCGCTTCTTCCCCTACATGAATTATCTCGTTGAAAAGGCCGGACATATCCGGATGCAGGAAGTGAACCTGACGTATAACCTCGACAAGGCGAAACTGGCGAAAATCGGTTTCCAGCACGTACAGGTGTTTGCACAGGGAAATAACCTCTTCACCATTTACGGCAACAACGCGAAGGAAGATCCGGAATTCCGGAAAGGTTTCCTCCGCCCGCAACCTACCGTGACGCTCGGTATCAAGTGCAGTCTCTAACCCGGTTTTTTCGATTCAAAAAAACAGAACACATGACGATCCAATTCAGACATATATTCCGCACCGCCTTCATCTGCGGCGCGCTGGGCTTCGCCTCCTGCGATAAATTTTTAGAAGAACGCCCGAGCAAGACTTCCGCGCTGGAAGTGAAAACCGCCGACCAGCTGGAAGCCCTGCTCAACGCGCATGCCAGCTTCTACAGCGAAAGCAACCGTTACGCGATTTACAGTACAGACGATTACGGCCTGAAAGCCGAGATGTACAAGGCCGCCCGTACGCCGTTCAACCTCACCGGCATCCAGTGCGCGTTGTGGGACACCCGGTACCTGCCCGACGATACCCGCGACGGCTTCTGGACCAACGAATACAAGAAAATCTTCACTGCTAACATGGTATTGAGCCTGGTGGAATCCGTATCCGGCACTGCGGAGCAAAAAGCCTCCCTTACCGCCGATGCGCATTTCATCCGCGCGTACAGTTATTTTCAGCTGGCGAATACTTATGCACTCCCTTACACGGACGCCAGCAAAAATGAACCAGGTGTGCCTATCAAGCTGTCGACCAGCTTCGACGAGCCCATGGCCCGCGCGCCCCTTGAAAAAGTATACCAGCAAATTGAATCCGACCTGTCGGAAGCACTTAAGACGACTGTTCCCCTCGTGCAAAACGGCCGCGCCCGCCACTGGCGCGCCAGTACTACCGGCGTGAAAGGCTTCGCCGCCCGCTATTACCTCACCCGCGGCAATTACGCCGAAGCCCTGAAATACGCCCAGGCGGCCCTCGATGAGTACGGCACCCTGGTGGATTACAATACCGAAATGCGCTATGGCAGAACGCAGAGCCTGGTCGTGAACCCCGGTACACCGGAAGTGAAAACCGTAGTGCTGCAATACCCCTACACGCACGATAACCAGATCGACCAGACGGATATGCTGGGCTGGAAAGAGTTTCTCTATTTCCGCATGCTATCGCACGACAGCTGGTGGTACCTGCCGAGCGAGGCGCTCCTCAGCCTGTACGACAAAGACCATGATCTCCGCTACCGCTATCATATGGTGGAAGGGTATTCGTACGATCGCTCGATGATCAATCCCGGTTATGATTACCCGGGGTATGTTTTCTTTTTTAAGGATCGCATGCCTTCGGGGCCTACCGTAGCCGAGATGCTCCTCACGAAAGCGGAAGCCCTGGCCCGGTCCGGCAAGCCCGCCGATGCCATGGCCGCGCTCAACCAGCTGCGTGCCAAGCGCATGGAGCCGGGAAGCTGGGTGAACCTTAGCGCCACCTCGAACGACGACGCCATCGCCAAAGTATTGCAGGAACGCCGCCGCGAAATGCCATTCGTACACCGCTGGATGGATATCCGCCGGTTTAACAGCAACGACTATCCGAACGACGATGTATCGCTGAGCCGTTCGTTCTTCCCGTACAACTCGGCCGCCGTGCAAACGAATGAAGCGGAGAAAACGTACACGCTGCCTAAAGACTCCCGCCGCTTTGCCACGCCGATCCCGCAAACGGAGATCATCGCCAGCAACGGTCAAATCCAACAAAACAAGTATTAATCCAGTTTCACCCGTTATACAAAACGTCAAAATCAACCCGACATGAAAAAATTGATTTGTCTGCTTGCCGCCGGCATGCTGACCCTGGGCGCTTATGCCCAGGAAGGACAGCGCAAGGAGCCGAAAGCCACGCCTAAAGAAATCAAGTCGCTGCGGAAGGCTGTGAAGAAGGATTTCAACAACACGAAGGCGCATGAAGATTACATTTATGCGGCTGGCGCGGAAAGCAAAAAAGTGCAGGCGCAATATGATAAATGGATCAGGAAGAACCCCCGCTCCGTGGCGATTCCTTTCGCTTTCGCTTCGGCGCTGTACGATAAAGAGTTGCCCGCCGCAAAGCCTTACCTGGAGCAGGTGGTGAAGCTTGATCCCCAAAACGGCGAAGCCTACCAGATGTTGTGGATCGATGCCGAAAGATGGGGTGACTTCGCCGCTGGGCGCGAATATCTCCGCAAGGCCACCGAGGCCGATCCGTCCAACCCTAATTACGCCTTTTACTACGCCAGCTCTTTTTCAGAAGCGGATTCCACCAAACACCACCATATGATGCTGGAAGTACCGAAGCGCTTCCCAGGCACGGAAAGGGGCGCGCAGGCGCTGTACTGGCTGGCGCAACGTTCGCAGAACCCGAAGGTGAAAACTGATGTGTGGGAAATGGCCCGCAAACAATTCGATCCGGGTAAAAATGGCTGGGCGATGAGCGCCATGAACAATTACTACGGCTACCTGCTCGCCAACGATGCGCCGAAAGCGCAGGAGCTCGCTGCGGAAATGTTACGGAACGATTCGCTCCGCTCCAGCCAGCAATGGTTGCAGAACAAAGCGGTGGCCGATGCGATCGTGGGCGGCCGCGCCTTGGCGGCGGAGGGAAAATATGCCGAAGCGATGCAACAACTGGCTGCCGCGCCCAGGATGCGGTACGGTCCAACCATATATTTGCTGTTGAAAGAGAAAGCGATCACCAGCCACGCGATGGGCAACACGGCCGCGGCTTACGACAGCCTGCTCCGTTATTACGCAGTGGAGCCCACGGAAGAAGTGTACGGCTTCATGACCCAATACGGCGGAAAGCTGGGGAAGAACGATGCGGCCATCCAGGCGGATGTCTGGAATGTCCGCAAAGCGGCATCCAAACCCGCGACGGCGTTCTCTCTCGATAACTATATGACTGCAGGCAAAACTTCCCTGGAAAGCCTGAAAGGGAAAGTAGTGCTGGTAACGTACTGGTTCCCCGGGTGCGGCCCCTGCCGCGGCGAGTTCCCGCACTTCGAAGCAGTGGTACGGAAATACGGAAAGGACCAGCTGGCATACGTGGGTATCAATATCGCCCACGAACAAGATCCTTACGTGGTACCTTTCATGAACCAGAGCGGATATTCATTTATACCCGTGCGCGACGAGCCCGAAAAGCGCGGCAACCTCATCGCCCGCGGCGCACCTACCAATTACCTGATCGACAAAGAAGGGAATATCGTTTTCTCCAACTTCCGGACCGACGGGCACAACCAGCGGACCCTGGAACTGATGATCAACGAATTACTGGATAAATAATAAGCGGCATGACAACAGAAAGCCCCCCGGTCCCGGGGGGCTTTCGCTATTCACAGAAGTACCTGGTAATGGGGAATGTTAAATGGATGACAGGCCGGGCTATTGTTTGGCGTCTTCTTCCCGGCGGAAAACCTTCGCGTCGCGGGTGTTCTTTTGTACGGCGATAGCGCCGAACAAAGCCAGCACGAAAGACATGGCGTAGAACCCCTTCTCGCTGCGCGTTAGTTCGGCATTCCACAAGCCGACCGTGAGCAGCACCACGGCGAGGATTGTACTGAACCACGACAGTCCATAATAAATCGCGGTAACAGGGATGCCCTCCATCTGGTCGCGCACCGATTTCTGCACGGAAACGGCGGCGAAGAGGCCGAACATGAGCACGGTGAAGTAGTATCCTTTCTCGTTGAGCTGCATGGGGGCGTTCCATAAGCCGATGTTGAACGCAACGGCGCCGGCAAGCAGGGCGATCCAGGAAGCGGCGACGAAGGCGGCGGAGGGTTGTTGTTGTTTGACAGTTTCCATAAAGGTGTTGCATTTAATACTGCCAAGATATATCCGCCCTTCCGTCCAACTTTTGACATCCGTCAAAAAACGCCGGGGGAAATGTTAAAGGCGGCCGCGAACCCTGCTGAGGGTTTCCTGCGAAATCCCCAGGTAAGACGCCACATACCCCAGCGGGGCGCGTTCCAGGATGTAGGGGGCCTGTTCCAGCAGCTGTTCGTACCGTTCCGCCGCCGATTTAAACTGCGCGTTGACGTACCGCTCTTCCAGCCGCAGGTAATATTTCTCATACGCGATCCGCACCAACCGCTCCAGTTCATGATGCGCGTCCAGCAACCGGAGAAGTTCTTCCCGGGAAACCGACCAGAGGACCGCACCTTCCATCAGCTGGATGTTTTCCATCGCGGGCTGGCCGGTGGTGAAGCTATGGAAGGAAGTGACGAAATCCTGCTCGAAGCCGAACCAGTGCGTGATCTCCTTCCCGTCCAAATGATAATACCCGCGCAGGCAGCCTTTTTCCACGAAGTACAGCCGCCGGCAAACCTGTCCTTGTACGATGAGCAGCTCGTTTTTGGCGTGCACGGATTCCGTGAGGCAATCTTCCAGCGCCTGCCGCGCGGCGGGGCTGATGGGATGGTAACGGGCGAGATGCGCGAGGAGTTGTTGCATATATAAAGATGACAAAAATAACGGCTATACGGAGGAAGTCAAATTTTGGCGCTAACTTGCGCCCCTATTCTAATCCCCTATGACATTTTTCCCGTATCCAGTGCCGCGCCGGCTGGCGCAGCTATTCCATGAAGCCCCGCCCGGCAGCCCGACGGCCCGACGGCAGCGCCTGTCCCATTCGTTGATACCGGAAGTTGTATAAGGAATATAGCTAACTTGTCATGTCGCTCATCCCGGACAACAAAAATGCCGCGCAATTTCAACATTCCTGCCAATTATTGTGTAACTTATGGAACAGTACCGTCAATGATTGTCTGTTACACTCATTGTGTCGAAGCACCCCGCGCAGTATAAAGGTTTGAGCTACTGACATATCAACCAGAACCAGATCGTAACTATAAAAATCATGTACACCCATGCATATGATGGATACCTATATGGTGGTCCGGGATTGGCTCAAAAAGTCCCCGGCAGTCCTCCTATTACCGCTATTAGCCGCTACACCACAACCTGCTGAAGCCGCCCCGCCTGCATCCTTTTACCAGGATTCCATCCCCACAGCCCGGGGGCGCGTCATCGATGCGGAAGAAAACATTCCCTTGCCCGGCGTCACCGTCGAAAACCTCGTAAGCCGGAGGGGCGCCATGACGGATGCCGACGGTTACTTCGCCCTCGCCGCCCGCAGTGGCGACAGCCTCCGCTTTACCTACCTGGGTAAAAAATCCTCCGTGCACATCTACCGCGGGCAAATGCTCAACGTCCGGCTCCAACAGCTGGAAGGACAGTTGTCGGAAGTGGTGGTGACCGGTTTCCAGGACCTGGAAAAACGGAAATTCTCCGGCGCAGCCGTCACCCTGAAAGCCGACGACGTTAAAATCGACGGTCTGAGCGACATCACCCGCAGCCTCGAAGGGCGCGCGGCCGGGGTTACCATCCAGAACGTTTCCAGCACCTTCGGGTCGGCGCCCAAAATCAGGGTGCGCGGCGCCACGTCCATCAACGGCGACAACAAACCGTTATGGGTAGTAGACGGAGTAGTGCTGGAAGATATGGTGAATATCTCCAACGACCAGCTCTCTTCCGGCGACCCCACCACCTTGCTGGGGTCCGCGGTGGCAGGGCTCAACCCCAACGACATCGAAAGCTACGCCATCCTGAAAGACGCCGCCGCCACCGCACTCTACGGCGCCCGCGCCATGAACGGGGTCGTGGTCATCACCACCAAAAAAGGTAAAATCGGCAAACCCGTCGTGAATTATACCGGCAACTTCAGCACCCAGCTGGTGCCCTCCTACGGAGAATACAGCATCATGAACTCAGGGGAACAGATGTCTGTACTCGCGGAACTGGAACGGAAAGGCTACCTGAACGTTTCCACCCTTAATAACGCTAACTGGGGCGTGTACGGGAAAATGTACCAGGGCCTCCAGGCAGATGCCAACGGCAACTACCAGATACCCAATACCCGGGAAGGCCGCGAGAATTTTCTCAAAAGGTACGCCGCCGCCAATACCGATTGGTACGACCTGCTGTTTAAGAATAACTTCATGCAGGAGCATTCCCTCAGCCTTTCGTTCGGTACCGACAAATCGCAGTCGTACTTCTCCACCAGCTATTACGGAGACAATGGCTGGACCATCGCCGACCGCGTCAACCGTTACACCCTGAACTTCCGGAACAACTACCAGTTGTCGGACCGCGTTACCGTGGGTTTCTCCACACTGGCCTCCGTGCGCCAGCAGCGGGCGCCGGGGTCGCTGAAGCGGAACCCCAACCCGGTGGAGGGCAAAATGGACCGCGACTTCGACATCAACCCGTTCAACTTCGCCCTCAACTCCAGCCGTACCCTCACGGCATATGACGTGAACGGCGACCGCGAATACTTCCAGCGCAACTACGCACCATTTAACATCCTCACTGAACTGGAAAATAACTACCTCGATATCAACGTGGCTGATATCCGGCTGCAGGGAGATCTCTCTATCAAGCTCACCAACGACCTGAAGCTCGATTTCGTGGGTGCACTCCGCTACGTGAAATCCTCCATGGAGCACCAGATCAAGGAAGGCGCCAATATGGCCAACGCCTACCGCGCCGCGGGCAATTCCATTATCCGGCAGAACAATAAATTCCTCTACCGCGACCCCGACGATCCCGAGGCGGAGCCTGTTGTTGTGCTGCCTTACGGCGGTTTCTACAACCGTACCGAAGACCAGATGGTGAACTACGATATCCGTCCCAGCCTCAATTACAACAAAACCATCAACAATACACATTCGCTGAACCTCCTGGCCGGTATGCAGGTGAAATCCACCGACCGCCAAAACGCCAATAACACCGGGTTCGGCTATCAATACGGCAACGGCGGCGTACCCTTCGTTGATTACCGCATCGTGAAGCAAACCCTGGAAGCGAATTTCCCGTATTATGGAATGAGCCGCGATTACGACCGCTTCGTGGCATTTTATGGATCGGCCGGTTATTCGTACCAGCAGAAATATAACCTGACGGCCACCGGCCGCTACGACGGCTCCAACCGCCTGGGCAGTTCCGCCCGCGCCCGCTGGCTCCCCACCTGGAGCATCGCCGGCTCCTGGAACGCCGACGCAGAGCCATTCATGCAGGACCTCACCTGGATCGATTACCTGACGGTACGCGGATCCTACGGCCTCACGGCCAGCATGGGCCCGGCCACGAACTCGACCATCGTGCTCCGGAATATCAATACCAACCGTCCTTTCCTCAACGAAATGGAATCGGTGATCGTACTGGCGGAACTGGAAAACGAAGACCTGACCTGGGAAAAAGCCTACACCAGCAACATAGGCCTCGACTTCGGCCTTTTCCAGAAAAAACTGAACGTGAGTGTAGACGCCTATATGCGCCAAAGCTTCGACCTGATCAGCGTGGTACGCACCTCCGGCGTAGGCGGGCAGTCGCTCAAAGCGGCGAACTACGCCGACATGGACGCCCAGGGTATCGAAGTGCTGGTAGGCGGGCAGGTGGTCAAGCAGCAGGACTGGGGATGGAAAACGAACCTGACCTTCGGCTACAACACCACCAAGATCACGCGCCTGCGCAACCGGCCGAGCATTTACAACCTGGTGGTGGCGGAAGGCGGCGCACAGCAGGGGTACCCCGCGCGGGGGCTCTTCGCCATTCCATTTACCGGCCTCGATCCGCGGACGGGCAAGCCGCTGTTCCAAAACGAAAAAGGAGAAGTGTCGGGATCCGTTTACCTGCAGGACTACAACGTCGGGTTCCTGAAGTATATGGGACCGGTGGACCCCACCATCGCAGGCGGCTTCTCCAACACTTTTAATTACAAATCGCTTTCGCTGAACGTTTTCGTGACCTACCAGGCAGGCAATATGATCCGGCTCTACCCGGCCTTCCACGTCGATTACTCCGACCTGGACGCATCGCCGAAAGAATTCCAGGACCGCTGGGTAATGCCGGGAGACGAGCAGTACACCCGGGTCCCCCCGATTTATGGTGCATATGAAAAGAGCGGGCTGAGCGGGGAATATCCTTACAATAACTACAATTATTCCACCGAAAGGGTGGCCAAGGGTGATATGATCCGGTTGAAGACAGTATCGCTTTCTTACTTGCTGGAACCTGCCTTGCTCAAGCGCATCGGCCTTAAAACCGCCAGCGTAACAGCCGCGGCGATCAATCCCTGGCTGATTTACGCCGATCCGAAGCTGAGAGGCCAGGATCCGGAGTTCTTCAATACCGGCGGCGTGGCCCAGCCCGTGCAGAAACAATTTACGCTCTCCCTGAAAGTAGGCATCTAAAAGTAACAACCATGCAACAGCATTTGAAAATATTAGCGATGATCACCCTGCTGACTACGGCGGGATGTAAGAAATTCCTGGAGCAGCCGCCGGACAACAGGGCGCAGCTGACCTCACCGGAGCAGGTGTCGCGCCTCCTGGCTACGGCTTACCCGGGCGCCAGCTATGTGCAATTCGCCGAACTGGCTTCCGACAACGTAACGGACCGGGGACAGGGAGAACAGGGGAATGAGGTGGTGGACCCATATACCTTTACGGACGTCCGCAGCGAAGAGCAGGATTCCCCGGAATACTACTGGAACGCGTGCTATTCCGCCATCGCCGCAGCCAACCAGGCCCTGGAGGCTTGTGAAAAAGCCGCCAATCCCGGCGCATACTACGCGCAGAAAGGCGAAGCGCTCCTCTGCCGCGCCTATGCGCATTTCATGCTGGTGACCTTCTTCGCCGAAACCTACGATCCCGCCACGGCATCTTCCAAACCAGGCGTGCCTTACGTGACCGAACCGGAAAAAGAAGTGGTGAAACAATATGACCGCAGCACCGTGGCGCATGTTTATGAAATGATCGAAAAGGACCTGCTGGCCGGCTTGCCGCTGATCGACGAAAAATCCTATACCGTTCCCCGTTACCATTTCAATAAAGCCGCCGCCAATGCATTTGCCACGAGGTTTTATCTTTTCAAGCGCGATTATACCAAAGTACTGCAATACGCCGGACAGGTATTCATCGACGGGAATGTGGTGGATAAGCTAAGACCCTGGAACAGCCGCTACCTCAGCTACACCGGTCAGGAAATGCGGGTGAACTACGCCAAATCCACCGAAGCGGCCAACCTGCTGCTCTGCGAAACCGCTTCCTGGTGGATGCGCATCCAGATCAGCGGACGGTACGGGCTGGACCGGAACCTTTTCCAGGAGATCTTTAACTGGAACGTAGTAGGCGCCAACTGGGCGATGTCGAACCAGACTTACATTGGCTCGCCTTCCACCACCGCGGTGTATATCCCGAAAGTATATGAGTACTTCGTGCGTACCAGCGTGAATGCGGAGATCGGTACAGGATACGCCATGGTGCCGCTGTTCACGACCGAAGAAGTATTGTTCAACCGCGCGGAGGCTTACGCTTATCTCAACAACACGACCGCCGCCGTGGCCGATCTGAATACTTTCGCGAGCGTGCGCTTCGATCCATATAATGCGACGACGCACCGGATCACCATGCCCAGAATCAGGAATTATTACGGCACCAACAACGACCGCGACGGCCTGCTGCTCACCATCCTGGACTTCAAGCGCGTGGAATTCATGCACGAAGGGATGCGCTGGTTCGATATCCTGCGTTACCGCATACCAGTGGTGCATTTCAAACAGGACGGCAGCATGTATACTTTAACCGCCAACGATCCCCGCAGGTTGTTCCAGATACCGCAGTCGGCAGGGGAATCAGGCGTTCCGCAAAATCCCCGTTAACCAAAACGCTTAAACCCGAACAGATATGCATATGAAGCATTTAATGATACCACTTCTGATCTTCGCGTTGTTTGCCGGTTGCCGGAAAGACGACGATCCCGGCAACGTGGACGAAATCCCCGGCCTGGGCGGAGACGTATGGGTGGAAGGCCCCGTCGACAAGTGGATAGAGGACAGCCTCACCACTACCTACAACATGACCGTGAAATACAAATGGGAGCAGGGCGAGCTGGATCCTACCAAAGCGCTGGTGCCCCCGCACGAAGACAAGATCATTCCCGTGCTGAGCACCATCCGCCGCGGCTGGATCAAACCGTTCGAGGAGGAAGTCGGGAATTTGTTCGTGAAACGCTACACGCCCAAGTACTTCGTACTCGTAGGCAGCTCGCAATATAATATGGACGGCACCATCACACTCGGAACCGCCGAAGGCGGGCGTACCATCGAGCTGTATACCCTGAACGATTTCCGGGTGAACTGGATGCCGGGCTACGTACCCTCCGATTCGCCGAACGTAAAGATGATGTTCCACACCATCCAGCACGAATTCGCGCATATCATGAACCAGACGGTTGCTTACTCGCCGGATTTCAAACGGATCTCCGTAGGCAAATACACCGGCAACTGGGTAAATTTCACGGATCAGGAAGCCAACCGCAGAGGATTTCCCACGGCATACGCCATGTCGTCGTCCGACGAAGATTTCGTGGAGATGGTCGCCACGATGCTCATGGAAGGGCGCGCCGGTTTCGACCGGATCGTGAACAACATCACTGAAGACGGGGCCGACGGTACCCCTGCCGCCACGGCGCGCGCCGTGCTCAGGCAGAAGGAGGCGATGGTGGTGGAATACTACCGCAACAGCTGGGGCATCAATTTCTATAACCTCCAAACCCGGACGCGCGCTGCCCTGGTAGCATTGATCAAATAAAAAGAAGCAACATGAAGAGCATCCTCTCATATATCATACTGGCCGCCGTACTGCTCGCATCCTGCAGTAAGGAAGATGATCCCGTATTCTCCGAAACGGCAGACCAGCGTATCAACCGGGTGCTGGCGGAATACGAAGCCGCGCTGACCAGCTCGCCAAACGGCTGGAACGCGGAGATGACCACGAAAAACGAAGTGACCTACCGATTTCATTTCAGTTTCGACAAATCCAACCGGGTAAAGATGTTTTCCGATTTCGACGGCACAACGGCGGCCGTGCGCAAGGAAAGCAGCTACCGGCTGAAAGCATTGCAACAGCCCGCGCTCCTGTTCGATACCTATTCCTACATCCACATCCTGACTGACCCGGCGGATTCCATTTCCGGAGGACCGGTTGGCGTGGGGCTGAACGCGGATTTCGAATTTTCGCTGGATTCATTGTCGGCCGACCTGATCAAGCTAACCGGCCGCCAGCAGGGTTCGAAGATGATTCTCCGTAAAGCCAGCGCACAGGACGCAGACGCCTGGCAAACCGGCAAATGGGCCGGCGGCAGCGTATTGGCGGGCATCAACAAGCGGATCCTCAATTATTGGAAGCGGCTCACAGTCGGGACGCGCCAGTACGAAATCGTTATCGATCCCAGTTTTCATACTTTGGAGTTTACCTGGCGCAACGCTGCCGGAACCCCGCAAAGGCATACGACCAGCTTTAATTACTCGGCGGAAGGCATGATACTCACCGAACCTTTGCAGGATGGCGCCAATACGATTACTTCACTGTCCGCAGCGACCTGGAACAACGGAACTGCCGCTTTCACCCTTACCGTAAATAATAACACGGCCGGCAGGATCGCGGGCGCCATTGCCCCGATCGTCAACGACGCCAATGCGCCGGAGCGTTGGTGGAACGAGGGGCTGCAGGATTACTGGAGAACGGTAGGAGGGTTCACGGTAAACGGCGTTTGGAATGCATATAAACTGGCAAACCTGAAGGATTATTATTACCTGGCTTTCCTGGAACAATGGGAAGAAGTCGATGGTGTAGAAGTCGATATATTCGGGTTTGTTTTTCTGGGCGGAAACGGACTGGAATTGCGCTATGGGCTCGCCACTTACCCACCGGTATTTACCGGAGGCCGGATCGTTTTTCCGCAGTATGGAGTTTTGGGGACGATACCGCCTGAGGCAGAAGATGCATTCTATAATACCGCCATAACACTGATCAATCCCAACGGGTTCTACCTCGTTCAAACAGGGCAGAACCGTTACGACATGGTGAGCGCATCGGACGCAAAATCCTGGATTACGTGGCAGCGATAAACAACCAAGTATTCTCAACTATTTTATAACCTAAATCTGAGTTTTATGAAAACGAACATGCCCCGGTTTTTATACTTCCTGATGGCTTTTGCCTTATTGGTTGCCGCTTGCGGAAAAGACGGCGATGCCGGTCCCGCAGGCCCCGCAGGTCCCGCTGGCCCGCAAGGTCCCGGAGGCGCCGCTGGCCCCGCAGGTGAGCCCGGTACTGCCAATGTTATCTATTCGGATTGGCTGGATGTTGAGTTTGTACCGATTAAAGACGAAGAAACCGGTGATACGCTTGCATTTTCAGCCGTTATCGATGCGGCGAAGCTAACGTCGGAAGTGCTGAATCAGGGAGAAATAAAAGTGTACTGGAACTTTGGATCCACTGCGGAACCACTGGTCTTCCCGCTACCATTATATGAATTCTATCTGCCAACGCCCACCGTCGTGAATGTAAGCGTGTCTTACCGGGTAGGAGCCATCGATATGATTTCAAATTATGATTTGACGTCGGCTGTAGATGAGGGTGTCAAATACGGCCAATTCCGTTATATCCTCATCCCCGGTGGAACGGCAGCCCGAAAAGCTTCAGGTGTGGATTGGAGCAACTACAAATCCGTACAAAAATATCTCAACCTGAAAGATTAGTCCCTTTACAGGTTTAGAAAAAAGGCTGATGCGCTCGTTGTGCATCAGCCTTTTTTTGTGAGAAGAAGTTATATGATCCCGTGCAGCACGCCTCCTTTCTTTCCCATCTCATCTACTTTCGCTTCCACTTTTGCGTCTTTAATGAGCGGCGGCGCGTGATGGGGTTTAATGCGCGCGTCAATAATGAACGGCCCGGTGCAGCCCCAATGCTTGTTTTTAATGAAACTCCCGATTCCGTGGATGTCGTGGGAAGGATTGCTCCGCGTAAACGTTACCCATACGAAGTTGTTGATGTTCTCCGCCGCAAAGCCCGCATCGTCGCACAATACGATCATCGGCAGTCCGCTGAGGTCCGCGTTTTTTAAGTGCCCGTCGAGGATGGCGATTTGATCCGCTGTTTCGGATTCGTTGGCGTATGGGGGCGCTTCCACGGCCAGTACGCCGGGCAATGCCATTTTGTACTGCGTGAAAGGACGGGGCAGGCTGAAGCCTGCGGGCAGTTCTTTCCACAGCTCCCGGCGCTTGTCGCCCGCCGCGGCGATGGCTACCTTGCTGCCGGCGTTGAGATCGCTGCCGGTATAATCGAGGGTATCGATGGTAGTGTTGGTATGAAAATGGAAATCCCGAGCCGGATCGATGCGCTCCAGCATATGCATGAGGAAATGCGCGATGTCGTGCGTATGCAGCGAGGGATCGTCTTCCTGCGCGCAAATGAACAGGTATTTGGCCAGGCTCAATTGGTTGCTGCCCAGGATGTGGTTGGCAATGGTGAGGATTTCCTGGGGCTTGCGCTCCTTCAGGTACGGCGTGTACCGCTCGCTGCCGATGGCGAACAGCAACGGGTGTACACCCGCGGCGTCCACCGCGTGGATCTCCCGCACACCGGGTATTTCTTTCGGAATGGCGTTCCCCGTGATCTCGTGGATCAGCGCGCCGAAGCTCGTGTCTTCCTGCGGCGGCCTGCCCACCACGGTGAACGACCACACGGGGTTTTTCTTGTGATACACCCGGCTCACTTTCATCAGCGGGAAAGGATGCGTGAGGCTGTAATAACCCAGGTGGTCGCCGAAAGGCCCTTCAGGCTTGTTTTCGTGGGGCATCACCGTGCCGGTGATCACGAAATCGGCGTCGGCGGAGATGCAATATCCTTCATCGTCGTAGAAATACCGGAAGCGCCGGTTTCCCAGCGCGCCGGCGAAAGTCATTTCCGACAATCCTTCCGGCAACGGCATCACGGCAGACAGCGGATGGGAGGGAGGCCCGCCCACGAAAATGCTCACCTTCAACGGCTGCCCTTTCGCATTGGCTTTCGTTTGGTGGATCCCGATGCCGCGGTGCAGCTGGTAGTGCAGCCCGATCTCTTCATTTTGTACATAATCATTGCCGCCCAGCTGGATGCGGTACATCCCCAGGTTGGCATTCATGATGCCCGGTTTGTCCGGGTCTTCGGTGTACACCTGGGGCATCGTCACGAAAGGACCGCCATCCATCGGCCAGTTTACGATCTGCGGCAACTCCGCGATCGTAGTGCGGCCGAAATTGACGGGCGCGCCTTTGCCGGTTTTCATCGGCAGGGCCGATAAAGCCGTGGCGGCTACATTCAGATATTTAAACGGATGCTTGATGGCTTTGACGGGATCGCCCTTGATGTCGACGAGCGTTTTGATTTTCTCCAGCGTGTCGCGGAACATGAACTTCGACCGGTCGAGCGTACCGAACAAATTGGACACCGCCGGAAACTTGCTGCCTTTGATATTTTCAAACAGCAGCGCGGGCCCCTGGTGCGCATACACCCGCAGGTGGATGGCGGCCATTTCCAGCCAGGGATCCACTTCCTGTTTGATGCGAATCAAATGCCCGTTCTTTTCCAGATCGGTGATGCAGTCGTGCAAGCTCTTGTAACCCATGATTATTTCCGGTAATGTTGAATCCTGTCAAAATTAAACAAGTTTCGGCAGAAGTGGTGGCGGCGGGTAAACTGTCCTGCCCCTGCGGCAGGATGGGTTATTGTCCCGTTTTTTATAATTTCCCGCAAACCACCGCTGTCAATGGCGGAAATGGTAAACTGATACATCATGCAACCAAAATGGATGTTACTGGCGCTGGTGCTTTGCTGCAACGCATTGTCGGCGCAAACGCCCGCCCTTTCGCCTGTAAGGCTGAGCTGTGAATACAGGCAAAACCCCCTCGGCATCGATGCCCCCGCGCCCCGGCTGAGCTGGACGCTCGGCGGCGCCGGCCGCGATCTGGTGCAAACGGCCTACGAAGTGACCGTGAGCACCACCCGCAACGGAAATGGCGACGCGTGGAAATCGGGAAAGATCACTTCCGGCGAAAATATTCACATCGCCTACGCCGGCGCCCCGCTGCAATCTTTCACGCGATACTGGTGGCGGGTAAGGGTGTACGGGAAAGACGGTAAAGCCTCCGCCTGGAGCGTGCCCGCCTGGTTCGAAACCGGCGCGCTGTTGCCCGGCGAATGGACCGGCCAATGGATCGGCGACGGCAGCACCCCCGTTTTAAAAGAAGAAGATCATTACGGCGATGATCCCATGCCGCTGTTGCGCAAACCTTTCCAGGCAAACGGAGTGGTTGCGTCAGCCCGGTTGTATATCTCCGGCGCCGGGTATTATGAAGCATATATCAACGGAAAGAAAGTAGGCGACCAGGTGCTGGATCCCGGGTGGACGAGCTACGGCAAACGGGTGCTATACGCGGTTCATGACATCACATCCCTGCTAAAAAACGGCCGGAACGCCGCTGGCATCATGCTGGGCAACGGCTGGTACAACCCGCTGCCGCTGCGCATGTGGGGATCCCGCAACTGGCGCGATTTCCTGGTTACGGGGCGCCCTTGCGCAAATGCCATGATCCGTATCACCTATACAAATGGCAAAACGGAAACCATCGCTACGGATGACAGCTGGCAGGCCGCGCCGGGCCCGGTTGTCCGCAATAGCGTTTACCTCGGTGAACATTACGATGCGCGCCGCGAAATAGCCAACTGGGCGGCGGATCAGCCTTCCGGAAACTGGAAGGCCGCGGTAGTGGTGAAAGGGCCGCAAGGGAAGATGGAAACGCAACAGCAGCCGCCGATCCGTATCACCCAAACCATCCGTCCGCGGAGCGTGAAAGAAGTTAAACCGGGCACTTACCTGGTGGATATGGGACAGAACTTCGCCGGCACCGTGCGCATCCGCGTTCAGGGTAAGGCAGGCAACCAGGTAGTATTGCGGTATGGGGAAGATACGCTCAAAAACGGGGAGATCAATGTGATGACGGCGGTAGCCGGCCAGATCAAAGGCGGGAACGGCGGCCCCGGGGCGCCGCGCATCGCCTGGCAGGAAGACCGCTACACGCTGAAAGGAAACGGCCGGGAAACATGGAGCCCGCGTTTTACCTTCCACGGATTCCGGTACGTGGAAATCACCGGTTGGCCCGGCAAACCGGGCGTTGCGGATATCGACGGGCTGCGCCTGAGCGCGGATCTGCCGGCCGCGGGCAGCTTCACCAGCTCCAATACCATGCTTAACCGACTGGATGAAGTCATCCGCTGGACTTTTCTCAGCAACGTATTCAGCGTGCAATCCGATTGCCCCGCCCGCGAAAAATTGGCTTATGCCGGGGATATCCTTTGCAGCGCGGGGGCATTCATGCATCGCTTCGAGATGCCGAATTTCTATACCAAAACCATCCGCGACCACGAAGACGCGCAGCGCCCGCAGGGCGGCATTACGGAAACAGCGCCGTTCGTAGGGATTGCAGATGCCGGTCCGGGCGACGGTTCCGGCCCGATGGGATGGCAGGCCGGTTATCCGTTCCTGATCAAGAGAATGTATGCGTTTTACGGGGATAAACGGATCGTGGAGGAAAGCTATGCTTCGATGCAACGGCTCACCGATTTTCTGCACGCAAAGGCAAAAAACAACCTGTTCGAAGCGGAAGACCTCGGCGACCACGAAGCGCTCGGCGACCGGGAAATTCCCTTGTCGGCATCCCTTTTCTATTACCTGACCGTGCGGACCATGGCGGAATTCGCCACAATCGTGGATAAGCCCGCCGACGCCGCCAAATACGCCTCGATCCGGGACAACATCCGCCAGGCGGTGAAAAACAAATTCTATCAGCCGGCAAACGGGCAATTCCGTAACGGTACGCAAACCGCCCAGGCCATGGGGCTTTGGATGGACATCCTGGACGAAGCCGAAGCGGAAAAAGCGCTCCATGCCCTGGAGGCCGCCATCGACAAGAAGAACGGGCATATCGCCACTGGCATTTTCGGCACCAAGATGATGTTCGACGTGCTGCGCGAACACGACCGGAACGAAGTGGCGTACCGGGTAGCGGATCAGCGCAGTTTCCCGGGATGGGGGTATATGATCGATAATGGCGCTACCACGCTGTGGGAAACCTGGGCGTATTCGGATAATACATTTTCGCAGAACCATCCGATGTTCGGATCGGTCGGGGAGTGGTTTTACCGTTCGCTGCTGGGTATCAATGCCGGCGCGCCGGGTTACCGCAAGATCATCATCAAGCCGCAACCCGCCGGGGATCTCACTTTCGCGAAAGGACATATCCAGAGCATGTACGGCGCCATCGGCAGCGACTGGCGCATCGGCAATGGGGTTTTTACACTGAAAACCAGCATCCCCGCCAATACAACGGCGGAAGTGATGATCCCGGTGAAGCTGGGAACGGTGGTGAAAGAAAGCGGGAAGTTATTGCAGCCGCAACGGACCGAAAACGGCTATGCCGTGTTTGCCACCGGTTCAGGAAATTATGTGTTTACGGTTTCGAAGTAAATGAGAAGCACACATGCCCGGGTGGATTTTGCGATCCGTCCGGGCATTTTTTATGGCTGTTTCCGAAAAACCTGCTGACATCCTCCTGACATCCTTCAATCATCCTTCAAGCTGCTCCAACGCTGGCTTAGGTTTGAGGGCGTTTGATTGAAGGATGACTGAAGGATCATTGAAGGATTATTGAATTTTGAAGCCGCCCATCCTGCTGACATCCTACTGACATCCTTCGCTCATCCTTCGAACGTGTTCGCTCGTGGTGCGGGTTTGAGGGTGTTTGAGCGAAGGATGAACGAAGGATGAGCGAAGGATGAGCGGAGAAACGTCCTTTCACCCCAGCTTTTTCCGTCGGTCACCCCAAGACGTCATCCTTTCACCCCATTTTTTGCCGGCGCGTCGATGCAAATCCTACTTTTACGCTGTCGGGTTGCCCGGTTAGTGCGAAAACAAACAGGGGCCGCCTGGTGAAAGGCCGCCCCTGGCTGGTGAATGTTTATGCGGGATGATGGTTAATATTCTTCTACGAAATCCAGGTCGCGGTGGTGGGTTTCGTCGATGGTGAAAATGGAGTAGAACCCGATGGCGAAGCACACCAAGCCCACGATGGCGGCGGCATTCACGACGTTGACCAGCGGCTTGAGGAAACCGTAGGAAATGGTCATCGCCACCACGGTTCCGCGCACCATGTTGGGAATGGTGGTAGCGGCGGTGGCGCGGATATTGGTCCCGAATTGCTCCGCGCCGATGGTCACGAACATGGCCCAGTACCCGATGCCGAAGCCCAGCCACAACGTCGCGAAATATAGCATGGCGGCCGTTTGGATGCCGGCATACAGGAAGATGAGGCTCCCGAGGAAAGTGAATCCCATCAACAGCATCACGGCTTTCCGGCGCGATTGCATGCGGTAACTGATGTACCCGCTGAGCAGGTCGCCGCCCGCGAGGCCCACGTAACACCACATCACGGCAAGCCCGGGCTTCACTTCCTCCACGATCCCCAGCGCTTTCCCGAACTCGTTGCTGAACGTGGACAGGATGCCGATCACATACCAGGTGGGCAAACCGATACCGATGCATTTCAAATAGCGGATCAGCCTGTCTTTCCGCGTGAAAAACTGTATAAAGCTCCCTTTCCTGACATGCGCCATGTCTTTCATGTTCACATATAACCCGGATTCAAACACCCCGATCCGCAGCAGCAGCAACAACGCGCCAAGCGCGCCGCCGGCGAAGTAGGCGTTTCTCCAGCTGAACAGTTCCACCGTGAAATACGCGGCTACCGCGCCTAACAGCCCCACACCCGCTACCAGCGAAGCGCCGAGCGCCCGCAGTTGCTTCGGCAGGCTTTCCGACACCAGCGTGATCCCCGCGCCCAGCTCACCCGCCAGCCCCACACCTGCAATAAACCGCAGGATCTTATACTGGTCCACGTCTTGCACGAAGCCGCAGGCGAAATTGGCAAGGGAATAGGTGATGATGGAACCGAAAAGCACCGACAGCCGGCCTTTCCGGTCGCCCAGTACGCCCCATAATATTCCGCCGAGCAGCAGCCCCGTCATTTGCCAGTTGAGGATGGAAGCGCCTTCCAGCGAGATGCCGGCTTCGCTCAGGCCGAGATCGCGGAGGCTGGGGATACGCACGATGCCGAATAACAGCAGGTCGTAAATATCCACGAAGTACCCGAGGGCGGCCACGATCACCGGGGCGGAGAAAAGATATTGAAGCGTCGTTTTTTCTGTTTGCATGCTTGCCGGTTTATTCGTATTTCATCCACACCGTGGCGTTACAGTCTTTGTCAGATACCGCCCTGATCCAGTGCGCATTGTAGCCTTCGGGGAACGTATGGCGGACAGTTTGGCCCGCCGCTACGCGGATGGTCTTGTAATCGTGCCAGCCATCCAGCGCGGTGTTGACCTGCAGCGTGATGTTGACGGTTTTATCCGCCGTAAGCGCCACTGATTTGCGGTCGTAGCCCGTCATCAGGAAAGGCAGCGAATGCTCGCCCGCTTTCACTTGCATGTTTTTCCATAATCCGCCTTCGCCGACGGGTTTCCCGAGTTTCCACAAGTCGTCGATGGCGCCGAACCATAAACCGCCGGCGGGACCGTTCGTGTTGAAATAGTGGCCGTCGGGCGTGGCGTTGGTTTTGGTGCCGCTGATCACCAGCAACCCGCGCCAGGTGCAGTAATCCGCGATCTTGCGCTTGTGCGTGGTTACCGGCCGGATGGATGCGAAGCCCGATTCGCGGCCAATTTCATAGAAAGTGCCATGCGCATTGAGCATGTATCTTTCCGACTCCACTTCCCGCGCGCCGCGCGGCCAGCCGAAGGCCATGGGTTCATCGTACCGCGCCGAAGTTTTAGGCAGGCGGAACGTGCCGGTCGTATCTGTTACGATGACGGAAGCTTCATCTATTTTGAAATCCTGTTTCAGCGCCAGTATCTTTTCCATCCGCGCGGTGCTGTCGCCCACACCGGCCACGTTTTGCAGCTTCTCGTCGATTTCCGCGTATCGTTTTTCGCCGCCCGCAATGCGCAGCACCTGCAGGTTTTTATTGCCAGAAGCTGGTCTGATCAACTGTGCATCAAAACCGCCGGTTTCATCGATGCCCGCGAGCGAGGCGAACATGGCATCCGCTTGCTGATGGAGCTGGCCGCCGTAATGGAGGAATGCCGTGGCCACGCAGTTTTGATCGGATTTGATACGGATCCAGCTGGCTTTGAAATGATCGGGGAAGATGAAAAATGCATACCCGTTTTTGCCGGCCGTTATTTTTTTAAATACAGTCCATTGGTTGTTGCCGGTTATATCCGTTTCAATGGTGAACGTAACGGGTTTGCCGTTGCGATGGCTGAGGTGCAGGATTTTCTTTCCGCTGCCCGTCGCCAGGTAAGGGTCGGAAGGGACGCCGGCTTGAACGGTATCTCCCATCCATGGCCCGCCCCAACCGGAAGCGGGGCCCCAGGTCTTCAGTTCTTCCGCGGTGCCGAACCAGAGATTGGATTGCGATCTGCCGGCGTAAGGGTTCTGCATAATGGTGGTTTCGTCGGTGGCCAGTACCAGCTCCCCGTTCCATTCGCAGAAATCGGGAATATAGCGCAGGTGGCTGCCGATGGGCGTTACGCCGCCGCTGTTGGCGCGGGAAAAGGTTTTCGGGAAATCATAAAACATGCCGTGCATATCCATGAGCATTTTACCGTTACCGATTTCCCGGATGCGCGGCCATTCGGTGTACCAGCCTCCCCAATGATCGTAGGTGCGGGTGGCTTTGGGCATGCGGTAAGTGAACCATTTGCCGTTGTCGAGGAGTTTGAGGATGACGGAACGCTTGTCCCACCCGATGCTCCAGGCCGGCGCCTTATCGTCGGGCGCGCCGTAGATGCCGCCGGGGCCGGTGACGTCGGTGAATTGTTTCCGTTCGATGATTTCCCATTTGTTGCCGTCCCATTCCGCCAGCACGCCCATCTCTTCGCTGTTTTTGGGAGCGCCGCCGGCCTGGAGGTCGCTTTGTTTGATATCGAAAACCTTATGTTCGCCGTTGTTGGCGATGATAAATCTTCCCTGCGCGGTGTAGGCGCCTTTGCCGTGCCATCCGGGTACGGGTTTGTGGAAGAGCTTCTTCACGGCCAGGGTGTGTACGTTGGTTTCATACACCATCCCTTCCATGTCGTAGAAATACACCATGTTGGCGGGATCGGTGAGGTGGCGCGCGGTGGCGGTCATACGGCCGGGCATGGTGGAAAGCGGCAGTACGCGCACTTTCCCTTTGTCGTCGATAAAATACGAACCCGTGATCAGCTGGTTCGATTCACGGTGGATGAGCCTGTTGGCGGGAGTGCCGCCCACGCTTTCCGGGTGGATGGTGAGCCGCAGATTGCCGTCGATGCTGTACAGCTTGTCGGAGCTGCCGAGCGGGCAATGCGGGGAATAGGTGACCATCCATAATTTGCCCGCCCAGGGTGTGATGGCGCCAATCCCGCCTTCGCCACCGTTGCCGCCGCAGGGATAACCGCCGCCTTCATTGAAGACGGTGAGGTGGGGATAAACCCCGCTGATCCGCAGGTGTTTCCCTTGCCCGTTATCCGACTGGGCCGCCGCTGTTACACTGAGCCCCGCGGCAAGGACTGTCATCATACAAACTGCTGATATCTTCATGTATTCGATTTTTGTATCAATAATTGTCGTTCTGGGAGATTTTCGGGTTCACACGTCTTTCCACGGCGGGCACCGGCCAGAGGTATTGTTTCGACTTGTCGAATTTCCTTTCCACCAGGATTTTCACATCGTCGCCAAACACGGTATAGTCGGCGATGCCGTCGTTATCCAGCGGGGTAACGCCAGGGAATGGCCATTTGGCTCGGTCCTGGTTGGCAGGGTCGGGCAGGCCGATCACGGGGCGGGTGAGCACTTTTTCTGCGAGCTTCCAGCGGATGAGATCCATGTAACGGAGGCCTTCTTTTACCAGTTCCACCCTTCTTTCGCGCCGCACGATTTGTTTCAGCGCCGCGGGGTCGGTAGTGGTAACGGCGGGGTAAGCAGCTGTGGCGGAGGGATCCACACCGTAAGCACGTGCCCTGATGCGGTTGAGGGCATCGCGCACGGATGCGTCGCCTTCGTTCAGTTCAATTTTGGCTTCCGCATAAGTTAGCAACACTTCCGCGAAACGGATAATAATGGCGTCGTTATCTTCCACGAGGCGGTCGGCCCAGGTCTGGTCGATCCCTTTTTTCCACAGGAAGCCGGTGTAGCTGGCGAATGGCCTTACAGCGCGGTTATCGAAGTTCTGGACCATGCCGCCGGTTTTGAAATTGCGCACCGTCAGCGAATCCGGATGGGGCTGGTAAGAAAACCCGAGCCAGTTGGTCCCGAATTCCACGATGGTCATCGTGAGCCTTGGATCCCGGTTTTCGAAGGGCCACAGCGGGTTGTAACGGCTGGATTCATCGATGGGCAAACCATCGGTACACTCGTAGGCATCCACGATGTCGCGGGTGGGCAGCCAGGCGCCGAAGCCGCCGGCGTTACGCGCGATGTAATCCTGCACAAAGCCGGCGCCATTGAAAACCTGTTGCTTTTCGTCGCGGGGGATGCTGATGATGATCTCTTTGCTGGTTTCCCCAGCTTTCAGGAACAACTGCGCATAATTGCTTTCCAGCGTGTATGTTCCTGCGTTAGCCAGCTGCATCACTTGCTCCGACGCGTCTTTCGCTTCCGCCCATTTCCCGGCATACAACGCCGTACGGGCTTTAATGGCCAGCGCGGCGCCTTTGGTCAGGCGTTTCACTTCTCCCGCTCCATACGACGGCGGCAGGTTTTCAGCCGCCCAGTCCAGTTCGCTGAATATGAAGGCGAGCACCGTGGCCTGGCTGGTACGGGTGATATTGCCCGCCGCTTCCAGCGCCAGGGGCTCCGTGATAAAAGGAACATCCCCGAAACGGGCAATGAGCCGGGAATATTGAAAGGCACGGATGAGGCGCATCTCCGCTTCCAGGCGCGTCATCACGGCGGGCGTTGTTGTGGCGGCCGCGCGGTGCATATTGGCCAGGTAAGAATTGGCGCGGGCAATGGCTTTGTAGCAATTCAGCCAGTACGTCTGCACCGCACCGTCGTCCGCGTTCATCGTGCCGCCGATCACCGCATTGGTGAGCTGCGCGCGGTGCCAGTCGTTATCGGTATGCAATTCGTTGTCGACCGACCAGAACGGCAGCCTGTACAGGTCGTTTACCGCCATTTCCAGTTCGGTTTGATTGGCGTAGAAGCCCCCGGTCGAAGGCTCCGAAGGAGGTGTCAGGTCCAGTTTGGCGCAGGAAGCGAGCCCCGCGGCCAGGCATATGATGGAAAGTGTCTTTTTCACGTGAAATCGTTTTAATCGGTGTATTAGAATTTAACCACGGCGCCCGCCATGAAAGTGGCCGCAATCGGATAGCTGTAACTGCCCACCTCCGGGTCCAGGTACTTCGGCAGCTTGCTGAACGTCAGGATGTCGTTGGCCGCAACGTAAATCCGCAACGACTGTACACCCACGGATTTCATCAGCTGCTCGCGCAGCGTATATCCCAGCGTCAGGTTCTTCAGCCGGAAGTATGCGCCGCTTGTTAGCCAGTAGTCGGACAGTGCGTAGTTATTGGCGTTGGAGGTCCTGGACAGGCGCGGGTAAGTGGCGGCGCGGTTCTGTTCTTCCGAATTATTCCGGCTCCAGAATTTCCCGGCCATGTCCTTCGGTACATTCCCGAAAGCTTCCGCGAAAGGTTGTACTACGTCGGCATTCAACCGGCTCAGTTTTTTGCCGACACCCTGGAAGGTGAGGCCGAAGTCAACTCCTTTGTAATCCGCGCGCAGGTTACCGCCGTAGAAGTAGCGCGGCAGCGCGCCGCCCAGCAATACTTTATCGTCGGGCGTAATCACGCCGTCTTTATTCACGTCCACGTACCGCACGTCGCCGGGTTTGGTGTTGGCGCCCATCACGGGACCGGCGGTTACTTCTTCCGCCGTCTGGAACAAGCCGTTGGAAATATAACCGAACCATTCATTGTATTCGCTGCCGTTGCGGATGATCTGGTCGCCGCGGAACTCCGTGCCTTTCAGGTCGCCGATGCGCGAGCGCGCGTCTGACAAGTTGGCGCCGATGGAATAGTTGACCTGGCCAATCCGGTCGCGCCAGTTCATTTCCAGCTCCCAGCCTTTTACATGCAGCGTACCTGCATTCTGGTTAGGTTTGTCGTAACCGATGTACAGCGGAATATCGAGCGGCAGGAGGATGTTGAAAGTGGTTTTCTTGTAATAACCGGCGGACACGTTCAGGCGGCTGTCGAAGAACGCTGCATCGATCCCGAAGTCGGTGGTGCGGGTGGTTTCCCAGGAAATATTCTCTACGGCGTAGGTTTGTTGCCCCGCACCGATCTGCGGCACTACGCCGCCGGCCTGGTAAAAGAGCGCCGTCGTGAAGTCGAGGATGGCCTGGTAGGGATAGTTGCCGATCCTTTCGTTGCCGGCTTCGCCCCAGCTGCCGCGTACTTTCAGAAACGACAGCCAGTTTACGCTTTTCAGGAAAGCTTCTTCGGAAACGGTCCACCCGGCGGATACGGAGGGGAATACCGCGCCGCGGTAGGCTTTGCCGAAGCGGGAAGATTTATCGTACCGGAGGTTCCCCTGCAGCAGGTATTTTCCCTGGTAGGCATATTTTGCCCGTCCGAAAAACGAGCGCAGGGCGGATTCGTGTGCAGAACCGCCGTTGGTCCGCAGCTCGAGGGAACCCGCATTCAGGTAAGGCAGCGTCGTTAACGGGAAGCCGCTCCGGCCGGCGTTCAGGGTTTCGAAACGGTTGTAGTTCTCCTCATATCCCGCCAGCACATCGATCACATGGCCGCCGCGCAGGTTGCGCACATAGTTGGCCAGCAATTGCCCGTTCAGCGCCATACTGTCGTTGCGCGTTTCACCGAGCACGGTGCGCGGCTGGTTGACAACGGTGCTGGGACTGCCGTCCGGGTTCGTGAATTTGATCTGGGTGGAGAAAGATTTGAATTTATCCATGTCGAAAGACGGAGCGATCTGCGCGGAGAGCGTCAGTCCTTCCACCGGTTTGAAATTGAACAGCAACCGTCCGCCGATCTGGTTGTAAAGGGCGCTGTTATTGCCCCCGGCGTAGAGCTGTGCCGCGGGGTTCCGCCCGTCTTTGGAAATGGCGTAGCGGCCGTCATTGTAATAATCATCGTAGATGCCGGGTATTACGCGGCTATCGTAAATAGGATTGGCGTTTGGAGTTTTCTCCTGTGTTCTTTTATAATAGATATCCAGCGAGGCGGATAATTTCGGGGAAATCTGCAGGTCGTTGTTGACGCGCAGCAGGTACCGGTCGAAATTGTAATTATCATAAAAGGCGCCGGCTTTGGAATAGCCGAGCGAGGCTTTGGTCTTCAGCTTGTCGGTCCCGGAAGTGAACACGATCTCGTGGCGTTGCCGGGGAGCGGTGCGCTTCAGCAGGCTGTTCTGCCAGTCGGTAACCGGGAATTCGTCGGGGTTGACGCGGTTGCTGTCGAGGTAGGAATTGATGAAGGCATCGGAGTAAGCTCCGGAGGCGGCGCCGTCGTTGATGGCTTGTTCGTTGAAGTAGCGCATGTAATCCTGCGGTCCTACGAATTCCGGTAGCTGGGTGGGTTTCTGAATGCCGTATTCGTAGTTGTATTCGAGGCTGGGCTTTCCGGAGCTGGCGCGTTTGGTGGTGATGAGGATTACGCCGGCGGCGCCGCGAGAGCCGTAAATGGCGGCGGAGGCGGCGTCTTTGAGAACGGAAAGGCTTTCCACGTCGTTGGGGTTGACGTTATCCACGCTGGACACGGGCACTCCGTCAACGATTACGAGCGGGCCGTTGGTGCCGATGGTGGTGATGCCGCGGATGAGGATGGTGGAACCTCCGCCCGGGGAGCCGCTGCTGCGCGTCACGGAAACGCCTGACATGGCGCCCTGTAATGCGTCGGAAACCTTCAGCGTCTGCCGCCCGCCAACGTCTTTGGCGCTGATGGTGGCAACCGAGCCGGTGAGGTCTTTCTTCCGCTGGCGGCCATAACCGACCACCACGGTTTCTTCCAGGTCGCGGGTGCTGCTGCTGAGCGATACCTCGATGGCCTGGCCCGGCGTTACGTCGAGCGTCTGGGGAAGATAGTTGAGCATCGATACGGTGATCTTGCCGGCTCCGGCAGGAAGGCGGAGCGTGAATTGTCCGTTGTTGTCGGTGGTGGTGCCGGCCGGTGTTCCCGGAACGGCGACGGTGGCGCCAGGTAAGGGCGTTTTGTTGGCGGCGTCGGTCACCGTGCCTTTGATCTGCCGGTCCTGACCAGCCAGCCTGACGGCCAGCAACATCACGGCGCAAAGGAATAGTAATTGCTTTTTCATAATCCTGGAACTGTTGATTTTGGTGAATTCCGCAATCGGCGGAAAAGACGTGATTGAAGCGATGGAAACAAATGTAAAAGCAGGTGGCAGCTGTCGCCAAGTTTACGGCTGGTCATTCCCCAATCAAAACTTTGAACAGGTTAACATAGTGAAAATCAATTTTTAATAAAATAGGAAAGATGTAAAATGAACAAGTAATTCCGTTTTTTATGCGGCAAATTTTCATGTGAAGCAGTGATGTGGCGGTTGCAGATCAGGATGCAACCGATTTAAAAGGGCTGGATTTCCATATTTGGAAAAGTAAATTATCTTTGGCCGCAACGGGCGCCACGGCCCGGAGCAACCAACTACAAATGCAAGCCTGCCAATGGCGACCGGGATGGAACAATACGAACACAAGGAATCGTTTTATCATTTAGATATGGTGTGCCGGTATGTAGCCGGCAATTTCGGCAATCCGGAAATCGGGTCGTGGACGAATGGCGATTACCTTCGTTTGAGTGGGATCCTGAGCCGGCATACCGGGATCCAGCTGAGCCCGAGCACGTTGAAAAGGATTTTCGGGAAACTAAAAACCACGGAAAGGTATTATCCCCAGAAGGCTACCCGCGACGGGCTGGCGCAATACGCCGGTTTTGCGGACTGGGATGATTTTGTGGAGAAGCATCCGCGGCCCGCGCGTTCGGGCGAGGGGCGCGGTGCGGGAGAAGTAGTGCCCGGACCTCCCACCAAACTTCCCCAGCCCCGGGCGCCCCTGATCAGCTGGTGGCCCGCCTTGCTCCTGATGGCCGGTGCCTGCGCAATCTTCGGGTGGCAATGGTGGCAAAAAGTGCGCAACGCCCCGGAACCGGAAGTGGCGGCGAAACTCATTTGCAGCAATCCCGTAGGCGGCAATCCCCATTCCGCCGTTTTCCGCATCCGGTTGCCGGAACATTTCAAAGGCGACAGCAGCCGGTTCCACATCGCTTTCGGCGACCGCTCGCGCGAACAGCCTATCCGGCCCGGAGCCGTGCTCACGCATTATTATGAAATGCCCGCGCGGTACTACGCGGTGTTGCATTATAAAAACCGGCCGGTAGATACCATGCCGGTGTACCTGAAAACCAACGGATGGACGGCCACCGCCTGGTCTTACCTGGATACCACGAGGGTTTACCCGCTGAAGGCGCCCGCGTTCGGGCCTGGCGGGATGTCGGTGACACCGCGGGAGCTGCATGCTTCAGGCGTGGATACCTTGCATACGTTCCTGGTGGATTATGTGAATACGCGGGAGTTGGACGCAACGGGCGACGATTTCGAGTTGCATGCCAGGCTGGCCACGTCGGCCCTGCGGCCGGGGATCCGCTGTTCGCAGGTGATCATCTCCCTGTACGGTGAAAAATCGCGGCATGAGATATTATTGATGAAACCCGGCTGCGTATCCTGGGCGCACCTGGTCTTCTCCGAAAAACGGATAGACGGCCGGCAGGAGGATCTCAGTCCCGTAGGCACCGATCTCACCAACGGTGGCACGGTGCACCTGCGCGTGAAGGACCGCCACGCCGAGCTGACCGTCAACGATAAACCATTATATAACATCGCATACGATCAACCCATCGGAAAGCTCTACGGCATCCGGATATCCTTCGCGGGCATCGGCTCCATTCAGCAGGTGCAACTGAAGAACGCGGATGGGCGTGTGGTGTTTGAAGATGGTGGAGAAATAAAGTAAGTCAGGGAGCATTGCAATCAGTAATCACTCAAACCCGCCCCGCATTTCCAATAATCTTTTATAAATCTCTTTCGCAACAGGCCCGGGTTCCCCGGTGCCAACGGGCTTCCCGTCGATCCGGAGCACTGGTGTCACGATTTTGGTGGTGCTGGTGATGAACGCTTCGCGGGCATTGGCCAGCGCCGAAAGCGGGAGGGTGGCCTCCGTAGGATGGAGGTCTTTCATCGCCAGGATCTTCTTGCGCGTGACGCCTTTTAAAACGCGGTCGGCGGGCGTGATGAGTTCCCCGGTTTCCGTCACGGCCCAGAAGTTGGCGCGCGGGCATTCGCGGATGGAGCCGTTTTGGTGATACAGTACATCGTCGGCCTGGTGCTCGCGGATAAAGGGTTGCAGGTAGATGGCCTGGAGATAATCGATCGTTTTCACTTCGGGGAGCTGGCGCTGGAAGTCGTGCGTCACGAGATGGATGCCTTTGTCGAAACCCGCGGGATCGTAGTAATAGGGCGCAAGCGTGATGAGGAGATTGGGCGTGGCCGGCGTATATCCGTTTTCGGAATAGCCGCCGGTGAGTGTGATGCGGACCCCGGCATGGGGAGCGCCGTTAATTTCAATCAGTTCCGCCAGCAAATGTTTCAGCCGTTCGCGGTCGACTTCCGGCGTGAGCCGCATAACGGAAGCGGAATGGTAAAACCGGTCGAGGTGGTCTTCCAGGAAAACGGGCTGCCCGGCGCGTGCGCGGAAATAATCGAAGATGCCGTACCCGCGTTGGATCGACAAATCGGAGATCAGTACCCTGGCTTCGTTTTCCGGAACGATGGCGCCGTTGATGATGGCATGGCTCATGGTTGCAAACGGTTGTATTTTTGGAGAATAGGCAAAACCTGTTGCAAAGGTAGCGCTTCCACTGCGTTGCCATTGCGGCCCTTCGCCGATGTGGCCACGAACAGCGAATTGATGATGGCTTCTTCCGTGGCTTCGATGGCGGCCAGGAACAATGGAGACATGGCTTCGTTTTGCAGCAGCGTTACCGTTTGATGGGACTGGTTGCCGCTGTGCGGGATACGAAGCTCTTCGGCGGTAGAGAACGCGATCACATAATCGCCGCTCCCGTTCGAAGCGATGCCGCCGGTTTTTCCAAGCCCTAGTATGGCGCGGCTGGCGAGGCGCATCAGGTTCCGGTGGTCGATGGGGGCGTCTGTAGCCACCACGATCATGCAGGAGCCGTCTACATTATTCAATAAATGATTGCTGAAATCGAATTTGCCAAGTTCCTTGCCTACCGGTGCACCGTCGATCGACAATACCCCGCCGAAGTTGCTTTGCACGATCACCCCAACCGTGTAACCGCCCAGACTGGCGGGCAGTTTCCGGGAAGCGGTGCCGATGCCGCCTTTGAACCCGAAACAGATCGTTCCTGTTCCCGCGCCTACGTTTCCTTCTGTTACTTTTCCCGCGGCAGCGGATAATATGGCGGCGTTCACATCGGCGACGGTTACATGCCGGCCACGGATGTCGTTGAGGTAGCCGTCGTTCGTTTCTCCCACCACCGCATTTACCGACCGCACATTTTCATTCCCTTTTTCGGCCAGCGTGAGCCCGGCAACGGCCTGCATGGCCACCGGAACACTGAGGGTATTGGTCAGCACGATGGGCGTTTCCAGGTTACCCAACTCATTCACTTGTGTGATGCCGGCGAGTTTGCCAAATCCGTTGCCGACGAATATCGCCGCCGGTACTTTCTGTTGAAACAGGTTGCCTTCCGCGGGGACGATGGCGGTAACGCCGGTACGGATGGAATCGCCTTTCACGAGGGTGGTGTGCCCGACCTTCACGCCGCGCACGTCAGTGATGGCGTTGAGCGCGCCGGGTTGCATCACGCCGATATGGATGCCGTAATCCCGCGCGCGTTTGCACTCCTGCGCCCACAGCGCGCCGGGGAGGAGTAAAAAGGCAATAATGGCTGAACGGTGGAACATGGTACAATGATAATCATTTTTACCCTGCCCGTGGCGCCAATCACGTAGGTTGCTATTCGTTGCGGCAAGGCAGGAAGGTGAACATCCATTTCACGGGGTTCTGCCAGTCGCGGCCTTTGAACGAGGCTACGGGCGCCTTCACTTCCACGATGTTCCAGCCTTTTTTGAGGTATACTTTCGCGGGAGCGCGGTAGGCGTACCCTTCGTTGGTGTAAGGTGTTTCCAGGGTGATGGTTTTGCCTGCGCTTGCCCAGACGGGCGGGGGGATGAGGGCGCCGTTCACGCGGATACTGCTGCCACGGTTGTCCCATTTGCCGGCGATGGGTGGCAGGGATGCGTGGGAACGGGAATAATCGTGGAATCCTATCCAGCAGTCAGTTTCTCCGTCGCGGTCGCTCCAGATACGGGTAGATGCGTACCAGGTGGTGTTTTCTGCGGGAGCCGCGAGTACTCCTTGCAGGTTGGGCGCCCACCAGTGCCGGAGGATCACCGTGCCGCCGGTGGCCGTCTGCGATGGACGGACGCTGGCGGTGTCGAACTCCTGCGCGGTGTTGCCCCCATTGGCGAATGGACCGTATAACTGCCACTGCTGGCCGCTTTGCGGGAAGTAAGTGAAGGGCATCCCTTCAAAATACCGTACTTTATGCGCGATCAGCCGCTGCTCGAACCCGGCGAATTCCGCCGCGATACCCGGGCCGATCGCCACCGTGATGCCCGGTGTTCCGCCGCCTTTCCAAACGCGCTCCGCGAAAGCGAGGAGCGAAGGGTAAACGGGGTTCATCGTCATCACATCTTCTTCCGCCGCCACATTGCGGTCGTGCCAGAGGCAGAGCGTGGCGCCGAGCGCGGAGGCATTGCCGGCCGGCGTATTGCAGAACTGGCGCTGGTAGATGCTGATCACGCTTTCCAGCGGGTCCATGTGGTTGATGTAGAGCTGGCGCGAATCGATGTATTGAATGGAGTCGTTGCCATGATCTACCGATCCTTCCGACCACAATTGCCGGATCACGCTTTCTGGGAAGTTACCGCCGGGCATCCAGCCGATTACTTTCCTGCCCATGCTTTCCGCCAGCCGCGTCATTTCCGGCAGGAAGCGCGGGTTGGTGATCTTCACTTCATCCGCGCCGATGTGCAGGTAAGGCAGGTCGTATTCTTTACAAAAGTCTTTCACGATCTGCGCTACGATGGCCATTCCGGAATCGCTTTGCATATCGTAGCCCATTGCCCTGCGGAATGCGGCGCTGTGGCCCGGCATGTCGATTTCGGGTACCAGTACGATGTGGCGCTCGCGGCAATAGCGGATAAGTTCGTGGAGATTTTCTTCCGTATAAAATTTCCCTTTCTGCCGGGTCATGTGCCGCGCTTCGGTGAGTTGCGGGTAGCGCTTGAAATGAAGCCTCCAGGCCACGTCTTCTGTGAAATGAAAATGAAACACATTCATTTTGTACCGGCTCATCACGTCGATCTGCTGCTTGAGGAGATCCATGGGCTGGTAGTTTCTGCCCACGTCCACCATGTAAGACCGCCAGGAGAAAGCCGGCCAGTCGCGGATGGCGCTGCCTTGTACATAACCGCCGGAAGTAAGCTGGAGGAGGGTTTGCAATGCATTGAAAGCGCCGTGGGCGGAAGGTGCGGTAATTTTTACCGCTTCGTCGCTCACGTCAATGGTGTAAGATTCCTTTGTAGTCACAGGAGCGGAGACGGCGGCCTTTTCCAGGATGATCACCCGTTCCCGCTGCTTGCTTTTCGCCAGCAGCCGGATGTTGCGGAAACCTTCCGCACGCAGCGAGGCTTGCAGGCGCTGGGCTTCGGTCCGCAAAGCGGGATCGGCGCAAATAATAGCCATGCAGGTTGATAAATTGAACTGCGCGTCGCGCCAGGCCAGCTCCGCCGGCTCCGGCAGAAGGGCGGGATGCTTTTTTCCATAACCTCAGCATGGGATAATGGCGCAGTGGCGCCCGCATGCAGGGGATTAGACAGCAAACATGCGGCTATCAGCCGTGGAAAGAGGAATTTCATGATCAATAAGCGATATTGGTAAACATGATCTGTTTGTAATCGTCGTACTCGAACAGCACGCCTACTTTCTTTCTGCCGGTGGGCACCAGGTCAGAATACGCCGTATGCGAATGGCGGCGCGGATTATCCGGGCGTTGGGCGATGGTAATGTTTTTGTACCAGCGCTTGCCGTCGTTTCGGCTCACGCGCAGCACGAGGTTGTTGCGTTGCACGGTATCTGCGTTGTTGCAGAATAGCAGCGTGCGTTTGCGGCCATTTCCGACGCTGAGCACGGAACCCTGGCACACGGGATCGGGCAGTTGGCGGTCGAAGTAGGTGGTGTCCCACGATTGCCCGCCGTCGCTGCTTTCAGCGATAATACGGTAACGGTCGCGGCCCTGCTGGTTGCGGATGTTCATCACCATCCGGTTTCCTTTCAGCTGCGCGGCCATGGCTTCGTTGCCGCCGGGAATCGCTACGGTTTCGCTGAGGTGGAAGGTTTTGCCGTGGTCGTCGGTGTAATATCCATGCGCTTTGTAATCGGAGAAATCGGCAATGGGTTTGCCGGCGGAGTGGTTGGCGGAAATGAAGATGCGGCCCTTGAACTGACCGTCGGCGAACTGCATGGCGTGGCCGGGCGTGTTGGCATAGCTGCGCCAATCTTCCTTGAAATTGTACGCCGGATTCCTGTCGGGCATGTTGGGCCGGTGGGTTTGGGTGGTGATGTTTACCGGTGCCGACCAGCTGATGCCGCCGTCTGTAGAAGTGACGTACCACACTTCGCGGAGCCCTTTTCCTTTCCGCACTTCTCCTTCATGGTTGTCGCCTGTATTGTAAAACAGGAAGACGCGGCCTTTGGGATACGCGGGATCGGTAAGGTCCGCCACAGGCGCGGGGTTGCCGGCCTGCAGGTTGCTGTAATCCACGACCGTCCGCAGCGCGCTCCATGTTTTTCCACCGTCGGCGCTTTCTTTCAATACGATATTGATATCGCCGAAATCCCCGGCATGGTCGACGCGGCCTTCCGCAAAAGCCAGCAACTTGCCGCCGACGGAAACGATGGCGGGAATGCGGTAACTCTTATGACCTTCCTGCCCGCTGGTGAAAACGGGCGTAAACGTTTGCGCGCCGGCATGCCGGGCCAACAGCAAAATGACGATAGAAAGTAAATACCTGTAGATCATGATCATTTTTTAAGGTTCGATACGGAGGCGGAAGGTGGAAGCCGGCAAGCCGGCGGCATTCACGAGGTTCGCGCCCGTAAAAGGCTGCCATCCGTAATATACGAAAGCAGGCCTTTCGGGAGACCGGATTTCCACGGTATTCCCGCGGATCTTCGCTTCCGCGGGATGTGTTCCGTCCAGCGAGAACCCTTTCAGCCAGGCGCCATCCGCCGGCTTCAACCCTTCCGCCCATGTAAAAAATATTGTCACGGTACCATCGGCATATACTGCCTTTTCGGCCAATGGGCCCGAGGGTACCACGTTTTTCATTCCATAATAATCGTACAAGGCCCAGGCCGCCAGCCGCTGCCCAACGATCCGCTTGTTGGTGGGATGTACGTCGTTGCGGGCGCCCACGTCGCTGGAAACGGCCATGCCGGAGCGGAGGATGTGTTGCAACATGATCCGCTGTCCGTCGCGGAACTGCGGCCAAAGCTGCGAGCGGTAGCCCGTACTGTCGATCGAGGAAAGCTGCACGAAATAGCACGGCGCACCGGGCCAGTATTCCCTGTAGGCGTTGACCATCAAAGCGAACAACTGCCCGTATTCCGCAACGCGCGCCGTTTCCTGTGCGTTGGTTTCTCCCTGGTAGAAGAGAATGCCTGCGATGGCGGTGCTTGTCCATGCGCGCAATCCTTTTTCGAAAGCGAAACCGGGTTGGTAACCGTGCGCGGGGCCTTCGGGGCTTTCGGTATGCCCGCGGTTCTGGCGCCCTCTTTCCCGCGACCAGTCCGGAAGGGCTGGATTATCCAGCCAGTTGCCGCGCGTTTTCCGCGCGAAGCCGCTATCGGCCAGCAGGGCTTCTTTCGGGATGAACGTTTCCAATGGCGCGCCGCCGATGGCGAGATGCACCAGTCCAACGGGCACGCCTGCCTGCTGCGTTACCTTTTCCGCGAAATAATAGGCTACGGCGCTCATGCCGGGCATCGATGCCGTGTCGCAGGGTTGCCAGGCGCCGCCGGTATAGAAACCGCCGCTGTCGAGCAGGCGGGACAGGCTGTCGGGGAATGGCTGGTTGTAAATACCTTTCCCGGCGTACTTCGGATTGTAAAACCGGATGTTTTGACCATTTAAGTTTTTACGCGCTTCGGCATAATGCGCCTCGCTCCGCATGGGGAATTCCATGTTCGATTGCCCCAGGCACAGCCAGACGTCGCCCACGAGCAAATCCCGGAGCGTGATGCGCGCTTTTCCTGCCTGGATCAGCATATCGGCAGGCGTGGCGCTGGCAGGCAGTGGCCGGATGCGGATGCGCCAGGTACTGTCGGGCAGCGTACGCGCGGATGCGGAGCGCCCCTTGAAAGTGAGGCGCACTGTTTCGCCGGGAGTGGATTTCCCGGAAACGGTAATGGGTTGATGGCGCTGGAGGACCATGTGATCCATCCAGGCAGGATCCGTTTTAAGCTGCCCGAAAGCCAGCGCGGGAAAGAAAACCAGGTATGCGAGGCTCCGGATCATACGCTGCTTTTTTGCAGATGCGCGGTCAGCAATTGCCGGCAATACCATTCCTGCCGCGGGAGGTGGAACGGGCCTTTGAACAGGTTGCCTTTCGCGGTTTGCGCGATGGAGCCGTCGCGGTGCAGGTATCCGAACCATTCGCCGTGTTCCTTGTCGTGGAAGCGGGTGTAGGCGTAGGCATGCACCTGCCGGTGCCATTGCGCGTATTTCGGGTGGCCGGTTACGAGGTAGGCGAGAAGCGTGGCGATGATGGCTTCGTTATGAGGCCACCAGAATTTCATGTCCTGCCAGTATTCTTGAACCGGTTTGTGGTAGACGTCGCGGAAATAGAGGATGCCGCCGTGTTGGGTATCCCATCCCCGTTCCCACATGTAATCGAGCATGCGGCAGCCCAGGCTGATGAGCTGGGGATCGTTGTTGCGGTGTACCGCTTCCTGTAAAATGAACCACGCGCCTTCGATGGCGTGACCGGGATTGAGGGTGCGGCCGTCGATGTGGTCGATGATGCTGCCGTCGGGCGCTACCTGTTCCATCACGCAGCGGATGTCATCTTTGACGAAGTATTTTTCAATATCACCGATCCATTGGGTGATAAGCGCATCGCAACGCGGATCGCCGATGGCGTCGCGGAGCTGCTGCGCGGTGTTGAGCATGATCATGGGAACGCCGATCCCTTTGGCCGGGCGCGTCGGTTCAAACTTCGGTTCCAGCAGACCGGGCGTGGTGGCGTATTCCACGCATTTGCCAAATAGCGCCCGCGCGCGGGTGGCTGCTTCTTCGTTGCCGGAGGCTTTGGAATATGCCGCCATGGCGATCACGGCGAAAGTTTCGGAGAAGAAATAACGGCGCTTACGGATGGGCGCGCCATTTCTCGTTACATGGAAAAACATCCTGCCGTCGGTGTCGAAGCAGTGGTTGATAAGAAATTCATATCCCAGTTTCGCCCCTTCCAACCATTCCGGTTTTGCTTCCACGGTATTGTATAACGTCGACAGTAACCACGTTGCCCTCCCCTGGATCCAGACCGCCTTGTCATCGTCGATGAGTTCTCCCGTGGCATCGCGCATCAGCAGGAATCCGCCGTGCTCGTAGTCGAAGGATCGGGGGAACCAGAACGGGACGGTGTTGTTCAGCAGTCGATCAGCGTAAAAATCGCGTAGCGATTCCAGTTCCTGTATATTGTATCGCATAAGGTTCATTTTTATCGGTGAATAGTGAGGCCCTGAATCTGTTGCATTTTCGGAAATACGAGGCTCCACGCATATCCTGCGATCACGCAGGAAGCGAGCCCTGTAAAAGCGTACATCAGCAGGTGCATGGATGTGAATCGAAGGAGTATTACCTGTATCACCGCACTCACCACAAATCCCGCCACAGCGCCGGCGCCCGTTGCGCGGCGTGTGAAGATTCCCAGTACGAAGAGCCCGCCCACACCGCCGGTGAACAATCCCAGGATGAGATTGAACTGGTCCCACAACGAAGTGGCGCCGTGTTCCGCCATCGACCACGCAATCCCCGTGCCCGCGATCCCCACGAGCAGCGTGGTGATTTTCGCGGAGCGGAGATAATATTTATCTTCCTTTCCCGGCGACAACCGGCGTAAAAAGTCATTCACAAAAACGGTAGACACACCGTTCAGACTGCCATTCAAACTGCCCATCGCCGCCGCGAAAATCGCGGTGATTACCAACCCGGCCACCCCGGCAGGCAACTGCGTCACGATGTACCACGGGAAAATCGTGTCCTGCGCGTCCAGCGCCATGTTCACCTGCCCGGGATGATCCCGGTAAAACAAAAAGAGTAGCGTGCCGATGGCGAAAAATATAATTGTGGAAGGCAACGTCAGCCATGCGCCCAGCCGGAGGCTCTTCACGGCGGTTTGCTCGTCGGGCGTGGTGAGATAGCGCTGTACCACCGTCTGGTCGCAGCCGTACTGGATCAGGTTGAGCGTAAATCCGCCGATGATCACCACCCAGAAGGTGGCGGAGGAAAAATCAAACCGGAAATCAAACAGCTTTAGTTTGTTGTATTGTTCAAGCGTCTGCGTCACAGCCGCGGTATCGCTCGTAAGCGACATCGGGATCAGGATCAGCGCCAGCAGCGCGCCCGCCAGCAAAATAATCACTTGCACTACTTCCGTCCATATCACGGCCTCGATGCCTCCAAGCACGGTGTAAAACAGGCTCACGGCGCCCATCAGCAGGATGCTCAATTTCACATCGATTCCCGTTACAACCGACAATGCAATAGCCGGCAAGAGGATTACGATGCCCATCCGCCCGAGTTGCAGCAAAATATACATGCCCGCCGACACGGAACGGACGGTATAGCTGAATCGTTTTTCCAGGTATTCGTAAGATGACGTAACCCCCAGTTTGCGGTAGTATGGAATGAAGAAGCGCACCACGGCCGGCATGCAGAGAATAATGGTCATCAGCAGGAAGAAGTAGGACCAGTCGGTGGCGTAGGTTTTTGCAGGAATGCCGATGAACGTGATCGCGCTGAGTTTGGCGCCGAAGATGCTCAGCCCGGTGGCCCATCCGGGGATCTTTTCGCCGCCTTTAAAGTAATCGGCGGTGGAATGCTGGTGGCGGGAAGTCCATAACCCGATGGCGATCATCCCCAGGAAATACAAAGCCAGTACGATATAGTCGGTGGTGGAGAAGTAGGAGGGCTTGCTGATGGAGCCTTTTAGCACGTCCGTCGTGCGTGTTCCCGGGCGGATCTCGCCGCTGGGAATGTAGATGTCGCCGTTCCACTTCACGGCGGTGGCGGTTACGGGCGGGGAAAAGGGGAGTTGCCCGGCGACGGTCCAGGTGTCGGTGATGGTATTGTACAGCAGCAGGTCGGTGTTGAAACCGGGATGATGCTCGAGGATGTTAAGTTTTGTTGTTTTCAGCCGGGCCAGTTCATCGCCTTCGGCGCGGGCGATTTGTGCGTTGAGGGTTTCGATGTTGCGGAAGATGTTGCCTTTGTCGCCGCCGGTAACGAGGATGTAGCTGGCGCCTGTAGACACGGCGGTGGCGGCGGACAGGTTAGTGACGCCGTTGTTGTCGCGGATGGGCGCGATGGGCGACCATTGGTTGCGGGCGGGGTCGTAGCTCCAGGCCTGGGAGCATAGCTCGCTGATGCCCGAATCGGTGCGCGCGCGGCCTCCCAGGAGGTAGAGCTTCGTTTTCGATCCATCGGATTGCGCTGCCATCACGCTGTGCGACAGCGCTTTGGGAATGGTGGTGAGCGTTTTCCAGGCGGGGTTGGCGGCAGCCAGATCGATGGAAAGGAAAGCATCGGAAACGCGTTCGGTGTTTTCTCCGCCGGCCACGTACACGGTGGAGCCGATGGCGGCGGCGGTGGCGTTCGTTAGCGGGAAAGGCAATGGCGGCAGGTCTTTTGCGACCACCCGCCCCTGCGATCCATGCCATTGGAGGAGGAACGTTTGCGCGAGGGGGCCGGTTTCATTTTCTCCGCCGATACAAACAACGCCGTCTGGAATAGTAGCGCTGGCACCGTAAGCGAGGCGTTTCCCCAGCGGGAATGCGGTTACGGTATCGCCGCGCATGACGTACACTTCGCTGCGGTAGGCTTTGGCGCCTCCGGCCCAGGGCATCCCGTCGGGGAAGTTGGCGCCGCCGGCAATCAGCAATGCATTGTTATGGATGCCCGTGAAGGCCCCCGCAACTCCAGGTTGCGGGGCGCCATCGGGCAGGGAGGGCAGCTTGGCGGCAACATCCCACCGGATATGGTTCGGTTGTTGCGCCTGCCCTTTATGGATCCAGGAAAAAAACAGGCTGGCTGTAAGCATGAATCGAATGTCTCGGATAAATCGCATGATGATCAGGAGTGAGTCTTGGCCGCTGGCCGGGATTTATAATGATCGAAGCCCAGGGCCTCCACATCCGCCCCGAACTGCGCGAACTGCGCCTGGCTCATGTTGGAAACGGGCAGCCGGAATGTTCCGCAGTCCAACCCGATCAGTTTCATATACGCTTTGCCGGTGGCGATGCCGCCGTATTTGCCCAGCAAACGGATCATATCGATCGACTGCTGCTGGAGCTGCGCGGCTTTTTCCAATTCGCCGTCTGCGAAAGCCTTCATAAGCTGGTGGTACAAAGGCGCGGCATAATTGAACGTGCTGCCCACGGCGCCTTTTGCGCCGATGGCGAGGGCGGAAAGCATGTTTTCGTCGCGGCCCCAGAGCATATCGTATTTCCCGTTCTGGTAATGCATGCAGGAGAGGTAGTCCATGAAATCTTCATGCGTATACTTCACCCCTGCGAAATTTGGAATCCGGCCGTCTACAGCTTTGAGCAGATCGATCATGGCGAAGTGGACGCCGTTGAGGACGGGGATGTGATAGTAATAAAACGGCATATCCGGCACCACGGCGGCAATCTCGGCGCAGCATTGGGCCAGGGCTTCCACGCTGGCGGGCTTGAAGTAGAACGGGCCTGTAAAGGAAACCGCGTCGATACCGGCGGCCTGCGCGTGCAGCGCCAGTTCCTTGCAATCAGCCAGGCAGGTGCCGCCGAGCAGGAGCATCACGGTGAAATCATCGTCGCCTTTTTTACATTCCACCCAGGCGGTGGTAACGGCTTTTTTCTCGGCGATGGTCATAGAAACCCCCTCGCCGGTAGACCCGCAGATGAAAGCGCCTGTTACGCCGTTGGCTTTCAGCAGGCGGTAATACTCCGGGATCAGTTTCCCGTTTATAGCTCCGGTCGCATCCATGGGCGTAAAGGGAGCGGCAATCAGTCCTTGCAAATGTTTCATGCTTATTTTTCTGGAATCGTTGTGATGATAATCGGGTTATTGCGGTTTGGCAGTGAGGTAGCCGGGTGTCTGGTTCACGAGCGGGTCGTTGGTCCAGATGGCGGGCTCCACGGGCCAGAGGATCTTGTATCCCTGGGTGGCTTTATCCAGTACGCCGAAAGGATGGGCGGCGGATTTGTACACCAAAGGCTCGCCGGCTACTTTCATGCGGCGCAGGTCGTACCAGCGCTTGCCTTCGAAAACGAATTCCTTGCTCCGCTCGCGGAAGATCGCCAGTTCATTGGCGTCCTGGCTGCTGTTTACGAAAGGCGCCGGATCGTTGCCGGGGCCATAAGCCCTGTCGCGGATGGCTTTGATGTATGTAGTGGGGTCCTGGTTTTGTGCATTGGCGATCTCTGCGAGCATCAGCTGGCGGTCGGCCTCGCGGTAAACCGGCCAGTCGTCGGCGAAGTAACGCTTATTGGCGTCGATGGTACCAAGGAATTTCACCAGCGCCGTGTTGCGGACGGTCACCACGTATGGAGTGGAGCTGGTAGTCACTTTGTAGTAGTCGTAGAATGTGGCGTTGCGGCGGGTGTCGGCAACGTCGTAAGACTGGAATAGCTCGAAGGTATACCTGTACCGCTGGATAATTTGTTGCGAATTTGTTTCGGCGATCTTCAGCGGATCGGTCAGGAAATTACCCACACCTTCGCTTACCAGCGAATCTTTGTAATGCAGGCCGTTGAAGTTGAAGGTGGAATAAGTGAAGGTGCCCACGCTCATTTCCGATTCCGCCACGCGGTAGCGGATCGCGAAGATGATTTCATTATTGCCTTTATTATTGTATGCGAACACATTGGCGAAAGCAGGCAGCAGTTGGGTGCCGCTGATGGCGTCCAGCGCAGTTTTCGCCTCAATGAGGTCGGCGGTGTTGTTGTATACCCTGGCGGACCAGAGGAATACTTCGCCTTTCAACATGCGCGCCGCATTGGGCGTGAACTGGGTTTTGTCGGTGGATGCCGCGGCGCCGAAGAGCCGCAGCGATTCGTTCACGTCGTTTTTCACAAGGGCCAGCACATCTGCTTCCGAAGAACGTGCTTTGCGCAGCTTCACCACGTCGATGGCGCCGTTCAGTACTTCCGGTTCGATACGGATGGGAACGCCGCCGTAAGTCCGCAGGAGGTGGAAGTAGTAAAAAGCGCGCATGGCGTACGCCTGGCCCAGGAGGTAGTTCTTTTTCTCGGCGGAGAGGAAGGCCACTTCATTTACTTTCTGGATGAAGAGGTTCAGTTGGAGGATCGGACCGTAAAAGCCTGCCCAGCCGCCTACGCCCGCGGAGTTTTCTTCGATCCGTTGTTCGATGATCTGGAGCTCGTTGAGCGATGTATTCTGGACGTCTACGTTGCTCATACCGCCACCGCGCATTTCCCCCAAACGGAAGAACTGAAACTGGTTGTCGCGGAACTGTTTGTGGAGGCCCACCATGAAGTTGGTGACCTGTACTTCGTTTTTCCAGAAGTTACCATCGCCGAAGTAGTCTTCAGGCGTAAGTTCCAGTGTTTTATGGCAAGAGGTGAGGACGACGGCGATGGTCAGCACCCGGAATATGTAATGTAGTTTGTTCATGTCGGAATTTGTTGAGTTCGTTTATCAGAATTGAAGGTTGGCGCCGAAGATCAGCTGCGTCGGGATGATGTAGGCACTGTTCTGGTTGCCGGTGCGCTCGGGCAGGTTGATCTGGCTGTTGGTGATGTATCCCAGGTTCTGGCCGGTAACGGTGAGCGTGAGCCCGTTGATGCGTGCCGGTTTGAGGATGTGGGAAGGAACTTTGTAGCTGAGGGAAACGTCGCGGAAGCAGAGGTAGCTGGAGTTGACCCAGAACATGCTGCTGGGACGGTCGTAGTTCTTGGTATTCAGCTGGTCGGCCCAGGTATAGCGGGGATATTTGGCGTTGGGGTTTTCCGGCGTCCAGGTGTCTTTCACCACATCTGTGGCGTTAAATTCGCCCTGGAAGCTGCCCAGCGCCCACATGTTCATGAAATCCTGCTGAATGTGGCCCAGCGCAAAGTCCATACGAACGAACAGCTGAAAGTTTTTGTAGGAAACGGTGGTGTTGATGCCGCCCGTCCAACGGGGAATGGTTCTGCCCAGACGGGTCATGTCGCGGTAGTCGATGGTGTCGTTCCGGTCGAGGTCGCGCCATTTCATGTCGCCGAGCTGCGTGGCGATGTGGTTGGTCAATCCTTTTTCAGTGATCAGTTTTTGGCTGGCCACGCGTTTGCCGGCCGCTGCACCGTATTGCACTTCCCCTGCCGCGATGTCGATCTTGTTGTAATCGGCCAGGTCTTTATCGTTGCGGATGATCCCGTCACTCACGAATCCATACACTTCACCCCATTCCATGCCTTCCTGTAATCCGCCAACCCATACCATCCTTCCGGAAGCGGGGTCAAATACCTGCTGGCCGCCCTGGCGGTTTTTGTCGTTGCCGTTGAAAGGCAGCTTCACGACGATGTTTTTATTCCAGCTGGCGTTGGCGGCAACCGACCAGGTAAGGTCTTTATTATTGATCACTTTATAATTAAGCTCCATTTCCAGCCCGCGGTTGCGCATACTGCCGTTGTTGGTGCGTATGGATGAGATGCCCGAAGAGGTCGGGAGGTTGATGTAAGTGAGCTTGTCGTCGGTCAGCCTGTTGTAATACGCGAAAGACGCGGTGAGCCTGTTGTTGAAGAACCCGAGGTCTGCGCCGACTTCCGCCGTTTTCGTTTTTTCCCATTTCAGGTTGGGATTTGAAATGGCGGTTTGGAGGTAGCCGGTGATGCCGTTGTAGGCGGCCTGCGCACCATAAGCGCCCTGCAGTTCGTATAAACCGATGGCGTTGGCGGTGCCGATGCCGATGTTGCCGTTCAGGCCGTAGCTGGCGCGGAGTTTCAGGTATGAGAGCCAGTCCGCGCTTTTCAGGAAGTTTTCTTTATGCGCCATCCAGCCGACGGAGCCGGCGGGGAATGTGCCGTATTGGTTATTGCCCAGGAGACGGGAATAACCATCATGACGAACGGTGAAGGTGGCGAGGTATTTACCGTCCCAGTCGTACATCAGGTTTCCGAAACCCGACATAATCCTTTCACGGTTGTGGTAGGAATCGGTGCCGCGAGTTTGGGTGAGATTGTTGTTGAGGGTCAGGCCCAGGTCCATGAAATCGTCGGTGGGCGCGAGGCGGCCGCTGGCGCTGACGCCTTTCCCATATGCGTCGAAGTATTCAAAACCGGCCAATGCGTCGATGCTGTGGCGGTTTATCTGTTTTTTGTAGCTGAGCGTGGCATTGTAGGTTTGGTTGATGGTGCGGTCGAAGCTGGCGCTGCTGGCGCGGTCGCGGTTCCAGCCTGCATTCGGGTTGGTGGCATTCAGGAGGCCGGTGCGGTAATCTTTGTTGAAGCTTTCATAAAAGCCTTCGTCATAGAACAGGATCGCCCCGATGCGGCCGGAGATGTCAGGCGTAAACTGGAAGTTGAAGCGCTGTGTGAGCGTGAATTTGTCGGTTTGGTTTTTACGGATGTATTTGTCGGCATTGTAAACCGGGTTGCCGTCGCTGGCGTCTCGGCCGAGGAGCAGTTCCCCATTGGCGTTGGTGCCGCGCATGGTGGGCGGGGCGGAGAGCATGCGGCCCCAGTAGTTGGATTCGCCGTTCACGAGGGTCTGGTCTTTCCAATTCGCCATGGCGTACTGGATGCCGGTTTCGGAGGTCAGCCAATCGCGGATTTTATAATCGGCGTTGCCGGTAAAAGTGAGGCGGCGGTAGAATACGTTGAGAGGAAGGCCTTCTTCGTCGAAGTAGCCGAGGTTGGCGTAGTACTTGCCGCGGTCGTTTCCACCTGACATGCCAACGTTGTAATCCTGGGTAACGGCGGGTGATTTGAAGGCATAGTCGCCGTAGTTAAAGTCTTTATAGATGAGTTCGGCGTTGGTGCCATTTGGATCGTAATCGCCGGCGGCATTTGTTTTCACGGCGTCGGTCATGGTTTTCCAGCCATTGTTGGCGCTGAGGAGTTCGCGGTTAATATCGTTGAGGCGCATGGTGCTCCAGATGGCGCGGGAGTCGTAGTTGCCGTCGAGGATGTTGCCGGCGCCGTCTTTATAAAGGTTCCCGGTGCCGCGGGGGCCGACTGCGGAGAGGGCGGAGGGAGCGAGGGTACCGTTTTTGATGGCTTGCACGACGCCCAGGCGGGTCCATTTAATATAGTCTTCCGCGGAGAGGAAGTTGTAGGGTGAGTTCATGTAGGCATAGCCGCGTTTCGCCTGGAGGTTGATGGAAGAGGTGCCGGCTTTGCCGCGTTTGGAGGTGATGAGGATCACGCCGTTGGAGGCGCGGGCGCCATATATGGCGGTGGCGGATGCGTCTTTCAATACCTCGAGGGAGCCGATATCTTCCGGGTTGATGTCGCTCAGGGAGCCGCGCACCTGGCCATCGATCACAACGAGGGGGGAGCCGGACCCGTCGAAGTTGGTGCCACCGCGGAGGATGATGCTGGGCATGGCGCCGGGCCTGCCTGAGCCGGTGGCTACACGAACGCCGGAGATGGTGCCGGCGAGCGCCTGAGCAGGGTTGGAGCGGAGGCCGGTTTCGAGAATTTTGTTGTCCAGTTTGGCGATACTGGAGGTAAGTTTCGATCTTTTGGCCGAACCGTAGCCGGTTATGACTACTTCATCCATCCGGGAGGCGGAGGAGGCGAGGACGATGTTAAGTTGGCGGTTTTGTCCGACGGTGATTTCCTGCGGGGTGAATCCGATGTAGGAAACGGAGAGGACGTCTCCGGGTTGAGCGTCGATGGAGAAATGGCCTTTGTCGTTGGATTGGACGGCTTTCTTTTTGGCTTTGATGACGATGGTGACCCCGATGAGAGGGGTGTTATCATCTCCGGAAACGACTTTCCCGGTGAGAGGCCCGGATTGTGGCCGGGCGGTGAGGGAGGTGAGGAGGCAGGTCAGGAAGACGAGGCCCCTTAAGCAAGCGAATTTCATAATGGAAAGGAATTTTGGTTGTATTATGTATAACATAACAAAAGTAATCAAATCCGGGAAGAAGCCAATTTTAAATCGACTTTTTGGGGATCCTTAACATAATTTCAACTAGAGAATGACATAAGCAATTGATATGCAGTCGTTAATGGCGGAAAATTGAAATCGATTGATTTCCGTGGATTTACAACTGCATTGAGTATATTTGCGTTATAAGTAATACATATTATGGACCTCATCGATATTAAGGACAGTTTGAAGTCGGTAGATACCAGTTCGTTGGTGGACAAGGTGGAGGCTAATCTGGTGGCTTTGTTGCAGGAGCGCAAGCTGAAAGTGGGGGATTCCATCCCGACGGAACTGGAGCTGGCGGAAGCGCTGGGGGTTAGCAGAACGGTGGTGCGGGAAGCGCTGCTGCGCTTGCGGCTCATGGGTTTAATCGAGTCTAAAAAGAAGAAAGGGGCGGTGATTACCAGTCCGGATATCCTGGGGCTGTTGGGCAAAAGCATGAACCCCTACATTCTCAGTGAAGAGACGCTCCGCGATATATTTGAGATTCGCCTCGTATTGGAAATCGGGATGGCCGACCTGCTGTTTCAAAACCTCCAGCCGCAGGACATCGAAGACCTGAATAATATCGTGAACAGCGAGCCGGCAATCGTGGGAGAAAATCATATTTTCAATATCAGCCAGGAGATCGCATTCCACGGAAAACTATACGAGATCACCGGCAACGCCACCTTGAAGAAATTCCAGAAAATGTTGTTGCCCGTTTTTGATTATGTGCATCACAGCGGCCTGCTGCGAAAGCAATCCACCGTTCGTAATTTCGTCAGCCATAAGGGCCTGGTGGATATCCTGCAGAACGGCTCCCCGGAGCTGTTCCGCAACGCGATGCGCAACCACCTGGAAAATCATTTCGCCCGTCTTTTTGATTGATAGAAAATTTCCGCGCGAAAAATTGGTCAATTAAAAATTAAATCTTTTCTTTGCTGCCCCGAAAGGGGAAATGGATCGGTAGTTCAGTCGGTTAGAATGCCGCCCTGTCACGGCGGAGGTCGCGGGTTCGAGTCCCGTCCGGTCCGCACGATTTAGAAGAGACCCGCGCTTGGCGCGGGTTTTCTGTTTTTAGTCGAGTATTTAGTCGAGTTCCCTTTTGTTTTCAATGATCTTTACGGAGGTTAACAGCACATCTCAATTTACATAATTGAATTTAATTTTCTTCACTCCCTTTAGTTCTTCTCGCCCGTTAACAAGTGCTTAGCTGACTTACACGCTTAGAATATCTATTTTCCAAAATTTAAACTAACTTAAGGGTATACATACTAATTATCCCTTCCTAATTTGACAAGTATGGTAGTCGGAAACTATTACAAGTGCGTGAATTGTGATCATCAGTATCGTATTCGCTATAATATAGGAGGAAATTTTCCCCAATCTTCTTCTTTTTACTGCAAAACATGTGGTATTTCAATAACGTATGGCTACGATGGCAATAGGAAACTTGTACTAGATAATATCGAGGAAGTAGAAGAATCTAATACAGCCCAGGTTATAAACCTTCATCCCGAGTTATCCATTGATGAGTCAAAAGAATCCGATCCCACTTATTTCCCATCAATTGAATTTATGATAAAACAAAAAGGTCTTGAAGAACTCAAAGCCTTTAGACACGCACAAGTGAGTAATGTTGAATTTATTTCAAAATGGGATGAATGTAAGGAGGATTTCAGGCTATTGACTGAGGAGCGTTGGCCTCTATTAGAGAAAAAGTTTGGAACAGACAGAACAAAAATTAAGCGCATACTGCTAGATAAAGTGATTAGCGCTGCTGAAGTGTTTTTGGAAGGGAAATGGAAATCACTTATTGATGGATTCAGGAAGGAATTAGCCTTAGCGAAGGCTCACCCAAACTATCCGCAATTAAAAACTTTTTTGGAAGGGTACAGAGATGAATTTATGTTCCATAAGTTGTATGAAATAATGAATCAATATAGGTCGGTTGAATCGGAGTTGCTTTCGACGCTGCTAGAACAAAAAAGAGGCAATAAACCATCAGGACTTTCATCGTCAGCAAAATGGGAAAAAATCGAGAGGATTTATGGTGATTTTTATGAAGTATATGGAGATTTAGCGGTTATTCCTACTGTAATTAACAACCTTTTATCCAGAAATAATTATGATCAATTCGCTACCCCTGGCTTCACACTAAAGGCTTATTTGGAAACGGATAAGGCCAAAAGGTGTATCAACTTTGCTGGCAATGCCAACTTGGCAATTCTTGGTCAGTTCTATGATGCTTCACTGAGGAATGGCACTCATCACAAAACTGCGAAAATTAATAAAGCAAAACAGAAGATTGTACTTAAAACTGGTAAAGGCGGTAAGTCGGAGAAAGTTTGGTCATTTGTTGAATATATAGAGTTTTGTAACGAAATCTTTGCTCGTTGCTTAACTCTTTTAATTATTTATGATGAAGTTGTTGTTTAAAATGACGTTAGCCGCCTAATGCATATTTATGTTCAAGTATTAATAGGAGGTTAAGTTATTTTTGTGCATTTCCTGAATCATCAAAGTAACCATATCTATTGCAATTATTATTATTACACATTAATCCTGCTTCTGAATACTATTTTCATTAATTCGATGAATTAAAATTATGGCAAACGACTACAAAGACGAATTTTTACTACGGCTTCAAAAGAGTGAAATTTATGCTACGTTGAAAGCTAAGTGTAAGGACAAGGAACCAGAAGTAATTGCCTTAGTTGATAATGCCGTATCATATGCTTTTCAGCGAACGAAGACAATCATCAAACACATGGGTGAGTTTACACTCCATGATGGAGATCACCTTTTCAGGGTTTTAAATCTGATGGAAAAACTGCTCCCTGCCCAAACTATACGGAATTTTTCAACTCCGGAATTAATGCTTTTAGTTTTGTGTGCATTCTTTCACGATATTGGTATGGCTCCTGATGAAAGGCAGGTATTGGCCTGGAGGAGAATTTGGGATAGTGAGCCCGAGATAGACGAGGAGGATAGGAATAGCTATAATGATTTTTATCGATTCTATTCAGCAAGACCGGAACAACGAGAAATAATCGAACGCAACATTAATCGAGGAAAGGTAGCAAATGCTGATACTATAAAGGCTTATTTAATAACAGAATTTATCCGGCAAACTCATGCGGACAGGGCAAGAGAAATAATTGAAAAAGACTGGAATGGGAAAATTGTTTATCGTGATACCGACCTTACAGTTGAATTCGCTCAAATTTGCTACGGACACAATGAAGATGCGTTAAATCTTCTTGATCTTGAAAAGAATTATTTATGTGCTGAAAATGCATTTGCTTGCTTACCACTGATTGGAGTGATTTTACGGTTAGCCGATATTTTAGATTTTGATGCGAAGCGAACACCATCTATTTTGTATTCCCATCTGTATGTAAGAGATCCAATATCTTTGAAAGAGTGGAATAAGCATCGCGCTGTTGAGGCGTGGGAAATTAGTTCAGAATTGATTCAGTTTAACGCTAAATGTACTCACCCTGCTATTGAGGCGTCAATACACCAGTTTTGCGATATTATTGATCATGAGTTAAGCATGTGTAATAACGTTGCCTCTTCTCTTAATGAGTTTAATAAATCTAAAAACCGAGATATCGCTGTTAAGTTTCCATTTAAAGTAAACCGGGATAAAATAACAACAAAAAAGAATATTCATAATCAACCACTATATTTATATCGAGATACCCAGTTTAATTTAAGTAAGCGTCAAGTTATTGATCTTCTTATGGGTACAAAGCTATACGGCAATCCAGAAGTGGCACTCAGGGAACTGTTGCAAAATTCTATTGATGCTTGCCTGTTAAGACAAGCTCAGGAAAGAAAATGGGGAAACCCATACAACCCTGAAATCTATGTCAAGTACTATTTAGAGGGAACTGATAATGTTCTTGAAATTATTGATAATGGTACTGGAATGGATCAACATATAATTGACAATTATTATTCAAGAGTAGGATCTTCGTTTTACAAGTCAACTGAATTTTTTAATTTAAAATCTGAGTCAAATGCAGATTTTACACCTACCTCAAGATTTGGGATCGGCATTTTATCCTGTTTCATGGTCGCGGACACTTTGATCGTTGATACTAAAAGAGTTTATGCCAAACATAAGTCAAGTGATGCTCTAAATATCACAGTCGAAGGACAAGAAAGCATTTTTTGGATTAGGGACGGTAGGCGAGAATTGCCAGGGACAACCACAAAACTCGTTCTGAGAAAAGCTCGGAATCCATGGCAAAATATGACGGAAGAAGTATTCATAAAGTCTGTAGAAAATGTGATTCCAAATCCACCTTTCAGGATCAATATACATACTACATCACATCAACAAGTAAGAGACGAGAACAGTTTTAAAAGTGTTAAGACTACGTCACTTAAAGATTATTCATGGGACTACAACGAGAATATTAAGATAATCGAAATTCCATTGGACGGAAAGGAAGACGGCATCATTGGTTCCGCATCAATTGCGATTTTAGAACGTCACGGTATGCCAGTTGAAAACATTGACTTGACTTCAATTGACATAACAGTTGAAAATGAGAATTACACCCTTGAAAAAAAACTTTGGGTTTCAACGAATTCTATAACACAAGAATCCAATTCGATAACTATTAATGATGATGGTGGAATAAAAAAGGACAGTTCAACAAGAGAATTGACAATATCTAAGTCTAGAATATCATTACATGGAATTGAGGTGCCGTCATCACTTTTCCCTGAATCATGGAGAAGAACCGCAAATCAAGTCAAAATATCCTTTCCTTTTCCAATGATTTTAATTGTTGACGTATGCGGCAAGAGAGATTTAGACTTAAACTCTCCCCGCACAGAAATAATAATTAGTGAAAAGTGGTTTAACTTTGAGGAACAGCTTGCAGTTGTAATTTGCAGCGGACTTTCAAAATTAGTAACAAAAGAGTACTGGACAGCGCTTAAGAAAATTTTTGAAAGATCAACAAATGAGGTTTTTTTGAATGCATTGAAAAAGGTTAAATAGAAATTTTTCATTCAGAGTATTTGAGAAACAAAGAACTATTAAATGCGGAAGTTGTTACATGGAATGCATATAATGGATTATTGTTATTTGGACTGCTAAAATATTCAGTTTTCAATAATATGATTTCTATGAAGTTCGACTAATTTGATATAAATCAATAGGATATGGATTTACTTCATTTTCAGCGATTGAAATCTTTCATCTTATTTGAACAACCGGCGGATTACGAATATATAACCCTTCAATTCCGCCGAACCCATGAAAAGCATCAGGAACATTTTGATTGTTGGCCGATAGCTGCAACTCGGCGGAAATTAGTCAACGACTTTTGGTTTTGGGCCTTGGGTCATTATGCGGCTTTGGTTGCTATTTGTGGAGTTGCATTCCTGGTAATACTGGCCGCCTTTAACTTATCATACCTTCTCATAGTTCTAGTCGTTGGGATTTTACTTTATTTGCCTTTATATATCCTATTATACCGCCCAGCCTTTACCAATGATTTTTTACCTAAACTGGAAACTGTGATAGCCGAATTCGAAGGGAATCAGCGGATATGGGCGGAGAAGTGCAAGCAGGAGCAGCTTTCCACCCGAGGGCTTGTATTGCTTTACTATATTTTGGATAAATGCGCTGAAATCAATTTTCTGACCCCAAGTGATAAATCCGCAAGCCTGATGCTCAAAATTTTCGGTGTCAGCCAGAAGGGCTTAAAGAATGAACTTGATCTTCTGTTTAAGAAGGAAAAGCGGGCAAAAATTGAGCAGAGAAAGCAAACCGAGATTACGAAGAGCTTCGAGGAAGTGTATGCCATATTGGAGGAGATGCAGTTTCCGAAAGGCGTCAAAATGCTTAAAGAGCTGGAAATCCGTTATAATCGATCTGCATAACTTTATTTTCACCGTTCTAACCAAATATAAGTATACTTAACCCGATTCCGGGCCCCCTAACCCCATATTTACAGCCTAAATCTGTAAACTATGGAAAGTGCGAAGAATGAAATGCCCATCACGCCAATGCTGTTTCCTTTGGAACCGGATGTATTCTGGCAAAAGTTGCGCTTGCTGGTGCGGGAGGAAGTCGGCCGGTTGGAAGCACAACCTGCGGCGGGCGGCTCCACGTTTGTTACCCCCGGCCTTACCTACAAACCCCTACTAAAGATTGCCGAGGTATGCCAGCTATTTCAAGTTACCCGCCCCACCATCTACGATTGGATCAAGTGTGGCAAGCTGAAGCGGTATAAAGTCCGGTCGCGGGCTTATTTCCTCTGGAACGACATTCAGCAATTGCTCTACCCGGATGGTTCGTCAGGGCAGTCATCTCCTGTCATTTGATTTTGTATTAGCGAGCGGTGTTTTTGCTTCGCAAAAACTCGCTCGCTTTTGCTCCCGCTGGTCGCAAAAGGTTGCCCGCCAGCGGGCAACTTGTAATTTTTTGGCTTATGTGTGCAAAGAAAGGTGGGCGTCCTCCCAGCCCAAAGAAACGCCAGCACCAGGTCGGCATCAGGTTGAACGCGGAAGAACTGGCCCAGATAAAGGAGCAGGCAGCCAAGGCCGGGCTAAAACTAATGCCCTACATGCGGGGAATTATCCTCCGGGGGAAGGTGATCGCGCGGCTGGATGAGGACGGCCGCCAGTACCGGCAGGCCCTAATCGGGATGGCGAACAACATTAACCAGATGGCAAAAATATGCAACGCTACCGGCTATATTGACGCCTGTAAAGGCTTCTATCACACCTATCAGGAGTTAGCCTCTATCCTTAAAAAGTTAAGTAGTGATAAGTAAGGTAATTACCGGAAAATCCTTCGCGGGATGCTGCCGGTACGTATGCAGGAAGGAAGACCATGTGAAGATCCTCCACGTCAATTGCGTAAGGGAAGCCAACCCCAAGGATATGGCTGCTGACTTTGAAGACAATCGCCGCAGGCTTCACAATAAGCACCGCGCTGTCTTTCATGGGATATTGAGTTTTCACCCATCGGAGAGGGTTACAGAATCCCTGATGACCTTAATAGCATGCCAATACCTTGACCGCCTTAAAATTACTGATACCCAGTTTGCCATCGTCAAGCATTCTGACAAGGCCCACCAGCACCTGCATATAATTGCCAATTTGGTAAACATGAAGGGAAAAGCTATTTCGGATAGCTGGCTAGGGCTTCGCGGGAAAAAGGTTGCCCAGGCGCTTACCTTGGAACACGGACTGAAAGTAGCCCAAGGACGTACCCCGAAGCTAACACCTCCGGCGCGTGGAAGTGAGGAAGCCGTGAAAGAGGAAATCTTTTCCGCCATAGCGACCGCGCTGGTGCTATGCAAGAGTTTCGTGCATCTGGAAAATGTTCTGGCTCATAGCCGGATAGATATCATGTATAAACGGAACGGGAAAGGCGAAGTGACCGGGATCAGCTTCAGGAAAGGGAAGTATGCATTCAAGGGAAGCGATATCCACCGGAATTTCTCATTTGCGGGGTTTCAGAAGCGATTCAACGGGGAGCGGGTCGATTTGGCCCGGAGGGTAAAGAGGAGCCGCGGATTGGGCCTATGAGGAAGAAATTTGTTCGCCTGCCGCGGGCTTGCGCCCTTTAGGCAAGGGCCAGTCGGCATTAGTTCAGGTCATCGGCGTTTGATCGGCCCTTGCCCAAAGGGCGCGACTTGCCTACTTTTTGCCAGTGAGCGTGTTCATGTCAACTTCCAGCGCCTCCGCCAGCTTTATGAGGGTGGTCAGCGTGGGATTGGTTTCCCCGGCCTCCAGCCTGCCGACCGAGCTATGTGAAATCTCCGCCTTGTAGGCGAACTCGCGGGTGCTAAGTTTCTTTGCCGTCCGCAGTTTCTGCAGGCGCGCGCCAAACTCAATCAGGAATTTATCGTCGGAATTGGGCATAATTCCCGGAAATTCCGACACTTCCCAAAAAATAATGTACCCAAGTATGGGTACAGTGAATTATTTCACCTATATTGCATACAGAATTAATAGCCGTCCACCTTATACAAGCGGGCGGGAAATCATTAATTTTGTTGCTTTCAAGTAATTGAGGCAATCGCTTTTGATTCTAGTCCAGGGTCTGGAAAACTAAGGATACTAGAGACAAGGGTGGTGCTCACGCTACGGCGTGGGTGCTCGCTTACGTCATCCGGTATTCCAGACCCTGGGGCGGCAAGTAGAGGCTCACGCTTTTTTTATTTCCTCCCCCGCCTGCCGCCTTCACCGTATAAAACAACCACTATGGCGAAGCAAGCGAAGTTCCGTTACAATCTCCCTAAAGTCGTTGCCGTCCTCAACCTGATCGGTGACATATTTCAAACCCGGATTTGCATTGAATGCGGATGGGAGGAAGATACCCTCGATTTCTACATGAAACACCCGGAGCTAATCTCCCGTTCCGACAGGGCAAAGATTAACCAAATCCTGAAAGAGCATCTTTCCAACCTTGCGCAAAATCCTCCACAAATTCCCGCGCGGAAGCCTTTTCCCGTTCACCTCACCCGTTCCGTCAATTCAAAAACCAACCATAAACCCATTTATCATGGAACAGAACCAACCTGATACGCTGGAACTCCACGCCCTGCAAACGTTCGGGCAAATCAAACAATTACATCCGTTAACCTTCGAGAGAGCGGCGGAAATCATTCAATCCGGCCTTACCATCAATATGGTAGAAGATTTCCTGATTGTAACTGAAATGGATATTACTGATTTGTGCTTTGTCCTGAATATTACCGGCGATGGCTTCCGGGAATGGAGGGATGCAAGGATTTTCCCGGTAGAGGCCAGTAATACGATTTTACAGTTGGCTGATATCTATGCCTTCGGGTACGACTTATTCGGCCAAAGGAGAACGTTTAACGGCTGGATGAAGGAGTGCAATCAGTCGCTGGGAGACATCCCTCCATTTTCACTTCTATGCAACGCCCACGGATTGAAGGAAGTATTGTCCGTATTAAAGCGGATCGATCACTTTATGCTGTAGCCATTTTCTTTATATCGTATATATACTTTTCCATGGAGGGGGGCAATCTTGCCCCCTTAGTTTTAGGTAGAGAGGGATTAAATAATTTCTAAATATTTGTTCGTGGATTCCTAAATTTACTTTTCGAAACAACTATACCAAACACCTGAAATCCCTTCAATGCCCTTCTTTAAAAACCTTTTTGGAAAAAGCAATAATCATAAAAAGCAGGATCCCTTAGCCGACATCGAGGTTGTTTCTGGCTTTATTATCCCTCAGGCATTTGTCGACCATTGGCACGAAATAAAGAAAACCGAGAAGGAATTTATTTCGATAAATGCAACTCCCTCAGATAATTTAACGCTTCAGCAAAGCAAATTCGGTCATTATCCGTGTATACCTAAAGGTTTTCCCTATCCATTAGACAGGCTCGGTAATTATATGTTTCCATTGGCCCAAATAAACTGTAGCGAGCTACCGCCGCAATCCGTTTTGCCTGAATCGGGGTATTTGCAGTTTTATATTGGTGGGGGTGATTCCTATACGTACGGCTTGGAGTTGGATAACGGAACCGAAAGTGATTTCAAAGTATTATTCTTTACAGAGCGGCAAGTTGAAAAGCCTGAGGATGATATGTCATTTCTCGATGAGGTGTTAAAAAATAGTAATTCACCCGTTTTTGAACCGCATGAACTTAGATTTCAGCTAAAACATGAGTATGTTGGATATGGTGACTATGAGAGCCGATTTATGTCTGAATTTGATCTGGAGAGTATCATCAGTAAATACCCCACACTCAAGGAAACGTTAGAAGAAAAGGCTCAAAATATATTTACGCCGTTTGGACATAAACTTGGTGGTTACGCATATTTTACTCAAACTGATCCACGGGAGTATGATAATTCAATTAGGGATTTCAAGTTATTATTCCAGATGGATTCAGACGATCGCATAATGTGGGGAGATTTGGGAGTGGGAAACTTTTTTATACATCCCGATGACTTGGCTAAACGTGATTTTTCCACAGTGTTCTATACATGGGACTGTTCGTGAGAAAAGCGGGAAAGGAGTATCCTTCCCCGCTTTTAATCAAGCATCGATTATTTCGCCGCGCTCTAGCCATATTGCCTTGATTTTTTGCCCTGCTTCCTCCGGCGTGATCCGGATATACCGATAAAAATCCCGGAGGCTCTTGTGGCCGCTTATCCGCATAATCAATTCAACCGGCGTACCCGCCAAAAACTCATTCGTACAGAATGATCGGCGGCAGGTATGGGAAGTTACCCAGCCCCATTTCGGGCGAACCGTCACTATATCCTTGTTTCCTTTCTTATGAGTGAACCGCACCGGCTCCACGATCCCCGCCAGCTTCGCTACTTCCTTTATCAGCCGGTTAAACATCACGTTACTGAAAACCGGAACTCCCTCCCGGAACCGTTCCACAAATATTTCTTCCGCCTGTTTCCGTAGCGGCACCACCACCCAATGATCCGACTTCTCCTGTTTCTTATGTAGCATCCCTTTCCGTATGTCGCTACCCTTCAGTGAGGTGAAATCCGAGAAACGTAGCCCCGTAAGGCACCCCAAAACGAACAAATCCCGGCAGGGGGCCAGGTCTGGCCGGTCAGCCAAGTCTAGCCCGTAAATGTGCATGATCTCCGCCGAGGTGAGGTAAATAGCGTCTGCATCCTCGTCCAGTATCTTGAAATCCGATAGGTCAATGGGAGGGATGATCTTCCGGCGCATCCGGTCGCGGAGGAACAGGCGGAGGTGTTTCACGGTTTTGCCAATGGAAGCTAGCCGCAGCCCCTTTGTAGGGATTTTCCGGCGGGGTTGGATGTACTCGTAGGTCAGGAAGTCCACGAACCCCTCGTAAAACGAGTAATCGAAGCTATCAAAGGTGATCGGGGCTTCCCGGTAAGTCTCGTAAGCCAGTACATGCTCCTTCATGGTCTTGAACACGTTGATAGTAGCCGGAGACACCTTCCCGGTCTTGCATTGGATATAATGCTCGATCTGGAAATAGATATCGAGGTTGATACCGGGATTGGTTTTCGCCGCCAGCTCCGCCGCCTCAAATAGACCGGAAGGATCAAAGTCCGGACGGAAGGTCTGTTTCAGGAATGCGCCTACATCCGGAATCTTCTCTTTCACCGCATAGGAAATAATGTCCTCTACCATCCGCAGCAGGGAGGCCAGCCGCGCGCCCAGGTCAGCGGCCCTTCCGTATCGGGCCGGTAGGTCAGGCATAACCCGGAGGAATTTCCGGTTCCAAAATTTGGGAGGGATGGCGATTTCCGTATTCAGCAGCACCTTTTTATTGTCGGCGCCGCAATACTGGATGAAGATCAGCCCCGTGCCATCCCGGCGTACCTTGTTCTTTGGGCAGATCGGTTTGATTGGTAACAACATAGTTTAGTCGATTTTTTAGTCGAGTTCAATGTTGTCAACCTCAATAAAGGTACTATGAAAGAAAAGAGAACGGTGTTATAGAATGTTGAAAATCAACACCGTAACGGTAGCTTATGTAAACCGCTGCATACTTCGATTTGATACCCGTAGTCCCGTCCGGTCCGCAGAAGGGGACAAATCATCTAAAAAGTGATTGTCCCCTTTTTCGTTTTTAGTCAATTCCCTCTGCAGCTGCGCGATTCGGACGAAAAGCGGATTGATATTTTCGGTTCGATAGCCGAACAATGTATCAATAAGAGAAGTGCGATAATCGCCTCCATCCCGCAAATCTTCTCCGACACCCCTGCTTGGCGCTGATTTTATTTATTAAGTCGAGTTTCCTTTTGTTTTCAATGATCCTGAAGTTGTCTGACTGCTGCCTGGATTATCGCTTAATAGATAAAATAATGCTGCATATTCAACGGTTGCCTTGTACGGAAAAATTTAACAGGATTACGATAATCCCGACATTTCCCGGATTAAAATGTAAATCCCCATCACCAGTACAAACCATCCAAATGTTTTTTTCAGCTTTCCTGCCGGGATCAACTGGTTGAGGTAGCTTCCCACCAGAATGCCTGCTATCGCCAAACCGGTTATGGTAAGTAGAAAACGCCAGTCGATATTACCTGCATGTACATCTCCTGCAAATCCAATCAGCGAGTTCAGCGCTATCACGAGCAGGGAGGTGCCAACCGCTTCTTTCATCGGCAAATGCAATAGCAGCACCAATGCAGGAATTAGCAGAAAGCCACCTCCAGCACCCAATAACCCGGTTACCAAACCAATGCCCGTCCCATACAGGACGAGCTTAAAAATATTTGTATGACCGGAGTCGAATTTAGTCTTGGCAGCCTTCCTTTGTTTCCGTACCATGAAAACGGACGAAATCAACATCAGTACGGCGAATAACACCATAGTAAGCCAATCCTCCGTAACCTGAAATCCATGAATATCGGCTATGTGCTCAGGAATATGCGGCACCAGCCATTTCCGGGTGAGAAAAACAGTGATCATGGAAGTTGCCGCAAACAATAATGCCATCCTGACGTTTACTGCTCCCTGCCTGTATTGTTTGGCGGCACCTACCAGGCTGGTGGAACCTACTACGAACAATGAATATGAAATCGCAGTCACAGGAGACAACCCAAAAAAATATACCATCACCGGCATCGTCAATATTGATCCGCCTCCGCCTATCAGTCCCAAAGACATACCGATCAGCAAAGAGGCTATGTACCCAATCCATTCCATGTAATGATGTTTTTTGCAAAGTTGACAATCATCGCACTTTTCGTCAGTGACCCAAGTCACCACGCCCCATACCGGTATTGATGCCCGGTGTGTGACACATATCACCGACGGTAAAAGAATGGTGTTCGATCTTTGTGGAAACAAAAAATAATTGACGATGTATTTTCAACATATTTATGATCGGGGCCTCGCACAGGGGAGCTACTTCATCGGTTGTCAGAAGGCTGGTATCGCCGCGGTAATCGACCCTAAAAGGGATGTAGACACTTACATACAAATCGCACAGGAGCAGAAAATGAAAATCACCCATGTTATGGAAACGCATATCCATGCCGATTTCCTCTCTGGAGCGAGAGAATTGTCTGCACTCACCGGTGCGGACCTGTATCTGTCCGATGAAGGCGGACCTGACTGGCAATATGAGTTTGATCACATTGGGCTGAAAGACGGCAGCAGGATTCAATTGGGAAACCTCACATTTGACGTACTGCATACACCCGGACATACCCCGGAAAGCATTAGCTTCCTGCTAACCGATCATCCGGCAAGTGAAGCGCCCGTCATGTTGTTTACCGGGGACTTCGTATTTGTAGGAGATATCGGCCGGCCCGATCTTTTAGAAAAGGCCGCCGGTCTTAAAGGGACGCAGGAGGCGGGAGCGCACCAGATGTTCGCTTCGCTTAAAAAATTCAGTGCCTTACCACCTTTCGTTCAGGTATGGCCCGGCCATGGAGCCGGCTCTGCCTGCGGCAAGGCGCTGGGAACAGTGCCTTCCACCACTACCGGATATGAAATTGTAAGAAACTGGGCATTCCGGTTTGAAGAAGATGAAGCAGGTTTCGTCCGGTATCTGTTGGCGGACCAACCCGAGCCACCCCGTTATTTTGCGAAGATGAAGCAACTCAACAAGGTGTCCCGGCCATTGCTGACGAAGGTGCCGGAGATCAGGGAATTAAATTATACAGAACTGAAATCCGCGCGCGAAAAAGGATATATAGTAATCGATACCCGGAATAAGTCTGAGTTCGCCAAAGGATATATCCCGGGCAGTATCAATATCCAGCACAATAATTCCTTCAATACATGGGCTGGCTGGCTGTTGGATTATGATACGCCGTTTGTATTAATTGCTGCGCCCCACGAGTTGGATGATCTGACCCGTAAATTGATGCGTATTGGGCTGGATAACATATATGGTTATATACCTTCCCTGGAAATCTGGCAGCAGGCGGGTGAGCGGCTCGATCACGCACAGTTAATATCGTTGCATGAATTTGAAAGCCTGTATGAACAAAACGGAATACAGGTGGTTGACCTGCGGGGAGCAACCGAATATAATGCCGGGCACATTCCGCAGGCTGAACATGTTTTTGTCGGCAATCTGTTGAATAATCTCGACAAAATCAGCAAGGATAAGAAAGTAATTATTCATTGTCAGGGAGGTGACCGGTCATCTATCGGGTATTCCCTGCTGGCAAAAAAAGGCTACACGAACATCCTGAATTTCGCATCAGGTATGCATAAATGGATAGAAGCAGGAAAACCTGTAGCCCAATAAAACCCATTTAAAAATCATTTATCAACATGTTTATAGTTAAAATTATGAAAATAGCAGAGTTAATAGACGATACAACAATTTTCGTCGACGTCAGAACACCGGATGAATACCAGGAAGGCCATATTCCGGGTGCCCTCAATATTCCGCTCCCTGATATTTTCAACAGAAAGCAGGAGATACGCGGCCTCGGTGAAAAGCCGGTAATATTTTATTGCAGAAGCGGCAGCCGGAGTGGAATGGCTGTTTCTCAATTACAAAAAGAGGGTTATAAAGAAATCTACAACGGCGGCGGTATAGCGGCATTGCAGTCTGCCTTGTTGGAAAAAGGAAACCATTAAAGCACTATCAATGAAAAATTTATTCCAATTAAAGAACTGGACAATTATGCGGTTCGTCAGGTTGGCGGTCGGTTTGGCTGCGGTGATTTATGCTATTGTCGACCAGCAATTGCTGCTGGGTGTTGCAGGCGTGATGCTCATGTTGATGGGTATTTTTAACGCAGGCTGTTGCAGCGGTGCGTCGTGCCCGGTGAGAGGCCGGTCGCGTTGCCGCTGATGTGCCGGGCTGCCGGTCAGTGATTCAGGTCACCGACGGCGCCTCATTTACCCATTAACTTGCAAAATAAACACAATAAATAATGCATGTCTTACAACAACCCTGGCCATGGTATATTGCTGGAGCCTTGATCGGGCTTATCGTACCGGCGCTATTGATACTGGGCAACAAACATTTTGGTATTTCCGCCAATCTCCGCCATGCATGCGCGGCCTGTTTCCCTTCCGGTATCAAGTTTTTTCAATATGATTGGAGAAAGGAAATATGGAATTTCTTCTTTGTGGGAGGGATCATCGTGGGGGCCATTATAGCTGCTCAGTTGATTCCCAACATCAGTCCGGTCGAAATCCATCCCGCGCTCGCCAGTGAACTGGCTGGTTACGGGATATCAGATCACACGGGCCTGCTGCCGGCAGAACTTTTTCCTTCGGGAGCCTTTTCAGTTTGAGGGGGCTGATTATGCTGGTAGGGGGCGGATTCCTGGTAGGATTCGGTACGCGATATGCCGGCGGTTGCACATCCGGGCATTCTATAATGGGATTGAGTAATCTTCAATGGCCCTCGTTAGTTGCCACGATCATGTTCATGGCTGGCGGTTTTATCATGGCAAATCTGATCTTGCCTTTCATCCTTCAATTGTAAAATTAGAAAACATGGATTCAACTACATATAAGACAGCGCAGCAAAGCGACATGGAAATACGTTCACAGGATACGATTTGCATTAACGAATCCCAAAAAGTGCATCCCTGGTGGTATAATCTTAAATACCTTGCAGTGGGAATACTGTTTGGTGTCGTTTTCGTAAAGGCTGAAATCATCAGCTGGTTCCGTATCCAGGAGATGTTCAGGATGCAAAGCTTTCATATGTACGGGGTTATCGGTACGGCCATTGTGGTCGGTGCCATTTCCGTTTGGCTGATCAAAAAATTAAAAATAAAAACGATTCATGGAGAGCAGATCGAATTTCATCCCAAGAAATTCAATAAAGGGCAGATCTATGGAGGATTCATTTTCGGTTTGGGATGGGCGCTCACCGGCGCATGCCCCGGGCCTTTGTTCGCCCAGATCGGAACCGGGGCCCTGGTTGTGGCGGTAGTCCTGCTGAGCGCTATCGCCGGCACATGGACGTACGGATATTTTAGGGAGAAACTACCGCACTGAGGTGACCGGGGAAATCGGTAATCGTTCCAAGGTGCTCGCCCTGCAACTCCAGGGGCCGCAGGCGGCTGAGTTATATGATAATGAAATTTTCGGCGAACAGATCCGCATGTTGGAAAGTCGTGTACTTTTAGGCGGCCTTTTCCAATGTTTTGTTTTTATGCAGACATGCGCGCTTACTGATTTAGATATATGGCAACGTGTCCGCCAGGACGATGGCGCTGCCTTTAAAGTCCTGTTCGACCGGTACTGGGAAAAGCTCTACGTGTACGCCCTCAACCGCCTGCCATCCGAATCCGATGCGCAGGATGTTGTGCAGGATGTAATGATCAGCCTCTGGTCGCGCCGAGCGACCGTCAACATAACCACCACCCTGGCCGCTTATCTCCACGCTGCTGTGCAATATGAAGTGCTGGCCTTCCTCTCCAGGGCCAGTAAATTGGCAGGCAGGAAGGAAGAACTGGAGAAAACCGTCCTGCCTGCCTTCATCTCATTCCTCGATCCCCTTCAGCTGAAGGAATTCCAGTCGCTCGTAGAGGCGGAAGTATCACGACTGCCGGAGAAAATGCAGCAGGTGTACCGCCTCCGGCAGGAAAAAGACCTCTCCGTCAGGGAAATCTCCCGGCTCCTCGACGTCTCCGAACAAACGGTCCGTAACCAGCTGAATGCCAGCTATCACAAACTCCGCAAACATCTCAAAGAAGCCATGCTCACGGCTATTTTCTTCCAGCATTTCTAAGCCATCCATTTTGGTAATGATTTGGTAACATTTGCCGATGGTTGAAATCACCCCTTTCACACGCATATAGGTAGGGACGAAAACCTTCCTTGCCATATGAACATCGAACAATTGGGAGACATCATCGACAGGTACCTCGCTGGTACGGCTACCGATCCGGAAAAATCCTGGGTGGAGCAGTGGCTGCAGCAACGGCCGGAAGACCTCCAATCCCTCGCCCCCGAAACCCAAAACGCGGTACATGACCGCTTGTGGCAGTCCTTCGCCGCGCGCGCCGGTTGGCAGTCCGCCAGGCCCGCGCGGATTTTCCCTGTTTCCAGCAAATGGCTGGCCTATGCGGCAGCCGTGGCAATCCTGATCGCGTGCGCCCTTTGGCTGCGGCCTGCAACCGACCACCTGCCCGTAGTCCAGACTATTTCTGCCCAACCGGGTTCCCACAAGAAAGTAACCCTGCCCGATAGCACCGTGGCCCATCTGTTCCCCGGTGCCACGCTGACCATTCCCGACGATTACAATACCAAAGACCGGCGCATCGCACTAACCGGACGGGTGTTCTTCGAAGTGAAGGCCGATGCTGCCCGGCCATTCCAGGTGACATCGGGAAAGATAGTCACCAAAGTACTGGGCACATCCTTCGAAGTGATGGCGACCGACAGCCTGCATGCCGCCATAACTGTGCGAACGGGTAAAGTTGGCGTGCATTTCGACGGTCGCCCGCTGGCTGAGCTGACGCCCGGCAAACGGCTTAGGCTGCATGTGCAGCGGCAAGACTTCTCTATCGATGACGTGAATGCCGCCATGCTCTGTGAATGGTGGAATAAAGGCATGGTCTTCCACCAGGAGCCGCTGGAAGAGGTAGTGCAGGCATTGTCCGGCTGGTACAACATCCCCATCACCATTACCAACGAAAAATGGAAAACGGAACCCGTCACCATCCGCCTCAGGAACCTTTCTGCCGGGGAAGCGGTCTCGTTACTCTCGCAGACGCTGGGTTTCCGCTATAAAAAGGACCGTAACAACATCATTATTTACTAACCACGCTAAAAGCTATCGAACGCATGCACTGAGAATTACGCCAAAAAGAAACCGGCCTGTGGTAGCAGGCCGGCTCACGCTGCCGGGGTATCTCACCACCCAGGACAGCCATTGTTAAACGTACCGCACCAAAAAGCGAAGCAACATTTAATCACCTAAAGTTATGCAAATCAAGATACATTGTATCGTTGTTTTTATTGCCGGTCTGCTGGCTTCCGGCGGCTCAAGGGCCCAGGATATGGCCCGGCTGATCACGCTGCCCAGGACTGAGCTGAAAGGGAAGGAAGTGATCGCCCTGATCGAAAAGGCGGAGTCCGTTCAGTTTACTTTCGGAAAGGAAGTGAGCGGACGGCTGGAGCAACCCCTGCATTTTAAAAACGGCCATCCTTCCATCAAAGAATTATTGAACACCCTGCAATCTGCGCTGGGTATTACACACAGCGCCAGCGATATGGGCGCTATCATTCTCAAACCGGTTGCCGTTAACGACGCACCGGCGCCGGTTACGCAACGGGCGGACGGCCGCATCTCTGGCAAGGTGATCGACGAATCCAGCGGTGAGGCACTTCCTTTCGTAACCGTTCGCGTGGGGAATAAGGGTACCACCACCAAGGCGGACGGCTCTTTCGTCATTGCCCTGCCGCCCGGGAAGTACGAGGCGGAAATATCTTCCATCGGCTACGGCGCCAAACGCATCACGGATATCGTAGTGAAAGACGGGCAGACCTTCGATCTGAACGTAACGCTGAAAAGGCAGAAAAGTACCCTGAGCGGGGTGGTGGTTACCTCTTCCGCCAGCCGTGAGTCTGTAGCGTCGTTGTACGCCCGGCAGAAAAATGAAGCCGGTATTTCAAACGGTATCAGCCGCGAACAGATCTCCGTGCTGCCCGACAAGCATATCGGCGAAACCCTCAAAAGGATCTCCGGCGTCAGCACCAATGATAACCGCCGCGTCGTGATCCGCGGTATCGCGGAACGGTACAACCTCGCGATGATGGACGGGGCCATCCTGCCCAGTACAGACGTGCAGGTTCGGGATTTCGAGTTTGATATCATTCCCAATAACCTGATCGATAACGTAGTGGTGTCCAAGACCTCCACGCCAGACATGAGCTTCGGCTTCGGCGGCGGTCTCGTCCAGGTAAATACTTTCGCCATCCCTCATCAGAACTTTACCACTATCAGCGTAGGCAGTAAATATATTTCCGGCGTTACCGGGAAAGAATTCCTGGGTTACGGACGCGGTAAGACCGACTACCTCGGATTCGACGATGGCGGCCGTGAACACTTTCCCGACAACATGATCCTGTTCGACGGCAGGAACTACAACCCCAATAATCCCTACGCTACCCCGGAACCCGGTCAGACGCTGATTAAACCGGAGCAGATCGCGGAGCAGAATAAGAGGATTGGTGGACTGGAGCGGATGGGAACCCGCCGCTACAAAGCCGCACCTGGACAGAACTACCAGTTCAGTCTCGGAAGGAGCTACAATATCAAAAATAGCCGCATCGGTTTCGTTGGTTCCATCAGCTACCGGAATGAGCAGTCGATTGATGATATCTCCCATTTTGAAAGGGGGAATTGGGAGAAGCTGAATAACCGTGTATATGACGCTGTTACAGGCGCGGAAATAGATCCGACCTATTCCACCCAGTATAATTTTAATACGACCTGGGGGGCTTTGCTGAATGCGGGCTGGAGTTCCAAAAAACACAAGATCACCGTACGCAACTTTTACTCCCGCGTTTTCAATAACCAGTTCTCCCGGATTGTTGGCTGGGGCAATGAGATCGGTTACGGCGAGCTTCCTGCTATCCGTGAGTATGATCGCCCTAAGTTCATGGATATGTTGCAGAACCGCATCAACGGCGATCATACCTTCGGCAATTTCCGATTCGAATGGAACGTTGCGCGTAACAAGCTGACCAACGTGGAGAAGGATGCGGTGGAAGCCTGGCTGGCACCCATTAAGACCCTGAACGAGACGGTCTACAATGTAGGCCCTTCCGCTATCAACCAACCCGGCACCGGTACCTTTAACCGTGCGCAATACCTGTATGAAGAAACCAACCGTATCGCGGAAGGCGCCCTCAGCTACCAGGCCAAATTGTTGGGACATAAACAGATCGCCAAAGCGGGATTTCAGTATATGCACCGTCAGGGATTTTATGACTGGATGGTGCTCCCGATAGGTGTATTGCCCACATCCAACGGAGTATATGGATTTATGCCAGTACAGGAATGGAATAAGTTCCTGGAGTACAAAGACCCGCTGAATGACCTCCTGTATTACCCCGCTGCTTTCTCACGCAGCGGTTATGAAGGGGAAAATACCAATAAGGCGGTTTACCTCATGCTCGATAACCGCTTCACCGATTGGCTGCGCCTGGTATGGGGTGTGCGTGCCGAATATTATAAATATGAACGCATCCGCAACGGCGCCAACGATCTCCTGATCGAAACGCTGATCAATGAAGGCGCAAAGACCCGGTATGTAGACCCGGAAACCGGGAAGATCGTCAGCGCCTTCGCCGACCCGACCAACGAAGAAACGGCCTGGCGCTACCTGCCTTCTGCCAGCCTGACTGTCACCCCGTTCAGGGATTTCAACATCCGCGGGGCATACGCCCAAAGCGTAGTACGCCCTTCGCTGATCGAAAACTCCCGCATGATCCGCTATGACCCCACGCTGGGGGCCTATCGGATGAACGAAGGCGTACTGTCTACCCTCATCGACCACTATGACCTGCGCCTGGAATGGTATCCCAATCCTGGTGAAGTCATCTCCTTCGGCTATTTCTATAAATACTTTGATAAACCGGTTGAGATCTATCGCGACCAGCCCGATGCCACCGGCAGGGTATATGTTAAAACCAATAACTCCGAATGGGCTAAAGTGCATGGATGGGAATTTGATATCCGCAAAAACTTCGGATTCATCAATCCCGCCTGGAAGTTCCTGCAGGATATCTACCTGAGCGGCAATATAACGATGCAGACTTCGACGGTACAGGCTGCCCAGTTCGGCGGGCAGGGGCTGGCGGACGATAAATATGGTTACAAATATTCCTACCGCACCAAGAAGCTGATGAAGGAAAAACGGCCCCTCTATGGTCAGGTGCCCGTGTTGTATAACATCGCCATGCAATACGCAGGCAAGCGCCTCGGCGCCAACCTGGCGTTCAACCACATGGGCTACAAAACCTTCACCACCGGTTTGTCACCCAATATCGTGGAGTACGAACGCCCCCGCGATCAGCTCGATGCACAGCTGAGCTACGCCTTCCTCAAAAACAGGCAGCTGATGGTGCGCCTCAATATGAGCAATCTTACCAACAGCGCTTACCGCTTTTACATCAACAGCGACGATACCTACAAGTTTCAGGATAAATGGGCCGGCATGGCAACTTCCGCGATCCCCGCCACAGAGTGGAACGATATCTATGAATGGAAATTCGGCTTCTCGCAGAAGTACGAAGCAGGATACCTGGAAAGCGCGGACGGCGGGAAAACCAAACGCAGGATCGGCGACCAGGACACCTTCATCCGTAAAGTGGGTACCTCGTTCAGCCTCTCTATCGGTTACACATTCTGATTTTCCGGACTTACAAACATCAAACCATGAAAACGATCAATTTACGTATTGCATTGCTGGCGTTCCTCGCGTTTTTCGCTTCCGCCTGCAATAAAAGCGATGATTTTCTCTATAATCCCGATATGACGCCCATCAGCTTTTCAGGTTTCAACGGCAGCGGGCAATCGCTACGGGTGCAGGTGGATACCCTGTCCAAAACAATCGAACTCGTTAACGGGAGATTTAATGTTAGTGACGCCTATACTTTCCCTGAAGGGCAGAAAAGCGTGAAGGTGACCGTTCGGGAAGGAACGGGGAAGGTGATCATGGAAAAAGAGCTGAGGAAGGATGATGGTTCCCTGAAAGTCAATTTCTCTTACCTCAATGGTAAAGTCGGGGATATGCCCGAACCGCCCACCTTCGAGGAAGGGAAGATCAAGCTCACCTATATGTGGATGCCCGTTATGACGAAGTACGACGGCCCGGTGGATTTTGCGGTAGGTAAGCTTTACTTTACGCCAAAAGTATTCGAAGAGCTGGCGCGGGTAAAGAATGTAATGCCGGGTGAATTCTGCGAAACGATCACCATCGATCCGTTCCCTACATCCGGACAAACTTACAATGGCCAGCCTACCGCCGTTTTGCTTGTTATCTATATCTATAAGGCCGGTACCAACGAGTTCTATACCGCGGGAACCGGTTATAACTGGAACATTACAACATCCGCACCGAAGCCCAACGCCAACCTGGCCTCCTCCAAACTATATATTATCACTGAAAATCCTTCCGGATCGACGATGACTTTCGTGAAGAACCTGGAATTATAAATATGATTATCATGCAAAAGATCCTTAGAAACAGATTGATCGTTTTACTGCTTGGCTTGATGCCACTGGTATTTCTCGCCTGCGGTAAAGACGAAATGGCCATGGGAAAGGCGATGCAGGTTGTCGTGACAGGTTACAACGGCTCCGGGTATGCGTTGCAAGTGTCGGTGGATACGTCCGTGTATGACGTAACGGTGAGCAACGGAAGCTACATTATAAAGCCGGCTTCTATCCTGCAATTTTATGCCGTTCACCGCTATGATCCTAAACGGAAGGACATGATGTTGGTTATCACGGATACCGTGACGAAGGCCGTTGTTCTCAGCAAGCCGCTTCCTGCTGCCGGCTCAAAAGCACATTTTAATTTCGTGTATATCGATGGAAAGGAGATACCCTCTCAGCCGCCTGTCCCTGATCCGAATACGAACAAGCTGGGTTTTTATGTGCGGTATATGGAAGGGGATGAACCGTTCGATATTTTTCTGTACCGGCTGGATGAGACCACCGGGCAGGAGCACCGCGTTTACTTCGCTAAAAACGTTAAAGCGAATGGGTGGGTATATGGAGATTTCGCGGGATCGGAATGGTTCGCCGACAAGACCATGTACGATAAGGCTTATGTGTGCTTCACCAAAACCGGCACCACGGATCAATGGGCTTTCCGCGACTCCGAAAACCAAAGCCGTCTTTCGGCAGGCGGGATGCTTTTGCCCCTGTTGGCAGAGCGGGGCGTAGTGCAACAATTTTTCGTAACGCCCGGCGAATACGGCCTCGAAGTTTCCAGGATGTTCTTCATTCCGGACAGGGTGAGGTAACGTAATCCCGTTCAGTTTATCCTATGTGCCAGGTCGCCGCAAGGCGGCCTTTTTTATATAGCGGCCGCGCTTACCTGATCATCGCAAGCACCTGCTCCCTTCGCGTCTTCACATCGCCTGCTACTTCGATCATCTTCATATTGAAATCCGGCAGCCAGTCCTGCAGGATATCATCGACCGCGTACCTTAATTCCGCCAGGTGCGTTTCTTCGTTGGTACAGAAATCCTGTTTTTCAATCGGGACATATATCAGCACATCTATCTGTTCCAGCCGCTTCCAGTTCATGGTAGGGCTCGATCACCAGTGCATAACCGGGAAGATGTTCCAGCAAGTCTTCCGCGAGGGTAAATTTCAATTCCAGGTAAGCCGTTCCCCCGGATGGCTATTCGGGAAATGAGCAGGTGGTATCATTGATCGCATAGATAGAAAGCAACGCTACGGTAACTTTTCGTCTACGACAAATTCCGTAACCAGGAGCTCTATCACGTCGTGGAAACCTTCATAGGAATCGGGTTTGGTAATCGTGCGGACGGCCCCCAGCTGGATGCACTCCTTCATCAGCCGGTTATCGTTATATGTCGAAAAGATGACTACGGGGATACCGCTCAGCAGGGGACTGGCTTTAACGTACGCCAGGGCTTCCTGCCCGCTCATCTGTGGCATATTCTGGTCCAGCACGATCAGCGCCGGGAGCTGGCCGCCGCCGCCGGATAGCGTATCCAGCAGCTGGATCATCAGCGAACCATTTTCCACCATTTCGAAATCAAAATCGTGCCGCCCCTGTAACTGTCTGACGATCTCCTCGAAAATCATCCTGTCATCCTCATCATCTTCCGCCAACAATATTTTTCTGAATTTCGTCATGGTTTGCGCTTAGGTTAATCCTGCCGTACAGGTAAAATTATATGGAATGCAGCGCCTTCACCTTTACTTTCTGCCGAGATCAGTCCCTGGTGGTTCTCCACGATCTTTTTGATGATGGCCAGCCCGATGCCGGTCCCTTCATACTGATCTTTTGAGTTGAGGCGCTGGAAGAGGTCAAATATACGGTTTTTGAACTGTTCGTCGAACCCGATCCCATTATCCCGGATCGTTATGGCATACCAGTTTCCTTCGGGGTCAGGAGGGGCAGCAAATGATTTTTCCTGTATCCGGACCGCGGAAACGGAGATAACGGGTTTCCGGTCTGGCGAGCAGAATTTCAGAGAATTGCCCAACAGGTTTTGGAACACCTGCTGCATCTGCGTGCCGTTGGCCATCAGTTTCGGCAGGTTTTTCGTTTCAATGACCGCGCTTTTCTCGCCGATCAGCACCTCGAAATCTTCCTGTACGTCGGCCAAAACAGCTTCCAGGTCCACCCACTCATAACCGCCGGCAGCGGCGGAAAGCTTCGAGAAGTTGAGGATATTGACCATGAGCGATTTCATCCGCACCACGGCGTTCATGATCTTGTTCAGGTAAGTGACAGTGGTTTCCGGCAGGTCTTCCATATGCCGGTCGCGCACCATCTTAGAGAACATATGGATCTTGCGGAGCGGCTCCTGGAGATCATGCGAGGCCACGGAGGCGAAGAGCTGCAGCTCGTTGTTGCTGGCTTCCAGCTGCTCATTGGATTCCTGGAGCTGCCGCGTGCGGTCGATGATCTTCTCCTCCAGGATTTCGTTAATCACCTTTTGCTGGTGGATGTCTACCAGCGTGATCACCCATCCGGGAGCGATATCGCCGCCGGATTTGCGGGATTTCGCCCGCAACAGGTTCCAGTGATAGCCGTCCGCGCCATTGCGCACCCGGATTTCGGTCGTGAAATCCTGCCCGGTAAGGCCGGCTTCCCGCCAATAATTCATCAAAGGCGGCAGGTCCTGCGGATGAACGGCGCTTTTCCATCCTTCCCCGATACTTTCATCGTAACCCATGTCCGTGTACATTTCGAACTGCCGGTTAACGAAATCGAGCACCCCCGGCCGGGTAGACGTCCACACCACCAGCGGCATCGATTCGGCGAGGAATTGCTTTTCCGCGATATTGGTGGCGATGGCCGATTCCGCTTCCTTGAGCGCCGTAAGGTCCATAATGGTCCCGAGCATCCGGTAAGGCACGCCGAACTCATTATGGAGGATATACCCGCGATCCAGCACACTGGCGTAGTGCCCGTCGCTTTTTATCAGCCGGTACTCCCGGCTCCATTGGTTCTTGCCGTCGTTGATGGCTTCGTATATGCTGCCAGACACCATGTTGCGGTCGTCCGGATGGATGAACTGCGTGCTGTCGCGGCGCGACATGTCTTTGCTTTCGTGCCCGAAAAGTTTGCCGAACGCCTCGCTCCACCACATGCGGTCGTCGGTCAGGTTCCAGTCCCACAATGCGTCGTTGGTGGCTTTGGCCACCATCCGGAAGCGTTCTTCGCTGAAGGCGAGCTCCCTGGTGCGGTTGCGCACTTTATCTTCCAGCTCTGCATTGAGCCGGCGGAGGTTTTCCTTGGCTTCGGTGAGCTCCGCGTAGTTCTGGCGGATTTTCTGCAGGGAGCGCTTCTTGTCCGAAATATCGGTGAAGGTGATGACCATCCCGCCCGGCATCCGCACGCCGCTGAGTTCGTACCAGGCCTGCCGGGTATCGATGTACACGTCGCGCTGCAGGATCCGGTCGTCTTTGATCACCTGCAAATATTCCTGCAACAGCTCATCTTTCATTAGTTCGGGAATGGCTTCGCGGAGAGATTCTCCTTCCAGCGTGCTTTTGTTGCCGCCAAACCATTCCCTTGCCGTCCGGTTCAGCGTCGTGATGCTGAAGTCCATGATGTCGCCATGTTCCGACGCTCTTCCTTTCAGCGCCAGGATCGCGCTCTGGCTCGCATTGAATACGCTCCGGATAATATTGTTGAGTTGCGTGATAACGGATATGTCGACAAACGTAATGATAATGCCGGCATGTTTGTTTTCGCGCGTGAGATAAGGCAGGATGCGCATGAGCATGTTCTTGCCCTGCGTGAGCTGCACTTCTTTTTCAACGGTTTCCCGGTTCTGCAGCACATGCATGATATCTTCGATCAGCCTGTCGTATTTGATATTGCTGGAAATATGCGCGATCGGCCGGCCCAGGTCCGATTCGATGATGTTGATCATGCGGGTGGAGGCTGGGTTGAACTTGCGGATGTTCAGCTGCTCGTCCAGGAAAATCTGGGCGATATCGGTGCTGCGGAAGTAATTGTTGAGATCATCGTTCAGCTCCTGCAATTCCCTGATCTTCAACTGGTGCTCGGTATTGAGCGTGTACAACTCTTCGTTGAGCGATTGCAGCTCTTCGTTGGAACTTTGCAGCTCTTCGTTGGACGAGAGCAGCTCCTCGTTGGAGCTTTGCAGTTCTTCATTGACGGTTTCCAGTTCTTCCACCGCTTCCTGCAGGTTATTCCTCACTTCGTTCAATTCACTTTCCAGTTCATGGATATAGCCCTGGTCTACATGCCCGGTTGGGGGGATCGCCGGTAGAAGCAACGATGGCGCGGGGCTCCGGAGTATCGTCACCAGCGTCATATCCGGTATGTTGGATAATGGGTGGATGGAAACCTGCAAAAGGCTGGTGGCCCCGTCGCGCTCCAACGGCACGTTGTGCAGCGTTTCCGGTTTGTTGTTGCGCCATGCCTGGCGGATGGCTTTGTCGATCGCCATGCCCGTTGCCGCAGGGAGCATCCTTACCAGGTTGAGGTTGAGGATCTTTTTAGGCAGCGCCAGCATCTGTTCATAATTGCCGATCGTTTCCCGGATTTCGAAGTTGCGGTCGATGTAGCAGGCCACGAATCCCAGGTCTTCCGTCAGCACCCGGCGGGTGTCTGTCCAGATCGCCGCCTGGCTTTTCGACTCAAATGCCTGGCGCGCCGATCCTGATTTTTCGTAATTCCCTTTGTGGGGAGCCAGGTAAGTATCTGCCAGGCTGATCCGTGGCCGGATATCCAGTTCTTTACGGAGGATTTTCCATTTAGTGCTGATATACGAAAGAATGCCCTTGGCCAGCGGAGGGTTTTCGCTGGGCCCCAGGAACAGGATGCCGCTTTTGTTCAATGCGAACTGCAACAGGTTGTACACCCTGTCCTGCAACACGGGATTCATGTAAATGAGCATGTTCCTGCAAGAAACGAGGTCGTTTTTGATGAAAGGCGGATCCCGCGTGATGTCGTGCCTGGCGAAAACGATCTGTTTCCGGATGCGGGGAATGACGGTATATTGTTTCCCGCGGTAGGTGAAATATTTTTCCAACACGTCCCTGGGAACGTCGTTGGCGATGGTGGCAGGATAGGTGCCCGCGAATGCGATTTCCAGGTTGGATGCATCGATGTCGGATGCGAAAATCTTAACCTCCACGCTTTTTCCCATTCTTTCCAGCACCATATCTAGTAAGATGGCGATGGAATACGCTTCTTCTCCCGTACTGCATGCGGAAACCCAAACCTTGAGGGGTTCTTCGCGTTGCCGGGCGGTGAGCAGCGCCGGCAACGCTTTCGTTTCCAGCACGGCGAACGCGTCTTTATCCCGGAAAAAACGGGTGACGCTGATCAGGAAATCATGGGCCAGGGCCTTGCTTTCCTCCGGATTCTTCTGCAGGAATGCCAGGTATTCGACGGGGTCCTGCAGTTCGTGCTGCTGCATCCTTTTGGAGATGCGGCGGAGGATAGTTGGTGTTTTATAATAATGAAAGTGCTGTCCTTCCGAGGCTGCAATCACCCGGAAGATTTCGTTCAGCGTTTTTTCGTCGGGCTCGCCGGGGAAAGGCCTGATTTCACCGGTGCTGGAAATGGATTCTATGATGGATACCGCCAGCTCGGCGGGCGTGCCAGTCATATCGGCATTCCCGGAGGCGATGGCGCTGTTGGGCATACCGTCGAACCGCGCCGATGACGGCTCCTGCACGAAAACGGCGCCGCCGTTTTCTTTGATGCTGGCAATGCCCCTGGTCCCATCCGTTCCCGTTCCGGAAAGGATGACGGCCATCGCCAGCTGCTTCCGGTCGTCGGCCAGCGAATGCAGGAAAACGTCGATCGCATTGTTGGGCGACTTGTCATGCGCCTTGTCCGATAACTGAAGCCGGCCCCTGGCGATCCGGATTTGCTTGGTGTTGGGGATAACGTAGATGCATTCCTTTTGCACCGGCTGGTCGTGCGATGCCTCCACCACCTGCATATGGGTATGCCGCGCCACCAGTTCCACCAGCAGGCTGCGGAAATCGGGCGAAAGGTGCTGGATGATGACAAACGAAATGTTCTCAGCATGGGGCATGTTGTCGAAGAATTCCTGGATGGCTTCCAGTCCTCCGGCAGATGCGCCAATCGCTACTACGTAATGCTGAGGTTTGCCTATAGTCATATGTCACGGTTATCTTGCGTGGGGGATAAGAATGCGAAGATGAAGCTCCGCAGGTTTTCGGCGGCCTGGATTTCTTCGGGGCGCCAGGGGCTGGAGTATCCTTTCACATGCTCCTGCCACAGCTTGAAGGAGTGCCGCGGGTGATAGATCTGCGGGTCCTTGTCAAAAAATATCCTTTCTTCCGGATTACCGCCCCAACGCGTGGTTTGAATATGCTCGTTCCGGAAAAGGAGGATGTACTCGTCCTGCTGCGCCTGGATGGGGATCGCCAGCAGTCCGCTGGCGATCTCCGCGAGCGAAGCGGAAATCTCATACGCCGCGGCCAGGGAATCGGTATGGAAAACGCGCCGGCCGTCTTTCAGGTGCAGCCACAGCGTAAGATCCTCGATCTCGGATTTTGACGGCACCGTTCCCCAAAAACGCACTTCCCGGTTCATGATCACGGCCATGCCCGTGGCTTGCAGCATGTTCATGAGGATGGGCGCGCCATCGCCGGCGGCCAAACCGTCCGACAGCTTATCGTTTTTATAAATATTGGCGATCACCTGCGTATAACAGTTGTTCAGCCGGGAATTGTAGTCGAAATAGCCTTGCAGCTGCAAGGTGTTGATCCGCGCCGAAATAATTGTGGATAATAATTCCAATTTGGTACACAGCTGGTGGTCGATCACGCGGGCGGTTCGATGGTGGCAGGCGATCAGGCCCCAGAGCTCGCCGTTGATCATCAGCCTGACCGACATCGAAGCGCCGACCTTCATATTCTTCAGGTATTCCACATGCACCGCCGCAACGGCCCGCACGTTGCAATCCGACATATCCAGGAAGGCATGCGTCACGGGGTTGATGACCGGGTACAGCTTCACCGGCTCGAAGTCGCGGTCGGGGATGAAGCGGTATGGATTATTTTTATAGATATCCCTGGCGGGCTTGGGAATGTCGGAAGCGGGAAAGGTGAATCTGAGATAAGCTTCCATTTCTTCCTCCCTGGCTTCTGCCATCACATGCCCGTTCCAGTCTTTGTCGAAGGCGTAAATCATGACCTTGTCGAAACCGCTGACTTTTTTCAGTTCGTCCGCCGCCACGGTGCAAACGCTTTGTACATCGTTAGCGGTATCGATCCGGTGGATGGTTTCCCGCATATCGCGGAAGTGCTCCATGAAGGTGGCGCCTTCGCGGGCGGCGATGCCGGTTTCTATTTCCAGGAGGATCAGTTCTGGTTGGAAGTGCGCGATCACGTAATGCCCGTCCCAATTCGTCGTGAATCGCTGTCCGCCATTATTCTCGCGCAAGCCGGCGATCTGTTCCGCGAACGCTTCGCTAGTCAGTTCCTGGAGGGAGATATCTATTAACTCCCGCGCGTTTTTTCCGAAGATGACGTCCACGTTCTCGCTGACCTGCCGGATCACGAGCTGGTGGTCCAGCACCACGAGTACGGCGTACGTCTGAACGGTATTGATGATATGGATAGGAATGTTCCCGCAGAACTCCGAATCATATTTGGAATATTGGCTCATATGCGATCGCCCAATCTTTAAATGTCAGGAAAGTATTTTTGGCGGCTTCGGCGGCTGGCTGGCGGTCATTTTCCCCCAGGGTGTCGAGATATTCGCGGAATTTTTTCCACATTTCCCCTGTAGCTGCACCGTAACCGTTAAAGAAGGAAAACCCCTCCTCCGCCTGCATCCGCAATTGGCCGCTGATCATGCCTGCAATAATTATTCCACCCAAAGTAGACCCTTCGAGTACGTATGCCGCCCCAAGCGCGGCGGCGCGTCCGGAAATAGGAGGGACTTCCGGTCGGAGGCCCGTCTCCGGGAGCACGCCCCCCAGCGCTTTAATGTCTTCCAGGATGGACGCGGCTTTCCTGCGTGAAAGAGCGTCGGGGATATCCAGCCAGGGCGCCATGGCGGATTCCAACGCGTGGTAGTAATAATAAAACAATCCTAAAAGGCGGATGTAATCTGTAGTACTGCGAACCTGTTTCATCCTCCGCACCAATAATTTTTCCAGCGCCTGGTGTTCGATGTGGGTGTAACTTTTTAAATAAGCGGAAATACCCGGTTGCCGGGACGGGTCTGTTTCTTTCATTTGAATCTTTGGGAATTTCTACTAAGATACATAAAATCATGCCGTTGTGAATGAAATGCGCACAACCGGAACGCCGCAAGCCCGGTTTTTGTATCTTTAAAAAACACCGAAAATCCGATAACCCATGCGCATATCCCCCGCTTTAGTCTTCCTGGCCACCGCTATCTTCCTCACCGCCTGCCGGCAATCCCCCGCCGCCCAGGCGCTCCTCTTGCAGGACGTCACCCTCATCGACGGGCAAGGGCAAACGCCCCGCGAACATGTCGACATCCTCATCCGGGGCGACAGCATCGCACAGATCGGCCAAAACCTCGACAGCAACGGGGCGCAGGTGATGCGGCTGTCCGGGAAAACCGTTATGCCCGCGCTCATCAGCGCGTACGTGCACGTGGGAACGCTGCAGGGAACGGAGAACGACGGCCGATTCTACACACCGGAAAATGTAACCCGGCATCTCAATAAATATCAGGATTACGGTGTTTTGCAGGTGCTCGTCATGGGTACCGACCGCCCCATTCTTTTTGAAAGCGGGCTCGCCGATTCTTCCATGAAGGGCCTGGCGCCGGGGGCAAGACTGCATTCCGCCGGATATGGTTTCGGCGTCACCGGCGGCGCGCCACCCGCGGCTTACGGGATGGACCTCGTCATGCGACCGGCTACGAAGGAGGAAGCGGATCGCGATGTGGACAAGCTCGCCGGCCTTTCCGTCAAAACCATTAAAATGTGGGTCGACAATGCCGGCCCCGGGAAGCCAAAAATGGATACCGCGGTATACCATGCCCTGATTGCCGCCGCCCATCGCAACGGTATGAAAGCCGCCGCCCATCTGTACTTCATCGCAGACGCCAGGCAACTGGTGGCGGATGGGATCGACATCATCGCCCACAGCATCCGCGACCAGGAGATCGACGATTCCCTGGTGGCCGCTATCAAAAGGAAAAATATCATCTATATCCCCACGCTGGCGCTCGATAAATTCGCCTACGCCTACGGCGACACGCCGCCCTGGCTCGGCGATCCCTTCTTCAAAGCTTCGCTGGAACCTGGCGCTTACGAATTCATCACTTCTCAGACCTACAGGAATAATATCCGCAACAACGGCAATTACCCGGAAAAGTCCCGCGCTTTGGCGAATGCATTGAAAAACGTCTACAAACTGCACAAAGCCGGCGTGCTCATCGCATTGGGGACCGATTCCGGCGCCAGTCCGGCCCGGGCGCAGGGTTTTTCCGAACATCTGGAACTCGAACTTCTCGTGGAAGCGGGTTTCACCCCGCTCGAAGCCATCACCGCCGGTACCCTGAATGCCGCCAAAGCGTTGCGCGTGGCGGAGGATTTTGGAACGGTGGAACCGGAGAAGAAAGCGGATTTGCTTGTGCTGAATAATAATCCCGCGACGGATATTCGCGGTACGCAAAGCATTTACCGCGTTTTCAAAGCAGGGAAAGCTGTGAGCAACGGGCCTTTGGCACAATAATTCGGCACCATGGGTATGGAAAAACAAATTTTCAACAGATCCGTTTCGGTGGATGGCGTGGAGATTTTCTACCGCGAAGCGGGGAACCGCCGCCGCCCGTCGTTACTGCTCATGCACGGTTTTCCGTCATCTTCCCTCATGTTCAAAAACCTCATGACCGCGCTGGCCGACCGCTACCATCTTATCGCGCCCGATTACCCGGGTTTTGGGTTCAGTGGTTTCCCCGCTCAGCAGGATTTCCAATACACTTTTCAAAATATCGCCAGCCATATCAGCCGCTTTACCGACCGCATCGGGCTCAGCCATTTTGCGATTTACCTGCATGATTACGGTTGCCCCATCGGGTTGCGCGTGTGCCTGAATCAGCCGGGAAAAATATCCGCGCTGATTGTGCAGGACGGCAACGCATATGCCGAGGGGATTGGCCCGCAATGGGATGAAACGATCGATTACTGGAACCATCCCACGCCGGAAAAGAAGGAAAAGGTCGCCGGTTTTTTAAGTGAGGAAGGAACAAGGATGCAATACACCGCCGGTGTTCCCGAGGCGCTGCTGGAGCGCATCAGCCCCGAATTGTGGCGCTTCGACTGGCTGCGGATGCAACGGCCCGGCAATATCGATATGCAGTTTGCGCTGAATTGTGATTTCCAGGATAACATCGGGATGTTTCCCGTCTTCCAGCAATATTTCCGCACACACCAGCCGCCCGCGTTGATATTGTGGGGGAAGCATGATGTTTTTTTCGGGGCGGAAGAAGCGCGCTGTTACCCGCGCGACCTGCGGGATACGACGGTGCACATCCTCAACGGAGGTCATAAACTGCTCGAAACGAATTTCGATGAAGTGCTGAGTCTCGTCTCGGATTTCCTGGAGCGGAAAGTATCCACGTAAAAAAGCCTGGCAAATAATTGCACAGGCTTTTTTATGTCGTTGCTGGCGGGGTGTTATCTGCCGCAATCTGCCGTCCAGGTGCGGCCGTTGCGCGTAAACCCGATTACGAGTTTGTCTTTGTTGATGGTGATCAAACCGGTCCCGTCGCTGCCGGTGCTGATGAGCGTGTTGTCGTCTTTCTTGGAAAACTCCACACCCGTCAGGTCGGGGATGCCATCCGAAAACCGGAAGTTGTACCGGGCGTTCACTTTGGTGACAAACACGCTGCCGTTGTCTTGCGTGATATTCTTTTCTGCATCTCTGTAGGCTACACTTCCTCTAAAGGTGCCGGCAAATACGTCTACGTCAGCGGGGTCGGTGTCTTTACTGCATGAAGTCATCACGAAAGCGGAAAACAACAGCACAGCCAGACTCTTGAGCATTAATTTCATAAAGATCGGTTTTAGTTCAATAAAGATGTTCTTTCCTACTCATTTGCAATTCCTGTACCAAAGCGGCAACGTGTTGATGCTGAACCGGTAGGCGATTTTTCTCTACAGTTGATTGTGGTGCTGCCGCTTCTTGTGGCATAGCAACCACGGTGCGGTTGTTTCGCACTAAAAAGCGAAGCCTCCCGGACGGGGAGGCTTCGCGGTGCAAAATATAAGCATGCTTAATATACTTTCATCACAGCGATCACCGGGCGGTGGTCGGAGGCATACACTTTCAATGCTTCGTGCCAGCCACTCGGCGCAACATAACTGGATACGCTGAATTTATTGGTGGGCGCGGTCATGATGTAATCGATGGTGCGGTTAGGCTGGTTGGAAGGAAATGTGAGGGGGCATTGCTGCGGGCAGCCGAGGTTCAACACGGATCTGACAACGGCCATGGTCCGGGAATCGGGTGTGGCGTTAAGATCGCCGCCTGCGACCAATGGGAGATCGAGCGATTTGACGATCTTGTTGAACTCCGTTGCCTGGAGAATGCGGTTGTCTTCTTGCTGCAAATGATCGAAGTGGGTGGATGCGAAGTAGAATTCGCGGTCCTCCTTTTTACTTTGATCATCGCTACCGATCGCGTTTCACCGCCGATTTCCGGGTCAACCGGCAGGGAATACGATTTGGCGGAAACGATCGGTAACCTGGACAATACTGCGTCGCCGTACATACCGCCCTGGAGATCCATCGCCTTTGCGAAATGCCAATCCATGCCTGTCAATGCGGCCAGTTCCTTTGCCTGGTTAACGGTAGCGCCGGTCCGCCGGGTATTGACGTCTACTTCCTGGAGGGCGACGAGGTCGGGTTTAGCGTCGTTGATGATCTTGGCGAGCGCCTGCAAATCAGCAGGTGTGCCGGCGGAAGCGCGCGCGCCGTAGATGTTGTAAGTCATGACGGTGATCTGCGGCCCTTCTTTCCCGGGAGGAGGAGCCGGCGCATCTTTATCATCTTTTTTACCGCAAGCGAATGCAAACACAGCCAGCGGGATCAGGAGGAATTTTTGCATAACGGATCAGAATACATTAAGCTCGGCAAAATGGGTTAAATAGACATCGCCCTGGCTGGTATTGATCGTTACTTTAAAATACCGCGCTTCGGGCGGATAGGCGAGGTAGATCGTGTTCAGCTCGATATTGTTGAGGGTGAATTCCTCGCGATAGGGCCATTGCACCCCGTCCGCGCCAGCTTCCACCACGATTCCCTTCGGGGTGCCGGTAGGCCGCATGGTGCCATTGGCGACGCGCGCGGTAAACGTTAAACCGTGCAGTTTTTTCGTTTCCTTCATATCGATGATGATATGATGCGGCGGACCGGGTTTGGCGGCTTTCCACTGGGTGGTCCAGAAAGTGGCGGGATTGTTGTCGAGGACGAAAATGGCGCGGCCGTTGTTGGCGCCCTCCCCGGTAGTTTCCTCCGACGAAATACCTTTCACTTCCCAACCGGTGCGGTCGTACATAGGGAAAGGGTTTTCCTCGTACAGGGCTTTCACGAGGTAGTAGGTGGTACGCAGGCTCTCGTTAATTTTCTTGTCGGTTGAAACGGTAACGGGGAGCAGATATCCGCCTACGCCTTCCAGTTTGTCGAGGTGCACGGTGATGTTCATCGGAGGCGTTGCTACTTTACCTGCGGGGATAGTAGCTTCCTGGCTTTCGAGTTCGTAACTGCCAGCTGGCATAACCGGGTACCGGGTGAAAAACTCGTCGTTGAAGCCGCCTGTTTTGCCGGGGTCCACGGAAAAGCTGACGCGAATGTCGGCCCCGGGATTGTGGGGCCCGCCATAATTGGCGCCATATACCATCCTGGCGCTTTGCGCGCTGCGTTGAAAAGTATATTCCGCCGGGAGGCGAATGGCCTGCGGCATGTATACCACTGCGGATGAGTCGGAGATGTGATCGATAAGATCCGCGTCGGTGCGCCCGCAGCTAGTGAGCGCGGCGACTGCGAATAGTATGATGCTGATGTGTGATGCTTTCATAATCTTCATGCTTTTTCCGGTTTACCATCCGGGGTTTTGAACAAGGTTGGGATCGCGGTCGATTTCGGATTGCGGGATGGGCTGGAGGTAGTAACTCTTCCTGAATATCCTGCGCTCGAAAACGGTCCTTTGGTAGAATACGAGGTCGGTCAGTTTGGTGCCTGCGTCTACATTCATACCGTAAAATGCGCCGCCATCGGTCTGCTCTGCGATCTTCCACCGGCGGGTATCGAAGTAGCGGAGGTTTTCCAGGCAGAGCTCTACGCGGCGCTCATGCCGGATTTTGGCGCGCATTTCCAACTGTCCCAAACCTGCCGCCACATTGGGCAACCCTGCCCGGTCGCGGATTTCGTTGAGGTACAGGGCAATATCGGCATGACCCGGCGCATATTCGTTCAGCGCTTCGATATAATTCAGCAATACTTCTGCATAACGGAACATCACGAACGGCCGCGCCACGTATTGCGAAATCCTGGGATTGCTGTTGGGATGAAGGTTTTTACGCGCGATGTATCCCGTCCGCGGAAAATCCCAGGAGCCTTTCTTTCCCGTGTTTCCGGTAAAGAATGTTTCGATGAGCTTGGTGCCCTCCGATGTATTGATCCACGGACTGCCGTTGTAACTCACGTTGACGTAGAAACGGGGCTCGCGGTTCACGTACATCATATAAGTACCAGCAGGGGAGAACCGGGTGGCGGCGGTAGAAAATCCCGTTTCCTGATATCCGGAAGTCGGATCGTTGATCGGTAACCCGTTGGCCATCTCGAATTCGTCTACCAGCTGCTGCGTCACCGCCACGGCTGCATATCCGCTGCTGAGGCGCGGCGAAACCGAACGCTCCCAGCCTGAAAGCCCATGGTTGTTCTGGCGAAGATGACTTCACTGTTCCAGGGATCGAGGAAAACGTCGCGGGTGGAGAGGTAGGGGTCAAAGGAGCCGTCGGGTCCGTTTTTCCGGTACAACGAAAAATCGAATCCGTCGATCACCTCTTTGGCCGCATCGGCCGCGCGTTTCCACTTGTTGGGGTCATATTGGGTGCTAATGAGCTGCTTGCCGTCTTTGTTATTGAATCCTGAATAGTCGTTGTTGCCATTGAACTGTGCGCTGGCGGCATACAGCGTCACCTGGCTTTTGACGGCTTTGCAGAATGCCTGCGTAACACGGCCGTATTCGGTTTCAGATTGATCGGTGAAATGGGGAGGGAGGTGCTGAGCGGCAAGATCGAGCTGCGAAACGATGTAGTCCACACATTCGTCGTAGCTGTTGCGCGGCAGTTGCATTTCGGCTGCTCCGGGCTCGAGGTCCCCCGCGATCGGGGTGTCTCCCAGCAGGATGACCGGACCGTACTGGCGTACGAGGCACCAGTAATAGTAAGCCCTCAGCGCCCGCGCTTCAGCGGCATACTGCGCGATCAGATCGCCGCCGTTGGGCAGCGCCAGGATCTCATCGTTACCGCCGATATTTTGCATGAAGAATGTGGCGGAACGGATGCCCTGGTAATATTTCGACCAGTAATTGAAGTAATTGGACGCGGCGCTCCAGTTGCCAAGGTTGGCAGGGTAGGTGTCGTACCCGGCGCCCGGCCGGTCATAGGTAATGTCTGCGTCGTCGGACATGCCCTCCCAGGGAGAAGTATTGCGATACGCATCGTTGGGAAGCGTGTTATAGATATTGGCGAGATATTCTTCAGAATATTTCCGCCGTTTGAAGACTTGCTCAATGGTAATGCGGTCGTCGGGCACCTGGTTGAGGAAATCCTTATTGCAGGCGGGCGCGAGCATCACGGCGGCAATCAGGAAAAGTGGATATTTCAATTTTTTCATAGCGTTTCACGTTGATTTTGATCAAAAATTGACGGCGATGCCGGCAGTGTACGACCGGGTGCTGGAATAAGCCGCGCCGCGGCCGTTGCCTATTTCCACATCCCACAAGTCGAATTTGGAGAAGGTCAGCAGGTTAACACCCTGAACAAAGAGGCTGGAAGATTTGATGCGCAGGCGCTTCATCCAGTTCTGAGGCAGGTTGTAGCTGAGCTGAAGGGTCTTGAGCCGGAGATAGTTGCTGTTTTTTACCCACCAGGTGCTGGCGGTGTAGTTTTCATTCAGCGATCCGGGCATGAGGCGTGGATAAAAGGCGTTTGGATTAGGGTTTTCTTCCGTCCACCTGTCGTGGATGTTGCTGAAGAGGTTCCCCCGCGCCAGGCCCTGCTGGAAGGGCATGGTGCCTTCGCCATTGAGCAGCACGTCCACGTTTGCCGCGCCCTGGAAAAGGGCGGACAGTGCAAAGGACCGGTAGCCGGCCGTGAAACCGAAACCGTACATGATCTCGGGTACGTCGCCGTAACCGATGGGCACCTGGTCGTAGGAGTCGATGACGCCGTCGCCGTTGATGTCTTTATATTTAATGTCGCCCGCGCGCACGTCGCCGGGCTGGCGGGGCGAGTTTTCCACTTCCTTGTCGCTTTCGAACAAACCCAACGCCACATATCCGAAACGCTGGTTCACTTTCTGACCTTTCCTTTCCAGCCAGGGATACTTCCAGGCAGGGTCGTCGTTTTCCACCACTTCGTTGCGGTTGTAACTGAAGTTGCCCATGAGCTGGAGCGACAGGTCGCCAAAGCGTTCATTGTAGGTCAGCGATACGTCGATGCCTTTGTTATCGATGATCCCTACGTTGCCATAAGGTGCGTTGATCATACCAACATAGCCCGGCAATGACCGGCGGCGAAGGAAAATACCACTGCGGTATTCGCGGAACAGATCTACCTGCACCTGCAACGCTTCATGCAGTACGCGCATATCGAAGCCGAGGTTCGTTTTGCGGGAGGTTTCCCAGGTCACGTCCACGGCGTATTCACCGATATCTTTACCGGTAAAGGTGTTGGTGGGGTTTTTACCGAAGCTGTAGGCGGATTTGTTTGCGACTGTCGCCAGGTACGCAAAGCGCCGCCCGTCGATCTGGCTGTTGCCGACGATGCCGTGCGAAAACCTGATTTTGAAGAACTCCACGATGTTTTTCAACGGGCGGTAAAATTTCTCTTCGGATACTACCCAGCCCAGGCCGGCGGAGGGGAAGAGGCCGTAGCGCTGGTCGGGGAAGAAGTTTTCGGAGCCGTTGTAACCGAAGTTGGCTTCCAGGAAGTAGCGGTTGTTATAACCGTAGGTCGCCCGGCCGGCGAGGCCCTGGAAGCGGTAGGGCATAGACGATTCGAGGTTGCCTGCGAAGGTGTTGATCTTGTCGTTTTTATTGAAAAGCAGCATCCCGGAAACGTCGTGCTTGCCGTAACTCTGGTTGTAATTGAGCGCCAGTTCTGTATATAATGTGCGCTCGCCGATGTTGGACTTGTCGTAGCTGAGGAACTCGGTACCAATAGCCGTTTGGTCATACAGCAGCTTACCATCGCCGTCGCGGCCGGTGGCCAAATAGGTGTCGGGCGATTTGGTGTAGCGGTTGCTGGTATAGTTATAGGCGTCGAACGAGAACATGCCGGTCACGGAAAGCCCTTTCAACAAGAATGGCAGTTCCTGAGTAAGGCGCAGGTTCGAGAAGATCTGGCTGCGCCATTGATTGGCATAACCCGTTTGCGTAAGGCTGGCCCAGGGATTACTGAGGCCACCGCTCCGCACGTCGGCCACCTTGCCGTCGGCGTAGCGCGTGGGGATCAGTACGGGCGTCATGAAGTATGCGTCTTCAAATATGCCGCCAACGCCGGTGTTGGGCAGATTCACGTTGGTGAGGTACCCGCTGATGCCGAGCTTCACGGTGGTGGTGGCGGAAGGTTGCAACGTGAGGTTGGATGTTACGTTGTATCTTTTCTGGTAGATAGATGAATTGTATTTCGCGAGCTCGTCGATATTGTAGAGCCCTTTTTCGTCATAGAATCCCAACCCTACATAATATACCGCCTTCTCGCTGCCGCCGCTGATATTGGCGTTGGCATTGCGCATCCGGCCGTTTTTGTTGAACAATTCCTTAAACCAGTCCACATTCGGGTACAGCTCAGGATCGCTGCCGTCGCGGGTTTTCTGGATGGCCTCGTCGGAATATTGTGGTGTGTTGCCGCGCGTGCGCAGTGCTTCATTGGACATTTCCATATACGTGGGCCCATCGGCGAAAGAAGGAAGCGTCGTGAAATCCGTAGCGCCTTCGGTATACCGGAGGTTGTAGCTGGGCTTGCCCGATTTACCCGACTTGGTGGTGATGAGGATCACCCCGTTGGCGCCTCTTACGCCGTATACCGCTGTTGCCGCGGCGTCTTTCAGCACCGAAAAGCTTTCAATGTCTTCCGGGTCAACATTGGCGATGGCGCGGGGCACACCGTCTACCAGCGTCAACGGCTGGCTGAGGCCGGCTGTAAATGTGGAAATGCCTCGGATGTAAATGTTCGCGTCATTGAATCCCAGCTCGCCGCTCCGTTGCACGCTCACCATCCCGGCAATGCGGCCGCCGAGGGAATTGGTGAGATTGGAAACCGGCTGCTTGAGGTCCTGCGGCGAAATAGTGGTTTGCGCGCCTACCAGGCTCACTTTCTTCTGCTGGCCGAAACCGACGATCACTACTTCTTCCAGGGCGGAGGATGCTTCCTGCATCACCACGTCCAGCTTATTGCGGCCCGCCACGGGGAATTCCTGCTTGCGGAAGCTGATCATGGAGAATACCAGCACGTCGCTGTCATCTACCGAAAGAATGTAGCGGCCGTTAATGTCTGTTCCGGTCCCGCGCTTGGTGTCTTTCACCGCGATGGTAACGCCTACCATAGGCTGCCCGGTGGTGTCGCGCACAATACCGGTGATCTCGCGCCTGCCGGCGCCCGGTTGTTGGGCAGACTGCCCGCTCAGTGTTACGGAAATGTCTTTGCCACGGGTAAGGAACTTCAGCTGCGTGCGGGTTTCAATTTCGGTTAACAGCGCAGGCACGCGGATCTGCTTGAAATCAAGGGAGATCTTTCCTGCACTGGCTTTCAGGGAGCCGTCGTACAAAAACCGGAAATCGGTCTGTTTTTCAATAATGCGGAAAACTTCCGTGACATCGGCGTTGGTTACGCTGATGTCTACGGTCTGCCCGGACCGGCCGTCGTTCTGAGCCGCCGCCGTAGCTGCGGGCAGGCACAAAACGAGCGCCAGGAGCCGGCGGAGCAGCTTCATGTGTACTTTTTGATACATCTTTGATTTGTTTTGAACGTGTAGAGCTTAGTTAATTCTTATAGATACGAACCGTGTTGTCTTTGATGGTATATTGAAGGTGGAATATGAAACAGATTGCATCCAGACAGGATTCCAGTGATTTGACTTCCTGGCTGCCGGAAAGCTGGTATTCCCCGATGCCGGGCGTTTCCAGGATGATCTTCACCCCATACCAGCGTTCGATGTCGGCGCATACGTCGCGGAGCGTCCGGTCGAGACTGATGATGCCACGCTGCCAGCTGCTCATACCCGAGGGGTCTTTGTGGATCCTGGTAAATTGTTGCGCGCCGGCGTCGTATACGGCCTGCTGCCCGCGTTCCAGGATTACGCTTCCGCCGTTCCCGTCTTTCACCCGTACTTTACCCGAGACCACGGCAATAAATGGCCGCTCCCGCGGGTAAGCCCGCAAGTCAAAGGAGGTGCCCAGCACTTCAGTTCGCAGTCCACCGCTTTCCACTACAAACGGCCGCGCGGCGTCCTGCTGCACATCAAAGAAGGCCTGCCCCTCAAGGAAAACCGTCCTTTCCCCTTCCTCAGCGCCCTCATTAAACCGGATAGCGCTGTGGGCATTCAGGGTTACGAGCGTACCGTCCGATAAGGTGATTTTTTTGATTTCACCCTGACCGGTATGTACTTTCAGCGCATCACCGTGCGGCCAGAAAACAGTGCGCAGTGTCATAATGGCTAAAAATACGGCGGCCGCCACGCCGTAAGGAAGCAAACGGTGCGCCCATGGGCGAACCGGCCTGGCATGCTGCATAATACTGGCTTTCAGCCGTGCGGGCAACGGGCTTTCGGGCGCACGCTCCCAATCGTGGAAAGGCAATAATTCTTCCGGCGGCGCTTCCGTGAGCGCCAGGAATCGGCGAAGCTCATCCGGACTGGCGGAACCATCACGTACTTTTTCATAAAGTGCCTGCAAAGACACGGAGAGGTCGTTACTCATGGGAATACTGTATCCTTTCCATTATATACACGGATTAGGATTCGACTACTTAGTGGATAGGAAAAAAAGTGGGATTATTCAAGGATGGATAAGAAAACAATCACCACAAACCCGTCTTTCAGCTCGGTGCGCAGGAATTTCAAACTGCTGTGGATATGGGCTTCCACCGTGCGGACGGATATCCCCAGCCGCTCGGCGATTTCGCGATGGGAGAGTCCTTCTTCCCGGCTCATCTTAAATACGATGCGCTGTTTATGCCCCAACTGTTCCAGCGCCTGCCGGTACTGGCGGAGCAACTCGTTATAGGTGAAGTTATGGAGGATGCCGTCGGTTTCCGGGAGATCGGCTTCCTGCGGCGATGCGGCTGCCAGTTTGCGGACAGCGCTGTTCCGCATAAAATTCAAGATGTGATTGCGTGCGATGGTAAACAGCAACGCTTCAGGATTTACGTCGGCGTCCAGCCGGTTACGGTATTGCCAGAATTTCAGGAAAATGTCGAGCGTCAGCTCCTCAGCGTCTTCGTTGCTACCCGTCTTCTTTTTACAATAACCCAGCAACCTGGGCCCGAGTGCGGTCAGCAGTTCCCGGAGCACCGACTCGTCGCCCCGTTGCAGCCGTCGGATCCAGTCGGGCCATTGTTGGTTCTCACTACGATCCATGTCAAAGCAAAATTATTCAGCCATTATAATCGCTCGGTTATATTCTTAACGGTGGAATTGCCAGTCTTTCAATCCGGAAAATGTGTATTGATCTGAAATAACCGGGTCAATATTAGTAAATATTCATCAGAAATATTGCCGCTGGATTCGCATGCCTGAGCCAACAAGACCGCGCAAAGCGGATAAAATTGTATCGGAAAAACAGCATTAAGCTGGAATCGGACTGTACAGGATACGCCATACAATGATGCCCCCTTGTTTGAGAATTGCGCTATCGCACTGTATAATGGTTCGCTGCTGCGCCCGGCTTTGGTGCGGGAGTTGTATACGCCCGCTGAAGCGCCCGGGGGATTCGAAATAGGCCGGGCGGCATATCTTATACTCCTTTGCAATTTCGATACGGGCGATATGGAGAAGATAGGGGATGTGGTGCCGGAGGCGCTTTTCCGCTGATTACAATGGCAGCCGGAAGCCGAATACGGGCAGTTCGCCCTGGAGAAAATCGAGATCCTCCGACCGGAGGAACCCCATTCGCTGGTACATGCCCCAGGCCGTGCGCATCGAGCGGGTGGAATGGATGATGACCTGGTTCCGGCGCGCCTGGCGTGCCCGGGCAATACAGGTTTCCGCCAGCAGCCTTCCGATGCCTTGTTTCCGGAAGTTCGGGTGAACGGCCAGCAGCCTGAACCCGGCGGCTTCTTTCTCTTGTGTAGCCGTGCCACCCGAGCCATAAAACTGGATGTCGTTGAAATACACGACGGCCCCGGCGAGGCGTTCGCCGCTGAGCGCAACGATCAGCTCCGCCCCGGGGCGCGAAGCGAGCTCGCCCACATTGGCCAGCATGGCGTAGTACGCGGGTTGTTCGGAGATGCCGGGAAAGCCTTCCAGTGCGGAATATACCTGGATCATGAGTTGCCCGATGGCGGAAACTTCGGTGGTACGGGCATTGCGGACGGTGATTTTTTCGTTTTGCATATTTCGTTCGTCAGATTAACAATACAGGAATGCGGGCCGAAAGTTCCGTCAGGGAATCCGGATTTCGGCCCCATCTGGCCTGAACCGGCAGTTTTCCGGTGCGGGATGCGGGAATGGGGGTTGGGTAAAAGGCATTCCCGCGAAATTCATTATCGACAAAGAAGGGAATGTCCGTTATGCCTTTACCGGCTTCAGCGGCAACACAGATGAAACTTTAACCGAAATAGACCTGTTCCTCGAAAGCCTTTTATAAGATCCACTGTTTGAATTTGCTGCTAGAAGCAAAGCCTTGCCGCAGATGCGGCAAGGCCTTTTGTTTTAGGTATGGGATCATAGGACAGGTAGTCATTGGGTAGTAACGCACGCTACGTCTTTCAGCGCCTCTATCTGTGATTCTGATTCGTGTAAAAGTTGGCCAAACCGGGCGTCCGGGATGATGCCCGCCTCATGGAGCTGCCGGTAATAGGCGATCCCTTTCCCCAGGTTCTCCCGGAAAACTTCCAGCTGCTTCATCATCTTGTCGCCGGTGCATTGCTGCAGTTGCTCCGCCAGGTAAGCGATGTACAACCGCAGTTCGTTGATGAACATATGCGGACGCTCGGTTCCGGACAAGAGGTCTCCGCGCCCGTAAATATGGTCGCACATCTCCTGCAACGAGGCTTCCCGGTTAAAGAAAGCAATGTTGGGCCCGGGGCATATCGTAATGGCGGATTGGTTTTTAACGAGGGTCGTATTGTACAAAGCCGCCGCGGAGTTGCTCAGCCCTGTGCAAAGGCATTCCTTGTCCAGGACCAGCTTCAGCTGCGCCTGGTACTCGTTTTCCGGAAGCTGCGCTTTTTGCAGCTGGTCGATTTTCAGGCGCTGATATTGGATGGAAGCGGTGCAAATAGGCCGTTCGGTGAATTCGGTGTTGAAAGACAGGTGCTTCTCCGTGCAGGGGCTGCCCGGCTTGCCTTCCTCGAAGCGGCGCAGGCGCTCCGCTTCGCCGCTGAGGCCTTTGAGGTAATGGAAACGCACGCCCATGGGGGAGGAGTGGCTGAGGGCCACATCGTCTGACTTGGCCCTGGCCAGGTGGCCGAGGGTGTCCGCGTCTACCGTGGTGGCTTCAGGAACGAGCAGGAATGGCGTTCCCCAACCTGTCGTTGATAACTGGTAATACTCCCGCAGCATCTGGTGCTCGTCGTGACTGCCGATACCGCCTTGTGCGGTGACGAGCATGGGCGGAGGCTCGCCGGGAACATGGGCGCCCCGTTTGCCGAGCGCATCGGCATACAGCTGGAACAGCGCGGCCGTAAGTTCGGCTTTGCCAGTGCGGAAATCTTCGAGGATGGGCCCCATCAAAATACCGTCTGTCGCGAAAGCATGCCCGCCGCAGTTCAGCCCCGATTCGATGCGGAACTCGCTCACCCAGATGCCCTTCTTGGCCAGGAATTTCCCCTGGATGAGGGCCGACCGGTAATCGCTCACTTTCACGATCACTTTCTTTTGCATGACGCCATTGGCGTCCGCATCAAATTGCCGGCATTTTTCCAGGTAACTGTAGAGCCGGGGATTCATGCCCGCGGAAAAAACGATGGAGGAACCGACGAGGTCGCTGTTGGCATAGCCTCTCAGCGCCGCCACTGCGTCTGACCCGTCTTCGATCGGTTGCCCGTCGGCGCCGTAATTATTCTTGTCGGTTTTGGTCATGATGTTGACGTCGATCGCCCCCGGTGTGATGAGGCTCCGCAACTTCGCTTCGAGCGCCGCGCGCGCTTCTGTGCGGGTGGCGGCGTTGAACTGGTTATACAGCAGTTTGACGTTGCTGTTGTCGGGCAGCATCTCGAAGTATTTCACGATTTCGGAACCCTTCTCGAACGCCGCTGTCCGCAGCTTTTCGACCTGCTCCTGCACGATGCGGTTCACGAGGTTGAGGTAATCGGTGATGCGCCGGGCGCGGTAATCTTCTTCCTTGGAGGAAATCGGTTCGTAAGGCTCGTTGCGCTCGGTGTAGTAATGCTTTCGCATCATCTCGATCAGGCGGTCTTCAATGATGGAAATGACGGAACTAATGCCGAAGCGGGCCACTTTAACCGGACTGTCGATCGTGTAAGCCAGCCCCATGACAGGGATGTGAAATTCGTGCACCATATTTTCGGATTGAGTAGGTAGGGCAGCGCGCTGGAAAGTTGGCGTATGCTGCTGAAAATTGATTGCCTCGGTTGGCGATGTAAAGGTATTTAAAATAAGGATAAAAATATCCTTATTTAGTATCTTTGCGAAAATTAAAAATTAGATGATACGAGTGACTAAAATTTTCCGGTTCGAGACGGCGCACGCATTACATGGCTATCACGGTGCCTGCCGGCATGTGCACGGGCATTCGTACCAGCTGCATGTGACCGTCAGGGCGGAGGAACCCGACAGCTATTTCCCCGCGCCGGGTATGCTGATAGATTTCAAGGAGCTGAAGCGGATGGTGAACGAAGCCGTGGTGAGCCGGCTCGACCATACCCTGGTGGTTTCTTCCGCTTACCTGCAAGCCAATCCCGACCTGCCTTCGGAAGAAAACGTACTGGTGATGACCGCAGAGCCCTCGGCCGAAAATCTCCTCCTCTTCATTCGCGACGCCCTCCGCCATCAACTCCCCGCAGGCATCACCCTCGCCGCCCTGAAACTCTTTGAAACGGCGGATTCGTATGCGGAATGGGTTTTATGATTAATTTGCAGCCAAATCGAACGCCATTATGCTGTCCAAATCTGCGGAATATGCGCTCCGTGCCACTATCTACATTGCGTTGAAAGGCTCGGAAGACAATAAGCTCGGAATAGACGAAATCGCCACGGCGATCGATTCGCCGCAATCCTTCACCGCCAAGATCCTCCAGCTGCTCACCAAAAACAACAATGTTGTCAGCTCCGTGCGCGGCCCCAACGGAGGCTTCTACCTCACCGAAGCCGCCCGGAAGCTCCCCGTCCGCGCCGTGCTCGAAGCGGTCGGGGAAAACGGCGTCCTCACCAAATGCGTGCTCGGATTGAAAGAATGCTCCGAAACCCGGCCCTGCCCCATGCACGAACAATACCGCACCATCAAAGCCCAGCTCCGGCAAATGTTCGAGAAAACCACGATCCACGACCTCGCCGAAGAAACGCGGAAAGGAAAAATCGTCATCAACAACCGGCTCGTTAAAAAGAAGTGAACCATCAACTTACAGGTCTTTCTTCTTAAAAATCCGCAACGCCAGCAACAACGGCGCCACGATCCAGATCAGCATGCAGCCCACCGCGAAGATGCTGCCGGAGGAAGAGCCCAGGAACTCCTTGAACAAAGCCCCCGAATATCCCATCAGCACCGCCACATCCAGTTGCAACAGCATCAGTATCCGCGCCAGGTCCACCGGGTTCAACCCGATCATCGCCACCACGGCCTTATCGATCGGGTATTCGCTGAAGGCGAAAATGAAGGCCATCATCAAACCGTCAAACAGTAAAGTAAAGAACAGCGACACAATGATCGCCGCGCCGATCCCGCGGGTCTTGTCGCGCGAAAGCACGAAAATCAACAACCCGATCGATGTGAAAACAAACGTCAGCATCACCCCGCACAAAATCAGGACGAATGACGCGCCCACCGGCAGCAGGATCATCAGCGGAACGCCCACGCCCGCCACAAAAGCAGCGGATAGCGACAGCGCCATCCCCGCGTATTCGGATAATAGAATCCCCGTCCGCTTCACCGGCTGCGACAACAGCAGCTCGATGAATTCCAGCGAGTTGAAGAAGTAAATGGCGGAAAACAACGTCGTGATCACCGGCACAAACAGCAAGGTGATGTTCAGCAGGCTCAGCAGCCCCTTGGCGCTGTTGCCGTCGAGCCCCAGCAGGGTAAACGACAGCACCGCCAGCACAAGCGTGTACACGAGTATCGACCTGTTCTTCAGCAGGTCAAGAAATACATATTTGCTTACGGTCAGCATTTTTCAGAATGTTTGCGATGATTTTATTGAGTTTCGTTTCGCCGGTGCGCTCCTGCAACTGCCCGATGCTCTCGTGGAACATCAGCTGGCCGTCCTGCAGGTAAATGATGTGGCTCGTCAGCCCGTCGAGGTCGCTGAGCACATGCGAGGTGATCAGCACCAGCTTGCCTCGCGCGCATTCGGTCGCGATCTTGTCTTTCAGCACCTCGTTGGCCACCGGGTCAAGGCCGGCGGTGGGCTCGTCGAGGATGTAAATGTCAGGAGAGAAGAGGAAGGCAATGCAGGCGCTCACTTTCTGGCGCGTACCGCCTGATAGTGTCCGCATCTTCTTGTGTTTGATCTTGTCCAGCCCGAAACTCACATACAACTCCTCGTCGTACTCCGTTTGTTCCTTGCGGATGTCTTTGATCATATGGATCACCTGCTCGATGGTCATATTGTCGGGGTAGCGGCCGATCTGCGGCATATACCCGATGTTGGCGCGGTAGGAGGGATGGTTGCGGATGAGCTGCCCGTTGATGGTGATGCTGCCCTTCTCCGGGATAACCAGTCCCAGTATGGATTTGATGAGCGTCGTCTTACCGGATCCGTTGGGGCCGAGGAGCGAAACGGCCTGTCCTTTTTCAAGGATGAGGTCGATCCCGTCGAGCGCCCGGAACTTGCCGAAGGATTTGGTCAGTTTATCTATCCGGATCATAATTTCCATTTTTTCGTTTGAGGTGAATCGTCCCGGAGCTGGTCGGGGATGATGGACGGCATGATTTTCTCCGCCTGGTCGATGATGTTGGTGAGGAAACTCCTGTAGAGAATCATGGTGGAAGGGATTCTTTCAGAAAGAATCGAATAGACGCTCACGGGATGGTAGGGCACGTCGCCGGTGCCATCGCGGTTGAGGTCGTATCCTTCGTATTTGTCCCAATAGTTATTTCGCCAGGTGTTGAGCATGAGCGTGCCGTTGGTGGCGACGTCAAAGGAATTCTCGGTGAAATTGTTGGTTTCGATGGTATTCCCCTCGCAGCTGGCCTGCACACGCATGGCCCAGCCGTTGGCGTTGAAGGTATTCCGGAGCACATGGATCCGGTTACTGCCTTCCATGAATATGCCGATGGTGTTGTGTGCGAATTGGTTATGTTCGATCCGGCTGTCGGAAATATCTTTCAGCAGGATGCCGTAGGAAGCGTCTCCCCAGTGCTCGCCGAAGGTATTGCCGACCATGACCACATGCTTGGAATACATCACCGCTACACCGGCGCCGTTGTGCCGGAAGGTGTTGCGGCTGTAGCCGTCGTTATGGGAGAACATGAAGTGCAGCCCGTAGCGGACGTTGTTGGTGGAGATGTTCCCGATGATGGCGGACCCGGTGACGAACTCGAAATAGATGCCGTCGCGGTGCCCGGAGATCTTGTTGTTCCGGATGAGCAGGGAGTCCGACTTCCAGGCGTGGACGCCGTTGCCGGCCTGTAGCTCGTCGGTGGCCGAAGAGCGGATCTCGTTGTTTTCGATCACGCAGAACTTACTGCCCTGGAGGTAGATGCCGTAAGTGGTGTTCAATACCCTGCAATTACTGACCGTCACGCGCGAAACGTTCTGGAGGCGGATGCCGGCCATGTCGACCATGCTGCTGCGCCCGGTGTTTTGTACGGTAATGCCCTGGATACGGACGTTGTCGGCGGATACGATGAGGATCTGGTATTTGTTTTCCCCGTCGAACACCGGGTAGCTTTCACCGATGAGGGTAACGGGTGTGCGCACGACGATTTCGTGCTGTTTGTAATGGCCGGGCGCCACGAGGATCGTATCGCCGGGTTGCGCCCTGTCGAGTGCGTGCTGGAGGAGGCTGTCGGGCCCGGTGCGGATCACCGCCGCCGAAAGCCCCACGGGTACGAGGAGGAGAAAAAATAATATGGTACGGATGCAGGTCATGGCAGGGATTCCCAGGTGAGCAAATTGAGCCCGAGACTGTCTTGCAGCGCTTTGGCGGCAGCCGCGTCCGCGAAGGCGGGGAGGTTGCCTGCCATGGGGCTCTTGAACGATTCGTGATGGAGGTACACGGCTTTGGTGGCATCCAGCGGTTCGGCGGAATGGCCGGCATAGTCGTTCACGAACAGCAGGCTGCCGGTGGTGAGCTCGGCCGTATAGGCTTTCAGGCAGGTGATATCGTCGAACTTGAACACGCGGCCTTTCTCATTCACGATCTCCGCGGCGAAACGCTTGTCCATGATTGTCATTTTGCAATGTGCGCAGGCGTCTTTCCCATAGTTGATCGGTTCATACTTCCTGCCGCAGGCGCTGGCCAAAAAGATAAGCAGGGTCAGCGCCGGTAGATACATCTTCATAAACCCATTTTTTTCGCGCGCCGCCATTCGTAGACAGATGCGCCGGTGAGCAATAAGGCAGCCGCCACAAAGAACCATCCGCCGATATCGGGCTGCGACAACGCTTCAAAGTTCAGCATCTTTTTGTAACCGATCAGCGGCGGCTGATACGCCATGCCCGGCACTTTGATCGGCGCCGTGGGGTCCAGGTTATGGCCGTAGTCGTATTCCCATTTCCAGAAATCGTACATCGAAACCAGGGCGATCAGCAGCAACAGGCCGGTCCAGATGTAGAAACCGATCCGCCGGTTCAGGAAGAACACCACCAAACCCAGCGCACAGAAGATTCCCAGCGCGATGGGCATGTAGACGAATTCCTTGAAATCATTTTTATGGATGGTTTTCATACCGATATAGTGGTTCAGGCCGTTGATGATTTCCACATCGCCCTTGACGTCGTTGATCCAGATATTCATGGATATCCCTTCGGGATACTGCGGCGCGGCGAGGTCGATCCTCCACATGGGCGTGAACCAGAGCGCGATGATACAGGCGATGGCTACGAAGATGCTCACTTTCGCGAATGCGCTTAGTTTTCTGTTCATAACTGGTAGTAAAGAAGGCAGTACGCCCCGTAGGACGCACTGCCTTTGGTGTTATAAATTATTTAGCGGTGGTGTCGGCGCCGGCTCCGGGAGCGGTATCACCGATGCCCCATTTCAGCGGCACGTTGCTGCCTTTCGCAGAAACTCTCATGTAACCCTGCATCTCCTGGTGCAGCGCCGAGCAGAAGTCGGTGCAGTAGAAGGGATAGATGCCGGTCTGCTTGGGCGTGAATTTCAGGGTGGCGGTTTCGCCCGGCATGACCAGCAGTTCCGCGGTGGGAGCGTGCTTGATGGCGAAGCCGTGGGGAATGTCCCAGTCCTGTTCCAGGTTGGTGATGTGGAAGTACACATCATCGCCCACCTGGATGCCTTCGATGTTGTCGGGTGTAAGGTGAGAACGGATCGCGGTCATGTAAACGTGGACCTCGTTGCCTTTACGCTCTACTTTCGTCGCTTTCTCTCCTGCCGCCACATAAGGGTGCTTGTTCTTGGCGATGTCGAAGAACTTGACGCTCTGGTCCTTGATCTTCTCTGCCGGGATAGCTTGCGCGTAGTGCGGCTCGCCGATGGTGGGGAAGTCGAGCAGCAGCTGCATCTTATCGCCTTCGATGGAGTACAGTTGCGCGCTCTGCGCCAGCTCGGGACCGGTGGGCAGGAAGCGGTCTTTGGTGATCTTGTTGTAAGCTACCACATATTTGCCGTATGGCTTTTTGGTGTCGCCGCCGGGAACCATGAGGTGACCGATGGAGTAGTAGGTAGGCACACGGTCGAGCACTTTCAGATCTTTAATGCTCCATTTCACGATCTCGGAAGACACGAAGAAAGAAGTGTAGGCGTTGCCTTTTCCATCAAACTCGGTGTGCAGGGGGCCGAGGCCGGGTTTCTGCACTTCGCCGTGGAGCGCTGCTTCGTACTTGATAACGGGCAGGCCGTTGTATTCGCCTTCAAACGCTTTGTCTTCGATGGCTTTCACGAATTTCTGGTACGCGAACACGGGGATCAGCGCCGCCAGTTTGCCGGAACCAACGATGTACTCACCGGAAGGGTCCACGTCGCAGCCGTGCGGCGACTTGGGGCAGGGGATCAGGTACACGAAATCCTTCAGTTCGGTGGGATCCAGCGTCAGCACTTCCTTGATGATCTCGGATGTGGCGGAGTGGGTTTCTTCGTTGAAGGTGTTGTGATAGTACTCGGTCGCCATTTTCTTGGCTTTGCCGGCTTTCACGTATTCTTCCGCTTTTTTCCAGTTTACAGCCACGATAAAGTCCTTATCCTTCTGGGAAGCGTTCACTTCCTTGAGGGTGCTGGCCTGTTCGGTGTTGTAGGTGGAGAAGAAGAACCATCCGTGGGAAGGCCCTTTACCGGCGCGGCTCAGGTCGAGGTCCATACCGGGGAGGATGATCTGGAAGGCCACGTTCATATGGCCGGAGTTTTTGTCGATGTTGATGAAAGAGGCGGTGCTTTTGAAGTTCTTTTTGTAAGAAGCGTTGTCGAGCGCCGATTCCTGGTTGCCGATGGGAACGGAGAAGCGGGTGCCTGCGATCACGTACTCGGTGTTTTCGGTGAGGAAGGGGGAAGAGTGGTTACCGCCGGAGTTGGGCAACTCGATGATTTCCATTGTCTTGAAAGCCTTCAGGTCGATCCTGGCCACACGGGGCGAGTTGTTGGCGTTGGCGAAGAGCCAGCGGCCGTCGTGCTCGCCGTTGGTTTGCGAAAGGGCAAGGTGGTGCTGGTCGTCCCAGGGGATGAAGCCCTGGGAAGTGTTCAGCATGGGCTTGGTTTCTTCGCTGTAACCGTAACCGTTTTCCGGGTTTACGGAGAACACGGGCAGCACTTTCAGCAGGCGGCCGGAAGGGATGCCGTATACCGCCACCTGGCCGCTGAAACCGCCGGAAACGAAGTTGTACAGTTCATCGTATTTGCCGGGAGCAACATAGGTACGGGACGCGGCGTCTCCGCCCACGGCGGATTCGGTGCTCTTCATCTTGCAACCCTGCACGGCCAGCGCAGCAGCGGCAGCCGTCAGTAGTAAGTGAGAAAGTTTCATAAAAAATATATTACGGGAATGAATATGCTTAATTCTTGCCGTCGATTTTGCGCATGTATTCCAACACGGCGCGCGCATCATCGTCAGAGAGGTTCTGGTTCGGCATTCTTACCATACATACTTCCAGCATGGCTTGTGCTTCCGGATCTTTGTCGAGCATTTCGTCAACGTTGGTGACGAAGTTCATGATCCATTCCGGGGTGCGGCGGTCGGTAACGCCTTTCCAACCGGGGCCCACCAGTTTTTCTTCGGTCAGTTTGTGGCAGGAGGTACATTTCACCTCGGCGACTTCCTGGCCTTTTTTCACCATGGCTTCGTCGAGCGGATGGGTAAGCTGGACGTCCTTGAATTTACCAATGCCTTTCGGATCGGTGGAAGCGGCGGCGCTGTTGCCGGCTGCGGGGGCTTCGGATTCGGGCGCTTTTTCGCCGGATTTTTCCTGCCCGCCACCGCCGCAACCAGCGGCCGCAATGGCAATGGCTAAAGAGAAGACGAAGAGATACCTGAGCTGTTTCATATTGTGTATGTTTAGTTCAAAGGTCGATTTCGGCGCATGGATACTTTATGACGGCTGTCATCGATTTTGATGACAGTAGGCATCGGTGCCGGTTGTTTTGTATGATCTGTATCGGATTTTGCCCGGCCTGAAGCGAAGAGCAACCCCCTCCCCGTCCTGCGCCGGGGTGATAAACTGTAAAGCAGCATCGGAAAGAACTGTCAGAAGCGTCAGGTGTGGAAATGCTTTGTTTCCGGAGGACGTACCATTGCGAGGGGAAGCGCGGCGCTCCCGGCGGGCTACAGTAGTTCCTGGCCAGATGAAAACCTGAAGGAATAATGGTCTTGCCGCACTTGTCATCATGCATCCCGGAGGCCGGTACTTCGCTGACGCAATCCGCCGGTGTTCATGATGAATAATTTTCAAGTTATTAATTTATGTATTACAAATTCCTTGTCGATTTGTTGGCGAAGGCCCAGGTTTTTACCTGATTTTCTTTCCTGAGGTGCTAAAACGCGGTACTTGGGGGCGTATTACGGCCGGGAGGTTTGATGGGCAAATGCGTTTTCCAGGTCAGCCGCTTTCGGAAACAGGATGTTGTTTTCCAGATGAATATGCAGGTGCAGGTCTTCCTGGAATTCCTTCAGCAGTGCGTAGGTCACGCGATAAGTGTTGCAGCCGTCCGGCGGTACCGTATAGTCGTTGCTGAGGCCCTGTATTTGCCGGAAGCGCTCTCCTTCCTGATCGTGTTCGTGCATCATCATGGAAATGGGATTGGAAACGGTGCCGAAGTGGGGCGGGTGCGCCGGATTGCCGTTCTGTTGTGCCACCACCATTTGCCGGATATAAGGAAAAAGGACAAGCTCTTCCTTTTTCATATGCATCGTAAGCTCGGCAGCGCTTTCATTGAAAAGCTGGGCGATCTGTACCAGTTCCGGGTGTGCGTCTCCGTGTACGCGCGACAGTTTGTGGAGATAAGCCTGCAAAACGGGGATTTGGTTGGAGACGTATGCGTGGTGACGGTCAACAATGTGGATCGCCAGCACGTCGGGCTGCCAGCTATTGTAATCGGTACCGGTTTCGGGCTGGATGCCGAGCACGGCCTGTAGGTCGGAAGTGACCGCTGCGATGTCGATCTTCTTCTGGGTGCAGGCTTCCTGCACGGTGCGGTTGCCGTTGCAGCAGAAGTCGATGTGATATTTGCTGAAAACAGCGGCGGTGCGGTAATTATCTGCTACCAGCTGGCCAATGATGGCTTGTTCGAGGTTGTTCATGACGAAATTTTTAATTGGTGTTCTAATTAAATACAAAAATGTCCTTAATGAAGGGCGGATAAACAGGGCAAAGTTAATGTATAAATGCACATAAAAGGATAAAAATGTCTTTAATAAAAGCATTGAAGGGAGGATGAAATCCTCTGTGGTGGCGGAGTATGATTAAAATCATTTTTTATTGAAGGGAGAATCGTGGTTTCGTACGGGCAAAAAAAGGCCCGCACGGAAAAGTGCGGGCATGCTTTGTCTGAAGCTAAAAGGGACCACCGGTGCCGCTGTTCCCCCCGGAACGCACGGTTGCCTGTTGCCAGGCGGACCGGTGGTCAAGGTCTCACCATAAGCATAATTAAAAACCTTGTATCATTTTTCAATCTGCAAAATTCTGTAAATGATTCCGGCGATATGGTGACTTACATCACATATAATCGCGTTTGCGTCGGGTATCCTGGTGAAAAACGCTTTTTCGGCGGTACTTTTTTCACAGAAGGGATATTTACAGGGCCCGATGCATTACCGGTGCTCATGCGTTGGTCAGTTTTATTTGGTATTCAATCGTTTCTATGACCCCGCGCAACGCATCGTACCCATGCAAATGCGCGGTCAGGCGATCGCGGATTCTTCCGGACTACCCGTTTTTGACGTGAAGACCGCCATCGCCGTCTACGATACCCTCATGATCGCGAAACCCCTGTCGGAAGTGCTCCCGGGCATGCCCATGATGCTCGCGCAGGTGCGGCACCGGGCTTCATTCCGGATATACCTCACCGGCCGCGAAAAAGACGGCGTCACGGAAAGCCTTTTCCGCAAAGCCGTGCGGGAGCTGAATAAACAATTATCTAAGGTGGTAGCGGATACCAGCAGATTTGTGATGAAGGTGCATAACCGGTAAAAAGGACGGGGTTTTTCCGCGTAGGTTTTCACCCGGACTATCATTTTTCTTCTCTTTTTATCTAAACAATATGTTGCCGCGTTTCCTTCCGGCAGGGCGGCGGGGTACGTTTAAAAAAGATAAAATGAAAGTTATTGGAAAACAGCATATTGAAACGCCGAAAGTTTCCCTGAAACTTCCTATCTGGTACCTGATTGTGTCCAGTGTGATTGCTTACGTGTTGATAATAACAGGTACGCTGTCTCTTGAGCATAAGCAGGTGCTCTGGGGCAAAGTGGAGGGGAGCTGGTTGTCTTTAGGTTGCTTTCTGTGTGGATTGGGCATCCTGGCGGGCAATTTTTTCTTCGCGCGCGCCATTTTTAGAATATTGCAGCAATCGGAAAAGGATTTGATACGACAGTACGCCGCATATCAGGAAAAGGTAGCGGCGGCCGTCAAAAAACGACAGCGGGAGCAGCGGAAATTTGACGAATCGAGTATGAGAAACGCTATCGAAATGTTTCGGATCTCCGGCAAAATGTAACATGACTATCCTGAAATTCATATTAGGTCAGATAGGTGCATCCCGTGATATCATCCAAAAGCCGGAAACAGAGGAAGAGGTGATCAAAGCAAGGCATAGGAAGAATATTCGGGATAATTACCGGCTTGCATTTATGAATCTCTTTATCGCGCTGTCCGCTTCCGGGCTAGTCATTTTAATGCTTTGGTATGTGTATAAATCGTACCAACCGGTGAATTTGAACGCAGGAAAAGTTTGGACATGGGCAGACATATAAGTGTATTTTTTAAAACGATGGGAGATCATGTGCGCGAGCCTCGCACTGGACGCAATCGCCATTTTCTTTTTCCGGGAATATCGAAAATGCTGCAGGGATCGAAAATATTACCAAAGTAAAATGGCCGATATCGAAATGACGATATTGGCACTGCACCAGGCAAAAGAATTGGGAGACAAGGAATTGGTCAGAACGATCACCCTGTCTTTATTAAAGCCGGAGCCGTTGCAGGATGCCGGCGTATTATGTTGATTTCGGTGACATGGCCTGCCCGGCGGAGCGGCCTTTTTTGTTATCTTGCCGCTATGAATACCGCTTTTCAACCAACCATTTCATTCGCCGCGGCCCAGGACATGTCCGACGGGCTCGCTTCCTTCAAATCAAAATTCCACTTCCCGCAACACGAAGGTAAAGACGCCATTTACTTCTGCGGCAACTCCCTCGGTCTGCAAGCCCGCTCCGTGGAAGCCGCCATCCGGCAAGAGCTGGAAGACTGGCGGAACCTCGCCGTGGAAGGGTACTTCCGCGCGAAGAACCCCTGGCTGTTCTACCATACCCATTTCAGCGAAACCATGGCCGGCATGATGGGCTGCTCGCCCGAAGAAGTGACCGTGATGAACACCCTCACCGTCAACCTGCACCTCATCCTCCAAAGCTTTTACCGGCCCACCAAAGAACGCTACCGCATCGTGATGGAAGCCGGCGCCTTTCCCTCCGACCAGTACGCCCTCGAAACCCTCGTGCGCCTCCACGGCCTCGATCCGGACGATGCCCTCGTCGAAATCCATCCCAGGGAAGGGGAGAAGCTCCTCCGCACCGAAGATATCCTCGATACGATCGCCCGCCAGGGCAACAGCCTCGCGATGACGCTCATGGGCGGCATCAACTACTACACGGGCCAGTTCTACGATATCCCCGCCATTACCGCCGCGGCGCACCAGCAGGGCGCTTACGCCGGATGGGACCTCGCGCACGTCGCCGGCAACATCCCCGTGCAGCTGCACGACTGGAACACGGATTTCGCAGTGTGGTGCTCCTACAAATACCTGAACGGCGGCCCCGGCGCCGCCGGCGGCCTCTTCGTACACGAAAGGCATGGCAACGATCCCGCCTTCCCCCGCCTCGGCGGCTGGTGGGGCAACGATGAGAAAACGAGGTTCCGCATGGAAAAAGGCTTCGTCCCCAAGCCCGGCGCCGCCGGCTGGCAGATCAGCACGGCGCAGGTCTTCAACATGGCCGCCCTGAAAGCATCACTCGAACTTTTTAAAGATGCAGGTATCGAAAATCTCCGCGCCAAAAGCCTTCGGCTCACCGCATACCTCGAGTTCCTGCTCGGGCAAACCTCGCTCCCCTGCGAAATCATCACCCCCGGCGATCCGCAGCAGCGTGGGGCACAGTTGTCGCTGTTTTTCCCGAAAGACGGGACGGCCATCCACGCCCGCATGATGGAAAGCGGCATTATCTGCGACTACCGCGAGCCCGGCGTGATCCGCCTCGCGCCAGCGCCGCTGTATTGCTCCTATGCTGATGTCCTCCGTTTTCATGATGTATTAAAATCTTTCTCATGAGTACCGCCACCAAAAACTGGCTCGCCCTCGGCGATTCCTACACCATAGGCGAAGGCGTTCCCCTGTTCGACAGTTTCCCTTATCAAACCCTGCAATTGCTCCGCGCGGGCGGCATGCAGCTGCAGGCCCCCGAGATCGTCGCCAAAACCGGGTGGACCACCGGCGAGCTGATCGCCCATCTCCACGAACACAGCCGCCTGCTGCCGCAATACGACTTCGTGTCACTGCTGATTGGCGTCAACAACCAGTACCGCGGACTTTCCGAAACGGATTATGCCGAGGAGTTCCAATGGCTCGCGGAAAAGGCCCTGCAACTCGCGCCGGGCGGTAAAGTGGCCGTCATCAGCATTCCCGACTGGGGGGTAACGCCCTTCGCTGCCGGGCGCGACATCGATGCCATCTGCCTCGCGATCGACCAGTTCAACGGCATCAACCGCGAAATCTGCGGCCGGCTGGGCATACCATATATAAATATCACGGAAGACTACCGGCTGGCCGGTGGCCGGCCCGAAGGCCTCGCCGAAGACAAGCTGCACCCCTCCGCAGGTATTTATGCCAGCTGGGCGGAAAAGCTGGCTACCTTGTTTGCGGGAACCTAATCCGCACACGCACAGAATTTTTTATATGATAAATCCCCGCCCTCTGAGGCGGGGATTTTGATTAAGTAAGAATTATCCTACATTTGCACCCCTGACCCACCGGCAACAACCGGTTAGGTCACTTATGCGATCCCTGTACAAGAACAGCCCATTGGGCGCAAGGCAGGGTTTACTATCTTTATGAAGTACTTTAACCTTTATTAAAACTGTTTATGCAATTTCTGGATTTTGAAAAGCCGATTGCGGATCTGTACGAACAACTGGAAAAACTGAAGGAAAACGGGGAGAAGTCCGGCGTGGACGTTTCCGCTACCGTAAACGAGTACGCACAGAAAATCAACGACACCAAGCAACAGATCTATAAAAATCTCACCAGCTGGCAGAAAGTGCAGCTGAGCCGCCATCCCGACAGGCCTTACACGCTCGAGTATATCGAAAGGATGACGGAAAATTTCGTGGAGCTGCACGGCGACCGTAATGTGAAGGACGATAAGGCGATGGTAGGCGGATTCGCTGACCTTGACGGTGAGACTGTGATGTTTATCGGTCAGCAGAAAGGGGTGAATACGAAAATGCGCCAGATCCGGAATTTCGGGATGGCCAACCCCGAAGGTTACCGCAAGGCGCTGCGCCTCATGAAGCTGGCGGAGCGTTTCAACAAGCCCATCATCACCCTGATCGATACCCCGGGCGCATATCCCGGCCTGGAAGCGGAAGAGCGCGGACAAGGCGAGGCGATCGCCCGCAACCTGTTCGAAATGGTGAAGCTGCGCGTGCCCGTGATCTGCGTGATCATCGGCGAAGGCGCTTCCGGCGGCGCGCTGGGCATCGGCATCGGCGACCGCATCTTCATGCTCGAAAACAGCTGGTATACTGTTATCTCCCCTGAAAACTGCTCCACCATCCTCTGGAGAAGCTGGAACTATAAGGAAAAAGCAGCCGAAGAACTGAAACTGACTTCCGGATACATGAGCCAGTTCGGACTGGTAGACGGCGTGATCCCCGAACCCATCGGCGGCGCGCATTCCAACCACGAAGAAATGGCCGAGATACTCAAGAAGCGCCTCAAGGAAACCCTGGCCGAACTCAGGAAGATCGACCCGGACGCCCGTATCGAACAACGCATCGATAAATTCTCCAATATGGGCTTTTTTGAAGAACGTTAATTAAAAAGGAGGGGTGACGTATTGCCGGAACCAATCCAATTGACAATCTTTGCATTTTCCAAGGCAGCATTGCGGCCATTGACCATTTGAAATATGTTACAGGAACAATTACGGGGCACCGGCGTGGCATTGGTGACACCCTTTGCCACGAACGAAGCGATTGACTGGAACGCCCTTGAAAGGCTCATCGATCATGTGATTACCGGCGGCGTGGATTACGTCGTAACCCTCGGCACCACCGGAGAAACACCTACACTCTCCTCTGAAGAAAAGCTGGATCTCATCCGCTTTACCTTCGAAAAAGTGAACAAACGCGTACCCGTTGTGGTAGGCATCGGGGACTACAACACCCGCGACGTCGTGAAACGGCTGGAAACCTGCCCGCTCGACGAAGCCGCCGCCGTGCTCAGCGTAGCGCCCTACTACAGCAAACCCACGCAGGAAGGCATCTTCCAGCACTATAAAGCCGTTGCCGCGGCATCTCCCAAACCCATCATCCTGTACAATGTTCCCGGCCGCACCGGCCGCAACATGACGGCGGAAACCACCCTGCGCATCGCGCATGAAGTGGAAAACGTGGTGGCGATGAAGGAAGCTTCCGGCGATATGGCCCAATGCATGGCCATCGTGCGCGACAAACCGAAGGATTTCCTCGTCATCAGCGGCGACGATGCCGTGGCGATGCCTCAACTGGCCTGTGGCATGGACGGTGTGATCTCCGTTGCCGCCAACTACTTCGCGAAGGAATTCCCCGCGATGGTGAAAGCCGCCCTCGCCGGCGACTTCGCCACCGCCCGCAACCTGCATTACCGCATGCTCCAGGGCTTCGACCTCATGTTCGCGGAAAACAACCCCGCCGGTATCAAAGCGTTCCTGCATGAAGCCGGTATCCTCGAAAACGTGTTCCGCCTGCCGGTGGTGCCCGCTACGGACGAGCTTCAACAACAGATCAAACAGTATCTTTCCAAATACTAACCCCGGATTTTCCGGAAAGCGGTAGGGCTGACGGCCGGCTTCGATGCCAGGCGTCAGCCCTTTTTCGTTGCCGGCCCCACCGGATACAAAAAGGGCCGCTTCCCGAAAGAACGGCCCTGAGATATAGGGTTACCAGGATAATAAACAATTAGTTGACCAGCCGGACGGTACCTTATTTCTCCTACCATCCTTCTACCATCCTTCTGCCATCGTTCATCCAAACACCCTCAAACCCTTGCTGGCACAGAACAACCTTATAGGATCATTGAAGGATGTCAGTAGGGTGTCAGGAAGTTTTGCAAAACTGCTGTTTGGTGAAATTAGGGCATCACACGTTTATAACCAGTGTTTAGAAAGCAAATCCGACGGTGAGGCCAAGCCCGCGGACGCCGAGGAACGGCATCCTGATATCGGCGCGGATGCCATCGTCCCGTACTTCAGCAGTGATGTTTTTTTCACTTCCACCCAGGTCGATCAGGTCTTCCAGCTCGTTTTTCAGATCCGTGCGGTCTTGCTCATCCAGATCGCTGAGATCGGTGAGGCCGTTCACCTTACCGGTCATTTTACCATAGTGGGCGCCGATGATGTAGAGGTCTACCACCACCCGTTTGGCGATCATGAACTGCCCGCCCATTACCACACCGCCGCCGAAGCCTTTGGTGTTGCCTTTGAGGGGCACGAGGGTTGTGGTTTCGTCGGGTTTCTCGTAATCATACGGATAATCGTACTTGAAGTTGCTGTAACGGCCGTAAATGCCGGCGTAAAAGCCTTTGGCGCCGGGACGGCGGCCGGTGTAGAAGCGGAACTCCGCGGTGAGCGCGCCGCCGCTCATTTGCAGCTTGTCGAGCTGATTCTGCAAATCGTCGTCACCGTCTTCCTTCACATAATCCATTACCGTTTCGCCGAGCATGCTTTTAGTCAGGGCGCTTTTGGGCATGTACCGGTAGCCCAGCGAGGCGGAGATCTTACGGGCAAGCAAGCGCTCGTACGTCAGGCTGTAGTTGTTGAGTGCGAGGCTCGACAGGTTGGTTTTTACGATGTTGGAATACATCGGCTGGTTGCGGAGCCTTTCCTTGCGGGGCGGCTTTTCGGCGATTTCGGTATCGATTTCCAGGGGTGCGGTTTGCTGCGCCATGGCTGCAGTGCCGAGGCACAGGGCAAAGGCGAACGTTAGTGCTGCGTGTTTCATGTTATAGGAAAAAAGATTAATGCGTAAAGATAAACGCGGCTATTTTTTTCTGCAATACACCATTTTAGGTATTGTTTATTTTATTGTATTATGTTTTAATGTGTGGTTTGGCTAGATGATGTAGGTGGTGCCTTCGAGCGCGAGTTCCGTTTGGGGGAAAACGGGGATGCTTTCGTCGAGGAACGGCTGCAGCTCGGTGTATTTGGAGGAGAAGTGGCCGATCAGCAGCCTCCTGGCGCCGGCCATGCTGGCAAGGGTGGCAGCCTGCACGCTGGTGCTGTGGAAGCGGTCGGCGGCACGCTGGCGGAGGTCGTCGAGATAGGTGGTTTCGTGGTAAACCAGGTCGGCGTCTTTCATCCAGGGAAGGAGATCTTCGTCGTAAATGCTGTCTGCGCAATACACATACCGCCGTGCGCGGAGCGGTGGGAGGGTAACCCAATCGTTGCGGACCACCGAGCCGTCTTTCCTGATATAATCTTCACCTTCGGCGAGTTGGGTGAAGAAGGCGGAGGGGATTTCGTAAGCGCGGGTTTGTTCGGGGATGATGCGGCGTTTTCTCCGCTGCACGCTGAACGAAAAGCCGTAGCAGGGGATGCGGTGGCGGGTAGGGAAGCAGCTCACTTCCATGTCTTTATCGCGCAGCAGCACCCCGAGGGTTTCGGGCGTGAGAGGCTTGAATTCCAGCTCGAAGCGCAGCGTGGTGGCGGCGTGGCGGAGTTGCAGCTCGAGGATGTCCCACAACGCGGGAGGGCCGAAGACGGTCAGCGGGTCCGTCCGCCCGAGGAGGCTCATGCTGTTGATGAGCCCAATGAGGCCGAAATAGTGGTCGCCGTGGAGGTGACTGATGAAAATATACCGGATTTTGCTGCGACGCACCTTGTAACGGGCAAGCTGTGTCTGCGTGCCTTCACCGCAATCGATCAGCATGAGCTGGTCGTTGTACGTGAGCACCTGGGCGGTGGGATGCCGCTCCGGCGTGGGGATTGCCGAATTATTGCCGAGTATGGTAACCGCAAACATGTTCCGCAAATTAATCATTATTCATCTCCAAGATCCAGCTCGCGTTCCAAGTCTTCCATCATCACCATGTCTATGGCTTCTGATTCGGTGGGCACGATATTGAGCATTTCGGGATATTGATCCGATAGTTGGGCTGTTAAAACCTTGTTAAGTCCGGCTACCGCGGCGGAGAGGCCCTGGTCGTAGCGGTGCTGGTACACTGTAAAAATGGCTTTCAGGGCTTCAGGGGCGGCGGATTGGAGGGAATGCAGGTCCAGTATGAGGTTGGAGCCTTCCAGGCCCGGAGCGGCAAGTATGGTATTTTCGAAATCCGCTGCCATTTTAGCATCCAGACCGGCTTCTTCCAGCCTAAATATCACAATTTTCTCTTTGGTATCAATTTTGAATTGCATACGGCGGATGTTATCATTCAAAAACATTATAAAAAAAGGATTCGGCAAAAAGGAAACCCGTCGAAGAACGTACCTGGAGAAGTAAAAAAATCCAATCGTCAACATCCCTCTTCTCGTAGATATATTCAGCACACAAGGCCCTTCAGCGCAAAAGTAAATCTTAACCAATAATGTACAAGGATAAAAACTAAATCCAAATTTATTTGGTAATATTGTATAAGCATGCCCCCGTAAGGGTTTAACAAAATCAACAAACAATGGATCAGAATTTTTCACCGCAAGTAAAGGAGATCATTACGTTTAGCCGGGAGGAAGCTTTGCGACTGGGTAATGATTTCATCGGTACGGAACACCTGCTTCTGGGTATCATTCGTGAGGGTGAGGGAACGGCTGTAAAAATCCTACAGGCGCTGAACGTTGATCTGTATGAGTTACGCAAGGAAGTGGAATTGGCGATAAAAGACAAGACAGGCAAGAACATTGCGAACATCAACAGTCTACCCCTGACCCGCCAGGCAGAAAAAGTGATCCGGGTAACCGTGCTGGAAGCGAAGGCGCTGAAAAGTCCCACCGTGGAGACTGAGCACCTGATGCTGTCCATCCTCAAGAATAAAGAAAACGTTTGTACGCAAATCCTTCAACAGTTTGATGTGGACTACGATACTTTCAAAAACGAACTGGGCTTCGTAAAATCTGCAGATCCGAAAGCGGAATTCGATGACCCCGGAGAAGAGGAGTTCGAAGACGAGCGCAAAAGCTATGCTTCCAAACAGAAGCAGGCAAATACCAAGTCGAAAACTCCCGTTCTCGATAACTTCGGCCGCGACATTACGAAGCTGGCCGAAAGCGGCAGCCTCGACCCCATCGTGGGCCGCGAAGCGGAAATCGAACGCGTATCGCAGATTCTTTCCCGCCGTAAAAAGAACAACCCCATCCTGATCGGCGAACCCGGTGTAGGTAAAACCGCCATCGTGGAAGGCCTCGCCCTCCGCATCGTGCAGCGCAAGGTTTCCCGCGTGCTGTTCGATAAACGTGTGGTAAGCCTTGACCTCGCCGCCCTCGTGGCCGGTACCAAATACCGCGGCCAGTTCGAGGAAAGGATGAAGGCTATCATGAACGAGCTGGAAAAAAACCGCGACGTGATCCTGTTCATCGACGAGATCCACACCATCGTTGGCGCCGGCGGCGCTTCCGGTTCGCTGGACGCTTCCAACATCTTTAAACCCGCCCTCGCAAGAGGCGAGCTCCAGTGCATCGGCGCATCCACCCTGGATGAATACCGCATGTACATCGAGAAAGATGGCGCCCTCGACCGCAGGTTCCAAAAGGTAATGGTAGACCCCCTCCGTGGAAGAAACCATCCAGATCCTCAACAACATCAAACCGCGCTACGAGGAATACCATAACGTTTCCTACACCGACGATGCCATCGACGCCTGCGTGAAACTCAGCGACCGGTACATGACCGACCGCCTGCTGCCCGACAAAGCCATCGACGTGCTCGACGAAGTAGGCGCCCGCGTCCACCTCAAAAACATCAACGTTCCGCAAAATATCCTCGACCTCGAAAAACAGATCGAGGACATCAAGCAGGAAAAAAATAAAGTCGTGAAGAGCCAACGCTTCGAAGAAGCCGCCGCCCTCCGCGATACCGAAAAGAAACTCGGCGAAGACCTCGAAAAGGCCAAAGCCGTGTGGGAAGAAGAAGTGAAGCACAAACGCTACCCGATCGACGAAGAAGCGATCGCCGAAGTGGTGAGCATGATGACCGGCATCCCCGTGAAACGGATGGTGCAGGCCGAAAACGAAAAGCTCCGCCGCATGGGCGAAGACCTCAAGTCTGCCGTGGTAGGCCAGGCCGAAGCCATTTCCAAAGTCACGAAAGCCATACAGCGTAACCGCGTAGGCCTGAAAGACCCGAAGAAACCCATCGGTACCTTCATCTTCCTGGGCCCCACCGGCGTCGGTAAAACCGAACTGGCCAAATCCCTCGCCCGGTACATGTTCGACTCGGAAGACGCGCTCATCCGTATCGATATGTCCGAGTACATGGAGAAATTCTCCGTAAGCCGCCTCATCGGCGCGCCTCCGGGATACGTAGGTTATGAAGAAGGCGGACAGCTCACCGAAAAAGTGCGCCGCAAACCTTACTCCGTGATCCTGCTCGATGAAATCGAGAAAGCCCATCCGGATATTTATAATATCCTGCTGCAGGTGCTCGACGACGGTATCCTGACCGACGGTCTCGGCCGGAAAGTGGACTTCAAGAACACGCTCATCATCATGACCTCCAACATCGGGGTGCGCCAGTTGAAAGACTTCGGCGCGGGAGTGGGCTTCACCACCGGCACCCGTGTGGTGAACGAGGAAGAGAACACCAAAGCAGTGATCGAAAAAGCACTGAAACGGACGTTCTCCCCGAGTTCCTGAACCGTATCGACGATGTGATCATCTTCAACTCGCTCAGCAAAGAAGATATCTACGTCATCATCGATATCACCATGAAGGGAGTGCTCGCCCGCCTGCAGAACCTGGGCTTCAGCCTGGAACTGACAGACGAAGCGAAAGGGTTCCTGGCAGAGAAAGGCTACGACCAGCAGTTCGGCGCCCGTCCGCTACACAGGGCCATCCAGAAATACCTGGAAGATCCCCTGGCGGAAGAAATCCTCAATATGAACATTCATAACGGGGATATCCTGATCGCGGATCTCGACAAGGAAAACCAGAAACTGGTGTTCTCCCTGAAGAATCCCTCCAAAAGCAAATCGGAGAAATCCGAAGCGTAAATCGTAACATATCACACGATGATACCAGCTGCCGGCAATCGCCGGCAGCTTTTTTTATGCCTATGGTTGATTATCAAAGGGTTTAAAACGAGGTTTTGATATATTATAAAAAATTGGAATAAATATTCTGAAAAGAACATATTATTCAAAAACTATATGTATCATTGTGGAAGATTAGCGCTAAGTACCGGTCGGGGGACCGGAGTTTTAACCGTATCAGTTATTCGATTCAGAGCCGAGGTTTTTACATTTTATCTCTATAAACGCATATTTTTTAATTTCTTACCTATGAGACAGTCGTTACGCATAGCGGGCATGATCCTCGCATTATTTCTCTCGTACAACAGCGTGAAGGCACAGGTCAAAATCGGGGGCGACCCTGCAACAGTGGACCCTAACGCCATCCTTGAACTCGAAAGCAGCCGGAAAGGCTTGCTGCTGCCCCGCCTCGACCGGGCCGGGTATGAATTGCTCGTCGGCCGCAACCCTCAGGCCGGTATGGTCATATACATTAAAGATCCGCTGGCGGATACCCGTGGCGTAGGTTTCTACGTGAAAACAGGCGCTGCCGCCGACAAAACTTCCTGGACCAAACTCGCCGCGGACAACGGCGGCGCGGGATTCTGGAAAGTGAACGGCAATGATGAAGTGATCGACGGCGACTGGCTGGGTACCAAAACCGCCATCCCGCTGATCTTCAAAGTGAACGGGAACAACACGGTGATGCAGTTCGACGGCACTTCCGGCCAGTTGACCATCCCTTACGCCAACGTTCCCGTAGCCGGATCTTCCGTGAGCGACGTGGTGATGATCGACAACAACGGTCTGATCCATAAGAAAGATCTGTCCCTCACATCCGTGACTTCCCTCAATTCCTTCCAGGGAAATGTTACGGTGAAAGTATCGCCAAAGAATACTTTCGACACGGCGGCACTGAAGGCAACTTCCTCCCCGAATGAACTGGATGTGCAATTGCCCATCATGGCAGGCGGCGCCACGCAGGAATATGGCTTCATGACCATCGCAGACTGGAAGAAACTCCAGGCTATTACTTCCACCGACGGGATTACCATCGGCAACCTCATCACCTCAGGTGCGCTCGCCGATAATGGCGCGCGGATCGAGCGGCTGACGGGAGCCGACGAAGGCAAACTGGTGCTGCGCCTTGTAGAAGCATCCGCCACAGCTCCGGGTATCGTGAGCGTGGGTGCGCAGACTTTTGCCGGCAACAAATCCTTCACAGGAACAGTTTCCGTAGCGGAAGCGGCGACCTTCGCCAAAACCGTCGGCATCACCGGTAATACAACTGTTGGCGGTACACTGGGCGTTACGGGCGAGGCAACCTTCGCAGAAGCGGCCACATTCAATAAAACAATCGAAGTGATCGAGAATGCCGCTATCGCCGGCAACACCACGCTCGGCGGTTCCCTGGGCTTTAATAACCCTGTTTTTTACAGCACCCCGAAGCCTTTGACTTATCGCCTGGCGGTATTGAACCCGAATAACGACAACAAGCTGGAAATGGTGGAAGTACCTGCCGCCAGCGTAAAAGGCATCGGTTCGATCCGGCTGCCGCGTACATTACCCGCACCGGACGATACCGTTACGGCCGACGGCTCCAGCGGCGCGCTGACGCTCCTTGCCGGTAAAACCGGTAACGCATTCAATATCGCCACGGATGCACCCAATACCCTGACCATCAATATTCCGGATGCAAGTACCACAGCCAGCGGTGTTGTTACCACGGGTACGCAAACTTTCAACGGGATCAAAACCGTGGAAGATACGCTGAACGTGGGCGGCAATACGACGCAGACATCCCGCTTCAACCTGAACAGCGCGATGTCGGTTCCATTCAAAATACTGAACCCGGGCAACTACATCATGGGCAACGATGATTACATCGTAGTTACAAAGTGCGATAACAGCGCCGTGGGCGCGGATCCCGAGCCGATCAACACCGTGACGCTTCCCGCCGCTACGGATGTGAAAGGAAGGATGTACACGATCCGCAGGGCGCGCCGTATCACAAACGAAATCGCGCAGCTCCACATTGCTGACGCCAACGGCGTTAAGATCGATGGCCAGGACGCCATCATCATCTACGAACCCAACTTCGCAGTAACATTGGTTTCTGACGGAGCCGCCTGGCACGTAATTTCCAGATCAGTTATGTAATAGATTTTCGATTGAAGGGAACGGCGGTTCCATGCCGCCGTTCCTTTATAATCCAGTAATCGTTCGTTATGAAATTCTTTCTCACGCTTTGCAGCATTACCGCATCCGTTTTCTTTGTCCTGATCTTCGCAGGACAGGATGCCAAAGCCCAGCTGAAAGTTGGCGGCAATACCACCATCACGCGTGGAGATGCGATCCTGGAGATGGAAAGCAACCGTAAAGGGATGCTTCTGCCCCGCGTCACTTCACTGGCATTAACCGTGCCGCCGCTCGATACCGCGGCACAGGGCATGATGGTCTACAACCTTACCGACAACAAAATTTATATCCGCGCAAGCGGCGCCTGGAAAGCACTCAGCGATGCAGATGCCAGCGGTTGGAACCTCACCGGCAATTCATCCGTCAACCCCGCATTACATTTTTTAGGTACCACCAACGCCCAGCCGCTCATCCTCAGGACCAACAACCTGGAAGCCGCCCGCATTACCGCCGACCGGAAACTGGGTATCGGCACCACCGCGCCTCATTCCATGTTGCATGTGAACGGTTCCACCGCCACCAACGTGGCCGTGGGTACAGGAAACTTCACCATGGCGGATTCCAACAGTGTGGTGATCATGAACAACAACGCCGTGGCGAATTTTGCTTTGCAGAATCCCGCGAGTTTTAAAGGCCGCGCTATTGAAGTGATCGCCTACGGAACGGATTCCGTGAAATTTGCAGGGTATAATGTACGCGGGCAGCAGTCCGTCAATCCCACGCTGGCGATCCTGCCGGGTTACAGCGTCCGGCTCGTCAGCGACGGCGCCAGTTGGGTGATTGCGGCTAAACAGCGCAGCGGGTTGCCGTTGTATTATGCCACTACCCTGGGCACCGGCGAAGGGGAAGTGGTCCGCGATTATAATGGTTATATCAGTCATGGCAGCGGCGTGTTTCAAACGGACGTGAGGGCCGAGGCATTGAACCAGATTCCCAATGAAACGGCATGGTTCAGCATGATGCTGCAAACCGTTGGCGGCGGGTATTTCGGGCAATTCAACCTCAACGACCATGACGCTTATTTCCGCGGCAATTCTATCAGTAATCTCGGGACTTCCGTTTGGCAGAAAATGATCAGCCATCCCGCGACGATCAATTTCAAAGGCGAACGGCTGGGGACGGATAGCCTCAATCTCAACATGATCGCCAACCGGAACGTGGTTTTCAGTACGAATAACACGGCGCGGATGCGGATTCATAACAACGGAAATATCGACATGATGAGCCCATCGGTTACGATGGAAGGCTCCACTAGCATGAAAGGAGCGGTGTTCAATAACATCACCACAGTTGGCGGCAGCTATACCGTGGCCGACGATGACTATACCATTTATCTATATACTAATTCCACCAATCAGACAATCACACTGCCGTCTGGCGCGGACAATATCGGTCGGGTCATCGTAGTGAAAGGAAGGAGAAGCGGAGGTACAACCAGGTCTTTTACGGTGAACGTAGCAAACAGCGGCAACATCGATGGCGCTACAAGTGTGACAATGAATGCCGGAACTTCAACGAGCACCGACAGCCACATGACTTTCCAGATGGTGAACGCCACCACCTGGCTGATTATCGCAAGGTAGAAAACTGAAAAGATGAAACGTATTTACACCTTACTCGCTTTATCCTTCCTGCCGTTGCTGTCGAAAGGGCAGCAGGGCGTGTACATTGCGCCGGGCGAGCGTTTGCAGGTATTTTCAGGGGAGAACTTCAGCATTTACGGCAATATGGTGAACAGCGGCGCTTTCGGCACCGGGAATAATACGGTCGTTCATTTTTTCGGGAAATCGTGGACTAACGGCAACGGCGCTTCCTTGCCGGACGAGAGCAATAACGGGCTTAGCGGCAGGGGAGGCGTGATCCGCTTCCAGGGGAACAATCCTTTGTATGGAAATCTCGGGGCGCAACAGGTATTCGGCGGCTACAGCGCCGTCAGCAAGCTGGGTGCTACCTTTCCCAATATCGATATCAATAATCCTTTAGGATTGATCATGGACGACTTTACCGACATGAAGATCCGCAATACGCTCAACTTCACCACCGGCCATCTGTTCCTTAACGGTTGGAACCTGGTGGTGGGTAACGGGCATCCGGGGCAGATCACCGGTTTCAGTGAAAGGGCGTTCATCATCACCGGTACCGCTATTGCGGGAGGGTTTCTCTTCCGCGAAAAGGTGAAAGCTTCCGATGGAAAGGTGGCATTCCCCATTGGTTCCTCCACCGCGGGATACGCCCCCTTCCAGATCGAATACAGCGGCCCTGCGGATGATTTCCGCGCCAGGGTGTTCGACAGCGTTTACCAGTACGCCGTTTCCGGCCTGGTCAACAAACTCGATTTCACCAACAAAACCTGGAACATCGCCCGCGGGCGCACCGATCAGGGCGATACCCGCCTCACCATTCAGCACATGGATATTGACGAGGGCCGCGATTACAGCGCCTGGCGCGCCGCTTCCTACGTTACCCGCTATTTGAACAACGCCTGGGATTACGAAGAACCGGAATCCTTCCCCACGGCGGGCAACATCAGCACCGGCGGCACGCTGAGAAATGCGACCATGCACGTCCGCCGGTTCAGCAACGGCATCCGCAACAATGAATATTTCACAAAAGCTTCCATATTGTACGGCCCGTATGCTCCGGCCGTTTTCATCGTCTTTAACGCTTACCGCATCAACGAATCCCAGGTGCAGCTGGAATGGTCGGTGGCCCGCGAGATGAACAACGAGCGATTCATCATCGAGCGCCGGCTGGATACCGATACCGGTTTCGTGAAGGTCGGGGAGCTTTTTACCATGGCGCCCAACGGGAGCACCGGCACCCGGCTGGATTACCGGATCGTGGACCCCAACGGGCACGACGGATGGAGTTACTACCGGATCCGCGCCGTGGCGCGCAACGGCCGCGAAAGCGTTTCCGAAATCCGGGAAGTACCGCCCTTCCTCCGCCTCGACGTATTCCCCAACCCCAGCTTCGGCAGCTTCCAGGTGCGGGTGAGGGGCACGCAATCCAACCTGCTTATGCAAATCGTGAATACGATGGGGCAGATCATGAACCAATACAGTATCGAAGGCGAACGCACGATTTATGTGAACAACCTGGCGAAAGGCACCTATGTACTGGTGTTTTATGACAAATCCACCGGAAAGCAAATCCGCACTTTCAGGGTAGTGGTCCTGGAGCGGTAAGAACAAATTGCTTTGTAAAGTCCCGGAATTGCAGCAAATTTGCAGTGTCTGATTATACTACTGCACACGCTTAGAATTTACCGGGTTTGAAAAAGATCATCATCACGATAGACGGATACTCCTCCTGCGGGAAAAGCACGCTGGCCAAACAACTGGCCGCGAAACTGAACTATCTGTATATCGACAGCGGCGCCATGTACCGCGCGATCACCTTGTATTTCATCCAGCAACGGGTGGACTGGGCGGACATCTTCCAGGTGAAAACCGCTTTGGACAATATTCATCTCGAATTTGTGCACAACCAGCTGACCGGCCAGAGCGATATGTTCCTGAACGAAGAGAATGTGGAGCCGATGATCCGGGAGATGGTAGTAGCCGAAAAGGTGAGTGAAGTAGCGGCGATCAAAGAAGTGCGAAACTTCGCGGTGGCCCAGCAGCAAAAGATGGGCGCGGGCAGGGGAATCGTGATGGATGGCAGGGATATCGGAACGGTTGTTTTTCCCTATGCCGAACTGAAAATTTTCATGACGGCGGACCCCGGCATCCGGGTGCAGCGCCGGTTCAAAGAGCTGTACGCCAAGAACCCCAATATCACCCTCCACGAAGTGAAAGAAAACCTGGAGCTCCGCGATTATATCGATTCCAACCGGGAAGCCAGCCCCCTCCGCAAAGCCGACGACGCCATCATCCTCGATAACAGCAACCTGACGATGGATGAACAGCTGGACCTCGTGTCCCAGTGGGTGGAAGATGCTATCATGTCACATTCCTCCTGATTTTTTTTGTATATCAAAAAAACGTTATTACCTTTAGGTAACGATACTATACCTTCTTAACCTCATCCTCCGAAATTCCTGCATTATTTAATGGTCTTGGCGCTATTTCCTCCAGAGAGGAGATGCAGAGCATTTGCCGCCCCGATATTGGACCTTGTGACTTTATTCCTGGAAAAAAACCTGCTACATTGTTGCCTGTCAACCTGTTGACACCTGTTCCCGGACGCCGCTAAGCGCCGCCGGCAACTTGCCATCGCAACAATCAGCGGTTTTTGTGATTGTCCAAAGGCTTTAAGCCATATCCGGACTGCATCCAGTTAAAAGACCATGCTATTAACCGTATAACAATGAACTCTGAAATATATTCAACACTGCCATGCCCTCCGGGCTGGCGGGCTTGTAAAATCAATGTGGACCGGCGGCGTTTTCCGCCCCGATTCATATTTTCAGTAGGTGTATTCGGTTAATAGGAAAGGGGCGAATTCTTTCGCCCCTTCGTTTTTCTACCTGAAAACGAACCGGATAACAGGATTTCGCAATTATATTTTACCTTGTGGAAGCTGTTTGCTCCATTAAGCATGTTTCTTAGAAGGACCATCACCCTGCTCATACTGCAGTTATTCCTCATGGTTGGCGCTACGGCGCAGGATTCCCTGCGGGTATTCGGGTTGCTCGACTCGATCCGCGGCCTGCGCGATGATACGGCGAAAGTCAATGCCTACCTGGCCAAATCCCGGACAGTATACCGGTATTTCGACAAAGGGGGCAGGGAGAACCCCTTTCTCCAGGAAGCCCTCGCACTGTCTGTACGCCTCAATTACCCGAAAGGCCGGGCGGAGGCTTACAACGACCTCGGCACCTCGCGCCGCAACAAATCCCAATACATCCTCGCCACCGAGTACCACGAGAAAGCCCTCAAAGCCGCGATCGAAAGCAAAGACCAGCGCCTTATCGCCACCTCGTACAACAACGTGGGCGTCGACTACCGCCGGCGGGAAATGCTCGAAAAAGCCTTCGATAACCACTTCGAGGCGCTTAAAATCGCCGAAAAGATCAACGAGACGCGCTCCCTCACCGTGGCCATCAATTCCATCGGCAACATTTACCTGTCAGACGCGAAGTACGAAGCCGCCATCCGCGAATTCACCCGCGCCCTGGAACTGGAGCAGCAGGGCAATAACAACCTGGGCGTGGCCATCAACCTCGGCAACCTCGGGTACGCTTACGAAGGCCTCAACCAGCTCGACCGCGCCATCGATTACTACGAACGCTCCCTGGCCGTCAACCAGCAGCTGAACAATCATACCGGCATGGCCATCTGCTACACCTGCCTCGGCACGGCCTACCAGAAAAAAGGCAATTACGCCGCAGCCATGGTCTACCTCCAGAAAGCCCTCGAAGCCAACGAGCAAGTGGAAGACAAAGTGCACCTGGCCGAAAATTACATCTCCATCGGCCGCCTCCTGAACAACGAAGGCAAGCTCCCCGAAGCCCGCAAATATATCCAGCAAGCCCTCGACCTGGGGCACCAGTGGACCTTCAACTACATCCTCCAGGAAGGCTACAATGCCATGGCCGACAACTACAAACGCGCGGGCGATTTCGCGAAGTCGTTCGACAATACGCAGTTATCGTTGCAATACAAGGACAGCATCCTCGAAGAGCGTACCAGCACGGAGTTCGCGCAAATGAAAGCGCTGCATGAGGTACACCGGAAAGACAATCAGATCAAGGAGCTGCAGCAGGACCAGGAGATCAACCAGCTTCGCATACGGCGGAACCTCGCATTGGTGATCGCCCTGGCCGGGTTCCTGTTTATGCTGATCGTGGGCGGCTTTTTCTATATCCGCCACCGCAACCTGCAGGCCAACCGGCAAACGCTGCAACTGGAACTGCGGTCGCTCCGATCGCAGATGAACCCGCACTTCATCTTCAATTCCCTCAATTCCATCCACCGTTACATCTGGAGCAACAACCAGGAGGAAGCATCCGAATATCTCACGAAGTTTTCCAAGCTGATGCGCATGATCCTCGACAACAGCCAGCATACCTTCATCCCGCTCAATAAAGAGCTGGATTCTTTGCGGCTGTACCTCGACCTGGAGGCACTGCGTTGCAGCCATATGTTCGATTATCATATTTTTGTGGACGATGAGATCAATGAAGAGGAAGTGCTCATCCCGCCCATGATCATCCAGCCGTATGTGGAAAACGCCATCTGGCACGGGCTGGTACACCGGAAAGAGAAAGGAAGACTGGATATTGAGGTAACGCTGAACGGGCGGATACTGGAAGTAACGGTGACAGATAACGGGATCGGGCGGAAGCTGGCGATGGAAATCCGGGAGAAGAAAGACAAGCTGCATAATTCCATGGGCATGAAGGTAACGGAAGGGCGTATCGCACTGATCCGGAAAATCAATAACACCAAAGACGCAAACGTCGAGATCACGGACCTGCACGGTCCGGAAGGGGAGGCCACAGGCACAAAGGTGCGCATCGTGCTGCCGGCAGAGTTTTTATTTTAACAGCATAAATATTCCTGTATGAGTGAAATCAGAACCATCATCGTAGACGACGAGCAACATTGTATCGAGGCATTGCAAACGATGCTGACAAAGAAATGTCCGGAAGTAACGGTGTTGGCCGGGGTGAAGAGCGTGCAGGAAGCCAGGAAATTGATTGACGAGCTGCGGCCCGACCTGGTGTTCCTGGATGTGGAAATGCCCCATCAAAACGGTTTCGAGCTGCTTAAACAATACGACCGCATTCCTTTCGACGTCATCTTTACCACCGCATACGAGCAATACGCGCTCAAAGCTATCAAATTCAACGCACTCGACTACCTGCTCAAGCCGTTCAGCATACAGGAGCTGCAGGATGCGTTGCGGAAGTTTCATGAAAGGCGGCAAAACAAACCTGAGCCGGGCATGGCGCCGCTGGAAATGTTTCTGCAGAACATGAAAACCCTCCAGCATTCGAACAAAAAAATCGCATTGCCGACCATCAATGGCCTGGTGTTCATGCCCGTCCAGCAAATCGTGCGCTGCGAATCCACCGGCAACTACACGAAGATCTTCTTCACCGACCGCAAGCAACTCCTCGTGTCCAAGCCCCTCAAGGAGTTCGAAGAGCTGCTGACCGACGTGGATTTCTTCCGCGTCCATAACTCCCATCTTATCAACCTCCAGCAAATGGACAGCTACATCCAGGGTGAGGGCGGTTTTGCGCTGATGAGCGACGGTACCCAGGTGGAAGTTTCCCGCCGCCGGAAAGCGGAGTTCCTCCGCAAGGCGATGCAATTTTAAGTCCGCTTCCGCATCCGAATTTCATTTTCACACCGCCAGTTATGCGTTATTCGATACCGGATATTAATTACCGGTTGCGGACGTTTGTACCTGATAGTACATTTGTACCAGCAATTATCACCGTGTTTGTTACTAAGCCCCAAAATTAATTTTCTCTGCATTACTAGCGTTTGATTACCCCCAAAGAAAAAAGCACCGCTCAGCGGTGCTTTTTTCATGTATATACAATCTGTTAGTCAGTAAAGTTGTCTTTTAAGCCCATGCGGCGGCGGTTTCATCAACCAGGTGCTCCAGTCCGAAGAATCCCGCCAGTTTGCGGATAACCGCTTCCACGATGGCATCCGGGCAGGAGGCGCCGCTGGTGAGGAGGAGGGTGATATTTTCCTTTTGTGGCAGGTAGCCGGAGCTGCGGAGCTCTTCGTGGTTGTGGAAATCGTAGTGCAGGAGCTCTTTGGGCGAAATCAGTTTTTCTTCGGAAGAAATGAAATAGGTAGGGAGCTTTTCTTCGCAAAGTTCCACGAGGTGCGAGGTGTTGGAGCTGTTGTATCCGCCTACCACGATGGCAAGGTCGGCTTCCACGTTGAGCATGCCGGTAACGGCCGTCTGGTTGTCGTTGGTGGCGTAGCAAAGCGTGTCGCGGGTATCGGCGAAGCGTTCGGCGATCCGGTCGTCGGGGAGTTGGTAATGTTCCTGGATGGCCTGGCGCACGTAGTCGGCGATGGCCTGCGTTTCGGAAGCGAGCATGGTCGTCTGGTTCACGACGCCTACGCGCCCGAGGTGTTTCGTAACGTCGAACCCTTCGCTGTACTGCCCTTTGAATTCTTCGTAGAACCCTTCGGCCGGGGCTTCTTCCCGGATATAGGCGGCGAGCCGGTGCGTTTGCTCCATGTCTTTTACCACGATGGTGGGCGTATGCGAACGGCTATGCGAAAAAGTAGCCCGGGTTTCCTCGTGCTTCGGTTTCCCGTGAACGATCACCGTGTAATCCTTCCCGCCGATCTGCTCAGCTTTATTCCAGACCCTTTCCACGAACGGACAGGTGGTGTTGTATTTCAAAGGCGCGATTCCCAGCGATTCCAGCCGCGCTTCGATTTCCAGCGTGGTGCCAAAAGCGGGGATGATGACGATATCTTCGGGCTGCAGCGATTCCCAGGGAATGAGCTGCTTGCCGGAAGTGTCCATGAGAAATCGCACCCCGCGCGACAGAAGGTCGCTGTTGACCTGCGGGTTGTGGATCATTTCGCTCAACAGGAAAATCCTTTTTCCCTCATTTTCCTCCACCGTCCGGAATGCAATCTCGATGGCGTTTTCCACGCCGTAGCAAAACCCGAAATGCCGGGCCAGCAGAATCGTAAGCGGCCCAAATTCCAGTCTGGTAGGCGTAAAATCTTTCTTCATCTTGTCCTGCTGCTTTCTTTGCTGTTTGATGGCAGAGATGAGCGGGCTGCGGTATATGATCGGTACGTTGAATGTTTTCATGGCTTATGCGATAGGCAAAGATAGGCATTTCATCGGTGGAATTCCCGCGGCGGGATGACGCCCGCCAGACAATTCCCGCGGGGTTTGTTGAAAATGAGGAAAGCGACGGATGAGAAGCACGACCATAAGCTGGTGCAGGAGCACGTCGCCCGGGGCGAGGCCGAAATACAGGATGGCGAAGCACTGGTTGAGATAGGTGACGAGTGCGGCGGGGGTGTGTTCATTCCGGTGGTTCAAATACAGCGCTGATGCGGCGATGAGGCTTTCAGCAACGGCAGGAAGGATGATGTAGGGGTTGCCGGTCAGCAGGTAAAACAAGGGGCCGGTAATCAACACCAGGGCGCTGAGCGCTGTTGACGAGGATGATGCTCTGGATGGCGGACTCCTCGTGCAGGCCTTTGGTCCCCGTTTTGGTGATCGAAGCAATCTTTCTGCCAGCCGAACGGATCATGGTCTGGACGGACTTTGGAACACGGGATCTAACGTCTTGCAATGTATGTATCTCCAGCATACGGCCGGAATTATTTTTCGTTGCTGTACTGGCGGAGCCATTGCTTTTCTTCGGAGGTGAGGCTGTTGTAGCCTTTTTCCGAAATCTTGTCAAGCAGCTGGTCCAGCCGGGAAGCGTGGGAGGGATCGGGGGCGTTGCGTACCACGCGGAGGGGGGATTTTTGGGTTTGAAGGTGCGGGTGTTGGTTTTCCGGCGGCTGAAGAGGTGGTTGATGCCGTCGAACAGCTGCATGAGCGGTGCGCAGAGGTCGGTGCCGGAGGATTTGAGAATGCGGACGTAGCCGAATCCGAAAAGGGCGCCGCCCAGGTGGGCGAGGATGCCGCCGACGTTGCCGTCGGGGATGGATATGAGGTTGAGGATTAGCACGGCGACGGCGAGCCATTTCAGTTTGAAGTGGGCGACGAGGATGCTGATTTCCAGGTTGGGCATAAGGGTGGCGCTGGCGATGAGGAACGCCATGGTGGCGCCGGATGCGCCCAGGAGGGGGCCGCCGAGATAGGGCGTGGCGGGAAGGAGGTAGTAGAAAAGGAGGTACATCCCGGCGCCGAAAAGGCCCGAGAGGAGGTAGAGGGGAAGTACGCGGCGGTTACCGAGCTCAGAGCGGAACAGGTTGCCGAACCAGTAGAAGGTCAGCATGTTAAACAGGATATGCAGGACGCCGATGTGGAAAAACATATAGGTAATGGCGCCCCAGGGCTTGAAAAGCAGGGTTCGGTCTGCATGCATCACGAGGTTGTCGACCAGGAACGCCCAGGCGCCGGCGGCGAAAGGGATTTGCAGGGTGCCGAGGAGCCGCAGGATGCCCACGATAAGGAACACGGCTACGTTAATGATCATCAGGTGGTTCACCGTATTGTCCTGTCTGAGCCAGTATTTGATATCCGCTTTGAAAGTAGTTCCGTTCATACCGGAAAATTAAGGAAAAAAATGCTCGCCGGCCTTTCCCACGGCCAATTTTCCATTTTCGCACCGAAAACGGATGGTTTTGGCGGAAATGCATAAATGATTCATTTTCAATAACAGTTTTGGTCAAATAAAGTTGTCGCGAAGGGAGATTTATCGTATCTTTGCCCCCTTAAAACTTTATATTTTGGAAGAAAACAACATTACTAACGAACAAAACGCTGAACAACAGGCTCCTGTGGCTCCGGCCGCGGCAGAAACAGCGACAAAAAATGCTCCTGTTGCAGTAGTTGAGACCGCTCACGATGATTTCGACTGGAGCGTGGACAAACGTAACGTTACTTCTTACACCGCTGAGGAAAAAGCGAAGTATGATGCTACTTACGACGGTACCTTCAAGGTGTTCGACGAGAACAGCCTGCTGATGGGTACGATCGTTGGCCTGACGAAGACCGACGTGGTGATCAACATCGGGTTCAAATCCGACGGTTTGATTTCCTTCAACGAATTCCGTGACCTTCCCGGCCTGAAAATCGGCGACGAAGTGGAAGTACTGGTAGTTGAGAAAGAAGACCGCGACGGCAACCTGCACCTGAGCCGCAAACAGGCTCGTATGCAACGTGCATGGGAGCGTATCGTGGAAGTTTACAAAACCGGCGAAGTGGTTACCGGTACTGTTACCAGCAAAACCAAAGGCGGCCTGATCGTGGACGTTTACGGCATGGAAACGTTCCTGCCCGGTTCTCAGATCGACGTGAAACCCGTTACCGATTACGACCAGTTCGTGGGCAAAACCATGGAATTCAAGGTGGTGAAAGTGAACGAGGCTATCCGCAACGCCGTGGTATCTCACAAAGCGCTTATCGAATCCGATATCGAGCAGCAACGTGTGGACATCATCTCCAAACTGGAGAAAGGCCAGGTGCTGGAAGGTACTATCAAGAATATCACCGATTTCGGTGCGTTCATCGACCTGGGTGGTCTGGACGGTCTGCTCTACATTACCGACATCAGCTGGGGCCGCATCAGCCACCCGAGCGAGGTGCTGCAGATGGACCAGAAGATCAACGTGGTTGTGCTCGACTTCGACGACGAGAAGAAACGTATCTCGCTGGGTTACAAGCAACTGACCCCGCATCCGTGGGATACTTTGCCCGCTACCATCTCCGAAGGAGCGAAAGTAAAAGGCAAAGTGGTGAACATCGAAGATTACGGCGCGTTCCTGGAAATCCTCCCCGGTGTGGAAGGTCTGGTACACGTTTCCGAGATCTCCTGGGCTTCTACCCCCATCAATGCGAAAGAATTCTTCAAACTTGGAGAAGAATACGAAGCAGTGGTGGTTACCCTCAGCAAAGACGAGCGTAAAATGTCGCTCTCTATCAAGCAACTGACCGAAGATCCCTGGTCTACCATCGAAACCAAATTCCCGCTCGACAGCCGTCATAAAGGTATTGTGAAAAACATCACTCCTTACGGCGTATTCGTTGAACTGGAAACCGGCATCGGCGGTATGATCCACATCTCCGACCTCAGCTGGATCAAACGCTTCAACCACCCCTCCGAGTACACGAAAGTGGGCAACGAGATCGAAGTTGTTATCCTGGGTATCGATAAAGACAACCGCAAGCTCTCCCTCGGTCACAAACAGATCGAAGAAGATCCCTGGAACACCTTCGAAACCATCTTCCCGATCGGTTCCATCCATGAAGGTACCGTGGTGAAGAAAGACGACAAAGGCGCTACCGTGCAGCTGCAATATGGCCTGGAAGCTTACGCTCCCGCCCGTCACCTGCGCACCGAAGATGAAAAACCGATCGCTGTTGAAGACGTGAAAGAATTCCAGATCATCGAATTCGATCGCAACGAAAAACGCATCCTGGTTTCTCATACCAAGGTTTGGGAACAAGCGAAAGCCGACGAAAAAGATGCAGTCATCAAAGAAAAACGTGCTGACGCTGAGAAAACCCGCAAGACTGTGAAAAACATCCAGTCCAAGGTAGAAAAAGCCACCCTGGGCGACCTGGGCGCGCTTGCCGAACTCAGAGAAAAACTGAAACAATCCGAAGGCGGCGAAGAAAAGAAAGCCGAGTAGTAGTATTGTTCTCGAAAAATAAAAATCCCCCTGGTGAAAACCGGGGGGATTTTTTTGCCCCGCCCTGATCCCGCACGAATACAACATCATAGCACCGTACTTCATGGTTAGGCAAGGGGCCGGCATGGATACGCTGTAGCAGCATACTTTCCCCCTATAATATCATTTCATTCGACTTGAATGAACCATTCCGTAACAGGCAAACAATACTTGGATTAACATCAATACGTATTCCCGTATTTTTTCAGCATATAGCCCCAGGCCGGATTGTACAAATCACGGCAAATGAATTGGCATCGCCCCCTGAAAGTACGTCCTGTAGCCCGTTATAGCCTGTCTATATCCCCTATAACCAAAATTTATTAGGTTTATTTTAACACTTCCTATACCTTCGCACCCTATATAGTCTATAAAATTAATAGGGTAAAAGATGTCAAATTTGTACAAGCTAACCCTGCTTATGCTGCTGTTTAACCTGACTACATATGCACAAAGCAGGAAGATCTCCGGAAGCGTTCGCTCCGGCGATGGCCAACCACTTCCCGGCGTCACCGTTTTCATAGCGGGCACATCCACCGGAACTATTTCCTCACCCGACGGCACCTGGAGCCTCTCCATCCCCGATACTGCGACCGCAGTGTCTTTCCGCCTCATCGGCATGGAAACGCTCGTGCTGGCCATCAACGGCCAGTCGGTATTGAACGCCGTTCTCCACAACTCGGATAAGCAACTCCAGGAAGTAGTGGTGACCGCGCTCGGTATTTCCCGCGCCAAAAAAGCCCTCGGTTATTCCGTGCAAGAGGTGAAAAGCGCGGAACTGCAAACCCGGCCCACCAACGCTCTCGGAGCCCTCTCCGGTAAGGTAGCCGGTCTGCAGATCATCTCCGGCGGCGGTAACATGGGCGGCTCCAACAGGGTACTGCTCCGTGGTATCAATTCCATCTCCGGTAATAACCAACCGCTCTTCGTGATCGACGGTATCACGATCGACAACGCCGATATGAACACCCGCACCACCGCACAGGGCGGCGCGGGAAAAGACGTGGGCAACACCATCCAGGACCTCAACCCAGATGATATTGAATCGGTGAACGTGTTGAAAGGCCCCGCTGCCGCGGCACTTTACGGTACCCGCGCAGCCAACGGTGTGATCGTTATCACCACCAAAAAAGGCCGCGCCGGCAAAGGGCTCGACGTCACCATCAACTCCGGCCTCGAACTGGAACGCATCGTGCGCCTCCCCGAACGCCAGCAATTATACGGCGGCGGTAAATCCAATTCCTTCCAAACCGCCAACATCAACGGTACCACCTATAACCTCGTCAACTACGGTATGGATGAAAGCTGGGGCCCCAAACTCGATGGCACCCCCGTTCTCCACTGGTACAACCTCGACCCGGAGTTCGCAGACGATTACCTCAACCCCCAACCCTGGGTGTATCCCAAACACGACGCCACCGACTTCTTTCGGACCGGCCTGGCCACCACCAACAACGTTTCCGTGAGCGGCGGCAACGACAACCAGACCTTCCGCCTGTCGTACACCAACAAACTCGTGCGCGGCACCACGCCCAATTCCAAACTGCAACGCAACACCGTGAACTTCTCCGGCTCCAACCGCTTCGGGAAATTCCTCGCTACCGGGAACTTCAACTTCGTGAAGAACCAAAGCACCGGCAGGCCCTGGACAGGCGCCACCAACCGGGGCATTATGCTCGAAGCCTTCCAGTGGGGACAGGTACAGGTGGATTACGACAAACTCCGCGAATACAAACGCGCCGACGGTACCCCTCGCGCCTGGAACCGCAACAGTTGGGATAATACCGCCGCCGGCCGCGCCACCAAATACATCGACAATCCTTTCTGGTCGGCCTACGAAAGCTATCTCGAAGAAAACCGCGACCGCTTCTACGGCAATATCGGCCTGAACTTCGAAGTCAATTCCTGGCTGAACCTCAGCACCAAAGTAAACGCAGACCTGTACGGATACGATTACCAGGATCGCATCGCCGTGTACTCCCGTTCGCCGAGCAGCTACACCGAGTACAATAACAAATTCAGCGAGTTCAACTACGAATTCCTCGCTAACGCCAACAAACGCTGGAATGACATTTCGCTGTCTGCATACGCCGGCGGTAACATCATGAACCAGAAGCGCACGATTTCCAACGCGGTTACGCAGGGCGGACTGATCGTGCCCTTGTACTACAACCTCAAGAACGCGAACAGCGTCCTCAACGAAACAAACCGTTACCAAAAAAGTATCTATTCGCTTTTCGGAAGCGTGTCGCTCGGGTACAAAAACCTGTTATTCCTCGATGGTACGCTGCGGAACGACTGGAGTTCCACGCTGCCGCTCGACCGGAATTCTTTCGCATATCCTTCCGTTTCGTCCAGCTTTATCGTGAGCGAACTTTTGAAAAGCGCTTCCTGGCTGGATCTGCTGAAAGTGAGGCTGAGTTGGGCGCAGGTAGGGAATGATACCGACCCTTACCAATTGCAGCAAGTGTATGAGTCGGTGCAGTCGTTCAACGGCAACCCCGGCGCCAAACTGCCCACGGTACTGGCCAACAGCCGCCTGAAACCGGAAATCACGTCGTCCCTTGAAGCGGGTGTTAGTTTCCGCATCCTGAAAAACAGGCTGGGACTGGATGTGACGGGTTACAGCAACGACAGCCGCAACCAGATCATCAACATACCAACTTCCACCGCTTTCGGTTATGACAGCAAATTCATCAATGCCGGTAAAATCAATAATACCGGTCTGGAAATCACGCTGACGGCGGTGCCCATTTCGAAGAAAGATTTCAACTGGGATGTCAACCTTAACTGGTCCACCAACCGCAACAAAGTGGTGGAACTGACGGAAGACGTGACCAGTTTCCCCATCAACGACGCCAATAGCCTCATCGCGCTTGTGGCGCGGGAAGGACAGTCGTTCGGCCAGCTCATGGGCTATGATTTCGTATACGACGGCCAGGGGAATAAAGTGATTGACGCAACCGGCGCCTATGCGCGTACCCAGCAGCTGGTACCGCTCGGCAGCGTGCTCCCGCGCTGGCAGTTCGGTATCGGGCAGCACTTCACCTACAAGCGTTTCGATGCCGGCTTTTTGGTTGACGGGCGCGTAGGTGGCAAGGTGTTTTCGCAAACGTATAGCGTAGGTATGACCACCGGGGTGCTGAAAGCGACAGCCGAAAACGGCATCCGTGAAAACGGCCTGGTGCTCGAAGGCGTGAACGGAACGGTTGTTTATAATGCCGATGGCACTTACACCGTTTCCGGCACCAAGCCCAACACCACCCGCATCACGGCGCTGAACTGGGGCGCGGGACATAGCAGCGGGCCAACTTCGCAGAGCATCTTCGACGCCACTTTTGTGAAACTGCGGGAAGTAACGGCAGGTTATACGATTCCATTCCAAAATAAAACGGTACAGCAACTGCGCGTTTCCGCCTATGGCCGTAATCTTTGGAATATTTACCAGGCCAACCGCAGCGTGGATCCCGAAATCACCAGCAGCGGCGGCAACATCCAGGGCATCGAAGGGGGCAACATCCCCGTGCCGGCCACTTTTGGCGTAAACGTACAGGTAAAATTCTGATAAACCGACATGAACATGAAACAGCTTACTTTTCTTAAATATACATTCGCAGCCATTGCCGGGCTCTTCCTGGCAGCTTGCAGCGACGATAAATTCAGGGACATCAATACCGATCCCAATCGTCCGACAGACGTACCCACCACCATGCTAATTACCACCGGCCAGAAGCAGTTGGTGGACGCCCTCCGTGGCTCCGCCGCCAATTTCCGCGGCAGCATGTTGTTTGCGCAGTATTTTTCCCAGAACCAGTACACCAACGAATCGCGGTACGACCTTGGCCGTACCGGTTCGGACGCTATTTGGGACGGAACTTACAAAGCGTTGAATAACCTCGAGCAGATCATCCGCCTGAACACGGATCCGCTGACCAAAGACAGGGTCGCCGGCGCTGTGGGGCCCAATGAGAACCAGATTGCCATTGTGCGCATCCTGAAATCCTGGGCTTTCCTGTCGCTGACGGATGTTTTCGGTGATATTCCTTACAGCTCTTACGGCAGCTCCGACCCGGATTTTCAGGCGTTGAAGCTCAATCCGGAGATACTGAAGCCGAAATACGCTTCCCAGGAGAAGATTTATACTGATATCCTGAAAGAGTTGAAAGAAGCGGCGGCACAGCTCACAGCGGAGAATACATTCCAGGCTTACGACGGGATTTACAAAGGCAATACGGCTTTATGGAAAAAATTCGCCAACTCGCTCCGGTTGCGGGTGGCGGTGCGCATCCGCGCGAAATTGCCTCAGCTGGCGGAAACGAATATCCAGGAAGCCATTGCAGGCGGGTTGATCTCCAGCAATGCGGAGAACGCCACCTTGAAATATGAGAATAAGTCACCCAATGAGGCGCCTTTATTCCGGATCACCGTCACGGAGAACCGCCGCGACTTTTCCGTTTCGCATATCCTGATCGATGTGCTGAAAGGAGATGTGGGGCCATTTACCACGGCTGATCCCCGGTTGGCGGTGTATGCCCGTCCCAACACCCAGGGGCAATACCGTGGCCAGCCTTACGGGCTGCAGCCTTCGGTGGCGAGCCTGCTGACGGCGGAAAATATCAGTTTGCCCGGTACGGTCGTGAATGCGGCAGATTATGCGGAAGTGCTGATCGAGCTGGCGGAAGTGAATTTCCTGCTGAGTGAGGCCCGTGGCTGGACGCAGGCGGATTATGTGGCGGGGGTGCGCGCTTCCCTGGAGAAATGGGGGGTTGATGGCACCGCGGCTACCACTTACGTGAACGCCCTGCCCGCGGCAAACCGGGAGAACGTGCTGTCGCAGAAATACCTGGCGTTGTACATGCAAGGTATTGAAGGATGGGCCGAGGTTCGCAGGACCGGCGTGCCTGCCTGGCTGGTGAAGCCGGGGGATGTGGTTTGGCCGGATCTTCCGGATCCGTTGCCGGGAGAAGATAAGTTTACCCCGTTTGTAGGAACCGGTATTCCCGCCCGGTTGTATTATCCGCAGAAGGAGCAGACGGTGAATGTGGACAACTACCGCTCGGCGCTGGCCGCCCAGGGTGGTGACGTGTTGGCGACCAAACTTTGGTGGAATAAATAAAACCAGCCATATATTTTTTAAGATGGTGGAAAGGCGTTCTGAAAAGGATGCCTTTCCTTTTTTATATTTATCGGGTGGAATTTATATTGGCCATATTTTCATTCAGCATTGCCGTGTTTTATAGGACTATTGTAGGGTTCGTACTCGTCTCATTGCCAGGAGGAACGATCCGGTGGCTGACTGGCGGCCGGAAACGGTGCTGGAGATCATATCTAACAGAAAATGAATCGTTTGATAACTTCCGGGCGGTGTGCTTATTCGTGCTGGCCCTGGCTGTTACCGGTGGGATGGGATATTTGATTTTGCGGAAAGCGGGGTTGATATAATAGATTCCCCCGATGTTTATCGTATTGAAATGCCCGACACAAACCCGGAATCCAACTGTACCTCACTATTTTTCCCGATTGCGTAAATCATTTTCCCTTTTCGATAAGGTGTCCCCCTCGTCCTGTATGACCTTTGCGCCGGATTGAGACACCGGAGATGGCCCATTTGTACCCTGCAAAGTGCCTTTTCTATCTGCGGTGTTTCTTTCCACCAAACTTTGCTTTTTTAAACATACATGATGAAACATTTAATCTATACTTTATTGCTGATGGTTGGTTTTGCCGGTATTGCGCAGGCAGAAGAACAGGCGCCGGGCAATATCGTGGGCGTGGTATTGACGAACGACGGTCAGCCGGCACCCATGGTAACGGTATTGCTCAAAGGCAAGAACCGTGGTGATATGACCAACGAAAAAGGTGAGTTCAACATCCGCCGGGTGCAGCCAGGGACATATACCCTGCAGGTTTCCCTCGTAGGTTTCGAGACTTCCGAGCAGACGGTGACGGTAGAGGCCAATCAGACGGCCACCGTCAACATCCACCTGCAACTGTCCAACACCCAGCTGAACGAAGTGATTATCAAAGGCATCCAGCTGAAAGGGAAACGCGAAAGCGACCATATCGCCCGTTTGCCCATCAAGAACCTGGAAAACCCGCAGGTATATAATACGATTGGACTGGAACTGATGAAGGAACAGGTAGTTGTTTCGTTCGATGATGCCATGCGCAATGCACCGGGCGTGAACAAGTTGTGGTCTTCCACCGGCCGTCCCGGCGACGGTGCCAGCTATTTTTCCATGCGTGGTTTTGCCGTGCAGCCTTCCATGATCAATGGGATTGCCGGTCTTACCAACGGGAACATCGATCCCGCGAACATTGAGCACATCGAAACCATCAAGGGGCCTTCGAGCACCTTGTTCGGCAGTAGCCTCATTTCTTTCGGCGGGCTCATCAACATTGTGACGAAGAAGCCTTACGACCACTTCGGCGGCGAGCTTTCTTATACAGGTGGCGGATTCGGGCTTACCCGTATTACTGCGGATGTAAACGCACCTTTGAATACGGATAAATCGGCGCTCCTGCGCGTGAATGCCGCCTATCATAACGAAAAATCTTTCCAGGACGCCGGCTTCCGGAAATCCATCTTCCTGGCGCCGAGCTTATCGTATCAGGTAAACGATCGCCTTTCATTCAATGTAAATGCGGAGTTTTACAACGGCGAAGGCACCAATCCACTCATGGTGTTCCTGAACAGGTCGCGCCAGCTGAAGTACCGGACGCCGCAGGAAACCGGTATCGATTTCGACCGTTCCTTTACCAGCAACGACATCACCAACCGTACACCCACCGTGAACCTGTACGGCCATATGCAATATAAACTGTCCGACAAATGGACTTCCCAGACCAACGTTACCCGCAGCAGCCGCAAAAGCGACGGTTACTACCAGTATGTAATGTTCCTGGACGCGCCTTACAATCCGATTCCGGGTCAAACGAAATATCCCGAGCAGGATTCCTTCATGACGCGGTATGCCTATAAGCAAAACTCCATCGCCGTAACTACCGGGATCCAGCAGAATTTCATCGGCGATTTCAAGATCGGTTCCCTGCGCAACCGCATGGTGTTCGGCCTCGATTTCCTCGGCATGGAAACGACCAATAACAACTCGCCTTATGCCATTTTCGACGTGGTAAGCGCCATGGACCCGAAGGATCCTCGTTATTCCCAGCTCAACGCGTCTGCGGTGGATGCAAAACTGGCCGGATTAACAACGGGTCAAACGCGCAATGAGCAGTCGACATATACCTACAGCGCCTACGTTTCGGATGTTTTAAATATTACGGAAAAGCTGATTGCGATGGCGAGCCTTCGCGTGGATTATTTCGAGAGCAAGGGAACGAAGAACTTCATTAACGGCACCAAGGCCGGCCATTACAACCAGACCACCGTTTCTCCGAAATTCGGCCTGGTGTACCAGGTTGTGAAAGACAAAGTGGGCGTTTTTGCCAACTACATGAACGGGTTTAAGAACGTGGCGCCGGTGACGCAGCCGCTGCCGGAGCTGGATGGCAATTTCAAGCCGCAACATGCCAACCAGATTGAAGGTGGTGTTAAATTCGATGTGCTGAACAAGCGGTTGAATGCTACCATCAGCTATTACGACATCAAAGTGGACAACATGAATATGCAGGGTTCCATTACCAAGGAAGGCGTGAATTACAACTATACCTACCAGGGCGGCACCCAGCATAGTAAGGGCGTAGAGTTCGATCTGAATACGAATCCCGTAGATGGATTGAATATCGTAGCGGGTTATTCCTATAATAACAGCAAGATGGTGAAGGCCGATAAATGGACTTTGGGTCGCAGACCGGTAAGCGCAGGTCCGGAGCATTTTGCTAATTTGTGGGCCACCTATACAGTGCAAAGCGGTGTATTGAGCGGGTTCGGTATCGGTGCGGGTGGTAATTACGCCGGCGACAATGTGATCACCAATGATTTCCGTACGGGTACTTTCACGCTGCCGGCTTACACAGTGTTCAACGCCACAGTGTTCTACAACGCGAAAGCGTTCAGACTGGCGCTGAAAATGGATAACATTGCCAATAAAGAATACTTCACGGGTTGGACGACCATTGAAAAGCAAATGCCCCGTCGTGTTTCTGCAAACATGACTTTCAAATTCTAGGCAGAAGGAAAATATCTTCTTGACAAGGGCGCTCCCGGCATGGGGCGCCCTTGTTCATTCTATCGCAACTGATGCAGATAACTAATTGACGGGCAGTATGGTCCCAGCTTTCAGCTGTTGAGTAGCTGGAAGTCGGTTGCCTGGATTGGGTATTTAGAAATCATGTGACGATGCATCAAAGCGAGAGCTTCTCCAGTTCCGCTTCGCCGAATGCGAGGAGGGAGGGGAGTTGCATATCTGCCAGTACGAACCGTTGTTCGGTGCGTTTGTGGGCTTCTGGTATCACGACCACTTTCATGCGGGCGGCTTTGGCGGCGATCATGCCGGTAACGGAATCTTCGAAGGCCAGGCAGTTGAGTGGATGGGTGTTAAGGGCTTCAGCGCAGGCAAGGTATACAGCTGGATGGGGTTTGCCATATGCTTCAAATTCGGCGGAGGATACGGCGCCGAAGTAGGAACGGATATGCAGGTGGTCCAATACGGATTGGATGAGGCGCATGGGGGAGGAGGAAGCGAGGCCGATTTTGTAATTACGGGAACGGAAGAAGTCGAGAATGTAGGTTAGTCCTTCCATAGCCTGGGCCTGACGGAGGATTTTGGCGGTAACGCTCTCGATGATCTCGTCGGTCACTTGCTCGGGGCTTTTGGTGTCCCAGCCGAAGTAGTTGTGCCAATAGCTGACAACTTCGCGGGTGCGGAGGCCGGTGGTGAGGTGCGTGAGCTCGGGAGAAAGGGAAACGCCTACGGTTGAGAAGACTTCCCGCATCGCGATACCCCAGAGTGGTTCGGAGTCGATGAGGAGGCCGTCCATGTCAAAAATCGCCGTCTGAATCATCATATTGTACCTTTTTGCGCCGCAAAGGTACGTGGTTTTGGGGAGAAATGGGGCGGAAATGGAGGATGACGGAAGGATTGGATAGTATAAGTGGTTGATAGATAATTAGATGAGATGAGTTTCGCGATATTTGGTAGTTTTTGCTCCAGAGACATCCTAAAGGATGAGTATTGGGGGCAAATCAACCTGTTGGGAGGAACTTTGCGATCATGATTTGGCTGATTGGGGATGAAACAGTTACGGGAAGCGGCAATTGGACGTTGACCTGTTGGGAGGAACTTTGGTGTAATGATTTTGGCTGATTGGGAGGGATTTGGGGATGGGAGAGCACTAGCCAGCCGATAAATAAAAGTTATGGGCCATAACCAAAGCTCCCCGGTCCCGGAAGCTGGCGTTGCGTCGCAATCCCGCTGTGGAAGGGTGCGACGCAACGGTTGCCCGGGCAGAATTCCTCCGCTGGCTCCTCCGAGTTTAGAAATTTTCTAAAATCCCCCCGCCTTTTTTATGAAAAAAGTTTTGCGTTATGAAGGTGGACCTATACCTTTGTATTACTCTACAAAATCTATAGGAATATGGGTTATGAAATAAGGAAGAAAGTAAGGATGCACATGTGCAGATGCTGTTGGGAAAACCCGGCGGACTAGAGCGGAGCGCTTACATAGGAACATCTGTTTACAGAAATATACTACAAGAGCCTCCCATGCCAGGGAGGTTTTTATGTTCTTACGACCTCCCCTCCCAATGTTATGAATACCATTTTATCACGAGCAACTCATTCATCATGCAAAGTTTCAGAACCGAACTGGAAAATCCGATCGTAGAAAAGGACATCATCGAACTGGAGCAGAAAATCAGACTCTACCGCGAAGGCAAAATGACGGACGAAAAATTCCGATCCCTCCGCCTCGCCCGCGGCGTCTACGGCCAACGCCAGCAAGGTGTGCAAATGGTCCGCATTAAACTCCCCTACGGCAAAATGACCCTCCGGCAATGGAAACGCATCTCCGATATCTCCGACGAATACTCCACCGGTAACCTGCACCTTACCACCCGCCAGGATATCCAGATACACTTCGTGTCGCTGGACCGGACCCCGGAGCTGTGGTCCAAACTGGAACTCGACGAAGTCACCATCCGCGAAGCCTGCGGCAACACCGTCCGCAACATCACCGCGTCCGACACCGCCGGCATCGATCCCAACGAACCCTTCGACGTAACGCCCTACGCCGACGCCGCGTTCCGGTATTTCCTCCGCAACCCCATCTGCCAGGACATGGGCCGCAAATTCAAAATGGCCTTCTCCTCCAGCCCGAAAGACTCCGCCCTCACCTTCATCCACGACGTTGGAGCCATCCCCAAAATCCGTGTGGTAGACGGGAAAGAAGTGCGTGGATTCAAAGTAGTGGTAGGCGGCGGCCTCGGCGCCCAACCCTATCTCGCCAAAACGACCTTCGATTTCCTCGAAGCGGACCAGCTTATCCCGTACATCGAAAGCCTCCTGCGCGTGTTCGACCGCTACGGCGAAAGATCCTCCCGCCACAAGGCCCGCCTCAAATTCCTCATCCAGAAAATCGGAATCGAAGAATTCGAGCGCCTCGCCAAAGAGGAATACAAAGCCCTCAAATCCAAAACCTACCCAATCGATTTCGCTGCATACCCCGAGCCGGAGCTCCCAGCGGCCAACCCCGCCCTGCCCGCGTTCACCATCCGCGACCCGAAAGCCTTCGAAGCCTGGAAAAAAACAAACACCTTCGAACAAAAACAAAAAGGCTTCTTCGGCGCATACATCCGCGTGCTGCTCGGCAATATCAGCTCCGTAACCTCGCGCTCCCTCATCGAAAAACTGGCGCCCGTAATAGGAGACGACATCCGCGTGACCGTGAACCAGGGCCTGCTGCTCAAGTTCATCCGTCCCGAACACCTTCCCTACGTTTTCAGCGTACTCGAAGAACATGACCTGCATAAAGCCGGTTTCGATTCCGTAGCCGACATCACAGCCTGCCCCGGCACCGACACCTGCAACCTCGGCATCTCCAGCTCCACCGGCATAGCTGTTGCCCTGGAAGACGTGATCCGCGACGAATTCCCGGACCTCATTTACAACAACGATATTAAGATCAAGATCTCCGGCTGCATGAACTCCTGCGGCCAGCACGGCCTCGCCCACATCGGGTTCCACGGCTCCTCGCTCAAAAGCGGCGGAAGGGTGCTCCCCGCCCTCCAGGTGCTCCTGGGCGGCGGCGTCCTCAGCGACGGCGAAGGCCGCGTGGCCGACAAAGTACTGAAAGTGCCCAGCCGTAAAGGCCCTGACGTACTGCGCACCCTCCTGCACGACTACGAAGCCAATGCGCAAAAAGGCGAACTGTTCAACGACTACTACGACCGCAACGGCGAAAAATATTTCTACGAGCTGCTCAAACCCCTCACGGATCTCACCGCCCTGAGCGACGGCGACTTCGTGGACTGGGGCCAGGCTGAAACCTTCGCCACCGCCATCGGTGTGGGCGAGTGCGCCGGCGTGATGATCGACCTCATCGCCACCCTGCTCTTCGAAGCGGAAGAAAAACTGGACTGGGCTACGCAGGCTTTTGCCAATGGAGCCTGGGCCGACGGGATCTACCATTCCTACGCCTGCCTCATCCAGACGGCGAAAAGCATCCTGCTCGACGAAAATGTGAACTGCAACACGCAGCACGGGATCATGAACGATTTCGACAAGCATTTCGTGGAAACCGGCAAATTCCCTGTGGAAGGGACTTTCCGCGCGCTGGTCCTGCAAATCAACCAGCACGAGCCTACCGAAAGCTTCGCAAAACAATATTTACAACAAGCCCAGGCGTTTTTCGACCGCGCGCAGCAATACAGAGCCGCCCGCCAGGCCGCAGCCGCCAATGCTTAATCATCAACCACCATTCTTAAAAAACACGATCATGCAAACATTACATCCGAAAGTGACACTGGTAGGCGCCGGCCCCGGCGATCCGGATCTGATCACGGTGAAAGGGCTGAAAGCCATCCAACAAGCCCGGGTGATCCTCTACGACGCCCTGTCTAACAACGAACTGCTGGACCACGCGCCGCAGAATTGCCTCAAGCGTTTCGTAGGCAAGCGCGCCGGCATGCATGTTTACACCCAGGCGGAAATCAACCGCATGATCGTGAAGTACGCACTGACATACGGCAGCGTGGTACGGCTGAAAGGAGGGGACTCCTTCGTATTCGGCCGCGGCCAGGAAGAAATTGCCGCCGCACAGCAGTACGGGATCGAAACCGAAGTAATTCCCGGTATCAGCAGCGCCATATCAGTGCCCGGGGTCAATAAAATCCCCGTAACCGCCCGCAACGTCAGCGAAGGGTTTTGGGTGATCACGGGCACCACACAGGACGGTAAACTGAGTCGCGACCTCGAATTCGCCATCCAGGCGGATACCACCGTGGTGATCCTCATGGGCATGAGCAAACTCGCGGAAATTGCTTCCATTTACGAAGCGAAAGGCCGCGGCCAGGTGCCTGCCGCCATCATCCAGAACGGTACGCTGCCCGACCAGAAAGTGGGCGTGGGCGTAGCCGCCGATCTGGCCGCTATCGCGGAAGGCCAGGGCCTGCGCAACCCCGCCATCATTGTGATCGGCGAAGTCGTACGCTTCCATGAAGCCTTCCAGGAACTGCAAACCAAACTGGCGGATAACTATAAACTGGCTGTTTAATTCTTTATCTTGTCACCATGGAACAGAACCATCTTTTTCCCATCTTCCTGAAACTCGACCAGCTGCAAGTGCTGGTAGTGGGCGGGGGGAACGTGGGTTGCGAAAAAGTGGGGGCGATCCTGAATAATTGTCCTGCCGCCCGCGTAACCGTGGTTGCCACCTGGTTTGCCCCCGAAATGGCGGGCATCGTGGAAGGCTTTCCCAACGTAACGTTGGTGGAAAAGCCGTTTTCCTGCGGGGACATTTTCGGGAAAGACCTGGTGATTGCCGCCACGGCAGACAGGGACCTCAACTACTGTATCTGGGAAAAATCCAAAGCGGCGAAAGTGCTGATCAATGTAGCGGATACACCCGCATTGTGCGATTTTTACCTGAGTTCGGTAGTGCAGAAGGGGAATCTGAAGATCGCCATCAGCACCAACGGCAAGTCGCCGACCATCGCCAAAAGGTTGAAGGAAGTGCTGAATGAATCGATTCCCGAGGGCCTCGAATCCATTTTACAGCATTTGCACGCCATCCGCGACCGGCTGAAAGGGGATTTCTCCGAAAAAGTGAGGAAATTGAACGAGTTGACAAGCGTGTTGGTGAAGAAAGACTGAAGTTTCATATATACAGATATCTCAGAAAAAATGGGCGCGCATCCTCCGGGGTGCGCGTTTTGTGTTGGGGGAAACGAAAATCCCGCCGGAAGCGTGAGCCGCCGGCGGGATCGGTATTTTGAATAAACGGTGGTTTATTGTTCGTAGAAAAGGGCTTTAAGCTCGTTGGCGTCGGCCGGTTTCATTTTACCGCCGAGGATGAGGCGGAGCTGGCGGCGGCGTAGGGCGCCGTCGTAGAGTTTTTTCTCGTCTTCCGATTCGGCGATCACCTGGGGAACGGGGCGCGATTTGCCGTTGGGGTCCAGGGCAACGAAAGTCATAAAGGCTTCGTTGGATTTGTAACGGTATTGTAAAACCGGGTCTTCGCCCCAAACTTTCATATGCACTTCGATGGACGTGGTGAAAGCGCGGGTTACGATGGCTTCGATATGCACCACATTGCCCAGTTTGATAGGGTTTTCGAAGGAAATGTTGTCGACGGAAGCGGTAACTACCGGGGCGGCGCAATGTTTCATACAGGCCAGGGCGGCGGCAATATCCATCCAATACATCAGGCGGCCACCCATCAGGTTGCCGAAAGTATTGGTATCGTTAGGGAGCACCAGCTCGGTCATCTGAATGAGCGATTCATGGGCCTTTTTAGGCATCAAGGTCATAATGGAACGAATTTCGGGGGCAAAATTACGGGAATGCAATGACAATTCCCGGGGCTTGCGATGGAAGGGAGTTTGAAGCGATCTTCCGCCGGGAAATTTTTGAAACATGCTGTGGTGGCTGGTTTGAGAGGGGTTTTGGAGGGCGGTGGGAAAATTCGGTTTGGGAGGGGAACAAATTTGTGTAACTTTGCATGACCTTACGGAAGTAAATTACTTGACAGGATACCACCATTACAGTCCCGGCATCACTTCCCGCTTTGGTCAAGTAAAAGAATCAGGAACTTAGTTTTTATGGCAAAATATATCTTCGTTACGGGAGGTGTTACTTCCTCATTGGGTAAAGGAATTATCGCTGCGTCCCTCGCTAAATTATTGCAGGCGCGCGGCTTTAAAGTGACTATTCAGAAATTCGATCCGTATATCAATGTGGATCCCGGGACATTGAACCCTTACGAGCACGGCGAGTGCTTTGTAACTGAAGATGGCGCAGAAACCGATCTTGACCTGGGGCACTATGAGCGTTTCCTCAATACACCCACTTCCCAGGCTAACAACGTTACCACCGGCAGAATTTACCAAACCGTTATCAACAAAGAGCGCGAGGGCGCCTACCTGGGCAAAACCGTTCAGGTAATCCCGCATATCACGGACGAAATCAAACGCCGTATCCTCCTGTTGGGGAAAGACGGTAAGTATGATATCGTTATTACCGAACTCGGCGGCACCGTGGGCGACATCGAGTCGCTGCCCTACATCGAGGCGGTTCGCCAGCTGCAATGGGAGCTGGGCGAAGAAGATTGCCTGGTAGTACACCTCACCCTCATCCCTTACCTGCGCGCCGCGAAGGAGCTGAAAACCAAGCCCACGCAGCACTCGGTAAGACTCCTTTCTGAAAACGGCGTGCACCCGGATATCCTGGTGTGCCGTACCGAAGAGCCCATGTACCGCGAGCTGAAGAAGAAAATCGCGCTGTTCTGTAATGTACAGGTCGACGCGGTGATCGAAGCCAACGACGTGGGGACCATCTATGAGGTGCCACTGGAAATGATGCGCGAAAAACTCGACGTCATCACCCTCAAGAAACTGAACCTGCCCGTCGAAAAAGAACCTGAGCTCACCAAATGGCGCGAGTTCCTCGACAAGCTGAAATATCCCAAGACTAAAGTAACCATCGGCCTCATCGGTAAATACGTGGAACTGCAGGATGCATACAAGTCCATCCTGGAGTCGTTTATCCATGCAGGTGCGGTGAACGAGTGCAAGGTTATTGTGCAAAATATTCACTCTGAGCACATTACACCCGATAATGTAGCGGAAAAACTGAAAAACCTGGACGGCCTGCTCGTGGCGCCCGGATTCGGTCACCGCGGCATCGAGGGTAAAATCACGGCGATCCAATACGCCCGTGAGAATAATCTGCCCTTCTTCGGCATCTGCCTCGGCATGCAAATGGCCGTTGTGGAATATGCCCGCAACGTCATGAACCTGAAGGATGCGCATTCTACGGAAATGAATCCGGAAACCGCCCATCCCGTGATCAACCTCATGGAAGAGCAGAAAAAAGTGACCAAAATGGGCGGAACCATGCGCCTCGGCTCCTACGCCTGCGACCTGAAACCCGGTTCCCAAGCCTCTGCTATTTATAACGGCGCCACCGCCATCACCGAACGCCACCGCCACCGCTACGAGTTCAACAATGACTTCCTCGACCAATTCGAGAAAGCAGGCCTCGTTGCTTCCGGTAAAAACCCGGAAACCGGACTCGTGGAAATGATTGAGCTGCCCGGCCATCCCTTCTTCGTCGGCGGCCAGTTCCACCCCGAGCTGAAATCCACCGTGGAAAGTCCGGCGCCGCTCTTCGTTAGCTTCGTTGCCGCTGCCAAAACCTATGCCGAATCTAAAAATGGCAAGGCTAAACAGCAGGAAGAGAAAGTGGTACATGAATAATAAAATCTTGATGTAATATGGATTTCTGTTAGCGGATGACTTTAACATTTCCGCTAACAGAAATCATGCATCATACCCGCCTTTATATTACCTTTGCTCCTTAAATTTTAATTTTCGACATGGATAGAAATTCGGTCATTGGTTTTGTGTTACTGGGCGCCCTCCTCGTAGGGTATATCTGGTGGAACCAGAAGAGCGCGCAGGACGCAAGAATCGAAAAGGCCCGCCAGGATTCCATCGCCAACCTGAACAAACCCAAAGAGCAACAAGCGAAAACCGTTGCCATCGGCGATAGTTCAGCGCCCGCCGGTCAGGATTCCCTGCGCCTCACCAACGAATATGGTCCCTTTACCGCAGCAGCCACCGGTGCCGAAGCCACCGCAGTGCTGGAAAACAAACAGGTGAAAATCACCTTTACCAATAAAGGCGGCCAACCCAAAGCCATCCAGCTGCTGGATTTCAAATCCTCCGCCGGCGAACCCCTCATGCTCCAGCAAGGTTCCTACAACCGCCAGGGCATCAAGGTTCCCTTGCCCAACAACCAGTCACTCAATACCGCAGACGTATTCTTTACCCCCGGCAATGTGGAAAAGCACCCCGATGGCAGCCAGTCCATCAGCTACCGCCTCCCCACTTCCAACCCGGCGCAATACATCGAATACACCTACATGCTGAAAAACGACAGCTACCTGGTAGACTACACCATTAACCTGGTAGGTATGCAAGGCGTGCTGGGCGCAAAAAATGTAGAATATCAGTGGAACAGCCAGTCGGACCTGCAGGAGCACGACATGCAGCAGGAACGCCTGAACAACCAGATCCACTGGCGCGACTCGGAGAAGGACCACGACTACTTCACGCTTTCCAACAGCAGCGAGAAAAAACTCGACCGTAAACTGCAATGGATCAGCTTCAAGCAGCAGTTCTTCAACACGACCCTCATCGCCAGGAAAGATAATTTCGCATCCGCCGACATTCACACCAAGGTGCCCGAAAGCGCCAACATCGTGGGCCAGCAGATGACAACCCTGTTCATCCCGTACAACGGCGCCGCCAGCTACAGCTTCCCCATCGAAGTGTACTACGGCCCCAATAAGTACAAGACCCTCAAGGCGATGGACATGGAGCTGCAGAAGATCATCCCCCTCGGCACCGGTATCTTCGCCTTCGTGAAGTATGTGAACATCTGGATCATCATCCCCGTGTTCGATTTCCTGGGCGGCCTTACCTCCAACTACGGCCTGATCATCCTTCTGCTCACCATTTTCATCCGCCTCATCATCGCGCCGTTCACGTACCAGAGCTATGTGTCGTCCGCCAAGATGAAAGTGCTGAAACCCGAACTGGACGAGCTGCGCGCCAAATATAAAGACGACCAGCAGGCTTTCGGTATGGAGCAGATGAAACTCTTCCGCAGCGCAGGCGTGAACCCGCTCGGCGGCTGTTTGCCCGCACTGTTGCAATTGCCGATCCTCGTAGCGATGTACTCGTTCTTCCCCAGCTCCATCGAGCTGCGCCAGGAAAGCTTCCTGTGGGCGAAGGACCTCAGCACCTACGATTCTGTCTATAACTTCGGATTCACCATCCCGCTGTACGGCGACCACATCTCGCTGTTCACCATCCTGATGACGATCACCAGCTTGATCCTCGCGTTCTACAACAGGGGCATGGCCGACCAGAGCAACCCGGTGATGAAGTACATGCCTTACGTGTTCCCCATCATGCTGCTGGGTATCTTCAATAGCATGGCGGCGGCGCTCACGTACTACTACTTCCTGTCTAACGTGATCTCGATCCTGTTGCAGTGGGTGATCCAGACGTTCATCATCAACCACGACAAGATTCACGCGCAGATCCAGGCGAACAAATCGAAACCCCAGAGCAAGTCCAAATGGGCGGAAAGACTGGAAGAGATGCAGAAACGCCAGGCAGACATACAGAAAACACGGAAGAAATAATGTAACCGCATAACACAAAAAGGCTCCACTCAAATGGGGCCTTTTTTTACTTTTACCCATATGAAGCAGATTGCAATATTGACGATCTGGCTGGCCGCAGCAGGCGCAGCCATGGCACAGGAAACGGCGCCATCCCCTGAAAGGATCAGCGCCACGGTGAATTACCTCGCGTCCGACAAGCTGAAGGGCCGGGGTACGGAAACGAAAGGAGGAGAGAAGGCCGCGAAATATGTAGAAAAGGAGTTTAAGTCGATCGGGCTGAAGCCCGCCGTCGCTGGACAATATTACCAGCATTTCGTGTTTGCCCGCGGGAATCATTACAACCTGCGCAGCAAAAACGTGCTGGGCTATATCGACAACGGCGCTTCCCGCACCGTGATTATCGGCGCGCATTACGATCATCTGGGGCATGGGGAATTGTTTAACGGGCGCTATCCGAACGAGATTCATAACGGGGCGGACGACAATGCATCCGGTGTGGCCGGGTTGCTGGAGCTGGCGCGGCATTACCAGGGCAACGGGGTTAAGGAGCCATTCAATTTCCTGTTCATCGCTTTTGGTGGAGAAGAGCTGGGGCTGCATGGTTCGAAGTATTACACCCGTTACCCGCTGGATTCGCTGGGCAAGGCGCATTTCATGTTGAACATGGATATGATCGGAAGGTATGATGCAAAGCGTGGCGTGGGGATCGGCGGTTATGGCACGGCGAAGGAGTGGCCGGAGATTTTCAAGGGCGTGCAGGATGGAGGTATAAAGTTCTTCACCGACGGTTCCGGAAAGGGCGGCAGCGATCATCATAGTTTTTTCATCGCGGGGGTTCCGGTGTTGTTTTTGCATACGGGTGGGCACGATGATTATCACAAGCCTACGGACGACGCGCCGAAGGTGGATGCAACGGCGGAAGCGGGAATCCTGAAGATCGCGATCCAGTTGATTGATAATGCCATGAAATTTGAACGGTTGACGTATGTGAGCCAGGATTAAATGTATCCAAAGGAATTGTAAAGCGCGCGCTGTTCAAGGCACGCGCTTTTTTATTTTTATCAAATTAAAAAGGCTGATTTCTTCGATTTATGGAGAAACTCTCCGCAATCCGGAGATATTCTCGCCGTTTTTCCCAACGCCGGATCATTTCGCTCATTACATTTGACAACTCAACCACCTCATTAAAAAAATACGATTGTTATGTTAACGACCATTGATTGGGAGAAATTCCACCGGATACTGGGCACTTATCTGTTTATGAACAGCCGGATGACTTTGGGTTCTGACGAGCATCTGGATTTGATTTTGCGCGTGCGCGATGATTTGCGGGAACTGACGGCCTTGATAGAAATGTTGACCGGTGAAATCGGGCAACATATTCCCAGGTTCACTTATGCTTTAGCCCGCGACACGGTGATGGCTTTGATTCCCTGCATCCGGCTGACGCGGAATGTGGTGATGGAAATCAGGCAGGCGTCGTTGTTGGATGGTAAAGTGGAATTGCTAGAGATGGAAGCGGCCCTGGCGGGGCTGCAGGAAGTCGTTTTGGAACTGACGCGGGGCCATATGCAGGGTCGGCGTGAAATGCACAACATTTTAAATTGATGATTATGTATACGGCCAATCAAATTGCCAGTTGGTTTCTCATGCATCTGAATACCGAAGCAGGGGATACAATTTCACCGATGAAGTTGCAAAAGTTGATATACTATGCGCAGGCGTGGCACCTTGCGCTGTATGATAAGCCCCTGTTTGAAGACAGGATTGAGGCGTGGGGACATGGGCCTACGGTGCCTGCCGTGTATAAGCGGTTTAAGGACGAGTTCCGGGATGGAATTCCTTTCGATGAATTGTATAACAGTGAATATGATTGTCCAAAATTTACCATTGAACTGGAGGATTTTCTGAAGGATATTCAGTTCAGGTATGGAGAACATTCTGCTGGATTTCTCGAAACGTTGGTATGCAGGGAGGTGCCATGGCGTAAAGCGAGAAGGAATGCGAGAAATAATATACCGGATTACTCCCTGGCGGAAATCACGCAGGAATCCATGAAAGCTTATTATACAAACTTAAATATGGAAAGCAGCCGCGAACGGCGACGCATTGATTCATCCTTTGCGGTTAACCCACAGCATTTCGTGCAGCAAGAAAATTACCAGGCGGTAATTTCCAATGGTGCGAATCCGGAAGATGAAATAAAGATGTTCGTCTCAATTACATTTTTGCAACACCGATTTGAGTGTTTTTCTCAATGGGGAAAGCCTGAAATGAGGCGTTTCTGGCGATTTCTGGATAAGCTGGTGCACTCGAACTGGCTGGAACTGAAAATGAACGGTGGGAAGAGCGGCAAAGCTGGTTTTGGCAAGACCAAAATCCGGAGAGATTTGTATCCAGCCGGCGGGTACATTTATGGAGTGGATGCGGATCAGGCATTTTATGAACTGAGGGTAGATGACCGGAGAAGAGTTCATGGGTTTTATAAAGGCAATGTATTTCACATCTGTTACCTCGACCGGAACCACCGAATCTGCTCATAAAAAAAGAGCGTGCATTTTTCGTACACGCTCTTTCTGGTTATGTTAGTTGTTGTTCTTCGGTTTCGCTGGCATCAGGGCTTTGGGTTGGGAGCCTGGTGATTGTTGAGGCTCGTCGCGCTTTGGGGCTTTTTCCTTCGGAGTTTCCTTTGGATCTTTTTGTTCCTTCGGGGCGTCTTTCGGTGTTTCTTTTGGCTGTTCTACAGGTTCACCGTATGCGCCCACGTCGATGCTTTCATAATCGCTGGCCCCGCCGTTGCCGACATCTTCCGCTTCCGCGCCCGGCTGTATGTTGTTTTCATAGTTGAAATACAGGTCGTTGTGCATATTCGGCGGAATGGGGAATTTGGAATTCGGGTCGATGCCGAGGGTTTTGTCGGCATACACTTTTTGCAGGAACATCGCGAAGATGGGGAGGCCGGTATTGGCGCCCTGGCCCAGCGAGGTGCTGTTGAAGCGGAGGTAGTTGTTGTCGCAACCTACCCAGGCGCCGGCCAGCAGCTGCGGGGTGTAGCCGAGGAACCAACCGTCGGTATTATCGTTCGTTGTACCGGTTTTACCCGCTACTTCGCCGGGGATGTTGTAACGGAAGCGCAATCGGGCACCGGTACCGCCGCTTGCGGTCACGCCTTCCATCATTTTTACCATGGTGTAGGCATCGATCTCGCTGATCACTTCTTTCTTCTCGGGAACATATGTTTCGAGGATGTTGCCGAAGCGGTCTTCGATGCGGGTAATGTAGATGGGCGTAGTGATCACCCCGCGGGCGGGGAACATCGTATAGGCACGGAGCATGTCGTACAGCGAGATCGTAGAAACCCCCAGTGCGATGGAGGGATACGGTTCGATCTTGGTCGACTTGAAGCCGATTTTGTCGTTCGCGAAATTGGCGAATGACTTGGCGCCGAATTGCTTGATGAGGTATGCGCTCACCAGGTTGAGCGATTTAGCCAGCGCGCCCGCCATGCTGATGGAGCCGCCCACGCTGCCTTCGGAGTTGCGGGAGAGCGTCCAGTTGCCAATGGTAACGGGCTCGTTGGGGAGCATCGTATTCGGGTTGAATCCGTTCATCAGGGCGAACAGGTACAGGAACGGCTTGAAGGTGGAACCAACCTGCCGCGTAGTCTTGAACACGTGGTCGTTCTTGAAATAACGGAAATCCGGGCCGCCAACCCAGGCCTTGATTTCGCCGCTTTCAGGATCCATGGCCATAAAGCCGGACTGGAGAATGGCGCGGTGGTATTTGATCGAATCGACCGGCGTCATCGTCGTATCGATCTCGTTCTGGTCTGTATTGGTATAACTGCGCCATCCAAAGGCTTTCATCTTCGTGGGCGTGTTGAATGCCTTTTCGATGTCTTCGTCGCTGGCGCCTTCTTCCTTCATGCTGCGGTAGCGGTCGGTGTCTTTGATGAAGTTTTGCAGGTCCCTGGAAGCGATCGGTCCTGTCCAGATCTTGCCGGATTTGATGTTGGACTGCTGCTGAAAGGATTTCTGGAGGTCTTTCAGGTGATGCGCCACTGCTTCTTCGGCATACAGTTGCATGCGGGGATTGATAGTGGTGTAAATCTTCAGGCCGTCGCGGTACAGGTTGTATTCGGTGCCATCGGGTTTTTTATGCTCCTTGCACCAGGCTTTCAGTTCGCCGCGCAATACTTCCCGGAAGTAAGGGGCCAGCCCTTTGTTGTGGTCGAGCTTGTTATAGCGGAGCACGATCGGACGGGCCTTTGCGGCCTCGCCTTCGGCGCTTGTGATATAACCTTCGTCTACCATGTTGGCGATCACCGTGTTGCGGCGGTTGAGCGCTACTACGGGATTGCGGCGGGGATTATATTGGGTGGAACCTTTGAGCATGCCCACCAGTGTGGCGGCTTCCTCGATGGACAGGCGGGCCGGATCTTTACTGAAGAAAGTCCGTGCGCCGTTCTCAATGCCGTACACGTTATCGCCGAACGCGACAGTGTTCAGGTATAACGTGATGATTTCCTTTTTAGTGAGGTTTCTTTCCAGCTTAATGGCGATTACCCATTCCGAGAGCTTCTGGAAAGAGCGCACCACCAGGTTGCGGGAACGCGTTTTGCCTTCGCCGTCTTGCTGCAGGTTAAGCGCCAGCTGCTGGGTGATGGTGGAGGAGCCGCGTTTCTTCCCGATCATCAGGTAGAAAGGTATGGCCGCCGTGGCTTTGGCGTCGATGCCGGAGTGACTGTAGAAATTCCGGTCTTCCGTGGCCAGGAGGGCGTTGAAAACGTTAGGGGAAATATCCTTGTAGTCGACATTGGAACGGTCGACCTGGAGATATTTACCCATGATGGTACCATCTTCCGCGATCACTTCGGAGGCGAGGGCCGTTCGCGGGTTTTCCAGTTCCTCCATGCTGGGCATGTGTCCGATCAGCCGGAGATTGATCAGCAGGAGCAGAATGAGGAATAAGGACACCCCGCACCCGAAAACTACCCATAATATTTTTACGGATTTTCTCATATATTAAAAAGTGTGAAACAGTCTGTTTGCTGCAAAATTATGCTTTTTCCCCTGCGTTTCATAGGCCGGGCGGCATAGCTAACTTGTTTGTATCGCAAATATTATTCCGTTATGTAGTTGTTGCCAAAGAATTTGCGGTAGCCCTCCAGGTCTTTGGTATTATTTAACAATATGAAGTTTTCCCTGGAAATGATGAATAGCTGGTAGTCGGTGGGCCGTATCCGCGGGATAATGGTTTCACTTGCCACGCGGGACACCTCGTCGAAATACGTAAGTGCTTTATTCTCATCGGGGAACAACCTTACGATCACCATGATTTCATTCGGCGTAAGGGCATACATGCTGGTTTGCAGCTGCTGGGATGCGTGTTTTTCGCTGTTGTATTTCGAGAATTGGGTCACGGCCTCGTCAATCAGGACTTTCGAAACCCGGTCGAAGTGGATCACCACAAAGTGCGGAATCGATGCCTTTTCGTCGCCAAGCTGGTAAGGAGTTACAGGTTTCACCGGGGCGGGAGGTGTCATGTTTGCCACGGCTGCCGCGGAATCCGCTTTGGCTTTCAGGGCCAGGGAGTCCGGCAGGTCGGGCGTTGGTGTTTGCCAGGGATACCGGATGCGGATGTTCTCGTCTACGATGGCCGTTCCGCTGCTGTCGCGTTTGATTTCCAGGTTGGCGAGGTACTCGGTCAGCTGCTGGCGGCGCTCAAGGGCTTCCTGGATCGCTTTGGCCTGGCCGAGTATGGCGGCGTCTCCCGGATATTTCGTGATCACCGAAGCGATGGCGGCTTTGCCTTCGTCGTCGGGGCGCGTTTTGATGATGGCCATAGCCTCCAGCAAATCGAATTTCGGCTGAAGCGAACTGTAACCCACCGTGGAATCGGATACCTTGCGCAACACGAACACGGTATCGTAGTTTCCACTGCGGAAAGCATTATACGCGGCTTCATAAATGGCTGCGGCGGCCTGCGTTTTCTCCTTGTCCTCCTTCTTCTCCAGGCCATACGTTAGGATGCTGGCGTACTGGCTGCCGGGAAACTGGGTGAGGATCTGGTTCTTGAATTTCGCTGCCTGGTCGTTGTGATTCAGCTTGTTATGCCAGGCATACAGGCTGTAAAGCACTTCCACCTTGCGCGGATGTTCCGGGAACCGCAGGAGCAGGGAATCGTAGGTATGAATCCCCTCACGGGTATCGTCGAGCTTATCGTTGTAAAGTTTGCCGAGATCGTAGAATGCGTCTTGCTGGCGCGAACGGGAAGTTTCCAGTTTCTCAGGGGTATCGGGCAGGCGGCTGGCCAGCAACGTTGTCGTGATGCTGTCGGCCGGGAGGTCGGCGATGGACGGCGCCCCGCTGCCTTCGGTCCCTTCCGTTTCCGGAACGCTGCCGATGCTGCTGGAATTATTGTTACCCGCTAGCAACGAACTTGCCTGGCTGCGGCGCCAGTTGTCGACCGGTGCACGGTTGCCCCAGCGCCGGCGGAACTCGCTGAACCCGGATGATTTATTGGTTTGGTTATAAAAATACCACTCACCACCTTCCGTATTGGGACCGAAAGCCGAATTATTGTTGTTTTTGCTGACGGCGAAAGGCGCATTGTCCCTCGCGGAGGTGCCTCCGCCTTTCTTTCCGCTTTCCACCGGCGGGTTCTTGGCGGCCTTGATGGCGGCCACCTGGGCGACGAGGAAGGAGTCGCGCATTGCCGGGGAAAGACTGGCGATTTGCTGCAGGCTGTCTTCGTCATGAATGATCTGCACTTTCTCCGCCACCGCGCCCAGCGTTTCTTTCCGGGCGTTCACAACGTCGCGGTCATGGAAATCGGGCCCCATAATGGAAGCGGTGCTGTCGTAGTATCGTTGTGCGTCGCGGTAATTTTTCCGGAAATAGTTGATGTCTGCCATCCCTTTGAAAGTCAGGGTTTTCTGGAACATGTTGGCGCTTTCCACCCGCAGTGATTCATTCAAAAAAGCAATGGCGCGTTCGGGGTCTTCATTGGCGCACAGTACCGCCATATTATACCAGATCGCGTCGCGGAAGGGGAAAAAGCGTTCTTTACGGAGCATGCTTTGCAGCGCGGCGATGCTTTCTTCGAGGCTGCCGCCATTCACTTTGGTATTGGCTTTGGCGATTTGCACCCGGGCGTTGAAATCGATCGTGGCGTCGGGTTTGGCGGCGATCACCTCGCGGAAGGCGGTCATGGACGAGTCGTGCTGCCCCTTCCAGGCGTAGAGCTGTCCGAGGATGTAGTACATGCGCGCCTTCTGGTCACGGCCGCTGCTGCCTTTCTTCAGGGCTGTTTTCAGCGGTTCGATGGTTTCGGCGTACATGCCCTGTTTATAGAATTTCCAGGCCTGGAGCTCGGCCAGCTGCCCGTCGAGCCGGCGGGGGAAATAAGGGTCGGTTTCGAGAATGTTGAGCAGCGATTGCGCCTCGTCATGCTTATTTTGCTCGATGAGGGTGCGCGCCTGCCACAGAAATGCGTCGTTGCGGGCCACTGTATGCCGGAACTGGCGGTCGTACCAGGTTTTTTCCTTTTCGCGGCTGGAAATCGACAGCAAGTCGTTCTGGTTGCTGCCCACCACCGCGTTATAATCGGATTTCTTTTTGGGCGCGAATTTGGTATTGATGAACTGGAAAGTGGTAAAGGCATTTTCCCAGTCGCCTTTGTAATAATAAGCCTTCCCTACGAGGAGATAGCAATCGTCGATCCAGCGGCCGCGCGGATCGTGGATCTGCACGGCCACGGAGGCTTTGTGGATCACGGAGTCCAGCTCGTTAACGTCGAGGTTGAGCTTTTCGACAGTATAAGGGTAGAAGGGTAGGAAGATATTATAATTGTCCTGCCGCTGACTGTTGATGCCGGCGAGGACTTTTTCCAGTTTAAGTTTTGCGTGATAGTAATAGTTGTACCGGGTCACGGTATTCTGTACCACCCTGCGGGTGAAGGAGTACGGCTTGGAGGCCATTTTTTCTGACGGGGGGCGCCGGTCTTCCACCTTAAGGGGCTTCTCGGGCCTGGCCGGGGGCTGTGTGGCAGGTTTTTCCTGTCCGAAAACCGTGGCGGAAGCGGCGAATACGAATATCCATCCCATCAATCCGGCACGTAATAGAGATATATTAGAACAATGCATGTAAAGCCAGGTCGGTAAATACTTCTTTATTAACTTTTTTATGGTAAAAAATATTTTAAAGATAGGATAATTTTTTTCACGTCTGTGCGTAATAGGGGCTAACTTGGGGCTTTTCGTAATTCGTTTTTACAAATTATGAATTTTTGATGGATATTTCGGTAAAATCTTCAATCTTTACATCTTTGCAGACATATGGCTACTGAAGACAAAAATAAGGGGAGAAGCCTCGACCGGTTGAACCATAAATACCGCCTGGTGATCATGAACGACGATACCTATGAGGAAGTGACGGCTTTCCGGCTATCCCGCATGAGCGTATACGTGGCCCTGAGCACCCTGTTTGTGCTCCTGGTAGCGATTACGGTGGCAACGGTGGTGTTCACTCCCCTGCGGTATTACATCCCGGGGTATGGCGACCTGAAGCAGCGCAAAGAGTTCCTGCAGCTTAAAATGCGCACCGATTCCCTCGAGCGCGCCATTTCCACCCGCGACCGCTACCTCCAGAACCTGAAAAATGTAATCGGAGGCAACATCCAGCTGGATACCACCATGCTGAAGGTCCCGAAAGTCGAAAACAGTACCTATTAAATATTTTTTCACTATCTTACACCATCTTTATTAAAACGAAAAACCTTCTGACCTATGTTTAACCAAAGTAAGAAAAGTGAAGGCAAGAGCATTATGCCTTCGTCTAACATCAACCTTATCGGGAACGGAACCACTATTCAGGGGGATATTGTGTGTGAAGGGGATATCCGTATCGATGGACAGGTAACAGGCCTGGTTTCTACCAAAGCGAAAATCGTGGTAGGACCGGAAGGGGAGATCCTGGGAGATCTGATCTGCAATAGCGCCGATATCCTCGGTAAAGTGACCGGGATCATCAAGGTAGACGATTTATTGTTCCTGAAAGGCAACGCCTACATCAAAGGCGATATCTATACCGCGCATTTCGAAATGGAGCCCACCGTGAAGTTCAATGGCCGCTGCTATATGGACCCGGCCGACGCTCCGCCTGCGCGCTCCGAGTCAGCCACCACCGCAGCATCCAAACATGGAAGACCCGTCATCCAGGAAGAAACAGAAACAGAAGCCGTCTAACCTGCTGTTGCGGTATGCCGGACTGGCCTTCCAAATGATGGCCGGGATCGGTGTGGCGCTATGGCTGGGTTACCTGCTGGACCAAAAAGTGGACCTGGGTTTTCCTTTGTTCATGATCATTTTTTCTTTACTCGCTTTAGCCCTACTTTTGTGGCAAATTGTAAAAGATACCAGCAGGCATGACCGATAAATTTATTTTCTGGCTGGCGGCAGTGTTCGCGGCGATTACGAGTTTGTTATTTATTCTGGAGAAAGGATGGCTCACCTCCCTGGGCGTGCATTTCCCCGTTCTCATTATCGGCAATATCGTGCTCGCGCTCATTACCCTGGTTGGTTATTCCCGCAGCAAAAAAGGCCTGTCTGCGGCCAATCCGAACGTTTTCGTAAGATCTGTCTATGCCTCCACGCTGAGCAAGCTTGTGCTCTGCGTGGCGGGCATCGGCGCGTATGTATTCGCCAACCGCGACCACGTCAGCAAGGCCACCATCTTCATCCTGCTGTTCTTTTACCTCGTGTATACCGTGCTGGAAACCTGGCAGCTGTTCCGCGCCAGCATCCGGCAGAAGAAACCTGAGTAGCCGTTGAAGCAAGAACATCCTTTACAAGCATTGGCTGCCTACCTGCCGGAAAGCACTTTCGAGCAGGTAATCGCCTACATCACCGAATTCCGGGTCCACCTAACCATCACCCGCGAGCGCCAGAGCGTGCTCGGCGACTATCGCCACCCATTTCAGGGCAAGGGCCACCGCATCAGCATCAACGGTGGCCTGAACAAATACGCTTTCCTGCTCACCCTTCTCCACGAAATCGCCCATCTCACCACTTTTAATATCTACGGCAATTCCGTTTCCGCACACGGCCGTGAATGGAAAAACGAATACGGTAAAATCCTGAAAGAATTCATCGGCAAAGGTTATATGCCGATCGACGTCGAAACCGCCGTCCGCAAAAGTCTCCACAACCCCGGCGCCACTTCCTGCTCCGATGAAGAGCTTATGCGCGTGCTTATGCGGTACGACCGCAAAAAAGAAAACCATTACCTGGTGGAACAACTCCCCATTGGCCAGCTCTTCCGGACGAAAGACGGCCGCATTTTCCGGCGCGGGGAAAAAATCCGGAAGCGCATCCGTTGCGAAGAAGTCGAATCACGGCGGGTGTATCTTTTCAGTCCCGTTTATGAAGTGGAGCTCGTTAGCGAGTAATGTCAGTCATGATTGACCATCTGCCGGAATAGTTTCCATTCCCCGTTTTCTTCTTTCTTCCAGATATTCACACTCTTCCCGCTGCCGGTGCCGCCTGTTGGGTCGGCTTTCGTATGCCAGCGGACTTTATAATATCCGTTCTCCAGCACCAGGTCTTCACTGAGTTGGATCATATTGGCATACCGGATATCGAGTGAATCGATGAGAAGGTCGTCGGGCCTTTCGTGGCGTACGAAATACGCCTGTATACTGTCGAACCCGACGTGCATTTGCTCATAATAAGGCATATAAATCGCATCCGGCGCAAACAATTGCGCATGCGCCGAGCCGTTCCTGGCGGACACGAGCTGCCTGATCTGTTCGTTCCGTCGCGTGATTTGTACTGCTACCGCCGGGGCAACGGAAGAAGCGGGCGCCGCCGCCGGGAAGTCGGGTATCTGCGGGAGCACCGACCGCTCGAACCACTGCACCGAGCCCCAGATTTCCGCTATGATGCGCGGGGTTTTCCGGTCGCGGAGATTCCAGACGCGGAGGTATTTGGCGTTGTACAAGCTGGTATCTTTCCCGGTTTGCCCGAACTGCTGCTGGAATGTGCCCGCTTCGATGGCGAATGCCCCCGACTCCCGGATATCCGCGATCTGCCGGGTAACTTGGCTGTAACCGGTACCCCGCAGCCAGTGGTCAAAATACTGTCCCACGCTTTTGCTGCCATAAAGAATGGAATGGAACTCGGGCATGACAACAGCCTCCGGCGCATAAAACGCACTGATCTCCGCTGCGCGGCCCTGGTGGAAAGCTTCCGCCTGCCGTTGGCCAGCGGACTGTATGGTCGTTTTTGCATCTTGCGCATGCAGGTGCAGGGAAAGGAACAGAAAGCCGGATGTGAGGATGTGTAGGGGTTGCATGGAAAGGGATTTATGAGGATACCTGGAAAAATGCATGCTATTCCCGGATAAATGACCGGAAGATTTGCCGGTATTCCCGCAACCGGTCGCTGTTCCCTGGCTGTTTTAGCCCTTGCGCACGTCGATCGAATTGAGTTTTACCGGGGTGCCCGCGCGCAGCGATTGGGGGATATCGGCCGTTTGGTCTACGCTACGGATGAGCGCCTCCACTTCCTCACGTGGGGCGGTGGATTCCAGTGTGATGTCGTACCGGATGTTGCGCGCCTGCACGGGCTCGCCGCCCCAGTCGCCGTTGACCACGATTTCCACGTGGGCCACGGGGATGCCCCGTTCCGCGGCTTCGCGGTACAGGCTGTTGCAGACACCCGCGGCGATCGACATCATGAACAATTCTTCCCCGCTGAACCCGATACCCAGTCCGCCTGCGCGTGGGGTACGGTCGATGACGAGACTGCGCGGGCCCGCCCAGCCAGCCGCCGCACTCGTTTCATGGATGGTTTTAAGATGTACCTGCATAGTATGTTTAATGTACGCAAACTTCGGGTGATTAGCAAATGTGGGTGGCTACACGTATGCGGTTTCTTCCTCCGCTTTGCGTATGCGGGTGTCGGTCTGCATTTGGAGGATAGCTTTCTTTTCTTTCCGATGCATGGCGAAAGTGAATTCGTGTTGGTCGAGCAGATCGTCGTAGGGTCCCCGTGGCGAGATGAGTTTTACGAATACGGGTGCGGTTTCGAGTGCGATGAAGAGCAGCATGATGAACCAGTTGGCCCATTGGATGGGGGCGCTTTTTTGGGTGATGCGGCCGAGTGCTTCCAGGCGGGAGGCCATGCCGTCGGGTTTGTGGCGTTCGAGGGCGAGGATGCGTGCGGCAAGGCTATCGTCTTCCGCGCGGATATCGGCGGTGAGGGCGGCGCGTTGTGCCTGGAGGGCTTGCAGGGCCGCGGTGGCGCTGTCGGCGTCGGCTTTTTTGGCTTTGTAGATGGGGCCAAGATTTTTGACGCGGGAGCCGCCGGTGCCGTCGGCTTCTTCCTGGGCGCGCAGCTGGAGGGTGTCGACGCGGGCGGTTTGTGTGGCAACCTGGGCCTGGAGGGCCGTCATCCGTGTGGCCAGTTCTGCCTTGCGGGCGGTGAAGGCGCCACGGACGAGGGAGTCTTCCGCCTGCCGTTGCTCCTGTTCCATGAGGGTGAGCTCTGCGAGGATTTCACGTTCGAAGATCTTCAGCTCCAGGGGTTTGGAGATTACTACGGCGATCATGACCGCCAGGATGATACGCGGCAATGCCATCCAGAGCTCTTTGCCGAAGCGGTCGCGTTTCTTGAGGCTCGACACGATGTAGCGGTCGAGATTGAAGATCATGAGGCCCCACAGCAGGGCGAACCCTACGGCAGCCCAGGGGGTCCGGAAAACGGTCCATAAGGCGTAACCGGCTGCGAGGGCGGCAAAGAGGCCGGTAAAGAAAATAGTGGCGCCGATGCCGGCGTACTTGTTGGTTTCGGCAGGTGCGCGGCGAAGCAGGGGCAGGTGAGCGCCCGAGCAGATAAGGAAGAAATGACGGATTCGTAACATGCTGTTCGTGATTTTAGGCCGTCATGTTTTAGCAAGGAAGGATGGACCATAAAAATAGGCATTTTTTCGGCCCGGAACGCAAAATTACCGCGGATGCATCCGCCGACAGCGCGCTGCCGTTGAAGGGAGTGACACAACGGGGGCCGGGGCAGGGGAATGGTGCCGGTTACAAAAGAAAAAGACGGTCAAACCGACCGTCTTTCCCAGGAAAAATATGATAAAACCGGCGGCTTATGCGCTTACGGCTTTGTTTACGAGTGCTGCCGCTTCGCTGAGGAGGATCGCGGATTGTACTTTCAGGCCGCTTTCTTCAATGAGGGCTTTGGCTTCGGGAGCGTTGGTGCCTTGCAGGCGAACGATGATGGGAACGCTGATGTTGCCGATGGATTTGTAAGCGTCGATAACGCCTTGCGCCACACGGTCGCAACGAACGATACCGCCGAAGATGTTGATGAGGATGGCTTTCACTTTCGGATCCTTCAGGATGATGCGGAAACCGGCTTCCACGGTTTGGGCGTTGGCGGTGCCGCCTACGTCCAGGAAGTTGGCGGGTTCGCCACCGGAGAGCTTGATCATGTCCATCGTAGCCATGGCGAGGCCTGCGCCGTTCACCATGCAACCCACGTTACCGTCGAGTTTCACGAAGTTGAGGTTGTATTTGCCTGCTTCCACTTCGGTAGGATCTTCTTCGGTGATGTCGCGCAGGGCAACGAGTTCGGGGTGGCGGATCAGTGCGTTGTCGTCCAGGTTCAGTTTGCAATCCACCGCGATGATTTTTTCGTCGCTGGTTTTGAAGAGGGGGTTGATTTCGAGCATGGCAGCGTCGAGGCCAACGTATGCGTTATACAGGTTGGTCACGAATTTCACCATGTTTTTGAAAGCTTCGCCGGAGAGGCCGAAGTTGAAGGCGATTTTACGCGCCTGGAAGCCTTCGAGCTTGCCGCCGGGGTATACCCATTCTTTAAAGATCTTGTCGGGCGTGTTATGCGCAACTTCCTCGATGTCCATACCGCCTTCGGTGGAATACATGATCACGTTCTGGCCGGTGGCGCGGTCGAGGAGGATAGAGAGGTAAAATTCCTTTATGGGATTGGCGCCGGGATAGTAAACGTCCTGCGCTACCAATACTTTATTGACAACCTTTCCGGCTTCGCCGGTCTGGATCGTAACGAGGGTGCCACCGAGGATATTTCCGGCGATGGTTTTTACATCTTCCGCGTTTTTACCCACGGCAACGCCGCGTTGTTCGGTACCACGTACTTTCCCTTTCCCGCGGCCTCCCGCATGGATTTGCGCCTTTACAACGGCGAACTCGTTTCCAAACTGCACCTTCAGTTGCTTGTAAGCCTCTGCGGCAGCTTCGGGCGTGTCAACCGGGATACCTTCCTGTACCGGTACATTGTATTTTTTCAGCAGTTCTTTAGCCTGGTACTCGTGTAAATTCATCGGAATACAAATTTGGCCGCTAATTTAGGCATTTTATGTTTTAATATGGGGATTTCTTTGGAGGGGGCGGATGATATGCAACGAAGAATTAACTTTGCGGGGCATAAAACCCGGATGGATATGCTGGAACAGATCAACGAATCGAAGGCTTACATACAGCAATTCGCCAAGGAGCGCCCCGTGCTGGGCATCATCCTGGGCAGCGGCCTGGGCAACCTGGCGGGGGAGATAACGGATAGGACCGAAATCCCCTATGACCAGATCCCCCACTTTCCACCGGCGACGGTGGAAGGCCATTCGGGGCGGCTCATCCTCGGGAAGCTCGCCGGCAAACCGGTCGTGGCCATGGCCGGGAGATACCATTATTATGAAGGGCTCTCCATGCAGCAGGTCACCTTCCCCGTCCGCGTGATGAAGGCCCTCGGCATCGAAACCCTCCTCATCTCCAACGCCGCCGGCGGCATGAACGCGAATTTCCGGGTGGGCGACCTGATGATCATCACCGATCATATCAACCTCCAGCCCGAGCATCCCCTCCGCGGTCCCAACAACATCGCCCTCGGCCCCCGTTTTCCCGATATGAGCGAGCCTTACAGCAAATCCCTCATCGCCGCCGCCAAAAGCATCGCGGCAGGGAAGGGGATACCTTTGCATGAGGGGGTGTACGTTGGCGTCCAGGGCCCCACGTTCGAAACGCGGGCCGAATACAAATTCATGCACATCATCGGTGGCGACGCCGTGGGCATGAGCACCGTTCCCGAAGTGATCGTGGCCATCCACAGCGGCCTCCGCGTGTTTGCCATGAGCGTGATCACCGACCTGGGCATCCGGGAAGAGGAAAACGTCATCACCCACGAAGAGGTACTGGCCGCCGCCAAATCGGCGGAACCACATTTAACTTATATTTTCAGCGAACTGGCCCGGCAATTGTAGCATATGCCGGACCTTACACGAATCATCCCGATGAGGCAATTCTCGATCCTTTTCTTCCTGCTGGTTTGCACCGGCACCGCCCTTAAGGCACAATTCAACACCGGCCGCCTTCCCGGACGCGGCATGGGCGGCGGCGGCAACACCAGCATGCAGCGCGATACCACCAAGCACGACCATGAGCCGGATACGCTCACGCTCCGCTACCGGTTCCTCGACGAGCCCACCGATTTCACCATCGACTCCACCATCGCCGACTTCTCGCTGAACTACCTCGGATTCCCCTCCACCTACATGACGCTGGGCAACAACGGCAACGCCGCCCGCAACCTCGTGTTCACGCCCCGCATGCTGCCGGGATTCGATCCCGGGTTCCACGCCTACGACGTGTACGCCTTCAACCACCAGAACGCTAAATTCTATAACACCAACCGCCCCTTCTCCGAACTGTGGTACCTCATCGGCGCCAAGCAGGAGCAGATGATCAACGTGCAACACACGCAGAACCGGGGCGAGAAATTCAATTTCTCCTTCCAGTACCGCAAAGTGAACAGCCCGGGCTTCTTCCAGAACCAGGCCACCAACCACGATACCTATAATGTAACGGCCAATTACAACAGCCAGGACAAACGCTATCACCTCTACCTCAGCTATTACCTCAATAAAATCAATGGCGGCGAAAACGGCGGTGTGATGGACCCCGCGGACCTGAGCGACCCGGACAACAAAGACCGGCGCCTCGTGCCCGTACGCCTGGGTGGCAACAACCCCGGCCTCGGAGGACTTCTCAACACCAACATCCCCACCAAAAGCTATAACCAGGACGCCAGCATCCTCGTTCGCCAGCAATACGACTGGGGCCACGGCGACACGGTGCATGTGAACGATACCACCCAGTACTACAAGTTCGACCCGGTGTTCCGCGTGGAGCATACGCTTACTTACACCGAAAACACCTACCGCTTCCAGGATGCGGCGCCTGATTCGCTGTACTACCGCACTTTCTATAATCTCACAGTACCGCTGAACAATCCGGATACCCTGCGCACCCGCCACCGCTGGCGCGTGTTCAGCAACGACATCTCGCTCATGCAGTTCCCCATGCGCGGGAACCAGGCGCACTTCATCCGCGTGGGCGCGGCCTTCGAGATCATCAAAGGACAATTCCAGGGAAGCGAGCTGAGAGAGGAATCTTTCACCAACCTGCGCCTCCATGGCGAATACCGGAATAAAACCCGCAACCAACGCTGGGACCTCCAGGCCAAAGGCGAGCTCTATCCCATCGGCGAGAACGCCGGCGACTTCTCGGCCTACGGCCGCCTGAGCCGCTATCTCAACGAAACCCTCGGCAATGTAAGCCTCATGGTCAACAACGTGAACCGCGAACCGTCGTACGTGTACCGCTACTTCGGTACCCGCTACGGTGAAGAGTGGTCCAACAACAGCCTCAGTAAAGAAAATATCACGCAGGTGCAGTTGAGGGCAGACAATAAAAAAGGGAAGTACAACCTCTCTGCCAACTATTTCCTGTACACCAATTACACCTACTTCAAAAGCTTCACCGAAAGCGCCCAGAACAGCGGGTTGTTCAACCTCCTCCAGCTCGTGGCCTACAAACGCATCGATGTGAGAAGCTTCACTTTCGACGGCGACGTGGCCTTCCAGCAGCTGGCGGGCACCGCGCCCCTGCAGCTGCCCACGGTATGGGCGCGCCTCCGCGTGGCATACACCGCCAAGCTCTTCAAAAACCTGAATCTCTACACCGGCCTGGAAGGCAAATACAATACGCCGTACTATGCGGACGAATATTCCCCCGTTCTCGGTCAGTTCTTCTACCAGAACGTGCAGCAGATTTCCAATATGCCCGACGTGGCCGCTTTCGTGCATTTCCGGATCAAATCGCTGTCGGCCTACGTCCGAGGCGAAAACCTGAACTCGCTGGTATGGGACAACAACTTTGTTTCCCCCTGTACCCGTCGAACAACTTTGGTATCCGGGTGGGCCTGCGCTGGTGGTTCGTAAACTGATGGCCCGTTGCCGGAAAAAAGCGTAACTTTGTAATATGAAGAAATTCCTTACCATATGCATTGCAGGGCTGTACACGCTGATTACCAGCGGGTTCAGTGTGAATGTGCATTACTGTATGGGGGAATTGGCTTCGGTGGATTTGCACGATACCCATGACGAAGGCTGCAATAAATGCGGCATGCCGGTGAAAGGGGATTGCTGTAAAGACGAAGCCCACTTCGTGAAATACGACGACTCCCACCAGGCCGCCAAAGCCGGGACGAACCTTCCGGCCCCTTCACCCGCCGTTTTGATGGTGCTGCAACCCGACTGGCAGGCCATTGCCGCCGTTTCGCCCGCGTTTACCGTTTGGGCGCCCATCAACGCCCCGCCGCCAACCGGCATTCCCCTTTACAAACAATTCTGTCTCTTCCTGATTTGATATGGCGTCTTCCTCAAGACACCATTATTGAACTATTAGCATATTCAACCGGCCCCCGGGCCTCAAATCCAGGAAAAATGAAAACGATTCTCTTCGCGCTGGCGCTGACCGGCATTACGTTCTCCGCATCCGCGCAACAATATAAAAAAGCTTCCCTCCAGGCCGCCGGCCTCACCTGCGCCATGTGCTCCAACGCCACGCAGAAAGCCCTCAAAACACTGTCTTTCGTCGACAAGATCGACACCGACCTCAACGCCACCACCTTCATCCTCCATTTCAAACCCGGCGCCAACGTCAATATCGACCAGATTCGCCAGAAAGTGGAAGGCGCCGGATTCTCCATAGGGAAACTGGTGATGACGGCAGACTTCAACAACGTGAAAGTCGAGAACGACGCCCACATTCCCTTCGCCGGGCAAACCCTGCACTTCGTGAACGTGAAACCGCAGACCCTGAGCGGCGAAAAAGACGTGACCGTCATCGACCGCGATTTTCTGCCCTCCAAATCCTTTAAAAAGTACAGCGCCCTCACCAAAATGAACTGCATCAACACCGGCTTCATGGAAGCTTGCTGCAGCCAGGAAAAGAAAGGCGCCGGCAACAGGGTTTATCACGTCACCATTTAACCGCCGCACATGCTGAAAAAAATTAGTATCATCCTCGCGCTCGCAAGCGCGGGGCTGACGGTGCAGGCGCAGGAACTGTACGTCAACACCGAGCCCGCCAGCAACATGCCCGCCAACTCGTTCGGCGTTCGCGTGACCAATAAATGCTATCCCCTCGACCACGACAGCTACACCGGCTACCGCCTGCAACCGGAACTGATGTTCGGCATCAGCAAAAAGCTTATGGTACATGCCAGCGGATTTTTCTCCAACGTGATGGAAAACCGCTTCAGGGCCGAAGGTGCGCAGTTGTACGCCAAATACAGGTTCCTTTCCGTCGATGATGTGCAATCCCATTTCCGGATGGCCGCCTTCGCAAAAGGTTCCATCATCAACAATCCCTACACGCCGCCAATGGACGGCAACCATGATCACAACGCTCCGGCATTCAACAACCAGGACCTCGATCTCGACGGGATGACGTCCGGTGTGAGTGCGGGCATCGTGGCCACGCAGCTGGTGCACAAGCTGGCCGTGTCCGGCAGCCTGGCTTACGAACGGTATATGAACAACACGCGGCACAATTTGCCGTACGTGTCGCGCAGCGCGCTGAATTACACGCTGTCGGCCGGTTACCTCTTGTTGCCCAGGAAGTATAAAAGCTACAGGCAGACGAACGTGAACCTGTACGTGGAGCTCCTCGGCAAATCGAACCTCGACCCATACCGCAGCGGTTATTACGTGGACGTGGCGCCGGCGGTGCAATTTATCATCAACAGCAATTCACGCGTGGACCTGGGTTACCGCACGCAGTTATTCGGTGATATGACCCGGATGGCCGATCAGAGTTTCCTCGTTCGTTACGAATACAATTTGTATAACATCTTCAAAAAATAGCATGAGCACGGTATTACATATCAAAAACATGGTTTGTCCGCGTTGCATCAAAATGGTGCGGTATGTGCTGGAACACGAAGGACAGGTAGTGAATGATGTGACGTTGGGGAAAGCCGTTCTCGCAACCGCACCCGATGCTGAAGCCTCCGCGCGCATCGCGAAAGCTTTGGAGGAAGAAGGATTCCTGCTGCTGGACGACCGCAAGGCGCAAACGGTGGAAGCCATCAAGAATTTCGTCATCGAAACCGTGCATTACGGCGAGCTGGATGAGATGAATGAAAATTTTTCCACGCTGCTGTCGCAGAAGTTGCAGAAAGATTATCACCTGCTGAGCAAACTGTTTTCTGAAACGGAGAATTCCACGATCGAGCAGTTCATCATCCAGCAGAAAATAGAAAGGGTGAAGGAATTGCTGGTATACGGCGAGCTGACGCTGAGCGAAATCGCCTGGAAGCTGGGTTACAGCAGCGTGGCGCATCTCTCCGGCCAGTTCAAGAAGGTGACGGGGCTTACGCCGAGTCATTTCAAACAACTGAAGGAAGAGAAGCGCCGGCCGCTGGATAAAATCTGATCAGACCGCGTTGCTGAACAGCTGTGATTGCGGCACGTTCCGCCACAACCGGGCATCGAAAGCCATACATATATTGCGTATGTATGGCTTTCCTTTTTCGGTGACCACCACTTTGCCGGGATGCACTTCCACCAGTCCGTCGTGTTCCAGTTCCTGCAGGCGCTGGAGGCTTTCGGAGATGGCGTCGCAGTTGGCGTCCTGGCGGTCCCAGCTGGTTTCGAAGCGGCACATGAGGTTCAGAATGTGGTTGCGGAGCCGGAGGTCTTCTTTCGTAAGCATATGTCCGCGGAACACGGGGAGTTTCCCCTGGCGGACTTTTTCCTGATAGGCAGACAGGGATTTCTCATTTTGCGTGTATGCATTACCGGTATCGCTGATCGCGGAAACGCCCAGGCCGATCAGGAGGGAAGTGCGATGGTCGGTGTATCCCATGAAATTGCGGTGCAGGCTGCCGTTGGCCGCCGCTTGGAACAGTTTGTCGTCGGGCAGGGCGAAGTGGTCCATGCCGATTTCTTTGTAGAAGTAATTTTCGAGGATGGATTTTCCCAGTTCGTACAGCGCGCGTTTCTGGTCGCCGGTGGGCAGGTCTTTTTCACTGAAGAGCCGTTGCCCGTTGCCTTTGATCCAGGGCACGTGGGCGTAGCTGTAGAAGGAAATGCGTTCGGGGAGCAGGTGCATGCACTGCGTGAAGGTATTGCGTATGCTGTCGGGCGTTTGCAGGGGCAGGCCGTAGATAAGGTCGAAGTTGATGGAATCATATCCGATCCGGCGTGCGATGTCGACGCAATTGCGGACGTTTTCGAAAGGTTGGATGCGGTTGATGATGGTTTGGACGTTCAGGTCGAGGTCCTGGATACCGAGGCTCATCCGGCGGAAGCCGAGGTCGTAGAGCGCCTGCATATGCGCTTCGGTAGTGTTGTTGGGGTGCCCTTCGAAGCTGTGTTCCGCGCCGGGCAGCACGTCGGCCGTGGCGAAGATGGCTTGCATGAGGCGGGTGAGGTTGGCGGGGCTGAAGAAAGTGGGTGTGCCTCCGCCCAGGTGCACTTCGCGGATGCGCGGGCGCTCCGGGAAATGTTGCAGGTAAAGATCCCACTCTTGCAGGATGGTGTTGATGTAAGGAATTTCGTGGTCGTGGTTGACGGTGATATATTTATTGCAGCCGCAGTAAGTGCAGAGCCGCTCGCAGAAAGGAAGGTGGATGTAGAGGCTGATACCGTCTTCATTGTTCAGCGAGGCGAAAGAAGGCGCGAGCCCGTCCAGCCATTCGGTCTCCTTGAATGCGCCGGTTTCCCAATACGGGACGGTTGGATAGCTCGTATATCGCGGTGCGGCGACCTGGTATTTTTTCAACATGGTGGTAGTCATGACGCTCTATTTATGACAACATTTTTCAATCACTTTTTCCGCTTGTACAGCATGCGGGTGCATCTCCGGGCTAACATACGGGATGCCGAGGTTCAATCCCCGGAGAATCAGCAACACGGCCATCAGGCCCATCACATAAGGCATGGCGCGGCGTACGGTGAGGCGCCCCTTCATCCCCAGGAGCTGGCTGAACCACGAAACGGCCGCCATGGCAGGTAAAGTGCCCGCGCCAAACGCCCCCATAAACAAGGCCCCGCCCCACACGCTCCCCGACGCTACCGCCCCCGCGATGGCCATATACACCATTCCGCAGGGAAGAAAACCGTTCAGGAACCCGATGGCATACAAGGTGCCGGTGCTGCGGCGCGCCAGCAATTTGCCCAGCGAACGCTGCACGAACCCGATCTTCATATTGGGCATCAGCTTGCCGAAGAGCACGGCGGCGAGGAGCAACACGCCCAGGCCCACCGACAATCCCTGCTGCCATCCGCCCAGGTAAAACTGCTGCCCGAGCCAGCCGAAAGCCATGCCCAGCAACATATACGTCGTAACCCTGCCGGCATTGTACAACAGGATGCCGCCCATTTTCCGCCAGCCGCTCAAATGCTGAACGGGCAGCGTGAGGGCGATGGGCCCGCACATCCCGATGCAGTGGAAGCTGCCGAGGAAGCCCAGCCCCAGGGCGGAAAGCAGCCATGCGGCGGTAATGGCGGTGGTCATCATTGTACGTAGAATTGCGTTTCCTGGAAATAATCTTTACCGTTGTGCTGCCACTGGAATTTGATGCGGTATGGGCCACGGTCGAGCTGCGAACGGCTTACCAGCAGCCTGCCGGCTTCATCCAGTTGCAGGGGCAGCGTAATGTCCCGCCGGGAATCCGACGGACGGTAGAAATGCACTTTCCCTTGCAGGGGCTCGCCTTTCAGCTCGCCGGGGAACGTGATCTCGATGGTGTCTCCGGGCTGTTGCACGCGCACCGGAGCGGAAAGGGCGCCGGTGTTGTTGCGCGCGTCGATGGTAGCCTGGTATTTCAATTCTTCGGCGTAGTAATCGGGCGTCACCATGTCGATGCGGGTTTGCATGCTGCGGGTGACGAGCGTAAGAATGCCTATGGCGAAGAGGACGAATACGATGATGATGGAATGACCCCAGTTCATAGTAGTTTGTTTTTATTGGCTGACGGGCCCGAGGAAGGTGGTCTTCTTTTCCCCGATCCTTTTGCCGTTTTCATATAATCCCACTTTTAAAACGGATTTCCTTTCCAGGATGGCGCTACGCGGCAGCACGATAAAGAACGTGCCCTCGCCCTGCGCTTCCGCTTTCACATGGATGGGCATCCCCACCACTTCCACTTTCCCGCTGCCGCTTTCGATGCGGAGTTCCAGCGGTACATCCTGCAATGTTTTGTTGACAAGTTTGATGCGGTAGAGATTGCTCACACTGTCTTGCCCGCGCTCCTGGTACAGCATTCCCGCCGTCCGCAGGATAGACCCATCCACCGGTTTGCGGCTGATGAGGAGGAAGGTGATGGCGGTGAGCAATAAGGTGCAGATGACGGTATAGACTTTCAATCTTCCCGTATACCGCAGCGGCTGCTTCTGCGCGATGCCGTTTTCGGAAGCGAGGCGGATGAGCCCCTGCGGACGGCCTACCTTCTCCATCATGAAGTTGCAGGCGTCGATGCAGGCGGTGCAGTTCACGCATTCCAGCTGCGTGCCGTTGCGGATGTCGATGCCGGTGGGGCAAACGTTGACGCATTGCATGCAGTCGATGCAATCCCCCAGGTCGTTCGCTTCTTTTTTAAATTTGCCCCGCGGCTCGCCGCGTTCGTAATCGTAGGCAACCACCACGGAATTCTTGTCGAGCAGAACGCTTTGCAGGCGGCCATAAGGACAAACCACCGTACACACCTGCTCACGGAAGAAGGCGAACACCGCATAGAACACGAATGAGAACGCGATCATAGCGAGGAAGCCTCCGAGGTGGGCGCTCATGGGATCGGTCATGATCTTTTGCAACTCCTTCACGCCGATGACGTAGGCGAGGAAGGTGTTGGCGATGATGACAGACAGGAGGAAGAATGCCGCATGTTTGCCGGTCTTCTTCACGATCTTTTCCGGACTCCATTCCGCGCGGTTGAGAATACGTTGCTGCGCTGCGTCGCCTTCGATCCAGTATTCTATCTTCCTGAACAACATTTCCATGAAGATCGTCTGCGGGCAGATCCATCCGCAGAAAATCCTTCCGAAGGCCATGGTAAAGAGTACGATGAAGACGATGAACGCCAGCATGGCCAGGCCGAAAATGAAGAAATCCTGCGGCCAGAACACGGCGCCGAAGAGCGTGAAACGGCCGTTGGGAATGTCGAAAAGAAACAAGGGCCTGCCGTCGATTTGAACGAACGGCAGGCTGAAGAACAGCAGGAAATAGCAGACACTCAGGACCGTTCTGGCTGTATACAGCCTTCCGGATGGTTTCTTGGCATAGATCCATTTGCGTTTTCCTTTCTCGTCGATGGTGGCCAGATGGTCCCTGAACTCGTCGTGTTCTTCCATGTTTCCTTGTTTTTTATTCCGCTACCTCAACACCTTCCGGTGCTTTGGGATTGGCGGGAGTCGTACCTTTTATGGAGTGGATATAAGCGCACAGCTGCGCGATCTGTTTGGGGGAAAAGTCTTCTTTCCAGGATTTCATTCCTTTCTCCGGAACACCGTATTTAATGGTGGAGAAAATCTCACCTACCTTACCGCCATGCACCCAGAACTTGTCGGTGAGGTTGGGGCCAACGAGGCCTTGTCCTTCCGGCCCGTGGCAGGCGGCGCAGTTGGTGGAGAACATTTTATGCCCCGCTTCGATATCGGCCGCATCGGCCAGCAGCGTCACGTTGTTCTCATCGATATTGTTGGCGGAGTTTTTCATGTATTCCGCTTTTGCGATGGCTGCTTTTTCTTCTTCGATGGCCAGTTCCTGCAATTGCAGGGGCGCCGTTTCGGAGATGTGGAACCGCCATACATACACGACACCGAAGATGATACTGATGTAGAACGTCCAGCGCCACCACGGCGGCGTGGGGTTGTTCAGCTCGCGGATGCCGTCGTAGTCGTGCCCCATGTCCACATCTTCTTCGGATGCGGCATCCAGGCTTTTGGTCTGGTTGAGGCGCTCCATAAGCGTAACGCGCGGCTTGCCGGGCTTCGCTTCCGTCGCGGCTTTTACTTTCTTCTTCTTCGCCGCGGTAATCCCGGTGAGGATGCGCAGGGCCTGCAGGAGGAACAGCAGCACGAGAATTTCCAGCCCGATCACTGTCAGCAGCATATAGAAAGTGCTGTCTGTAAGCCCGGCCACGACCGGTTGCGATACTTTTTCCGCCACTTGCTCCGCTTCCTGTGCAAAGGCGCCATGGCCTGCAGCGAGCAGGAGCAGCACCAGCGGGAGTTTTTTCATGCGGTCGCGGAAGATGTCGATAGCCCCTATCACGGTATGCCCGAGGATGACGATGGCGATCAGCAGTCCGCAGGCAATGGCGATCAGCAGGATGGCCACCGGGTGAGACAGCTCGCCGTAAGGATCGGGCGGTGCGCCGGCGGCGGATACCTGCAGGGCGGCGAGCGTGAACAATAATGTGAGAATGCGTTTCATGGGCTTACTGTTTTTCGGTTCCATCGTTGTCGATCGGGTAGTGGCTGATTGCGTCCATCGTCTTCTTATCGCTGCGGAACGCGAAATACGCGGCCGCGAGGAAGAAGATGGAGAAGATAAGCAGCGATGCCATCGGGTAAACGCTGACGTCCTGTATGCTTTTGAGATAATTGATAAATTTCATGGCGATCAGTTTGAAGTAGCGGTTGGTGTTGCTTTGATATCTTTACCCAGTCGTTGCAGGTAGGCGATCAGCGCCACTATCTCGCGGTCGGCCGGGATTTCCAGCTTGTCCTTCTTCAGGTTGGCCGTGATTTCCTTCGCCTGTTTCTCCAGGTCTGCTTTAGACTGTTGTTCGTACCCTTCTGCGTAAGGCACGCCGATCTTGCGCATCACGTTGATCATCGCCGGCGTTTTTCCTTTATCGATCCGGTTGTCGAACAACCAGGGATAAGCGGGCATGATCGATCCGGGGGACATGGACACGGGGTCCAGCATGTGATTGTAGTGCCAGCTGTCGGGGTACTTGCCGCCCAGCCTTGCCAAATCGGGCCCGGTGCGTTTGGAGCCCCACTGGAACGGGTGGTCGTAGATGAACTCGCCGGCTTTGGAATACTCGCCGTAGCGGGCTACTTCGTCGCGGAAGGGGCGTACCATCTGGGAGTGGCAGGTGTAACAGCCTTCGCGGATGTAAATGTCGCGGCCATGGAGTTCCAGCGGTGTATAAGGTTTCACGCTGCTGATGGTGGGGATGTTGCTGCGTACCAGGAAGGTGGGCACCATTTCGAGGGCGCCGCCAATGCCAACCACGATCAGGCTGAACACCACCATTTGCACAGGGCGTTTCTCGATCCAGTTGTGCCAGTGGCCTTTGCTTTTGCCATGGTTTTCTACAGCGGCGGTTTTCACGAGGGGCGCGGCTTCAGCGGGCTCGTTGGCTACGAAAGTACCACGGCGCACGGTTTTCCAGATGTTCACGATCATGAGCACAACACCGGAAATGTAGAGCAATCCGCCCACTGCCCGCAGGGCGTACATGGGAACGATGACGTTCACGGTTTCGATGAACTGGTATTTCAGGGTGCCGTCTTCCGTAAACTGTTTCCACATCATGCTCTGCGTAAACGCAGCCCAGTACAGGGGAATGGCGTAGAAGATGATACCCAGGGTGCCGATCCAGAAGTGGGCGTTGGCCCATTTGCGGGAGAATATTTGCGTGTTGAACAGCCGCGGGATCATCCAGTACAGGATGCCGAAGGTCAGGAAGCCGTTCCAGCCGAGGGCGCCCACGTGTACGTGCGCGATGGTCCAGTCGGTGTAGTGGCTGATGGCGTTCACATTTTTCAATGACAGCATCGGTCCTTCGAAAGTGGCCATGCCGTAAGCGGTGAGCGCTACCACGAAGAATTTCAGCACGGCGTCTTCCCGCACGCGGTCCCATGCGCCGCGGAGGGTGAGGAGGCCGTTGAGCATACCGCCCCAGGAGGGAGCGATCAGCATGATGGAGAATACGGTGCCGAGGGATTGCGCCCATTCAGGCAGCGCGGTATATAATAAGTGGTGCGGGCCGGCCCAGATGTAGATAAAGATCAGCGCCCAGAAATGGATGATCGACCAGCGGTAGGAATAAACCGGGCGGTTGGCGGCTTTGGGTACGAAGTAATACATCAGCCCGAGGTAGGGCGTGGTGAGGAAGAACGCCACGGCGTTGTGCCCATACCACCATTGCACCAGGGCGTCCTGCACGCCGGCGTACCACGAATAGCTCTTGAAAAGCGACAGCGGCATCTCGAAGGAGTTCACGATATGCAACATGGCGATGGCCACCCAGGTACCGATGTAGAACCAGATGGCAACGTACAGATGGCTCACACGGCGCTTGAGGATCGTGCCGAGCATGTTGGCGCCAAATACCACCCAGATAATGGTTATGGCGATATCGAAAGGCCATTCCAGTTCGGCGTATTCCTTACCGGTAGTGTACCCGAGGAAGAGCGTCAGCGCGCCCCCCAGGATGATGGCCTGCCATCCCCAGAAGTGGATTTTGCTCAGCAGGTCGCTCCACATGCGCGCCTTGCAAAGGCGCTGCAGCGAGTAGTACACCCCCATGAAAATACCGTTGCCCACAAATGCGAAAATCACCGCATTGGTGTGCACCGGCCGGAGGCGTCCGAAAGTGATGGGCGCAAAACCCAGGTTGGCGCCGGGGACCACCAGCTCCAGCGCGGCCCAGAGGCCCGCCAGCATACCAATGAGGCCCCAGAAAATGGCGGCATAGGCAAACCATTTGACGGTGCGGTTGTCGTACGAAAATTGTTCAAGAGACATATTAACGGAGGTTTATTCTTTACTGGTTTTGTCGTCGAAAAGCATGCGGTGCGCAGGGGAATAATCATCGTCATACTGGCCGTCTTTGACAGACCAGATAAATGCCGCCAGGAAAAAGATGGCCACGGCAAGACTGACGCATAAAAGAATGATGATAACACTCATGATCCGGTGGTTTGTAATTGTGGTGTAAAAGTATCGAGGCGGCGCCCGCGTACAGATGACCCGGATCAAACCGCCCGATGATGCTCATCAACGGAGTTGCTTCCTTCCCGCATATTCGCTCATCCCCCAGGTCAGCAGGATAATGCTGATGGAACTGGATGGCATGAGGATAGCGGCCGTCAGCGGGCTTAAAATGCCCTGCACGGCGAAGAACAACCCCGTCAGGTTATACACGATCGAATACACGAAAGCAATGAGAATGATGCGTTTATTGATCCGGCTCATCCGGATGAACGCCGGTAGCCGGTGCAGCTGAGATGCTTCCAGGATGCCGTCGCTGGCAGGGGTGAAGTTGTTGGAGTCCTCTGTAAGGCTGATCCCGGCATCGCTCTGGCGAAGGGCGCCGGCGTCGTTGAGCCCGTCGCCGATCATCAGCACCTTTTCCCCTTTTTCCTGCAATTGTACGATCCGGTCGAGCTTGTCGTGCGCCTGCTGCTGGAAAAGCAACGTCGCTTTGTCGCCCATCATCCGCCGTAAATTCCCCGCTTCTCCAGGCTGGTCGCCGGAAAGCAGCGTCAGCCCGAAATGCTGCTGCAATTCACCCAGCATTTCCGGAATTCCTTTCCGGTAAGCGTGTTCCAGGAGGTAATACCCGGCATGGTCGCCATTGATGTTCACATGCACCACGCTCGCGCCCGGCTGCGCGGCCTCCCGCGCGCCGGTGTACGCCGCGCTGCCCAGTTGCACGTGCATCTGGTGCACCCAGCCCTGCAAGCCCTGCCCCGGCTGCTCGCTGAACCGGTCGATGGTATGCACCACCGGCTTACCCACAAACTCGCGGACCTGCCGGCTCGCCGGGTGCTGCGAGTGGGCCGTCAACGCCGCTACGGCGCTTACTTCCGCGTGCGTCAGCTCCCGCCCGTGCCACGACACGGTGGTGCTCGACTTACCCGTCAGCGTGCCTGTCTTATCGAAAACGATATGCGTCACCCCCGCCAGCCGCTCGATGGCCTGCGCATTGCGGAGGTACAGTTTATGCCGGCTCAGGATCCGCAACATATGCCCGTTCGTGAACGAAGCCGCCAGCAGCAGCGCGCAGGGGCAGGCGATGATAAGGATCGCCGTCACCGAGGGCCAGATTTTAGCATTGTCGTAAATCCCCCAGTACACGGCCGTTGCCGCCGCTATAAACAACACCACCCAGGTGAAATATTGTCCCAACAGGTGGATGAACGATGGTTTGCCGGGATTGTCGCGGCGCAGCTCTTCGCGGTTCCAGAGGCTCGTCAGGTAGCTCTGCGCCACCTCGCGGATGGTGAGGATTTCCATATTCCCTTCCAGCTGCCGCCCGCCGGCGTAAATGATCTCGCCCATCTGTTTGCGAACCGGAACGGATTCCCCCGTCACAAAGCTGTAATCAATCAACGCCGAACCCTTCACCAGCAAGCCATCCGCGGGGATCAGCTCCTGGTGGTGGATCAGCAGGGTATCGCCTGTTTTTACGTCGGGGAGCTGCGTGGGCGCTTCGTTGCCGTCTTTCATCACGGTCACGGCAATCGGGAAATAAGCCGTGTAATCCCGGTCGAACGAAAGCCCCCGGTATGTTTTATCCTGCAGCAACCGGCCGATCAGCATAAACATCACGATGCCGGTCATCGAATCGAAATAGCCGCCCCCTGAACCGGAGAGCACATCCACCACGCTGCGGACAAATGTGGTCACGATGGCGAGTACAATGGGGAGGTCGATATTGAGGAAACCATGCTTGAGTCCTTTCCAGGCGGGCATATAGAAAGCCTGTGCGCTATAGAGAAAAACGGGAAGGGAGAGCAGGAGGTTCAGGTATCTGAAAACCACTGTCATCTGGCCTTCCATATGCCCCTCGCCTGAAAAGTATTCGGGGAACGACAGTAGCATGATGTTGGCAAAACAGAATCCCGCCACGCCCAGCTGGTAAATGAGCTTGCGGTTGGGAGCGGGCTTGCGGGACTTGAGATCCTGCAAGCTGATGTACGGCTCATAACCGATGCTGGTCAGCGTTTCGGCTATTTTCCGCAATGAAGTTTGATTGGGGTCGTAGATGATGCGTACATCCTTTTCCGCGAAATTCACCTCCGTCTGCTGCACGCCGGCGTCCAGGCGGTGGAGGTTTTCGAGGAGCCACAGGCAGGAGCTGCAATGGATGTGCGGGATGTGAAACGTAACGTGTGCCTGCTTTTCGTCGCGGAACTGCAACAGCTGCCGCTCGGTGCGCTCGTCTTCCAGGAAAGCGAATTTATCCTGGCGTACCGGCTGGCGCTGCGCCACGCCGGGCTTGTCGTTGATCTCATAATACCGGCAGAGGCCGTTTTCGTTCAGCAGTTCGTAAACTGTCTGGCATCCCTGGCAGCAGAACTGTTCGTCGGGTGGACAAGGCTCGCCGCAATGCGCGCATTGATGGCTTACTTCCTGGGCTTGTTTGATCATGCGCCAAAAGTATCGGCACTTGCGCGCATGGGCGATGAGTCGGGTCACACCCGGCAATGATCGTTATCAGCTTCCTTTGAGGGAAATAATGAACCCGGTCACCTGTGCGGTCTCCAGGTCGCTGAGGACTTTCTCCCAGGCCTGCATCCCTTTTGAGGGTACACCGTTCTTAATGGTGTGGAAAATCTCGTTGGCGCTGCCGCCGTGGAGCCATTCGCCGTCGGTGAGGTTGGGCCCGATGGTCCCTTTGCCGGCGCCGCCGTGGCAAACCGCGCAGCGGCGGGCGAAAATGCGTTTCCCGGCTTCGAGGTCGGCCGCATCGGTCAGTTCCGGCACGTTGGCCGGGTCGATCTTCCGTTCGGGCGCGGGCGCGGTGGCTTCCGCTATGGTTGTTGGCGGCAACGGTCGCTCACCCAGCGTGTTGGCCAGCACAAAGCCGAATACCCCGAAGAGGATGAGCGTGGTGGCCCAGGCCTTATAGCTGATCCTGATGCCGGTCATGAAACGGAGGAGGGCCAGCAGGACGAGGATGACCAAAACCTCCAGCACCACAACCGCCGTAAGGGTGAAGAACATATCATCGGCCAGACCGGGAACGAGGATCAGGGGGAAGAAGGATTGGGTCAGGTTGTCTTTTTTCAGGTGTTTATCACGGTAAACATCCATGGAGGAAATAACGGTATTGGCAAGAAGAATGATGATGAAAAGCAGGCCGGTGGCCGTACAGAGCAGGAACAACGCTACAGGGTGCGTGAGCTCTATCCATTGTGAAGCATTCATAGGTCGAATCGTTTAAGGAAAGCTACGAAGGGATATCATACCCGGAGGTGAGCCGCCTCAGGCGGAACGTTGACTTTCATCAATTTCCCGGCAAGGATGTTGTAAATGAAAGGGATATAAATGATGTAACAGAAGCGCATAATTGTGTAACGGAGGCCCCCGGGATGGGGGGTACCTTTGTGTCATCATTCAAATTTGGCCAATATGAAGATCGTCACCAGCATTTTCCGTTTTATCGGATCGCTATTCACAAAGAAAAATTGTTGTAAGTAAACTTTTGGGTATGAAACGACTAGCAGCACTGGCCTTGTTTGCCACCATCGCTATATCCGCGTCCGCGCAGCATGAGCATCATACGATGCCGAAAAAAGACACCGTGCCTTCGAAGGATCCCCACGCCGGGCATGCCATGCAGGACCACGGCGGGCATCAGCAACACGGAATGGGCAATATGTCCCACGCTTACAGCCTCCACCTTCCCATGAACCGCAACGGGTCGGGAACCAGCTGGCTGCCCGACAACAGCCCGATGTACATGTACATGACCGGCAACGACCGCACCAGCTTCATGTTCCATGGCAACGTCTTTTTTCGTTATACATCCACTGATTTCACCGCCAAAGGCAGTCGCGGCGCCGCCAAACTTGATGCGCCCAACTGGTTCATGGGCATGATGAACCACCGGGTGGGCAAGAAAGGGCTTTTCAATACCACCGTCATGCTCAGCTTCGACCGGCTCGTGATGGGCGGCGCTGGTTACCCGCTCCTGTACCAATCCGGCGAAACCTGGAACGGTCGCCCGCTGGTCGACCGTCAGCACCCGCACGATCTCTTCGCGGCGGTGAGCGTGGGGTACACGCATAGCATCAATAAAGACATGGATGTGTATGCTTACCTCGGTTACCCTGGTGAGCCTGCGATAAGCGCCCCTGTGTTCATGCACCGCGTTTCCGCTATGAGCAACCCCGACGCGCCGCTGGGCCACCACTGGCAGGATGCCACCCATATCACGTTCGGCGTGGGTACGCTGGGGTTCCGGTATAAGCAGGTGAAGGCGGAATTCTCGTCGTTCACCGGGCGGGAACCTGATGAAGACCGCTACAATTTCGACAAGCCGCTGTTCGACAGTTACGCTTACCGCGTGAGCTACAATCCCTCGCGCCAGTGGGCCCTCCAATTTTCGCAGGCTTTCGTCCACAGTCCGGAAGCCGGCGAGCCCGAAGAAAACGTGACGCGCACTACTGCGTCGGCCATTCATACCGTTCCGCTTCGCAAACCCGGCAGCTTCGTGGCGTCTTCGGCTGTGTGGGGGCTGAACGACAAGAGCGACGGCCACCGCGAGCACTCCTTCCTGGCGGAAAGCAACCTGCAGTTGCAAAGGAACGCCGTGTACGGCCGGTACGAGTTTGTAGAGAAATCCACCCATGAGCTGCAACTGGAAGACAAGTTCGGCGAAGATAAATTCAGCGTACATGCTTTTACGTTAGGTTACGCCCGCACGCTAGCCACCGTCTGGAAAACGAACGTGGCGCTCGGCGCCCAGGGCACCATTCATTTCGCCAATTCCGCGCTGGACGGCCTGTACGGCAAGCAACCCCTCAGCGGACAGGTGTACCTGCGGATCAGCCCGGCCATGCACAAATAACCCACCTCCCGGCAACAACACAAAAATAACCGGATCACCCATCCGGATGCAAAAAATGGGGTGACCGGCAGACGTATTGGGGTGAGCAATGTAAAAACGTGGGGTGAAAGGACAAAGGTACGCTCATCCTTCAATGATCCTTCTGCCATCCTTCAGGTAAACACCCTCAAACCTAAGCCAGCATTGGAGACGCTTGGAGAATCATTGAAGGATGTCAGCAGGATGTCAGCAGGATTTGCCGGAGAAACGGCCGGCAGGATGTGACAAATCTCCGTCGATCCTTCGTCAATCCTTCGTTCATCCTTCGTCGATCCTTCGTCCAAATACCCTCAAACCCGCACCACGAGCGAACACGTTCGAAGGATGAACGAAGGATGGCAGGAGGATGTCAGTAGGGATATCCGGGAGAATTTGCGGTAAATACGCAATCCGGTCGGGTTAACACGCATAATCGGACAATCACACGTTCATAGCAGCACGGTCTTTGCAATAATCACTACATTCGAAAGTCAATTTTAATCTGCGTCAGGAATGAGATTTTGCAAGATCGTATTGTCTTTTTTTGTCATCCTTATGGCCGCGGCTTGCGGGCAGAAAAAGGGAAGCCCCGTCAACAGGAAGTTGTGCAGAACGTGCAGCAGCTCGACGAAGTGGTGCCGCAACAGATTGCGGAGCGGCTGGAGTATGTGGATGGGAATGAGGGTTGGATGGAAGACAGCGTGATGGCGCAAAGCCCAGCCGCACTACATGCTGCTTATGCCGGCAATGGCGGGAAGGCCATCTGGTCCAGGAACGGGGAAGCTACCCCACAGGCCGACAGCCTCCTCCTTTGGATTCGGAACGCCCGGCTGTATGGGCTTAACCCCGCGCACTACCACGCGGAAGCTTTGCAGGCCGCGCAAGACCGGAGGCGCAATGATAAAGACGCCCGCCGCGACGCCGCCCTGTGGGCGCAAACTGACGTGCTGCTCACCGACGCTTTCTTCAAACTCGCCAACCACCTGCATTGCGGCGTTATCCCGCGTGACAGCATCGCCCTGCGAAAGGATTCGGTGATCGCCGACGATACGCTCAATGCCTTCCTCCGCGACGCGCTGGCCGGCAACCGCATCAGTGAAGTACTGCAGGCGTGCGAGCCTTCGCACGAAGCCTATCAGCTGCTCAAATCCGGCATTGCAGCATACGAATTGCGTTTCGGGAAAGAAACCTGGGACACCATTCCCGCCGAATATGCCGATACCGCCGCATTCCGCCGTCAGCTAGCGTTGCGGCTGGCGAAAACAGGGCATTTCGATACCTTGCTGTATCCGTTGGAGGATACCGTTGCCCTCAAAAAATCCATCAAACAATTCCAGCAGGAAATTCAATTATACCCGGATGGCATCGCCGGGAAACGTACCATTCAATACCTGAACCGCCAGCCCGTTGAATGGATCGAACAGGCCGGGATCAACCTCGACCGCTGGCGTAAAATGCCGGATACTTTGCCGGCGCGTTACCTCATGGTGAACATTCCCGCATTCCGCCTCCAGGTGTGGGACGATTCGGCGGGCCTGGTGCTGGAATCCCGCGTGATCGTGGGAACGTCCCGCACGCGCACGCCGCAGCTCAGTTCTGTCATGACCAACTTCGTGCTGTACCCTTACTGGCGCGTGCCCTACAGCATCGTGTTCAAGGAAATGCTGCCGCAGATCAAAAAAGACAGGAATTATCTCTACGAAAAGAATTTGGAAGTGGTGGATCACCAGGGAAATATCATTTCCCCGGATTCCATCGACTGGCAGAAGCTCAACAAAAATTACTTCCCTTATGTGCTGCGGCAGATGGACGGGCTCGATAATTCCCTGGGCATCATGAAGTTCAATTTCGCCAACCGTTTCAGCGTTTATCTCCACGACACCAATAACCGCAAGTTGTTCGCCAATTCCAACCGCGCCCTCAGCCACGGCTGCGTGCGGGTGCAGGCCTGGGACAGCCTGGCCATGTACCTCGTGAGCCACGATCCCAAACCCGGCATGGCAGACACCGTGCGCGCCTGGCAGGCCCGTGAGGAACAGCGGACATACGCCTTTACGAAGCGCCTTCCGATCTACATCCGTTATTTTTCGGCCGAGTACCGCGACGGGAAGCTGCGGTTTTATGAGGATGTGTACGGCGAAGATGCCCGCGTCCGGCAGTATCTCCGGTAATACCATTCACACCCTGAAAACAACGGTTGGGGACGGGCGGGCTTGATTTGGGTGGAAAAGCGGGGCATTTTTGCGGGAAAAATAACCCCGATGAAGCTCATTATCAAGATTGGACTTTTTGTTTTGATCACTTTACAGTCGGTGGCGCAACCCCTGCCCCGACAAAACGTCAAGGGCGTGATCACCGATCGCGCGACGCATTTCCCCCTTCCCGGCGCGGCCGTTTCTTTCCCGGACCTGGGTAAAGGTGTGGCCACCAACGAAAAAGGAGAATTCCGGATCACGGAGATTCCCGTGGGCCGCCACACCGTGCAGATTAGCATGATGGGCTACGAGCCCGTAGTGCTGCAGGGTGTGGAAGTGAACGCAGGTAAGGAAACCGTGCTGGAAATCCCCCTGACTGAAACTGTCATTACGCTGAAAGGCGCCGAAATTACCGTGAAGCGCGGCGAAGGGCCGGTGAGCCCGCTGGCGCTGTCGAGCGCGCGCCAGCTCAATATCGAGGAAGGCATGCGCTACGCCGGCACCCGCAACGATCCTGCCCGCATGGCGCAGAATTTCGCGGGGGTGTCGGGCGCCAACGACGGGCGCAACGATATCATCATCCGCGGCAACTCGCCTTCGGGCGTGCTTTGGCGGGCGGAAGGCGTGGATATTCCCAATCCCAACCACTTCAGCACTTTCGGTGCTACGGGCGGGCCGGTGACGATTCTCAACACCAATACCCTCCGTACTTCCTCCTTCCTGACAGGCGCTTTTCCGGCGGATTACGGGAACGCGATGGCGGGGGCTTTCGATCTGCGGCTGCGTAACGGGAACAAAGACCGGTATGAGATGCTGGCGCAGGTAGGCTTCAACGGGTTCGAAGCCGCGGTGGAAGGCCCGCTGGGCAAACGTGGCGGCGCTTCTTTCCTGGTGGATTACCGCTATTCGCTCATCGCGGCGGTGCATGCGCTCGGATTGAGCGTGGGAACGGGCGCCAGCGTGCCCAAATACCAGGACCTCACCATGAAAATCAACCTGCCCACGAAAAAAGCCGGGACCTTCGGCGTGTTTGCCATGGGCGGGCTCAGCAATATCCACTTCATCCCTTCGGAGGACTCCACCGACTTGTACAATACCGGCGATTATGAAGTGCTGACGACGTCCAACACCGGCGTGGCGGGTATTACGCACAGCATCAACTTCTCCCCGAAAACTTACGGCCGCGCCTTTGCCGCCATTTCCGCCGCCGAAAGCAAAACGGATAATTTCGAGATGGAAGCGGAAGTACGCGGCAAACGCAGGATGGACCTCGATTACAGCCTGATCAGGACCAGTTTCGGCTATCGTGTGGACCATAAGTTCAACGCGCGCAACCAGTTCAGCGTTGGTGCTTCCGGCGAAAAGATGCAACTGGATATGCGCAACCGCCGCATCAAGGATGGAGAAGAAGAACTGAGCGATATGGTGAACGCCAGCAACGGCGCATGGCTGGGCAAAGGTTGGATGAACTACCAGCACCGCGCTGGCAACGATCTCACGTTCAACGCGGGCGTATATGGACAGTATTTCGGATTGAACGGGCAATCCGTTGTAGAGCCGCGCTTCAACATGAAGTACGATGTATCGAAAAAGCAGTCGCTCAACCTCGGGTTGGGGATGCATAGCCAGTTGCAGCAACTGGAAGTGTATTTCAATGAATCCGCCGGCAGCCTGACCAATAAGGATCTGTCGCCCACCCGCGCATTGCACGCCGTGCTGGGCTACGACCTGCTGCTGGGAGAGCGCCTGCGCTTCAAAGCGGAAACGTATTACCAGCACTTGTACGATGCGCCGGTGGAAAGGAGGCTGACATCCTTCAGCATGTTGAATTACGGGGCGGATTTCGGTTTCCCCGACAAGCCGAACCTCATGAACGAAGGTCGCGGCCGCAATTACGGCGTGGAGCTGACGCTGGAGAAGTTCCTGCATAACGGGTTCTACTTCCTGTTCACCCAAAGCCTGTTTGATTCGAAGTACCAGGGCAGTGATAAAGTCTGGCGCAATACCGCCTTCAATTCGCAGTACGTGTCCAACTTCCTGATCGGCCGCGAATGGACGGTGAAGCCCGGTTTTTCGGTAGGCGCGGATAGCAAAGTGAGCCTGGCCGGCGGGCAATGGTATACGCCGTTCAACGAAATCGCGACAGTAGACGCGGGGTACGTGGTGTACCACGAAGACAGGGCTTATTCGATGCGGAATGACATGTATTTCCGGTGGGACCTGAAATTCTCCTTTACCTGGGAACTGGGCAAAACCACTCAGAAATTCTTTATAGATTTACAGAACCTCACCGCGAGGAAGAATATTTATACACGTACGATTAATGTGGAAACGGGCAAGATCACGGATGTCAACCAGATCGGGCTGTTTCCCAATGTTAACTACCAGTTTACCTTTTAAAAGCAGATGGGGCATATGCGCAAAAACGAAACGGCGCTCGGATTCAACGATAGATGGTTTGTGCTGCTGGGCATCCCACTCATGGGGTTCCTAACGCCCATCATGTACCTCGGCGTGACATTCACCCGGGAACCGCGGTACAGCTGGCTCATCTTTGCCTTTTCAACGGCCATCACGGCCATCTTCTGGCTGGGCAACCGGTGGATCATCATCCGGATGCGGAAGAAATTTCCCCATCTCAGCCAGGCGCCCAAGCGGATCTTCCTGACCTGCCTGCTGATGTTCGTATATACTTTTTCCGTATCGAACTTCAACGGTTTTACACCGCCGCTGTGGTCGAAAATACAATTGCCGTACCCCGACCTCAACGTGCTGGGTATCATCAATACGCTCATCATCGCGGGTATTTACGAAGTGATCTGGTACCAGGCGCAGCTGCGGCTGTCGATGCAGGGGCAGGAAGACCTGCGGAACGAAAGCCTGCAGGCGCAGATCAGGGCGCTGAAAAGCCAGGTTGACCCGCATTTTCTTTTCAATAACCTCAATACGCTCAGCTCCGTTGTGCATAGCGATCCGGACAAAGCGGAGCACTTCATCCAGCAGCTGTCGAAACTCTACCGGCATATGCTCGAAGTGCAGGACACGACGCTGGTAACGGTAAAGGAAGAACTCGGATTGCTCGATGCATACGTTTACCTGCTTAAAACGCGCTTCGGCGACAACCTTAGGGTAACGATCGAAGTGCCCGAAGCGTACCACGAGCGGAAGATCATTCCTTTCGCATTGCAGATCGTAGTGGAAAATGCCATGAAACACAACGTGGTATCGGCCGCCAAGCCACTGAATGTAAAGATAGAAGTGGTGCAGGACAAGATCGTGGTCACCAATAACCTGCAACGTAAATTACATGCCGTGCCCTCCACCGGGAAAGGACTGGAAAACATCAAATCCCGCGTCCGGCTGATCCGGGAGGCGGAAGAAGTGGAATCGGTGGTAACGGCGGATCATTTCATCGTATTATTACCCATATTTCCCGCCTCATGATCAAAGTGGTGATTATAGAAGACGAAGCCCCCGCCGCCAGCAAGCTCAAGACTTTGCTGGGCCGCCATACCGAACCGGTGGAAGTGCTCGCCGTGCTCGATAGTGTGGAGGAATCCGCGAAATGGTTCCGGCACTTTCCCGCGCCGGACCTCATTTTCATGGATGTGCAGCTGGCCGACGGCCTCAGCCTCGAAATCTTCCGGCAAGCCAACCTCACGGCGCCGGTCATTTTCACGACGGCTTATGACCAATATATGTTGCAGGCCTTCCGCAACAACGGCATCGAATATCTCCTCAAGCCACTCGACGAAACCGAGCTGCACCAGGCGCTGGCCAAATACAGCCAGCTTTGCCGGCCCAAAGCCGAAGGAGCGGGGTGGGAGGACAAGTTCCAGCAGCTGCTGCAATCCATGCAGCCGGCGGCTTACAAGGAACGCTTCCTCGTAAAATCGGGGCAGCAGTTGTATTACGTGAACACGGAAGACCTCGCATGTTTGTATGCAGACGGTAAACTCGTGTTCGGGCTTGATTTCGCCGGGAAGAAGCATGTGATGGAAGAGAATCTCACGGTTATCGAGCAACAATTGTCGCCGAAGGAATTTTACCGCGTGAGCCGGCACCTGGTGGTGCATGTGAAGAGCGTGCGGCGGGTGCACCCCTGGTTCAGCGGCCGCCTCAAACTCGATCTGCAACCCGCGCCCGGTGTGGATCTGGAAGTGAGCCGCGACCGGGTGGCCGGGTTCAAGGAGTGGCTGGGCAAATAGCGCTTTCCATAGCCATAAAAATAAAAGGGCTGACGGTTTACACCGTGCAGCCCTTTCTTTATCAATCAACTGTGGTACGCTTATTTGATCACTTCGGCCAGTTTGGCGGCGAGTGCATCGCCACGGAGGTTTTTGGCGATGATCTTACCCTGCGGGTCGAGCAGGAAGTTCTGCGGGATGGCGCGCACAGCGTAGAGTGCGGCCGCTTCATTTTTCCAGAACTTCAGGTCAGACACCTGCGGCCAGGTGAGGCCGTCGTCTGCGATCGCTTTCAGCCATTTGTCTTTGGCCGTGGGCTGGTCGAGGGAAACACCGAGGATGGTGAAGTTTTTGTCTTTATACTCGTTGTACGCTTTCACTACGTGCGGGTTTTCTGCACGGCAGGGGCCGCACCAGGAAGCCCAGAAATCGATCAGCACATATTTGCCGCGGAAAGAGGAGAGGGCGATGGGGTTGCCTTCGGGATCGTTCTGCGTGAAATCGGGTGCGATGGCGCCGATGGAAACGGCTTTCACTTTTTCCAGCATTTCGGCGTAAGCTTTACCGTCCGGGCTGGACTGTACTGCCGGCGCCAGTTTGGCGAACATGGGCTGGATGGTGGCGTAGTCGGGAACGGAGCCTGCCATTGCTTTGAGGGCTTCGAGGCCGGCTGCGGATTTGGTATGCGATTCAGCGAATTTTTTCAGGATCGCTTCTTCGTCGTCGTTGATTTGCTTGCTTTCGGCCATGATGGCGGACATCCAAACGGAGTCTTTTTTCTGCTCCTGGGAAGATGCGTAGTAACGGGCCATGAGGGCTTTGTTACGCTCGCCAACGGGTTTCAGCAAGGCGTCGAGTGCTACCTGGTCGTTGGTGTGGATACCGCCTTTCACGGAAGCATTCTTCAGGGAGTCGGCGCTTTTAATAGTAACGGTGCCGGGTTCCAGGTAGATTTTCAGCTGTTCGTTGGAGGAACGCGGCGCGTCGGGGCCGTAGCTGAACAGGATCGTGGCTTTGGTGATGCCGGGAACGGTGCCGGAGAAGGAGAACTCGCCGTTTTTCAGGAAAGCGGAATCGCGCTTCTGGTCGCCGTCTACGGTATAAACGAGGTAAGATTTAACGGGTTCGTTGTGCTTGCCTACTTTACCCTTCACGGTGTATTTCGTCTGGGCATGTACGAGCGCCGGCAGGAGGAGCACTGCAGGCAGGATCTGGATTGATTTCATGATTGGTTTGATTTTACGCTCTAAAATTATGGAAAGAAATCGGTTGGGCCGTTGCCGCCCATCATAAAATACCAACGCCCGCCCCTGCGCTGTTTTATGATGGTATCGATTGCAATCGGGCGTAGAATAATCCATGTCATGTCTACACTTATTTAACCCGTGAGTGATACAAAATGATGATAAACATATACTATTTTCATATCCGCGCCTAAAGCGGCCTGTGTAGTGTTCACCATAAGATAATCCATCACTTCCCCAATCCTATCCATTCTTCAATTTAAAACAACCTGCTATATTTGACGGCAATTAGTTGCACATTAGACGCAATCAACCAAATGCATTAAAATCTCGGCTATGAAAGTGATCCACGTTCGCTCCATTCCGGGTGGGCAAGTAACATCCCCACCTGGCGAACAATCTTTGTTTCGGATTTTCCCTTTACTGATGAAGATGCTGCTCGTGGCGGCGCTCCCGATGGCTTTGCCCCAATTGTCGGCCGCACAGGAGAGCAGCGGACAAGTAACCATAACGGGCAGCGTCAAGGATTCCACCGGCACACCGTTGCCGGGCGTGACCGTGCTGGTAGCGGGCGTTTCCGGAAAAGGCACCACCACCAATGGCGACGGCCGCTTTGTACTGGACGTGAAACCCAATGCCACGCTCCAGTTCACGCTCATGGGCTTTGAAGCAGTGACCGTTCCGCTTGCGGGCAGAAACACCGTAGATGTAGTATTGCGGGAAAAAGTCAACCAGCTGACCGACGTGGTCGTTACCGCCTATGGCAAAAAGCAGCAACGCGAAGCAATTGTGGGAGCGGTTACGACCGTCAACCCCAAAGACCTGAAAATCCCTTCCAGCAACCTCACCACGGCGCTGGCAGGGCAGGTGGCCGGGATGATCGCTTACCAGCGCAGCGGCCAGCCGGGCCAGGACAACGCCACCTTCTTCGTTCGTGGTGTAACGACCTTCGGTTACAAGCAAGACCCGCTTATCCTCATCGATAACGTGGAGCTCACGGCCACCGATCTCGCCCGCCTGCAGGTAGACGATATCGCCAGCTTTTCCATCCTGAAAGACGCAAGCGCCACTTCGCTCTACGGCGCCCGCGGCGCCAATGGCGTGATCCTCGTTACCACGAAGGAAGGTAAAGCCGGTAAAGCGAAAATCAATTTCCGGTTCGAGAATTCGATTTCGCAGGCTACAAAGAATATAGAGATGGCCGATCCGGTAACGTACATGAACCTGTTCAACGAAGCGATCATGACGCGGGATTCCCTCGGGGCGCCGCGCTACGATCAAAACAAGATCAATCATACCATCAACGGCGACAACAAATTCGTATACCCGGCGGTAAACTGGATGGATGAACTGTTCAAAAAACGCACGAACAACCAGCGCGCCAACCTCAGCGTGAGCGGTGGCGGCGAAGTAGCCCGGTATTATGTGGCAGGCTCCTACAACCGGGATAACGGTATCCTGAAGGTAAGCCCTGTCAATAATTTCAATAACAACGTAAAGCTGGACAACTACCAGCTCCGCTCCAACGTCAACATCAACCTCACCAAAACAACCGAGATGGTGGTAAGGCTGGCGGGCAACTTCGATGAGTATACCGGTCCGGTTACGCAGGACGCCTCTTACGGCACCGACCTGTATTCGCTGGTGATGCATACCAGCCCGGTGGACTTCCCGGCATATTATCTGCCCGACTCTTCCACCATTTTCGAGAAACATATCCTTTTCGGCAACAAGCCGCTGGAAAACGGACTGCTCGGCACAAACCCTTACGCACAATTGCTGCGTGGGTACAAGAACTTCTCCCGTTCCCGCATGTCGGCGCAGGTGGAGCTGACGCAGAACCTGTCGTTCATCACCCCGGGGCTTAATTTCCGCGGGATGGTGACTACCAACCGCTATTCGTTCTTCGACGTTGTGCGCCAGTACAATCCGTTCTATTACCAGGTTGGCGATTACGACCGAAAAACGGACAAATACCGCCTGGTATGGTTGAACAACAAGCCCGGCGAAGCCACCGAATACCTCGATTTTACGGCGGGCAACCGGGTGATTTCCACGTTCGTGTACCTGCAGGGTGTACTGGATTACAACCGGACATTCGGGGACCATACGATCAGCAGTACGCTCGTGGGCACCCGTCAGCAGACGCTGAACACCGATGGTTCCTCCCTGCAGACGTCGCTGCCTTACCGCAACCTGGGCCTCGCGGGCCGTGCCACATATTCTTACCTGAGCCGTTACTTCCTGGAGTTCAACTTCGGGTACAACGGCAGTGAGCGGTTTTCTTCCAATAACCGTTTTGGGTTCTTCCCCACGATCGGGGCATCCTGGGTGATGTCTAACGAAAAGATGTGGGAAGGCTTGCGCGATGTGGTGACGAGAGCGAAGATCCGCGCGAGCCACGGGCTCGTAGGGAACGACGCCATTGGCAGCCAGCGTTTCTTCTATATGTCTGAAGTAAATATGAACTCCGGCTACGGGGCCACTTTCGGCAGGAACAACGCTTACGGCCGCAACGGTGTTTCCATCATCAATTACGAAAACCGCGATGTGACCTGGGAAACCTCGCACCAGACAAACATCGGCCTGGAGCTGTCGTTCTTCGACAAACTGAATTTCATCGGTGAAATCTATCGCCAGCGCCGGACCAATATCCTGCAGCAACGTACTTCCATCCCGAGCACTTCCGGTCTGGAAGCGGGCATCAGCGCCAACATCGGTGAAGCCATGTCGGAGGGGATCGACCTGTCGCTGGATTACAAGCAGCAATTCGGGAAAGACGCCTGGGCTGCCGTTCGCGGTAACCTGACGTATGCTACCAATAAATTCGTGCAATACGAAGAGCCTAAGTTCAATGAGCCCTGGCGCTCGCGCATCGGCAATTCCATCAACCAGATATATGGCTTCATCGCGGAAAGACTTTTCGTGGACGATGCCGAAGTGGCTAATTCGCCTCGCCAGAATTTCAATGGCTACGTGACCCGCGGTGGTGATATCAAATACCGCGACGTGAACGGCGACGGGCAGATCACCGAACGTGACATGGTGCCCATCGGCATGCCCACCGCGCCGGAGCTTGTGTATGGCGCCGGTTTCTCGGTAGGGTATAAGAACTTCGACCTGTCGGCCTTCTTCCAGGGGCTGGGCCGGGAGTCTTTCTTCATCGACGTGTCCGACGTGGACAGGGCCGGCAGCGATTACCTCGAAAGCACGATGCCTTTCGTGGCGAATGCGCAAATCCTGAAAGCTTATTCGGAGAATTACTGGTCCGAAGAGAACCAGAACATCTACGCCATGATGCCCCGTTTATCCCATACGCACAATTACAACTCGGCGCCCTCGCCTTCGCAGGGGGTAACGATCCCCAATACCTGGTTTATGCGCAACGGGGCTTTCCTCCGCCTTAAAAGCCTGGAAGCCGGTTATACCATCCCGCGACATATCACCAAACGGTACCACATCGAGAACTTAAGGATCTATTTCAACGGGCTGAACCTGCACACCTGGAGCGCCTTTAAGCTGTGGGATCCTGAAATGGCCGGTAAAGGCATGTCTTACCCGGTTCAGAAAGTCTTCAACTTCGGTATCAACGTCAACCTGTAGCGAGTTAAAAATGCAAATCATGAAATTCAACATACGTATTTGGATAGTGGCGGCAGTGCTGCTGGCAAGCTTCCCGTCTTGCAAGAAATACCTGGACGTGGTGCCCGACAACGTAGCGACGGTCGATTACGCTTTCCGTAACCGCAACGAAGCGGAGAATTACCTGTTCACCTGCTACGCCACGATGCAGAAGTCCATCTTCTACGCCTGGTCCGACCCTGCATTCACCACGGGCGGGGAGCTGCTGCACCCTTTCCCGGTAGAAAATAACAGGGACATGGGTTTCCGGATGCTGCGGAGCGGCAATAACGTGCTGTCGGTGGAGCTGGACTTCTGGAGCGGCAATAACGCCGGCGTGAATCTTTACCAGGCCATCCGCCGCTGTAATATTTTCCTCGAGAATGTGGATAAACCGGTGGATCTGACCGCCAACGAAAGGGCGCGCTGGACTGCCGAAGCGAAGTTCCTCAAAGCCTACTATCACTATTGGCTGGTGCGCATGTACGGGCCGGTGGCGGTGATCCGGAAGAATTTGCCGGTGAACGCGTCGATCGACGAAGTGCGCGTGAAGCGCGAGCATGTGGATACCGTGTTTAATTATGTAGTGCAGTTGCTGGATGAGGCCGCCGCCGGATTGCCGCGCATCATTACTTCGGAGGCGAGCGAGCTGGGCAGGGTGACGCGGTCCGCGGCGCTGAGCGTGAAAGCGGAAGCGCTCGCCTGGCAGGCAAGCCCGTTATTCAACGGCAACCCCGACTACCTCAATTTCAGCTCGAAGGAAAACAAACCGCTGTTCTCCACCACGGCCGATCCCCATAAATGGGTGTTGGCCGCGGAAGCGTGCAAACAGGCGATCGAAGAAGCGGAGTCGGTAGGGCGGAAGCTCTATCCCTTCGTGCCGCCGGCTAACCTCACCGGCCTGAGCGACTCCACTATCCACCTGCTGGCTTTCCAGGGCGCGGTTACGCACCTGTTCAACGACGAAGTGATCTGGGGCGCCAATCCGGTGAATGCCGACTGGCAGTATATCTGCATCCCCAAAATGGCGGTGGAATCTCAGACCAACGACGTGATATGGGGGAGCCTGTCGGCGCCCCTGGCCATCGCTGAGATGTTCTACACCAACAACGGCGTGCCCATCAACGAAGATAAAACCTGGGATTACGGCAACCGGTATGTACCGCGCGCCAGTGATGAAGCGCACCGTTATTACATCCGAAACGGCTACCAGACGGCCGGCCTTAACATGAACCGGGAAGTCCGCTTTTACGCCAGCCTCGGTTTCGACGGCAGCAACTGGTTCGGTAACGGCACGCTCGACGACGATAACCAGCAATACATCCAGGGCAAAATGAAGCAGATCAGCGGCGCCGCCATGATCGTTAAAACGAACAGTACCGGTTACTGGCCCAAGAAGTTGGTGCCGTACCAGAGCGAGTTCCTGGCGCGCAGCCTGCCCGTGCCCTTCGCCGTGCCGCGCATCCGCCTGGCCGCGTTGTACCTGTTGTACGCCGAAGCGCTGAACGAAACCGGCAACCGCACCGAAGCGCTGACATGGATCAATAAAGTGCGCGAAAGGGCGCAGCTCAAAACGGTGGAAGAAGCCTGGAGCATGTATTCCAATAATCCCGGGAAGTTCAACAGCAAAGAAGGATTGCGCCAGATCATCCACCAGGAAAGAAGGATTGAGCTGGCCTTTGAAAGCCAGAGCGGCTGGGATCTGCGCCGCTGGAAGGAAATGAAGGATTACCTGGCTAAGCCCATGCAGGGATGGAGCGTGTATGAAGAAACAGTGGCGGGATATTACCAGCCCCGCACGATCATCATGCCGGTATACAATACCCGGGAATACCTGTGGCCGATCAGCGACGCGGATCTGACCATCAATCCCAATCTCGTGCAAACGCCTTTATGGTAACCGCGTTTTCCTTCTTCAACTCAAAATGATTTCAAGATGCAATCTTCACAAACCAAAATATTCGCGTTGCTGGGCCTGATTGGCCTGGCAACCGCATGGGGCGGCTGTTTCAAAGACGAAGCCTACAACGAGCCCACCGATAAGGACGGCGCGAAACCTGGCCCGGTCACTAATGTGCAGGTAACCAACCACAACGGCGCGGCTACCATCACCTATACACTGCCGAACTCCTCCAACCTGCTGTACGTAAGGGCGAAGTATAAAACCAACGATGTTGCGACGCGGCAAACGCAGGTTTCCTATTACACGAATAAAGTGGAAGTGAGCGGCTTCGCCGAGAAGAAAGAATATGAAGTGATCCTCACCACGGTTTCCCGCGCTGAAGTGGAATCCGAGCCCGTGATCGTGAAAGTGAATCCTGAAACACCGGTGCACCGGCTGGTAATGCCCACCGTACGGATCGCGCCCGATTTCGGCGGCGTCTTTATCGGTGCGGAAAATGCTATCCGGGAAAAGATCGGCGTGATCGTGATCACCAAAGACAAGAACGATGAATTCAAGCCCATTGAAAGCCGGTATACCACCAACGAGCAGATCGGTTTCAGTGTGCGCGGCTACGAAAACGAGCCCCGCGAATTCGGTGTCTATATCGTTGACCGCTGGGGTAACAGCTCCGACACGCTGTTCGAAACGATCACCCCGCTGTTCGAAGAACTGCTCGACAAAAACAAGTTTGCGGACATGAGCGTGCCCGGCGACGAACCATCCGATTACCAATGGTACATGAACTACCTCTGGGACGGTAACACCGATCCCAACAGCACCGGTTTCCACACCACCACCATAGGCGCCCTGCCCAAGCACATCACGTTCGACATGGGCGCCAGCTACCACCTCAGCCGTTTTAAAACCTGGCAGCGCGGCGGTGGATGGTACGACTTCTCCCATGGCAACCCGAAAAGATGGCGCGTATGGGGCACCGACGAAAGGCCCGCTGCAGACGGCAGCTTCAACGGCTGGACGCTCCTTGGCGAATTCGAAGCGCCCGCCAAGCCTTCCGGAAGACCGCCCTACGACAACACGGCGGAAGACGTGGCCTTCGGCCGCAACGGATTCGAGTTCAACATCCCGGCGGGATCGCCCAGGGTACGGTATATCCGTTTCCAGGTCCTGGAAACGTGGTCCAATACCAACTTCTGGCATATGATCGAAATCTCTTTCTGGGGGCAACAATAACGCAAAACAGGCAACACATGCAATTCAAACCGCTTCATACTTCCTTCGCAGCATTGGCAGGGTTCCTCCTATTGGGAGGACTGCTTGCCTGCGACAAACAGGCCACTGATTACAGGGCATTCCTCAACGACAAGGAAAAAATTTATCCCGGGGTCATGAACCAGCTGGAGGCCCTGCCAGGGCGCGATCGCGTCCGCTTCAGCTGGAAGCCCAGCGCCGATCCGTCGGTCAAGTCCTATAAAATAACCTGGAACCGGGGCCAGTCTTCGCAGGAAGTGGCCGCTATCACGCACGATCCCGCGCAAACGATGACCGCCACCGTCAACGGTTTAACGGAAGACAGCTATGACTTCACCGTGTACGCGCTGGATGGAGCGGGGAATATCTCCGTTCCGGTAGAGCGGTCGGGCATCCGCAGCTATGGGGAGCGTTACGAAAGTGGTCTCCGCAACCGCGGTGTGGTTTCCAAATGGTTCGAATCCGCAACGCTTGTGATCCAGTGGGCCACTGCGGATACCGTACACACCGGTTCCCGGATCGTGTACACGGATCTTGCGGGGAATGAGCAAACCGTAACAGTGGATCCGGAAGTGACAGAGACGCGGTTGGCGGATTGCCGGGAAGGCGAGCCGGTGAGCGTTTTGTCGGGATACAAGCCTGTCCGCCTGGCCATCGATACTTTTTACGCCCTGAAACCGGATACATTGAAATTTTAGTTTTTTATCGTTTGTAAGTTAGCAATCCGGCCCCTGGGACTTTTTGTCCTGGGGGCTTTTTTGTTGCCGTGCGGGCATAAAAAAAGCGGCCTCCGGGTGGAGGCCGCTCCTATGGAAAGCTTTGATTACTTAGCGAGTTTGGCTTTCAGCGCGGTGTCCAGCGCTTCGAGGAACTCCTCGGTGTAGAGGTAGTGTTTGCCATGCTCTACTTTGTTGCCGTGAATGCAAACCGCGAGGTCTTTGGTCATCTTGCCGCTTTCTACGGTTTCGATGCACACGGCTTCGAGGGCGTGGCAGAAGTTGATGAGCTCCTGGTTGCCGTCCAGCTTGCCACGGAATTCCAGGCCGCGGGTCCATGCGAAGATGGAAGCGATCGGGTTGGTGGAAGTGGGTTTACCGGCCTGGTGGTCACGGTAGTGGCGGGTAACGGTGCCATGCGCCGCTTCGGCTTCCATCGTTTTGCCGTCGGGGGTAACGAGGGTGGAGGTCATGAGGCCGAGGGAACCGAAGCCCTGGGCCACGGTGTCGGACTGTACGTCGCCGTCGTAGTTTTTACAAGCCCATACGAAGTTGCCGTTCCATTTCAGGGCGGAGGCCACCATGTCGTCGATCAGGCGGTGTTCGTAGGTGAGGCCGTTTTTATCGAATTCGGCTTTGAATTCTTTTTGGTAAACGTCTTCGAAGATGTCTTTGAAGCGGCCGTCGTATTTTTTGAGAATGGTGTTCTTGGTGGAAAGATACAGGGGCCATTTCTTCATCAGGGCCTGGTTGAAGCAGGCGCGGGCGAAGCCGTAGATGGATTCGTCGGTGTTGTACATCGCCAGGGCAACGCCGTCGCCTTTGAAGTTGTACACTTCGAATTCCTGCACGTCGCCGTTCTCGCCTTCAAATTTGATGGTGAGTTTGCCTTTTCCTTTGGTGAGGAAGTCGGTAGCGCGGTACTGGTCGCCGAATGCGTGGCGGCCGATGCAGATGGGAGCGGTCCAGTTGGGAACGAGGCGCGGAACGTTCTTCATCACGATGGGCTCGCGGAATACGGTGCCGTCCAGGATGTTGCGGATGGTGCCGTTGGGCGATTTCCACATCTGTTTCAGCTTGAACTCCTCTACACGCTGCTCGTCGGGGGTGATGGTGGCGCATTTGATGCCCACGTTGTATTGTTTGATGGCGTTGGCTGCGTCAATGGTCACCTGGTCGTTGGTGGCATCGCGGTGTTCCATGCCCAGATCGTAATATTTGATATCCAGGTCGAGATACGGTGTGATCAGTTTGTCTTTGATGAACTTCCAGATGATCCGCGTCATTTCGTCGCCATCCAGTTCAACCACAGGGTTTGCAACTTTGATTTTTTGTGACATCGATTTAATGTTTTGTGTTTCTTCTTATAAAATCTTTATGAGACACGAAATCCCGCTACGGATTACGTTTTTCTATCAAATGATGTTATTTGAATGTCGAAAGATAGTATTATCCTTCAAAAAAACGTAATCGTGGCGGGAAAATCGGTGTTAAGGCTATTTTAGAGCTGCTTGATAATCTCGTCGGCGAACTCGCTGGTCTTCACGAGCGTAGCGTCGTCCATGAGCTTGTAGAAGTCGATGGTTACGCGTTTGCGCATGATGGCGGTGCTGAGGCCATGGGTGATGATATCGGCGGCTTCCTTCCAACCCATGTATTCCAGCATCATAACGCCGGAGAGGATCACGGAGGATGGGTTCATGGTGTCGGTGTCGGCGAAGCGGGGCGCGGTGCCGTGGGTGGCTTCGAACACGGCGTGGCCGGTGGCGTAGTTGATATTGCCGCCAGGCGCGATGCCGATACCGCCTACTGCAGCTGCCAGCGCGTCGGAGATATAGTCGCCGTTCAGGTTGAGGGTGGCGATCACGGAGTAATCCTGCGGCGCCAGGAGGATCTGCTGCAGGAAGTTGTCGGCGATCACGTCGTTCACGATGATCTTGTTATGCGCCTTCGCTACTGCGATTTCCCTGTTGGCGGCGTCTTCTCCCTGTTCTTTCTTGGTTTTCTCCCATTGTTCCCACGTGTACACATAATCGCCGAACTCGCGTTCTGCCAGTTCGTAGCCCCAGTTCTTGAAGCCGCCTTCGGTGAACTTCATGATGTTGCCCTTGTGTACAATGGAAACGGAAGGTTTTTTATGCTCGATGGCATATCTGATGGCAGCGCGCACCAGCCGCTCGGTACCTTCCTTCGACACCGGTTTGATGCCCAGGGAAGAAGTTTCCGGGAAACGGATCTTGTTCACACCCAGTTCCTCGGTGAGGAATTTCAGGAGCTTATTGGCGCCTTCGGTGCCATACATATACTCGATGCCGGCGTAGATGTCTTCAGTGTTCTCACGGAAAATCACCATATCCACCTTTTCGGGATGCTTCACGGGGCTGGGCACCTTGTTGAACCACCGCACGGGGCGCACGCAGGCGTAGAGGTCCAGCTCCTGGCGCATGGCCACGTTCAGCGAACGGATACCGCCGCCCACGGGAGTGGTCAACGGGCCTTTGATAGACACCAGGTATTCCTTCAGCGCGTCCAATGTAGTTTTGGGCAGCCATTCGCCCGTTGCCTGGAAGGCCTTCTCGCCCGCCAGTACTTCTTTCCATTCAATCTTCCGCTCACCGCCGTAGGCTTTCTCCACAGCCGCGTCGAACACCCGCACGCTCGCGCGCCAGATATCCGGACCGATGCCATCACCGATAATAAATGGAATAATAGGATGGGCAGGAACCTTGATCTGCCCGTTGATCATCTGAATTTTTTCTGCCGGCATATTGCTTGTTCTTTATTGCACCGCAAAGGTAACACATTTACAACGGTCCCGGACCCCCCAATTGTGAGAATTAACTTAAATTCGTGGCGTATTGTCTGACCCGCAAAAAAGGACCCAATGGAGCAACATATTGTCGAAATAGTAGATATTACCCCCGTCACGCACGACGTTAAACGCTTCAAATTCCGCAAGCCGGAGGGGTATACCTTTATCCCCGGACAGGCTACGGACGTGGCTATCAACAAACCCGGGTGGAACGACCAGCTGCGGCCGTTCACTTTCACCGCGCTCAACGACTGGGATCATCTCGAATTCACCATTAAGATATACGATGACCACGAAGGCGTCACCCACCAGCTCGGCCAACTCAAAACGGGCGACCAGCTGCTGATCCACGAGCCCTGGGGCGCTATCCAATACCATGGCGAAGGCGTTTTCATCGCCGGCGGCGCGGGGATCACCCCCTTCATCGCCATTTTGCGCCAATTGCAAAAGGAAGGCAAAGTGGGGAATAACAAATTGATTTTCAGTAATAAGACCCGGGAGGATATTATCCTGGAAGCGGAGCTGCGCGGCATCCTGGGGGGTAACTTCATCAATACCCTCACGTCTGAAGCGCAACCGGGCTACGACCATCACCGGGTCGATGAAGTATACCTCCGCGACAAGGTCAAAAACTTCAAACAGCACTTCTATATCTGCGGCCCGGATGCCATGGTGGCCGCTTTGCCGCCCATAATCCGCAAATTGGGCGGTGAATCCGTTGTAGTGGAGCTCTGACCGGTTTCACCGGCGATTTCCCCGTTTTTACCGGTAAATCCACCCCCGCTTGCCTGTATGGGGTTGCCCGGCGTATATGCGCTCCGTATGTTTGCATCATCAATCATAACTCGTAAATCGCAAACACTACAACTATGAGCAAGTATAATCGTCGGTACGACAACGGCAACAGCGGTCTCTGGGCCGGCGTCATCGTCCTCTGTGTCGGTTTATTTATTTTACTGAGAAGAATGGGGCTTGAAATGCCCCACTGGCTGTTCTCCTGGCCGATGATCCTCATCGCCGTCGGTTTCGTGATGGGGGTGAAGGGCAAATTCCAGGGCGTGGCGTGGTTCATCGTCACTTTTATCGGCTGCGTTTTCCTGATCGGCGACATTTTCCCATATGAATGGAACGTCCGCCGGTTCGTTTGGCCCGCCATCCTGATTGTAATAGGTATATATATCATCGGGCGGGCCACGAGCAAGCGGCAGCATTATGAAAAGATTTTTTCGGCAGACGAATCCGCTAATACAAATGATTATATCCAGGCCACAACCTTGTTCAGCGGCACCAATAAAGTGATCCTTTCCAAGAATTTCCAGGGCGGCAGCATCACTACGATGTTCGGCGGCACGGAACTGAACTTCTCGCAGGCCGATATAAACGGGGAAGTAGTGCTCGATATTACCACCTTGTTCGGCGGTGTGGAGATCATCGTGCCCTCGCACTGGGACGTGAAAGTAGACGTGAACACGGTGTTCGGCGGCATTGAAGACAAGCGCATGATCCCGCCGGTCATTCCTTCCAATAAAGTTCTCGTGCTGAAAGGCTCCTGCACTTTCGGGGGAGTTGACCTGAAAAGTTATTAATCCTTTCCTTCCGCCATCTTTCTACCATCGTTTGTTAGCCCCAGGATCCATCCATCCTTTCCATCACCGAAAACCTTTAAAACATGTATTGGTACGTAGCCAAGATCGTATATCAGATCGTTTGCGGCACCGGCGACCACCTCCCGCAATTCGACGAGCAGCTGCGCCTCATCAGCGCAACGAGCAAAGCCGAGGCCTGGAAAAAGGCGGTGCAGATCGGGGAGCAGGAACAGTATGCTTTCCGCAACCAGCGCGAAGAGCTCGTGGAATGGCGATACATCAACGTTCCCGAATTGCATACGCTAGACGAGCTGAAAGACGGCATGGAGATCTATTCCCGCGTGGAAGAGCCCGATAACGCCAACAGTTATGTGGCGCTCCTGCAGATGAAAGCGGCACAGCTGCAATCGCAGAAGATGTTTGAACTGAATCTTTAACCCGGAAATCAGCTCCCTTGGCCACGCAACTGCTCAAAGAACAACCTTTACGCTGGACGTTCCTCATCGCCTGCTGCCTCTTTTCCGCCGTGCATGGTTTTATCATGCGGTACTGGCTGGGAGTAGACGGCACCATCGCCTGGATGGACGCCAACATCCATAATATTCTCCTGTTCATCGCGGTGGCCGCCATCACCCAGATGCAGGCTTACTACAGACCGGTGAGGATGCGCTACTTGTACGTGGTGGTCCTCACCACTGTTATCACCATCCTCTGGCTCATGCTCACGCTGGTGATCCTCCGGAACGTTTTCCCGAAAGACGTTGTGTACCTGCAATGGTTGTCGGACACGGCGCCGGTCCGGTTCGCGCTGGGGTGGTTATTGCTTACGGGAGCGGGGTACCTGAGTTTCATTCTGTACGAGATGGAAGAACAACGGCAGGCGCTCGCCCGGAAAGACGCGGCGGAGAAAATGGCGCGCGAAGCCGAGCTGTACAAACTCCGCCAGCAGCTGCAACCGCACTTCCTGTTCAACAGCCTCAACTCCATCAATGCGCTCGTTTCCATCCGGCCGGAAGAAGCGCGGATGATGATCCAGCAGCTGAGCGATTTCCTCCGCGGAACGCTCAAGCGAGAAGACCAGATCTGGATCCCGCTGCGCGAGGAGCTTCAGTATTTGCAATTGTACCTCGATATAGAAAAAGTCCGCTTCCGCCACCGGCTCACTACCGAAATAGAAACAGCCCCCGGCGTGGGGAATTCAGCATCCCGCCCATGCTCCTGCAGCCCGCCGTGGAAAACGCCATCAAATTCGGGTTGTACGACACCACCGACGCGATCTGTATCCGCATCCGCGCCTGGACCGAACGCGACGTGCTCTTCGTTTCCATCACCAATCCATTCGATAACGAGTTGTCGTCGCCCGCGCCCAAAGGCACCGGTTTCGGCCTCAATTCCATCGGCCGCAGGCTGTACCTGCTCTTCGCCCGGCAGGACTTGCTGGAAACGAAGGCCGAAGGCAACATATTCACCACCCTCATTAAAGTACCGCAACAGCATGATAAAGACCATACTGATAGATGACGAACCCCTCGCGCGGGAGCTCGTCCGTGAATACCTGCGCGACTTCCCGCAGGTGGACGTGGTAGCCGAATGCAACGACGGCTTCGAAGGGCTCAAAGCCATCCAGCAACACCAGCCCGATCTCCTTTTCCTGGATATACAAATGCCGAAGATCAACGGTTTTGAAATGCTCGAACTGGTCGATAAGCTGCCGCAGGTCATCTTCACTACCGCATTTGAAGAATATGCCCTCCGCGCCTTTGAAGTGAGCGCCGTCGATTACCTGTTGAAGCCCTTCTCGAAAGACCGCTTCGCCAAAGCTCTCCAGAAGATGCTGGAGCGCCGCAGCGAAGTGGCGCCCGAACTGCTCGACAACGCCGCCCGCGAAATGCCGATGCAGCAAAACAGGGTAGTGGTGAAAATCAACGGAAAGATCAAGATCATCCCCGTGCAGGATATCCACTACCTCGAAGCGGCCGACGATTATGTGAAGATTGTTACCGCGGAAGGATCCTTCCTGAAGAATAAAACGATGGCATATTTCGAGAAGATGCTCGACCCGCAGCAATTCATCCGCGTACACCGGTCGTACATCCTCAGCATTACGCAGATCACGCGGATCGACCCTTACGAGAAAGAAAGCTACCTGGCCATCCTGCGCGACGGCAGCAAGGTAATGGTGAGCAAAACGGGGTATCCCAAACTGAAAGAGGTATTAGGTTTATAGCGTTTTTATATTCATACCAATGTTAGTTATTGCAACGACTGGAACATCCGTTCCAGTTTTTCTTTTTTAAGGATCTTCTGTCCCTGCCGCCCTTTGGCCACGAGGCGCCCGTTGCAGCGCGCTTCGAACGTGCAGATGATTTCATGGCCGTTGATGCTTTCGGCGATGGATATAAAATCCACGGTGGAACCTTCGGGGGCGGGGCTGAGGTGTTCGATGGAGATCATGGTGCCGATGCCTTCTTCTTCGTCTGATTTCATATCGAGGACGAACAGCCGGCCGCACCATTCCGCGTCGCGGGCGAGGGCGAAGGTGGCGTAAACGGGGTGTACGCTGCCGCTATCGAATGCGGCGCAGTCTTCGGGGCGCACCAGGCGGCTGAAGCGCCGTTCGTCGCCGGGTTTTACGGGGATGGGCATTTTTGAAATTACGGATTTTATTGCACCACCAGCACGGGGATATGCACTTTGTGGCGGACGTGGTTAACGGTTTCGCCGTACAGCCAGTCTTTGATGCCCGAGTGCCCGTGCCCGCCGAGCACCAGCAGGTCGGCGTTTTCCGCCTTCACGATGCGGGCGATCTCCTTGGCGCGGTGGCGGTAGCCCAGTTGCCCGGTGGCTTTCACGCCGCGTTGTGCGAGCAGGGCGATGTAGGTATCGAGTTGTTCCTGGTCTTTTTGTGTTTCGAAATCGAGCGCATCATTCCCGAAATACCGCGCCGAGGCGCTTTCCACGATATGGATGAGCACGTATTCGGTGTGCGGGCTTCCCTGCGCGAGGGCGTTGGTGATCACGCGGGCGTCTTGCTCGGAGAAGTCCAGCGCCATGGCGATACGGCTGTAGACGGGCTTTTCGAGGTCGCCGAGGGATAGTTTGACCGGGTGCATCTGCGCCGAGTGCATCTTGCGGTAGCGGCTCAGCCAGGGATAAAGCACGGTGATGACCAGCAGCGCGATGAAACCGAGGATCACCAGGAAGATCAACCCATCGATCCACCAGGGATGTTCACTGTTTACGAATGCTTCGGCTTCGTTATACACCATCCTGATATTCAGGTAGACCAATACGCTGGAAATGAGCCAGGCAGCGGCTTTCACGATGGGTTTGATGGCGAATACCCCCATCGTTTGTTTATCGCTGACGAAGTGGATGAGCGGGATGATGGCGAACCCGAGCTGGAGGCTCAGCAATACCTGGCTGAACACGAGCAGTTCCCCGATCTTTTCTTCCCCAGCCACCAGTATCACGATCAATGCCGGAATGATGGCCACGAGCCGCGTGATGAGGCGCCGCAGCCAGGGATTGATGCGCAGGCGCAGGTATCCTTCCATAACGATCTGGCCCGCGAGGGTGCCGGTAACGGTGGAACTTTGCCCCGCCGCAATGAGCGCCACGGCGAAAAGGATCGGCGCGAGCTTGCTGCCCAGCAGAGGTTCCAGCATGCGGTGCGCTTCGTGGAGATCCGCGATGCCGGTGTGCCCGGCTTTATAAAATACGGTGGCGGCGAGGATGAGGATGGCGGCGTTCACGAAGAAGGCCAGGTTCAGCGCGATGGCCGTATCGGCGAAGTTGATTTTCAACGCCCTCCGGATGCCGCTTTCCGTTTTGGAAATTTTGCGCGTTTGCACGAGGGCGGAATGGAGGTAGAGGTTGTGCGGCATAACGGTGGCGCCGATGATGCCGATGGCGATGTACAGCGCCGTTTCGTCGGGGAGCGCCGGCACGAAGCCCTTCACTACTTCGCCCATGGGCGGCTCCGCGATGAGCAGCTGCACGAGGAAGGAGGTGCCGACGACCGCCACCAGGGCGATGATGAACGCTTCCATCTTGCGGATGCCGTAGCGCTGGAGCACCAGCAGCAGGAACGTGTCGAGCACCGTAAGGCTCACGCCCCAGATGAGCGGAAGCCCCGTCAATAACTGGATGCCGATGGCCATGCCCAGCACTTCGGCGAGGTCGGTGGCGGCGATGGCGATTTCGGCAAGTATATATAAGATGAAGTTGACCGGCGCGGGATAAGTTTCGCGGTTGGCTTGCGCGAGGTCGCGCCCGCGCACGATGCCCAGCCGCGCGCTGAGGCTTTGCAGCAGGAGCGCCATGATATTGCTCATCAGCAGCACCCAGAGCAGCGTATACCCGTACCGGCTGCCGCCTGCGAGGTCGGTGGCCCAGTTGCCCGGGTCCATGTACCCCACGGAAACGAGATAGGCGGGCCCGAAGAAGGCCAATATCCTCCGCCATTTGGATCGCTGGGGTTTGGTGGTGTCTATACTCTGGTGAACTTCGCTGAGTGAGGCGCTGGATTCCTGCGTGTGCATGATGCCGGTTTACAATGATTTTACCATGATGTTCTTCGATACCTGTTCGCTCAGGGTAAAGGCGGGCTGATTGCGTATCTTGACTTCCACGGAGTTGTCGAATTCGTATCTTTCTATAATATCGAGATGGGTGCCGAGGCGGATTCCCTTGGCGTTGAGGAACTCCAGCAACGCCGACGACTGGTCCGACACACCGGCCACTTCCAGCCGCCGCGCCGTGGCTTTATCCAGGGAAACGAGGGGCTGGCTCTTCGAAATCCTGCCCTGCGCATCCGGTATGGGGTCGCCATGCGGGTCGGAGGTAGGGTTGCCCAGGAAAGCGCTCAGCCGTGAAATCAGCTTCTCACTCCGCACATGCTCCAGCTCTTCGGCGATCTCATGCACTTCATCCCAGCTGAAACTCAGCTTGTCGACCAGGAAACATTCCCATAAACGGTGGCGGCGGACAATCTGCAAAGCGATTTTACGGCCATCCGCCGTGAGGCTGATCCCCTGGTACTTCTCGTAATCGATCAGCTTCTTCTCTTTAAGCTTCTTCGCCATGTCCGTCACCGATGCTGGCTTGGTAGCCAGCTCGTAGGCGATGGCGTTGGTGCTCACCACGTCGTTTCCATCCTGCAGCTTGTAAATGCTCTTAATGTAATTCTCTTCCGCAACCGTCAAGTTCATAGCCTCTAAAATATTATTTAGACAAATCTAAATAAAATATTGGGAAAGTAAAAATAGTGGGAGAAAATTGGAAATATGACTACCTTTTCGCCGAATTACGACAAATCACTATGCGGAGCATTTTATTCCTGTTTTTGATGATCGGCGTACTGGCCGGTTGTACATCCCGTAACAAGACGATTAGCGAAGACGATCGCGAGCTCACGTTCGCGGATTATTCCAACAAGTTCCCCGCTGCGGAGGCGCTGCGCTGGAACGCGGATTCGCTGAAGCGCAAACGGGCCGACAGCCTGGCTTTCAAGTCCCGTTACCTCAAACAGTTCCTACCCGATACCCTCGGCAAAGGCGTATTCTCCGCCGCCGAAAAGCCGAAATTCTGGGCGGTAGGGCAGGTAAAAATGACCGAAGATCTCCGCCTTTTCCTCGTGGAAGGCGCGGCGAAATCGGGCGCCGCCGCATGGATGTGTTTTTATGACAAGAACGGCGCTTTCCTGCAAAGGCACCTCGTGGCCCGCTACACGCCCGGCGGCGCGAAAAAGACGGGTTTTTCGGTAGACAGGAAAGGGAATATCCGCATCCACACTGAATCCGGATCCGCCGTTTCCCGGGAGGATGTATACGCCGCCAACCCCGACGGCAGCCTGGCGCTGGTGCTCACCAATTCCAACGAGCCCTCGGTAACGGGGCTCTTCAATCCCATCGATACGCTTCCCCGCAAACATAAGTATTCCGCCAACTACACCGCCGGCGAAGGCAACATCGTATCTATCCGCGACGGCGAAACGGCGAAGGAATTCCTTTTCTTCATTCACTTTACGCGCGACAAGGGCGCCTGCGTGGGGGAAGTGGACGGAACGGGCCGCTTTACCGGCGCCAATACCGGCCAGTGGCGCGATAAGCAATCGGGTTGCATCATCGACTTCACATTCAGCAGCAGCAAGGTGACAATCACCGAGTCTGGCTGCGGGGCCTATCGCGGCATCAAATGCGCGTTCGAAGGCGCGTTTACCAAAAAACGCAAATAGGTTAATTAATCCAGGTTTCGCTGTACCGTGTCGAGGAAAGAGATGCGGCTGATGAACCGTGCGCCCAGCGAGGCGAGGTGAGGGGTGTGTACCTGGCAGTCGATAATGGCCAGCTGCGCGGCATGGGCTTGCACAAAGGTGATGAACGCGGCTTTGGAAGCGTTGCTGACGGCGGCGAACATGCTTTCGCCGAAAAAGCAGCGGCCGATCTTTACACCATATAATCCGCCGACGAGTTCATTCTCCTGCCAGCATTCCACGCTGAGGGCGAAGCCTTGCCGGTGGAGTGCGGAATAGGCGCGGAGCATGTCGCGGGTGATCCAGGTGCCGTCTTGCCCTTCACGCGGTGCAGTGCGGCAGCGGTCGACCACCGTTTCGAAGCATTCGTTGACGCTGATGCGGAAGTTCCCTTTTTTCAGGATCTGCTTCATGCTATGGGAAACTTTGAGCGCTTCCGGGAAGAGGACGAACCGGGGATCAGGGCTCCACCAGAGGATGGGTTTGCGGTTGTACCAGGGGAAGATGCCCGAACGGTAGGCCAGCAGAAGGCGCTCGGGGCTGAGGTCTCCGCCGATGGCAAGCAGCCCGTCGGGTTCGGCCAGCGAAACCGGGGGAAAGTACAGCTCGTTATCGGGAAGATGGAAAAGGGGCATTTATGATGCTACGGTTTCTTCGATGGTGGCGCTGATGCCGCGGTCGAGCAGGGCTTCGCACATGGGCTTCAGGTCGGTGAGCGAACCTTTTTTACTGCATATTTGCCATTGAAGTGGATGATGAGCGCGCATTGTTCGGCCTGCTCTTCGGTATGGCCGCAGACTTCTATAAGGGATTGGATCACCCAGTCGAAGGTGTTCACTTCATCGTTCCAAACTACCAGGCTGAAAGGGAATTGTTCCGCCGTTTCTACCAGCACATCCTCCGCTTCCTGAACGGATACGCCTGTTCCCGTGTAATGCATTTTAGGTCGAATATTTCTGCAAAGTTACATTTTTTTGCGATGGCCGGTGTGTTTGCGCAAATGGTTGTAAATTAACGGCAATGAAACCGGGCTTGCACGGTTCCATCTACCACCGGAAAGTAAATAGTACATGATGAAAGGATTGGTTTTACTCTTGAATATCAGTTTGCCGCTGAAAGATCCCGTGCCGATTTTTAGCCTGGTTTTATTTATTATTTTATTGGCCCCCATTATCCTCCGGAAATTCCGGATTCCCAGTATCATCGGCCTGATCCTGGCCGGAATGGCCATCGGGGACCACGGTTTCAGGATCATCGAGCAGGGGAGTATCAAGTTGTTCGGGAACGCGGGACTGTTGTATATCATGTTTCTCGCGGGGCTGGAACTGGATATGACGGAGTTCCGGAAGAACCGGCACCGCAGCGCCGTTTTCGGCGCGTTCACGTTTTTTATACCGCTGGCGCTGGGATATGTGCTCTGTACCTACGTGCTTCACTTCAACCTGATGGCCACCCTGCTGATCTCCAGCATGTTCGCCACGCATACGCTCGTCGCTTATCCGCTCGCCAGCCGCCTCGGTATCAACAAGAACGAAGCGGTGACGGTAGCCGTGGGCGGCACCATCATCACCGATACGGCGGTACTGCTGATCCTGGCCATCATCACCGGCGCGCAAACGGGGCATCTCGATACCGCATTCTGGCTGCGGCTGGGCATTTCCCTGACGATTTTCGCCGTAGTAGTGATGTATGGTTTTCCAATGGTGGGGAGATGGTTTTTCAAGAAGATCAAAGACGATAAGACTTCGCACTTTATTTTCGTACTGGCGCTTGTTTTCCTGGCGGCCTTCCTGGCCGAGCTGGCGGGTGTTGAGGGGATCATCGGGGCCTTCCTGGCAGGGCTGGCGCTCAACCAGCTCATCCCGCATACCTCACCGCTGATGAACCGCGTGGAGTTTGTGGGTAACGCCATCTTTATTCCCTTCTTCCTCATTTCTGTGGGGATGATCGTGGACCTGAAAGTATTGCTGAAAGGTCCGGAGGCCCTCATCATTGCGGGCTCCTTAACGGCCATGGCGCTCCTCAGCAAGTGGCTCGCCGCCTTCTTCACGCAACTCGTTTTCGGATATACGCCCACGCAGCGCAACGTCATCTTCGGCCTCAGCAGCGCGCACGCCGCCGCCACCATCGCCGTGGTGCTGATCGGTTATAACATGGGCATCATCAACGAAAATGTGCTCAACGGAACGGTGGTGCTGATCCTCGTTACCTGCATGGTCAGCTCCTTCGTAACGGAGAACGCCGGCCGCCGCCTCGCTATCGTGGAAGCCGACCGCAAGCCCGAATTCAGCGGCGGACCGGAGCGCTTCCTCATCCCCATCGCCCAGCCCGAACGGATGGAGCCCCTGCTCGATTTCGCGCTGATGGTCAAACAGCCCGGCAACCCCGCGCCCGTGTACCCGCTGGTAGTGGTGCAGGACGATGAAGAAGCCCGCGAGAAAATCCATCTCAGCAATAAAATGATGGAGAAAGCCGTTATCCACGCCGCCGCTTCCGAAAGCAACCTGCAGGTAGTAACGCGGGTGGATCTTAACGTAACCGACGGTATCTCCCGCGCGGTGAAGGAACTGCTGATCTCCGACGTCATCCTTGCCTGGAGCGAGAAGAACAGCGCCACCGACCGGATATTCGGCACCATCTTCGGCAGCACCACCGACAATGTGTTGCAAAGCGTCTGGGAAAACGTTTATATCTGCGATTTCCATTCCCCCATCAATACCACTAAAAACCTCGCCCTCATCCTCCCGCGCAACGCGGAATACGAGCTGGGATTTGCGCATTACATGGAAAAGATCGTGCTGCTTGCCAAGCAGGCCGGCGCGCGCATCGTGGCGTATTGCGGCAAGGGTACGCAAACGGCCGTGGAGAAATTCGTGACGGAGGCAAAGGCCAGTGTGGAAATCAGTTTCAAAACACTGGAGAACCCGGAAGACTTCCTCGTGATCGCCCGCAGCGTAACGGCAGACGATCTCATCGTGGTGGTTTCCGCGCGGCGGGGAACGCTGTCTTTCCAGCCCTACCTCGAAGGCATCCCCGCGAAAATGATCCGCCATTTCCGGGAGAACAATATCATCCTCATCTACCCCGAACAACGTACCGCCGAAAACAGCGAGCCGGGCATGCAGGACGAAGACATCTCGCTCATGCCCATCCAGGAGCAGCTGCGCAACTTCCAGAAACTGAAACGCGCGGTACAGAAGATTTTCAAAAACGAAAACGGCAAACAGGAAGGGGAATAATCAAGGCGCCAGGAAATCCCCGTCGATAATCAGCAACTTAACGCCGCCTTGAGTGCGCGAACGGTGAAGGCTTGCATCGTCGGAAACGATATAGGTCATGCCTTCCATTAAGGTATGCGTTTCGCCATTTTGCAATTCACTATCGAAGCTGCCGCTAAGGCAATGTACGATATGCCCTTTCGCGCACCAGTGGTCCGCGAGGTAACCTGGCTGGTAGGTTACGATGCGCAAGCGAAGCCCGGGGTATTGCAGTGTTTGCCATTGCGCGGCACCCGTGGTGCCGGGGTGGGTGGAAGGCAGGATATCTTGCCAGTTGATGACAGTAAATGAAATGGCCATATGCGGGATTTGGGGGTGATTGCCATAAACAAAAAATCCCCGCAGATACTGCGAGGATTCTTGTTGGTGGGAGCTGGCGGATTCGAACCGTCGACCCTCTGCTTGTAAGGCAGATGCTCTGAACCAGCTGAGCTAAGCTCCCTTTTTGTTTCCCGTTTCGTGAACGCTTGTCGTTCGTTGGGAGTGCAAATATATAGACAAATATTTCAAAAACAATCAGCTGTGCAAGAAATTTTTTTCGATGCTTTGCAAGGTGTCGTGGAATCCGCTACAGGACTGGATTATAAGTAGTTGCGCGATTTTGACGATGCGTTTTGTTCGATGTTTGTACTCACTTTTTATGCGGGAATAGTAGCCGAAGGATCTAAGCAAGCGATTTTCCGGTTGGGGATCTTCATTCTCCGGATATGGTAACGGGAAATCTGGAATTTGCAGCTTCAAACACACCGACATGAGACAATACTACAAATGGTTCACAGGCGCGATGGCTTCGGCAGTGATCCTGGCAGCTTGTTCGAAAGACGACAAGGATGAATCGACGCCTCCGGCGAGGAATTACAACAAGCTGATCACCGTGTCCAACTTCAACGGGGATACCACGACCAGCAAGACTGTGATCTATTACAGCCTGGAGCAGGAAAAGGCCGGATCGCCCAGGAACCTGAAAAGTGCTGATTGGGATGTTGCCTTTGGCGGCAACGCAAATTCTTCCATTTCCGGCAATTATGGTGCGGATGTGGATGAGAACACCACGGCAGGGAAGGGCGGCCCCGGTAAAGGCGGCGTGTTGATTATCGGCAAGCCTTTCGACCAGGTGACCCGCGTCCCGGACGGAGCCGTGTTCATCACGACATCCGGCGGCGTAGGCCTCGATACAGCCGGGATGTTTGGCACCACCACCGGCTGGTGCGTGTATGATTTCGCCGGCGTGCTGCGCGCCACCAAAGGCATCGGCGGCAACAACGCCACCACGCAGAAACACACCGTATGGGCGCGCCCCGACCGTACCATCATCGTGCGCACCGCTTCCGGCAATTACGCCAAACTGAAGATCACGAGCATGTATAAAGAAGCGCCCGCCGAACCGGTAACCGGCACCGAACGGCCGTATTTCCACTTCCAGTACGTACTGGCGGCTCCTGGATCTAAGGACTTCACCATCAAGTAAAATCTTTCATTTAAATATTCTGCTAAAACCGACGATTAAACAGATAACGTCCCGCTTCGCCGGGACGTTTTTTGTCAACCTGCAATTAATATTTTCGGATTCGAAGTTTTTGAGCATTTCGCATAAGATGAGATCAGCTGTTATCTGTTAAAAAACAAGCATTCAGCTTTTAGTAAAGAGCAGATGGAATGCGTAGTTAGCGCAACGTATACTTGACTGAGCCAGGGTAAGGTGAAATTTGAAGGTGAGTTACGACAGGGCATAAAAAAGCCCCGCAAATTGCGAGGCTTTCTGTGGGAGCTGGCGGATTCGAACCGTCGACCCTCTGCTTGTAAGGCAGATGCTCTGAACCAGCTGAGCTAAGCTCCCGTTTTTGTGAACGCTTTTCGTTCGTTGGGATTGCAAAGGTAGAATCTTTTTGAATAACGCCAAATTTTTTTCGAGAAAAATTTTAGCGCAGTTCCCAATCCACGATTTTATTGCTCCATTCTTCCCGGAAGGGCGTGGAAACTTTGATGTAGTTATCAGTATATCCTTCCATCATCCCGTCTTTACTATGCGACTCGAAAAGTACCGTGCGCGTTTGCCCTACATGTTGTTCGGTGAAGAACGACATTTTCTTGTGGCTCAGGTTGCGCAGGGCTTTGTTGCGCTCCTGGCGAACGTTCACGGGTACCACCGGTTTGATCGACAGCGCATGCGTATTGTCGCGCTCGCTGTAGGTGAAAACGTGCAGGTACGACACGTCGAGGCCGTGGAGAAAATCGCAGGTTTCCTGGAAGTGCGCGTCGCTTTCGGAGGGGAAGCCCACGATCACGTCGACGCCGATGGCGCAATGCGGCATTTTTTCCTTGATGCGCGCTACTTTCTCCGCATACAGCTCGCGGCGGTAGCGGCGGCGCATCAGGGCGAGAATCTCGTTGCTGCCGCTTTGCAGGGGAATATGGAAATGCGGCATGAACTTCTTGCTGGCGGCCACAAAATCAATGATCTCGTCGGTCAGCAGGTTGGGCTCTATGCTGGAAATCCTGTATCGCTCGATGCCTTCCACTTCATCCAGCTGTTGGATAAGTTCGAAGAATGATTCTTCGCGCTTCTTGCCACCTTCGAACCCCTTGCCGAAGTCGCCCAGGTTTACACCGGTGAGCACGATTTCCTTCACGCCGTTGCCAGCCAGTTCGCGGACGTTTTTCAGCACCCCTTCGACGGAGTCGCTGCGGCTGATGCCCCGCGCCATGGGGATGGTGCAGAAAGAACAGGTATAATCACATCCGTCCTGCACTTTGAGGAAAGTACGGGTACGGTCGTTAATGGAATAACTGGAATGAAAAGTATTGACATCTTCGATGTCGCAGGAGCAGACCTTCGCCCCGTCGTCGCCCTTGGTGAGCTCGCGGATGTGGTCGGCGATGTTGAATTTCTCGGCGGCCCCCAGCACGAGGTCCACCCCCGGGATCTCGGCGATCTCCCTGGGCTTGAGCTGGGCGTAGCAGCCGGTGATCACCACCATGCTGCCCGGCGCGCGGCGCTGGATGCGGCGCACGATCTGCCGGCATTCCTTGTCGGCATTGTCTGTCACGGAACAGGTGTTGATCACGTAAACGTCCGCCGTGTCGTCAAATTCCTTCCGCACAAACCCGTCCTTTTCCATCATCCGCCCGAGGGTGGAAGTCTCCGAAAAGTTCAACTTGCAGCCGAGCGTGTGAAATGCCACTGATTTTGTTCCTGTCATAAGGATGGCAAAGGTACGATTTCCCAAGGTTTTTCAGCCTGTTGATATACGAAAAGATCGATATGTATCCGCCGCCCTTGAAAAGCTCCCCGGGATACAGTAACTTGCCGGTTTTATGCGTGTAATATCGAAAATCGGAAAGGGCGTCTATGTGGTCTATGCCGGAGTGGTCTGGCTGGCCATCATGCTCGTCATCCTCCTGCCCATCGTGGCCGTTTCTTTCCTGGGAAAAGTGAGGGGTGGGAACCTCGTGTTCTATTTTCTCCGTTTCTGGGCACATGTATGGTTCCCTGCCGTGGGCATCATCGTGACCCGTAAGTGGAAGTCCCCCCGCACCAAGGAACCCTGCATCTACATCGCCAACCACGCCAGCTACCTCGACGCGGCCCTCGCCGTAAAAGTAATGCCCCTCCCTTTCCGCCCCCTCGGCAAAAGCGAGCTCTCCAAAGTACCCCTGTTCGGCATGATCTACAGCCGTTCGGTCGTACCGGTAGACCGCTCCAGCGCCCGCGGCCGGGTACAGTCCGTCCGCGACATGATGTTCATGCTCCAGCATAAAGTGAGCCTGCTCATTTTCCCCGAAGGTACTACCAACAACTCCGGCCAGCCCTTGCTGCCCTTCCACCAGGGCGCTTTCCGCATCGCCATAGAAACACAGACCGATATCCGGCCGGTAATTTACGTAGACTGCCGCGCCCGCCTCCAGGAACTCAACCCCATGAGCCTCAACCCCGGCCGCTGCCGCGTGGTGTTCATGGAGCCCGTTTCCGTAAAAGGCATGACCATCGAAGACGTGCCCGTCCTCCGTCAGAAAGTTTACGACCTGATGGACGCCGAGCTGCGCAAATTCAGATCGTTTCCGGCGCTCCAGCCTGCATGAAATACGCCGACGTCATATTGCCCTTAGCCCTGCCGCGTAACTACACCTACGCTGTACCGCCCGAAATGGAAGCCTCCGTGCAGCCGGGCTCCCGCGTGGCCGTACAACTCGGCAAGCAAAAGCGATACGCCGGCATCATTAAACGCATCCACGAACAGCCACCTTCCGCCTACAAAACCAAACCCATCCAGGACGTGCTCGACAAAGAGCCCGTGGTGTACCCCACCCAACTGGCCTTCTGGGAATGGATCGCGCAATATTACATGTGCAACGAGGGCGACGTGCTCAATGCCGCGCTCCCCGCACACCTCAAGCTCTCCAGCGAAACGGTGCTGCTGTATAACGACGCCTTCGGCGACGATTTCACCGATCTCAACGACCACGAATACCTCATCGCCGAAGCCCTCCAGATCCGCAAGGAACTACGCATCGGCGAAGTACAGCTCATCCTCGACCGCCTGGATATCTATTCCGTCATCAAGCAACTCATCGAAAAGCGGGTCTGCCTGGTGTACGAAGAACTGAAAGAATCCTACAAGGCGAAGATGGAAAATTACGTTTCCCTTCAACCAGGACTGGAAACCGACGAAGCGCTCGCGCCGCTGTTCGACGAGCTGGGCCGCGCGCCCAAGCAAATGGAGCTGCTCCTCGCATACCTCCACCTCGTGAAAACGCAGGGCGCCGTGCTGCAAAGCGAACTGCTCAAGAAATCCGGCGCCTCCGCCGCGCAGCTCAAAGGGCTCGTGGATAAAGGCATTCTGCAAGTGGAGAAACGACAGGTCGACCGGGTGCCACTGGGCAAAATGGAAACGCAGCTCGATTTCGACCTGAGTCCCGCCCAGGAAAAGGCCCTCGCCGGCGTCCGGGAAGGCTTCCAGGAGAAACAGGTGGCCTTGCTGCATGGGGTGACGTCCAGCGGTAAGACCCAGATCTACGTGAAACTGATCGAGGAGGCGTTATCCAACGGCAAACAGGTGCTCTATCTTCTTCCCGAAATCGCCCTGACCGCGCAGATCATCCGGCGGTTGCAGAAGCATTTCGCGGGGCAGATCGGCATTTATCACTCCCGTTTCTCCAATAACGAGCGCGTGGAGATCTGGAACAAAGTGAAAAGCGGGGAAATCCGCATCGTGCTGGGCGCCCGTTCCAGCCTGTTGTTGCCATTCCGCGACCTTGGCCTTATCATCCTCGACGAAGAGCACGACGCATCATTCAAGCAGCATGAACCCGCGCCCCGCTACCACGCGCGCGACGCGGCCATCTATTATGCCAGCCTTTTCAAGGCGAAGGTATTGCTCGGTTCCGCCACACCCGCGCTCGAAAGCTATTTCAACGCCAAACAGGGGAAGTACGTTTTAGTGGAATTGAATGAGCGTTTCGGCGGTATCGATATGCCTGATATCGAGATCGTAGATCTGAAAAAGGAAAACGCCCTCAAGGAAGTGGTGCACAATTTTACTTCTGTATTGCGTAAGGAGATCTCCCAATCGCTGGAAGCGAAAAAGCAGGTGATCCTTTTCCAGAACCGGCGCGGTTACGCCCCGTTCCTGATTTGCACCACCTGCGGCTGGATCCCGAATTGCAAGCAATGCGACGTTTCGCTCACCTATCATAAATACCAGGATAAACTCAGTTGTCACTATTGCGGTACGCGATATCCTTATATCCATGTGTGCGGCGCCTGCGGCAGCCAGACTTTGCAAACAAAGAATTTCGGTACCGAGAAGATCGAGGAAGACCTCCTGGAGCTATTTCCCAAGGCACGCATCGCCCGGATGGACCTCGACGCCATCCGCAGCAAAGACAGTCACAACAAGATGATCCAGCTGCTGGAGCAACACGAGATTGATATTCTCGTGGGCACGCAGATGGTGGTGAAGGGACTGGATTTCGCGAATGTTAACCTGGTCGGCATCCTCAGTGCCGACAGCCTGCTAAGCTACCCGGACTTCCGGGTGAACGAGCGCGCCTTCCAGCTGATGGAGCAGGTGAGCGGCCGTTCCGGCCGGCGCGACGGTAAGGGGAAAGTGGTGATACAGGCGAGCAATACGCGCCATCCCATCCTGCAATTCGTGGTGGAGCACAATTATAAGAAAATGTATGAGAGCGAGATCGCGGAGCGCGAACAGTTCGGGTATCCCCCGTTCTACCGCCTCATGAAGATCACGCTGAAGCATAAACAGCAGCAAACGGTGGAACAGGCCGCCATGGTGCTGGGCAACTGGCTGAAACCGCATCTGGGCCATCAGCTGGTAGGCCCTGCCGCGCCGTTGGTAAGCCGGGTGCGTGGATTCTATTTGCAGGAAATGCTGATCAAACTTCCCCGCGACAGCAAAAAGATAACCCAGATCAAGCAGCTGGCGAAGGAGATGTTCCTGCAGCTCACGATCGAAAAGCAGTTCCGTTCCGTGATCATCATCCCGGACGTGGATTGCGTATAAAGTTAAGACTGGTGGAAGAGAATGTAATGCACGCCGGTTTCGCCCTTCTCTGATAATTCCCGCATTTTTATGGCTACGTCTTCCGCTTTGACGGGCCGGTATTTCGCCCATCTGCCGCGCAGCAGGAAGCCGAAAACCGGCATGATCCACAGTGCCACCTGTTCGCCGAAGCGCATTTCTCTGCGGTTGCCGGTCAGGAAGCTGGGTTGGTAAATGTAGAGGGAAGAAAATTGCAATGCGCGCAAAGCTGCTTCGGTGCGGCCTTTAGTACGGAGGTAAAAGTTTTTGGAAGAAGATTGGGCGCCGATGGAAGAAACGAGGTGGAATTGTTCGATGCCGTTTTTCCGGGCGATGGCGCCGCAGCGCATGGGGATGGCGTAATCCACGGCCGTGAAGGCTTCCTGGCTGCCTGCCTTTTTGATGGTGGTGCCAATGCAGCAGAACAGGACGTCGCCATGCAACACGGATTGCAGGGCGGCTTCGTCGGTGAAGTCGACTACGATTTGTTCGAGCTTGCCGTCGCGGAAGGGGAGGGGCTTGCGGACGAGGGCTTTCACTTTATCATACCCGCTGTTTTGCAGGAGATCCTGCACCAGGTGCGAGCCCACGAGGCCGGTGGCTCCTATCACAATTGCTGTTCCCGGCATATGAATGTTGTTTATATTTGTTCTGTTAATAAAGATAGGATATTTGAACACTTGCATATGAGGGTATCAGAAAATGTTTCGCTCCGGCCTTACAATACATTCGCAATAGACGCCACGGCGCGCTATTTCGCCGCTTTCCATTCCCGCGAACAGCTGGAAACGCTCCTGCTAGACCCCCAATACGCCACCCTGCCCCGGATCATCCTCGGCGGCGGCAGCAACATCCTGCTCACGAAGGATTTCGACGGGATCGTATTAAAAAACGAAATCAAAGGCATCACTTCCGTCAGGGAAGACGATGACTTCGTTTACGTGAAGGCAGGCGCAGGTGAAAACTGGCACCAGTTCGTGCAGGACTGCATCGCCAAAGGGCTCGGCGGACTGGAAAACCTTTCCCTCATCCCTGGCAACGTGGGCGCCAGCCCCATGCAGAATATCGGGGCGTACGGCGTGGAAATCAAAGATACCTTCGAACAGCTCGAAGCTTTTCACCTGCACGACCGGGAAATCCGGTTGTTCGACAAGGACGCCTGCGCCTTCGGGTACCGCGAAAGCGTCTTCAAGCATCAATTCAAAGATCAGTTCGCTATTCTGAACGTCACTTACCGGCTTTCCCAAAAGCCGGTGTTCAATACCAGTTACGGCGCTATCGAGCAAGAGCTGGAGCGTATGGGCGCGAAGGAGTTATCTATCCGTTCCATTAGCCAGGCCGTGATCAATATCCGTTCCTCCAAACTCCCCAATCCAGCGGAAATCGGTAACGCGGGCAGCTTCTTCAAAAACCCGGAAGTGACCGCCGAGACCCACGCTTCCCTGAAACTCGCATTCCCTAACATCGTCGCCTATCCCCTCGCCAACGGCCATTTCAAACTGGCTGCCGGCTGGCTGATCGAACAAGCGGGATGGAAAGGGTACCGCGACGGCGATGCCGGCGTACACGAACGCCAGGCGCTGGTGCTCGTCAATTACGGCCGCGCCGAAGGCGAACAGATCGTGGAACTGTCCTGGAAGATCGTGGAAAGCGTAAAGGAGAAATTCGGCGTCGTACTCGAACGCGAAGTCAATATCATTTAGTTTTTGCAGCGATGTGGCGGATGATTTTGTCCGCATGTTCACGGGAATTCTCGATGAACCACACGTGTGTATTCATTCCTCCGCAGACCACGCCGGCGAGATAAATGCCCGGCATGTTCGTTTCCATCGTGTCTTCATTGTAAACCGGTTCCCTGGCGCCATCGGCCGAAAGCTGGATGCCCGTGTTCTCCAGGAAATGGAAGTCAGGCTGGTAGCCGGTTGCCGCGATCACGAAATCGTTCGGGATGGTGATGATGCCTTCCGGCGTGAGGATGTCGGCCTCCTGTTCGCGGATACCCACCAGCGACGAATGGAAATACGCCTTGATACTGGATTCTTTGATCCGGTTTTCGATATCCGGTTTCACCCAATATTTCACGCGTTTGCCGATCTCGCCTTCCCGGATCACCATCGTTACATCGGCGCCTTTGCGGTAGGTTTCCAGCGCCGCGTCCACGGATGAGTTATTGGCGCCCACCACGATCACTTTGCGCGTGGCGTAGAAGTGCGGGTCTTTGTAGTAGTGCGTCACCTTTGGGAGATCTTCCCCAGGAATGCGGAGTAGGTTGGGGATATCGTAAAACCCGGTGGCGATCACGATGTTGCTGGCTTCGTACACGGCTTTATCGGTGATCACGGTGTAGCCTTCCTGCGCGGGTTTGATGGTTTCTGCTTTTTCGAAGAGTTGGATGTTGACGTGCTTGCTCACGGCTACGCGGCGGTAATATTCGAGGGCTTCCGGGCGGGTGGGTTTCGCGTTGTTGGATACGAAAGGAATGCCGCCGATCTCCAGCCGCTCGCTGGTGGAGAAGAAAGTCATATTGACGGGGTACCGGTAGAGCGAGTTCACGAGGCAGCCCTTTTCAATCACTACATAGTCCAGTCCCTGTTGTTGCGCCGCCAGCGCGCATGCGAGGCCGATAGGGCCGCCGCCTACGATCAGTAATGCTACCTTTTTTGCCATATGCTAATGTACGCCATTTTGCGCCAGCGAATCGAGCAGGCGGAATAGGGTGGCTTTCGCTTCCTGCGCGTAAGGGATACCGTCGCGCAATTCCGCCGCGCTCTGAACCCAGTCCCCGTCCTGCAGGTGATGGCCGCATGCTTCGATCATGCCTTCGAGGGAAGCGGGCGTCATTTCCAGGTGGAATTGCAGGCCCACGGCGTTGTTCCCCACCCGGAAGGCCTGGTGTTTCGTGATGTCGGAACTCGCCAGCAATACAGCCCCTTCCGGCAGGTCGAAGGTGTCGCCATGCCAATGGCAAACGGTGAGTGTTTCGGGCGCCCAATCCGCTGTAAACTTCACGGGAAACCAGCCGATTTCCGGCTGCGCGTTCGGGTACACTTCCGCGCCAAGCGACGCGGCGAGGAGCTGAGAGCCCAGGCATACGCCCAGCACGGGTTTGCCGGATTCCACCGCATCGGCGATGAAAGCCTTTTCGTTACGGAGCCAGGGATATTGTCCGGTGTCGTTTACACTCATCGGCCCGCCCATCACCACCAGCATGTCCACATCGGCCGATGCGGGCAGGGGATCGTTTTCGTAAAAGCGGGTGAATTCGAGCTGATGGCCTTTACTTTCCGCCCACTCCGCAATCGCGGCAGGCCCTTCGAATGGTACGTGCTGGAAAATCCGGATGCGCATATATGTCAGAGTTGAAGATGATAGAATTTAGTGTCTACCGGCATGATATACGGTCCGTCGGGTACCATACCGCGATCTACCTCTATGAAGCCATTCTTTTCGTAGAACCGGTGCGCCGCGCGAAGAAGGTCCGGTGTGCCGAGATAGATGTTGTGAATGCCATGCTCCCTGGCCCAGTCTTTCAGCGCTTCCAGCAAGCGGAGCGCTATGCCATGCCCGCGTCCGCGGTAATCGGCGTGCACGAACATCTTGCGCAAAGCGGCTTTGCCTTCCCCAAGATCGTTCAGTGCGATGGTGCCGATCAGCCGGCCGTCATGCTCGGCGATCCAGAAGTTGCTGTTGCCCTGTTGGTAAATTCCGGGAATGTCGGCCAGGTCGGGCTGCTGCGCGCGGGTAACGGGCAGGCCGAATTCCTGTTGCTGGATGTGAAGGATGAAATCGTAAATCTGATCCGCAAATGCGGGCGTAAAGGGGTGTACGTTTACCATGAATTCTTTGTTATGCATTGCCAGGGATCGCTTTCAGCCCGTCGTCGGGGAAGCGCACACCCATGTCGTTGGCGATATCTTTAGGCAGGGATTTGGTCGTTTTCGCGTCCAGTTCCCTGATCTGTTCCAGTTTTCCGATGATGGTATCACCCTTCCTTTTGCCTTCTTTCAGCCGGTTCATGGCCTCCGCATAGGCGTTGCCGGCTTTATCCAGATGCTCGCCCATGCTTTGCATTTCTTCGAGGAAGAGGATGAACTTGTCGTACAAAAGCCCGCACTGGCGGAAGATTTCGTCCACATTCCGGGCCCTGTTCTCGTGCTGCCAGAGTTGTTTGACGATCTTGAACGTAGCCACCAGGGTGGAAGGGGTAATGAGGACGACTTTCTTGCTCAGGGCGCGGTTGAAGATCTCCGGGCTTTCGTTCAGGGCGAGGGTGAGCGCCGGTTCGAAGTGCATGAACATGAAAACGAAGTCCGGCGATATGAGCGTGCCCAACCGCTGGTAATTGCGCGCGCCGAGCTCGTCGATGTGTTCGTTGATATTACGGACGAGTTGTTTGAGATATAGCTTTTTCTCCGCGGGGTCTTGCGTGTTGAAGTAGGCGACGTATGCGTTGAGGCTCACTTTGCTGTCGATCACCAAATGCTTGCCGTCGGGCAGTTTCAGGATGAAGTCGGGCCGGAAGTTGCGCGCCTGGTCATGATCGCGGTGCACTTCTTCGCTGGTGTAATCGATGTATTTCTGAAGGCCTTCGGCTTCGAGGATGAGGCGGAGGCGGTCTTCGCCCCAGTTGCCCTGCACCTTCACGTCGGACTTGAGGGCGCTCGCCAGGCGCTGTGCGTCTTCGCTGAGGCGGAGGTTCAGCTGCTGGAGGGATTCGATTTCTTTTTTGAGGGAAGTGAGGTCCTGGATGTCTTCCTTCCGGGTGTCTTCGATCGTTTTGCGGAACTGGCCGATGTCGGACTGGAGGGGGCCCAGCAAATGGCTGAGCGATAATTGGTTCGACTCCATGAAATCGCGGCTCTTCTTCTGGAGGATGTCGTTGGCGATATTCATGAACTCCTGCCGGTTGTTCTCGTGCATCTTTTTCAGTTGCTCGCCCAGCAGGGAAAGCTGCTCTTTTTCCTTATCCGCCGCCGCCAGCAGCGCCGTCAGCGACCGCAACTCGCCTTCCTGCGTTTTCAGTTCCTGGTCGCGCTGATGAAGTGTGAACAGCGTGTTGTCGTACATTTCCCGGGTCACGTAGCCTTCGTCTACCTGTTCGCGGCTCAGCCGTTGGGCCAGTTCGTACTTCGGGACGTAAAACCGGCGGAGGAGCAGATACCCGCCCAGGCCGCCAGCAAACAGCCCTGCCATCAGTACCGAAAGGAGGGTTAATGTCATATCAGTCAAAGTTAACGAATGATTGCGATGCGTCGTTGGCTGGATTATGCACATCTGTGCATAAAACGAAAAAGGTCCGGGCGTGTTGCCCGGACCCATCAAACATATCTCTAAAGTCGACTTTTACATGAAGTGGTAGCGAACGAACGCTTCCATTGCCGCGTATTTCTGCAGGCCCAGTTTGTCGTACAGCTCGGCGGTGTTGGCGTTGCGCTCTTCGGCGCGCTGCCAGAACTCGCGGGCGTCGGTACCCTGGAAGGGAACCACGTCTTTCTGGCTCTGGTGGATGAAGATACCCAGGCGTTTCTGCATGATCTGGTCGGGGCTCATGGGCACCGCCATTTCGATTTCGTGGATATCCCATTCCTGCCATGCGCCTTTGTAAAGCCATACCCAGCAATCCTTCGCCCAGTCGTCGTTTTTCACTTCTTCCAGTGCGGCGAAGATCACGTCGAGGCATACTTTATGGGTGCCATGCGGGTCGGCGAGGTCGCCGGCGCAATAAATCTGCTGGGGTTTCAGCTCGCGGAGCAGCTCCACGGTCAGCCTCACGTCTTCCGGGCCCATCGGCATCTTTTCCACCAGGCCGGTTTCGTAAAAGGGCAGGTTCTGGAAGTGCGCGTGCTCGTCGCCGATGCCTACATATCGGCAGGTGGCTTTAGCTTCGCAACGGCGGATCAGGCCTTTGATGGCGCGAATCTCCGGTGTGTCTTTCTGGCTGGGCTTCTTGCTGCCGATGAACGCCTTGGCGTTCTCCAGGATCTGCGAGCTCTTGCTGCGGTCGATGTCGAACATGCCTTCGAAACCTACGGCGAAGTCGATAAAGCGGAGCACAAACTCGTCGGTCACCGCGATGTTGCCGGAAGTCTGGTAGGCAACATGCACTTCGTGCCCCTGCTCGTGCAGGCGGATGAACGTACCGCCCATGGATATGATATCATCGTCGGGGTGCGGGCTGAAAATGAGGGCGCGCTTGCGCGCGGGGGTCGACCGCTCGGGATGGTTCGGCAACTCCGCCCCGGGCTTACCGCCGGGCCAGCCGGTGATGGTATCGCGGATGGCGTTGAACTCCTTGATATTCAGTTCGTAAGCGGAACCGTATTGTACGATCAGGTCGTTCAGGCCGTTGTTATTATAATCCTTGTCGGTGAGCATGAGGATGGGCTTGTTGAGCTTCAGCGCCAGGCTGGTAACCGCCTTGCGGGTGAGCTTGGGCGTCCATTCGCAGTCGCCGGTGAGCCAGGGCTCTTTGTTGCGGGTAAGCTCGGCAGCCGCCTGTTCGTCGATCACGAATTTGCAGTTGCGGTGTTGCTGCAGCAGGGAGGCGGGCACCTGGTCGGTGCTGGAGCCTTCCACGGAGCGGCGCACGATTTTGGCCTTGTGCTGGCCCCAGGCGAGGAGGATCACCTTCTTGGCGCGCATGATGGTGCTGATGCCGGTGGTGATGGCCAGGCGGGGAACCTGGCTCATGTTGGAAAACTCGTAGGCATTCGCCAGGCGGGTACTGTTGTCCAGCGTTACCAGGCGGGTGTGCGAATTCACATGGGAACCGGGCTCGTTGAAGCCGATGTGGCCGTTGTTGCCGATGCCCAGGATCTGGATATCGATACCGCCGACAGTCTCGATCTTGCGCTCATACGCCTCTGCGTAGGCCTTGATCTGCTCCTTGGGAACTGTGCCGTCGGGGATGTTGTAATTTTCTGCAGGAATGTCGATGTGGTTGAACAAATGCTCTTTCATAAACCGGTTGTAGCTCTGCAAAGCGTCCGGTTCGATCGGATAGTACTCGTCGAGATTGAAAGTAACAACGTTTTTAAAGCTCAATCCTTCTTCTTTGTGAAGACGAACGAGTTCAGCATAAAGGTACTTCGGAGTGGATCCGGTGGCAAGACCTAATACGGCGGGCTCATTGGCGGCCTGTTTTTCACGTATAAGAGCAGCGATCTCCCGGGCAACGGCTTTCGAGCCTTCCTTGGCGTCCGGGTGAATGTCCACGGAAATCTGTTCGAAACTGTCGATCAGTTCAATTTCCTGGTGATTGATGGTCATTGTTCAGTTATTTAATGCGTTTTCAAAAACGAGCCGGAAAATTAAATAAAATACAGGGATTCTTATTAAAAATTTATGATTGACTATTTCCGGAACGTTCCCATCCAAAGAAATCCAAAATGATTCCTGCTGCGTAATTATAATCAGCCACCCGTTGATAAGCCTGAATGGCAGTGCCCCTGACCCAGACGAACCCGGCTACCATCGGTAACCAAAAAAAGCGATACTACATCACCCTTATGCAAAAAAGCATCCTGCTGGCCGCCTCCGCCTTCCTGTTGCTCGCCCATCCCGCGTTCCCGGCCACCCGGTCCGATCCCCCGGTACCCCAGTACAGGGAAAATAACTGGGTGAAGTCGAAAACCGGCGCCTGGGCAGCCCGTAGCGACGGCAAGTCATATTGGTACAAGCTCGATAAAAACGCCCGCGTCTGGTGGAGTCCCAGCGGGCACGAATGGTCCGAAGTACCCACTGGCATGTGGGCCGACAAACAAGACCGGCAACTCAAAATCGGGGAAGGGAAACTGTGGTGGACCGCCGACGAAGGCAAGAACTTCGAGGAAGTCCCGGAATGGAAATGGCAGGGCCCCCGCGGCGAATGGTACAAATTCGACGCAAAATGGACCCTCTGGGTCATGCGATAATACTTACATAGATGAATTTGGTTTCATAGAATAGAGTCACGAATAGCATACAGATGAAGAAAAAGGTCCGCCGTTCTTGAGCGGTGGTCAAAAAAAAGTCAAAGCCGGGCCTTCATGGCCCGGCTTTTTGTATATTCCGTTATTCTACAATCAATTCATCGGTAAACAGCCAGGCCGGCTCCCCCTCGCCCGGCGCCCCCTCGGGTATCCGGCCGAGCGCCCGCAACGTGAATTTTACATACCTGGCTTTCACGTCTTTCACCCCCTCCCGCAACCGCACGATCCCATAACCGCCGGGGTCTTTTCGCTGCAGCACTTCTTTATAATGCTTCCCGTCGGCCGAAACGGCGATCACCACCTCTTTCGGCGGATAGATCCACTGTTCCCGGTTCGCCAGGTAGTTCAGGCCTACCCGGGAGATGTCGGTACTGTCCCCCAGGTCGATCACTGCTTCCATCGTGCCGCCGCTGTAGCCGGTCCATTGGCTGTCGTTAAATTCCTTCACCCCCCCGATCCCGTTCACCAGCGTAAAAGCGCCCGGGTTATAATGCTGGTGGGGCGCCCGCGGCAGGATCACTGGCCGGCCCAGCGCCTTGTGGAAAACGAACGCCTGCTGGTACTCGTTGCCGTAGGGCTTCGCTTCCTGCAAAACGATAGCGCGGATCGTTCCTGATTTCGTGATGTGGATGGGGCCCGTGTAAGAAATGGCTGCCGCATCGGGGGCGGAACTGTCGGTGGTGAAGACGATCTTCCCGCCGTCCAGCTTCGTATCCAGCCTGAGCTGGACGCCGTTCTTACCATCGGGTTCCACGGTGGGCCGCACCTCGAACACGTGCTTGGCGTAATTCACGCTTTTCTTGTCAAGCCGGCGGAAATGTTGCTTGAGCCTTTCAAGGAAACCGTCATAATTCTTCCGCTCTTTGGGCGACCACAGCACTTCGGCCAGCGCCACGGCGCGGGGGTACACCATGTATTCCGCGTGCTCCGGACTGCCGATATACTCGGTCCATAAGTTGGCCTGCGCGCCCTTGATAAAGGAGGCTTCCCTGGCGGAAAGGCCCTCTGGAACAGGCTCGTAGCCATATACTTTGCTCACCGGCGTGAAGCCGCCGATCGCCAGCGGTTCGTTCTTGCCCTGCGACTGGTAATAATCGAAGTACACGAAGTTGCCGGGCGTCATGATCACGTCGTGATGCTGCTTCGCGGCTGCGATCCCGCCTTCGATCCCGCGCCAGCTCATCACGGTGGCATTGGGCGCGAGGCCGCCTTCCAGGATCTCATCCCAGCCGATGATCTGCCGCCCTTTTTCGTTAAGCCATTTTTCCATCCGGCGGATGAAGTAGCTCTGCAGGGCATGTTCGTCCCTGAGCCCTTCCGCTTTCATGCGGGCCTGGCATTTGGGGCATTTCTCCCAACGCACTTTCGGGCTTTCGTCGCCGCCGATATGGATGTATTTCGAGGGGAAAAGGATCAGCACTTCTTCCAGAACATTTTGCAGAAACTGGAACGTAGTATCGTTGCCGGCGCAAAACACGTCGTCAAACACGCCCCATTTCGTGGCCACCGCATACGGCCCTCCCGTGCATCCCAGGTGCGGATAAGATGCCAGCGCCGCGAGGGCGTGTCCTGGCATTTCGATCTCGGGGATCACGGTGACGTGGCGCTCCGTGGCATACGCGACTACTTCCTGGATGTCTTCCTGCGTATAAAAACCGCCATATGGCTTGCCGTCGAATTTATTGTCTTCCAGCCGCCCGTCCAGCGTTTCCTTTCGCCGGCTGCCGATCTCCATGAGTTTCGGGTAGCGCTTTATCTCGATGCGCCATCCCTGGTCGTCGGTCAGGTGCCAGTGGAACGTATTCATTTTATGCATCGCCAGCAGGTCGATGTATTTTTTGATAAAGGAAACGGGGAAAAAGTGCCGGCACACGTCGAGGTGCAAACCCCGGTATGCGAATCGCGGCTGGTCGGAGATGCTTACACCGGGTAGCCAGTAGGCCGTGGCGGATTGCAGCGGGAACAGCTGGATGAGGGTTTGCATCCCGTAGAACGTTCCGGCTTCGTCATCGCCCTCAATGGTCACGATGTCTTTGCCGGATTTTAGCTGATACCCTTCTGCAATGGCTTTCTCACCCGCCGGCCGGGTCCTGAATACAATGGCATTCATCGATCCGCTGTCCGCAATCGCCAGTTCGAACCCGCTGAGCGAATGGAACCATTCGTTAAAAAGCTCCGCCGTTCTCCGGTCGGCTGGCGACGCAGCCACCAGCACGGTACGTTTATCGAGCAGGAAAGAGTCTGTGGTTTCCGACAGCCGCGCAGGCAAGGGAATGAGCTGGATGGGCGCTTTGGGCGCGGTGCCCTCGGGCCCGTGCGTTCCGCAGGAAGCGAGGCCTGCAATGGCCAGAAAAGTAATCAGGAGCGTTTTAATGGTCATGTCCTTCGCAGTCTGTTATAAATAAAATGGGAGGAATCAATCCTCCCAAAATACTATTCTATGATGATTTCATCTGCAAAAATATGGCCATGTTCGCCTTTGCCCGGATGCCAGTCCGGTATGACGCCGATGGAAGTGGCGACCACCTTCACATACCTGGCTTTCGCGTTCAGCGGCAGGCTCAGCGTCTGGATGAAATTGCCGTGCTCGCGGGGCGAAAAATCATTTTTCACTACGCCCGCGGAAGTGAAGTTTTTCCCGTCGTCCGACAGCAGGAACTCCACCTGCGTGGGGTACCAGATCCACGATCCGATGTCCTGCAATACGCCCAGGCCAAGCTTTTTCAGCTGGCGCGGCGCTTTCAGATCTACAACCGCTTCCAGGTTGCCGGGGTAATGGCTCTGCCAGGCGCCCAGGCGGAAGTCTTCCCGGCCGCGGATGCCGTCGATCAATGCGTCAGGCCCGCCAGCCGTGAACTGCGGGTTTATCTTCGACAACACCGAAATGGTTTTATCGGTAGGGATGAGGTAGAACGGTGTTTCCGTCACCTGGCTGTACTGTCCGTTGCGGAAAGCTACGGCTTTCAGGCGCAGGGTGTTTTTCAGCGTAACGGGACCGGTATATTTCTTCGAATTTTTGTCTGGTGTGCTGCCATCGGTTGAATAGAAGATGGTGGTATTCGGTTCCACGGCTTTCAGCTGTACCTGCATGGAATTTTTGAAGCGGTCTTCCGCTGCAACCAAATAGGGCACAGCCACGATGAGGTCTTCAGTGATGGTGCTCACAGGCACGTTGGCGCCGGTGGCCCAGGTTTTATCGGGCGTGCCGCTCATCTCGAAGGTCATTTCGCCGCCCGCCATGATAGCGCTGTGCGGAACGGCGGAGATGCGGAGGTTTTCCGTTTTGCCATTGGCGTCATTCACACGAACGCCTTTCACGTAGTAATTTTTGTCGCTGCGGTTGTGGGCTTTGATGGTGAAGGTCTTGCCGCTTTCGAGGTGGATTTTCACTTCGTCGAAAGTGGGGGTGCCGATGGCATACTGACCGTCGCCGGGACGAACGGGGTAAATGCCCATGGCGCTCATTACGTACCAGGCGCTCATTTGTCCGCAATCTTCGTTTCCGCTCAAGCCGTCGGGTGCGTTGTGGTACATGGTGTTCATGACCTGGTGCACCAGTTCCTGCGTTCTCCAGGGCTGGCCGGCGTAATTGAACAGGTAGGCGATGTGGTGGCTGGGCTCGTTGCCGTGGGCGTATTGGCCGATGAGGCCGGTAATGTCGCTCTGGTGGCGGCCGGAAAGTTTATCTTCCGTCGTAAAGAGGTGATTCAGCTTATCGATGAATTTTTCCCTTCCGCCGTTCAGTTGCATGAGGCCGCTCACGTCTTGCGGGGCGTAGAAGCTGTATTGCCAGCTGTTGGCTTCGGTGAAATAGTTGTTTACTTCGGTGGGTAGGAAGGGGCTCATCCAACGGGCGCCGATTTTGCCGCGCATGAACCCGGAAGAAGCGTCGTAAATGTTTTTGTAGGATTGCGCGCGGCGCATATACCGGTCGTATACTTCCATATCGCCGAGCATTTTGCCCATCTGCGCGATGCACCAGTCGTCGTAGGAATATTCCAATGTCCGCGATACAGATTCGGGCTGCGTATCCATGCTGAGATATCCCTGGCGGATGTAGTCCTGCATCCCGAAACGCGTACCTTCCGCATAGCTGCGCATGGCTTCCAGCGCAAGTTTCGCATCATAGCCGCGGATGCCTTTCTGGTAAGCGTCCACAATCACGGGGACGGAATGGTAACCGATCATGCAGAAAGTTTCGTTGCCGCTCAGCTCCCAGACGGGCAGCATGCCGCCGTTTTTGTATTGAGCGAGGAAGGTGTTGATCCAATGGTTGGTACGGGTGGGATTGATGATGGTCATGAGCGGGTGCAATGCGCGGTGCGTATCCCAGAGTGAGAACACGCTGTGGTTTTCGAACCCTTCGGCCTGGTGGATTTTCAGGTCTGTTCCGCGGTATTTCCCGTCCACATCCATGTAGAGGTTGGGGTTGAGGCAGGCGTGGTAGAGGGCGGAATAGAACATGGTTTGCTGGTCTTCCGTCCCGCCTTTCACTTCAATTTTTCCCAGTTCTTTGTTCCACGCCTGAATGGCCGCCGCGAGGGTGCCATCGAAGTCGAAGCCGGGCATTTCGGCGTCGAGGTTTTTCATGGCGCCTGCTTCGCTGACGCCGCTGATGGCCACTTTCACGTAAACGGGTTTTGTTACGTCGAATGTGAAGTAGGCTTTGATGTTGCGCCCTTCCGCTTGTTGCAGCGCGCCTTTCGTGGTATCGCCCAGGGCAACGGTGTGCGTGCGGAACGGCTGGCTGAATTTCATGGCGAAGAACAGGATCTGTTCCTTGGCCCAGCTGGTGGAAGTGCGCATCCCCACGATGGTGGAATCGTTGATCACTTTCAGGGAGGAATTGACCACGATGTCGCGATGGTAGAGGTCGAGCAGCACATGCCCTTCCTTCGCGGATGCCGGGAATTCGTATTTATGCAGGCCTACGCGCCGTGTGGCGGTGAGGCTGGCCCTGATGTCGTATTTGTCGAGTTTCACGCTGTAGAAACCTGCGTAGGCTTTTTCGTTGGCGTGGGAGAAGGGCGAGGCGTAGGCTTCGTTGTGCCAGGCGGGCTGGCCGGTTACAGGCATCAGGAGGATATCACAATAATCTTCGATGCCGGTGCCGCTGAGGTGGGTGTGGGAGAAGCCATACATCACGGAATCGGTATAGTGGTAGCCGGAGCAGCCGTCCCAGCCTTTGAGACGCGTATCGGGGCTCAGTTGCACCATACCGAAAGGCATGCTGGGGCCGGGATAAGTGTGGCCGTGGCCGCCGGTTCCGATGAAGGGATTTACTTTGTGCGCATGGTCTTTCTGCTGTGCATGCGCGGCTGTAGCCAGCCCCAGGGCCAGCAATACCATCCATTTTTTCATTCACTGTTTATTTAAAATCCACCCGCCGGCACCGCGGCATAGAAGCAGCCCGGTCGGAAAAAGCTAAAATAAGGAAAAATGATTCGCTAAAACGTTTTAGTGTATTGAAAATGATGAACGGGCATCTCGTATTAAAAAAGCCTCCGGCGCAAACCGGAGGCTGATAGGAGCATATTATGCATGCCTTTTTTCAGGACTTGCCCGGCTGCTATCTGCAGCCGATTCGGATAGCCTTCGTTCCCTTATTTCAGAAGCAGTTCGGCGATCACCGGCCGGTGGTCCGACGCCACGGTTTCTTCCACCACATGCGCCCCGCTCACATGCCAGCGCCCTTTGCCGGATAGCAGGATATAATCGAGCTTCTGGGTGGGCTTGTCGGAAGGCCAGGTAGGGCCGAGCTTCTCCGTGGCATCCATGAAATGCGCCTTCAGTTGGGTGATTTCTTTCGAATGCGGTAAAGCATTAAGATCGCCGGCGAGGATCATGGGAACGGGGGAGCGCTGCTGCTGTTGCAGGATCAGCTGTATCTGCGCGAGCCGGTCCGTAGGATCGTCGAGATGGTCGAGGTGGGCGCTGGCGAAGCGCAGGAGGCTGTCGCCCGGAAGCTGAACGGTCACAATCGCGGCCGATCTGGGCTCACCGTCTTTCCCTTTCGCCGGCAGCGCCAGTGTTTGGGCATGCTGTATAGGATACCGGGAAAGGATGCCGTTGCCGTATCCGCCGCCATCAAAATCCATGGCTTTGGCAAAGTAGATGTACATGCCCGTGGCGTCTGCGAGTTCCTGGAGAATATCGGCTTTGCCGATGCGGAGCGTGGCGGAGTCCACTTCCTGGAGCGCCACCAGGTCGGGATTGGTGGCGAGGATCACGGTGGCGATGCCCTGGATGTCGAGCTTGCCGTTCATGTTTTCGCCATGGTGGATATTGTAGGTCATTACCTTGATCACCTGGCCCTGGACCTGCGCTTTTGCGGACAGCGCGCCAACCGAAAGAATCAGATATAGAATAATTCGCTGCATACAGTGTCAAATGGAATCCGGGCGATCGGCGCAAGCTGTTCTGCCCGGATTACGCTTATTTAAAAATGCTCTTTACGGTCCGGCCGATCCAGCTCTGCGGGGTCTTCAGCCCGAAGATATACGCGATCGTTGCGGCCGTATCGTACGTCATCACACTTTCTTTCACTTCCTGGTTCTTTTTAATGCCTCTCCCCATGAAAATCCAGGGTATTTGCATTTCGACCATCGTTTTCCCGCCATGGCCCTTGTTGATGCCGCCGTGGTCGGAAGATAAGATGATTACGCTGTTTTCCCACATACCGGCGTCTTTTACCGCCTGCAAAATCTTTCCCAGTAAAACGTCGTTTTTATGCACTTGTTCATAATACGGTGGTATGTTATGACCAATTTCGTGCCCAACTCCGTCCGGCTGGTCAAAATGCACGAACAGGAAGTCGGGCCGCTTCTCTTTTATGTATGCAATGGCCGTTTCGGTGGTGGCGCTGTCGGTAGGACAATTCACATCCTTGTTCACGGCTTGTTTCGGGAACAGGTAGCCGATGCCTCCCCAGGAATAGATTACCCCGGTTTCCGCGTTCGGTTTTTGTTCGCGGAGCAGGGTGAAGAGGGAAGGGAAGAGGCCGTATTGGTCCAGCTCCAGGGGCTCCAGTTCCGGCGTTTTGCTGCCCCATTCCGTGAAACCGTGCAGCTCCGGCCCTGCACCCATGATCATCGACGACCAGTTCACCGCGCTAGACGAAGGCAATACGCTGCGGGCTTTAAGCGTCCAGCTTCCCTCGGCCATCATCCGCTTCATAACGGGATTGTCGGCTTTTTCCATGGCATAGGCGCCCAGGCCATCCATCCCGATCAGGATCACGTGTTTCACTCCTTTTACCTGCGCGTTCGCCGCGAACGCCATACACAACAATAATACTAAGTAGCGGGCTTTTTTCATGTTTCGACTAATTTAAAATTTATTTAATGTATCAGCAATGTTGCTTTCTTCACATACTGTGAATGTGGATAAAAGTAGTAAATAACAGCATGGGAAGTTTAATATTTATATACATGGAAGGTGTTTTATATAGCCGGTGTATACAAATGGACAAAAAAGAAGGGAGGCGTAGCCTCCCGGGGGTGAAAATATCAGCTGTTAAGTCCGGCTTCGGCGCCTTCGCGTATCGCGCGGACGATGGGGGCCTGCGTCACCGGAATTCCGTATTCGGGCACGCCGGGGATGCCACCCATGCTCACGTCGGGATTGCGGTACACCATGCCGCTTTCCACGTAATCGCGGGCGGTGGAATGGTACTCCGGCGCCCCGGAGGCTTTGGCGAGGGCTTCGGCGTTATGGGGGCGCAGGCCGGAGCCTGCCATGATACGGATACGGCCGCCCGCTTTGTCCACCAGTTCGCGGATGAGAGCCGCGCCTTCCATGGCGGTGTTGCGCTGGCCGGAAGTGAGAATGCGCTCACAACCGCTGGCAATTACGTCTTCCAGCGCCTGTAACGGATCGTCTGTCATATCAAATGCCCTGTGAAACGTAACCCCCATAGGTTTTGCGAGGTTTACCAGCTCGGTGGTGCGGGGCAGGTCTACTTTTCCGTCAGCCGTCAGCAATCCGATCACGACGCCGTCGCAGCCCAGTTGTTTGCAGGTTTCGATGTCGCGTTTCATGATATCGAATTCGGCGTCGTCGTAGAGAAAGTCGCCGCCGCGCGGGCGGATGATCGGGTAGATTTTCAAATTACACTTTTCCCGCACCGCGGCGATCATGCCGTAACTGGGCGTGGTGCCGCCTTCCAGGAGATTGTCGCAAAGCTCGATGCGGTTGGCTCCGCCTTCTTCAGCGGCAACGCAGGATGCCACAGAAGTGGCGCATATTTCAAGTGTGATGGTTTTCAACGTACTGATTTTGTGCAAAAATAAGGATCGGCTACCAGCAAGCGCCGATAGCCGATCTAGTAATTTGATGATAACTTATTGAAAGTAGTATTTCCCTTTGATGAGGACTTCTTCCTTTTCACCCACGCCGGTGGTGCAGGCATAGCTGAACCCGGGATGCAGGCAATATGCGCCATGCTCGCCTTTTTTGTTGAGCGCCAGGAACCCGATCTGGATTTCTTTCGCCTTGGCGGGTTTTTTCTTTACAATGCGCATCACCGCTTCTTTGCAGGCGGCTTCGGGCGGGTAGCCCTGGCGCATCAGTTCCACCACCAGGAAGCTTCCCACCACGCGGATCACTTCTTCGCCGACGCCCGTTGCCGTGGCGGCGCCTACTTCGTTATCCACATACAATCCCGCACCGATGATAGGTGAATCGCCCACACGCCCGTGCAGCTTGAACGCCATGCCGCTGGTGGTGCAGGCGCCGGACAGGTTGCCTGCGGCATCGAGCGCCACCATACCGATAGTGTCGTGGTTCCAGGCGTTGCCGGGGAGGCGCAGCGGGTTGTACGCCGTGGCGCCGGTGCCCTTGCCTTCGTACGACTGGTTCTCGATATTGATGACGGGTTTATATTCCGCTTTCTTCAACCACTCTTTCCAGGCTTTTTCGGATTCGGGGGTGAGGAGGTTTTCTTTTTTGAAACCGTTCTCCAGCGCAAACTGCAGCGCGCCGTCACCCACGAGCATCACATGCGGCGTTTTCTCCATCACCTTGCGGGCCACGGAGATCGGGTGTATGATGTGCTCCAGTCCGGCTACGGAACCGCAGTTCCCCAGCTCGTCCATGATGCAGGCGTCCAGCGTTACGTGGCCGTCGCGGTCGGGATAACCGCCATAACCTACGGTCACGTTCTTCGGGTCGGCTTCGGGCACATGCACGCCGGCTTCCACGGCATCCAGGGCACGCCCGCCTTTGGCGAGCACTTCCCACGCTGCACGGTTGGCGGCGATACCGAAGTCCCAGGTGGATACCACGATCGGCTTACGGCCGGTACCGCGGGCTGCGGCCGCTGCGGGGATACCGTCCAGCGAAAGCGTGGCAGCGCCCAGTGCGGCGGTTTTTAAAAAGTTCCTTCTGCTTTTCATACTACACAAGATTATTCGGTATTAATCTTTCATTTCCCAGGCCATGGCGCTGGCGCCGAGGATGGCGGCGTCGCTTTCCTTCAGTTCGGAGAACAGCAACTTCACTTTATTCTGGAATATGGGCAGCAGGTTGGCTTCCATGTGCTCGCGAACGGGGCGCATGATGAGGTCGCCTGCCTGGGTAAGGCCGCCGAACAGCACGATGGCTTCGGGGCTGGAGAACATCACGAAGTTGGCCAGCGCTTCGCCGAGCACCTTGCCGGTGAACTCGTAGATCTCGATCGCCAGTTTGTCGCCTTTGATGGCGGCTTCGTAGATGAGCTTGGAATCGATCTCTTCGCGGGTGTGGTCGCGCAACATGGATTCCAGTTCGGGATGCGCTTCCAGCAGTTCCAGGGCGGTATTGGTAACGCCGGTGGCGGAAGCGTAGGATTCGAGGGAGCCGCGCGCGCCGGTTCCGGGATGGAGGCGGCCGCCGGGCACCACGATCACGTGGCCCAGCTCGCCGGCGAAGCCGTCGTGACCGTAAATCAGCTGTCCGTTTGCGACGATGCCGCTGCCTACGCCGGTGCCGAGGGTGATGGTGATAAAATCTTTCATGCCGCGGGCGGAGCCGTAGGTCATTTCACCAAGGGCGGCCGCGTTGGCATCGTTGGTCAATACGGTAGGGAGGCCGAAAAGGTCTTCCAGCATTTGCGCAAGGGGCACGATGCCTTTCCAGCGCAGGTTGGGAGCGTATTCGATGTTACCGGTATAGTAGTTGCCGTTGGGGGCGCCTACGCCGATACCGCGTATGTTTTCAATGCCGCCGACCTGTACGATCAGCTTGGAGAGCCGATGGTGCAGCTCTTCAAGAAACATGGTAACTTCTTCGTGTGCTTTGGTTGACATGCGGTCCTGGCACAGGATGTTGCCACGACGGTCTACAATACCGAATTTAGTGTTCGTTCCACCGATATCAATGCCCACCGCTAGTTGCTGACTCATAGTCTATTCCTTGGGAGTTTAAAATTGATTTTACACGTAATGCGAAGAATGCCAGGTAAGCGAAGCAAACCACGGGCACAATATAAGACATATGGATGCCGATGCTGTCGGCGATGCCACCTTGCAAGGGGGGCACCAGTGCGCCGCCGAGGATCATCATGATGAGGAAGGAGGAACCCTGGCCGGTATATTTACCGAGGCCGGCAATGGAGAGGCTGAAGATGCAGGGCCACATCACGGAGCAGAACAGGCCGCCGCTGATGAAAGCGAAGGTAGCTACCACGCCGGTGGTGAACAGGCCGATCACCATGGCCGCCACACCCATCACGCCGAAGGTGAGCAGTGTTTTGGTGGGTTTTTCCTGGCCGTAAAAGAAGCCCGCAATCTGGATCACGATGCAGATCGCGAAGGGATAGAGCGCAGTGATATCGTTGCCTTTCCAGGCGTTGGCGCCGAGGATCACGCCGTAGGCGATGAAGGGCACTACTACAGACAGCACCTGGCGGGCGGTTTTGGAAATGTTGAATACGGAGATGGCGCCTGTCCAGCGGCCGATCATCAGGCCGCCCCAGAAGATGGAGATATACGGGCTGATTTCGGATTCATGCAGGCCTTCCAGGGTGAGGAAGCCCGGTGTTCTCAGGAGCTCGCCGAGGTTGGAGGAAGCGCTCACTTCCACGCCTACATACACGAAGATGGCGATCATCCCCATGATAAGCTGCGGATATCTCATGGCGCCCCAGCCTTCGCCGTTGCCGCGCGCGCTGAACTGGCTGTAGAACAGGATCACCAGGATGCCTACGATGCCCGCGATGAAGTAGGGGAGCGGGTGCGTGGTTACGCCCGTTCCGATCGCGATCACCACGAACATCAGCGTGATGCCCAGCAGGGAGCGGGTGGCCTTGGGGGAAGATTCGAAGTGATCGTCTTCCGTGCCCTTCGGCATTTTGGTGGCTGCGAAGATACCCGCGGCAGCCAGGAAGAGGCCAACGAGGGTAAGGTATAATACGTTGATCTTGGAGATATCGGTGTCGCCTTCGGCGCCGCTTACTTTAGCCGAACCGAAAAGCAGGATGCTCACGATGATAGGCCCGATGGTGGTGCCGAAGGAGTTCACGCCGCCCGCGAGGCTGAGCCGGTGCGCGCCGCCCGCCGGATCGCCGAGGAGCACGGCGAAAGGGTTGGCCGCGGTTTGCTGCAGCGAGAAGCCCAGGGCCACGATGAAGTAGGCGCCGAGGATGAGATAGAAAGCGGCGGTTTTGTCGGTCATGCCCAGTCCGAGGTTCACCGCGCCGATGGTGGCGGCGGCGCCCACGCCGGAGATGAGCAGGCCGTATATAATGCCTTTTTTAAATCCGATGCGGTTGAGGATATCCACCCCTTTCATGGCGGAAAGGAGGTAGAGGATGAGAGATCCTACGAAATAGGCGCCGTAGAACGCGAAGTCGATCAGCTGCGATTGGATCTGCGTCAGCTCGAAGTGCGATTTACAGAAGGGGATGAGTATACTGTTGGAGGCCGCTACGAAGCCCCAGAAAAAGAAAACTAATACCAGTACGGAGAACGATGGGTGCGTACCCTGTTTGCTAGGCGTGGACATATACCGTTATATTTTGGTAAAATTTAGGGTCTAAATGTATAATTATTTTTTTGAGAAAAGGGCAAAAAGAAACGGGATGACCGTATTTTTTTACATTGCTCAAACGTTTTAGCTAATATATTTATGAATTTAGCGAATTGTTCATTATGTTCGTGGCTCATCTTTGAACAATCAACCTTTGCAGCTCATGAGTAGCCAATCTATTCCAATGACCGCTCCGCAGGAAGGAGGGTACAAACAAGCCATGCTAATTATTGGCGGACTTTTCGCAGTATTCGGGTTCGTGACTTGGCTGAATGCATCCCTTATCCAGTTTCTGCAGCTTTTGTGCGATTTGACTGATTCCCAGGCCTTAATGGTGACTTTTGCTTTTTACATTCCCTATTTCCTCTGGTCGTTGCCCTCTTCAGTGGTATTGAAGAAGCTTGGATTCAAGAATGGCATGGCAATCGGCTTGGTAGTGATGGCCATGGGCTCACTTGTGTTTATTCCTGCGGCCAACAGCCATAGTTTCATACTTTTCCTGGTGGGACTGTTTATCCAGGGCGCTGGCCTTTCACTGCTCCAAACAGCTACCAACCCTTATGTGAGCATCCTCGGACCAATCGAGAGCGCGGCGAAGCGTATCTCTATCATGGGTATCTGCAATAAATTGGCCGGTGTGATCAGCCCCCTAATCCTTTCGTCTATCCTCCTGAAAAACGCGACAGAAGTTGAGGAGAAAATCAAAACTACGACTAATGCCGTGGTGAAAAGCCAATTGCTCGACGAACTGGCTGGACGTGTAATCATGCCTTACATCGTACTTACCCTCTTTCTTCTGGTAGTAGCATTCCTTATCCGCCGCTCCAATTTGCCCGAAATCGAAGCGGAAGAAACCGACGCTTCCGGAGCTTCAGTTCCGGCCCGCAGTTCTCTCAGCAAGTATCCTTACCTCTGGCTGGGCGCTCTCTGTATTTTTGTATACGTAGGTGTGGAAGTTATGGCCGGTGACGTAATTGGAACTTACGGTAAAAGTGTTGGTCTGAGTGCCGATGCTGCTAAATACTTTAGCTCGTTCACCCTTGGTTCCATGCTGGTGGGTTATGTTATAGGTATCTTTACGATTCCAAAATTGATTTCCCAGGATATGGCACTCCGGGCTTCCGCTGTACTCGGCATCCTTTTCACGCTTGGCGCTTACTTTACCGATGGCTCGACTGCGGTGACGTTCATTGCACTGCTCGGTTTTGCAAACGCCCTGATGTGGCCCGCTATCTTCCCGCTTGCTATCGAAGGTCTAGGTAAATATACCAAGATAGGCTCCGCCATTCTCGTTATGGGTATCGCTGGCGGTGCCATCCTGCCACAGATTTACACAGGTCTGTACGAAGAGAATTCCTTGCTCGGTTTTGCGTTGCATTCCGACGGAGTGACATTCAAATCGGCTTTCCTTTACGCAATGGTACCCTGCTATGTTTATATCTTGTTCTTCGCCCTTAAAGGGCACCTGATCGGTAAAACACGTGCTGCTAAATAATTTGATCCGTATAACACCAATAATAAAAGACCGGCATTGACGCTGGTCTTTTTTTATTGGTCAAGTCGGATGAACATGTGACCGTATGGCGAGAGAATCCGCAAAGGGCCGTCAGCAATGACGGCCCTTTGCTTTAATAACACTTCTGAGAATATACTATTGAAATCGGCCTGTTCGCCTTTCGCCCATCCTTCGTCCATCCTTCGTTCATCCTTCGTTTGCCTATAGGTAAATACGGACTTTGAACGAAGGATGAACGAAGGATGAACGAACAATCAGTTAACTGTCAATATGTTGTGTAAGCGGTGAAAACCGGCCCAAATCGAGGGTTTTGATAGTAAATTAACGTGTAGAATACCCGCCGGTTTACACTACAACTTTTTGTTTCCTCCGGTTTTTTACTATTTTTAGGTGTAAAATTTACCCTTATAATGATTTCCACAGCCATAGCGGAGTTTCGCAAGCGTTTCAACCGGGAGCCACTGATCGTGAGCTCGCCGGGCAGGATCAACCTGATCGGGGAACACACCGACTACAACGAGGGCTTCGTATTGCCCGCCGCCATCGATAAGCGCATTATCTACGCCATCGCCCTCAACGGCACCGATACCTGCAACGCCCACGCCCTGTTCAGCGGCGAAACCGCTTCCTTTGCCCTGGAAAATATCGTTCCCGGCGGCGACTGGATCAATTACCTCAAAGGCGTGGTGTTCCACTTGCAGCAAAAAGGATACGAAGTGAAGGGGTTCGACTGCGTCATCACCGGTGATATCCCCATCGGCGCCGGCATGAGCAGCTCCGCCGCTGTGGAAGGAGGCCTGGCCGTAGGGCTCAGCCATCTCCTCGGTTTCAATATCTCCCGCATGGAAATGGCCCGCATCGGCCAGCTGGCCGAACATACCTTCCCGGGTGTGAAATGCGGCATTATGGACCAGTTCGCGAACCTGCACGGTAAAAAGGACAGCGTCATGCTGCTCGATTGCCGCAGCCTGGAATACCAGTATTTCCCCTTCCGCTTCTCTGAAGAAGTGAAAGTGGTGCTCGTCAACTCGATGGTCCACCATTCCCTGGCTTCTTCCGAATACAACGTCCGCCGCGAACAATGTGAGGAAGGCGTGAAGCTCCTCCGCGCGGTGTACCCCGGCATCAACAGCCTGCGCGACGTCACCTCCGCGCAGGTACAACAGCAGCAACACTTGCTGCCCGCCAAAGTATACGACCGTTGCCTCTATGTGACCCAGGAAAACGAACGCGTGGAAAAAGCCTGCGCGCACCTGCAGCGTAACGAACTGAAAGCAGCCGGCGCGCTCATGTTCGCATCGCACCAAGGGCTGAGCAAATTGTATGAAGTTTCCTGCCCGGAGCTGGATTTCCTGGCCGAGCTGGCCTCCCAACGCCCCGAAGTAGCCGGCGCGCGCATGATGGGCGGCGGATTCGGCGGATGCACCATCAACCTCGTGGAAACCGGGAAAGTGGAGGATTTCTGCAATTTCGTGCAGGAACAGTTCCGCCAGCGATACGGCGTTGTCCCGGAAATCTATATCACTTCCATTGAAGACGGCGCCAAAGTGGAACTCGCCACCGAAGCCGTTGCATAACGTATTTACCGAACGGAAAAAGCCGGCTGCAATCGCGCCGGCTTTTTCATTTTAGAAGCAATTATCCCGTTATCGCTGCGCTGCAAGATCGACGGTGAGGCCGATGCGCAGGGTGTTTGACAGCGGATTGCGGTTGGCGCCGCTGCCGGTGGGCACCATATACGAAAGGTTCATCGCCACCATGCGGTAACGCCCGCCGATCCCGGCTGTCATCTCCTGTATCCTGCCTTCCTGCCGGTTGCCGGAAACGTATCCCAGCCGCGCGCTGAAAGCATTGCGATACGAATATTCCATTCCGCCCGATGCGCGCCAGGTATTGTGGCTGAACGACTTGAACCAGGCCGCCATCGCGCCCGTTTCATAATATTCCTTCACATCCTTCATCTCCGGCACCATCAGTTTATTCCCTTCCACACCCAGCATCAGCCGGTGATCTTCCTGCATGACGAATGTGTATGCCACACCCAGCCCGAAGTTGGCGGGCAGGAATTCTTTCTGGTCGGAATCGCCGCGATAAGCGATGCGTGAGCCGAGGTTGCTCAGCGCCAGGCCTGCCGTCAAACCCTGGCCATCTTCATTCAAACCGGAATAATACATCGAAATGTCGCCGGCTACGGCTGTGGCGGGTTTGTAGCGTACCTCGTTGAGGTTGCCCCGCACCAGGCTCGAATGGATGTACCGGAACGCCACGCCGATGCCGAACCGGTCGGTCAGCTTGCGGGCATAACCGATATCGAACGACATCTCCCGGGGGTAGGAGGTTTTGATGAGCTGGCCGTTGTAATCCGTCAGCGGCAAATTGCCCAGGCTGAAATACCGGATATTAGCCGAAATCGCCTGCTCGTCCCCGAGTCTGTAGTACCCGCCGGCATGCAGCAGGTAAACGTCTTTGGTGACATCCCGCATCCAGGGGCTGTAATTCACCGCCAGCGAACCGGTGCTGTCGGCGAAGGGCGTTTTGGAAAGGTTCCAGAGACCGCTGTTGGCATCCGGACTGGTGGCCAGCCCCATGTTGCCCATGCCCGCCGCGCGCGCGTCGGCAGGGATGCGCAGGAACGGAACGGCGGATGAAGTGATGTTCACGGGTTCGGTGGTTTGTCCGCTGGCGGCGCCTGCGCTGGTCAGCAGCATGACGGCGATGGAAGCGCGGAACAGGTAAGTCTTTTTCATGCGTATCTTTTTGAAGCCGGGCCACGCGGGCCCGGCTATTATTTTTAGTTAATCGCTATGTTTTGGGAAAGTTTGGTTTTGTCGCCGTTGATATGCAGGATGTACATACCTGTCGGGATGTTCGACACGTCAATCTGGATGGTGTTGCTCCCTGCGTTCAGCTGGCGGAAGAAGGGCGAAACCTGCTGGCCGGAAGTGGTGTACAGGAAGATGTTCGCCCTTTGCGCCTCCATCACGAAAATCCTTACCTGGAGCGTGCTGCGGCTGCTGCACCAGGCTTTCACGTTGTCGGTGATTTTCGGGGTTACGGTCAAAATGCCGTTCACATAGCGGAAATGATAGTTGGCCGCTGCGCCTCCGCCGGGGATAATGGGATATTTACCCGGACGGCTGTATTCGTTGGCGGGCGAGGTAAACGTAACATCCCGCGTGAGCACATGTGCCGCCTCATTCAACACGAAACCGGTAATGGCAAGGGAGAACTGGGGATTGGGGGTGCCCGCTTCTTTTGTTTTGTTGTGCGCCGTAGCGGTCAGCCAGGCTTTTTCCACGGTGAATGTGCGGCTCACCGGCGCTGCGGCCAGCCAGTCGTTATTGCCTGCCTGCCGCGCGGTAATGGTGGTGGTACCCGCACCAACGATATGGATATTCCCGTTTACGATACTGGCCACATCCGGGTTCGAACTGGCGTAGGTAACGGCGAGGTTAGATGAAGCGCTCGCGCCCGGTGCGAAATCCGCTGCGCCGTAAGTGCGCGCGGCCAGCGCGGGGAATGTAATCGTCTGGGGCTTCGTCTGTACCGCGGGTGTCACGGTGAGCGTGCCTTTCACATATATAAAGCGGTAGTTGTCCGCGGTTCCGCCGGCAACCGTGATGTCGTAATTACCCGGTTGCGAATTGCGTGTAGCCGTTGTGGTGGCCAGCGGCTGCGTCTGGATATCGCCGGCGTCATCACCGTTCACGAAACCGGTATAACGCAGGGTGAACGCCGGGTTATCGGTTCCTTCCACACGGGTTTTGTTGTCGGCCGTAACGGTCAGCGGCGCCTTACTGATATCGAAAGCCCGCGTAACAGGAGCGGCAGCCTGCCAGTTATTGTTGCCGGCCTGCGTTGCGCGGATGCTCGCGCGCCCGGCTTTGAGGATGCGTACTTGCGTGCCGGTGATGGTGATGATATCCGGCGTTTCGTTGACGTAAGTCACCGCCAGACCGGATGCTGCGGTGCCCGCAAGCGCGAAATCCGCATCGCCGTATTGCTTGCCGGCAAGCGCGTCGAATGTGATGGTTTGTGAGCGGGGCGTAATGTCCAGCTTGCCTTCGCGGAAGCTGAACTGGTAATTTTCATCCGTTCCCCCCGACAGCCAGATCTCATAATTGCCCACGTCTGATGTAGCAGTGGCGCGGGTATTGACCACAGGCGGCGTCTGGATATCCGCGGCATCGTCTCCGTTCACAAAACCGGTATATGCGATCGTGAACACCGGGTTCGGATCGCGGTAAACTTTCGACTTGTCGTCGGGTTTGGCGTTCAGCGTGGCTTTGTTGATCACGATGTTGCGCGACACGGCCGTAGCGGGCCGGTAGTCGTTGTTGCCGTCCTGTTCGGCGCGGATGGTGGCCGTGCCTGCTTTCAGGATGTGGATTTGCCCGTTGATGATCGTGGCTACCGCCGGTGTGAGGGAAGTGTAACGTACCTCCAGCCCGGAAGACGCCTGCGCGCCGCCCGCAAAATCGCCATCGCCGTAAGTTTTGGCGGCGGGTTGCGGGAATGTGATGGTTTGCGCCTGGCGCGGCTTCGCCGTTACCGTCAGCTTTCCGTTCACATAGTTCATCGTGTAATTGGCGGCGGCTGCCGATCCGGGGAAGATGTCGTATTCACCTGCCGGAGTGGATTCGGTAACGGCGGTGGTAGGTGTGGCGCGTTGGGTGAGCACGCTTACCGTTTCACCGTTCACAAAGCCGGTGTAAGTAACTGTCAGCGTGGGGTTCGCCTGTCCTTCGACTTTCGTTTTATTGTCCGCTTTTACCTGGAGGGGAGCGCCCTGCACGGCAAAGGTCCTGGTGACTTCCGGCGCGGCTTCATAATCGTTGTTGCCTGCCTGGCTGGCGGTTACGGATGCGTTACCTGTTCCTACAATCTTCACCCTTCCGTTCACGATTTCCACGACTGTGGGCGTTGTTGTGTGGTAGGCAACGGTGAGTGTTGAAGTGGCGGTGGCGCCGGGAGCGAATAGCGCGTTGCCGTAAGTTTTGCCGGTGATCGCCGGGAAGTCGATGGTTTGCTGCAGTTTGGGCCGCGGCAATACGGTCATCGTTCCTTTCACGAACGTGATGGCGTAGTTCGGCGATGTGGCGCCGGTGATGGTGATGTCATATTCTCCCGGCAGGGAATTGCGCGTGGCGGTGGTGGTGATACGCGGCTGCGCGGTGAGCACGTTTTCCTGTTCGCCGTATTGGAAACCAACGAATCGCAGGGTGAGCGCGGGTAACACATCGCCCTGCGTCATCGATTTATCGTCTGCGATGATGCTGAGATCGGCTTTGTTGATGTTGACGGTAATTTCCACGGGCGGTGCATCTTCCCAGGTCTGATCGCCAGGGCAATACGCCGTGATTTTTACCGTGCCGGCCTTCACGATCTGGATCTGCCCGTTTACCACCTGCGCGATGGCGGTGTTGGAACTTTGGTAAACGATTGGCAGGTTAGATGTGGCGCGGGCGTTCAGTGTGGTGTGGCCCATCCCGTAACGGAGGTCTGCCAGCGGCGGGAAGTTGATGGTTTGCGGTGTGCGCGGCGGCGGCTGGATGGTCAGGATGCCGGATGCGTGTGTGATATCGTAGTTGGTGGCGGTGGCGCCGGTGATATTGATGGTATAGTCGCCCGAGGGGTCGCCTTTTTTCGCGTCGGTGCTCAGCGTGGGTAGCTTGCTCAATGCCGCTTCCGTTTCTCCCAGCACAAATCCGTCATAAGTGGCGGTGAGCGCCGGGATATCGTCGCCGAAGGCGATGGTTTTATTTGCTGCGCGGATGGTCAGCGCTTTTTTTGCGATGGTCAGATCCTTCGAAACGGGAGTTGCCGGTGCGTAGATGGCATCGCCGGGTTGGCGGGCCGTAACGGTGACGGTTCCGCTCCGGATGATATGGAATTTGCCGTTCACGACTTCCACATAATTGCTGCTGAAGTCATACGAAATGGGCAATCCTGAACTGGCCTGCGCCGGCAGGTCGAAATCGGCGTCGCCGTATGTTTTGGCAGTGAAGTCGGGGAAGGTGATCGTTTGCGTGGCGCCCGTGGTGGTGGTCTGGCCTCTTAACGGATCGGGTGTATAGAAGTAATACGTGGGCGTGATTTCATATACCGCGAAGTGGTAATTGGTACCCGCGGTAAGGCCTGTGGCCGTTAACTCGTCGGACGTCGTATATCCCGCCACGATATTGCCGTTGCCTAAAGCTGATCCGGCGCCATATCCGGCACCGTTAGCGGGGTTCGCGTCCACGGGCCCGCCGGCTTTATAGATTACAAGCCTTCTCGTGCCTCCGCCTGCGTCAAATTTCAGTTTGACGGATGTATGTTGAATCTCCGGGAATGTGAGGTTGCTGGCCTGCGGCCGGGCGTAATCGATGGTGCTGCCGCTGCCGTCTGTCATCGGATCGGCAGTGTAGTAGAAAGGTTCGCCGTTTACTTCGTTGTAGTTAATCACGCGGAAGTGATAGGTGGTGTTGGGTTCGAGGTTATTTACCGTCGGCGCGTTCCAGGTGCCGGAATGGATCACGAATTCGCCGGGTGCGATCTCATCTCCGTCTTCAAATTTCCAGCTGCCGGTGTAGATTTCCTTGTCTACGGGGACTGCCGTCACGGGGGAACCTTTCTTCCCGATAACCAATAGTTTCGTGCCATTCCCCATATTGCAATACACCCGCAGCGAGTTGATCATCCTGCTGTCGATGCTCAGGCTGTTCGGGTGGGTGGTGGGTTTTGGATTGGTGGTGGCGCTGGCGGTGATGCCGGGTTTCAGGTACATGGGGGCTACGGAGCCGTTGGCCTCCAGCAAAGCGAAGTGATAGGTGACGCCCGCTGTCAGCTGATAAATCGTTACCTGGGTTTGATTGCCTTCTGACAATACAAAATTGCCGTTCCCGATTTGCGCGCCGGTGCCAAAATTACCGCTGGCGGAATAAGCTTTAAAATCTTCAGGGGTAATGTCTACTGGGCCATTTGCTTTGCCGATGAGTATCCTGCTGTTACCGTCTCCTTTATCCCAATTGGCAGTCATCTGGAACGCCCGGATGTCGGAGAGCTGCAGGATTGTGGGGCTTGCAGTAGGTGTGGTGAGGGTGGTGGCGGAGCCTTCGCTGAAAGCGGAGGTGAGATAATCCGTTGTATTGGCTTCGTTATATTCGAATGTCCGGAAATGATAGGTGGTGCCGGGTTCCAGACCGGTAATCAGTTTCAGCCATTCTGTTCCTGCATATACGACGAATTCATCGGTACCCAGGCGAGTACCCTTGCCAAATTCACTATCGGCCGTATATACGGTGCCGTCTGTAGGAACGGAGGTGACAGGGCTACCCTTTTTCCCGATCACCAGGCGATGGGTGCCATCGCCCGCGGGGAACAGCATCCGGAACTGCCGGGTGTCGCGCGAGTCCGAATACATGGCGCCGGGAGGTTTGGACGGTTCGGAAGGCGTGTTGAAAGTGGCCGTGGCGGCGGGCCGCGTAAACGCGGGGCCGTTCCAGCCGTTGAATTCGTATGCGGCTATATGATAGGTGGTGCCGTTCTTGAGCCGATATACCGTTTGCGTGGCGCTGCCGCTGTACCAGTTGTATACGACGTAATTGCCGGTGCCGATCTGGGCGCCCACCCCGAAGTTGGCGTTGGCGTTATAGTTCACGAATTCTGTGGGCTGCGCATCCACCGGACTGCCTTCGCGCATTACGAGCAGTCGGCCATAGCCGTTCCCGTTCGTCCACTTTATTGTGGCTTTGCTGCCGGTGATGTCGCTGATCTGGATGTTTGAAACCTGTGTCACCGGCGGTTTCTCCGTAGCCTTGTTGGCGGTCATGAAGGCGGTAGTCAGGTACTCGGTGGTGGCGTTGTCACCATTGAACTCGAATACGGCGAAATAATATGTAACGCCGGAAGTAAGGCCGGTGGTGGTCAGCTGGCTGAGGTTGCCGTAGCCGATTACATATTCGCCGGCGCCTACTGCTTCGCCCTGGCCGAAGGCCGGGTTGGGCGTGTACGTTCTGCCATTCACTGGCCTGGCCTGTACTGGCCCGCCGGCTTTCGCGATGACGATGCGCTTCGCGCCATCGCCTCTCGTCCAATAGAAACCTAGATGATTGCCTTCCACCGTGTTGAATGTAATGCCGGAAGAAGGAAGCGTTGGGGTGGCGGCCCTTGCGCCCCTGATACCGCACAGCAGTAAAAAGAGCCAGGGCAAAATCCGTAGATAATGCTTCATGAGAGATGGTATTTGTATGTCTGGGGTTATGGCAGAAGGCTGCACAGTGGCAGCCTTCTGGTTATTCAAGATTTATCGCAATTGCTTATACACCTTGCTCGGAAAGCGGGATAGGTAATTGCGGGAAGATATCGTCGTCTACACGGTCGATAGGCAGCGTATTCAGCCTGTTGTACCGGCGGACGTCGATCCAGCGGTGGCCTTCGCCCCAAAGGGAGTAGCGGCGCTGTTTCAGGATTTCGTCGATCAGCTTGTCTTTCGTATCCAGGTCCAGCCGTGCTGCCAGGCCATGCCGGGTGCGGATGAGGTTAACAGCATCAGCAGCGGCGGGAAGCGCATTGTTTTGTGCACTTGCTTCGGCGAAAATGAGGATCAGCTCTTCGTTGCGGATAATTGAGAACGGAGACGTCTGACTGTTGAAAATGCGCATTTCATGTGTGCCGGGCAAAGTGGGTATGGCAATCCCGCCCGGGCGCAGACGCGCTTTATTGATCCGGTCGTCGCCGGCTTCGATTTCGGTGATGTACAGCGGATGAGCCATCTGCAACTCGTCTGTATTATCGGGTTCCAGGAACAATTGGTTTGTCTGGTCGTTGGTGGCCAACGAGAAGATATGTTTGGGCCCGAGGTACAGGTCAGCACCCGCAGCCTGTGAAATGAAACTGCCCTGCAGGAAGGTCAGCGCTTCTGCCCAGCGTTCACGATAAATCGCGACGCGTGCTGCGATAGCGCGGTTAAATTGACGGAAACCAGCGGGATTGTTGAATCCGGCAAAACCTTCAGACAATGTGAAACTGAATGTTGCATCATCGAGCAGCGCATCCGCATCATCCAGTAGTTTGGCGATACCCTCGAGCGCGGTCGCGCGGTTTACGATCGGGCCCGGTTTTAAGGGATCCGAAACATCGAGCCTTATGCCATTGTCATGCGTGCCGGTCAGCACCAGCAGCATCTGGTAAGCTTTAATGGTATTGGCGAAAGCGATGTAACCGTTTTTTGCATTGGCGTTGGGGAGGAATTTTGACTTATCTACGCCTTGCAGCAGGAGGTTGCAGTTTTTTACCACATTGTAGCGGGCGTCCCAGGGTATGGTCGCATAGAAACCGCCCGCGGGAAGCGTGGTGGCCGCGCCGGATCCCAGGATGGCGCGCCTCCACCGGGGATCAGCGCCGGAATGGCGGTAATATTCACGGCCCAGTGTACTCACGACATCGATGTAGATTTCCATGCGTGTGCGCATACTGCTTTCCGTACCGGTTACAAGGCTGTTCAGCTGATTGATTGTCGGATTTTTGATAAGCTCCTCCATCGAAGGCGCGTTAGGATTGGCGATTGGTTCGTTCTTACAGGAAGCCAACATCCCTAATCCTGCTATGGCTATAATTGTACTTGCTATTTTCAGATTCATTTTCTGCTACTTTAACGGATTAAAAATTCACGGACAGGTGGAACTGCAGGCGTTTGGTCGCAGCATACGGCGCTACGTCGATTCCGGTGCCGAAAGTGGAACCGAAGTTGGAAACTTCCGGATCATAACCGCTGTATTTCGCCAGTGTGAAGTAGTTGTTTGCGGATACGCCGATCTGGATGTTGCTGATACCGCGCGGGCGAACCGGAAGCTGATAGAACAGCGCCACTTCGCGAAGACGGAGGTAAGTAGCATCTTCAGTGTACTGTGATACGTCGTTTCCGCGTGCTTCCGCCAGGTATTCCCCTTTATCGTTTTTGTCGCTGAAGTCGGAAGAAAGTCCGCTGCCATCACGCAGGTACCGGGTGAGGTTCACGTTGGCACCGCCTTTTTTGTAATGCAGCATGGCGCGGAAGGTCCAGTTTTTAAAGAAGTTCACATCGTTGAACCAGCTCAGCTGGAATCTCGGTTCAATGTCGCCCAGTACGCGTAATCCTGCCGCTTCTTCGATAACCAGTTGTGTCGCAGATTTTCCTTCTTCGATCCAGATAGTACCGAGGCCGGCACCGAAGCTGTCGCCCTGGTCAAATGCGGGAACATTAAGCTTCAGGACTTTAGAACGGTTCAGCCAGTAGTTGACAGTCGTATTCCAACGAACATTGCGGTTGTTGAAAGGCGTAGCGCGAAGGCTCAACTCCACGCCGCGGTTGCGCAGCTCGCCGGCGTTCACCCACCTGCTGTTAAAGCCTGTAGAGCCCGGCCAGTCAGCCGCAACCAGCAGGTCCCTGATTACTTTATTGTAAACGGTGGCTTCGAAATTCAATTTTCCATTGAACAAACTCAGGTCGAATCCACCTTCCAATTCAGTTTGACGCTCGGATTTGATATTGGGATCTCCGAGAGAAAGGCTAACGATAGATCCGGGAAGGCCGCCGATAACGGAAGGCGCCATGTTGGTGAAGCGGGAGTTGAACGTCGGGAAGCCGCTGCTCTCGCCATAGGCGATGCGGAATTTCAGGTCGTTAACGAGCGCGCCGTCCCACTGGCCCATTTTGGTGATGTTCCAGGATGCGTTCGCTTTCGGATAGATGTTGAATTTTTTATAGTCGCCGTTGTTGGTGGACCGGTCGAAACGTGCGCCAACCGTAAAGTTCAGGAACTCCTTGTAAGCGAGCTCTTCCTGGAAGAAGAGGCCGTCGTTACGATAAGAACTGCGGGTCTGCGTCACGCGGATCGCAGCCGCCTGGCCCTGGCTGGTTTCGTCACCAACAAGACGGGATGCAATATTCAGCAATTGGTCGTAGTCACCCGCCTCATGAGTGATACCGCCGGTAGTGGTGAATGTGAGGTTCCCCTGGCCGGGTGTGAACGTGTTAACAAGGAAACCTGCCCAGCTGGTGTTCATTTCATATGTATTGCCACGGATGTTCCGTCCGCCGGTTACTGCTTCGAAATGCAGCATGGCAGGGAAAAGCGCCAGTGATTTGGTATGATAGAAATCCAGGCCGGCACGGCCCATCAGGCGGGTAGTGGAGGTGGGGGACTGCTGTAAGACGAACTCAGCGGTACCGCCGGTCAGCACGCGGTTTACTTTTTCGCTGTTTTCTGAATGCGCGATGGTTTGAAGGATGTTCGCACCATTACGGGGATTGGGATAAATACCGTTCGCGTCAGGATGCAGATCGATCCAGGGCGAAGTAGCGATGATGCCATAACCTACCGTGTTGCCGGAGTTCTCGTTGCCGAACAGCCCGCGGTCGGCATTGGTGTTCATGTAAGCGCTGGTGAAACCAAATTTCACGCGGTCGGAAACCTTGTGGTTGAGGTTCAGACGCACATTGGCATTGGAGTACCCTGTATTCCTTACAATTCCTTCTTCGTCTTTCAGGCCGGCCGACAAGTGGAAAGTAGTTTTTTCGCTGCCGCCGTTCATGCTGACAGTCGTATTGCGGAGAAATCCTTTCCCGCCAAATACTTCTTTTTCATAATCGAAAAACTTGCCGCTCGCCTGGGCTGCGCGTACGGTAGGGATATCCCAGTCTCTTGCCTCAAGATCTTCGTCGGTGAGGTCTTTTTTCATACCGAGCAGTTTCCTGGCGGTAGCCACGCCGAGGTCCTGGTTAACGGCAAAAGATGTTTTACCGGAACGGCCTTTCTTGGTGGTGATGATCACCACACCAGCAGATGCCTGGGAGCCATAGATGGCGGAAGCGGAGGCGCCTTTCAGGATTTCTACGTTCTCGATGTCGTTGGGGTTGAGGTCAGCGATACGGGAAGCAGGGTTATCCTGCCCGGAAGTGGCATTGGTAGGGCCGCCGGCCTGAGATACCACGTTGATACCCGTGGAGGTTGCTCGGTTGGATACGATCACGCCATCAATCACGAACAACGGCTGTATGGTACCGTAAATGGACGATACGCCGCGCAGTTTGATGGAAAGGCCACCACCCGGCGCGCCGGAGTTGGCCGTGATGTTTGCGCCGGTGATCTTGCCGCTCAAAGCAGCGTCGAAGGTTTGGGCAGGCGCGGCGCCTGCCAGTTCCTTGGCGGAAATGGTGGCCACCGAGTTAGCGGCGTTCCTTCTTTTTACCGTGGTGGCCAGGCCGGTCACGATCACTTCATCCAGCTTGGCGATGTCATCTTCCAGCACGACCTGCAGCGGAGCGGAAGGGTCGGCGATAACGGTGGCGGATTTGTAACCCGTAAAGTTGATGGTGAGTTTAGTGCCGGGCGCCACATTAATTTCGAACCGGCCTTCGGCGTTGGTAACGGCACCGGTACGCCCTTTCTGCACGGCGATGCTGGCTCCCGGGAGCGGATTTCCGGTCACATCCGTGACCCTTCCCTTAACGGTTTGATTTTGTGCTTGCATAACAAGCGGAAGTAACAGGCATAAGAGTGATAGGATGCCTTTGAGCTTTTTTCTCATTTGCGTTTTTTTTGATTGAAGCGATGAATCGTGTACCAGTGTATGGTATGTGTGATTGCATTATTTATCAGGAAGCATGGTCCTTTCGAATTGGCTGATATTTTATCCTTCAGGGTCAGATTAGATGTAAATGTAATCTCTGCCCTGCCTACGGGAATTTCAATGGTATTCGAGTTGCGCGATGTGCTGACTGAAGCGGCGGATTTCATGGCTGAAGGGAACGGAAGGAGCAATGAGATCGGAGCCAGCACCGTTTCGGGGTTGAAATCGACGGGTTTGCGTTAATAAAACATCGTTTTATGGGATGAACGGTACTTCAGAAGTCTGATTTTCATAGTATTTTAACTTTGATTCACAGGATATTGACAATGTTCGATAAATGGGCGGCAGGTTAGTATTTTACGATCCTCACGTCTACAAACGCAACTATGAAAAAAGTAATTCTTCTCGCACTCCTGCTGGCCGGGAGCAAAGCATGGGCACAACCGGAGATCAAACCGGTGGGCGCGCTGCCGTCGGCCGCGCAGGTGAAATGGCAGCAGCTGGAATATTACATGTTCATCCACTTCGGTCCGAATACCTTTACGGATAAGGAATGGGGGCATGGCGACGAGGATCCCAAAGTCTTCAACCCTTCCGAGCTGGACGCGCGCCAATGGGCCCGTACGGCGAAGCTGGCGGGGATGAAAGGGATTATCATCACGGCCAAGCACCATGACGGCTTCTGCCTCTGGCCCAGCGAATACAGCAAGCACACCGTGCGGGAGAGTGCCTGGAAAAACGGGAAAGGCGATGTGCTGGCGGAACTATCCGCCGCCTGCCGCGAATACGGCCTGCTGTTCGGTGTATACCTTTCGCCCTGGGACCGCAACCACCCCGCATACGGCACGCCGGAATACAACCAGGTGTTCGCCAACCAGCTGCGGGAAGTGCACACCAAATACGGTGACGTGTTCGAACAGTGGTTCGACGGCGCCAACGGCGAAGGCCCCAACGGCAAAAAACAAGTGTACGACTGGGACCTCTTCGAGGGAACGGTGAAAAAATACCATCCCAACGTCATCTTCTTCAGCGACGCCGGCCCCGGCTGCCGCTGGATCGGTAACGAAGAAGGATATGCGGGCACCACCAACTGGAGCACGCTCAACCGCGCGGACTTCAAACCTGGCATGGGCGGTATTACCCAGATCCTCAACAAAGGGCAGGAAGACGGTACGCACTGGGTGCCCGGTGAAGCCGACGTGTCGATCCGGCCGGGATGGTTTTATAGCGCTTCCACCGACAATAAAGTGAAAACGCTGCCCCATCTGCTGGATATCTACTACGGTTCCGTTGGACGCAACGCCAACCTGCTGCTGAATATACCGGTCGACCGCCGCGGGCGCATCCACGCCACGGACTCCACGCGCCTGATGGAGCTGCGCCGCGCGCTGGATGAGGATTTCAAGCTGAACCTGGCGAGAAAAGCGCGGATCGCGACCACGAATACCCGTCAGAACAACCCCATGACGAGCGCGGTGTACCTCACCGACGGCAACTATAATACTTACTGGGCAACGGAAGAAGGCAAAACCACGGGCGACATCACCCTGAGCTACGCCAGTCCGGTGACGTTCAACCGCATTTCGGTGCAGGAGTTTATTCCCCTGGGCCAGCGGGTACGTTCTTTTACGGTGAGCGTGCTGGAAGGCAAGGAGTGGAAGGAGATCGCGCGGGAAACGACGGTGGGCTACAAGCGCATCCTGCGCCTGCCGATGATCACGGCCAAAAGCATCCGCGTGAGTATCCTGGACGCGAAGGCGAGCCCGGTGATCAGCGAAGTGGCGCTGTACCAGGCGCCGGAACTGATTGCCGACCCGATCATAACGCGGGATAAGGAAGGGATGGTGAGCATCAAAACGGAATCCCCGGATCCGGTGATCCATTACACGACCGACGGTTCTGCGCCTACCACGGCTTCCCCGAAATACGACAATCCGTTTGCCTTCCCGGCAGCCGGCACGGTGACAGCCCGCGCATTCGTGAACAACGGGCAGAAGGCCAGCGCCACGATCATCCGGAAACTCGGCATCGCGCCGGTGGGCTGGAGGGTGCTGACGCCGGGCGCCGAAGCGGCGATCGACGCTACCCCCCGTGCCTGGACCACCAAAGAAAACGCGTATCCGGCGGAACTGGTGGTGGACATGGGGAGGGAGCAACCGGTGAAAGGGGTGTCTTACATCCCCAATCCCCGCGGCGGCATCGTGTACAAGTACGCGGTGTACCTGAGCGCCGACGGGAAGGAGTGGGGCAAGGCAGTGGCGGAAGGAACTTTCGCCAATGTTCAGAATAATCCGATCGAGCAAAGCATAAATATTTCATCTTCAGCCAGTTATCGCTTCGTGAAGTTCGTAGCTCTGGCACCTGCGAATGCGGAGGATACCCGGGTTTCGGTGGCGGAATTGGTGGTATACTGACAGCGCTGCCGGAAGACAATGAATTTAGAAGGGAAACGCAGGCCAGGCCTGCGTTTCCCTTCTTGTTTTCAGGTCAAAAAAAATCGGTTGCATAATTAAATATGTTATAACTTTGCATTTACTTTAAAACTAAAGACACTTTTTTATCACAATTTAACGTCGAACTGAAGTTGGAATATATCGCAACCCATACCAACGTTTTCGCTTTTCATCCTTCTCTTGAAGAGGGTGTTCATGCTATTGGGTTTCCTGTCTTTAGATATCTTTCCCGACGACCACGCATTTGATAGCGGCCACCCCCGTCATATAACCCAACCATGACTCCCGTCGTGGGCCTATCCCGGCAATGGGATTACCAATTCAATTTATTGCATCACAATTTTCAATTGTAAAAAGTTGGAAAATAAAGATATCATCGTTCGGGCAGCTACTGCCGACGATAAGCACTATGCTACCACCATCACCGACGAGATGGAAGCTTCTGCTAAAGCGCGTGGAACGGGCATTGCCAAACGTTCCCCCGAGTACGTGCAGCTGAAAATGGACGAAGGAAAGGCCGTGATCGCGCTTACCACATCGGGAGAATGGGTGGGATTCTGTTATATCGAAGCCTGGGGGCACGACAAGTTCGTGGCCAACTCCGGACTCATCGTCAACCCCGCATTCCGGGGCCACGGGGTGGCCAAAGCCATCAAGGAGAAGATTTTCGAACTGTCGCGCACCAAATACCCCGACGCAAAGATTTTCGGCCTCACCACCGGCCTGGCTGTCATGAAAATCAACTCCGACCTGGGATATGAGCCGGTTACCTATTCCGAGCTCACCGACGACGAGGAGTTCTGGAAAGGCTGCCGCAGCTGCGTGAACTACGAAGTGCTCATGTCCAAGAACCGGAAAAACTGCCTTTGCACCGCCATGCTGTACGACCCGGTGGAGAAAGCGAAGGAGATCGAGGAAAGAGCCGCCAAACTGCTGGCCGCCAAACAACCGCAGCCCGCAGGTACTGTTGCTGCTGTGGCCGTGGAGCCCGCATCCCGGAAACGGAAATTTAAAGGAAACTTTTCCCTCTTCGAGCGGTGGATGCGGTATAAAAAATACATATTGCTGAAAGCTGCCCGCAAATCCGGCAGCGGCGGAGCAGGCGCCTCCCGGAAAAGGTTCTTCCTTTTCAGCTGGCTGTAATCAATCAGAAACTATTTACGAATTACCAAATACAAGTAAAAATTACCATGAGAAAAGTTGTACTGGGTTTCAGCGGAGGACTTGATACATCGTACTGCGTTAAATACCTGTCCGAAGAAAAAGGTTACGAAGTGCATTCCGTAATCGTGAATACGGGCGGTTTTACTGCGGAAGAACTGCAGGAGATCGAGAAACGCGCCTACAGTCTGGGTGTGAAAAGTCACAAGACCGTAGATGCGGTTCGCTCTTATTACGATAAAGTGATCCGCTACCTCGTATTTGGTAACGTACTGAAAAACAACACCTATCCCCTCAGCGTGAGCGCCGAGCGCATGAGCCAGGCCCTCGCCATCGCCGAATACGTGAAGGAGGTAGGCGCCGACGCCGTGGCGCATGGTTCCACCGGCGCGGGCAACGACCAGGTTCGCTTCGACATGATCTTCCACATCATGATCCCCGGTGTGGAAATCATCACTCCCATCCGCGACCTCAAACTGAGCCGCGAAGCCGAAATCGCTTACCTGCAGTCCAAAGGTGTGGAAATGAACTTCGCCAAAGCGATGTACTCTATCAATAAAGGCATCTGGGGTACTTCCGTGGGCGGTAAGGAAACGCTGACTTCCAACGGCATGCTCCCCGAAGAAGCCTGGCCCACGCAACTCACCAAAAACGATCCCGAGCAGGTGGTGCTTTCTTTCGAGAAAGGCGAGCTGACCGGCGTCAATGATAAAAAATTCGATCACCCGACCGACGCGATCGTGTACCTTCAAACGCTGGCCGGCGGTTTCGCCATCGGCCGCGACATCCACGTGGGCGACACCATCATCGGCATCAAAGGCCGCGTAGGTTTCGAAGCCGCCGCGCCCATGGTGATCCTCAAAGCGCACCATGCACTTGAAAAACACGTGTTGAGCAAATGGCAGCTCACCTGGAAAGACCAGCTAGCTACTTTCTACGGCAACTGGATGCATGAAGGCCAGATCCTCGACCCCGTGATGCGCGACATCGAAGCGTACCTTCAACACAGCCAGGAAAACGTAACCGGCAAGGTGTTTGTGAACCTGATGCCGTACCGTTTCCAGGTAACGGGCATCGAGTCTGCCTACGACCTGATGAGCAGCAAATTCGGCAAGTATGGTGAAATGAACAGCGGCTGGAGCGGCGAAGACGTGAGAGGCTTCAGCAAGATTTTCGGTAACCAGACCATGATCTGGAACCAGGTTAACGAATCCAACAAAAAATAAAGGCATGAAAACGAGAAAGGCAGGCATTATCGGCGGGGCGGGATATACAGGCGGCGAAGCCATCAGGCTGCTGCTGAACCACCCCGATGTGGAACTGGCGTTTGTTCATTCCCGCAGCAACGCGGGCAATCCGCTCCATGCCGTCCACGGCGACCTCCTCGGCGAAACGGACCTCCTGTTTTCCGGCGAAATCGATAACACCGTAGACGTGATGTTCCTTTGCCTCGGCCACGGCGAATCCAAAAAGTTCCTCGAACAGAACGATATCGCCGCCTCCGTGAAAGTGGTGGACCTCAGCCAGGATTTCAGGCTGGGCGAAACCGTGAAAGACCGCACCTTCGTGTACGGCCTTCCCGAAGCCAACCGCGATGCCATCAAAGAGGCGTCCAACATCGCCAACCCCGGTTGCTTTGCCACGGCTATCCAGCTGGGCCTGCTGCCGCTGGCGAAAGCGGGGCTGCTCGGCGAAGTGCATACCACAGGCATCACCGGCTCCACCGGGGCGGGGCAGAGCCTGCAGGCGACTTCGCACTTCACCTGGAGGGCCAACAACATCTCGACTTATAAAGTACTGCAGCACCAGCACCTGAAGGAAATCCGACGAACCCTGCAGGCCATACAGCCTGCTTTCGGAGGAGGCATCCACTTCGTGCCCGTTCGCGGTGATTACCCGCGCGGCATCTGGATCACTTCCTACCTGGACTGCAAACTGTCGCTCGACGAAGCATACGCCTTGTATGAAGCGTATTACGAAGGGCATCCCTTCACCCACGTCAGCCGCAAACAAATTGATCTCAAACAGGTAGTCAATACCAATAAAGTACTCGTACAGCTGGAAAAGCAGGGCGACAAGCTTGTGATCCACTCCATCGAAGACAACCTGATCAAAGGCGCCTCAGGGCAAGCGGTCCAGAATATGAACCTGATGCTCGGCCTCGACGAAACGGCCGGCCTCAAACTGAAATCCATCGTATTCTAAATTGACAAACAACAACAAATGAAACTTTTCGACGTATATCCCGTAAATGATATCACCATCACCAAAGCACAGGGCTCGCATGTGTGGGACGATGAAGGTACCCAGTACCTGGACCTCTACGGCGGACACGCCGTGATCTCCATCGGCCATACGCACCCGCATTACGTGCAGCGGCTGACGGACCAGCTGAATAAAGTAGGCTTCTATTCCAACTCCATCCACATTCCTTTGCAGCAGCAACTGGCGGAGAAGCTGGGCAAGGTATCGGGCAAGGAAGATTACCAGCTGTTTCTCGTGAACTCCGGCGCGGAGGCCAATGAAAACGCGCTGAAGCTCGCGTCTTTCTACAACGGGAGAAAGAAAATCATCGCATTCAAAAAAGCGTTCCACGGGCGGACGTCGCTGGCGGTAGCCGCAACCGACAACCCGAAGATCGTGGCGCCGGTGAATGAGACCGACAACGTGGTATTTCTTCCCTGGGAAGATCTTGCCGCACTGGAGGATGCATTCAATAAGTATGAGGTATCGTCCGTGATCATTGAAGGGATCCAGGGCGTGGGGGGCATCAACGTCGCTTCTCCCGCTTTCCTGCAGAAGATCCGGAGCCTCTGCGACCAGCACAACGCCGTGTTCATCGCGGATTCCGTACAGTGCGGGTATGGCCGGAGCGGTAAATTCTTCAGCCACGACCATGCCGGCGTTAATGCGGATATCTACACCATGGCCAAAGGCATGGGCAATGGTTTCCCGATCGGCGGCATCATCATCGCCCCGAAATTCAAACCTGCATACGGCATGCTCGGGACCACTTTCGGCGGTAACCACCTGGCCTGCGCCGCTGCGCTCGCCGTGCTGGAAGTGATCGAAAAAGACAACCTCATCGCCAACGCCGAAAACGTAGGCAATTATCTCATGGAAGAACTGCGGAAATTCCCGGAAGTGAAGGAAGTGAGAGGCAAGGGCCTGATGATCGGGATCGAACTGCCAGAGGAGCTGTCGCACGTACGGAGAGAACTGCTCTTCACTTATAAAATCTTCACCGGCGAAGCCAAGCCGAACGTGATCCGGCTGCTGCCTTCGCTGGCGCTCACGAAAGATCACGCCGATCAGTTCTTAACCGCATTCAAACAAGCTTTAAAACCGGTTCACGCTTAATGAAACAGTTTATTTCCGTTGAGGATGTGCCCGGCGTGCCACAGATGGTGGATATCGCACTGGATTACAAGAAAAATCCTTTCAAAGAAAAAGGCCTGGGTGAAAACAAAACCCTCGGCATGATATTTCTCAACCCCAGCCTCCGCACCCGCCTCAGTACGCAGGTAGCCGCGCGCAACCTGGGCATGGAAGTAGTCGTGTTCAATATCGATAAAGAAGGTTGGGCGCTGGAAATGAACGACGGCGTTGTCATGAACGGCAACACCACCGAACACGTGAAAGAAGCCGCCGCTGTGATGGGGCAGTATTTCGACATCCTGTCCATCCGCACCTTCCCCGGTTTGAAAAACAAAGAAGAAGACTACACGGAAAAATACATCAACCAGTTCATCAAATACGCCGGCAAACCCGTGATCAGCCTGGAAAGCGCCACCCTGCACCCGCTGCAGAGCCTGACCGACGCCATCACCATCCGCGAACAATGGCAACAAACCCGCAAACCGAAAGTGGTAATGACCTGGGCGCCCCATGTTAAACCGCTCCCGCAGGCCGTTCCCAACTCCTTCGCGCAGTGGATGAACGCCTGGGACGAAGTGGACTTCTCCATCGCGCACCCCGAAGGTTACGAGCTGGACCCGAAATTTTCCGGTAACGCGAAAATCTATCATAACCAGCAGGAAGCCCTCGAAGGAGCGGACTTCGTGTATGTGAAGAACTGGTCGTCTTACACCGACTATGGCAAGATCCTCAACTCGGACCCGGCCTGGATGGTATCAAACGACACGCTGAAAAATACGAACACCGCCAAAGTCATGCACTGTCTGCCCGTTCGCCGCAACGTGGTGATCGCTGACGAAGTGCTCGACGGGCCGCAATCGATCGTGATCCCTGAAGCGGGCAACCGCACCTGGGCCGCGCAGGCGGTGATCAGTGAAATCTTAAAAAACCGCTGATGGCTGGTAAAGACAAAGTTTTTGTAGTGAAAGTGGGCGGGAATGTCATCGACAATCCCGCCCTCCTCGATACTTTCCTGGCCGACTTCGCGGCGGTTCCCGGCAGGAAGATCCTTATCCATGGCGGCGGCAAGATCGCCACGCGGATGGGGGACAAGCTGGGCATCGAATCGAAATACGTGAACGGCCGCAGGATCACCGACGCGGAAACGGTAGATGTGGTAACGATGGTGTATGGCGGGCTCGTCAACAAACAGATCGTTGCGAAGCTGCAATCGCTGGGTGCGAACGCCATCGGGTTGACAGGCGCGGATGCCAATATCATCCCGGCAGTGAAGCGCCCGGTGAAGGAGATCGACTACGGATTCGTGGGCGACATTCCCGCCGGGAATGTACAGACCGCTCCGCTGCAATTGTTGCTGGACGCGGGCCTCACGCCTGTGATGTCGCCGCTCACGCACGACGGGAAAGGACAGATCCTCAATACCAACGCCGATACCATCGCGTCTTCGCTTGCCGTGGCCCTGGCTGCGCTTTATGATGTACGCCTGATTTTCTGTTTTGAAAAGAAAGGTGTGCTCCGTGATGCGGCGGACGATGATTCGGTGATCAACTTGATCAACCAGGAAGTGTACCAGCAGCTCATGGCGGCCGGTGCGCTGTCTGACGGTATCCTCCCCAAACTGGAAAACGCTTTCGCGGCTATCGGTAACGGGGTGAAGGAAGTGCTGATCGGCCATGCGGACGATCTGCGCCGCAACACCACCGACGCGGTGGCCGGTACCTTAATATGCTGAAATATGTGGAATCAACAACGCTATGAAGACGCCGTACAGCTGTTAAAAATGCTGATCAGTACGCCTTCCTTTTCCAAAGAGGAAGACGGCACGGCTGCTATCCTGGCGAACTTTATGGAACAACATGGGGTACAATACAATCGTCACCTCAACAATATCTGGGCCCTCAACCGGCATTTCAATCCGGCGAAGCCTACCATCCTCCTGAACTCCCATCACGACACCGTTAAGCCCAACCCGCAATATACCCGCGACCCATTTGATCCCGCAGTGGAAGACGGCAAACTTTTCGGCCTCGGCTCCAACGACGCCGGCGGCTGCCTGGTGAGCCTCATCGCGGCGTTCCTTCATTTTTACGAAACCGAAAATCTTCCTTACAATATCGCCATCGCGGCAACGGCTGAAGAGGAAATCAGCGGAGTGAATGGCATCGAAAGCATCCTGCACCTGTTGCCGCAGATCGATTTCGCCATTGTTGGCGAGCCAACGAAAACCGATCTGGCCGTGGCCGAGAAAGGGTTGATGGTGCTGGATTGCGTAGCACACGGGAAAGCGGGTCACGCTGCGCGTGACGAAGGAGATAACGCTTTGTACCATGCGCTGGACGATATCAACTGGTTCCGCAATTACCGTTTTCCGAATGTGAGTGATACGCTGGGACCGGTGAAGATGAGCGTAACCGTAATTCATACTTCCAATAAGGCGCACAACGTGGTGCCGGCAGAATGCTCTTTTGTAGTGGATTGCCGGGCTACGGATCAATATACGCTGGAGGAAATGCTGGAAACGATACGCGCGAATGTTAAATGCGACGTGAAGCCCCGCTCCATGCGCATGCGGCCATCTTTCATCCCGAAAGAGCATCCACTGGTACAGGCGGGCATCGGGCTGGGGAAACAGTTGTATGGTTCGCCGACTACGTCGGACCAGGCGCTTATCCCCGCTACCTCCGTGAAAGTAGGCCCCGGCGACAGCGCGCGTTCGCATTCGGCCGATGAATTCATCTACCTGGATGAAATCCGGCAGGGGATTGATACGTATATCCGCCTGCTGTCTGTAGTGAATGGCGTACTTTAGTGCATGAATTATTAAAATGATTGACGATGAAACTTTGGCAGAAAGATAAAACCTCCCTCGCTGCAGTGGAACAGTTCACCGTAGGGCGCGACCGTGAAATGGACGCTTACCTCGCACCGTTCGACGTGCTGGGGTCGCTGGCGCACATCACCATGCTCGAATCGGTAGGCCTGCTGCCGGCGGAAGACCTCGCCGTGCTGCAACAGGAACTCAAGAAGATCTACCGCGAAATTGAAGCAGGGGATTTTGTGCTGGAAGAAGGAGTGGAGGATATCCACTCGCAGGTGGAATTGCTGCTGACGCGCCGCGTGGGCGAATCCGGCAAGAAGATCCATAGCGGCCGGTCGCGCAACGACCAGGTGCTGGTAGACCTGAAGCTGTTTCTCCGCCACGAGCTGGAAACGATCGTTCATGAAACGAAAGCCTTATTCGACCTGCTGCAACAGCAGAGCGAGCAATATAAAAACACCCTTTTACCGGGATATACGCATTTGCAGATCGCGATGCCGAGTTCGTTCGGGTTGTGGTTTGGCGCGTATGCCGAAAGCCTGGTCGATGATCTAATCATGCTGCAGGGCGCCTACCGTGTCGTGAATAAAAACCCGCTGGGCTCTGCGGCCGGTTACGGATCTTCTTTCCCGCTGAACCGCACGATGACCACGCAGCTCCTGGGTTTTGAAGCGTTGAACTATAATGTTGTGTACGCGCAGATGGGCCGCGGTAAAACGGAGAAACTGGTGGCCTTCGCGTTGGCCGGCATCGCCGCTACCGTGTCGAGAATGGCGATGGACGCGACGTTGTTCATGAACCAAAACTTCGGTTTCATCGGTTTCCCGGATGAGCTGACGACCGGTTCTTCCATCATGCCCCACAAAAAGAACCCCGACGTGTGGGAACTCATCCGCTCGCATTGCAATAAACTGCAGGCGTTGCCCAACGAGATCGCCATGATGACGGTGAACCTGCCTTCCGGCTACCACCGCGATCTGCAGTTGCTGAAAGAAAATCTTTTCCCGGCATTCAGCACCCTGCGCGACAGCCTGCGCATGAGCCGCCTCATGCTGGAGAACATCCGCATCAGGGAAGATATCCTCAAAGACGAAAAGTACCGCTATCTCTTCAGCGTGGAAGTGGTGAACCGTCTTGTGCTGGAAGGAACGCCTTTCCGGGAAGCCTATAAACAAGTGGGCCTCGACATCGAAAGCGGCAAATTCGAACCGGATACCGACATTCGCCATACGCACGAAGGCAGTATCGGCAATTTGCAGAACGAAGCCGTGAATGCGCAGATGGATACGGTGATTGCGTCGTTTCCTTTTGCGAAGGTGCATGCCGCGATCGACAAACTGGTTAAATAATGTACACGCGAATTTTTCCATAAAAAAGGGACGCCCGGTAAAGGCGTCCCTTTTGCTTTTTGACGGATGGTCCGTCAGGCTGTGGCGGGGCTGCGGAGCCCTTTCTGCTGGAGGATGGCCATCGCGCCTACCCAGAGCGCCACGCCGGCGATGAGCAACGTGCCGATGCCGGAAATGGCGGAGAAGAGGGCGAAGATGGCGGCGGCGCTGCCGATCACCCAAATTGTATCCAACGCAATGATCCATTTCACGGCGGAAGGCGCAGGCCGCTGCGCGACGAATAATACCCCGGATGCAAAGACCACCAGGAAGAGGCCGGTGGCCAGGAATGGAGCGGTGGCGGTTACGCCGAAGATATCCGCGGTTACGCCGGGGAAAATGGCCAGCAATAGGCCGGTAGCGAGGGAAGAAATGCCGTTGATGCGTAAGGTGGTGGTTAAAGGTATCATGGTGTTTGTGTTTTGATTTGTTGATACAAAAGTAGAACAGCCTCTTCCTTCCGGAATTATCCGCAGGCGACAATCCATTGTCATTTTGCGACAGCTGTCGTAACTTCCCGTATCGCCGTCCTAATTTTGATGAAAACTTCCGCCATGCAGGATTATCAGCAACAACTTCTTCGCGCGTTACTGGCTTATGCGGGCCAGCGCGGCGCCGATCCCCGGCGCCTGTGCGCTCTTTCCAACATCGACGCGCGCATTTTGCAGCAGGGGCATACGGTCGGCGTTACCTGCGCCCAGGTAAACAGTTTGTGGAAGAATGCGGCCCATGCCACGGGGGATCCGCTTTTCGGCCTTCACTTCGGCGAATCCATGCAGCTGGCGGCTTTGGGGGTGGTTGGGCAGATCATCCAGATGAGCAACACCGCGGGCGAAGCGATTGCCCATGCCGGCGCGCTGACACCGCTGTTGACTGATATGTTCCGCATGCAGGTGCATCACGGTGCAAAACAATTTTCCATCAGTTTTGTGGCTGATCCGGAGCAAGCGAAAGAAGCACCTTATACCTTCCGGCATTTCGGAACGTTTGTGGCTGTTTTTTCCGTGCATGAACTGGATGGATTGCTGATGAGGCGGCTGGCCCCGGTATCCGTGCAGCTGCCTTATGAGGTGTTGGAATCCGCCGAATATGAGCGCGTGCTGCGGGCGCCGCTGCGCAAAAAGGGGAAGGATATTACCGTTACTTTCGATAATACCTGGCTGCACCAGGAAATCCTGTCCGCCAACTATGAATTACAAAATATCCTGCTCAAACAGGTGCACGCGCTGCAAGCCGGTGCGCAACCTGCCGGGGATTTTCATGCCCGCATCTATCAATTCCTTCTTTCCAATTCCTACCTCTATTCCGCCTCCCTCGAAGCCGTGGCCGCCAATTTCAGCATGAGCACACGCAGCCTGCAGCGCAAGCTCCGCGACGAAGGCGTTTCCTTCCTCCAGATCCAGGACGAAGTCCGCAAAGCCCTCGCGATGGATTATCTCCGCTCCGGCCATCATTCCGTCAAAGACATCGCTTACATGCTGGGCTACAACGAGTCCAGCGCATTCCTCAAAGCTTTCAAAAGATGGACGGGCAAAACACCAGGGGAGGTGCGCCGCGCCTGAAAAAATGAAAGCCGGCGTTGTGGCGCCGGCTTATTGATTTTTATTTGGATATGGGTCAGAGACCGATTTTCACACCGGCCATAAAGTTGATTCCCGCCATGGGGAAGTAAGTATTGATCGATTTGATGCTGCCGCCTTCCAGGTAGCCGTAGGTATAGCCATTGGGCGCATACTTCCGGTCGGTGAGGTTATAGGCGATGAACTGCAGCCCCAGCCCGCGGAAGAACCGCTGCGGTACGGTGTAGTTCAGGCGCAGGTCGGTAACGGCGTAGCTGTCGAGGCGGCGGGCCTTGTCGCCCGAGTTGTCGAGATGCTGCGGGCCCACTACTTTCTGCACTACGTCGGCCGAGAAGCCGTCGAAGGGGCGGAAGGTGAGCGTGGCGTTGCCGACAAACGACGGGGAGAAGGAAATTTCGTTATCGGAATAGGACTGCGGTTTTTGTCCGCCATTATCCCAGTCGTCGAGGTATTCAGTGTAATCCATGATGCGGTTGCGGCTGAGCGCGGCGTTGGCCTGTACGGTGAACCAGGAAACCGGTGTGTACTGGCCTTCCACTTCCAATCCGAGGCGGTAGCTTTCGGGAATGTTTACCCGTTCGTAAGCGCCTACGTCGTTGATGCGACCGGTCAGCACCAGCTGGTTGCGGTAGTTCATGTAGTACACGTTGGCGGAAACGCTGGCATTGGAACGGCGCCAGACATAACCGGCTTCCACGTTGCGGAGCGTTTCGTGTTTAGGGGGCGCTGTCAGGCCTACTTCAAAATCGTCGCGGTTCGGTTCCTTGTTGCCGATGGCGTAAGAGGCGTAGATATGTTGCTTATCGTCGATCATGAAAGTGACGCCGCCTTTGGGGTTGAAGAAGTCGTACTTTTTATGTTGACGGATATCCTGGTTTTTGCGGAAGCCGTTCAATTCATAGCTGACATGCCTGTATTGCATGTCTGCAAAGAGTTTCAGCTTCTCCGTAACGGCGTATTCGCCTTTCCAGTAGATGTTGTAGTCGGTTTTGAACGCGGTAAGGTTGTACCATTTATAGTCTTTGGCGAACCCGCCGTTTTCGTCGAAGATTACTTTGCCGTAGTGTTTGCCGTCGTATTTGCTCCAGCCACCGCCGAGGGTGTAGGTGAATTTTTCCAGGTCGTGGCGGAGGGAGAAAACGCCGCCATAGAAGTGGTTGTCGAGCCAGAGCTGGCGCACGAGGTCGGTGGTTTCCAGCGGGTTGCCGTCGCGGACGGGGCCGGTGATGCCATAGTCGGCGTAGTAATCGTCTTCGCGCCAGTTTTCATAATAACCGCGGCCGCGGGTGTAATGCAGTGCGGCGTTGAAATGAAGGTTGGGACGGAAGGCGTGGTTGAAGAGGAGTTGGTAATGATCCTGCTGGTAGTTATCGGTTTCGTTGTCGTAGAACCCGCCTTTGTCCATTTTCCCGTTGGGATTATAGGTGCGGCCGTATGCCTTGATTTCTTCGTCGGTGGCGCCGGTCCAGGCCTGGTAGGTTTTTTCCTTGCCGGAGAAAACGTTGAAGCGGAGGGAGGATTTGTTGGCGATATAGGCGAAGGAGGTGTAGAAGGATTTGAGGTCGGAGGAGGCGCGGTCGATATACCCGTTCGACGAGATTTTCGACAGGCGGGCATCCACCGTAAAGTGATTGTTGATGAGCCCGGATCCTGCGCTGACGGTGGTTTTCCAGGAATCGAACGAGCCGTAGGAGGCGTTGATTTCGCCGTAGGCTTTATCGCGGAATTCGTTGGTGGAAAGGTTGAGGGAAGCGCCGAACGCACCGGCTCCGTTGGTGGAGGTGCCTACGCCGCGTTGCAGCTGGATGCTGGACACGGAGGAGGCGAAGTCGGGCATATTGACGAAAAAGGTGCCTTGTGATTCGGCATCGTTAACGGGTATGCCGTTGACGGTGACGTTGATGCGGGTGATATCAGAACCGCGGACGCGCATGCCGGTGTATCCGATGCCGGCGCCGGCGTCGGAGCTGGTGGTTACGGAGGTGAGTTGGTTGAGGAGGAGGGGGAGGTCTTGTCCGAGGTTTTGTTTGGCGATGTCTTCGCGGCGCATGTCCGATTTGGTGAAGGGGGCGTTGGCGCCGGCGCGGAGGGAGGTGACTTCCACGGGTTTGACGAAGAGGCCGGTTTCGGTGAGCGCGAAGCGGATATTATCGGTGCCTTTGGCGAGGGTATCGATGATGGAGGCGTACCCGATGAAGGAAGCCTGGACGATGATAGCCGAGTGTTTGGGCAGCGGGATGGTGAATTTGCCGTTGGCGTCCGAGATAACGGAGGGGCCGTTGAGGACGGAGATGGTGGCGCCGGGGAGTGGTTGGCCGGTGCGGGCGTCGGAGGTTTGTCCGGAGAGGGATCTTTGGGCCAGTGCGGCGGTGGAGCAGCAGAGGAGTGCAAAGAGCAACAGATGTTTCATGATCGGTTCCTGTTTATGACTTGTTTAGCGTTCAGAATAATAGGCGGAGCGGGGCCATGGCGGCCGCACCGGAATACTATCGCAATAAAAAAACAGGTAAGTAGGAAAATTGCCGCTTACCTTTCCTGGTCAGCATTACCTGGTCAGGTTCAACGGGTGTGATCTCAGCCTGATAGTAAGGCACCCCGAGGTGAAAAGGGGCCGCAGTGCGGGCCCGGATTCTGGGGCAAAGGTAGTTAATAAGCTGAGGAAAAACACTGAAATAATTTTTTGTGTCGGGAAAATTGCTATATTGGTATTGTTGTTAACTCTTTACGATTCATGTTTCTATAATTCCGCATAGCCAACTTTTTATTTGTTAACCTAAAACAGAAACAATGATCAAGATCCAATTAATCGGACATCTGGGTAAGAATGCTGTCTTGCATGACGTGAACGGCAAGCAGGTATTGAATTTCAGTGTGGCGCACAATGAGCGTTTCAAGAATGCGCAGGGCGTTACGCAGGAGCGGACGATCTGGGCGGAGTGTGCGTTGTGGGCGCCGAATGCGGTGGGAGCTTACCTGCTGCAGGGGACGTATGTATTTGTGGAGGGTGTTCCCTTCCTGGATTTGTACACGAGCCAGAGTGGAGCGCCGGCGTGTGCGTTGAAAGTGCGTGTGACGAACGTGCAGTTATTGAGCCATGGTCCGAGGCCGGAGGGGAAAACTCAGGACGAGGGAGTTGTGGAAGGATCCGCTCATCTTGCGGGGGTGCCGGAGGATGTTACGGAGGAGTTACCGTTTTGATGCGGTAGATAATCAGATCCCATTTACATGATGATAAGCACAGGCAGCCGGCTGGAACGGCGCGGCTGCCTGTATCCTGTCCCGCGGCGGAGCTTTTCTGCCGGGGAAGGGGAGGTGTGTGCGTTGGCGTGCCAGGCCTGGGATGCTGGCGCTGCGGTGGATTTGCAGTGTCGAAAAGCAGGGGTGAAGAAAATGAAATTTGAGAATAAAAAGATACCCGGTGCGAAGCTGTTGGATTCAGTCAGAGGTAAGGACATGTATAGTATTCTGGTATCCTGTAAAAAAAACAGTTTAAAATGGAATGTTCATTTTGTAATCAAGGCGTGATGGGAGAAGGGCTGAAAGACATTGTGCTGCAAAACGGGAATGCAGTAATCGTCGTTCACGGCATACCCGCGATGGTTTGCAGCCATTGCGGGCATTATGATTTGCCAAAAGAAGTGCAGGAGGAACTGGAAAAAATAACCAGGGAGATCCTTCAGCGGGACGCGCACATGAAAATGTTCCGGATGCGGAAAGGCGAGGCGTGATCGTTGCGTTGCCCTTGGTATGGGGACTTGTTTACGGAATCACAAAGGTGTCATAGCAGCATGCTCCCTTCAGTGTACTCTTTGCATGCCAGCAAGAGGCACGCGGTTGAATTTGGGTTGTCCCACCGTATGGGATCCTTGTTTGCGATGATCTTACTAAAGGAGGCATGTAAGATGCCTCCAACAGGAAACTCATTGTGTGCCATCAACAGGCACGCAGTTTAATTTGCGTTGTCTTACTTATGTAAACTTGTTCGTCTTGCATTTTTGATAAAAATAAATACAGGATGAAACCGGCTGTGGTAAAAGGTTTTGTTGATGGGCGTGAAAATATTTGTGAAGTTTTTGAAAATAAACTTCGCAATGCGAACTTATTTCCCTTACATTTGCACCCACATTGCGAGGTAGAGCAGAGGTAGCTCGTCGGGCTCATAACCCGAAGGTCAGAGGTTCGAATCCCCTCCTCGCTACTCAACGACAAAGGCTTTCAGGAGAACCTGAAAGCCTTTTTTTTGTATCACACAAAGAGAACCCCGACGTATGGCATTACAAATTTGTTCCGCTTGCCAAATCGAATCTTTTATATGGACGTATGACGACGGGGACTGACCTCCTACCACCTGGCATTGTTATCATTGTGGATATAACGCCCAGGAAGACGAATCTTTGGAACGACAGTGTTCTGCAATAAGGTAAAAGACGTTGCCGACCATCTATAATCATGCATGAGATATAACTATGGAATGAGGATTATTGACTTCCTCCGCACTTAAACAATCAGCATTACACTGATTCTTAACAGGTAATAATTACGCCATATTTTCGCCCTTACATACAGCGAACTCACAATTCCGTATACCTTGTAAATATTTTTTATCTCCCCGTATCCCAATCCGGCAGCGGGTTTCCTACGGCCGTTCCACCCCTTTATATATTGATTCTCAAAAAATATTTGTCAGCAGAAATATTTCCCTTACCTTTGCAACCACATTGCGAGGTAGAGCAGAGGTAGCTCGTCGGGCTCATAACCCGAAGGTCAGGGGTTCGAATCCTCTCCTCGCTACAAAAGAAAGTCAGAATCCCGCTCCCAGAGCGGGATTTGCTTTTTTATAAACCATCGGACATACGCGGACGGATAACCGGAAAAGGCGCCACCCTTTGAAACTTGCCGAAGCTCTTCGGCTTTTTTTATTTGTGCTACCTTTGCTCCCGGATCCCGGGCCTTCATCCCCCGCTGCCGTCCAACGAATTAAAATACATTATGATGCATCGCGCAGGATTTGTCAATATTTTCGGGAAACCGAACGCCGGGAAGTCAACCCTTCTCAACGCCATCCTCGGCGAAAAACTCGCTATTGTCTCCCCGAAAGTACAAACCACCCGCCACCGCATTACCGGCGTCCTCACCGAACCCGGCTACCAGATCGTATTCTCCGACACCCCAGGCATCATCGACCCGAAGTACAAAATGCACGAGAAAATGATGTCCGCCGTCAAATCCGCCCTGGAAGACGCCGACGTTGCCCTGCTCCTCATGGATGCACGCGACAACCTCGACGAATGCCTCGAACTCTTCGCTTCACTCAAGCTCAAAGGAACCTCCATCCTCGTCATCAACAAAATGGACAACCTCGAAGCCTCCACCATTGAAGCCCTCAGAGAAAAATGCATCGCCTGGGGCAAAGCAAAATCCGTCATATTTATCTCCGCCATACAGAAGAAAAATATCGACCTCCTCAAAAAGGAAATCGTTCAGCTCCTCCCCGAAAGCGAACCCTTTTACCCGGAAGACACCCTCACCGACCGCTCCACCCGATTCTTCGTGGCCGAAATGATCCGTGAACAAATCTTCCACCTCTTCGAAGACGAAATCCCCTACCACACCGCCGTAGTGGTCACCCTCTTCCAGGAAAAACAAACGCTGACGAAAATCTCCGCCGATATCGTCGTAACGCGCGAAACGCAAAAAGGCATCATCCTTGGCGAAAGAGGCCGCTCCATCCGCGAAATCGGATCCCGCGCCCGCCAGGAAATCGAGAAATTCCTCGACCGGAAGGTTTTCCTCGAACTGCATGTCAAAGTGCGCGACAAATGGCGGGACAACGATAAGTACCTCCGTGAATACGGATTGCTTTAATCAACGAATTTAAAATCAGAACAATATGCCAGGGTTTACTGTAGCCATCGTAGGCCGCCCGAACGTTGGGAAATCCACCCTCTTCAACCGCCTCCTAGAACAAAGAAAGGCCATCGTGGACGACGTCAGCGGCGTTACCCGCGACCGGCAGTACGGCATCGCCGACTGGAACGGAAAAACCTTCAACGTCATCGATACCGGCGGGTTCGTCGCCAAGTCGGACGATGTCTTCGAACGCGAAATACGCAAACAGGTGAAAATCGCCATGGAAGAAGCCAATGTGCTTGTGTTCATGTGCGACGTTACCACCGGCATCACCGACCTCGATGCCGACGTGGCCGACCTGCTCCGCCGTTCCTCCAAACCCGTGTTCCTCACCGTCAATAAAGTCGATAACCCGCAACGCCAGCTCGAAGCCGCCGAATTCTATTCCATGGGCTTCGAAAACATCCACTTCCTCTCCTCCATGACAGGCAGCGGCACCGGCGAACTGCTCGACGAGATCGCGGCCCTCATCCCCGACGAAGAACAGGCTACCGACGAAAACGAAGGCATCCCCAAAATCGCCATCATCGGCCAGCCGAACGTGGGTAAATCTTCCCTCCTCAACGCCCTCGTCGGCGAAGAGCGCAACATCGTTTCTGATGTCGCCGGCACCACCCGCGATACCATCCATACCCGCTACCGCCTCTTCCAGAAGGATTTCATGCTGATCGACACGGCTGGTATCCGCCGGAAAGCCAAAGTGCACGAAGACCTCGAATTCTATTCCGTGATCCGCGCCATCAAAGCCGTGGACGAAGCCGACGTTTGCCTACTCGTTCTCGATGCCGAAAAAGGCATCGCCGGACAGGACCTCAGCATCTTCAGCCTCGCCGCCCGCAAAGGCAAGGGCCTCGTGATTTTCGTGAACAAGTGGGACCTGGTGGAGAAAGAAACCAACACCGCCCGCGACTACGAAAAAGAGCTCCGCAACCGCATCGCGCCGTTTACTGATGTGCCCATCATCTTCGGCTCGGTGATCGAGAAACAGCGCATCTTCAAAGCCGTGGAAACCGCCCTGGAAGTATACGATAACCGCCAGCGCAAAGTGCAGACCTCGGTCCTGAACGATATCATGCTAAAGGCGATCGAGGCGCACCGCCCGCCGGTGGTTCGCGGAACAGCTATCAAAATCAAATACGTGACGCAGTTGCCGACGCACACGCCGGCATTCGCGTTTTTCGCGAATCTGCCCGACGATATCAAAACGCCGTATAAAAATTACCTGGAGAACAAGCTGCGTGAACACTTTAATTTCCAGGGTGTTCCGATCCGGATTTTCTTCAGAAAGAAATAAAATGACCGGATTACATTATAATTTATTTTGTAATACAGGATTTTTGAATACCTTTGCGGCGTTTTAAAACAAACATCAACATGAAAAAATTATTCGTACTCGCTATCGCCGTTGGCGCCTTCGTAGCTTGCAACAACGCAGCTTCTACTTCTTCTGACTCTACTGCAGTTGCAACTGATTCCCCGGTTGTTGCTCCCGTTGAAGCTGCTCCCGTAGTAGCTGATTCCGCTGCTATTGTAGCTGATTCTGCTGCTGTTGCCGCTGATAGCGCTCACAAACACTAATTAGCGTTTGATGAAAGTATATGGTCCTTCCGGTGCAAACCGGAAGGATTTTTTTGTTTGGCACAGTCATTGTTCCGATATGGGAGTATTAAACCATAAAAAACCATATCTCAGATGAAAAAGTTATTTCTCCTTGCATTTGCCGCAGGACTTTTCGCGGCTTGCAACAACAACTCAGCTACCAACGAAGATTCTACTGCTGTTCCCACGGAAGCGCCCGCAACAATGGAAGAAACCGCGCCTTTGCCGGATTCATCCATGGCAACGGATTCAACCAACCTGAACCCCGGCGCGCCCAATCCGGCCCCTACTCCTGGCACCGATAGCGCCACTGGTCCCCGCTAACACCGTAGTATCTACGTCAATGCATATAAATCCTTCCGGCCCGGCCGGAGGGATTTTTGCTATTTGGCACAGCAATTGTTCAGATGCGTTACCCATTAAAACGCACCTTCGCCATGAAACGAAGCCTGATCACCGTGATGCTGCTTTGCAGCCTGTATGTGTTCGCCACCGCCCAAAACGACCCTGGCAGCTACGTATTCCGTTTTCCCGGGACGGATCTCCGCGGCCTGGCACAGCTCCCGCAACCCACACGGGACAGTATCCTCACGGCTTTTTCCCGTTTCGATCCCGCCACGCTCGATTTTTCGCAGGCTTCCCCGCAACATGGCGAAACCCTGCGCACAGTGCTCGTGGATATGATGGAAACCGTGCGCACGGTGATCCGTAATCCCGCCACGGTAGCGGAAATGGATAAAAAAATGACCGTTTTGCAGCAGAAGATGGACGCCGTGCAGGAAGATATCATCGAGGAAGATGAACTGCGCCAGCTGAAGGAATCGTATGAGCACGACCGCGCCCGCCGGACGCAAGAGTTCGAAAAACGCAACTACGGCAGCGATAAAGAGCAGAAAATCGCCAAGCGCCAGCTGGAACAGGAATTGCGCGACCTCCGCCGCGATTACGAAGAAGAACGGGCGCGCCTCCGCCACCGTTGATTCCCCCTTTCATGTCATAGGCCCGGTGCCGGGGATGCCTTACTTTTGAGGCAGAATACACCCTATAACCGAACCTGAAGCCTATGAAATCCACCCCCTTCTGGTATGCCCTGCGCATATGGCTGGCCAGCGTGGCCATTTCCCCCATTATTTTCACCATCTCCATTTTCGAACGGATGCCGGGTAACCTCGCAATTGATGCATTTTTGCTCCTCCTGCTGATATCCGCCTCCGTACTTTTCGGTCTTCCGTCGCTGCCTGTTTTTAGCTACCTCGTCATGCGAAAATTTGCTACCGGGGCGGATGACGACGCTTTGCGACATCACGCCGCACGATGGGCGCCCATTATTCTGGCGCTGAATTTTGGGCTGGTATGGGCGATTTTGCGATCGGATGTGCTCGCCGATGCCTGGTTTTACCTCCGGCTGGTGGGGGCCTACCTGCTCACGACGATGTGTTGCATCCGTTATATGCGGCTCGCACCAGCGATAAGTCAATAGTCGATTTCGTGCCGGTGGACGTAGAGGTAAGAATTAAAGGATGTTAAGGCTGCTTTTTCTTTTTGTCTGGCAGCAGGATGTAAATAACGTAGATCGCAATGATGATGCGTAGAATATAGGGAAACATCGTCCCGCAAAATAATAAAAAAGCCGGAAGGGACAGATCCGTTCCGGTATAAAAGACGGCCGGTGCGGGAAGCGCCGGCCGTTTGTATTTGCTAATTATTTTCTGTGCTCAATTTTTTTATCGCCGCTTCAATGGCGGGGTCGCCGGCGTTGGAGACTTCATAGAAACCTTCGCTGCGCCAGCGCTGCCTGGCCAGGAGGGCTTTGATGCGGAGGCGGATCTCCTCGTTGTCTTTCGCCGTTGCGCGCGACATATTCACGCCTTCTTCAGCAGCGAGGGCGCGGAAACCAGCCATCATCGCGTCGCTCACGTTCCATTCGCGGTTGAAGGCGGACGCGTCCTTAAAGCCGCTGAATTCCGTGGCATTGGCGGTATAATATTGATACACGTAGTCGCCAAACACGTTCCGGTTGTATAAACCGGTGAGTAGTTCGGAATAACGGGTGGTGTCAAAAGGAATGAATACATCCGGGGTGATGCCACCGCCGCCGTACACAATAGCGCCGCTGGGACCGGGTTTCCGGAACTTCAGGCTGGAATCCACCGGGCGGATGCTGTCGCCGTTCAGGAATTCGCCATGGTTATAGCGGTTAGCGATGTCTTCGTCGTATGCCTCACGGCCGTTGTCGTAGCTCTTCTGGATGCTGCGGTTGGAGGGAAGGTAATAGCGGGCGATGGTCAGGCGAAGGGTAGCGCCGTTGTCGAGCTCGAAAGGCTCCTGTACCAGGCCTTTCCCAAAGCTGCGGCGGCCGATGATGATGCCGCGGTCCCAATCCTGCACGGCGCCGGCCAGTACTTCACTGGCGGAAGCGGAGCCTTCGTCGATCAGGATGGCCAGGTCCCCTTTCTCGAACACGCCGGGGCGGGAGCAGGTGTAGTCCTGGCGCGGGGAGTTCTTACCCTGCGTATACACGATGAGTTTATTACCATCCAGCACCTCGTCGGCCAGCCGGGTGGCGGCGTCGAGGAGGCCACCGCCGTTCTGGCGGAGGTCGATCACCAGCTTCTTCATACCCTGTTTTTCCAGTTTGCGCGCGGCTTCGAGGAACTCGGTGTAGGTGGTGGCGGCGAATTTGCTGATTTTGATATAACCGACGCCGGGAGCCGTCATATAGGCCGCGTCTACGCTGTTCAGGGGGATGACACCGCGGGTGATGGTGATATCCAGCTGTTTGGCGCCGCGCAGCATTTGGGTTTTCACCTGCGAATTGCGGGGGCCGCGGAGCAGTTTGCGGATATCCTCGGCGGTGATGTTCTTCCCGGCTACGTTCACGGAGTCGTTCACTTTCAGGATTTTGTCGCCCGTAAGCACGCCTGCCGCATCGGAGGGGCCGCCGGCGATTACGCTCAGGATGTTGACGGTATCGCGGATAATGTTAAACTCTACCCCGATGCCTTCGAAGTTGCCGTCGAGGTCTTCGTTCACCTCCTGCACGTCGGCCGGAGGGATGTAGACGGAGTGCGGGTCGAGGTGGGAGAGGAGGCCTTCGATGGCTTCTTCCTGTATAGTGGCTACGTCCAGCGTGTCTACGTAATTATATTTCAGCAGGTCGAGCACTTCCTGCAGGGAGCTCCTTTTGTTCAGGAAAAAACTGACGGAATCGCTGTTCCGGGCAGCTGGCATCTTGTGCCCCAGGTACATGCCCAGCGCCAGCGCGAAGGCAAACATGAGAGGCAGCCAAACTTTTAATCTTCTGTTGTCCGACATTATGAATATTTAAAACGTTGAGGGGAATCCACCCTTTTGTTTAACTTGTGACAAAAATAACATATTCACAAGCAAAACATCATCATCTCAATCTTAATTTCATAAACCAACGGATATGCCTTCGAAAGTTAAGCTGGTGGCGGATAGTGGGTCCACTAAAACGGAATGGTGCCTGATAGATGGAAAGCGGCGGCAAACCTGGATGACGCAGGGCCTGAGCCCTTATTTTCTGACCAGCATACAGATAGAAGAAGCGATCCGGGCGGAGCTGCTGCCGCAGATGGATGGTATTTTGCCCGAAAAGGTCTTTTTTTACGGTACCGGCTGCAAGGCGGAGAACAATGTGAAACTGGTCCACAAGGCCCTCCATACCGTGTGGCCCCAGGCGAAAATCGAGGTTTCCCATGACCTGATGGGCGCCGCCCGCGCCCTCTGCGGCCACGAGCCCGGCATCGCCAGCATCCTCGGCACCGGATCCAATTCCTGCTACTTCAACGGGAAAGACATCGAAAAGAACAATCCCGGCCTCGGTTTCGTACTGGGCGACGAAGGCTCCGGCGCCTACCTCGGCAAAAAAGTGCTCCAATATTACCTATACGAAACCTTTGACGGAGACCTCCGGTACCGGTTCGACCAGAAATTCAACATCAGCCGCGACGAGATCCTCGACGCCGTGTACCGTCAACCGCTCCCCAACCGCTTTCTCGCATCTTTCGCGCCCTTCCTGGCCGAAAACCGCGGGCATTTCATGATCGAAAACATCCTGGAAGACGGACTCAACGAGTTCTTCTTCAATCATCTTTATAAATACAGCGAAAGCTGGACCGCCCCCTGCACTTTACGGGCAGCATCGCCTTCCACTTCCGCGACGTCCTCCAGGCCCTCTGCGACCTCTACGAGCTCCAGCTGGGAAGGGTGATCAAGAACCCGATGGACGGACTGGCATTATATCACGAAGATCAAGATTAACTTTATGGCATTTACCAAAGTCACAGAGCAGCCGAGCCATTACCGCCACCTGGAAACCATGGCCATCCAGGAAGTGCTGACCAATATCAACAACGAAGACAAAACCGTTCCCCTGGCCGTTGAGAAGGCCATCCCCCAGATTACGAAACTGACTGCCGCTATCGCCGACAAGATGCTGGCCGGCGGACGCCTCTTTTATATGGGCGCCGGCACGAGCGGCCGGCTCGGCATCCTCGACGCTTCCGAGTGCCCGCCAACGTACGGCGTGCCTCAGGGGTTGGTGGTAGGGCTTATCGCCGGTGGCGACTCCGCCATCCGCAGGGCCGTGGAAAATGCGGAAGACGACCGCGAGCAGGGCTGGCGTGACCTCCAGCAATGGAACATCACCGATAAAGACGTGGTTGTGGGCATCGCGGCGAGCGGCACCACTCCATATGTAATAGGCGCCCTCAAAACCTGCCGTGAAAACGGTATTGTCACGGGTTCCATCTCCTGCAACCCCGGGTCCCCGGTTTCCGAACACGCCGACTTCCCCGTGGAAGTGGTGGTAGGCCCCGAATTCGTGACCGGTTCCACGCGGATGAAATCCGGAACGGCGCAGAAGCTCGTGCTCAACATGATCTCCACCACCGTCATGATCCAGTTGGGAAGGGTGGAAGATAATAAGATGGTCAATATGCAGCTGAGCAACGAAAAGCTGGTAGACCGTGGCGTGAAGATGGTGATGGAGCAGCTCCAGCTGTCCGACTACGAAACGGCGAAAGGGTTGTTGCTGGAATACGGCAGCGTGAAGCGCGCGGTGGAAAGCAGAAAATGAAAAATTGCATAAATTGCCGGCATGCATGAGATAGAACCCTTTTATAACTGGCGGCACCTGTACACGGCCGAGGAAGATGAACTGTCGCCCTTTTACGGACGTGAGTACAGCGAGTTCGAATTCACCAACACCGTTTATAATTATTATATCCATCCGCAGTGGGACGACTTCGGCGCGCCGAACCTGTACATGAAGATACTATTCGCGGATTATCAGTTCAACTATGCGATTATTGAGCTGATCGGGGAATGGAACGACGCGGTGGAGAACAACATCATGACGCTGAAGCGGGATGTGATCGACCTGCTGGTTTCACATGGTATCAATAAATTCATACTGATTGGCGAGAATGTCCTGAACTTTTATTCCTCCGACGACTGTTATTATGAAGAGTGGTGGGAGGATATCCGGGACGACGGGGGCTGGGTGGTGCTTTTGAACCTGCCGCAGCAGACGCGGGAGGAGTTCGAGAACGCGCGGCTGGACAATTATGTACACCTGATGGACGAGCCGAAGTGGCGAACCTTTCTGCCGCAACACTTGTTTAATCTCGTGGACAACTGGATGATGAGGCGTCTGGAATAAGCTTTTTTCGTGACATTTATCATTTGGTTTTAATTTTTCATGTTATAAATTTGCCCGACATTTCACTTATTTATTCATACTAAAGGAAGCTTAGAACGTATCTTATGAAATGGTCGCAATTCTTTTCAACCTCCATTGGTAAAAAACTGCTGGTTGGTGCCACCGGCTTTTTCCTGTGCACATTTTTGATCGTGCACCTGGCCGGCAACCTGTCGTTGATGAAAGACGATGGTGGTCAGGCCTTTAATTTGTATGCGGATTTCATGGGACACAATCCCCTGATCCAGACGTTGGCCTGGGGGCTTAAAGTGGTGATCCTTATCCACGCTTTCCTCGCCATTCAGCTGACAATCCGAAACCGGGCAGCCCGTCCGGTGAAATACGCAGTTAAGCCGGGTAATTCTACCTCCTCGTGGTATAGCCGTCAGATGGCGGTGATGGGTAGCCTTCTCCTTATTTTCCTTGTGATCCACCTTGCCAATTTCTGGTGGAAGATGCACTTCGGTTCGCTGGACAGTGCCACTTATGAAGGCAAGGAAGTGGGTGATCTGTACAAGGCTGTATGGTTTGCCTTTGAGAACATCGGGTTGGTGGCATTGTACGTGATCGGCATGATTGCGCTGTCTTTCCACCTGATCCACGGTTTCAAAAGCTCGATGCAGACTTTCGGCTGGAACCACCCGAAGTACAACGGCATGATCAATTTCATCGGCCTCTGGCTGTTTGGCATCCTGATCCCGCTGCTCTTCGCCGTGATCCCCGTGTACATTTACATTAAACAAATCTGATAAAGCTAAAGCAAGGATATTATGTTGAACGCAAAAATTCCTGCTGGCCCTCTGGAGACCAAATGGAGCCATTATAAAAGCACTGTTAAGCTGGTAAACCCGGCCAACAAGCGGAAACTCGAGATCATCGTGGTAGGGACCGGTCTGGCCGGCGCCTCCGCCGCCGCAGCGCTCGGCGAGCTCGGGTATAAAGTGAAGGTTTTCTGCTTCCAGGACTCCGCCCGCCGCGCGCACTCTATCGCCGCGCAGGGTGGCATCAACGCAGCCAAGAACTATCAAAACGACGGTGACTCTGTTTTCCGTCTTTTCTACGATACCGTAAAAGGTGGTGACTACCGTGCCCGTGAAGGCAACGTGTACCGCCTGTCTGAAGTGAGCGGCAATATCATCGACCAGTGTGTGGCGCAGGGAGTTCCTTTTGCCCGTGAGTACGGCGGATTGCTTTCTAACCGGTCTTTCGGGGGTACCCAGGTACAGCGTACCTTCTACGCCGCCGGCCAAACGGGCCAGCAGCTGCTGCTCGGGGCTTATTCCGCCCTGGAGCGCCAGGTTGCCCTCGGTAACGTGAAGCAATACACCCGCCACGAAATGCTGGAAGTGGTGAAGATCGACGGCAAGGCGCGCGGCATTATCGCCCGCAACCTGGTTTCCGGCAAGATCGAGCGCCATTTCGGCCATGCCGTGCTGATCTGCTCCGGTGGATACGGCAACGTGTTCTTCCTGAGCACCAACGCTATGGGTTCCAACGTAACTGCCGCCTGGAAGGCCCACAAAGCGGGCGCCTTCTTCGGCAACCCCTGCTTCACGCAGATCCACCCGACCTGTATCCCGGTTTCCGGAGACCACCAGTCGAAGCTCACGCTGATGTCTGAGTCGCTCCGTAACGACGGCCGCATCTGGGTACCCAAAAAACAAAACGACGAACGCAAAGCCACCGATATTCCCGAAGAAGAGCGCGACTACTACCTGGAGCGCCGCTATCCCGCCTTCGGTAACCTCGTTCCCCGCGACGTGGCCTCCCGCGCCGCCAAGGAAAGATGCGACGCAGGCTTTGGCGTAGGCACTTCCAAAATGGCCGTGTACCTCGATTATGCCGACGCGATCAAACGTTATGGCAAGATCGAAGCAGGTAAACGTGGCGAAGATCATGCTTCGGAAGAAGAGATCATCAAAATGGGTAAAGCAGTGGTAGCCGAGAAATACGGCAACCTGTTCGATATGTACGCCAAGATCACCGGTGAAAACCCGTATGAAACCCCTATGCGCATATACCCCGCCGTGCACTACACGATGGGCGGCTTGTGGGTAGACTACGAGCTGATGACCACCGTTCCCGGCCTGTACGCCCTCGGCGAAGCGAACTTCTCCGACCACGGCGCTAACCGCCTCGGCGCGTCCGCCCTCATGCAGGGCCTGGCCGACGGTTACTTCGTGATCCCCTACACCCTCGGCAACTACCTCGCAGGAGATATCCATACCAAAGCTATCCCCACCGACCACCCCGCATTCGTGGAAGCGGAAAACCGGGTAACGGAAACGCTGAACAAACTCATGAACATCAAGGGCAAGCATTCCGTGGATCACTTCCACAAGGCGCTCGGGAAAATCATGTGGGACAAATGCGGTATGGCGCGTAACGCCAAAGGGCTGGAAGAAGCCATCAAGGAAATCCAGGCGCTCCGCGAAGAGTTCTGGAAAGATGTGCGCATCCCCGGCGAAATGAACGAAATGAACCCCGAACTGGAGAAAGCCGGCCGTGTGGCGGACTTCCTCGAACTGGGCGAGCTCATGTGCCGCGACGCCCTGCAACGCAACGAATCCTGCGGTGGCCACTTCCGGGAAGAATACCAGGATGCCGAAGGCGAAGCACAGCGCGACGACCAGAACTTTGCATTCGTTGCCGCCTGGGAATACAAAGGCCAGAGCAACTACGAACTGCATAAAGAGCCACTGGAATTCGAGATCGTTCATCCGACCCAGCGCAGCTATAAATAAGTTTGATAAGGGATATAAAACAGCAAATTATGAAGCTCACATTAAAAGTTTGGCGTCAAAAGAACGCACAGGACAAAGGCCGCTTCGAAAGCTACGAAGTTTCGGACGTTTCGAAAGACATGTCTTTCCTGGAATTGTTCGACGTCCTGAATGAGCGTTTGATAAACGAAGGAAAAGAACCGATCGCATTCGACCACGATTGCCGCGAAGGCATCTGTGGCATGTGCTCCATGTATATCAACGGCCGTGCGCATGGCCCGTGGGACCAAACCACCACCTGCCAGCTGCACATGCGTGCCTATAACGACGGCGACACCATCGTGGTGGAACCCTGGCGCGCGGCGGCTTTCCCTGTAATCAAAGACCTGACGGTAGACCGCACCGCGTTCGACCGTATCATCCAGGCCGGCGGTTACATCTCCGTAAATACCGGTAATGCGGTAGACGCAAACGCGATTCCCATCGAAAAACAGGATGCAGACCTTGCCTTCGCCGCTGCTGCCTGCATCGGTTGCGGCGCTTGCGTAGCTGCCTGCAAAAACTCTTCCGCAATGCTCTTCACCTCGGCCAAGGTTTCCCAGCTGGCACTGCTGCCGCAGGGGCATCCCGAGCGCACTTCCCGCGCGGAAGATATGGTGATGCAGATGGACAAGGAAGGGTTCGGTTCCTGCACCAACACCGGCGCCTGCGAAGCCGAGTGCCCCAAAGGCATCTCGATCAGCAATATCGCCCGCCTGAACCGCGAGTTCTTCAGCGCAGGGTTTACTTCCTGATCGCATCAGTAACATTGACTATAAGGCAATTGCAAAAGCCGGCCCGGGGTATCTGCTCCGGACCGGCTTTTCTCTTTCCCGCCGGGCCGCCGCTCACCAAACCGTACGGCCACTGATCCCGGCTTGTTGTTTTTCCTCCCGTGCTTTCCTATCTTGGACCTATGGCAAATAATTCCCGTCGCAAGTTTTTACGTGACCTAGGCAGCACCGCCGCCCTTATCGGCGCGGCTCCCCTCGCCGGTTTGGCAGCAGCATCCGGCCGGAGGGTCCTCCTTCAACCTGAACAGCGCGTAAGCGCTAACGATAAAATCCGTATCGCCGGCATCGGCATGGGCATCATGGGCTTCGGCGACGTAACCTGCGCGCTGAAAGTACCCGGCGTTGAGCTTGTTGCCGTGGCCGACCTGTACGACGGCCACCTTGAAAAAGCCAAATCCGTGTATGGCAACCACATCCAGACCACCCGCGACTACCGCGAGATCCTGGAACGTAAAGACGTTGACGCCGTGATCATCGCCACGCCCGACCACTGGCACGATACGCAGGCCATCGCCGCGCTGGAAAAAGGCAAAGCCGTTTACCTTGAAAAGCCCATGACCCAGCAGATCGAGGAAGGGCATAAGGTGATCGCCACGCAGCAGCGGACCAAAGGCATCCTACAGGTAGGCAGCCAGCGTGTGAGCAGCGTGGCCCTCGCCGAAGCGAAACGCCGTTACGAAGCAGGAGATATCGGGCGGTTGAACCTCGTGGAAGCCAAGATCGACCGGCATTCCGCCCTGGGCGCATGGCAATATTCCATCCCCACCGATGCTTCGCCTTCCACCATCGACTGGAACACATTCCTGAAAGATACCGCGAAAATGCCCTTCGATCCGGTGCGCTTCTTCCGCTGGAGGAACTACCAGGCCTACGGTACAGGGGTTCCCGGCGACCTGTTCGTGCATCTCATCACCGGGCTGCACTTCATCACCGGCTCCAAAGGCCCCAACCGCATCTTCGCCAGTGGCAACCTCGTGCAGTGGCAGGATGGCCGCGACGTACCCGACCTGATGGTAGCCATATTCGAATACCCCGAAACCCCCGAACACCCGGCATTCCAGGTGCAGCTGCGCGTGAACTTCGCAGACGGCGGCGGCGGTGGGGAATACACCCGCCTCATCGGTACCGAAGGCGTCATGGAACTCGGTTGGAACGACTTCACCATCAAACAGCACAAACTGCCCAAAGCCCCTGGTTACGGCGGATGGGATACTTATAACACCTTCACCAAAGACCAGCAGGAAGCCTTCGTGAAAGATTATATGTCCAAATACAGCGAAGCCGACCGCAAACAGGAACGGAGGGAAGATATCAAGTATTCGGCGCCGAGAGGGTACGACGACCGGTTGGACCACTTCACCAACTTCTTCGAATCCATGCGCAGCGGCAAGCCGGTTGTGGAAGACGCCACTTTCGGTCTTCGTGCCGCAGGGCCAGCCCTGGCTGTAAACGAAAGCTATTTTAAAAAGAAGCTCATCAACTGGGATCCGGTAAAGATGAAAATCAAATAGTTACAAAATCGGGGCCCACGCGGCCCCGATTTTATTTGTTTTCCTTATATTCATTGATGCTAAACCACTCATATGCGCCTCCTGCCCCTTACCGCCTGCGCCGCCGTGATGTTCTCGGCCTGCGCCCAAAAAGATAAAAAAATGGAAAAAGTGAACGTGCCGCCTCCCGTGGCCGAGAAGATCAAGCATGAAATGACGATTCACGGGGATACCCGGAATGATGAGTATTACTGGCTCAACGAACGCGAGAATCCGAAAGTAATCGCTTACCTGGAAGCAGAAAACAAATACACCGACACGATGCTGTCGCCCGTGCGCGGCTTCCGCGACAAGCTATTCGACGAACTGAAGGCCCGCATTAAGGAAAAAGACGAAAGCGCCCCGGTTTTTGAGAACGGTTACGTGTATTACACCCGTTATGAAGAAGGAAAGGAATACCCGGTATATTGCCGGAAGAAAGGAGCAGACACGGCGCCGGAAGAAGTTTACCTGAACGTGAACGACCTGGCCAAAGGGCATGCCTACTTCCAGGTGGGGAGCATCGACGTGAGCCCCGACAACCGGCTCCTCGTATACGCGCAGGACACGGTGAGCCGCCGCCAGTACGACCTGCGGATCAGGAATCTGGAAACAGGCGAGCTTTATCCCGAAACCATTCCCAACGCCGACCCCGGCATCGCCTGGGCGAAGGATAATAAAACTTTCTTCTACGGCTCCAAAAATCCGCAAACACTGCGCGTCGAAAAAATCTATCGCCATGTACTTGGAACGGATCCCGCCAAAGATGTCATGATCTTTCACGAAGCCGACGAAACCTTCTCCACCTGGGTAGGCCGCACCCGTTCCCGCGATTACATCACCATCAGCAGCGAAAGCACATTGTCGTCCGAAACGCGCATCCTTGACGCATCCAAACCCGACGGCGCTTTCCGCGTGATCCAGCCCCGGCAGAAGGACATGCTCTACGAAATCGACCACCGCGGAGATAAATTTTATATCAAAACAAATCTCAACGCCAGGAACTTCCGGTTGATGGAAACACCCGTCGGCAAAACGACGATGGACAACTGGAAAGAAGTGATCCCGCACCGGCCGGACGTATTACTGCAGGGTTTCACGCTCTTCAACAACTTCATGGTGATGAGCGAAAGGAAAAACGGGTTGTCGCAGGTGCGCATCATTCCCGAAAACGGGCAGGAGCATTACCTGGACTTTGGCGAACCGGCTTACGTGGCTTCCGTCATCTCCAACCCCGAGCTCGATACCAAGGTGCTGCGCTACAGCTATACTTCCCTGACGACGCCGGCATCCACCTTCGAATACAACATGGAAACGAAGGAGAAAACGCTGCGCAAGCAACAGGAAGTGATCGGCGGGTACGATCCGAAGAATTATGTGACGGAGCGGGTTTTCGCCACGGCGGACGACGGGACGCGGGTGCCGATTTCGCTGGTGTATAAAGTGGGCTTTGAAAAGAACGGGCAGGCGCCGTTGTTGCTGTATGGTTACGGATCTTACGGCGCGAGCATGGAACCGGGTTTCAGCTCCAGCCGCATCAGCCTGCTCGACCGTGGTTTCTGCTACGCCATCGCGCATATCCGCGGCGGTCAGGAGCTGGGCAGGCAGTGGTATGAAGACGGGAAGATGTTCAAGAAGAAAAACACTTTCACGGATTTCATCGACTGCGCCGAGTTTCTCATCGAAAATAAATTCACCGATACTTCGCATCTCTTCGCTATGGGCGGTTCCGCCGGCGGATTGCTGATGGGCGCGGTGGTGAACATGCGCCCCGAGCTCTGGAAAGGTGTGATTGCGGCGGTGCCTTTCGTGGATGTGGTAACTACCATGCTCGACGAAAGCATTCCGTTGACGACCGGTGAATTTGACGAATGGGGGAACCCGAAAAACAAAGATTCCTACGATTACATGAAATCGTATTCGCCATACGATAACGTGGAAGCGAAAGTATATCCCAACATGCTGGTGACCACCGGTTTGCACGACTCCCAGGTGCAGTATTTCGAGCCGGCCAAGTGGGTGGCGAGGCTGCGCGAAAAGAAGAAAGGCGACAACCTCCTGCTCCTCGAAACCAATATGGAAGCCGGCCACGGCGGCGCGAGCGGAAGGTTCAAGGCGCTGAAAGACGTGGCGCTGCAATACGCATTCATGTTCTACCTGCTCGGTATCGAAAAATAAACGCATTCACTGCATACAGAAAGGGCCTTCCGAAAAACGGGAGGCCTTTTTTTATCCCTATGCATACAAGCAAACCTTTATCAGGCGTGTTTCCCATGTTGATTTTCGTAGCTCTTGTGGACTTTCCGCAGCCGGAAGCCCACCGAAAGGAGGAAGACGCCCAGGAACAGGGCGTAAAAGCCGAGATACCAGGCTAAAACGACCACGCCAACAACCGGCTGCATAAACAGCAATATGCCGAACACAACCGACAGGATCCCCGCCAGGATGAGCATCCATTCGTTTGTAAGCTCCTTGCGCAGGCGGATGGCGACAATAATTTCCAGGAGCCCTGTCACAACGGCCCAGATAGCTACCAGCGTTACCAGGAAAATCGCCGTAATACCCGGCATAAAGAGCATCAGCCCGCCAGCGATGATCCCCATGAGGCCAATCAGCAGGAAGGTCCACCAGCTTTCGTCCTTTTTCATGATCTGGAAACCATGGATGATGGAAAATATCCCGTCGACCAGGAAATAGGCCCCCAGGAAGATCACGAGGACCGACAGGGTGAGGGCTGGCCAGATGAAGGCGAAAATGGCGAAAAGGATAGCGATCACGCCGCGGAAAACAATATATCCCCAGTATTTGGATAGTTCGTGGATCATGGTAATATGATTTGATTGTCCTTGATAACAATACATATCCCTAAAATGTTCAATAATGGGGTTTTGCAGCTGTTACAGGAGGCATGGACTTATGCCCGGGATTTCGTATCTTTGCGGCTTCAAATTTATTCAGCCAGGTATGATCAGTGTAAAAAATGTCACGCTTTCTTTCGGCAAAAGGGTTTTGTTCGATGAAGTGAATATCAACTTTACGAAAGGCAATTGCTACGGAGTGATCGGCGCCAATGGGGCCGGCAAATCCACTTTCCTCAAAATCCTGTCCGGCGAGATCGAGCCGAACAAGGGTTCCGTGGAAATTACCCCCGGCGAGCGCATGTCGGTTCTGAAACAGAACCACTATGAGTTCGACGAGGTAACCGTACTCAACGCGGTGCTCATGGGCAACAAAAAGCTCTGGGACATTGCGCATGAGCGCGACAGCATTTATGCCAAGGAAGACTTTACCGAGGAAGACGGTATGCGTGCAGGCGAACTGGAAGCGGAATACGGTGAGATGGGCGGCTATACGGCCGAATCCGACGCCGGAGTGCTCCTGGGCGACCTGGGCGTGAAAGAAGAACTGCATCAAACCCTGATGAAAGACCTGAGCGGGGCCCTCAAAGTAAGGGTGCTGCTCGCACAGGCGCTCTTCGGCAACCCCGACATCCTGCTGCTGGACGAACCCACGAACCACCTGGACGTTGAAACCATCGGGTGGCTCGAAAACTTCCTGGCCGATTATGAAAACATCGTGATCGTCGTGAGCCACGACCGTCACTTCCTCGACGCCGTATGTACGCACGTGGCCGACGTAGACCGCGCCAAGATCAAGATCTTCACCGGTAACTACTCCTTCTGGTACGAATCCAGCCAGCTGATCGCCCGCCAGATTTCCGACAAGAACAAGAAGATGGAAGACAAGCGTAAAGACCTCATGGACTTTATCGCCCGCTTCTCCGCGAACGCTTCCAAATCCAAACAGGCTACTTCCCGTAAGAAAGCCCTCGATAAGCTGGTGATCGAAGACATCGAGCCCTCCAGCCGCAAATATCCCGGCATCATCTTCAAGCAACAGCGCGAAGTAGGCAACCAGATCCTGAACGTTGAAAAGCTCGAGAAATCCATCGACGGCCGCAAGATCTTCAGCGACGTGACCTTCTCCGTGAATAAAGGCGATAAAATCGCTTTCCTTTCCAAAGATCACCTGGCCCTCAGTACCTTCTTTGATATCATCAACGGCGACCAGCAGGCCGACGGCGGCAAGCTCGAATGGGGCACCACCGTTACCAAAGCCTACCTGCCCGACGATAACGCCGCTTTCTTCAAAAGCGATTACAACCTGCTCGACTGGCTCCGCCAGTACGTTCCGGCACACGTTACCGATGTAGACGAGCCCTTCCTCCGCGGTTTCCTCGGAAGAATGCTGTTTTCCGGTGACGAGATCATGAAGAAAACCTCCGTGCTCTCCGGTGGCGAAAAAGTACGCTGCATGGTAAGCCGCATGATGCTGCAAGACCCGAACGTGGTGATCCTCGACGAGCCTACCAACCACCTCGACCTGGAATCCATCCAGTCTTTCAATGAAAGCATGAAGGATTTCAAAGGGATCGTGCTATTTACCACGCATGACCACACGTTCATGCAATCCGTGGCCAACCGCATCATCGAGATCACGCCCGCGGGCATCATCGACCGCCTCTGCACGTTCGACGAATACCTGTCCGACGAGCGCGTGAAAACCCTGCGCGCCGAGATGTACGGCGAGCCGGTGAATGCTTAATCAGAACTTAACCTGGATATAAAATAAAAAGAGCGGATCATGTCCGCTCTTTTTTTATGGGTTACTTTTTTGGGTATTAGCTCTCTGGCGTTCAGAGATATTCTTCGATTACTTTCATTTTGTGTTTGTCGAGCGGTTTGGTGATGTAGGCCATCAGCTCGGGGGTTCTTTTCACTTTCTCCATGTCCTGGATGTTCATGGAAGAGGAACACATGATTATGGGCACATCTGTGGTGAGCCGCGTTTTGAGTTCCCGGAAAGCTTCGATGAAATCCCAGCCGTTCATCCGCTGCATGTTCATGTCAAGAATGATGAGGCAGGGGAGGCGCCGGGCCGCGAAATCGTTCAAATCCTCAATCGCGTCTTCGGCAGATAAAAAGGAATTGACCCTCACGTCCCATCCCTGCAAACCAAACATCTTCTTTACAATAAAGTGGAAAATCTCATCGTCGTCGATTACATAAACTACTTTATGCTTTGCCATGTCAATTTTATTGTCGAATTGCTTCATAAAATTTCGTTTTCTGTCCGCAATTCCATTTCCGTTAGCATAGGTATTTACCGAGAAGGGCTCCACAAAACATTCTATCCAGGCCGCTTCGTAATTTCACCGCAAAGAAAGTTAATTTTATTTTAATATTAATATTTTTTAATCTGGAATAACCAAATTTTAACAACCGGGGGTAAAAAGAAAGGGTATGACCGGAGCCATACCCTTTTTCTATGAATGTTGGATTGTCTATCGTTCTTTTTAGAAGAGGCCGCCTTTTTTCAGGTTTACTTTGCCTGCGCCGATTTTAAAGCCGTCCTGGTAGATTTCTACCGCGTAGTCGCCGGGTTTGAAATCGGAATTCTGTTTCCAGTCCATGCTAACGGGTGTGATGCCGCCGGATTGGTAAGAAACGGTTTTCTTCACGGTGTAGAGCTTCTCGGTGCCATCTTCCAGGGTGAAGCGGCCGCTGCCGAGGGCTTCCACTGCGAGGGGGGAACCGTCAGGCGCCGTAATGGAAACGTAAATTTCCTTGTCGCCGGTGGTAGCGATGCGGTTATCGAGATCGAAAGACACGCGCATCATATCGGCGCGTTTGGCTTTGGTCGTCACTTCTTCCTTGCCGTTTTTACGCACGTTGATGGGCGACAGCTTGATATTGGATGCATGCAGCACAGAGCCGAGATCCACCCGTTTGCCAAGGCTGTCTTTCACCGTGGTTACGGAGTCGCGCTCCTTGCGGGCGTAATCACGCTCGCCTGCCAGCACGATTTTCTCGCCTTCGAGGCGTTCGATCGTCTGCACATAACCTTCGGTTCTGGATTTCAGCTCTTCGATCAGCCTGCGCGCTTCCGCCAGCTGGGCGGCGGTGGCGTTTTTGTTGCTGAGAATGCTGGTGATACGGCCTTTCATGTCCGCGATTTCTTTATCCTTGCTTTTCACGAGACTGTCCATCCGGCTATTTTGGGAGATCAGATCATCCAGCCGGGCCTGGGCGGCGTCGTATTCCGCCTGCAGCTCGTTACGGGAATTGGTAATCGTGTCCAGCTGGTTTTCTTTGATAGCGATCTCCTTGCTGGACTGGCTCTTGTCATAATACATGTAACCCCAGGTGCCTACGAGTGCAGCGATGAGGATACCGTATATGAGGCCGTTCTTGTTGCTTTTTGGTTTTTCAGGCCCGGGATTGGGCGTTCCAGCGTTAAAGGTGTTTTCCGCCATAGTGATTGATGTTTTTGATATTAGATTGTTATATGGGTAAAATTTTTCCCTCGAAATTGAAACGTTAAAATTTAACTAAATTACACGCTTATAAAAATTGTAGGCTGTGTTATATACCGTTGCGCTCGACCAGTTATTATTGCTTGACATAGAAACCACTCCGCTAACATCTTCGTTGGATCAGCTCCCGGCCGAGTTGCAGGCGCTATGGTTAGAGAAGAATGCAAAAACTTTGCCAGATTCTGAAAATCCCGCCGCCGACTATTTCGAAAGAGCGGGGCTGACGGCCGAATTCGGCAGGATCGTATGTATTTCCGTCGGGTTCTTTTTTACGGAAAATGGTCAGTATCAATTGCGTATAAAATCTTTTTATGGAGACGACGAGAGAGAAATCCTCGCAGGATTTCTTGATACCGTTTCGCGATTCCATCAAAAAATGCAGCGCTTCCAGTTCGCAGGGCATAACATCCGCGAATTCGATATTCCCTATATTTGCCGCCGCGCTATCATTAACGGCCTCGCCCTCCCGGCTCCCCTCCAGCTCCACCAGCTCAAACCCTGGGAACAGCCCCTGCTGGACACCCTACAGATCTGGCGGTTCGGGGATTTCCGGAACTACACCTCCCTCAAGCTGCTCGCCGCCGTTCTCGGGATTCCCACCCCGAAAGACGATATCGACGGCAGCCAGGTCGGGAAAGTATATTGGGAAGAAAAAAATCTCCGCCGCATCGCGGAGTATTGCCAGAAAGACGTGCTCACCGTTGGCCAGCTCCTGCTCCGCTTCAAAGGGCTCCCCCTTATGGAAAAGAACGGCGTGGAAGTAGTCAGCTAATTTTGGATTGAAACAGACAGGGTTATGGATTACCAGGATATCATCAAGGAATGGAAAAACAATAAGTTCAAACCGCTCTACTGGCTCGAAGGGGAGGAGGATTTCTTTATCGACCAGGTGGTGAACTACGCCGAACACAACCTGCTCACTGTAGCCGATAAAGGCTTCAACCTCACCGTGCTGTACGGGAAAGACACCGACTGGGCCACCGTCATCAACGCCTGCCGCAGGTATCCCATGTTCGCCGAACGCCAGGTGGTCATCCTCAAGGAAGCACAGGGCATGCGCGACCTCCTCAAAATCGAACCCTACATCGATAAACCCCTCGAATCCACCATATTCGTCGTGGCCCACAAACAAGGCAAGCTCGACGGCCGCTCCAAAATGGCCAAGCTCGTCAAAGACCGTGGTGTCATGCTCTCCACCAAAAAACTCTACGACAACCAGATCCCCCAGTGGGCAGAGGCGTACGTCCGCTCCCAGGGCCTCGCCATCTCCGAAAAAGCCTGCATCATGCTGGCCGACCACATCGGCAACGACCTCAGCCGCATCGCCAACGAGATCGAAAAACTGATGGTCAACCTCCCGCAGGGCAAAAAAATCGATGAAGGCGATATCGAGAAATACGTGGGTATCAGCAAGGAATACAACGTGTTCGAGCTGCAGAACGCCATCGGCCAGATGGACCTCGGCAAGGCCATGCGTATCATCAAATATTTCTCCGCCAACCCCAAAGCCGCGCCGATACAGGTAGTCATCCCGTCCCTATACGGCTACTTCGCCAAAATCAACCTCCTCTTCGGCGCCAAAGGCGGCGAAAAGGAAATGGCCGCTGCATTGGGCGTGCACCCGTTCTTTTTGAAAGATTACATGTCCGCCGCAAGGAACTTCGGTCCCAACGGCACTGAGCGCGCCATTTTGCTGCTCGCCCAATATAACCTGCGCAGCATCGGCATCGGCGATAGCGGTAACGAAGACGGTGAACTGATGAAGGAAATGGTATACAGGATCTTACGGCCTTGACGAGATCGCGCGGGCCTGCTCCACATCGTTTTTCATTTGCATGACGAGCGCTTCCACGCTGTCGAACCTGCGGTCGCTCCGGATATACTCCAGGAAATCGACCCGGATAGCCGCGTCATAAATTTCCCGGTCGAAATCGAGGATGAACACTTCGATGCGTAGTTCCGAGCCATTGAAAGTGGGGCGGGTGCCGATGTTGAGCGCGCCCTGCAACAGCGCGCCGCCGTTGCCGACGGATACCGTTACGGCGTAAACGCCTTGCGCTGGGATGAGTTTGCGGTAATCGTTGAGGGAGATGTTGGCGGTAGGAAAACCGAGCTTGCGCCCCATTTTATCGCCGTGTACCACTTTGCCCTGCAGGAAATACGGATAACCGAGCAGCTCGCTGGCCAGACGGACGTCGCCTTCCTGGAGGCTTTTACGGATGCGGGTGGAGCTGACGGCGGCGTCGTGGATCACTTGCTGGGGGATTTCCAGCAGCCGGAAACCATATTTTTCCTGCTCCGCTTCCAACAACTCGAGGCCGCCTTCGCGGTTGTGGCCGAAACGGTGGTCGTAACCGATGATGATGGTGTGCGGACGGAAAGTGCTGATGAGAAAATCTTCCAGGTAAGCCGTGGCGGAAAGCTCGGAGAACTCGCGGGTGAAGGGGACCACCACCAGGTGATGAATGCCCCAGTGCGCCAGCAGCTCGATTTTTTCTTCGAGCGTGGTGAGCAGCCGCACGGTTTTGTCGCCCGCCAATACTTCCCGCGGGTGCGGGTCGAAGGTGATGATGACCGTTTCCCCGTTGCATGCGTGCGCGGCTTCCTGCAGTTGCTGGAGGATGTGCTGGTGCCCGGTATGCACCCCGTCGAAAGTACCGATGGTGATCACGGCATTCCGGAAAGCGGGCAATTTCTTTAAATCTCTGTGAACCTGCATGGTGGAACGGTCATATTTGCAAAAACGCCGTGCAAATCTAAATGTTTTGACGGGATTACAATACTTTTGCACTTTAATCGCAAACCAAAGGATCATTCGTGGACCAAAACCTTTACGCCAAAAGAGGCGTCTCTGCCGGCAAAGAGGATGTGCACAACGCCATCCGGAATATTGACAAGGGGCTCTTCCCCCGCGCTTTCTGCAAAATCATCCCCGACCTGCTCGGTGGTGACGAACAGTGGTGCAATATCATGCACGCCGACGGGGCGGGCACCAAATCCTCCCTGGCTTACGCTTACTGGAAAGAAACGGGGGACCTCAGCGTATGGCGCGGCATCGCGCAGGACGCGATCATCATGAACACCGACGACCTCCTCTGCGTGGGCGCCACGGATAACATCCTGTTGTCTTCCACCATCGGCCGCAATAAAAACCTCATCCCCGGCGAAGTGATCGCCGCCATCATCAACGGTACCGAAGAAATCCTCGAAGAGCTCCGCTCTTATGGCATGGGCATCTACAGCACCGGCGGCGAAACCGCGGACGTGGGCGACCTTGTGCGCACCGTGATCGTGGACTCCACCGTTACCGCCAGGATGAAGCGCAGCGATGTGATCTCCAACGACCGCATCCAGGCGGGAGACGTGGTGGTAGGGCTCGCATCCTACGGCCAGGCCACCTACGAACGCGAATACAACGGCGGCATGGGCAGCAACGGCCTCACCTCCGCGCGCCACGACGTTTTCAACAAAACCGTCGCCGAAAAATACCCCGAATCCTTCGACCCCGCCATCCCGCAGGAGCTTGTGTTCTCCGGGAAAAAAGCGCTGACCGATATGGTCGACGTTCCGGGATTCGGCCAGATCACCGCCGGCAAACTGGTACTGTCGCCCACGCGCACCTACGCGCCGGTGATCCGCCACATGCTGGAGCAGTTCCGCCCGCAGATCCACGGCATGGTGCATTGCAGCGGTGGCGCGCAAACCAAGGTGCTGCACTTCATCGAAAACCTGCACGTCATCAAGGATAATCTCTTCCCCGTTCCCCCGTTGTTCCAGCTGATCCGCGAGCAATCCGGCGCCGAATGGAGGGAGATGTACCAGGTGTTCAATATGGGCCACCGCATGGAATTGTACGTTCCCGCTGAAATCGCGGAAGATCTTATCCGCATCAGCCAGACCTACAACATCGACGCGAAGATCGTGGGCCGTGTGGAAGCGGCTCCCGAGAAAAAAGTAACAGTGAAAAGCGAGTACGGAACTTTCGAATACAAATAATCGCAATCATGCATACACGAAAGCCGGCGGTCCGTTTGGGCCGCCGGCTTTTCGATTATTGTTGAAAGTTAACCTATTCCAACACGAAACGGATGGGCAGCACGAACTGAACGTTTACAAACTTGCCGTTTTGCTTGCCAGCCTTCCATTTGGGCATATTTTTTACGACACGGATGGACTCTTGTTCCAGTCCGCTTCCGATCACTTTTCCGACAGTTTTTACGTCAGAGATGGAGCCGTCGGCCCGTACCACGAATTGCACAAAAATGGTTCCTTTGGTGTCTTTATCAATGGCTTCTTTGGGATAGCGGATGTTGTCGCCCAGGTATACATTCAGCGCTTCGTCTCCCCCGATGAAGCTGGGCGGTTGCTCCACCAAAGTGAAGATTTCGTTACTGGCCGTGGGGGCAGATTGTACGGCTTCCGGAGCAGGGGAGGGTGTTTCCGCTACCGGTGCGGCTGGATCCTGCTGTGTGCAGGAGGTAGCGAAAAGGATACCTGCGGCGAGGGGGAGTGCCATCAGTTTGCGGATGGCGGCATGACGTGTTTTGGAATGGCGGGTAAGCATCATAATTCTGCGTTTTACGGGCGGTTGAGAAAAATGGTGAATGAGCAATTGGGCGGAAGGAGCATGCAGCGCCTGGCGGAGGAGGTTTTCGGCATATGCGGCCGTTTGTCCGTTTCCTGCGGGCACTTCGTCGGCTTCGAATTCATGGACGATCGATAATTCTTTCTTCACGAGATGGAAGAAGGGATTGATCCAGCAGAGGGCCGTAACCGTTTCCATGAAAAGCGTATCCCAGCTATGGCCTTTGCGGATATGCGCCTGCTCGTGCTGAAGCATGTGGCGGCCTTCGGCGGAAAGGGTCTCCGTGCCGGGGTTCCAGAAGATGTACCGGAAGAAGCTGAATGGTGAGGAAACGGAAGGGTGGAGGATTAGCTGGTAAGTGGATGACACCTGCCTGCGGCCCCCGCGGATGAGGTTGCGCAGCTGCCATATGGCGTAACCGAAGCGGCTGAGCAGCGTGGCGGCCACGAGTGCGTAGGCGATCCAGGCCCATTGCCAGGAACCTGCGTTGCCGGAAGCACCGCCTCCATTCACTTCGAATGCGGCCGCGGTGTACCGCAGGATGGCGGAAGAAGCGGCGGCGTCGCCGGGGAGCGGGATGCGCACAAGGGGGAGCTGGAGGCTGGCGGCCGTGAGGGTCAGGAGGTAAGCCCGGTTCCAGCGGTGCTGCCGTTGGTTGCGGAGCGCCACACAATAATAGGCGAACAGCAGGCCCGAATACAGGGCGGCTTTTAGCAGATACATGAGGATCGGGCTCATGGGTGCTGATTTTTAGATTTTTTAATTTCTTCCAGCAACTGTTCCAGGTCGCTGACCGAGATATCCTTCTCCTTGACAAAGAACGATACCAGGTTGGCGAAGGAACCGCCGAAGTACCCTTTTACAAGATTTTGCACGGTACGGCTGCTATATTCGGCTTTGGAAACAAGCGCGTAGTACTGGTGGCTCTTCCCGAAAGCCTTGAAGTCCACAAATCCTTTGTCGACGAGGATTTTAACGAGTGTGGAAACTGTATTGTAATGCGGCTGCGGCTCCGGGAGCACGGTGATGATGTCTTTCACGAAAGAGGGGCCGAGCGCCCAGAGGGCTTGCATGATCTGTTCTTCGGCTTTTGTCAGTGTTTTCATTGTGTCGCTGTTTATGGCGGGGCGGTTTGAAAGCCCGATGGAATTATTTTTGATGATACATCCGCCTATGCGGTTGTATTTTTTACGGTTGTTTACCGGACTGCCGGTTTTTGTTTTAGTACGGTTACAGTACGGTATCCCTACTGTATCTGTACGGAGCCATTGCTGAGGGGCGCCTGAAAAGCGCTGTCCCGTCACCGGAATTCCGCATTTCCCGATGCTGTAACGAATGTATAACTATTATTTTAGTTTACAAACTAATTTTATAGTTATTATTGAATGCGGGTGGATGACAAGGATTTAATTATTTTTGGATTTTAAAACAGGAAATTAATGGTTGATCAACCGATAGTCCAGCTGACGAACGCTAATATTTACCAGGGGAGTTCATTGATCCTGTCTGACGTGAACATCTCGATCAATAAGGGCGAGTTTGTGTATTTGATTGGGAAAACGGGCACGGGGAAGTCGAGCCTGCTGAAGACGCTGTACGGCGACCTGGTGTTGCGGGAAGGCTCCGGTCAGGTGGCGGGTTTCGACCTGACGAAGATGGACTGGAAGAAGGTGCCTTACCTTCGCCGGAACCTGGGCGTGGTGTTCCAGGACTTTCAGTTGCTGACGGACCGCACGGTGCATGAGAATCTGAAGTTTGCGCTGAAGGCCACGGGGTGGACGGAGCAGAAGCAGATTGAGGATAAGATTGCGGACGTGCTGGATAAGGTGGGCCTGGCCACGAAGGGGTTTAAGATGCCGTATGAGTTGTCGGGCGGGGAGCAGCAGCGTGTGGATATCGCGCGGGCGTTGCTGAACGGGCCGAAGCTGATTTTGGCGGATGAGCCCACGGGCAACCTGGACCCGGAAACTTCCGACGGGATCATGCAGCTGTTGTTCCGGATTTGCCGGGAAGACGGTACTACGATCGTGATGGCGACGCATGATTACATCGTGTTGCAGAAGTTCCCGTCGCGCGTGCTGCGCACGGAAAACGGGCAGGTGACGGACAATGCAGCAGTAAATTTTGTATAGATAAAGCATTGGTTTACAGGTAGGGTGTTCCAAATAATTCTATTTGGAACTTGCCATTTATCTTCTTACCTTTGCACCGGAAAAATAGCGAGTAATAATTTATTTTATCAAAGATGTCTTACTTAACTGTAGAAAAGAAAGCGAACATTTTCAAGGAATTCGGTGGTAGCGAAAAGAATACCGGTTCTACTGAAGCGCAAATTGCTCTGGTAACCGAGCGTATCAACAGCATTTCCGCTCACCTGAAGCAAAATAAAAAAGACTTCTCCACACACCGCGGACTGATGAAGATGGTAGGTCAGAGAAAGCGTTTGCTTTCTTATCTGTCTAAAACCAACCTCTCCGGCTACCGTGCCCTCATCGAGAAGTTAGGTATCAGAAAATAATCCGAATTTATTGATAGCGCTATTCCCAACTATTCTGGTTGGGAATAGTTTTTTTGTATGTATACTATTTTAATCCTCACACAAGTATGAATCTCACACCTACTTCGGTTAAATTTGATATAGGCGGAGGTCGTGAAGTGACGATCGAGACCGGCAAGATGGCCCGCCAGGCCGACGGTGCCGTTACCGTTCGTTGCGGCGATTGTATTCTGCTGGCTACCGTGGTGGCCAATAAAGAGCCCAAAGCCGGGCAGTCTTTCTTCCCCCTCACCGTGGATTACCAGGAGAAATTCGCTTCCGCAGGCCGTATCCCGGGTTCCTTCTTCAAACGCGAAGGCAAGCTGAGCGACTACGAAGTGCTGATCTCCCGCCTGATCGACCGCGCCCTGCGACCCCTGTTCCCCGATGATTATCTTTGTGATGTTCAGGTGTTGGTAACCCTTGTTTCCTCCGATAAAGAAATCATGCCCGACGCCATGGCCGCACTGGCCGCGTCCGCAGCCCTCGCCGTGTCCGACGTTCCCATCCAGGAGATCATCTCCGAAGTGCGCATCGGCCGCGTGAAAGGCGAATACATCATCAACCCCACCCGTTCCCAGCTCGCTGAAGCCGATATGGACTTCATCGTGGCCGCTACGGAGAAAAATATCATGATGGTGGAAGGCGAATCCAAAGAGTGCCAGGAAGAAGACCTTATCAAGGCCATCGAACTCGCGCACGACGCCATTCGCATCCAGGTGAAAGCACAGGAAGAACTCCGCGCCCTTATCGGCAACCCCGCCAAGCGCGAATTCACCCTGCCTTACGCCAACGAAGAACTGAAAGCGAAAATCGAAGCCTTTGCCGCCGGCAAAATCCTCGAAGTTTCCAAATCCGCCCTCGGCAAACACGAGCGCAGCGAAGCTTTCAGCAAAATCGAAGAAGAAGTGAAAGAGCACCTGGGCGAACTCTCCGAAGAAGACGCCCCGCTCGTCGGCAAATATTTCCATAAACTGGAAAAAGAGGTAGTGCGCAACATGATCCTGGACCAAAGCATCCGCCTCGACGGCCGCGTGCTCGACCAGGTTCGCCCCCTCGCCATGGAAGTTGACCTGCTGCCCAGCCCCCACGGCTCCGCACTGTTCACCCGCGGCGAAACGCAATCCCTCACCACAGTAACCCTCGGTACCCCCGACGACGAACTGCTGATCGAGTCTGCCGCCACTTCCAACTACGTTAAATTTATCCTCCACTATAACTTCCCTCCCTTCTCCACCGGCGAAGTGAAGATGATGCGCGGCCCCGGCCGTCGCGAAGTGGGCCACGGTAACCTGGCTTTACGTTCCCTCAAGCAAATGATGCCCGGGAGCGATTACGCCTACACCGTGCGCGTAGTAAGCGATATCCTCGAATCCAACGGTTCCTCCTCCATGGCTACCGTTTGCGCAGGCTCCCTCGCCCTCATGGACGCTGGCGTTCCCCTGCCCAAACACGTATCCGGTATCGCAATGGGCCTCATCTCCCGCGCTGCCGACGGCAAATGGGCCGTACTGAGCGACATCCTCGGCGACGAAGACCACCTCGGTGACATGGACTTCAAAGTTACCGGTACCCGCGACGGTATCTGCGGCGTGCAAATGGATATCAAAGTAGACGGTCTGAGCATGGACGTAATGCGTGCAGCGCTTTCACAAGCCCGCCAGGGCCGCCTGCACATCCTCGATGGCATGTACAATACCATCGAAGCTGCCCGTCCTGAACCGAAACCGCACGCTCCGCGCATGGAGAAACTGACCATCGACCGTGAATTCATCGGCGCGGTGATCGGGCCCGGCGGTAAAGTTATCCAGGAAATCCAACGCGAAACCGGCACCAATATCAATATCGAAGAAGTTGGCCAGCATGGTGAAGTATCCATCTTCGCTACCCAGAAAGAAAACCTGGACAAAGCCGTGGCATGGATCAAAGGCATTGTTTCCCAACCCGAAGTGGGCGAAGAATACGAATCCGTTGTGAAAAGCGTAATGCCTTACGGTGCTTTCGTGGAATTCCTCCCCGGCAAACAAGGCCTGCTCCATATCTCCGAAGTTTCCTGGAAACGCCTCGAAAATATGGACGGCGTACTGAGCGAAGGCGACAAAGTGAAAGTGAAACTGGTAGGCACCGATCCCAAAACCGGCAAGTTCAAACTCAGCCGTAAAGTGCTCATGCCCAAACCCGAAGGTTACGTAGAACGCCCCGAACGCGAAGAACGCGGAGACCGTGGCGATCGCGGAGACCGTCGTGACCGTGGCGACCGCCGTGGCGGTGGTGATCGTGATCGTGGAGACCGTCGTGACCGCGGAGATCGTGGTGACCGTGGCGATCGCGGGCCCCGTCCTTCCCAGCAAACTGAACAGAACGATGGTCCCGAACTGGGCCCCGTATTCGACGAACAATAATCGTGTGAATAGCTTACATAAAAAAAACGCCGCTTACGAGCGGCGTTTTTTATTTTAAGGAAATCCGTTTGTTTTTCGTTTAGCGGCCGGCGTTATACACCTGCTCAATGAACACTTCGCTTTCACGCCAGATTATTTTCCCTTTCTCCAGCCTGAACACCCGGAAAGATTTACCGTTCACGTCTTCATAATCCATTTTGTAGAGCTTCACGCGCTTGTTGGTGGTGCGGTCCACCACTTGCACCTTGCCGGCTTCCAGGAGGTCGGGCAGAATCTCGTCGATGTACGGGAGGATGATACCTTCGTTATCGTTCCAGAACAGCGTGATCCGGTCGGTGCTGTAGGAGAGGGGATTGCTTTTGGAGGCGGTCCAGAACTTACTGGCGAGGCCGTAGTGGCGTTGCACTTCTTCGGGGTTGAGCGGTGAGAACTGGATGTTGCGGAACACCGTTTTGTTGTATTCCTTTTGCACGAGCAGGGTGTCGAGGTTTTTGAAGTAATCCTCCAAGTCCAGCTTGTCAACAATCAGCACGGCGTTGGGCACCTGGTAGAAGATGGAGTCCTTTTTTTCGTATTCGTGGGGAATGATGGTGGACTGGGCGGATACGGAGCAAGCGCCGCCCAGCAGGACCGCGAGGATGATGCGTTTTTTCATAGGATAAGGTTATATTTAATAAAAAGTAAATATAGAGAGGTGTGGGGAAATGGCCAAGAAAAATGCGGAATCGGGGGCGGAAAAATGTCATTATCTTGCGGCCATGTCTTACATCGCCATAACGATTCCCGCGCCTCAGGAGCTGCGGGATGTGCTGGTCGCGCAATTGAGCGACATGGGTTACGAAGGGTTTGAGGAGCGGCCCGATGCGCTCGTGGCTTATATACCCGAAACGGATTTTGAGGAGAACAACCTGATGGGGCTCGTGGGGTCTCACGGGCTGGATTATACGAAAGAGAAGATTGAACAGGCGAACTGGAACGCAGTGTGGGAAAGCAGCTTTGAGCCGGTGCTGGTGGAGGATTTCTGCGGCATCCGCGCGGGTTTCCACGCGCCGTTGGGCGATACGGTGAAGCATGAGATTATTATCACGCCGAAGATGTCGTTCGGGACAGGGCACCATGCTACCACCTGGTCGGTGGTGCGGCTCATGCGGGGTGTTGATTTTGTGGGAAAGAAGGTATTTGATTTCGGTTCGGGAACGGGCATACTCGCGATATTGGCGGATAAGTTAGGTGCGGAGGAAACGCGGGGGATCGATATCGACACCTGGGCGGTGGAAAACGCGGAGGAGAATGCGGAGGCGAATGGTTCGGGGAACGTGTCGTTTGCGCAGGCCGATAACCTGTCGCGGGAGGAGAGCGGGGCATACGACGTATTGCTTGCCAACATCAACCGTAACATCCTGCTTGTTAATATGAGCGAGATGAAAAGAATACTCAAAAAAGGCGGAATATTGATTTTGAGTGGTATATTGCAGGAAGACGAACCTGCAATTGTTAAGGCCGCCCGGGCAGAGGGGCTGCAACCCGCGGAGCGGGCAGAACGGGAGCACTGGCTGGCACTTTCATTCATCGCCGGTTAATGTGGAAAAATTATCATATTTTAATTACTGATTCTTGAGTAATTACCTTATCATTGCAGTATATTTTACATTCATTTTAACACATTAATTGCTAACTTAGCAGTTCTAACTTATTGTGATGACAGAATTATTGCTAATTATCTGCGCCTATCTGATTGGCTCTTTTGCAACCGCCGTGTGGGTGAGCAAGGGAGTTTTCGGTATCGATATCCGCGAGCATGGTTCCGGTAATGCCGGCGCCACCAACACGTTCCGCGTGCTGGGCCCCAAGGCCGGCACGTTCGTGATGTTGGTGGACATGCTGAAAGGCGTGCTGGCTGTCAGACTATCCTACCTTATCCCTCATGATTCTACCGAACAATTGGTAAACCTGCAGGTTGGCCTAGGCCTGGCTGCCGTAGTGGGTCACATTTTCCCCATCTGGGCGGGTTTCCGCGGGGGCAAGGGCATTGCCACCCTTTTCGGGATGGTACTTGCCATTCAGCCGCTGGTTGCCCTGTATTGTGTGGGGGTTTTCCTCATGATTCTCTTCCTTACCAGGTACGTATCGCTGAGCTCAATCCTCGCCAGCATCGCGTTCCCGGTGCTCATTCTCTTCGTGTTCCGTGAAGAAGAGGTATACTACCGTATTTTCGCTATCGCAGTCGCGGTAATGGTGGTGTTGACGCACCAGAAAAACATTATGCGCCTTATCAGCGGCAGCGAATCCAAAGTTCCCCTCTTCAAAAACAGGAAAAACAAGCACGGAAACGATATCTGATCTCCCGTTCCCGTAAATCCGGCACAACGATTGCAAGCTGTTATGTAAAGTGGTATTTTCGCCGCAACAACCGCCATGCTGCGCTTGTTAATATCGCAGCGATATTATCCTTTCTACTAAATTAATGTCCCGATGAAAAAAATTGCGTTGTTATTGGTTGCCGGAACCGGGCTGATATATGCCTGTTCGAGAGTGCCCATCACCGGCCGTAGCCAATTGAACCTCATTCCTGAAGCCACCATGCAATCCATGGCCCTGCAGGAGTACCAGACTTTCCTTTCCCAGAACAAAGCCGTTTCGCCCGCCGCCAGCAAAGATGCTGAAATGGTGCAACGCGTTGGCGGCCGCATCGCCAAAGCCGTTACCACTTACATGACCCAGAAAGGCATGGGGAGCGAAGTAGCCAGCTACAAATGGGAATTCAACCTCGTGAACGATAACCAGGTGAACGCCTGGTGCATGCCTGGCGGAAAGGTTGTGGTATACACCGGCCTCTTGCCGGTAACTCAAAACGAGACCGCACTCGCCTGCGTAATGGGGCACGAGATTGCCCACGCCATCGCGCGGCACGGTAACGAAAGGATGAGCCAGGGCCTTGTAGCCCAGGGGGTCCAGATTGCGGGCGCCGTTGCGCTCAACAAGAACCCCCAGGCCCAGAATATCTTCATGCAGGCAGTAGGCGTCGGCGGACCGCTGGGTCTCATGGCCTATGGCCGCCAAAACGAGCTGGAGGCCGACCACCTGGGTGTGATCTTCATGGCCATGGCCGGTTATAACCCGCAGGAATCCATCGCTTTCTGGGGCCGTATGGCGAAAGCCAGCGGCGGGCAGAAGCCGCCTGAGCTGCTCAGCACCCACCCGAGCGACGACCGGCGTATCGCGCAGCTGCAAAACCTCATGCCCGAAGCCATGAAGTATTACACGCCTGCCAAATAATTCCGAAGACATGCTTCTTGATATAGCACCGGGCAATAGCGTTACCGCTGTTGCCCGGTTTTTTATGGGTCCCACCCGTTAAGAAAACGCACCTGGGGTAAATGGTTTTAGAGATGCGAGAAACTCTAATTTTGGACAATTTGTATTAGTTGAAACCATGCATTTGGTTAAATGCCGGGATATCTATGTTAAGGAATTTGTAACAGTTGAAAACAAGGTACTTGGTGCAAGTAATGCGAGATTTAATCTTAAAAATACGATAACCGCATTAGTGCATCGGACTGGCTCTTCAAGCATGCATTTCCTGGCATGAATTTTAGTTGACCGGCATAAGTCAAATACGCGACCCCAGACCGATGCATTTTCTGACTAAGAGGGAAGTTTTAAAACCTTATTTTATCTCCTTTCTAAACCTTTTGTTAGGAAATATTTCGTCTAATTTGAAATTATGTAATAAAAAGAAAGGATGGTGCTGCTGTATTTTATTAAAAATAATGTTTAGAAAATAATTTTGTTTGTTATATCTTTTTTCATAGTTTTATATCCTTGTTAAATGATTGTTGTTGTCAGGGAATCCAATGTTATGAAATCGATTGAAATGGCTTTTGTTGCCGGCTTCCCCAGTGTCCTGATTACATATCAATGAAAAATGGCCCAAGGCCACCCATTCCACCGGTCCAACCCCCACGGTAATAGCGAAAGTCGAGCAGAATAGGGAGGACCACCCAGTTACATCATAAGCCGCCGGCAATGCCGGAAGCGCCGGAGCAATACCGGCCCGGATATGCGCATCCCGCATTTACCGTACCGCCTCACGGCCTTGCGGTCAGGGAAAGCCATGTCCGCATGCAGCAGGATCTTATATCACTTAATAACCAAGTAAATCCAAGCATTATGAACAACTGTGTGAAACTACTGTTCTTGACCGCTGCCGTATGGACCCTCGGCAGCTGCGACAAGGCAGACATTTTCAACCCTCCGGGAAAAGACCCGAAACCTAACACCACCACCACCACGCCGGTGCACGGCGACCTTAAAACCATCACGGTGACGGGCTCCGGCAGCAAGACCGACTTCAACGCCGGCAATTACACTTTCGCCGGACACCGCCACATGGCGCTGCGTTCCACCGACTTCGATTCCGCCACTACCGCCACGCCTTCGTCCAACACCAAGGCCGGCTGGCAGGCGCACCTGCAGGGTATTTACCCTATCCTGACCTCCAACGATTTCAACAACCAGGCCACCGCTTCCGGCGCCACCCTGGAACTCACCGGCGGTCCCACCCACTCGGGCAAATGGCTCAAACGCCAGGCCAGCCAGGCTATCCGTACTTTGTTCCCCTCCAACTGGCGCCTGCGCAACTGGAACCTGCTGGACAACTCCGGGTACAAATCCTACCTCTACGTTTCCTTCTACCTGCAAACGTTTGACGACGACGAAACGGGCAAGTGGTACCGCATGTACTGGAAAAGAGATCTTCCCAGTAGCGATCCAAAATACAGCAGCAGCTTCTGGGCGGCCAAAATGCCCAACGGCGGTCAGTTTACCTGGCGCGTGGAATGGTCGGGCAACGGTGAACTGGGCGGATATGCCGATCAGTCGCACCCCACCACCGGCGTATGGAACCGCATGGAATTGTTCTTCGATTTCGATAACGATGCATACCAGATTCATATCAACGGCAAGCCCATTACCGATTCTTCCCGGAACTATTTCGGCACCGTGTCCAACCAGCTGGGCCTGAACAGCCAGATCACTTATGCTTTGCTCGGCAATACGCTGGAACCGATGGCGGAAGACGGCCACCATGTCGGCTGGGCTATGCCCTACGCGGATTACAGCTCCAAACGCATCGAGCTGGCCGATAATTCCAACTGGGCGTTGAAGACCAAATCCGTGGTACAGCCTGTGAAATCATGGGCTTCCGGCAATGTGGAATTCATCATCAACCAGGGCGACTTCGCCGACCTGAACAACAAGCACATTTTCTACCTCGACGGTACCACCGCCACCTACATCGGGGCATTATAATTCACCCAAGGCAATCGTGACCACAAAAAAAGCCCGCAGTCATCTGCGGGCTTTTTTCATATGATAAGCTAAGGTATCAATCGAGTATGCGGGCGAGGTTCAGCAGTTCGTCGTGTTTGTACTGTTCCTTGTCGTTGCGAAAGCATTTCGCGGTTTCTTCCAACAGGAACTGGACGATCCGGGCGTTGCTTTGTGGTTTGTAGAAGTCGGGATTTACCGGCACGTTTACCCGTTTCAGGTAGGTGTCCACATCTTGTTGCGTATAGATCTGGCCCTGGATGGGGTCGATGAAGAAAAGGATGCGGTAGTCTCCCGGGTCGGCGGGCTCGGTGAAATCGTAGAACGTGTCGAAATACCCGAGGATGAATTGCCGTGGTATATTGACGGCGTACACCGGCAGGTCGAGCATCGCGCAGAGTGCCTGGTACACAATTCCGTTGGTGAGGGGATTGCCTTTCCGGCCTTCGATCACCTGGTTGATGAAAAACTGGTTCTTGCGCTGGTAGCTGACTTCTTCCCCCTTCAACCCGAAATAGTTATAAATCATGCTGTTCAGCACATTTATCTGCTCCAGTGGGGTGAGGTAATTATTCAGTTCGAGCCAGATATTACGTTTGATGCGGTCGATTTCAGTATGTACCGTCTGCTCCGTGAGGTCGGGGTACTGGTATTGGGCGGTCAGCAACGCGCCTTTGATCAGCTCCTGCGAACCCGCCGCATGCCACACCCTGAATGCTTCCTGCAGGTCCTGGTAATGGACGCGGTGGATCAGCATTTCTATCCTTTCCTGGATGTGCTCGTCGATGGTCGTTTCCCACAGATGCTCAAGGTTGGGAATGATTTCTTTCCCGAACATGAGAATTTTGTTGGCCACGGTGTCAAACACTTCCTGGTCAGGATCGTCCAGCAGATGGAATAACGCGTTTATTTCCCTTGTTTCGTGCAATGGAATGAGTTATGGATTCTTGTCTTTAAGTTACGATTTTTTGGCTAGTCCGCTTTCTTTTTGCGGGGCGGCGCCTTTTTCTTCGGGGGATTGGCTTTCAGCTCTTCGATGATGGCTTTGGCTTCTTCCACGGTGATATCGGCGGCGGTCTCATGTTTTTCTTTCGGCAGCTTGTAATTGCGCAGTCCTACTTTCAGGTAGGGACCGTACGGGCCTCTCAGCACCTGGATCTTCTCCTTCTCGAACACTTTAATGGTGCGTTCGTCTTTGGCCTGGCGTTTTTCCACGATGAGCGGCGCCACTTCTTCGAGCTCCACGGTGTAGGGGTCCATTTCCTTTTTGAGGGAATAGAACTTCTTGTCGTGTTGCGCGTAAGGCCCGAACCGGCCGATGTTCACCGACACTTCGGTGCCTTCGAACAAACCCAGGTTGCGGGGAAGGCGGAACAGGTCCATGGCTTCATCGAACGTGATCGTTTCGATGCTCTGGGTTTGCTTCAGCTTGGCGAAACGGGGCTTCTCCTCGTCTTCTACCTTGCCTATCTGTACCATCGGCCCAAACCTGCCCATGCGGGCGGTAACGGGCTTGCCGGACGCGGGATCTTCGCCCAGGAGGCGTTCTCCCTTCACCCTTTCGGCTTTTTCCAGCGTTTCCTCCACATTATGATGGAAGGGCGCGTAGAAGTCCTGGAGCATATTGTTCCATTTCTTCTTGCCGCCGGCGATTTCGTCAAATTCTTCTTCGATGCGGGCGGTGAAGCCGTAGTCCATCACCCGGTCGAAATATTGTTTCAGGAAGTCGGTCACCAGCATGCCGAGGTCGGTGGGGAAGAGTTTGGCTTTCTCCGCGCCGGTGTTTTCCTGGTCGGTGACTTTGCTGATCTGGTCGTTTTTGAGCCAAAGGATGCGGAAATCCCTTTTCACCCCTTCTTTATCGCGCTTCTCCACGTAACCGCGTTTCTGGATGGTGGTGATGGTGGGGGCGTAGGTGGAAGGGCGGCCGATGCCGAGCTCTTCGAGCTTTTTCACCAGCGAAGCCTCCGTATAGCGGGGAGCGGGGCGGGTGAAGCGTTCGGTGGCTTTCATTTCCTTCATTTCCAGCGCCTGTTTCACGGCCAGCGGGGGCAATACGCCTTCCTGGTCGTCTTCTTCCGCGTCTTCGTCGTCGCGGCTCTCCATATATACTTTCAGGAAGCCGTCGAATTTGAGCACTTCACCGCTGGCGGTCAGCTCTTCGTGATTAGTGCTGATATCGATTTTGGCGATGGTTTTTTCCAGTTCCGCGTCCGACATCTGGCTGGCGATCGTCCTTTTCCAGATCAGTTCATAGAGCCGCTTGAGGTCGGAATCGTCGACCGAGGCGTTTTCCATGTAGGTGGGGCGGATGGCTTCGTGGGCTTCCTGCGCGTTTTCGTTTTTGTTTTTGTATTTGCGGGATTGATAGTAGCGTTCGCCCCAGTTTTTATGGATGGCTTTGCTGATATCTTCCATGGCGGTGTCGGAGAGATTCACGGAGTCGGTCCTCATGTAGGTGATCTGCCCGGACTCGTAGAGTTTCTGCGCCAGTAGCATGGTTTTGGACACGCTGTAGCCCAGCTTGCGGGAGGCTTCCTGCTGGAGGGTGGAGGTGGTGAACGGTGCGGCGGGGGATTTTTTCCCGGGTTTTACCGTCACGTCTTTCACCGTATAGGCGGCGCCCACACATTGGGAGAGGAACTTCTCGGCGTCTTCGGCGGTTTTGAAGCGGGAGGGGCCGTCGGCCTTGAAGGCGATGGTCCGCCCCTGGATATCCTTGGCGAGGAACCAGGCTTCCACTTTAAAGCTGCTGACGGTCTCGAACTGGTTGATCTCGCGCTCGCGCTCCACGATCAGCCGAACGGCTACGGATTGCACACGGCCGGCAGACAGCGAGTTGCGCATGCTCATTTTGCGCCAGAGCACGGGCGAAAGCTCAAAGCCCACGATCCGGTCGAGGATGCGGCGGGCTTGCTGGGCATTCACCAGGTTCATGTCGAGCAGGCGGGGGGTACGAACGGCTTTTTCGATGGCGGGTTTCGTAATCTCGTGAAATACAATGCGTTTGGTAGAGGCGGGGTCCAGGCCGAGTACTTCGCAAAGGTGCCAGGATATGGCTTCCCCTTCGCGGTCCTCATCCGTTGCCAGCCAAACCTCGTCGGAGTCCTTCACCAGTTTTTTTAATTCCTTGACAACCTTTTCCTTGTCATCCGGTATTATATATTTCGGCTTGAAATTATTCTGAATGTCGATTCCCATGTCATCCTTCTCCAGGTCACGGATGTGGCCGAATGAAGATTTCACTTCAAAATCTTTTCCTAATATTTTTTCTATAGTCTTCGCCTTTGCCGGGGATTCTACAATCACGAGATTTTTAGCCATGAACGCCTTTTTATGTCTGTAATTACGCTAAAATTTGTACAAATATTACAAATCCGATTGGTGCAATTATATAAAAGTAGGTTGATATAAAAAATAGCAAAGGTTAAATACTTGATTTATAGCAATCAACAATCACGATATTATTATATTATCTCCTTTTCGCCGAAAGACGCTTATATTACATATTCAATTTTTAACTACATCGACCGCCATGGACATCGTCATTATAGGATCCGGAAACGTAGCGCATTGTTTTGGCCATTTCATGAAACTGCACGGCCACCCCGTAAAGCAAGTCATCAGCCGTAACAGGGAAAACGCCCGCCTGCTGGCGGAAACCCTCGGGGCCGAGCACTCCGCCGACCTGTTCGACATCCACATGGAAGCGGATATTTACCTTTTGGCGGTGGGAGACGAAGCCCTCGTGCAGCTGAACAACGACCTCCGCCTGGGCCGCCGCATCGTGGTGCACACTGCCGGCGCCGTTCCCCTGTCCGCCATTTCCAACATTTCCGCAAATACCGGCGTGCTTTATCCCCTGCAGAGCATCCGGAAAGAAAATAAATCCTATCCCGAAATACCCCTGCTGCTGGAAGCCTCCTCCGACGAAGTGCAGAAGCGCCTCCTGGCCCTGGCCCAAAGCATCAGCGGCAGCATTTCAATCATGAATTCCGAACAGCGGCTGCAGATGCACCTGGCAGCCGTTTTCTGCAACAATTTCACCAACCACCTCATCGCCCTGGCCAAATTCTACTGCGAGCAGGAAGGGCGCGACTTCAGCCTGCTGGCCCCCATCATCAGGGAAACCTTCCAGCGGCTCGACAAGTTTCCGCCCGAACACGTGCAAACCGGCCCGGCGATACGGAACGATGCGCGCACGATGGCCCTTCATGAGTCGCTCCTGGCCAATTACCCGTCTATGGCGCAGATTTATCCGCTCCTGTCCGAAAGCATCCAACAGTTCCACAAATGATTGGCGGTCTCCCGATTAACAGATATTTTTGCGCACCGGCCTCCGGCCGGCCAACGCAGAACAGACAGTTATGAACGTATTGGAACATTTTTCCCGCATCCGCACTTTTGTATTCGACGTAGATGGCGTGCTCACCGATGGCACCGTACAGCTCCTGCCTGGCGGCGAGCTGAGCCGGAAGATGAGCATCCGCGACGGGTACGCCTTGCAGCTGGCGGTGAAAAAAGGCTATCGCATCGCGATCATTTCCGGTGGCAGGTCGGAAAGCGTGGTGACGCGGCTCAACGGATTGGGTATCACCGACGTATATACGGGCGTGGCCGACAAGGTGGACCGTCTGGAAACTTACGCCCTGGAGCACGACCTGCAATGGGACCAGATCCTGTTTATGGGAGACGATATCCCCGACTACCGCGCCATGCAGCTGGTAGGCCTGGCCGCCTGCCCGGCAGACGCGGCGCCGGAGATCAAATCCATCAGCCGGTATATTTCGCCCCTGGCGGGCGGTGCAGGCTGTGCCCGCGACGTGATAGAGAAAGTGCTGAAGCTCAACGGCGACTGGCAGCTCGACGAAGGCATCCGTGCTAAATAGCAAACCGGATTCTCCATATATAAAACGACTTATGACCCTCATCGCCGCTTTTTTCAGGATGATCCGGTATCCTAACCTGATCTACATTGCCCTCACGCAATTGCTGTTGCAGTTCTGCGTGGTGGCGCCCGTGTTGCAGAAGAGCGGGCTGGAGCCCTCCCTTTCCTGGGCGCATTTCGTGCTGCTGTGCCTTTCCACCCTCATGGTGGCGGCGGGCGGGTATATTATCAACGATTATTTCGACATCAATATTGACCTGGTCAACAAGCCGGAAAAAATGGTCGTGGAAAAGATCATCAACCGGCGCTGGGCCATGGCCTGGCATACGATGCTCAATATGGCCGGCGTATCGCTGGGCTTTTTGGTGGCATTCAAGATCGGGCAGTTTTACCTCGGTTTCATCCAGGTGATCTGCACGATGCTGCTGTGGTTCTATTCCACGTCCTTCAAGCGCCAGGTGATTATCGGCAACGTGGTAATCTCGCTGCTGACGGCATTGAGCGTGGTGGTGGTAGGATTTTACGAGAAACAGATTTACGAGAGCTTCGAGGCGATTCTTTCACCCGCAGGGCGCAAGCTCATCCAGATCATCGGGATTTACGCGCTGTTCGCGTTCCTGTTGTCGATGATCCGGGAAATCGTGAAGGATATGGAAGACATGATCGGCGATAGCAAGGACGGTTGCCGGACGCTCCCCATCGTGTGGGGCGTGAAGAAGACGAAGCACTTCACCATGGGGCTGATCGTAGCCCTGGAAGTGCTATTGCTCGTGCTTATGGTGGTGACCTTCCTGCGGGAATGGTATGCGGCGGTGGCGTATGTGGGGTTGTTTGTCGTTTTCCCCCTGGCCTGGTTTATCCAGCGCCCGCTGGCGAAGGCTTACCAGCCGGAGCATTACCATTCCATTTCCACCTGGATCAAGATCGTGATGCTGACCGGTATTTTGTCGATGGTGTTCTTTAAAATCATGTAAGATGTATTCCCGCAAGCCCGTAATATTGGCGAGTCAAAGCCCCCGCCGCGCGCAGCTCCTGGAGCAGGCCGGCATCCCCTTCGAAGTGAAAGTAAGCCAGGCCGACGAATCGTGGCCCGAAGGCATGCCGGTGCCCGAAGTGCCGGAGCACATCGCCCGGCAGAAGGCGAAAGCCGTACAGGCGTTTTACGGCGCCAGCGATATCATTATCGCCGCGGATACCATCGTGGTGCTGGATGGCGACGTGATCGGCAAGCCCACTGACCGCGACGATGCCCTGCGCATCCTCGGGCGCCTCAGCGGCCGGGTGCACACGGTGATCACGGGTGTGGTGATCGTCAGGAACGGGGAGGAGCAGGCGTTTTCACAAACCACCGAAGTGCATTTCAAACCGCTGACCGAAGAGCAGATCGCCTATTACGTTGATCATTACAAACCTTACGATAAAGCGGGCGCGTACGCCATCCAGGAATGGATCGGGGCGGTGGGGATCGCCGGTATAAATGGGGATTTTTACAATGTGATGGGCCTGCCGGTGAGCCAGGTGGCGGAAAGACTGGCGAAGATGTAAATCCCGTGGAAGTGGCGTATATTTGACGCGTGAATTGTTTGTGACCGGGCATTTAGCATATTATCCCTTATACCATAGATAATGAGATTTTGGAAGAAAGCCGGATGAGGTCTGGAATACATGCTTCACTTTCTTGGGCGCTAACTAAATAATTTTCCACCTGCCTACACTTATGAATATTTCGATGAAACTAATTGCACTAATCATCCCGTTTATCATCCTGTTAACCGCATGTACCGCGGATGATCAGCCGGATCCTACGGCAGAATATTCCCTCGACCTCACCAGCTGGTCTACCTACAATTACAAGCTGGAAAATACTAACTGGATCCGCCAAGAGCCAAATACCATGCTCGTCAAATACCATGACGACGGCCGGATCAATACGATCGAAAATGCACTCGCAGGCCCTGATCCCGACAATGGCCGCTTGACGGTATTATACGACCAAGGTAAATTCTCAGGCATTGCCCATATCTCATTTGAATATACGTTTGTTTTTAACGATGGCCGCCTGCGGAAATTCCAGTTCCGCATGCCCACAGATTACGGACATGAAAGGGATATTGATACCATCATTTATGATCCTGCGGGAAAGTTAGATTATATCGACAGGTTAGGGACGTATGGTATCAATGGAAAAGACCGGAAGTATAAAGTCGATTTCGTGTGGGAAGGAGAAAATCTGAAGCAATACAACATGTATATGGAAGACGATGCGGGGCAGATGCAGGTTTTATTTAAGCAATTCTTTACCTACAATGAAAGGTTGCAGATCAACTTCTTCCCCAAGCTCAGGGGCGGGGCCGATTATTTCTTTCTCAAACTGCTGGCGGGCGATAGATCGTACCTACTCAGCAAGCATCTTCCAGTATCTTCCGAACGCATATGGACGTCTCGAATTCCCATCCCCGCAAGGGAAGTGTTTGAATACACCCATCGGCTGGATGCGCATGGCAGGCTGCAGGAAACGGAGATTAGAGCAGTGCGTTATGAATACGAAGTTTGGAAAAGCGAAATCCGTACTGCAATTGGCTTCACCTATCGTGAGTAAGTTGGTATTATTAACTATTGGAATTTTATCACGAATTATTTTATGAAACATTTATTCTCTGCGTTCTCATTGATCCTGCTGCTGGCAAACCTTAACCAGCTTGTTCTACCGCGCCAATGGGAAAATAGATTCGTTTGTGGGAATGGGGCTGAATGATCCATACCTGAAGGATCAGCGCAATAAAATCGTATTAACCTGGAACGGGGATGACCTTGTGCGGTATGAGGCTTTCTCTTTCCATAAAGATGAAGTTACGAGCACAAAAAGGGTGGATTTTGAATATGAAAGCAGGGCGCTTTCTGTCGACTATTCAAAGTTCCCGGATGGAGTCGGATACTTTATCTTATCGCACTTATCACAGGAAGAGTTGTATCTGTATAGCAAGCGGCTGGTTAAAACTATGACGGTTTCGATGCTGTTATACAATATGCGCAATGTTATCAGTTTTGCGCATGAAGTAGATGCGAAGGGCCGGTTGATATCCACTGAAAAGCGAAATGTGCATTATAATGCGGAAAACATACCTGAAGATGAACAACGATCTTTTACTTCATTTTCCTACGATAAATAACAAATTCAGACAAAATATCCGACCATGCAATTCCTTCGTTTTCCAATTATCGCTTTGAACGCTGGCCTGGTTCGGGCGGGTATCCGGACCGGATCACAAAGCGCGCATACTTTTATGTCAAACATTAACCCGCTTTCATCTTCCGAAGTCAAATTGCGGCTTGCCGGAAACAATATTTCAACCGTTCGCAGCGCCGACGGATCCGTTAACGGAGTACCTATACGAAAAACATTAATGACAACCGGTCTGTTTCTACGTATAAATGCTGAAAATAGCTGCAAACACCACACGGCATGATAAATACGAAATAATTTATATACATTCGTCCCGGTAACGTAAGATGCTGATCGTTCCGGCTTGTACAGAGAACTGCGTTACCTACAACCGACACCTATGAAAAAAATGCTACCCGCAACGCTCCTGATAGCGCTGACGGCATGCAGCAAGAAGGAAGTAAACAACACCCCCGGCCCCGCAACCCCCGCTTGGAAACTGACGGAAATCGCAGGCTCGGGGTACACCACCGTTTTTTACTATAACGCCGCCGGAGCGCCTTCTGCCTGGGCAACCCTTTCATCCGGCGCGGCCGATTCCACCGCCATCAGCTGGAGCAACGGCAAGCCCCGGTTCACCTACCTCTTTTTCAACCAGCAACAACGGATCGACAAATCCTACCTGTATTCCGGCGACAAGCTCACCCGCATCCAATACCACAATTTCGACCATGCCGGCCAGTGGACCATCACCGACTACGATTCCCTGGTGTACGACGGCCCTCGGCTCGCCGGGCTTCACGTCGTGAACGCGGGCGCCCGCAACCAGCTGTTCAAACTGAAATGGGAAGGTGAAAACGTTACCCGCTGCGACAGCTACGACCTGCATGGCGAAACCGCCATACTAACGGAAACCACTGTTTATACTTACAACCGCCAGCCCGCATTGGCGAACGCCTTCCACCCCTGGTTCTATTTCATTTACACGAAACACCAGTTCCCCGCCCTCAGCGCCAACGAACTGATCCGGGAGGAGCGCTTCTCGGCCACGGGGCACCTGCGCTGGAGAAATACCTACGGCCCTTCCTACCAACGCGAAGGCCGCCTGGAAAGAATGACGCGGCTGCACGAAGACTTCTCCCTTCCCGCCACCGAAAACTCCGCCAAAAACTATGTATATCAGCAAAAACAGCTGTAATAATTAGCTCCTAAAAACACAGGGCGGAGGAAAGTCAAACTTCCGCCGCCCTGTTTATTATCCGATAGGGAAAAATTAATTTTCCAGCACCAGCAGGTTCACGTCTTTGTTCTTCAGCCATTTGGCTTCTTTCAGTTTCTGCAGGTTGATGGTGCCTACTACGTAACGGCATTCCGGCGATTCGTATTTCTCCGAGATGTTGTAGAAGGAGGCGAGGTCTACCTGGTCGGGGCTTTTGAAGCGAAGGTAAACTTTCAGCTGCACGTCGTTGGTGAACGAGGGTTGGTTTTGCTGTTTGATCTTCTTGTATTCGTAGCGGTAGTTGTACAGCAGGGCGGAGATGTCGCTCAATACGGCGGAACCGGTGGCGGTACCACCCGCGCCTTTGCCTACGAAGAATTGCTTGTCGGTGAAGGCCGATTCCAGCAATACGCCGTTGTATTCGTTGTACACATCATACAGCAGGTTGTGCTCGCGGATGAGGTGGGGGAGTACGTATGCGTTTACGCTGCCGTTCTGGCGGCGGCAATTGGCGATCAGTTTGATGGTGCAATTGCGCTGGCGGGCGAAGTTGATATCAAAATCGTTCAGGTGGTTGATGCCGAAGTTGAACACTTCTTCCGGTTTCACGAAAGTGCCGAAGGCGTGCAGCAGGAGGATAACGATTTTGAATTTCGGGTCGTAACCTTCTACGTCCAGGGTGGGATCGGTTTCGGCGAAGCCCAGGTCCTGCGCTTGCTGGAGCGCGGTTTCGAAGCTCAGGTGCTCTTCGAAGATTTTGGTGAGGATGTAGTTGGTGGAACCGTTGCAGATGCCTTCCACGGCGTTGAGCAGGTCGTTGTCGTAGTACTCTTCCAGGTTGCGGATGATGGGAATGCTGGCGCAGCTGGAAGCTTCGTAGAGGAAGGGCACTTTATTCTCCACCTGCAGCTGGTAAAGGGCGGGGAGATTTTCGGCGATCATGCGCTTGGAGGCGCTCACTACGGCTTTGCCGTTGCGGAGGGCGGTGCTCACGATCTCGAAGGCGGCTTCGGTTTCGTTGATCAGTTCCACTACCACGTCGATGGTGGGATCGTTGAGTATTTCGTTGGCATCCGTCGTGAAATAGCTCATGTCGATCGGGCGCGGCTTGTTCGGGTCTTTGATGCAGATTTTCTTGATCCGGGCGTTGATGCCTTTTGTTCTGTTCAGCACTTCATACAGGCCCTGGCCTACGCAGCCGAAGCCGAAAATGCCGAGATTGATAGTCTTCTGTTCCATATTTATTGCAGTACGGTAATTTGTTTGCCGATAGGCTGGTTAAGTTTATCTAAAGCTTGTTTAAGGTCGTTGATGAGGTCTTCCGCGTCTTCGATCCCGATCGAGAGGCGGATGCAGGAATCCTGGAGGCCTGCCTTGCGGCGGAACTCTTCCGGAATATTGCGGTGCGTCATGGTTACGGGGTGGGCCAGAAGGCTCTTCACGCCGCCGAAGCTTTCGGCCAGTTTGAAGAGTTTGGTGGCGTTGACGATGCGGATGGCGTTCTTGATGAGGTCATCTTTCAGCGAAAAACTGATCATGCCGCCGTAGCTTTTTTGCTGTTTGCGGGCGATGTGATGGTTTTTGTGCGTGGCCAGGCCGGGATAGAATACTTTGTCCACCGCCGGGTGCGCGGTAAGCCAGTTGGCGACGGCCATGGCGTTGGCGCACTGTTTTTCCAGCCGCAGGTGGAGCGTTTCGATGCCGCGGATGGTGAGCCAGGCTTCGAAGGGGCTGAGGATGCTGCCGGAAATGTTCTGGTTGAAGCGTACCTGGTCGGCCAGCGCTTTATTGTTCACCACCACGAGCCCCGCGATCACATCGGTATGCCCGGCGAGATATTTGGAAGCGGAATGGATTACGATATCGGCGCCGAGGGGGATGGGCTTTTGCAGCAGGGGGTGCTGAAGGTATTGTCTACCACCAGCAGGATGTTATGCTGCCGCGCGATCTTGCTGATGGATTTGATGTCGGAGATTTTGAGTGTGGGATTGGTGGGCGATTCGAGCCAGATGATCTTCGTTTTGGGCGTGATCTTTTCCAGCACTTTATCGGTGTCGCTCATGTCCACGAAATTGACCTTGATGCCGAAGCGCTCGAACATGTGGTTGAAGATGGAGAAGATGCCTCCGTAAGTATCTTCCACCGCCATGATCTCATCGCCCGACTTGAGGAGTTTCAGCACGGCGTCGATGGCGGCCATGCCGCTGGCGAACCCGAATCCGGCGTATCCTTCTTCGAGGCTGGTGATGAGGTCTTCCAGCACTTTCCGCGTGGGATTGTTGGCCCGCGAGAATTCAAAGCCCTTGTTGATCCCGGGGCTTTCCTGCACAAACGTGGACGTTTGGTAGATGGGCACCGAGATCGCTCCGGTGAGCTCATCTACCGGGATGCTGTGGATCAATTGCGTAGATGGTTTCATCTGTGTTCAATTTTTGTTTGCTCCGCCCCCGGCATTCCCGTCCGGCGGCGTTTCATGGTTGATCGTTGTTTTTACGAAACGGCGGGGCCGTAACGTTCAAGGGTATGAACCGGTCAAAAAATTCACGTTATGTCAGATGTAAACAAAAAAGCCCTTCCGGGAGTTGGAAGAGCATATCGCGGTAAGGTACTGCGCTGTAAGGAAAATCTCTGCCAACTTATCTTTCCCCGTAAATCCGGGGCCGGAATTAGCACCTTTTTCCCGCACGTGTGCGGAATTGGTTGCTAAGGCTTCATCGGGCCAGTACCCTCTGCCTTTCTGGATAAGTGATTTTTAAGAACTGATCGCAAAGGTAATGGCAGGAAGGCCAATTTTCCAAATCTTCTTCACCGATTTTCGTTTTCGCCTGCTTTTTTATGGTATATTTTGAATGAATTTCAATATTATTTTCATGAAACCGTTTGTTGACCCGCTCTGCCCGGAATCCCTCCTGCAGTTCATCTGGCTTTCCGGCAGGTTCAATATGGAAGGCCTGGCTACTGTTTCCGGCGAGCCCCTGGAAATTATTCACCCCGGCCAGCTCAACCGTCACGCCGGCCCCGATTTTTCCGCCGCGCAGATCCGCATCGGCCCCCTGCTCTGGGCGGGCAACGTGGAAGTGCATTACCGCAGCTCCGACTGGCGGCGCCACGGTCATCAGTACAACCCGCTGTACGACCGGGTTATCCTCCACGTGGTGTTCGAGCACGACGGCCCCGAAATCGGCATTCCCGTCCTGGAGCTGCAGCCGCGCATTCCCAAATTCCTCCTCCGGCGCTACCGCGCGCTGATGGACAGCGCCGACGAGCTGCCCTGTTCCCGCCTGTTGGCCCGCGTGCCCGACGGCTTGTGGGAGCAATGGCAGACCCGGCTCACCGCGCAGCGGATGGAGCGCAAAGCCGCGGTTTTCACCGGGTGGCTGCAGCAAACGCGCGCGAATTGGGAAGAAGTGTGCCTCCGCGCTGTGGCGTCCTGCTTCGGCATGCCGGTCAATACCGAAGCTTTCCGTACCCTCATCGCCGCCACGCCCTTCAGCGTCATGGCCCGCCAGCGCCATAGCCTCTTCGGGCTCGAAGCCCTGCTTTTCGGCCAGGCGGGGCTGCTGCCGGAGCATCCGGCCGACGATTATCCCCGCCGGCTGCTCGATGAGTACCGTTTCCTGCGGCGTAAATACCAGCTGATGCCCATGGCCCCGCACGATTGGCACTGGCTACGCATGCGGCCTTCCTCGTTCCCGACCATGCGCGTCGCATGCCTGGCGGCCCTCCTGCACAAGGAGCCCCATTTGTTTTCCGCCATGCTCGACCGCCCCGGCGCCCGGGAGCTCGCGGCCCTTTTCACCGCGGCGCCCTCCGGGTATTGGGATAACCACTACCGGTTCGACGTACCGTCCGTCCGCACGGCGGCCATGGGCAGGCAGTCCGTGCAGGCGCTGCTGGTCAATGCCGTGGGGCCATTGCTCCATGCTTATGGCGCCTGGCTGCGCAACGGAGCGCTGCAGGAGCGGGGGATGGCATTGTGGCGGGCCCTGGAACCGGAAGATAACCGCATCATGCGGGGATGGCGGAAGGAAGCCGTGATCGCCCGTTCGGCCGCGGGATCGCAGGGGCTCACGGAGCTGCGGCAGCAGTATTGCGACGAGAAAAAGTGCCTGGAATGCCGGGTGGGGAAGGAGCTGTTGGGGTTCGAAGGCGGTGTGAACGGCCGCGTGGGAGAAGCCGCCTGGCAGGGATGGGATGGCGAGGGGGAGGAAGATGATTGGTGACACGAAAAAGCCGCCCCGCGGAGGGCGGCCGTATTCGTCCGGGAACGTGGCGGGAGGTTGTAACCTGCCGCGGGGGGAATCCGTTACAGGATTACCAGTTGAAGGTCACGTCCTGGTTAATGTCGGGATGGAGGCTTTTGGCCACGGGGCAGGTAAGCGCCGCGTTTTCGAGGATTTTGCGGGCGGTGTCGTCAAGCCCGGCGGATGCGGGCATATCGAAAACAACTTTCACGCCGGTGATCCTGCGGGGCTCGGTGCCCATGATTTTTTCGATGCTGACTTTCGTGCCGTCGATATTCCAGCCCTTGTCGCGGGCTTTGATGCCCATGATGGTGAGCATGCAGGAGCCGAGGGAGGAAGCCACCAGGTCGGTGGGAGAAAACCGTTCGCCTTTGCCGTTGTTGTCTACCGGTGCGTCCGTTTCGATCACCGAGCCGGAGCGGACGTGGGTAGCGGTAGTTCTGAGTTCGCCGTTGTAAAGGATGGCTGCCATTTGCATGTGGATGGTTTTTGGTGTAAAAATAAGCGTATTTTTAGGATTGTATCCCTCTTCCGGCTATCGCGGGCCGGCGGCCAACTACGAACAAATTTGTGTATGTTTGTATAGGAATAAAACATAAAACGACATCCCGCGTTTTAATTTAAAATAATAGCGCAACACGGTGAAAAAATTCAACACACTTCTACTCCTCCTGCTGGCTTCCCTTGCATTGCATGCCCAATCCGACCGATCTGCGAAGAAGGCGGAGAAGGACGCGAAAAAGCTGCGCAAAATTTCTTTGTTCCGCGAGATCGAAGAAGGTGAAAACCTTTACAACCGTGAGTTTTCCGGCGGCTTCAGGCTGAATACGGACGGCTGGACCGGTTTCCTGGAAATGGGTTTCCGCAAAAGCGCCATGACCGTGAACTTCTTCCAGTTCGAATTCTCCGAGAAAAAAGACCCCAAGCAAGACCGTTCCGCCAATTTTGTGCAGACGCCGAATTTTGTCATCAGCACTTCTCCTTTCGTATACGGTAAAATGAATAATTTCTACCAGGCAAAGCTGGGAATCGGCCAGAAGCGGCTCATCGGCGGGAAAGGCAACAAAAACGGGGTGGAAGTGAACGCTATTTACTACGGCGGGATTTCCGCAGGCCTCATGAAACCCTACTACCTGGAACTCATGAATACCGACGGCAATCCCGATTCCCGGAACTTCGTGAAATACACGGAAGAAACAAAGGACGATTTCATGGACAAAAACATGATCTACGGCGCCGGCGGGTTCTCCAAGGGATGGGGTGAAATAAAATTCAACCCCGGCCTCCACGCCAAAATGGGCTTCCGGTTCGACTGGGCCAAGTTTAACGACATCATCTCCGCCCTGGAAGTAGGGGTAAATGCGGAATATTACACGAAAAAGGTGCAAATCATGGTCAACGGCGATAGTAAGTCGTTCTTTTTCAACGCTTATGTAGGTTTGCAGTTAGGTAAACGCTGGAATAAGTAACTTTGCACTTTATTAAAGAAAGGATTTGCGATGCAAGAATTACCCGTAATCGCCGCCGAACCGGCAGCGCCCAGAGTGAAAAAGCCCGACTGGCTGCGTGTAAAGCTGCCGATCGGAGAGAACTACAGGCAGGTCAGGAACCTCGTAGACACCCATAAACTTCATACCATCTGCGAAAGCGGAAACTGTCCCAATATGGGAGAGTGCTGGGGTGCCGGCACCGCCACTTTCATGATTCTCGGCAACGTTTGCACCCGCTCCTGCGGATTTTGCGCCGTTGCCACCGGCCGGCCGGAACCAGTGGATTGGGACGAACCCCAGCGCGTGGCCGAAGCCATCTACCTCATGAAAGTGAAACATGCGGTGATCACCTCCGTTGACCGCGACGAACTGAAAGACGGCGGCTCCATCATCTGGTCCAATACCATCAAAGCCGTTCGCGCCCTCAACCCGGAAACCACCATGGAAACCCTCATCCCCGACTTCCGGGGCATCTGGGAAAACCTGGACAGGATCATCGAAGCCGCCCCCGAAGTGGTATCCCATAACCTGGAAACCGTGGAGCGCCTCACCAAGCAGGTCCGCATCCAGGCCAAATACCACCGTAGCCTGGAAGTCATCCGTCGGCTCAAACAAGGCGGCATGCGCACCAAATCCGGTATCATGCTCGGCCTCGGCGAAACGAAGGAAGAAGTGGTACAAGCCATGCACGACCTCTACGACAACGGTTGCGACGTCGTTACCCTCGGCCAATACCTCCAGCCTACTCCCAAACACCTCCCGGTGGTACGCTTTGTACACCCCGATGAGTTTGCGGAACTCCGCGAGATCGGATATGGCCTCGGCCTCGACTATGTAGAAGCCGGCCCGCTCGTCCGCTCCTCTTACCACGCTGAAAAACACATCTTCAGCGGAAGAAAGTAACCTATTCAGACATCCTGATACCAACCCGGGGCCACTCGCCCCGGGTTTTTTAATGCCGCCGAAAAACCCTTACTAAAGGTATAATGTACCCTTACCCAGGGTTTACTTAAGGTTTAATGAGGGGTTAATGTAGGGTAAAGGTATATAGCTAGATACTGTAGGGTGCTGTTTAGTGCTGAATATCAATACATTAAACCTTCCTTTACCCCTCTTTACCCCTGTTTATATACATTCGATATACATTCCCCCGGAAATTTAACCTGCAGGTCATCGATCTTCCACCCGGATTATATATTTTTCTGCCATGACACGATTGTTGCTTTTCCTGACCATGCTCCCTGCCGCCACGATGGCGCAATTGCGCTGGCAGCCCTCTAATGCGCATAACGAAGGCCTCCCCGAGGGCGCCCGCGTTTACCAGACCACCGATCCCGTATCCGGCCGGCCCTTCAGGGCGTACTACCTCGAAATTGCCCCCGGCGCCAAAGACCTCCGCCTTTCCGTGGAAGCCTTCCCCGGCAAACGGTTTACGCCCGCCCAGTACGATAGCATCATCGGGCCAGGCGCCCTGGCGATCATGAACACCACTTTCTTCTCCTTCAAAGACAACAGCAACCTTAACATCGTTGTGAAGCAGGGGAAAGTATTCGCCGTAAACCCCCAACCCGCACCCGACGCTTCGCCGAAGCGCTACGTCACCCGCGGCGCATTCGGTATCGACCGGAAAGGCCGGCCGGATATTGCCTGGGTGTACAACGTCGGGAAGAAGCGCGCGCCCTATGCTTACAGCGCGCCGGTAGAAAAAGTGGAACCCACGAAAAGCGCGCCCGCAGGCGCCCATCGATGGAAGATGCGGGAAGCGGTAGGCGGCGGACCCGTGCTCGTGCAGAACGGGCAGCCGCACATCACCTGGGAACAGGAAGGAATGGGAAAAAGCATCGCCGCGCTGCACCCGCGCTCTGCGGTAGGCTACAGGCCTGATGGCACCATTCTGCTCATGGTGATTGAAGGGCGAAATAAAGGCGTGGCGGAAGGCGCCAATTTCGAAGAAATGGCGAAGATATTCACCGACCTCGGCTGCGTGGAAGCCCTCAACCTCGACGGCGGCGGCTCTTCGGCGCTTTACGTCAATGATCAGAATACCATCAGGCCATCAGACCCCGCGGGCCAACGGCCAGTGCCGGCGGTACTGGTGCTCAGTAAAAAATAACGGACTACACGGCGGGCTTCTCATTCCCGCCGTTTTTTTTGCGGGGAGCGCCGTCTTCATCAAATAGCTGCAACAAGTGCCATTCCGTGATCCCCGTCAGCAACAGCGCACCCACGATCACGGGTGTGATCGTGAGATAGAGCAGCAAATCCGATTGCCGCGAAAAGATCCATCCCATCAACAACCCGAACGGCACCAGTATCCAGCCGAGCCACCGCGAGATATACGCGGCGTAGCGGTTGCCTTCGTCCCAGGTGTCCTGGTTGATGGTGGAGGAAAAAGTACGGTAACCGTACCAGGCTTTCATACTGCGTGGAGGAAATCGCCGGATCATGTGGCCCATGAACAGGAACAGCAGTCCGGCCAGCAAGCTGGCATTACAGAAGGGGGTTTGTAAAATGCTGTCCATAAAAAAAGCGCGGCACAAACTGTGCCACGCTTACTATTACAAATCATTTCAGTTCTTTGTTGAATCGGCTGCGGTGTTTTTGCGTTTAATCAGTCCTTTCAGGGTATTGTTCAACGTTTTTTCCGCCGCCTTGCCTGCGCCCTGCAGCCCGCCGCCGGAACCGGTGGAATCTTTCCCGCCGAGCAATTGCTTTTTCAGTTCATCTTTCGCTGCGTTCACGGCTTCGTTCTTCACATGGTTCAGTGAATCTTTAATTGTTTTTTGCGCGGAATCCGCTTTGCTTTTTACCATGGCCGTGGCCTGGTCTTTCAGGTTTTCCGCCGCCTTGCCGGCCGCTTCTTTCAGATCGGTTTTCACGGAAGGCTTCATGATATTGCCACCCAGTAATACGTTGAGATACACGGTATCGCTCACGTTTACGGGGATGCCTTTGTTGTTGGCTTGCTTCACGAGATTGTTCACGAGGCTGTTGCCCTGCTGGCCTAGCAATGCGCGGGGCAGTGCGAGCTGCATGGTGTAATCCATCGTTTGGTCGAAACCGTGGGAACCGCCGATGAGCATGTTGAAGTTGTTCATCTTCACGCGGAAGGGATTCACGGTCATCCTGCCGTTCTGGAAGGCGAAATAGTTTTTGATATCGCGGATGGAAATGTCTTTCAGCGCGGAAACGTTCAGCTGGTTGGCCAGCTGGTCCATCGGTGCGAACTTCTTCAGGAAACCCTGTATCAGCAACAGGTTGCCGTCGCCGGTAAGGGTATTTAGCACAGGTGACATATCCTTGCCCAGTTTGCCGGTCATCGTAAGCTGGCTGCTCATTTTTCCGCTGAGGAACTGCCCGATGGGCATAAGTTTCTGCACGGTATTGAACGTTTTGAACGTTTCCTGCACATCCAGCTCTTTTACGTCGTAGGAGATGAGGATATCTGGATTGTTCTTGTCGTTTTTGGTGGAATAGGAACCGTCTATTTTCATGGAACCCTGGAGCGCGTTGGCTTTTATGTCTTTCATGATCACGGCTTCGTCGCGCACGTAGAGCGTGCCGTTGAGGTTGTTGAGATCGAGTTTGTCATAAATTACTTTCCCTGATTTTGCCTGGAGGATAAAATCGAGATTGTTGGGAACGGCGAACGGTACGGCGGCCAATGTGTCTGCTTGCGCCGGAGACGTAGTTTCGCCGGTGGCCATCCATTTATTCAGGTTGATTTGGTCGGCTTCCATGGAAAGGCGCCCATTCAACGCATCGTTGCGGAAGACATACGCGAGGAAATTATTCACCTCGCCGTTGGCGCTGAAGTTCGTGCCGAGATAATGCCCTTTGAAATCGGAAACGGTGACGTTTTTCGGGTTGAAAGACATGAGCATGGAGTTCACGTTCACCCCATCCGGGTAGTCTTTGCTTTTATATGCGAGATCAGCCACGGATATTTTGCCCGCTGCGTGGAAGGTTTCGTATTGTTCCTTTTCGATGGCGCTCATGTAGCCGCGGGCCTGCAGATCTGCATCGAGGATACCGGAGAGTTGGGTGCCTTTCTCGAATTTCACGACCTGGGCCACTTTGGCGAGGTCGAGGCGGCCTTTGGCGGCGGCGTCGAGGTAGAGGTCGGAAACGGGCGTTTTGATCATGAGGCGGAAATCCACGGGGCTGTCGTCCATCTCCAGGTGCGCCTGCGGCACATCCACGATGGTATGGTCGGGCACGCCGTCGGGGTTGGTGACATTCACCGCCAGCTGGATATTTTTCACCGGTTTAGGCAGATCGGGGTATTGGAAGAAGCCGTTTTTGATGCCGAGGTGCACTTCGTAGGCGGGCATCTTGTCGCCGTCGTAGATGCCTTTCACGAAACCGTTGAGGGTGGCGGCGCCGGAAGTTTTGATGCTGGCGAAATCCTGGCTGTAAACGGCGGGCACCAGCGAGAGGATGTCTTTGAAATCCGTACTGGGCGCCTGGAAGCGGATATCCATGTTGTACGCGCTGTCGTTCAGCAGCTGAAAGAACCCTTCTGTACTGAGCCGCAGGTTATTGATGGCGATGTTATCGGTCTTGAAGGTGTATTTGCCGGCTTTGTTGTCGATCTGCACATCTGCGAGGATCTCCACTTTGGTGTCGAGGAGGTAGGGGATGAAGCCCTGCGCGAAGCTGAGCGCGGCGGCGGTGGTGCTGGTCGACAGGGTAAAGTTGTCTTGCGTGAAATCGCCTTTCCCTTTGTGGTTGAGCCCGGCGATGGCCAGGTGCATATGGCCCTGGTGGTCATCGTATTTGATGACGGCATTCTCTATGTTGTACTGTTGCAGGCTGAAGGCGAAATCGCTGCTGCTGGTATCTGTGGGGCCGGCGGTAGTGGCGGTGTCGGGTTTCACGATGTCCCAGTTCGGGCGGCCTTCCTCATCCACCACGGCATAGATGCGTGGCGCTTGCAGGGAAACGTTGTGGACGTTGATCTTGTCGCCTTTGATGGCTGACAGGAGATCCACCGCCATATCGAGCCGGCGCACGGCCAGCAGGGTATCGCCTTCAAAGTGCTGCACGCCGGTGACCTGGAGCTCTTCCAGTGCCACGGCCAGGCGCGGGAACCGGCGGAAGAGGCTGATATCCACGTCTTTGAAATCCACTTTGGCGTTGAGGCTTTTGTTCAGCTCAGCCTTGACCTTCGACATGATCTGGCTTTTGAACAGATACGGGATGGCGATCAGGATCGCAATAAGCACGAGCAGCCCGATGCCGACACGTTTCAGTATCTTCTTGAGTTTCATAGGAAGTTGTTATTGGTATTTAAACGTTGGCAAATAATCTGAATGACCATATCGGCAGTTAAATTCGTTATTTTTGACACAAATATAAATAACGGTATGACACCGGAACGGAAAGAACGGCTTTTATCGGTAATTAACAAACGTCAGGCCAACCTTACGGTGGTGCTGGAAAATGTCGAAGACCCCCACAACGTGTCGGCGGTCCTGCGCACCTGCGACGCCGTGGGCATCCAGGACGTTTACCTGCTCACCACCAAACTGCCCCGCCATAAAAAATGGGGCGTCAAAAGTTCATCGAGCGCCATCCAGTGGCTCTCTGTGCATGAATTCGATGATACCACCGGTTTGGTGGAGACCCTCCGTTCCCGGTACGATAAAATTTACACCACACACCTGGCCGATGGCGCTAAAAGCCTGTACGATATCGACTTCACGGGGTCTGTCGCGCTGGTATTCGGCAACGAGCAAACCGGTGTGAGTGAAGATATCCGGAAGGCGGCGGATGGTAATTTCGTAATCCCGATGATGGGGATCATCAAATCCTTGAATATATCCGTGGCGGCGGCTGTCAGTATATATGAAGCCATGCGGCAGAAGGATGCCGCGGGGCAATACAATACGCCGTCGCTCCCCGAAGCGCGGCGGCTGGAGCTGCTGACCCACTGGAAATTCCCGGTGGAAGAATTATGAGCACCTGTTTTTTCATATGGAGCCTTTGGATGGCGACGGCCGTCACCCGCGTAAGTCCTGCGGAGCTGGAGGCGCGTCTGGCCCGGACGGATTCCCCGATGGTGGTGAACCTCTGGGCTACCTGGTGCGCGCCATGCGTGGAGGAGCTGCCTTATTTCGAAAAAGCGGCGAAGCAAAATCCCGGCATACAATTCGTGTATCTGAGCCTGGATCTCGATGAAGCTTATCCGCACCAGATCGAATCGTTTGTGAGCAAGCTCGGTTTGAGCGGTGAAGTGTGGTGGATGGAGGAAAGCAATGCCAACAAATACGCCCCGCTGATCGACGCGCAGTGGAAAGGAAGCCTGCCGGCCACGTTGTTCATCCATCCCGGTAAAAAGTATCGCAAATTTATCCAGGGCGCGATGGACGAGGGGGCGGTGATGAAGGAAGTTGCGGCGTTGCGGGATTAATTACAGGCAAATCGTATTCATATCTCTATACTTATCTTTTCACGCCCTGCAACCGGGCTTTCTTTTCTATCTCCCGGACAAACGCGCTGAAGATATCGTCGAGCCCCTCGTCCCGGGTGATCTCATGCCATTCTTCCCAATCCTTTACCGTTACTTTCCCGCGGTCGACAAACAATTCGGTGATGTTGGCCGCGGTGCTTTCGACTACAAGCCCGCTTCCCGCGAAAGCGGCCAGCAGGGCTGTTCCTGCGATTTCGTGCGGGAAGTTTTGCCGGTTTTCGAAGAAGCAGGCGGCCATTGTTTTGTACAGGCAGTGAATGGATTTGATGGCGGCTTCTGAACGGTAGAGGTTCCGGGCGGTGCCGATGTCTTTCACCCAAACGGTGACCATGTCCATGTCGGCGAGGCTCGCCCTGATCTCAGGCTCGCTGTTGCGGACAAGCGACTCATCCGGCGATAGCACCAGCGCTTCTTCGAGGAATTGCAGGGAATGAAGGACCATGTCCATCACGAATTCATTGTCGATTTCATCCGAAGCGAAATCCGTTTCTATCCATTTTACAAGCGAGGGGTGCGTACTGCGGACGCCCTGGTAAAGGGTTTTCAGGATCCACAAATCGCTGAGCCCGCTTAAATTCTCAGGTAACATAATGGCTGAATGTTTGGGGCTGGAAAATTACCGGATTTGATGGCAGGGGCTAAGTAACCGGTTGCTAACTGCCGTTGGAGGAAGGTGGAATTACATTCCGGGGATGCGGGATGACGGGCCTCCGGGTGAAATGATCACGATAAAAAAAGCCCGGAAGCAAAAGCTCCCGGGCCTGGTTTTATTATCTGCAATGAATAATACTTACGCGCTGCAAGTTACGCAACCTTCTTCCATGGTGCATACCGCGCCTTCCACGATTTCCATTTCGGAACCGCCTTCGGCAGGTAATACGGGAACCATGTTCTGGCCGCCTTGTTTTTCCACCGTAAACTGAACGGCTTGTGCCGCAGCCTGGGTACGGAGGTAGTACATACCGGTCTTGAGGCCTTTCTTCCAGGCGTAGAAGTGCATGGAAGTGAGCTTGGAAGCGGACGGTTTGTCTACAAACAGGTTGAGGGATTGCGACTGGCAGATGAACGCGCCGCGGTCGGCCGCCATGTCGATGATCGTACGCTGCTTGATCTCCCAAACGGTTTTGTACAGTTCCTTGATATTGGAAGGGATCTCGGGGATGCCCTGGATAGAGCCGTTCGCCGCGATGATCTTGTTCTTCATATCGTTGTCCCACAGGCCGAGCTCCACGAGGTCTTTCAACAGGTGTTTGTTCACCACTACGAACTCTCCGCTCAGCACGCGGCGGGTGTAGATGTTGGAAGTATATGGCTCGAAGCACTCGTTGTTGCCCAGGATCTGGGAAGTGGAAGCGGTGGGCATGGGCGCCAGCAGCAGGGAGTTGCGCACGCCGTGCTGTTTGATTTCGGCTTTCAGGCCGGTCCAGTCCCAACGGTCGGAGGGCTGCACGTTCCACATGTCGTATTGCAGGATGCCTTTGGAAATGGGCGATCCTTCGTAGGAAGCGTATTTACCTTCAGTGATGGCGAGGTCTTTGGAAGCGGTCAGCGAAGCGAAGTAGATCGTTTCAAAGATTTCTTTGTTCAGCTGTTGCGCCTGCTCGCTTTCGAAGGGATAACGGAGGAGGAAGAACGCGTCGGCCAGGCCCTGCACGCCGAGGCCGATGGGGCGGTGGCGGAGGTTGGAGTTGCGGGCTTCATCTACCGGGTAATAATTCTGGTCGATGATCCTGTTCAGGTTGATGGTAGCCTGGTAGGTAACATCATACAGGCGTTTGTGGTCGAACTTGCCGTCGATCACGAAACGGGGCAGCGCCAGGGAAGCGAGGTTGCACACGGCGACTTCGTCTTCGGCGGTGTATTCGATGATCTCGGTGCAGAGGTTGGAGGATTTGATGGTGCCCAGGTTCTGCTGGTTGGACTTGCGGTTGGCGGAGTCTTTATACAGCAGGTAAGGCGTGCCGGTCTCGATTTGTGCGTCGAGGATAGCGAACCACAGATCCTGCGCCTTCACGGTTTTTCGCTGGCGGTTTTCGGATTCGTATTTTTCGTACAGTTTCTCGAATTCCTCGCCCCAGCAATCGGCCAGTCCGGGTGCTTCATGAGGGCAGAAGAGGCTCCAGTCGCCGTTTTCTTCCACGCGCTTCATGAACAGGTCGGGCATCCAGAGGGCGTAGAAGAGGTCGCGGGCGCGCATTTCTTCTTTACCGTGGTTCTTGCGCAGGTCCAGGAACTCGAACACGTCGGCGTGCCAGGGCTCCAGGTAGATGGCGAATGCGCCTTTGCGCTTGCCGCCGCCCTGGTCCACGTACCGTGCGGTGTCGTTGAACACGCGCAGCATGGGGATGATGCCGTTGGAAGTACCGTTGGTACCGCTGATGTAGGAGCCGGTAGCCCGGATGTTATGGATGCTGAGGCCGATGCCGCCTGCGCTCTGGGAGATCTTGGCGGTCTGCTTCAGGGTGTCGTAAATGCCATCGATGCTGTCGCCCTTCATGGTCAGCAGGAAGCAGGAGCTCATCTGCGGTTTGGGGGTGCCGGCGTTGAACAGGGTGGGCGTGGCATGCGTGAACCAGCGCTCGCTCATCAGCTCGTAAGTTTTGATGGCGGAGTCGATGTCTTCTTTGTGGATGCCAACGGCCACGCGCATGAACATGTGCTGCGGGCGCTCGGCGATCTTGCCGTCCACTTTCAGGAGGTAAGAGCGTTCCAGCGTTTTGAAACCGAAGTAATCGAATGCGAAGTCGCGGTCGTAAATGATGGTGGAGTCGAGGATCTCCGCGTTCTTTTTGATGATCTCCCATACGTCGTCGCCCAGCAGGCCGGCGTTTTTACCGGTCTTGGGGTCCACATATTCGTACAGTTTCTTCATCGTTTTGGAGAACGACTTCAGAGTATTTTTATGCAGGTTGCTCACCGCGATGCGGGAAGCGAGCTGCGCGTAGTCCGGGTGCTTGGTTGTCAGGGACGCTGCGGTTTCCGCGGCGAGGTTGTCGAGCTCGCTGGTGGTAACGCCGTCATACAATCCCTGGATCACTTTCTTCGCTACATCTATTGAATCAACGTATTCCGGCGCAAGTCCGTAACACAGCTTCTCTACCCTTGCCGTAATCTTGTCGAACTTGACAGTTTCTTTTCTGCCGTCTCTTTTTATAACGAACATAGTGTGGTGAATTTAGTGGGTGAAAAAATTGAATATGGCTGATTGAGGTTATGTGAATTGACTAGAAATCTTCGTCGAGGCTGAAGGTTTGTGTTCCTTTTTCGCCCATTACGCCGGCTTTCTGGTAGTCGCCCACGCGTTTTTCGAAGAAGTTGGTTTTGCCCTGGAGCGAGATCATTTCCATGAAATCGAAGGGGTTGGCGCTGTTGTAGATTTTGCTGCAACCGAGTGCCACGAGCCATCTGTCGGCTACGAATTCGATATATTGTTTCATGAGATCGGCGTTCATTCCGATGAGCGCTGCGGGGAGGGCTTCGGTGATGAATTCTTTCTCGATGGAAACGGCGTCGGAGATGATTTCGTGTACCTGTTTTTCGCTCATTTTGCCTTCGAGCATGGAATACAGCAGGCAGGCGAATTCGCAGTGGAGGCCTTCGTCGCGGGAGATCAGCTCGTTGGAGAAGGTGAGCCCGGGCATGAGGCCGCGTTTTTTCAACCAGAAGATGGAGCAGAAGGAGCCGGAGAAGAAGATGCCTTCCACGGCGGCGAATGCCACGAGGCGTTCCGCGAAGGTGCCGTTCTCGATCCAGCGGAGGGCCCATTCGGCTTTTTTCTTCACGGCCGGCACGGTTTCTATGGCGTGGAAAAGACGATCCTTTTCAACGGGGTCTTTCACATATGTATCGATGAGCAGGGCATAGGTTTCGGAGTGGATGTTTTCCATCATGATCTGGAAACCATAGAAGCAGCGGGCTTCGGGGATCTGCACTTCGCTCATGAAGTTAACGGCCAGGTTCTCGTTCACGATCCCGTCGGACGCGGCGAAGAATGCCAGTACGTGGGTGATGAAGTGGCGTTCGCCGTCGTTCAGTTTGGCCCAGTCGGCCAGGTCGCCCGACAGGTCGATTTCCTCGGCGGTCCAGAAGCTGGCTTCGTGGCGTTTGTACTGTTCCCAGATGGCGGGGTAGTTGATAGGCAGGAGTACGAACCTGTCTTTGTTTTCCTTCAGTAGTATCTCGTTCTCGTTATTCATACAATTTTTTTTATATGGTTAACCAGTTATAGTTGCCAATATTGAACGTGATTCGAAGGGTGACGGAGGTCCGTTATCCTCGTAAGGAAGGTAGCAGGGGCCATCAGCCAATACCTTGAATCGCGAAGGTTATGACGTTGTCCGATGTGCTGGCAGGTCTCCTGGCTATCCCTTGCCGGGCGGGCCTTCCCGCTCCGTTTTGAGGCGAAGCAGTGGCAGTTTGAAGAAACCGGCATTACAGGGGGTTACAGTAGCGCGTCTGCCCGTGATTCTCACACAGTTCCCTTTTAATTCCTTTCGTCGGAAACGTTCGGAAGCCAGCACAACGTTGTCAAGAACTGTGTGCAAATGTAATGATCAAACCCCCTGAACAAACTCATAAGTTACCCCCATATGTGGATAAAGAACTGAACAACTTTGGAAATCGCGCAGGGTAGCCATTCAGCGGCTTTTACACATCTAAAAGCAGGTTTTTGGTATAAAGATTAAGCACAATGTGTTGATTTGCTGGCACATATTAACGCAGGATAAATGTTTGTCGTTCCGGAGATTGGAAACCAATATTTTGTACATAGTCAGAAATAAGTATTCTTTTTGAATCCCAAAAGGCTTCGTATGACCGCAACCGGAAGTATAACGACAGGAGTCCTCATTTGCAATCGCTTGCATAAAGAACGGACAGCAATATGGTGAAAAAACAGGATTTCAATGTGAAGATCATATCAGGAATGCGTCGCTTCGTCCCGTAACTTGCATATCTACGTTATTAAATTCCGCGGATGGAGCAGTTGTTGGAAAGAATCGCGAAGAACAGTGACCAGTTGGCTTTCGGCCAGCTCTTTTCCTATTACAGCGACCGCCTCATTTATTTCGCCACCGCCCTCGTGCGCTCCCGCGAAGAAGCCGAAGAAGTAGTGGCCGATGTGTTCGTCAAACTCTGGCAACAACGCGCCCGCCTCCTGGACATCCATTACTTCCAAACATACCTTTACACCGCAGTCCGCAATACCGCCCTGAACCACACCTCCCGTTCCGTTATTCCTTACGAAGAGCTGGAAGACCAGCACGCCACGCTCATGCCCTGCGTCGTATCTCCCGAAGAATCCCTCATCAGCCGCGAAAACCTGCGCCAGATCGAGCAGGCGGTCAATGAACTGCCGCTGCGCTGCCGGCTTATTTTCAAACTGGTGAAGGAAGACGGCCTTTCGTACCGCGAAGTGGCGGAAGTACTCGATATATCCATCAATACGGTGAACGCCCAGATCACCATCGCGCTGAAGAAACTGGGGTCGGCCATCGACCTGCGTAAACCATTCCGCTTACCACTTGCGCGCAAATAATTATTTTTTAAAAAAATTTCCGACTGTCTTAACTGGACGGCCGGAAATCTGTGTCTAACTATATAACCACCTGATTTTTTCCAGCATGGAACAAGAACAAAAGCTTTGGGAATTATTCGGCAGGGAACTGTCGGGCAGGCTTACCGACAAGGAACGGCTGGATATGGAAATGCTGAAAAAGCAGTTTCCGGATGCGGCGCGGCAGTACGAGATGCTGGGCGCTTTGCAGTTCCGCAGCAGGGAAAGGCAATCGCAGGAGCGGAATGAAGAGATGCTGGGGCGGATATTTGCCGCCGCCGGCGAGGAGCCTGAGCCTGCCATGTCCGACGCGTTTCCCGAGCCGCCCCGCCGCAGGAGGTTGTGGCTGGCGGCGATACCACTTGCCGCCGCCGTGTGCGCCGGTATCTGGTTCTGGACAGGGCAGGGGCAGCAGGATGAAAAGGGATGGAGCACCGTGCAAACGCGCAAAGGCAGTAAATCAAAGCTCACCCTGCCCGATGGCACCGAGGTGATCCTCAATGCGGGCAGCTCCCTTTCTTACACGGAGGGTTTCCGCAACGGCGTACGCCATGTGCGCCTCAACGGGGAAGGATATTTCAAAGTGGTGAAAAACGCCGAACATCCGTTTATTGTAACCACCAACGCGGTGGAAGTCCGCGTGCTGGGCACGGAATTCAACCTCCAGGCCTACGATTCAGAATCCACGACGGAAACCACGCTCATTTCGGGGAAGGTGGAAGTAATGGTGAAAAAAGACGGGAAAAGCTATATGCTGGCGCCGCGGCAGAAACTGGCCGTGCAGCATACACTCCCGGAACCGGTGTCCGCTTTGCCGGCAACGCATCCCGACAGTGATCCGGGATTGCCGGAAGTGGCGCTTACAGCCGCGGATACCGATAGCCGCGACAGCTCCCTGACAGCAGGCGCCTGGGTCGAAAACCGGCTCGTATTCAACGACGAGCCCCTCGAATCCCTCGCCCGCAGGCTCGAAAGATGGTACAACGTGGAAGTGGAAATACGGGACGATGCCCTCAAACAGGCCCGGTTTACCGGCAGCGTGGAGAATGAACCAGTGGACCAGATCCTCGAAATTCTCACAACAATCCGACCCATCAGATACAAAATATCCGCGACCAAAATCATCATTTACTAAACTTAAACTGACTACAATGCTCGACACACCAGTTTCCACCGCCTTACGATCCTGACCTTCAGGAAATAAAAAACGGGAAACGCGCCAACGTTCCCCGCCAGATAAGTATGCAGGAAATCCGTCTGCTTTGGATTTCAACGGGTTTCCTATTGCCTGAACTTAACAATCAAATCTATGAAATTATTTACACAATGCACTGCCAACCGGCGGTTGTATCAACTTTTGCTGATCATGAAGATGAGCCTTGTGCTGACGTGTCTCTTCCTGCAGGTGCACGCCGGCGTTTATTCGCAGAAACGTATCAGCGTACGGGCAGAAAAGCTGCCGGTGAGCCAGGTGCTCTCCATGATCGAGCTGAAAACGTCGTACCGCTTTTTTATAACAGCGACGATCTCCGCAAACTCCCGCCGGTATCGCTCAACGTTTCCAACGGCACGCTGCCGGAAGTAATGAAGCTCGTACTGGCCAACAGCATGCGCTACCGCGTGATGGACGACCGGCTGGTGGTCCTCGGCAACGACCTCGACGCCAAGCAATACAAGCGCGTGAAAGGCCGGCTCACGGATAACAAGGGTGGCCCCGTGCCCGGCGCCACCATCGTCATCAAGGGCACCACCAAAGGTGTGGCTTCCGATGCGGAAGGGAACTTCGAGATCGAAGCCAACAACTCCGACGTGCTCGTGATCAGCATGATGGGCTTCAAGAAAATGGAGGTGCCCGTGGCGGGAAAAGACGAGATCAACATCGTGATGGAAGCCGACGTATCGGGCCTGCAGGAAGTGCTCGTGGTCGGTTATGGCACCCAGAAAAAAGCGAACCTCACCGGGGCCGTGGCTTCGGTGGGCGGCGAAGTACTGGAAAGCCGGCCCCTCGTGAACCTCGCGCAAGGCTTGCAGGGCGTGGTTCCTAACCTCAATGTCAACATGAACAACGGCGCCCCCGGCAGGGGAGCCACTTTCAATATCCGCGGAACCGGTTCCATCAACAGCGGCAATGACGCACCGCTTGTGCTGGTCGACGGTGTGGTGATGGACCCCAACCTCATCAACCCCGCAGATGTGCAAAGCGTGACCGTCCTCAAAGATGCAGGTTCCGCCGCCATCTATGGTTCCCGCGCCGCCAACGGTGTGATCCTCATCACTACCAAGAACCCGGGCAAACACCAGCCCATGCGGCTGTCGTTCAACAGCACCTACTCCTTCAACAAGCCTACCTACATGCCCAAATACATCAACTCCGTTGATTACATCCGCATGTTCCGCGAAGCGGACAGGACAGGCGCAGACGGTGGGCGTACTTCTTCCGAACCCTTTACCGTGGAAGATTCCATCCGCGCGGAAGCGTATTTCCGCGATCCGGCCAATAATCCAACCGTTTACGTCGACCCCAATAATCCGAACAAATACCGTTACGTAGGCAACACCGACTGGCTCGACGAGCTTTATCCCGGTTGGGCGCCCATGTGGGACAACTCTTTCTCCCTCAGCGGCGGCTCCGGCAAAATCTCCTACGTGGCCAGCCTGGGCTACCTCAAACAAGACGGTCTCATCAAAGCCGCCAACCAAACCTACAACCGTTATAACGCTTCGCTGCGGCTCAATGCGGAAGCCACTTCCTGGCTCGACCTGAATTTCAAGGCCGCACTAAACCGCTCCGACTACAATACACCCAACGCAACGCAGTTCGCCGAAAGCAGCGTGAACGATTTTCCATTCATCTCCAGCGACCTCCGTCCCATCATGCCGATCCGGCACCCGGATGGCAATTGGGCTGGACAAGGCAGCTTCACCAACCCCTTTGCCGTGATGGCGGAGAATGGCCGCGTGAAGGAAAATAAAACCGATATCTGGCTGACGGGTGGGTTTACCGTGAAACTGCTTCGCAACCTCCGCGTGATCGGCGACCTGACCTGGAATAATTACGGCGCCGGCAGAAGCATCCATTACAAAGCATTCAAGGAATATGGGGTAGACGGAAGGCTGATCGGTACTTATCCCTGGACCAATCCGGACAGGCTGATCCGCAGCGCTGCGAACGACGGCTACCACGCTATCAACCTGTACACGGAATACTTCACTACCTTCGCGCGCAACCACAACCTGAAGCTGATGGCGGGTTACAACGAAGAGATGAAGAAAAACCTTTCCTTCAGCGCTACCGGCCGCAACCAGATTGATCCCACAATGGAAAGCCTCACGCCACTGAACGATCCTACCGCCACTTCGCTATCGGTCGGCAACAGCATGTCGGAATGGGCGGTTCGCGGCGGGTTCTTCCGCGCCAACTATGATTTCAAGGAAAAATACCTGCTGCAGCTGACCGGCCGTTACGATGGCACTTCGCGATATGCACGTGGCAAGCGGAATGTGTTTTCGCCTTCCGTATCCGCCGCCTGGCGCGTGTCTGAAGAGAATTTCTTCGCAAGCGCCAAATCCTGGATCAACGACCTGAAGCTGCGCGCGTCCTACGGCACGTTGCCCAACCAGCTGAGCAACAATCCTTATCCGTATATCACCTTCATGCCCACCGGCACCACTGCTTACCTGTTCGGGAACAACCCGGGCGTGATCGTGGGCGCCCCGGCGCTGGTGAGCGCCGACTTCACCTGGGAGAAAGTGACGACGCTGAACTTCGGCCTCGATGTTACCGCGCTGCGCGACAGGCTGACAGCATCGGTGGACGTGTACCGCCGCAAAACGACCGATATGATCACTGCAGGGCGGCTGCTGCCCGCATTGCTGGGCACACCGTCGCCTTCCCGCAACGCCGCGGACCTGATGAACAAAGGTTGGGAAGTTGCGCTGGGATGGAAGGATAAAATCGGCAGCGAAGTCCGCTATAACGTGTCGCTCGTTATGGCCGATGCACAGGCGGAAATTACCCGCTACGAAAACAATCCCAACGGCAACATCGGCGATCGTTATGTGGGAGAGAAGTGGGGTGAGATATGGGGATTTGAGACCGACGGGTTCTTTACTTCCGGCGACGATGCGGCCAAAGCTCAGCAGTCGCAAATCTGGTCCGGCAAATGGCTCGCAGGCGATATCCGTTACAAGGACCTTGATGGCAACCAGCGGATCGACCGGGGTAGCAGTACGCTGACAGACCCCGGCGACCGGAAGGTGATCGGTAATAATACGCCCCGTTACACCTACGGCGTGAACCTGGGCGTAGCGTACAAGGGATTCGACCTGACGGCGTTCGTACAAGGCGTGGGCAAGCGCGATTATTGGGTAGACGGCGCTTATTTCTGGGGATTGACGAGCGAGTGGTCAGTTCCCATGGAGTACCATACCGATTACTGGCGCCCCGACAATACGAATGCTTATTACCCCCGCCTGCGCTTCGAAGGCGGCGGCAACTTCCAGGTGCAGTCCAAATACCTGCAAAATGCGGCATATGCACGGCTGAAGCAGGTGACACTGGGTTACACTTTCCCGGCCGAATGGTTACGTGTCGCCAGGATCCAGCGTTTGCGCGTATTTGCGACCGGCCAGAACCTCTTTACCATCACCAAAATGCACAAAGCGTTCGATCCCGAACTGCTGGGCGCGCAAAGCTATCCGCTGAGCCGCACTATTGCTTTCGGCCTTCAACTGGGACTGTAATCGTTGATGAATTCTTTGATCTTAAATCAGCATGAAATGAAAAAGACACGCGTCATATCCTCCGCCATGCTCGCCCTCGTTTTTGGCGCAGCCTGCAATGACAATTTCCTGGACCGTCTTCCACAGGACCGTCTCAGTGATGCCACGTACTTCAAAAACGAGAACGACCTCCGTATCTACGCGAACCGTTTCTACACACTGGTGCCCGCGCAGACATTTAACAGCGACAATAATTCCGATAACTTCGTGCCCCGCGACCGCAACACGTTCCTGGCCGGCCAATATACCATTCCGAACACCGGCGGCGGCTGGACCTGGACCAACGAGCGCGAGGCCAATTACTTCCTCGCCCGTTATGAAAGAGCCGACGCGCCGGCGGAAGTGAAAGCCAAGTATGCCGGGGAAGTGAAGATGTTCCGCGCTTACCTCTGGTGGCGGAAAGTAGTGCAGTTCGGCGACGTGACCTGGTTTGGCGGCGACCTCAACGAGAATTCGCCCGAGCTCTTCGCGCCCCGCACGCCCCGCGGCACCGTAATGGACACCGTGCTCAAAGACCTGAACTACGCCGTGGCCAACCTGCCCGTTCCGGCCAGCGCGGAGCAGGATCGCGTCAATAAAGACATCGCCAATGCCCTGAAGGCCCGCATCTGTCTCTGGGAAGGCTCTTACCGCAAATCCCGCGGCCTTGCCGGCGCCACCGAATGGCTCCGTGAAGCCGCCAACGCAGCTGAAGCCGTGATCAACACCGGCAATTACGCGATTTGGTCCAATGGCAATCCCGCGAAAGATTATGTGAACCTGTTCCTGCAGGAAGAGCTTCGCGGCAATAGGGAAGCGGTGTGGCCACGCCGGTACGTGAAAGACCAGTCGATGCACAATACGACCCGTCAGATCAGCGATATCTGGCCCAGTTACAGCAAGGATTTCGTGGAAGGGATTTTATGCGACGACGGGCTGCCCATCGGCCTGAGCGCGCGTTACCAGGGCGATGAAACGCCTGAACTGGAGCGCACCAACCGCGATCCGCGCTATCAGCAGCTCATCGTTACCCGCGATTACGTGGTATCGCAGAATGCCGACGGTACCGCCGACCGGGTGACGCTTCCGCGCATCCCCGCCATTACCACCGGCTACGCCAGCGCCAAGTATAAAAGCCCGGACCCCGTGCAGTGGGTCGCCAATCAATCCACCCTGGATCTCTTCATCATCCGCTACGCCGAAACGCTGCTGATTTTTGCAGAAGCCAAAGCTGAGCTGGGCGAAGCCTCCCAGGCGGTGATCGATCAAACCATCAACAAAATCCGCGACCGCGTGGGTATGCCGCACATGAAGATCGCCACACTGCAGAAAGATCCCAACTCCATCTTCCCCACGCTGCCCGTCCTCCTCGACGAAATCCGCCGCGAACGCCGGGTGGAACTGGCGCAGGAAGGATTCCGTTTCGACGATATCATCCGCTGGAAAGCCGGAACGCTCATCAACAATCCGAAAACGATTGTGGGTATGAAACTGACGGACGCACTGCGCGCGCAGTACCCCGCATCACAGGTGGCCGGTATCCAGGTGGATGCGGACGAACACATCCGCGTGTACACCGATATCACCAACCGCACCTGGCACGACAAACTCTATCTCTACCCGCTGCCCTTGCAGGAAATGAACCTGAATCCGCAGCTGAAACCGCAGAATACGGGCTGGTAATCCGGTAAGTAAGGAAAGTAATAAAAACGACGAAGGGGGCTCCGGCCCCTTTTTCATGCCTTAAATCCTCGGCACCTTGTTCCTGAATTTCTGCTGGATGACCTCCTGCACGGGGATGCCTTCGATCTTGCTTTCCAGCCAGCTGACGATATCCAGGTACAGGTAACTGCGGCGCTCGTAGGGATTCTTCGCAATCACTTCCAGCCGGCCTTTCAGGTCGCGGAATGCGGTGCGGAGCGCGCGCGGGTTAGCGTACATGTTCTTCCGCAAAAACTTCAGAATTTCTTCCATCACCAGGCTAAGGTCTTTGTTCTTGGCGATGAAGTGGTACACAGATTTGATGAGATATTCCACCAGGCTGTAATTCTCCAGCTCGTAATGCGCGATCAGATGCAGGATCCGCGCGAAACACTGAATGTCGGCCCGGAGGTTGCCGATCCTGAGCTGGATGATCTTATTGAGATAGATGATGGCATTGTCATTATCGCCGCTGCCGAAATACAAACAGGCGATTTTGTAGTAGAACACAAGCACGCGGTGCTGGTCCACCGTCAGTTGGTGCTCGCTGATCTTTTCCTCCACTTCGGCCACCAGTTTCAGTCCTTCCGAGAAAGTGCCGTCCAGGAAGTGCCGGTTGATCTTGCCGGTATACAGGTACACGAACGCGTTGGTGCGGGTGTTTTCGTTGAGGGCTTCTTCTTTTTCCGTAATAAAATCCTCCATTATCTGCAGTACTTCCGTGAACTTGTCGTGGTTCATAGTATGGAAGTGCGCGGTGAGCAGGTTGTGCATCGCCTTGATGTAAAGGTCCACATCCGTTTCCTTCAGGTTGGGATATTCGCTGAAAAGATCCACCCATTTCTGGGTGTACCGGTAATACATGACGAAGTCCTGGAGGATGTAGTAATACCAGCAATAAGCCTGGTAGAGGTAGATGCGCTCATAGAAACTCATCTGGCTCCGCTGCACGGGCGGCAGATTTGTTTCGAAGAAGGATTTGAGCATGAGGGTATCTTTCTCGTCGCGGGCGTGGCCGAGTTTGAGATAAAGGCCGTACATGCGGAGGGCAAGGGTGGAAAGGCGGGAAACGTTGTTGAGCTGCTCGTTGATGAGGCGGCTTTCGTCGGACAGCTCTTCGGCGCGGTTGTCGAGGCTGCGGGTGATATGCCGGGTTTCGATAAGTTTTTCGAATTCCACGATCTCGAAATAAAGCATGACTTCTTCCTGTTCGCGGGCCGATACTTTGGCTTTGGCGAGGATTTTCAGGCTTTGATGATATAACCCCTTGTTGTACAATACCCTGGCGTAATCCAGTTGTTCCCGCAGCTCGATGAGCGCGTCTTTGGTTTTGTACAGCAGGCGGAGGGTGGTGAGGAGGTGTTTGTAAAGATGGGCTTTGATGTTGCTGAGCTGCTGCTTTTTAATGTCGGGCACACGGCGGAGGATCTGCTCATCGTCGTATTCCTTCATTTTGTCGAGCGCGTTGAACAGCTGTATGAAAAGTACGTCTTCTTTCGTGTTGTCCCGGTTAAAAGCGAGCTGGAAGTTCCTTTTTTCTGCTTTTGTAAGCGTTTTTATCAATATGAACAGGGCATCGTTCTGCGTGTTGGACATCGTTGTTATCTGATTATAAAAAATTGACTTTCAATAAGTTAATGGCCTCAGGCGACAGTTGCGAATCGTAATATTGACAAATTTAACGAACTGAGGTTTAAAAGTGTCAATTAGATTTGAAGGTGTAAAATGACAGGAAAAGCAAATATACGGGATTGAAGGAAAATGCAAATTGATACAGAGGATTTAATATATCAGTAATAAATTGCATGTATCGATTCCGGGTTTTATAAAGTCAAATAAGCATGGGGAAAACATTATTCGACAAAATTTGGGATAGCCATATAGTGGCGAGCCGGTCCGGCCATCCGGACGCGGTGTATATCAACACGCATTTCATTCACGAGGTAACGAGCCCCCAGGCGTTCGACGGCCTGCGGAAGCGCGGGGTACCGGTTTTCAGGCCGGCCAAGACGCGGGCCACGGCCGACCATAACGTTCCCACCCTCGACCAGCACCTTCCCATCAAGGAAGCGCTGAGCCGCAAGCAGGTGGAAATGCTCACGGCCAACACCGCCGAATTCGGTGTGGAGCTTTACGGCCTGGGGCACCCCTACCAGGGGATCGTGCACGTTATCGGACCGGAACTGGGTATCACCCTACCGGGGATGACGATCGTGTGCGGCGACTCTCATACATCCACACATGGCGCTTTCGGCGCCGTAGCCTTCGGGATCGGTACGTCCGAAGTGGAACAGGTGCTGGCCACCCAGTGCATCCTCCAATACAAGCCGAAGCGCATGCGCATCACGGTGAACGGGCAGCTGAAAAAAGGCGTGGTGTCCAAAGACATCATTCTCTATATCATTTCGCAGATCACCGCCGCGGGCGGCACCGGCTATTTCGTGGAATACGCCGGCGAAGCCATCCGGAGCCTCAGCATGGAGGCGCGCATGACGATCTGTAATATGTCCATCGAAATGGGCGCCCGTGGCGGCCTCATCGCGCCGGACGACATTACTTTCGAATACATCAAAGGCCGTGAGTTTGCACCGAAAGGCGAAGATTGGGAGCAATCCCTCGCTTACTGGAAAACCCTCCAGACCGATGCAGACGCCGTTTTTGACGCGGAACTGACTTTCGACGCAGCCGACATCGAACCGCAGATCACCTATGGCACCAATCCCGGCATGGGCATGGGCGTTACCGGCAACATCCCGGCGCTGGCGGATATCGAGGAAAAGGAACAGCTTTCTTTCTCCAAATCCCTCCAGTACATGGATCTCCAGCCCGGCAGCCAGCTCCTCGGCAAAAAAGTGGATTACGTCTTCATCGGCAGCTGCACCAACAGCCGCATCGAAGACCTCCGCATGGTGGCCGAATTCGTGAAAGGCAAAAAGAAATCCGATGACGTCACCGTATGGATCGTGCCCGGCTCCAAACAAGTGGAATCCCAGGCCATCGCGGAAGGCATCGACAAAATATTCGAAGAAGCAGGCTTCCAGCTACGGCAACCCGGTTGTTCCGCCTGCCTGGCCATGAACGAAGACAAAATCCCGGCAGGTAAATATTGCATCGCCACTTCCAACCGCAACTTCGAAGGCCGCCAGGGCCCCAACGCCCGGACCTTCCTGGCTAGTCCGCTCACCGCGGCCGCAGCCGCCATCACCGGTAAAGTGGCCGATGTACGCGCCATGATTTAATTCCCGAAACAGACCATCAACATGGACAAAAAATTCGCAAACCTGGTATCCTCCGTGGTACCCTTACCCATAGAAAACATCGATACGGACCAAATCATCCCGGCCCGCTTCCTCAAAGCGACCACCCGCGATGGTTTTGGAGAAAACCTTTTCCGCGACTGGCGTTTTGATGAAAACAACCAGCCCAAAGCCGGATTCGTGCTCAACAACGACACGTACAAAGGCAAGGTGCTGGTGGCTGGCAAGAACTTCGGCTGCGGCTCCTCCCGCGAGCATGCCGCCTGGGCTCTCGGCGACTACGGTTTCAAAGTAGTGGTGAGCAGCTTCTTTGCCGACATTTTCAAAAACAACGCCCTCAACAACTTCATCCTTCCCGTGCAGGTGAGCGAGGATTTTCTGCAAAAGATTTTCCGTGCCGTTGAAAAAGTGCCTTCCGCCGCCATCGAAGTGAACCTGGAAGAACAATTCATTGAAATCAAGGCAACGGGGGAGAAGGAAAATTTTGACATCAATGCTTACAAAAAAACGTGCCTGCTGAACGGGTACGACGATATCGACTATCTCCTCAGTCTCCGCGGCGAGATCGAAGCATACGAAACAACAAGACCTTTTAATTTCTAAAAAAATCTATGGGCATCGCTAAGAAAATACTGGTAATACCCGGCGACGGGATCGGACAGGAAGTAACCGCTTGGGGGAAGAAAGTGCTGGAAGTGATCGCGGCGAATTACAAACATACATTCACTTTTGACGAAGGGATCATGGGTCACGTAGCCATCGAGGCTACCGGCGACCCGCTGCCCGCCGAAACGCTGGACAAGGCCCGCGCATCAGACGCGATCCTTTTCGGCGCCATCGGTCATGCCAAATACGATAACGACCCTTCCGCGAAGGTGCGCCCGGAGCAGGGATTGCTCAAGATCCGCAAGGAACTGGGATTGTACGCCAACCTTCGCCCCATCAAACTGTTCGACGACCTTTTGCAGGCTTCCAGCATCAAGCCGGAAATCCTCCAGGGGGCCGATATCCTGTTTTTCCGTGAGCTGACCGGCGATGTGTATTTCGGGGAGAAGCAACGCAGCGAAGACCGCGCCACCGCTTCGGATCTCATGATCTACCATAAATATGAAGTGGAGCGTATTGCCCGCAAGGCTTTCGAAGCCGCGCGCACCCGCCGCAAGAAACTCTGCTCCGTGGATAAAGCCAACGTGCTGGAGGCTTCCCGCCTGTGGAGGGAAGTAGTGCAGGAAATCGCGAAAGATTACCCGGATGTGGAAACCGAGCATATGTTCATCGACAATGCCGCCATGCAGCTGATCAAGGATCCCAAGCGCTTCGACGTGGTGGTGACCGGCAACCTGTTCGGCGACATCCTGACGGACGAGGCTTCGCAGATCGCCGGATCGATGGGGATGCTAGCGTCTGCCTCGGTGGGCGACCGCGTAGGGTTCTACGAGCCGATCCACGGTTCCGCGCACGACATCGCCGGCAAAGGCATCGCCAACCCGCTGGCTTCCATCCTGTCGGCCGCGTTGCTGCTGGATATTTCTTTCGGTTTGAAGGAAGAATCCCAGCGCGTGATCCGCGCGGTGGACGCCACGCTGAAGCAGGGCTACCGCACGATGGACATCGCTAACAAGCATACCCCCAACGACTTCCTGCTGGGAACCGACGCTATGGGGGCGCAGGTGCTGAAAAACCTTAACTAATCAACTGTTTACTATATTATCATGGATAAAAATAGAGTATACGTATTTGACACCACGCTGCGCGACGGCGAGCAAGTGCCCGGCTGTCAGCTGACCACCGTGGAGAAAATTATCGTAGCAAAAGAACTGGAGGCCCTCGGCGTAGACGTGATCGAAGCCGGCTTCCCGATCTCCAGCCCTGGCGATTTCCAGAGCGTGGTGGAGATCTCCAAAGCGGTTTCCGAACCTATCATCTGCGCTCTCACGCGCGCCAACACCGCCGACATCGACGCCGCAGCCTCTGCGCTGGAGTTCGCCAAGCGCGGGCGTATCCACACCGGCATCGGCGCATCCGACATGCACATCAAATATAAATTCAACTCCACCCGCGAAGCCATCCTCGAAAGAGCGGTGAGCGCCGTGAAATACGCCCGCAAGTTCGTGGACGATGTTGAGTTTTATGCAGAAGATGCAGGACGCGCAGACAATGAATACCTCGCCCGCATGATCGAAGCAGTGATCGCCGCAGGCGCCACCGTGGTGAACATCCCGGATACAAACGGGTATTGCCTGCCCGAACAATATGGCGCCAAGATCAAGTACCTCGTCGACCATGTGAAAAACATCGACAAGGCGATCATTTCCGTACATTGCCATAACGACCTCGGCCTGGCTACGGCCAATACCATCGCCGGCGTGATGAACGGTGCGCGCCAGGTGGAATGTACCATCAACGGCATCGGCGAGCGCGCGGGCAACACTTCCCTCGAAGAAGTGGCAATGATCCTTAAGACGCACCATGCGCTGGGGTATACAACAGGCATTAACAGCAAGCGGATTTACGAAATCAGCAACCTCGTGTCGAACATGATGCGCATGCCCGTACAGCCGAACAAGGCGATCGTGGGCCGCAACGCGTTTGCACATAGTTCCGGCATCCACCAGGACGGCGTCCTGAAGCACCGTGAAAACTACGAGATCCTTGATCCCGAAGATATCGGCCTGTCTTCCAACGCCATCATCCTCACCGCACGCAGCGGCCGCCATGCGTTGAAGCACCACCTCGAAAGGCTGGGTTACAAGATCGACAAGATCAACCTCGACGAAGTGTATGCCCGTTTCCTGGAAATGGCCGACAGCAAGAAGGAAATCAATGATCACGACCTGCTGGTGCTCATGGGCGACGGCACCGCCAATCACTACGACGACAAAGCCATCAAGGTGACGCTGTTGCAGGTGGTTTGCGGCGATCCCCTGCGCCCGATGGCCACGGTGAAGCTCCGCGTGAACGGTGAAGAGAAGGAGGCGAGCGCGGCGGGCAATGGTCCGGTGAACGCGACCATCAACGCCATTTCCAATATCATCAACGACGAGATCACGATCGACGAGTTCAGCATCCAGGCGATGCACGGCGGCAGTGAAGATGTGAGCAAGGTGAACATGCGCGTGCATAAGGACGGCAAGTCTTATTACGGTTTCGGTTATTCCACCGATATCGTGAATGCGAGCGTACATGCATATGTAGATGCGCTGAACAAGATCTACTAATCGTTACACATCATATTATTAGTGAGAGGCCGCCATCGTGCGGCCTTTCCTGTTTTATATGCGATTAGGAATAGTTTTGAAGCAGGAGCCGGGCGCCAGCAACGTATGCGTGACGTAGCCGCTGCAGGTGCAGCGCGATGAAATTGGAATTGCCGGTGCCGGCTTTCCGGAAGGGTGGTATTTTTTACGGGGTCCGGAAATTACGCAGTCAGTGCGGCGGCTTGAGTAAAAAACAATAGGGCGGAATGGCCGTTGGCTGATGCGGCAGCGGGTGATTAGCCTGGCGCAACCCAATCGTTGGATTGAAATACGGTATATTTTAGTTATCATGATTTTGGGAGGAGGAAGAGGGGGATTCCGGCCTGCTTTTTGCTGCATTCATCTTGCAGTGGCCGTTTTGCACGGGATGGGAAAAATTTTATTTGGACTTAAGTAACGTTCTTCTTATCTTGTTGGCCAGACGGTTTACGAAGGAATTTTTAACAGTGAAATTGTAAAATAAGAACCATCGCTGAACACGGATGTTACCCGCCGCCAACGCCATATCTAAGTAAAAAAAATGTCGGCAGTGAACGAAAAAACCACGGACGAATTGAATTATGAAACCAAAATTAATCGACCCACGTATGACTGAATTTGACACTTCACGGGCTTTCGCCAGGCCGCAACGCCGTCATTTCCGGTTAAGATTCAGGTAAAAAAAGACAGGTATATATTTTCCGATGCCAATGCTGGTGCCGCCTGTGGTATCAGTCGGGAAAAACGTTGCTCAATTTAAAAAACATCAACACATGAAAACATCCGCCTTCCCCACGCGGGTTTTTTGGGTGATTTTGCAAAATCGATTTAGTTGCCGCTTCCGGAGGTTTATACCGGTTGTGTTCCAGGCTTTTGTGCCAATGGGAGCGGGGTCGGTTCGCAGGATCGTGGAGGGTATGGAAATGGGATATGCCTGGGGCATCAGGGGCAGTTTGCGAAGTTGCACGTAACATAGTAAAACCAGTATACAGATACAACGCCACATCTAAAGCCGACCACCGGTTTTGGACCGGGACTGTCGTTCCTCAATCCTAAAAAATATCAAAAACATGAAAACATCCACCCTCCCTCCACGGGCTTTCCGGGTCGTTTTGCAAAATCGATTTAGCAAAGCGTTCTGGTTAGCCGTGCCGATTGTGCTGCTGGCCTGCATGCAGGCACTCGCGCAATCCCGGAACATCACCGGCTCCGTGAAAGACGACTCCGGCGTCTCCCTCGCAGGCGTCACCATCCAAATCAAAGGAACCACCACCGGTACCGTCAGCGACGCCGACGGGAAATTTAAACTCACCGTCCCCAACGACAACGCCCTCCTCAACGTCTCCTTCATCGGGTACGAACAACAGGAAATTCCCGTGGCAGGCAAGTCCGATATCAACATCGTGCTCCTCCTGTCCAAAAAAACACTGACAGACGTAGTGGTAGTCGGCTACGGAACCGTCGCCAAACGCAACCTCACCAGCGCCGTAACCACCGTCACCAGTAAAGATTTCGTGCAAGGCGGCTTCAACTCGCCCCTGCAACAGATCGATGGTAAAATCGCGGGCGTAACCGTTTCCAACGTCGCCGTTTCAGACCCTAACAGGGGAGCAGACGTACAGGTGCGCGGCGCGGGTTCCCTCGGCGCCGGAACATCACCGCTTATCGTTATCGACGGCATGCCCAACGGCGATCTCCGCAATATCATGCAGCAGGACATCGCATCTTACACCGTTCTCAAGGATGCTGCCGCGGCGGCTATCTACGGATCCCGCGGCGCCAATGGCGTCATCCTCATCGAAACCAAGAAGGGGAAAAGCGGAAAGGTAACCCTGACGTATGACAGCTACCTCGAACACGATGCCGTGGCCGCGAAACCTGATATCCTCACGGCGGATGAATACCTGGAACGCAGCCGGGGCACCGACCAGGGCGCGCGCACCAACTGGTACGATGAACTGCTTAACACAGGGAACATCGGCACTAACCAGTTCCTCACTGTGTCGGGCGGTAACGAAAACACCGTGTTTCGCCTGTCCGGGAACTATCGCACCAAGGAAGGGATTGATATTGCTTCTGATCGCAAAGAATACGGTTATCGCGCCAACTTCCAGCAGAAGGCGATAGACGGCCGGTTGGAGTTCTCCGGCAACGTTTCGCAGCGCTTCGTTAAAGAGGAATACACCAACTACGGCGCTTTCAATCAGGCTGCCAAACTGAATCCCACAATTCCCATCATGGACCCGGACGAGCCCACGAAGTATAACTTCCTGGCTGGTTACGATACCTACAATCCCGTTGCCGACCTGCTCACCCGCGAAAACGGTGCAGATGTTAATTATTCCATCGTGGATCTCAACGCGAAATTTCACATCCTGAAAAATTTCAGCACGGAACTGAAACTCGCCCGCCAGGGACAGGATAAACTCCGCAGGGAATATTACAATTCCAAAGCGCCCGAATCCATCTCCAATAACCGCACCGGCAGAGCAAGGCTCCAAACCGAGAAATGGACGGATTATACCCTCGAATGGCTGGGCAACTACAATACCAGCATCGGGAAACACGATATCAGCGCCATGGGCGGCTACTCTTACCAGGAGTTCAACTACCAGCAATTCAACGCGGAGAATATGAATTTCCCGAGCGACGCCTTCGGGTACAACAATCTCGGCGCGGGTCTTTGGAACCTGGAAGCAGGTCGCCTGGGCATGGGGTCCGGCAAAGAAAAGGAGCAACTTATCGCATTCCTCGGCCGTGTCAATTATAACTTCGACGATACCTACTTCCTCACCGCATCGTTACGCTACGAGGGCAGTTCCAAGTTCGGGCGCGATAATAAATGGGGGATGTTCCCGGCGGTATCTGCGGCATGGCGCATCGCTAACCTGCCGGCACTGAAAGATAGCCGCGTGATCGATGATCTGAAGCTGAGGGCTTCCTACGGGGTAACCGGCCGGTCCGGTTTCGCACGTTATTCCGCACTGTTCCGGTATACAGGGTATGGAAAGTACCAGAATGACCAGGGCCAATGGATCACGGTTTACGGGCCCGGCAACAACTACAACCCGAATCTCGCCTGGGAGCGTGCAATCGCTTATAACATTGGTCTTGATTTCGCCTTGTTCAATAACCGCCTTTCCGGTAACCTCGACGTATTCGACCGCCGCAGCAAAGACATCCTGGGCAATTACGACGTGCCCGTGGGCGCATACCCGCACGATCAAATGTTCGTGAACGTGGGAACCACCAGCTCCAAAGGCATCGAACTTGCATTGAATTGGGAAGCGGTGAAGACGAATGATTTCTCCTACACGACAAACATTACTACTTCCTATATTAAAACCAAACTCATCACATTCTCCAACGAAGAGTTTAAAGGTACGCACCGGTACTTGCAGGACCTGCCGTCGCCAGGTAACCCCGGACCAGCTTACCGCCTGGATCCCGGTACGGAAATCGGGAGTTTCTATGGTTATAAATATGCAGGGGTAAACGACGACGGGCAAATCATGGTGTGGAAAGACGGCCAGGTTGGAAAAGAAGCCATCAGCTTCCAACAGGCAAACGCCAACCGCGACAGGACCTATATCGGTCATGGTGCACCCCGGTATGAGCTTTCGTGGGGGAATTCACTCGCGTACAAATCCTTTGACCTCAGCCTCTATTTCCGTGGCCGCTTCGATTACCAGATACTCAACTTATATCAGATGTATTACGGTTTGCAGGCGGAACAGGGCATCAACCTGTTAAAGGATGCGTACACCCGCAACGGCCACATCAAATCCTCCAAACTGATAACCGACTACTTCCTGGAAGACGGCGACTATTTCAGGCTGGAGAACATTACACTGGGATGGTCACCGAAGCTGCAATCGAAACTGGTGAGTAACCTCCGCTTGTACGGCAGCGTACGGAATGTGTTTACCACCACAAAATACTCCGGTCTGGACCCCACCTCAATCGGTGTTACAGGTCTCACGCCGGGCTATGGCGATTTGAGCCTCTATCCGGTAACCCGCTCTTTCACATTCGGCGCCCAGGTAAGTTTCTAACCTCGTAAAAGCATTCATCATGAAATTTAAACATCAGATAAGCGGTTTATTGCTGCTCTCCATATTTTCCGCCAGCTCCTGCACGAACCTCGACGAGGTCCCGTACAGCATCATGGACGGCAACACATACTACCAGGATAAAAATTCAGTGATCGCGGCGGTGGTACGCCCATATGAACATGGCCACTGGTGCGGATGGGACGGCGACCGCTGGTTGCTCCAGGAGCTCACGGCGGACAATTTCGTCTGGACGCAGAAAGGCATCCACGGTTATGACGGCGGCGATTGGCAGCGGCTGCACCACCATAACTGGAATGCAGACGATAACCGCGTTTATGGTGCCTGGTCTGGTCCGTATCAGGGCATCTCGCAATGCGTACTCATCATGAAGGACCTGGAAAAACAGAATTATCCCGCATTGGGCTTAACGGATGCTGACAAGGCGCATAACATTGCCGAGCTGCGGACGCTCCGCGCCTGGTACTATCTGTTCCTGATCGATATGTTCCGTTCCGTACCGCTTTACAATACCCCGCAGGAAGTGGTGCCTGCATCATCCCCGGCGGAAGTTTTCGCGTTTATCGAAAAGGAACTGAAGGAATCGATCCCCAGTCTTCCGAAAAATACACGTGTTGGCCGTTGGGACCAGGGTGGTGCGGCAGCGTTGCTCGTGCGCCTATATCTCAATGCTGAAAAATGGACGGGAACGGCGAAATTCGCGGAATGTGCTGCCATTGCGCGGGACATCATCGATGGGAAATACGGCACTTATACGATCGATACAGATTACCGCGGACCTTTCCGTTCCGGTATCAACAGTTACCGTTCCCCGGAGAACATCTTCGAATTCCCCCATGCTAAGAACATTTATGAATTCGGATGGATGTACAACGCCACGATGCACTACCAGGCCCGCTATTCCCTCGACAATGACTGGGGTGGCTGGAACGGTATCCACCTCACACCTTCGCGCAACCCTGACGGCGCGCTGTATACCTATAAACTGGGCATGCCGTACGAGCGCTTCCCGGAGGGAGACAAACGCAGGCAACCCTTCCGAACCACTTCCCGGAATGCCACTTATGAAGGCTTCTTCCTGATCGGGCAGCAATACGCGTATGTTCCCGGCGGCGTAGGGTTCGACAGTACCAAGCCGATTGTTGGAACGGAGGAATATAAAGGAAAACCCCTGGCATATGTTGATCAGGTGGCCCGGTTCTCTGAAAAACCAGGTGGCCGCTGGGGCGAGGGCTCGCAGGTGCTGACCGGCGAAGAAAACTCTGGCGTACGGCTCATGAAATTCCCGTGGTTGCCCATGTCGCAGGGATTCTTCCAGTTCAACTCAGCTCCCGAAATCCGCCTGGCGGAAATTTACTATTCTCTGGCAGAATGCAGATACCGCGCCGGCGCCAAAGCTGAAGCAGCCACGCTCCTCGATGCCGTGCGCAGGCGCAATTTCACGGATGCTGCATGGCCCGCCAACAGCTACGTGACCAATCTGGCAAAGCTTACGGACGACGAATTCGTAATCGAACTGGGAAGGGAATTCCTGGGAGAACGCCACCGCCGCACGGACCTCGTGCGCTGGGACCGGTTCGGAGCAGAATGGTGGGATAAACCCCTGGACGCCAAAGACCGCAGCGTATTCCCCATTCCCAGAAGAGCGATGAACACCAACCCGAATCTCAAACCGAATGGATACGAATAGGAAAGAGGAACATTGAAAAACCAAAAACCCTCCGGTTCGTCCGGGGGCTTTTTTGGAACAGACATGAAAAAATCCCGGCCAGCGCAAGCCAGCCGGGATTTTCGTTTTTATCGTTAACCGGGTTATTTGCGTTTTTGCAGTTCCGCCAGCTTCTTGTCGAGTTTCTTTTTGTCTTTCATGTACGGCGCGAGGTCGAACAGCTCCACCTTGCGGTATTGTACGGGGTGGCTTTCGCTTTGCAGGGCGATGTAGCCTTCGGAAAGGAGCTTGCCGTCCTGCTTGATTTTGGGATCCGCGTTGGAAACGTTGCCACCGCCGATCTGGGGTTTATAGTAAGTCAGCACGGTATCGCCTTCCACGATGTGTTTCACGATGGAGTCGCCCAGCACGAGCACTTCAGCTCTCACCCAACGGTCGCCGTCATAGGTTTCGCTTTTGGAATCCACGCAATGCGCCGTGATGAGTTTGTCGTTCATCACCACGTTGGTGCCGGGCGTGCAGAGATTGGCCGTGGTGCGGCGCCCGTTGCCGAGGCCGCCGAGCAGCTGCACTTCGATGGAAATGGGGAAGTCCTGGTCTTTGCCCATTGAAGCCGCCGATTGGGAATGGATCATGGCGCCGGAGTTGCGGGTAGCCCAGCCGGGGCCGCCTTTCACCTGGTCGCCCACGAAACGGTATTCCATCACCAGCAGGTAAGCGGAGAATTTCTTTTTATGGAAGATGTGCCCGTACTGTTCGTTGAAGGCTGCGTAGTTTTCGTAAGACACGGCGAGGGTGCCGTCCTGCACGCGGAAAGTATTGCCGTTGTTGTCGTTGAGGGCGTGGCCGGTGATTTTGATATCCCAGTCCTTGAGGTCTTTTCCGTTAAACAGCTTGATCCATCCGCTTTTCTGGGCGGAACAGCTGGTGCTGCCGAGTGCGAGGGCGAGCGTTAATGCGAGGGTCGATCTTATCATACGTATCATATGGTGTAATAAATTAGGCTGTTAAACTATAAAAATTATTGCAGGTCCTCAAATGAGATATCCATGAGCGGAAAGCGGGCGGCGCCTTTGAGGGCGTAGTGCCACCATTCCGTTTCGAGCGCAACGAATCCGTGGGCTTCCATGAGGGTGCGGAGCAGCGCCCGGTTTTCGGCGGCTTCAGGTGTAACGTTGGCGGCGTTGTGGTGGGCTTTCTCGGTGAAGTCGTCGTACGGAGTAGGCATTTCCAGTTCCTTGCCGGATTTGGCGTAGATGATGGTGAGATCGACGGCCGCGCCGCGGTTGTGCCCCGAGCCTTTCCTGGGATCGGCGGCATAGCGTTCGTCGGGCACCACTTCCCACATCTTTTCGGTGACGCGGTAGGGGCGGTAGCCGTCGTAGATTTTGAGACTGAGGCCCATCGGTGCGAGGAATTCCTGCAGTTGCAGGAGCGCTTCGTACACAGGGCGCCGCAGGAAAACGGCCGGGTAGGGGTAGAGCGTGGTTTTGGTGAAATTGCTGTCTGTCGCATACTTCACGTCAATCGGAATATCCGTGACCCTCACCAGCTCCTGCGCCGGGTCGGTTTTGACCAGCTGGCGATATAATGCCGTGTCGCCCACCACGGCGAGGCCGTATTTATTCGGCGGAACCGTTTGCGAAGATGCATCCAGGGATAAGCATAAAAAGCATAGGATGAATAGATTTTTCACGAGTATCGATTTAGATGGGCCTAAAAATAGTCAAGATTGTATAGAATGAGGCTAAAAAAGAATTGTAATACTGGTTCAAATTGAGGTATTTTAGAACCCTTAAAATTACAGAAAGATGAGTTTGTTCCGACTAGATGGAAAAACGGCCGTGGTAACCGGTGCCGGAAGCGGTATCGGCCAGGCTGTGGCGAAGGCGTTTGCGCAGGCGGGCGCCACGGTGCACGTATTGGAGTTGAATGAAGCTGCCGGCAAGGTAACGGCCGACGAGATCGTTGCTGAAGGCGGCAAAGCCCTCGTGCATGCGGTCAACGTAGCCGACCAGGACGCCGTGGTGAGCGTAATGAACCACATCGCCGCCTCCGCCGGGAAGCTCGATATCCTCGTAAACTGCGCCGGCATCGCGCACGTCGGCAACCTCGAAAACACCGCCGAAGCGGATTTCGACCGCGTCTTCAACGTCAACGTAAAAGGAACATACAATTGCATGTACGCCGTGATTGGACAAATGAAGTCCCAGGGCGGCGGCGTTATCCTCAACATCGCGTCCATCGCGTCGAGCGTGGGCATCCCCGACCGCTTCGCTTATTCCATGAGCAAAGGCGCCGTGCTCACCATGACCCTTTCCACCGCCAAAGATTACCTCGCCGCCGGCATCCGCGTGAACTGCATTTCGCCCGCGCGCGTGCATACCCCATTTGTGGATGGCTTCATCGCCAAAAACTATCCCGGCAGGGAAGCCGAAATGTTTGAGAAGCTTTCCAAAACGCAGCCCATCGGCCGCATGGCAAAACCGGTTGAAGTAGCCCATCTCGCGTTGTATCTTTGCTCCGACGAGGCCGGTTTTATCACCGGTTGCGACTACCCGATCGACGGGGGCTTTATCAAACTGAACAACTAATCCATGTACAAATCCATCCCCGGGCTGATGCTCGTGATGCTGGCGGCCTGCGCAGGCCCCGGCGCCGAAGAAAAAGCCCGCAAAAACTACCATGAAGGCGAAGGGCCCGTGACGCCCGCCACACCCGCAGGCACCCTCCGGGTCAACATCGAGGGCCGTGAAAAAGACACTTCGAAAGTGACATTCTTCTGGACGGTAGACTCGCTGAAGTACGAAAAATCCTTCAACGACCTCCCGCTCATGCAAAACCTGGCGGACACCTCGCTGTACAAAGTCCTCTGGGACGCGCCCAACAGCGTCTGGATCGGCTTCATCAAGCCCAACCGCGACACGCGCTACTATCACGGTAAGCAGGACGGTAATTCGCTCCGCATACTCTGGGTGCCGTCGCCCCCGGAGCGGATCTATAATTACATAGAGAAGGATATGGGCCTCGGCGACGCCATCCGCAACTTCGAAAAAGTAACGCGCTACGCCAAATCCATCCAATCGGGACAGATCATCGCAGAATTCGTCGTGGACCTCCGCAACGCCACGCCCGAGAAAGTAGGCGTCTACATGGAATTCGGCGGCGTCAGGAGGGAAGTGGAACTGCCCACGCCCGCCGGTACTAAACCTTACATCATGGCCGTGGCGGAAGACCATTGCGTAGTCGGCCTGGAAATGGAAGACGGCGAAACGGAAGATATTTACGAAGTGAAGGTCATGAACGGCCGGATCGGGTACAAACAAATCAAAACAGTTAAATAATCTAAGGATATGAAATTAATCAGGTTCGGATTGCCGGGTGAAGAGAAACCGGGTGTTGTTACCGACAACGGTATGTTTGACGTGTCTGCCTTCGGAGAAGATTTCGGAGAGCGCTTTTTTGAAACCGACGGACTGGCCCGTTTGCAATCCTGGTGGACTGCCAACAGTGCAACCTGTCCGCAGGTGCCGGCCGGTACCCGACTGGGTTCCTGTGTACAGCGCCCTTCCAAAATCATCTGTATCGGACTCAACTACGCCGACCACGCAAAAGAAACCGGCGCCGCCATCCCGAAAGAGCCCATCGTATTCTTTAAATCCACCTCCTCACTGGTTGGCCCGAACGACAACCTCGTGATCCCCCGCAATAGTGTGAAAACGGACTGGGAAGTAGAACTGGCCGTAATAATCGGCAAAAAAGCCAGCTATGTGGAAGAAAGCGAAGCGCTGGATTATGTGGCCGGCTACGCGCTGCACAACGATTACAGCGAGCGCGAATTCCAGCTGGAAAGAAACGGGCAATGGGTGAAAGGGAAGTCCAACGACACCTTTGCGCCACTCGGCCCCTGGCTGGCTACCAAAGACGAGATCAAGGATGTGGACAACCTGCGACTGTGGCTGACCGTTAACGGCAAAACCATGCAGGATGGCAACACGTCCAACCTCATCTTCAAAATTCCATTCATCGTTTCCTACCTGAGCCAGTTTATGACCCTGCTCCCGGGCGACGTAATCTCCACCGGTACGCCCGCTGGCGTAGGTCTGGGCTTCAACCCCCAAATTTACCTGAAGGCCGGCGACGTGATTGAACTGGGTATCGACGGGCTGGGAACTTCCAAACAAACGGCGGAGGCCTGGAAAAAATAGTGATATGAAAAGATATTGTCTGGCGCTGGATCTGAAAAATGATCCGGCGCTGATTGCAGAATATGAAGCGTACCACCGCGCCGTTTGGCCGGAAATCCTGGACAGCATCCGCGGTGCGGGTGTGGAAGCCTGCGAAATTTACCGCGCGGGCAACCGGATGTTCATGATCATGGAAGTAGGCCCGGATTTTTCTTTCGAGCGGAAAGCCGCCATGGATGCGGCCAACGCGAAGGTGCAGGAATGGGAAACGCTGATGTGGAAATACCAGGAGGCCATTCCCGTCGCCAAACCCGGCGAAAAGTGGGTGATGATGGACAAGGTATTTTCGCTGTAGGACTGATACAACCACGTAACCAGCAACGTTATGACAATTGATGCACACCAGCACTTCTGGCGTTTCGACCCCGTTCGCGACGCCTGGATCACGGAAGAGATGAATATCATCCGCCGCGATTTCCTCCCCGCCGACCTGGCGCCCCTTCTCAAAGCCGCGGGCATCGATGGCTGTGTGGCTGTTCAGGCTGACCAGTCGGAAGCTGAAACGCAGTTCCTGCTGGAATGTGCGCAGGGCAACGATTTTGTGAAAGCGGTGGTGGGATGGGTGGATCTGCGCTCGCCGGATGTGGCCGAAAGGCTCGCGTATTGGGCGGAGCAGCCGCTGGTGAAGGGGTTTCGTCATATCGTACAGGGCGAACCAGATGATAAGTTTTTGTTGCGCGAAGATTTCAATAACGGCATCGCCGCGCTGAAAAAACATGGTTTGACTTACGACATCCTCGTGTACCCCCATCAGCTGCCCGCCGTGGAGCAGTTCGTGGAAAAACACCCGGAGCAGCCGCTGGTGATCGATCATCTGGCCAAGCCTTACATCAAAAAGAAAGAAATAGGCGACTGGACCAAACAGATCCGCCGCATCGCGCGGATGCCGCATGTGCATTGCAAACTGAGCGGCATGGTAACGGAAGCGGATCTGCAAAACTGGAAAGAAGCCGACTTCCGGCCGTACCTCGATACGGTGCTGGAAGCCTTCGGGCCGGGGCGCCTCATGTACGGCTCCGACTGGCCCGTTTGCCTGCTGGCGGCCGATTACACCCGGCAAAAAGCCATCGTGGATAATTTCATCGGCAGCTTGTCTGACACGGAAAAATCCCGCATCATGGGCGGCAACGCGGCGGCATTTTATAACATCTCTTAAAAATTTCAACCACACATGAATCTCGGGTTACAGGATAAAGTAGTGATCGTGACGGGCGGCGCCAAAGGTATCGGCGCAGCCATTGCAGAGCTGATCGCGCAGGAAGGCGGCATTGCAGTGATCGCCGGAAGAAGCGAAGCGGACAATAACAAAGCCGTGGACGCCATCCGCAAGGCCGGCGGCAAGGCATTGGCCATCCGCGCGGAGCTGGGGAAAGTGGAAGATTGCAAACACGTGATCGATACTACGGTGAAGGAATTTGGCCGTATCGACGGACTGGTGAACAATGCCGGCGCCAACGACGGTGTTGGGCTCGAAAGCGGAAGCCCTGAGCGATTCATGGCCTCGCTGCAAAACAATCTTTCCCATTACTACAATCTCGCGCATTTCGCGCTGCCTTACCTCAAAGCCGCCAAAGGTGCTATCCTCAACATCGGTTCGAAGGTAGCGGAAACGGGGCAGGGGAACACCTCCGGCTATGCTGCATCCAAAGGCGCCATCAATGCGCTGACGCGCGAATGGGCCGTGGAACTGCTGCCGCACTCCGTTCGCGTGAACACCGTGAACCCCGCGGAAGTATGGACGCCGCTGTACGAAACCTGGATCAATTCCCTACCCGACCCGAAAGCCAAACTGGCTTCCATCGTGTCGAAAATCCCCCTGGAAAAAAGAATGACCACTTCAGAAGAAATCGCCAGCATGTCGGTTTTCCTGCTGAGCGATAAATCTTCGCATACCACCGGGCAGATCATTTATGTTGACGGCGGTTACACGCACCTCGACAGATCGATCAGCTGATTCCATCGTTATAATATCACCTTAAACAATCAACACTATGGCAGGAGGCGCCACCACCACACAATACACGACCGCATCTTCGGGTAACAAGACGTCGGGGTATTTATTCCCTTTCATCCTCGTTACCAGCCTTTTTTTCCTTTGGGCACTCGTGCATAATCTGAGCCCGATCCTGATTCCGCACCTGAAAAAGGCTTGTATGCTCACGGATACGCAGTCTTCGTTCATCGACTCTGCCGTGTTCCTCGCTTACTTCCTGCTTGCTTTGCCGGCAGGTTATTTCATGAAGCGGTTCGGGTTTAAATCCGGCATCATCCTGGGGTTGATCCTGTATGCGGCAGGAGCCTTCCTGTTCATTCCCGCAGCGAATTCCGGCCAATATTCCTTTTTTCTCGTTGCGTTGTTCGTCATCGCTTCCGGGCTTACTTTCCTGGAAACGGCTGCCAATCCTTACGTTACGATTCTCGGGAAACCGGAGACTGCAACGTTGCGGCTGAACCTTGCGCAATGCTTTAACGGGATGGGCGCCTTTATTGCGCCGATCATCGGTGCGCAGTTTATCCTTTCCGGCACCGAGCATTCTGAAGAACAGCTGAAAGCTATGCCTGCAGCGGAATTGCAACAGTATCTTGCATCAGAGGCTGCAACCGTGAAAGTACCGTATATGATTATCGGTATCGTGGTGATCCTCGTTGCCGTGTTGTTTATTTTTACCAAACTGCCGGATATCAAGGAAGAAAATGCCGAAGACGCTAACCGTCAGAAGGAAGGCAGCATTTTCAAACACAAACACCTGATCGCTTCCATCATCACACAGTTCTTTTATGTGGGCGCACAAATCGGGGTGAGTGCATTTTTCATTCGCTTCGCCAAGTTCGCCGGCAACATGCCTGAAAAAGATGCAGGCTTCCTGTTGGGAGCGGTAGCCGGCCTGGGCTTTATGATTGGACGCTTTGTAGGAACATTCCTTATGCGGTATGTAAAACCCCAATCGCTGCTGGCTGTTTACGCGCTCATCAACGTTATTCTTGTGACCATCGCAATGACTGCTTCCGGTGACGTAGCCATCTATGCGGTGCTGGCCGTTCCTTTCTTCATGTCCATTATGTTCCCCACGATTTTCTCGCTGGGGCTGGAAGGATTGGAGGGAGGACATACCAAACTGGGTTCGTCGTTACTGGTTATGTCCATCGTGGGCGGCGCCATCTTCCCGCCGCTGATGGGGCTTATTTCCGATGCCACCAGCATCCAGATGGCTTACCTCGTTCCCGCAGTATGCTTCGTGGTAGTGCTTTGGTTTGCCACTAAAGGGTATAAGCTTGGCAGAACTGCCTGATTTACAGATCTAAGGATATAAGCTCAACGCTGCAAGGCCACCCGGTTTTGCAGCGTTTTTTTGTGTAACTTAGATAAATACCGCTTTCCCCATGAAACCTTGCAATCTCCTTTTCACGTGCCTGGTCTTTTGCATCGCCTGCAAAAAGGATATCATTCCGAAAAAAGAGGGGAATTTCCGGCTGAATTTTGATCATAAAATAGGAACGGCAGCACTCAAATTGGGGGCTACGGTGTATAAGAACCCCTCCGCCGAAGACTTTACCATTTCCACATTCAAGTACTATATCAGCAATGTTTATCTCGTGAAGATGGATAATTCCGTCCAGGCGCTCCCGGCTTCCTACCACCTCGTCGATGAAAGCAAGACGGATTCCAAATCCATTCTCCTGCTCGCACCGCAAGGCGAGTACCGCGCGATCGGGTTTAAACTGGGGGTGGATAGCACCCGCAACGTCAGCGGTGCGCAAACAGACGCGCTGGACCCCGTGCTGGGCATGTTCTGGAGCTGGAACAGCGGGTATATTATGGTGAAGATGGAAGGCGCCTCGCCCTTGTCCGCCGCCGCCAATCACATGCTTACTTTCCACATCGGAGGGTTCAAAGGGCAATACAACGCCGTGCAGGATATCCGGATCCAGACGCCGATTTCCATCACCGTGGGCCCCGACCGCGAGCCCGCCGTCACTTTTGCCGTGGATGCGAACGCGATGTTCGGACAGCCGAACCCCGTATCCTTCGCTACATCCGCCACCATTCATGCGCCCGGCGAAGCCGCGTGGAAAATCTCGGAGAATTATAAAAATATGTTCCGCATAACGAACGTCACCGACCTGTGAAGCAATATGTCGTATATACCTGTTTTGTGCTGGCGCTTTTCTGGGCCTGCCGCAAATCCGGGGGAGATGCCCGCCCGGCAACGCCCACGCCATACCAGGTGGAGCTGCCCGCTAATTTTCCCGCGCCGGTATACGACTTCGCACAAAACCCTACAACGGTGGAAGGCGTCGCTCTTGGCCGGCGGCTTTTTTACGATCCCCGTCTCTCGCGCGACAGCTCGATCTCCTGCGGGTTCTGCCATCAACAGTTTGCCGCATTCGCGCATTTCGACCATTCACTCAGCCACGGGATCGACAACCGCAATGGCATACGCTCCGTTCCCTCCCTCTTCAACCTCATCTGGCAGAAAGATTTCATGTGGGATGGCGGCGTGAACCATCTCGATGTCCAGCCGCTCACGCCCATTACGGATGAAAGCGAAATGGGAGAGGACCTCCAGCGCCTCATCGACCGTCTCAATGCAGATAAAAAATACCGCTCGCTGTTCGACGGCGCCTTCGGACCGGGCGAAATCAACAGCCAGAAGCTCTTCCGCGCGCTGTCGCAGTTTATGGTCACGATGAACTCATTCAACTCGAAATACGACAGTGTTTTCAACAAGAAAGCCCAGTTTACCGCGGACGAAGCCGGCGGCTACGCGATCTTCCAGGCGAAGTGCGCCGCCTGCCACAAAGAGCCGCTGTTTACCGACGGCAGTTTCCGAAACAACGGCCTGCCCTGGAACGAATTCCTCAACGACGCGGGCCGGATGCGTATCACCAACAGTTCCGACGATCTCCTCAAATTCCGCGTTCCTTCCCTCCGGAATATCATCAAAAGCCCACCCTATATGCACGACGGCCGTTTTTACGACATTTTCAAGGTTTTTGAGCATTACAGCAAAGGCATCGAACAAACGCCCACCATCGATCCGATTGTGAAAAATGGCATACCTTTAAGCACGGAAGAACAACGGCAGTTGTACCTCTTCCTCACAACCCTAACAGATCACACGTTTATCAATAATAAAGCGTTAAGCGAAATCTTAATTGATAATTAAATGGTTAGTAGGAAGTAGGAATTTTTAGCCCCGGTTTTAACATTTCTTATCGGTCTTAATAACGGTTTTTGGCAGGAATTTTGCCAATTCCAGGCGTCATGCAAAAAAATATATTAAAAAAAGTGTTGAAGCATGCTCTTTTGCTGCTGTTGCCGGTGATGGCGGGGATTGCCCCTGCGAAGGCGCAGTTGAAAACGAGCACGGGAACGGCCAGTTACTACGCCCAGAAGTTTCATGGGCGGAAAACGGCCAGCGGGGAGATTTTTGATAATAACGGAATGACGGCCGCCCACAATACCCTTCCGCTGGGGACCCTCATAAAGGTCACCAATCTCCGGAACAACCGTTGGGTAGTGGTGCGCGTCACCGACCGGCTGCATGCAGCCAATCGCCGCATCGTGGACCTCACGCAGGCCGCGGCCAAAAAACTAGGTTTTATTCACTGGGGACTGACAAAGGTTAAGGTGGAAGTGGTAACGAAAGAATTCGTCAATAGTCTTCCCATCCTGGACCTGGCCATGAACCCATCTTAAAAGCTTGTTGTTGGAAAACCCGCAAACGTGCACCCGAACCGTCGTCTGTTGTAACCCGCAAAAAAACCTCACACGTTTGCAAAAAAAATACCGGCGCTAAGGCCGGTATTTTTTTATAAGATGTCAGGATCAGGGATGGAATTTGAAACATCCCTTCACGTGGTCGTCGACCATTCCGCAGGCCTGCATATAGGCGTAGCAGATGGTGCTGCCCACGAATTTGAATCCTCTTTTTTCAGATCCTTGCTCATGGCGTCGGAGATTTCCGTTTTGGCGGGCACTTCCTTCATGCTTTGGAAAGCGTTGCGGATGGTTTTGCCGCCGGTGAACTGCCAGATGTATTTGCTAAAGCTGCCGAATTCCTTTTGCACGGCCAGGAAGGCTTTCGCATTGGAAATGGTAGCCCTGATCTTCAGCTGGTTGCGGATGATGCCGGGGTTTTCCATGAGCGATTGCACTTTCTTTTCGGAGTACTTCACGATTTTTTCCGCGTCCCAGTTATCGAATGCTTCGCGGTAATTCTCGCGTTTGGTAAGCACAGTGTACCAGCTAAGACCAGCCTGCGCGCCTTCCAGGTTCAGCATTTCGAACAGGTGCTGGTCGTCGTGGCTGGGAACGCCCCATTCCTTATCGTGATATACGTTGTATAGCGGGTCGGTTCCGGCCCAACCGCAGCGTTGTTTTTCTATTACAGTTGCCATTTCTTCGTTAGTTCTTTTACTTGTTTCCTGTAAGCCTTCAGTTCTTCGGCAGTCTGCAATATAAAGCTATTTTCATCCAGTTTCCCTACCACATTTTCCATTTCCTCTGGGCTTTCGTAGGTCATCTGTCGGAAGGGGTTGATATAATCCTTCTCGCGCGACTTCCGGATGTTTTCGGTGATAACGCCGAGTGTTTCCGCGGAATCAGCCAGGAATTGGCGCAGGTCGTCTGCGGTGATGGTGGAGGCTTTCAGGCCGTGGAGGTCGAGCAGGCAGCCGAGCGAATGGCGGAGCTTGTCTTCTTCGTAACGTTCCCCGTTTTCGCGATAGGCTTCGTGGAGCGCGTCCCAGCTGCCGATTTTATTCTTCCGGATGCGTTGCTTAATGTCGTTGACGCGGTCTTCGGGGATGAGTTGCCCTCCCACATTATTCCATGCCGATCGGCGGCATTGTTTCAAATAGGTTTGCAGTTCCGCGAAATCCCCGAACCGCGCGTACTCCCGGATCAGGTTGCGCATGGCGTACAGTGTAACGAGCTTGCGGAACAGTGGATACGCTTTATCCACCTTCAGCAGCTGCGTTTTGCGGGAAGAATTTTCACATCCCTCAGCGAGGATTTCCATCCCGGCCACTTGCTTCGGATCATCGAGCAGGAGGGCGCGGCCGGCTTTGCGGTCTTTTCCTAACGCTTTACCCACGGCGGTTTCGAACAACTCAAGTGCCGTAAATACTTCTTCTATGGAATCGGGTGCGAGGTAATCGAATTCGAGATGCTGGGTTTTGTCGGTCCGGCGGTCTCGGTCCACGTACTTCCAGGCGTTGCGGGCGAGGGCGTACATGTTGTGCAGGAACCAGTAACCCGGCATGATCTTGAGCATGTCGTCGTGCTCATCGTTCACCACGAGGCTGAACGGAATCGGTATTTTCAGTTCACTCATATAATTTCCTTTCGCGATGAGCGTAAAGGAAGCGAACATGGAATTGTGCTTGAGGCTCACGCAAAGGCCCGGCCAGAACCCTCGCCCGGCGATGATCTCACCATCCGCTCCACGGGAATTGTGGTTGGATCCAATGGTAGCGCCGGCGGCCATGTTGCTTTGCCCCATGATGAGCGCGGCGCAGAGGAAAGAATTGTTGTGATGCTGTTCGTGTGCGGGGAAAATGAGCGAATTGAGTACTTCGCAGCAGGAGATCGTAGCGTTGTTGCCGAGATAAGAGTTGATGAGACGCGCGCCGTATTTCAGTTGCGAATGCGACGCCATTACGAAGCGGACAGCCTTCACGCCATAGAACACGCGGCACCCGTAGCCGATGATCCCGTTTACCAGCTCGCAGCCTTCCCCGATCTGGGTGGGCGCGGTGGCGTCGCTGTTGAGCGTTACGTTCTTGATCTTGTTGGCGCCTTTGAGATAGGCGTCTGTCCCAATCTTAGTATCCTTGATGATCTTGCAGTTCTTGATCACGGTGCGGTCGCCGATCTCGCCGTAATAGCCCCTGCGTTTGTCGAATTGCTTTTCGGTGAACGCTTTGAATTGGTTCTGCAAGGCTTCGTCGGCCCGGTTGCGGGTCCAGAACCAGGCGTCGCCGGGCAGCATCCCGTCGAAAGGCAAAACGCTGCGCCCGCCGTTTTCATTGCAAAGTTCCAGCCAGATGCGCACGCTTTCGGGTTCGCCTTCCTTCAATATGCCGTTCCCGAATTTGCTGTGATCCGTTACGCCAAGTTCGTTGACGTTGGAGATGATCACATCGTTGCCGATGATATAATGCGAAAGGGAATTCACGTTATGGATCACCACGTTGTCGCCTATGTCGCAAGACGCGATGGTGCTGTAATACAGGCCCACGGGCAGCCGCAGGTTATGGAACTCCAGGAAGTAAGGTTCCAGTTTTCCGATGCGGACGATCCCGTAAAACTGGCAGTGTTGAACGAGATGCGGGTCGAATTCGTTGTCTACGAAGATGTTGTTCCAGTCGTCGGAGGTATTGTCGTTGCGTACGAGCGTTTCGATTTCGCCGGCTTTCAGCTTGCGGTACACGTTGGATTTGCCGCGTTGCTGGTCGCGCAGGTAATATTCGTCGCGCCCCTTCGGCAGGTAGCGCCCGTCCACGAACTGGTAGCCCAGCAGGCTGAGGGGTTTCTTCTGGATATTATTCATACGCGCTTTATTCTACGGTTACGGACTTGGCGAGGTTACGCGGTTTATCAACGTCGAACCCTTTGCTGACGCCGATGTGATAGGCGAGGAGCTGCAGGGGGATGACGGAGATGATGGGCGCCACCAGTTCATCCGCCTCCGGTACAACGATAACGTCATCGGCCATGGTGGGGATCGTGGCGTCGCCCGCTGTGGTCACGGCGATCACTTTTCCTTTCCGGGCTTTGATTTCCTGGATGTTGGACACGATTTTTTCGTAGTAGCTGTCTTTCGTTGCCACGAACACCACGGGCAGGTTTTCATCGACGAGCGCGATGGGGCCGTGTTTCATTTCCGCGGCGGGATAGCCTTCGGCGTGGATGTAGCTGATCTCTTTCAGCTTCAGCGCCCCTTCCAGCGCGATGGGGAAGTTGTACCCGCGGCCGAGATAGAGGAAGTCGCGTGCATCTTTATATTTATCCGCGATGGCTTTCACCTGGTCGTTGAGCTGCAGCGCGGTGGCTACTTTTTCGGAAACATCGTTCAGTTCTTCGAGGAGGTGCTGGAACCGTTGCTCGGTGATGGACCCCTTCGCCTGGGCGATTTTCAGTGCGATCATGGCCAGTACGGCCAGTTGCGCGGTAAACGCCTTGGTGCTGGCTACGCCGATTTCGGGGCCTGCGTGCGTATATACGCCGCCGTTGCTGAGTCGCGCGATGGAAGAGCCCACTACGTTGCAGACGCCGAGGATGATGGCGCCTTTTTCCTTGGCGCTTTCCATGGCCACGAGCGTGTCAGCCGTTTCACCGGACTGGCTCACCGCGATGATCACATCTCCCGGGCCTACCACGGGATTGCGGTAACGGAATTCCGAAGCGTATTCCACTTCCACGGGGATGCGGCACAGTTCTTCGATGATGTATTCGGCCACGAGCCCGGCATGCCAGCTGGTGCCGCAGGCCACGATGATGATGCGGCGCGCGGCGGTGAGCACGTCGAGGTGTTCGCGGAGGCCCCCCAGGGTGAGGGTGCCGTTTTTGGCGTCGAGGCGGCCGCGTAGACTGTCAAAAATCGTCTGCGGTTGTTCGAACACTTCCTTCAGCATGAAATGATCATAACCGCCTTTTTCTATGGCCGCGAGTTCGATATCAAGCTTCTGGATATAAGGGGTTTGTATTTCGTTGGAAATGTTTTTGAGGATGAGCTCGTCGGCCCGGAGAATGGCGATCTCGTAATCGTTCACATACACCACTTCTTTCGTGTATTCCACGATGGGCGATGCATCTGACGCGAGGAAATGCTCACCTTTGCCAACGCCGATCACGAGCGGGCTTCCTTTGCGCGCGGTGATGAGGGTGCCGGGATTGTCTTCGTCCACGATCACGATCACATACGCGCCCACCACGCGCTTCAGCGCGATGCGCACAGCTTCTTCGGTGGAGCATTCGTTGCTCTGCTTGATTTCCTGGATGAAGTGGATGAGCACTTCGGTGTCGGTATCGCTGGAAAACTGGTGGCCTTTGTTCAGCAGCTCCTGTTTGAGCTGCATGTAATTTTCAATAATGCCGTTGTGGACCATGGCCAGCTTGCCGTCGCCCGATACGTGGGGATGGGCGTTGCGGTCGGAAGGCTCACCATGTGTGGCCCAGCGTGTGTGCGCGATGGCGATGTGGCTTTTTACATCCTTGCCCGTCACATAATCTTCCAATTCGGCGACTTTTCCTTTTTTCTTGTACACTTTCAGCTTTCCGCCATTGAGCAATGCCACACCAGAGCTGTCATAACCGCGGTATTCCAATCTTTTCAATCCTTTTAATACTACGGGATAGGCTTCCCTTTGGCCGATATAGGCTACAATTCCACACATCTTGTTACAGTAGGGTTGAGAGGTTATAAAAAAACAAAACGGCCCTCAATGTAAGATTATTCAGGCAATTAACAGCGGTTTTATGAAAGTCTGCCTATTAAATAATGAATAATTATAATTGATAAGCGAAAGATTTTTATTTCAGTATACGCTAAAATGATACGTATCACACATGAGTTGGAAAAATATTTTAAGAAAGTCGGAAGGATTATGAAAGTAATGCGGAAATGTCAGGAAAGATGACCCCCGTTTTTGGGAAAAGCGGAGCGGCCTGCTGGCGGTATAGACGTATATCCGGGTGTATATACGCCAATTCTTCATTCATTCTTCGTTCATCCTTCGTTCATCCTTCGTTGGTATCCAGTGCTGGCAAGGGTTTGACGGTCAGCGAACGAAGGATGAACGAAGGATGGACGTAAGAATGCCGCACCATGGCGGAATGCGCAAAAGCATCAAAGTATAATTTTTACCCCGCAACCCGTATATTACGGCCGTAAACCATCCACGTTGCCTGATACTGTACAAGACATGAACGAACAGCAGCTCCTGCGGGAAACCGCCGCCGGGAACGAGGTGGCGTTCGCCGCGTTGTTCGATCAATATTGGGCCGGCGTTTACGCGCACATCCTGAGCTTCCTCAAAAACGCGGCGCATGCGGAAGAAATAACGCAGGACATCTTCCTCAAATTATGGGAAAACCGCCAGCGCCTCCCGGCACTGGAAAGCTTCCGGAATTTCCTGTTCATCGTCACCCGTAACCGCATATTTTCCGAACTGCGTAAAAAGAAAGAATTGCCGGCCGAACCGGAAAACTTCCTGCTGGAAGAACCGCAGATGGTGCCGGACCGCCAGCTCGATTACAAGGAGTTCTACCACCAGGTGATGGAAGCGATAGAGCAATTGCCCGCCCAGAAAAAACGCGTGTTCAAAATGTACCGCATGGAGCAAATGAGCCGCCAGGAAATCATGCGGGAAACCGGACTCAGCTACGGAACGGTCAACCAATACCTGGTGGAAGCGGTGACTTTCCTCAAATCCCGCCTCCGCAATAACGTCAGCGCCGACTTCATCTTATATGTTACCCTGACGACCATCCTCTTCGACTGATTTTAATTTTTTTTGCCGCGGCACTACATATGTCGTTTTTCCTGCGTCTTTATTATTGAAAGTGTAGCCATGCATACCCGACAAACGATACAATCCCTGCTCGACGACTATATCACCGGTTCGCTGGATACGGACGGAAGGGAGGAATTATACCAGGTTTTCCAGGACCCCGCTTACGAGGCGCTCCTGTCTGCCATGATGGACGAGGCGCTCGAAGAACGCCTGGCCGGCAGCTACCACTTCCCGGAAACGGCCGGGCGCGTAAAAAGCAACCTGATGCGGCAGATCCGGGAATCCGGAGAAACCCGTTTGCGCCCTGTCAGCATCCGGCGGCGCCTCCGCGCCTGGGTGGCCGCAGCCGCAGCCATACTGGCCATTGCTTTGGCCTGGTACCTTTACGAAAAGCCCGCCGCCCCGCCCGAACAGGCGAACGCCCAGCCTGCGCCGGGTAGCAACAAAGCAGTGCTGGTATTGGCGGATGGCAGCACAGTGCAGCTCGACAGTACCAGCGGCCGGCAGATTTCACAGGGACAAACCGCCATTCAACAGCAGAACGGCAGCCTGCAATACACCGCAACACGCGGAAGCGGCGCACAGGGATTCAATACCCTCCGCACCCCGCGCGGCGGACAATTCCAGGTGACTTTGCACGACGGTACCCGTGTTTGGCTGAATTCCGCCAGCAGCCTGAAATACCCTGTTGTTTTCAACAATACGGAAAGAACGGTGGAACTGGTCGGGCAGGGATACTTCGAAATCGCCGCAGATACGGAGAAGCCTTTCAAGGTGAAAATCAACCAGGCAACGGAAGTACAAGTGCTGGGCACCAGTTTCGACGTGATGGCTTATCCTGATGAACAGGCCGTTAAAACGACTTTGCTCCAGGGTGCGGTCCGTGTGATGCACAAAGCTTCCACGCAAACGCTCCGTCCGGGCCAGCAGGCAGTGATGGAGCCGGACAGCCGGGAGATCGCTGTGCATGAAACGGACGTCAGCAGGGTGACGGACTGGAAAAACGGTTTGTTCATTTTCAATAATACCGACCTGCCGGCCATCCTGAGAGAAGTGGCCCGCTGGTACGACGTCGATATCATATACCAGGCCCCGCCCAACAAGAACCTCTATGGTGGCGGGCTGAGCCGGAAAATGGCATTAGCCGACGTGCTCCTTTTCCTGGAAGAAGGTGGCGCTAATCATTTTAAAATAGAGGGGAGAAAAGTGATCGTACTACCGTAAATACAACCAAAAGAAGAACAATAAATTATTACAGGGTACAAAGGAAACCGGGAATGTTAACGGCATCCCCGGCAAAATCTGGCGTGCTTTGATAATCTGTGCTTGACTATTTCACCACCACCAAACACCACGAATGTATGTATTTTAAACTGAAAGGAGAAATCCCGCAGCAGTGCGGGCTATCAACCAAATTAGCCTCCGATTTCATCAGCAGTAAATTATGCCGGGTGATGAGAATGATCGCTTTTATTTTACTCGTAACCTGCCTGCATGTCAGTGCCGCGGGTTACTCGCAGAAAGTGTCCCTGTCAATGAAGAACGTACCATTGAAGCAGGTGTTTGCGGAAATCATTTCGCAAACGGGCGTTTCGATTATTTACAATGAATCCGCGCTTTCCCGTACCACGCCGGTGTCTGTACACGTCAGCGATGTGCAGTTGAAGGATGTGCTGGATATCTGCGTCCAGGGGCAGCCCATTGCTTACAGAATCACCGGCAGGAATATCGTCATCGAGCGCCGGAAGGCCGCCGCCGTTGCCGCTGTTCCGGATACCGTGGCCGCCGCCGAACCTGCGGATCATCCGTTGACCGGTGTGGTGACCGACGGGAAGGGTGCGCCCATACCCGGCGCCAGCGTAGTCATAAAGGGTACGCGGCAAGGTGTTTCGACCAATGCGAAAGGGGAATTCGTGTTGAACAATGTCCCCCCCGGCGCGGTGCTCGTCGTGTCCAGTCTCGGCTACACAGCAAGGGAATTGCCGGTGGAAGGCAAGGATTACCTCGCCGTAGTGCTGCAGGAATATATCGGGAACCTCAACGAAGCGGTAGTGGTCGGGTACGGCACCGTGAAGAAAAGCGATATCACCGGCTCCGTGGCCAGCGTTAGTGAAAATGATATCAAAGCCACACCGGTGACGGACCTCGACAGGGCCATGCAAGGCCGTGCAGCCGGCGTTTTGGTTACCCAGAATTCCGCCCGACCCGGCGGCGCGGCTACCATCCGCATCCGCGGTACAGGATCCGTTAACGCCGGCAATGCGCCGCTGTACGTAGTGGATGGATTTCCTACCACCAGCATCAATGATATCAACCCTTCCGATATCGAATCCATCGAAATACTCAAAGATGCCTCCTCTACCGCCATCTACGGCTCCCGCGGCTCCAACGGCGTTGTAATGGTAACGACGAAACGAGGCAAGAAGGGCGTGTCCAGCGTCAACTTCGAAAGCTATTACGGCATCCAGTCGGTACGCCGGAAAATCCCACTGCTCAACGCGCAGCAATACGCCGACTTTATCAACGAAGCCCGCGTAAATGCCGGCGGCGCGCCCTATTTCGACGGCTCATCGCCGGATCGCCCACTGCCCGCGAACGTTGGGAAGGGTACCGACTGGCAGGACGAAGTTTTCCAACAGGCGCCCATCCAGAATTACCAGCTGTCTTTTACGGGCGGCGAATCCAAAACCCGCTACGCCATTTCCGGGAACTATTATAACCAGGAGGGCATTCTCGTTAATTCGTACTTCAAACGTTACACCCTCCGCGCCAACCTGGACCGTGAAGTGACTTCCCGCCTTAACGTGGGCCTCTCCATGCAGGCGGCTTACACCAAATCCAACGCCTCCCGCACGGAAACCGACGGCGGCGCCAGTTCGGGCGTTACCAACGCAGCCATCAACTACGCGCCGGTATTCCCCGTCTTCAACGCCAGCGGCAAATATTATCGCGACCAGGGCCCGCTGAACGGCAACCTGGTCGACAATCCCCTGGGCCTCGCCAACGAGATCACTGACCAGGTAAGCAACATACGTCTGCTCGCCAACTTCTTCGCGGAATATAAAATCATCGAAGGACTGACCTTTCGCACATCCTGGGGCGCAGATCTCAATAGTTTCAAAACCAATTACTACGCTACCCGCCAGATCGGACTGGGCGCCGGCACCAACGGCGATGCTTCCGTTTCGGCCGGCCAGGGCATCAACTGGCTGAACGAAAACACGCTGACGTATACGCGTACTTTCAAAGATGTTCACCAGCTAACCGCAATGGCGGGATACGCAACGCAGGCCTATCGCAATGAGAACGTAACCGCGAATGCCACCAACTTCACCGACGATTTCGCCAAATACAATAACCTGGCTTCCGGCGCCACGTTGAGAACACCGGGATCTTCGGCCGGCGACTGGGCGCTGAGCTCTTACCTGGCGCGGGTGAATTACGGGTACGATAACCGTTTCCTGCTCACGCTCACGGCCAGGAGCGACGGCTCATCGCGCTTCGGGCCGAATAACAAATACGGCTTTTTTCCGTCCGGCGCCGTAGCCTGGAAAATGATCAACGAAAAATTCATGCAGGACCAACAACTGGTATCTGACCTGAAAATCCGCGCCAGTTACGGCTTAACAGGCAACCAGGAAATCGGGGACTACGGTTATCTTTCCTACATTTCCAACGTCAAATATCCCTTTGGCCCGAATGCTGTATTGCAAACCGGCGGCGTTCCCGGTGGCATCAGCAACATGGACCTGAGCTGGGAGAAGAACGCGCAGCTGGATGCTGGGGTGGATATCGGCCTTTTCCGCAACCGTGTTATGATCACGGCGGATTATTACATCAAAACCACATCAGACCTGTTGTTCAGGGTGAACGTGCCGCAGATCACCGGCTACAGCGAATCCCTGCAAAATATCGGTAAAGTGGAAAACCGTGGTTTCGAACTGGGGATCAACACTGTCAATATCAGCGGTCCTGCTGTAAAATGGAACAGCGCGTTCAATATTTCCTTCAATAAGAATAAAGTGTTGACGCTGGACAACCGGCCTGAAATCTCCGCCGGTTCCGGCAGCGGCCACCTCGGCGTTTGGGGCAATACGGTGTTGATGCGGGTAGGCCAGCCGTTGGGTGATTTTTATGGCAGGAAGATGATCGGTATTTTCCAGAACAAGGCGGAGATAGACGCTTCGGCCCAGAAGTCCGCCAGCCCGGGCGATATCCGGTATGCCGATATCAACAACGATGGTGTGATCAACGATGCCGATCGCACCGTGATCGGCAACGGAAATCCCGATTTCTTTGGCGGGTTGAACAATACCGTTACCTGGAAAGGGTTTGAAATGAACATTTTCGTGCAGGGCAGCTATGGCAACGATATCCTGAACTTCGGGCGATTTGACCTGTACAACCTGAATGGCAACAATAACCAGTCGGCCGATGTGCTCGACCGCTGGACGCCTTCCCATCCCGGCAATACTGTTCCCCGCGCCAACTCGAATGGGGGCCAGCGCATCCTGTCCAGTTTTCACGTGGAAGACGGTTCGTACCTGCGGGTGAAGAATATTTCGCTGGGGTATTACTTCCAGCCGCATGTGTTGAGCAAGTTGCGCTTGAGCAGCCTGAAGGTGTATGCATCCGCGCAAAACTGGGTGACGTTCACCAAATACAAAGGTTACGATCCGGAAGTGAGCCGCTTCGGCGCTTCGGCGATCGACCAGGGTATGGATTACGGCGGCTATCCGACTGCCAAAACAATATTGTTCGGTTTGAATGTTAAATTCTAAAATTCATTCATCATGAGAAACATCCTCTTTATTATATTTTCCATTTGCGTCGCAGGTTGCCAGCCCAGCCTCGATCTTTCACCGGACGGCTGGAAGGCGTCCAGTACTTTCTATCGCAACGCGGCAGACGCGGAAGCGGCGGTGACAGGGGCATACAGCGTGTTGCATGAAGTCTACAAGAACGAACATATTTTAACGCCCAATGTGATTTGCGCGGACGACGGAATCCCGTTCCTCACCGGTGCGGCGGACCGGGTGGCGATCTGGAAATACGAACAGGTGTCCACCAACAGCTACTCCGGTCAGATCTGGAGCAGCGCCTATCGGGGCATTCAATTTTCGAATATCATCCTGGCGCGCGTTCCAGTCATACCCATGGATGAAAACCTGAAGAAACAGTATCTCGGTGAAGCTCATTATCTCCGCGCACTGCATTACTTCAACCTCGTGCGTTTCTACGGCGGCGTTCCTTTGGTGACGAATGAAATCACGACGCTGGCGGGTGTGGAAATGCCGAAAGCCGGTATTGACGAAGTGTATGGATTGATCGAAGCCGATCTGAAGGCGGCGGAAACTGCGCTGCCCAGGAGTTACGCATCCAGCGCCAACATCGGCAGGGCTACAATGGGCGCGGCGAAAGGATTGCTGGCCAAAGTGTACCTGGCGCGCGCGGGAAACGTGGCGGGATCTCCTTATTGGTCGCAGGCCGCGGCCAAGGCGAAAGAAGTGATCGACCTGGGGATTTACGACTTGTGGGAAGACTACGCCGACGTTTTTGCCATCAAAAACCGGGGTGGAAAGGAGTCCCTTTTTGAAGTGGTGTTCCTCACCGATATCCAGGGCAATTCCTTTACAACGGGGTATGCACCCCGCGGTGCGCCCATCGTTCCGAATAATGGTTACGGGATTTTCCGGGTGAGCAAATCATTGTTCGAAGCCTACACGCCGAACGATAAACGCACGGCCGTTACATTCCTGACTTCTTATGTACACCCGGTAACACAGCAAACAGTGCAGTTGTCCGTTGATAACCCGGACCCCGCGCTGGCCGTTTCTTTCTGGAAACTGGCGGACCCTACTGTGAAAGTGGGAGTGAACGGCGGCACCAGCTGGCCGTATATGCGCTATTCCGAAATCCTTCTCATCTACGCGGAAGCGCTGAGCGAAGCCAATGGCGGCCCGGGTACGGAAGCTTATGACGCGATCAACGAAGTGCGGAACCGCGCCGGCCTCGACGATCTCTCGGGTCTCAATGCCGCAACATTCAAGGATGCTATTTTGGAAGAAAGAAGACTGGAGTTCTGTTTCGAAGGCCAGCGTTGGTTCGACCTCGTGCGCACCGGCCGCCTCGCCGCTGCTGTGAAAGCGGAGAACAGTTTCTCCCGGAATGCCACCGTACAGGCGCACCAGGTCTGGTTCCCCATTCCGCAGCGGGAAATCGATGCCAACAGCGCACTGGATCAGATTAAAGGTTATTAAAACAGGCTTACATGATGAAGAAATTTTTGACCGGCCTGGCGGGTTGCCTGCTGCCGTTGCTGGCGTGCGCGCAAATGCAATTCGATGTGGTAGTATACGGCGGAACGCCCGGCGGGATCGCCGCCGCGATACAGGTCGCGAAGATGGGCAAGTCCGTAGCCCTGATCGAAACCACCGCGCATGTGGGCGGCATTATGACGAACGGGCTCGGCGTAACGGATATCGACAGCCAGCAGGCTTTCCAGAACAGCGTATCTGTAGGCGGCCTGGCATTGGAATATTACCGCCGCATCGCTAAAGTATATGGAAGAACAGAGGAATTCGAAACCGCATGGCGGACGAGAACGAAGAAACACGCCCTCTGGTCGCACGAGCCCGGCGTGGGGGAGAAGGTGCTGATGGATTGGCTGTCGGAACATAAAGTGCAGGTATTTACCCGGACCCGGCTCGTAGAGAAGCGCAACGCGGTCAGCAAGAAAGGAACGGCGATCACGCGTATCCGGATGGAAGGCGGCAAGACTTTCAGTGCCGGTGTTTTTATAGATGCTACATATGAAGGAGACCTGCTGGCAGCAGCAGGCATCTCCACCGTGATCGGCCGCGAATCCAACGCGCAGTACAACGAAACGCTGAACGGCATCCGGGGCGAAACCACGCATGCCCAGTTCAAAGTGAAAGTCGACCCGTACAAAATCCCCGGCCAGCCGGAAAGCGGACTTATCCCCACGATCCAGCCCGGCGCTATCGGCACACCCGGGGCGGCCGACAAGCATCTGCAGGCATATTGCTTCCGGGCGGTTTTGACGCCGGTGCCGGAAAACCGCGTGCCTTTCCGGAAGCCGCCCGGTTACGACCGCAACTCATACGAAATCTACATCCGTTACCTGGAAGCCGGCGGCCATCTGCTCTGGCCATGGGTGAGCGTGCCCAACAGCAAATCCGACCTCGGCGCCTGGCACGACCTATCCCACAACCTGTATGGCATGAACGTGGATTATCCGGGTGGTAATTACGCGACCCGCCAGCGCGTGCTGAATGAGCACCGCTTGTTCACCGAAGGCCTCTTTTACTTCCTCGCGAACGATACGGCCGTCCTGCGGCTGGCGCCGGATATGCAAAAGGAATGGGCGTCCTGGGGACTGGCGAAAGACGAGTTTACCGACAACGGCAACTGGCCGCACCAGTTTTATGTCCGCGATGCGCGAAGGATGGTCTCGGATTATGTCATCACAGAACATCATATTCTTAAACCGGATCCGACCCCTGTGGAAGACCCGGTTGGCGTTGCCTTCTGGCCGCCGGATGTGCACAGCGTCAGGAGGATCGTGCATGAAGGATATGCTTATAACGAAGGATTCGTGTTTGAACCTTACGGTAACTGGCGCCCGCTGCCGGTAGCCTACCGGGCGCTCGTTCCGCGAAAAAGCGAATGCACCAATCTGCTCACACCCACCTGCCCGTCGTCGAGCCATATCGCCTATGGCGCCATCCGCCTCGAATGGACGTTTATGGTGCTGGGACAGTCGGCGGCCACCGCTGCCGTAATGGCGCTGGAAACCCGGGTAAATGTGCAGGACGTGGATTATGGACAATTGAAGGCCCGGTTGCTGGGACAAGGGCAGGTATTGGAATTGCCTTAACGGAAATAGCTTATATTCAATTTGTTATGTCGCCGTAGTTGTGCGCTGGATGACCAGCGGCAGCTGCGGCGATCCTGTTTTGAAAAATATTTTAAAAAAAATCGGGGGAAGATGTCCAATCGGGAAATGGTCATGCATTATTAGGGTATACGAACAATATTCACCACCTTAAAAACGCAATATCATGTCACAAAGAATCAATCCTTTTGAAAAAGGTTTCCCGGTAACCAAAGCATTGTTTACGCTCGGCGCTTACCTGCATAAAAACCCCGTTGTGGAACAGCCGCTGCTGCATTTGATTTACATGCGCGTATCGCAGATCAATGGCTGCGCATTCTGCCTCGATATGCATTCCAAAGACCTGCTCGCCATGGGCGAAACCGCGCAAAGGCTCCTGCTGCTCGATGCCTGGCGCGAGACGGAGCTGTTCACCGACCGGGAGCGCGCGGCTTTTGCCTGGGCCGAAGCCGTGACTATGCTGAACAACCGCGAAGTGCCGGATGAAGTATACGAACAGGCCACGGAAATTTTCTCCGAAGAAGAGCTTACGGAACTGACTTTCGCCACGATGGTCATTAACAGCTATAACCGTTTCAACATCGCGTTCCGGATCATGGGCGGCAATTATGTGCCCGGTGTGTTTAATGCCAAAGCGGCGGTATGAACCATTAATTATTTAATTTCAAGCATTCTATAAAAACAAGATGATGAAAGACTTTGCATTGTTATTCCGTCAACCAACATACGATCATCTCCAGTTACCGGAAACCGAGCAGGCTGCGCTTGTTAAAAAGTGGCAGGATTGGCTGGGCGGGATCGCCGCGCAGGGCAAACTGGTGATGCCGCCTACGCGCCTCGTTCCCAACCAGGGCCGCGTGCTGAAAGCCGGCGGTGTGGTGACCGACGGGCCTTTCGTGGAGATCCGCGAACGCCTGGGCGGCCTCACCGTGATCCGTGCAGAAGACCTGGAAGAAGCGACTACGCTCGCGCACGGATGCCCTGCCATCGAAGCGGGCGGCAGCGTCGAGATCAGGCAGGTGGTTGGATAAGATATTATGGAATACGGTTCGCCCGGAATCCGGGCGAACCGTTTTATTTTGCAGCCATGAGTAAAGCACGCGCAACCATCGATCAGCTGTTTCAGCAGGAATTCACCAAAATGGTGGCGGTGATCAGCCGTCAATTCGGGTTGGAGCATATCGAAACGGCGGAAGACATCGTCGGCGATACTTTCCTGACGGCGGCGGAAAACTGGGCCGGGAAGGGCATGCCCGAAAACCCGGCCGCGTGGCTGTATGTGGTGGCGAAGCAGAAAACGCTGACGTACTTCCGGCGGGGCGAAATCTGGCAGCAGAAGGTGCTCCCGGCCGTAAAAGCCGGCATGGAAACGGAAGAACCCGAAACCGACCTCGACTTCTCCGCCCAAAACATCCAGGACAGTCAGCTGCGGATGATCTTCGCCATCTGCAACCCCGCCATCGCCAGCGAATCGCAGATCGGCCTGGCGCTGCGCATCCTCTGCGGATTCGGGATCGACGAGATCGCCGAAGCGTTCCTGACCAACAAGGAAACCATCAACAAAAGGCTCTTCCGCGCAAAAGAAAAGCTCCGTACCGAAAACATCCGGATGGAACTGCCACCTGAAAACATGCTGGACGCGCGGCTCGATAATGTGCTGCACATCATTTACCTCCTTTTCAACGAAGGCTACTACAGCCGCACGCAAGACGTTATCCTGCAAAAGGATCTCTGCCTGGAAGCCATGCGCCTGGGCCTTCTCCTTACCACCTTCCCCGCCACCGCGCAACCGCGCACCTTCGCCCTCCTGGCGCTCATGTGCTTCCACGCCTCGCGCTTCGAAGCACGGCAACCGGGTACCGGAACTATCGTGCTGTACGAAGAGCAGGACGAAAACCGCTGGGACCGCGAGCTTATCGCAAAAGGGATGCATTTCCTCGGCCTGTCGGCCACGGGTAATGTGCTCAGCACTTACCACCTCGAAGCACGGATCGCCTTCCTGCATTGCAGCAAAGAAGACACCCCGGAAAAATGGCAGGAAATTTTGGCGCTGTACAACGATTTGCTCATCCTGCATTATTCCCCCGCCGCCGCCCTCAACCGCACTTTCGCGCTCTATAAAGCCCATGGCGCACCCCTCGCGCTGGCGGAAGCCGAAAAACTGCAACTCACGGACAATCATTTCTACTGGCTGCTGCTGGGAGAGTTGAACCGGAGCGACGATCCCGCGAAAGCCGCGTCCCATTACCGCCGCGCCTACGATCTGGCGAAAACGGGCGCGGAAAAACAAGGCATTCTCCGCGTATTGCAATCCATCGAATCCTACTGATAAAAGAAGGGAACCCGCGGCCGCGAATTCCCTTGCATCATATCGTACCAGTAAAAATTACTACTCTTCGTACATCGCCCGCATACTCGATTTATACCGCGCTTTCCGCAATAATTTTTCCTGCTGCGTGGCTACGGACACTTTGCTGTCCATCGGTTTGTCGGCTACTTCCAGCAATGCTGCCGAGCCACGTACATGCGCCGCGTTTTTGGGTTGCAGCCCGCTCACTGCGAGGAACCAATCGTCGAGGTTTTTCATGCGGCATTTGTAGAAGTAAATAGTGCCTTTCTTCAGTCGGAAAGTAGTGGCCTGCTTGCTGAGGAAAATAATGGAATCCAGTCGGTTGTCCCACGCCGGGGCCGCCATGAGCATGCTCCGGGCCAGCAATTCCTGCTTGCGGTAGCGTTCCGGGAATCGTGCGGACTTCCCGATCGATTCCAGCTCGTCCCACAGCCGGGCACGGTAGAGGTCCTGGGCGGCGATGGCCTGGAGCAGGCTGTCTTTCACCGGTACCCCACGGCGCAGGTACAACGAAATGAGACTGATCTGCTGCGCCGGTTGCCGCAGCTTTTCGAGGCTGTTGAAGAAGCGGGCGGCGTTCCTGTTTTTTTCACGGAAAGGAAGCAGCAGCACCGCGAACTGTTCAATCTCGTCGTTGGCCGGCTCAAATCCGGGCCTTCCTTCGGGATCTTCTTCCTGCTCCTGCGATTCGCTCACCAGCGCCTGCAAAGCTCCGCGCGCATCGAAAGCGATCTGGCCGATGTGGTCTTCGTAAAGCGCGGGCGCCAGCGCATTGCTGTCGGCCGCCTGCGCCATGAAACGGTAAATATTGCTTTTGTATTCGGATAAGGCCGTCAGCTGCAACAGCTCGGGGAACAAACCGGAACTGAGTTGCAGCGTATCGTACATGGGAAAGAACCAGTTGTAGATGCGGTCGCCGTCGCTAAGGATGGGGATGTCGGTCAGCACCAGTTCCTTGAACAGCGTGTTGGCGCCGGCCGTTTTCTGCATGAGAAGCGCCCGCGCAACGGCCTGCTGCAACAACGAAGTGTCTTCCGCCGCGAGGTACGCGCTCTTCAGGTACGGCAACACATCCGGGTGATGCAGCGTTCCCAGGCCTCCTAGCAGGCTCGATTTCACGGAAAGGTAATCCTTCTCTTTCGCGCTCCATCCCTTTATCAGCCCGATGAGCCCCGGTGCGTCCGCATCCCTGAATTCGGCAATGCCGACAGACATACGGGCCGATGCCCGCAACGCACTGTCTGCTGCATGAAAATCCCGGATCAGCGCACTGCCACGGGATGAAAATAACATCGTGGAATCCATTGGGTCCGTAGCAGGACGGAAAGTCCCGAAGAAACCTTTCACAAAATCCGACGGCCCCGCTGCGGAATCGATGAGCGATGTCAGTAAGTAACGCATATGGTTGCTGACGATCACTTTGTGCATTATCTGCCGTGAGGAGTTGGTGTCGCGCATGCGGAGCAACATTGTTTCCTGTCCATTCTTCGAAAATCTTTCTTTCGAAGCCACGGCCAGGTCGCTTTCTTCACTGAGCCCTTCCACCACGCGCTGCCAGTATTCCGAACTGTCGATCGAGTAATAGGGATTGTACTTGCGGACCGTCACGCGGATCGCCTCTCCCGTGCTGTCTGCCACGAACCAGCGCGTCTTGATACGGGATTCCCCAGCGCTGTAACGGTTCCAGGCCAGCGATTCGTCGAGCGCTTCGGCCATATCGTCCTGCAGGGATTTCACGGGCGACTGCACCGTGAAAAGCAGCATGGTATCGCGTTCCTCGTTTACGGTGCCGTATTGCGGCAGCTCCGGCCGGTATCCCGACAGGAAACGTTCCGCGGCTTTTTTATCGCCGGTGTACCTGGCGGTTACGAGCACGGTGTGCGGCCCCTGGATGAAAAAGCGTGCGATGGTATGCGAGTTGTCGGTATTATCGTACTGCATTTCGATGCAATCCCGGTTTTGCCAGCGGAAGGCCTTGCGGCCGGTGGTTTTCTTTACCGAAGCGGTAGCGCGATACGTTTCTTCCGCGAATGACAGCTCCACCGTATCTTCTTCCAACCTGTTATAATTATGCAACGGGATGCGGAAAACCTGGTAGTGGTTGTTGTTCGTTGCGTCTTTCAACTCAAATTCCTGCCGTTGTGTAAACCCCGGTGTGGCTACCGCATTGGAAAACCAGGGCTGCGCGGAGGTTTCGATGGTAAAAGCCCCGTTCGGTGAACGGTACATGTAGGGCGCGTTTTGCTTCTCCGCCTCCGGCAACCGGATGGAAGACAGGAAACGGTCGCCCTCGGGCCCGGCGGCGTAATCGCCGTTGCCGCTGATCTTGAAAATCAGGATTTCGAAAGGTGTAACGTATATGCGGTAACGCTGTAAGTCGCCCCGCCGCGTGCGGCTTTCGATGGCGAAGCCGGGATGCTGGTTCAGCGTTATTTTTTTGAGGGAAGTGATTTTGCCGGGCACGAATTCATATAGCGAGCTGTCGATCCGCGACATCACATCCGCCGTGGTTTGCCCCAGGCTGGATGCATTCGTTTTGATGCGCGACACGAGGTAATACGCGCCGTTGGCCAGGTCGGCATACTGCAGCTGGTTAACAGTCAGCAGCCGGCTGAAATTGAAAAGATTACCTGGCACATCCACGTAAAAACTACGGTCTGCAGGGAAATATTCCCGGAATTGCACAGGTGCTTTCAGCTTGTCGAGTTCGTCTTTCTGCTTGCCGTCACGGTTGGCGTATTGTACGGGACGAAGCGTGTATCCCATCTTCCGTAACATATTAATCACGCCACGGTCGCCGGGCAGGTGGGCGGCGCCCACGCCGGCAAACAGGCTGGTATGGCGGATGATGGAGTCGATGGCTTCGGCCATGTTCTCGTTACGTTTATAGAGGAATTTTTCCAGGAAAGCGGGCGATTCGGATTGCCGGTTGGAAAGGGAGTCGAGCAAGTCGAGGTCGCCACGGCGGTAGGCATCGTTCAGCATTTCGCCGGACGTGTTGCGGGAAACGGATCTGCCGGGCCGGCGGTTCTGCCGGTCGAGGCTCGCGTCCCGGTAGGCTTCAAACATCAGTTTCTCCGATTCGTCGAAGTTCTCGACGCCGGTCGCTTTCTTGCCGAGTTTGCTGCCTACCTGGTAGATGTACATGTCGAGGAAGGTATTCTCTTCGAAATCTTCCTGCATGGAATAAGAACGGTACAGTAAATGATTGATCATTTCGGGGCGATAGGCGAGCCCCGCTTCCAGCGCGTCAGCATAAGTTGAAACGGTAAACGCCTGGTCCGGAAGGGTTTTACGTTGCGGCGGCCTGCGGGAAGCCATGCTGCCGAGGAAAAACATGCGGCTCCGTGCAAAGTCTTCCTGCAACTGTTCCGGATTGGTTTCCAGCGCGACCATGTCCGAACGGCGGATGCAATGGTAGAAAGAATCGCTGAGGTGAAATGCCAGCTTGCTGCTGACGTGCATGGTGCCGAAAAGGTACGAAGGCTTTTGCAGACCGTTCCCGGTTATCTCCCATAAAAGTCCTTGATACCGGGGCTGCTGCTGCGCCGCGGATGTCATTGAAATGGTCAACAGTAGGGCCCCCAGTGCCAGTATTTTCCGGAGTATCATAAGGTTGGAAGGGATGGTCTATCCAAATATACCGAAAAAAAAGCAGCGCCTAATGGCGCTGCAGTTCGTTTTCAAAGAGTTTCAGGATCCGCTTGTATTCGTCGGTCCAGCTCGCCGGTTCGGTGAACCCGTGGTCTTCGACGGGATAAACGGCCAGTTCCCATCCGTCTTTCCCAAGCTCGATCAACCGCTGCGTCAGCCGCACAATGTCCTGGAAATGCACGTTGGTGTCCACCATGCCGTGGCACATCAGCAGCTTGCCTTTCAATCCTTCCGCGAAATAAATGGGGGAGGAGCGGCGGAAAGCGATGCTGTCGGTATACGGTTCGTTGAGGATGTTGCTGGTATAACCATGGTTGTAATGCGCCCAGTCGGTCACGGAGCGGAGTGCCGCACCGGCCGCGAAAGCATCCTGCTCAGTGAAGAGCGCCATCAGTGTGATAAACCCGCCGTAGCTGCCGCCGTAAATGCCGATGCGTTTGGGATCGATGCCATGCTGCTGCACGAGGTATTTCGCGCCGTCTACCTGGTCGCTGAGGTCTTTGCCACCCATATGCCGGTAAATGCCGGTGCGCACGTCGCGGCCGTAGCCCGCGCTGCCGCGGTAATCGATGTCGAGCACGGTGTAGCCCAGATCGGTGAGCAGGTTATGGAACATGTACTCGCGGTAATACTGGCTCCACCATTTATGCGCGTTCTGCAGGTATCCCGCGCCATGAACAAAAACCACGGCCGCGCCGTTTTTCTTCGATGTTTCGGGCGTGTACAACCTGGCGTATACGTCCGCCTTGTCGCGTGCGGTGAAAGTGATCACGTTGGCCTCGCGCCAGGGATAGGCGCGGAACTCGGGGCTCATGGCCAGGTTTGTGACCTGTTCTGGCTTCGCGCCGGCCTTATTCTCCTGGATGTACAGCTCCCAGGGATGGTTGGAGTTGGAATAACGGTAGGCGATCCACTTTTCGTCCGGACTGATGCTCACCGTATGCGCGCCGCCCATGGTAGTGATGCGCTCGGGTTTCCCGCCGGCAACGGCTAATTTGTAAAATTGCTTTTCGCCGGGATGCACTTCGTTGGTCGTGATGTAAAAATGATTTTTATCCCTCGACAGCTGCGCATCCTGTACTTCGAACTTCCCGGAAGTGAGGGCGGTCTTTTTGCCGGTGGCTACGTTGTAAGTATACAGATGGCTGTACCCGGTGGCTTCGCTCTGGAACCAGCAGGTTTGCTCGTTGATCCAGCCAAGGCTGCCCCAGTTGATGCCGGGGCCTGCCACCCAGGCTTCGTCGCGCTGGCGGTCAAGCGGCGTGAGCGTGCCCGTTGCGGGGTCGAGGAGCATGATCCAGCGGTCTTTATTGTCCTGCGCGCGGATATTCACGATCGCGCGCGTGCCTTTTTCCGACCAATACGGTCCGTTGATGATCACGGGGCGCGCCGTTTTGCCGGTATCGCGGCGGGGGTAATCTTTTACGTAATCCGGTTTGTCGTAGATGCCGGGGATCTGGAGGGTGCGGATGGCAAAGGAGGTATCCTTCTCGCGGTCGTAGACGAATGATTCGTAACGGCTTTGCGGACTGCCCACTTTGGCATTGGTGCGCACGCTGCCGGTATACCCGTTGTCGGTCACAAACGTGGGGATCTCCGCGCCGCGGGCCATGCCTTCGCGGAACACGCGGTACACGACGAAGCGCCCGTCCGGGCTCATGCGGGCGTCGTTGAGGGAGCGGTCGTCGAGGTAAAGGGGGCGGAGTGCGCGGGGTTTGGGGAGATGGTTATTGTATGCGGTGGCAGCGTCGGATTTGGCTTTCCGCTCGCGGAGCACTTCAAACAATTCCTGTTGCTGGTTTTTGAGATGTTGTTCCTGGTCAGACACAGATTCGCTGCGTTTAGCGGGTTTGGCGCCCATGACGAAGTCGGTCAGCTGCTCTGTGGCGCCGGTGGTGAGGTCCCAGCTGTAAATATTGCGTTCGCGGCGGTAGAGGATACGGCTGTCGTGGAAGCCGAATTCGGCGCCGGTTTCCAGCTCGGAAGTTTGGGTGATGCGGGTGTCTTTGCCGCTTTCGAGATCGCGGAGCCAGACGTCGCCCTGCCAGGTGTAAGCGAGGCGGGTGCGGGCCTGGTTGTATTCCCCGGACTGGAGCGCCTGTATCTGCGTCCGGCTGGCCGGAACGGTTTTTACCGGTTTGCGCTGGGAAAGCTGGATGGAATAAAGGGAATCGGCCGGCGCTTTGTCGGGATTCCAGTTGAAATAGATAGTTTTACCGTCGATACCCCAGGAAATATTGTCGGGGGAAGTGCCGATCCATTTCGGGTCGCGCATGATCTTTTCGACGGTGAGCGGCTGCGCTTGCTGCGAAAAAGCGGCAAGGGGCCAGCAAAGCAATGCGAGTAGCGTGAGGCGTTTCATGTGTGTTGGCATAAACCCGTAAACAGGCGATGGATTATTGGTTTGCTTGGAGATATTTTATAATTTGATGCACAAGATACTAAACAAGATAACCCGATGAAGCGTAAATTGATGGCTGGTGCTTTGATGCTGGCGGTTTTCGGTAGCTGCGGGCCTGGGAAGCAAAAGGAGCGGGCGGTGGTCCCCGTGGCCGAGGACACCACGTTCCTCACCGGCACTTTCTTCCTCGTGCGCCACGCCGAAAAGAACCCCGGTCCGGATTCCACGCTCACCCCGGAAGGCGAGCGCCGTGCGGGCAAGCTGTATCACCTGCTGAAAGACTCCTCCATCCAGCGCATCTATTCCACTCCCTACCGCCGCACCCGGCAAACCGGAGATTCCCTCCGGATTCACCTGGGTATCGACACGGTAACCTATACCCCCGACAGCACCGGCGAATCGCTGCTGTATGAAATCTCCCGCCACAACGACTGGGGTAAGCGTCTCCTCGTTATCGGGCATAGCAATACCCTGCTGCCCATCATCAGCAGCCTGGGTGCAAAACCGGGGATCGACAGCATCGCGGGTAAAGACTACAGCAACCTCTTCATCATTCACAAAACGAGGAAAGGCAGCCGCCTGGTCCGCAAGCGCTTCTGATTTACAATAAAATACCCTGAAGGAACATATACGCCACCGAGAAATAGATGAGCAGCCCGGTAACGTCGACCAGCGTGGCCACGAAAGGCGCACTGGAACTGGCCGGGTCGGCGCCGGCTCTTTTGAGCAGAAGCGGCAGCATGGAGCCTGAGAAGGTGCCCCACAGCACCACGCCGATCAGCGAAACGCCCAGCGTTGCGCCGATGAGCAATGTGTGCTCCCCGTAAGTATGGAAAAACTGGTTCCAGATGATAATGCGGGTAAACCCGATGATCCCCAGCACACTGCCCAGCATCAGGCCGGAAACGATCTCGCGCCGCATGACGCGCCACCAGTCTTTAATCGTTAATTCACCCAGCGCCATGGCCTGGATGATAAGCGTGGATGCCTGTGATCCGCTGTTGCCGCCACTGGAAATAATCAGCGGGATGAACATGGCGAGCACCACGGCTTTGGCGATCTCGTCTTCAAAATAAGCCATCACCGAGGCGGTCAGCATTTCGCCAATGAACAGGATGATCAGCCAGCCCACGCGCTTTTTGATGAGGCGCATCAGGGGCATGTCGAGGTAGGGCTCGTCCAGGGCCTCGGTACCGCCGATCTTCTGGATGTCTTCCGTATGTTCTTCGTTGGCGATCCAGAGGATGTCGTCGATGGTGACGATCCCGAGCATGACGCCGCCGGCGTCGAGCACGGGGAGGGCTACCCGGTTTTCGAGCCGGAAGGTCTGGATGGCGTCTTCCTGGTCATCGTTCACATGGAGCGCCACAAACCGATCGTCCATCAGCGTTTCCACCACGGTGTCGGGGGATACGAGGAGGAACTCGCGGATCCGGAAGTCGTCGAGCAACTTTCCCTGACTGTCGATGATATAAATAACGTCGATGGTTTCGGAATCCTTGCCGTACATGCGGATGTGCTTCAGCACCTGCGCCACGGTCCAGTGGGCGCGGGCGGCGATGTAATCCGGTGTCATGAGGCGGCCCACGCTGTTTTCCTTGTAGCCGAGGAGGGAAAGGGTTACTTTCCTTTCTTCCGGTTCGAGGAGTTTGATGAGCTCCTGTACGGCCTGCGCCGGCAGTTCTTCGAGGAAAGCGGTACGGTCGTCGGGCGGCAGCTCGTTGAGCAGCTCGGCGGTTTTGGTGGCGGGAAGGTCGCGGATGATTTCTTCCTGGGTCGGGAATTCCAGGATACGGAAAGCCGCCGCTGCGCGGCTGAGCGTCAGGTTATTGATGATGAGCGACGCCTGGTCGGGGTCTTCATAGATCAGCTCGGCGATGTCCGTAATGAGCTGGTGGTCCAGGAACGACCGTAGTTCCTGGGGTTGTTGCTCACGGGCCAATTGTTCGAACTTTTCCAGTAATGCTTCATTTTCCATAAATCCTGACTCTAGCGCGAAAATAGGTAATTACTGCATGATCTCCTGCACGTGGCGGCGGATACTGGCCGAGATGGTTTCGGTGGGAAGGTCGTTGGCGTCTTTCCCGAACGGATCTTCAATCTCTTCGGCGATTAGCTCGAGGCTCGCCAGTACGTAGAAGATGAAAACGACCATGGGCACCACGAGGTATCCTAACCCGAACACATATCCCATGGGCAGGGTCATGACGTAAAAGAAAATGAATTTCTTGAGGAAAACGCTGTACGAAAACGGGATGGGCGTATTCTTGATACGCTCGCAGGCGCCGCAGATGTCGGTGAATGCTTCCAGCTGGCTGTTGATGGTGATAAGCTGATCGCCCGAGATGACCTGCTGGCGGTGCAGCTCGTTGACTTTTTCCAGGATAAGGATGGCTATGCGGTTGGGGACATGTCCCCCTTTGCCCAGGCGCTCCAGTTCTTCGGCAGGCATATTTTCCAGCTTGTGGGGGTGGAATTCCCCACGCAGGTGGTCTTTCATCGTATACGCGTAATTCGGGATCATGGTTGCGAACCAGGCCACGGCCGGGTGCCCCGTGGGCAGCATGGCCTTCAGCTTCATGGCGAGGTTGCGGCTGCAGTTGACCAGCAGCCCCCATTGCCTGCGGCCTTCCCACCACCGGTCGTACGCCGTGTTGGTGCGGAATACGAGCAGCATGGATATCACGAAACCCAGCAGGCCGTGCATAGCCGAAATGTTCTTCAGGTGGTCTTTCTCCGCCTGCACCCGCACGAAGTTCAGCTCCAGCCAGGCGATCACTGCGCTGTATATCGCCATGGCGACGAACATGGGGTAGAGCTTCTTCACGGTATCCGCCTTATGGATGCGGAAAATAAAGGTGAACCAGTCGCGAGGGTTATAGTTGATCATGCAGCAAAAATAATAACAGTCGCGCTTATTTTGATTAGTGTGCGTATTAGTGTTAATTTACGCCCTGCTTATCTATTCCCAAGTCATTTATGATCAAGCCGTATTTGTACATACAGAAGACAAAAGAAAAAGGCCGCGGTGTTTTCACCAAAGAAGCCATCCCCGCCGGGACTACCATCGAGGTGTCGCCCGTACTGGTATTGTCCAACAGCGATACCCAGATAGCGGATACCACCAAGCTGCACAATTACATCTTCCTCTGGGGCGTACGGGAAACCCGTTCCTGCGTGGCCCTGGGGTATTGCTCCATCTATAACCACTCTTACGAGCCCAACTGTGAGTACGAGATGGATTTTGATGCGGAAACCATGGCGATCAAAACCCGCCGCGCCATCAAGAAGGGAGAGGAGCTGCAGATCAACTATAACGGCGATCCGGAAGATGTTTCCGACGTTTGGTTCGATGTGAAACGCAAATAACCCGCTAAAAAATTCTCCGCGTATGCGCAGGATTTTTTAATATTGTAAAATATATAAGCACTTATATAATTAGTATGAGTTTCTATCCCAAACTGGGTTACCTGATCTTCGGCAGCCGGCTGCGGCGGTTGAGCGAGTACTTCCTGGCGGAAGTGAACAAGGTGTACGCCCAATCCGGCATCGCCTTCGACGCCAGCTGGTTCCCGTTGTTTTATTTATTGTCGGAAGGAAAGCAGCTCACGCTGATGGACATATCCCAGGAGCTGGAGGTATCCCATTCCGCCGTGAGCCAGCTCATCGCCAACCTGAAAGGGAAAGGACTTGTTACTACTACACGCTGCGCGGAGGACGGCCGCCGGCAGCTGGTGGAGCTCACGCGCAAGGGCGCTGCATTGCTCAGCCAGGTGCTCCCCGTCTGGAAAGCCATCGGCCAGGCCATGGAAGGCCTCGTGACCGAAGACCCGCAAAGCCGTGAAATACTCGAAGCCATCGGCGCCGTGGAGCGCTCGGTAGCGGAAGACCCGCTTTCCGCCCGCATCCTCCGCGCGATGGACCCTAAAGCCAAAACCATCCCATCATGAGCCAAAACTTTCATTACGGTAAAGAACAACTGACCGCCCGCATCGCGCTGGACATCGCCGAAGGACGCACCCGCGGCATCCTGGCCGCCGATGTGATGGACCGCGTCCGCCAAAGTCATGGGCATGTGCAGTCCATCGTGAAGGAACACCGCACCGTGTACGGCATCAACACCGGCTTCGGGCCGCTGTGCGACACGAAGATTTCCGAAGAAGACACCCGCGCCCTGCAGTACAATATCCTGCAAAGCCATAGCGTAGGCGTCGGCAACCCCATCCCCGAAACCATTTCGCGGCTTATGCTCGTGACCAAGGTGCAAGCCCTGGCGCAAGGCTTCTCCGGCGTAGCGCCCGATACCCTGGAGCGTATCGTCTGGCACATCGACGCCGGTATCACGCCCCTCGTGCCCGAAAAAGGGAGCGTAGGCGCTTCGGGCGACCTCGCACCCCTGAGCCACCTCTTCCTCCCGCTCATCGGGCTGGGCGAAGTTTGGCGCAACGGCCAGCGCATGTCCGCCGTCGAAGCCCTGCAACAGGAAGGGAAGGAGCCGGTGGTACTTGGCCCGAAAGAAGGGTTGGCCCTCATCAACGGAACGCAGTTTATTCTATCGTTTGCCGTGAGCGCCGTGGCGCGCATGCACAATATACTGGAGGCCGCCGATCTTACCGGGGCGCTGTCGCTGGAAGGGCTCATGGGCACCTACAAACCCTTCGATCCCCGCCTGCACGCCATCCGCCCGTATCCCGGCAACCAACTGGTAGCCCATCGCCTGGATACTTTGCTGAGCGGCTCGGGCATCATGGCGGCGCATGTGGACTGCGGCCGGGTGCAGGACCCCTACAGCCTCCGCTGCATGCCGCAGGTGCATGGCGCCTCCCGCACGGCATGGAAGCACCTCGAAGAACTCACTGCCATCGAACTGAACGCGGTAACCGATAACCCGATCATTTTCTCCGCGGAAGACACGATCTCCGGCGGCAACTTCCACGGGCAGCCGATGGCCCTGCCGCTCGATTACGCCACGCTCGCTTCCGCCGAAATCGGCAATATCTCCGACCGCCGTTGTTATATGATGATCGAAGGGCGGTTCGGGTTGCCCAAATTACTGATCGAAGACGCGGGCCTCAATTCCGGGTTCATGATCCCGCAATACACGACCGCCGCGCTGGTAACGGAAAACAAAACCCTGTGCTTCCCCGCTTCCGCGGATAGCGTGCCTACCTCGCTGGGGCAGGAAGACCATGTGTCCATGGGCTCCATCAGCGGCCGCAAATTGCACCAGGTCATTGGCAACGTGGAATACATCCTCGCCATCGAACTGCTGTATGCCGCGCAGGCCGTGGACTTCAGGAGGCCCCTCAAATCCACGCCCGTCCTGGAAGCATTGCATGCCTACGTGCGGGAAAAGGTGACCTTCGCGAAGAAGGACCGCATCTTCGCCAACGATATCGCCGCATTGCATGCCATCATCGCCGACGGATCTTTCGTGGCCACCGCCACCGCAGCCGCCAAAGCGAACGGCATCGACCTCGACGGTCCTTACCACGGAAAATTCCGTCTCTCCTGACATCATCCGCCAAAACTATCTTACCATGAAAAATATTAACGACTTCATTTCACAATACGCCGCGCATCCCCACTACAAAGCCCCGCACGGCACCACGCTGCACGCTAAAAGCTGGCAAACTGAGGCCCCGTTGCGCATGCTGCTCAACAACCTCGACCACGAAGTAGCCGAAAACCCCGGCGAGCTGGTGGTATACGGCGGCATCGGGCAGGCGGCGCGCAACCGCGAAGCGTTGCAACAGATCATCCAATCCCTGCTCACGCTCGACGAAGAACATTCATTGCTGGTGCAATCCGGCAAGCCGGTAGGCATCGTGCGCACGCATCGGGAGGCGCCGCGCGTGTTACTGGCCAATAGTAACCTCGTTCCCAAATGGGCCACCTGGGAGCATTTCAACGAGCTGCGCGCCAAAGGGCTCATGATGTACGGCCAAATGACGGCAGGCAGCTGGATTTATATCGGAACGCAGGGGATTCTGCAAGGGACGTATGAGACCTTCGTGGAATGCGGCCGCCAGCATTTCAACGGCGACCTGAAAGGCAAGCTCCTCGTGACCGCGGGCATCGGCGGCATGGGGGGCGCACAACCGCTCGCAGCCACCATGGCGGGCGCTACCTTCCTCGGCGCAGACGTAGACCCTTCGCGCCTGCAGAAGCGCATCGATACCAGATACCTCGATCGCATGACGCATTCCTACGAAGAGGCCATCGCATGGGTGCGCGAAGCACAGGCGAAAGGCGAAGCCATCTCCGTAGGGCTCGTGAGCGATGCCGGCGATATGCTGGAACGCATGTTGCAAGACGGTATCATCCCCGATATCCTCACCGACCAAACCTCCGCGCACGATCCTGTCAACGGTTACGTACCCAACAATATGAGCCTCGAAGCCGCCGCGGAGCTGCGGGTGAAAGATCCTGCGGGATACAAACAGTTGTCGCTGAAGAGCATGGCCCGCCACGTGGGTTTTATGCTGGAGATGCAGCGCCGCGGCTCAGTAACCTTCGATTACGGAAACAACCTCCGCGAGTTCGCCAAAGAAGGCGGTGAAGCGGATGCCTTCAATTTCCCCGGATTTACGCCGGCATACATTCGTCCGTTGTTCTGCGAGGGTAAAGGGCCCTTCCGCTGGGTGGCGCTTTCCGGCGATCCGGAAGATATTTATACAACGGACCGTGCGCTCATGGAACTGTTCCCCGACAACCAGCCCCTCATTAGCTGGTTGAACAAAGCGCAGGAAAGGGTTGCCTTCCAGGGATTGCCGGCGCGCATCTGCTGGCTGGGCATGGGCGAAAGGGAAAAGGCAGGGTTATTGTTTAATGAACTGGTAAGAACCGGCAAAGTGAAAGCACCGATCGTGATCGGCCGCGATCACCTCGACTGCGGTTCCGTGGCATCGCCCAACCGGGAAACGGAAGCGATGAAAGACGGTTCGGATGCCGTGTCGGACTGGACGCTGCTCAATCTCATGAGCAATACCGCCGGCGGCGCCACCTGGGTGTCTTTCCATCACGGAGGCGGCGTAGGCATGGGCTATTCGCAACATGCGGGCATGGTGGTGCTGGCCGACGGTACCGATCGGGCGGAAGCCTGCCTGAAACGCGTGCTGTACAACGATCCTGCGATGGGCATCTTCCGCCATGCAGACGCAGGTTATGAAAAAGCAATCGAAGTGCGCGACCAGTTCGGGCTCGGATTATAAACCTTTAAAAGCATCCTTATGAAACTCATCGGACCATTCGCGCAGCTATTGCCGCTGACCGGGTTGCCGGAAAAAGGGGCCATTTCCGACGAACAGCTGACCGTTATTCCCGATGGCGGGGTATTGGTGGAGAATGGAAAAGCCGTAGCCGCGGGAGCATTCGAAACGCTCCGAAAAGCCAATCCCACAGCGGAAATTGATAAGACCGACGAGCCGATGGTGTTGTTGCCGGGCTTCGTGGATTGCCATACCCATATCTGCTTCGCAGGAAGCCGTAGCCGCGATTATGCCATGCGCATCGCCGGCAAATCGTACCTCGACATCGCCCGCGCCGGCGGCGGCATCTGGGATTCGGTGACGAAAACCCGCGCCGCCTCCGATACGGAACTGATGGAAAACGTAGTGGCCCGCGCCAACCGTCATCTGCGCGAAGGCGTTACCACGATGGAAGTGAAAAGCGGTTACGGTTTAGATCTGGATTCGGAACTGAAGATGTTGCGCGCCATCCGAACGGCGGACCAGTATACGCCGGCGTCGTTCGTTACCACTTGCCTGGCGGCGCACATCCGCCCGAAGGATTTCGATGGCGACGAAAAAGCATACCTGCATTGGATATTAAACGAATTGCTGCCCGCCCTGCACTCGGAGCACCTGACGGAACGGGTGGATATTTTCATCGAGGAAACGGCATTCTCCGTGGCCGCCGCGCGCCCGTTTCTCCGGGAAGCGAAGGCGATGGGTTTCGGGATCACCGTGCACGCCGACCAGTTCACCAGCGGCGGCTCCGCCGTAGCGGTGGAAGTAGGCGCCTTGTCGGCTGACCACCTTGAAGCCTCCAACGCCGAAGACATCCGCAGGCTGGCGGCCTCCGACACGGTGGCGGTAGTGCTGCCGGGCGCATCATTAGGCCTGGGTATGGGATACGCCCCCGCCCGCAAGCTCCTCGACGCCGGCGCATGCGTAGCCATCGCCAGCGACTGGAATCCAGGTTCAGCGCCTATGGGCGACCTGCTCATGCAGGCGGCTGTTATAAGCGCGGCGGAACGGTTGTCGGCCGCGGAAGTGTTTGCCGCGCTCACGTTCCGCGCCGCGAAAGCACTGGGTATCCGATCGTCCGCGGCCGACCTGCAAGCTTATCCCTGCGCCGATTACCGGGAGATCCTCTATCACCAGGGCAAACTCAAACCCTCGATTGTGTGGAAAGATGGCGAACGCATCTGATTTTTCAGGATATTAGCAATTCAACACCTTCAATCGCAACCCATGACCCTTGTATGTTACCAACCTTCCGTACCCGGCGCCTGGCAGGGCAGGAACGACGGCAATGACCCCGATCTGCTCCGCTGGCATCAGCTTATCCAACCGGCCGATATCAGCCGCGGCCCCTTACCCGCGGTCCCCGCGGGGAAAAAGGGCATCGCGTTCCTGGGGTTTTCCTGCGATGAGGGCGTCCGCCGCAACGGAGGGCGTACCGGCGCCGCGGCAGGCCCCGAAGCCCTGCGCAAGGCGTGCTCGTCGTTTCCCGTCCATTTTGAAGGCCACGTGCTGGCAGACGCGGGCAATATCGTTTGCGAAGGCCCGCAGCTGGAAATGGCGCAGGAGGCCCTGTCGGCAACAGTATCGCACATACTACAGGCAGGTTACCTGCCCGTAGTGCTAGGTGGCGGGCACGAAGTCGCCTTCGGCCACGAGCGCGGCATCAGCCGCCATTACAAAGACGAAGTGGTCGGCGTCATCAACTTCGACGCGCACTTCGACCTCCGGGAGCCCGGAGTGGAAGGCGCGTCTTCCGGCACAGGGTTCTGGCAGATCGCGCAGGAAAGGAAAAAAGCCGGGCAACCGTTTCATTATCTCGCCCTCGGCATCCAGCAAAATTCCAACACACCCCGGCTGTTCCATACCGCGGCGGAACTTGGAGCGGATTACCTGCCGGCGAGCCTCTTCCAGCAAAAGTATCACGACCAGCTCGTGGGCGCCATCCGTTCCTTCATCCAGCGCAACGACCGCATTTACCTCACCACCTGCCTCGATGTGTTTGCCGCTCCCTATGCGCCGGGAGTGAGCGCCACGGCCTACAACGGCCTCGTGCCCGATGCGCTGTTCCTCGACTGTTTCCGCACCGTGCTGCGCACGGGCAAACTGGCCGGCGCCGACTTCGCGGAACTGAATCCTTCCCTCGACCACGACAACCGCACGGCGAAGCTCGCAGCCTCGCTGGTGTTCGAAACGGTGATGAATTATTTCCTCCGGCAGGGCGATTAAAATCCTATTTTAGCGCCATGAAGATTGGATTGATGTCGGATACGCACGGATACCTCCATCCGCAGGTGTTTAAATATTTCGAAAACGTGGACCAGATCTGGCATGCGGGAGATATCGGCAACGTAGCGCTGGCCGATGAGCTGGAGGGTTTCAAGCCGCTGAAGGCCGTTTACGGAAATATCGACGGGCAGGATATACGTATCCGTTACCCCGAACACAATCTCTTCATTTGCGAAGGCGTGAAGGTCTGGATGACCCATATCGGCGGCTATCCTCCGCGATACACGCCCGCGCTCAAGCCACATATCCAGAAGAAGAGGCCGCATCTTTTCATCACCGGCCATTCCCATATCCTCAAAGTAGTGCCCGATCCGGCATTGCAATTGCTACATATCAACCCGGGCGCCTGCGGGAAGCAGGGCTGGCACAAGGTGAAAACCCTCGTGCGCTTCGATTGCCTGAACGGGGAAATTAAAAATCTCGAAGTGATTGAACTGCCCGACTAGCCGATTGTTTATACCATAATACGACTGTTTACACTGTATGATGCACCGGATGAAAGCCATATGTTGGATATTCCTGCTCTGCCCGGCCCTTGCCAGCGCGCAGGAAAAACGTATTCTCCGCTGGCTGCATACGGACAATGACAGCAACTACGTCCAGGATCTTACCAAAGACCTGACGGTCCGCCTGTATGGTTCCCGCAAGTACAATTACTTCGACATGCACGACCGCTCCCTGGGCGAGGAGGTCTTGTATCGCCCCAACGCCAATAACAACGTTGGCGTGGGTTTCAACTACAAATTCATTGGTCTCAATCTCGGCTTCAACCTGCCCTTCATCAATAACGACAACGACCGCTACGGCAAAACGAAATACCTCGATTTGCAGACGCATCTCTACACCCGCAAAATAGTCGTGGATTTTTACGGGCAGTATTACCAGGGGTATTTTAACAGTCAGACCAAGCGGTTTTTCGATAACGCCTATTCCGTGGAGGCCGATCATCTCCGGCCGGATATTATCAACACCAATATCGGGCTGCACGGGCAGTACATTTTCAATGACGAGCGCTTCTCTTACCGCGCCGCCTTCCTGCAGAACGAATACCAGAAAAAAGCGCCGGTTCTCTCCTGGCAGGAGCGGAAATCTTCGCCTGGCAGATGCGGGGCGATTCCGCGCTGGTGCCTTACCAGGCCCGGGAAGATGGTTTTTATAACGGGATGGCATTCACGCGCGCCAGCAATATCAGCCTGGCTGTCAACGGCGGATATGCGTATACGCTGGTGATCGCCAAACACTGGTTCATTACCGGTTCGCTGGCGGTGGCGGTGGGCGCCAATCGTTCGGTGCTGGCTTTTAACGAAGGCTCGGGGAAAAAACATGGATTCGGCTGGCAGATTAATAATACTTTGCGCATCGCGGCCGGTTATAATTCTCCTAAATACTATGTAGGCGTGCATTACGTGGATATCTCCACCCGCGGCGACGCGCCCCATCCCCGGGCTTATCATACTTTCGGAGCGGGCAATCTCCGCTTCAGCATCGTGCGGCGCTTTACCATGAAGAAGCCCATCTTCGGGTTATAATTTTTCCAGTTCCCTTTCCAGGTTTTCCCTTGCCCGCGATTCATATTGGTCGCGGAAAAGCTCCGTGCGGTAAATATGCGGCATGGAAAGCAAACGCTGCAACACTTTGATGCGGCCATTGCGGTATTCCAGCCAGGAATACATGCGGTATTCGCGCCGGATGTTCCTGGTGTACAATTTATAGCGCTCCGGAGCCGCGGCGAGCACGCACAGGTCGAAGTCGAGGAAATAATCGAGGTCGGGGTCGGAAAGTTCGGGTTGATGACCCGCCGTTGCGAGGATATAGCGGTACACTTTATCCTGCCTTTCCGCGGGCGCATTGGCTTTGCGGAGGTAGAAGACGGCTTCCTCCGCGCTTTTGAGCTCGTTATCCTGGCGTTTGGGCAGGTAGATGCAATCGTGGAAGTAAATGGCGTACACCAGCGCTTCATTGTCCACGATCTGCGGGGAATACTGGTGTTGCAGGGTGAGGAGGTCGGCCAGGTGCTCCAGGTTATGGTAATGCCGGCCAAAAGTGGAATACTGCATCATCAACCGGTCGATGCCGTGCCAGGCCACCGGCGGCGGGCATCCGCAGCGCTGATTCAGATCCAGCCAGTATTTCCTGATGGCATCGGGTTGCATTGTTAAGGGATTTTTGGGGGTAATCGAACAAAAAACAGGCCGTTCCCGGATAGGAACGGCCTGTAATATATGCTTTTCTGTATTTACTTACTTGGCTGCTGCGAACTGGGCGCGGATCACGTTCAGCGCACCGCCGGCTTTGAACCATTCGATCTGCTGCTGATTGTAAGTGTGGTTCACGGTGATGGCATCCTGGGAGCCGTCTTTGTGATGGAACACTACGGTCAGCGTAGAGCCGGGAACAAATTCGGTCAGGCCTACGATGTCGATCACATCATCTTCCTGGATTTTTTCGTAATCGTCCTTATCGGCGAAGGTCAGCGCAAGCATGCCTTGTTTCTTCAGGTTGGTTTCGTGGATACGCGCGAAGGATTTCACAAGAATCGCACGAACGCCGAGGTGACGGGGCTCCATGGCAGCGTGTTCGCGGCTGGAACCTTCACCGTAGTTTTCGTCGCCCACAACGATGGAACCGATGCCTGCGGCTTTGTAAGCGCGCTGGGTAGCCGGTACCGCGCCATATTCGCCGGTCAGCTGGTTCTTCACGGTGTCCGTTTTGTCGTTATACGCGTTCACGGCGCCGATCAGCATGTTGTTGGAGATATTGTCCAGGTGGCCGCGGTATTTCAACCAGGGGCCTGCCATGGAGATGTGGTCGGTAGTACACTTGCCTTTCGCTTTGATGAGAAGCTTCAGTCCTTTCAGGTCGGTACCTTCCCATGCCTTGAAAGCTTCCAGGAGCTGGAGGCGGTCGGAGGTGGGGGACACGATTACCTGCACGCCGGAGCCGTCTTCAGCAGGCGCCTGGTAGCCGGCGTCTTTCACGTCGAAGCCCTGCGGAGGGAGTTCGTAACCTTTGGGCTCGTCAAGCTTCACCTCTTTACCGTCGCGGTTTTTCAGCGTGTCGGTAAGGGGGTTGAAGGTGAGGTCGCCCGCGATGGCCAGCGCCGTCACGATCTCGGGAGACGCCACGAAAGCGTGGGTGGAAGCGAGGCCGTCGTTACGTTTGGCGAAGTTCCGGTTGAAGGAAGTGATGATGGAGTTTTTGCGGTTGGGATCGTCGATATGACGGGCCCACTGGCCGATGCAGGGACCGCAGGCATTCGCGAGCACCACGCCGCCGATCTGGTCGAAAGTATCGAGCAGGCCGTCTCTTTCGATGGTGTAACGCACCAGCTCGGAGCCGGGGGTGATGGTGAATTCGGAATGTACTTCCAGGTTCTTATCGATCGCCTGTTTCGCGAGGGACGCGGAACGGGAGATGTCTTCGTAGGAAGAGTTGGTGCAGGAGCCGATCAGGGCTACTTCCAGCTTCTCGGGCCAGTTGTTTTCCTTAACGGCCTGTGCGAATTTGGAGATAGGCCATGCCAGGTCCGGCGTAAAGGGGCCGTTTACGTAAGGCTCCAGCTCGTCGAGGTTGATCTCGATCACCTGGTCGTAGAACTTGGCGGGGTCGGCGTATACGGCGTCGTCCGGACGGAGGTGTTCGCGCACGCCGTCGGCCAGTGCGGCCACTTCGGCGCGGCTGGTGGCTTTCAGGTATTCGGCCATGCCTTTGTCGTAAGCGAATACGGAGCAGGTAGCGCCGATTTCAGCACCCATGTTGCAGATGGTTCCTTTACCGGTGGCGCTCATGGAGTCGGCGCCTTCGCCGAAGTATTCCACGATGCAGCCGGTGCCGCCTTTTACGGTGAGGATGCCGGCAACGCGGAGGATCACGTCTTTCGGAGAAGCCCAGCCGCTCAGTTTACCGGTCAGTTTCACACCGATCAGTTTCGGCATTTTCAGTTCCCATGCCAGGCCTGCCATTACGTCAACCGCGTCGGCGCCGCCAACACCGATCGCCAGCATGCCGAGGCCGCCCGCGTTGGGGGTGTGGGAGTCCGTACCGATCATCATGCCGCCGGGGAACGCGTAGTTCTCCAGCACAACCTGGTGAATGATACCGGCGCCGGGTTTCCAGAAACCGATGCCGTATTTATCGGAGATAGAAGATAAAAAGTCGTAAACTTCCTTATTGGTGTCGATCGCGGTGGCAAGGTCCTGCACGGCGCCCGTTTTCGCCTGGATCAGGTGATCGCAGTGAACGGTGGACGGTACGGCTACCTGGTCGCGGCCGCAGGTCATGAATTGCAGCAAAGCCATCTGCGCTGTCGCGTCCTGCATAGCTACACGGTCCGGAGCAAATTCCACATAGGATTTCCCTCTTTCGTACGGTGTAGTCGTCGGTTCGTACAAGTGCGCATAAAGGATCTTCTCTGCCAGTGTAAGCGGCCGGCCCAACAACTTACGGGTAGCTTCCACTTTACCCGGGAGTGCCGCATACAATTTTTTAATCATGTCAATATCAAACACCATGGAAATAAATAATTTAAGAGCGGTTACATTAAAATTTGCACGGCGAAGTTAATCATTTCCCGACTTTTTTTAAAGTTAAAACTGTTGTTAACGGTGCCAAATTCATTTGTTAAATTTGCTGGATTGCAATAAATTTGATATATGAATAAGGTCAAAGATTTTGTGGAGTGGAATACCTTTGGCGTGTGTACCGCCATTGGAGAGAAACTCGGCATCGCCACGTCCCGCATCCGTATTTTCTTCATCTATGCCACCTTCCTCACGATGGGCTCGCCCCTGATCGTGTATATGATCCTCGCATTCTGGATGAACATTAAAAACTACATCACCAACGCCCGCAGGAATCCCCTCCGCTACCTGTAACCCGCATTATCCCGCACATATCCCATATTCCCCCCGAATTTTGTTTACGTGAATCTGCGTAAATTGCTATCCCCTTGCCGGACATCTGACTGTTTGAAAAACCTTGGAAAACATTGAACCATAAACAACCATCAACATGAGAAACACATGGAAAAACCTCGCCCTTGGCACCCTTTTGCTGGGCGGAATCGCAACACAGACAGCCTGCTCCAACTCGGATTCAGACGGCTCTCCTGAAAAAACACGCCTCCAGATCGCCCTCACCGACGATCCCGGGGATTTTGCCGAAGTCTGGATCGACGTGAAAGAAATCCGAATCAACTCCTCGGATGCCGACGACCAGAACTGGGTACCCCTGGCTGGCGTAAAAGCAGGCGCCTACAACCTCCTGGAGCTCGTGAACGACCGCGACACCATCCTGGCCGACGCCGAGATACCCACCGGGAAAATTTCCCAGATCCGCCTCGTACTGGGCGACAATAACTACCTCGTGACCAACGAAGGCGAGCGGATCGACCTCACCACCCCTTCCGCGCAGCAATCCGGCCTTAAACTGAACATCCACCAGGCTGTGGTTGGCGGGATCATCAACAAGCTCACCCTTGATTTCGATGTAGCCAAATCTATCGTCAAAGCCGGCAACAGCGGTAAATACATCCTCAAACCCGTTATCCGCACCATTCTGGAAGCCGTAGGCGGCAACATCCGCGGCGGCGTATTGCCTGATTCGGTACAAACCGCCGTTCTTGCCATCCAGGGGCAGGACACCATCGCCAGCACCTACTCGCTCGGCGGCGGCTACCTCATCCGCGGCATCCCGGCGGGTGCTTACGATCTGCATTTCCTGCCGACAGACACCAACTTCCTGCCCGCCGTGAAACCCGGCGTACCGGTAGTGCTCGGCCAGGTGACAACGGTAGACACTGTGCGTCTTCCACTCAAATAGGAACACCGGCGGCATCCGCTACATTATATTTTTCCACTGAAAGGAGGTTACCGGGCAGGTAACCTCCTTTTTATTGGGTACCATCGGTAAGGTAACGGATGATTATACATGGGTTTACTCCGGGTTTGACACGGATATATCCTGCCTATATCCTGCCCTATATAAAGGGCAGGATATAGGCAGGTCAAAGGCATGGTATAGGCAGGACAAAGGCAGGACATATCCACTGAAACGCCGTGTTGACCGCAAAGTAGCGTAGCTATAAACCGGGTGTATCCCGAAAGAACGGGTGTGAAACGTCACAAACAGGGCAGGAGGGAAGGAATGTGCAAAAGAAAGGGTGGCTGAAAATCAATTCCGGCCACCCTTTGCGTATGCAAATGAAGATGTTTACTCAAGATGGAAAAGGGTCATGCCCGCATAGTGGTTCTGAAGTTCATGGACCATGAGCGAGCCCGCGATATTCCGCGTTTCGTCACGGTAATGCAGCACGGTGCGGGGATCGCTGCCGTGATGAAGGGTAACGGTGAAGGGGCCACGAACGTAGGTATCGGCGGCGCCGTTGATCGTGGTTTCGTCCGCTTTTTTAAATTTCAGTTTCGTCAGCTGTTCCACCGTTAGCGGAATGGGAAACAAATCCGCCGGCGCATACCAGTTTTCCTGTTCGCCGGTCAATACGCAGGCTTGTCCCAGCTCGCGGTCTATTTCGAGCACGGGCCCTTCCAGCAACTGTTCCTCAAATTTTGCCAGCACGAGATCACCTTTCTTTAAATCATGCAAATGAATCATAGTGCAATGTTTTTGGGTTGAAAACTTAGCAATTCGAATCTGTATGCTATGAATATAAAGGAAATCCGGCATTATAAAAAGTAAAAAAGGCAGAACCGCGATGGCCCTGCCTTGTTGCAATTACTTTTTGTACACCGCTTCCCGGAGGCGTACCAGCTCTTCGAGCAACGGTTCCAGGAGGTCGAGGCGGAGCATGTTCGCACCGTCCGATTTGGCGCAGGCCGGATCGGGATGGGTTTCGATGAAAAGCCCGTCGGCCCCGGTGGCAATTGCCGCTTTGGCGATGGTGCCGATCATCTGCGGGTTGCCGCCTGTTACGCCGCCCGGCTGGTTGGGTTGTTGCAGCGAGTGCGTGCAGTCCATGATCACCGGCGCGCCCAGTCCTTTCATGACGGGGATGTTGCGGTAATCCACGACGAGGTCCTGGTACCCGAAAGTAGTGCCGCGCTCGGTGAGCAGTACATGTTCGTTGCCGGCCTGGCGGATTTTTTCCACGGCGAATTTCATGGATTCGCCGCTGAGGAACTGGCCTTTTTTCACGTTAACGAATTTGCCCGTGTCGGCGGCTGCCAGGAGGATGTCGGTCTGGCGGCAGAGGAACGCGGGGATCTGGAGCACGTCCACATACGCGGCGGCCATGGCGGCTTCGGCGGCGGAGTGAATATCGGAAGTGACGGGAAGGTGGAAGGTTTTGCCTACTTTTTGCAGCAGGTCCAGCCCTTCCACGTCGCCGATGCCGGTAAAGGAATGGATGGAAGTGCGGTTGGCCTTGCGGTAGGAGGCTTTGAAAACGTAGGAGATATTCAGGCGTTTGCACATGGCGGATACCTTTTCGGCTACGCCCATCACCAGGTCCTCGTCTTCAATGACGCAGGGGCCTGCGATGAGAAAGAAATTTTCGGGATGGTATTGCTCTTTGAAAAGCGCTTGTAAAGTTTTCATTGCTATCGATTATCCTGTTTGTTCAAATTGAAATGATCCCCTTTTGGGCAACACGGCGCAAAATTAGGCTTATTTATCGACATGACTGATGCAGCCGTTACGAAGGGGAACAAGACGATCCGCAAATTGTTATAGTATTGTCATTGTTTGGAAGGGTAATTCCGGTAATATTGCCGGTTGAAGTTAAATTTGGCGACTCATTTTATTCACCTGTATATGAAGAAAGACAAGATTCTGGTAATCGGCGCCTGCGGTCAGATCGGCGTAGAACTGACGCTGGCCCTGCGCAAGATGTATGGAGATGCCAACGTGATTGCATCCGACCTGCGGGAGGAGCATGACCTGCTGAAGGGCTCCGGCCCCTACGTTTCGCTGGACGTGATGAACAAGGAGATGCTGCACGTGCTGGTGATTCGCCACAACATCACCCAGATCTACCTGCTGGCGGCCATCCTCAGCGCCACCGGCGAAAAGAACCCGCTCCTGGCCTGGCACATCAACATGGCGAGCCTCCTCAACGTGCTCGACATCGCGAAAGAAGAAGGGCTCGACAAAATCTACTGGCCCAGTTCCATCGCCGTATTCGGCCCCAACTCCCCGAAAGCTGATACGCCGCAGCACACCATCATCGAGCCCACCACCATCTACGGCATTTCCAAGTTCGCCGGCGAACGCTGGTGCGAATATTATAATACCCGTTACGGTATCGACGTGCGCAGCCTGCGCTATCCGGGCCTTATCAGCTATAAATCCGCCCCCGGCGGAGGCACCACCGATTACGCGGTGGAAATCTACCACGAAGCCCTCGAGGAAGGCAGCTACAAGTGCTTCCTGTCGGAAGATACCTACCTGCCCATGATGTATATGCCAGACGCGATCCGCGCCACTATCGAATTGATGGAGGCCGACAGCGCGAAGATCTCCGTCCGTTCCGGCTACAACCTGTCCGGCATGAGCTTTTCGCCCAAAGAGATCGCCGGCGCTATCCGCGAACATATCCCCACTTTCTCCATCAGCTATGAGCCCGACTACCGGCAACAGATCGCCGACGGCTGGCCGCAAAGCATCGACGATGAACTGGCCTCGGCCGACTGGGGCTGGAAACCCGAATTCAATCTGGAGAAAATGACCGCCGATATGCTCAAAAACCTCCGGTTGCAAAAAGGCATGTAATCTCATTTGACACTACTATATAGTCTGACCCCGGCATTTTTGCCGGGGTTTCTTATTACAAATATGTTATATTTGTATCGGCCATTTTGCGCCCACCCTGTCCTATGAAGCAAACCATCCTCCTCTGCCTGCTGGCACTTTGTGCCGGTACGGCCCGCGCGCAATTCACCACCATCGCGGAAAGCCCCGCCTTCCAGGAGCCCGGCGACGGCAACGCGCGCATCCTCCAGCTCACCAACGGCAACACCCTCTTTATCCACTTCACGCCCAAACAGGGCATTCAGCTCCAGCTGTTCAACCCGCAACACCAGCGCGTGGACACGCTGCCGCCTGTAACCGATTGGAAATCCTATAAGAACGCTCATCTCGACGCCGCTTTCGAATCCGCCGGCGGAGATGCCGCCATATTCCTCAGCGACCGCTCCCGCAAACACCCCCTGCTCAGGCGCCTCACCATCAGCGCCGAAACAGGCCTCCTCCGGGAAGATACCGTGGTGGCAGAACAGGATAAAGTAGACCTGCGGAAGAAATCCCTCGCCAGCTCCGACTTCCTCATCATCCGCGACCCCCATTCCGGCAGCTACGCCGTTTGGATGTACTTCAATACCGAAGAATCCGACGCCGGCTACCAGGTGGCGCATTTCTCCGCATCCCACCGCGAAATCTCCCGCGCCCGTTTCAAAAGCTTCGGCAACGGAGCCCCCTTCCGGTATTGGGACATGGCCGTGATCGGGGAAGAACGCCTCTGTATCCTGGGCATGGAAGAGAACAAAGGACAGCTGGGCGACAGCGCCGTCATGAAACTCGCCACGCTCGACAGCGGAATGGAATTCTTCAAATTCCACGACCTCCGGTTCCCCGCGGAAGCTGCCGTCACCGGGGCGGTAGTCAAACACAACCCCTTCACCCGTCAGCTCCTCCTGCTGCAGGCCGTGAAGAAAACCGAAAAGAAATCCGAGCGCATCATCACCCGCAGCTCCGTGGTCCAACTGCCGAAACTGGACATCGCTTTCGCCCGGGACATCCATTTCCGGGGCGTCAACCAAAAACAACTGGAAGCCTTCGGATATGAAACGGAATACAACGGCGTGCCGCAGAACGTATTCTTCCGGCCCGATGGCACTTACAGCATCGTATTCGAGGAGCTGGACAACCACGTGCGCATGATGAACAACACGCCCACCGTGGTGAGCACCGTGCTGGCGAATGTGGCGGTGGTGGATTACGACCGCGATGGCAAGGAAACCAACAGCTGGATCATCCCGCGGCGCCACATCGACCAGGGCGTTATCATGAAACCCTTCTACCTCAAAGCCCGCGAGAATGTGAACGCGCCGTTCCAATGGGGCGACCAGTATAAACTATTCACCTATATCCCCGGCTACATCCTCATCAACGACCTCGACGCCCGCCGCAAAACCCAAGACCCTTCGCGGCAGCCGGCTATCCGCGATATCCGGGATTGCCACGGTTTCTACTACACGCTCGACGGAAAAGCCCCCGTGCCGCAGCGCGACTTCGTCTTCAATGAAGAAACGGACCGCCAGGTGGGGCTCTTCGCGTTTTCCAATTACGATGCCGCCAAACGCATGCTGGTGACGTTGAAGCGGAACCCTGAAAACAGGAAAGAAGTGAAGCTGGTGTGGCTGCAGGTGCCCGAACACCCTTCGATCCCGCAGGATATGGCGGGGACGCCGGCCAGCAATATGAAATGAAACACCAAGTTGCTATAAACGGTAAAGCCGGAGCACTGAGGCTCCGGCTTTTTATTTTAGTTGACAGATGGTGCGGGGAAACGATTATTCTACAAAACCCACGGCCACGGTGGCGTTCGAGAACTCGTCGACGAGGATGAACGTGCCGTTGGCGGGATTGCTTTGGTAAGTGTCGGCGAACACAGGCTGGGCGGTTTTCAGGACGATGCGGCCAATGTCGTTGAGGCCCATTTCGCTCTTTTCTTCCGTCCGGTTAGTGGTTACTTCCGTTACGCTGCTGATCTGCTGCACTTTGGATTTGATGCGGGTAGGGCCGTGCTGCAACAGGTACGTTTTACCGGTAGTCAGTTTTTGCTGGTCCATCCAGCAGATCTGCGCTTTCACTTCACGAAAGCCTTCGGGCCGTGCCTGGCCTTCTTTCACGAGGAGGTTGCCGCGGCTGATGTCTATTTCGTCTTCGAGGGTGATCACCACGCTTTCGCCCGCATGGGCTTGCGGCAGCTGCTCACCGAATTTCTCGATGGATTTGATTTTGCTTTTTTGCTCGTTGGGCAGGGAAACGATGGTGTCGCCCACCGCAAAGCTGCCGCTGGCGATCTTGCCGGCAAACCCCCGGAAGTCGTGGAACTGCTCCGTTTTCGGGCGGATCACGTACTGGATGGGGAAGCGGGCGGGATGATTGCGGTCGTTGCGGTCGAACTGGATTTGTTCGAGGAACTCCAGCAGGGGGAGCCCTTTATACCAGCCGATCTTCTCTGTAGCCGCCACCACGTTTTCGCCGTACAGGGAAGAAATGGGGATGAACTTCACTTCCGTACCGTCGTAGAAAGAGCCGGGCAGCAGCTGCTGGAAATCTTCCACGATCTGGTTGTAGCGTGCTTCGTCGTATTCCACAAGGTCCATCTTGTTGATGCAGACCACCAGATGGGGGATACGCAGCATGCAGGCGATGAAGAAGTGCCGGTAAGTTTGTTCTACGATGCCCTTGCGCGCGTCGATAAGAATGAGCGATACCTGCGCGGTGCTGGCGCCGGTCACCATGTTGCGGGTGTACTCGAAGTGCCCCGGGGTGTCGGCGATGATATATTTGCGGTTGGGTGTGCTGAAATAAATGTGCGCCACATCGATGGTGATGCCCTGCTCACGCTCGGCGATGAGGCCGTCGGTAAGGAGCGAAAGGTCGGTGAAATCAAGCCCTTTCCTTTTGCTGGCCGCCTGAAGGGCTTCCATTTTATCCTGCGTGATGGATTTGGTATCGTACAGGAGGCGCCCGATAAGGGTGCTTTTGCCGTCGTCTACACTGCCGGATGTGGTGATACGTAAAACGTCCATATGTTGCGTTGCGGTTATCGGTGATGGTTAGAAATATCCTGCCTGTTTGCGTTTTTCCATGGCGGCTTCGGATCGCTTGTCGTCGATACGCGCGCCGCGCTCGGAGATTTTGGCCGCGAGGATTTCCTCGATGATGTCTTCCAGCTTATCGGCTTCCGACAATACGGCGGCGGTGCAGGTCATATCGCCCACGGTGCGGAAGCGTACTTTGGAACGGAATGGAACCTCTTCCTCAGTGGTGTTGAGGTAGGGTGAGAAGGGCCAGTACATGCCGTCGCGCTCGATAATCTCGCGTTCGTGCGAGAAGTAAATCGACGGGATCTGAAGTCCTTCTTCCCGGATATAATTCCATACGTCGAGTTCCGTCCAGTTGGAGATGGGGAACACGCGCACGTTTTCGCCGATGTTGATTTTGCCGTTGAGCATATCGAAAAGTTCGGGGCGCTGCATTTTAGCGTTCCATTGTCCGAATTCGTCGCGGACGGAGAAGATGCGTTCCTTGGCGCGGGCCTTCTCTTCATCGCGGCGGGCGCCGCCGATGCAGGCGTCGAATTTCAGCTCTTCGATGGCATCGAGGAGGGTAACGGTCTGCAGGGCGTTGCGGGAGGCGTATTTGCCGGTTTCTTCCTTCGCTTTTCCCTGGTCGATGGAGTCCTGCACGTTGCGGACGATGAGCTCCAGGCCGAGGGATTCCACGAGCCAGTCGCGGAACTGGATGGTTTCGGGGAAGTTATGGCCGGTGTCTACGTGGAGGAGGGGGAAGGGTATTTTACCGGGATAGAAGGCTTTCTGTGCCAGGCGCACGAGTGTGATCGAGTCTTTACCGCCGGAAAAGAGGATCGCCGGGCGTTCGAACTGCGCGGCGGTTTCCCGGAGGATGTAAATCGCTTCGTCCTCGAGGGCTCTTGGAAATTGCCATTGTATACTACTCATATCGTGATGTTAAAAGTTGGTCTAACTGTGTAATCCGCATTCTTTTTTAGAGAGCTCCCACCACCAGCGGCCGGCGCGGGGATGTTCTCCGGGTTCGATAGCGCGGGTGCAAGGAGCGCAGCCGATGGAGATGAAACCTTTGTCGTGCAGCTTATTGTAGGGCACGTTATTGGCTTTCAGATAGGCGATCATCTCTTCGAAGCTCCAGCGGATGAGGGGGTTGTACTTGTACAATCCGCGGTGGCCGTCCCATTCGAGCACAGGCATATCGTGCCGGTTTTCGCTTTGTTCCGCCCGCAGCCCCGTGATCCACACTTTGGCGCCCTGCAGCGCCCTGCCGAGAGGCTCCACTTTCCGGATATGGCAACATTCCTTACGGTTCTCCACGGAATCGTAAAAGCTGTTGGTACCTTTCTCCCTTAACAGATTTTGCACTGCTTCTGTTTGCGGAAAATACACATCGAACGGCTGTTTGTAACGCGCCCTGGTGAGATCCATCAGGTCGTACGTTTCCTGGAAAAGCCGCCCGGTGTCGAGCGTGAAAACGCGGACAGGGAGGTGGTTGCGCCAGATGATGTCGGCCAGCACCTGGTCTTCCTGCCCGAAGGAGGTGGAAAAAACCACCTGTCCCGGAAATTCCTCCGTCAACATACGTATTCCCGTGGCGATGTCTGTTTGCTGGGCGATGATGCCCGTGAGATCTTTCATATCCTTATCCCGGTAGTCCGGACAACAAAAATACATAAAGTCTATAAAAAATATAGACTAAATTTCCGGAAAAGTGAAGAGCCCCGTCCTGCGGGGCTCTTCGTTGACTTTTCTGGGGAACGTCATATCTGGAAAAAACTCTGCGAAAGCAATGTAAATCAAAAGTATACACGTTGGTTAGGGTATCCGGCAAGCGCGCTATTTCCATGGCAACAGGTATACGTTGACCGGAATATAATATCCGTTGGAACAAAGGTACCGGGTGGCGCATCATCCTCCAATACTCACTTCTGAGTATTTTGTATGCAAACGGGTGAATATCCGGCGACATAAAAAAAGAGGCTGTATCGCATCGATACAGCCTCTGTACTTATAACCCTGAGAATGTCGTTACTCTCTTGTGAGGATATCTTTTAAAGATTTGTTTTCCAACAGTTTAAGCGTCGCGTCGCGGACTTTGCTCATTACTTCGTGCAGGCCGCAGACGGTTTCGTCCTTGCAATTCTCGCAACGCTCATAATAGTTGAGGCTGACGCAAGGGAGCAGGGCGATGGGCCCGTCCAGCAACCGGATGATACGCGCCAGCGGAATTTCCTTCGGCGTGCGCAACAGGTAGTAACCGCCTCCTTTTCCCTTCTTGCTGCCCAATATACCGGCATTCTTCAGCTCCAGCAGGATGTTCTCCAAAAACTTGATGGAGATGCTTTTCTCCGAAGCGATTTCAGAAATCAGTATAGGTCCTTTGTCAACATTCTCCGCCAGGTAAATAAGGGCGTGGAACGCGTATTGTGTTTTTTTAGACAGCATATTCCTAAGTCTCCTGTGATTTTTGCACTCTCAATTGTACAAATATAACAAAAACCGTTGGTTTTGAGGGGGGCGTGAGTTTTAGAGATTCAGCACGTCGCCCATGTTGAAGATCCCTTTTTTCCCTTTGATCCATTCCGCCGCGGTTACGGCACCAGCTGCGAAGCCCTCGCGCGAGTGTGCGGTGTGGGTGATGGTGATATCGTCGATAGTGGAATGGTAATCAATGATATGTGTTCCTGCGGCGGGGTCGATGCGTTTGGAATGGATATAGAGCTGGGAAGCGTCCTGCGTGGGGTCGTTTACCCAGCCGGTTTTCCCCGGGATTTTATCGATGATCTGTTCGGCCAGGGTGATGGCGGTGCCGGAGGGTGCGTCTTTCTTCTGGGTGTGGTGGATTTCTTCCATCCGCACGGAGTAAGACGGTTGGCCGGCCATTAGTTCAGCCAGTTTCTGGTTCAGGGCGAAGAAGATGTTCACCCCGATGCTGAAGTTGCTGGCGTAAAGGAAGGCCTGGTGCTTTTCGAGGCAGGTGGCTTTCACTTCGGGCAGCTTCTCGAGCCAGCCGGTGGTGCCGCAAACAACGGGTACGCCCGCGTCGAAGCATTTGAGGATGTTGTGGTAAGCGGTTTCAGGTGTGGTGAATTCGATGGCGACATCGGCCTGGGAGAGGCTTTCTTTCTCCAGGAGGTGGCTGCTGTTGATGTCGATGCGGTGAACGATTTCGTGGCCGCGGCTGGTGGCGATGGCTTCAATGGTTTTGCCCATTTTGCCATACCCGATTAATGCGATTTTCATATCTGGTTCGGATCCTGTGATTATTTAAATGAAATCCCCGCAGGCCGCGAAGCGCGCGGGTTGAGGGTGAGGGTGAGCCCTACGCCGAACGAACGCCGGTCGATCATCTTGGGCGTCACGCGCAGGCTCAGGTCGTTGGAGATATCGAACTGCCGGAGGTGCGCAAACACGGTGGCGTCCACGATGTTGAGCGCATACGCCGCCGCGAATACCAATACCGAGTAATCCACATACTGGCGATAGGCATCGCGCAGGTAGGTCAGGTCTTCGTCGCGGTAACGCGCATAATTATCCTTAAAATCTGGATTGTCGCGGTTGGCGACCCGCTGGCGGTAGGCGTTGCGGTATTCCTGGTACAAGTCCAGGTTCCCGATAAAGAACCCTGCGCTGACGCCGAGTGCGGCGTATACAACGGGTACTTTCCAGTACTGGCGATTATAGATTTGTCCCAACCCCGGGAGCACGGCGGAATAAAACGCCGCTTTGCGGGGGCTGTGGAGCGGTTTGTAGTTGGCTACGATACTGTCTTCCGCGCTGGTATACCGGATAGCGGTATCCTTGCCGGCAGTGGTGGTGGTGGCCTGGCGTTTGAGCGAGTCCATGATCACACGGTTGCCGGTGGTATCTGCCTGAGCCAGGAGGCGGGTGCCCGGCAGCAGCAACAGGCAGCAAAGCAGGTAGCGGACGCTGTTTTTCACCTTATAATGATAGTTTTTCCAGGATGCTGTCCAGTTCTTCGTCCGAATAGAATTCGATCTGGATGCTGCCTTTTCCGTTCTTACCCCTGTCCAGGTTTACCTTGGTGGAGAAGTGGGAGGAGAGGTTGTCCTGGATTTTCTGATAAGCCGGCGGGAGGGAGGGTTTCGCCGGTTTTTTCGCCTGGCTCTTTTCGTTCTGGTTCACCTTGCGCACGAGCTCTTCGGTCTGCCTTACGGACAATCCGTTTTTCATGATTTCCCCGAAAACGAAGAGTTGCTTGTCCACGTCTTCCACACTGATGAGGGTGCGGGCGTGGCCCATGCTGAGTTTGTTATTGCGGACCGCCACCTGGATATCGGGGGGCAGTTTCAGCAGGCGGATGTAGTTGGTAACGGTGCTCCTTTCCTTGCCCATTCTTTCTGCTACCTGCTCCTGGGTGAGGTCGATCTCTTCCATGAGGCGTTTGTAGCTGAGGCCGATTTCGATGGCGTTGAGATTTTCCCGTTGCAGGTTTTCGAGCAGCGCCAGTTCCAGGAGCTCCTGGTCGTTGGCTTGCCGCACATACGCGGGAATGTCTTTCAACCCGGCCATCTTGCTGGCGCGGAAACGGCGTTCCCCCGCAATCAGCTGGTATTTCTTGCCGATGCGGGAAACGGTTACGGGTTGAATGATGTCGTGGATCTTGATGGACTGGCTCAGCTCCTGCAGCGCCTGTTCGTCGAAATCGCGCCGGGGCTGCTTGGGGTTGATCTCAATCATATCAAGCGGGATCCGCTCGATACCGGTCGCCTGCGCCACCACCTGCTCGGCGAGCGCGCCGGTGGTCTGCTTCAGGTCTGTGTCGATATTCTGTAACAGCGAGCGGATGCCTTTCCCCAACGCCTCTTTCTTACTCGGATTGGTCATCGTTAATTGCTAGTATTTTGTCTTCTTGATTGATCTTGGTAAAGTTATGCTTCTGCAGGATTTCCTTCGCCAGGTTCAGGTAGTTGATGGCGCCGGTGCTCATGGCATCATACATAATCACCGATTTGCCGAAGCTAGGCGCTTCGCCCAGCTTGGTGTTGCGGTGGATGATGGTATTGAACACGCTTTCCTCGAAGTGTTGCTTCACTTCGTCCACCACCTGGTTGCTGAGGCGGAGGCGGCCGTCGTACATGGTCATGAGGATGCCCTCGATCTCCAGGTCCGTATTCAGCCTGCTTTGCACGATTTTGATGGTATTGAGCAGCTTGCCCAGGCCCTCCAGGGCAAAGAACTCGCACTGTACCGGGATGATCACCGAATGGGAAGCCACCAGGGCGTTCACCGTGATCAGGCCCAGGGAAGGGGAGCAGTCTACGATAATGAAGTCGTATTCGTCTTTGATGGCATCAATCACCTGTTTCATCACCCTTTCCCGGTTGGGATGGTTGATGAGCTCCAGCTCCGCGCCCACCAGGTCGATGTGCGAAGGCAATACTTTCAGGTTCGGCGTGTCGGATTCCAGGATCACGTCGCGCGGTTGCACGTCGTTCACCATGCAGTCGTACAGGCTCTGCTGAATGTTGCGCAGGTCGAAGCCCAGCCCCGTTGTGCTGTTGGCCTGAGGGTCCGCGTCCACGAGCAGCGTTTTGTACTCCAGTACCGCCAGGCTGCTGGCGAGATTGATGGCGCTGGTTGTTTTCCCCACGCCCCCTTTCTGATTGGCGATTGCGATGATTCTTGCCATTGTCTTGTCTTAAATTCCAGGTTTAATAGGATAAAATAGGATGTCAGCCGATGGCTTCGATGGTTTCACCGATGCCCGGCAGCAACAGGGTAAGCCCCGCTTCTTCAAACTGCCGCAAGGCAGCCGTTTTGTCGATTTTGATATATCCGAAAGTGTCGTAATGCGCTCCGATGATACGCTGGCATTCAATGAACTCGGCGGCGATCACCGCGTCTTCCACTCCCATCGTGAAATTATCCCCGATCGGCAATACCGCGAAATCCAGCTTCGCCCAGCGGGGGATCAGCTCCATGTCGAAAGTCAATGCCGTATCGCCTGCGTAATAGAAGTTCCCGTCGCCGGTCATGAACAAAAATCCCATGGGATTGCCGCCGTAACTGCCGTCGGGCAAACCGCTCGAATGATGCGCCACCGTGCACTTCACGGTCCCGAAATCAAACGCCCATTTACCCCCTGTGTTCATCGGGTGCACCTTATCATACCCCTGCTTCCGCACCCACTCCGTGAGCTCGAACGCCCCTACCACCGTAGCACCCGTCCTGGCAGCCAGGTCCATCAGGTCGGCCACATGGTCGCTATGGCCATGGGATACAAAAATGTAATCCGCCTCTATCTGATTGACGTCTATCGACTTAGCCAGTTCATTGTGCGTAATGAAAGGGTCAAATACGATCTTTTTCCCCTTCACTTCCACCGCAAAACTGGAATGCCCGTAATAGGTGAACTTCATAATTGCAATAATATAATATTATGACCTAATCGGACAAAAATACAACGAATCGCCTAATAATGGGGCAAGCCGGATATTTATTTATTCACACCCGGAACTGGGGAAAAACCCCGTTTTTTTTGCCCCATCTTTGCAATTTTTAAGTCATTTGATCGTCTACCTAACCACGGAAGCCACCCTTTCAGGACCATTTGTCCTAAATTTACAGGATTGCTTCCAAGTTAAACCATTGATCCATACGATATTATGCGAGCCGGACCAAACTTACTCTCCACCATACTCCTCGTCATCATCATGCTGGCGCTCGACGCCTACGTGTTTTACGCCCTCCGGGCCCTCATGGCCAACGCCGCCCCGAAACTCCGGATGGTCGTTTTCACCTTGTTCTGGGTGTTATCCGCCATTGTGATGGCCTCCATCGTCTTCTACGGTAAAATCCCCTGGGCGAAGTTCATGCAGGCCAGGGCCTATTACCTCACCTTCGCCTTCTCTTTCTCCTTCTCCAAACTCATGGTCGTCCTCTTCCTCCTGATCGACGATGGCCGCCGCGCCGTAATGTGGGTTGTGGAGAAAGTACGCTCCGCCCCCGCCGTAGCCGCGGCAGTGGCGCAGCAGGACGGCAACCGCGAAGCCGACGGCATGACCCGCTCCCGCTTCCTCCTCAAATCCGGATTCCTCCTCGGCGGCACCCTTATGGGCACGCTGCTGTACGGATTGTCCAACAAATACAACTACCACGTCCGCAAGCTCCGCCTGGCATATCCCAACCTGCCGGCCGCGTTTAAAGGGCTCAAGATCGTGCAGCTGTCCGACATCCACTCCGGTTCCTTCAACGACAAGGAGGCCGTAAAAAGGGGCGTGGAGCTTATCCGCGCCCAGAAGCCCGACCTCGTTCTGTTCACCGGCGACCTGGTAAATGACCGCTCCATCGAAATGGAGGATTACCTCGATGTGTTCGACAAGATCGAGGCGCCCCTGGGCGTATATTCCACGCTGGGCAACCACGACTACGGTGACTATTACCCCTGGCCCGACTACGATAACAACCGCCGCTCCCGCCTCAAGGCCCAGAACCTGGAAGCCCTCAAGGGCATGCATGCCAAAATGGGATGGCGCCTGCTCATGAACGAAAACCAGATCCTGGAGAAAGACGGGCAACAGATCGCGTTGCTGGGCGTGGAGAACTGGAGCATGAACCCCCGCTTCCCGCGGCTGGGCGATATGAAAGCCGCGTATGCCGGCACGGAACAGGTTCCGTTCAAAATCCTCCTGTCCCACGACCCCACGCATTGGGACGGCCAGATCCGGTCCGAGTACCCTGATGTCGATCTTATGCTGGCCGGCCATACGCACGGCATGCAGTTCGGCGTGGAGATACCGTTCTTCAAATGGAGCCCCGCGCAATACATCTACCGCCAGTGGGCGGGATTGTACGAAGAAGGCAAACAGCGTCTTTACGTGAACAGGGGCTTCGGATTCCTCGGGTACCCCGGCCGCGTGGGCATCCTCCCCGAAATCACCGTCATCGAACTGGTGTAATCAAACTTATTTGAGTCCGTCTTCCTGCATGTTTCGCCGGAAGACGGTTTTTTTATTCCCCCAAAGTCTATTAGTACGGTATTCCTACTAAGCCCCTATTGAAAGGATATTGAGGCATAGCCATGTCCGTTCCCCGAAATGATTCCCCCAAACCTTTTATCCGTCATCTTCTAGCATGGATTTTGCGACGAGTGTAGGGGTGGGACGTCCGGCAACCGTCTTTTAACCGGTGGAACCCATTCACAATCAATCCATCAAGATAAAATTAAGCCGCTTAACACTTAAACAATATCATATATGAAAAAACTGTTTTTGGCCCTTGCTGTTATCTCCGGCCTGACCGTATCCTCTGCAAAAGCCCAGAAAATGGTGCGTTTCGGTTTCAAGGGAGGCGCCAACCTCGGGAAGATCGACGGAACGGGATATGACGACGCTTTCAAACTCGGCTGGCACCTGGGCGGCTTCGCGCAGATCAACCTGGTAAAAGGTTTCGGTATCCAACCCGAACTGATTTATTCCAGCTCCAAAACCGAAGTGAAAAACACTTCCGAGTTCCAAACCGAATACGAATTAAACCAGGTGAATGACAATAAACCGAAATTGGATTATCTTTCCATCCCGGTTCTGGCGAACATCGACCTCGGATCCCCCCGCTTCAAGCTGCAGGTGGGCCCCCAGTTCTCGATCATGACGAGCAAGAAAAGGAACGTGTTCCAGGAAGGGAAAGAAGCCTTTAAAGGCGGCGACTTCGGTGCGGTAGGCGGCCTCTGGCTTCAGCTCCCGATCGTTAATATCAGCGCCCGCTACGTTATTGGCCTGTCCAACGTCAACGACATTACTTTCGCCGACGGTACCAACCCCGAAAAGTGGAAGAATCAAAGTATTCAATTAGGCGTAGGTATTACCCTCTGAGTTTACCTACAACTGAGCGATGACCGCTCCCGGAAACGGGGCGGTCTTTTTTTGCCGTCCGGGCAACCCCCGGCCCCCTTCACGCGTTTTCCTATTTTGACATGCCGGGTATCAATGGCATCAATCTTGACTATATAGCCATGTTCTATTTTCCGGGACTAATGCAGGAGGGATCCTGACATTCTGTCCCGATACTTAAAACTGACAGATGAATACATTTTTTTTAGGCAATACAGAGGAAGAGATGGAGTTTATGCCCATCATTCCGCTGAATGAGGACGGGGAAGGGCAGGAAGAAGACCAAATACCTGATGAGCTGGCGTTATTGCCGCTACGCAATACCGTGTTATTCCCGGGTGTGGTGCTCCCGATTACGGTGGGGCGCGATAAATCCATCAAGGCGGTGAACGATGCGTATAAAACTGACAAAATGATCGGGGTTGTCGCACAAAAAGACAGCAATGTGGAAGAGCCGGGCGTGGGCGACCTCAATGATGTGGGCACCGTCGCCAAAATCGTAAAGCTCATCAAAATGCCGGACGGCGGCACCACCATCATCATACAGGGGCGCAAGCGGTTTAAGATCACCGAGATCGTGACGGAAGACCCGTATTTCAAAACCAAATACGAATTGCTGTCAGATGAGGTAGATGCCAACGACTCTGAATTCGACGCTTACGTTTCTTCCATCAAAGACCTGGCGGCGCAGATCATCGCGCTCAGCCCGCACCTGCCTTCGGAAGCCAGCATTATTCTGAAAAATATCGAGAACGCGCCTTTTCTCATCCACTTCGTTGCCAGCAACCTGAACAGCGATGTGAAAGAGAAGCAGCGCATCCTGGAGATCAGCAATCTCCGCCAACGTGCAGAGTTGCTGATGAAACTGTTGCAGCTGGAACTGCAGCTGGCGGAGCTGAAGAACAAGATCAACAACAAGACCAAACAGGACCTCGATAAACAACAGCGCGATTACTTCCTGCAGCAGCAGATGAAATCCATTAAGGAAGAGCTGGGCGGCGATGCGAATGATCGCGAGATCAAGGAAATGCAGCGCAAGGCGGAAGCCAAGAAATGGCCGGAAGCCGCGAAGGAACTTTTTACCAAAGGCATCGAGAAGTTGGAGCGCATGCACCCCAGCACGCCCGATTATTCGGTGGTTTACAATCACCTCGATCTTATGCTCGACCTGCCCTGGCAGGACTATACCATCGACAGCTACGACCTGAAGAAGGCGAAGAAAGTCCTGGATCATGACCATTACGGCATGGACCGGATCAAGGAGCGTATTCTCGAATACCTGGCCGTGCTGAAGCTGAAGGGCGACATGAAATCGCCGATCCTTTGCTTCGTAGGGCCTCCGGGTATCGGTAAAACCTCGCTGGGGCGCTCGATCGCCAATGCCATCGGCCGCAAATACGCGCGCCTCAGCCTGGGCGGTTTGCACGATGAAAGCGAAATCCGCGGCCACCGCAAAACTTATATCGGCGCCATGGCCGGCCGTATCCTGCAAACGATCCGCAAGGTGAAATCATCCAACCCGGTGATGATCCTCGACGAGATTGACAAGATCGGCAGCGACCATCGCGGCGATCCGGCATCCGCATTGCTCGAAGTGCTCGATCCCGAACAGAACAGCACGTTTTACGACAACTACCTGGAGCTGGAGTACGACCTGAGCAAGGTCCTCTTCATTGCTACGGCCAATAACCTGAGCGCCATACCCATCGCGTTGCGCGACCGCCTGGAGATCATCGATCTCAGCGGTTATTCCATCGAAGAAAAGGTAGAGATCGCCAAGCGCCACCTGATCCCCAAGCAGAAGGACGCACACGGGCTGGCCCACGTGAAATTGTCGTTCGCCAATAAAGTCATCGAAAAAGTAATCGCCCATTATACCCGCGAGAGCGGCGTCCGCGAGCTGGACCGGCAGTTTGCCGCCATCATGCGCTCGCTCGCCAAAGACGTGGCGCTGGGCCATACGCCGAAGGAAGCCGTTTCGGAAGAAAGGGTGATCCAGGCGCTGGGCAAGCCGAAGTACAGCAATGAGATGTACAAAACCGGCAATCCTCCCGGCGTGGCCGTAGGCCTGGCCTGGACGTACGTGGGCGGCGATATCCTGTTCATCGAATCCAGCCTGTCCGACGGCAAGGGCGACCTGAAGCTGACCGGCAACCTGGGCAATGTGATGAAGGAATCAGCCGTGACGGCGCTCAGCTGGCTGCAGGCGAATGCATTGAACTATAAAATCGATCCGAAAACGTTCCAGCAAAAGACCATCCACGTCCACGTTCCGGAAGGGGCGGTGCCGAAAGACGGTCCGAGTGCGGGTATTACCATGCTTACGGCCCTGGCGTCGGTGTATACCGGCCGCAGGGTGAAGCCCTACCTGGCGATGACGGGAGAGATCACGTTGCGCGGACAGGTGTTGCCGGTGGGCGGTATCAAGGAAAAGATCCTCGCCGCCAAGCGCGCCGGTATCAAAGAGATCATCCTTTGCTGGCAGAACGAAAAAGATATTGCGGATATCAACCCCGATTACATCAAGGGGCTGAAATTCCATTATGTGCGCGAAATGAACCAAGTGCTCGAAACTGCGTTATTAAAGAGGTAAAACGCACGGTGCGTTACTCCTGACACAGCCGTGCCACCAACGTTCACTTGGAAAAGTGAGCGCATGTTGATTGTTTAAGGGTTTGAATAAAGCCATCTGTGATAGGGTGGCTTTATTCTTTTTTATACCCTTCAAGTTGTAACTTGCCGCCTAATCGCGTATGCGCCTGTGAAACTCCGATTCCTGATCATATGGCTGTTGCTTCCCCTTTTCGCCGGCGCCCAGTTGCTGGGCGGGCGGCAATCGTACGCTTTCCTGGAGCTGCCGCCATCGCCGCAGATCACCGCGCTGGGCGGGCTCAACGTAGCCATCCTGGGCAGCGATGTAAGTACGGCGCTCCTCAATCCCGCGTTGCTCCGGCCGGAAATGGGCGGGCAACTGCAGGTGAACATGGCGGGCTATAACGGCGGTATCAAATACATGCACACGGCTTTCGGGGCATACGCGCCGGGGATCGGCACCAGTTTCGCGGCGAGCCTCCAGTACGTGGGGTACGGCACCATCCCGCATACAGACGTTACGGGGAATGTGATGGGGAGCTTTCGCCCGGTGGATTTTTCCTTCCAGCTCACCGCCTCCCGCCGCTACCTCGAAAAATGGCACTACGGCCTCACCCTCAAATACATCCGCAGCAAATATTTTGATTACGGCTCCACCGGTATCGCCGCCGACGTGGGGATTACGTTCTCCGACAGCGCCCGCGGCTGGCAGGCGGGGCTTGTAGTCACCAATATGGGCACGCAGTTCAGCAAATACGCGCCCGGCGAAAACGCTACCCTGCCCTTCGACCTGCAAATAGGCATTTCGAAACGGCTCGCACATGTGCCCATCCAGCTGTCGGCCACCATCCACCACCTCCACCAGTTCGATATCCGCTACGAAGGGCCGGACCTGCGCGATGAATTGCAAATCGAAAACGGCGACACCCTGCGAACGGGAGGCCGCGGGATCGATAATCTCTTCCGGCATTTCGTGCTGGCGGGCCAATGGAACATTGGGAAATACATTGAGCTGACGGGCGCTTACAACCATCTTCGCCGACAGGAATTATCGCTGCCCGAACGCCGGGGAATGAGCGGTTTTTCCATGGGCGTGGGACTGGTGGTGAAGAAATTCCAGTTGCGGTATGCCCGCAGCTGGTACCAGCGTTCCATCGGTTTTCACCATATCGGCGCCAGCATTCCTTTGCAACAGTGGGCAGGAATCGGTATTTTCGAAAAAGAGCGGACCGTTAAACCCAATCCGCGGAAACATACACATGCACATGCAACCAGTTATCGCCATACGGAACCTGCACAAAAGTTTCGGGAACAAACAGGTGTTGAAAGACATTAACCTGGAGGTTCGTCCGGGCGAAATCATCGGATACATCGGCCCTAATGGCGCCGGTAAGTCGACCACGGTGAAGATTCTCATCGGGCTGCAGGGAGATTTTGAGGGAGAAGTGAGCGTGTTGGGGCATGACCTCCGCACCGATACCCTGGCCGTTAAAGCCCTCACGGGTTATGTACCTGAAAATGCGGAGATATATGAAGTGCTTACGCCCATGGAATATCTTTCGTTTACCGGCAAGTTGTACGGGCTCGACGATGCCGTTATCGCGGAACGCGGGCAGCGCATGCTGCAGGCTTTCGGGCTGCTGGAGAACAAAGACCAGCGGATGGACACTTTTTCCAAAGGGATGCGCCAGAAAGTGCTGATTATTTCAGGGTTGCTGCACAACCCGCAGATCGTGATCCTCGACGAGCCGCTTTCCGGCCTGGACGCCAATGCGGTGATCATCGTGAAAGAAATTATTACGCTGCTCAAGAAAGAAAATAAAACCATTTTCTATTGCTCGCATATGATGGACGTGGTGGAGAAAGTGGCTGACAGGATCGTGCTGATCGACGAAGGCCGCATCGTGGCCGACGGTACATTCCGGCAGTTGCAGCAGCAGGAAGGCGAAACCCTCGAGCAGGTGTTTGCCCGGCTTACCGGCAAGCAGCAGCTGAGCGAGCAGGCGGATCAATTCATCAACGCCCTCGGGCAATAAAACCCCTCGTACATGAATAAGATGATGCTGGTGATGGTGGGGTGGCTGAACCCTTTGTGGCGCGCGCTGGGTGTGGACGTGGCGCAGTTGCGGAATATTCTGTACACCAAGCTCATGATCGACGACCGGCGGCCGAACGTTTACAACCGCGGTTCCCGGCAAAGTACGAAGCCCGTGCGCAACAGCGCCATCTACACGATGGTGCTGTCGTTGCTGATCGGGATGATATACCTGTCCGTTTTCAGCGTAACCACCGATGCGCGGCTGCAGGCGTTCCTGTGGTTTTCGGCGTACCTGCTCACGATGTGCATTACGCTGATCACGGATTTTTCTTACGTATTGATCGATCCGCGCGATAATTACATCCTGTTGCCGCGACCGGTGAGCGACCGCACGCTGGTGGTGAGCCGCTTGCTGCATATTGCGCTGCATATTTCGAAGATCGCGGTGCCGATGAGCGTTTCACCGTTTGTGTTCATCTTGATTGAATATGGGGTGGCGCCGGCGCTGTGGTTCTGGTTATTGGCGATGCTGCTCACTTTCCTCGCGATATTCCTCATCAATACGGCATATTTGCTGGTGTTGCGGATCACTTCCGCGGAGAAGTTCAAGGAAGTGATCAATTCCATGCAAATCGCCTTTTCGATCGTGATGTTTGGCGTGTATTTCCTGGGGCCTAGGGCAATGCGGAACCTGGATATTCAAGGCAGTTTCAACAGCGGGGATTATCCCTGGCTGCCATTTACACCTACCTGGTGGTTTGCCGGCGCGTATGCATGGCCGGTGGAAGGGTGGCAGCCGGGGACGGCGGCCGATATCGCTTTGACTTTCCTGACCCCGGCGGTGTGCCTCTGGGTGGTGGTGCGCTTCCTGGCGCCGAGCTTCAACCGCAAGATCGCCGGCATGGGCGCGGGCGATCCGGCGCCGAAGGTGGTGAAATCCCTGAAACGCGCAGACAGCAGCGTGCCTTTCTACAAAAAAATGTCGCGGCTCTTCGCCAAAGACGGCCAGGAACAATTATCGTTTGAGTTGGTATGGCTGCTCACCTCCCGGACGCGCGAATTCAAACTGAAAGTCTACCCCTCGATCGCTTACGTGTTTGTGATGGGAGTGGGCATTATTTTCTTTTCCGACCGTGGCACGTTCCGGCAGCAGTGGGGGCAGATACAGGAAACCCCGGTTTACCTGTTCCTCATCTACATGAGCAGTTTCATTTTCATTACAGCGATTTCGCACCTGGTGTATTCGGAAAAATATAAAGCCGCCTGGGTATATTTCGCATCGCCATTGGAAGCGCCGGGCCGCATATTGGCGGGCGCTTGGAAGGCGGCGCTGGTGAAGTTCCTGTTGCCTGTTTATCTCATTATTTCCCTTTTTGCCGGTGCGATCTGGGGTATAAAAGTAATCCCGGATCTGATCGTGGGATTCCTGAACGTGCTGGTGATCAGTTTGCTCTATGCGCTGATTATCCTGCGGGAATTGCCATTCTCCGCAGCACCGGATTTGGGGAATAATACGGGGAAGATGATGCGGAACCTGCTGGTGATGATCATCCCGGCTTTTATCGGGCTGGCCCACTTCGTGCTGGGGCTGCTGGCAGGGAAAGGAGGCAATGCCTTGTATTATGGCATGCTGGCCGGGTTCGCCTTATTGTCGGGCACGGCGTTTTACCTGTTGTACGGATCGTACCGGAATACGGGCTGGAAAGACGTAAAAAGCTGACGGGTTGCGTCAGCTTTTGGAAAAATATCTGGCAGGCAGCGCATCGTGCGCTGCCTGTTTTTTATGCGGGTTAGTCCTGCAGCTGGCGTTTGTACAGCTGGATGGTGTTTTCCAGACCGAAGTACAATGCGTCGCAAACGAGCGCGTGGCCAATGGATACTTCTTTCAGTTGCGGGATGTGCAGTTTGAAGAAGCGCAGGTTATCGAGGTTGAGATCGTGGCCGGCGTTGATTTCCAGCCCGATATCGGACGCCGCGAAAGCCGTGTTCTTATAATCGTTGAACAGCTGGAAGTTCTGCGGTTGCGTGCGTGCGTTGGCATATTCTTCCGCATACGGCCCGGTGTACAGTTCGATGCGGTCTGCTCCGGCGGTTTTAGCGCCTTCCACTTTGCTGACGTCGGCGTTGAGGAAGATAGACACCCGGATGCCGGCGGCTTTCAGGGTCGAGATCACGTTTTTCAGGAAAGACTGGTACCCGACGGTATCCCAGCCGGTGTTGGAGGTGATGACGCCGGGGGGATCGGGCACGAGGGTGCATTGTTCGGGTTTCACTTCGAGTACGAGGTCCATGAAATCCGGGGAGGGGTAGCCTTCGATGTTGAATTCGGTGGTTACGAGCGGTTTCAGGTCGCGGACGTCCTGGTAACGGATGTGGCGCTCGTCGGGGCGGGGGTGAACGGTGATGCCGTCGGCCCCGAAGCTTTCGCAATCCTTCGCTACTTTCAAAATATCCGGAAGATTGCCGCCGCGGGCGTTCCGCAGGGTGGCAAACTTGTTGATGTTTACACTCAGCTTGGTCATGCCGCGAAATTACGATTTATGCAGGAGGATCGTTGCGGGAAAAGGGATAAAAATGACGAGCGTAGCGGCGGGATGATGAAAAGGGTTGGCGGGAACAAAAAAAGCAGCCCCCTTGCGGAGGCTGCTTCGTGATATCGGTGGTACCGTGATTAGTAACGGTAGTATTCCGGTTTGAAGGGACCTTCAACGGGGATGCCGAGGTATTCGGACTGAGCGGAGGTCAGTTCGTCCAGTTCCACACCGATTTTCTTCAGGTGGAGGCGGGCAACTTTCTCGTCGAGGTGTTTGGGCAGTACGTACACTTTGTTTTCGTATTTGTCCGTGTTGATCCAGAGCTCAAGCTGGGCGAGGGTCTGGTTGGTGAAGGAGTTGGACATTACGAAGCTGGGGTGGCCGGTGGCGCAACCCAGGTTCACGAGGCGGCCTTCGGCGAGGAGGATGATATCTTTCCCGTCGATGGTGTACTTGTCTACCTGCGGTTTGATTTCCACTTTGGTGTTGCCATAGTTGGTGTTCAGCCAGGCGACGTCGATTTCGATATCGAAGTGGCCGATGTTGCAGACGATGGCTTTATCTTTCATGGCTTTGAAATGTTCGCCGGTGATGATATCGCGGCAACCGGTGGTGGTTACGATGATATCGGCTTCTTTCACGGCGTCAGCCATTTTCTTTACTTCATAACCTTCCATCGCTGCCTGGAGGGCGCAGATGGGGTCGATTTCGGTTACGATTACACGGGCGCCGGCGCCGGCGAGGGATTCTGCGGAACCTTTGCCTACGTCGCCAAAACCTGCCACCACGGCAACTTTACCGGCGATCATAACGTCGGTGGCGCGGCGGATGGCGTCTACGCAGGATTCTCGGCAACCGTATTTGTTATCGAATTTGGATTTGGTAACGGAGTCGTTGATGTTGATGGCGGGCATGGGCAGGGTGCCGTTCTTCATGCGCTCGTACAGGCGGTGAACACCGGTGGTGGTTTCTTCGCTGAGGCCTTTAATGTGCTGGATCAGCTCGGGGTACACGTCGAACACCATATTGGTGAGGTCGCCACCGTCGTCGAGGATCATGTTGAGGGGGCGGTCGGTGCTGCCGAAGAACAGGGTTTGTTCGATGCACCAGTTGAATTCTTCCTCATTCAGGCCTTTCCAGGCGTATACAGGGATGCCTGCGGCTGCGATGGCGGCGGCGGCATGGTCTTGCGTAGAGAAGATGTTGCAGGAGCTCCATTGGACTTCCGCGCCGAGGGCTACGAGGGTCTCGATCAGCACGGCGGTCTGGATCGTCATGTGCAGGCAACCGGCGATACGGGCGCCTTTCAGGGGTTGGGACTTGCCGTATTCTTCACGCAGGGCCATCAGACCCGGCATTTCGGCTTCGGCAAGCTGGATTTCTTTACGGCCCCACTCAGCCAAAGACATATCTTTTACTTTGTACTTGAGGCTCAAATCAATCTTGGATTTTGTTATCGTTGACATTCCAATAATTTTTTGCAAATCTACCTTTATTTTACCTATTCCCATAAACTAATCTGCTATCATATCTCTATCAGAATGAATAGATATGTTACTGCATTCCTCAATAGTATATAGATAAATAAGTACAAATATTACTTGTTTTAATATTATAATTATTATACATTTGCTTGATAGGTGGGGTCTGTCCGCACTATCGGTCAGTTTCCGGAGTCATTGCAGTAGGAGAGGCGCCTTCCCAGGGGCGCCGGATGTGGCATTGGTATTTTTTTATGCCGACAGTATATCCCGCCGGCTTCAGCCCTTCAGGCTTCCGGAGTTAAAAAACGCAGGTTACAGGCGAAATAGTATGTATGTAAAGAAATTTTAAAGTTATTTATGTTAGTCCTATCCTATCCTATGAAAGCGGCGATCCGCATGGCAGGCGCGATCTTGTTGATGGCGGTGGCGATCTTCCTCCCGGCAGGGCAGGCCCTCGCGCAGGTCCCCTCCGTGACCATCAACCCCGGAGGCGGTAACGCAGGCAGCAACGACATCAGGATCACCATCACCGACACCAGCGTGCAGGTAAAGCACAACGGCGCCGACCAGTTCACCCACGATCCCCTCGCCAACCGGTACGACAAAGGAGGGCTACGGACCTACTTCATCCTGCAGCAACGCATGGGCATGCTCGGCCATATCGAGAAAACCCCCGTTTACCTGAAGCACTGCGAAATCTCGCAGGTCTCCGGCGAAGGCACCCTCGCCAACCCATGGAAAGTCGTGGGCCAATCCAGCTTCAAAAACGCCCGCGGAAGGGATTATTTTGTCAGCACCGTCTATAAATACATCGCCGGACATCAATATTATACCGTCGATTACATCGTATCCTCACATGAAACCGCCTACGACGACGTGCTCTACGGCGGCACCTACTGGCTGCACATATACCTGTCCGAAAACGCCCTGATAGACGGCAGCAACTGCGGGAAAGGCTTCGTGGCAAGTCCCACGCCCAGCACCGAAGACGCTTACTACTGGACAACATACGGCGACGATAATCCCGTTACGTTTTACAATACCATAGGCATGGCCCGTACATCCGCGGATTGCCCGCAGACCCCTGGAAGCCATGTCTTCAAAACCACAAAGGGTTTTTCCTCTTACGCGGCAAGGCCGTATAGCACCCGCGATAACAAAGTTCCTCCGGGCTACCTGCTCACCGATATCGCATCCAATACAATTCCCGCCGATATTGGCGTGGCTGTTCATAAAGCATTAGAAGTTAATATCGTAGAAAATCCCAACCTCATCCGCCACGTCACCAAGCAATTTGCAGTTGGCTTCGACCAGGCGGAAATGGCGGGCGTTACCGTCACGGATCCTATTCCCGTGCTGGATAACCTGGGTTTTTTCGGCAGCGTGAAAAGCGAAAAACTGACCGTCAACTTCGCTTCGGCGGAGATGAGCGGGCTGGAAGGAGAAACCGATCATGAGATCAACGGTCTGGAACTGAAAATCGGGAAATGGATGTTCAACCTGCCGCAGGTGCTCGAACTGACCGTTTCGGAAATTCCCGGTCCGGGCAACGCCCAGGAGGGCGTGGACTACGAAGTACTGCGCGAAAAAATCATCATTGAGCCCGGTATTTACTGGGACAGCATCGTTCCCATTAAAAACATCCGCATCAAAGGCAACTCGATTGTTAATGTCGACCGCAAGTTCAGGGTGGAGATCAAACCGCTGGCCTGCTCGCCGCACCTGCAACTCGGCAGTACTACCGTGGCCGAATATACGATCATCGACGACGACGAAAACCGCATCTTCCTCGAACCGGCGGCTACATCGGTAAAAGAAGGCGAAACCCTGAAAGTGAAAGTGAAGGTAACCGGCGTGACGCCGATCTCCAGCCCCCTCACCGTAACGCTCACCCGTACCGCAGGCGTGGAACCCGCAGCGGAAGGAACCGATCATGCCACGATCCCGAACACGGTCATCATCCCGGCTAACTCCTGGGAAACGGAGTTCGACGTAGTAGCCACCGGCGACCTGATCCTGGAAGAATCGGAGCTTTTCGATATTGAAGCTTCCGCCGTCTTCGGTCCCAAAACGAGCACGCATAAAATTACCCTCACCATCCTCGACACCACCGGCCTCAACCCAGACAACCGCGTGATCACGCTGTCGGCGCCTCCGGGCATGGAAGGAGCAACCGTGGCGTTGAAGGCCAGCCTGCCCGAAAACGTGACCACCGAAAAAGCCATCGTCGTTACCCTCGATCTGAACGACCCGGCCAATACCGCCGGTGCCACAGATGTGGATTATATGCCCGGCACCCTGACCATCCCCGCGGGAGGCAACAGCGTGCAGCAAAATATCCTCCTGCTGGACGATAACACCATCGAGGAACAATATGAATATTGGTACTTCGAAGGCACGGCGACCGACCACGACGGCGAATTCATCATCATGCCCGGCAGCCTGGTGATAGAAGACAATACCACCGACCGGACGATTGAAATCATCTCCAGCAGCAGTTCCAGGACCGAAACCGGTTCGACCCTGACCCTGACGGCCAATATCGTAAGCGGAGCATTTGCTCCCGCGGGAGGATTAAGGATTCCGCTGGTACTGGCAAGCGGTTCTACCGCAGATGAAGACGACTTCATTGGTCCTGATCCTTTCGAAATTGTAATTCCCGGTGGCGCCGGATCCGCTTTCATTACGCTCACCATTCCTGTAGACAATGTGTGGCTGGAAGGCCCGGAAAAACTCATGATCACCGGCGCGTTGACAGGCTACAATTTCGATGTGGCTACAATAAATATTACAGATAACACCAGTCAGCTGGCCGAGAACCGGAAGCTGATCCTGGAAGGGCCGGAGTTTGTAACGGAAGGAACTTCCGGTACCATAACCGCCCGTTTGGCCAAGCCTTCGCTGAAACATAAGACACCGGTAACGGTCAACCTGACGAGAGGAACTACATCCACTGCAACTACAGCCGATTATTCGCTCAGCGATAACGTCATCATAATACCTGCCGGCGATAACAGCGCTTCCGTCACCATCACGGGCACCACGGACGCCTTGCCGGAACCCAACGATACCGTGCATATCATCGGGACGGGACTCATTGTGGGGTCTACGCAGAAAGACACTGCGTCTATTGCTATCAAGGATCCCCCGTCCACCAAAATTACTTTCTCCGCTCCGGACCTGACAATGATGGAAGGCGGCGCGTCCGTGACCGTTACCGCTTCGCTGGAATACGGCACCGCAGCAGCGGATATTCCGTTCACCCTCACCATCGGCGGCGGTTCCGGTGCAGTGGCTGCCGATTTCAGTATATCGCCCGCCACCTTGAAAATTCCTGCCGGAAGCCAGTCGGGAACTTTCACCATCACGGCCACTGAAGACCAGCTCCTCGAAATAACGGAAACGCTGGAGCTGAGCGGTACTTCAATTGGCTACACGTTCGAAGGGCTGACGTTCCAGATCGAAGACAGGGAATCGGCCGACGAAGACAATAAGAAAATCAGCATCGTACCGCAGGCTTCTACTGTGAACGAAGGCAACGATGTAACGGTGCGCGTAAGCTTGCCGTCGAATATCTATACCGCAGATGAGATTGCCGTTTCCCTGAGCCGGGGCACCGGTTCCAGCACGGATCTGCAGGCCACGGAATATAGCTTCCCTTCGGAAGTGAAAATACCGGCCGGTGGAAACGAGATCACTTTCACCCTGCATGCCAATACCGACAATGTGATCGAGGCGGACGAGGATTTGGTGATTGCGGGCGCCGCCACCGTGACGGGGGATGCGCAAACGGCCACTGGTACGGTGACGGTGAAGGACGTTCGGCCTGCCACGATCCAACTGGTGGTAACCGGCCCCACCGAAATCACGGAAGGATTCACCGGTAACTGGCGGATCGCACTGCCCGCCGGTATTACCACGGAAACGCCGGTGGTTATTGGCATTGCGCCGGCAACAACGGGCAATACTACCACATCCGCCGATTTCGTGGGTAATTACCCGGTTTCAGCGACGATCGCCAAAGGACAATTATATATAGATGTACCTTTCGAAGCAAAGGCTGATAATATTGTAGAAGGACAGGAGCGTTTGGAATTGACGCTTTCCGCGACAGGTTTCACTTTTACGAAGCACATCGGCATGGATGTGAAAGACACCGACCCCGCAAGCCTGCAGATCAAACTGACGGCCGGCGCGGCCACATTGAATGAAGGCGCATCTGTTTTAATTACCGCCACGCTGGACGGCTTTACATCGGAGTCGGACATCGACGTGGTGCTGAGTGCGGGCGGGGCTTCCGTCGCGGGTACGGACGACTACAATGCATTGGGGACCATTCATATCGGCGCCGGTTCATCTTCGGGTACTTTTACGCTGCAATCCAAAGCCGATCTCGTTCTGGAGAACGACGAGCTGCTCGCCGTTCGTGGGGCAGCCGGCACTTATACCGTGCAGGGTGTGGATGTTACGATTAAAGACGTGACCGGCACCAACGCCAATAAAACCCTTTCCCTCACGCCAGCGGTAGCCACCGTTGCGGAGGGTATTAAAGTAACGATGACCGTGAGCCTGCCTGCCGGGATTACTACTTCCGTTCCCATCACGGTGAATCTGGCGAAAGGCGCTGGCAGCGATGCTTCCATCACTTCCACGGATTATGTGTTGCCGCTGTCGGTAGAAATTCCGGCAGATGAAAATAATGTTGAATTTGATGTAGAAGCGTTGACGGACAAGATAATCGAACCTTCCGAAAAACTGCAGGTGACCGCAGCGGGCACCGTATTCGGGTATGCATCTTCAGATGCTTCGGATGTTACGATCACGGATGTTTCCACGAAGCTGATCACGGTGAGCGGGCCCGCTACCGTAACAGAAGGCGGTAATATCAAATGGCGTTTCGAATTGCCGGCGGATGTAACCACCGCCAATGAAATCAATATCACTTTAACCCACGACGTAACAGGAACCGCGGAACTGGCCGACCTGGAACCGCTGTCGGCGTTGAAGATCGCCGCGGGCGCATCGTTCGGTGAAATTACTTTCGAAGCGATAGCGGATAATAAAATAGAAGCGACGGAAACACTGAAGCTGACACCATCAGCCGCAGGCGGTTTCACTTTCTCCCAACCGGTTTCCTTTACCATTACGGACAACGATCTCGCCGCTGCGGGCATCACTTTATCCGGGACACCGAACCCCGTTTCGGAAGGTGGTAGTGTGGTATTCAAAGCTACGCTCACCGGCGGCGTTACTTCCACCAATAATATTACAATTACGTTGGCTAAAGGTGCGGCGTCTACGCTGGGCAACACCGAGCATGGAACGTTGGGCAATATCGTGATTGCCGCCGGGGATACCGAAGGCACTTTCACGCTGTCTACCAACACGGATAATATCCTGGAGCAGACGGAAACGCTCGTGCTCACGGGCACCGCCACTGCTTCGATCCCTGTTACGGGTGTGACGGTGCAGGTAGAAGACGCCACCGGCACCACCGCCAATAAAACGCTCCAGATCTCACCGCTCACCGCTTCCATTGCGGAAGGCGATGTGCTGGAATTCACCGTGGGTCTGCCCGGTACGACCGTAACTTCTGAAGATATCACGGTATCGCTTTCCCAGGGCGCCGGCAGCACGGCCACGCTCACGGCGGCTGATTATGGCTTCCCGGCGACGGTTGTTATCGAAGCGGGCACGAATCATGTGAAATTTAATGTAGAAGCAAAAACGGATGGTTTGATTGAATCAGCGGAACTGCTGAAGCTCAGGGCCAGCGCATCCGTTTTCGGCAATAACAGCACGGCGGTTTCCGATGTAACGATCACCGACGTATCCAATAAACTCATCACCGTGAGCGGTCCGGCTACCGTGGCCGAGGGCGGCAATATCAAATGGCGCTTCGACCTCCCGGCAGGTGTTACTTCCGCCAGCGATATCAATATCTCGCTCACGCTGGATCCTTCGGGCACGGCGGTGCTGGCAGATCTTACGTCGCTCCCGGCCCTGAAAATCGCGGGTGGCGCTTCGTATGGCGAAATTACTTTCGCCGCCGCCAGTGATCTTGTGATCGAAGCGACCGAAACCCTGAAGCTGACGCCTTCGGCTACCGGCGGTTTCACCTTTTCGCAACCGGTATCGTTTACCATTACCGATAACGATCTTTCCGCTGCCGGTATCACATTGTCGGTAAGCCCGAGCCCGGTAGCGGAGGGCACCAGCGCTACCATTAAAGCCACCCTCAACGGCGGCGTGACGTCCACAGACAACATTACCGTAACCCTCGGCAAAGGCGCATCATCCACACTCGGCAATTCCGAACACGGTGCATTGGGCACGATCACCATCACGGCAGGCGCAACCGAAGGAACATTCACCCTCACCACCGGCACCGACGATATCCTGGAACCGGCTGAAACATTGGTGCTCACGGGCACTGCTACATCCGCTATCCCCGTAACCGGCGCCACCCTCCAGGTAACCGACGCCACAGGCAACACCGCCAACAAAACCATCCAGATTTCGCCGCTCACCGCCACGCTGGTGGAAGGTAGTGAAATGGACTTCACAGTTTCGCTGCCGGGCAGCATCACTACTTCGCAGGACATTACCGTTACGCTCACGAAAGGCGCAGGTAGTGCGGCTACGCTCACTTCCGGAGATTATGCCTTCCCGGCAACGGTTGTCATAAAAGCGGGTAGTAATAGCGCGACGTTTAAAGTAGAAGCGAAAACGGACGGGCTGATCGAAACGGCGGAGCTGTTGCAACTGACAGCCGGCGCCACCGTGTTCGGGCATAGCAGCAGCGCGGTGTCCGATATCAGCATCACCGACGTTTCCAATAAGCACATCACAGTGACCGGTCCTGCTACGGTAGCCGAAAGCGGTAGTATCACCTGGCGTTTCGCATTGCCTGCGGGTGTTACGGCAGCCAGTGATATTAATATTACGTTGACGGCAAATGCGGCTTCCACGGCCGTGCCCGCCGACCTTGCCGCACTGCCCGCGCTGAAGATCGCAGCGGGCGCGTTGTATGGCGAGATTACTTTTAACGCATTGTCCGACGACCTGATCGAGCCCACCGAAACAATGATCCTGCAGGCGGTAGCCACGGGCGGGTTCACCTTCTCGCAGCCGGTTACTTTCACCATTACGGATGGCGACCTTGCCAAGGCGGGGATCACGCTTGCCGCGGCTCCGGCCACAGTAGCGGAAGGCGGCAGCACGGAAATCAAGGCCACCCTCACCGGCGGCGTAACGGCCACCAGCGCCATTTTGGTAACCCTCACTAAAAATGGCGCTTCCACCCTGGCCGACAATGAGCATGGCGCCCTGGGCGTGATCACGATCGCAGCAGGGGAAACGGAAGGTACCCTGACCCTGTCCACCAACACAGATAAAATCCTGGAACCGTCGGAAACACTCGTGCTGGAAGGTACGGCCACTTCTTCGATCCCGGTTTCCGGCACCACCGTTACCGTGACCGACGCCACCGGCACCAACGCGAACAAAACCATCACACTGACGCCGGTTACCGCCACCATCGTGGAAAGCGGTAAAGTGACGATGACGGTTTCGCTGCCGGAAGATATCATCACATCTCAGGCTGTTACCATCAGCCTGGCGAAAGGCCCTGCCAGCTCCGCCACGCTAACGGCGGGCGATTACAGCTTCCCCGGCACCGTAACCATCGACGCCGGTACCGGCAGCAAGAGCTTCGACGTGACCGCCGTAGCAGATGCGCTTATTGAAAGCTCTGAACAACTGGAGCTGGTGGCCACGGCTACCGTGTTTGGATTCACATCGACCGACGCTTCTAAAATTACCATCACCGATATTTCCGATAAACACATCACCGTCAGCGGTGCGGCCACCGTGGCCGAAGGCAGTACCATCACCTGGCGCTTTGCCCTGCCCGACGGCGTATCCGCTACCAGCGATATTTCTATCACACTGACAGCGGATCCCTCTTCCACCGCCACACTCGATGACCTTACAGGGGTACCGTCGCTGAAGATCCTGGCGGATGAGCCTTTCGGTGAAATCACCTTCACCGCGAAAACCGACAACCTGATCGAGCCCGCCGAAACGCTGGTGCTGAATCCTTCGACGCTGGCGGGCTTCACATTCAGCCAGCCGGTGACCTTCACCATTACCGACGGCGACCTTGCCGCCGCCGGCATTACGCTGTCCGCAATACCGTCCGGTGTTGCGGAAGGCAACAGCACCATCATCAAAGCAACATTGACCGGCGGGGTACAGTCTTCCACAGACATTACCGTTACACTCACGAAAGACGCGGCGTCTACACTCGGCAACAGCGAGCATGGCGCTTTGGGTACCATCGTGATCCCGGCCGACGGCACGGAAGGAACGTTTACGCTGGTCACCAATACGGATCAACACCTGGAAACCACGGAGAACCTCGTGATCGGGGGAACTGCCACCGGCAGCATTCCCGTTACCGGTACCACCATCACCGTTTCCGACGCTACAGGTACCGCCGCGAATAAATCCCTGCGCCTCACGCCAGCCACCGCAACAGTGGCGGAAGGCGGCAAAGCGGTACTGACGGTCGCATTGCCGGAAAACATCATCACCACGCAAGCCATCACGGTTGCACTTTCGAAAGGCATGGGCAGCAGTGCCACGCTCACCGCAGGTGATTACAGCTTCCCGGCTACCGTGACCATCGACGCCGGTACTAACGGCAAAACTTTCGAAGTGGAGGCGCTGGCAGACGGGCATATCGAAGGGCAGGAACTATTGGAGCTGACTGTAGCAGGTACTGTTTTCGGACATGCTTCCACCGCCAACGCTGATATCACCATCACCGACGTTTCGGACAAGACGATCACCGTGAGCGGACCGGCGAACGTTGTGGAAGGCCAGGATATTGTTTACCGCTTCAGCCTGCCCTCCGGTATAACCGCCACCAGTGATATCACCGTCAATCTTGCCGCTATAGCATCTTCCACCGCCACGCTCGCCGATCTCACGGGTTTGCCGGTAGTGACAATCGCGGCAGGGCAGCCTTTCGGCGAAGTCACCTTCACCGCTAAAGTTGACCAGCAAATCGAACCGGTGGAAACGCTGACGCTGACACCTTCGGCCGCAGGCTTCACCTTCTCTCAAAACGTTTCCTTCACCATCACAGACGCCGACCTGGCCGCAGCGGGCATCCAGCTTTCCGTTGCGCCTGCAACCATCGCGGAAGGCGGCGGCACCGCGGTTAAAGCCACGCTTACAGGCGGTGTGACGGCGAAAAGCGATATCGTAATCACCCTTTCCAAAGACGCAGCCAGCACCTTGTCCAACACAGAACATGGCGCACTGGGCACGATCACCATCGCCAGCGGCGACACAGAAGGTACCTTCACACTTTCGACCCATACCGACCAGCTGCTGGAGCCCACTGAAACACTGGTGCTCGGCGGCACGTCGAGCCCTGCCATCCCGGTTTCCGGCGCTACCGTTTCGGTAACCGATGCCACGGGGTCCAACGCGAATAAAACACTCAGTCTCACACCCGCCACCGCCACCATCATGGAAGGCAACAGCGTTACGATGACGGTTTCCCTGCCCGCGGGCATACAGTCGACAACACCGGTTACCGTGAACCTGTCCCGCGGCGCCAATACCGCCGCCTCGCTGACGGCAGGGGAATACAGCTTCCCGGCTTCGGTAACCATCCCGGCGATGGAGAACAGCGTCACCTTCCAGGTATCGGCGATTACGGACGGTAATATTGAAAGTCCGGAGCTGCTCGAACTGGAGGCTACAGGTACGGTGTTCGGATTCGCCTCCACGGATAAATCCAATATCACGATCACCGACGTTTCCACCAAGCATATTACGGTGACCGGTCCGGCCACGGTAAGCGAAGGCAGCGGCATCGTGTACCGCTTCAGCCTGCCTGCGGGGGTAACGGCCGCTTCCGATATTCATATCGCCTTGACGGCAGATCCCTCATCCACCGCTACCCTGGCGGATCTGACAGGCCTGCCAGTGGTAACGATCGCCGCCGGGCAACCGTATGCGGATGTTACCTTCAACGCGAAAGCCGATCTGCTGATTGAGCCCGCGGAAACACTCACGCTGAATCCTTCGGCCACAGACTTCACCTTTTCGCAACCGTTGTCGTTCTCCATTACCGACGGCGACCTGGCGGCAGCGGGCATCACCCTCACTTCCACGCCCGCCAGCGTACAGGAAGGCGGCAGCGCGCTGATTACGGCCACGCTCACAGGCGGTGCAACGGCCACCTCGGCCATCACGGTGACGCTGGCGAAAGACGGCGCATCCACCCTGGGCGATGCAGAACATGAAGCCCCCGGAACGATCACCATCCCGGCAGGTACTACCGAAGGCACGTTCATCCTCACCACCAACGCCGACTTCCTGCTCGAATCCAGCGAAACGCTGGTACTCGGCGGGAATGCGAACCCGAATATCCCGGTAACCGGCGTTACCCTCACGGTAACCGACGCCACCGGGACTGACGCCAACAAGACATTGCAGCTCACTCCCGCTACCGCAACAATCGCGGAAGGGGATAAGGTGACGATGACGGTGGCGCTTCCCGCCAACATCATCACCACGCAGCCCTTGACAGTCACACTTTCGAAAGGAGCGGGCAGCGCGGCTTCCGTGACCGCGGGCGATTACGTGCTGCCGGCGACGGTAACGATCGAAGCGGGCAGCAACAGCCAGACGTTCGAAGTAGAAGCGGCAACAGACGCCATCATCGAATCCAATGAATTGTTGCAGGTAACGGCGGATGCGACCATATTCGGTTTCACGACATCCAAATCATCCAACATCACCATCACCGACGTTTCCGATAAGCTGATTTCAGTGGCTGGTCCGGCTTCCGTTGTGGAAGGCAATTCTGTAACGTGGACTTTCAGTTTACCGGCCGGTGTAACATCTGAAGTGCCGGTGGTGATTAGCCTGGCGCAGGGTACCGCAACTCCCGCAGCTTCCGCTGCCGACCTGGAAGGCGGTTTGCCCGCGACGGTGACCATCGCAGCCGGTGCAACAACCGCATCGCTGGTAATCGAAACGGAAGCTGACCAGCTGATTGAGACGACGGAAAAACTGGAACTGGTACCCACTGCAACAGGTGGTTTTACCTTCAGTAAAAACATACTGGTGGATATACAGGAAGCACCTGTATCGGGAAACATCACGATGACCGCCACCGCGGCTACCATTCGTGAAGGCGCCACCGCCACCACCATCACCGTTTCCCTGCCAGGTACTTACATCGCTGGCAGCGACATCATGGTGAACATCACGAAAAGCGCCGTTTCCTCCGCCGCCAGCGGCGATCACAGCGCTTTGCCCGCTTCCGTAACGATCGGGGCCGGTCAACATGCGGTTACCTTTACGGTGAGCGCGGTAACGGATAACATCCTGGAACAACTTGAATCGCTGCAACTCGAAGGAACGGCGGCAGGATTTGTGGTGGATGGCATCAGCATTAGCCTGGAAGACGCCACCAGACTTGATCCCGCCAAAACGAAAATCGTGCTGCTGCCCACTGGCGCCAGCATCGCGGAAGGCAACGCGGGTCAATTCAGGATCAGCCTGCCCGCCGGCATCACATCGAGCACCGATATCACTGTTCAATTAAGCAAAGACCCCGCTTCCACCGCCGCTGACACCGACCACGGCGCCATCACCGCCAACGTGACGATCCCCGCGCTCGCCAATACCAGCGCAGATTTCACAATTACCGCGGCAACGGACGGCATCCTGGAAGGTGTGGAGGAACTGCACATCGGCGGCACCGCGCCGGCAGGCTTCACGTTCAACGGCGGCATCATTGAAATCACCGACGGCACCGGTCTTATCGCGGCCAACCGCCATATTACCATTACCATCGACTCCACCACCCTGCACGAAGGGAACCTCACGAATGTGAGATTCTCCCTCCCTGCAGGTATCAGCACCGCCAGTCCGATCACCCTCACGGTGGGTGCGAACGCGGCGCAAAGCGCTACCGCGGCCGATTTCTCCATTTCCCCTACACCGGTGACCATCGGTTCGGGACAGCAGTCGGTTACCGTACAGCTCACCGCAGTGCCGGATATGATCGCGGAAGTAAGCGAGGTATTGCAGATCACCGCCACGGCAACAGGGTTTACGTTCGAGCCAGCGGCCACGATCACCATCCCTGGCGAGCCCGCGCCCGGTGTGCATATCACAGCCACGAAGGCTGCAGATGCGGCAGAGCCTTCCGCGCACGGAAGTTTCCGCCTGCAACTGGCCTCCGGTGTAGCACCTGCGGATATTACAATGCAGTACACTACAGGAGGCACGGCAACGTCCGGCAAGGATTACACCGCGCTGACCGGTACGGCTGTCATTAAAGCCGGCGAATCGGGTGTGGATGTGACGGTAAATGTGCTGGATGACAAGATCCTTGAGAACAATGAAACCGTAACGATGACGCTGGTTTCCGGCAGCTTCGAATACCTCGGCGCCACCGTGCCGGTAAACATCGCCACCAGCGGCGCGGTCTCCATGAGCCTGGCGGACGATGACATGTCAATCAGCCGGAGCATCCTCATCGAGAAGATCGCCGACGCCGCGGAACCCGCGACTGCCGGCAGGGTGCGCGTGCGTTTCGCCGATACGGACCTGACTACCGTTGTACCCGTGAACGTGTCCTACAACATTGGCGGCACGGCGTCCGCGGGCGCTGATTACCAGGTGCTTACCGGATCGGTAGACATTCCGGCCGGTCAGAAGGAGGCTATCATCACCATTCAACCCGTCAATGACAATATCCTTGAGCCCACTGAAACCATCGAGATTACGCTGACGGCGGCATCCGCGCCCCTGGGCAGCTATACCTGGCCCATCGATGCGCAGCACACGGCCACGGTGAACCTGATCGACGACGACCAGATCCGTATGGAACTGGCGGCCACGGCGGAAGTGAACGAAGGCGGCAACCTGACGGTAACGCTGCGTTCCTCCGAAGCCTTCCCCGCCGCGATCCCCGTGTACATCACGATGGCGCATGATGCGGTGAGAACAGTGACCACGGCCACGCCGCGCTCGGGCACCACACTGACGGTGACCATGCCTGCCAACCAAACGGAGGTTACATTCCAGCTTACATCCGACGAAAACGACACGAACGACGACGAAGGATACATCAACCTTACCATCCAGCCCCACAGCGGCGCGGGACAGGCTTACCGGCCGGGTACGGACGACAGGACGAGCACCGCGGTGAAAGACAACGACGTGCTCACGATCAGCTTCGCATCCGATTCCTCCCGTATCGACGAAGGCAATTCCGGTATGGCGATGATGCCTTTCAAAGTGGTATTGAGCCGTAAGAGCACGCGCCCCATAACGGTGGAATACGCTTTTGCCGATGCATTCGAAGGGCAGGGGGCGGACAAGGATTCCCAGCGTGCGATAGCCGCGGAAGACTTCCAGGACGCCACGCGGTCGATCGTAATCGCGGCGGGAGTGGAGGAAGGAGTGATAGAAGTGCCGGTGATCGGCGACACGAAAGTGGAAGAAGACGAGTTCTTCGCAGTGAAGCTCACTGGTGCTGTAGTGGCTTCTTCGCAGAATGTTCCCGTGATGGGAACGGCAGCGGTTGCGGTAGGCGTGATCGTGAACGACGATTTAAATCCCGATATGGTGATCCGGGTGCATAAGGGGTTGTCGCCCAATGGCGACGGTATCAACGATGTGCTGGTGATCGAGAATATTGAGAAATACGGCCGTAGTGAATTGGTGATTGTGAACCGTTGGGGCGGCACCGTATTCCAGACGGTTAATTATCATAACCAGAACAATGCGTTCAAGGGCTTGGCGAACAGGGGTGGCGGCAATGGCAGCCAGCTTCCGGACGGGTCTTACTTCTATGTGCTCCAGGTTTGGGATGCGGAAGGAAAACTGACACGCTACAATGGTTATATCGTACTGAAATCTGCCCAATAAGCTTAAAATGTTTTTCAGATGAAAACAGGCATTCAAAAAATTCTGTTCTCCCTGGCCGCGCTTTTCGCGGCCGGGGAAGCTGCAGCGCAGCAACAGCCGTTGTACGCGCAGTACCAGTATAACGGGATGGTGATCAATCCCGGGTATCCTTCGATGGATGAATTCGGCAGCGCCACGGTGGTGATGCGGAATCAGTGGGTGGGGATGGAAGGCGCGCCCAAAACGGCGACGTTCTCCTTTTATTCGCCGATAAAGTCTACGGGAACGAGCGTAGGTTTCATGGCGTTGAAGGATGAAATCACTATTTATTCGCAAACGGGTTATCACCTGAACGTATCGCAAAAGGTAAAGCTGGATGACAAATTGTACCTGGCGATGGGGCTGAAGGGAGGGATGGAGCAATACCGGGAGAATAACGAACATCTCGGAACGCCTGAGGATCCGGTGTTTTCGAACAACCAGTCGTATTGGAAAACAGACGTCGGATTTGGTTTCGTGTTGTTTTCCGACAAGTGGTTCGTTGGCTTTTCTGCGCCCTCGTTCCACAATTTTGACCTGGGCGGTTCTGTTAACAAAGTGGAGTTCAAGCGGCATATGTATCTGCACGGCGCTTATCTGACGAGGATTAACAGTTTCCTGAAATTCAAACCAGGGGTGGTTTTGCGCCAGGTTAGCGGTGCAGGTGTGCAGGCAGATATCAATGCGATGTTTATTTTGAAAGATGTGTTATGGGCGGGGGCAACGTGGCGGACGGAGAAATCAGCCTGTGCGACAATGCAGGTGCAGGTTTCAAAGAATTTCCAGTTTGGTTATTCGTATGATTTCGCATCCTCGACGCATTTGAAGAGCATGCAGGGGGGATCGCATGAACTGATGTTGAATTACCGGTTCAGTTTGGAGAAGGATAAAAAACCGACGCCGAGATTCCTTTAATCAATAAAAAATTATACATTAGATAAATAAATATCCGGGTTAATCAATCCGTCTTTTCACGGTAACCGTATATACCTCTCAAACAAGCCTACACGACAAGTTACAGGGGTTGTTTGACAGTGAAAATGGAATGCGGTGGTTTGGTTAATAGTTAGTTATCCTAACGTGAGTGTTTTGTAACTTCGAATTTTTAAATTAGATTTGATGTATAGTTGATACCGTAAGTGAGGTTGTTGATTTTGAGGTATCAATATAAGTTCTTTCAAAAGATCCGATTTTATTTCACCAAGATATTTTGCCTGGGCGGCAACGCAGGGCAGTAAGTTTTGTCTTAAGCTAAATTGGAGAAAAATCCGAGCCTGATGTTCGTGTCGGGCTCTTTTTTCAACTTTGGTTTGGCAGGCTTACAAAAAACATTTTAAAGAGTCTTATTAGGGAATAAGGGATTTTTGTCTTAAGCTAAATTGGAGAAAAACGAGCCTGATTGTCTTATCGGGCTCTTTTCATTTTACCCCCTTCCCATCGCTCCACTTCAACATAATTACATTCCGGAAATATTCTCCCGGACGCTCAGAAATAGTTAAGCAATCCTAACTATATAATGAAATTTTTGTAGATTTACAGAGAGGAAACCGGTGCTTTCTGCCCCTTTCCTTTTACATTCCTTACAACCGCATACACAAACTTTTTTTTATATCCACTTTGCATTACTAGTTAATTTGGAGGATGGGCCTGATTATCAAATCGGGCCTCTTTTTTTATGCGTTCTTCCAAAAAATTGCTAGATTTAAAACACACCAACGTACCGGAAAGCCATGAAAGAAGAGATGATCCTCATGCTGTTGTTCCTTGCCCACCTCTGGCTGGTGGTCCGGTTTGTGGTACTGCATACTTTCAAACGTGCCGACAATAACCGGCCCTACCATCTCAAGTGGCTCATGCTGGTTTTTTTCCTTCCTTTTATTGGATACGGGCTGTATTTCTGGCTCACCCGCAAAAGCGTGACGGGCAATCAATCCTGATCAACTTCGGTTCCCCTTTCTTCCTGATTTTCATTTTCCCTGCGCAGCCTTTCCCACTCGCGGGAAGTGGCCCTGTGTTGCCGTATGGCCCGTATAGACAGGCGCACGGCGATATAGAGACACAGGAGCGCGGCCGCCACCTGGAAAATGCTGTCGCCGATAAAGAGAAAGAAATCGAACGCGCCGTGGAACATCACCGCCCAGAAGAGCCCTGTGAACAGCAAAGTGCCCCGGTGCTGGGGGATAAACTTCGCGAGCCCGGTGTAATAACCCATGAGGATGGCGAAACAGGCGTGCGCCGGCACGGAAATGAACATACGCGCCCATCCAGTAGCCATGCCGAATTGGTATACGTAACTGATATTTTCCGCCGTGGCGAATCCCATGCCGATCATGATAGAATACACGATGCCATCGAAAGGCTCGTCGAATGCTTTTTTCGGATAGGCGAAGTACCGCAACACGAGGTATTTGCCGCCTTCTTCGCTCAACCCCACGATGATGAAGGCGTATATAACGGTGTGGAGCCACCCGCCGCCGGAAGAGCGCCAGCCTTGCAGGGCGGCCACCGATTGCACGGCAAGCGGGATCGCCACGCTGAGGACGCCCAACAGGAAACAACGGATCAGCAGGCCCAGGGGCTCGCGGTTGCGCTGGTCGAGCGCGTAAATGGCCAGCATGATGGCAATCCCCGGCGCTACGGCCAGGGCGAGGGCGTTTAATAACATGTCAGATTCCTTTGGATTTCCGGCGGGCGGACAGCCAGGATTCGAATGCCTGCAGGCCGAAGCTGCTGAGGTTCTTGTCGGCGGAGAGCCCGCCTTTCTGTGCTGTCAGCGTACCGTAGCGGATGTCGTCGAAGCCGGAGATATCGTGCGCGTCCGGGTCGATGGAGATCAGGGCGCCGCGGTCGATGGCCAGGGCAATCCATTCCCAATCAATGTCCAGCCGGCGCGGGTGCGCGTTCAGCTCGATCGCCACCTGGTTGGCCACGCAGGCGTCGATGATGGCGGGATGGTTGACGGGGTAACCGTTGCGGCTGAGGAGCAGGCGGCCCGTCATATGTCCGAGGATGGTGGTATACGGATTGGTGATGGCGGTGAGCAGGCGCGCCATGGCTTTTTCTTCCGGCATTTTCAGGTTGGAATGCACGGATGCGATCACGAGGTCGAAGCTGCGGAGGATTTCATCCGGGTAATCCAGGCTGCCGTCGTTGAGGATGTCGGCCTCAATGCTTTTGAATATTTTGAAGGGGGCGAGTTGCCTGTTCAGCTCGTCGATCTGCGCATGCTGCGCCAGGATGCGTTCGGGCTGGAGGCCGTTGGCATAGAAGGCCGACCGGGAGTGGTCGCTGATGACCAGGTATTCAAAACCTTTATCCCTCGCGGCTTTCGCCATATCTTCCAGGGAGCTGACACCATCGCTCCATTGGGAGTGGGAGTGGATGATGCCTTTGATATCGGTGGGTTGGATGAGCTGTGGCAGATTGCCTGCGGCGGCTTTCAGGAGGATGTCGGGTGTTTCGCGGAGGGCCGGTTCAATGAAGGGGAGGCCTGCGCGGGAGAAGATCGCGGCTTCGTCAGGTTCATTTCCACCGTTGGAAGCGCCTTCGCGGTTGAAGAACGCGGTGAGGAAAGCCTCGGTTCCTGTGGTGGTGAACAGTTTGGTGGCGAAGTGTTCGGGCGCCACGCCATAAAGGCGTATTTTGACCTGCTCGCGGAATTGGAGCAGGATGGAATCGTCGTTATTACCGAGCCTTTCGAAGCCGTCGAGCGCGTGGAAAGTTTCTGAGACTTTGTCGATAGGAGTTCCGATGACGGCTTCCAGCTCGTCGATCACGGGTTGTTGCCTGCGGAAGGCGCCGGTGAGGGCAACGGGGGCGGGGGAGAAGGTTTTTTCGAGCAGCTGGAGGAGTTCTTTGGCGAAGGGTTCCACTTCCGCAAAGAGGAAACGTTCGCGGTTGGAGAGGAAGAATTCGATTCCCTGGCGGATGGATTCCTGTGTTTTGGCGCCGAATCCTTTGAGGAGGGTGAGGCGGTTTTCGTTACAGGCGTAGAGGAGTTCGCCGAGGGATTCGATTTCGAGTTCTTTCCAGATGGTGGCGATTTTCTTGGGCCCGATGCCTTTGATGCGCATCATATCGAGGATGCCCGCGGGTGTTTTGGCGAGGTAGTCTTCGAGGGCGGTGTATCGGCCGGTATCCAGCATTTCGAGGACGGATTTGCCGGTGGATTCACCGATGCCTTTGATGCGGAAGATGGCGTCGCGGGGTGTTTCCTGGAGGGGAACGGTGAGTTTTTCTATTTGAAATGCCGCGTTGGCGAGAGATTTGGCTTTGAAGGGATTATCTCCGTGGATGTCCATGAGTTTGGCAAGCAGGGAGAAATTATCGGCGATGACGTAATTATCCATAGGGGCTAAAGGTAACAAAAAAAGAACCTCGATTTTCATCGAGGTTCTTTATGCTACAGTTTGTAAATCCGATCTTACATGGCCGGAGCTGCAGGAGCAGAGGGAGCAGCTTTTTTAGGAGCGGCTTTCTTTTTCGGAGCAGCTTTCTTGGCGGCGGCTTTTTTAGGAGCAGCTTTCTTGGCAGCGGCTTTCTTAGGAGCAGCTTTCTTGGCAGCGGCTTTTTTAGGAGCAGCTTTCTTAGCAGCAGCTTTCTTCGGAGCGGCTTTCTTAGCAGCGGCTTTTTTAGGAGCAGCTTTCTTAGCAGCAGCTTTTTTCGGAGCGGCTTTCTTAGCAGCGGCTTTTTTAGGAGCAGCTTTCTTTGCAGCAGCTTTTTTGGGAGCAGCTTTCTTAGCAGCAGCTTTTTTAGGAGCGGCTTTCTTAGCAGCAGCTTTTTTCGGAGCAGCTTTTTTTGCAGCAGCTTTCTTAATTGTTGCCATTGTTTTTTGAATTTTGGGTTAGTAATTAAAATTGGGTATTAAAAAAACTTTATGGCAAACACTGCGTGGAATTAGGCTTCCGCCTGCGCAGTGGTGTCAAATGATTTTACGGAAACGAAAGTCCGGTTCTCGCGGCCTTTCCTGAATTCCACCACACCGTCGGTCAGCGCATAGATCGTGAAGTCCTTACCGATTCCAACATTGGAACCAGCATGGTACACGGTGCCTCTCTGACGGATGATGATGTTACCGGCTACAGCTGCCTGACCGCCGAAGATTTTAACCCCGAGCCTTTTGCTTTGGGAATCGCGGCCGTTCTTTACACTACCTTCACCTTTTTTGTGTGCCATTGTATTATAACTTTAGAAACTTTTAGTCAATATGAATTTAAGCAATTTCGTTGATCTTGATCTTGGTGAAGTGAGTGCGGTGACCCACTTTCTTCCGGAAGCCTTTTCTGCGCTTCATCTTGAAAGCGATCACTTTGTCACCCTGCACATGGCCCAGAATTTCAGCCTTGATCACTGATTTTACATCAGTACCAACGGTAAGCTTACCGTCGTTGTCAGTCAGCAGAACTTCTGCAAATTCTACTTTATCTCCGACGTTCCCAGTCAGTTGGTGTACGAAGATCTCCTGATCTTTCTGCACCTTGAACTGCTGGCCTGCGATTTTTACAACTGCGAACATAGTATTTCCAAAAATAATTTCCTGCAAAGGTATTACTTTGTTTTTTAATCAACAAAACAATTCCTGCAATATTAATGCCTGTTTATCCACACCGGATCAGTACAGAACTGAAAAATAGTGAATTACATATCAAAGATACGCACTTTTTACAATTTTAGTTTTTTTAACAATTGTTTACATCCCCCTCCCCGCCAACAACCACAGGCCACCCGCTGCTTTCCGCCCCGCAAGCCCCGCCTGTGGCCCGTTTGAAAAACGCTGAACTTGTGTACAATTTTTATACATTTGTTACTTACGTTGATCATTAAAATAACGGGGCATGAAGTTTAAATCACTGCTGGCCAAACCATTTGCTTCCATTATCGCCAACAAGGTGAAGAAGGAAATGATGAGGGCGGCGGAAGACCAGGAGGCCATCCTCCAGGATTTGCTGAAGACGGGCAAGAAGACAGAATTCGGGAAAGCGCACCATTTCGATACCATCAACTCCTACGATTCCTATAAACAAGCCGTTCCCATCCGGGATTACGAGCAGTTCAGACCCTGGATCGACAAAATCAAGGAAGGCCGCCATAATATATTATGGAAAGGGCTCCCCATGTATTTCGCCAAAACGTCCGGCACCACCTCCGGCGTCAAATACATCCCCATCTCCAAAGAATCCATCGACCATCACTTCAATACCTCCCGCAACGCCGTTTTTTGCAACGTCGTGGAAACGGGAGACGCCACCGCGTTCGACGGCAAGCTGATCTTCCTCTCCGGATCCCCGGAACTGGAAAGGATCGCCGGCATCCCCACCGGGCGCCTCAGCGGCATCGCCAACCACCAGATCCCCCGGTACCTCCGTACCAACCAGCTCCCCACCTACGAAACCAACTGCATCGATGACTGGGAAACCAAGCTGGGAAAGATCGTGGATGAAACCATCAACCAGGACATGCGCCTCATCTCCGGCATTCCGCCGTGGATGCAGATGTACTTCGACGAGCTCACCGCCCGCAGCGGCAAACCCGTCGGCGAGCTGTTCCCCAACTTCAACCTCCTCGTGCATGGCGGCGTCAACTTCGAGCCCTACCGCGCCAAACTGATGGACTCCATCGGCCGGAAAGTGACCACCATCGAAACTTTCCCCGCCTCCGAAGGCTTCTTCGCCTTCCAGGACACCCAGCAGCAGGAGGGCCTGCTCCTCAACACCAATGCCGGCATCTTCTTCGAATTCGTACCCGCCGCCGAGATATTCTCCCCCAATCCCACCCGTATTTCCCTCAAAGACGTGGAAACGGACGTCAACTACGCCATGGTCGTAAGCACCAACGCGGGATTGTGGGCGTATAATATCGGGGATACCGTCAAGTTTGTATCCCGCAATCCATACCGCATCCTCGTCACCGGCCGTACCAAACACTTCATCTCCGCATTCGGCGAACACGTCATCGGCGAAGAAGTGGAACAAAGCCTCATGGGCGTGGCCGGCCGCCACAACATCCGCATCACCGAATTCACCGTGGCGCCTAAGGTGCAGGTGAACGGCGAACTGCCCTACCACGAATGGTTCGTGGAGTTCGAAGAAGCCCCCGGCAACCTGGAAGGCTTCGCGCAGGAGGTGGACCAGGTAATGCAGCAAAAGAATATTTATTACAACGACCTGTTGACCGGCAACATCCTCCAGACCCTGAAAATCAGGCCGGTACGCAAAAACGGGTTCATCGACTATATGAAATCCATCGGTAAACTCGGCGGGCAAAATAAAGTGCCCCGCCTCAGCAACGACCGTACCATCGCGGACGAGCTGGGCAAGTACCTGGAAGGCCGCTGACAGCGCACCTTCCCGGGAAAGATCTCCCCGCCGGACAGGCGGGGCGCCCCTTTTCGCACGCTGCAATTGAAAAAACCTTTAAATTTAAACGCAAGGAGAGATTACAAGCGATCATGAGTAAAAAACGTATAGGCATTTTCGGGTCCACGGGTTCCATCGGCCGCCAGGCGCTGGAAGTGATCGAGGCCCATCCCGCCCTGTTTGAAGTGGAAGTGCTCACGGCACATTCGAACGACGCCCTGCTCATCGAGCAGGCGTTGAAGCACCGGCCCAACGCCGTTGTGATCGGCGACGAAAGCAAGTACGCCGCAGTGAAGGATGTTTTATTCGACCAGGGCATCAAAGTGTTTGCAGGCCCTTCCGCCATGGTGGAAGTGGCCGCGTGGGATTCCATCGACCTGATGCTGTCTGCCATCGTAGGTTTCGCCGGCCTCGCGCCCACCCTGAGCGCGCTGGAACAGGGAACCCCCGTAGCCCTGGCCAACAAGGAAACGCTCGTGGTAGCCGGCGACATCGTGATGGCCACCGCCCGTAAGAAGAACGTGCCCCTCATCCCCGTGGATTCCGAGCATTCCGCCATTTTCCAATGTCTGCAGGGCGAGCCCCTTTCCAGGGTGGAAAAGGTGATCCTCACGGCTTCCGGCGGACCGTTCCTCGGCAAAAAGACCAATTTCCTCATCAACGTAAAAAAAGACCACGCCCTGCAGCATCCCAACTGGAGCATGGGCGCCAAAATCAGCATCGACTCGGCCACCCTCATGAACAAAGGCCTGGAGATGATCGAAGCGAAATGGCTCTTCGGCCTGCATCCCGACCAGATCGAAGTGATCATCCACCCGCAATCCATCATACATTCCATGGTACAGTTCACTGACGGATCCCTGAAAGCCCAGATGGGCCTGCCCGATATGAAGTTGCCCATCCAGTACGCCATGGGGTACCCCGACCGGCTTACCAACGATTTCCCGCGGTTTACCTTTAAAAATTACCCATCCCTCACCTTCGAACAGCCCGACGTGAAAACGTTCCGGAACCTGGCCATCGCCATCGAGGCGTTACGGAAAGGGGGAACGCCGCCTGCGTCATGAACGCCGCCAACGAAGAAGTGGTGAACGCCTTCCTGAAAAACAGGATCGGGTTCCTGCAGATGACGGAAGTGATCGAGGAAACGATGGCAAAAGTGCCTTTCGTGGAAAAGCCCACTTTACAACAATATTACCAGGCCGACACAGCTGCCCGCGATCATGCCGCAGAATTGATACATAGCCTGTCCTAATTACTTACATTCGCAAAAAAATCCTGGTTTTTCAAGCAAATACATGGAAACAACCGCAATATTAGTCAAGGCAGGCCAGTTGCTCCTTTCTTTATCGATCCTCGTGGTCCTGCATGAACTCGGGCACTTTATCCCAGCCAAACTGTTTAAGACGAAAGTGGAGAAATTCTATCTCTTTTTCGATCCCTGGTTTTCCCTTTTCAAATTCAAAAAAGGCGATACGGAATACGGCATCGGATGGCTGCCCCTGGGCGGTTATGTGAAGATTTCCGGGATGATCGACGAGAGCATGGACAAGGAACAGATGAACCGTCCTCCGGAACCCTGGGAATTCCGTTCCAAGCCGGCCTGGCAGCGCCTGATCATCATGATCGGCGGGGTAACGGTGAACCTGATCCTGGGCTTCCTCATCTATACGCTGATCCTCTGGCATTGGGGCGAGAAGCTGCTGCCCGTGGCCAACGTGAAATATGGTATTTATACCGATTCGGTAGGTTATAAGATCGGCCTGAAGGACGGAGATATATTAATGTCGGTCGACAATAAGCCGCAGGAAGATTTCCGGGACATCACCAAAGGCGTGATCCTGGACGAGGCTAAAACCATCCAGGTGATCCGGGATGGGAAGCAGGTGGATGTGCATATCCAGGAAGGTTTTGTGGGCGGCACCATCAAGAAGAAAGGGCCGATCGCGGCGGTGCGCCTCCCGGCGGTAATCGACACGGTTTTGGCGGAAATCAAAAAGGTGGAAACACCGGCTTACAAGGCGGGCCTCCGGGCGGGGGATACCGTGCTGGCGATCAACGGCCAGCCAGTGCAGTGGTTCCATGAGATTTCCAAACTGGTGGTGAAGGATACGGGTAAAACGATTTCCGTAACGGTGAAACGCGGTGCGGATACGCTGACCAAAAGCGCAACGATCCCTTCGGCGGGTTACCTGGGCGTGAACATTTCCCCCGATCGCCACCTGGAATATGTGACGAAACATTACACCTTCGGCCAGGCGATCCCTGCCGGTTTTACAACGGCCATCGAAACGCTGGTGGACTATGTGAAACAGCTGCGCCTGATTTTCGTTTCCAAGGAAGTGAAGGCCAGCGAGTCGCTCGGAGGGTTTATGAGCATAGGGAACCTGTTCCCGTCCGAATGGGACTGGCAGAGCTTCTGGACGCTGACGGCGCTTTTGAGCATTATCCTGGCGTTCATGAATATTCTCCCGATACCCGCGCTGGACGGGGGACACGTATTGTTCCTCATTTACGAGATCATCACCGGCCGCAAGCCCAGCGAGAAGTTCATGGAATATGCGCAAATCGTGGGGATGGTATTGCTGTTCGGTTTGCTGTTGTACGCAAACGGACTGGATATCTGGCGCTGGCTGACAGGTAAATAATTCGGAGAATTTTCGTATCTTTGCGTTGCGAAAATACCGGGGCTGACCGGTTTTGACAGCATAGGTCTTTGAAAGTGTAAGCATGCCGTGCGTTGGATAATTAGCACGTAAATCTGAATACCCGAACTTTAATTGGCGAATCTAACTACGCCATGGCTGCCTAATCAGATTAGGTACCCATTATAGCCGCCGGAATTGTGTCCTACTGCGACTCCCGCCGCTGAATCAAAACCACAGATGGATAAGTGCACATGGTTTCTGTGAGTGTGCAACGAAAAACTTAACGGATAAGGGCAAGGTTGGTTTGTTCCGTTCCTGCCAGGCCTCGAAAAAGCAATAAGGAAATAAGCATGTAGAAAGCTTTCCGGGAATATGTTTGGACGCGGGTTCGACTCCCGCCAGCTCCACCTCTCATCATTAAAAAATCAATAGGTAAGTCCAAAAGACTTACCTATTTTTTTTGCTCAAAATTTACCTTAAGGAAGTCGATTATGTGTTTCGCTTGGTTTGTGGGAATATACCGACTAGCAGGTTGCCATCGTCAGCATAATGAGTTTTTTATATCTAATTGATCTTAGGAGAAAAACGTGGGGAAAAACTGAGGGTAGCTATAAAAAAGAAGATGCCTACATTTGTAAGCATCTTCAACGATAATTTTTTCACTGAATCGTTTCGGATTCAGGCGGGATTATTCGCTTAATCCATCTTTAATACTGTAAAATTACAAATATTTTCTCGATCAATGTATATGTTTGGCTTGCTGTAGTTGTAAAATACTTTGCGGAAATATAACTGGATAATCGATTAATTCCATATTGTCGAATGATTATTCCACAAGTTAGTCTGCGCATTGTTGGGTATTAAAATATGAATTGTTCATATTTACTTGCTTAAAACTAGATTTGTAACCATCAGGGAAGAAGCCACTGCTGCTTTAAGAGAAATAATGCAGGAAGTGGCACTTGCAGGTCTTCCACTTTAATACGCAAAGAAAAAAAAGCTGTCGTCAAAAGTAGCACACATCCCCGAACTGTTTCCTATTCCTCCATCCGCACATTCCCCGGTACCTTCCCCGCCCGGATATCCATAATCAATTTTTGCATGTCCTTATTACCGGGGTATCCGGTCATCTGCAGCTTCAGTTCACCCTGTTTGTCGTATACAAAGTAAGTGGGAATGGCGCTGAACTTGTGCGTTTCCATGATATGCTCCCATTCTCCTCTTGTGAGATAATATTGTTCCCCGCCGATGCCCCGGATATATTGCTCCCATTGTTTTTTGGGAGAAGATGGGTTGCTGATGTAGATGAATACCACATCTTTCCCCGACAATTCCTTTTTCAATGACCGGGATTCGCCAATGGCTTCCAGGCAAGGGACGCACCAGGTGGCCCAGAAATCAACGACCACCGTTTTCCCTTTGTACCGGGAAATGATGGCGGACATCAGTTCGGCGGGAGGTACGGTTGGAGTAGGGCGTATCACCGCAGCTTCTTTCAGCCGGGACTGGGCAATGATTTCCTGGTTCCGGCGCAGGAGGATCTTTTGCATATCACTCCCTTTGTAATGTTTTTTGATGTGCTCCACTTGTTTGTCCGTGAGCGGAGTTACTTCATGCTCGAATTGCAAGCCATATGCATTGCCCGCGAGCACGTCATAGAACTGCCCTTCATCGAATCCCAGCAACGGTGCCAGGATGCCTTTCACCTGTGCAAGCCATTCACGAACTGGTGTGTCGTGGATAGGCGGGAGGTCGAGCGCGGGGTTTTGCAGCATTTCTTTCGCAAAGGATGGATAGGCGTAATTCAGCAGGTAAAGGGGATTGTTCAGGTCGAGTGTTTTGAGGAACGTGTAATCCTGGCGGACGGGCATCCGGATCAGCGCGCTGTCGGGGAATGCGCCGTTATGGAGATTGCTGTAATTCCTCATCATTTCTTCCTGATACGAGAATACATGTCCTTCAAACAAGTTCAGCGAATATTCGCGGAACAGGATTTCTTTCATGTTACCGGAAACAAAAGGCGGTTTGTCGAGGAGGAAACGTCTGTCTTCAATTACGTTGCCGGCATGTTCGATAAATGCGCTGAATGGCTTGTCGTACAAGGCTATTCTCGGTTTATCCGAACGGTAATCAATTATATCATCCAGTTTTCGCTGGCTGAAGAGCAGGTCATCTTCCGTGAATGCGGGGAACCCGCTGACGCTGGCCTTGTTGATGGTGCCTTCTTCATCATATCCGAATGCGATTTTGTTGTCATGCCCGGTTTTCAGCAGGATGGTAATCATGTTTTCCAGGTTGATATCCGTCCGGGCGGCGCCTCTCACCAGGTTAGTGGTGGTATTGACCTTCAGGGTAAACCTGCCGTGGCGATCGAGGAGCGTTTTGTAGATTTTGTATTCCCCCGTGAATGGCTGAGGGATCGTGAGATGCAGCCAGACGCTGTCTTTCCTGATTTTTTCCGGGATCGATACTTCGCCTGAAATATGGATTGTGCCTGCTTCCAATACAGGCGCGGGCGTTTGGGCGAATGCGATGGCAGGCAGAAAAATGAGTAGGGAAATAAAAGCTCGCAGGATAGCATTGAAAATTGGCATGGTGATGTCAGGGGAATGTATGAATAAGGTAACTGGCTGGCGGGAATCACATCCAGCCGGGATAACGACCTACAATATACGCGGTTTTTCGTACTATTTGCCCATGTATGCATCCCATTTTCGATAGCCGGCCAATGGCTTGGACTATAGGAATACGGCGAATAAGCGGTAAGTGGGAAATGCGCAAAGCCTGAGTGCGCAGGCGCACTCAGAATACCTCCACCACTTTCGCGGCGCCGCTGTATTTTACCGGCAATATCTCACCAAAACGGTCCGGCTGCCCCATTTCCACACCGATCCCCAACAGGAATGAATCACTGTCTGGTATGCTGCCTGATATTTGCAGCGGTATGCTGATTTCGGGCGCAGGAGATGCCGGATGCTCCCATGGCGTTGCATGTGTTTGCGTCATGAACCCAGCCAGGTTCCGGGCGGCATCGGAAACAGCTGCGTCACGCACCACACCAAGACAAGCCACGAAGCGGTAAAACGCGCCTTTGGGCGGGAGGATTAAATTCACGCCGGGAATGATAGCAGGAATGGTGATAACGGCGGCGCTTTCGTCGCGGTTGGTGTGTATATGCAGCGGATGGCGCAGGAAGCCGTCGAAGGGCTGGGGAAGGTTGATGCTGAACCCCCGCAGCATATGGCGGTGCCGCGAAAGCTGTACTGTCCGCTGCCCGCGCTCGTGTTCCGTATCGAGCAGCTGAATTTGTTTGGATAACCTGTTGAGCGCGCCGGTGAATTGGGTATCCCCCATATGGACCAGCGGGAATATCGCCTTCCGGATGCCCGCGGTCAAACGCGTGCATGCTTTAAATTCACTATTGTTTTCGCGGGTACGGATGAACTCGGGAGCCGTTTTCAACCGCTTCCTGGAATGCCCCGCCGCTTTCCGGATGACCGTTTTGCCGGTGCCTTTCATCTTGTAGGCTGTCAGGTTTCCTATTTTGCCTGTAAACTCGAAAGGGGTTTCTAACGTAGCCATATGCAAATGGTTTTGAGGTAGTTAATGGATATCGACAGTTATGATACATCCAATAACAAGTAACCTTCCCTTATAGTTCAGTTACGGTTGAGACAGGGTTGAGTTACCCCTTTATAGGGAGGCTCAACGATGGCTGAACCGTATCTCAAGGGTATCTCAAGGGTATCTCATCCCTCCTGTAACCTCCCATAGTGCTTACTTCTACCTAAGTGAAAGGCTACTTTTTCCGCATTGCGTAAACGAATTTCCCGATACGATGGGGAAGCGACCCGGGCACCGCGCTACATTTGCGGCCGGATTTTAACATTTCTTTAAAAAATCTATATGCGAATCAAACTCAAGAATATAACCTTTCTGGCAGCCGCCTGCATCGCTTTCGTATGCGCTTTGCCTGCCATGGCCGGGGTAGAACCCCTTTCCGCCATCAAGGTGAAGGTGGTGACCAACGACGGCTCCCCCGCCGGCTTTGTAACCCTGCAGCTGAAGGAAAAGAACCGCGGCGGCATGACCAACGAAAAAGGCGAATATGTTTTCAGGAAACTCAACGCCGGCCGGTACACCGTGCAGGTGTACCTCATCGGTTACAATAAAGTAGAGCAGGAAGTGGACCTCAAAGACGATGAGATCCAAAGCATCAGCATCCAGCTGGAAGCCACCCACGCAGAACTGCAGGAAGTAGTGGTGAATGGCGAAAGGAACAAATACAAAGTGGACCAGGTTTCCGGATCCCTCCGCCTGCAAACCCCCATCCTCGAAGTACCCCAGAACATCCAGGTGGTATCATCCACCGTGCTGGCTGACCAGCAGGTATTCGATATCGTGGATGGCATCACCCGCAACGTGAGCGGCGCCACCCGCACCGGCCACTGGGATAACCAATACGCCAACATCCGTATGCGCGGCTCCAAAATCCCCGCATTCCGCAATGGCATGAACATCGAACAAAGCTGGGGCCCCACCGCGGAAGATGTTTCCATGATCGAACGCATCGAATTTGTGAAAGGCCCCGCCGGCTTCATGCTGGCTGCCGGTGAACCCGGCGGCTTCTATAACGTGGTCACCAAAAAGCCCACCGGCCAAACCCGCAACGCCGTGAACCTCAGCATGGGCAGCTTCAACACCTACCGCGCCGCCTTCGACTTCGACGGCAAACTGAGCAAAGACGGCAAATGGCTCTACAGGCTCAACCTCGCCGGCCAGCAAAAAGACTTTTACACCAAATACAACTACAACAAACGCGTAGTGGTCGCTCCGTCCGTAAAATACCTGCTCGACGAGAAAACATCCTTTACCCTGGAGTATACCTACCAGGCATCCAAATATCTCGGCAACGGGAACTACACCTTTTCCAAACGCAAACTGCTGGATGAGGGCATTGCGAACGATTTCTTCTACCAGGACCCCGCCCTGGAACCCAGCACCCTGAAAGATCACAGTGTGTACGTGTACTTCGACCACGAATTCAGCGACAAATGGAAAGCCCACGCGCAGGTAGCCTACTTCAATTTCGCCATGGAAGGCAGCAGTATGTGGCCTTCCAAAATCGAAGAGAATGGCAATATGTTCCGCTACGTAAGCCAGGGCGACGAAGCCGGAGAAAACCGCTTCGGCCAGTTCTCGCTCACCGGTGAAGAATACACCGGCGCCGTACGCCATCGCATTCTTGCCGGCGTAGATATGGGCGTCAAGAAATTCTGGGGCGACTTCCGTACGCTGAGAAACGATGTACGTCTGGATTCGATTGCCCCCATCTTCAATGTCTACAATCCCAGATACGGTATTCCTGTCGACTCCATGCCGATGCTCGACCGCAGCCGGAGCGTACGCCAACGTGCCGCTACCTCCGGGTACCTCTTTTCCACAAGCTATGCTTCCGTATATATACAGGATGAACTGGGCTTCTTTGACAACAATCTCCGCCTTTCCCTGGCTGGCCGCTTCACACAGGCGATGACCACCGGCCGCGACAAAGCTGCCGATAAAGTGGATAAGGTATTTTCTCCCCGGGTTGGTCTGAGCTATTCCATCGATAAAAACACCAGCGTGTACGCGTTGTACGACCAGTCGTTCGTACCCTTGGCCGGTGTGGATTCTTCCGGCAACGCTTTCGATCCCGTGAAAGGCAACGACATCGAGTTCGGTGTGAAAAGAGACTGGTTTAAAGGCCGCCTCAGCACCTCCGCTACTGTATACCAGATCAAAAGGGTAAACAATACAACGAACACCGGATTAACCGACAGCCGCGGCCAGGCCGTACTGATACAGCTCGGCGAAACCACCACCAAAGGCGTGGAGATCGATATCAACGGCGAGATCACTCCCGGCCTGAATGTGACGCTGAACTATGCGCTCACCGATTCCAAGATCTCCCGTGAATCTCCTACTATCACGGATGAAGCGAAAAAGACAGTAGGCAATATCACGCCCAATACCGCCAAACACGTGACCAACGCCTGGGTAAACTACCATATGGTGAAAGGCCCGCTGAAAGGTTTCGGCGTTTCCGGCGGCTTCCAATGGCAGGCTGAGCGTGCGGTAGGCACTAATACCCGTGTGTCCAACATCCCCAACTACTTCCGGGTAGACGGCGGCCTGAATTACCAGTCAGGCAAATACACCATCGGTCTCCTGGTGAACAACCTGCTGGATGACCGCAAACTGCTGACCCAGGCCACCTTGCCGGCGAGCGTTTCCGGCTACTACACCTACATCGTGGAAGCCCGCAGGAACTTCCGCATGACTTTTGGATACCGTTTCTAAAAAACAATCATCGCAAAACAGAAAGGCAGTCTGCTCATGCAGGCTGCCTTTTTTGTGTAATGATGTTGGAATTTATTTCGCCGGAATACTCTTAAAAAACGCATCCACTTCCTTCGCCCAGATCTCTGGCGCTTCCAGCGCCGCGAAGTGCCCGCCTTTCTCCATTTTGGTGAAGCGTTGCAGGTTGACTTTCCTTTCCGCCCATTCCTTCGGCGTGGGCGCATCGCCGGGGAAGATGGCCACTCCCGTGGGAACGGTCACCTTCTGGCTGGAAGCCAGTTTTTCCGGCGTGTCTACGGCGTAGGTGCGCATGGAAGAATTGATCGTTTGGGTAACCCAGTAAATCATGACGTTGGTGATCAGTTCGTCTTTCGTGAAATTGTCTTCCAGTGTGCCCTGCGGCGTACGCCAGGTGTTGAATTTCTCGATGATCCAGGCGGCGAGGCCGGCAGGCGAATCGTTGAGGCCGTAAGCTTGCGTTTGCGGCTTGGTGGAGTGCAGCATGGCGTAAGCGCCTTCGCGGTACCACCAGCCCTGGATGAACTGCCCGAATTCCTGCTCGGCGGGCGACATCTGGCTCCAGTCTTCGGACCCGTCCGGATAGCCGACGTCGGAAAGATGGATGGCCGCAACATGTTCAGGGAAGAGGTTGGCCAGGGATTTGGCGATACCCTGCCCGATGTCGCCGCCGGCGGCAAAGAAAGTTTTGTAGCCGAGTGCGTCTTTCATCAGTTTGTCGAATACTTTGGCGGAGCCGTCGTCGGTCATGGCTACTTTGCTGGAAAATCCGAATCCGGGGATGGAAGGAATGACCAGGTGATAATCATGGGTGAGCAACGGGATCACTTTGTGGTAGCGGTAGAAGCCATCGGGCCAGCCGTGGAGCAGCAGCAGGGGTTTGGCGTTGGGGTTTTTACTGGTGATGTGCAGGAAATGGATCGTATTGCCGTCGATCTCCACCGTGAACTGGGGGAACTGATTGAGGGCGGCTTCCTGCTTGCGCCAGTCGTACCCGTTTTGCCAGTAGTCGACGAGGCTTTTGAGGAACACGGGGTCTGTGCCGTATTTCCAGCCGATATTGTCTGGCGCGTCGGGCCAGCGGGTCTGGCGGAGGCGGGTCTGGAGGTCGTCCAGTACGGATGACTGGACATCAATTTTGAAGGGCTTTACAGTTAACATATTGTCAGGTTTTGTGGATTGTGCTTTTGCGGTTACTACAAAGGCAATGATTGTCAATAAAAGGAAATGCTGTTTCATGGGTTTTTCGTTTGATGAAACAAATGTCCGGACGGGTTATGACAGCAGTATGTCAGCAGTAATCTGGCTTTTCAAAATAAAAATACACGGTTTTGGATGAATTATGAAATGCTGTACCATAGCAGGTTTGAATGCAATTATCGGTGTTGTGACAAGTAATTTAAGAATGACGGGAACGGATATATTATAATATGCAACATTGTTGCACTATATTGCAGGCATGAAGCGATTTTTACTACTCATGATAATGGCGGGGGCTGTTTCCTGCACATCCAGCCGTAAAATAGCGGGCATTCCCGCGGCGGACCGGGCATTGGCCGACAGTGTGCTGTCATTCGGCCTGGATCATGAAGCGGTGTATTCCCTGCTGGATACCCTCAAACCCATCAGCAGCCTGAAGCTGCTTTGGTACCCCATCGCGAAAGACAGCACCATGGCGGAAGGTGAGGCGCATGTGGTGAAGGATCTGGCCGTCCTGGAGAAAATTGATCAATACCAACGCCTGTGCCATGCACTGAGCGGGGGCGACTGGCAGTTTGTGCTGATTCCTTTTAACATGACGAGCAAGCAGCAGCGCAGCATGGAGATTTACGTGGTGCGTAAAGCCCGCTTTGCCGCCGTGCTCCGTGAACATGCCGCGTTCTTCGGACAGTGGGGATTCACGGAGTCGTCGGACCCCGCGGTGGTGCTCACGGCGATCGAATTCGAGCGGCAGCCCGACCGCTACCGCGCATATGGCTATTTGTTCGGCTACCCGCCGTATGCCGTGGATTTCTTCGTGGAATCGACGCTGAAAACGGAGGCAGACCCGGCTAAAAAACTCATCCCCCGGGATTTCTTTTCCATTCCCGTATTCGCCGGGAAATCCGGGTTCTTCACGTATGCGATGCCCAAAGGCCACCGGCCCGGCGGGGAGGATTCCACGCTGTATAACAAAGCGGCGCAAACGTTGGAGCGGTATAAGCACATGCGATCGCAATACAACTCGGCCAACGGCTTCCGGGCCACGGCGCTCTGGATGGACTGGAACGCTTCCAAACGCAGGAAATAGGGTCATCTGATCTGCCCGAAATTTCCGGATCTGACATGTGAGCGGATACCCGATCCTTCCCATATTTGCGGTGAACAAATCCCCCATCCATGGAAACTTCGTTTATCATCGGTGCGGGCGCCATCGGGCAGGTGCTGGCCGCCGTGCTTACGTTGCATGGCCGGAATGTGGTGCTGCTGCGCGGCAGCACCACCCGCCAGGAGTCCGCCGTGCAACCCGTACGCTTCACTACGCCGGAGTCGGAATACCAGGCCGGTGTGCGCTTCGATTTGCTGGAACGCTATCCTGTGCTGGATGGTCCTGTCATCCTAACCAGCAAATCCTTCGGCAATGCCGGCCTTGCCCGGCAACTCCAAAACAAAACCGGCCATTCGCCAGTCCTGCTCCTGCAAAACGGGCTGGATGTTGAACAGCCGTTCATCGACCTGGCGTTTCCTGCCGTTTACCGTTGCGTATTGTTTGCGACGAGCCAGTTTGCGGACGACGGCAGTCTACGGTTTAAACCTGTGTCTGCTTCACCCATTGGGGTGGTGCAAGGAGATGCGGACGCATTGCCCCGTCTGGTGGAACATATCAATACCCCGCTGTTTCCTTTCTGTGCCGAAACAGACATCCAACCCGTTATCTGGAAGAAAGCGATTGCCAACTGCGTATTCAATTCCATCTGTCCCCTGCTGGAAACCGATAACGGAATTTTCCACCGGGATGCGGAAGTAATGGGCCTGGCCCGCCAGGTGATCGGGGAGTGCCTGGAAGTTGCAAAGCGGAAAGGCGTGGTGTTGCAACAGGATGCTGTGGAGGAAAGCGTGCTGATGATCAGCCGCATGTCTGACGGGCAGTTAATTTCCACTTACCAGGACATACTATCCAAACGCCCGACGGAAATCGATACCCTCAACCTGGCTGTTGCGCGCATGGCGCAGGAAATGGGATTGGCCGATGCCGTACCGCAGACGCGCCTGCTGGGTGCGCTTACGAAAATGAAATCCAACATCAACCGATAACCGATGAAAGTAATGATCATTACCGGCGCGAGCCGCGGAATCGGGGCCGCCACTGCCTTGCTGGCCGCCCGGGCGGGATATGCCGTTGCCGTCAATTACCATCAGAACAAACCCGCCGCGGAGGCTGTAGTGGCGGAGATTGTGCGTAACGGAGGAACCGCGAAGGCCATCCAGGCGAATGTAGCGGTTGAGCCGGGCGTGCTGGCGTTATTCGAGGCCTGCGACAAACACTTCGGCATCCCTGACGCATTGGTCAACAACGCCGGCATCCTGGAGCAGCAAATGCGGGTGGAGGAGCTGACGGAAGACCGGCTCCGGCGCATCTTTGCGTCGAACATCACCGGGCCGTTCCTTTGCGCCAGGGAGGCTGTTAAACGCATGTCGCTGAAATACGGGGGGAGAGGCGGCACGATCGTGAATGTATCGTCTGTTGCCGCTAAAACGGGTTCTCCCGGCGAGTATACCGACTACGCCGCATCCAAAGGCGCTATCGATACGCTGACCGTAGGGCTGGCAAAAGAAGTGGCGGAAGAAGGCATCCGGGTGAACGCCGTGCGGCCGGGATTCATTTACACCGATATCCACGCGGATGGGGGAGAACCGGGGCGGGTGGACCGAGTAAAAGCCTCGGTGCCGCTCAAACGGGGCGGACTGCCGGCGGAAGTAGCCGAGGCTATCCTGTGGCTCGCATCTGATAAAAGTGCGTTCACAACGGGTGGCTTCATCGACGTCAGCGGCGGCCGTTAAAAACACATCCCCCGGCAGCACGCGCTCCCGGGGGATGATCGTCTTTGGCCGAAGCCGTTTATTTTGCGGCGAGGGCTTGTCCTTCCATGGCGATGCCCGCCCAGCCGTGCTGCATGAACTGCCGGATGTTCTGGTGGTCGGCGCCGTCGGGTGTTTGCAATACCGCCTGGTAATGTTCCGCAAACAGGAACAGGGTATCTGTTGCGTCGAGATTGTTGAGCTGTGCGAATGCAAAAACCTTGGCGCTGCCCTGGTTCTGCGTGGCTTCGTTATATGCATCACCGTTCCTGAATGCGGTAGGCTGGTGTTGGTAATGATTTTCGATGAAGGCGATCACTTCCTTGAAGGTAACGGTGTTCGCTTTCAGTCCCTGGATCAGCGTGGCGATTTGTTCTTTCATGCCGGTTAGAATAGTTTGAAATGGTTCGAAGGTCAAAAATAGCAAATCCGGAACAACAATACCTCCCGTTCCGGTGGCCCGTTGTTTGATGTGGGGAATGTATGCCTGAAGGACCCTCCATCGTTATACTCAAAGAAGCATTGGCGCCGTTCGAAGGGAAAAAGGTGCTGAGCGCCGGCGGCACGGTACAGTCGTTCGACGTACAGCTGCTGGAAAACAAAACCGTCCGCTTCCGGACCTGGGGCAAGCATTTCCTGCTTTGTTTCCCGGGGTTTACAGTGCGGGTGCATTTCCTGCTGTTCGGCTCTTACCTGATCAATGAACGGAAGCAAACGAAGCCCCGGTTGCAATTGCAATTCAAAAACGGAGAAGTAAATTTTTACGCGGGCTCCGTGGTATGGCTGGAAGAACCGTTGGATGCGCTGTACGATTGGAGCGGCGATATCATGAACGACGCATGGAGTTCCCGGAAAGCTTTGCGTAAGCTGAGAGAAATTCCCGATACACTGCTGTGCGACGCGATCCTCGATCAAACGATCTTTGCCGGTGCGGGGAATATCTTCAAAAACGAGGTGCCCTGGCTGATTCGGGTGCATCCCGGCAGCAAGGTGGGTAACCTGCCCGTGGAGAAGCGCAGGCAAATGGTCCGCGAGATTGTCAGCTTTGCTTTCCGGTTTTATCAATGGAAGAAAGAAGGCGTGTTGAAGCGGAACTGGAACGTGCACACGAAAAAAGAATGCCCCCGGTGCAAGATTCCCCTGCAAAAATCCTATATGGGCAAAACGAAAAGGAGAACGTTTTACTGTGAAAATTGTCAAAATAAATATTGAAGGCCATGTCCCGCAATCCCATCATCCGCCACAAATTCACCGCCGATCCCACCGTGCTGGAGCACAACGGAACCGTGTATCTTTTTACCGGTCATGACGAACCTCCCGAGGGAACGGATGATTATGTGATGAAGGATTGGCTGTGCTTTACTTCCACCGAACTGGAGGCGTGGCGGGAGTTGCCCTCGCCGCTGAAGGCCACCGATTTTGCCTGGGCTTCCGGCGATGCGTATGCGTCAAAGGTGATCGCGCATGGGGGTGCGTATTATTGGTTCGTCGCCGTTTCGCACCGCGATATTCCCGGGAAGGCGATCGGGGTGGCGAGGGCGCCTTCGCCCGGTGGGCCCTGGCAGGATGCTATCGGCGCTCCGCTGATTACGGGAGATATGTTGCCGCAACTGCACAACGAAAAAGAAAACCTCGACCCAACTGTTTTTACGGATGACGATGGTAAGTCCTACATCTGCTGGGGCCACCAGGTCTGCCACTTCGCGCAGCTCAACGTTACCTTCACAGGCCTTAACAGCGAAATCCGGACCATTGATCTGCCGCAGTTCATGGAAGGCAGTCATCTTTACAAAAAGAACAGCTGGTACTATCTCATGTACGGCTATGGCCAGCCCGAGCAGATTGCTTACGCGATGAGCAGAAGCATCCACGGGCCCTGGGAATTCCGCGGCATCGTTTGCGGACCTGCATACAACAGCGAAACAAACCGTCCGGCCACGCTGGACTTCATGGGGAAGTCGTGGCTTTTTTACCATAACGGCGCGCTCCCGGGAGGAGGCAGCCACCGGAGGTCGGTGTGCGTTGGCGAGCTGGAATATTTGCCGGACGGCACGATAAAGCCCTTCAACATGCCCTGAAACCCATCATCTGCAGCGAAATTTTTGCAGCCATCCGCTGCGCAGATACCCTGCGCGATAGCGCCGTAATTTTACGTCAGATCAGCAGCGATGAAGCTATAATGCATTCATTCCCACAAGTGGATCAATGTTGTTTATTTTATCTATTTTCGGATGGATGATTTTGTTTGTCTATCGCCAATTTTTTAAAAGACACCCTTGCAACTGACAGAAGACCAAATACTATCCCTTGCGCCCGACGAATCTTCCCGCAAATCCGGCAGGGAGCTGGCCAATCCTTCCAAATGGGTCAGTAAAGGCATCAGCGATATCGCGCTCTGGGGCGAATGCCAGGGCAGCGGATCGAAGCCCTACCAGGCGCAAATCGATCTTACGAATACCGCATTCAAATGCTCCTGCCCGAGCCGCAAATTTCCCTGCAAACATGGGTTGGGGCTGATGCTCCTTTATGCCCGGCACGCCGCTGCCTTCACGGATACAACCGCGCCGGCATGGGTAATAGAATGGATGGAGAAAAGAACGAAGCACGAAGAGAAAAAGACGGAAGCGATTGCCAAACCGGTGGACGCTTCCGCGCAGGTCAAAAGGAAAGAAACGCGGGAACAGCAAGTGGAGGACGGTATCGCCGAATTGCTTCGCTGGATGAAAGATATCGTCCGGAACGGCATCCTTTCCATGCCGGAAAAAGACCCTGGCTTCTTTTCTGAAATGGCCCGGCGGATGATCGACGCCAAAGCGCCGGGGCTCGCCGGGATGGTGCGGAACCTCGGCTCGGTGGGATTCTATCGCGAAGACTGGCAAAGCCGTTTTATGGACCAGCTCTGCCGGATGTACCTCGTTGCCACAGGCTTCCTGAACAGAAACGCGTTGCCCGCTGACCTGGCGGAAGATATCCGCAGCGGCACGGGCTTCACCCAAAGCCAGGAAACGCTCAAATCATATCCCGGCGTTTCCGACACCTGGATCGTGCTGGGCAAGCAAACCAGCGAAGAAGACAACCTGCTCGTGGAGAAAAACTGGCTGTATGGTACCTCCACGCAACGCTATGCGCTGGTATTGCAATTCAGCGTACGTGGGCAGGGACTGGCGTTTTCGCTCAGCGCGGGGATGTACATCCGGGCGGAGCTGGTATACTTTCCGTCTGCCGCACCTTTGCGTGCCGTTATCCGGGAACAGCAGTCCACCCGTGCGCAGGCTGCCTACACTTCGTGCAGCGGATGGCTGGAAGTTACGGCGGCGGCAGCGGCCGTCTACCGCACTTTGCCTTTCGACGGCGAGCGCCCTTACATTGTAGCACAGCTGCGGCTGGTGCAGGTAAACGGCGGGTGGTGGCTGGCCGACGCACATAACCGCATGGTGCAGCTGAAAGACGGTTTTAAACAGTTGTATGCTTTGTTGTCGGTCAGCGGCGGGCGGCCGCTCGATATGGCCGTACTGGGCCGGGAACATGTGTACGAACCCCTGGGCGTGTGGGCCGCGGGGAAATATCATCACCTTTCAAATTAAACCATGCAATTCTGGACCGATATCATTCAAACCGCCCAGCTCGGCATTGAAAAAGGTTGCCCGCGCCGCCGGTCGCGGAACCCCTGTTGCTGGAACCGGTTGCTGCGATACATAACAACACCGCCATTGACCGCGAAGCGCAATTCCTGCAGGTAGCCGCGCTCGCTTTCAACTACCGGCAGAGCGGCGTGCTACCGGTACAGCATGCCTTGCCGGCCGTAACGCCCGCCCCGGAAGAAGAAGCTGAACTTTGCAGCCCGGCTGCCCACCAGGCGTTGAAAGACATCCAGACTTTCGAAAGCGCCGGCCTGCTCACGCTCTGGCTGCGGCTCGCCGGTGAAAGGAAAAGGATCGCATGGCCGGAAGCGCTGCCTTCCCTGCTCAACACCGCCCTGCACCAGCGCACCCTCCGCCCGCTGATCGAAGCCGTTATCGGCCGCAGGGGCAGATGGCTGGCGCAGTTCCGGAAAGAGTGGCAATTCACCGCTACAGCGCCCGACGATGAAACCTGGGAACATGGCACGCCGCAGCAGCGGAAACCCGTACTCCTGCGTACCGCGCTTGCCGATCCCGACAAAGCATTGCAATGGTTGCAAGGCACCTGGGCGAAGGAAACCGCCGCTTCCCGCACGGACCTGCTCAAGGAACTTCCGGCGGAAATGTTCGCGACAGGGCTTCCGTGGCTGGAATCGTTGCTGCAAGACAAAAGCCAGAAAGTGAAAGACGAAGCGCTGAAGATCCTGCAGAAAATTCCGGCGTCGTCCGTGGTGCATCATTACCAGGAACTGTTGAAACCCCTCATCCGCTTGGGAACGGAGAAAACCATGCTGGGGTTGTCGTCGCGCAGAACGCTGGACATCGACGTGCCGGAATCTTTCGACGAAAACATTTACAAACTCGGCATCAACAAGATCAATACCAGCGCCAATAAAAATAACATTACCGAATCTTTCATGGTGGTGTATCAATTGATGCAATATATTCCGCCGGAATGGTGGGAGGCGCAGCTGAACGCAACGCCGGAGCAGATCCTGGACCTGTTTTCCGCCAGCAAAACCGCCGAACCGTTCTTCCCCGCCATTGGCCTCGCCGTGGGTAAATACAGGAGCGAAACCTGGGCGCCACTGTTCACCAGGGACGAAACCAAATACTACGCGGACATCCTTCCCATCCTTCCGCGCAAACAGCGCGACGACTACATGATCCGGAATTTCCCCCACTCCAGCGTACAGATTATCCGTTATCTCACCGAAGAACAGGACGCCGAATGGAGCCCGGAGGTGGCGCGGGTGGTGCTGAAACATGCGGCCAATAATCATTACAATTACAACCGCGGATTCTATAACAAATTCGTGCACCTGCTGCCATTGCAGATCGCCGGAGAGCTGGAGCAGTTTTCGCCCGATGACGAATACAGTAAAAGAGGATGGTCCGACATGGCGGGGCATATCCTGCAATTGTTATCCATCAAAGACCAGACGTTACAATCATTTCATGCAATAAACCCTTAACAACATTTATTTATGTCTACCATCTTACGCAGTCATGCAGAACAACTTTACGCCCACGAACTGGAGGAGCTGCAAAAGCAGGACAGCGGCAAGCGCCCGGCCAACTGGAAGCTCACGCCGCAGTCGGTGGTAACCTACCTGGTGGGCGGCATATTGAAAAACGGCATGGAGATCACGCCTAAATATATCGGCAGCCGCCGCCTGATGGAAATCGCCGTGGCAACGCTCACGACAGACCGCGCGCTGTTGCTCTACGGCCTGCCGGGAACGGCCAAAAGCTGGGTGAGCGAACATATTGCCGCGGCGATCAGCGGCGATAGTACCATGATCATCCAGGGCACGGCGGGAACCAGCGAGGAAGCGATCCGTTATGGTTGGAACTATGCGCGCCTGCTGTCGGAAGGGCCTTCGGAAAGGGCGCTGGTGGAAACACCGGTGATGCGCGGGATGAAAGACGGGAAGATCGTCCGCATCGAAGAACTGACGCGCATAGGCGCCGATGTGCAGGACACGCTCATCACCATTCTTTCAGAAAAAACATTACCCGTTCCCGAACTGAATACGGAAGTGCAGGCGGTGAAGGGGTTTAACGTCATCGCCACGGCAAATAACCGCGACAAGGGCGTGAACGATCTTTCCAGCGCATTGAAGCGCCGTTTCAATACCGTGATCCTGCCCGTTCCGGATAGTATGGACGAGGAAATCGATATCGTGAAACGCCGGGTGGAAAGTTTTGAGAAAGTGATGGAACTGCCCGCGGAAAAGCCCGCGCTCGAAGAGATCCGCCGCATCGTGACTATCTTCCGCGAGCTTCGCTCCGGCGTTACGCTCGACGGAAAAACGAAGATCAAAGTGCCTTCGGGAACACTCAGTACCGCCGAAGCAATATCGGTGGTCAACAACGGGCTTTCGATGGCGGGGTATTTCGGAGATGGCCAGCTCAAGGCGGCAGACCTCGCTGCAGGTATTATCGGTGCTGTGATCAAAGATCCGGTACAGGACAAGCTCGTTTGGCAGGAATACCTGGAAACGGTCGTGAAGCCGCGGGCGGAATGGAAAGATATTTACAGGGCCTGCCGCGACCTGGTATAAAAACAAAGGAAAATGTCGATACATGTTTTAGGCATACGGCACCATGGACCGGGTTCCGCCGCCAATGTGCAGCAGTTCCTCGAAAGCCTCCGGCCCGACATCGTGCTGGTGGAAGGGCCGCCGGAAGCGGATGATATCCTCCAATGGGCGGATCACGAAGATTTGCAGCCGCCGGTGGCGATCCTGGTGTACCAGTCCGACGATATCAAGCGATCCGTCTTCTATCCTTTCGCCGAATTTTCCCCGGAATGGCAGGCGATCCGGTATGCAAAGCGGAACAATATTCCCGTGCGGTTCATGGACCTGCCGGTGGCGCATAGTTTTGCGTTGAAGGATGAAGAGCGGCCGAAGGAAGAAACGAATGCGGACGAACAATTGCCGCACCCGATGGAAACGATGGCCCTGGCGGCGGGGTTTCCGGATCATGAAAGGTGGTGGGAACATACCTTCGAGCACCGCCGGAAAAACGAGCAGGTGTTCGACGCGATCGGGGAAGTGATGCAGGCTATGCGCGCATCCGATCCTTCGCGGCACGACCGGGAGGAGCAGCTGCGCGAAGCTTCCATGCGCAGGATCATTCGCCAGGCCGAAAAGGAAAAATATAAGGAGATCGCCGTGATCTGCGGCGCCTGGCATGCGCCCGCACTGACGGATATGCCTTCGCAGAAAACGGATAACGAACTGCTGAAAGGATTGCCGAAAGTAAAAACTGAATGCACCTGGACGCCCTGGAGCTACAACCGCCTCAGTTACCAGAGCGGCTATGGCGCGGGGATCCATTCCCCGGGATGGTACGAGCACGTCTGGCATCACCCGGACGATGACGGCTCGCGCTGGATGGCCAACGTGGCGCGGCTTTTCAGGGAAAATAACATGGATACTTCCGTGGCGCATGTGATCGAATCGGTACGGCTGGCGGAGTCGCTGGCGGCCCTGCGCGGCTTGCCGAAAGCCGGGCTGGAAGAACTGAATGAAGCCACCATTAGTGTGCTGTGCATGGGAGAAAGCGTGATGATGAAATTGATCGGGGAACAACTGATCGTGCGCAACAAAATGGGGCAGGTGCCTTCCGCCATTCCGAAGCCGCCATTGCAGGTGGATATCGAAAAGCACCAGAAGAAGCTTCGCCTGCCGGCATCCGCCGACTGGAAAGATTACCTGCTCGACCTCCGCAAGGAAAACGACCTGGAACGCAGCGTGTTCCTGCATCGCCTGCAGCTGCTGGGGATCGAATGGGCGCAGCGGAGCGAAGCCGGCGGCAAGGGAACCTTCAAAGAACAATGGCGCCTGCAATGGGACCCCGCGTATACCATCGAGATCATCGAAAAAGGAGTGTGGGGAAATACAGTGGCGGAAGCCGCGGCGCGGTTCGTGGTGGCAGAAGCGGAGGGGACAGGCTCGTTGCCGAAAGTGAGCCAGCTGCTGTCGGCCACGATTCCTGCGGAGCTGCCGGATGCGGTGGAAACGCTGATCGGAATGCTCAACAACCTGTCTGCCGCCAGCAGCGATGTGATGCAGCTCATGGAAGTGATCCCTCCGCTGGTGAGCATCAGCCGTTACGGCAACGTCCGCAAAACAGACGCGGTGATGGTAACGGACATCGCGACGGGCATCATCACGCGCATTTGCATCAGCTTGCCCAACGCCTGCAACTCCATTTCCGACGACGCGGCACAAACGCTGCTGGAATTGTTATACAGGATGAATGACGCGGTGAATCTCCTGCAGCAGCCCGCTACCACCGCCGAATGGCAGCAGATGCTGCGGATGGTAGCCAATGGCCGGCAAACGGCGCCTGTATTGGCAGGATATAGCACAAGGCTGCTGGTGGATGCCCAGTTGCTGAAAGACGAACCATTGGTGCGGGCGTTCAATTTCGCCATGTCGCATGCCACGGCGCCGGCTATTGCGGCCGCCTGGCTGGAGGGGTTCCTGAAAGGCAGCGGCACCCTCTTGCTGCTGGATCCGCAACTCTGGCAAGTGGTCAACAACTGGGTAGCCACGCTCGACGAAAACAACTTTAACCAGGTGCTCCCTTTGCTCCGGCGGACTTTCGCGCATTTTACCCATGCCGAAAGAAGGAGGCTCGGTGAAAAAGTGAAGCAGGGCTGTGGTGGGGCCGCGCCGCTCCCGGAGGAAACAAACTTCGAATTTGATGCCAGCCGCGCGGCGCAGAGCCTGCCTGTCATCATGCAAATACTCGGATACGCATGAACAACGAATACAATCTCCGCAAATGGCGCCTCATCCTTGGTGGCGGCGAAAACGACGGCACCGGCGTATCGCTCGGGGGCGATGAACTGCGCATGGACCGTACGCTGGAAGCGCTGTACGATAGTGAAAGAAGCGGCGGCCTGGGGCCTTCGTCTCCCAACGTCAGCCGCTGGCTGGGCGATATCCGCACCTTTTTCCCGAATTCAGTGGTGCAGGTGATGCAGCAGGACGCGCTCAAACGCCTCAACCTCACCCAGATGCTGTTCGAAAATGAAATGTTGGAAAACGTAACGCCCGACGTGCACCTCGTGGCCACGCTCATGACCCTCAGCCGCGTGATCCCCGACAAAACCAGGGAAACCGCCCGGCAAGTGGTGCGCAAGGTAGTGGACGAACTTGTGCGCAAACTGTCGAACCCCATGCAGCAAGCCGTTACCGGCAGCCTCAACCGCAGCATGCGCAACTACAAGCCCCGGCACAACGAAATCAACTGGGACATGACCATCCGCAGGAACCTCCGGCACTACCAGCCCGAATTCAAAACGATCATCCCCGAACAAAAAGTGGGTTACGGCCGTCGGCGCAACGCCCTAAAGGATGTGGTCCTCTGTATCGACCAAAGCGCTTCCATGGGCACTTCCGTGGTGTATTCCGGTATCTTCGGCTCGGTGATGGCTTCCATCCCCGCGATCAAAACGAAAATGGTCGTGTTCGATACGGCCGTGGCCGACCTTACCGAGGAACTGACCGACCCGGTGGAGTTGCTGTTTGGCGTACAACTCGGCGGCGGAACAGACATCAATGCCGCGCTCACTTACTGCCGGCAGATCATCACCCGCCCGATGGATACCGTGCTGGTGCTCATTACGGATCTGTACGAAGGCGGAAACGAAGCAGAGATGCGCAAACGTGCAGCGGAGCTTGCGGCGGCAGGTGTTCAGGTGGTGGTGTTGCTCGCGCTCAACGACGATGGCGCCCCTTCCTACGACCATGCCAACGCCGAATTCTTCTCCGGCCTGGGCATCCCCGTATTCGCATGTACGCCCGATAAATTTCCCGATCTCATGGCCGCAGCACTTGGCAAACAGGATATCGCCGGCTGGGCGGCCAGCGAAGATTTGTCACTCAGGAAATAATCTATCCGAAATAGTTTTCATATGGTTGTTTATTTTCATAACTGATTGATTAGTGGGGTTTTACATATATTTGCGCCTAAATCGCAAGCATATGACCTTACCATTCGTTAATCTCCGAAACCTGCTGTTCCTGTCAGCCATCGCATTGCTGGCCTCCTGCGCTGCTTCGAAAAAATCCGGTTCTTCCCATGCTTACATGAAAAAGCAATACAAGGAACTGAAGAAAGCGCTGAACGACGCAGACGTTTCCATCGTGGAAGACAGTCTGAAAGTCATTTTTCCCAACCATGTACTTTTCGCCACCAATTCCGACGTGCTCAAAGATGAAGTCCGCCCTACCTTCACGCGTTTCGCGGAAGTGTTGAATAAGTATGATAAAACGAAAATCCTCGTGACCGGCTACACCGACAACACCGGGACGGACCAACTCAACAACGCCCTTTCCGAGAAGCGCGCCGTAAGCGGCAAGCAATTGTTGCAGGAAAATAATGTGGCGGCCGACCGCATGTTTACCTGGGGCCTGGGATCGCGGCACCCGCTCGCTACCAACGAAACGGAAGAAGGTCGCGCTAAGAACCGGCGGATAGAATTCGTGATCCTTTATAACGTACAACCGGAAAATCAATAAAGAAAAAAGCAGTCATACCGACTGCTTTTTTTATGTGATCTGGATATTGTATTTGCTTAGTAACCCCAACACCCCCGGCACTGAGAACTTCGCTTTTTTGATTTTGTTTCTTTCAGGATCGAGCTGATAATGCTCGGCCGTCCGGAAGTCGGCCTGTTCCAGCACTGTGCCGCTGAATGTAGCATGCAGGAGATCGCATTGTGCGAAGGATGCGCCGGTAAGGTCGGCGTTGGTGTAATCCGTTTCGCGCAGCTGACAGGCGGTGAATATCGTTTTCTTGATTTTCAGGTTGAAGAAGGAGCAGTTGTTCAGCGTACACCGTTCGAAGCTGAAGGAGATGTTGAAGGTATTGCACTCGTCGAACCGGAGGCCGAGCATTTTGCAGTCCTGGAATTTTACATCCCGGAAGGCGGTTCCCTTTACCTGCGCCAGGCTCAGGTTGCAGCCGGAAAAAGTGCAATCGAGGAAGATGATGCCCGTTAGTTCGCTTTCGGAAAAATCGCAGTTGCGGAAAGTGCATTGTTCGTATTCGCCTGCGGGGAGCGGTTGGCTGCGGTAGTCTTGCCGGTCGAAAGTCCGGTCGCTGAAATAGTCCTGTTCCATAAGGCTGAAAATTAATCATTTCCTCACTTTTTCAGGCGGATTACCGGCTGACTTGCCGAATTCAGATTCCCGGGTATGAATATTCTGTAAAAAAGCAGCGACCGTACGGATGATGGCGTACGGTCGCGGGGAGGATGATTTCCGTTTGAACGGTCAGGGTTGAATGGGGATATCAAACATGAATTGGAGACCGCCGGGCGCGTTGCGCGCTATCAGCAGGGGTTCGTTATACAGTTTTTCCAGTCGCAGGGCGGTATTCCGTAATCCAACGCCGGAGGATTGCATGATCTGGTGCAGGGGCCCGTCGAATCCCGCGCCGGTGTCGCTGACGGAGAGGCGGAGTTTACCGTCCCGGAGGGTGCAGGCGATGGTAACGGAGCCGCCATCGATGCAGGGCCCGATCCCGTGTTTGATGGCATTTTCGACCAGCGGCTGGAGCAGCATGGGCGGGATGCGGTAATGGTGCAGGGATAAAGGGGCTTCAATATGGACCTGGAGTCGCGCGGCGAAGCGGTCCTGTTCGATTCGCAGGTAATCGCGGAGGAAGGAAAGTTCGTTTCCGAGCGGGACCAGGTCGGTGCGGGTGGCGTCCAGCGCATAGCGGAACGTATCGGCGAGCCTTGCGATCATTTCGCGGGCGGCTTCCTGTTCGGCGGGGAGGCTGGCGTTTACCCGGTTGAGGGCGTTGAAGAGGAAATGCGGCTGGATTTGCGCTTTCAGTGCCTGCAATTCAGCCTGAAGCGCCTGTTCCCGGAGCTGCGAAACATGCGTTTCGGGAGTCTGCACATCCGGCGGTGCGGCGGGCGCCACGGGAAGTAGCAGGAGCAAGGCGGAGATGATGACAGCGGCCAGCGCAAGCAAGGGGGCGATTCTGCCCGCAATGCCGCTTTGGTAAACGGTGAAGGCGAAGGCCAGCAGCGAAGCTGCCAGTAACCCGGCAATCAGCGTTTGTAAAAGGAAGGGAGCTTTCTTTTCCACAAGCAACATGGTCATGAAGTTTCCTCAAAACTACCTGACATCGCAAATGGATTTAACCGATGAATTACCTGAATTTGAATGTGAGTATTTTTACCTAATCAGCTGGCAAGACCGAGCTCCATGGCTTTGCGCACCAGCGCGGCGGTATTCTTCACATCCAGCTTCTGCATGAGGTTGTAACGGTGGTTTTCGATGGTGCGCACGCTCAGGGACAGTTTATCCGCGATTTCCTGGTTGCTCAGCCCCTGGGCGATGAACCCCAGGATCTCCTTTTCGCGCCGCGTGAGGGAAGGAGCGTAGCGGCTGGGCTTGCGCTGGATGATCTGCTGGAACATCTGGTCTTTCAATTCGTTATGCACATACTGTTCGCCCGCCGTCACGGTATCGATCGCTTCGCGTATCTCGCGGCTGCCGGCTGTTTTCAGCAGGTAGCCCGCCGCGCCGTTCTGGAACGCGGTACGGATGGTATGCTTATCTTCCACATTCGTGAATATGATCACCCGCGTTTCCGGATAATCCGCCGAAACCCTCCGGCAAAGCGCCAAACCGTCTTGCCCCGGCAACTGAATGTCCAGGAAAAGCACTGCGGGAGCCTGCACCTGCAGCCCGTCAAGCAACTGGTCCCCGTTTCCCCAGGCGCCCGTCACGGAAACATCCGGGAAGCCCTGCAGGATCATCTGCAACCCGTTGAGAATGGCCGGGTGATCGTCTACCAACGCGATGGTGATGCTGTTCATGCGAATCTTTTAAACGGCGTAATATTAAGGGTTTCCCGGGAGATATGAAAGAATTCCCCACCCGGCGCAAATCTGGCGCGAAATATGCATTCCTGATGGAAATATGCATTCTCGTTTGATATGTTAAACCTGTCATAACGCTTAAACCAGGGAATTATCCCGCAGTCTAACTTTCAAGAACTAAAACCAGCACGTATGAAAAGGGTATTTGCAATCTTAGCTGTGATGACCGCTTTTACGGCTTTCAAACCGTCTCCCGCCTCGGCGCAGGTGCAGGTGAGTGTCAATATCGGCATTCAACCCGCCTGGGGCCCCGTGGGTTACGACTACGCGGAATACTATTATTTGCCAGATATAGATATTTACTACTACGTTCCCACGCAGATGTACGTCTATTTCGACTTCGGCCGCTGGATTCACACGCGCTACCTCCCGGCACGTTACCACTATTACGACTTCTACAGAGGCTATAAAGTAGTGATCAACCACCGCGATCCCTGGCGCTACCACCGCCGCCACATCCGTGAATATTCCCACTACAGGAATACCTACACGCAGGTAGTATGGCGCGACCGCGACCGCAATCACCGGTACGACATCCACGGCAACTCCCGCCCCGCTCCGCGCAGGGAATACGTTGGCCGCGATAACGACCGCCCGAGCTGGAACAACAACAGCCGCCCGGATCGTAACAACAACGCCATCCGACCGCGCCCGGACAGGGACAACAACGGCAGACCCGACCGCGACCGCGACAACAACTGGAACCGTTCGGAGCAACCGCGCCCCGACCGGAACAACAACCGCCCGGACCGCGACAACAATGTTACCCGCCCGAGCCAACCACGCCCGGATTGGAACAACAACCGCCCGCAACGGGATCGTAATGAAAACGCCAACCGCCCGAGCCAGCCGCGCCCTGACAGGAATATCAGCCGTCCGCAACAGCAGCGGCCCGACAGGAACAATAGCATCAGCCGCCCGTCTCCGCGCAGGGAGTTTCAACAGGGCAACGGTAACAACCGCGGCAACAGCGAAAGGAGATTCGCGCGCGAAACATCCCGGGGCAATGGCCGTGATAAAAAATAACTTTAGTCAGGGGTCAAGACAGGAACCAAAGCTGTAGTGTGTGAGAAAACCGCCGGCAACGGCGGTTTTTACCGCTTCATAAGAGTCATAATGCAAAAGGGGCTGCATCCAAATGGATACAGCCCCTTTTTTATGCCCGTTCGGATGTTACTTGACAATCACCACCGGCCGGGTTTGTTTATCCTTTTTCGAACGGACCTGTACGAAATACATGCCCGCCCGCAACTTCGCCGCGGGAATGTATTCATTGCCCTGCGGGGCGGTCAGCACCTGGCGGAACCAGATCCTGCCGAAGAGGTCCATAACGGTCAATTCCATTTCATCGCTTTCCGGTATCACGTATTTAACGCGGAAGCCCTCCTGCGCGGGGTTCGGGTAAATCCACAAAGATTCCCGACTCGCGGCCACCAGGATGGTAAACTGCGCGGTGCAGCCCGTTACCTTATCGGTGACGGTTACCGTGTAAACGCCGGGAGGACGCTGGGTGAGATCTTCCGTCGTCGATTTGTCGGACCAACGGTATTCGTAATCCCCGCTGCCGCCGTTCACGGAAATATTTACGTTGCCGTCTTCATCCGCAACGCCTACGATACGGATTGCATTGGCGGTACCGCCGACCGTCACGGTTTGTGAATTGTCGAACCCGCTGTTGCCCGTTACGCGAACCGTGTACTGGCCTGGTGCGAGGTTGCGGAAAGTGAATTGGCCGGCTGGGTTTTCCCTTCCATCGATGAAATAACGGAATGCAGCAGGCGCACCTTCGCTGAGTTGCACTGCTATCACGCCGTTGGCGCCGCAGGCGGCGTTGGTAACGGTAAAGGTAACCGTGGGATGGACGGGCCTCGCGATGGTGAATGTTTCGCGGAGTACGCAACCTGTTTGTACGTCTGTCACATCCACCCAGTAATTACCATTCGGCAGCCCGCTCACATCCTGCGTGGTGGCGTTGTTGGACCAAAGGTAGGTGAAGTCCCCGCTGCCGCCGGTCAGGCTGATATCGATGTTGCCCTGTTGCGCGTTGATCTGGGAAGTAATCACGACGTCGTTCATCCATCCGTCAACAATCACCATTTCCTCTTTCGAAAAACCATTATTGCCGGTTATCCGGATATCGTAAATGCCGCCCTGGAGCCCGGTGAAAACGTTCGTTGCCGCTCCGGCGGGATTACGTACGCCGTTGATGAAATATTGATAGGGTGCGGCGCTGACACCGGTCGTACGCACAACGATCGTTCCGCCTGCGGCGCAGGTGGCATCTGCCTGTGTGAAAGTGACGTCAGGGCCGGTGCGCGTGATGTTGAATGTTTTGGCGGTGACGCATTGCGTTCCGCGATCGGTGACCTCCAGCTGGTAGTTGCCGGAAGGCATGCCGGTGAGATCTTCCCGGGTGCTGCCGTCAGACCAGTTGAACCGGAAACTTCCGCTGCCGCCTTCCATCGTGATGTCGATGTTGCCGTGATGTTGATCGGTAACATCGCGGATCACCATATCGTTGAGGTTGCCGCCCATCGTGACGTCCTGGCTGAAATCAAGTCCGGAGCCCGTTACGCGGATGGTATAAACACCCGGCGAGAGCTGTGTGAACATGTTGTTGTTGATGCCTTGCGGGTTGGGGTTCCCGTTGATATAATACTGGTATGTCCCGGAAGCGTTGGCTACCGTGGCCGTGATGATCCCGTTAGGGAAACAGTTGGCGTCTTTTACATTGAAACTTACCGCCTGCGTACGCATTACCGTGGCGGTTCCGCGGAAGGTGCAACCGGTGGTGTTGTCGGTGACGTTTACTTCGTAATCTCCGGAAGGCACATTGGTGAGATCCTCCGTGGTGGCGTTGTTCGACCAGCGATACGAGTAATTGCCGCTGCCTCCGGTAATGGTCAGGTCAATATTGCCTGATGCGTTGGTGACAGACAGGTTGCCCTGTAACCCTGTTCCACCCGTCAATACGATGGTTTCCATATATACAAAACTGCCGTCGCCTTCGATCCGGAGGTCATAAGTACCAGCGTTGAGGTTTTCGAAAACAGGGCTTGCCTGGAATGCGGACGCGCCTAACCGGTAGCGGTAGTTGCCAGTTCCGCCGGTCACATCTTTCACTTCGATTTTACCATTATTCCCGCAGGTGGCGGGTTGCGTTTCGATTTGCACATCCGCCACGGGGCTGCCGCTCAGGTAAATATCATCCAGCTGCACGTGCGTGCCGAGATCGGGAAGTCTTTCCGACAACAGTCCCATCCAGGCGATTTTTGCCGGGTTGATGGGGGAATTGGCGAGCAGGTCCGCGATGGGGATGCGCACGTTTTGATAATTGCCGGTGTAGGAAGTGAGGTATCCGCCGGCTTTTAACCCCAGCACCTGCGTGCTTTCGCCGAAGCGGTCTTTGAAATAGATCTGCAGGTCGAAGTCGGTGCGCCCGCCGCCATTGGGTACCAGCACGGAGAAATTGAGATATCTTTTCTGGCGCACGTCGATCATCCGCGCATCGTTGAATTCGGCCAGGTCCCAGGTAACGTATGCGTAGGGTTCCGGGTTGGGTTGAAGATGGGCGCGCAGGCTGATGGGGCCTTTATTGCCGCCCGTTTGCGCTACGAATATCCGGGATTCCGGGTTGCTGGACGCTTCGGCTACGCCCACGTTTTTCGTGTCGCCGTCCCAGATGATGTCGGAAGACGCGGGGCTCCATACGTAAAAATTCGCCGAACCCGCGGCCGTATTCCCTTTCGCGTCTGTTGCCGTGACGTTGAACGTGCGCGGCCCCGGCGGGGTTTCCCGCGGAACGGTGAATGAAGCCGAATACCGGCCGTTGGCAAGCGTCAGCCCCTGGTTATTGGCGCCGCCGATGGGAGAAAGATCCACCGTCACGGATTGCAGATCGTTGTTGGGATCGGTAGCGATGGCGCTGATCGTGACGGGCGTTGTGCCATCCGCAAATCCTTCAGCCGGCTGTACGCGCACATCGCGGAGTTCGGGCTGTACGGTCGGGTTGTCGTAGGGAACGGCGCGCACATCATCTATCCACATTTCAAAACCATCCTGTGCTGTGTTGACGAGGAAATTAAACTGCCACAACCGCGACAGATCGAATCCAGAGCCGGTGAACAAGTCGGTGAAAGGAATTTTTACTTTGGTGAATTGCGTGGGGTGAAAGGAAGAAATGTAGCCGTTTGCCTTGAGTTTGACGGTGTTGGAAACATTCATGTTGGCGCTGGCGTCTCTCACGCTGAATTCGATGTCTGCATATTCCGGAGCGTTGGAGCGGATGTAGAATTCGAGATACCCGAACTCGCTCACGTCGCGGGCGTTCCCGGCATTAGGATCGATGCGCCAGGTCATGAGGCTCCAGTTGTTGGGATCGTGTTTGAAGCGGAGGTATAGGCTGCCGGGACCGGTATTGCCGCCGTCAGGCCGCCGCTCTATCCTTTGCACACTGGCCGACTGGTCGCCAGGGTCAGCGAAGCGCTCGCCCTCGCCGCCGCGGATGGCGTCGCCGTTCCAGATATCGGTAGATTCCACGTTGCGGATCACACGGTACGTCACATTGCCTTTCACGCTATGCCCCGCGTCATCCACCGCGGAAATTTCCAGCAGCTTCAATCCAGACGGCGTATTAGCCGGCACTGTGAACCGGATGGTATATTGATCGCCGTTACGCACCATTGGGGTGGCCGCCTGCCCGCCTACGGGCCGCAGATCGATGGTGGGCGTTTGCATATCGTTGTCGGAATCCGTAATGGTCGCAGATACGGTGAACTCCGCATGCCCGTCGGAATACCCGACCGAGGGATTAATGTTTAGGTTCGTGATGTACGGATACACAGTTAGATCGGTTTCCGACAGCACGAGGTGGTACACTGTCATGGGCGGCAGCTTCACCTGGAACGAATTGTTTTGGATCCCCCGCACGTCTTCGAGCCTCCTCACCAATGGACTATTCCTGTCTACCGCGTAAACCGACGCGCTCAGGTATGCGCGCGCGCCCGAGAAAGCGACCGTCGCCATGACGGTGTCCGTCACGCTGCGGTTGATGGCTATGGCGTGCATGTACTGGTCGTTCCCGGCGTTCACGGATGCGTATACCGCGCTGAGGTTCCGGTTGTCGGTTTGTGCGCTCACGGCTGTGTTGCCGTATTTTCCGCCGTTGCCGTCGTAGTTGCAGAACAGGTCGAACCCGCTCTGGATGTAGCCTGTCACCGCGCCCCAATAGGTGGCGAGGTACACGCCGTTGGCGCCGAAAGCACCGAGCGCGTCGGCCTGGGCGACAGTCCCGGAAACGTGGCTGGTGCCACCGAAACTATATTCCGTGATGCCGAGTTTGGTGCCGGGATAGAAGTCGTCGGTCATTTCATGCAGCTTCGGCAATACGGGAAAGATCCCGCCGTTGGAAGCGTCCTGCACCCATGTGTTTTCGTGGTATGTTTCATCCCACAAGGAGCGCGACATCTCCACCCGCGCGGCTACTGAATTTTCGTCGTTTTCGTCGTCGAAAGGGCTCATGCCGCCGAAGTCGCGGTGCTGCTGCGGGTACCAGTGCACGTCGAGGACGTCCAGCAGCCGCCTGCCCGCGGACTGACTGCGCTCGCGCATTTTGGCGAGGTAGTAATGGAGGAAGATGGCGTAATTACCACGCACCTGCTCCCAATCGGGCGCGAACTGGAGGTTCTGGTAAGCGGTGTAACCCCAGAGTGCGGGGCCGTACACCTCGGCGGTGGGGTCCATTTCCTTCACCAGCTCTGCCGTTTCATACGATTTCGTCATGAGGTAATTCACCGTCACGCCCGTGTGCCCGAAGAGCCGGGGATGGGTGTCGAACCAGATGCAGGGCTCGTTGTCCAGCGAATATCCTTTGATGCCGGTGGCGGTATTGCTGCGATTGTAGCGGTTCAGCATGAAATGCAGCTCTTCGTCTACGTACACGGCGTTGTCGTTCACATCCGGCGTGAGGGAAAGCTGTCCGCCCGGCTTCCGCGTCACCACTTGCGCCCAGCGGGGCGAAGGAGCGCTTTCCGCGGCGGTTACGTCGCTGTTCTTGTCTTTGGCGACATACCCTGCCATCGGCAGCGTGGCGAGCGAATACGCGCCTTGCTGGAGCGACTGGTCATGAAACGCCACGAGCGCCGATCCCGGCACGTCGTATTGGTCCCAGGGCGTATTCCATTGCGCCGGCACCCAGTTGTCGCTTTGGTGGAACCAGTCGCGGCCGGCGTTGCTGGCATTGTTTTCCCAGTTGTAACCCGTGAGGCGGTTGCCGCCCATCCGCTTGGCGGTGGCGTAGGGGTAATGATCGTTGGTGCCGTACACGAGCGGACTGATCGGCTTTCGGTTGGCGGCCGACGCATCGATGGTAAACCTGACGTTGCGGACCGCCTGCGCAGCCGTGTCCGGGGTGCTGGCAAGGGTTAACACAGTACAGGTGAAAAATGTGTAGAATGGTTTCATGAGAGATGGTTGAGGTCAATAAAACGTTCCGCGGAACGGTATGGAGCCCGTTAGGTATAATGAAAAATGTACATGCAAATTACATGGATTGAAGGGGGCAACTAACCGGCTTCCGCCGGGATGTCGTTATTCGTGGCTGAAGCTGTAGCGGATGATTTTGAAACGACGGATGCGCCTGCCGGAACGTAAGCCGGCGGCGGCGACCAGTTGGCGATCAAAGCCGGCGGATGCAAATAGTTGAGGTTCTATGGGTTAGAAGGGTAGAGAAAGCCTTCTGGAAGCAAGTCCCGGAAATGTTTTTTCTTTATGATCCGGAAATGGAACGCGCTTTGCAGTAACCGGCCGGCAATTTTGGGATTATGACGTTATTACAAGTTTCAGATATATCGAAAAAAGACAAACTGGGATTCGAGCTGCAGCCTTTGTCTTTTCAAGTGGAGAATGGACAGAAAGTAGCGATAATGGGCGCATCGGGATCGGGGAAAAGCACTTTGCTGCGGATCATCGCGGGATGGGCGCAGCCCGACGAAGGAGGAACGGTGCTGTTTGAAGGGGAGAAGGTCTGGGGGCCTGATTATCGCCTCATTCCCGGCCACCCCGGTATTGCATACCTCTCGCAACATTACGAGTTGCGGAACAACTACCGCGTGGAAGAGCTCCTGGGCTACGCTAACCAGCTCAGCGAAGAGGAAGCCGGCAAACTGTTCGAGATCTGCCGCATCAGCCAGTTCCTCAAACGGAAAACCGACCAGCTGTCGGGCGGGGAGAAGCAACGCATCGCACTGGCGCGGCTGCTCGTTACCAAACCGAAGCTCCTGCTGCTCGACGAACCTTATTCCAACCTCGACCTCATTCATACCCACATCCTCAAATCCGTGATCCGCGAGCTGGGGGAAACGTATGGCATCACCAGCCTGCTCGTGTCCCACGATCCGGACGATGTGCTGCCCTGGGCCGATCATCTCATCATTCTCCGCGACGGGCAACTGGTGCAGCAGGGCGTACCCGCAGAAGTCTACCGCCAGCCGGCAGACGCCTACGCTGCGGGGCTCCTGGGCGAGTTCCAGCTCTTCCCGCCCGATAAGGCGAAAGTCTTCGCACTCATGCCGGGGATCGTCATTAACGGGCGCAGCCTCATGGTGCGGCCGGAGCAGTTCCGGTTGGTGAACGACGGCAGCGAAGCCATCAAAGGCGTAGTCAAAGAAGTGCTATTCGGCGGAAGCTATCACGACGTGGTGGTGGAAGTGCCGGGCAACCTGCTGACCGTGCGCACCACCGCGTCGCGGCACCAGAAAGGCGATGCGGTGTTTGTGGCCTTGCCGTCGAAGGGTATCTGGTTTCTTCCTTAAAAATTATTCCGCTCCCTTCACTTTCATTTCAACCGTGTAAATAGCGGTGGATGCGGTAAGGAACAGGATGTTCCTTTTCTTGCCGCCGAAGCAGGCGTTGGCGGTCCATTTTTCCGGAACGTCGATATGCCCGATCTGCTGCCCTTGCGGGTTGTATATGAAAACGCCGTTGCCGCAGAGGTAGAGGTTGCCACGTTCGTCGAGTGTGATGCCGTCACCGCCTTTGTTGGTGAATAGCATCCGGTTGCTGAGCTGGTTGCCGGGCAGGATATCGTACCGGTAAATTTTATCGCCGCCGATATCCGCAACATACAGATACTTTCCATCAGGCGTGCCTACGATGCCGTTGGGTTTCACGATATCGTCGGCTACCACTACCGGCGCTTTGGCGCCCGCGGGAAGGCAGTAAACTTTCATGCCTTCTATCTCAGGCTTTTGGCGGGTCCAGTAGTTGCGTTGATAGTAGGGGTCGGTGAAGTAGATGTCGCCGTTGGGATGGATCCAGAGATCGTTGGGCCCATTCAGTTTTCTTCCTTCGAAATTATCCACCAGTACGGTATGCTTGCCTTTGGGCGAGAAGGACCAGAGCTGGTTGTCGGCATCCGCGCAGGCGAGGATGTTTCCTTTTTTGTCTACATACAATCCGTTGGCCCGGCCGCTCTGGTCGGTGAAAAGACTGAGCTTTCCTTTCGTATCATATTTCCAGATGGTGTTATTCGGCTGATCGGTGAAGTAGATATTGCCTTTCCGGTCGGGCGCGGGGCCTTCCGTGAATTTGAATTGTTTGGAAACGAGGACGGGTTTGGCGCCGTCCGCAACGAGCAGGTGTGTTGAATCGGATTGGGCATTGGCCTGCAGGGCGGCCAGTAATAAAAAGGCGGCGGCTATTTTCATGTGGAATCTTATTTCCGTCAAGATAATAAAATGCCGGCACCTTTCCTATACGGAGGCGGATTGCAGCTGGCGCAGCAGGCTTCCCTTGTCGATCATGCCCGCGTGGCGCCATACCACCTGCCCTTTGCGGAAAATGATGAATGTGGGCACGGCACTTACGTTAAAATGTTGCGCGGCCTGCTGGTTCTTGTCGATATTCACTTTCACCACCCTGGCTTTTCCTTCCACGGCCTGCGCCACTTCTTTGATGACGGGCGTCATGGCATGGCAGGGCTGGCACCAGTCGGCGTAGAAGTCGACCAGCACAGGTTGCTCGGAATGGATCAAGTCGTTGAATGCGCTCATAACAAGGATTTAAAAAGTGAGGGAAGCCATGAGTGATTCTTCGTCATAGCTGCCGTTGTATTTATGACCGTTGATGAAAAAGGAAGGTGTGCCATTTACGCCGCTTCTCACGCCGCTCTCGAAATCCGCATCCACTTTTTCTTCCAGCGCGGGATCTTGTATGTCGTTGCTGAATTGTTTGAGATCGATGCCGGTTTTTTGCGCGATAGCGAACAGGGTTTCGGGGGAAAGTTGATCCTGGTTTTTGAAGATGAGGTGATGCATTTCCCAGAACTTACCCTGCCTCCCCGCAGCTTCCGCGGCGATGGCTGCGGCTTTGGCCATGGGATGGGATGCTGACAGCGGGAAGTGGCGGTACACGAACCGCAGGCCGTTGCCCATTTTCTGAATGATGTCTTCAACTGCCGGAAACGCGTGTCCGCAATGCGGGCACTGAAAATCGCCGTACTCTACGAGTGTAACGGGCGCTCCTTCGTTTCCCCGCGCATGATCCTGCGGACCGGGCGGCGGTGTGAGTTTTGCCATAGATCGATTTATTTTTTAGCCTGAATTTTTTCCAGCGCATCGAGGATACCGTCTGCACCAGGATTAACAGCCGGAGGCGATAAAAAGTTCCAGCGGATGATGCCACTCCCGTCGATCACATACAATGCGCGATGGCATTGGCCTTCCTTGTCATCATATGCCTCATATGCTTTCGCCATGGCGCCTTTTGGCTCAAAGTCCGCCAGCAGCGGGAAGTGCAGGTTGCGCGCCTGGGTGTAGGCCATGTGGCACCACTTGCTGTCGACCGAAACGCCGAGGAGGGAAGCGTTCTGTTTCCTGAACAGCTGCAACATTTCGTTGTACAGCGACATCTGGTCGCCGCAAACCGGGCTCCAGTCTGCCGGGTAGAACGCCAGGATGAGGTTTTTGCCCTGAAAATCCTGCAGCGTATACCGCTGGTCGGGCGTAGAATAAAGATTAAAATCCGGTGCAGGGGTGCCAATCGTTAACATGCCGCGTGATTTTATGAAAAAAATCGGGTTTTACAATCCCGGTAAATGTACGACCAAAAAGTATACCGGCATTCCGTATGCCTTCCATTATGCGTTGTTGTCCACGGTGTTACCATCCGATCCCGTAATCCTCGCCATGATTGCTGCTGCCGCCCCAGAGGGATTTGTGCAGGGTATCGAAGAAGATGGCGTTGATGGGGCCGCTGGTGCGGGCGGCGTAGCTGAGTGTGTAGCCCATGGCTGCGAGGGCGCGGCGGGTGCTGTCGGGGGTGGTGTTGGCCAACAGGATGCTCCCGGCTTTGGGAGCCCTGTCTTTCACCGCCGTTCCGCCCAGCGAAAGCCAGAGCTGGTTGCTGTTGATATTGGCGGCTTCGGTGGATTGCTGCACCGTCATCCCGAACTCCACCACGTTGAGGAAAAACTGCAACAGGTTCTGGTCCTGCGTGTCGCCGCCCTGTACGGCGAAGGAAAGAAACGGTTTCGCGTTTTTGAGCGCCATGGAAGGCGTGAGGGTAACGCGCGGTCTCTTCCCCGGCGCGATCACATTGAAGGGGTTCATGACCGAATCGAGGACGAAGCTCTGTGCCCGCTGGCTCATGCCTACGCCGGTGCGCCCTGCGATACAGGCTGGCAGCCATCCGCCGCTGGGCGTGATGCTGACTACCCATCCTTCCGCGTCGGCGGCTTCCACGCTGGTGGTGCCGCGCCAGAGGCGGTCGTGGTACGCGCTGTCGGTTTGCTGATACGCCACGGCGTCATGTTTCGGCACGAAATGGCCGGGTTGCCGTTGCAGCGTGGTATCGGTGAGGGAGTGCCTTACGTCGAGGAATCTTTTCCAGGGGTTTCGGCCGTTCTGGAAAGGGTAGGGGTCGCCGGGCTGCACATCGGGTGAGTTGCGTTGCGGATCGATGGCTGCGGCGCGTTGGCGGGCGTATGCTTTGCTGAGGAGCCCTGCGATGGGGGGCTTCAGTGCGCCGTAGGGGTCGCCGTAATAGAAGTCGCGGTCGGCGAAGCTGAGGTTCATGGCCTGGTAGAGCGTATGGATGTATTGCGGGGAATTGTATCCCATTGCTTTCAGGTCGAAGTTTTCGAGGATATTGAGGGCCTGCAGCAGCATGGGGCCTTGCGTCCATTCGCGGAGCTTGTACACGTCGATGCCTTTGTAATTTACGTGCAGTGGCGCTTCTTCGATAACGCGCCAGCTGGCGAGATCTTCCATGGTGATGAGGCCACCCTGTTCGCGGGCGCCGCGAACAAACTCGCGCGCGATGTCGCCCTTGTAGAACCGGTCGTAAGCGGCCATGATCGCTGCTTTACGTGACTTGCCGGCACGGAGGGCCGCCGCTTCTGCATCCACCATTTTTTGCAAAGTGGCGAGGAGGTCGCGCTGCACGAAAATTTCACCCGCATCCGGCGCTTCCCGCGGCTGGCCCGGGTGCGTGAGGAATACCGCTTTGCTGTAAGGCCATTGCCGGATCCAGGATTTGCCGCGTTCGATGCTGTTGGCCGTTTGCGCGTCGATCGGGTAACCGGCGGCCATTTCCATCGCGGGCTGCAATACCTCGGCGAGACTTTTGGTGCCATATTCCGCCAGCATGTAGCAAATGCCGCCGGGCGTGCCGGGTGTTACGGCGGAAAGGGGGCCGTATTCCGGGGGAAGGCGTAGCCTTTGCTTTTATAAAATGCCGCGGTGGCGCCGGTGGGTGCAACACCCAGTGCGTTGATGGCGATGACTTTACCTGTTTTCGGATGATAGATGAGCGCCTGTGTTTCCCCGCCCCAGCTGAGCACGTCCCACATGGTGCAGGTGGCGGCCAGCATGGCGCAGGCAGCGTCTACCGCATTGCCGCCCTTCTGGAAGGTGGCGGCGCCGGCAGTGGCAGCGAGGGGCTTGCCGGTAATGGCCATCCAGTGCCGGCCATGGAGCGGGGGCTTTTGGGTTTGCTGCGCCTTTGTGTTGGCGGAAAGGAGCAGCAGCAGGATCAGGAGACGTTGCATATGGCTAATTTAATCAATACAGGGATAAATATTGCCCGTTTTTTAAACGGTCGGGAAGCTGTGCAGAAAAAGGCGCAGGCAGCGAATGCTGCTGACGCATTATGGAAAAACAAACAAGATTCAACCGGAAACAAAAAATCCCAGTCTGCTTGCACAAACTGGGATTCGTCGTATTGTTTGTAGTATCAGCTATGCTGCTACTTTATTATTCTCCCTGATTTTCTCCGGCACGCCATGGATATCCCAAACAAGCCCTACCCAGCCGAGCATTTTGATAATGTAAAACGTGATATCGATTTCCCACCAGTAAAAACCCTGACGCGTTGCACGCTGGTAGTAGTGGTGGTTATTGTGCCAGCCTTCGCCGAGGGTAACCAGTGCGAGGATCAGGCTGTTTTTGGATTCGTCGCCGGTTTTGTAACGGGCCTTGCCCCATTTGTGCATGAGGGAGTTGATGGTAAAGGTGCCGTGGAACAACAGGATCGTGCTGAGGAAGAATCCGATGAACAGCGTGGAAAGCCCCGCCGACCAGTCGAACCAGCCCGCGCCGTTCACTTTGTTGCCGATAAAGTACACCACCACCGCGAGGATCACCGGCGGAACGAAGTGGTATTTATTCAGCCAGAACAGCTCTTTATGCTTCATGTCTTTGATGAGATCGTAACGGGTTTCTTTGTGTTCTTTATCCATGATCCAGCCGATATGGGCATGCCAGAAACCGTAGATCTTGGCGGAGTGGGGATCTTCCGGGGTATCCGAATGCTTGTGGTGCACGCGGTGATTGGCGGCCCACCACAAAACGCCTTTCTGGAAACTGCTCTGCGCGCCGCAGGCGAGTATAAATTGAAAGAATCTGGAAGTTTTATACGATCGGTGTGAGAAATATCGGTGATAACCGCCGGTTACAAAAAACATGCGCACGAAATACAATACTGCGCACAAAATCCAGTCGAAAGCAGTTACATGCGTGAAAAAGGCCAGGAACGGCACAAGATGCATCCCGATAAAGTCCATTTCATGCAGCCAATTCGTACCCTTTTTGGGTGTAATGGTGGTATTCATCCCCCAAAAGTACGGGCAGGTTTTCAAATCCGCAATGATTTCAGTCAACGGAATGATAGTGATTTAACATTGTCTTAACGAATTTCTGGGGATTTCTGCCCACGTACTACTACTGGTTTTGGAAAAACCAGTACTTCTGACAATTGACCCGGGATTCGTTGGAGAATAATTTTGCAACGAAATCATCATCATAACTATTTTATAACCCCGAAAATGACAAGATTCAGCGTATTCTTGCTGGCGGTAGCCTTGCTGTCTGCCTGCAACCACCACAAGCGGCATGAAGACACCCCCGTTCCCCAGAACCCGCAAAATCCCCAGGAACCCCAGGGCCCGAAAGGCGTAGCCCGCCCCATTGGCACCTCGCTCGGAACAGCCGTAACAAAGGATATAGGCCCCCAGGGCGGCAACATCGCATCGGCCGACGGCAAACTGCGCATCACCGTGCCCGCGGGCGCCGTGGCGGCCAATACTACCTTCTCCGTGGAACCCGTCACCAATACCCTGCCCGGCAGCCCGGGAATCGCCTATCGCCTCAAACCCGAAGGCAAATTCCCCAAACCCCTCACCCTGCAATTCACTTACAACACTACCGATCTCGACAGCACCGACGCCGAAGCCCTCTTCCTGGCGTTCCAGCCGGCCGACGGCATCTGGCGCATGGTCACCCGCACGCAACTCGATAAACAAAACCGCACCCTCACCGTGGAAACCGACCACTTTTCCACCTGGGCGCCCTACGCGCTATTCTGGCTCACCAGCCTGCACGAACAGGTGCAAACCGGTAAAAGCACCGGCCTGGCGGTCCGCACTACGGATAATTACCTCGCCGCCAACCTCGAGCGAACGGAAGTGGAAATCATGCAGGACAAAGTGCTCGACGATATGGCCAACATTAGAAACTGGCAGCTCGACGGCGAAGGAAACCTCGCGCCCGATGGCGCGCGCCCCACGGCCTTGTACACCGCTCCTGGCGCGATGCCCGAAATATCCATCGTCAAAGTGAGTGTGGAAGTCCACAATTTCATCCCCGCCGGCAAAATCCCTGGCCGCGGCGCCACCGGCAAATTGATCCTCCAGCGCAAAATCCGGATCGTGGAGGATACGTGGCATTACGGCACCATCGATGGGGTGAATTTCAACACTTCGCACCGCTGGTTCCTCGCCCAGGGCGGCATCCTTAATATCGAAGGCATCGTTGGCGGAATGGTAGGGCTCACTATCACGGCGTTCATGGACGAGCCAAAGCCAGGCAATTACCGTTGGGATATCGCGCAGGGCGATAATACCGCGCAGGCCGTCTGGCTGTCAAGAAGCCCCGGCGGATGGATCAGCGGATACCACCATTGCAGGGACGGATACGATATCAACAGCCCCGGCGCTTTGGTGATCGAAATAGTGGAAACGGTGAACGGAGTGAAGTACGTGGAAGGGCATTATACCGTGAATGTGTACGACCCGGCCGGAGCATGCGAGCCGCCGACCAAACGCTTTCAGGGCTTTTTCAGGGTAAAATCACGATAGATTCAGATAGGTAAAAACGCAAAAGGGCTGTCATTTTTCGCAATGACGGCCCTTTCGGTATATGATAGTGTTGAGAGAATTTTAAGCAAGGGATTCTCTTACTTTCCGGTCAGCTTTATGGCTGGCCTCTGCCGCTCTTTCTTTCACGCGGTTATACGTGGTGCGGGCGGCTTGTTTCATGTCGTCGATGGCGGCATCGGCGCGCTGGCGGTTTTTCATGTACCAGAAAATACCGGCGGCGGCGGTGCCCAAAACGGAAGCTGCGATGATGATCTTGTTCATGACTTTTTGATTTGGTTCATCACAAGTAAAACAATGGCCGTGCCAAAAAAACCAAATAAAAACTAAAAAAGTGCGGGGCCATATTTCCACACCCGCGATTCCGCCCGTTAACACCTTCGCCCGCACCCGTGGCGCTCCTGCATGGCTGTTCTCCTTCTGGCACCGCTATTGTGGCTGCATTTGCCAGTAGTTTGATAATGCTCACATCTTTTAAATCACATCTCCATGAAAACTCCCAAACCCGGCGACAACGCCAAGAACGAACAATTGTCCGGCCATACAACAGAGGGCGAGGACAAGTTCCTCAATACGAACCAGGGCACCCGTGTGAACGATGATCAGAATACCCTGAAGGCGGGCGATCGCGGCCCTTCCTTGTTGGAAGACTTCATTATGCGCGAGAAGATCACGCATTTCGACCACGAGCGCATTCCCGAGCGCGTTGTGCATGCCCGCGGATCCGCCGCGCACGGGGTCTTCAAAGTGTATGACAATCGCTTGTCCGCCTATACCCGGGCCGCCTTCCTAACCGATCCTGCGGCGGAGACGCCTGTATTCGTGCGATTCTCCACCGTAGCGGGCTCCCGCGGTTCCACCGACCTGGCGCGCGATGTCCGCGGTTTTGCCGTAAAGTTCTACACGCAGGAGGGCAATTTCGATCTGGTGGGCAACAATATGCCGGTGTTCTTCATCCAGGACGCCATCAAGTTCCCTGATCTCGTGCATGCCGTGAAACCCGAGCCCCACAACGAAATGCCGCAGGCGGCCAGCGCACATGATACATTCTGGGATTTCATCTCGCTCATGCCCGAATCCGCGCACATGATCATGTGGCTCATGAGCGACCGTGCGATCCCGCGCAGTTACCGCATGATGGAGGGTTTTGGCGTGCATACGTTCCGGCTGGTGAATGAAGAAGGGAAATCCACTTTCGTGAAATTCCATTGGAAACCATTACTGGGCGTACATAGCGTTGCCTGGGACGAAGCACAGAAAATTTCCGGAAAAGATCCAGACTTTCACCGCCGCGATCTCTGGGAAGCCATCGAAAACGGTTTTTATCCTGAATACGAGCTGGGCGTTCAGCTGGTGGCGGAAGAGGACGAGCACAAGTTTCCCTTCGACTTGCTCGATCCCACCAAAATCATCCCCGAAGAAATGGTGCCCGTGCAGCGCGTCGGGAAGCTGACGCTGAACCGGAATCCCGACAACTTCTTCGCGGAAACGGAGCAGGTAGCGTTTCATGTGGGGCATGTGGTGCCGGGAATTGATTTAACCAACGACCCCCTGCTCCAGGGCCGCCTTTTTTCCTACACCGATACGCAGCTCATCCGGCTGGGAGGCCCCAACTTCCACGAAATTCCCATCAACAGGCCGCTTCCGGAAGTAACGAACAACCAGCGCGACGGCTTCATGCGCCAGCAGATCAACCGCGGACGCACCAGCTATCATCCCAATTCCCTCGGCGGGGGATGCCCCTTCCAGGCGAAATGGGCGGAAGGCGGGTTCCGCTCCCACAACGAGAAAATCGACGCGCATAAAGTGCGTGCCCGCAGCAAAAGCTTTTTCGATCATTTCAGCCAGGCTACCTTGTTTTACAACAGCCAGTCGCCCGCGGAGAAAGTACACCTCGCCAACGCACTCGCATTCGAACTGGGTAAAGTGGAAACAGTGGCGGTCAGGGAAAGGATGGTGGGCATCCTCACGCAGATCGATGTTGGGTTGGCAACAACCGTAGCCGACGCGCTGGGGCTCGGTGTTCCCGAAGCGCCGGAACAACCCGTTAACCACAGCATTCCCGCCGACGGCGACCCGCAGGATTTCCAGCCTGTGACGGTGAAACTGGACCTCGCGGCCAGTGCGGCACTGAGCATGGCCAATACCCTGAAAAATTCCGTGAAAAGCCGTAAGGTAGCGATCCTCACGGCGGATGGCGTGCACACCGCCAGCGTGGAAGCCATGCAGGCCGCCCTGGAGGCGGAAGGCGCAGTCGGGGAAGTGGTGGCGCCGCGGCTTGGGTTCGTGGAAGGGAACGATGGGAAAGATATTCCCGTAAAGAACAGCTATCTCACCGCGGCTTCCGTATTGTACGACGCGGTTTATCTGCCGGGAGGTACCGGCGCGCTGGTGCTCAACGGCGATGCGGTGCATTTCCTCAATGAAGCCTTCCGCCATTGCAAGCCCATCGCTTACGATACGACGGCGGTGGATGTTATTGGCGCGACGTATTTCGGAACGGGCGATCACCCCGGTTGCTATTCCGGCGACGAATTGCGCCTCCTGGCGGGAGCATTCATCGAAGGGATGAAACAACACCGTTTCTGGGAAAGGGAAACGCCCGGACCAATACCGGCTTAGACTAGATTTCTTTCAGGTATTTTCTCGCATACGCTTTGGCCGTCATTCCGGTGATCAGCCTGAATTGACGGTTGAAGTGCGAGAGATTGTTATAGCCGGATTCGAAGGAGATTTCCGATACCGTCATATCGCTTTTGACGAGCAGCTTGCAGGCGTTGAGGATCCTGATCTCGTTCAATACCTGGAAACAGGTTTTGTTGGTGCGGGATTTGAAATACCGGCAGAAGGATGCCTTGCTCAGGTTCACGAGCGCCGCCGTTTCTTCGATGGTGACGTCGCGGTTGAAATTCTTCATGAGGAAATTCATCACCTTGTTGATGCGTTCCGTATCCGTATCGTTGACGGTGTTGGCGTAGCCGGGACTGGAAAGTAGTTCGTAATCCTTCGTATTGGCGATGCTGTCGAGTGTTTGCAGGAACAGGTTCAGCCGCTCGATGCCGGAGGCGCGGTAAGTGCTTTTGATCAGTTCCGCAATGCCGGCATGGTCGCCGCCCTGGATGCGCACACCCTGCTGGCCGCGCTGGAACAACTTTTTGATATGGGTGAATTCCACCAGGTCGAAGAACCCCTGGCCAAGGGAGTCTTCCTTGAAATGAATCACGTACACATCCACCTTCAGATTTTCGTTCCGCTGATAGAAGTCTTTATCGTTCCGCCACACATGCGGGAGATTGGGACCGATGAACATCAGGTCGCCGTCGGAGAAATTGCCGATGTGGTTGCCCATGAAACGGATGCCATAACTCTTTTCCACGAAGATGATTTCGTACTCCGGATGGTAATGCCAGGGATAATCCATATAGTCGGTGATTTCCCGCTTTATGGCCAGGGAGGAAGTGCCGTTCAGGAAGATCTTTTCAAGCGCTGGTTGCATCACTTTCACATTTATATTGCTGGTGAATCTACAAATAAAGGCAGATACATGCAAATATAGTGTCGTAAGCAGAAAATATTGTTGTTGCAATGGATGCGGGGTTTGGATAGTTTTGTTTGCATGAGCGATAAAGGACTAAACAAACTATACATCTATAAAATTGCCCTGGTGGCATCCATCGGCGGCTTCCTCTTCGGGTATGACCTGGTGATTATTTCCGGCGCCCTCCCATTCCTGGAAGCTGATTTTGGTCTTTCTCCCGCTATGAAGGGGTTTGCCGTGAGCAGCGCTATACTCGGCGCCATATCGGGCCCCTTGGTAGGGTTGTGGTGCGCGGACCGGCTCGGCCGGCGCAAAACCATGATGCTGGCGTCTTTCTTTTTCATGATTTCCGCAATTGGCAGCGGGCTGGCGCTCGGCATCTGGGATTTCGCGCTCTGGCGCTTCCTGGGTGGCGTAGGCATTGGCCTGGCGATGATGTCGTCTCCCATTTATATCGCTGAATTAGCGCCCCCGCATTTGCGCGGGGTGCTGGTGAACGTCAACCAGCTTTCCAATGTCATCGGTATCAACCTGGCTGTTATTGCCGGTTACCTCTTTTCGTTCGACGGATGGGGCTGGCGCTGGATGATGTTTTCGGAAGGATTGCCGGTGGTATTCCTCGTGATGGGCCTGCTCGTGATCCCGGAAAGCCCTCGCTGGCTGGTAGCGCAGCGCCGCGGTGGCGAAGCGCTCAAAATCCTGGAAAGGATCAACGGCCGCAGGCGTGCGGAAGAGGAACTGGCGGAAATCAATGCCGGTTTGCAGCAGGAAGCAGGCGGCAGCTTCCGGGAAGCGTGGCAACCGGGTATCCGGACCGCCCTCATCATCGGTACCATTCTCATGATCTTTTCGCAGGTGAACGGCGTGAACATGATGTTGCTGTACGCTCCCACGATAATGGCCGAAGCGGGCGTGAGCATGGGTTCCAGCGCGATCCTCAGTTCGATTCCCGTTTACTTCGTCATCCTGGTGTGTACGTTGCTGGCGTTTCCGCTGATCCGGAAATTCAGCCGCAGGGGTCTCCTCATCGCTTCCGTTTCCCTGATGGCGCTGGGGCACCTGGTGATGGCGCTCAATCTCTATCAGGGCTGGCCTCCCATGTTCACGCTCATCCCTATGTTTATCGGCACCGGCGCGTTTACCCTGGGATTTGCGCCCCTCAGCTGGATCATCGCTTCCGAAATATTCCCCACCCGCATCCGCAGCAAAGCGCTGGCGGTGGTATGTTTTTTCCTGTACCTGTCTTCCTTCGTTATCGCCCAGTTCTTCCCCATGCTGACGGATTTCTTTACCCGCAGCTTCGGCGACGCGGCCGGCGTGTATGTACTCTTTGCCGCGGTGTGCCTGTCCTGCGTATGGTTTTCCTGGAAAAAAGTCCCCGAAACCAAAGGCCTCAGCCTCGAAGAGATCGGCCGGTTCTGGCAAGGGAAAGGCGCAACGGAATCGTCGCGGAAAAACGGTGTGCCGGAAAGCGTATCCTGATGTCTATTGCTTTTTACATTTGATTTGGATATACTTGAGAGATCAAATGATAAAGCAGTGTTTATGATGCAAAGTGAAGAACTGTTGATGGGATGGGCCGTGGAAGATATAACGCCCCCCGGTCCGGCCGTGCTTTTCGGGCAGTACTACGACCGCCTCTCCGGATACGTGGAAAGCCCGCTCACCGCTACCGCCTGCGCGCTGGAAAGCGCCGGCGGACAGGAGCAGGCCATCCTGCTCTCCATTGATCTCATCTGGTGCCCCGCGGCCCTGATCGCCGCGCTGCGGCAAATACTGCATTCCCGGATTCCGGGTTTCAACAGCCAATATCTCCTCGTCCACGCCACCCATACCCATTCCGCCCCGGAGCCGGACGTACACTCGGCATACGGCCAGCATCTCCTTGAAAAACTCGCCGCAGCCGCTGTTTCCGCGTGGCAACAACGCCAGCCCGCATCCGTGGGCCGCGCGCTGGCATATGCCGTGGCGGGCCATAACAGGAGAGTACGTTATGCAGATGGTACCGCGGAAATGTACGGCGCTACCGACCGCCCCGATTTTACCGGCCTCGAAGGCCCGTCCGACAGCGCAGTGGACCTCCTCTTCTGTTGGAACGATGCGGGCGCGCTTACCGGCATCATCATGAACGTACCCTGCCCAGCGCAGGTGACCGAAGCGAAATATTATGTATCCGCCGATTTCTGGAGCGTGGTAAAAAAACGTTTGCAGGATCACTTCGGGCAAGATGTGCAGCTGCTCGCGCAATGCGGTGCCGCGGGCGATATTTCTCCCCGTAACCTGCTCCGCCCTTACACGCCCGATGAACCCAATATGTGGGATCTGCCCGGGATGGTGGAAGTCGGCGAACGACTCGCCCGCGCCGCGATTGCCGCGTATGCGGATGCGGAAAAGAACCGGCAGAACCAACCTGTTTTCAAACACCGTTCGGTAACGTTGCAAATACCCTACAGGACCGTTTCCCCCAGGAATATGAAACCGCGAAAGCCCTGGTGGCGGACATCCGTTCCCGCGAGCCCCTCGATCCCGCATCCCCCGGCACCGCTTTCAACCGCTTCCTCGCTGATATCAAATCCAACGAAACCACCCGGCAATACGGCCCCTGGGATAATAAAGCGAGCGATTACGGCATACTCCGCAAACAGGAAATCATTCTCGAACAATATACCCGCCACCGCGAAGTCCCGTTTTACCCGGCCCCCGTGCACATACTGCGCATCGGCGACGCGGTAATGGCCACCAATCCCTTTGAACTATTCGTCGATTACGGCGCGCGCATCAAATGCCGGAGCAAGGCCCCGCAAACTTTTGTGGTGCAATTGTGCGATGATTATGGTGATTACCTGCCCACGGAAACCGCCATAGCGGGCGGCGGATATAGCGCCGTGGCAACGCCCGTGGGGCCCGATGGCGGAGACGTGCTCGCCAACGAAACCATCCGGCTCATCAACGAAATATTGTAGCGGGAACATCGAAATCATTTTGCGGCGCAGCACTGTTAACGGTGCTGCGCTTTTTCTTTCCGGCCGGAAACGGATAATTACGAATATAGTGTCGTGATATGAAACTATAGTGGCTGATTAAATACGTGTACCGCGATACTTTTGTTTGCATAGGACAGTAACGCTTATGCAACAACCAATGAATGATGTAAATGGTATCGGTAAGAACAGGAAATGCCTGGTAACCGGCGGTGCGGGTGGGCTCGGTACTGCGATTTGTACAACGTTTTGCCTGGCGGGTTATCGCGTGTTCATGCACGATCTGCCAACATCTGCTGGCGCCGAAGTAGCCGCGCAGATCAATGCGGCGGCGGGGGAGGATCGGGTTACTTTCCTCCCGGGCGACCTGGCGGATCTCAACGGTTTGCGCAATACGGCGGCGAAATTGCTGGCGGAGGAAGGAGGAATGGATGTGCTGGTCAACAACGGCGGCATCGATACGCTGGGCGAGCTGGAAGGCGTGTCGTTACAGGAGTTCCTGGATACGCAGACCGTTAATTCCGGCGCTGCTTTCGTATTGTCACAGGCGCTCAGCCCTGCCATGAAACAACGCGGTGGCGGGCAGATCGTGAACATCATGAGCATCATACTCAGCGGGGGATGGAACGGGCGTGTGCCTTACGCCATGTCGAAAGGCTCGTTGCTGGGCCTTACCCGCGCTCTCGCACGCGAGCTGGGGCCTTTCAATATCCGCGTGAACGCCGTGAGCCCCGGCGCTATTCCCACCAATATAGAACGTAAATTCTGGACAGACAGCCGGGAAGAGCTGGACCGGTTCATCCTCGACAAGCAATCGTTGAAATTCCGCGCTACGGCGCAGGATGTGGCTGACGCGGTATTCTTCCTCGTGTCTGACCAAAGCCGCTTTATTACCGGGCATGAATTGCACGTGAATGGCGGATGGTATATGGGTTGACATTTAATTTTTGCAATAATGAAAATTACGAAGATAGAAACGGTGCACGTTTCGCATTTGCTCATGCTGCGGGTGCATACCGACGCGGGCATCATCGGCAACGGGGAAACTTTCTACGCCCCCACGGCGGTAGCCGCGCTGCTGCACGACTGGATGTCGGAAAAATTGCTGGGCGCCAACCCGCTCGATATCGAAAAGCACTGGCGCTTCTTTTACCAGCGGTTTATGAATTTCGGCGGCCGCGGTGCGGAAATGCGCGCCATCTCCGCCCTGGACCTCGCGCTCTGGGATATCCTCGCACAGTCCTGCAACCAGCCGGTATGGCGGCTCCTGGGCGGATGTACGCAAAGTATCCTGCCTACCTACAACAGCGCAGGCGGTACAGGTTATGGTGTTCCGGTTACGGACCCCAACGACCGCAGTCCCCGCCCGTTGTTCTGGCCCGGCCATGGCAGCGCGGGATTCGATGGCCCGCTGGAAGACAACTGGGCCAGCATCAACCGTCCCGCCGAGTATGCCGAAGAACTACTTAAAGAAGGCTACAAGGCCATTAAAATGTGGGCCCTCGACCCCCTGGCCCATCGCCCCGGCGGTACGCTGCACCTGGGCTGGAAGGAGTTGAAAGCCGCCCTGGCGCCACTGTTTAAAGTCAGGGAAAGGGTAGGGTATGATATCGAGATCATGCTCGACGGTCATGGGTTCTTCCAATGGCCCGCAGCCATGCGCATCGCGGAAGTGATGCGCGATATCCGCCCGCTTTGGATGGAAGACGTGCTGCGCACTGATAACATGGACGCGCTTAAAAAATTCCGGGACGAAGCTGGCGTGCCCATCGCCGTAAGCGAAATGCTGACAGTACGCGACGATTACCGGCAAATACTGGAGAAGGGCGGCGCCGATTACATCATGATCGATCCCACCTGGGTGGGCGGCATCTCCGAAACCCGCCGCATCACCGAAATGGCGATACCGTATAATATTCCCGTTACCATGCACGATTGCACGGGGCCGCTCACGTTGCTCGCCGGCGTGCAGGTAGGTATCGCCAACCACAACGTCGTGTTCCAGGAAAGCGTGCGCGCGCACCTGCGCGTGGCATACAAGCAACTGATCGATACCGACGTTGTGGTGGAGCAGGGCGGGATAGCGGCGCCCACTCGTCCAGGGATCGGCGCGGCATGGCAGCCTGAACTGTTCAACGAAAACGCGCCTTCCTACAGGGCTACTGTGTGGAAATCATAACCAACCATCATGAAACATTTACATTCGGATCAATTGTACAAAGCAGCCTGCGAGGTGATTCCCTGCGGCGTTTCCAGCTCGATGCGGAAGAACGTGCAGCCGCTGCAGTTTTTTGAGCGGGCGGACGGGCCGTACTTCTACGACGTGGACGGCAACCGGTTCCTGGATTACACCCTGGCCTGGGGGCCGCTGATCGCGGGGAGCAACCATCCCGTCATCAATAACGCTGTAACGGAGCAATTGCAGAAAAGTTATACCCTCGGCGCGCAGCATCCTCTGGAAGTGACGTTGGCTAAACGTTTGGTGGAAGTGCTACCGGGCGTGGAGCAGGTCGCATTCAGCAACACGGGCAGCGAGGCGGTGCAATCCGCGATCCGCATCGCGCGGGCATACACAGGCAAAACGAAGATTGTAAAATTCGAAGGGCATTACCATGGCTGGCTGAACAACGTGCTGGTGAGCTACAAGCCCCAGGCCACGCAATTGGGATCGCCCGCTCCGGGATGCGGCGGGCAGCCGGTTTCCGAATACGGCGAAACCCTCGTACTGCCCTGGAATAACTTATCCGCACTAAAATCGTTACTGGCTGAAAGAGGCCACGAAATCGCCTGCGTGCTGACTGAGCCGATACTGGCTAATTCCGGTTGCTGCATGCCGCTGGAGGGATTTTTGGAAGGTGTGATCGACAGCTGCCGCGAACATGGCGTAGTATCTGTTTTCGATGAAGTGATCACCGGTTTCAGGGTGGCATTGGGTGGCGCACGTGCGTATTTCGGGCTGCAGCCGGATATGTCTGTTTACGCCAAAGCCATCGCCGGCGGGTTTACCATGGCCGCGGTGGGTGGCCGCAGGGAGATCTTCGACGTGCTGCGGGAGGGCAAGACCATTCATGCCGGCACCTATAACGGCGCTTCCATCAATCTCGCGGCAGCGCTGGCAACGATCAGCCTGCTGTCTGCCGGCGATTGTTATGATAAGTTGCATAATTACGGTTTCGCGCTGCGCAGCTGTTTGCAACAGGCCGCTGATAAAGCGGGCGTGACCATGGTAACTTCCGGCACCGGCAGTGTATTCAGTACTCACTTCGGACTACGGCAAACGCCGTTGAATTATGAAGAAACGCTGCAGGCAGATACTGCGATGCTCGCCCGGTTCCGGTCGCTGATGCTGGTAGAAGGGGTGCTCCTCCTGCCCGACGGGCGCTGGTATATCGGCATCACCCACGGCGCTGAGGAACTGGCGGCTACGCGGCGGGCCATCGAAAGAACTTTTGCAAAATTATAACCGATGCGTAAGAAGACTCCAACGGTATTTGTATCCGGCCTTTTCCATGAAACACATACGTTCCTGGCCGAACGCACTGGCCTCGGTTCCTTCCGCGAACTGGCGCTCCATCACGGCCCTGAAATCCTGGCGTGCAACGAAGGCAACGGCACACCGATGGACGGTTTCCTCGCTTTTGCCCGCGAAGCAGGGTGGGAGGTGACCCCCGGCATACAGATGGCCGCCATGCCTTCGGGAATGGCAGAAGACGCCGTGTACGACTACTTCCGGGAACATTTCTTCGCGGCGCTGGATGTGCATTGGCAGCAGGTAGACGCGGTGTACCTGGTGTTGCACGGCGCCATGGTTTGCGAAAACACGGCGGATGTGGAAGGACGTTTGCTGGAAGAGCTGCAGTTCTTTTTCTCCCTCCGCGGAAAGCAAGTGCCCGTAGTGGCGGTGCTCGATCTGCACGCCAACGTTTCCCAAAAAATGATCGATAACAGTACCTGCCTCTACGGTTACCGCGAGAACCCGCATACCGATGCGCGCGAAGCCGCCGTTACAGCCGCCGCTTTTTTGCAGGAGATTTTGGAACAACCCGGTGTGCGACAAGTATTTCATGCTACTCCATACATCGCACCGCCCGCCGGGCAAGGCACCGCCGCGGACCCCATGCGCGCACTGCTGCGCAGGGCCGCCGCTGTCGAAGCAGCAAACCCACAGCTCCTCTGTATCAACGTTTGGGCGGGATTCGCCTACGCCGACATTCCCGACTGCGGCTTCAGTTTTTCCTGCTGCACACGCGGCCCCGCGGCGGAAGCCGCAGCATGGCTCGCAGCGCTGGAACAGGAACTGAAAGCGCACCTGCAACCGGCTTACCCTTACGAGCACACGCTGGAGAGCGTGCTGGCGATCCCCGGCCTCATGGCGCCGGTTCTCCTCATCGAAGCTTCCGACAACATCGGCGGCGGCACGCCCGGCGATGGTACCGGCATCCTCGCCCCGCTCCTCGCCACCGGCGAAACAGGGATCGTTGCGATCCTGAACGATCCGAAAGCGGTGCAGGATTGCATTCACCTGGGCATCGGCGCAACCGGCACATTCACTATCGGCGGAAAAACGGACAGGTTCCACGGCGATCCGGTGACATTCACCGCCACCGTCAGCAACCTCACCGACGGCTGTTTTGAACTGGAAAATAAAAATTCCCACCTCGCATCCATTACCGGAGCATTCGTGAACATGGGCCCCTGCGCCGTTATCCGGAACACGCAGGCCACGGTGCTGCTCACCACGTACAAAACACCGCCCATGGATCTTGGCCAGCTCCGCTCGCAGGGCATCGTGCCCGAAACGGCGCAATTCATCATCGTAAAAGCCGCCGTATCGCACAAACAGGCATACGATCCCATAGCGGGCGCTGCTTTCTACATCGACAGTCCCGGCCTTTGCACCAGCAACCTGCGCCGCCTGCCTTACCGGCACATCGGGCATAAAAGGATCGGTCCGGATGCGGCGGAAACCTGAACTGCTTTTATCGCGCGTTTGCATGGAAATCAGATAAAGTAATTGCCTAATGCAAATATGATGTCATACTTTGAAAACCATGTGTCCAATTACGTAAGGAATACTGGTTATTTTTGGGAAGACATGAGGGGTGATTTATTTCAACCAAAACGATAATTAATCTATTCATCCACGTAAGCTGTTTGTCTGCGAACAGCATGGAAATTTTTTGACTTATTAGAAGTATACCACTATGAATGTATCCGCAGTATTTATGATCGCAATGTTCCTGGGTACAGCCGGCGCTACCGCCGCACCGGTCCCGGGAACCGCAACGGGTGAAGGCATACGCCATTCCGTAGCCCGCGCTCCGGTTACCGGAAGGGTAACGGATGCTTCCGGGCAGCCCCTGGAAGGCGTATCCGTTTTTGTAAAAGGTACGCAACGGGGTACCGTCACCGACGCGGATGGCCGCTTCCGGCTGGAAGCTGGTAAAGGGGAAATACTTGTCTTCCGCATCGTCGGTTTCAAGGAACAGAGCGTAGTGGTGGGCGATGGCAACATGCCCGTTGTAGCCCTGGAATCCAGCCTTTCCGACCTCGACGAAGTAGTGGTGGTGGGATACGGCACTTCCTCCAAGCGCCGCCTCACTACCGCCATCTCCAAAGTATCCGGCGCCGACCTCGGCAAACAACCCGTAACCAATCCGGGTGACGCCCTCGCGGGCCTTGCCGCCGGCGTGCAGGTGCAATCCGCCAGCGGCAGCATGCCCGGCGAAGCGCCCACCATCCGCATCCGGGGCATCGGCTCCATGGGCGCGTCCAACGATCCGCTGTATGTGGTAGACGGTTACCCGCTGCCCAACGCAGCGCAATTCCAGCGCATCAACGTGGCCGATATCGAGTCCATCGAATTGCTGAAAGACGCGGCTTCCGCGGCAATTTACGGCTCCCGCGCCGCCAACGGGGTGGTGATCGTGACCACCAAACGCGGCAAGTCAGGGAAGACGATGTTTAACGTCAACGCATACACCGGCGTTCAAACCGTTTACCGTACCATGGACATGATGAACAAATCCGAATACCTGCAATACGCCAAAGATGCTGCCAAAGCTCAGAACGGCCGCTACCCCGATGTGTTCGACACGCCGGACCAGCTGGCGGATACCGACTGGCAGGATGTGATCTTCCGTTCGGCTCCCATGTCAGACATCCAGTTGAGCGCCCGCGGCGGCAGCGATAAAGTACGTTTCTCCATTTCCGGCAACTATACCAACCAGAAGGGCGTGATGATCGGAACGGATTACAAGATGGGAACGGTAAACGCCAATATCGATGCGGACCTGAGCAGTAAACTGAAGATGGGTGCGAGCTTTGCGCCGTCATTCACCACCCGCAACGTGAAGCCCGGTCCGGGCAATCCGGGTCCTGCCACATACATGCCGGTATACGCAGCGATGCTCATGCCGCCGGTGGTGTCTCCACGTTTACCCAATGGCGATTATGGACAGAACAACGTATTGCCCTTCACCCAATACGGCTTCAGCGAGCCGGGCATCCACAACCCGCTGGCCGTGCTGGAACTGTATGAAAACGAGCAAAAGTACTCCGGCCTGCTCAGCAATGCCTACCTGCAGTGGGAGCCCCTCAAAGGCCTCATCATCAAATCACAGGGCGGCGTAACAACCGGCGCTACAACTTATACAGAATACACGCCTTCCACTCTCGCTTATAGCAGCGCGCCCTTCGCGAACCTTTCAAATCCTTTGCTGACGGGAATCGCCAGCCAGGTAACAAGCAACAGGACCGTAGGCTGGCTCTGGGAAAATACCCTCAACTACAGCCGCAGCCTGAAAGGCGGGCACAACCTCGGCGGTATGCTGCTGTATTCCATGCAGCGCTTCAACGGCACCAGCACGGCAGCACGCGGCAAGGCCGGCACCTTCATCAACGACCAGGTGCATAACCCCGCCGCATCCACCGAACTGCTTGGAACGCTGGGATATGAATTGAACAGCTTCCTGTCTTACGCCGCACGCGTGAACTACGATTACAAAAACAAATATCTCCTTTCCGCCTCCATCCGTACAGACGCATCTTCACGCTTCGGGCCTGATAACCGTTGGGGCGTCTTCCAATCGTATTCCGCCGCATGGCGCGTTTCGGAGGAAGCCTTCATGCAAAACCAGCAGCTGTTCGATGAACTGAAGATCAGGGCCAGCTATGGCGAAACCGGCAACGCCAACATCGGCGACTTCACCTGGATGAGCGGCATCGGTTATTCCAATTACAGCCTCGGCGACCAGCGCGTGTCCGGCGTATTCCAGAACGGATATATGAACCGCGAACTTACCTGGGAAAAGAACAAACAGTTCGGCGTCGGCCTGGAAGCGGCTTTCCTGAAAGAAAGGATCTACCTGACGGTGGACTTCTACAACAAGGAAACCGACGGCATGCTGTTCTCCAAAGACCTTCCCGGCGTGCTCGGCTATGCCACATCGTTCCAGACCAACATCGGCAAGCTGCGCAACAGGGGCTACGAAATCGAGCTGAACACCCGAAACATGGTGGGCAAGTTCAAATGGAGCACCAACTTCAATATCTCCTACAACCGTTCCGAAGTGATGGATCTCGGTGGCAGGAAATCCCTCAACCCCTACGACGGTATCGGCGGATGGCCGAACGTTTACCGCGTGGAAGTGGGCAAGCCCCTGGGCAGCTTCTATGGCTTCGTGATCGACGGTGTGTTTAAGAATGCGGATGAGCTGGCGAAGAGCGCCAAATGGGCCGGCTCCGGCGTGGGCGATTACAAAATCCGCGACGTGAACGGCGACGGACAGATCAACGAATCCGACCGCACTTATCTCGGCAACGGTTTCCCGGATTACGTGTACGGTATCACCAACAATTTCTCGTACAAAAACTTCGACCTGAGCTTCCTCTTCCAGGGCACCCTCGGCAACGGCATCATCAATGGCGCCGCACGCCACTCCCAACTCTGGATCGGTAAATTCAACGCCGTAAAGGAAATGGCAAACAATTATTACAGGCCCGAAGAACCCGACAGGGATGTGAAGTATGCGCGTGTAGGGCCCCGTGCGGGCTTCAGCACCGCGGGGCAACTCAGCTCTTACGCCGTATTCAGCGGCTCCTTCCTGCGCCTGCGAAACGTAACGCTGGGGTACAACCTGCCGGAGACGATCACCAGGAGGCTCACCCTGCAGTCGGCACGCCTTTACCTCACGGCGCAGAACCTCTTCACCCTTACCAAGTATCCCGGATTCAACCCCGAGCCCAGCCAGTACGGCACGTCCGTTTACCAGCCAGGGGCCGACCAGGGCAGCTATCCGCTGGCAAAAAGCGTAATGGTAGGTATCAACATCGGGTTTTAATTGATCAAGCACAAAAATCTAGCGCAGATGAAATCGCATACATATAAACTGGTGGGAATGGCCGCAATGGTTCTCGGCCTCGCGCAGGGATGCACGAGCTTCGTAGACCTGAAATCCCCCACGGTCGTGAACCGCGACGATTACTTCAACCGCGAGTCGGATATTACAGCCGCCGTTAACGGCATGTACAACAGCCTTCGCGGGTATTATAACAACTACTTCGTGGTGGCGGAAGTGCCATCCGACAATACGGAAGCCAACAATGGGAACCTCGCCTACGCGGAGGTAGACCAGCAAACCTGGCTCAATAACAATTCTTATTTCCAGTCGCTCTGGCTCAATTCTTACAATACCATCGGCCGTGCCAATATCATCCTCGACAAGATCGATGCCATTGCCATGAACGATAACCTGAAAAAGCAATACAAAGGCGAAGCCCTCTTCGTGCGCTCGCTCATGTACCTGCAGCTGGCGCAGTTCTTTGGCGATGTGCCGCTGATCCTGAAGGAAGTGAAAACGGAAGCCGAGGCGTACAGCTACCTCCGCGAACCCATCGCCAAGGTGTACGCGCAGGTCGAAACAGACCTCCTGGCCGCCATCGAAGCGCTTCCCCCGGTGTATACGGGCGCCAATGTAGGCCGCGCTCCCAAAGCCGCTGCGCAAGCCTTGCTGGGGAAAATGTACCTCGTGTCCAAACAATTCCCTAAAGCCGTGCCGGTGCTGAAAGCCGCGAAAGAAGACGCGAATTTCGGCCTGCTTGACGATTATGCGCAGGTGTTCAGCGTCGACAACCGCAATAACAAGGAGATACTCTTTGCCGTGCAATATATCGCCAACGGCAACGGGGAAGGCAGCAGTTTCTGCATCCGCTTCGCGCCCTTTGGTTCCGGTACCGACATCACTACCGGCGCCTTCCCGGCAGGATCGAACCAGGGCACGGAAGACCTGAATGATGCCTTCGAGGCCGATGATGCCCGCAAACCCGTGGCCATCGCCCGGTATGCTACCACCAACGCGCTGTATACCCGCAAATTCCTCGACAGGCCCATCGCCAATAACGAAGGCAAGAACCTCTGGCCGGTAATCCGTTATGCGGATGTATTGCTCATGTACGCCGAAGCCCTCAACGAAACCGGCGCTACCGGCGAAGCCATCAAACCCCTCAACGAAGTACGCTTCCGCGCGGATCTGGATGATGTCCCGGATGTAGGTCAAACCGCCCTGCGCGACACCATACAGCACGAGCGCCGCGTAGAACTTTGCTTCGAAGGCCACCGCTACCTCGACCTGCTGCGTACCGGCAAAATGCTGGAAGTGATGCGTGCATACAAGGAGAAATACAAAGGAGTGGGGTATCTTGTAGAAAACTACGACATCAGGGACCGCAACGTCCTGTTCCCCATCCCGTTCAGGGAAAGAAGCCTGAACCCGGAACTGTCGCAGAACCTGGGATACGATTGATTATTTAACAGCAAGCAACAGATATGAGGTTTATAGCATTGTGTATTTGCCTGATATGGTCCGCCGCCGCCATGGCGGATCCCATCACGCCGAATGATTTTAGGAAGGGAACCGACAGCGACCGCATCGAAGCTGCCATCCGTGAAGCCATCCGGACAGGCGTCAACTCCATCGAAATCCCGCGCTGGAACCAGCAGCGGAAAAGCGCCGAATGGCTCATCGACCGCGCTATACTCGTGCCGTCAGACTTTACGCTGGTGCTCAACGATTGCCTCGTGCGCCTTTCGCCCGGCACCGCGGACAACATCATCACCAACGCCGGCGCCCGCACCCAACCGCTTTCATCCAACAAAAACATACGCATCACCGGCAAAGGAAACGCCGTGCTGAGCGGCGGACTGGAAGCACACTTCAACCCGCCAGGCGATAAGAGCGGCTACCGCACCATCGGCATCCTGTTGTACGATACGCAACATTTCACCATCGAAGGTTTTACGATGGAAGAAACGCAGGCCTGGGCTATTTCCATGGAACATGGTTGTGCCTACGGCAAGGTGGCCAACATCAACTTCGCCAACACCAACAAATTTCCGAACCAGGACGGTGTTGACGTCCGCAAGGGCTGTCACGACATCATCATCGAAAACATCACCGGCATCACCGGCGATGATGTGATCGCCCTCACCGGCCTCGCCACGCCCAACGATACCGCCAAAACCAGCATGCAGGTGGGCGGCAGGCTCCCCCGTGAGAACGACGACATCTACAACATCACCATCCGTAACATACAGGCCAAATGCGTCGGCGGCCACGCCCTCGTACGCCTGCTCAACCAGGATGGTATCAAAATGTACAACATTTTCGTTTCGGGGATTTTCGATACTTCGACGGACAAGGAAATCAGGCCCGGAGCGGGTATCCGGATCGGGGAGGAGCATTACTGGTCGTCCCGCATGAATGTGCTGGGCGAAACCTGCAATATCCAGGTGGAGAATGTGCGGACCAGGGCCAAAGCGGCCGTTAAGATCGTGGGAACGTTGAAGAATGCCACTTTCAGGGATATTACGGGCCTAGGCGGCAATTCCCAGTTGGTGGAATTTGGCCGGCAACCCGTGGAAGGCATCCGGATCATTGATGCCCAGCAGTTGTAAAAAAGATTGTTGTTTACGAAAACGTGTATGAAAAAGGCCGTTCTCTTTCGCAGGGAACGGCCTTTTCTTATTCCGGTAAAAATTAAATCGCGTTAAACCGCAGGTTCCTGCTGGCTCAGGCAATGGAAACTGCCGAGGCCCCAGATAATGTCGGTAGAATCCACGCCCACTACTTCGCGGTCGCGGAAACAGTCGGCGATGATGCGCAGCGCCTGTTCGTCTTTGTCGCATTGGAATGTGGGAACGATGACGTACTTGTTGCTGATGCAGAAGTTGGCGTAGGATGCCGGCAGGCGCTGGTCGTCGAAGATGACGGCGCCGGGCATGGGCAGCTCCACAATGTTGAGCTGCTTGCCGTTGAGCAGGCGCATGGCTTTGAGCTGGCGCAGGTTCTGCTGCAGGATTTCGTAGTTCTCGTCTGTCTTGTCGGTTTCGATGACGGTCAGCACGGTATCCTCGTTCACGAAACGGATGGTATCGTCGATATGACCGTCGGTGTCGTCGCCCACGATGCCTTCATCCACCCACAACACCTGTTCTGCTCCGTAAAACTCGTAGAGGTATTTTTCCACCTGTTCCTGGTTAAGGTGGGCGTTGCGGTTTTCGTTGAGGAGACAGCAGCTGCTGGTAAGGATGGTGCCTTTCCCGTTGAATTCCACGGAACCGCCTTCCATGATGATGCCCGGCTCAAAGAGCGGCAGGCCGAAATGTCTGGCGATTTTGGTGGGGATGATATCGTCGAGGTCGAAGGGGGGATATTTTCCGCCCCAGGCGTTATAGTTCCAGTCTACCACCGCCTTCTTTTGCGCGGCGTTGGGATTGATGAGAAACGCCGGGCCGTGGTCGCGGCACCAGGCGTCGTTGGTGGGGTGGAGGAAGAACTCCACCTGCGCCATATTCACGCCGGCAGCCTGGAGGTGCCCGGTGGCGAAGGCTTTCATTGCTTCGTCGGCCACGTTGATGCGTACCAGCTCGCTATCGGCCAGGTATTTGACAAAACGGCTGTAATGGGGATAGATGGTCTGGATCTTCCCGGGCCAGCTGGCTTCCTTGTGGGGCCAGCTCAACCATGTGGCGGTATGCGGATGGAACTCGGCCGGGAAGTAATAGCCCAGTTCCCGGGGTGTTGGCTGTATCATTGTTCGTCGTCGATATATCGTTTGGTGATCGGTTGGTAGGAGTCTATTCTGCGGTCGCGGAGGAAAGGCCAGTGGGTGCGGTAGCGGTCGGTTTTGGAAAGGTCCAGTTCCAGCACGACGTTTTCCTCGTCGGTGTGCGAGCTTTGGTGGAGCACGGTGCCGAAGGGATTGGCCACGAAGGAGCCGCCCCAGAATTTCATGAGCCCGTCCTGCTCAAAGCCGGTGCGGTTCACGCTTACGACGTGCACGCCGTTGGCCACGGCATGGCTGCGCTGCATGGTTTGCCAGGCGTTGTATTGTTCCACGTTGGTGGCTTCGTCCTGGCTCGTGGCCCAGCCGATGGCGGTGGGGTAGAACAGGATCTGGGCGCCCATGAGGGAGGTGATGCGCGCGGCTTCGGGGTACCATTGGTCCCAGCAGATCAGCACGCCAATGGTGGCGAATTTGGTTTTGAAGACTTTATAGCCCAGGTCGCCCGGCGTGAAGTAGAACTTCTCGTAATATGCGGGATCGTCGGGGATATGCATTTTGCGGTATTTGCCGAGGTATTTGCCGTCGGCATCGATCACGGCGGTGGTGTTGTGGTACAGTCCTTCCGTTCTTTTCTCGAACAAGGAGGCGATGATCACCACGCCCAGTTCCTTGGCCACGGCACCGAGGGATTCGGTGGAAGGGCCGGGGATGGGCTCCGCCAGTTTAAAGTTCTCGTAATCTTCCACATCGCAGAAATACAGCGAAGTGAATAATTCCTGGAGGCAGATGATCTGCGCCCCTTTGGCCGCGGTTTCCCGGACCTTTTCGATGGCTTTGGCGAGATTTTCCGCCTTACTGGCGGAACAGCTCATCTGTACGTAACCGACTTTTACTTTAGACATGGGCGCAAAGTTATGAAAAAGGAATGTTCGTCCCATATTCCCGTAATTTCATCCCATTTCGGCAAAGGGGAGCCGCGGCTTTGTTAATATTGCATCAAAGAATCCCGCATGAAGAAATTCCAGAAGGTGGAAATATGGGTAGCAACCGGTTTTTACCTGTTGACATGGATGATGCTCCTGTTCCCTGTCCTTTCCTATGACGTCCGCACTTATTCCTGGCAGGCGCACCAGTTCGAAAGGGAAGGACTTTACTACGATCATTTCCTCCATACCGTATGGCCCGGACTGCTATTCGCCACCGCTGCATTTGGTGGGTTTCTCATGCTGAACATCCGTGTGATGCCCGAGTTCATCGAGCACAGGCGCAACTGGCGGGGTGTGGTGCTGGCACTGGCAACGGCTGTATGCGCCTGGGCGATGATGATGGTCGCCGAAAGCTGGTGGTACGGCTTTCTGACCACATTCCCAACTGTATCCGCATTTCACCTCTGGTGCGCCGGCCGCGCGGCGATCATCCTGTTTGTGGCGCTGGTGGGATTTGCGGCGTATTACGGGCTGAAGGTGCTCCTGCTCACCGGCGCCCAGGAAGGATGGATGGGCCGCATCAGGGGCGTGAAAGTACCTGCCGATATGATCGTGATGGTTATTGTCTGGCTGTCGCTGACATTCTTTTTCATCCTCGACCGCCGGCCTGCCCGCACCAATTTCCTCTTCTGGGTTGGCGGCTGCTACGTGATCGCGTATTATTTCCTCAGCCGCCGCTTCTTCCAGCCCCTCCTCCGCAAGGAGCGCAGCTGGCAACAGCTGTTCCCCAACGCGATCGTGGTGGTGCTCGTCACTTTCGTGGCCGCCAGCGTGTTGTTCGATGCTACCACCAACATCCGCGGGATGGTCGGGTATTATTTCATGATTTTGGGCGCCGAACTGCTGTTGGTGGTACCCCTGGCCTGGGGCATCACGCGGCTGACCCTGAAACAAAAAAATGAGGTGTTGAGCCTGGAAAAAGCGTTGGGTCGCTCTTCCGCCAATCTGGACTTTCTCCGCTCCCAGATCAACCCTCATTTTCTCTTCAACGCCCTTAACACGCTATACGGCACCGCCCTTCAGGAACGCGCCGCCCGCACCAGCGAAGGCATCCAGAAGCTGGGGGATATGATGCGGTTCATGCTCCACGAGAACACGGAAGAAAAAATCCACCTCAGCAAGGAAGTCGCCTATCTCCAGAATTACATCTCCCTCCAGCGCCTCCGCACCCAGGAATCCCCCGATATCAAGATCGAAGTCAACATCCAGGAATCTGATTGCGAGCACAGCATCGCGCCCATGCTCCTGATCCCCTTCGTCGAGAATGCTTTCAAACACGGCATCAGCCTCCGGAACCGGTCGTGGATCGTGGTGTCGATGTCCTGCGATGCGCAACATATCTACTTCGATGCCTACAACAGCATCCACCCGCGGCCCGAAAATGACCCGGAAAGGAATAGCCTCGGCATCGGGCTGAATAACGTCCGCCGCCGCCTGCAATTGCTGTACCCCGGCCGCCACGAGCTTTCCATCCGCCAAACCGCCACCGAATTCTTTGTCCATCTTACCATTACTTCCGATAAATTATTGTAGCAGCATGACCGGAACCACGCAACAACCAGCCGAAAACACACCCGTTAAAAACTACGAGCCCGACGGATGGAGCCGTTTCCTCTGGTGGCTCGCCGCCGCCGACCCGGAAGTGCTCGCCGAATGCAAAGCCGACAGGGAAAGATACCGCATCATCGGCCTGGCAGTGCTCGTTACCGCCCTTTTCGCGACCCTGTCCTGGGGGTATTTCTTTTCTACCGTCGTGAAAGACGATCTTCTCATCGGCGGACTGGCGCTCTTTTTCGGGTTCGCCGTGCTCTGCATCGACAGGAGCCTCATCGCCGCCATGCAGCGCAACGGCAAGCCGCAGGTACTGCCCGTGGCCTTCCGCCTCATTCTTGCCATTACCATCGGGTTGTTTATTTCGCAACCGGTAGTGCTGATGCTGTTCCAGAAAGATGTGCAGGCGCAAATGGTGATAGACCGGCAAAAGAAGATGGAGACATACCGGCAACATCAAACCGCTTATAACGCCGAACGGACCAACCGGTTGCGCAACCAGCTGGCGGGATATGATAAAAACCTGGCCGGCCGCGAAAAGCAGGTACAGGATTATAAAGACGCCTATATCCGCGAAACCGACGGTACCGGCGGCTCTGGCCGCATCGGCGAGTACGCCGTGGCGAAAGTGAAGCGGAACGAATACCTGAAAGCCGAAGAAGCATTGCGGCAACTCCGTTCCGAAACCGCCGTCCTCCGCGAGGGGCCCCTGCAGGAACTCGCGGTGATCCAGGCGGAAGACAGCATCCGCGAAGCCGCCTACCGTGCTACGCTGACCGACGGCTTCCTGGCGCAGATCGAGGCGCTGAACACGCTCACGGAAGAGCGTCCGCCCCTGCAACAACGCTACCGGCTCATCGTGTTCATCATCACCCTCATCGAAATCATGCCCCTCCTCACCAAACTCATGATGCCCAAAGGCGAATACGACGCGCGCCTGGCGGCGATGACGGCGGCGAGCGTCAGCCAGTCGGAGCTTACGGCCAAAGAGCAACGCTTGCTGCAGGCGCATTTCCATGAAGGCGCGGGCGCGGCGGATAAAGAAGTAATGGACCATATTTTCGGATTGACGGCCAGCGCCCGCCGGCGCGAGTCGGAAAAACTGGTGGAGGAATGGGAACAGGCCGATGGGCGCAGCTTCCGCAAACTCTGGGATTCCGCGCGCAGGTTGCTGTTACTCCATAAGGCCTGAAATTGTAAATTGTACTTATGAAAATGACCGCCATCGCGATCGACGACGAACCCGTAGCACTGTCCGTGATTGCCGCGCATGCGGAGAAGGTGCCTTTCATTGAATTGAAGCGCACCTTCACCAATGCGTTCGAAGCCATGGACTACCTGCGGCGCGAAAAGATTGATTTACTCTTCCTCGATATCAAAATGCCGGATATCTCGGGGCTCGATTTCCTGTCGGGCCTCCACGAGCCGCCCATGACCATCTTCACCACCGCGTATTCCGAACATGCGGTGCAGAGCTTTGAACTGGATGCGATCGATTATCTCCTGAAACCCTTTTCCCTGGCACGTTTCCTGAAAGCATGCAATAAGGCGCACAGCCTCATGGTGCTGAAGCAGGACCGTCCGCAGGCCGCCGCCGCGCAGGCCCAGGATTATATTTTCATCAAAAGCGGATACGAGCAATGGAAGATTGCCTTCCAGGATATCCTGTTCGTGGAAAGCGCCGGAAATTATGTACAGTTCGTACTGGGCGACCGTAAGCTGCTGAGCCGCCTCTCCATGCAGGAAGCGCTCGATCTGCTGCCCACGGGCCAGTTTACCCGCGTTCACCGCTCGTATATCGTGGCCAATGCGCGCGTCGACCGTATCGACCGGAACAATGTGTATGTGGGCGATGCGGAAATACCGATCGGGGCGGCGTTTGCCGAAGCGATAGGGAAAATCAGCGGGGATGGTTGAAAAAGTACGGGCGCGCCGTAGCTACGCCCGTTTCAGATGGTGTATCCGGTGGTAAAATCCACACTGCAAAGATATATTATAACATCTCATAAATTATGAAAAAATGGGCTGATGATTTGGCCGGTTTACGGCGTATATTTGGGCAAGACGTTAAAAATCATCTGACCTTATGAGAAAAATATTCTTCTTGTTTGCTGCGGCCCTGCTGGCTGGCGGCGGAGCGCAGGCCCAGGATAAGGTCGCTTCCGCGGCTCCCGGCGTTACATACGGCAAAAGCATTGACGCTCAGGGCGCTGTAGCGTTGTCGGACCTCGAAAAGCAGATCGGCGAATCCACTTCCTACAATGGTAAAATTGAAGGGAAAGTGGTGGAAGTATGCAAAAAGAAAGGCTGTTTCATGAAACTGGAGCGCAGCAACGGTGAGGCGGTAATGGTGAAATTCACCGATTACGGTTTTTTTATGCCGCAGAATATCGTGGGTAAAACCGTGGTGGTGGAAGGCACGGCGAATGTGACGGAAACCTCGGTGGAAAGGCTGCGCCATTACGCGGAAGACGCCGGTAAGAGCAAAGAAGAAATCGAAAAGATCAAAACGCCCAAAAAGGACATCGTAATCGTGGCTGATGGAGTAGTGGTAGTTAAATAATTTCCGCTCGCGCGGACACGCAAGGCGCTCCCGGCCGGGAGCGCCTTTTTTATGCCGCTGCGCCCCGTTTACAGGGTCATGAACGAACGGATCTCCCAGATCAGCACGGCCTTGTTCACCTTCTCGATGGGGTGTTTGGTCTCGGGGAGCACCACCATGGAGCCGTTAGGCAGGTTGCGGAAGATGCCCAGGGTTTCTTCGATGCTCACCATGTGGTCGCGGTCGCCCACCATGAGGCGGACGGGCGCTTCCACCGCGGCAACGGTTTCCGGGGTGAGGAGGGGGCGCTCGCCGAGGGCTTCCATGAGACCTACCGTGGCGGGTAGCAGCGGTTCCCAGGCGGCCGCGCCGTGGAATTCGGCCAACTGGCTCACGAATGCGGGGGCTTTGTCGCGGAGGAAGTCGGCGTTGAGCTGCCGGGCTTCTTTGGCGGCCACGTCGGGCGTCCAGTCGAATTTGGTGCCCAGGGTGAGGATGCGGGCAATGGTATCGGGCGCCTGGATGGCGGCCTGCATGGCGACGTACCCGCCCATACTGTAGCCGAAAACGGCGGCAGGGGCGAGGTGGTGCTGCCGGATGTAATCGATCAGCTGCGCCGTGAAACCTTCGATGCGGAGCGGAGTTTCAGGTAAAGGCGTGCCCCCGTGGCCGTGGAGGTTGAACCGGTGAACGTCGTACTGATCCTCCAGAACCGAAGCGATGCTGTCGAAGTGCTGAATGGCGCCCAATGCGCCGTGAAGCAGGATGAGGGCAGGTTTCATGCGGAAGCGGGGTTTTAGAAAAAAGTGGTTGCGAATCAGCGAATTTAACTATATTTATGTAAATCTAAATCTGTCGTCCGCAACGCATTGATTATCGTCGCTTCACATAAACCTATTTTCCATTTAAAACGCATTGTCCTCGGAAAACCCTACAGGAGCAGAAGGAATGTGAGTTATCATGGATAATAGCCGCAGCGTCAGCGCTGCGGTTTTTTTATCGCCCGCCGTCGCACCGCATCTTCCCCTTTTTATCTTTCCCTTAACGCCAGCAGCCGGACTGCGCCTCCTGCCGGGATATACCGTGCCCTTACCGTAACCTTTGCACAGGGTTCAGGAAGGGATATCTTACCCATATCCCATATATATACCACCCATATCTTACCCATATCCTACCCCCATATAGGGGTAGCTCATAGGTAGCTCAGGGGTGGCTTACAGGTGGCTTAATGTATCGTTAAGCCCGTTGTGTCTTATACTGTCTTATACTGAAAAAACCTTACAGGGTATGATTAATAAATACGGGATTTACTTTACAGTCCCGGAGATCGATACAGCTATAGCTTTACAGAAGGATCCTCTTGCTACAGGATTTACTTTACAGCTCAAAATAGGGGTCACGTCCTAAAATAGGTTTACACCACAAAACTGTAAACCATTATCAGGACAAGACCGATACCGATGGGTATCAGGCCTATTCAATCAGTACAGGCTTAGTAGGGATACCGTACTGTAACCGTACTAACAGGTAAGCCGCTTATGCGGGTAACGCGCATGAAAATTTCCCCGAGGTACTGCCGTTTGCGGCAAGCCTGGGGGAATATTTTTATCGGGAGGAAGGCGGGGCCTTCCATTCGATGGCGGAAAATGACGGATTACGCGCTGATCTGCTGACCGAATTGCAGCAGGTATCCGTTGTTGTCGTAAATACCGAATTCGCGCATGCCGTAATCGAAATTCTGCACGGGGAAGCATACTTCCGCACGGTCTTTCACCTTTTCCCACAATTCATCGATGCCATCCATGTGAATGTAAATGGCGCCGGTAAATACGGGCTCTTCAAAAGGCGTGGAGCTGCCGAACGGGAACTTCGCCTGCGGGTGCACCAGTTGCATGGTCACCTTGTCTTTTTGAATAGAAGCGAATTTCCATGTCTCATCCAGCGTCTTGCAGGTGAAATCCAATACGGAAACGTAAAAATCTACCGTCTCCTGGAGCGACGGTGTAGCCAGTGTAGGAATGGGTGCCAGCAGTTCCATAAGTTTCAGTGTTCAGTTGTTTGGGTGATGTGTGTGCGACAGTTGTATCAGTCTTGTTTCGATTTAGCTTTTTCAGACTCTCGTTATAAATTTATCGAATTATTCCTTACCGGGATAGTTGTTCATGTTAAATTTATGCACATCGTTTTATCCTATATTTGCCCGGAAGCAAAATTAAGTTAGGGTATGCAGGCGCTGTTATCACTGCTGAAACAACATTTCGGTTATACGCAATTCCGTCATAATCAGCAGGCTATCATCGAGCATGTGCTGAATGGTGGGGATACGATGGTTTTAATGCCTACGGGCGGCGGAAAGTCTATCTGCTACCAGCTTCCCGCCCTGGCCATGGAAGGCGTTACCATCGTGGTGTCGCCCCTGATCGCGTTGATGAAAGACCAGGTAGACGCATTGCGCCAGAACGGCATTACGGCCGCGTTCCTCAATTCCACGCAGTCCATGTCCGAACAGCAGACCGTCATGCAGATGCTGCAGCAGGGGCATGTAAAACTGCTGTACCTCGCGCCGGAACGCCTGATCGGCGAAGCGAACTTCATGCAGTGGCTCGCCGGGCAGAAAGTCGCGCTTTTCGCGATCGACGAAGCGCACTGTATCAGCCATTGGGGCCACGATTTCCGGCAGGAATACCTCGCCCTCGGACAACTCAAGGATAAATTCCCCAACGTGCCCGTGATCGCCCTCACCGCTACAGCAGATGCCATCACCAAGCAGGATATCCTCGAAAAACTCCGGCTCCGCAACCCCGCCGTGTTCGAAAATTCCTTCAACCGGCCCAATATCCACTACAGCATCCGCCCCAAAAAAGACTATTATCAGCAACTGGTCGATTATCTCCGCCAGCGGCCCGACGATAGCGGCATCATCTACTGCCTCTCCCGCTCCGGCACCGAATCCCTCGCGGAAGACCTCCAGCGCGAAGGATTCTCCGCCGCCGCCTACCACGCCGGGCTCGAAAGGAACCTCCGCGAAGAGCGCCAGGAACGTTTCCTGCGCGACGATGTCCGCATCATGGTGGCCACCATCGCGTTCGGCATGGGCATCAATAAAAGCAACGTCAGGTTCGTCGTGCATGCCGACCTGCCTAAGAATATCGAAGGCTATTACCAGGAAACCGGCCGCGCCGGCCGCGACGGGCTGCCATCCGAAGCCATTCTTTTCTACAGCGCCGGCGACGTTTTCAAAATGAAGCGCTTCGCCAGCGTGGAAGGCAACGAGGAACAATCCGCCGTGATGCTCCGCAAGCTGGAGCAGATGGTGGGCCTTTGTGAAACCATCACCTGCCGCCGCCAGTATCTTTTGCGCTATTTCGGGGAAGGCGCCCCCGATGCCTGCGGCAATTGCGATATCTGCCAGGGCCAGTATGAAAAGGCGGACGGCACCGTAGCCGCGCAGAAACTGCTCAGCGCCGTTTACCGGCTCCAGGAGCGGTTCGGGCTGAATTACGTGGTGGATTTCCTGCGGGGAGGCGCCGGCGTGCGCGATGCCCACCAGGAAATCAAAACCTACGGCATCGGGAAAGACATCGGAAAAGAACAATGGAAACAATACGCCCGGGAGCTGATGCAGCTCGGGTTCCTGGGGCAATCGTCCGGCGAATACCCCGTGCTGAAGCTCACCGATACGAGCTGGTCGGTCCTCAAGGGCGAAGTGCAGGTGCAACTCACCGCGCCCGCCGCCGCTTCCGCCGCTATCTCCACTTCCGGTTCCGCCCGCAACGGCGGTGATATACCGCAGCCCCTGCTGCTGGCGGAACTCAAGCAGTTGCGCAAGAGCCTGGCGGAAAAGGAGCGGGTGCCGCCTTACATCATTTTCTCCGACGCCACGCTGGCGGAACTCTGCACCTGGCTTCCCCAAAGCCTGGGCGACCTCACCCGCATCTCCGGCTTCGGGGAAGTGAAGCTCGCCAAATACGGGGAGCCTTTCCTGGAGGTGATGCAGACGTATTGCGCGCGCCATGGCCTGCAAAGTCAGGTGCACCTCAAAGCCGGTAAAACGGCGAAGCCCCGCAAATCCAAACCCGAAACGGGCAACAGCCAGCGCGCCAGCCTGCAGTTCTTCCAGGAAGGTCTGGCCATCGAAGAGATTGCCGCCCGCCGGGGGCTCGCCGTGTCCACTATCGAAAGCCACCTGGCCGATTTTATCCGCAAAGGCGAGCTGGATATCCGCGATGTGGTGCCCGACGGCAACCGCCTCGCATGGATCCTCCGCACCATCGAAAACGCAAGCGGACAAGGGCTCACCCAAATGAAGGAACAGCTCGGCGACGATGTCGGGTACGGAGAGATCCGCGCCGTACTCAATTATTATTTCTGGCGCCAGGAACAGGCGTAAGTCCCGAATGCCGTTTTTTTTACTGTTATTTTTTGCTTAAATTGTTTGATACTTCCACGTTCACGGAGTTCAACGTGTAGTCTTTACTGTTTCATTACTTCAAATTTTTACACCCATGTCATCATCCACGAACCGCAGACATTTTCTTCGCCAGCTCGGCATGTTCACCGCCGGCGTATCGCTGGGTCCCGCCTTCCTTTCCGCCTGCAATAACGCGGGAACTGCCGGCAACGGCGACTCCTCGAAGGTTGACAGCACCAGTGGAAACGCCGCGGCGAAAGACCTTTTCTTCAAAATATCCCTGGCCGAATGGTCGTTCCATAACGCCATCTGGTCCGGTAAAATGACCAATCTCGATTTCGCTGAAAAAGCGAAAAAAGATTACGGCATTACCGGGGTGGAATATGTGAACCAGTTCTTCAAAGACAAAGCCAAGGATAAAAACTACCTGGCCGACATGAAGAAGCGTGCCGACGATAACGGCGTTACCAGCGTGCTTATCATGTGCGACGGCGAAGGCGAGCTGGGCGATCTGGATCCGAAGAAACGCACTACGGCGATAGAGAACCACTACAAATGGGTGGAAGCCGCGCAATTCCTGGGATGCCATTCCATTCGCGTGAATGCCGCGGGCCATGGTAAGGAAGAGGAAGTAAAGAAAGCGGCGATCGACGGCCTCGGCCGCCTGACCGACTTTGCGAAAGATTTCAATATCGGCGTAATCGTGGAAAACCATGGCGGTTTCTCCTCCAATGGGATCTGGCTGAGCGATGTGATGAAAGGCGTCAACAAGCCCGGTTGCGGCACCCTGCCCGACTTCGGCAACTTCTGCATCAAACGCACAGAGCCTACCGCCAACACACCCGAAGCATGGGCCGCCACCAAATGCCTCGAAGAGTACGACCGTTACAAAGGCGTAACGGAACTGATGCCCTTCGCCAAAGGTGTAAGTGCCAAAACACATGATTTTGATGCCAATGGCAACGAAACGGCCACCGATTACCGGAAAATGCTGCAAATTGTGAAAGATGCGGGATATACCGGCTTTATCGGCATCGAATACGAAGGGTCGAAAGACGCGGAAGACGTAGGCGTGCGCAAAACGCTCGAACTGCTGAAACGCGTTGGCATGGAACTGAGCTGATAAACAATTGGCCCGGCCCTTTGTTTTGTTGATAAGTGGATCAATTAAAATGCTGCACGATATGATAACAAAACCTGGACACAATATGACGACGCTATCAGACGTAATGGAAGTGCTGAAAGAAAGGGGCGTGGACCATGAACTGCGCCTGATGGAAGATGGGAACCTCCTCGATTCCGACTCCGGCCGGACCTTCAGCGCCGAAGGTGTGAAGATCATCCGCACCTACCGGTTCGAAGGAGAATCCAACCCGGACGATTCCGCCGTGCTCTACCTCCTGGAAAACAACGACGGGATTCAAGGGTACATCATCAACGCTTATGGCGCCTACAGCGATTACGACGGCGATATGTTCGATAATTTCATCCGCAACCTGCCAGTGGAAGAACGCGAGTGGTAATCACGCCGGGCCTGAAAAATACAGAAGGGTGACGAAAGCTTCCGCTTTGCGTCACCCTTTTCTATTTGCCCCATCCGTAGCATTTTTCCAGAGGATATGGGGTCTGACTTATTTAAAATTTGATCACGACTTTGTCGCGGGTAATGCGGTAGGTGAAACCGATGCTATCCTGCAGGGCGTCGAGCATTTCGTGCAGGGTTTCCTTGCTGAATTCGCCGGTGATATTGCGGGAGGGATCGCTGCGTTTGCCTTTCACTTCCATTTCCACACCATACCAGTCTTCCATCTTCTTTAACGCTGCAGGCAGCGGCGTATTGTGGAACACCAGCCGGTTATTCAAACAATCGCGCTGTTCTTCCAGCTCGAACGTCTCTTTTTCCATCAGGTCGATCATTTTATTGGCGAGCACGCTCTGCCCGGCCAGGAGGTCTTCCGGCTGATTGTCGGATGGCGAGTGGTAAGATTTCCGGACGTGGGCCGAACCGCTGAGCACATAGCAAAACGCGCCCTGCTGCGATTCGAGGCTATGCAGGCGGAATGTCGCGCCGGGCGTAACTGTCTTGAGTTTGTCAGTCCAAACTGTGAGCTTCGGCCCATCCGGCACCGAAAAGAAAGCTTCCCCGTCGAGCACCAGTTCGCGCAGGCCAGGATAACCTTCGGGCATATACAGGCGGGATCGGGAATTGAGGATGACAAGCGTGCTGTCGGGCAGGCGTACCGCCTTTCTTTCCCCGTAACGGCTCTGGTACAAGGTATACCGGATACCGGGCTGCAACATGCCGGAGCTGCGCTGGTGGCGGCCGGCCAGGTAGTACAACACGCCGCCGACTATAAGCATGACAAGGATCAGCGCAAGGGCGGTAGGTTGCCAGTTGCGCCGCTTTTTCATATACAGTGGAAAACGTGGCCGTCTGTTTTGCTTAATGCGTGCACTCATGGTTGGGAATAAAAAGATTTGTTGTAAGTCCCGGCTACAATATAATAAAAAATCAGCTGAACCGCTTACTGGTTCTATCTGTTGTATGTCAGAAAAAAATCATAAGAAAAATCAGATTTTTTTAGAAACGGCGGTTCCCCTTAACTTTGCCGCCCATGGAACCACACCAACCGTTATCGTTTGAGAATACAGCCATTGCCTTCGAGCATATGTCGGATAAAGCACTGAAGAGAGCGAACTTTCTGTTCAGCAATATCGGCAAGCCCTGGCTGGTGAAATTCGGCGCCTTTGCCACGCCGCTCGCCTTCAAACTGCGCCTTCCCGTAAAAGGCATTATCAAAAGCACCATCTTCAATCATTTCTGCGGAGGCGAATCCCTGGAAGAAGCCGTCCGCGCCGCAGAAGCCCTGGGCCGTTATGGCGTGGGCGTAGCGCTTGATTACGGGGTGGAAGCCCTCGAAGGGGAAGATAACTATGATAACGCCGTGCCCGAGTTCCTCCGCGCCATCCAGTTCGCCGCCGGCAAACCCTACATCCCGTTCCTGCCCATCAAGGTAACCGGCTTCGCCCGGTTCGGACTGCTGGAAAAAATTCACGCCGGCCAGGCCCTCAACGCCGACGAACAGGCTGAGTTCAACCGCGTCCGCGAACGCATCCGCACCATCTGCGCCGCCGCCGCCAAAGCCAAGATCGCCGTGCTGGTAGATGCCGAAGAATCCTGGGTGCAACAACCGGTCGATGATCTCACCGATGAGATGATGAGCGGCTTCAACAAAGGCAACGTATTCGTTTATAATACTTTCCAGCTGTACCGCCACGACCGCCTGGAGTATCTCAAAAAATCCTTTGACCTCGCCAAGGCCAACGGCTACCTCCTCGGCGCAAAACTCGTGCGTGGCGCATATATGGAGAAGGAGCGCAAAAGAGCCGAAGAATTCAATTACGATTCCCCCATCCAGCCAGACAAAACCTCGGCCGATGAAGACTATAACGACGCACTGCACTTCTGCCTCGACCGCCTGGATTCTCTGGCCGTGTTCATCGGCACCCACAACGAAGACAGCTGCATGCTCGCCGCCCGACTGATGGACGAGAAAAACATACCGCACAACAGCCCCCGCGTCAGCTTTTCCCAGCTGTACGGCATGAGCGACAATATTACCTTCAACCTGGCGCATGCGGGGTACCGCGTGTCCAAATACCTGCCTTACGGGCCGGTGAAGGACGTAATGCCTTACCTGATCCGCCGTGCACAGGAAAATACTTCCATCGCCGGGCAAATGGGCCGGGAGTTGGGTTTGATTCGTAAAGAAATGAAACGCAGGGGGTTATAAATATTCTGGCGCAAAAAGACAGCCGCTTCCACCGGGAGCGGCTTTTTAATTCCGGGCGGGCCTGTAACATTTGGAAGATATGGTACGTCTTACACATATCTAACCGCCTTCAATGGCGGCATTAAACGGAAACCATCTTATTCTTTTGCCATGTAAAAGAAAAGAGGGCGCCTCTTGCAGGGGCGCCCTCTCATTTTTTAAAGTGTTCCGGCATCAGCTTCCTTCCGTGAGCGGGATGGGGAACATATTCCAGATTTTATCGCCGGGCCGGGGATTGGGCAGCTGGTTGAGGCGGTTATAGCGCCGCATATCGATCCAGCGGTGACCTTCCCCGAACAGGGAATAGCGCCTGTGGTACAACATTTCGTTGAGCAATGCGGCCTGCGTAACGCCGCCGGCGTAAGGCGTCAGGTTGTGGTCCGCCCGCAGCCGGTTGATGGCTGCGATGCCGTCGGGCAGCTGGTTCAGCTGGATCTTCGCTTCGGCGTAAATCAAAATCAATTCTTCGTTACGGATGATGTACACGGGTGATTCGTTGTTGAAATGAATCCAGACGTCGCGGGTGCCGGTAAGGCCTTCCTGCGTGATGGGAATGTCGCGCAGGGTGGCTTTGGCGATGCGGTCGTCTCCCGGCAGAATGTCAGTCGAAAAGGAGGAATACGCCAGCCGGAACTCCCCGGAATTGGTGTTCTGCGGCAAAAACAGCGGGTTGAGCTGGTCGCCTGATTTGTTGCTGAAAGAATGGAAGTATCCTGTTTCAAACGGGCCGTTCAGGTGGAAGAAAGACGCGTTCAGCGCCGTGAGCGCCGCCGCCCATTGTTGCCGGTAGATCGCCACCCGCGCGGCGATGGCCCGGTTGAATTTGAGAAGGTCCGCCGCACTGGCGGCGCCGATCGTCACCGGGAAAGCGATCTCCGCACCGGTCAGCTCCGCTTTTCCCTGGTCGAGGAGGGCGGCAATGTCAGCCAATGATTCGGTGTAAGTACGGAATGGGCCGATGTTGTTGGGATCTTTCACATCCGTACGGATGCCGTTGGTATACGTCATGTTCAGGTTCAGCAGCAGCTGGTAGGCCATGATAGTTTTGGTGTAACCGGTATAACCTTTCTTCTGCACATCCGAAATGTAATTGGCGTTGGCCACGGCGTCGTGAATGATGTTGCCCTGCCGCACCACGCGGTAGCGCGCGGCCCAGGGGTTGGTGATATAGAACGTGTTATTGTCGAGGGTACCGTCGCCCATCAACTCGCCTACATATCTCGGTTCCGAAGCGGAGAAACGGTAAATCTCCCGGCCGATCACGCCGATGGCGTCGTAATAAGTGGCCAGGCTCTGTCGGGTGCCGGATTCCAGGCCTACCATGAGGTTGTCGAGCTTGACTTTAGTGCCGTTACGGATCGCATCGTCGACGATCGGGCTGTTGAGGTTGGGGATTTCTCCCTTCTGGCAGGCAGCCAGGAAGAGGAGCGCGCCCAGGCATATGATAAGATGCTTTTTCATGATCAAAATTTTCGGATGAAACAATCAGAACGTTACGGCGAAATGGAAAGTCGCGCGCTTGGATGCCGGGTATGGCATTACCTCCACACCGCTCGACAAACCATTGCTGCCGCGTGAAGTGGCGGTGGAAAGCGTGTTGGAGCCGAAGTTGGAGGATTCCGGGTCGTAACTGTTGTATTTCGTCCAGGTGATCCAGTTGTTCAGTGACGCGCCGATGTTGATGCCGGTGATATATTTATTCCGTGGCACGGGCACCTGGTAGTACAGCCCGATTTCGCGGATCCGCACGTAAGAAGCGTCCTGCACGAAACCGGCGGCTTCGCCCTTGCCGAATGCGGTGTTGCGGTCGATGCCGTCTTTAATTCCGTTGCCATTGCGGTCGTCGTCGTAATCGGCCGAAGTTTTGTTGAGGTCGTTCAGCAGTTGGCTGAGGTTGATGTTATCCCCGCCTTTCTTCCAGTGCAGCATGAAACGGAAGCTGAAATTTTTCAGGAAATTGATTTCGTTGATGGTGCTCAGCTGGAAGTCGGGCTCTGAATTCCCCAGCACGCCGATGCCCGGCGTTTCGCCGAGGGTGCCGATGATCTGGGTGGCGGATTTACCTTCTTCGATATAGAAATTACCCAGCGAGTTGCCGAATGCGCCCATCGGGAAAGGAGGGATCAGCAGCTCGGTGATCTTGGATTTGTTTTTCCAGAAATTGATGTGGGTGTTCCACCGGAAATTCTTTTTGTTGATCGGCAATGCGCTGATGCCGATCTCAATGCCCTGGTTCCGGAGGTCGCCCGCATTGAGCCACTGTGCCGTGAAGCCCGTGGATGGCTGCAGGTTCCTTCGGATGAGAAGGTCGTAGATCTTCTTGATGTAATAGGTGGCTTCGAGCGTGAGCCGCCCGTTGAGGAAGCTTACGTCTACACCCGTTTCAAATTCGGTTTGCTTTTCCTGCTTGATGTCGGGGTTGCCGAGCTGATTGTCGACCAGCACCCCGCCATTGCCGCCGATATTGTTCGGCAGCGCCGCCAGGAACCGCGCTCCGTAAGGCGCTACGTTGCCCGACTGCCCGTATGCCGCGCGAAGCTTGAGGCTGTTGATCAGCTGCATCTTCCAGAACGGCATTTTGGCGATGTTCCAGGAAAATGATCCCTTTGGCAACACGAAATATTTCTTCCAGTCGCCGTTATTGGTGGACCTGTCGAAGCGCACTCCGGCGCCCAGGGTGATCGCGTCCATGATGAGCACTTCTTCCTGCAGGAAAATCCCATTGTCGCGATATTTGGTCCGGAATTGCTGCAGCGCGGCGTTGGCGGCCATATCCACGTTTGTTTGCAGCGGCGTGGTGTTGGTGGCCGTGGCCAGGATCATGTCGAGGTAATTGGTTTCCAGTGTGGCTCCAAGCGAGGTCGTGAAGTTGAGGTTTTTGTTGGCGGCGAACTGGTTCACGAGGATGCCGGCCAGGTTGGAATTGAGGTTGGAAGTATTCCCCTGGATCGACGCGCCTTCCAGGTTGTTGCGCATGAACGGCAGCGACCGCGGGAAAATAGCTTCCGTTTTCAGGTGGAAGTAATCCACACCACCGCGGACGATCAGCCGGGTATTAGTGTTGTCCTGCTCATGCAGGAGGATTTTGATCTCGCCGCCGGTGATCACGCGGTTCACGGTTTCGTTGTTGCGCATTTTGTCGCGCAGCTCGATGGGGTTTTGCCCGCCCACGAGCACCGGGTAATTGCCGTCGGCGTCGGGCCGGAGGGGCACATATTCCGGGGCGGCGGAGAGCGCCACGCCGTAGGTCACGGAGTTGTTGTCGTTGTTGGTAAGCCCGCGGTCGGCGGAGGTTTTCATGTAAGCGGCGCGCAGGCCCACGGAGATGCGGTTGTTAAGCCGGTGGTCTACATTCAGGCGCAGCGAGTTGTTGAGATAACCGGTGTTTTTGATGATGCCCTGCTCGTCTTTCCGGTTGGCGGAGAAGAACACCCCGGTGCGCTCGTCGCCCCCGGTCACGCTGACGTTGGTGTTGAGCAGGAGTCCTTTTTCGCCGTACATATCTTTTTCGTGGTCGTATAGTTTGCCGGCGTCGCGGGCGGCGATGAAGGCGTCTCTGGCGGCGGCGCCGCCTTTATCGAAGGCGGTTTCTTCAGTAAAATGCCGCATGCCGAGGAGCTTCCGGGCCTGCGTCCACCCTACATCCTGACGGGCTTTCACGAGCGTTCGGCCGGAGAGGCCCTTTTTGGTGGTGATGATAACAACGCCCGCCGCGGCTTTGGAACCATAAATGGCGGAAGCGGATGCGCCCTTGAGCACTTCGATGTTCTCGATATCGTCCGGGTTGATGTCGGCCACGCGGCTGGAGGGGTTGTCCTGATACTGCTCGTTCCCCGCCCTGGAAGCGGCGGTGATGATATTGAGGCCTGCGGGAACGGATACGTTACTGATGAAAATCCCGTCGACCACATACAGCGGCTGGCTGTTGGAGAAGATGGAGGTGACGCCGCGCATCTTCACGGAGATGCCGCCGCCGGGCGCGCCGGAGTTGGCGGTGATGAGTGCGCCGGGGATCTTGCCGCTGAGGGCGGCATCGAAAGTTTGCGCGGGCGCAACGCCGTAGAGCTCTTTTGCGGAAAGGGTGGCCACGGCGTTGGCGAGGTTGCTGCGCTTCACGCTGGTGGCCAGGCCGGTGATCACCACTTCGTCGAGGTTGGCGAAATCCTCTTCCAGGGTCACGGTCATGGCCGTGGTGGAAGCTTCCCGGCGGAGGGTTTTGTATCCGGTGAAGGAAAAGACGAGCGTGCTGCCGGCGGGTGCTTCCAGGGAAAATTTCCCGGTGATGTCGGAGACGGTTCCGCGGTTGGAATTAAGGAGGCGTACGGTAACACCGGGCAGGCCGTTGCCTTCGGTGTCCGTCACGCGGCCGCTGACACGCTGCTGGGCATGGGCGCATAACGCCCCGCATAGCAGGATGAGCAGCCAGGTACATTGTTTGAGGAAATGCATGTGCTGGCGATTTAGAGGTTTGTAAATGGTGAGGTTGATAAAAAACACGGTATGCCGTTGCTGCTACGGATCTGTGGCTTGATAGCGCATGTCAGGTTAGATTTAGAGGACCCTCCCGCACCGATATGGCCTTGCTGCTACATACATCTGCTGCTAATTTGTCTTGACTTCTGCTGTTTTGGTTTTTCAGTCAGGTCCTGTTTTTCAATACGTGTTGCTGCTAATTGTCGGGTGTTTATCCTTGCTTGTTTTTCAATTGGTTAAATATCGGAATTGATGCTATTTGCCGGTTTTGGTTGTTGTAACGCCATGGGGCCAGGTTCACTTTTGCAGATTAACGAAATTTACGGAAAACGGGATTTGTTTATGTGTGCGGATTAGGTTATATTATTTCATCCTGCTATTTGTAGCGCGCTGCGGCAGAGGAGCAGTAACGTACCTGAAGGTAACCAGGAGAAAATGTATTGAATTTCTTCATTTACCATTAAGTTTGCAGTGTATATGCAACAGTATAAAGACCTCCTCCAACATATCCTCGACAACGGGGCGGACAAAACTGACCGCACCGGAACCGGCACCCGCAGCTGTTTTGGCTACCAGATGCGCTTCGATCTGCAGCAGGGCTTCCCCATGGTCACCACCAAGAAACTGCACCTCAAATCCATCATTTACGAACTGCTCTGGTTCCTGAAAGGCGATACCAACGTGCATTACCTCCAGGAGCATGGGGTGAAGATATGGGACGAATGGGCCAGCGCCGAAGGGGACCTCGGGCCCGTGTACGGCAAGCAATGGCGCAGCTGGGAAGGCGCCGACGGTAAAACGTACGACCAGATCACCGACGTGGTGGAGCAGATCAAAAAGAACCCGGACTCCCGCCGCCTCATCGTCAACGCCTGGAATGTGGCCGACCTGCCGCAAATGGCCCTCAGCCCCTGCCACTGCCTCTTCCAGTTTTACGTGGCCGACGGCAAACTGAGCTGCCAGCTTTACCAGCGCAGCGCCGACGTTTTCCTGGGCGTCCCTTTCAATATCGCGTCTTACGCATTGCTCACACTCATGATCGCGCAGGTGTGCGGCCTCCAGCCGGGCGAATTCGTCCACAGCTTCGGAGACGTCCATCTCTACAATAACCACTTCGAACAAGCCCGCCTCCAGCTCGAGCGCGAACCGTTCCCGCTGCCGGTAATGAAACTGAACCCGGATGTGAAGGATATCTTCGCTTTCCAATACGAAGATTTCACCCTGGAAAATTACCAGTCGCACCCTCACATCAAAGCCCCCGTAGCCGTATGATTTCCGTAATAGTAGCCGCTTCCGAGAATAACGTCATCGGTATCAACAACCAGCTCCCCTGGAAACTGCCCGACGATTTCAAATTCTTCAAGAATACCACCTACGGATTCCCCGTGATCATGGGCCGTAAAACCTTCGAATCCCTCGGCGGCGCCACGCTCAAAGGGCGCCATAATATCGTTATCACCCGGCAGCAGGACTATGCTCCGGCCGGGGTGTCGGTCGTGCATTCCCTGGCCGATGCCCTCGCGCTCGCGGAGCAGGACGATGTAAAGGAAATTTTCGTGATCGGAGGGATGGAAATCATCAACCAGGCCTGGCCGCAGATCGATCGCATCTATCTCACCCGCGTACACACCACGGTGGAAGGCGACGCCTTTTTCCCCGAAGTAGACCCTGCGGAATGGAAGCGCGTTCATGCCGAAGACCATCCGGCCGACGAAAAGCATGCCTACGCCTTTACGTTCGAAACGTGGGAGCGGAAATAACGTTGTTCCCTTAAACTACTTGAAAATAACGGTGCCCACGCCTTCGGTGAGCTCCTTCATGATCTGCTTGAGATGCTTGTCCATCTCCAGGCAGCGGATTTGCGCTTCGTAATCTTCCGTACTGCTCATTTCCTGCTGGTTTTCCGCGATCAGTTTCTGGATTTTCCGGATGATGAGATAATTGGTGGCGCTGATGGTATCGCGTCGGAAGGCGTCGTCGCCATAAACGGTCTTAATCTCGAACCGCTCTTTCCAGGCCGCGCTCAGCTCCGCTTCCTTGTCTTCCAGGATGATGGCCACATTCCGCGCTACATCGTTGTCGGGATGGTAGAGGAACATTTTCTTATCCGGGATAGAGCCCTGGTCGTACGCTTCCTTGTATTCGCGCAGGATGCGTTTCACGATTTCGTTTTCGGAAAGGGATTCGAAATCGTAGGGGAGATGGAAGATGTAATCGGCGACGGTTGTTTTTTGTTCCTCGTCGAAGACCTTATCGCCGAAGCGCAGCAGGATCTTGATCAGCTCGCGCTCCTGGCGTTCGGAAGTGTTGAAGATGTTTTCGGATGGCGCTGCGGGCGTTTCGGCGCCGTCGGGGAAGTACTCGGGGTACATTTCCGCCAGTGAAGGGCCGTCTTCGGTCGGGGGAGGCCCATCGAACCCGCCTTTCTTTTTCCCGCTCTGCTCGTTGAGCGCCTGTTTGGAAAGGCGGTCGCGGATGAATTTGTTTACCAGATCCACCAGCCTTTCTTCGTCGATTTTCAGCAACTGGCTGCACTGGCGGATATAATCCTGCTGGCGGGTGAAATCCTCCACTTTATCGATCCGCGCGATGGTTTCCGCGATCTCGTTCACGAGCTGCGACTTGCGCGTGGAATCGTTGCCCGCTTCCTTCATGGAAACGTGCAACTTGAAGAGGATGAAATCCTGTTTGTTGTCGGCGATGAATTGCCGGAACGCCTCCGCGCCGATCTTCCGCACGTAACTGTCCGGGTCCTCTTTATCGGGCACCAGCGCCAGTTTGACGTTCAGCCCTTCTTCGATGGCCATGTCCAACCCGCGGAGCGCGGCCTTGATGCCGGCGTTGTCGCCATCGTAGAGGATGGTGAGGTTGTTGGTGTATTTCTTGATGAGCCGCAGCTGGTCGGTGGTGAGCGAGGTGCCGGAAGAGGCCACCACGTTTTCGATACCGGCCTGGTGCAGGGAAATCACGTCGGTATAGCCTTCCACCAGCAGGCATTCGTCGAGCTTGTCAATGGCGTGCCGCGCGAAGTAGGTGCCGTACAGCACCTTGCTTTTGACGTAAATATCGTTTTCGGGGGAGTTGATGTATTTGGGCGCGCGGTCGGATTTGACGAGGATGCGCGCGCCGAATCCGAGTACTTTCCCGCTCTGGTTGTGGATGGGGAAGATGACGCGGCCGCGGTAGTTGTCGATCGGCTGATCGTTGCGGACGGTAACGAGGCCCGTTTTCTGGAGGTATTCCAGGTTGTAGCCTTTATGTTGCGCTTCCCGGACGAACGCTTCGCGCAGGTTGAGGGCGTACCCCAGCTGGAATTTGCGGATGATCTCTTCGGAGAACCCGCGTTCTTCGAAATAGGAAAGGCCCACGTTCTGGCCTTCGTCGGTTTCGAAGAGGGTTTTGACGAAATAATCCCGGGCGAAGTTGTTGATGATGAAAAGGCTGTCGGCCATTTGCTGGCGCTGCTTCACTTCGGGGCTGACTTCCGTTTCTTCGATCTCTACCTGGTAGCGTTGCGCGAGCCAGCGGATGGCTTCCACATAGGAGTACTTTTCGTGCTCCATCACGAAATTGATCGCATTCCCGCTTTTGCCGCAGCCGAAGCATTTGTAGATTTCCTTGGTGCCGGAAACGGTGAAAGAGGGAGATTTTTCGTTATGGAAAGGGCAGAGGCCCATATAATTGGCGCCGCGTTTCTTCAGTTTCACGAATGCGCCGACCACATCGATGATATCGATGCGGTGGAGGATTTGCTGTATGGTATTTTGGGTGATCAAAGCCGGTCGTCTGTTATCTGGCGTCTGTCAAAAAATTACGCAATTTGTTTCAAAACCATCCATTTTTTGCGGCAAAAACTGGTTTTCCTGATACCGGTTTCTATCAAATGTTTGATGATGGAAGCAAATGCAAACTTACAGGAAATTTCATGAAAGGCGGCGTTTTGGCGGCGGCCCGGCAAATCGGTATATTTGGGGATTCCACCAAAACATGAGGAACATTAACTTATGAGAGAAGTATTTATCGTATCCGTAGCCAGAACCCCGATAGGGGCATTCAACGGCGCTTTGGCGTCGGTTCCCGCCACCACGTTGGGCGCTACGGTCATCGCCGCCGCCCTGGAGCGCGCCGGCGTGGCGAAGGAGCAGGTGCAGGAAGTGTATATGGGAAATGTGATCAGCGCCAACATCGGCCAGGCGCCCGCCAACCAGGCAAGCCTTTATGCAGGGCTCCCCAACACCGTGCCCTGCACTACCGTGAACAAAGTGTGCGCTTCCGGCATGAAAGCCATCATGCTCGGCGCCCAGAGCATCCTGCTCGGCGATAACGATATCGTGGTGGCCGGCGGCATGGAATCCATGAGCAACATACCGTATTATCTCGATAAAGCCCGCAACGGCTACCGCCTCGGACACGGCGCCGTGATCGACGGTATCCTGCGCGACGGCCTGTGGGATCCGTATAAAGATTTCCACATGGGCAACGCCGCTGAAATCTGTGCGGCGGAGTATAAAATCTCCCGTGAAGACCAGGACAATTACGCCAAACAAAGCTACCAGCGCGCGGCAACGGCCTGGGAAAAAGGATATTTTGCCGGGGAGATCGTTCCGGTGACCACCGGCGGCAAATCGCCCGTAACTGTGAGCGAAGACGAAGAATTCAAAAAAGTGAACTTCGAGAAAATGGCTACCCTGAAGCCGGCGTTCCAGAAAGACGGGACGATCACCGCCGCCAACGCTTCCAAGATCAACGACGGCGCCGCCGCGGTGGTGCTGGCGAGCCGGGAGAAGGTGAAAGAGCTGGGCCTCAAGCCTTTAGCAAAGATCGTGAGCTTCGCCGACGCCAGCCAGGCGCCGGAATGGTTCACCACCACGCCCGTGAAAGCGGTGAATAACGCTCTCGCGAAGGCGAAAATGGAGATCGGGCAGATGGATTTCGTGGAAATCAACGAAGCGTTCTCCTGCGTGGCGCTGGCCAATGAAAAGGACCTGGGCATCCCGGGCGAAAAACTTAATGTTTGGGGCGGAGCCGTGGCCCTGGGGCACCCGATCGGCTGTTCCGGCGCGCGTATCATCGTGAGCCTCACCTCCATCCTGCGGCAGGAAAACGGCCGTTTCGGCGTTGCCGGGATATGCAACGGGGGCGGGGGCGCCAGCGCAATGATCATAGAGAAAATCTAATTCCTTTGCTTTTTGGGAAACAAACGATAAATTTGCCCTGCCTTTTCAAAAAGGAACATCATTAAACATATAGTAAAGAATCAAATGCGTCAGATAGCCTTCAGACAAGCCTTAAGAGAAGCCATGCAGGAAGAAATGCGCCGTGACGAACGGGTGTTCCTGATGGGAGAGGAAGTGGCAGAGTACAACGGTGCCTATAAAGTTAGCCAGGGAATGCTCGATGAATTCGGTGCACGCCGTATCATTGATACCCCGATCGCCGAGCTGGGTTTTACCGCTATCGGTGTGGGCGCCGCACAGAACGGCCTCCGTCCGATCGTGGAATTCATGACCTGGAACTTCGCCGTACTGGCACTCGACCAGATCCTCAACACCGCCTCCAAAATGCTGGCTATGTCCGGCGGACAGGTAGGTTGTCCCATCGTTTTCCGCGGCGCCAACGGTTCTGCAGGCCAGCTGGGAGCACAGCACTCCACCGCATTTGAAAGCTATTACGCCAATATTCCCGGTCTGAAAGTGATCTCCGTATCCAATCCTTACGATGCGAAAGGTCTGCTCAAAGCCGCCATCCGCGACGAAGATCCCGTGGTTTTCATGGAATCCGAGCAGATGTACGGCGACATGGGCGAAGTTCCTGAAGAAGAATACATCATCCCCATCGGTAAAGCGGATATCAAACGCGCCGGTAAGGACGTCACCATCGTGTCTTTCAACAAAATGATGAAAGTAGCCCTCGGCGCAGCCGAAGAGCTGGCGAAAGAAGGTATCGAAGCCGAAGTAATCGACCTCCGCACGATCCGCCCCCTCGATTGGTTCACCATCCTGGAGTCCGTGAAGAAAACCAACCGCCTGGTGATCGTGGAAGAACAATGGCCCTTCGCCAGCATCTCTTCCGAGATCTCTTACCGGATCCAGAAAGAAGGTTTCGACTACCTGGACGCTCCCATCCGCCGCATCACCGCGGTAGACGCGCCCATGCACTACGCACCCAACCTGGTGAAACTGTACCTGCCCGACATCGAGCGTACGGTGAAACTGGTGAAGGAAGTGATGTACATGAAAAAGTAATTGTCAACTTTACAGTGCATAATCATCGCTGCGCTCCCAAAAGGGCGCAGCTTTTTTTGACCCGGCCCGTCCGCAAATACGAACCGCGCCCCCTGGGGAGCGCGGCCGCCGATTGATGGTTGATGATATAGAAAGTTGAAATTATTGTCCGAAAAGATCGGTGCTGAGATAGCGGTCGCCGCGGTCGCAGATGATGCACACGATCACCCCGCTCGTTAGTTCCTTCGCTACCCTTACTGCCGCCGCTACTGCGCCACCGCTGGACATACCGCAGAAGATCGCTTCTTCCCGCGCCAGCCGGTTGGTCATTTCCCGCGCTTCCGCCTCTGAGATATCCATGATCCGGTCTACCCGCTGCCGCTCGAAAATCTTCGGGAGGTAGGCTTCCGGCCATTTGCGGATGCCGGGGATCTTGCTGCCGTCGGTCGGCTGGCAGCCTACAATCTGCACGCCGGGCTTCACTTCTTTCAAAAGCGTGATACACCCATAATCGTTCCCGTGGTGCCCATGGCCGACACGAAATGGGTGATGCCGTGCCGCGTGTCGCGCCAGATCTCGGGGCCGGTAGTGCGGTAGTGCATGCCGTAGTTATCGGGATTGGCGAATTGGTTCAGCATGAAATAACCGCCTTTTTCCACCTGCGCATGCGCGTAGTCGATCGCGCCTTCCATGCTTTGCTCTTTGGGCGTGAGCACTACTTTCGCGCCGAAGGCTTCCATGGTGAGCACGCGCTCGCGGGTAGCGTCTTCGGGCATAACGATTTCGATTCCCACGTTGAAGAGGTTGGCGATCATGGCCAGCGCGATGCCGGTGTTGCCGCTGGTGGCTTCGATCAGTTTGATGCCGGGGCGGATCTCGCCGCGGTCGAGCGCGCCTTTGATCATCCCGTAGGCCGCCCTGTCTTTCACGCTGCCGCCGGGATTGGTGCCTTCCAGCTTGGCGTAGATGGTGACGTCGGGGTTTTCCGGGATGCGTTGCAGGGCCACCATGGGGGTGTTGCCCACTAAATCCAGTACTGTGCTCATACGATTTAAATAACTTTTATACTGCCGTCTGCTTTGTAATAAATCCTGGAATGGGGCTCCACCGATTTGATGAGCCATACATTCCCGCCGATGACGCTGTGGTGCCCGATGATGGTGTCTCCGCCGAGGATAGTGGCGCCGGCGTAAATTACCACGCCTTCCTCGATAGTAGGGTGGCGCTTGGCGCGGGCCATCGTTTTGTCGATGCTGAGGGCGCCCAGCGTAACGCCCTGGTATATTTTCACTTGTGGGCCGATGACGGTGGTTTCGCCGATCACGATCCCCGTGCCATGGTCGATACAGAAATACGGCGCGATCTCCGCCGCGGGGTGGATGTCGACCCCCGTTCTGGCGTGCGCGTATTCGGTGATGACGCGGGGGAGGAGGGGCACTTCCAGCAAATGGAGCCCATGCGCCACGCGGTAAGCCGCAATCGCGAAAAATCCGGGATACGCCCTGATTACTTCGTAGATGCAGGTGGCGGCAGGGTCGCCCTGTAGGATGGCCTCCGCGTCTTTGGTCAGATCCGCGTAAATGCCCGGCACCATCTCCATAAACTGGCGGCTCACCGCCTCGGGAGACTCCGGCAATTGCGCGGCAATATGCTGCAACAGCTCGTTCAGCTGCGTTTCCAGCCGCACCGCGTATTGCTCGATGGCAGCATCATCCATCACCCGGCCGCTATGCTCCGGGAACAGCCAGTTGATCAGGTCGTTGCAGAACTGCCACACGGCTTCAGAACTGGGATAAGCCACGACGCCGGCTGCAGCATGCCGCTGTTTCAATAATTCGAGTAGTGGGTGCATCATAACGTATAGTTACCTGTGTCGGGCTAAAATTACAGATAAAACCGACAAGATTGGTAGACTTTATTTGCCCAAAACGCCCGTCCTGGTATATTTTTTTAATTCGCTGCCGTTTAAAGTAAGTGAATTGCGCTACATCGGCCGTTTCTTGTTATTTTTGCCGTGTTTAAAATAATAGACATACTATGGCCAACATTCTGATCATCGACGACGAAAAGAGCATCCGGAAAACGCTCACCGAAATCCTGAGCTACGAGGGGTATAAAATCGACGAAGCGGCCGATGGAGCCGAAGGCTTCAAAATGTTCCAGGCCAAAACCTACGACGCCGTATTGTGCGATATCAAAATGCCGAAGATGGACGGGCTCGAATTCCTCGAGAAGGCCCGCGAGATCAATGGCGACGTGCCCATCATCATGGTGTCCGGCCACGGTAATATCGACACGGCGGTAGATGCAGTGAAAAAGGGCGCATTCGATTATATCTCCAAACCGCCCGACCTCAACCGTCTCCTCATCACCCTCCGCAACGCGCTGGACAAAACCACGTTGGTGGCCGAAACCAAAACGCTGCGCAAAAAGGTGAACAAAACACCCGATATGATTGGCGAATCGGGCCCTATTGTAAAAATCAAGGATACTATTCATAAAGTAGCGCCGACAGACGCGCGGGTGCTCGTTACCGGCGAAAACGGCGCGGGCAAGGAGCTCGTGGCCCGCTGGATACACGCTTACAGCAACCGCTCCGGCGGCCCGATGGTGGAAGTGAACTGCGCGGCCATACCCTCCGAGCTCATCGAATCCGAACTGTTCGGCCACGAGAAAGGTTCTTTCACCTCCGCGGTGAAGCAACGCATCGGTAAATTTGAGCAGGCGAGCGGTGGCACCCTCTTCCTCGACGAAATCGGCGATATGAGCCTCAGCGCCCAGGCCAAAGTGCTGCGCGCCTTGCAGGAAGGGAAAATCACGCGCGTGGGCGGCGACAAGGAAATCAGCGTGGACGTGCGCGTGGTGGCGGCAACCAATAAAGATTTGCTGAAAGAAGTGGAAGACAAAAACTTCCGCCTCGACCTTTACCACCGCCTCAGCGTGATCCTCATCCACGTGCCTTCGCTCAATGACCGCCGCGACGATATTCCCCTGCTGGTCGATCACTTCCTGGACCTGGTGTGCGCGGAATACGGCATGGCCCGCAAAACGGCGGATAAAGACGCGATGAAAGCGTTGCAGCACCATCAATGGACAGGCAATATCCGCGAACTGCGGAACGTGGTGGAAAGACTGGTGATCCTTTCCGGGAAAACCATCACGGCCGATGACGTGGAAAATTACGTAGTGCCCAATCACGACAAAAAAAGCCACTACCTGAATGACGAGCTGCTCGTATTAACGAAACTGCACGACTTCCGGGACGAAGTGGAAAAGATATTCATCGAATTCATGTTGCAAAAAAACGGATGGAACGTAAGCAAAACCGCGCAGGCGCTGGACATCCAGCGAAGCCATCTTTACAACAAGATGGAGCGTTACGACATTCGCAAAATTTCCGGCGGGGATGAGTAAAAGGCATATATACCTGATCAGCGGCCTCGGGGCCGACGAACGGGTGTTCGAGCGGCTGGTGTTTCCGGCTGACTGCGAAGTGCATTACCTTCCCTGGATTACGCCCCTCAACGCCGGGGAGCCCATCGGCGAATATGCGGGGCGCATGGCGCGGAGGATCCTCCATCCGGAACCCATCCTCGTCGGACTTTCCTTCGGCGGCATGATGAGCATTGAAATTGCGCGGCAGCTGCCCGTGCGCCAGGTGGTGCTCATTTCCAGCGTCAAATCCCGGCAGGAACTGCCGCCGTACTACAATAGTTTCGCGAACAAAGTATTAAACCGCCTGCCCGACAGGCTGCTGTTCACCAACCGGCGCTTCGTGGTGCAACTCTTTATGCAATGCGGCAGCGAAGCGGAGCGCCGCCTGCTCGACGATTACCTCGGCAAGAAAGACCTCCGTTACATGCGTTGGGCGCTGGGAGCCATCCTGCAATGGAACAACGACTGGACGCCGCCGGGCCTGCTGCATATCCATGGCAGCAGCGACAGGCCGTTCCCGCGGCGGTATGTAACCCCCACGCATACGATCCTCAAAGGCGGGCACTTCATGATCATGAACCGTGCGCCGGAAATCAGTACGATCCTCGAAAAAAATCTGTTGTAATCTGCGCTCAGGAAGCGGGCACCTGCTTGCGGCGGGCGTATTGGAGCACCTCATCCATCGAAAGGAGCACTTTCACGTTTTCGGGGATGGGTACGGAGATGCGCGCGATCTGCGGTCCGGAAATCGTGACGGGGATGGTGGGAAACAGGCGGCCGAGGTCTTTCACGAAATTGTCGAGCGTGCGCTGCGGGAAGTTGGTGATGATGTGGGTGTAGATATGATCGACCTGCTTGCGGTCGGTGTAGAAGAGGAGGTCTTCCAGCGGGACGTTGGCGCCGAAGTTCACCACTGTACAGCCGTTTCTCTTCAGCATATAATGCATAAACAGCAGGGGGATTTCGTGCCATTCTCCTTCCGGAAGGAATACCATGAAGCACTCGGTCGGGTGCTGCGGAATGTCGAGCCCGTCGATGGCAACCATGAGTTTTTTGCGGATGATATTGGCGGCGAAATGTTCCTGTGCGGGGATAACACAGTCCACCAGCCAGAGCAGGCCGATGCGTTCCAGGTACGGGTAGATGACTTTGAGGATGCATTGCTCGAATCCCATGCGGAGCAACACGTTATGAAAGATCTTTTCGAAACGGATCTGGTCGAAGTCGATCATCGCTTCCACCAGCTGGTTGATATAAACCTGGTAGAGGTGGTTGCCTTTATGACCGGTTTCTTCCAGCGAAAGCTGTTTTATTTCCTCTTCCGTCATCCCCACGATTTTCGAAATCTTGTAACCATGCCGGTATAGGTACGCAATGCGCATGATGTGCTTCAGGTCGCCGTTGTCGTAAACGCGGTGATTCGTGTCTTTCCGCTTTGGGCGCAGCACATTGTAGCGCTGCTCCCATATGCGGATGGTATGCGCCTTAATGCCGGTCAGGCTTTCAATATCTTTTATCGTAAAGCTGTTCAAAGTCCTGGATATAGAATTAAACAAAAATAGAAATAAAGTGGTTCAACCGTTGTTTTCAAATGGAAACTTACGTGGTATTTTTTAAGAAAACTTTATCTTCAGAAAAAACAGCTGACAATTAACAGAATATTATATTTGTTGATAAAATAAACTAAAACACATCGCATGAACCTGGTATTTTGGAAGAAGAAGGACGGCCAGCCGAAGAAAAAGAAGTCCGCGGTGCGGGAATGGCTGGATGCTGCCATCTTCGCCATTATTGCGGCCACCCTGATCCGGACATTTATTTTCGAAGCCTACACTATCCCTACGCCTTCCATGGAGAAAACGCTGCTGGTCAACGATTTCCTCTTCGTGAGCAAAGTTAGTTACGGTCCGCGCATCCCCATGACACCGCTGTCCGTGCCCTTTACCCATCATACCCTTCCGCTGACCAAATACACCAAAGCGTATTCTGAAGCCGTGCAGTGGAAATACCGCCGTTTGCCCGGTTTCTCCGATATTAAGCGGAATGATGTGGTGGTGTTCAACTTTCCCGAAGGCGATACCGTGGCACTCGAAGTACAAGAAAACACCGTTTACTCCGATCTTGTTCGCACGCAAGGCCGGGAATCTGTCTGGAATAGCTACCGCGTAATCTCCCGCCCTGTGGATAAACGTGAAAACTATATCAAACGTTGCGTGGGTATCCCGGGCGACAGCCTCATGATCCGCGACGGCATTATTGTGGTAAACGGCGTAGCTGAAACCCCGCCGCCCGACGGAGAACGCTATTACACCGTACAAACCCGCGATGGCGGCTCCCTCAACCCCATGCGCCTCGAAGAGCTGGGGATTGATGAGTACAACGGCGGCAACCAGCTGAATATGACCCCCGGACAGGCTAAAGCTGTGGAAGGTCTCGGCGAAGCCGTAACCGGCGTAACGCCCGTGATCTCCGACTGGGGAATGGATGTTTGGCCCCACGATACAGCCAATTACAAGTTCTCCATCGATAACTTCGGACCGATTTACATCCCGAAAAAAGGCGCTACGGTGAAGCTCGACAGCGCTTCCATCAACATGTACCGCCGCATTATACAGGTGTATGAAGGCAATACGCTGGAGGAAAAAGGCCCCAACCAGTTTTTCATCAACGGCCAGCCCGCCACCACGTATACTTTCAAAATGGATTATTACTGGATGATGGGCGATAACCGCCACCGTTCCCTCGATTCCCGCTTCTGGGGATACGTGCCGGAAGACCACATCGTCGGCAAAGCCTGGCTGATCTGGATGAGCTACGGGCAAAACGGCATCCGCTGGAGCCGCCTGTTCCGCACCATCCGCTAACCATCGCATTCGTAATATTGTTATAACGGCAGTCGCGCCCGCCATCCCGGAAAAAATGTACTTTCGGTCCGCAGCGCGACTGCTTTTACATTTGTACCAGATAACAAAATTGGTTCTTCCGATGTAGTAATGCTAATCGGATTGACCTTGGGGAAATGAGAGTGGGACCGCTAGGCAGGTTATTGAACCATGCCGTAAAAAAGGTATCTCCATTTCCTTTATTTTTTCTTCAGAGTCTGGACAGTACTTAATGCTATCATCATGATAAGCAAGTGTAATATTTAAAAGGGAAGACGAGGGAGGAAAACGGGTCAATCGGGAAGTCACCTTAAAAATCTTTCTATGGAAACACTGGTGCGCCAAAGCATAGGGATTGACATTTCCAAGGACTCATTTACGGCATGTCTTTGTCAGTTGTTCGCTAAGGGAAAGTATTCTTTCAGCGAGGTCCGGACCTTTGAAAACGGCATGAAAGGTTTCAACCAGCTTATCAAATGGGTGCGTAAATCCTGTTCGTCATCGATACCGGTTAGTTGGGCGATGGAAGCGACGGGTACCTATTACGAGCCACTGGCTTATCATTTACATAGATTGCAGTTCCGGGTCTCGGTGTTGTTACCCAATAAAGTAAAGCACTATGGCAAGAGCCTGAACGTTAAGTCCAAGACGGACGCGCAGGATGCAGTTATTATCGCCCAAATGGCGGCGGAAAGACAGCTGGAGCAATGGCAGCCTGCCGCCCCGATATTCAAACAACTAAGAAGCCTTACCCGGTTGTATACGGATCTGAAAGCAGAACGTACCGCTTTCATCAACCGGTTAAAAAGCGCCCAGGCGGGGCATGAGCCCTCAGCTTTCCTCATGACATCGCTCAAAGGTATAATCCGGAAACTGGAAACAGAGATCGATAAGTGCAGTGCGGCTATAACCAAGCTTGTTAAGCAGGAGCAGCGGCTACAGGAAAAAGTAGATAAGTTATTGACAATTAAAGGGATAGGAGTAATTACAATTGCGATCATACTGGCTGAAACACAAGGGTTTGAACTCATTGCCAATGCCAGGCAGTTAGCAAGCTATGCGGGCTATGATGTGGTCAGAAGGGAGTCAGGAACCAGTGTCAAGGGCAAAACCCGGATATCAAAGAAAGGAAATGGCAGGATCAGGGCCGCTCTTCACTTTCCCGCATTAGTTGCATCCCGGTACAATGCCGCGCTATCTGCTGTCTACCAACGGATCAACCAGGGAAATAAAGCCAGTAAAATGATAGGTGCTACCGCATTGCAACGTAAAATATTGCTGCTGACTTATGCAATGTGGAAGAATGGAACTACCTATAAAGAAAAACAGGCAGACCTTAACAGTCTGCCTGCACAGGATGAACAAAAAATATGTTCTCCTTTGTTACCATAAAGTTCCTGTTTTTCTTGGAATTCTAAACAGTACCTTTTTTTATGTAAACACCCGTCCATGGAAACAAAAACCCGGCACATCATCGAGTTCGAGACATATGCAGACAGCAGTGCCCTTCCGCCCGAAGACGCCGCCCTGCTCCGTCAGGCCCGCAGCGCCACGAAAGACGCCTATGCGCCTTATTCCCGCTTCCGGGTGGGGGCCGCCGCGCTTCTGGAAAGCGGGGAAATCCTCACCGGCACCAATCAGGAAAACGCCAGTTACCCTGTGGGGATCTGCGCCGAGCGGACCGTTCTTTCCGCCGCCTCCAGCCTGTTCCCGAACCTTCCCGTGCTGGCCATCGCCGTTAGCTACGACAACGAGCTGGCGCCTTCTACCGAGCCTATCGCGCCCTGCGGCATCTGCCGGCAGACGCTCATGGAGTACACGGCCCGGTTTTCCCGACCCATCCGGCTGATCCTGGCGGGACAGACGGGAAAGGTGATCGTGGTGGCCGACAGCGCCGACCTGATGCCTTTATCATTTTCTGCAAAAAGTATGAAATAAATTATATATATTTGGTTCGGTGCCTTAGCACATTGAACCATGTTCCTATACCGCTGTATCCTTATCCTATGCCTCGCCGGCGCGGCTACTGAGCCGATGGCCGCTACGGTTGCTCCGTCCGGACGCGACCGTGCTACCGATTTATACAAGAAGGGAGAACAATGCATGCTGGAAGGCCGGCTGGACGACGCGGAGCGTTGCTTTGCAGACGCCATCGGGGCCAACCGGAAGTATGCGGCGCCGTATCTGCAGCTGGCGGTTTTGCACCGGTTGCGGCAAAACCGGGAGCTGGCCCGGCAGCAATACCTGCAATTGCTGGCGGAAGTGCCGGAGGAAAGGTATGCGATGGCAGGGCTTGCGGAGGTGTATTACGAGGAAAAGGCCTGGGAAGATGCGCTCGCCTGGGCTTTGCGCGCCCGGGAGCTGGACGTTCCGCATATGGATGCGATCATCGGCATGAGTTACGCCTCGCTCGACCATGCCGCGGAATCCATCCGGGCGCTGGAGCGCTCGCTGGCGGAAGATCCCCTGCAGCCCATGATCTGCAAAACGCTGGCGCGCCTGTATGCGCAGGAAGAGAATTATGGCGCGGCACTCAGAATTTACGAAAAAGCACTGAAGGCAGACAGTACGTCTGCGGATTTATATTTGGAATCAGGAATGATGCATTTTAACATGGAAAACTACAAAAACGCCGCCGGCGCATTCGAAATGGCTGCCAGGTACGGAACTTCCGGCGATGCAGATCTTTATGTAAACCTGGGAACGGCTTACCTGCAACAGGCCGCATACGACAACGCCATTCAAAATTTTAAGAAAGCACTGCAGCTGCGGAGTTCCGACATCCGCATCATGCAACAGCTCGCCCATGCCTACTTTAAACAGCAAAATTACGTACAGGCCGCCATGCAATGGAACAGGATACTCGTGCTGCAACCGCAGAACGCGTTCGCCATGTTCATGCTCGGAAAATCTTATATATGCTCGGGGGAAGTGGTGAAGGGACAAAGCATTTGCGATCAGGCGATGCAGTTGCATTAACACTACAGGCTGAACGAAATGTCAATGACAGGCGTCATTGACATTTCGGCAGTTTCTTGATGTCCTACATTCTTTCAGGCACCCGGATACCCAGCAACTTCATGGATTGGCGGATGGTATTGGCGGTCAGTGAAGCGATCTGCAGGCGCAGCTTGCGCTTGTCTTCGCTTTCGGCGTCGCGGACGGAGTAAATGTATTTCCCGCTTTCCTTTTTGGCGTAGAACGAGTTGAAGGTTTGCGCCAGGAGGAAGGCGTAGTTCGCGATCACGGAGGGGCTCATTTCGCGGCCGGCTTCCGCCAGCACTTCACCGAACTGTTCGTTGATCTTGATCAGCTCCTTTTCCATGGGCAGGAGGGCGCCGGTATGGCGGTAGGAAGCCAGCGACGCGAGGTCTTCCGCCGAAAATTCGCGCAGGATCGAGCGGATACGGGCGTGGCTGTATTGAATGAACGGACCGGTGAAGCCATGGATATCGATGGATTCTTCCGGGTTGAAGACCATTTTCTTTTTCGGGTCCACTTTCAGAAGGAAAAATTTCATGGCGCCGAGCCCGATGGTTTCGTACAGTTCGCGCAATTCTTCTTCCGTGAAATCTTTCACTTTACCGAGTTCTTCGGTGTATCTGGCGGCGGTGCTCACCATTTCTTCCACCAGGTCGTCTGCGTCCACCACGGTGCCTTCGCGGCTTTTCATCCGCCCGTGCGGCAGTTCCACCATACCGTAGGAGAGGTGGGCGATACCGTCGGCCGAGGGCTCGCCGAGCTTCTGCATGATGAGTTTCAGCACCTTGAAGTGGTAATTCTGCTCGTCGGCCACCACGTAGATGCTTTGGTCCATCTGGTAGTCGTCGTATTTGAGGCGCGCGGTACCGATGTCCTGGGTGATGTACACGGAAGTGCCGTCGCCACGGAGCACGAGCTTTTCGTCGAGCCCGTCGGCGGTGAGGTCGATCCACACGGAGTTATCGGCTTTTTTGAAGAAAACGCCCTTGCGGAGGCCTTCTTCCACCACATCTTTCCCCAGCAGGTAAGTATTGCTTTCGAAATACATTTTGTCGAAATCGATGCCCAGGCGCTGGTAAGTCTTTTCAAAACCTTCGTACACCCAGCTGTTCATCGTTTGCCAGAGCGCGCGGACTTCGGGATTACCGGCTTCCCACTGCTGCAGCATGATTTTGGCCTGCTGCATGATCTCGGTGCGGTTGCGGGAGAGTTCCTTGATTTCGTCTTTGATCTTCCCGGACTTCTCGGCGTCGTTCTGCACTTCTGGCTTATGCAGCGCGGTGTGGAGTTTGGTGATCCTTTCCAGTTGTTCGCCTTCGAAATCTTTGAAATTGCCTTCCAGTACGCGGGAGATGATCGGTTCGGCCTGGTCGCGCAGGATGGATTCGAAATGGACGTAGTAATCCCCTACCAGGTGGTCGCCTTTTATACCCGTCGACTCCGGCGTATCGCCATGCGCAAAGAGCTGCCAGGCCAGCATGGATTTGCAGATATGAATGCCGCGGTCGTTCACCAGGTTGGCCTTGATCACCTCGTTGCCGTTGGCTTTGAGGATTTCCGACACGGAGAAGCCGAGGAAGTTGTTGCGGAGGTGCCCCAGGTGGAGGGGTTTGTTGGTGTTGGGGGAAGAATATTCCACCATCACCTTTTTGCCGTTGGCGGGCTGCTGGCCCACGTTAACGTTATGGTGCGCCTCCTGCACAAACGCCGTCCAGAACTGGTCGTGCACGGTGAGGTTGAGGAAGCCTTTCACTACATTGAAACCGGCCACGAGGTCCGGATGGTTTTCCGCCAGCCAGGCGCCGAGGGCTTGCCCGGTTTCTTCGGGCTTCTGGCGGCTGAATTTCGTAAAGGGGAACACAACGATGGTATACTCGCCTTCGAATTCGGGCTTGGTGGTGTTGACGGATACATCCGCCGCGGTGAAGGGCTGCTGGTACAGCGCCCGTACTGCCGCCGCGGCGGCCTGTTTGATGGAAGCAACTACGCTCATGAAAATGCTTATTGTAATGGTAGACGGCAAAGGTAACGATCAGGAAGGGCAAAAAGAGCAGCGGCCATACGGCACGCTGCTTCGGGTTTTACAGGCTAATACCTTTATTATTTTTTCAGGCGGAACTTGCCGAAGGTGTAGGATACGCCGAACTGCGCTACGGAATTGGCGTGCTTGTCATCGCCGTCGGCAGCGTTGGTGAGCCCGAAATTATATCGTGCGTTTACACCCAAACCAAAATCGAAATCATACCCAAGACCGAAGCCCAGGCCCAGATCCACGCCCCGGTAATTTTCGCCCACGTCGAAGGAATTACCGTCGTTTTTCACTTTGGCGGCTACTTTGAACCCAATCTGCGGACCGGCTTCCAGGTAGAATTCGGGTATGAAATGATACTGCGCCATGATGGGCAGGTTGATATAATTCACGGCAACCGTATGGTTTTCGATGATTGGAGGGTCGGCGACAAACCCCTGGCCGGAATACACCAGCTCCGGCTGGATGCTCCAGTTTTCGGTGAGACCTACCCGCGCGAATCCGCCGAAATAGATGCCCGCGCGGGCTTTGGTTCTGTCTACATTCGTGAATTTGGCAACGTTAAGACCACCCTTAAGCCCGAAATTAACTTGCTGGGCTCGGGCAGCCACGGATAAGAGGCATACAGTCAGGACTAAGAGAACTGAATTTTTCATAATATGTTAAAATGGCAGGGTTGATTTAACAAAATGTATGCCGAAGCGAAAAAAAGCCCTTCCGGAGTGCGGAAGGGCTGTTGACAGGTTGTCATTTATGCTGAAATGCAGCTTTTTAGTAGATGGTGAATTCGACGCGGCGGTTCTGTTGCCGGCCTGCCGCCGTTTTATTGGAAGCAATGGGCTGATCCTGGCCGTAACCGGTGGCTTCAATGCGGCTGGGGTTCACACCCTTGCCGACGAGGTAGGATTTCACGGACTCCGCCCGGTCTTTGGACAGCCGCATATTGAGGGCGCGGTTGCCGGTATTGTCAGTATGCCCGGCCAGTTTGAGGCTAAGGTTTTTGCGGATGAGGAGCGCCGCCACTTCGTCGAGCGAGGCGTGGGATTTGGGCCGGATATTGGATTTGCCGGTCTCAAACTCCAGGTTGTCGATGGCGTTCCGCACGAGCCGGCGGTCGTCGTCGGTGATAATCACCTGAACGGGGCGGGCAGTGTCGGGCTTGGGCAGGGAGCAACCGGATCCGTCTACCCTGTCGCCGGCAGGCGTATTCGGGCATTTGTCGAAAATATCGGAAACCCCGTCCCCATCGCTGTCTACCTGCAGTTTTGCTACATCAGCGGCCAGTTTGGCGTTGTTGTTCTTCTCGGCTTCGAGTTCCAGGCGGAGTTGATCGCGTTGGGCAAGCATGTCGTCGTACATGATTGCCGGACCGTTATGCCACTGCAGCTGGGGCTTTGTGCGGGCGCCGAGGGCGAATTCGAGGCCGGCGTAGCCGTAGGAGAAGCGGTCCTTGGAGGGGCCGTAATTAAACCCGTCGAAGTTGTCGGCATCGAGGAAGTTCATGGTGTACCCGAGGTCGAGGTTCATGAAGTCGTTGAGCCTGAATTTGATGCCAGCGCCAACGGGGATGATGAGTTCCTTGATATTCCCGTCGGTTTTATACTCCGTTTCGGAGCCGCCGGGCGGCGTGATCCTGGGGCTATAGCCGGCCAGTCCGCCGCCCACGGACGCGTACAGCTGGGCGATGGGTTTGCGGTAGGCCCAGTTGATGGAAGCGAAATTGAACACGCCGGAAAGGGTGGCGGTGTATTTCAGCCGTGTTTCGAACGACTCAACGTCGCGGCCCGGGGGGCGCCCATTGCCGAGATCGCGGCTCTGGTCGCCCTGGATGCGCCCGCCCATATAATCGGCGCGGAGGGCGAAGAAGTGCAGCAGCTGCCATTTGGCGTAGGCGCCGTAGCCATATCCTACTTTGGATTTGGTGAAATCGTTGCTGCCTCCGATGAGCACGGAGGGTGCGGTAACACCGCCATTGATGCCGAGGGAGAAGGTCCGGTAACTCATGCCACCGCCGCCGAAGAGGCTGCTGTGTTTATTGGGGGCGGGGTCGGTGGATTGGGCGACACTAAGCAGGGGAGAGGCGGTCATGGCGCAAATGACCCACCGTAACATGGTTTTTTTCATATGCATTTGTCGGTTGTGTGCGTATTTGAAAACAAAAAAGAAGGACGTGTGTTCTATCTTTAAGACATCTTTTTATTCTATATACAAAGCTGTTTGCGCAGAAACTGACATATTTACAGACTGTCTGCCCTTGGCATAATCATTGACCAGAGAAGGATAAGCCCGGTCCGCCGGGATACACTGTTTCACAAAGGAGAATTTTATTTTATGGGAAAAATCATAGGTATTGACTTAGGTACTACCAACTCTTGCGTTGCCGTAATGGAAGGCAACGAACCGGTAGTGATCGCCAATGACGAAGGGCGCCGTACCACCCCTTCGGTTGTGGCTTTTTTGAAGAACGGAGAAAGAAAGGTGGGCGACCCCGCCAAGCGCCAGGCCATCACCAATCCCGTTAACACCATCATGTCGGTAAAACGTTTCATGGGCCGTCATTTTGACGAGGTTTCCAATGAGCTGAGCCACGTGAGCTACAAAGTGGTAAAGGGCGACAACAACACTACCCGCATCGATATAGACGGCAGGCCATATACTCCGCAGGAGATTTCTGCTATGATCCTTCAGAAAATGAAGAAAACGGCAGAGGATTACCTCGGGCAGGAAGTAACCGAAGCGGTGATCACCGTTCCGGCTTACTTTAACGACGCTCAGCGCCAGGCAACCAAAGAAGCCGGCGAGATCGCGGGCCTCACCGTTCGCCGTATCATCAACGAACCTACCGCCGCCGCACTGGCGTATGGTATGGATAAAAAACACCAGGACAGCATGATCGCCGTGTTCGACCTCGGTGGCGGTACCTTCGACGTGTCCATCCTCGAACTGGGTGATGGCGTGTTTGAGGTGAAATCCACCAACGGCGACACCCACCTGGGCGGCGACGACTTCGATAAAGTGATCATGGACTGGCTGGCAGACGACTTCAAGAAAGACGAAGCCGTTGACCTGCACAAAGATCCCATGGCATGGCAGCGCCTGAAAGAGGCCGCTGAAAAAGCGAAGATCGAACTGTCTTCTTCCCAGGAAACCGAAATCAACCTGCCTTACATCACGGCTGTTGACGGCGTTCCCAAGCACCTGGTGAAGAAACTGACCCGCGCTAAATTCGAACAGCTGAGCGATAGCCTGGTGGAAAGAACACTGGAGCCTTGCCGTAAAGCATTGTCCGACGCAGGTATCGAAGTCAGCAAAATCGACGAAGTGATACTGGTGGGCGGTTCTACCCGTATCCCCCGTATCCAGGAAGTAGTAGAGAAATTCTTCGGTAAAAAGCCGAACAGGGGCGTAAACCCCGACGAAGTGGTGGCTGTAGGTGCGGCTATCCAGGGCGGCGTACTCACCGGTGAGGTGAAAGATGTGCTGCTGCTCGACGTTACCCCGCTTTCCCTCGGTATCGAAACCATGGGCGGCGTGATGACGAAGCTGATCGAATCCAACACCACCATCCCCACGAAAAAGAGCGAAGTGTTCTCTACCGCGGCCGATAGCCAGCCGAGCGTAGAAATCCATGTACTGCAAGGCGAGCGCCCCATGGCCAGCCAGAACAGGACGCTGGGCCGCTTCATCCTCAACGATATCCCGCCCGCACCGCGTGGCGTGCCCAAGATCGAAGTGGTGTTCGACATCGACGCCAACGGCATTCTGCACGTGACCGCGAAAGACCAGGGCACCGGCAAATCTCAGAACATCCGCATCGAAGCCGGCAGCGGCCTCAATAAGGATGAAATCGAAAAGATGAAAGCCGAGGCCAAGGCCAACGAAGCGGAAGATAAAGCAGCACGCGAAAAGATCGAGAAGATCAACCAGGCAGACAGCCTGATCTTCCAGACCGAAAAGCAGCTGAAAGAGTACGGCGATAAAATCCCCGCTGATAAAAAAGCGCCGATCGAAGCCGCACTGGAAAAACTGCGCGAAGCGCAAAAGACCCAGGACATTGCGCAGATCGAAGCTGCTTCGACCGAGCTGAACACTGCCTGGACAGCCGCTTCCGAAGAGCTCTACAAAGCATCCCAGGCACAGGGCGGCGCCAATGGCGGACCCGAACAAGCCGGCCAGCAACAGCAGGGCGGCCAACAAGGCACAAACGGCGACACAGTGACGGACGCGGAATTTGAAGAAGTGAAATAAGGACCACTACGAATAAAAGTAAAAGCCCGGACGCGAAAGCATCCGGGCTTTTTCGTGCCTGGAAGTTTTTATTGCAGGAGGTGCAGCCAGGCCTGTTCCGCGATGGAAACGGGTACGAAAACGTCGGCCACCGTCATATTGTGGAAGCGTGCGGGAAGCAATAACGCCGGTGTGGCTTTGGTGACAAGCGCGCGGCCATTCGCCGGGATGAACTGATCGGCCGATGCGGGCATGCCCATGGCGAGGTGCGCCCAGGCGGTTCTGACCATTTGTATATCGAGGAGCTCGTCTTTTTCGTGTTGGAGCGCGTAATAGATGTTGCTGCGCGTAGTGTTGGTGACCCAGTCGGGAATCTGGCCGTTGGTGAGGTAATCCATGCCGGAGAAGAGGATCACGCGGGCGAGGGGGTAATGTTTACCCATCACGCCGGCATGGCCGGCGCCCTGGGAGTGCCCGGCGATGCAGATTTTCTCCCAGGCGGGCTGGCCGTTTGCGAGGAATTGCGCCCAGTTTTCGCCGGGGTGGTTTTGATGCAGGTATTGCAGGAGGGCGGTCAGCCGGTGGATGATGGAGTTATCGGCGTTGACCGATACATTGGGATGACGGTCGGCGCCATCGATGATTTCGAGGCGGGCGCGGGAGTGGGCGGTCACATCGCCAGAGGTAGCACAGAACTGGTTGATAGCCGGTTCGTTGGGATACATGAGCCCGATGGCATGGTGCCCTTTTTCGGCGGCAAGGCGTATGAATTTGCGATAGTTTTTAGGTTCCGCGCCGGTTCCGGGAAGGAATACCAGTAGTTGGCCGCGGCGTTTATCGTCGGGTACGACGTATGCGTAATGCGGGTTATTGTAGGTGTTGATGGAGGAATGGGTGGTGGATGGCGGAACGATATGTTCGCGGAGGCCCGGCGAGGCGGGGCTTTCAGGTGATTTGGAGCAGGCTGCGGTGAGCAGGGTGCAAAGTGTCAGGGTACGGATCATGTTTCAAAAAACGGTAAATCCCGAATTTTTATTTCAAAAAATATTTTGTGATCAAAAACGCGTTATATTGGTTTTTCCGATGATCATTTCCCTTTCGTCGGTGCATGTTTTTCATTTTCCGGCATGATGTGGTGGATGGGCCTTTGGGTCCATGGCAAAAGTATGGGTTGAAGCAGCAAGTGTTTCGGCAGGGGAGGTATTGTACATTTAAAAACCAGATTTTATGCCAAACAGTTATGAAACTACTGAGTTGCTGGGTGCTGCTTTGATGGAAGAGCGGCGATTGTTATTTACGAATCTGATGTATGCGAAGCAATACCGGGCGTATATGGGCATTCATGATTGGGATGCCCGAAAACTGACGAAGGAAGCGCGGCAAAGATATGATGCTTTGAAGCGGGAGTTGTTAAAAGAACGGGAAGAATATACGGCAAGCGAAAAATTTGATCCGGTAAAAGCAAAAAAGGCCCGGCGGATATTGACAACAACCATGAAGAATTACACACTTACAGGGAATTGGTGGCCGGAAAAGGGAAAGCGAAAATCTGTCTGATGCATGCTTAGAAATGGAATATATTGAATCCGTTGTTTGTTATGCCCGAAATGTTATATCCAATTCAGCCCGGCTGGTGCTGGGTTTTCATAGTTGTGAAGAGGAAGTAAGGGATGCCGTTATTAGCGGAAAGCTAATGTTGAGAAAAAGTACGAAACCGTATTTGTGGAATGGAAAACCGGTATACGAGGGTGCCGGGATTTATGAAAAGACGCATGTGCAGATCTGTATCCGCAATCCGAATTGCATCCAGGGCTTTTTTGTGCCGCGGGAGCGAATCCATTGGCCCTGGAATCCTTGTTTTTTTGTATTTTCCGGGCATGACCCTTCGCTTTTACGTCCGCTTTGCTTCCGTTTGGGGGCAGCAACTGGTGCTTTGCCTGGATAACGGGCAACGCCAGCCGATGGAGTATGCTGGACCAGAATTGTGGGCAACCGCATTGGAGTGCGATGGGGCGGCGATCCGCTACCTTTATTGTGTGGAGTCGGACGTATGCCTGGAAGAGACGCACTTACGGGAAGTGAAATTGCCGGTCGGGGTAAGTGCCATTTCCTTGTACGATATCTTCCTTTGGCCGGGTTCGCTGGAAGCGACATGGATGAGGGCGCCGTTTACAGAGATATTTTTTGCCGGGGATCAACATGGAGAAAACCGTGTGGCTACGGGAACGCAAGTACTCACGAATACGCACCAATTCAGGGTGCGTGTGCCTTTGCTTTCGCCGGAGAAGCGTGTATGGCTCCTCGGAAGCACGGAAGCCCTCGGCAACTGGGCTCCCGATTTTGCCATAGGCATGGAAGCCGGTGATGACGGAACGTTTACCTGCAATGTTGACCTGCCGGTGAACTCGGCGGTTGCCTATAAATATTGCATCTCAGGCGGCGACGACGACTGGCAATGGGAGCAAGGTGAAAACAGGAATTACTTTTCGGAAGGCCGCGCCGTTATCGACGACGGTTTTGCCAGATTCCCGCGGGCGCCATGGAAAGGAGCGGGCGTTGCCGTGCCGGTATATTCCCTGCGCACACAAAATGGATTGGGCTGCGGCGAATTCAACGATCTTCCCCTTCTGGGAGAATGGGCCGCCAACGTGGGGCTCCGGATGATACAGCTGCTGCCGGTCAACGATACGGTATGGACGAGGACCTGGCACGATTCATATCCTTATGCCGCTGTTTCCGCTTTCGCACTGAACCCAATTTATATTCATCTCCCCCGCCTGGGAACGGTGGAAACATATTCCACCTTGCAGCAACAGCTCGACCAGGAGAAAATGGATTTCGACACCACGCTGGCGGTCAAAGAGCAGTACCTCCGCGCTTTTTACCAGGAATTTGTTCCGGACGATGCTTACAAACTTTGGGAGACAAATCAGGATCACTGGTTGCCTGCATATACCCGGTTCTGTTGCAGGCGGGATCATAGCGAAGACCCGGGGTATTATAGGTACGTCCAATATCAGCTGCATCGCCAGTTTGCGGATGCAGCAGGTAAATTGCGGGATAAAGGGATTGCGCTGAAAGGGGATTTGCCGATCGGGATGTTTTCGCAAAGCGCGGATGTACAGGAATTGCCGGATTTGTTCGACACTTCCGTTCAGGCAGGCGCCCCGCCAGATGAGTTTGCGGCCGAGGGTCAGAACTGGGGCTTCCCGGCTTATCAATGGGAACGAATGGCTGCGCAGCACTTTGTGTGGTGGAAGAGCCGGTTGCAACACATGGCGCAATACTTCTCCGCTATCCGGATCGACCATGTGCTGGGATTCTTCCGGCTGTGGCAAGTCCCGAAAGACGCCGGCAGCGCATTACTGGGTTATTTCCATCCCGCGTTCCCCTTTACGGAAACGGCGCTCGTCGCGGCGGGGATCCCGTTTTCGCGGGAACGGTATTGCCGGCCTTATATAACGGATGCGGTTGTATCCGCTGTTTTTGGAAGTGACGCAGAAAGTGTAAAACAGCAGTACCTGGAGCCCCAGTCCCCAGGTTTCTACAGAATCAAACCGCTCCCCGCATCCCGCGACATTCATCCTTCCATCCAGGCCGGCCTCCGGCAACTCGCCGCCAATGTCCTTTTCCTCGAACCTCAGGAAAACCAGTTCCATCCTAGGTTCAACATGGCCGATACGTTGTCGTTCCAGGCATTGCCGCCAGCAGAGCAAGATATCCTCCGCAACCTGTCCAATGATTTCTTCTACCACCGCCACGACGCGCTCTGGCGCAAAACCGCCATGCAAAGGTTACCTGTACTTACCAGCGCTACCAACATGCTCGTGTGCGGAGAAGATCTCGGGCTCATCCCGCACAGCGTTCCCGAAGTAATGGCCAGCCTGGGCATCCTTGGCCTCGAAGTGGACCGCATGCCACGGTACCCCGGCAGAACGCCCGCGGATGCGCCTTATCTCTCGGTCGTAACACCATCCACCCATGATATGAGCACCCTTCGCAGCGAAATCCCCGGTGATAAAGAACCGGTCATACGCCGGCAACTCCTATCGCCGGCCATGTGGTGCATCCTGCAGCTGCAGGACTGGCTTTCACTCGACGATTCCATCCCGCATCCCGTGAATCCCGACGACGAACGCATCAACGTCCCTTCTATTCAGCCCTGGAACTGGGGTTACAGAATCCCCCTTACCCTCGAATCCCTCCTGGAAGCAACATCCCTCGAAACCAAGATGCGCGCCCTTATCCACGGAGCCGGCCGCATGCATGGTTCGCCTGACTGATAAACCGCATTTTAATGGGCGACTTTAACAGTTGTGATCGAAATCACATCAACTTTCCAGCTATTTCACCCCTTTCATTATGCATAAAAAATGAAACTTTCCGCCGTATATTTAGCCTATGGAATTGACATTATATCCCTTTGAACTCAAATTCCGGCATACTTTCACCATCTCCCGGAAAAGCAAAGACGTGCAGCCACTTCTCGTGGCAAAGCTTGCCCAGAGCGGGTTCAGCGGTATCGGGGAAACCGCCGACAATTCCTATTACAACATCACTGTTCCCATGCTGATGGACGCCATCAACGCGCATCGCCCTTTCATCGAAAGCTATACGCTCGACACGCCTGAGGCATTCTGGGACGAAATGTACCCCCGGCTTAAAAACAATATGTTCGCGCTTTGCGCCATCGATCTCGCCGCGCACGATCTCTACGCGCAACAACTCGGTAAGAAGCTATACGAAATATGGCATCTCGATCCGGCCGATAATCCCATGACCGATTACACGATCGGGATCGATACGGTCGAACATATGGTCTGCAAGCTGCAGGAATTTCCCTGGCCGATTTATAAAATCAAACTGGGAACGAAAGACGATATCGCCATCATCCGTGAGCTGCGGAAACATACTGACAGCATTTTCAGGGTGGATGCGAATTGCGCATGGGGGGTAGATGAAACCCTCCGGAATGCGGAAGCCTTCCGCCACCTGGGTGTTGAATTTATCGAGCAACCCATGCCCGCGGCGGATTGGGAGGGTATGAAGAAAGTTTTCGAGCAGTCGGTACTTCCCATTTTCGCGGACGAAAGCTGCATCGTGGAACAGGACGTGGCCCGCTGCCACGGCTATTTTCATGGCATCAACATAAAACTCACCAAATGCGGCGGCATTACGCCCGCCCGGCGGATGATCCTCGAAGCCAAACAACGCGGCATGAAGGTCATGACGGGTAGTATGAACGAAAGCACCGTGGGTACTTCCGCCGTTGCGCATCTCCTTCCATACCTCGATTATGTAGACATGGATGGCCCGCTCCTCCTCGCGGAGGATATCGCCGATGGCGTTCGTATCGAAAACGGTGTGATCCATTATGCGGACCGCAACGGAACGGGCGCTGTGCTCACCCGTACCCGCTAATTCTTCTTTGTCAGATACCCATCCTGCGGCAGCGCCTGCTTCATGCCCGAGAAGGCGAAGTTGGGCGTTTCCCGGTCGTTGCGCACTACCATGTAGCCGCCGATAATGCCTTTCTCACGGATGGAGAAATACACTTTATTGTTCAGCAGCCACTCATGCGGATAGCATGGCAGCGCATACGGCAACCCGCTTTTCAGGTCGGGCATCATGATAAAATCATAACGCTTCCCCGGGGCAACGATGCCTTTGATGTGACAGAAATCCCTGCGGTTGGGACTGTAGCGCGGGTCGTTTTCCATCGTCCCGTAAAAGAACATGCCGTTTGTACTGTCGATTTGCAACAGGTAACGGAGCGTGCCCAGGGAGGATTTGAACGAGATGTGATATTTGCCTGGCAATGCAGCGGTTTTTTCCTGCATGAGGCGATTGGTTTGCTGACTGTTTGCCTGCAGCGGTTCAGCGCACAAATAGAGCACTGCAAGTAAACAAACAGTCGTCCAGGAGTTAGAATGGCGGAACATGGCGACAGATTTGTTTACTTAAAAGACACGCGGGCGCGGCGAAAGTTGCATAGGATTATACGAGCGGGAATAACAGGATTAGTTGGCAGGATTCAATCTGGGTCGGCGATTTCGTGCCATTCGGTAGCGAAGAAGACGTAGGAGCTTCGGCGGCCGGTGGCTTCGATGCATTTGCCAGCCAGCCTGGCCAGCGGGTTTTCAAAAGGATTTCCGGAAGCCGGGCGTATCAGGAAACAATCGTCGCTCGTTTCCAGGTATACGCCCAGGCTTTCGCTTTTTGTATTTCTGGCGAAGGTGCGCAGCGTGAGCCGGCCCCTGACGGTTTGTTGCGGTATGGATTTATCTTCTGACATATGTTCTTTCTCCCAAAATCTGCCCGGCTCTTTCCTTGACTACCAACACGTTGGTTTCCTTGAATTTGCCGTGAAACTTCGACGTCGAATATACGTGAAATTTCACGGGTGCGGCCAGCGCTTTCGCCTGGATGCCCCGGGCCAGGGGTGCGGCGCCGCCTTCCGTCACGAATACTTTCTTGGTCACTTTGCCCAAAAACTTATGGGCCTTGAAAAATGCTTTGATATTTGCCGGCTCTGTGGCCGCGGGCACCGGCTTCGGCACGGCGAGAAACTGGCCGAGCATCAGTCCCTTGGCCTGCAACCCCTCGCGCCGGTTCTCGCGCGCCTCCCGCGCTTTGGCAGGCACATTTACCGGCACCAGCGACGGATCACCGAGCAAATAGAACTGCGATAACGTCTTGATCTCATAGGGATCCAGCGTAGGGCCCATTTCGTCGAGGAAACGCTGGCGCGCTTCCAGGAACGCGCGACCGATAGATGCGCCGCGGAGCACGTTAATAAGGAAGAATTGCGTGATAAGGTCCGCCAGTCCCTGGCCTTCGGCCGGACCGTAAGCAATCGTGGTACTGCCCGCCACCGCCACCGCATGTTGCAACAGGTATTGGGAAGCGAGGCTGGGATACCCCGAAGCCGTAATCGCCGGATCGTAGAGTTGCGCGCCGTAACAGCATTCCGCCGCCACAATCGTACCTTTCGCGAGCTTTTTCTCCAGCCAGCCGGATGTGTGGGCGATGGGATAACTGCTCCCTTTCTGCCCGTAATAATTGCCGTCTTCCAGCGCGCCGTGGCAGTTGATAAAATGTGTTTTCGCTTTCAGCTGCGTGGGCGTCCAGCGGGGGCCTTTGGTGGGAGAGAGGTGCAGGTTTTTGGTGTTGCCGAAGATATTCTTACAGCTTTCCTCAGTGGAAAGACGCCAGTCGTATACGCTAATGCTGAGGTAATTCAGATAATCTTTCTGGTTGCCGGGCTTGCTGGCAATCGCGTCACGGACGAGCGACCGGAAATACTTCGGGTCTTTCCCGCCGGGGAGGTCTGGCAACCGCCCCACAACGCGGGTAGGGCTCACGAATTTGCCGGGATCCTCCGACCATGCCTTGTCGCAGGCGTAGGGAAGGTCGCTGGGTACAATGGCATCTTCGTCGTCTGTACTGTGGATGAGATTTTTCAGCGGCTGGAAAGGAATAACGTCCTGCGCGCCGGCAATCAGGATGTAATCCGGCTGGAAAAGCTTGTACAGCCCGTCGATGGCGCGTTTGTTCTGCCGCGCATCTTCCGCGTTCTTCACCGCCGTAATTTTATGTCCTTTCATGGCTTTGGCGTCGTCGAGGAAGATGATCTCGCTGTCGAGTCCGCGGGCCTTGTCGGCGGCTTTCAAATCTTCCAGGTCCTGGAGGATGGATGGGAGTTTGGCGCCGTACTTTACTTCCAGCGCTTTCCGGTTGGATACGATGATTTTATCCTTTTTCATAGAGAATGGGGTTTTGGGGTTCAATACCACTAATTTACACTAATTCCAGTTATTGCGATTATCAACCGGAATGCGTAATTTTATATTATAATAATATTTTATAATATGGCAAAACCGTATTATGTCCTATGTTGCCTTGCGCTCTTTTTCGGCCATTCCACGTTGGCACAGGTGGTAGCCCGGGTTACCGTAAAAGCGGGGGCCGTAGACCGGCATCACTCCATCGTTCGCACGCCGTTCGCGGCAGAAGCGGGTTATACGTATAAACTGGTTGGTCTGGAAAACGGCCGGAAAGTCAATTACGTTCCGCAAATGGAAGATGGCATCATGACCTGGCGCCTCGAAGGGGATTTACCCGCAAATACGGAGCGGCAATACGACCTCGTCCGGGAAAAGATCCGCGGCGTATGGCGCGCTGCCAATCCAGAAGAGGGTGTAAGTTTTGAAGAGAAAGACGGCGGCTATACGATCAGCCCGGGATCCTTCAAGGCATTGCACTACCGCGCCGAAACCATGGAACCTCCGGCAGGCGTGGACACCGCCTACCGCCGTGGAGGCTTCATCCACCCCGTTTGGACGCCCTCCGGCAAAGTGCTCACCCAAATCCATCCCAAAGACCATTACCACCACCTCGGCATCTGGAGCCCCTGGACCGACACAGAGTTCGAAGGTAAAACAGTGGATTTCTGGAACCTGGCCAAACGCTCCGGCACCGTGCGCCCTATAGCCTCGCCCCGCAACCGCCGCTCGAATGGCAGGGTTTTCGGCGGATTCCGGCAGGTGCAGGATTACGTTGTCCTCGGAAACCCGGATCGCACCGCCATGTCCGAAGAACTGGAAGTAATCGTTTACGGCAAGCCCGACGAAAATATCACCTGGGATTATAACTCCACCCTCCAATGCGCATCCGCAGCTCCCATCACCCTCAACGAATACCGCTATGGCGGCGGGTTTGCGATACGCGGCGCGGAAGAATGGAATAACGCCAACAGCAAAGTCATCACCTCCGAAGGAAAGACCCGCAAGGACGCCGACGGCTCCGTGGCGCGGTGGTTCATCATCCAGGGAGAGCTGAAAGGCGGCAAAGGCGGACTGCTCGTGCTTTCCGATCCCAACAACTTCAATTCCCCCCAACCCCTTCGCGTATGGCCGGAGAACGACCAGCATGGACAGGTTTTCGCAAACTTTAGCCCCACGAAAAACAAGCCCTGGCCGCTTGTGCCGGGGCAAACCTACGCGCAACGCTATCGTATCGTGACTTTCGACGGGGAAATGACGGCGGAGGAAGCGGAAAAACGCTGGAAAGACTACGCCGTTCCGGCGGAAGTCACGCTGGAATCGGTGCGCCGGAAATAACGCATTTACTGGATGTAAACGGTTTTAATATTGAGGAATTCATGAACGCCCTCGACGGACAGCTCGCGCCCGTAACCCGACTGCTTGATGCCGCCGAAAGGCAGGCGCGCGTCGGAACGGACCATGGCGTTGACGAACACGTTGCCGCTTTCGATCAAAGGCGCCAGGCGCGCGGCTTTTTCAAGGTCTTTGGTCCAGATGGAGGAGCCCAGCCCGAAGGGAGTATTATTCGCCAGCCGGATGGCGTCCTGCTCATCGTTGGCGGTAATAACGACGGCCAGCGGGCCGAAGGTTTCCTGGTCGAAGGCCGTCATACCCGGTTTAACGCCGGAAAGCAATGTGGCGGCGAAGTTCGCCTTGTTTTGTTCGCCACCCGCCAGTAGTTCGGCGCCTTGCCAGATGGTGCTTTGCAATTGTTCGTTGAGTTCTTTGGCGAGATCGGGGCGGGCCATGGGGCCGAGGTCGGTTTCCGGGAGGAAGGGATCGCCCTGTTTCATGGAGGAAATAATGCTTTGTACCTGTTGTGTGAAATCTTCCGCGATGCTCTTTTCCACGATCCAGCGTTTGGCGGCGATACAGGATTGGCCGGCGTTCTGCATCCGCGCTTTCACCGCCGTGGCGGCCGCCGTTTTGAGGTCCGCGTCTTTCAGGACGATGAAAGGATCGCTGCCGCCCAGTTCCAATACCGTTTTCTTCAGGTGTTTTCCGGACAGCGCCGCCACGCTCATACCGGCGGGAGTACTGCCGGTGAGCGTTACGCCCTGCACGCGGGCGTCGGCTATGATGGACTCAATGTCTTTCGAAGCTACCAGCAAAGCCTGAAAAGAACCTTCCGGGAAGCCTGCTTCCAGGAACACCTGCTCGATGGCGAGCCCGCAACCGCTGGTGTTGCTGGCGTGTTTGAGCACAGCGGCATTTCCGGCCAGCAGGTTGGGTATCGCGAAGCGGAATACCTGCCAGAAAGGGAAGTTCCAGGGCATGATGGCGAGTATGATGCCTTTCGGTTCAAATGCGGCGTAACTTTTACGCGCATCGGATTCGATGATCCGCGGCTGGAGGAAGCTTTCGATGTTGTTGGCGTAATATTCGGCGGTAGAAGCGCACTTCAACACTTCCGCCTTCGCTTCTTTGAGTGTTTTACCCATTTCCCGGGTAATCAGTTCCGCGTGCTGATCAGCCTGCGACTTCAGCAGTTCCGCTACTTTATTCATCCATTCCGACCGCTGGTTCACGCCAGCCTGGCGAAGGGCATGGAAAGCGCGGTGGCCGGCCTTCAGCTTGTCCTGCAGCTGTTCGGGCGTATGCGCCGGATAGCTGGCGATGGGTTCTCCGTTGTAGGGGTATATGCTCTCGAAACTCATACTTTAAAGGTAAGGATTTTACCGTCGCGGCCACTTTCGGCGAATGCCGTACCTTTGCAGCCTGAATGTACGGAACATGTCTTTGAGCAAATGGAATATCGCGGTCATGGCTATCTGCACAGGCCTCATCGTAGCGAACATATATTATGCACAACCCTTGCTGGTACTTATTGCGCGGGAATTTAACGTTACCGAGTCCAACGCGGGCCAGGTGACTTTCTTCACGCAGATCGGATATGCGCTGGGATTGCTTTTCTGCGTTCCCCTGGGCGACAAGCTGGAGCGGCGCGGCCAAATCCTCGTGATGACGGCATGCGCGGTAGCGGCCCTCGCGGCGGCGGCGCTTTCTTTTAATATCACGATGCTGAAGATCACGGGATTCGTTATTGGCTTTACGTCGATCGTGCCGCAGCTGATCCTGCCCATGGCGGCGTCACTGGCGGAGCCTTCGAAGCGGGGCAAGGTGATCGGGGTGATTATGAGCGGCTTGCTTATCGGCATCTTGCTGTCGCGCACGATCAGCGGTTTTGTGGGGCAGCACCTGGGCTGGCGCGGGATGTTCTGGATAGCGGCCGGTTTGTCTTTCGCGCTGATGATGCTCATGGTGGCGTCGTTCCCGAAGAGCCGACCTGCTTTTACGGGGACATACGGCGAGTTGATGCAGTCAGTGATGCGGTTGATGAAAGAGCAGCCTTTGCTGCGGGAGGCTTCGGTGATCAACGCCTGCTGTTTCGCAGTTTTCGGATTGTTCTGGACCACGTCGGTGTTCCTGTTGAGTAACCCGCCATACAATTACGGGAGCGACGTGATCGGGCTCCTCGGGCTGGCGGCCGCCACGGGCGCGCTCGGCGCCCCGCTGGTCGGGCGGATCGCGGATAAGAAGAACCCGCGCATCGCCATCGGCTACGGTATCTCGCTTGTGTTTATTTCCTATCTTATTTTCTGGGCATTCAGCCAATCGATCATTGGCATCGTTGCCGGGATCGTCCTGCTCGATCTCGGCCTTCAGGGTGTTCACGTCTCCAACCAAACCCGCATCTACGCACTGCTGCCCGAAGCCCGCAACCGGATGAATACCGTATTCATGACCGCGTCTTTCCTCGGCACTTCCCTCGGCTCCGGTATTGGCCTCTGGGTGTGGGGCATCGGCAAATGGACCGGCGTCTGCATCGCAGGCCTCGCCATCACGGGGATCGGTATTGCCCTGTATGCGCTCACCTACAATAGGGAAGAGGTAGCATCCATGAACCAGGATGGATTAAGGGTTTAACTGGTGTTTTGTAAGCTTTTTTTGCAACTCCCCGTACCCGATTTTCTGTGCAATTTTGGTTTTTATAATGAATTGATTATTAATCGAATCTGCCGATCAAGTCCACCTCAAGTCCACCTCAGGTTCACGTAGCCTCGCCTTACCTTTCCCATACCCTACCTTTGACATACACTTACTGCCAGGGATTCTGGTAATCGGGGCGCCGGCACATCGCTGATACTTACATAAAAAAATCCCGTTCCTCCTGGGAAGAACGGGATTTTTATTGTTAAGAATGCCTTCGGTTACTCGGGTACTCTTGTGATTTTCAGAATGTTGGTGGGCAGGTGCTCTTTTACGGGCGTGCTGCCGGTGTTCACCACCACGTCGTTCGCTTTTAAGAAACCACGCTCTTTCAGGATGTTGATCTGGTCGGAGATGATATCGTCCAGGCTTTCCTCTTCGCCGTAATAGAACGCGCGAACGCCCCAGCTGAGGCTCAGCTGGTTTACCAGCGAACGCTCTTTGGTGAAGATGAACAGCGGCGATTTCGGACGGTAGCTGGAGAGCATGAAACCGGTGTACCCGGACTGCGTCATACCGATCAGCGCGTCTGCCTCCAGGTCTTCCGCGATTTTGCAGGCGTTGTAGCACAGTGCGTCGCTGAGGAAGGTGGGAGAGTGGCGGTGAGGGATCAGGTTGCGGTTGTAGATGATGCTTTCTTTCTCTACTTCACCGATGATCTTGCGCATGGTCTGGATAACCAGCGTGGGATAGTTACCGGTAGCGGTTTCGCCGGACAGCATCACGGCGTCTGCACCTTCCAGTACGGCATTGGCCACGTCGGTGATCTCGGAGCGGTTCGGGCGGGTGCGGTCGATCATGGATTCCATCATCTGCGTAGCCACGATCACCGGTTTCGCGCGGTGGATGCACTTGCGGATAATGTCTTTCTGGATCATGGGCACCATTTCAACGGGAAGCTCCACGCCGAGGTCGCCACGGGCGATCATTACGCCATCGCTTTCCCAGATGATTTCTTTCAGGTTCTGGATCGCTTCCGGCTTCTCGATCTTGGAGATGATCTTAATCTTGGAATTGCGGTCGGACAAGCGCTTGCGCAGCAGGGCAAGGTCTTTTACGTTACGCACGAAAGACAGCGCCACCCAGTCGCATTCATTGTCGATGATGAAGTCGAGGTCAACTTCGTCTTTTTCGGTGAGGGCGGGGAGGGAAACTTTGGTATCGGGGAGGTTGAAGCCTTTTTTGGAGGACAGCACGCCGCCGAGCAGTACTTCTGCTTTGATGAGGTTGTCGGGTGTTACTTCTTTCACCACGGTTTCGATTTTGCCGTCGTCCAGCAGGATTTTCTGGCCGGGGCGCACGTCGCGGGGGAGGTCATGGTAAGAAACGTAGATTCTTTCCATGGTGCCCACGCATTTTTCAGTGGTGAAGGTGAGGATATCACCGGTTTTGAGCGGGAGGGCGTTGTTTTCGATTTCGCCTACGCGCAGTTTCGGGCCTTGCAAGTCGGCAAGGATCGCCACGTTGTAGGGCTCTGTTTTATTGATCTGGCGGATGTAGTTGATGATCCGCAGCTTGTCTTCATGGGCGCCATGAGAAAAGTTCAGGCGGAAGACATTCACACCAGCCTGCACAAGTTCCAATAGTTTCTCGTAGGTATCGCTGGCGGGGCCAACGGTTGCCACAATTTTCGTTTTTTGCTTGGCATGCGATGCACCTGCCTGGTTGTCCATTTCCTTATGAAAGTATTTGGACAGATCTTTTGTACTCATAGACGTTTATTTAACTCGCAAGAATTTTGACAATCTTTAACCATTCCGGATCGATTTGTTGTTTGGCTTTCACGGCCTTATCGAGCGGGGTGAATTGAATTTCGTTGTTGACGATGCCTACCATGACGTTGGTGGTGCCGTTGAGGAGGGCGTCTACCGCGGCGTAGCCCATACGGCTGGCCACGAGCCGGTCGAGGCAGGTAGGGGAGCCCCCGCGCTGGATGTGCCCGAGAACAGTTACGCGGGTATCGAGCTGCGGCATTCTTTCCTTTACGTGTCGGGCTACTTCGTCGGCCCCGCCAAATTCGTCGCCTTCGGCCACCACGATGAGGTTCACCATTTTGGAACGGCGCTCGTTGGCGGTGAGGTGATCGATCACGTCGTCGATATTGGTTTTATGCTCGGGGATGAGGATGTGCTCCGCACCCGTGGCGATGCCGCTGTGCAGGGCGATATACCCGGCGTCGCGGCCCATTACTTCGATGATGAAAAGGCGGTCGTGCGCGTCGGCGGTGTCGCGGATCTTGTCGATCGCTTCCACGGCGGTGTTCACGGCCGTGTCAAAGCCGATGGTGAAATCGGTGCCGGCAATGTCTTTGTCGATGGTGCCGGGGAGGCCGATACAGGGAATGTCGAATTCCTGGCTGAATTTCTGGGCGCCTTTGAAGGAACCGTCGCCCCCGATAACCACCAGCCCGTCGATCCCGAATTTCTTCAGGTTCTCGTAAGCTTTTTTGCGGCCTTCTGGCTCATAGAATTCTTTGCAGCGGGCGGTTTTGAGGACGGTCCCCCCGCGCTGGATGATATTGGCGACAGACTTGGATTCCATAGGGAAGATTTCCCCTGTCAACATGCCTTTGTAACCATACATCACTCCAAAAACATTCAGCTGATGATAGATGCCCGTTCTGACTACCGCCCGGATGGCTGCGTTCATCCCCGGAGCGTCGCCCCCGGAGGTAAGAACTGCGATGTTGTTCACTTTTTTCATGTGTGATCTTCTATATTGTCATGGCCACCCGAATTGCTTCTTGTGCCGCCTGATAAATCATTTTTGCGCCCTCCTACTAAATCGTTTTTCCAACCGCCCATCCAAAAAATTATGCGATGGCGCATGCGCAATGGTTATTTCATAGTATTTTGCCAGACTTGCATCCGGATAAAGGGCGCACGAAATTAACATTTTTTAATAGTTTCCTATCAGATATTCGATGAAATAACTAAATTTTTAATTTCCATCAAACAAACAGCTTAGAATTTTATAAAAATATACGTATGACAAATTTAAACCATAAGCATGTTGCCATGAGTATGATGATGTTGATGGGAGCAGGCACCGCGCTTGCACAGAACCAACCACTCAAATACCCCGAGACGAAAAAAGTAGACACCGTAGACAATTATCACGGCACCCAGATCGCCGATCCCTACCGGTGGCTGGAAGATGACCATGCCGACGATACAAAGGCATGGGTAGACGCGCAAAACACCGTTACCCAGGATTACCTGGCCTCCATCCCCTTCCGCGGCCAGATCAAACAGCGCCTGGAAGCCCTCTGGAACTACCCCCGATACGGCGCGCCCTTCCGCGAAGGCAAATATTACTATTTTTATAAAAATGACGGGCTCCAGAACCAGGCCGTGCTCTATCGCCAGGAAGGCCTGAACGGCGCCCCCGAAGTGTTCATCGATCCCAACAAACTCTCCGATAAAGGCACCGCCGCCCTCGGCAACCTCTCTTTCTCGAAAGACGGCCGCTATTGCGCCTACCTCATCGCCAAAGCCGGTTCCGACTGGCAGGAAGCATTCGTGATGGACGTGGAATCCAAAAAACTGCTGCAGGACAAGATCGACTGGATCAAATTCTCCGGCCTGTCCTGGAAAGGCGACGGATTCTATTACAGCCGCTACGACGCCCCCGACGAGCAGAGCAAGCTCTCCAAAAAGAACGAATTCCATAAAGTATACTTCCATAAGGTAGGCACTTCCCAGGACCAGGACCCGCTGATCTACGTTGATAAAGAGCACCCGCTCCGCAATGCCGGCGTGGGCCTCACCGAAGACGAGCGCTTCCTCATCCTCAGCACCTCCGAAGGCACCAGCGGCAACGAAGTTTGGTACCGCGACCTGCAAGACGCTTCGCAGACCGAGTTCAAGCTCCTGGTAAAAGGGTTCGAATATGAGCCCAGCGTAGTGGAAAACGTAGGCGACAAGCTGTTGTTGCTCACCAACCACGACGCGCCCAACTACAAATTGGTACTCGTGGATCCGAAAAAACCCGCGAAGGAAAACTGGAAGCTGATCATCCCCGAACAGCCGGAAGTACTCCAGGGCGTAGGGACCGCAGGCGGCAAACTGTTCGCCAGCTACCTGAAAGACGCATCGACCCGCATCGTGCAATACGATGTTACCGGTAAGAAAGACCGCGACATCCACCTGCCGGGCATCGGCGCCGCGGGCGGCTTCGGTGGCAAGAAGGAAGACGGGCAGTTCTTCTACACCTTCTCTTCTTTCGTGGCGCCTCCTACTATCTACAAATACGACATTAAATCCGGTAAATCGGAGCTGTTCCGCAAGTCGGAAGTGAAGTTCAATCAGGACGATTACGAGACCAAACAGGTGTTTTTCACCAGTAAAGACGGCACCAAAGTGCCCGTATTCCTCTCGTACCGCAAAGGACTGAAAATGAACGGACAAAATCCCGTTTTGCTGTACGGTTACGGCGGGTTCAACATACCGATGACGCCTTCTTTCTCCGTGAGCAACCTGTTTTTCATGGAACAGGGCGGTATTTACGCAGTGGTCAACCTCCGCGGCGGCAGCGAATACGGCGAGGCTTGGCATAAAGCCGGTATGATGGAAAAGAAACAGAACGTGTTCGATGATTTCATCGGCGCGGCGGAATATCTCGTAAAAGAGAAATACACCAATCCTGCGAAGATCGCCATCCGTGGCGGTTCCAACGGCGGGCTGCTTGTAGGCGCGGCCATGACGCAGCGCCCCGACCTGTTTAAGGTGGCGCTTCCGGCCGTGGGCGTGATGGACATGCTCCGTTTCCAGAAATTCACCATCGGTTGGGCATGGGTAACCGAGTACGGCACCAGCGAAAAGGCGGACCAGTTCCCCTACCTGCTGAAATATTCCCCCCTCCACAACCTGAAGGAAGGGACTTCTTACCCCGCCACCATGGTCACCACGGCGGATCACGACGACCGCGTGGTACCGGCGCACTCCTTCAAATATGCGGCGGCACTGCAGGCGGCCCACAGCGGTCCCAACCCCGTGCTGATCCGCGTGGAGAAGCAGGCGGGCCACGGCGCAGGCAAACCCACGTCCAAACTCATCGACGAAGCCACCGACATCTGGTCCTTCACGATGTTTAACCTGGGCATGAATTTTTCTACGGTAACCACCGGGAAGAAAATGTAATAGATTCACTATCATCAATAAACGCCGCGTAACACTCCATTACGCGGCGTTTTTGTATATTGGAATTATGAAAGTGCTCATTACAGGGAGCAACGGGCTCCTCGGACAATACCTGGTGCAACGGCTGGCAGGCAATCCCGATTACGAAGTGATCGCTACCGGCCGCGGTCCCAACCGTCTCCGCATGCGATCCGGATACGCGTACGAATCGGTGAACCTGGCAGACGAGGCCGCGGTAAAGGGGCTGGTGGACCGCCACAAGCCCGATGTAATCGTACACGCCGGCGCCATGACGCAGGCCGACGATTGTGAGCGCAACAAGGACGCCTGCTGGATGGTGAACGTTACCGCGACGCGTTACCTGTTGCAGGGCGCGGAGAAAGTGGGGGCGTACTTCCTGTTCATATCCACCGATTTCGTATTCGACGGGCTGGCAGGGCCATACAGTGAGGAGGATCCCGTCAATCCCGTCAACTATTACGGCGCCAGCAAAGTGGCGGCGGAAAGAATCGTAAAGCAATCCAAAGCCCAATGGGGCATCGCGCGGACCGTGCTGGTGTACGGCCTGGCCGATGATCCCCGGCGCAGCAATATCATCACCTGGGTGAAGTCCAACCTGGAACAAAAAAAGAAGCTCAAAGTGGTGAACGACCAGTGGCGGACGCCCACCCTCGTGCAGGACCTGGCCGAAGGCGTGAAACTCATGCTCGATAAAAAAGCGGAAGGCATCTTCCATCTATCCGGGAAAGACATGCTCACGCCCTTTGAAATGGCATACCAGGTAGCGGGGTACCTCGAACTGGATACAAAGCTCCTGGAAAAAGTAGATGCATCTACCTTCAAACAGCCTGCTCCGCGGCCAGCAAAAACCGGTTTTGTGATCGACAAGGCGGTGCAGGAACTGGGCTACGCGCCCCATAGTTTCGAAGAAGGTTTGAAGATCGTGGTGGATCAGATCCGGCCGAAGTAAAACACTCCGCATATAGGTTAAGGGATGGCAGCATGCCATCCCTTTTTTAGTAGTAATGATGTATACAAGGGAAATGGGACCGGAAGATAACACCCAGTCCGGTTACACCGAAACATTCGCCGGCGGGTGGTAGGATGGAAAGGGCAAAGCGGCCGTTTTTCCGGATGAAAGTGGTGCGCACTATATAAGTTCCGGATGATAGATATCGCCCGGCGATACTTTAATCTAATCGATGTGTTAGTACGATTAGGTGCTGTAAGTTGCGGTAACGGCAAAATCCTCCGCCACCGCGTTATACCCCATCATTCAGCGTTTTTGAAATGTTTTTCCTGCTTTGAATGCCTTGCATTGCGTTGTCATAAAGAGGGGTTTGTCGGGATATGCAGGAGAATCAGTTGTTTCGGATGGTCCTGAATTGCAGGTTGAAATTTTCAACGGTCCCGGTTCCGCATCGGATCAATTTATAAAATGTCCCCGTCATATACCCGGTGATGTATTCCTTGTTTTCGATCTGTTCAACGTTCGTAATCACCAATTCGCCGCCTGATGCGCGGTAATCGATGAGCTCATCGTCTTCGCAATATGAGTAAAACGTTCTGCCATACACGTTGACCGGGTTGGTAAACGTTCCTTTTTCGAGGTACGCCGTACCGCCGTAATCGGGTGAGTGCCAGGAGTGCCTGCCAGGGCGCACTGGGTTGCTGACGCCTTCGATCTGGCAGGAGAAGCCTTCCAGCGGGGCGTACTCGCCGGAGAAGTTGAGCCATCCGCCAGGGATGTATTTGTGGTGGACGTTGGTGCAGAATACTTCTACGCCATTAACAGTCCCGGAAAGATACGTTTCATCTTCGATCTTGATTTTCGCGAGCAGGGTCACGATGCCTACGTTGCCGCGGCCGGGAATGGCGCCGCCGGGCAGGAAATTGTGCACTTCCACGGAAACGGTGACGGGGTTGACTGCAGGCACTTTGGCCGGAGCATCGTACCTGGCGAACTCAAAATCGCTCCCTTGCAACCTTCCGGCGCCTTCCAATTTCCAGTTTTTTATATTCCCGGGTTTCCGGAGCACGCGTTCCCGGAAAATAGCGACTTCCGGGTCGTCTAGCTCTTCGGATGTCACTTCTTCGTTGGAGGAATAAATGACGAGCATGGAAGCTTTTTTCACCAGCACGCTGTTGGGATCGGCGCGCAGCCAGAACATCGCATAAGGTGCCCAATCGGAAAAGTGGGTGGTTTCGACGGTGAGGGTGCGGGCGGTTTTGTTGAGTGTGGTTTTGGGAATGAAGCGCCAGACGCCGTCCTGCGCCTGGTAAGCCATGAAGAGCGCGTCTTCGCTGGTACTGTCGAGGTGTTGGTTGGTGTATTTGAAGGTGAGCTTAACGGGTTTGGCGAAGCGCGTACCCTCCGGAAGGAGGCGGTATGCGGGACCGGGGCTTCCGGGCAGTGTGTTGGAAACCGCTTGCACGCTGATTTCCGTATTGGTAGTTAATGCGCCCGCGGGAACCTCTATCTGGAGGGTATTGTCTTTGGACGAGAGGCTGCCGCCGGCGGGGCCGATGGATTTTTTTACGATTTCTCCGGTGGGTGCTCCGTGGGGGCGAACGACAGGAGGTTCAGTGTTTTTCGGTTCATCCTGTTGGCCGCTGTTTTTTGAACAGGCGGCGATCAGCAGGAAGCAGCTGATTAAAATCGGCGGTAATCTTTTCATAATGAGGGGTATTGGTTTATGCTTCAATATTATATTGTAATCGATTACGTTTTTGCTTACGTTTTTTGCAAAAGTATGCACCCGCCTATTTGCGCCGTCATGCGAAGGCGCGTAATGCGATTTAGTTTGCCTGAAATGTTGGATTCTGGCGGTGGGATGCGTACGAATCACTGCGGATTAGCGCTGATCACGGAAATATTTTCGAAACGCTAACTACGATCAGGAGGATCGCAATTACTGCCAGCCGGCATTATGCGGCGGTGCATAAATTTCACGCAATGCAATCGCTCGAGTAATGTGCTAACTACGATCAGGAACATAGCAAAAACTGCCAGCCGGCATTATGCGGCGGTGCATAAATTTCACGCAATGCAGTTGTTCGAGTAATGTGCTAACTACGATCAGGAACTTAGCAAAAACTGCCAGCCGGCATTTATTCGGCTGCGCATATATTTTCCGGGGTGTAGTCAAGGAGGCGCTAACTACGATCAGAGTATGGCAAATACTGCCAGCCGCCTTTTATGCGGCTGCGCATGCGGGTGATCGGCTCCGGCAGCCACTTATTTTGGTTCTCTGCCGGGACCGAGCGCCGCCCGTCCACAAATCATTCCTGCTGCGGCGCCTGGTAGGCATATTTGTGCATCTTGAGGATATTCCCGTCATGATCCCGCACCACGCTTAATCGCCCAAATCCGTCATACTCATAATAAACAGTCTTTCCGTCGGCGCCCGTAATGCTGGTGACGCCCTTCAGCGGTGCATGCGTGAACGTCCTGATCACCGCGGGTAACAGCCCGGCGCGCGTGCGTATTTTCTGCAATTCTGTCCGCAGCCGCAAGTCGCCGGCGGGATGCCGGAGCACATTGTGATCCACCCATCCCGCAACCACGGAATAGGGAATTCCCGCTAACTCAGCGACGGGAAACTGATTACCATATCCCCAAAGCAACGAGCGGATGAGCCCGTCACGCGAAGTGGTTTGCACCAGGTTACCGGACTTGTCGTACAAAAAATGTCTTTCCGGCTGAAGGCTCCGGCCGTGAGCAGCCGTGAAAATTGTATCCGGCATGATGAATGCCCCTCCATGCCAGGATCTATAACCGATCCGGATGTGCTCCGCCACCAGGTTATCGCGGTAAGTCCACCGCTCAACCGGCTTTCTCACCTGGTTCCCCTGCACCAGGGCCGCCAACACGGCATCGCGGGTATAATCGCCCGGGTATTTCGTCACCTGGACGATCCGCTCTCCGTTGCTGCCCATCGTAATCAACTGCGTAGGTTGGAGATGAACGGGGTTGTCGTACCGCAAATGCGTGGCGGACCGAAGGGGCGGGCCGTTGTCCGGGTATACGAAACGGACGATACTGTCGCACCGGTACCATTCCGACAGGTGCCGGAAGGAGCCGGTATTAAAGTGCGCGGTATATTTCCGGAACACGTCCTGCCGTTCGCGGACCAGGTAGGAAACGTGCATGCCCAGGCCGCGAAAGGCTTCCGGCGGCGGGTTCTCATGGAACCATTGCCGCCAGTATGTTTCAGCGGGGACGAATGACCAGGCATAATCCGTTGTTTCGGTGGGTTGATAACCACCGGCCGTCGTTTTGCGGAATTTTTCGGTTTTCAGGAGCTGCCCGTTATACCCGTTGTAATTGGTTTCCGGCACGAAAGGGAAGCCGCCGGGCCCGGCGGCTTTGGGTTTATAGGAATACGTGTTGACCGTTCTCCCGGAAGCGCCGTTTACCCCCTCGCGGACCTCCACCCGCTGATATATCACCGGACCATGATCGCCGGATAACGGCGTGACGCTGCCTGCATGCTGTACCATCAGCATCCCGCATTGCAAGACATATTTGATGGCGGTGAAGCCCGGCCTGTGAGGTTGCTCAACCTTTTTATAATGACAGGTATTCCGCTGGTACTCGTATTGCGGCCGGGCCGGACAAATCCCCGAAGATCTTTCCGGGTATACATCCGACTGTCCATAGTGAAACGTCCTGGTATCGCGGAGATGCGGATGTAGGGGATCTGTATTTTCAATGGTCCGGATTCGCCATCCGCCAACCAGTTTTGGCCCGGAGTATTTTGTTATCGAATCTTTCTTATACGACAATTCCCAGAAGCCCCAGGCGCCTTCTCCATCCGTCCGGACGACGACGCTATATGTACCGGGCGGCAAATTCTCCGGGTCGCCTTCCGGATGGGCATTCCTGCCGGTGAAAAACATCATCTGTCCGCCTGGCTTTTTCAGGCTGATCTCGCAGGTATGTGTTTCTGAAAATTCAAGTTCTTCAATGTAACGGGACTTTGTATGAAGCGACGGAAGCGTGTTATAGCGTATCCGCACATCATACGCTCCCTGCGGCAAGATAAACGTGCGTTGGGTCGTGGCACGGGGCTCCCCGTTGCATCGGAAACCGCCCTGCACCGTCTGTTCCTTAGCTTCGTTGTAAACCCATATGGTATTGGGCTCGAATGTAAATAGCGTGCTCCCGCCGGTAGGGTATCGTATGCTTGTCAGCATACCGGCGCGGGAATATAACGTGTCGGGCTCGCGGATTGCGCCGCCGGTAAACGCGGGGTGTTGCGGCAGGCGGGAGGCATTGCCGATCCCGGTCCCGTTGGCGTATCCCCAGTGATCCTGCCGCGACGATAGCCGCGGAGGTAACACGCTGACGTCGTTGTAACCGAAAACCCAGGAGGGCAGCCGCTTTCCGTCGGGGGCTTCTTCATACATTTCTTTCAGCCAGAGCCGGTGGCTTTCCGGGGTACGGGTGTCGCCATAATATCCGTATACAAACCGGAACCGTTTGCGCAGGTCGTTTTGATACAGCCATTCCACCGCCGCGAGTGCATGCGTACCGGGAAGATCGGTCCTTTCCCTGGTGTTATAAATCATCCGCATGCGGGCGCCGGTGCTGGCCGAAATTTCCTTCAGCCGCCAGCCTTTTACACGGCATGCGGCTGTAGTAACTCGCGTGGGGTACAAATCTGCCGCGGCGGCAAGGTCCGGGTGCCTGACGCCTGAAATCCAGGTGTACCGGGTTTCACCCAGGTAAACGCGGTACGCGAAATGCAGCGGCTCGTATTGAAACACGATAGAGTCGCGCAACGGGGTCACGATCTTCGTTAAATAAAACTGCGTACTTGCCTGGCCGTTATCGGATTCAGCGGTCTCGCGCAGGTCGAAATAAAAGGTATTGCCATCTTCGTCGCGGATACGGAACAGGCCGCTCACCTGTATTTTCCGCAATGGGATGGGATGCGTGTACCCGCGGAAGTCGGTATAGAACTTTCCCGAGAAATTTCCTGCCGTAAAACTGAAAAGGTCCGGCTCAAGATCCGTTCTTCTGTCGGCCATTTCCTTGAACCATGCATACCGGGTATCCTCATGCCTGTCAGGCCCCCACACCGGTGGCGCCCAGTGAGGGTCCTGGACGATTGACCGCGGTATGTCGCCTTCCGGCCCGGGCCCGCCATTATGCAAATCGGGCTTCCCGTGGACGGTGACGCCCAGCACGCCGCCCGCCTGCAACGACCAGCCGCTGCCCACGCAGGAAGGCACTTCATCTACCCGTATCCCTCCTGACTGGTACCGCAACGCTATGGCATGCGTGAAATTTTTCAATGCAAACTCCCCCAACGGAACGCTGATTTCCGGCAAGCCGTTGCATAGCGATACCGGCACATCCTGCACACGGAAAAGGGCTGCGGCTTCCGGCGTGGGCGGCACTTTCAACGGTGGCGCCAGGGTTGGAAGATCCTGCGAAAACGCGCTGGTGGCGCATATCAGGGCAACAAACAGGCATTTCGCCTTTCTTTTGGCAATTGACATAAGATATGGATTGGGTTAACGAATTCGTTACAAACAATGCGTCAATATAAAAGAAAAACGAAACGGAAAAATTTTCGGCAAAAAAAATCGCCCCCGTTTGGAGGCGATTTGTTATTTCTTACAATTGATCTTCTAGTAAACGATTCTCACCGGCGCCTGGAACTTCAGCGCCACAGAGTCTTTCGCGGCGGTCGTGTCTGCCGGCATCGTAGTGTAGGGCACGGCCAGGTTGAATTCCGTAGAGTCTTTCGAGGCGAAGAGCACGACTTCCTTATAACCCCAGGCCAGCCGCTTGGCGTGATTGCGCTCGGCGGATTCGCGGGATTTGAAAGTGGCGATCACCACGTAATACGAAATGCTGTCGCTAACCGGAGCGACGGGCTCCACGGGGGCGGTTACCACGCTGTCTTCCACGGGAGGCGTTGCCACAACGGGCTGCGGGGCTTCGGGCTTCGGGGCGGCGGGCAGGATCTGGTCTTTGAACATCCATGCGGCCACACCACCACCGATCAATACGAGCGGCAGCACCACCCACCACCAGCGGAAGCGCCCCTGGCTTTCGGGTTCTTCGTACACGGCGCTGGTATGTTCCACCACCTGGTTATTTTCGACTTCTGTAGTGCCTTGCAGCACGCGTGGCGCGGATTCCGAACGGATCACCTGCTCCAGCCCGATGGGCTGCCAGGCGTCCGGAAGCTCCTGCGGCGTGAAGCGCAGCTGCCCCAGCGGATCGATCCGCAGGCTGCCGATACCCGGCAGGTCGAGCGGCTCGCCGGCCGACAAAGCCTCGCGGAATTGCTGGAGGTATTTGTCCAGTTTCAGCGCCGCCACCGGCTCCAGCAGGTTCTCCTTGCGCGAAATCCAACGGAGCAGCGAGCCATCGTCTTCCCAGCGGGTATCGAATTGCACCTGCTGCCGGGGAGGCGTCAGCGACTGGTCCACCACGCTGAACTGCGCGGGAATGTGCTGGATTGTAAAGGTGCCTACCTGCGGTACGATGCAGGTTTGCTGCCTGAAAAGGACTTCCGTGATATATTGCTGTAGCATTTGCGGCCGGTAACTTTTGAGTGCAAGTTTACGCAATTAAAACTTAACGGTAACCCCGCCGAGCACGTTCAGCCCGTAAGAGGGGTACCCATGCCAGCGTTCGTACTTGGAACTGAAGAGGTTATTCACGTTCACCCAGAGGTTGAAGTTCTTCGTCACATTGTACTCCGCTCCGGCGTTCAGGTCCTGTACCGCCTTGGTTTTACCCATATTGTCCAGCCCTTCGCTGCGCAGCACGTAATAAGTGCCGCTGAGGGTGTACAGGTTGGCGTTCAGGTGGAATTTCTTCCCGAACGTATACTGGGCGAACAATGTAGCCTTGAAGGGCTGCACGTGCCAGGGCTTCAGCTCGGTTTTCTGTTTGTTGAAATCATACCAGTCCACACTCACCCGCGCCTGAAACTTTTCTTCCTGGATATATCCCACTTCCGCATGCAGCTGGAAGGCGCGCAGCTCTTCCTCGTTGCGGGTCTGGAAGCTCTTCATACCGTTAATGCTGTCGTTCACGAACAGCGCGCGGTTATGCCAGGTAATGGCGCCGAACTTGGTGTTATAGTTGAAGTGGTTGCCCAGCGTGCCTTTGATACCGGTGTACTTCTCTTCGATACGGGTATTAAGCATATCCGGCCCGTAGGAATTGAACCAGGGATTTTCCGTGGCGAGGTTCCGGAAGTTGTTCTTCTGGAAATACGAGATCCAGCCGGAGCTCAGGATAAGCTTTTCACGGATCAGGTGCGATTCGTTCACGATGTCGGGCAGGAGGTGGAACTTGCCGTTGGTCCAAGTGGGGTTGGCGCCGGCATGCAGCACGAATCCGGGTTTGGTGATTTCCACGGCAGGGTGGATGGCGGCGATGTTATTATTGATCTGATCGTTGTTGTCTTCTTTGAATACGCTCAGATCTACCAGGCCTTCCGCCTTCAGCCAGATATCTTCGAAGATCTGCTTGCGGATAGGCGCCTTCAGCACAAAGGTGTTTTCCATCCGCTTATACTTATCCCCAAAAATGGTGAATTCGGCCTGCGGCTGGAACTGGAAGCCCCAGTCATTCTGCGGTCTGTTCTTCAACCCCACTTTCGCCACTACTTCGTTGAATGCCTGCTTCACATCATCTTTCGAATAATCGTGCGCGGCGTGGTCGTAACCGTAATAATGTACCAGGTTGCGGTTGTAGCCCAGGCTGGCGTTCACTTCAAACAATGGCGTGAAGTAAGTGCCCGAACCGAGGATATTCATCTGCGACACGTCCTGGTACTGGATATCGCCTTTCGAGGATGTGTAATTGAAGAACACCCCGAAATTGTATTTATCCTGCCGGCCGCTGCCAAAACCCGCCTGGATGAGCGGTGTGTTGTAGTTGCCGTACCCGAGCTTCACGTAATTGTTCTGCAGCTGGAGGGACGTGGTGTCTTTCCCCAGCGCAAGCGGACGGATCTGTACGGGCTGGTACATGAAATTCAGGTTGAGCGCCGGTACCTGGTAACCCAGGCGCGGGCGGCTCGTGTCTACCGTGGGCAGGGATGCCGTCAGGTTCAGCTTGGCCGCGTTGGGCAGCTTGGGCTGGTATTTGGAGATGATGTCGATCGTTTCCTGCTTCAGCGAGTCCTTCTGCTGCGCGAGGGCGCTGAGTGGGAAAGCGAGTGCGAATGCTATATATATGCGCTTCATGTTTTTCCTCATTTAATTTTAGAACCAGCTTTTTCTTCCGCTTCCGTTTTTGCCAGTTTTTCCTTCGCTTCGGCTTTCAGCTCCGCAATGGGACAGTTTTCGGCAATGCTCTGGAAAGTAGCTTTGGCGTTGAAGTAATCCTTCTGGCGGAAGTACACGTCGCCAAGGAGGATGTATGATTTGGCTACCCATACTTCATAGCTGGAAGTGTTTTTGATCACATCGAAACCGGCTTTCTCGGCTGCTGCGAGGTCGTTTTTCTCGAACAGGCATTTGGCGATGTTGTACCGCGCTTCGGCGCCTACTTCCGATTTGGTGAGGCCGGTTACGATTTTGTATTCGCTGATGGCCTCGTCGAACTGGCCGCGCTGCTGCAGCGACTTGCCGAGGTAGAAGTGGCCGATGATCTGGTCGTCGGTAGAAATGTCGCGGGCGGAGAGCAGCTCTTCGGCCAGGGGCGCCACTTCATCCCATGCATTCAGCTGGTAGCTGCTGCGCAGCAGGCCGCGCGCGGCGGCGAGGGTATTGTCTTTGGTGGTAGACAAGCTCTTGAGCTGCTGGTAATATTGCTTGGCTTTCCCGTAATCCTTCACCTGGTAGTAATTCAGGTAAGCGGCCTGCAGGGCGGAGCGTTCGGCAAAGGGGCTGTTCCCGCGGGCCAGTACGAATTCGTAGGCAGGGAGGGCGTTTGTGTAGTCTTTGCTGTTGTAAAGGCATTCCGCTTTGTAGAAGTTGGCCTGGAGGGCGAATTGTCCGTTCGGGAATTTTTGCAGGTAGTTATTGAAGGATGCTACCGCGCCGGTGTAATCGCCGCTGCTGAAGCGGGTTTCGGCGGCAGCGTAGCTCAGGGAATCTTCAGCGGATGCGCTCACGGACCTGCCGGTGGATTTCAGCAGCGCGAGGTAATCGTCCGTTTTGCCCTGGCTCACGTAGATGGTCCGGATATTGACGAGTGCGGAGTTGGCTTCCGCGGAAGCGGGGAACTTCTCCACCACCTGCCTGAAATATTGCAGCGCGGTGCTTTCCTGGTCGGTGTTGAAATATGCGAGCCCCAGTTTCAGCAGGGCTTTCGGCGCATTGGCGCCGTCGGGCTGCTTCTGGAGGATATTTTTGAGATAGGGGATGGCGTCGCTGAATCGTTCGTCGCTGAGGTAGGTATCCGCGATTTCCATTTCCGCGTCGTTATTAAAGGTGGAGCCGGGATATTTCACGGCGAGCTGTTTGAGGGCGTTCAGTTTGTCGGCGTGTTTGCCCTGGATGCCGAGGATGATGCTTTTCTGATAGGTAGCATAATCGGCGGCGGGCTGGTTTTCGCTGATCACCTGGTCGTACAGCGCGGTGGCTTTCGGGAAGTCGCGCAGCATGTAGTGGCAATCGGCGGCGCGGAGCAGCGCGTCGTTGTTGATGCGCCCGGCGTTGGGGCCGCTGGCGCGCTGGGCGGCTTCGAAGTAGGGCAGCGCGTTGGCGTATTGCTCTTTCTTCAGCAGGCTGTAGCCCATGTTGTAGCTGGCGGTTTGCACGTTGGCTTCCCCGGAAACCGGAGCGCCGCTGTTGCCGAGATATGCCTGGAGGGCGGGGATGGCTTTGTCGGTCTGCCCCTGGCGCAGTGCGATTTCCGCTTTCCAGAACTGCGCAAGCCGCGTTATCTGCGGATCGTAGTTGTGGGAAAGGGAAATGCCCAGGAGGCGGTCGGCTTCGGCCAGCTGGCCGTCATTCACCAGCTGCGTGGCGCGGCCGTAGGATACTTTCTGGTAGGCTTTCAGCACGGCGGGACTTTTCTCCGGCAATGCATCCAGCAGGGAGATGGCATCCTTGTAGTTATTGGTATTGGCGAAGAGCTGCACGAGGATCTCGCGGGATTCGCGGGTGTATTCGCCGTTGGGATAGTTGTTGATGTAGCCGGTGAGCTCGGTGATGGCGGCGTCCTGGTAACCCAGTTCGTACGACAATTTGCCGTAGTTGAAGCGGGAGATTTCCTGCTGCTTCGGGTTGGAGCTGTTGCGGGCGCTGAAAGCGAAAGCGTTGCGGGCGTTGGCTTTCTGGCCGGTGCGGAGGTAGCAGTCGCCCAGGAGGTACATGGAGTTCTGGCCCAGCGAGTCTTTCGAGGAGCTGAGCTGTTTGAACCCGGTGATGGCTTTATCGAGGTTGGCGGTTTGATAGTAGGCGTAGGAGAGTTGGTACACATCTTCTTTCCTTACTTCTTCCGCGTTCTCGTTAAATTCTTCGAGATAGGGAAGGGCTTTGGCGTAATCTTTCCGTTCGAAATAGGCCTGACCCACGAGTTGTTTCAGTTCGGCGTCGTAATAGAGGTTGCCTTTTCGGATGAGCGGTTCGGCGTATTGGATGAGCTGGTCGCGTTTGCCCTGGAAGTAGTAGATTTCGGCGATGTAGTAGGGTACAACGGCGGCATACTTCGGGTCTTGCTGCACGCGCTGGAAGCTGGTGAGGGCTTCCGCGTATTTTTTGTTGTAGTAGGAAATGAAGCCGTGGTAGTAATTGGCCGGGATGTAGTACTTGTTCTGGATTTCCTTGATCGAAGCGAAGAGCGGCTGGGCTTTCGCGAAATCTTTCAGGTTGAAGTAGCAGTAGGCCAGTTCGAATTTGGCGTCGGCGATGTCCTCGTTGGAGAGGTTATCGATGGAGGCTTTTTCGTAATAGGGGATGGCTTCCTGGAGCTTGTTGCGGTGGAAGTAATACCGGGCGAGCTGGAAGCTGATCATTTGTTCGCGGGGGCTGTTGTTGAAGCGGTCGATGAATTCGATGGCTTTCTTTTCCGCGTCTTCGTTCTGCAGTTTCAGGGCGCACATGGCGAAATAGAAATGTGCGTCCGAATTCACCAGGGAGCGGTTGGTTTCGGCGAAATAACCGATCCCGTCGATGGTTTGCCGGAACAATTGCTGGGAAAGGGCGAATTTTCCTTCTCGGTAGAGTTGTTGCGCTTCCCGGAAAACTTTGTCTGGCTCCGTATGAATGCGGGTTTGCTGCGCTTCGGCCCGGATGGCGCCGGTAAGCCCTGCGGCCAGCAGGATTACGCGGAGGCCTGGAAAAGCGCAGTTTTGTCTGGTGAATAGCTTCATGCTTTTGATATTATTGTCGACAATTTTTAGAAAAAACGGCACCGGCCGGGAATTATTACAGGAGTGGCAAAAAGCTTTATCCCGTTGGTTCCGGAGGCCGGCAGGTGTTGGCATCGTCATGAGGGAAACAAACGAAGCAAATATAGCGGATTGCGCTTGCTTTGCCCCTTGCAGGTTATCTACTGCATGTGGATAAAGTAAAGGATGTGGATAACTATTCCTGGTACGAGTTGGCAGGCATGCATCCGTCTGCTAATTTTGAATTTTATCTTTATATACATTAAGATTATCTAAATTTGAGCAGATTCCTTCCGAGGGGTACTCTTATCAAGAATCAAACCAAATTACTATGGCAAAACTACTATCCACCAAGTACAGCAACGCAGGCATCAGCCTTTCACTGCTTTTGCTCCGTCTTCTTTTCGGCGGCCTTATCATGACCCACGGCTGGCCCAAGCTGGTCAACTTCTCGACCTACGCGCAAAAATTCGCCGACCCCTTCGGCCTGGGTAAAACCGCGTCGCTCGGGCTCACCATCTTCGCCGAATTCTTCTGCGGGGCCCTCGTGCTCGTAGGCCTCCTCACCCGCGTGGCCACCATCCCCCTGATCATCTGCTTCCTCGTAATCGTGTTCATGATACACGCCCAGGATCCGCTGCACGACAAGGAAGTGGCCATCATGTTCCTCACTGGCTTCGTGACCCTGCTCATCGCCGGGCCCGGTAAATATTCGCTCGACGGCGCGCTCGGAAAATAATCCGCCCGCTCCCGCAAAAGCTTTTTTCGAAAGAGTTCCTGCGCCCCCGGCGCACGGAACTCTTTTTTTACCCCGCCAAATCCCCTACATTTACAGACATTTTCAACAACGGAACATGTACAGCACAACGATAGACATTCGCGTGAGATACGGAGAAACCGACCAGATGGGGTACCTCTATTACGGCAATTACGCCCTCTATTACGAAGTCGGCCGTACCGACGCCATCCGCCAGCTCGGCTTCACCTACCGCGAGCTGGAAGAACAAGGCGTTATCATGCCCGTGGCCGAGCTGCAGGTCAAATACCTCCGGCCCGCCTACTACGATGACGTGATAACGGTGAAGACTATACTGAAAGAACTCCCGCCCGCTCATAAAATCCAGTTCCATTCCGAACTGTACAACCAGCAGGGAGAACTGCTGAACGTGGGAACCGTCACCCTCGCATTCATCGACGCCAAAACCAAAAAGCGCATGAACATGCCCGACATCCTCCGCGAAAAGCTCGCGCCTTATTTCGAAACTCCCTCAAACGCCACCGCACCATGAACCGCATCCGGGCCAGTATCATCACGATCGGCGACGAGCTGCTGATCGGGCAAACAATAGACACCAATTCCGCCTGGATGGGCACCCGCCTCAACGACGCCGGCATCTGGGTGCAGCGGCGCGTGGCCGTTGGCGACGACCGCCAGGCCATCCTCTCCGCCCTCGAAGAGGAATCCGCCAAATCCAAAGTAGTGCTCATTACCGGCGGACTCGGCCCCACGGCCGACGATATCACCAAACCCACGCTGCTCGAATATTTCGGCGGCAAAATGGTGCGGGATGAAGCCACCTACACCCGCGTGATGGGTTTCTTCGAAAGCCGCGGCCTGCCCGTGCTCGAACGCAACGTGGCACAGGCCATGGTGCCCGACAGCTGCGCTGTGCTCCAGAACCTGCGCGGCACCGCGCCGGGCATGTGGTTCGAGAAAAACGACGTCATCTTCGTTTCGCTCCCGGGCGTGCCCTTCGAAATGAAAGGCCTCATGGAAAATGAAGTGATCCCCCGCCTGCGGGAACGCTTCCATACACCGGCGCTCCTGCATCAAACCCTTATTACATCCGGCATGGGCGAATCTTTCGTTGCCGAACGCATCCGCGATTTCGAAGCCGCGATGCCCGCGCATATCAAACTCGCTTACCTGCCAAGCTACGGCCTGCTGAAACTGCGCCTCACCACCGAAGCGCCCGATAAAATCACCGCCGCCGCCGAAATGAAAGACGCCCACCAGGCGCTGAAATCCCTCGTGGCCGATATTCTCGTGGCAGAACAGGACCTCCCCATGGGCGTGATCCTCGGCAATATCCTCCTCGAAAAAGGACTGACAGCCGGCACCGCCGAAAGCTGCACCGGCGGCCGCATCGCCAGCCAGATCACCACCGTGCCAGGCAGCTCGCGCTATTTCAAAGGCAGCGTGGTGAGTTATGCCAACGAAACCAAAACCAGCGTACTACGCGTAAGCCCCGAAACCATCCGCCAGCATGGCGCCGTAAGCGAACAAACTGTCCGCGAAATGGCCGAAGGCGCGCTCGCCGTTCTTAACGTCGATTGCGTAATGGCCGTGTCGGGGATTATGGGGCCCGACGGCGGAACGGACGAAAAGCCTGTGGGCACTGTCTGGATCGCAGTGGGAGGGAAGGAGAACATCCGCACGATGCGCTATCATTTCCGGTACGACCGGGCGCGGAACACGGAGATGACCGCCATTGCCGCGATGAACGAACTGAGGAAGTGGCTGGTAGGTTAAATTCCCTTATTTTTGTCATCTACTAAAACAATCACTTATATGGCAATTGTCGAACTGGTGATGCCCAAAATGGGAGAAAGCATCATGGAAGCCACTATTCTTCGCTGGCACAAGAAGCCCGGCGATGTGGTGAAGGTGGACGATACGGTGCTGGAGATCGCTACGGACAAAGTGGATAGTGAAGTGCCGTCGATAGCAGACGGCGTGATCACTGAAATCCTTTTTAATGAAAACGACGTGGTGCCCGTTGGTACGGTGATCGCCAGGGTGGAAACCGCCGCCGACGCGCCGGTTGCTCCTTCTCCTGCCGCCGCACCCGCGCCGGAAGCCGCCCGCCCTGCCGAGCCCCAATACCAGACTGCGCCGCCCCGTCCACAGGCCGCCGCCACGGTGCCTTCATCCGGAGAAGCCCGCTTCTATTCCCCACTCGTACTTACTATCGCACAACAGGAAGGCGTTTCATTCGCCGAGCTCGAAAAGATTCCAGGTTCCGGCAACGAAGGCCGCGTTACGAAAAAAGACATTCTCGATTACATCGCCAACCGCGGTGCAAACGTACAAGAGCCGGAAGTGATCCGCGAGGCACCTCAAGCCGCTCCCGCTCCTTCCCGCGAAATCACTACTGTAGCCGCTTCCAATTCTTATGGCGGCAATGTGGAGATCATCGAAATGGACCGCATGCGCAAGCTGATCGCCGACCATATGGTGCGCAGCAAGCACACTTCCCCCACGTTACCAGCTTCGCGGAATGCGATGTGACCAACATGGTACGCTGGCGCGATAACGTGAAGAAGGATTTCGAAAAGCGCGAAGGGGAGAAGATCACCTTCATGCCGCTGTTCGTGGAAGCCGTAGTAAAATGCATCAAGCGATTCCCGCTGGTGAATTGCTCGCTCGATGGCGACAAGATCATCCTCAAAAAAGATATCAATATCGGCATGGCCACCGCGCTGCCTTCCGGCAACCTTATCGTGCCGGTGATCCGCAACGCGGATATGCTCAACCTGGTGGGTCTTACCAAGCAGGTGAACAACCTCGCCAACGCCGCGCGCCAGAACCGTTTGAAGCCTGAAAACACGCAGGATGGTACCTTTACCATCACCAATGTGGGTACATTTGGCAGCCTCACCGGCACGCCGATCATCAACCAGCCGCAAGTAGCGATACTGGCGGTGGGCGCCATTAAAAAACGCCCGGTGGTTGTGGAAACGGAGCAGGGTGATTCCATCGCCATCCGCCACATGATGTACCTATCGATGTCGTACGATCACCGTATCGTGGACGGATCGCTGGGCTCGACGTTCCTCAGCGCCGTGGCTACGGAGCTGGAAAACTTCGATCCTTCCAGAGGTTACTAAAGGAAAAAATAATTCTTGTAAAGCGCGGCGGAACCCCGGTTCCGCCGCGCTTTTTTTATGTAAGAAGGAATGTGTCCTGTAATAGTATAAAACCCTGGACAGCCGCGTAATATGCAAGATTGGTTTGCCAATTGCATTTATGTGCCGGCGCTTCGTTTTCACCCTGTATTATCGAGGCAAATGAGCTTGTTGGAAGTGTGGATGTGAGGAATATCTACATATTGTAATCGATTACACGCCAGTTTTAAAAATAGCATTTCAGAAGGGAGATTAAGTCGCTGTAGGACTTAATCCATGGGTTGCCGGAGGGTATTGTAATGATGCAGCGGCGCATCGATTTGCGCTGTTTTTTGGATTGGGGTGGAGGTAAGCGAGGTGATCGGAAACCTTTTCCGGTGTGTGCGTTTAGGAATAAACGCAAAAAAAGGCTTCCCGCCAGGGAAGCCTTATATAGGATCGATAAGAAACTAATCTGCCTATTAATAACGACGATCGCGTCCGCCGCCGCCGTATCCGCCACCGCCACCAGGACGATTGTTGCGGAAACCGCCACCACCATTGGAGGGCTGTTTCGGACGAGCTTCGTTGACCATCAGTTGTTTGCCTTCTACTTCACTACCGTTCAGACGCTCCATTGCCAAGGTGCCTTCTTCTTGATTCGGCATCTCAACAAAACCAAAACCACGTGAACGACCGGTTTCGTGATCCTTAATGATTTTAGCAGAGGTAACTTGCCCGAATTCGCTAAAGATTTGGTGAAGGTCCTCATCGTTCAACCTGTAGTGGAGGTTGGCTACGTAGATGTTCATGATAAAAAAATTAAAAAATGAAAAATAATACTGAATGAAGATAAGGAATTAACTCAATATTCTGTTCGGCATACCTTGAAATAATTTTCAGGTTTCCCTTTTGGGTAGGTGGGTGAAAAATAGCTACTTGTATTGGTAAGATATTGAAATGATTACGTATTAATAAATAATTATTGGTAATTGGGCGCGCAAAACGCATACAAGAAAAAATCCGTAAATTCAGGTAGACGAATAAATTATCCAGGGCTATGAAAGTATTGAGCGAGACGTGGTTTGCCGACGGCTATATCGATTTTGAGTTGAAGAAATACACTTTACTGGCTTATTTGCAGGAAATCAACCATTGCTTCCGGGAGAACAAATTATACCCCCAGTTAAGCGATCTCATCTATCATTACAACAACCTCGTTTCGTTCCGGGATACTAAAAAATTCCTGCAACAACAGTTCCCAAAACGGATCACTGCCGTTAACCTGCAGCGGCTGCAAATTCTCTACGAACAAATCGCGGCCGACGATGAACTGATGGAAGAACTGGAGTACATCATCCAGTTTTCCCTCCCCGAAATGAACGGCGCCATCCAGGGCGGAACGGAGATCTACGAATTCGTGGAAGACCAGCTCAACATTACACCCGTCGGCATCGTTCCGCTCGACAGCCAGGAGGGCTACATGCTGCTCTGCGACGGGCATGCCGCCGACACACGCGTCTATCAATACCGGCTAACGATCTTCGAACGGCACGACGAAAAGTTCCGGGGTATCCACACCCAATTCATCAGCACCTACATCCGCAGCCTGGCCAACACGCAGCAAAGCATTAAATCCGACCTCATCCGCAACTTCCGGGAATTGCCTAACCCTGCTGTATACACGGTAGAAACCGGCCTGGTTTTTCCGGTTGAGGAAACGTTGTTACCCATCGCCAAACGCTTGCTGGTAAAGTATATCACGCAGTACGCCGCGTGATGTCTATTCCAGTCCCGGTCCCTGTAAAGAAGTGTCGTTTCCCGTGAATTCCACTTTCACTTCGTATCCCAAAGGCGTGTAATAGTTGCGCAAAATGGCGATGATCTTGTTCATGCACTGCTTCTGGTTCATCACATTTTCCTCCATCTGTGAGCGTTCGGTATCATAGAGTTTTTTCTGCACTTCGGTGTAGGTTTCATCGTCCGAAAACGTGAACCAGCCTTTGCGGGACGAAGTTTCCATCCGGTTCATCCGCAATTCGAAGCTCAGCAGTTTCGGTTGCGGCAGCTTTATGAATACGGTCGTATCTTTCACGGTGAGATGGAAATTGGTACTGTCCGTATCCACGCCGTATTTGGCGATATACGGCACCGATACCCAGGCCGTATTTTCAGCAAATACCCGCTTGAGGTTATCGCTCCATTCCCCGCTGTTGCTGATGTTGCTTTGCTTGAAAGTGGCCGTGCCCTGTACTTCCAGGCTGGCAAGCTCCGCGATCTCACGGATCAGCAGTACATTGTTGACGGCCTTTTCGCTGATGGAACTGCCGCGGTTGCCCGTACAACGCCCCAGCATGAAAATGCCGATGATAAAGAGTATAATGACAGCCCAGGTCAGGATCTTTTTCATGCCTTTTGGTTTTTCATCTCGGAATAGGATGCTCCAATCCTTTTGCTCATGCACCTTTCCGGGTATTCCCACACCGTAAAGCCGTATTGTTCATACAATCCCTGCGCGTCCTGCGTCATGAGCAGCATGCGGCGCAGTTGCTGCAGCCCGGGGTGGGAGAGGATTACCTCCATCAACCACTTCGAAAGCCCCTGCCCGCGGTGTTCCGCCAGCACAAACACGTCTGCCAGGTAACCGAACGTCGCGTAATCGGTCACCACGCGGGCAAACCCAACCTGTTCCCCCGCATGGAACATGCCAAAGCACAACGAATGCTCGATGGACGTTGCCACCAGTGAAGCAGGAATATCCTGCGCCCAGTAACTGTCTACGCTGAGGTAGCGGTGGATAACGGGCAGTTGCAGCGCCTGCTTGTCGGTAGTAATGCGGTAGTTTCCTTTCGTGGCTTCCAATGGCTGTTGCATGATTCCTTTTTTTCGTCTTAAAAATAAAACAAAAACGCCGGATGCATGAGATCCGGCGCATTGTATATTCCGTACAAGTCAAAATCGTTACGCAAACCGTTGTCTGCGCAGAATGCGGTTGTACAATTGAGGGGTGAGGCCGGTCACTTCCATGAACTGGCGCTCGAGTGTATGTCGGCTGGTTTTGAAACGAAGGGCGAGGTCGATCATGGCCACGTTCCCTTTTTGTTCGATTAGGTAATCCACCATTTCATCCACCTGTTTCAGGGACGATTGCTGGTGCGGGATCAGGCTTTCCAGCGCCTGGTCTAGGATATGATGAATTGTATGGATGTCTGCCGCATTCCGGATCGATGCGCTCACTTCCGCCCAGTTGCCTTTGATACGGCTCAGGTCACGGAAATAATTCGTTACCGATTCCATGCTGATGCCCATCAGGCGATGGCTGGCATAAGCGTTCAGCTGTACGACCACCATGCTGAGCGGCCCGGTCACCCGCGCGTTCAGCGCACAGGTAAAAGGCCCTGTCACTGCCGCTTTCGGCAGGTCAAACGCCGCGTGGTCCGCAGGTTTGAAGGCAAGTCCGCCCTGGCGGATAAACACCAGGTACTGTTTGCCGGCCGCAAAAAGTTTTTGTTTGAAAATCTCCGCCGTGGATTGCACGTTTTCCAGCACAATATAGCGCTGTACAAAGGGATGGAGGCTGTCTTTCGGACTAAGGATATAGGTGTTCATAGGACTAATTGCTAGATTGATTCAATCATCCGTAGGTACTTCAACCGATGTAAATATAGACAAATAACTACATGTAAAAGCGTTTTAATTAGATATTTTTCTGTTATCTGTGGAAAGGATTGAAAATCTTCCAGTTAACGAGGCGATAACAAAAAGGCGGCCCGGGAAACGGACCGCCTTTTTACTAAAAGAGGTAAAAAGCGATTATTCAGCGATGTCGAAGCCCCAGTCGCGGCCTTTATCCGTAGCCGGAACGCCCTTCACCAGCCATTTAGGAGCTGGGGCGCCTTTCAGGTAATGGTCGAAGAACTGCTGCTGGCGGATCTGGATGTCTTTTCGGTTCTGGCGCTGCATGAGGTTATGCGCGTCGCCATTGTAATTGAGCATCCAGGTGGGTTTCCCCAGGCGGCGGAGCCCCGTGAACATCTCAATCCCCTGGTACCAGGGCACTGCACCATCTGCATCATTATGCATGATTACCAGGGGGTAGTCACTTTCGGCAAATGGAACAACGGCGAATTCTCGATGTACAGTTCCGGCTTCTCCCACAACGTGGCCCCGATGCGGCTCTGTGTGTGCTCATACTGGAACTGGCGGTTCATCCCGCTTTCCCAGCGGATGCCACCGTAAGCACTCGTCATGTTGGCCACCGGCGCACCCGCCCAGGCTGCCTTGAACAAGGGAGTTGCCGTGACCAGGTAGCATACCTGGTAACCTCCCCAGCTCTGTCCCTGGATGGCCATGTTCGACCGGTCGATCCAAGTGTTTTTCGCCAGCGCCTCGGCGCCGCTGACGATGTAATCGTACGCGCTTTTGCCGGGGCGCCCGTTTTCATAACGGATATCCGGCGCCAACACCACATATCCGCGGCTCACGAAGAACGTAATATTCAGGCGCGAAGGTGTGGGCGCGGGCGGCTGATAGCCATATAAACCGTCGGTCAGTTTTTCGTAGAAGTAAATCAGCACCGGGTACTTTTTTGCGGGGTCGAAGTCCTCGGGCTTGTACAGGATACCCTCGGTTTCCTGGCCGTTGAACGTCGTCCATTTGAACAGTTCCGCCGTGCCCCAGTTGTATTCTTTCTGCTGGGGATTGAGGTGGCTGATGCGTTTGGCGGTCGATAATTCCTCACCGGCGAAAATATCGGGAGACTCCTGGTACGTAGTGCGCTGGTAAAGGATCATGCTCGCGTTTTTCGCTTTTACGGGGGCAATGTAGGCATACGGGCCGCTCACCACTTGTTTCGGCGCGCCTTTATCGAGTAGTCTCACTGTCCAGAAGCCGCCGAACTTGGTGACGTCGCTCTGGCTTTCGAGCAGGAGGGTTTGTTTCGGTGCGTAAAAGCGCTCGTCGGGATTGAGTTTCACGTTGCGCAGCACAGTTTTGTTCGCCCTGCCAAGGCCTTGCGTGATCATTACAGCGGGTTCTTTGCCGGAAGGGTCTACCTGCCAGATATCGTATCGGTCGTTGATGTATACGTATTTGTCGTTTTCCATCCACCCGCTGGTGCCGTAGGGCTGGGGGAAGTCGGGCATGTCCATTTCCTCGTCGGTCAGCTTCACGGGGATGCCCGCGGAAATGATGCGCGTGGAGCCAGTAAGGAAGTCGTAGGAAGAATATTGCCCGTTCATGTTATCGAACCAGATGATGTATTTGCCCGCCGGCGAAATAGCGATCTGCCCGTTCAGGTCCTGTTTGATGGACATGCGGCGGCCGCTCGGGATGTGCACCATCCAGGCGTTCTTGTTGGTTTTGCCGGTCCATTGCAGTGCGATGCGGGAGTGGCTGTCGCTGGTGCCCAGGCCGTATTCGGCATTGCCTTCGTCGCCGAACTGGAACGTTTCCATGGAATCGTCGCTGAGTTGTACCATGCGGTTCTCCGCCGGGAAGTAAACGGCGGTGTAGCTGCGTTTCAGTTCGCGGTCGAGGTTTTTGAGCTGCATGGGTTGCAGGTAGTCGTCGAGGTAATGCCAAACGTCCACTTTCGCTACTTCGAAATCCACGATGGTGGTGTCTTTCGGTTTGGGAATGGGCGCAGTGCCGAAGAAGAGGCGCTGGCCGTTGCGGGAGAATATAAGCCTGCCGTTTTCGGATACGCTCCATGTGTCGCGCATGCCATTGCTGCTGCGGGTGATCGCCAGGCGCGCGGTGTCCATACCGGGGCCATACACTGCCAGGGCGTGAACGGCTACGGGGGCTTTGGCGCTGTCGCGGCTCACCGTCCAGGCGAGTTGTTCGCCTTTGTCATCGAATGCGAACTGTGCAAATTGGCCCTGACCTTTTGAGATATATTTCGATTCGCGTTTGGCGGTGTTCCAGAAGATGATGCCCGGTGTAACCAGACTGTCTTTTTTACCCGGGCTCACCACGGCGGCGAGGGCGTTGCCGGGTTTGGAAATAGTGTAAGATGTGACGTGACGGATAGTATCGAACGCGAGTGTTTTGCCGGTCCGGATGATTACGAGGTCTACCGCGGCGGAAGCGCCTCCTTTCCCGGGTCCGTTATCGTCCGCATCGGCGAAATCTGCCGCTGCGACGGGTTTTGCTGCTGGTTTCTTCGCGGAAGATGTATCCTTCGCGGGTTCCACGAGGTAAGCGATGATGCCGCTGCCTTTTTCGGGCGTTTTGAAGGATTTTACTTTCGCTGAATGCACGAGGGTTTTACCCGTTTCCAGTTCGTAAATAACGAGGGAATCTTTCGGCATCTCGTCGGGCTTCGTTTTTTTAATGCGGGCCTGCCTCGTTTCCTGGAAGCGCGGTTTCACGGTGAATGCCACAAACCGGTTATCATCCGTGATCGTGGGAGCGGTACCGCGTTCGAAGGCGGTTTGCCGGCCGGTCTGGAGATTACGGATGAAGAGGGTGGCGTCGCCTTCCTGGGGCGTTACGGTATAAACGGCCCAGCGCCCGTCGGGGCTGACCAGTTTCACGCCGATGTTTTGCCAGCTGTCGTACACGCTGTGGTCGAGCGGTTTTTTGGATTGCGCCATCTCGCCGGTGCACCATAGGCTGAGGGATACGAGCCACATTGCAGATCGGGTCATAAGCCAGTTCAGTATTTTTTAGTTCGTAAAGTTGGTTAGGATAATCGCAAAATAAGGCATTTCAGATCAAGTTCCCGTCATTTGGTGATAAACGGTCAATGCGCGGGTGCATGCTTCGCCTGGCGTGCTACGCGGAGCATCTGTAGTATTACGGATAGGAGGATGAGCCCGAGCCCGCCGTAAAAGCCGCTGTGCAGCAGCTTGTTTTCATGGAAAATGATGAAAGCCAGGACGATGCTGTATAAGGGTTCGAGGTTGAAGCAGAGGTTGACGGTAAACGCCGATATCTTCTTCAGCGCGTTCATCGACAGCGTGTACATCATCACCGTACAGAACCAGGAAAGGATGAGCAGGTAAATGGCATCGGGCAGGCTGGGGAGAATGTTTTCAACAGGAAAGGCGACCAGGTAGGCCGGCATGAGGAGCGTAAGTCCGAGGAAACCCACGCCCAGTTCGTAAAACGTTATGGTGGCTGTGTCGTATTTCACCACCAGCTGCTTGTTCAGCACGGTAAACAGCGCTGCGAACATGCTGGAGATGACGCCAAGGATGATGCCGGTCCGGTATTGCGTATCGAAATGGAAAATCAGGAGGATGCCCGCCAGGGTGAGCATGCTGAGAAACATCTCCATCTTGTCGAACCGGCGGCGGTTGATCAGCGGGTCGAAAACGGCGGTGAAAAGACTGGTGAGCGAGAAGCAGACGACACCGATGGAAACGTTGGCGTATTTGATACTGCCGTAGAAGAAAATCCAGTGCAGCGCCACGATGCAGCCGACCCCTCCGATCCGCATCACGTCGCGGAGCGGCAGTTTTTTCAGCTTCCCCTGCCAGCGGAAGAGGAAATACATCGTCACGGCGGTGATGAGGAGCCGGTACCAGACCAGCAATCCCTCATTCAGCGTGATCAGTTTGCCGAGGATGCCCGTAAACCCGGCGAGGAATACGGAGAGGTGGAGTTCAATAAACGCTTTCTTCACTGCACTATTTTAGCGGCGCTTTTTCCCGAAGAGGCTATGCCATTGGATCTTCAGCACCCCGAAGATCCCTTCTTTCACAATGCCCTTGCTCATCTTCGAATAGCCTTCTTTACGATCTATAAATGTAATGGGAACTTCCGCGATCCGGAAACCGAGCTTCCAGGCGGTAAATTTCATCTCGATCTGGAAAGCGTAACCCACGAACCGGATGTCGGAAAGATCAATGGTTTCCAGCACCTTGCGGGTGTAGCAAACGAATCCTGCCGTAGCATCCCTCACGGGCATCCAGGTGATGCAGCGCACGTACACGGAAGCGCCGTAGGAGAGCACTGCCCTGTCCCAGGGCCAGTTCTCCGTTTTGCCGCCCGGCACATACCGCGACCCCACCGACACATCGGCCCCGCCGTTGGCGCAGGCGTCATACAAGCGGATAAGATCCTTCGGGTTATGCGAGAAATCGGCGTCCATCTCGAAGATGTATTGGTAGGTACGGGCCAGCGCCCAGCGGAAACCGTGGATATAGGCGGTGCCAAGCCCTTGCTTGCCGCTTCTTTCCTCGATAAATAAGTGATCCGGATATTGCGGCTGCATGCCTTTCACGATCGCGCCCGTGCCATCCGGCGAGCCGTCGTCCACAATTAAGATATGGAACCCCTGTTGCAACGAAAAGACCGTCTCGATCATGCGCGCGATATTGTCTTTTTCGTTGTAAGTGGGTATGATAACTAATTTTTCCAATTAGCTGAATTGATTTAAGGATGGCGAAAATAGATAATATCCTCCGGTTTTTTACCGGACGAACTAACTTTTATGGTTTTTTTAGCATCATGTCGTGGTAAATCTCCGTCAGTTTCTCTTTCGTGTTAAGCGGGAACTCGGCTTTCATCATCCAGTCGTAGTACTGGGGCTCCTGTTTCAGCACATCGCGCACGGGGCGGCCCTTGTACTTGCCGAAGTTGAAAATTTCCGTGCCGTTCTGCCGCACGATCCTGCGGGCGAAATCCACGTATTCGTCTTCCTTGGTGAACTGTGCGAGGGCGTCCACATCCGCTTTCAGCTGCTCGGAGTACCGCACCAGCTGGGCTTCCAGGATCTCGAAAGTAGCCACGGCATCCGCTTCGGCACTGTGCGCGTTGGTCAGGTCTTTGTCGCAGTAAAATTTGTACGCGGCGCTGAGGGTACGCTTTTCCATCAGGTGGAAAATCTTCTGTACGTCCACAAAACGACGGTCTTTTACATCGAATTCCAGGCCCACGCGGAGGAATTCCTCCACCAGCATGGGGATATCGAACCGGTTGGAATTGTACCCGGCGATATCGCAATGCTCCAGGAACTGGCGGAATTCGTTGGCCGCCTGCTTCCAGGTAGGCGCGTCGGCCACGTCTTCGTCCTTAATCCCGTGGATGGCCGTGCTGGCCGACGGGATAGGCATCTGGGGGTTGATCCGCTTTACCTTGCGCTGCACGGAACGGTCCGGCATCACCTTGATGACAGCGATTTCAATGATTCGGTCGGTGGCAACGTTTGTGCCGGTAGTCTCCAGGTCGATCACGGCGAGGGGACGGGTAAGTTGTAAAGCAGACATTATTATGATTGAGGTTTCTGAACCGGTAAATATTTTTTCAATCCCGCCAGGTCGAGCCCTTCGTAATCGCCGGAGCTCATGAGCAGGAGGTTGGTATGGGAATAGGAACGGCCGTCGAGCCATTTTTCCAGGTCGGCGCGGCTGGTGAAAACTTGCAGATCCTTCCGGCCGAAGCCTTCCCGGATCACTGCGGGCTCAAGATACGGCATCCGTTTGATCTCCAGGGCATGCCCGCTGTAGAAAACCGCCGCTTCGTTCGCCGGATCCAGTGCGCCGGCATATTCTTTCATGAATCCCGCGTTCAAACTGCTGTAAGTATGCAATTCCAATACGCCAATAAGTTTGCGCTCCGGGTACTGGTCTTTCAGCGCCTGGATAGTGGCTTTCACCTTGGAAGGCGCGTGGGCGAAGTCGCGGTAAATGGCCGTTTCCTCGTTTTTAGTCACCAGTTCCAGCCTTTTGGCCGCGCCTTTGAAAGAGGCGATGGCCGCCAGGAAGTCGATGTCGCCCACGCCGAGGGCCCGGCACACGAGCAGCGCGGCGTGGATATTCAGGAGGTTATGCCCGCCGAATACCAGCAGATCGGTGGAAGCGTTCCCGAAGCGCACGCGGGTGATCCCGTTGCGGATTACGTGCTCCGGCATGCCGTAGGGCTCCAGCACGAGGTGTTGGCCTTCCTTTTCCACCAGCTGGCGGAGGGTGTCGTCGGTTTCATTATAGATCAGCCTCCCGCCCGGTTCCATCGTCCGGATGAAGATGGCGAACTGTTCCAGGTAGTTTTCGAAGGTGGGGAACACGTTGATATGATCCCAGGCGATCCCGCTCAAAACGGCGATCTGGGGATGCAGAAAATGGAATTTCGGCCGTTTTTCGATGACGGAAGCCGGATATTCATCCGCTTCGCACACAATGAGGGGGGCATTTGTGACGTTAACGGACTGCGCAAAACCTTCGAGCCGGGCGCCCACCAGGTAGTCGAACTGCATCTGGCACTGTTGTAAAACGTGCATGACCATAGCGGTAATGGTCGTTTTACCGTGGCTGCCGCCGATGGCCACGCGGGTTTTGTTGCGGCTTTCCTGGTAAATGTACTCCGGGAAAGAGTAGATAGGTAGCTTCAGTTCCTGGGCGCGCAGCAACTCGGGATTGTCCGCCCGGGCATGCATGCCGAGGATCACGGCATCAAGGTCTGCCGTTACACGGGAGGGGTCCCAGCCCAGGGAATCGGGCAATATGCCCGCCAGGCGGAGGTTGGTACGCGAAGGCTCGAAAATTTCGTCGTCGCTGCCCGTAATCCGGTACCCCTTGTGCTTCAGCGCGATCGCCAACTGGTGCATCACACTGCCGCCTATCGCTATAAAATGTACATTTGCCATAACTTCAGGTTCAATTGCGGTCCCGTTCGTCATCCGTTCCATGCCGCCGGCAACACATAGGATTGTTTTTTTTAATATAATGTATATATTTGCAAAATAACGTCACAAAATACAGATCACAAAGTTCTACAATCCAGGCCTATGAAATTTCGTTCAATTACTAAAACGCAGACTATGAGTTCAGCACGCCGTATATTCGGTATAATTTGTGCGGTGGCAGTAGTAGCCGCCTTGTTTTCTTCCTGTGCTTCCCAGAAGCTGGGTTGCCCGATGAAGATCACGAAAGTGCAGCACGAGCAAAACAAAAATTGTTAGTCATTATCTTTGTAGGATATGTGGACAACCCTGGAAAGTGAAGAACAGCTGGACCAGATCCAGCACCGGTCGTTCGACCACCCTGTGGTCATTTTTAAACACAGCACGCGCTGCCCTACCAGCGGTATGGTCAAATCGCGGCTGGAAAGATCGGTGGCGCCCGAAGGGTGGGAGTTTTATTACCTCGATCTGATCCGTTACCGCCCGGTTTCCAACCGGATCGCGGAAAAGTTCGGTGTGGAGCACGAATCTCCGCAGGTATTGCTCATCCGCAACGGGGAATGTGTGTACGACGAAAGCCATATGTCCATCCGCATGGAGGAACTGACTGAGATGAGCTAAGAAAATATTCACCCATGGCACGGTCGTGTTGAAAAGTGTAAATGCTTTTTAACAGGACCGTGTTTTTTGTAGATTTGCCGTATGAAGCATCGTATAGTTGTGGCGGTTACCGGGGCCAGCGGGTCCATTTACGCCCGGCAGCTCCTGCAAAAGCTGGCCGGGATGAAGGAGCAGATCGACCAGGTGGCCATTGTGATGACCGAGAATGCGAAGACGGTCTGGGAAACCGAGCTGGATGAGAAGGGGTACGAGCAGTTGCCGTTCCCGTTTTTTTCGCAGGGCGATTTCCATGCCCCTTTCGCCAGTGGCAGCGGGCGTTTCGGCACCATGATTATTTGTCCCTGCTCGATGGGCACCCTGGGCCGCATTGCCGGCGGGATCTCCAACGACCTGATCACGCGGGCGGCCGACGTGGTGCTGAAAGAGCGCCGGAAGCTCATCTGCGTGCTGCGCGATACGCCTTACAACCTGGTACACATCCGGAATATGCAGGCGGTGACTGAAGCGGGGGGCATTATTTGCCCGGCAACGCCTTCGTTTTACTCCCGGCCGCAAACGATCGAGGACGTGGCAGCCACGGTGGTGGACCGCGTCATCGACCTGGCGGGGCTCGACCACGATACCTTCCGTTGGGGGGAATAAGTTATAACAATCAGCAATCCATCACATGAAAATAGCCATCATCAACGGCCCCAACCTCAACCTGTTGGGCAAGCGCGAACCGGAAGTTTACGGAAAGATTTCCTTCGAACAGTATTTTGAAACCCTGAAAACCGCGTTCCCGAACGTGGAGCTGACGTATTTCCAAAGCAATGTGGAAGGCGTGCTGATCGACAAATTGCAGGAACTGGGGTTCTCTTACGACGGCATCATCTTCAACGGCGGTGCGTATACCCATTATTCCTACGCCATCCGCGACGCCATCGCAGCCATCAAGACGCCCGTGGTGGAGGTGCATATCAGTAATGTGTACGCGCGGGAAGAGTTCCGGCATAAGTCCATCTCCGGCGGCAACGCGGTAGGGGTGATTACCGGTTTAGGGATGAAAGGGTACGACCTGGCCGTCCGTTTTTTTCTGGAACGTTGAAAGTAGTTGATTTTCTGCATGATAAGGGCTCACCGGCAGGCAGGGGAGCCTTTTCTGTTGCATTCCACCATTCCCCTTGTTATCTTTAACGGCATTGAGCAACGGTACAGAACATATTATTGAGGCGGGCGGGAGGTACGCCCACCTGTCCGACCCGGCCCTGTGGAATAAAGTGAAAGAAGGCGACCGTGGCGCGCTGGATTATATCTACCGGCAGCACTTCCGCCCGCTTTTCGGCTATGGCATGAAGGTACATGCAGACGAGACCCTCGTGCAGGACGCCATCCACGATGTATTCGTTAGCATCTGGCAGGGGAGGAACGGGCTTTCTTCCACGGATTCCATCCGGTATTATTTGCTTTCCAGCCTCAAACGGCGCATTCTCCGTCACCTCGGCAAACAACTCGTGTTGCAGGACGACGATACCTTTTACGATGCGCCCGCATCATCCCCCGAAGACGATCTTATCGGCCGGCAAAACGATCTGCAGCGCAGGGCGCGCCTGGCGGGCGTGATGTCCGAACTGCCGCCGCGGCAGCAGGAAGTTTTGTACCTCCGTTATTATCACGGCCTCGACACCCGCGAAACCGCGGATATCATGTCCCTTTCCGTCAATTCGGCCTACGTATTGCTCTCCAAAGCGCTGAAATATTTAAAAGACAACAGCGACAAAATCGTTTTTGCAATCACTTTCCTTGGGAACGGATTTATATACTGAAAAAAATATTCAAGAAATAACGGGGAGCGGCGCTAAGATTTTCCTTGCCACCTGCTTTACCTGTATAAGTAATCATCATGGCCGACCAGACTTTCACGTTGGAATACTTCTTATCGCAGCCCGGATTCCGGGAGTGGGTCCTCCAAAAGGACATCCGCTTCACGGAAGAGTGGGAAGCGTGGACGCGCCGGCACCCGGAACATGCGGCTACCGTACAGGCCGCGGCAGACTGGTTGCTGATGACGGACGAGCGAGAAGCCGTTCCGGAAGCATCCATGCAGGAAGCAACCTGGGCGAAAGTAGTGGCCTCCATCGATGCAGCGCCCGCCCGCAATAGCCGCCGCACCCTGGTGCGCTGGCTGCCATGGGCCGCCGCGGCCGCCATCATCGGTCTCTTGGCGATCGTATGGCTCCAGGGAAAGGAAGCGGAAAAAGAATTTGTAACCATGGCCACCGGTTACGGCGATGTGAAGAACATCACCCTGCCCGACGGCTCGGAAGTTTGCCTCAATGTAAATTCCACGGTAAAATATGCTGCCGTATGGCACGCCGACTCAACGCGGGAAGTGTGGCTGGGTGGGGAAGCCTTCTTCGAAGTGAAGCACCTCGCCGCCAACCGGAAATTTATCGTTCATACGGATGACGTAGACATCCAGGTAGTGGGGACCGCCTTCAACGTGAACACCCGCCGCGTGCAAACGCAGGTGGTATTGCAAAACGGGAAGGTGAACCTGAAACTTAACCGGAAAGATACGGCGCTGATCGCCATGAAACCCGGGGATATGGTCACCTGGTCCGCCGAGCGCCGGGAGCTGACCAATAACCAGGTAGATCCCGTGCAGTACGCCGCCTGGCAACAGCAGCGCCTCATTTTCCATGACGCCACGCTGGCCGAAGTGCTGCTGGCCCTGCAGGAAAACACCGGCGTGAAAGTACAGCTGGAAGATACCGCCATGCTGAAAGAAACATTCACCGGAACAATACCGACCGATCATATCGACGTGTTTTTCAAAACATTGTCGCGGTCTTTTGATATCACGATCACGGAAAACGGGAAAGACAGTTATGTGATCCGTAAGAAAGAGGGACAGTAGAAAGTTTAAAGGAGAAAATTTATCAGCATACATATTTATTAAACACCGGGTAACCGGACTACGCCCGCGGCATGCAGCGGCGCGATAGGGAAAATTATTGCCTGATGGATGAGCAACGAAAAAGACATCGTGACTAACAACCAACCTAAATCTACATTGCTATGGGACAATTCAACGCCGGCCGATGCCTGACGCTGGCGATGTGCCTTACAGTGGGCGCCGCACAAGCTGCTTCGGCAAATGACTTGCCGCAAAGGGAAACGGCCCTTTCGTACCAGGAACCGGGAGGCCGCAAGATGCCGCTTAAACGCGTGCTCGCCGACATGGAGAAAGCGCTCCGCGTCCGGATCAATTACATGGGCAACACCGTGGGTAATCTCCAGGTAGACCCTCCGCCTCCGCATGCCGGCGAAGCCGTCATCACCTACATCAACCGCTACCTCGCCGCCTTCGGGCTCGAAGCGGAACATGCATCCGGCAACGATTACATTATTTACAAAAAGGAAAAGGCCAACACGTCCGCCGCACCCGCTACGGCACCCACAGCGCAGCCCGCAACCAGCGCTCCGGCCCGGCAGGACCTCACGGCCATCCCGCAGCAACAGGCCTCCGTGCAAGGTACAGTTACCGATGAACAGGGCCTCGCATTGCCCGGAGTAACCGTGCTTGTTAAAGGCACGACCAACGGTACCAAAACCAACGACAACGGCCGCTACCAGATCAACAACGTTCCCCCCAACGCCACGCTTGTCTACTCCTTCATCGGCTACAAGGCCCAGGAAGTGAAACCCGGCAAGCGCACGCAGCTGGATGTGAAACTGCTCACCGATGTGCAGTCCATGAAAGACGTGGTGATCACCGGTTACCAGCGTATCAAGCGCGATAACTACACCGGTTCCGCCGTAACGATCACAGGAGAGGAGCTCAAGCGATTCAACCCGCAAAATATCCTGTCCAGCATCCAGGCCTACGACCCGTCGTTCCGCCTCGCGGAGAACAACCTGGCCGGCTCCAACCCCAACATGCTGCCCAATATCAGCATCCGGGGAACGACCGCGCTGCCGGCCAATACCGACAACGTACTGAGCCGCAACCAGCTGGCATCCGTTACCAACCTGCCGCTCTTCATCCTCGACGGCTATCCCACCAACATCCAGGCGATCTTCGACCTGGATATGAACCAGGTTGAAACCATTACCCTGCTGAAGGACGCGGCGGCGACGGCGATCTACGGTTCCCGCGCTTCCAACGGCGTAGTCGTGATTTATACCAAAGCCCCGAAAGAAGGCAAGCTGGAACTGCACTACAACTACGAACTGAACGTGGTGGCGCCCGACCTGACGGCTTACAACGTCCTCAACGCAAAGGATAAACTGGAATACGAAAGGCTCGCGGGACTGTACACCGACAACCAGGTGGATGCGCCCGACGAACTGGAGAAACAATACTTCCGGAAGCGGCAGAACGTGCTGGCGGGAGTGAACACCTACTGGCTGTCGCAGCCCGTGCAAACGGAGCTGGGCCATCGCCATTCCGTGTCGCTGCAGGGCGGTACCCGCGCCGTGAAATACGGTGTGGATGCCCGCTACCAAAGCAACGGCGGTGTGATGAAAGGTTCCGGCCGCGACCGTTACAGCCTTTCCAATACCCTCAGCTACAACCTGGGCGAGAATAACAAGTTCCTGGCCCGGAACATGTTCACCATCACGCAGGTGAACCAGAAGAACAGCAATTTCGGGAGCTTCTCCAATTATGTAAGGATGAACCCCTACTACCCGAAAACCGACAGCCTGGGCCGCCTCATCCGTGAAGTGGATATGTGGAACTCCCGCGGCGGCGAAGGTAACGGCGTCATCAATTCCGCGGTGCTCAATCCCATGTACGAAGCCACCATCGGTAACTTCGACAAAAGCGAATACCTAGAGTTTACCGACATCCTCGCGCTGGAATACAACTTCAACCCGCAATGGCGCGTACGCTCGGAAGTGAGCTTTATCCGCCGCGGCAACTCCGTGGATAAATTCACTTCTCCCTTCAGCAACAAGTATTACGATTATGAGGGCGACGATCTGAAAGACAGGGGCGAATACCTCTTCGCGACCGACAAGGAAACGCAATGGGACGGTAACATCACCCTCAACTATAACAAACAGATCGGCGGCAACTTCATTACCGCTACCGGTGGCTTCAATATGCAGTCGGTGGATTACTGGAGAAAGGAGACGATCGGCGAAGGGTTTGTAAACGACCGGTTCAGCGATATCAATTTCGCGCGCCGGTATAAAAACAATACCCGGCCCGAAGGTGAATCGCGCCAGCAGCGCCTGGCCGGTGGCTTCGCTACCGTGAACTACGCCTACAAAAACCGTTACCTGCTCGACGCAACATTCCGCGTGGACGGGTCCAGCAAATTCGGGGCGGATTCGCGCATGGCGCCGTTCTGGTCCATGGGTATGGGCTGGAACCTCCACCAGGAAGCCTTCCTGCAAGGCCATCCGTTCATCAACCAGCTGAAAATACGTGCCACAACAGGTCTTACGGGAGACGTTTCTTTCCCTTCCTACCTGTCCAACACTACATATGAATATTACGGCGGTGACTGGTATTCCACCGGTGTGGGCGCCATCTTCAAAGAGTACGGCAACCGCAGCCTGAAATGGCAGCGCACGCAGAACTACGATCTCGGGCTGGAAGCATCGCTCTGGAACGACCGTGTCTACCTGGCGCCGCGTTACTACTTCAAGCACACCCGCGACCTGTTGGCCGACGTGAACGTTCCCCTCAGCACCGGTTTCCCCAAATACAAGGAGAACCTCGGCGAGATGGTGAACAAGGGCTACGAACTGTTCCTCCGCATGAATGCCTTCCGCAGCCGCAAGTGGTCGGTGAACTTCAACGTGAACCTGGTGCATAACTCCAACGAGATCACCAAAATCTCCAACGCGCTGAAAAGCTTCAACGACGAGATCGACAAGCAACAAACCGAGAAACCCGAACTGCGTTCCGTGCCCCTGCTGCGATTCCAGGAAGGGCAGTCGATGAGCACGATCTACGCCGTGCGCTCCCTCGGCATCGATCCGGAAACCGGCAAGGAAATCTTCCTGAAACGCGACGGCACCCGCACGTTTGATTATAATGTGAAAGACATCATGCCCGTTGGCGACGAAACGCCCGTGCTCGAAGGCAACTTCGGTACCAGCGTCGTATACGGCGGATTTATGGTGGAGGTGCGCTTCTGGACAAGGCTCGGCGGCGATATCTACAACCAGACGCTGGTAGACCGCGTGGAAAACGCCGACCCGAGATACAACGTAGACAGCCGCGTGCTGTCCGAACGCTGGATCAAGCCCGGCGACGTGGCGTTCTTCAAGAACATCGCCGACCAGGGCACCACGCAGACGTCCTCGCGCTTCGTGCAGGAGGAAAACAGGCTGGAGCTGAAATCCGTGTTCCTGTCGTACGACTTCCCGGCCAGCTTCTACAAAAGGCTGCGGATGCATTACCTGCGCTTGTCGGCCAACATGAACGACCTGGCTTACTGGTCGACCGTTAAGGCCGAGCGCGGTATCGATTATCCGTTTGCCCGGAGCATCACCTTCACACTTTCAACCAGATTCTAAAAATTGCGCCCAATGAGAATAAATATCATACTGATCGGTGGCATGCTGGCGCTCGCATCCTGCACCAAATGGCTCGACGTGTCGCCGAAATCGGAAGTTTCGATGGACCTGCTGTTTACTTCCCGCGAAGGGTACCAGGATGCGGTGAACGGGCTTTACAGCCGCAGCGTGAAGGAAGACCTTTACGGCAGGGAGCTGACCGCAGGCACGCTCGACGTGCTGGCACAGAATTATAATATTGACGTAGTGGACCGGGTAGGTTTCCGCCAGACCATGCTGTTCAACTACCGCGACAATAACTTCATCAACCGCCAGAAGGATAGCTGGGCCGGTCTGTATACGGTGGTGGCCAACAGCAACCTCATCCTGGAGCATGTAGATGGTTCCGGCAACCTGCTGGAAGCATCGGAGCGCGACCTGATCAAAGGGGAAGCGCTGGCGATGCGGGCCTGGTGCCACTTCGACGTGCTGCGTCAGTTCGCGGCCGCTCCGATGGTTACGCCCGGTGCGCAGGGGATTCCCTATGTAACGACTTTTTCACGGAAAACGACGCCGGTGTACACCTTGCGCCAGGTGCTGGATTCCGTGATCCGCGACCTCACCGCCGCGCGGGAGTTGCTGAAGAACGTAGACCCCATCGTGAAACCGGGTTATAAAGTGGGATATACGACGCCCGATTCTTCCACGGAAGTTTCCGGCCCGATGTTCTTCCAGCACCGCCGTCACCGCCTCAATTACTTCGCGGTAACCGGCGCGCTGGCCCGTGTGCAGCTCTACGCCGGCAACACTGCCGCCGCGCTCACAATGGCGAAAGAAGTGATCGAATCCAACAAATTCCCCTGGACGCGGCAGACGGATTTTCTGAATCCGGACGAGCAGCAGAAGGACCGTATCCTGTACAAGGAACTGCTCTTCGGGCTGTACGCACCGAACATGACCAATCCGCTGTACGACCGGCTACGCAATGGTGAAACCACGCTGAACACGCCTCCCGGTGAGTTGCGGACCATGTATGAAGTGGCGGGCCCCGGCGCGGAGGACTTCCGGTACAAGCAATGGTTCTCCCAGCAGAACAGCTCCACAGGCGGCTACATGCGCCTGGAAAAATACAGCCGCAACGGCGACAAGAACCTGCATGATCTCATGATCCCCATGCTGCGACTCAGCGAAATGTATTATATCGCCGCGGAAGCAGTGTACGATACCGATCCCGCGAAAGGTTGGGAATACCTCAACACCGTTCGCAAACAGCGCGGGATGGGCGTTCCGTTGAATGATCCCTCCAAAACCGTATTCATGAATGAACTCGTGAAAGATGCCAGGAAGGAATTCTTCGGGGAAGGTCAGATCTTCTATATGTACAAGCGGCTGAACCGCGCATATCCCGGACTGGGAGGCAATACCATCCAGCCCACCCCCAGATATTCGTCTTCCCCTGGCCGGACGACGAGCTCGCTTATGGTAACCGTTAAACCTGCCAACTCATGAAGAAAATAACCAAAATCACAATATGGCTGCTGGCTGCCGGATGGCTGGCAGGATGCGAAAAAGGGGACGACCTCGTATACAAATCCGATGACGGCGTATACTTCGATTTCAGCTCCAGCGACCTGACGAACCAGCGGATCGACAGCGTGATCTATTCCTTCGCGCTGTTTCCCGATAAATCTTTCGACACGATCCTTTTGCCCGTGCGGCTTTCCGGGAACAGGACCACCGCAGGCCGCAAGGTGAAGGTGACCCTGGTAAACGGTAAAACCACCGCGCAACCGGGCCTGCACTTCGAAGTGCTGAAGGCGGATTATACCCTGCCCGCAGATTCGGGCCGGCTCGATATCCCGGTGGTGATCTACAACACCGACCCCTTGCTGGCGGAAAAAGCCGTGCGGCTCTTCCTGCAGCTGCAACCTACCGGCGACTTCGCCACCATGTTCCCCAAACTCGATACCGCCAAGATCATCTTCTCCAACCGGCTCGAAAAGCCCCTCTACTGGGAGATATGGCAAGGCGAACTGGGCGAGTATTCCCGCGTGAAGCACGAGCTGTTTATCCGCGTTTCAGGTACTACATCGCTAACGGAAGACCGCGCCGACTGGCAGGCTACACCCAAAGTGCTGTACCATACCCGCCGATTCCGTTCTTTCCTCGCCAATCCCAAAACCTGGACGGAAGAAAACCCGGAAGAAGGATATGTGGTAACGCCCGGCGCCAATGGTACGCTGGAATTCTATCACAGCGAAAACACCGCGAAGAAATACATCCTCACGCTCAACCCGGCAGACGGACGTTATTATTTCACCGATGAAGACGGAGATCCGGTCATCTAATGCTGCAAGCCATGAAAAAGATTTATCTGCTCATACTCTGCCTTTCGGCCATCATCGCCGGTTGTTACAAGGATAAAGGCAATTACGATTATGTGGAAGTACCGGCGCCGATTATGGCGGGGCTGGATTCGGTGTACCATGTGATGTCGGGCGACAGCCTCATCGTGGCACCCGTTATCACCCTCAAAAGCGGCCCGAACGATTATTCCTGCGAATGGAAGATCAATGTGCCCGAGCGTGCCACTACCGACGATTACTTCACCCGCGACCTGCGCATCGTGTATGGTCTTGGTGCCGCCCGTTATACCGTGTTGCTGAAAGTGACCGACAACAATACGGGCCAGAAGTACTTTTATGATTTCGTCATCAGCGGGCAAACGGCGTTTACGCGTGGCTCGCTGGTGCTCAGCGGGAACGGCAGCAGCACTTCGCTTTCCTTTATCAAACCGGATGGTACGCTGCAGGCCGATATCTACGAAGCGATCAACAAGGAAGCGATGCCCGGCGGTCCGCGCCAGATTGTGCAGGTGCGGAACCAGTTCTACATGAACCAGATCACCCAGTACTGGCTTACTTTTGGCGGCAACGAAGGCGCTGTGCTCATCGACGCCAATACCCTTGGCAAAGTGCGCAGCCTGAAAGAAAACTTCTACCAGCCGATGGCGGCTACCCGCGCGGATTATTTCCTCCGCAACCTCAACGGCACCACTACGGCGATTATTAATGACCAGCTGTATATGGGCACCTTCGAAACCGCGCCTTTCGGTTCTTACTACGGATTCTTCGGCGTGGCGGTGAACGGCGAATACAAACTCGCGCCGCAACTGTTGCAGGAGCTGACGGAAAGCGGCCAGGCCGTTTCCCACTTCCTCGGATTCGACAAGGAAAAGAAACGTTTCCTGCGCTTCTTGCCTGGTACTTATCTTGATACCACTTATACCGTGTTCGATTCCGCCTTTGTTCCCAAAGACCTGGGCATGGATCTCCTTTACATGGAAAAATTCAGCGACAACGACATCTACGCCTTCTGCGATTCGCTCGGCAAAACGATGCAGTTGCGATTTGGTCTGAACTGGAGAGAAGGCAGGCAGCAATTCAACGCCCGCGAAATGAAGAAATTCAAAGGCGACAGCCTCGTGACGGCTACCACCAAATGGGCGGTTTCTCCCGTAGGCGTGTTCTATTTTACCGGCAACGGCAAGGTTTACCGTTATAACCCGCTGAATGAAGAAATCCGCGAGCTGAATGCCGCCTTCGGCGGGAAGGAGATCACCCTCCTGAAGATCGAACAAAACGGCAACTTGCTCGTAGTGGGGGTAGAAGGAGAGCTGCATATACTGGATACCTCCGTGGGCCACTTCGGCGACCTGATCCGTAAAACGACGGGCATTCCCGGATCGCCGACTGATATCTTCATCCGCGAATAACCGCATTGATTTTTTAAAACCGACACCATGAACATACGTATCGTAAGATCCCGGACCCTGGCCCTCGTGGCCGCCGCCATCATCCCGGCAGCCGCTATGGCGCAGGAGGGCAAATTTGTGCTGAAAGGCAGGATCGGCAAGCTGAACGCCCCGGCCACCGTGTATTTTGACAGAACCGAAGATGGCGAGCGCATGCTGGATTCGGCGGTACTGAAAAACGGGGAATTTTCTTTCTCAGGCACCACTGCAGAACCCGGGCTCATGATGATCGCGCTCAGCAAAGACGGCAAAGGCCTCCAGAACATGGGCTCCGGCATGGACCGCAAGATCATGTACCTCGAACCGGCCACCATCACGCTGAGCTCCGAAACTGACATGGCTTCCGCCAACATCAAAGGCTCTAAGCTGAATGCCGCCGACGCCGAATATAAAAAGCACCTGCAGCCCTACGAAGACCAGATGGACGCCATCAACAAGGTATGGGGCAGCGCCACCGACGAGCAACGCCGCGACACCGCCCTCACCAACGCCCTGAACGTGAAGTTCCGCAAGGCGCTGGCTGATAAGCGCGGATTGATAAAATCCTTTATCGAAAAGAACCCCGGATCGCCCGTTGTCGTGTTCGCATTGCAGGAGCTGTCGGTCCATAACAACATGGACCTGGCCGAACTGGAGCCCCTTTTCGCCAGCCTCCCCGCCCATCAGCAGGCTTCCCCCGCCGGGAAGCGCTTCGCGGAGAACATGCATAAGAAAAAGACCATCGTGATCGGTGCCGTGGCGCCGGATTTCACCCAGAACGACCTGGCGGGCAAACCCGTCAGCCTGTCCGATTTCCGGGGCAAATACGTGTTCCTCGACTTCTGGGCCAGCTGGTGCGGCCCCTGCCGTGCAGAGAACCCCCACGTAGTGGCGGCTTATAAGAAGTTCAAAGAGCGTAACTTCCTCGTTCTCAGTGTGTCGCTCGACCAACCTGGCCGTAAGGACCTCTGGGAAGAGGCCATCAAAAAGGACGGTCTGGAAGATTTCGTGCACGTTTCCGACCTGAAGTTCTGGAACAACGCGGCGGTGAAGCTCTATGGCATCCGCGGGGTACCGGCCAACTTCCTGATCGACCCGCAGGGAAAAATCGTGGCGAAAGACCTCCGCGGCGCCGCCCTGGAGGAAGCCCTGACGAAGTACTTACCGCAGTAATCGTTCCTTATTCTCCCTATAAAGCCCCCTTAAGCCCGCCGGTACAATTCCTGGCGGGCTTTTTTGTACCCTCCGGTGAGTTGCGGTACAGACTTAGTAGGGACTTAGTAGGGATACCGTACTGTAGCCGTACTAAAATACCTTGTCAGCCGGCGGTGAACAATTGCATAAATACTACCGGCAGGGTGGGAAAATGACAGGAAAAAGAAGAGCCGCCCAACACGGGCGGCTCTTTTGGATTTAGTTTGAAAGGCTATCTGTGTTAATGTGTATGTGCGTGTTCGTGCTGGTGGTCGCAGCAGCCGGCGGCTTTTTCATCTTTGAAGACTTCGCGGGGTTTGAGGCCCAGCAGCTCGAACATCAGGTTGTCTTCCTCGAAGGAAGGGTTTTTGGTGGTAAGCAGCTTATCGCCGGTGAAGATGGAGTTGGCGCCTGCCATAAAGCACATCGCCTGTTCGGAAACGCTCATTTCCGCGCGGCCGGCGCTGAGGCGGACCATCGTGGTGGGCATGAGGATGCGGGCGGTTGCGATCATGCGGACCATATCCCAGAATTCCACTTTCGGCATGTGTTCCAGCGGGGTGCCGGCCACGCGCGTGAGGGCGTTGATAGGCACGGAATCCGGATGTTCGGGCATGGTGGCGAGGGTGGCCAGCATGTTGATGCGGTCTTCATGGCTTTCGCCGAGGCCGATAATGCCGCCACAGCATACGGTTACGCCTGCCTTACGCACGTTTTCGAGGGTGTTGAGGCGGTCGTCGTACGTGCGGGTGGTGATGATTTCCCCGTAGTATTCGCTGGATGTGTCGAGGTTGTGGTTGTAGGAATACAGCCCCGCGTCGGCGAGCTTTTGCGCCTGCGATTCGGTGAGCATGCCGAGGGTGCAGCATACTTCCATGCCGATGGCGTTTACGCCTTTCACCATATCGAGCACGCGGTCGAAGTCGCGGTTGTCGCGCACTTCGCGCCAGGCCGCGCCCATGCAGAAGCGGGTGGAGCCCGCATCTTTGGCTTTTTGGGCGTATTCCAGGACTTTATCTTTCTGCATGAGGGCATGCACATCTACCCCGGTGCTGTAGCGCGCCGCCTGGGGGCAGTAGGCGCAATCTTCGGAGCAGCCGCCGGTTTTGATGGACAGCAGGGTGCAAACCTGTACCTCCGCGGTATCCTGGTGTTCGCGGTGCACGGTGGCGGCACGGTACATCAGTTCGAGGAGCGGTGTATTGTAGATATCCTTTATTTCGGGGATGGTCCAGTCACGACGGATCATACAACATCGGTTTTATATGGTTAAAGATACTGGAAGTTGGTTTTGGGGGTAATGTTGAGCAAGGTTTGGTAGATGAGGCGGATGGTATTTTCCACGTCGTCTTTCTTTATCATTTCCACGGTGGTATGCATATAGCGGAGGGGAATGCTGATGAGTGCCGAAGGCGTGCCGTCGTTGGAATAGGCGAAAGCGTCGGTATCCGTGCCGGTGCTGCGGCTTACAGCGTGCAGCTGGTGGGGGATATCTTCTTTTTTAGCCGTTTTGATGATGAGGTCGCGCAGGATGTTGTGCACCGCTGGCCCGTAAGTGATGCTGGGGCCGGCGCCGCATTTGATTTCGCCTTCGATGTTTTTGTTGATCATCGGCGTGGTGGTATCGTGCGTTACGTCGGTGATGATGGCCACGTTGGGCTTGATCCTTTTGGCGATCATTTCCGCGCCGCGCAGCCCTACTTCTTCCTGCACCGCATTTACAATATAAAGACCGAAAGGCAGGCGCACCTTGTTTTCTTTCAGCATGCGCGCCACTTCCGCGATCATGAAGCCGCCGATGCGGTTGTCGATCGCGCGGCAGATGAAGTAATCGTAGTTCAGCTCCTCGAACATATCGTCGAAAGTAACCACGCAGCCCACATGGATGCCCAGTTCTTCCACTTCTTTCCGGTTGCGGGCGCCGCAGTCGAGGAAGATGTTGTCCACCTTTGGTTGGGGTTCCTTACCATCGCCGCTGCGCAAACGGGTATGTATCGCCGGCCAGCCGAACACCGCTTTCACGATGCCTTTTTCCGTATGGATGTTCACGCGCTTGCTGGGTGCAATGGCCTGATCGGAGCCGCCGTTGCGGATCACGTAGATGAGGCCTTCGGGAGAAATGTAGTTTACAAACCAGGAGATCTCATCGGCATGCGCCTCGATCACCACTTTAAAAGCCGCTTCGGGATTGATCACCCCAACGGCGGAGCCGTAAGCGTCTACAATGGTATCGTCGATATATGGTTTCAGGTATTCCAGCCACATTTTCTGTCCTTCTTTCTCAAAACCGGTGGGAGAGGGGTTGTTGAGGTAGTTGCGGAGGAAGGTCATAGACTCTTTCGTCAGTATGCTTTTCGGTTTTTTCGCCATTGTTGTTCAGGTTAAATATCCTTCAAATGTAATGAATTCCATATCAAATGCCGCCTGCCAGCCGCCACAGGAGGTGGATGAGGGCGGAAAAGGCCATGAGGCCGTCGAGCTGGAAATAATAGACGTAATCGGAATGATGGTTTTGCGCGTAGTTTTTCACGGCCCAGACCACCGCCACCGCCGCCAGGAGGCTGAACAGCACGAAGAGCGGCAAAGACGGCGCCAGCGCCAGTGCGCAGGCCGCTGACACGATGAGGGAACCGTAATATAGTTTGTCGAGGTGGGGTTCCTCCAGGCTGGTAATGAGGCTGCGGATGCCTTCGGCGCGGTCTTCTTCCCGGTCGCGGTGGTCGAACAGGATGCAGATGGCATAGATGAGGAAAAACCGGTATACACACAGTAGCGCCACTTCCCCGAAATTCACCTTCGCCGCATCGGCGATCAGGTATGGCAGGAGGGTGGTTACGTACATCCATACGAATGCCAGGAAGATGGTTTTCCCGATGGCGATCTTCTTCAGCCACCGGAACGTGGCATGCGGCACTTTGGGCGCCGAATAGAGGAAAGTCAGCACCACCGCGCCCGCCAGGGGCAGCCAGTGATGGAGAAGGGGCAGGCCATACCAGGCGGCGCCCATGAGGCCGATGCAGCAACCCATGAGCTGGAGCCTCCTGCGCCGGCGGCCCCACAGGATCCTTTCCGAGTATTTCTCAGAACCAGGCGTAAGGTACCAGTGGAAGTTATAGCTGCATATGGTGGAAAAGAACACGAAACCGAAGTAATTGCCGCGGTCGAGCGCGAGCCCCATGATCTCTTCCGATTCCCATACCATGAGCAACGCCACAAGGGCGATGTAGATGGAACTGAACAGCAGGAAATTGAAGAATCCGCGAAACATAGCCGCTAAAATAGGCATTGCGGGCTATAAATATGCAAGGAAAAAGAAAAGGGGGAACGTCATCCGTTCCCCCGTCATATCAACTGATTTTTTCCATGCGCATCTCTACCGTTTTTTCCTTCCTGTTGTCTTCTATGATCAAAAGGAACCCCGGCTTGGCGGGCAGCACCGTCGTCGTGCGTTCCCGGGTGCGCAGCGCCACTTCGTATTGCCGGAACTTCTGCCCGTTGTATCGCAGGTAAGTGAAATACCCGCTTTCGCTTTCCGACGAACGGCTGCTGTAATAACAAATGGAGAAATGACCCGGATTACCCGAAGGATGGATAAACTGGTACCCGAAACGGCCGACAGTCCGCATCGAACGCGCCACCATATGCCGGTTCAGGAAATCCATCCGCGACATCATCCGTGTTCCCGGCTTATCGTATGTGACGGCTTTCACCAATTTGTCGGTATTGCTGAATTCCAGGACCACCATGTCCGCATTGGCTACCGTGGTAAACGAAGGCGTCATGTGGAAAGGTAGCAGTACCGTCGAATACACCACGCCAAAAGGATACACCTTGCGCGAATACCCTTCCGCGGCTACAAACAGCTTGCCGTCGGGCCCGAGCGCGGCGTTATGCAGGTAGAGGTATCCGTTTTCGGCGTTCTTGCCTTTTTTATTGCAGGAATACAACCGGTTGATTTCCGTTTCCCAGCTATTGTATGTCCGCGTGAGAATGGCGCCGGTATTGCGGCTGACGCGATAGATGGCGATGCCTTTGCCATTGCTTTTCATATGCCTTTCGCCCTTCTCGAAATACTTGCCTACCATCACGATCGTATCCTGTCCGGGAACAGGCAATACCGCCGCCGGTTCAAACTGCCATTTCTCCTTGTTGGCATTCACTTCAAAGGCTTTTTTCTTCGTATGGATGTTGAACGCCACAATGCTCGTGGACGCGCGCGATGACCGGCGGTTGGAAATCTCCAGGAACAACAGGCTGTCGGTTTTGGCGAGGAAATCGGCGCGCAGGAAATCCTTGTCGGCCACACCCGGACTGAACTTCGTCGTCTTGTGCTTTTTTACGTCGTAGAAATTGATGTCGTAGGTGCAGGTGCCCTTACCCTGCCAGCGTACGAACACGGCCATGTAGCCGTTGGCGCCCACTTCAAACAAGGTGCGGTTGGCATCTGATTCATTATGCTGGCTCATGTTCTGCAGGTGCAGTTTGCGCTTCTCCGAATCGTAGGTGCGGGCGTAGGTTTGCAGCAGCTCGCCGTCGTGATCGTAGATGCGCAGTTCATATTTTCTGTCCATCGGGTAGAAGAACAGGAAAGCCATGCTGCTGTCGCTGGCGGCGGCTTCTTGCAGGCGGATATTGCTGGAGGCGTTGAATTTGATTTTCCTGACGCGGTTGAGGTTCTCGTCCAGTACGTGCAGGGCGTAGGCGTTGGTGGTTTTATCGACCTTGTCGTTCTGCATGAGGAAATAATACCCGCCGATCTGGTTGTTCCGCTGGATGGTTCCGCTGCTGTAGAGGATGGAGGGCGTGGCGGCGTCGTTGAGGCTGAGGGTCTTCTGTGCGGAAGCGCCCTGTATGCTGCATACGACTGTCAATAAACAAAAAAGTATATGCCGGATCATGGATTACATTTTTATGAAGCCTTCGCTTTTGGTGATTTCGGATTGGAACTCAGGATAGGCGCCTAGCTTGTCCTGGTACCGTTGCAGGTAATGGAATGCGATGTGCGCGTATTCCTCCATGTACAGGTTCTGTACGAACTGGGCGAGCGTATTCATCGATTCGGCGTTCTCGGGCGAGGGGTACCGCAGCTTCTTGCCCAGGCGGTGCAGGCGCTGGAGGTAGAAGCAGTTGTTGAGGATGCGCGCCACGTGCATGATAAGATACGGATCGTCCGGATGCTCTTCCAGCATGGCGATCGTGTAATAAAGGCTTTCGGTATAGTTATCCTCCGCAAACGAATACTCGATGATCTCGAAACGGAACGCCTTTTTCAGGGAATCGAACCGTTGGGGGTGGATGCTGGCGTAGGGCACGTCGGGCTTGCCGGCTTCGGCGCTGTCGGCAAAGGCGTTGAAGGCAACCAGTTTGTTGGCGCGGTCGATGCAATCCGGGTGGGTTTTGAGGGAATCGGTGAGGGTGCTGTCGAGCCGGAGGCGTGCGTGCCCGCCGAGGAGCCCTGCGTCTTTGCGGAGCCATCTGTCCTGGAAGGGATATTGCGGCGCGTTGAAGAGGGTGCGGAGGCGTTTTTCCATGTCGATGTAGTCGATGTCGATATCATCGAGCAGGAGCATGCCGGCAACGGCCGCCTGCGGTTCGAAGCCGCTGTTGCGGTAGTAAACCAGGGCGAGGGAGTCGGCGTCGGATTCGTTGTTGCGGCTATGCCGGCGGCTGTCGAACGCGAGGCCCTTGCTGAGGTCTTCCAGTTTGGAGAGGCGGTTGTATTGTACTTTCTTCAGCTCTTTCAGCTGCGACTGCAGGGCGGAGGAGTGGAGGTTTTTTACGTACTTCTCGATCGATTTGTCGCTGTGCTTCAACACGGCGTGGGCGATCTCATGGCAGAGCACGAAAGCGGCCTGCTGCTCGTTGTCGAGGCGGCTGAACAGCCCGATGTTGAAAAAGATGATCCCCTGGCCAACGTAAGTGGCGTTGGGGGTGCCGGAGCGGGAGAAGAAAGCGTGGAGCTGCTCGCGTTTCAGTTCGGGATTGGCGGCGATGATGCGGTTGAGCATGCTGTCGATGTACTGTTGCGCAACGGGAGGGGTGTAAATCTCTTTCTTCTGGAACCGGGATTTAATGTACTTCCACCGTTGGCCGTAAATCTCGGAATAGTCTTTCCGGAACTCGGTAGGGAGGTTTTTCTGCAGGGTGTCGTGCTGCCGTTCGAACTTGCGCATCAGGGCGTGGGTCCGGGTGCCGTCTACGATGGAGGGCTTGTAAAGGGGGGCTGGCGTCTGTTGGGCGAAAACGGAAGATGCCAGCAGCAGGAGGGGTAATAGCCGGCTTGGACGGCATGCCCGCAGTAGTGCATTCATGGTATAAGGGTTGAAAATCGATGCAAAGAAATGATTTTCAACCGGTATTCTTATTGCATGAACGTGTGATAGGGGCATGAAAAAAGGGCTTTCCCGGGAGGAAAACCCTTTTACATTATGTTTTTGGCAACGGCCGGCGGTATCACAGGGGGATATTCCCGTGTTTTTTACGCGGCATGTTTACCACTTTGTTTTCGAGCATGGCGTAGCCTTTGATGAGCCTTTCGCGGGTGGTTTCGGGCACCACTACTTCGTCGATGTATCCTTTCTCGGCGGCGAGGTAGGGATTGGCGAAGCGTTCGGTGTATTCGGCCACCAGTTCGTTCATACGGGCTTCCGGGTTTGGGGAGGCGTCGATTTCTCTCTTGTAGATGATTTCCACCGCGCCTTTCGGCCCCATCACGGCGATTTCCGCCTGGGGGAACGCGAAGTTGAGGTCTGCGCCGATGTGTTTGGAGTTCATCACGCAATAGGCGCCGCCATAAGCTTTGCGGGTAGTCACGGTGATCTTGGGAACCGTGGCCTCGCTGAGGGCGAAGAGCAATTTGGCGCCGTTGGTGATGATGCCGTTCCATTCCTGGTCGGTGCCGGGCAAAAAGCCGGGAACATCCACCAGCACGAGCAACGGAATATTAAAGGCGTCGCAGAAGCGGGTGAAGCGGGCTCCTTTCACGGAGGCGTGGATATCGAGCACACCCGCGAGCACGGCGGGCTGGTTGGCCACGATGCCGATAGCGCGGCCTGCCACACGGGCGAAGCCCACGATGATGTTGTCCGCGAAATCCTTGTGCACTTCCAGAAAGCTGTCGGCGTCCGTCAGTTCGGCGATGACGTCCTTCATATCATAAGGCTGGTTCGCATTATCGGGAATAATATTATTCAGGGCGGGGCGGCTTTCGTTCCCCGCTTCGTAAGGCACGGAGGGCGCGGTTTCTTCGCAGTTCTGGGGCATGTAGGAAAGCATGTCGCGGATCGTCCGGATGCATTCTACTTCGTTGGCGCAAGCGAAATGCGTTACGCCGCTTTTGGTGGCGTGCGTCTGCGCGCCGCCCAGCGCTTCGCTGGTCACTTCTTCATGGGTTACCGTTTTTACCACGTTGGGTCCGGTCACAAACATGTAGGAAGTATTTTCGACCATGAGGATAAAGTCAGTGATGGCGGGGGAGTAAACGGCTCCGCCGGCGCAGGGCCCCATGATCGCGGAGATCTGGGGGATCACGCCGGAAGCGCGGGTGTTGCGGTAGAAGATATCGGCGTACCCGGCGAGGCTGACTACACCTTCCTGGATGCGCGCGCCGCCGCTGTCGTTCAGCCCGATGAGGGGCGCGCCGTTTTCCATGGCGAGGTCCATCACCCGGCAGATCTTGCGGGCGTGGGGCTCGGATAAGCTGCCGCCGTACACGGTAAAGTCCTGGGAAAATACATACACGAGGCGGCCGTTGACGGTTCCATAACCGGTTACAACGCCGTCTCCCGGAAACTGTTCCTGGTCGGTGGTCATGCCGCGGTTACGGTTATGAACAAACATGCCGATCTCTTCGAAGGAACCTTCGTCGAGCAGGAGTTTGAGCCTTTCGCGGGCTGTCAGCTTGCCTTTCTTGTGTTGGGAATCGATTCGTACCTGTCCTCCGCCGAGTTGGGCTTCGGCGATTTTGGATTGCAGTTCCTGGATCTTGCTCATAATTGTAAATGTACGGAAAGCCGTGCATTCACAAATAACAATTAGCGGCGAACGACAATCTTGGGCGTGAGGATCGTGTCGCTGGAATTGCCTTTCTTGTCGAGTACAAAAACTTTGAGCTGGATGGTATCGGGGTCGGATAAGGGATCGCGGGACCAGGTGCGGACTTTCAGGAAATTGCCTTCGCGGACATCACTCAGGATCAGGATCATTTCCGCGTCGAGCTTCACGCCGGCATGGGCCTCGAGCTTGGGCAGGTCCAGTTGGTCATATTTATCGTGATCGTCGAAGTGATAAAGTTCCACGACGTTCCAGGTGCCTTCGAGGTCGCCGTCGCCGTCTTTTACGTTGAAGGTCATCGTAAACTCTTCCTGCTCTTTGGGAATATCCGTAGAGGAGGCGGATTTAAAGGTCAGGATCGGCTTGGTGCCGGTATCGCCATCCTTTTTGCAACCCATGAATGCCATGAGCGCCAACGCCGAGAGAGGGAGGATTTTCTTCATATGACAAACGTACATTAAATTAGGCAAAAGGCAAAGTGCCCGGTTATTTAACGCTGCCTGTGCCGGGTTTGTTACATATTGGCGCCGGGATTCGTAAATTTGCCGTCTCATGACCGACGCATTAGCAGAAAGGATTTTCAGGGAAGGGGACCCGCTGGCCCTGGCAACGGAGGTTTTCCGGTACCAATACGAAGGGAATGCCCTCTACAGGGCTTATGTGGACGCGCTGAAGGTAAACCCCTCCGCCGTCCAATCCCTGGAACAAATCCCGTTCCTCCCCATCTCGTTTTTCAAAACCCACCGCATCACCACCGGCACCTTCGAACCGGAAGTGGTCTTTGAAAGCAGCGGCACCACCCAAACGGTCAATTCCCGCCACGAAGTGAAAGACACGGCGCTCTATACACGCAGTTTCCTCGACGCCTTCCGCAGGTTTTACGGACCGGTGGAAGATTTCGTGATCCTGGGACTTCTGCCTTCCTATCTCGAACGGAAAAATTCCTCCCTCGTGTACATGGTGGAAGACATGATCCGCCGCAGCGGCCGCCCCGAAAGCGGCTTCTACCTCTACGAACACGAAAAGCTGGCCGATACCCTGCTGGCCCTCGAAGCCCGCCACCAGCCCACCCTCCTCATCGGCGTCACCTTCGGCCTCCTCGATTTCGCGGAAAACCACCGCATGGACCTCCGCCACACCATCGTCATGGAAACCGGCGGCATGAAAGGCCGCCACGAAGAATGGACCCGCGAAGAACTCCACGCCTTCCTCTGTGAACGCCTCGGCACCGGCGCCATCCACGCGGAATACGGCATGACCGAGCTGCTGTCCCAGGCCTATTCCCAGGGACGCGGCATCTTCAACTGCCCGCCCTGGATGAAGGTGCTCGTCCGCGACGAAAACGATCCCTTCCAGCTCAGCACCGCCGCCGCTTCCGGCGTCATCAATGTAGTCGACCTCGCCAACATCCACTCCTGCTCCTTCATCGCCACCGACGATATCGGCAAAATTCATGCAAACGGCAGCTTCGAAGTACTCGGCCGCCTCGACCGATCCGCCCTTCGCGGTTGCAGTCTCATGGTCAGCTAGCATTGTGATTTAAAATAATATGATTAATTTTCAGGCGGCATATCGCCTGAACCTATGAAGATACCTCTACTCACGGCAGCCATGCTGTTTTGGCTCGCGCCCGCATCGCAGGCCCAGCTGCTGAAAAAACTCAAGGACAAGATCAAACCCGCGGAGGAAGCCCCCGCGCCGGAAATGCCCGATCCCAAACTGATCATCGGCGGCGACGAAGCCGTTGCCATCGACTCTTCCTACGAATACGACTGGGCCGTCTACCAGGAAAGCGAAGCCTTTCAGGGCAATCAGCGCGTGATCGACGGCGGGGAGGAAATCGTGATTTATTACAGCTCCACCCAGCCTGCATTCAACATCCAGCTGAAAAGCCGAAGTACGGGCACGAAGTATTACTTTTTCGGGGATTTTGAGAAAGAATCGCAACTGCAGCTCGCCGGCGTGGCGGGGATCGCCAGCGGCGACAAATCGAAGCTGGAGCTGAAAGGGATGGAACCTGTTTACCCCGGTGAGATCGGCTACCTGAGCGAGCTTCGGAAAACAGGGTCCAAGAAGGTGATCGCCGGCGTGGCCTGCGAGGAATATGTGGCCCAGAACCTGCGCCACGACCCACGGGTAAAAAACACCTCCCACAACAAAGTGACCGCCTACGTTTGGATCCCCATGGACCCGCATTCCGTTTTCCCTGGCTATTCCCTCATGCCCGAACACTTCAAACTGCAGATCGAAACCATGCGCCGCGCAGGCTCGTACCCGCCCGTAGTCATGCCCCTGGAAATGTTCCTCGAATACGGCAACGGCGATAAAGTCTTTACCCACACCACCCACATCATCATCAAAGAAAGAAGGAAAATCCATATCGGCGATATCAACCAGCTGTAAAAAAGCCGGCTTCCAGGGGGAAAGCCGGCTCATGCGCCACGCGTCGAATATCTTTTTGCACCGGGTCAGGCGTTACATGGGTTTTACAGGACCGTTCGTTCAGGACTTTTTTGGGTAGATGAAAGACCGGACTGCCGTCAGGACTTAGAATGGCGGAGGGAGACCCTTTGAACGATCACGCTGCTAAAGTACCCGTCAGAATGTAAAACTTATGTGAAATGTTTGCAAAACAAATGTGAAAGTTATCTATCCTTCAGTATATTGGATCAACAAATCAAACCTACCCACAACATGCGTAAAATTGCCACCATCCTCTTCATCAGCGGCGCCGCCGTCCTGATGTCGTTTAACGCTCCCGTTTCCACCGCTCCGGCATCCGCCGCAGTAGCCGCTCCGGTGGCTTTTAAAGTAGACGGTTCCAAAAGCAAGATCGCCTGGCTCGCTAAGAAAGTGACCGGTTCCCATAATGGTTTCATCAATATCTCCGGCGGTACCCTGCAGGTCGACGGCAGCACGCTGACCGGCGGCTCCTTCAACGTGGATACCCGCACCATGACCGTGGAAGATATTAAAGATGAAAAAGGCAACGCACGCCTGCTCGGCCACCTGAAAAGCGACGACTTCTTCTCCGTGGAAAATCATCCTGACGCCTCTTTCGCCATCACTTCCGCGAAAAAGAAATCCGGTAACACCTACGATATCACCGGCAACCTCACCATCAAAGGTATCAGCCAGTCCATCACCTTCCCTGCTGATGTGGTGGTAAACGGTGACCAGCTGAACGCCAAAGCCACTATCAAGATCGACCGTACCAAATTCGATATCAAGTACCGCTCTAACAGCTTCTTCGAAAACCTGGGCGACAAAGCCATCTATGATGACTTCACCCTCGACGTGGAACTGGTGGCGAATAAATAGTTTTCCCTCCGGGAAACAGCAAAAGGGCGTCTAAATGACGCCCTTTTTTATTTTCAGCCGGATTCGGCGTAATTTTGCCGGCTATGACATTCGAGGAACTTAATCTGAACAAGCCTTTGCTGAACGCCCTCCAGGACCTGGGCGTTACCACGCCTACCACCATCCAGGAGAAAGCGTTCTCCGTGGTGATGTCCGGCCAGGACGTGTGCGGCATCGCGCAAACCGGTACGGGTAAGACTTTCGCTTACCTGCTGCCTTGCCTGCGCCTGTGGTCGTTCACCAAAGACCGTTACCCCCAGATCCTCATCCTCGTGCCCACCCGCGAGCTGGTGGAGCAAGTGACCACGGCTGTGAAACAGCTGACCACTTATATGACTGTCGAAACCCAGGGTTTTTATGGCGGTGTGAATATGAAAGGGCAGATGGCCGTTTCTGACGGCAAGCTGGATGTAGTGGTAGCCACGCCGGGCCGGCTGGTAGACCTCATCCTGAGCGGCGCCCTCAAGATGAAAAACATTAAAAGGCTGGTAATCGACGAGGTCGATGAAATGCTGAACCTCGGTTTCCGCGCGCAACTGACCCGCGTGCTCGACATGCTGCCCGTTCGCCGCCAGAACCTCATGTTCTCCGCCACCATGACGCCGGAGGTAGACGCCATCATCCAGGATTTTTTCCAGAACCCCACCGTCATAGAAGCCGCGCCGGCAGGTACGCCGCTGGCCAATATCCGGCAAACGGTGTATCATGTTCCCAACTTCAATACGAAAGTCAACCTGCTCGAATATTTACTGACGAAGCGGGAAGAAATGAGCAAAGTGCTGGTATTCGCTTCCACCAAGGCGCTGGCCGACGAGTTGTACGAGAAAATGTCGGAACATATGCCCGGCGCCGTGGGGGTGATCCACTCCAATAAAGACCAGAACTTCCGTTTCAACAGTGTTCGCCAGTTCCGGGAGGGCAATTACCGTGTGCTCATCGCGACGGACATCATGGCGCGCGGGCTCGATATCGCGGAAGTGTCGCATGTCATCAACTTCGACATGCCCGAATCTCCCGAGAACTATATCCACCGTATCGGCCGTACGGGCCGTAAGGATGCGGAAGGTGTGGCGCTTACTTTCGTGACGGAAAAGGAAAAGCCGTTGCTGGAGCAGGCCGAAGCTTTAATGAAGTTCGAAGTGCCGGTGGCGCCGATTCCGGAAGAAGTGGCGATTTCGGATGTGCTCATCAAATCGGAGATCCCCGAGGTTATCATACCCAACGTTCAGCTCAAACAACGCAAAACCGAAAGCGGCGCGGCGTTTCATGAGAAACTCGCGAAGAACAAAAAGGTGAACGTGGTGGTGAGCCACAAGGATAAAATGATGGCGAAATACGGGAAACCCAAGAAGCGCCCGAAAAAGCGCTGATCCTACAGCTGTAACAATCCTGCCTTATAGAGCGTGTTCACGGGCTTGTTGTCCCAGAACAGCTCGAAATCCTCCAGTCCCGCGGCGGTGTAGTGATCCTCCACGTCTTTGAGCGTGAGCGGGGATTGCTGTACCGACAATTTCTCCAGCATGCCGGCGAGCCAGATGCCTTCTTCTTTGCCAACGCTGATGCTCAGGGGTTCTTTGCGTGTCTGGAACGTGAGGGAGGTCACTTCCCAGGTGTTGCCTTTTTTGGATTTGGTGAGCGTTTGCACCTGCGGCTTTTTGCCTAACCATACTACTTTGGCCGTGGGTTTGCGGGCGCCGAGCGCGTCTTCCATGAGGGCTTTCTCGATGTAATCCGGGGGGATTTTGGTGCGGGGGATTTTCATCTCGAACCAGTTCTGCAGGGGATCGTCGAGGCAAACGCCGTGCATGAAATTGAAGAGCGACTTCTTCAACCCGAATGCGAAATCTTCATGTTCCGCGCCGGAGTCGTCGATATGTTCGAGGTCGTTGTTGGCGAAAGCGCCGACGGTTTCCGTCATCCGTTTCACTTTATATTTTTCCGGGGCCATGCCTACCGGGCTGTGCGCCGTCATCGTAAACAAGTGCCAGAAAGCAGATTGCAGGATACCTGTTTTGAACATCTGGCGCACCATTTCCAGGGAATCCACCGTTTCCTGCGCGGTTTGCGTAGGGAAGCCGTACATGAGGTACGCATGCACCATGATACCTGCTTCGGTGAAGTTCCGGTTCACCTGCGCCACCTGCGCCACGGTGATGCCTTTCTGTATCAGTTCCAACAACCGGTCTGACGCTACTTCCAGCCCGCCGGACACAGCGATGCAGCCGCTGGCTTTCAGCAGCAGGCAAAGGTCGCGTGTGAAGCTTTTCTCGAAACGGATGTTGGTCCACCAGCTGACGGTGAGCTTTCTCTTGATGATTTCCAGCGCCAGCGAGCGCATCAGGGCCGGGGGCGCGGCTTCGTCCACGAAGTGGAAGCCGGTTTCTCCCGTTTGCGCGATGATTTCTTCCATCCTGTCTGCCAGCAGCGATGCGGCGATGGGCTCGTAGAGGCGGATGTAATCCAGGGAGATGTCGCAGAAGGTGCATTTGCCCCAGTAACAACCGTGGGCCATGGTGAGCTTGTTCCAGCGGCCGTCGCTCCACATGCGGTGCATGGGGTTCACGACTTCGATGGCGGAGATGTATTTGTCGAGATGGAAGTCGCTGTAGTCGGGCGTTCCTACTTGTCCTTGCCGGTAATCCTTGCAGGAAGCGTTGTTGATGAATTCGACTTTCCCGTTTTTCAGCAGGAAGGCGCGTTTCAGGTCGCTTTCAGGGAGTTCGCCGTTGATATGGCGATAGAGGTTTTCGATCGGGGCTTCGCCATCGTCGAGCAGGATGTAATCGTAGAATTCGAACACGCGCGGATCGCTGACGGAGCGCAGTTCGGTATTGGCGAATCCTCCGCCCATGGCTATTTTCACCTGCGGATAATGTTTTTTGATGTATTGTCCGCAGCGGAGCGATGCATACAGGTTGCCGGGAAAGGGTACGGAAATGGCTACCATGCAGGGTTGTATGGTTTTCATTCGTTCTTCCAGCAGCTGGAGGAGGATTTCGTCGATGTAGGTGAACGGCTGATGGAGGGCTTCGTACAATGCGTCGAAGCTGTTGGCGGAGCGGCCGAGTTTTTCGGCGTAACGGCTGAAGCCGAAGTGTTCGTCCACGGTTTCCTGGATGAGATCGGAAAGATCTTCGAGGTACATGGTGGCGAAGTGCTTGGCTTTGTCCTGGGTGCCCATGGAGCCGAAGGCCCAGGCGAGGTCTTCGAGCTGGGAGAAGCGGGAAGCTTCGGGTAGGAAGTCGCGTTTGCAGATCCGGTGCGAAAGGGTGGGGTTATGGCCTTGCAGGAAGGAAACGACGTCGTCGATGGTATGGATATAGTCATCCTGCAGGGCGATGATGCGCGCCGCGTTGGCAGACAGTTCCGCGCCGGCGGGAATGCGGGCGAAAAGGCTGGTCAGGCCGCTTTTGGAGAACAATGCCACGGTTGCTTCAATGCCCAGGTCGGCCTGTACGGAGGGGATGCCCCTGGTATTGAGGAAACCTTTCAGATAGGCCGTAGCCGGGTATGGCGTGTTCAGCTGTGTAAAAGGCGGCGTGATAAGAAATACGGGTGCGCTCAATTCGGAATCGTTTAAACCGCAAAATTAACCCGAAATAATTAAACCCGGATTTTTCCTATTTTACACGTTGCCAATTATGAAAAGAAATATGATCATCGCGGCGCTTGCGTTCAGCCTGCCGGCCGCGGCACAATCGGATACCACGGTGCTGGAAGGCGTTACGGTACAAGGTTACGCCCAGCAGCGCGACTTGTCGACCGTACCGGGTGCGGTGAGCGTAGTGCGCGGGCAGGATTTGCAGCGCGTGGCCCCGGGTTCCCTCGTTCCCGCGCTCAATGCGGCGCCGGGCGTGCGCATGGAAGAACGTTCGCCGGGCAGCTACCGGCTCAATATACGCGGCAGCTCGCTGCGGTCACCTTTCGGCGTCCGGAATGTTAAAATGTACTATAACGGCCTGCCGTTCACTGATCCGGGCGGCAATACTTACCTGAACCAGTTTTCACCCATCATATTTTCCTCGCTCGAAGTGCTGAAAGGCCCCGGCAGCAGCCTGTACGGCGCAGGGACGGGAGGCGTGCTGTTGGGCGACCGCCGTTTCGAGGCGGGCAACGGATTCAGCGCGGGGTATACCGCCGGCAGTTACGGGAGCCACCTGGCTTCGGCTAACGGCACCTGGGGGAACGAGACTTTCCGGCAGCAGGCGGTAGCGTCGTGGCAGGAGTCGGGCGGTTACCGCGACCATACTTACATGCGGCGTTACGTAGCCGGGTGGAGCGGCCGCTGGAAAGCCAGCGAGCGCTCGGCCCTGGAGGCGCATGTACTGGCGGGGGATCTCTATTACGAAACGCCCGGCGGGCTCACGCTGGCGCAATTCCTCGCCAATCCCCGGGCGGCGCGCCCCGCGGCGGGCGCTTTCCCTTCCGCACAGGGCGCCAAAGCGGCGATTTACCAGCAAACGGTCTGGGGCGGGCTGAAATGGGAATACAAATGGAACGAGCACTGGGAGCATTCCGCCGGCGTCTACGGCGCCTGGAGCGGGCTTAAAAACCCTTCCATCCGGAACTACGAGCAACGCAATGAGCCCCACGCCGGGGCGCGCACGGTGGTGACCTGGAAAAAGGCCCCTGGCGGGTGCTGGCGGGCGCGGAAGGACAGACAGGGAACTTCCGGACGCGCGTATCCACGAATAAAGACGGCAACGCCGGCGTATTGCAAACCGACGACCGCATCCGTAACGGCATGCTGTCGCTTTTCCTGCAGTCGGAAGTGGTGCTCGCAGGCGGATGGGTGTTCACGGGCGGTTTGAGTATGAACGGCGCCAATACCATGATCCGCCGCGTGTCCGAATCGCCGGTGTTCCGGTTCGAAACGGATTATGACAAAGAATGGGCGCCGCGCATCGCCGTGCTGAAGCAATTCAGCCCCTGGGCCAGCGTGTATGCCGTGGTATCCAAGGGCTTCTCGACGCCCGCGGTGGCGGAATTGCTGCCATCCACCAGCGTCATCAATACCGGTTTGCAGGCGGAAAAAGGATGGAACTATGAAGCCGGTGCGCGCGGCGGCAACGGCCGTTTCCGTTACGACGTGAGCCTGTTCCGTTACCAGTTGAAAGATGCGATCGTTTCGAGAAGAGACGCTTCCGGCGCGGACTACTTCGTGAATGCCGGGGCCACCGTGCAGCAGGGCGCAGAAGTCGCCGCTACCTGGTTGCCGGCGCATTTCCTGGGGCTCCGCGGCGCGTGGACGTTCCACCATTTCCGGTATGATCAGTTTACGCAAGCCGACAAGTCTTACGACGGCAACCGACTGCCGGGAACCCCGCAGCATGCGCTCGCCGCTTCGGCGGATGTGCGCCTCAGCCGGTCGTTTTCGCTCTTCGCCACCTGGCAGTACAACGACGATGTTTTCATGAACGACGCCAATACCGATAAAGCCGCATCCTTCAACCTGCTGGGCCTCAAGGCCGAATACCGGCTGAAGCGCAACGGGTGGGAGGGGCGCCTCTTCGCCGGCGGCGAAAACCTGCTCGACGAAACGTACAGCCTCGGCAACGACATCAACGCTGCCCTCGGCCGCTACTATAATGCAGCGCCGGGCCGGGCGTTTTATGCCGGCTTCGCCGTTCAGCTGGGAAAATAAATCCGGTGGATAAGTTGCGACTAAATAAAACGCCCGATGCATCGCGAAGCGCCTGCATGCGATTATCTTTGCAGGGTACTTGATTGGGGCCAATCCCCACAGGTACCTTTCGGCAGCAAAGCTGCCTCAACATATACCGCCCGCCACGCTAACGTGTAAACCGCAGCATGGCGGGTATTTTTTGTTTATACCATAAACTCCCACGCGCTTTTGTACGCATCATTCGCTTCGGCGTAGGCGATGAAACCGGCGTAATAGGGGAGCCTCGACAGCGTGGCGCTGTCGCCGATCACTACGAGTTTTTTACGCGCGCGGGTCATGGCCACGTTCATCCGGCGGATATCGGAAAGGAAGCCGATTTTATTGTCGGAGTTGCTGCGCGTCATGCTAATGTATACGACGTCGCGCTCCTGCCCCTGGAAGCTGTCGATGGTATTGACGGATATTTGTTCGCCGTAAACTTTGAGGTCGGGATGATGATCGAGTTGTTCGCGCAGCAGGCCGATTTGTTCTTTGTACGGCGCGATCACCGCGATGGAAGGGAAGTTATCGGGCGTGTAATGCGGCTGCAGCGTTTCCACGAATCCCGCGAGGTGCTTGAAGAGGAACGCCGCTTCTTCCGGGTTGGAGGTGCTGGTGCCTTCGGCTTTTTCGTCGAACCCGCAGCCGGCGGTATCCACGAAGGCCAGCGGATCGTCTTCCCCGAACAACAGGTGCCCCGCCACGGAAGGGTGGGCTTTGAGTTTGTCGTCGTAGAACGCGGTGGAAGCATATCCCATGATGGTGTTGTGCATGCGGTATTGCTCTTCCAGCATCACTACAGAACCGGGATGGCGGGCGGCGATCTTTTCCAGCAGGGTTTCGGCGAGGCCGTTTTTGGCTGCTTCGGCGGATTTGATGGTAGGCGGCAATTGACAATGGTCGCCAGCGAGCACCACTTTATTCCCTTTCAGCGCGGCGATCCAGCAGGCGGGCTCCAGGGCCTGGCCGGCTTCGTCGATCACCACGGTGTCGTATTGCAGGTGGCGGACGGTGTAATGCTGCGCGCCCACGGGCGTGGCGGTAACCACCTGTGTTTTGTCGAGGATGTCGGAAACGATGTATTGTTCCATTTTCTCGACGCTCTGCATGATGTTGCGGGCTTCGGCGAACAGGGCTTTGCGCTGCTCGCGCTCGGCTTTCCCGAAGTTGCGCTTGTATTTATGCGCCATATCACGGAACTCGTTAGCCTGTTTGCGCAGACGGCGGATTTCCTTCACGGAGGCGTGGTTGCTGACCTGCGCATCGAGGGTGATGTTGGTGAGTTTTTCGGATACTTTCACCGGGTTGCCCACGCGCAATACGCGCAACCCTTCGGCGGCGAGCTTTTCGCTGAGCAGGTCGACGGCTGCGTTGCTAGGCGCCACCACCAGGATCTTTTTGTCGTCGTTGGCGAGCAGGGCGCTGATGGCCTGCACCACTGTGGTGGTTTTGCCGGTTCCCGGAGGACCGTGTACCACGGCTACATCCCGGGCGGATAATATCTTCCACACGGCTTCGTGCTGCGAGGGGTTGAGCTTTTTGGTGGTGAAAGGTTCGTGGGGTTTGTCGAATTCCGGATTTTCCATTCCGGCGAGCACGCGTACCAGGCGGCCTTCGGTGGATTTTTCGGCCAGGGCGAAAGCTTTCTGCAGGGCGGAAAACATTTCTTCGTAGCTGGTATCGTCGAACAGGAGATCGATGCCCAGTTTGCCGCTGTCGGCCCATTCGGGCAGCTCATCGGTTTTGAGGGTAATCTTCAGGCGGTTGCCGCTTTGCCAGCTGATGGTCCCCTCGGCACGGTGCTCTTTCGGATCATGCTGGGAAAACAACACTGCCGAGGCGCCGAAGCGGAGCTGGTGGGGTACGTCGTGATGCGTGGTGCGCTCCACTTCCACTGTCAGGTAATCGCCCCGGCTCATTTCCGACCCGCGGATGGCGATTGGGTACCACGATAAGCCGTTGGCCCTCCTTTGCGCCACGGGCACGCTGTCAGTCTGTTTACGATAGTTTTCCCTGTCGCCCGACTTTTCCTGCTGCAATAACTGCCGGAGCCTGTTGAAATAATCCATCCTGCAAAGGTAAGCATTCCCGGAGCCAACACCAGCGGAAAGAACGACGGCGCCCCGGATCCCCGGAGCGCCGTCGTTATCGGAAAAGCATCCGTTAACTCAGGGCTTGTCCCACCACACGGGTTCCGCCATGTAAGTCGGGTTCGAAGCATTGGGATTCGCCGCCAATACCTGTTGCAGGTTGTAGTTGACCTCGTAGGAAGGTACGGCGCAACGGCGCGGCCAGTCGGTTGGACTGGGGTAACCTTCCGGCATGACGTGCGAAGGACGTTTGAAGCCCTTGTAGATGCCGGCGGCTTCGTTGTAGTTGCCGCCCGCGTCGGTACAGAAATTCATGCGGCGCATATCCATCCAGGCTTCGGGAGAATAGCTCAGCGCGATCCATTTCTGGATCATGATATGGCTCATGGTCAGCTGTCCGGCGGACTGCACCACAGACGTGCTGGCCAGGAACTTGTTGATGGAATCCACCGGCACGCTCATGATCGTCATATGTGAACGGATTCCCGCCTGATAAGCGGTAAGCGCTTCGCCGGTTTTGCCCTGGCGAAACAGCATCTCCGCCTCGATGAAACGCATCTCGGCATGGGTCAGTAAAAGCCCTTTGCCGCCACGCTGGGTGTACCACGAACCGGTAGAGACAATCTTGTCGCCGGGCTTGGGCGCCACTGGGCTTTTCCGCAGGGTGATAAAGCGCGTATCTCCCGCGGCAGGACCGGATTTCGGCAAATCCGACGCCATATCCACGCCTTCTGAACGCACCAGTTCGCCGGCGGCATTGGTAGCGCTGGGGATCATCATGGCGGCGCGCGGATCTTCCATGTTGGCGGCGCCGGTTGGTGCGCCGGTGTAATTGTTCGTGAGGTAATCGATGAACAGTTTGGTAGGACGGTAGTTGTTGTTGATGTTCACATATTGCAGGGCCGCCTGAACAGTTGTGCTGGCCGGGGATTCATCCACATATTGCATGATGGCGCTTTCGTCTGCCGTTTTGGGAGCGTTGGCGAGCAAGTCGAGAACTGCCTGGGGATTGAAGTCCGCTTTTTTGGAAGTATGTAGGAGGAAGCGGGCCTTCAGGGCATATGCGGTTTTGATCCAGTCGCTGGCGCTGCCGCCATGCAGGATATCGCCTTTGGCGAGCGCCGGGGCCGCTGGGCCCTGGGTCTTTTGCAGATCAGCGATGGCTTCGTCGAGCAGGGCGAGCACTTTGGTCTGAACATATGCGCCGTCGTCGAATTTAGGCGTCAGCACGGCGGGATTATCGAAGTCTTCATACGGCAGCATGCCGTAGTAATCGGACATATACCCAAAGCCCCATGCCTTGATGACCTTGGCTACGCCCACATAATGCCAGGCATCCACTTTCTGCGCCGCTTTGATCATGGGTTGCAGGTTCACTGCGGTATTCACGTACCAGCTCTGCCAGGGCCATCCTGCAATAGCGGAAGTGGCGGCGGTGGAGTTCCAGCGGCTGAGGTGATAGGCGGCCAGGGAGGTGCTGTAAATGGTGGCCAGTTGCTGCGTGATAACGCCAGCACGGGTGCCGGCGCTTTCATACCCGTCCACGAACTGGGAGATAATGGGCGCCAGGCGCTGGTCGGCCGTGGGATCGTCTTCCTGGCCAACGTTCGGGTTATTGTTGATGTCCAGCCATTTGGTGCAGGAAGAAAACGCCATGGCGGCTATGGTGAGAATGCAGATTATCTTTTTCATGTTCCTCATAATTAGAATTTAACATTTAAGCTCACACCCAGGCCCGACGTGGAAGGAATCCCCCCGTAATCGATACCCACGGAGCCGGAACCGATTACCCCGGCGCCGGCGGCGCTTGTTTCAGGATCCATGCCGGTATAATTCGTGAAAAGCAGCAGGTTGTTGCCGTTCAGGCTCAACGATGCGTCTTTCACCCACTTCAGCTGCGTGAAGAGATTTTTCGGCAGGTTGTAGGTCAGCGAAAGGGAACGCAGGCGCATCCAGTTCACTTTCTCCACGAAGAAAGGAATGTTGTTCAGGTACAGCTCACGGTAATATTTTTCCGACGCTTTCACCGTAGTGGTGCGCGGTTCATATTTATTGGTGGTCGTGTTGAGCGTTACGCCGTTGAAGGTGATATCAGCATCACGGTTCCCGGTCAGCGTGCTCAGGCCGTTGGACACGAGCATGTACTCTGTGCCGTTGAACACATCGCCGCCCAGGCGGAAGTCCCAGAGGAATGACAGGTTCCAGTTTTTGTAAGTGAAGCTGTTGTTGATACCACCCAGCAGATCCGGTTCGCGGTTGCCTACGTTCTCGGTGGTGTTGCCGGAAAGGATGGGATAGCCCGCGGCATCGAGGAGGAGATCGCCATCGGGAGAGCGCTGCCAACGGGAACCGCTGATGCCCATGAAGTTGCCGCCGTCGAAGGACGCGGCTTTGGCGTTACCCACCTGCACATCCGTTACATACAGGATAGGCAGCGATCCGGGGAGCGATTTCACCCTGCCTTTGTTTTTGGAGAAGTTCAGCGCGATGTCCCAATTGAAGTCCGCCTTGCGGATGGGATTGGCGTTGAGGATCACCTCGATGCCCTTGTTCTCGATCTCGCCGGTGTTTACGTAACTGAGGATGTAACCGGTAGCGTTGGAAACGCGGGGCTGGAGGATCTGATCGCGACTGTTGTTGATGTAATACGTGAAATCCACACCCAGCCTGTTATTGAGGAAACGCAGTTCGGTACCGATCTCGGTGGAGGTGGTCGTTTCCGGTTTCATATTGGGATTGCCGCGCGTCCATTCGTTACGGAAACCGCCGCCGATGGTCAGTTCGGGAACTTTCAGGTAAGTGGTGGTCTGGTAAGCCGGGGCCACCTTGCCTACCTGCGCCCACGACGCGCGCACCTTGCCGAAGCTGAGGATGCTGCGGTTTTCCATCAGCTCGGTGAATACGAAACTGCCGCTCACGGAAGGGTAGAAGAACGACCAGTAATTCTGCGACAAGGTGGACGTCCAGTCATTACGCCCGGTGGCGCTGAGGAACACCATGTTCTTGTAGGAAATACGCAGGTCGCCGTAAGCGCCCACGAGGCGGGAGCGCTCTACTTTCTGCAATGCGTACCGGTCGCGGCGGTCGGCGTTGTTGATGGTGTATTTATCCGGCAGCAACAGGTTTTCGGCGCGCAGCGAGTTGGATTTCTTTTTGAAATCTTCCGCCATGCTGCCCACCAGGAAATTCACGTCCCAATCCTTGCCGAACGTTTTATGGAAATTCAGCATGAAGTTGGAATTGATGTACTGGTAGTTCAGATCGGTTTCGGAAACCATGCCCCTGAGCCAGGCTTCTTTCACGGAAGAGCCGGGAGCGATGATATTGCTGAACTGCGTCACGTAGTTATCGATACCGAGCCGGTAAGTTGCATCCAGCCAGTCGGTGATTTTGACGTTGGTGTAAGCCGTTCCGAGCCAGCGGTTGGTTTTGTCGCCCTGGGGGTTACGGTTGAGGATCCAGTAAGGGTTTTCGAGATCGCCGGAAGCGTCCAGGCTGATATCCGGCAGCAAACGGATTTTCTGTCCGCTGGCGTCGATCCAGTTGCTCATGCGGTGGTTGCGGGGCCAGATGAGGGCACCTTCCAGCGCACCGTTGCCGCCGGACTCCCAAAGACCGTTGGCGGTGAGGGTCTTGGTGGTGTTGGAGTGGGCGAAGGAAGAATTGATGCCGAAAGTAAACCGTCCGATCTTTTGCTCGCCGTTGAAGCGGAGGGTAGAACGCGCGAAACCGGTCGTCCGCACAATGCCGGACTGCCGCAGGTCCGAACCGGAGAGGAAGAAGTTGCCGGTTTTGCTGCCCCCGGTAACGGTGAAATTGTTATCGAAAGCGTCGCCGCGTTTGAAGAAATCCCCGAGGTTATCATATACGGGTTCGCCGGCTTCGAATCGTTTGCCCCAGGAAACGGTGGTTTTATCGGTGAAGTTCCCGTTGAGGGAGGAACCTTGTTTGAAGGTGCTTTGCTGGTCGGGCAGTTTGTTCACCCAGCTGTTGGTGTAGCGGGAGGTAACGGAGCCGGAAACGACGCCTTCTTTGCCTTTTTTGGTAGTGATGACGATGGCGCCGTTGGCCGCGCGGATGCCGTAAAGCGCGGCGGCAGCGGGGCCTTTGAGGACGGAAATGCTTTCGATGTCTTCCGGGTTGAGGTCCATTGCGCGGTTGCTGTTGGTGGTGGAGCGGTTGATCATGCCGTCGAAGGCGCTGTTGTCGCCCTGGCCGGTGGAGTTATCGACCGGCATGCCGTCGATCACGAACAACGGCTGGTTATCGCGTTCGAGCGAAGTGCCGCCGCGGATCACGATGGAAGCCGAGGAGCCGGGAGCGCCGCCGGAGTTGGTGATGTTCAGGCCGGCGATTTTGCCGTTGAGGGAATTGATGAGGTTGGGGTCTTTGTTCTTCATCAGTTCGTCGGCCTTGATGTCTTGCACCGAGTACCCGAGCGCTTTACGTTCTTTTTTGATGCCCATAGCGGTAACTACTACCTCGCCGAGGGCGCTGGCCGTTGATTCCAATACAATGCGCAGCGCGTCGCTGTCGCCGACGGCCACGTCTTTGGTTTGGTAGCCGATAAAGGAGAACTCCAGTATTTCGCCTTTCGCGGCCTGGATGGTGAACCCGCCGGAGCCATCAGACTGGGCGAAGCGGGTGGTGCCTTTAATGCGGATGGATACGCCCGGCATGGGCGTGCCGTCGTCCGACAACACGGTGCCGGTAATGGCTTTTTGCTGCTGCGCCAGGGAAACGGCAGGCAACAGGAAGAGTATTAACGAAATGACCGTTAATAGCCTGAGCAATCTTCTCATGGTAGCTGATTTAGTGTGGGTAATAAACTGGTTGACGATTAATGACATAGACAATTGACATGCTGGATAGCACGAAATGGCGGGCTGCCGGATGTTTTAAAACAGGGTAAGGCGCGCCCTTCCCGAGGGTTTACCGTTTGTACGTATACAGTGTGTTAAGGAATAGCGATTTCGATTTTGATGCTGATTTCGATTTTGATTTTAGATCTCCTGAGCTTTCTATATAAATGATTTCCCGTGAAAATGCTTTTGCCTTATCGGAATTGCGAATTCAAGACTAATATAAGCGCAAAAGGGATGGATTTATAGTGATGTGGATTATTTTTTCTTACAGATGCTTGCGAATTGCTTACGCGCGCTTTACTTTTATTGCATGATACCCCTCCGCCCCGCATACCCCGACGGTTTTTTGCAACCCGTTGATATTAACTGCAATGCAGGTTAAGTGGATACATGTTACCCTAATCAGTTTGATGTTTAACTATTATTTTTGTACACTTTGCATTGTTATGATACCATCGAAAGAATTTGAACACATCCGCGGCGTACTCGACGCCATCACCGGCCTTCGTTCCGCCATGCGGCAGTTCATTTCTAAAATCATCAAAGAAGGCGATTACGACATCACCTACGAAATGATGCAGCTCCTCCTGGTGCTCTGGCGCGGCCAAGAAGTGAACCAGCAGGAAATCGCCAACCTCCTCATTAAAAACAAAGCCAGCATCACCCCGCTGATCGATAACCTTTCCAAAAGGAAACTCGTTGTCCGGACAGAAGATCCTTCCGACCGGCGCAACAAAATCATCGCCCTCACCAAAGCCGGCCGCGAGTTCATGGAAGCCTTCATGCCGGCGCTCGACGATTTCTTCCGCCGCATCGAATCCGATATCAGCCTCGAAGAAATGGAGAAAGTCAGCCAGGTCATCGCTAAAATGCGCCAAAACCTGACGCACTGATTTTTTTGCCCATATGGTTGAGTATTTAACCATACGATGTTTGACGAATTAATATCATGAGATAAATAACCATCCTATTGTTCATCACCGGCGGCTTATTGGCGGCCATACGGCTTCACGCGCAGGACTCCATCCGCCGCGTGCTCACCTTGCCGGAGATTTTCCGGCTCACCGAAGCGGCCAACCCCTCCTGAAGGTAGCCGCCGGCAACTATTTCGACCTCAGCAAACTGTACAACCAGCGCGGAGTCTATACCGATAACATCGCCCTGGCCAATAAACGCCTGAAAAACATCCGGCGCATGCATGCCGAAGGGATCAATATCCTCTATACATATTATCAGCTCCTCAAAACAGCGGGACAATTATAATTACCACACACGAAAACACAATTGCAGAAAATGGCAACGCAACATTATAATAACAGGAAAACAGGGAAGCACAAAAGGTGGATGGTGTACATCAACATCGCCGCATTCATGCTGATAGCGGCGGCGCTCGTTTGGGTGCTGCGGCAATATTTCCACTTGGGCGACAGCAGCTATACCAATGCCGCGCAGGTGGAAGCTTTTACACAGGATAATACGGTTGAAGACCTCGCCCTGCTGTGCGCGGGGATGAATGTGGTCATCACATTGGAATAAGCAATCATGAACGCGATATACGACAAAGGACTTTTTCAGGTGGTAGTGTTCATCTGGCGCCAACTGACTTTGCCGCAACCCTTTATGGATGTGCGGGTGTTCCGCAAAACGCCGGTGCTGCACGGTTTGCTGTTGCTTTTCAGTTTGGGTGTGTACATGGGTACCGCGGCGATGCAAACCTCTTTCACCACCGGTGTGCTGGGATACGACAATTACACCAATGCCGTGTTGTACGCGTGGATGATCGCGGGCATCGCTATCAGGGGGCTGATGGGCGTGATCGGGTTTAAGCGCGGATGGCATCTGGAATATTTCATTTTCGGGGGATACCTGTGTTTTATGGCGTACAGCGTGAGCATGTACTTCCTCATGGCGCCCGTTATCGACATCGAATATCTTTATGTGATCAGCATGGTGAAAGGGTTGGGGATGACGGTCCTGTTTATCGGGATCTGGTACTACGCGATGAGCACACTGCCGATGGACGAGATGCTGAGCGCGGTGAGCGTGTTGATGGTAGTGCGCACCTTTGTGGGCGCGGCCTTGTTTGCCGCCGTGTATTCCTGGGCGCAATATCAGCTGACCTGGCAGAGCGCGGCCAACCTGGCCACGGGGATGGACGCCGTGCAGTAAAACGGCGGTATGGCGCTGTACGCTCCCGTGCAGGTGCAGGCCTTGCTGGATGCCACCAAAACGCTGTACGGGTACGTCTGCATCGGGGGATTGTTTGTGTTGACGTATGTGTTGACGCATCACTTCGGCCGGCTGGATTACCGGCAGATGGTGAGCATCAGCCGGGCGATAGCGGGCAGTCCGCTGAAGGGGAAGTTCCGCCGGCGGAAAGATGGCGACGACAACAATGCGCTGGCGGCTGTCGCCGCTGCTGCGTGAAGAAGGAACGATTTACAACGTTGGAAATGCGCCGGCCGCTCCGCCGGTGCATTTCCCCGGAAAAAAATCCCGGAAAATTCCCATATTGGGATAAAATAATCTTACAAAGCATATGTCTACCAGAAGAAATTTCCTGCTGCAAAATGCGTTGGGACTGGCTGCCACGGCAGCGGGCCCATTGGCGGCCGTAGCGGCGGCTCCCAAACCGAAGGGGCAAGGTTTTCCCATGGGGATGGCGGGGTACACTTTCGCCAAATTCTCCGTGGATGAAGCTATTGCCCAGATGCAGCGGGCCGGCATCGCACATATTTCCGTGAAAGACATCCATCTTCCCCTGAACAGTTCCGAAGCGAAGATCGCCGAGGTGCTGGGCAAGTTCAAAGCCGCGAACATCAATGTGTATGCGGTAGGGGTGATTTACATGAAATCTGAAAAAGCCGTGGATGATGCATTCGCTTATGCCGCGAAGGTAGGCGTTCCGCTGATTGTGGGTGTGCCTAATCCCGAGCTGCTGGATTACACCGAGGCGAAAATCAAAGCCACCAACATCCGCCTGGCGATCCATAACCATGGCCCGGAAGACAAGCTGTACCCCGGTCCGAAGAACGTGTACGACCTTATCAAAAACCGCGATGCGCGTTTGGGTATCTGCCTGGATATCGGGCATGCGATGCGCGCAGGGGAGGAGCCCGGCAAGGCGTTGAAGTTGTATAAAGAACGCATCTTCGATCTTCACCTGAAAGATGTAACGGCGGCTTCCAACCAGGGCAAACCCACGGAAATCGGCCGTGGCGTCATTGATTTTCCCGCTTTCGTGCAATCGATGGAAAAAATCAATTACAAAGGTATCAGCAGTATAGAATACGAGAAGAATATGGCGGATCCTTTACCGGGGATCGCGGAGAGCAAGGGATTTTTTGAAGGGGTGATACGTGCGGTGGTGAAGTAAGTGATTTCGATTTGAAGCGGGAGGCAGTGCAGGCGCACTGCCTTTTTTGTTGGAGGGAATCGTGGTCTTAATTATCCAATGAGCGGGAGAGATGTCAAACGCGGCGGGTTGATGACATATGTCATCGAATACTTTCCAAAAGAACAATTGCATCCGCGCGGGCATTATTCATCCTGAACACCGCGCAGCTGGCGCATACAATTATCCGATATGAAAAACATGATGCCTTATCCTGCCGCTTGGACAAACGAAGAAGGTCCCCGGGGAAACGGGGACCTTCGGGAACGCGTGAATAACCGATTACGCTTTCGGCGCTACTGCCACCACCTGCATGGCCGCGTGGGAGCCATTGCTGAGGTGGTAGAAGCGATTGTTGAGCTGTTGATAGAACTCAATGCTCATGACCAGGAAAATATGCCTTGTACTTTCCGGAGGCAGCTGCACCGTGAGCGTAAGGGCAGCCTGTTCTTCGTCGGTCAGCGGCAATTCGGCGGTAGCCGTGATGGCCTGGTCAAATACCTCCGCTTCGAAATCCACCGCTGCGGCCAGCAACTGGAGCGAGTAGTGGGTGCAGCCCTTGGGGCGGGAGATCCTGCTGCCGGGGCGCATTGCGGGGATCTGGACCGAGGCGTTACCCGTCGTCCGGTCGATGGCAGCCGTGAAAGGCGTATGGAAGATACTATCCAACAAGCTCGCCGCATTGCATTCGAATCCTTGCAATACGAGGAGATTGCCATTTTCTACAGTGCGTTCTCCACGGGCGTTGTCGGGGTCCGCTTTCAGCGCGTTATGCATTTTCTGCACGATGCGGGCGGTTACTCTTTTGTCGCCGGCGCGCTGCAGCAGGGGATTGATGGCGGAGCGGAGGATTTTCGCCGCTTTGCCCGCTTTGCGGAACTCCTGCCCGTTTTCCCGGGTACGCTGGAATTTCGGATCGTTGGCGATGCGTTTGCCATCGAGACTGGATTTTTGACGGACGGCATACTCACCATCTGTTTTGTAAAACGTGAGATTACCGACTGTTCCTTGAATGGGCATGTAGCCTTTTTGTTTTGCCATGTTGATAAGTTTTTGTTTTTGATAATTCCGAACCGCTTTCTTCGCCGGGTTCATTGGGCGGGGCCCTGATCAGCAGCCCGTTTCGTGTAATTACGATTCGAAAGTACCCGGCATCTCCAAGGGCGAAAAACCAAAACGCCGTTTTGCCTTGTATTGTAGTGAGATGTAGTGTTATGTCGTTTGTGCAGACGTATTTTTTCATCAGCAAATCCCAAATTCTTATGTCGTATTTGCCATCAGAACCGATTGTTTTTTGCGCCAAAGACGCCGCTATCGTTATGGGGAAAAGCCTGGAAACCGCGCGGCGTTATTTGCGGAAGATCCGCCGGCACCTGGGGAAATCGCCCGATCATTTCATCACGCTACGGGAGTTTTGTGCTTTTTTCGGATTGGACGAAGCGGAAGTGCGGGCGCATCTTCGCAGGGGTTAAAGTAGGGTAAAACAAGGCTTACCGTATAGTAACAGTATATGAACTGTATATCCGCGGCTTTTTTTGAGAATAGGTTAGGGCTTGTATGCACCGTATTTGCTGCCTGTTTCCTATGGATTACATCCTAAGTAAACAAACTATAATAGTATGGGAACATTTGTCATTTCGGAAGACCTTTCCGGCGCGTACGCCTTCAGGCTGTATGGGGACCAGGGGGAGATCCTGCTTGTGAGCGAGCCATACGCGGCCCGTGGCGGCTGCCTGAACGGGGCGGAGGCCGCGTTATACAGTGCGCAGGATGAAGCGCGTTATAAGCGCCGTATTTCGCCGGAAGGGGCGCATTACTTCCTGCTGACGGCCAGGAACGGGAAGGCGATTTGCGTTAGTGAGCATTACGAAAGTGCGGCGGCCTGCGAGGCCGGTATAGCCGCGGTGATGCGGGCGGCGCAGGGGGCAGGGGTATATGAGCGATTATTGTGATTTTACACAAGCAAGTTTGTGTGTTTTGTCCTGTTCCGGCAAGCATGTTTGTGGGATGGAAATTTCAGTAGAAATACTTTGGGGCGAATAGAAAAATGCGGTAGTTTCGCTGACCTATTTTGAAGAACCGTCGCCGGCAGCGTCTATAACCCTCAACAATTTGACCCTTATGAAATCATGGCGACACCTGGAAGAAATCGGCTATGCCACGGCCGTACCGGCAGAACAGCGGGAACCCATTTTTGGTGCGATGTTCCAGCTTTTCCGCAGCCTGTATCCCCAAATGGATGAAGAACTGGCGGCGGAGATCCGCGCACGCAGCGAGGTGGTCCGTTTCCGGCGGAGGGCTATTATCCTGGAGTATGGGGAAGTATGTGATCATGTGATCTTTCCGTACCGGGGGCTCGTCCGCCTCGCTTACCGCCGCGACGGCGAAGAGCATACCACCTGGATGATGGGCGAAAACGACATCATACACGCCGTGGACAGCTTTTATTCGCGACAGCCGAGCTACGAGCGGCTGATCGCCCTGGAGGACACCGACGGCATCACCCTGCATTGGGACGATCTCGAGGAGCTCTACGACCAATACCCGGCGTTCAACCGGTTCGGGCGCCTGCTCACGGAATGCTATTACCGCCAGGCTTACCGGCGCGCCAAATGGGTAGCCCTCAGCGCCAAGGAGCGGTACCGCCTGTTGTACAAAGAGTACCCCGGTTTCCTCGGGCGCGTACCGGATGCGGTGCTGGCCTCGTACCTCGGTATCAACAAAGGCACCCTGAGCAGGATCAGGCACGCAGTATTCAGGGGGCGTAACTCCCCTTTTCAAGATATCCCGGTTTAGTTTAGACAGGCCCGGTCGCGAGAGCGCCGGGTTATTTTTTTATGGAGGTGGGAGCGGATTTGAATTGAAATTTTGTATTTAATTGATGAAAATACAGAAACTATATTAGATCGATAATAATTTTGCAATTTGGAAATGATATTAAGTTTAATTCAGAAAGCTAAACTTTAGATTCAGCTTTCTGAATTTGTTATTTTGATTTTACATTAAAGTGAAGATTTATACTCAGTTTGGATCGCGCTAGGTACAAAAAAATATCCAACTTGAGTTCCGTTGTCAAAAATGGTATGCTGTTTCCGGGATAGGTGTGGGTAACTTCGAACCATACGCCACAGAATTTTGAGTTGTTGATTACACAAGTAGCATTCATAAGAGCTGGGTTAGCTGCAAGCCAAACGTTCGCTGTGGTATTCAATATATGAGTTTTGACTTGAGCGCAAGTATGTTGTCGAGTTCGCTATTTGATAGGCAAACGGGTCAAGAATACTAGCATTAAGCAAATTTTTCAGAGTTATTTGTTCGAAACCGCCAGTCAATACACGTTTGCCAACAGATTAGGCATTTGACTGCAATGGTTCCACCTGTGGCGGAAATTGCTATTACAAGCGCAGGGTTCAACTTTAAATTTTTCATTTTCGGGCTTTTACATTGCTATCAAATGCTTTATCATTTTATTTAAAGATTGGAATTTGGCTAGTGAGCAATTAGGAATGAAATATATGTGGGGTATTGATGTATATCAATTTGTCCATCCAAAGAAATAGTTAGGTAATGTTGATAATATCCTGTTGAAGAAATAAAATGCTTGTTCTTATGCAGTCATTTTATACAGATATTGGATTTACATGCTAGCTAAAAATTACCAGTTATCATGAGGCGGTTTGAACAGTTAGGCAACGCTGTAATTATTGAAGTTGTGATTTGAGAAAAGGAATAATAGACCCTCGCTAATTCAAAGCTACAGTTACCTGATGCTACGATATTACAAGGGTAAAACTTTCTAAATGAATACGGCTTTTCATATTACGTTACATTGCATTAGCCCAATTTATGCGGGTTATATATTACTATAATAACATATGTTGAAATGGCCATTTGCAATAGGAAGTGCACTAATTCACCCCTAATGAATCTTTTGTCATCATAATACCAGATAAACCTTAACACTATGCAAAATAAAAAATGGTATTTAATACGGGGGATCGCTATTGTATTTGGATTGATTGCGTATATAAGCATTTACGCGCAAAAGGATGCTAAATTTCAGTTAAGCTGTAAAATTGACGGATTACCCGACGGCGCGATTGTAAATCTGATTGACAGAGAGATGAATATCATTACAACTGCTATTGCTAAAGCAGGCAATTTCAAAATGGAAGGGTTTATAGAAGGAGATGCAAATTACTACTTCTTACAGTTGGATTCAACAATAACAACATCAGCTAGTAAGGCTATCTGGTTGGTGAATAAGCCTCTAACGTTGAATGCGTCACTTTCAAGATGGCCAGAAATTACGTTGATCGGATCTGAGCCACAAGATGAATATCTCAGAATGAAGGCCGTCAGCGATACAACTACTGTTGAGAAAATGAAATTCGAATTATGGTTTGAGTTTATCAAGAATAATCCTAATTCTATTTTTGTAGGGGATTTAATCAGGAAAGTTTGTGATGGAAATCAGAAGAGGGAGTTTTACGACCAATTATCGGACAGGGCCAAGAATAGTTTTGCAGGCAAAGAACTCTTCGATGATATTAAGAGTACTGAGAATTTCAGAAAGTTTTCGGACCAAATAAAAAAAGGATATCCAATCCCCAATTTTTCACTCACTTCTGTGGACGGAAAGGAAGTGAAAATACTTGATGTTGCCGCTAAATCAACCTATACTTTAATTGATTTTTGGGCAAGTTGGTGCGGACCCTGCAGAGACGCGATACCTAATTTGAAAGCAGTGTTTAATTCTTACAAATCGACTGGTTTCAATATTATTGGCATTTCGATAGACAATAAAGTATCTGACTGGCAGAAGGCAATAAGGGAGGATCAAACTCCTTGGATCCATTGTATTGATAATTTAGAATCCGTAACGAAGAAATTGTTTAATGTGATTGCCATTCCTGGATATGTATTAATAGATAATAAAGGTAGGATTGTTTCAATTGATGTAGTAGGAAAGGAAGCACTAGTAGTAAATAATGATAAGCTTGGACACAAGGAGCTTTCTAAAGATTTGAACTCAATATTGGAAACTTTATATACAGTAAAGTAAGTTATTAAATTTATTCTTATGTTGACAAGGGTGAATCGGAAAAGGGCGATAGGTATCATTATTTTATTCCTATTAATTTTTGAGATAACAGCAAAAGCTCAAGTACCTATCCCCGGGACGCAATTGTCTCCTGCTATAGTGATAAGTAGTTTTGTTAATCAAACAGAGGAAAGAGAGTTGTTATCCAATTATAGAGGAAAAGTGGTTGTACTTGACTTCTGGAGTAGGGGGTGTGCAAGTTGCATTGCAAATTTTACCGAGGTTGATAGACTAAACGAACTTTTTAAGGATAGTTTGGTGATTTTACCTGTTACAAAAGATAATGCAGAAGTATTTTATCAGCTTCGCCGAAAGCACAAGGTTATACAAGAAGCACGAATGCCATTCGTAATTGGAGATACCCTGCTGCATGGTATTTTTCCTCATAGATTTGTACCATTCTATGCATGGATAGATCGTACAGGTAAAGTCATTGGTACTTCTAAGGCCGGAAGCTTGAAGGAGCAGGTATTGAGGGAGGTATTAAAAGGGAATTTGAGCATTTTGGATTCAGTTAGTAGATTTTTAGAGCATAGAGGGGTTTATACTGATGATGAAAGAGTAAAAGATGCCTTGAGAAATGAGAATGTAACGGAGAAGTATTTTGCTGGGAAAAAGTACTTTTCCATATTGCGTAGAATGACACCAGAAGAATATGCAAAAAGGGGCTTCAATGAATATGACAATTCCAATAGGATAGAAAGTTTAAAGAAATCGAAGAATAAAGTAATGAGAAATTACATTGGTTATTATTTAAGCGATTTACTATTAATGGCCTATCCTGAATATAGTGTAAATCACATTGAAGTTGGGAAAGGTGTAAGAATGGATATTCATCCACCTGATGAGATAATAGAAAGGTCTAAATGGATACATAAAAATGCATTTCTTTACCAATTTGAATGTGATCCATTGCAATATTCAATAGATTTATTTAACTCTTGCCTTAAACAGGATATATCCACGGCATTCCAGGTCGAAGTTAGTGAAATTATCAAGGAGGACGAGTGCTATGTTGTTTCAATTGGAGATTCGGGTTTGTTGATGGCAGCGAGAGTAGAGACATCAACATCTGATACCAGTGTTAGCGAACTTACATCCAATGGTATTTTTCTATCCAATTATCCGATCGGATTTATTAATACAAGTTTATATGACGGGATTAATAAAGGAATGCAACATAAAATGGACATTATTAATGAAGTGACTATATTGGGTAATTTTACTATGTTTATTCCTTGGCGTGATAAGAATGATTTAGATTCGTTAGGGAAAGGTTTGGCGTTATATGGATTACAAATTAATAAAGAGAAGAGAATGTTTAAAACGTTACTGTTGATTGATAAGAGGCGGAGATAGTAGCAGCAAAATGGTGGAGTTTAGGTTTCTGATATAATAAATGGAAAAGAAAAGAAGAATGAGTTGTTGTCATTACTTCTTTTCTTTTCCTTTTCATAGTAACCTACATATTAGATGGAGGGTTTGCAAAGAATGTTGCTTGCGCTGGGAATATAGAAGTAACCGGTTTGGGAACCGATAGTCAACGAAGGAATGCTGTTTCCAGGATAGGTTGACTGTACTTCGAATTGAACGCAGCAGAATTTTGCTTGATTGGGGGTGCAATCAAAGCGAACTGATGCAGGGTTTGCTGAAAGCCAAACATTACCTGTGGTCGTCAAGATATGAGTTTTAACTTGAGCGCAGGTCAAAGTTGGATTGGCTGCTTGATAGGCAAGCGGATCCAAAGTAGTGGCATTAACAAGGTTTTTCAGTACTACTTGTTCGAAACAAGCGGTGATTGCACGTTTTCCAAACGCATTTGCATTGGTTGCAACAGTTACACCTACAGCTAAAATTGCGATTACAAGAGCAAAGCTCAACTTGAAATTTTTCATTTTTGTCTTTTTAAATTGTTAACTAAAATGGTTTTTGTTACCTGTTTTTATTTCCAAGTACAGGAACTTGGATTATTGCGCAATAACTATTTTTTGTTCTTTGTTTTGCTTTCTTCTTTTCTATTGTTTCGCCACATTAAAGCTCCTATAAGTGATATTATGGTTAGGAATATGTTCAGAATCAAATGTTGTGTCCAATTTAGCCAGCCAACTACACCTCCACAGCTGCATGGTAAATTTGGTATTGTTGTCATTAGAAAGTACACATACCAAGTGAAAAAACCCATTAATAGAAAGCTTGCGATGAACGCAACAAATCGAGTTCTTTTAATAACTAACATTAGTGCTATAATAATTTCCAGGATTGGCCCGCCGAATGTTACAATTCTATAGTATTCATGGAAAATTGGGGATTGAAACATTTGTATTTCAAAACTTCTCCAGTCAATTAATTTGCTGATGCCAGTATGTAAGAGTACTACAATTAGAATGGCGATAATTGCTTCAATAGCTATATTTCTCCATTTGATTGCTTTTTCAACTCTTCGTTGAATTGGCAAAGTCTTATTTGTCATAGTTTATAAATTTAGCACGTATTATATCACGAGTGAAGCATTAATGGTGTACATGTAAGTATGTTATCCATTTAGATGGGTAGATAGTATTAAAGATATAAGTCTTTTAATGCGTATTCATGTTACTTTCCTTTTGCTAATTTAGATATCCCCCCTGCCAAAGAAACGCAGTGCCGAAAAAATGTGAGAAAATTTCTAGATTAAGTTGAAACTCCGTTGTTCACATGTCGCATTCTTATTGAAGCAGGATAGGGATGTAATTCAATTCGGATAAGTATTACTTAACTAAATAATAACACTCGAATCGGGTTTTTATAGACATTTTGCTGTATGCCAATTGTCTCCATTTTCGTAGCGCAAATTTCATTCTGTTCCCTCGTTGTATTTCCCTAACTCCAATTAGGAAGATTTTGATAATTGTTTTTTTGCTCATTGTCAGTAAGTATTAAATGTTATAGGGAAATCATCAAATAAATTTTAAGGAATAGAGATCCTCATTTTAAAGAACGCTGCTATGCAAATAGTTTTAAGGAAAATATGGCATACTTTAAAAGTAGTCGCATTTGTGCTCTTGTCGTTTACTATTGAAGGCCGAGCAAATGCACAAGATTCGACGCTTGTTTCATTAAATTTTAAGGATGCTCCTGCTGACAGAGTTTTAGCTCATATTGAGCGGCAAACTGGTTTTGCTTTCTTTTATAGCTCAAGAGTTAAGAATGAGTTCGGAAAGGTTGATATTAATGTGAAGAATATGCCAATATCAAAGGCATTGCTGCAAATATTTCGCGGTAAGAATGTAATTTGGTATATAAGAAATCGTTCTGTAACGCTAGCATTTGGAGATAATAGAGGTATTAGGGATGAGGGTGATAGTATAAGATTGATTACTGTAAAAGGGCAAGTGCTTTCAAGTGATTTTTCTGGCGGGAATGGGGGCGTTGCAGGTGCAACTGTAAAAATTAAAGGAGGAAATAAAGGAGCTGTAACAAATGAATCTGGAGAATTCATTATTGTGGATGTTCCTGCTAATGCTACATTGTTAATTAGCTCAATTGGATTTGAACCAACCAGTATGAAGATTAGTGGGAAGACTTATGTTTCAATTACATTGGTTAGATTGATTAAAACAATAGGAAACGTTGAAGTGGTATCCACGGGTTATCAAAATCTACCAAAAGAGCGTGCAACTGGTTCATTTTACCAAATAGGCAATGAAGTTTTGAGACGCACACCGTCGACAAATATATTGGATAGGATACAACATGTTTCTAGTGGACTGCGCGCTGATCCAGACAATCAAGCAAGAACAACTGGCACCAAGTATGTAATTCGGGGGTTTAGCACTATCAATTCAAATAGACGACCCTTGTTTGTAATTGATGGTTTCCCATATGAAGAATCAGCAGGACCCGATGTTATTTCCATGATGAATCCTAATGATATCGAGTCAATTACTATCCTGAAAGATGCTGCAGCAGCCTCAATTTGGGGTGTGAGGTCGGGAAATGGTGTTATTGTAATTACTACAAAAAAAGGAAAGATAAATAGCCGCCCTGAGATTAGCTTTTTAAGCAATATTACTATTGAAGAGAAGCCCAGGATTAACGATATGCCAATGATTTCAGGGGCGGACGCCATTGCTTATGAGAATGAGTTGTTTAAGACCGGGTTTTACAATCCTAATGATGATATTTACCCAAATGTTAGACATTTTCCTATCATTTCGCCTGCGATGGAATTACTGCTAGCAGGTAGAAGAGGGGAATTAACTCCAAATGAAGTGAAAATGGGACTCGATAGATTTAGTAGCCAAGATATCCGAAGGGATGTATTAAAGTATTTCGTGCGATTACCTATCACACAGCAGTATAATTTAAGCATAAGAGGAGGATCTGAGAAATCGACATATTACTTGTCTTTTGGTTACGATAAAAGTAAACCTCCAGATAGGTATTCAGATAGTAGACGCTACACTGTTAATTTTTCTAATAATTTTAACATTTATAAGTTCTTGGAAACTAATTTTTACATCAACTACGGAAAGCAAGAAGTTAATGCTGGGAATATCAATTATCAAAATCTGCTCCCGGGGGGCAATAAAGTGGCACCTTACTCAGTAATAGTTGATCCGGTTAGTGGAGAACATTTAGATATTCCAAATTCCGCTGGGCTAAGGGATAAGTATCTCGATACTGTCAATTTTCCTGGTAAACTTGACTGGAAGTATCGACCACTTGACGAGGTAAATTCTGGTAGCCGAAAGGATCAGAATGATATGATTAGATTAGGTGGTGAATTTAGATTTAAAATTCTGAAGGGATTATTGTTGGAGTTTAAGGGGCAATATGCAAATACCAAGGTGATCAATGAAGTATTGAGAGACGGTAGCTCGTTTATTAATAGGAATTTGGTAAATAGGTTTTCATTTGTTGACGCAGGGGGAATAGTCCAGTATCCATTTCCATTAGGCGGAACATTGCTAATGTCACAGAGTAAACAGGCTGCATGGAATTTGAGAGCTCAACTGTCATACTCGATTTCTTGGAAGGAACATTCAGTTGTTTCCATTCTTGGTGCTGAGTCAAGTGAAACGAAGTTTGGCGGAAGTTCAAATTCTTTTTGGGATATGATGAGCTTACCGGACAGTTTATGAGAAATATAGACTATTTAACTTTGTATAACACACGGCCTAATGGGCAATCTAATTTGACTAATGAATCTAGTACATTTGGTACATTGAATAGAAATAAGAATTACTATGCTAATGCAGCATATACTTACGGATCAAAGTACACGGTAAGTGGAAGTATTAGAATTGATGAGACAAATTTAATGGGTGTTAATGCGAATTTGAGAAGAGTACCATTATGGTCTGCTGGAGGGTTGTGGAATTTGGGAAACGAACCATTTATGAATTCTTCTATATTTGATAATCTTTCTATTAGCATGACTTATGGATGGAACGGTAATATTAACAATAGAGTTTCAAGCCTGCCTTTGATTAGTTATTTCAATTCTCTTAGATCTATCTATTCTAATTTTCCCGTTGCAGGTGTTGTTTCTCCCAGTAACCCTGACTTGACATGGGAGAAAGTTGGCGTACTGAATATGGGTGTTAAATTCGCGCTGCTTAAAAGTAGGTTGTCGGGGAGCTTCGAATATTATAGGAAGAAGGGTAGTGATTTAATCGGGCCGGTTTTGGTGGATGCAACTAGAGGATTCATGGACTTTACCGGAAATTATGGCTCGATTTTAAGTAAGGGTTTTGATTTTCAGCTCGCGGGAGACTTGTTGTTTGCTAAGGAAGTTAGGTTTCGCTCCCACCTAAATTTAAATTATAACACTGATAAAGTTTTAGAGTTTAATTCATTAACAGAAGATGCTTTGAAAGATCCTAGCAATTACCTTGGTATCGCGGTTATTACCGGAAAGCAGCTGTATGGTATTTACGGCTATAAGTGGGCTGGATTGGACTCAAAGAATGGAGATCCAATGGGGTATTTAGGTGATACGGTTGCAACCTACAGGAATATTATTGCAAATAGAGATCGGGGAGATGCTGATCTTATTAATCCCGGGTCAGCTGTACCTCGTATTAGTGGGAATCTGTTGTCCAATTTTGGATTTAAGGGGTTTGAATTTTCCTTTAACATTACTTATAGGTTGAAATATTACTTTAGAAGACCTAGTGTTAGGTATGGTGATCTATTTGCAAATTGGTCCACGCATTCTGATTATTCCAAAAAATGGACAAGTTCTGGTGATGAACAGCGAACCAATGTTCCCTCACTTTCAATATTACCGGATGCTGGCCGGGATAATTTTTACACTCTTTCCAGTGTCCTTATTGAAAAAGGTGATAATATACGTTTGCAGGATATTAGACTTGCGTATACGTTTGATAAGAGTAAGATTCAAGCGTCATTTCTTTCTGATTTATCCCTAAGTATGATGGTATCGAATATAGGTATTATTTGGAAGGCAACTAAGGAAGATGTTGACCCTGATTATTCAATTATGAGGCCGTCAAAGGCGATTGCAATAGGGCTCAACGCGCGATTTTGATTTCTCTTCTTAAACTTTGTATTATGATTAGAAAATTTCGAATAATTGCTATTACTTTTATTCTTGCCATTTCTATTGCCTGCGAGAAAGATTGGCTAGATGCTAAGTCAGAACAATCGCAAACAGTCCCTACTACTATAAAAGATTATAGGGCACTTTTGGATTTATACTATATGTTTGGAGCAACTCCTTTGACTTCAGAAATATCAGCCGATTATCACACTTATCCGGAGGATACATGGGATTGGATAAAAACCACCTATTATGGAAGTGTATATAGTTGGACCGTTTTAGATCCTGTCCAATTTACTTCTTTTACTGACTGGTATACACCATATATGTGGATTTACAGTGCTAACATAGTAATAGAAGGAGCATCCAAAATAAGGAATGAAGGAAATGCTTTTGAAGTTGACCCTTTAATAGGGGAAGGATTGTATTATCGAGCAAGGTACTTTTTTGAATTGGCTTCAGTTTTTAGTCCGCCTTTGAATAGTCAAAATGCAAATGATAAGTTTGGCTTGCCGTTGAGACTTGTGCCTGACATGGAAATTCCATCCACTCGTTCGTCAATTATTGAAACCTATAATCAAATCATTAGTGATTTCAAATCATCTGTTGCATTGCTTCCAATTAATAGCGGTGGTATTACGAGGCCAAATAAAGCTGGTGCTATTGGGATGCTTTCAAGAGTATATCTTGCAATGGAGAAATACGATAGTGCATACTATTATGCTAACGAGTATCTGAAAATGATGCCAAATCTGCTTGATTATAATACAATTTCTCCAAATGCAGATGTAATAGGTCTAAATGTTGAGATTCCCAATTTGACGATTCAATATCAGCTTTGGGAAATAAATTATTATACGGTCGCACAGAAATTTGTAGATAAGTATGAAGATAATGATTTGAGAAAGTCTATTTTTTATACCAAAGCAAATGATACGCTTTATTTTTTTAAAGGACTATACACTCTAAGCCCTTCTGAAAATTTTACAGGGTTTGCAACAGATGAGGCCTACTTGATTAGGGCTGAATGCAATGTAAGAAACAATAGGTTGATTGACGGGCTGAGGGACTTAAACTTACTTATGCGGAATAGGTATAAGAAAAATGGAGGCGTGTCGACATGGACGGATTTCAATACAAATAGTTCACAAGAGGGACTCAAAAGAATTATTGAGGAGAGAGAAAAGGAGCTGGTTTTACGAAACGTTAGGTGGACAGACCTTCGAAGATTGAATAGGGATCCAATATTTGCCCAAACAATTATTCGTGTAGCAGGTGGTCAGACATTTGTACTTGAACCCAACAGTTTAAGATACACCTTTCCATTACCGTCTGATGTAGTTATTAAGGAAGGACTTCAACAGAATCCGGGCTGGGGGAATTGATTATCGAGCGATTTATATACTACTTTGAGCTCCCGTTAACAAGCCCACAACATTTTACCTGTCGGGAAAGTCCCATATTTACATCAGAGGTCGTGAAAGTAAACAACGCGTAAACCCGTCAGTCATGATTCTCCACATTTGATCCGACGTAGTTTCCATTGATTATATTTCACAGGGGCCCCACGCTATTCAGCCAGCGGGGGCCCTTCTTCTTTGCAGCATCCCTAACGATCCCACCCCGAAAAAATTCCTTATCTTACCCATGCTATTCAGTCCGCAATCCATCATGCCCGCACAGAACAACAATAACAAAGCGCTCAATTCCCTCACGGCCTCGCCGCTGCTGGAAAAACAACTCATCGAAAGTCTTCCTACTGCTGTTTATATCACCGACAAAAACGGATTCATCCTCCACTTCAATGAAGCCGCCGCCAAACTATGGGGCCGCAACCCGGTGGCAGGGGAAGACCGCTGGACCGGCGCGTTCAAAATGTTCCAGGCCGACGGGCAAACGCCCATCGCCGCCGACGCCGGGCCCCTCGCCCGTACACTGCTCGCCGGCCTCGCCGTAGCGGGAGAGGAAATCATCTTCGAACGGCCGGACGGTACCCGGTCTATCGTAATTTCGCACCCCAAGCCACTGTTCAACAACAATGGCGAGCTCATCGGCGCTATCAACATGCTCACCGATCTTACCGCCCAACGCCTCCAGACCGAAGGCCTCACGCACCTGGCCGCCATCGTGGAGTCGTCCGACGATGCCATCATCTCCAAAACCCTCAACGGCATCATCACTTCCTGGAACAAATCCGCCGAGCGCATCTTCGGGTATAAAGCCCATGAGATGATCGGCAAACATATCTCCATCCTTATCCCGGCCGACCGCCAGGACGAGGAGCCCGCCATCCTCCGGCAGCTCGCCGCAGGCAACCGCGTGGACCATTTCGAAACGGAGCGCGTCACCAAAAACGGGCGTATCATCGATATCTCCCTCACCATTTCCCCCATCTACGACGCTTCCGGCGACATTATCGGCGCCTCCAAAATCGCGCGCGACATCACCGGCCAGAAGCGCGGTGAAATGCTCCTGCGCCTGGGAGAAGAACGCTTCCGAATGGCCGTATCCGCCACCAAACTCGGCGTCTGGGAAGTGGACCTCCGCTCCGGGAAAGTGAGCTGCTCCGACGAATGCCGCATCATCCTTGGGGTAGATGTGAGCGCCATCACCAGCCTCGAAACCCTCGAAGCCATGCTTCATCCGGTCAGCAACACGCGCTCGCTCCTGCAACTCAAAGCGCTCGTGGAAGACAATGGCAAAGGGGAATACGACGCTATCCACCGCATCATCCGCCCCACCGACCAGGCGCACCGCTGGGTAAGGGTCCGCGGATCTTACTTCCTGGGGCGCGACGGCAAGCCCGAACGCCTCCTGGGCACCCTGCTCGACATCACGCCGGAAAAGGAAGCCGAACTTTTACTCGAACGCACCGTGCAGGAACGAACCGTTGAGCTCCTCAAAACCAACGAACGCCTCGGGAAATCCAACCGCGACCTGGAGGAATTCGCCTATATCGCCTCGCACGACCTGCAGGAGCCCCTCCGGAAAATCCAGACCTTCATCGACATGATCCGCGAGAATCCCGGCGATTCTGAAGCTTTCGATAAATACTTCGCGAAAATTTCCGACTCCGCCCGCCGTATGTCGACCCTCATCCGGGACGTACTCAATTACAGCCGGCTGTCCAACGCGGATGGGATACCCGGCGAAACGGATCTCAACCATGTGCTGGCAGATGTGCTATCCGACTTCGAGCCGGCCATCCAGGAAAAGGAAGCCAGGGTTATTGCAGGAGACCTCCCTGTGATCGTTGGAGAAACCTCTCAGTTGCGGCAACTTTTCGCCAACCTGCTGGGGAACGCACTGAAATTTTCGGCGGGCAACCCCGTCATCAATATCCACAGTCAGCCGCTTACGCCGGCGATGGCGGCCAGGTTGTACAGTATGCCTGAAAACCGGGCGTACGTACAGATCACCGTCGAAGACAATGGCATCGGCATCGACGAACAATACATCGATAAGATCTTCGCCATCTTCAAACGGCTCCACACGCGCCAGCAATATCCCGGCACAGGCATCGGTCTGGCTATCTGCAAGAAAATCGTGGAAAACCATCACGGGCATATCTTCGCCCGTTCCAGGCCCGGTGGCGGAACGGCCATGGTGGTGGTATTGCCGGTGATGTAAGGCTTAATTTTTTGGGAGGTGGCTTCTTTGCGCAGCTTCAGCGCATTCCTGTTTTCGTGCAAGATAGGGCAGGTGCCCCGGCTTGCCCGGCGGCGGATTGGAAAATATCCCGAACAAACGGTGTTTGTATTTCTCCATAGGCTAATCCATCATTTCTTTCAATAATTTGATGCTGCTGTTGTAGTCGAAATAATTGAGGTGGTGCGCGCCGGTTTCGACGGATCGCTCCAGGTATTTTTCCGGCACGTCCATAATGCTTTTCACGCTAACGGCGATATCATTCGGCGTCTTCCAGTACAAAACGCTTCCCACCGCCAGTTCGATTTTCTCGAACAGTCCCATGTCCGCCGCTTCCAGTTTATATTTGGACGAATCGCCGGCCAGGAGGTAATACCGCGTGGTAATATCGCGCGCATGCCCGTGGAGCCCTTTCAGGAAATCGGAACCGGTATCCATCTGGCCGAGTGTTTTGGTGAGGAAACCCGCCGTCGCTAGCCCTTTGTTGACGATCTCCAGGAAGGGCCCCCAGGCGCCGAGGAACTGCTTCCCGTAATTGCAGGCGAGCGTGAGCACGCGCACCGTCCATTTCCGCACATCTTCCACATTCCCGAACGCGGATCCCGCATTGGGTGTGCCGGCCATTATAAGGCGGCCGGCCAGCACGTCGCCGCCCAGCGATTCGATCATGTAACGGCTCACCAGCCCGCCCATCGAATGCGCGAGGATGTCGACCTTCCGGTGGGGGGAGATGCCGTTGGCCAGGAGCCTTTCCTTCAGTTTCTCCGCGATCTCTTCTATGCTGGTATTGAGATTTTCATAATCGAATGTCAGGATGCAATCGTAGCGCCCGCTTTCCAGCAGCGACCCGAGGTTGGCCGATAACGATTTCGTGTTGCCGATGATCCCGTGGATGACCAGCAGGATTTTATCCGATTGACCGATCCTGTCGCTGGTTTTCTCTTTACTGTATTCCGGCGCGCCTTCCGGGAATTCGAGATGCCGCAGCCGGAAGATTTCTTTGTCGCGGCGGAACACCACTTTCAGCAGGCAAAACCACAGCGCGCGCACGGGGCTCTTGCCGGCTGCCCTTCGTTCGTCAGGCTCCCCTGGGGCATGATGGATGAACATCCGGTGGTTGCCGCCCGCATCCGGTTCGAGGAAGCCCAGCGGCAACACGATCCCGTTTTGCATGGTTTCGGCCATCACCGATTCGTTGTCTTCCAGCGGCTGGCGGACCTGTATTTCCAGCGGGTGTTTTTCCAGCGAGGCTTCGTTTTCCAGCCCGGTGAATTCCACCACCGTATTGGCCGGCAGCCCCCGCGAAGGCGGCGCCACCGGAAGAAACGAAAACTCCGCGCTTTCAAACATCGACTGCAATTCCTGCGCGGGATTCAGTCCTTTGGCATTGTTGCGCGCCGGCGTAACCGTCACCTTCGCCCTGAACCCGGATTGCGTGCCGATGGAAAGCATGCCGTTATCAAAGCTTTTCCCTTTCTCCACCTTAGTACCGTTGCGGACGATGCGGATCCGGAGCGTTTGGGCGTCCCAGTCTTTGCGGAAACCTTTCTTCGCACCACCGATTCCGCGTGATTTCGAACTGTCAAGCGTAACGACGGATCGCTCCAGTTCCTGTGCTTCTTCCACGAAATAATCCGAAAAAGGGAACAGGGAATACACGAGCTTGAAGATTTCCGTTTCTTCGTTCACATCGTCTTCCGTGAGCATGAACGTGAGAAAATCGCCGGGCGGGTTGCAAAGCAATGCCAGTGGCTTGCCGTTGCGCAGAACGCTGGCATCCGTATCGGGTGTTTGTTTGGAAATGGTGAAGTTGGGGGCGAGATGATACAGCGCCACATGGTATTCGACCTGAGATGTATTATTGAGTTTTATCCGGAACGGGATTTCGGAGCGGGAATCGGTAAGATCGATGGTGATGTCGTGGCCGGTGCAATCCTGCCAGTTACCGTTTTCATCCATCAGCTGCACCCCGAAATCGAAATCGCTCCTTGGGATATTGCTCTGCGGGTGATGCATCGCTTCCAGCGCTTTCCACTTCCCGATCTGCGCCAGCGCCGCCCCGATATAATTGCAGGCGGCGGCATCTGTGCCTTTTACGCCATGCACAAGATGCCCGGTCAACCGGTCGCAGATGCGCAACTCGCCGCCGCCCGTATCCAGCCGGAAGTCGAAATGGCGGTCGGGCAGGGTATGATAGAAGATGGCGGGATCCCTGGGAAGCAGCGCCATCACGGCATCCGCGGCATCGCCGGAAACGAGGATACAAAGCCGTGGGGGAGATTGATGATGGAGGCCGCATAACGGACGGAAGTGTCGGCGCCTTCGGGCATCCGCAGCACGCTGTCGGTGAGCCCCACGCGCTGGATGCCGGCGACGAAATCAGGTGACTCGCTGCCCGCCGTTTTGTAGAGCAACACCTGCGCCTGTGCGTAATCACTTTGCACCGCGGATATGCCATGCAGCGCGCCGGCGTTGACGGTCCACTCGTTTTCCGTAAACCGTGAGATCAGCAAAGGAGCGGACGGATCGCATTCGGGGAGGAGGAAATACCTGCCGGGATCGGCGCCGCCATATACTTTCAGCTGGGGCGTTTGGGCATTCGCATTTTTCTTGATGACGGCGTAGAGCGATTCATACAATTGCGCATACGTTTTACCGCCAGACGCTTCGCGCAGCAGGCGCGTCAGCCATCCGGTGAAAACGCCCCTGGGCATCACGTCTTCATACGCCAGCTCGTGGCGCCCGCAGGCGGCCATGAGGAGGTGCCTGGATGCGGGGATTTCCAGTTTTCCGTTGGCCTGCATGGCGGCATAGCTGGTGGCGCCGATGGAAAGATAGTCTTCCAGGCGGCGCGGTATGTCGGCGTCGCTGGTGAATTTGGCGAGGCCCGAATGCTGGAGGGTCTTAATGGAACGCGTGGCGGAACCGGAATGGCACGAATCCAGGATCACCACGGCATGCGCTTTTCCCGGGATATGGGAAAGCAAAAGGGCCAGTTCTTTGTCTGCCAGGTCGAAATGGCCGGGAAGACGGCTGTCGTAGAGCACGAGCGTTTCGTCGCGCTCCTGGCTGTCCTGGTTCAGGGCGGTGAATTCAGGGGCCGAGGGGGCGTGGGAGCCGTGGCCGCTGTAATAGAATAATACGGTATCGCCGTCGCCGATGGCGGGGTGCTCGCAGAGATGCGCCCGGAAATTGTTGATCACGGCGTCGCGCGTGGCGTCGGCGTTGAGGAGGATGCGGATGTTGTCGGATGGGTCGGAAGGGAAGCTGTTGCGGATATATTCCTGGATGGATTTCACATCATTCAGGCAACCGTTGAGACCGGATACGCCTGATTCAGGATGGTACTCAGCAACCCCGACGAGCAGGGCAAAAACGGAAGGCATCGTGGAGAGGTTTGAGGTTATAGACCGAATTTACTGATTTGGAACGGATAAGGCAATAAATTTTCCGCCGCGTAAGCCGCCGGGCGAAAGACCCGTCGGCCTGGTCCGCCGCACCCCGGTATTGACGGACGTATTTTCGTAACTTTAAATACTTGCATACCCTTTAAATACCGACTATGGAACCTAAGAAATTCGGCGGGCCCAACGACCATCTCGCCAACGAGCGTACTTTCCTGGCATGGGTGCGTACCAGCATCGGGATCATGGCGTTCGGATTCGTGGTCGTGAAGTTTTCACTTTTCGTGAAACAGTTTTCGCTCATGCTGGGAAAGGATCTTGTGGTGAAATCTCCCGGGCTTTCGGCCGTGGCGGGCATCACGCTCGTGGCGGTAGGGGCGGCCACAGTGATTTTTTCATGGTTCCGCTACCGGAATATCGAGAAGCAGCTGAACGAGGGGACTTATGGCCATTCTTCCGGCCTGCTGACGGGGCTGACCTGTTTTATTTTCCTGGTGAGTGTGCTGCTGATCGTGTACTTACTGGAAAGTACCTGAGGCTTAGGGGATCCTTCCTTCGAGGCAAAGGCCCAGGTCGGAAGCGATTTCCCGTTGTTCGCGGAGGTTCCATTGCCAATTCGGTTGGCTGGAATGGGTGGAGAGCATGCCGATGAACCGGTTGCCCGCCACCACCGGCGTGGAGATAACCGACCGGTAGCCCGCTTGCTCCGCGATGTGCCGGTGCGGCGCGAAGCTCTGCGACTGGGCTATATCTGCAATGATGTAAGGTTCGCCCGTTCTGAGAGCCTGGCCGCAGGCGGAATTGTCCGCGGCCGTTACCACCTTGAAATGCGCCAGGAAGTCACGGTTGAAGCCCCTTTGCGTAACGATCGTCAGCGACCGGTAAGCGGGGTTGAACAACTGGATGTTCCCGAAGTCCGCTTTGGCGGTTTCCATGGCCTTGTCGAGGTAAAAGCCGAGTTGGGGGCAGCTGTCGTTCAGGTGCGCCAGTTTCCCGGCTTCCGCGGCTTCGATGGCGGCTCCTGCGGATTCGGTGAGCACGGAGGCACGGTCGCTGTCGGGATGCACCCATTTGTCGCATTGCTTGCGCAGCTGGGTAGCAGGGATGACCGGGCTGCCGGCGCTTCCGGGCAGACGGATATTGCTCAGTAAATAGCAGTGTTGGCTTGTGTTCCAGGTAACGCGTGCAGTGAGTGTCAGTTCTGTGGGGAATCCTTCGATGGGATAGCGGAATTGAATGTCGAGATGGTTAAGTAGCATGAAAAAGGTTTCCAATTTTCCCCAAATTATAACGTTTGTCGCACAAATCCAAGGAGGCTCCTGACATAGGGATGTCACCGTCCTGCAGTAATTTATCAAAGGATACTACCGCATTGTTTTTCCGTCGCTGCTGCCAAGCGGCGGCGTGCCGGGGAAGGAGCACCAACGGGGAACTGCCCCGGAGGAGATCTCCGCAACACCATATTACGCACCACAGGGGCAGGTGACTGTGTACCTGCGGTGCCAGGGTATCACCCCGCCGGCGTACGTGTACTGACCGGTTGGTGATTTGGTTTTTTTGTTTGATGCAAAGCCGCGGGATCCGCGGCTTTGCTGTATGGAGTTGGTTGTGCAGGATCAGCGAAGGGTTTGCACTTCGTTGATCAAGGTGCCGATGTGGTCGATGCTGATTTCTACGCGGTCGTTGTCTTGCAGCGTGAAGTTATTGTCGGGCACGAGGCAGGTGCCGGTCATCAGGAAACAACCGTCGGGGAAGGCGCAGCCGCGGAACAGGAATCCGACCAGTTCCGCATGTCCGCGTTTCATCTGGCTGATGGGCACGCTGTCGTTATACCGGATCGTTCCTTCGCGGAAGATGGACATGCTGATAACGGTGTCTTGCGGGATGGGTGCTTCCGGAACGAGCAGGCAGGGGCCGAGGCCGGCGCATTTTTCATAGACTTTCGCCTGCGGCAGGTACAGCGGGTTTTCCCCTTCGATGCTGCGGGAGCTCATATCGTTGCCGATGGTATACCCTTCGATGGTGCCATGCGAAGAGATGAAAAGCGTCAGTTCCGGTTCGGGAACATCCCACTTCGAATCGCTGCGGATATATACGACCTGCCCGTGGCCCGAGACGCGGTTGGGCGTGGCTTTGAAGAACAGTTCAGGCCTTTCTGCGACATACACTTTATCGTAGAAGGTGGCGCCTCCCGAATCCTCGGATTCTTCCATCCGCGCCGTGCGGCTCCTGTAATAGGTAACGCCCGCCGCCCATACTTCCTGGGTGGAAATAGGCGCTTCCAGCCCCCTGGCGATCGCTTCTTCCGCATCATGCTTCGCCAATGGTTGCATGGAAGGGATTTCGGATAAGATGGCGGCGTACAAGCCCTTTCGGTTCACGAATTCATTCCAGCCGGATGTGCCTGCATAATAGCCGGCTTCATGCTGTACAATGATGCCTTTGGATGTTTTATAAATGCGGAAACAGTTCATGTCGGGATTATTTTTGTTGAAGGAATTGCCGGACGGAATCCAGCGGAAGTTGCCACAATTGGGATGCGAGGGCTTGCAGTGCCGGAGGCTCGCCTTCGAAGTGCATCGTGACCTGCCGGTACCGCAGCGATTCCCCGGGCTTCAGCGCCCGCGCGTCGGAAGACGATTCCACTTCATAGAATGGTCCCATCTGCGTGCCGTCTTCCAACGGACCGTCATTGTAACAGTTCACGGCATCGCCTTTGTAAGGTTCTGCCTGGTCTTCCCACTTCGAATTCACATATTTCCCTTCCGGTTCCACCGTGTAAAGGAGCACGGTGATGGAATTGTTGGCGAGGTCGATGCTGCCCGCACCCGGTTTCGCGATGCCGGGTGCGATGCCCAGCTTGCCGCGGGCATTCCCGTCGGCACGGAAGAGCAGCACGCTGTCGCTCACCTGCAGGTTGCGGACGGGTATTTTCCCGAAGTAATCGTCGGTGATCTGGCCGCGCGCATCGGCGCCGGGCTGGAAAGGCGCAATCACGGCCGTCTGGTCCGAAGGTTTGAACATGCCCAGCAGCCAGATGCTCGGGAGTCCGGATTGTTCCTGCCATGCGCTGTCGCCTGCGTTGGTGATGACGTTTTCCGTTTCATACGCTACGCTGCGCAGCCCGTCAGGTATGATGAACCCAAGCCTTTCGCCGGTGTGCTGACGGTCGAGGAGGCGGATGGTGCGCTCTACTCCGAGGTGAAAAGTATAGCCCGCATGGTTTTGAATGCTGCCGGCATAGGCGTACGATACTTCGCCGGGCGTTTCCGACCGAACTTCGTAATGTGCGGTATCGATGAGCCCGGGCGTTTGCCAGTTGTCGAACGTGTAGGGCTTCCCTGGAGGGAAGAACAGCGCGTATTGGCCGCCTTCGGGCCCGAGCCAGAAGCGCTCTTCCCCGCCGAAGGCGTTGATGTGCGGCGCCAGCTTGCCGGAAGCCACCAGGTCGTAATTGATCCAGCCGAAACTGTTGCCGGTATCGCCGTTTGCGGAACTGGTCATCACACGCGCCTGGTAATCGCCGGTAACGAGCACGCGGCTGCTGTCGCCCGGGAGTTGCAGTACCACCACGTTTTTGAGATGCTGCCGGAGGAAAGCGGCGTCTTCGCCGAAGTTGGAGGGCTTTCCGGATGAGTCGCCGGGAGAAGGCTGGCAGCCTGCGATCCCGGCGGTAAGTAAGCATGCCATGAAGAATGGTTTCATAAGGTTAGATTATAGGTTAAAGGGAAACGCCGCGTTTCCAGGGGATGAAGTCATCCTGTTCCAAAACCTGCGCTTTGGCGGTGTAATGGCCGCTGGCGGAATATATGAGCAGCTCCATGATCCGGTCGGCCGCCTGGTCGAGGGTTTCGTCGCCATTGATGACCGGCCCGGTATCGAGGTCGATGATATCCGGCATTTTAGCCGCCAGGCGCGAATTGGTGGACAGCTTCAAAACCGGCGTTACCGGGTTGCCGGTAGGTGTACCAAGCCCGGTGGTAAAAAGCACCACGTTCGCATGCGCGCCCACTTCAGCCGTGGTGGATTCCACATCGCTGCCGGGCGTGCAGAGCAATGCCAGCCCCGGCCGCTGTACCCACCCGGGATAATCGATCACGTCGGTAACAGGGGAGGAGCCTCCTTTCCTTGCTGCACCGGCGGATTTGATAGCGTCGGTAATAAGACCGTCGCGGATGTTGCCGGCGGATGGATTGGAATCGAACCCCGAGCCCACGGCTTCCGCGCGGCTGGCGTATGTTTTCATCAGGCCGGTATATTTCTCCGCCAGTTCCATACTGGTGCAGCGGTCGCTGAGTTCCTGCTCTACGCCGCATAGTTCCGGGAATTCGGATAGAATCACCGATCCCCCAAGCGCCACGATCCTGTCGGCCACCTTGCCCACGGCCGGATTGGCGGAAATGCCTGAAAACCCGTCGCTGCCGCCGCACTCCATGCCCACGATCAGTTTGCTGAGCGGCGCGGGCTGGCGCTCCTGTGCGTTGGCTTTTGCGAGGCCGTCGAACGTCTGGCGCATGGCCTGTTCCATCAATGCCTTTTCCGTTCCTTCCTGTTGCTGTTCGAGGATCGCGAGCGGACGGTCGTATCCCGGCGATCTTTTTTCAATTTCTTCTCGCAGCATGCTGATCTGCGCATTCTGGCAACCCAGGCTCAGCACTGTGGCGCCCGCAACGTTGGGGTGCGTCACGTAACCGGCCAGCAGTCCGCAAAGGGCGCGGGTGTCGTCTTTCGTTCCACCGCAGCCCATCGTGTGCGTCAGCAGTTTGATCCCGGTAATATTAGGGAAGGGGCGCTGGGAATTGACGCCGTTGTGCGCGGAAGCGCCTGCGTTGCCGTGAAGCATTTCGTGCAGGAGGGTTTCGTAGGGATTGCCTTTATGATAGCCGAGCCCTTTGATCAGCGTTTCGTGTAACAGCTGCACGTTCCTGTTTTCGCAGAACACCAGCGGCAGGATGATCCAGTAATTGCCGGTACCTACGCGGCCGTCGGTACGGTGGTACCCGAGGAAGCTGCGGTCTTTCCACGCCGCAACATCCGGTTGGTTCCATTGGGTTTGCCGCTCCGTGCGAACACCGAAATTGCCGGATGCGTGGCGGATGTTGGCGGTGGTGATGAGTTCCCCGGCCGGGAGGTCTTCGTTGGCATGCCCTACGAGCACGCCGTACATAATGATGTCGCCGTCTTTGGGGATGAATGTTGTCGTCAGTTTATGTTTGGCGGACACGTCGCGGAGCGCGGTGACGCCGCTTAACGCCGCACCTTTGGGAACGTCTTGCAGGGCTACGATGACGTTGTCGGCGGGATGAATCTGGAGTGTTTGCTGGCGCATGAGAATTTAAGGTTGAGGAGATTGTAATGCACGGTCGAGATGGACGTACCCGCCATCTACGTGAATGAGCTGACCGGTGGTATGGCTGGATTGGGAGGAAAGCAGGAACGCGGCCATTCCTGCGATCTCTTCCGGCGTGGTCATCCTGTTTTCCAGCGGTATGCGGGATACGATGCCTTTGAGTTTGGTTTCCCTGTCTTCGAAAGTATTGATCCAGTTTTCATACAGCGGAGTCCAGGATTCCGCGACGATAATGGCGTTGACGCGGATGCTCCAGGGCAGCAGTTCCACCGCCCATTCGCGGGTGAGGGCGTTCCTGCCGCCGTTGGCCGCCGCATAGGCAGAGGTGTTACCCTGGCCGGTTTCCGCGGTTTTGGAACTGATGTTGACGATGGAACCGCGGCTTTCTTTCAGCAAAGGCAATGCATGGTGCGCCATCAGGTAATAATGGACGAGGTTACGGTGCAGCGATTGCATGAATCCTTCGTACGATCCGGAAGCAAGCCCTACGCCGTCGTTGATGCCGGCATTGTTCACGAGCCCGTCGATCCGCCCGAATTTTTTCGCAACGGCTTCCACGGCGCGTTTGCAGGCTTCCGGGTCCGTAAGTTCCGCGGCTACCTGCCAGCCTTTGCCGCCCATGGATTGAATTTGGGAAAGATGCTGCAGGTTGTCGGTTTCGCTCCGGCCGATGATGACGGGCACAGCGCCTTCCTGCGCCAGTACGGCGGAAATGGCGGCGCCAATGCCTTTGGCGCCGCCGGTTACGATAATAATTTTGTCCTGTAAGCCAAGGTCCATAACGTGTGGTATGAGGGTTTGGTAAATAAATCGGGATCATCAGGAAAGCGCCTCGCGCGACCAGTCTCCGTTGGCCAGGCGCCAGATCCGGAGCGGGTTTTCGTTGCGGAGCGCTTCCGGCAGCAGGCCCTCCGGGAAATCCTGGAAGCATACCGGCCGGGTAAAACGGTAAATAGACCCCGTGCCCACGGACGTACCGGCAGCAGGCGTTGCCGCGGGCCAGGGGCCGCCGTGCACCATCGCATGGTTCACCGCCACGCCCGTTGGGAAACCGTTGACGAGGAGGCGGCCGGCTTTCTCGCGTAGAACATCCACCAGCCCGGCATGCGCTTCGAGGTCGGCGGGTGTGCCGTGGATGGTGGCGGTCAGCTGGCCTTCCAGGGAGGCGGCAAAAGCGTGCAGCTCATCGGTGTTGCTGCATTGCACCACCAACCCGGCGGGGCCGAACACTTCATGCAGGATCGCCGGGTTGCCGATAACGTTGCTGAATACGGTATGCATCACGACCGGCGCGGCTTTTCCGGTTTCTTCCGGGGCTTTCCCTACCGGCAGGGCGCCCTGCCCGGCCATCCGCTGCAAGCCTGACTGGTAAGCGGATAGGATGCCCGGCGTAAGCATCACGCCAGCCTTCAGCTGGGCGATCCCTTGCTGCAGGGCAGCCATCAGCGGACCGGCGTCGCCCGCAACAACCAGCACGCCGGGATTGGTGCAGAACTGGCCCACACCGAGCGTAAGCGACTGGAGATATTGCGCGGCGAAAGCTTCCGCGTTAACGCGTAACATTTCGGGTAATACGAAAACCGGATTCACGCTGCCCATCTCCGCATAAACGGGAATGGGCACGGGCCGTTGCGAAGCGGTCTGGTAAAGCGCTTTCCCGCCGCCGAAAGACCCAGTGAACGCGATGGCGCGGAGCAGGGGATGTTGCGCGATACGCTGCCCGGTGTCTGCCGTAGCGCCATGCAGCAGGCTGAAAACGCCTTCGGGCATACGGGTGGATTGCGCAGCCTGGCGGATCACTTCTGCCACGAGGTGTGAGGTGTGCGGGTGTGCGGGATGGGCTTTGCAGATCACGGGACAGCCGGCGGCCAGTGCTGCCGCGGTATCGCCGCCGGCAACGGAAAATGCCAGCGGGAAGTTGCTCGCCCCGAAAACGGCCACCGGCCCAAGCGGGATCTGCATCTGCCGGATATCGGGCGTGCCACGGTCGATGCGGGCATTGACCCACGAACCCTCTTCGATCATGCCCGCGAAAAGCCGCAACTGATTGGTGGTGCGGTCGCGCTCGCCCTGCAGCCTCGCCAGCGGCAGGCCGCTTTCTTCTGATGCAGTGTTCAGGAGCCCTTCTCCGAGGGATTCCAGCCCGGTGGCGATGGCCTTCAGGAAAGCGGCGCGCTCCCGGGCGGAGGTTTTCTTGTAAACATGAAACGCTTCCTCCGCCAGCGTTACCGCCTGGCTGATCTCATCCGGTGTGCTTTCCCGGAATTCCTGCGGCAGCCATTGCTGTTGCTGGGGGGCCCAGGCGCGGAAGCTTGGGGTGCCTTCACCCCGCCATTCGTTTCCTATCAACTGTAATCCAATATTATTCATAATGTCAACTTTGTTTGCGATGTCAAATCAATTCACTTCCAGCTGGTCTTTCGGCTGCAGCTTCGGGAATGGCGCATGCGGCTCGCGCTGGTACCAGAACACGACCGAACTGATGTCCGACTGCTGGGGGAGATACCGCCCGCCACTGCGCCAGCCCAGGTCCTGGATGGTAATTTTCAAATCCTTGTCGAAGCGCACCGGGTCCATAATATGCCAGCGGTACAGCCCGAAGCGCTGCTGCGATTTATACAATCCATCCGGACGGATAACCTGGTGCAATCCCGCGTATGGGGTCGTGAATTCCTGGTATTTGCCTTTGTTGTCGAAGTTGTAAGACCCGCAGAAGTAATCTTCCGTGCCGGTGCCGCAAATGGTCGGGAACTTGTTGTCGCCGTCCATGAAAAATTTAATCTCGCCCTCTCCCCACCAGCCGTTGTTATTCACGCCCCAGGCCATGTAGGTGCCTACGTAGTGCCCTTTCCCTTTAATTCCGTCTGCCAGCGTGAATTCAGCGTCTTTCACGGGATTGTTGCGGCGGAATTGCGCATGAAAGTAGGCCGCGTCTTCCGGTACCTGCGTCAACGTATAGTCAACCTGGTAATACAGCGTCATTCTTTCCGTGTTAATATTTTCCATGGTGATTTTGCACTTCTTGCGGAAGGGCATGGTCCAGTAGCAGTTGAAGGCGCTGCCGGGATTCACGGTCACCGCCAGCGAGCTGAGTTGCGCATATTCTCCCCAGCCCATCCCGAAGAAATCTCCCACGGGCACTTCCACGCTGGGCGTGGTTTCGTCGTCCCAATAAAAACGGAGGATGGAATATCGCCAGTTGCCGGTAGGGGTCATCCAGATGTGCTGGATCGCGCCGGAGCCATTGATTTCGGCGAGGGTGAAAGTTTGTCCGGGCTCGATGTGTACGTAGGGGTTCACTTTCCAGCCCTGGCCGAGGTCGCGCGCGGCGTTGCGGGCGTTGCCCTGTTCGAGCGTGGCCATGCCGCCTTTGCCGGGCTCGCCGGTGAAGTTTTCAGGAGAAATGGAGCGGGTTTTGGCGTCGGACAGGCGGTGCAGGTTGCCCATGTTCATATCCAGTCCGTTGAAAGGCTGTTGCGCTGCCGATAAAAGTGCCAGGCAGGCGCAAAAGGAGAGAAGGAGCAGTGTTTTCATAATGTGTATTGTTTGAAGGTTTTTCGCTTGATCGATAAAGCGCCCCTTTCATTCGCTGTCCTCGTTCACGTGGCATACCAGTGGAATTCGATTTTACTTTTTCGCGGTCGATTGCCGCACTATCAGTTCCGCATCGAGGCAAATGGCTTCCGTAGGCTTGTCGCCGTCGCGGATCTGTTCCAGCAGCAGGCGCACGGCCGCTTTGCCCATTTCCCGGATCGGTTGCCGGATGTAGGTAACAGGCGCGTGGAATAGATCGAAGGCTTCGCTTTCGTCGAAGCTCACCACGGCCAGTTGCTCCGGCACGCTGATTCCCAGCTCGCTGATATACCGCAGCCCTTCGATGGCAAGGCTGTTGGTGGCGAAGAACAGCGCATCCGCGGGATGTTTGCCGCCGGTAAGCTGGTCGATCGCTTTGCGGATATCGTCGCGGAGGTGGGAATACCGCGCAAGTTTGATCCGTTTTTCTTTTTCAAGGCCGTAATCGCTGAGGGCTTGCGTGTAACCACTGCGGCGCTCCGCAATATGGTGCAGCCCGGTTTTGTAGGCGATCATGCCAACGCGCCTCCTGCCTGAAAGCAGCAGGTGTTTTACAGCTTCGTAAGCCGCCCCGGCGTTGTTGATGCTGATGCTGCTGGCGTCTACGTCGGGGAAAGGGCGGTCCATGAGCACGAACGGAACATGCCGCTCTTTGAGCCGGCGGATTTGTTGTTCGGATCCTTCCGCCGGGATCACGATCAGCCCATCGACCTGCCGGTTTAGCAAAGCGTTGATCAGGTCGCCGGATTTGTCCACGTTCTCATCCGAACTGCCGAAGATGACGGTGTAGTTGTGTTGTTTGGCCTCATCTTCGATGGTGCGGGCGATGTGGCCGAAGAAGGGGTTGGAAATGTCGGCCACGATCAGCCCGATGGTATCCGACCGGCCGCTTTTCAGGCTGCGGGCAAGGTGATTGGGCTGATAATTGAGTTTCTGCGCGATCTTGCGGATCTTGCGCGCCATTTCTCGTCCCACCCTGGCTTTCTCTTCCTTATTGGTCATAACGTAGGAGACGAGCGCCGTGGATACCCCGGCCTCCTGCGCAATGTCCTTGAGCGAGACTTTCTTCTTCATAAAATAAATATATGCTTAAACGATTAAGTAAGCAAGTTTTGGCGGGAAAATCATTTTTTGGCTACATTTGTCCTTCATTTTAAGACACATGAGTTCATTAGGCTGGAAGTTAATCAGGAGTTTCGATAAAGAGTTTGAAGTCAACGGAGAAACGGTGCGCGTCCGATTTGTAACGATGAACTGCGTACACAAGCAGCTGTACCAGGTGTACGTTCCCTGGGAAGGAAAGGAGGCGCGTTTTCATATCCAGCTGAATGATGCCGGTGCTTTCAAGATTGTAGGCCGCAACGTTTGCCCGCCACCCTACTTGCCCCTCGAAGCCGCATTCGAACAGGCTATCCTGGATTCCCCGATAGGATAAACTTACCCAATACAAAGAAAAGGCTGTCTCAAAAGTAATTGGACGGGCTTGCGCATCGCGAAATGTTGCTCCGCCTGGTACCCGGATAAAAACGGGTGACAACTACTATTAAAACAGCCTCGCAATATCCCCTTCAGGCGATATGCTACAAATCCCCCCGGCATATAATAATTCGCCGCCTGCACCGGCAATTCCTTTTTCGTAACCATCTCCGTGTATACCTTTCCGGTAGCCACCACGGCACCGCGGTTATTCACCGGGTAAGTACTGGCAATAGGAAATGTGCTTTCATAAGGTAATTCAATAAAAAGTAGTGTATTCGGTTTTTCGGTGTGAAAGTTGGTAAAATATCAATCCGGCAGGGAACGGATATATTCCCGCGGCGTCATGTGTTTGATCTCCCGGAAAAAACGGTTGAAGTTGGACAGGCTGTTGAACCCGCATTCATAGGCCAGCCCGGATATCGCGAGGTCACCTTCGGCCAGGAGCTTGCAGGCGTGGCCGATCCGCACTTCGTTGACGAACTGCACGAACGTTTTCTGTGTCCGCCCCTTGAAATACCGGCAGAACGCCTGCTTGTTCATATTCACCATGCGGGCCACGTCGTCGAGCTGCATATCCGTTTTGAAATTTTCGAATACATGTTTAAACACCCTGTCGATGCGGTCGTTATCCTTCATCTGGTAGGTATTCACATATCCTTCGCTGGCGAGCAGCTCGTATTCCCGCGTGCGGGTAAGGATTTCGAGTACGCGCATGAAGGAAATGAGCTGCGCGAACGGCGTTTGCCCGGTCATCTGCATCAGTAATTCTTTCAGCGATTTCTTCGCCTGCCCCGAAAACTTCATCCCCCGCGCCGATTTCTTCAGCAGGTTTTCCGCTTGCCTGCCCAATCCGAATTGCGACAACGCGGACACCAGTTTTTCCGGCTGGATGAAAAGCGCCACGGATTTGGCGTGCCTGTAACTGTTGCGGTCGAAATATTGATTGTCGTTATGCCAGACGTGCGGAATATCCGGCCCCAGCAAAATCAGTTCATCACTGTTGAAATTTTCAACGCTGTCGCCGATGATGCGCCGGCCTTCACTTTCTACTACATACACCAGCTGGCATTCCTTATGGAAATGGAACTCCGTGGAAAAATAAGGAAGATCGATCTCGCGCATGGCAAACACACCCATTTGCGCTTCTTCCTGGATCTTGGTGAATACTGGCTTCATATTCCGTCGGTTACTGCATGCTAATATAAATGGAAAACCAGTGGCTTGTATCAAAAATCTGGATTTGTATTGCACTTATTATTGCAACCGATTCCAATAGTATGCTAATATACGCTCATGATTCCATTATATCCGCGTAGGAAACCCGGGCGTGAGCGGGTAGATTTGCGGGTGGAAGCATGCTAAATTCACAATTGCTCCCATAATCTGAAGGGAAGCGGACGACTAATCCTTCCGTTCCCTATTTTGATGCGCAGATAACATATCTGCCGGTAAAATGTCAACCAGCAAGTATTTACAATCCATGCAAAATTTCACAAAAAGATGGGCCGCCGCGCTGATGGGTATGCTCGCGGCGCTGAGCGCCACGGCCCAGCAGGTTCCGGGCAACAAACCCAGTGTTGCCCAGCAGGCGATGATTAAAAGGGGATACGGTATGTTCATCCACTTCGGCGTTAACACGTTCGCCGATGTGGAATGGTCGGACGGGTCTATCCCCGTTGATACCTACAATCCCACGCAGCTGGATCCCGAACAATGGGTAAGAACCGCCAGGGATGCGGGATTCCGTTACGTGCTGCTCATCACCAAGCACCACGACGGATTCTGCCTGTGGGACAGCAAGTACACTGAGTACGACGTTGCGTCCTCGCCTGTGAAAACAGATGTGGTGAAAGCCGTGGCCCAGGCCTGCAAGAAATACGGCCTGCAGTTCGCGATGTACTATTCGCTGTGGGACCGCCATGCGCCATCCTACAAGGATAAAAACCCGCAGGTTTACATCGATTACATGAAGAACCAGCTCACTGAGCTTTTCACCAGTTACGGCCCTGTTTGCGAACTGTGGCTCGACGGCGGCTGGGACCGCAGGCCGGAAGACTGGGGCATCGATCAGTTATATGCTTTGGTGAAAAAGTATAATCCCGCCTGCGCCGTGAGCGTCAACCATACGATCGTGAACGAAGAGGGGAAACGGAATTACACACCTCCGGCGAAGATGACGGAAGACAACAAGTATTACTTCCAGTACTTCCCGTCGGATTTCCGGCTGTGGGACCCGCAGATCATCACGCGTTTCGACAAAAAGCAGTATCTCCACAAAGGCGGTTCGTATTATCTGCCCTTCGAAGCTACGATCTGCCTGAGCAGCCGCTGGAATTGGTTCCAGAAATCGGCGCAGCTGCCGGTACGCGATACCGACGAGCTGGAGGAGCAATTTTACTGGAGTACCCATAATGATAATTGTCTGGTGGTGAATATCCCGCCCGACCAGACGGGCCGCATCCGGGAGTATGAAGCGCTGGCCGCCATCCATCTTGGCAAGCGCCTGGGCCTCGCGCCGGGGAGGCCGCTGCCCAAAAACGGGAAATTCATTTCGGAACGGCGGCCGGCGACCGCTACGAGTGTGTACCCCGACAATAAAGGGCAATATGGCGCCGGCAGTGTCACCGACGGAAACCTGGAAAGCCGCTGGGCCTCCGCTGATACGCTGGCCAGCCTGGAAATCTCCCTGGATCCGTTGGAGTACTTCAATAAAATCAGCATTTTCGAATATAAAGATGTGAAAAGTGGGAAAGACGGCTTTTCTCAGATCCGGCTGCCCCGCATTCAGGAATACGCAGTGGATATCCGGCAGAACGGCCGGTGGGAGACGATTTTCCTCGGGAATGAACCGATGGGGGATTGCAAGGTGATCCGCTTGCCAAGGCGTTACAAAACAGACGCACTGCGGTTCCGGGTGATCAAATCGACGAACCTGCCCTCGATTTATGAAATTTCCGTCATCGATATGGATAGAAAGTAAACCGCTACTATAGCAAATTAGAGAATGAGAATTCCCATGCAGGCATCCCGATTATTCGGGATGCAATTTTACAAATGGCATCTTGCATGATGCAGGAGTATAGCGTTAGATGCTACTCTTCAGAAATGATAGCAAATGAAAAGGCTTCGCCAAACCGGCGGAGCCTTTTCCATTTTACCGGAGAAATCAGGGAGGAAATGTTCGAACATACGTTTCCCGGCCGGCAGCTCATTTTACCATTGGTAAAGGCGGTGAGAAACGGGACACATATAGTGCTAAATTTGTGTATGATTTTACGACAAGCGGGCGTGTTCTTCAGCGCCCTCATGATATACCTGCATTTCATCCCGGTAGCTTCCGCACAAGAGCGAATCTCCACCAAAACCGCCGTGCAACAGGTGATCCGCAAAGCGGGACGTGCTTCCGTGAAAGCGTTCGCCTTCGACACGCTGAAGCAGGTGCAGACCGGCGGGCCCTTCAGCGCGGTGGTGGTAACGGCGGACGGCTACCTCCTTACCGTAGCCCATGCCTCGCGCCCCGGCAAAACATACAAAATTTCCTTCCCGGACGGCAACAGCGCCATCGCGGTGGGCATGGGAAGGATCGATACCAACGAACAGGAAACCTTGCCCGATATCGGTATGATGAAAATCGTGACGGGTGGGAACTGGCCTTTCGCGGAGATGGGATCGTCAGGAAACATGATGAAGGGAGACCCCTGCATGATGATCGCTTACCCCGAATCCTCCGGCCTGCCGTTTCCCAGCATCCGCTACGGCCTTGTCACCAATCCGGCAGACGAGCACCATTTCCTCGTTACCGACTGCACCATGGAGGTCGGCGACAGCGGCGGCCCCATCTTCGATATGGATGGCCGCGTGATCGGGCTGAACAGCCGCTGCCAGGTGTCGGAATCCCTCAACCACCACGTACCTGTGGATGAATACCGGAAGTATTGGTCGTCGCTCATCCAGCCTAAAAACTATACCCGCTACCCGGTGCCCGACAGCAATTGGACGGTCAACCTCCCGCAACGCCACCACCCGCTGCCGCCCGCCGTTACGCTGGAAGGGAAATTGGGCAGCGCGGTAACGCTCACCAGTAGCCGCAACGGCCAGCCCGCGAGCATCGCAGGCACCATCTGGAAGTCTGGTAAAAGCGGCACCTGGATCATCAGCAAGTTATCGGCCCTGGGAGATACCATCTACCTGCAAACCGGCAAAAGAAAATCTACCCGTCTGCTCATTGCCGCGCGCAACCTGGAAAACGATCTGGTGCTGCTCAAAACGGTAAAGCGACGGGTGCGCGCCGCCGGTGTGGAACATGCCGAAAGGCATGCCGGCGAACCTGAGCTTGGTGGCTTTTTGTATACACCGCTGGCTTCCGGGCAGCAGAAGCGGGGTGTTACCAGCACACCCGCGTTTGATATGCCGCCGCGCCTCAGCAGCGGGTATTTTGGCGCTAAACTTGGGGAGATGGAAGATATGACAGGCGTGGCTTTCACGGATCCGCAAGGCCCTGCCGCGCGGGCGGGCATCCTCGCAGGCGATAAACTCCTGCGCATCAATGACGCGCAACCGGCCAGTGGCGAAGCTTTCATCCGCGAGCTCCAAAAATACCACCCCCATCAAACCATTACCGTATCCCTCCGCCGGGGCGATAGCCTCCTGACGCGTCCGGTTACACTCGCCGAACGGATGGATCCGCCCTCCAAACACCCCGCCGAAATGTATGAAGGCGGCAAAAGCAGGCGCAGAGACGGTTTCACGAAAGTCTGGTTCTGCGATATGCATGCCCGCTCTTCCGATTGCGGGGCGCCCGTTTACGACGACCAGGGCCGCTTCTCCGGCATCGTGATCGCCCGGTTCAGCCGCACGGCTACGGTTGTACTCCATGCATCGGAGATCGACCGATGGATGGCCAACCTGCAATTGTGAGGTTAACGCTGGTTTTTAATGATATTTTAACTATTGCTCCCTGTTTTTTGCCGCATGTTTGACAATTTGCGCGGAAGCGTTTTTATTTTGTATGGTTTTCGAAACCGGATCGGATGCAGCGTTATTGCGTTCGTGTATATAGGTTTCAACTTTCAGTCCGGCCAGATTGCATGAACGTTATGATTAGAACAGATGCTGCGCTTCTATTCCAACAACTACCGCATCCCAATGGGGAAGCGGCCCTCATGCAATTGCATTCCCTGTTCTTCAACCGGATTTTCAAACTCATCCTTTCCCTCGTCAAACAGCGCGAACCGGCTGAAGAGCTGGCCAGCGATGTATTCATGGAGCTTTGGCAGCGGCGCGAAAAGCTGTCCGATATCCGGAATTACGAAGTTTACCTCTATGTGATCGCCCGGAATAAAGCTTTCACCTACCTCCGGCAGCAGCTGCAACTCACCGATCCGCTCGACCAGATCGAGGATTTCAGGCTGGAACTCGCGCGCTCGCCGGAAGACCTGCTCATTTCCTCGGAAATGCTCCACCGGATCCATATGGCCATCAACGAACTGCCTCCCAAGTGCAAGCTGATTTTCCAGCTGGTGAAGGAGCAATCTTTCAAGTACCGGGAAGTCGCGGAAATTCTCAATATCTCCCCCAAAACCGTGGAGGCCCAGATGGGCATCGCCATCAAAAAGCTGGGCAAGGCAGTGGCATTTTCCACGACCTGAAATATTTTTTATTTCCTTTTAGGGGTGCCGGGCATTTTTCTCACTCCTTCTAATAAACGACCGGCATTTTTTCAATGAACAGAATCTGGGAATTACTCGCTAAGAAATTCAGTCATGAGATTTCGGATCATGAACGGCTTGAGCTGGAAGAGTTGCTCAAGGCGTACCAGCATGATTTCGAGCAAAGCGAGCTGCTGCAGGCGGCGTATGACCTAAAGGCCGTTTCCCCGGAGGACGATGGCGCGCTGGAACGCAGTGAGATGCGTTTGCGGAGGATGCTGGTCGAAACGGCGGTGGAAGCGGAACCCGAAACGGAGGCAACGCCCGCTGAAGAAATGCGCAAGCCTTCGCATATCCGGCGTTTTTCGCGGTACTACATCGCGGGATTGGTGAACGTAGCGGCCATCGCCCTGATTTTTGTGTGGCCGCTGGTTTTTTCAGAAGGGCCGCTCTATAACAAGATCAATACGGAACGCGGCGCCAAAACCACGGTACATCTGCCCGACGGGTCGGTGGTGACGCTTAACTCCGGCAGCCGCCTGAGTTACAACAAAGACTTCGGCGTAAAGAACCGTGACATCAAACTGGAAGGTGAAGCCTACTTTGATGTGGTGAAAAATGCCAACATGCCGATGCTCGTTTCCGCTGGTAACGTGGAGGTAAAAGTACTCGGCACCACTTTCAACGTAAAGGCTTATCCCGAAGATTCCGTGGTGGAAGCTTCACTGTTCACCGGCGCCATCCAGCTGATGTCGGAGAAAGATCCGGAAAGAGTCATTTTGCTGCGTCCTCGCGAGAAAGTAACCATCAGCCGGCAGCAGGATATCATCGCCGCACCGGTTGCCGCAAGGGGCGAAACCGTTTCCCTCAAACAAATGCTCTTCAACCGCGCCGATAGCAGTTTCGACGAAACCGCCTGGATGCAGAACAAACTCGTCTTCAAAGCCGTCCGCTTTCGAGACGTCGCCAACGAACTGCAACGAAAATTTAACACGGATATTCAATTCAACGACGCTAAATTTCAGGACATACGCATAACAGGGACTTTCGCTGAGGAAAATATTCAGGAAATCATCCAGGCTTTGCAAGAAACCATACCATTTCAGTACACCATTTCGGGTCATAAAATTTATATCAGCCAGTAACTAATACCGGCAACAAGCGGTATCCACGTCCCGGCAAGACGAATACGGTCAGATTTAAAGCGATTACACATGAGATTCGCGGCGTCAAGGCGTCGTATCAGCCCCCTGTTGCCTATTAGAAAACATTTTAAAAACCAAAATTGACATGACATTTAAACAATGCTGCAAAGTGCTGCTCTGTATGGTTGTCATACTACTATCGGGGCTTCCTCCTGACGCGTATGCGCAGCAGGTAAGCGTTCCGGCGGGGAAGAAGACCGTCCGGGAAGTGCTCGAGTACGTCGAGCAGACTTCGGCTTATCGCTTCCTCTATACCGAAGACCCCGCATTCGACAAGGTTGCCGGCGGTTTTAACGGCAAGGGGGAAATCGGCGCGGTACTCAACGCCGTCCTCAAACCGACGGACATCACCTTCAAGTTGAACGCCAACAAGCTGGTGACCCTGCAAACGCCGCGCTCCGCGAAGCTCGCAGCCGCGCAGGATTCTACCGGCGCCAATGTGACCATCTCCGGCACCATCACCAATCTGCAGAACCAACCCATCGGTTCGGTCAGCATTTACCTGAAGGCCAATCCGCTCGTGGGCACGGTATCCGATAAAAATGGTTATTTCATCCTGAGTAATATTCCCCGCTTATCTACACTGGTGGTGTCTTCCGTCGGTTATAAAACACAGGAGATAGACGTGAAGACCATCCCGGCCAACAGCCTGCGCAAATACCCCGTGCTCATGGAGCTGGAGAGCGTGACGCAGAACGAAGTGGTGGTAACGGGAACGGGCACCCAGAAGAAAGTAAGCGTTGTGGGCGCCATCACCACCGTCAATCCCCAGGAGCTGAAAGGCCCCACCCGCTCGCTCACCACGCAGCTGGCGGGCCGCGTGGCCGGGGTAACGTTCGTGCAGCAGTCGGGGCAACCCGGGCAGGACGGCGCCTCTTTCATCATCCGCGGCATCAACTCCGTAACGGGCAACGCCGCGCCGCTGGTGCTGATCGACGGGCTGCGGAGAAACATCGATGACGTAGACCCCAACGACGTGGCCACTTTCGCCATCCTGAAGGACGCTTCCGCCACGGCGGTATATGGGCTGGAAGGCGCGAACGGCATCATCGTCATCACTACTAAAACGGGTAAAGTGGCCTCGCGCCCTACGATCCGGGCTTCCCTGTCGTCTTCCCTCAACAATGCCACATACAAACCGGAATGGGTGGACGCGCCCACATACGCCAAAATTCGCAACGAAGCGCTGGAGGTGCGTGGCAAGCGGCCATTTTACTCGGATGATGATATTATGAAGTTTGGCGATAGCGATATGGATTTCTTTCCGAATGTGGATTGGTATGGGCAGATGGTGAAGCAGAATAACCGCTCCAACCGCGCCAACTTCAATATCAGCGGCGGTGGCAACGCGGTAACGTATTATATGTCCGGCGGTTTTTATAACGAAAAAGGCATGTTCAATGCGAAAAACGATAACAACGCCAACTACAACCAGTTCAACTTCCGGTCGAACCTCAAGGCCGACCTTTCGCCAACCACCTCGCTGGGCCTGGGCTTCGACGGGCGGTACAATACCACCACTGAACCAGGGCAAGGGGTTGGGAATCTGCTGGATATCATGAACATGATCAATCCCACGCTGTTCCCGGCGGAATATTCCAACGGTACGGCGCCTGAAGAGCCTGCAGGCATTCTCAATCCGTGGTCGCTGCTGAACAAAACAGGTTTTTTAAAGCGGTATGAGAATTTCATGTCTACCAATATCAATCTCACGCAGAAGCTGGATTTTGTCACCAAAGGGTTGTACCTGAACGGTATCGCTTCGTTCACGAAAGGGAACTTCTATGAGCACCGGTATGCAAAAAACTATCAGCGCCATGCACCGGATTTCGCTAACAGCCACATGGGCACGGGCCGCGACGAATACGGCAACCTGGTGAGCATTAACAAAACGCCGGACGTGGACGACAAGATGCAGTTCACTTATGTGGCGCCCACCGGCAACCGCACGATCGAAGTGCAGGGAAGCCTGAACTATGGCCGTATTTTTTTCCAGAAGCTGTCCGTAGCGGGGCTGATGCTCTACAAGCAGCGCGAGTTCCTGACGGATGCTCCCACGGGCTCGGGCGCCACGCTCCTGATCAACGCGCTGCCCACCCGGGAACAATCCGTCGCCGGCAGGGTAACGCTGGGATGGGACGATCGCTACTTCACGGATGTCAACTTCGGGGCGTCGGGCTCGCAGATGTTTACGCCGGATAAACGTTGGTCGTCGTTCCCATCCGTCGGTTTCGGATGGGTGCCTTCTTCGGAAAAGTGGTGGGGCGGGATGGAAGACAAGATCGACTTCCTGAAATTCCGGGTGTCTTACGGCATGGTGGGATCGTTCGGTAATGCGGAACGGTTCGGGTATATGGCTACGTCGGGCCCGGTGCCGGGATATACATTCGGTTTCGGCCGCGCGGCGGGGAGCGGCATCCTCATCCCCGGCGTGGGCGAATCGCGGCTGGAGCAGCTGGGCCTGACCTGGGAGCGTAACAAGAAATTGAACCTGGGGGCGGAGATCGGTTTGTTCCGCGCGCTCAAACTGATCATTGACGCTTACCGTTACACCAACGATGATCAGCTGATTTACCTGAACCGCCTGCCCGCTACGCTCGGCCTCCCTTCCACGCCGCGCGCCAACCTGGGCAGATCCCGGTCGGAAGGGATCGATTTCGACCTGACCTACGCCAAATCGTTCGGGAAGTTTAAGATCAATTATATCAAGGGCATTGTTTCCTATAACAAAAACACGATCCTGGAAAACGGACAGCTCGACCCCAAAGTGGCGTACCAGAGCGGTATCGGGCTGGATTATGGACGGCAGCTGAACTACATCGCGCTGGGGCTTTTCAGGGACCAGAAAGATATCGACAACAGCCCGGTGCAAACCTGGAATAAGTTAATGCCGGGCGATATCAAATATAAAGATATCGACGGTGACGGACTGATCACCCCCAACGACCGGATCTGGGCGGGGAATAGGTATCCCAAATGGAGTTATTCTCTGGCCGTGGACCTGCGATATGGTAAATGGACGTTTGCCACGCGCGCTATCGGGAAATCAAATTTGTACCGGTCCATCAACGGCGGAAGGATTCCATTTAATCCCTACAATTCCGGCGGCACCAACAACGGCGCCGTGTACACTGCCGCGGTGCGGGATCACTGGACGCCCGCTTCCTATTCCGGCACCACGGCCACCGAGAACTTCCACGCCACCTATCCGCGGTTAGGCTTCGGGACTGACAACCAGAACAATGCCCAGGTGTCCACTTTCTGGCTGCGCGAAGCAACCTATGTGCGTATCGCCGATGCGGAACTGGGGTACAACTGGACGCCCCGCACCAGCAAATCGCCTTTCAAAAGCATTTACTACTACGGCCGGTGCGATAATGTGGTCACCTTTTCCCGTTTCAAAGACTGGAACCCGGAACAGGAATCATCGTTCGCGTATCCCCTGAAACGTACCATTTCGCTGGGACTGGAAATTGGATTTGACCTTTAAAAAATGTGTATGAAAAATAGCATACTTAAAATATCAACCATCGTATTGCTCGCCATGCAATCCGTAAGTTGTAATTACCTCGAGGCCGACGAATACCTTCACGAGGTGAACAATCTCAACGATATCTGGACGCAGCGTATCGACATCCGAAAGGCCTGGGCTGCCTGCTACGGCCACATCCCGAACTATACGGACATGGCGTACACCTGGCCTTTCAATACCAATTACGACGAAGGCCATGCAGGGCGCGATGTATATACCAGCCTCGTGTTCGCGCAGGGGAAATTCAATGCGGATAACGTATTGTTCAATTTCTGGGCGAATGCTTACCGGGCGATCCGCACCTGCAACCTCTTCCTGGAAAATCACCACAAAGCGAACGACAAGCTGCTGGTGCCGGGAGAAGTGGAAGGATATGCCGCTGATGCGCGCTTCCTCCGTGCTTTCTATTATTACAACCTGTTGCAGTTGTACGGACCTTTCCCGATTGTGGAGAAAACGGTGGATTATTCGGATGAATCGGCCATGCCGACTAACCGGAACACCGAGGAAGAATGTGTCAACTTCCTGATCGCGGAACTGGATAAATGCGCCACGGAATTGCCGGAGAAAGACCGCATCCTGGTGTCGGAAGTGGGCCGTCCTTCCAAAGAAGCCGCCATGGCGCTGAAAGCGATGGTTTTACTTTGGGACGCGAGTCCGCTGGTAAATGGAAACCCGGATTATAGCGGGTTCAAAGATGCGAAGGGCCGCAATTATTTTTCCACCGCAAGCGATCCGGAAAAGTGGCGCAAAGCTGCCAATGCGGCCAAAGCGGTGATCGACCTCGGGGTGTTCGACCTGCATACGGCTCCGGCCAACCAGGGTTATACCACGGTTCCGTTGGGTAATTTTCCCGGCAACACCGTGGCCTGGCCCAACGGCCCCGCCGGCATCGATCCTTACCGGTCTTTCAAAGAGCTTTTTTCCGGCGGCGATACCTATTGGAACCAGGAAGGTATCTGGCAGGTGAACCTGGGTTACCAGACAGACCACCTGTCGCTGCTGGGCTTCCCTCGGAATTACAACAACGGGGAAGATGGCGCTGTGAAAGGCGTGCTGTGTGCCACACAGAAAATGGTGGACGCGTTTTTCATGAACAACGGCGCCACCATCGGGGAAGAGGACAATAGTCTCTATAACGACATCGGCATCGCCGAAAACGGCGATGGATATTACATCAGTGGCAGCGGAAAGGAAGCGCATACGCCCATCATCACCGGATTCAAATTGTCGAACACCAACGCCAAGGTGCCGAACCGCGTCCTCAACCGGGAAGCGCGTTTTTACGCGACCGTTGGGTTTATCGGGCGGGGATATGAGCAGAACAACGGCACATTGTATTACGCGGATTATAAAGCGAATGCCATGGACGGGTTCATCCAGTCGGACCGTCCTTCCATCCGTACCGGATATTCCATCGTGAAATGGGTGGCGGAAGACGATCTGCGGTCGCGTGGGAGCAGTGACAAGCCTTATTATGTGCTGCGCCTGGCGGAAATCTATCTCAGCTATGCCGAAGCCTTGAACGAGATCGAACCGGGGAACCCCGATGTGTTGAAATACCTCAACCTCATCCGTTTCCGTGCCGGCCTTCCGGGATATACGCCCGCCAGCCAGGAAGTGACCCGCGAGCGGATCAAACGCGAAAAACATGTGGAATTCGCATTCGAAGGGAAGCGGTATTTCGATTCGCGCCGGTGGAAAGACGCCGGCAAAACGACCCGCGATAAATGGGGTAACAGCCAGGGCATGGGCGGGCTTGTATACGGTTGCAATTTTACAGCGCCCGACGGTAGTTTCTACGACCGCGCGGTGATAGACGGATACATCTTCCGACCCAAAAACTACTTCCTGCCCATTCCGTTTGAAGAAGTAGCCAATTATTGGGGCACGATGACGCAGAGTCCCGGATGGTAGTACCTTTTAATCCAACAAACATGAAACGCATTCGTATTTTATATTTCGCGCTCTTCGCCGCCGCCATGCAGGGCTGCGGGAAAAACGACTACGAGAATAAGGAATTCTACAAGCAGGAAGCTTACATCATTTCCGCGGAATCCACTTCCGCCGCGGAAAGGGAAATCACCGATATCGAGGTGCATACTTTCATGGATACGCTGAAGTATCTCAACGAACAATACGATTCCGATACCATTATCGACGAGAAAACGTTCATGGCCGAAATCAAGTTCAAAGTCGGCATCGGCGGTTCGCTGCCCGCGGCGCAGGACATGAAGATCGTTGTGGGGTTTGATCAGGAAGCGCTGGAAGATTACAATATCCTGAAGAATACCGAAATGGTTGTCCCCGCCGCCACGGAGTATACCTCCAGCATCCCGTTCGACGAAAAAGAAAACGGGTTCGTGGTGAACGTCCCGAAGGGCAGTTCTTCCGTGGGGTTGATTTTTACCGTACCGGTTGAAAGGAGTAAAATGGCGCAATACGGGAAGTACGCCTTCCCCTTGAAAATCCTCCGTGCCGAAAATGTTCCGCTGAGCCGGCAGTACACCAATTTCATGGTGGCCGGGTTGCGGGTGAATGAAGGCAAAACGGTGAACTGGTCGGGCCTCCCCATTCCAAAAATCCCTGCCGGCCGCTATACTTCCGTGATGATCATGAGCAATCCCGGGGAAAACAATAGCGACGGGCGCGTACGGAAGTACAAGTATATTACGCCGCTCAGCGTGACCGACGATCCGCAGCTGAAAGACAAATACATGATCTGGGGAACGGCGGGCTGGAGCTTCGAGATGTTCGGTTTCCATAGCGCGGGATACATGTACAACCTGCTGACCCTGGTCGACCGTAACTTCGGCGTGTACCGCTTGGATCCGATCCTTTCCGGTAATAACGATTTTCCTTTTTATACCTTCGCTTATGCCACTACGCAAGGGGTGAGTGAAGAGAATTTTTATGATCCTCGCCTGAAAACGCTCACGTTGCATTACAAAAACGTAATCGGTGAGGATTATACCGATGTGCTGACTTTCGAAAGCTCCGACCTTACGCTGGAAACCGTGCGAAGCGGTACCATCTACCAGCCGCAAAGCTGGGAACAGGTGCGGGGCAAGGGTTACAAATACTGGCTGCCGTTGTAGCCTGATAAAAAAGAGACTATGGAAAGAAGAAGTTTTATCCGCCAGGCGGGCCTCGCCGCGGCAGGATTGTTCAGCCTCCGGCTGGAAGCGCTCGCTTCGCCGAAGCCGCCTTATTCCGGCGTGTTGCTCCCGGTGCATAACATCCCGGCCAACAAACAACTCGATCCCGCCTGGGTGCGTTCGTTGTACCAGCGCACGAAACCGACCACTTACACGAAATCGAAAAACGAACTGCGCTATATCGGCATGCCGGCAGGCGGGCTCCATGCCGGAACGGTGTACCTCGGCGGCGACGGCCGCCTGTGGCTCTGGAGCATTTATAACGACGAGCGCGAGGGCATCGAGCCCAAAACAGTGCTATGGAACGATGGTGTGGCCGACCGGCAAATCCGCAACCGCGACGGCGCCAGTTACGTGGAACCCGCCATCGCGGCCAACCGCCGCGTGCTGGACCAGGGTTTTGCCGTAATGGTGGAAACTGGCGGTAAAACGATGATCGCAGAATTACGCGAGGAAGATTGGGAAGAAGTGAGCTTCGAAGCCACATACCCCGTAGCCACCGTGCGATACAGGCATAGGAAGTTCCCACTGGAAGCGACGCTCCGGGGCGGAGGGATCTTCATTCCCCTGGATGCCGATAACAGCGGCCTCCCCGCCACGGTGTTCGATATCAGCATCAAAAATATTTCCGCGCAGCCGGTGCGCGCGGCGGTAGCGGGATGGCTGGAGAACGGCGCGCGGAAGATTTCCGCGAAGAAAGGTGAAGGTGAGAAGTGGAACCACGTAGCCAAAGGGAATGGATATACACGCGTTAGTTCGAAGATGGACAAAACGGCAGAATTTTCCCGGCCCGACGACGGCACCACCTGCATCGCTTACATTGGTGAGGGCGCCACGGCCAATGCCAATGCACATCCCTGGCCTGTGACTGCGGATTTCTTTACGACGCAGGCCGACAGCGCCACGGCGGAAGCGGATGCAAAATTAGTGGCTTCCATCGCCGGCCCGAAAAAGCAGCTGGCGCCGGGAGCTGTCGTGGAGGCGCAGTTCATCCTCACCTGGCACTTCAATCATCCCCTGAAAAAAACTTCCAAACTGAAAGACGCGGCAGAAGGATACCTGTATGCAAGCCGGTTTAAAAACGCCGCCTCTGTGGCCGATTACCTGGCGGAGCAGTTTACAAGGCTCTGGGGCCAAACGCTTCGCTGGCACAAAACCTATTACGACTCCACGCTGCCGCACTGGTTCCTGGAGCGGGCGCTGCTCAATATCGGCACCCTTGCCACCGCCAATACCTACCGTTTCGCCAACGGGCGCTTCTGGGGTTGGGAAGGCGTGAACGCCTGCGAGGGTACCTGCACGCACGTGTGGCAGTACGCGCAGGCGATGGGGCGCATTTTCCCGTCGCTCGAAAGCGATACCCGCCAGCGCACCGACCTCGGCAATGCCATGCAGGACGACGGCGGGATTATCTTCCGCGCGGAATATGAGCACCGGCCGGCTATCGACGGGCAGGCGGGCACTATTCTCCGCATTTATCGCGAGCACCAGATGAGCGCCAGCGACGCGTTCCTCCGCCGTAACTGGACGCAGATCAAAAAAGCGGTGAACTTCATGCTGGCGCAGGATAAGAATGGCGACGGCATGACGGATACACCGATGGAAAACACGCTGGACGCGGTTTGGGAAGGCGAAATCGCCTGGATCGTGGGGCTTTGCATCGCCGCGGCCCGCGCCGCGCAATACATGGCGGAAGAAGTGGAGGATACGGCATTTGCCGCCCGCTGCCGCGATTACGTAGAAAAAGGTAGCGCGAATATGTCGAAGCACCTGTTCAACGGCGAATATTTCATTCACCGGCCCGACGCGGTCCAGGGCCGCAAGAAACTGGGTTCTTACAACACCTGCCACATCGACCAGGTGTATGGCCAGAGCTGGGCTTTCCAGGTGGGGTTGGGCAGGTTATGGGATAAGGAACAAACGCTTTCCGCCCTGCGCTCCCTTTGGAAATACAATTTCACGATGGATGTGGGGCCATATATCAAAACGCACATCGGTGGCCGGCCTTACGCGCTGGAAGGAGAAGGCGGTATGATCATGAACACCAATCCGCATAACGAGGAAAAGCCCTTCGGCGAAAACGTCACCTGGCAGCTGGGGTATTTCCATGAGTGCATGTCAGGGTTTGAGCACCAGGTGGCCAGCCACATGATGGCCGAAGGGATGACCGACGAAGCGTTGGTGCTGACGCGCGCCATCCACGACCGGTATCACGCGGCCAAACGCAACCCTTACAACGAGATCGAGTGCAGCGACCACTATGCCCGGGCGATGGCGAGCTACGGCACGTTTATTACGGCGTGCGGATTCGAATACCACGGCCCCAAAGGCGACCTGCGCTTTGCGCCGGCATTCGGAAAGCAACAATTCCGCGCACCGTTTACAGCGGCGGAAGGCTGGGGCACCTTCAGCCAGCAGAGCGGCAAAGGCGGATGGCGTTGCAGCGTTTCGCTGGGTTATGGAGCCCTTCAGCTGCGTACCCTGCGTTTGAAGGCGGCCGCATCGGCCGTAACGGCGACGGTGGGAGGGAGGAAAATTCCCGCCAGCCTGGACCGCAACGGGGAGGAAGTGACCATCCGTTTCCCGCAAACCCTGCAACTGAAGGAAGGAGAAACTTTAAAGATTCAATTGGCATAAATGACAGGAAGAGTAATAAAAGCGGCTTTTGTGCTGGCGTTCCCGCTGCTGGCGGCATGTGGCGCGAAAGCGCCGGAAAGCAATGGTTCCTGGCGGCAACGCTTGGCGGATCAATTACCGCTGCTGGGCCACCGCAACTGGATCATCGTGGCGGATCAGGCTTTCCCGGAACTCAAATCACCGGGCATCACCTACATCAATTCCGGAGAGCGTTTGCTGCCCGTTCTGAAGGAAGTGCTCGCCATGGTGAAGGCGCCTGGTCATGTTACACCCATTTTGTACCGCGATAAGGAATTGGGTTTCATCGCGGAAGCACAAAGTACGGGCATCGGCGCGTTCCGCGATTCGGTGAATGCCTTGCTCGCGGGGAGCATGGTGCGCGAAATGCTGCATGATTCCATATTCGCCAAACTGGATGCGGCGGCGGGCTTGTTCCGCGTGGTGGTGGTGAAGACGGACGAAAAGTTGCCTTATACTTCCGTGTTGATGGAACTGGATTGTGCTTACTGGAACGGAGAAAAAGAAGCCGCGCTTCGACAAGTCATGCAATAATTATAGCCGAAGATAACTTAGCACATAAAACGCTTTGCAGTCTTGCAAGGCGTTTTTTTATGGAAGCTTCGCCACCAGGCGTTCCGGCGAATATTTCAGCACGAGGTAAATCAGCTTCCATTTGAAGCCCGGTACAATCGTGAACCGCTTCCCGGCGTTGACCACCGCGTTGGCGATGAAAGCGGGCTCCAGCATGAGGGATTCCGGCAGCGGCAGGCCAGCCGTCATCTTGCTCCTGATGTATCCCGCCACGATTACATTCACCGTCACTTTCCGGCTGAACAGGTATTGCCGGAGGCCGGCGAGGTATTGTGTGAACGCGGATTTGGTGCTCCCGTAAATGAAATTGCTTTTCCGCCCCCGCACGCCGGACAAGGAGGATAGACCCACGATCCTTTCCAGCCGTGTGTTTGCGGTATCGGTGACGATGATATTGAGGATGGATACCGCGCCTGCGTAATGCACCTGCATCATCCGGTAACTCCCTTCGAAATCCAGCATAGCCGCTTCGTTGGGATGAAGATATCCGGCCGCATACACGACGGTCTGCGGTTTTTCGGGCAACGACTGGTAGAAACCCGCATGGCTCGCGAAATCAGCCGCGTCGAAGGACAGGACGCTCACCCGCCCGGGGCCCGTAACGGATGATTGCACGAAAGCGGCCAGCTCCGCTGTGTTGCGGGAGGCTGCCATGATGTGATGGCCTTTGGCGGCGTATTGTACGATGGCGGCCTTTGCCACATCGGAATTGGCGCCAAGGATAAGTACGGGTCCTGGTTGCATGGAGGGCATTTGGGGGGCAAAGTTAACCCCTAATTTTGATACCGGAAGGGAACGGCAAACCCAACAGGAAAGTATTTGAATATTTTGTATTATTACGGGAATGAAGGAGGAATCGAACATCTCTGCCGACTCAGCCAACGACGCACTGCGTAACCGGGATGTAGCTGTCTTCCAGGAGTTATACACAACCTACAGCGAAGCGCTATACCTGCTGGCCTACCGGTGGGTGAAAGACAGCAGCCTGGCCAAAGATATGGTACATAATCTTTTCGCGCACCTATGGGACAAAGGAGAGCAGATCGTCATCACCGGCCAGGTCCGCAATTACCTGTACCGCGCCATCACCAACCAGTGCATTAATGAGCTGAAAAGGCGCAAGCGCCATATCGGTGAGGAAATCCTGCAATTCCAGGCCGACGGGCAATCCTTTTACGAAGCCGCCGATTACATTTTCTTCCAGCAGGAACTGATGCAATCCCTCCGCTCCCTGGCCCCCCGCTGCCGCGAAATCTTCCTCCTCAGCAGGATCAATGGCCTCGATCCCGCCGAAATTGCGGAGAAACTGGGGATTACCCTCAATACCGTCTACTTCCAACTGTCCGTAGCCCTCAAATCCCTCCGCCAGCAACTGGCCCCGAAAAAAATTTGTAACCGGCATCAAAGTCCGGGCTTTCTGCATTGTCTTCATACTATAAGCATATGGAAAACGACCTGTCCAAATTCATTATCGACTACCTCGCCGACAGCGCTAACCCGGAGAAAACCCGGGAAATGAACGCCTGGCTCATTGCCAGCGGGGAGAACCGCCGCATGTTCGAAGAAACCCGGCGGGTCTGGGAGGCTTCGCGGCAACTACCCGCGGAACCTTTCGATATGCAATCCGGCTGGAGCAGGTTGAATGAACATATGTCCCAATCCGCCGCCCCGGCAAAAATCCGTACGATGCAACCCCGTCGCGCCTGGTGGCGCGTGGCCGCTGTCGCGCTGCCCCTGCTGGCGCTGGCCGGCTACTGGATGACGCGCGATGCGGATGCCGGATGGGTTTCCTATACCGCGCAACGCGCCGTGAAAGACAGTCTCCGCCTGCCCGATGGTTCAGACGTATTCCTCCGCCCCGGCGCCACCGTGCAATATAAGATCGATGAAAAGGAGCGTTCGCTGCGGATGACCGCGGGAGAAGCCTTCTTTAAAATCAGCCAGGATGCCCAACGGCAATTCAGCATACAGGTGCCGAAAGGCGTGGTGAAAGTACTGGGTACATCCTTTAATATCAGCACCTCCAATGGGTTCAGCGACGTTACCGTGTGGGACGGGAAAGTGAGCGTGGAAGGCAATGGCCGGAAGCTCATCCTCACCGCGGGCGATATGGTCGTGGTAAATGCCGCCAACGGCGCTTTGGAGCAGCCCGAAGGCAACTTTGCGTACCGCTGCGGATGGGGCAACAGCGACCTCAGCTTCAGCAACCAGTCGCTGGAAGTAGTGCTGGAAACACTGGCTTCATATTACCAGGTGTCCCTCGAAACGAAAGACGATCAGCTGCGCGACAGCAGGATCACGGTGCGGTTCAGCCATATGCCCCTCGACCAGGCGCTGGCCGTGCTCACGGAAATGCTCGACCTGGAAGTCAACCGCAGGTCGGCCAACGATTATGAGTTAATACGCAAATGATATCGTAACAGCGAAAATTAAAACCAGAATCAAAAGAAAGTAAACCTTTACCGTTCCCATTTTATCACCGGTGCCTGCCGGTAGGAGATGTATTGCCCGCCCAGGGGATCCGCCGGCTGATCCTGATGGGAGCGCCATGCCTGTCCCTGCCGCCGGCAGCTATTTCACTTCTTAAAATATAGAAATGAAAACTATTCCCTGTATTACACTGTTGATCGCGATGGCCTGCGCTTCTTTTACCGCCATCGCGCAGCGCCCCAATGACGCCCTGTCGAAAAAGCTGACGGTGGCGATCCAGGACAAGCCTGCGGAAGCGATCCTCACACAACTTGAAAAACAGGCCGGCGTTTCGTTCGCCTACCCCAACGGCGTACTGGCCAACCGCCCTAAATATTCCATCGACCGGAAAGACGCTTCGCTGCAAAACCTGCTGGAAGTAATATTTCCCCCGGCGCAATATTCCATCAAAGCCATCGGCAACCAGATCATTATTAAACAGGCCGCGGGCAATCCCGCCCATCCGGCCGATACCAATGCCCCGCAGAAAGTGATCGATATGAACACCGTGGTAGTAACGGCGCTGGGGATCGGCAGACAGCAACGCTCCCTCGGTTATGCGTTCACCGACGTGAAAGGCAGCGACCTCACCCGGGCGCGGGAAACCAATCCCATCCAGTCGCTGAGCGGCCGCGTGGCCGGCCTCGATATCAACGCCACCAACAGCGGCGTGGGCGGCTCCGTGAAAGTAACCCTTCGCGGCGTGAAAGTCATCGGCGGCAACAACCAGCCCCTGTATGTGATCGACGGCATCCCGGCAGATAATTCTTCGCCCGGGCAAGCCGATAAATACGGCGGGTACGACCTCGGCGACGGTTCCTCCATCATCAACCCCGACGAAGTCGCCAGTATTTCCGTACTGAAAGGCGGCGCCGCCACGGCGCTTTACGGCAGCCGCGCCGCCAACGGCGTGATCCTCATCACCACGAAGAAAGGCAGCCGCCAGGGACTCGAACTCGAAGTCACCTCCAACGCCGTGCTCGAGCAGCTGAACAGCAGCTACGATTTCCAGGAAGTGTACGGCAGCGGCCGCGACGGTCTGCTGCCCCGCGACGTGAACACCGCACGCGGTTATTCCCAGGCCAGCTGGGGCCCGAAAATGAGCGCCGACAGCATGGTGTGGCTCTGGAATGGCGAACGCGTTCCTTATACCAAAGCGCAGAACCCGATCCGCAATTTCTTCCGCACGGGGCTCACGCTCACCAACTCCGTGGCCGTGTCTACAGGCAGCGATAAAGCGCAACTCCGTTTTACCTACACCAACGTCAACAACAAAGACATCGTGCCGGAAAGCGGCCTGAACCGCCATAACTTCGCCCTGCGCGGATCTTCACAGCTCACTTCCAAACTCAGCCTCGATGCGAAAATCACTTACCTGAACGAAAAAGTGAACAACCGCCCTGCACTGTCCGACAACCCGAACAACATCGGCTACGTGCTCAGCGGCATCGCGCCCAATATCGATATCAACTGGCTGAAGAATTATAAAGACCCCGTAACAGGCGACTATATCAACTGGAACAACAACCAGTACCAGGTGAACCCCTTCTGGGCCATCTACGAACAACCCAACAACAGCCGGCAAGACAGGCTCAACGGTTTTGTACAATTGAAATACCAGCTGCTGCCTGAGTTGTCCGTCCAGGCGCGGACCGGTACCGATTACTCCAAATTCGGCTTCCGTGAGTTCATGGAATTCTCCACACCATTCAACCAGAGCGGGATGATCAACCTGAAAGACCGTGTGTTCCGCGAAACCAATACTGAAGTGATGCTGAATTACGGCAAACAGGTGAAACAATTCTGGATCGGCGCCAACCTCGGCGCCAACCGCATGGATTACAACGAAAATCTCCTCAATACGACCGGCCGCGACATCAGCGTGAAAGGCGTTAGGAGCATCAATAACTTCAAAACGAAACTCAGCAATGAACAGATTTTACGCAAACGTATCAATTCCGTGTATGGTGCTGTGAACCTGGGTTATGAAAATTTCCTATATCTCGATCTGACGGGGCGTAACGACTGGTCGTCGACCCTCGCGATGGGCAACAATTCCTTTTTCTATCCCTCTGCATCGCTCAGTTTCGTGTTTTCGGAGCTGATGACGAAGAACGACTTTTTGACCTTCGGCAAATTGCGTTTTTCCGCGGCGCAAACCGGTACGGACGCCATCGATCCTTACCAGCTGAAGCTGACATACGGCAGCAACCCCGACGTTCCCATCGTGGGCGGTTACGCGATCGGCGGTGTGGCGGTAGACAAGGTGCCATTCAGCGAGCTGAAGCCCAGCATCAGCAAGTCGTATGAAGCAGGCGCGAACCTGGTGTTCTTCAAGAACCGCCTCAACCTCGACGTTACCTGGTACCAGTCCAATACCCGCAACCAGATCCTGAACGCGCCGATTTCCTCATCCAGCGGCTATACCAGCGCGGTGATCAATTCCGGCAACGTGCGCAACCGCGGGATCGAGGTAACGATGCTGGTGAAACCGGTGGTGACCAAGCATTTCAACTGGGATGTAAATGTGAATTTCGCGCGTAACCGCAATAAGATCCTGGAGTTAAGCCCGCTTGTATCAGGATTCTACACGCTCGCGTCTGCACGATGGGCCAATGCGTCGATCGTGGCGGAAGAGGGGGAGGAGTATGGCATTATCGTGGGCCGGAAGTTCCTGCGCAACGACCAGGGCAAGATTGTGCTGGATGCCAACAACCTGCCTTTGTACGACCCAACCGACACGAAGATCGGCAGCGGTCAGTACGAGTGGATCGGCGGGGTAAACAACCGCTTTACTTATAAGAATATTTCACTGGGTGTACTGTTGGATATCAAGCAGGGCGGGCATATCTACTCCATGACCAATCTCCTCGCGCATGCCAACGGCCGGCAGAAAGCCACGCTGGAAGGGCGTGAAGGATGGGCGGAATCGGAAAGGGCGCGTCTTGCCGCGGGGCAAACGCCCGGCAACTGGGTACCCACGGGCGGACGGTCGGTGAGCGGCGTTCGGCAGACCGGCACAGACCCCGACGGCAAACCGGTGTACTCCGACGTGAACGCATTCGTGAGCCCGCAAGCCTGGTGGCAGCGCGTTACGGACAACATTCCCGAGCATTTCATTTACGACGCATCGTTCGTGAAAATCCGTCAGCTGAATATCGATTACACTTTCCCGAAATCCATGCTGGGTAACGGTCCGTTCAAAGAGCTGGCGATATCGCTCATCGGGCGTAACCTGTTCACCATCAGCAAGCATGTGCCGAACGTAGACCCCGAATCCAGCTATAACAACAGTAACGGTCAGGGTTTCGAGTACGGATCACTTCCCACGCGCAGAACCTACGGCGTCAACCTTTATGCTAAATTCTAAAACGGCCCATCATGAAACGCATTTCATATATAGTAATGAGCTGCCTCACCCTGATACTGGCGGGCAGTTGCACCAAGGATTTCGATTCCATCAATACAGACCCCACGCGCGGCGCCAATATCGCGCCAGGGCAACAGCTGGCGGCCGCGGCATACTACCTCACCGGCGGGCGCGAAACGGGATATCCCAACCTGTACTTCTTTCTGCCCCGCGCGCAATACGTGACCGGCAGCTGGGGCATGCGCTCCGGCGGGAAGTACATCCGCAACGATTTTTATAATGAGCGCATGTGGGAGATCTTCTACGGCAAAAGCCTGAAGCAGCTCATCGATATGCTCGAACGCTCGAAGAACGACGCCGACCTGACGAACTATATCGCGGCAGGCAGGATTCTCAAAGCATATATCTTTTCCCTGATGACCGACGCCTATGGTGATGTGCCTTATTCCCAGGCCGGTGTGGCGTATTACGAAAAGATCTATACCCCGAAATACGACAAACAGGAAGATATCTATCCCGATCTGATCAAGGAACTGACCGAAGCCGCGGCGCAGTTCGACGCGGGCAAGCAGCCTTTGCTGAACGATATCGTGTTCAACGGGAATGTGGACCGCTGGAAAAGGCTTGCCAACTCCCTGCGCCTGCGTTTGGGCATGCGCATGTCGAAAGTGGATGCCGTGGCGGCGGCAAGGGAAGTGAAAGCTGCGGTGGATGCGGGCGTCATGACAAGCGCCGATGATAATTTCAAAATCATCCACGAAAACTTCGGCTTCCCCGACCTTCGCGGCAACGGGCTTTCGCAGGCCTTCCATGAAGAATCGACTTTCAAATACACTATCGGCACCAATAACTTCGTGCATTACCTGAAGAACCAGCAGGACCCGCGCTTGTCCAGCTTCTTCATCAACCGCGACCCCGACGGCGAAGATATCACCGACCTCACGGGGTACATCTCGGTAACGCCGGGCCTGTACTGGTGGGATAACTGGGGCGACTTCACCGCGCCGAACGGCCGCGTGATCCCCCATGCCAATAAATTCTGCACGATCAATCTGCCTTTCACGCAATTGCAGGCGTCCTTCCTGCACATGGGCTTCGCGGAAGTGCAGTTCCTCCTCGCTGAAGCAGCGGCCAGGGGCTGGGCCGGCAGCAACGCCCAGCAGTTCTACCACAACGGCATCCGCGCGGCGATGAAACAGCTGGAAATGTACCCCGGCATGGCCGCCATCCCACAGGCACAGGTAGACGCATTCGTTACCGCGCACCCGCTCCCGGCAAACGACAGCACCATCAAGCACATCAATATGCAGAAATGGGTGGCGCTCTTCCCCAACGGGTACGAAGCCTTCGCCAATCAACGCCGCACCGGATTCCCCGTGCTGGAAGCGATCGAAGATGTGGGCACGGAATCGGAAACGAACAAAGTGCCCTTCCGCCGGCTCTTCTATCCGGGAACGGAAGCATTTACCAATACGGTTAACTACCAGGACGCCCTGCAAAGGATCGGCGGCGCCAACGATTGGCTGAAACCGGTGTGGTGGGATAAACAATAAAAATGGAGATATGAAGATTAGATTGCTGATACTCTTTGCTTTGCTGCCGCTGCTGGCATGCGGCAAATCGAAAAAGGAAGCGCCGGAGCCGGAAGACCCGCCGGCCAACGCCCGCATGCGGACGCAGGCCTATCTCTTCAGCTGGAACGGCAATTGGGAAGCCCCGGTCAACAGCGCCGACATTTCCAAAGTGACCGACCTCACCCTGGCGTTTTTCAATCCCGCCGCCAACGGAGACTTCGAGCCGGATCCCGCTGCCCTCAAACGGGCGGTGGACGCGGCAAGGAGCAAGAACGCCAACGTCAGGATATACTTTGCGATCGGCGGCGGCAGCCCGTCGCCCCATCTCGAAAACCTTATCAAACCCGCGAACCGTAACGCTTTCATTGCGAAAATCGTGCAGCTGGCCACCGACGCCGGGTATGGATTTGCCGGGGTGGACGTGGACCTGGAAAACGATCTCATCAATGCAGACTACGCGGGTTTCGTGAGCCAGCTGGCCGCCGCCTTGCATGCCCGCAACAAGGTGATGACCGCCGCGCTGGCGCGCTGGAAAACGCAACAGAGCATCGCCGACAGCACGTTGCATCAGTTCGATTTCATCAATATCATGTCGTACGACGAAACCGGCTACTGGAACCCTTCCGCGCCGGGGCCGCATGCCAGCCACGCGAAAGCGACCGGCGATTTCGAATACTTCAAAGGCCGCGGTGTGGCGGCGGGTAAATTGCTCATCGGGCTTCCTTTTTACGGATATGGCTTCGGTCCGGGCTTCCCCGCCACGGAGGCCAGTTCACGGACCTACAGCCAACTTGTCAATACCTACCCCGGCGCGGCGGAAAAAGACGCCGTAACCGTCGAAGGCGCCGGAACGATATATTATAACGGTCAGCCTGCTATTAAGCGCAAAGTGGAATATGCGATCAGCCAGGGAGCGGCGGGCATCATGATCTGGGAGATCAACCAGGACCTCCCGTCAACCGATGCCCGTTCGCTCCTGCGGGCTATCCACCAGACAATTACGGGATCGTAGCACATCATACAAACATGCAGGAAGCCGGCGCTCTGCATGCCGGCAGGAGCGCGGGCTATCCCTGGACAGCACCCGCCTCCGTTCCTGCAGTATATGTCCTTCTGTTTAACGGTAAAGGCCCGCCAATCGGCGGGTCTTTTACTTTCCGGTCCGATGTATTATATTGAGTGAGTTACAGACGCATTCCACGTAAAACAGTCACAAAAAGGATTCCATGGAAAGAAAACTCAGGAGCCAGCAATGGTTCGGCAAAACGGGGAAAGACGGCTTCATTTACCGCGCCTGGATGCGCAATCAGGGCATTCCCGACGATCATTTCAGGGGTAAGCCGGTGATCGGCATTTGCAATACCTGGTCGGAGCTTACGCCTTGCAACGCACATTTCAGGGAACTGGCCGAATCGGTGAAGAAAGGCATTATCGAAGCCGGCGGCTTTCCGTTGGAATTCCCGGTGATGTCGCTGGGCGAAACCCTTATCAAACCCACGGCCATGCTATACCGCAACCTGGTAAGTATGGAAGTGGAAGAGGCGATCCGCGCCAATCCGCTGGATGGCGTGGTGCTGATGTGCGGCTGCGACAAAACCACGCCTTCGCTCGTGATGGGCGCCTGCAGCGTGGATATTCCGTCGATCGTGATATCCGGCGGGGCGATGCTGACAGGGAAGTACCGCGGCCGTAACATCGGCACCAGTGACCTGTGGCGCTTTTCGGAAGACGTCCGTTCCGGCGTGATGAGCGAAGAAGAGCTGAACGAGGCGGAGGCCGGCATGTGCCGGAGCAGGGGGCATTGCGCGGTGATGGGCACGGCCTCGTCGATGGCCTGCATGGTGGAATCGCTGGGGCTTTCGTTGCCGGGGAACGCCGCTATCCCCGCCGCGGATTCCAACCGGAAAGTACTGGCGCAGCTCACAGGCAGGAGGATCGTGGACATGGTGCGCGAAGACCTCAAGCCGTCGGACGTACTCACGCGCGAAGCGTTCGAAAACGCCATCAAAGTGAATGCGGCGATCGGAGGTTCCACCAACTTCGTGATCCACTTGCTGGCGATTGCCGGCCGGGTAGGGGTGCCGCTGTCGCTGGAAGACTTCGATATCTTCTCCCGCAACATCCCGCTGGTGGCCAATCTGCAGCCTTCCGGAAAATATTTTATGGAAGATCTGTATTACGCGGGCGGTTTGCCCGCGGTGATGAAACAGATAGAAAGCAACCTGCATACCGGATGTATTACCGTCAACGGAAAATCCGCCGGAGAAAATATCAGCAAAACAAAAAGCTGGGATCCGCAGGTAATCGCACCGGCGGATGCGCCCGTCAACCCGCGCTCGGGTATCGTGGTGCTGAAGGGGAACCTTTGTGAAAACGGCAGCATCATCAAGCCTTCCGCGGCCAGCCCGCATTTGATGCAACATAAAGGCAGGGCCGTTGTTTTCAGTGATATTGAAGATTATAAACGCCGCATCAACGATCCGATGCTGGAGGTGGACGCCACGAGCGTGCTGGTGCTCAAGAACGCCGGCCCGAAAGGATATCCCGGCATGCCGGAAGTTGGCAACCTGGGGCTGCCGGCGAAGCTGTTGCAGCAGGGTGTCACGGATATGGTCCGCATTTCGGATGGCAGGATGAGCGGAACGGGCTTCGGGACGGTAGTGCTGCACGTTTCGCCGGAAGCGGCGGAAAACGGGACTTTCTCCCTCATCGAAACGGGCGACATGATCGAACTGGACGTCGACAACCGCCTGCTCAACCTGCACGTCTCCGAAGTGGAACTGTTGGAAAGAAGGAAACGGCAGGCGCCTTTCAAAAGCCCTTACACCCGTGGTTACACCCGGCTTTTCGTCGAGCATGTGGAGCAGGCCTGCCAGGGCGCCGATTTCGATTTCCTGAAAGGCGGCTCCGGCAGCGAAGTAACGCGCGATTCCCATTAATCACCCAACTTTACCTATCAGCTTATCATGGATTTTATCAATAAAACGGCAATTGTAACCGGCGCAGGATGCGGCATCGGATTTGAAATGTGCAGGCAGCTGGCATTGCAGGGCGCCACGGTTTTCCTGAACGATGTGGATGCATCACTTTGCAAAAGCGCCGCGGAAAGCATTGCGGCTGAAGGCGGGAAATGCATTCCCCTGACCGGTAACAGCAGCGACGAAAGCTTCGTTACCGACATGATCACAGTCGCCGTGGCGCAAACCGGCCGGCTCGATATCGCCATCGCCAACGCGGGGATCACCCTGTTCGGGGAATTCCTGACCTACCCGGCGGATTCCCTCTTCAAAGTATTGCAACTGAATATCGGTGGATCCTTTTTCCTGGCGCAGGCCGCCTGCCGGCAGATGAAGCGCCAGGGCACGGGGGGCGCTTTGCTCTTCACATCGTCCGTGACGGGGCACCAGGCGCATAAAGACCTCGCCGCCTATTCCATGACCAAAGCCGCGTTGGAAATGCTGGCGAAGAACCTCGTGGTGGAGGTTTCCCGCTATGGCATCCGCGTCAATACCGTGGCGCCGGGCGCCACCGCCACCGAGCGTACCCTCAACGATCCGGAGTACGCAACCATATGGTCGCGCATCACGCCCATGGGCCGCCCCGCCACCGTGAGTGATATCGCCGACGCGGCACTGTTCCTCGTGTCCGATAAAGCCAAACACATCACCGGCCAAAGCCTGGTGGTGGATGGAGGGTGGACTGCCACCAGTCCTTCCCCGTTTTAGATCAATATACCGGGAAATAACATTATTCATCCTTCAAATCCAGTTTATGAAAATGAAGATCATCACCCTGGCGATCTCCGTTGCCCTGCTGGCGGCCTGCCAGCAAAGCAGCCAGCCGGCCCAATCGCCCCAGTCGCCCATTAAGAAAGGAATGGTGAAAGTTTCGATACTGTACCCCAACGGGGAAGGCAAGCATTTTGATATGGATTACTATGTAAAAACGCATATGCCGCTGGTGGCTACGCTGTTAGGGGATTCGCTGAAAGCGCTTTCCATCGACAAGGGGATCGGTAGCGGCCGCCCGGGCCCGATGCCCTACCTGGCGATCGGGCATCTGTATTTTGAGCGGCTTTCGGCATATGAGGGCGCGCTGGCGCCTTACACGGACACAATCCGGAAAGACATCCTGAAATACACCAACATCGCGCCCGTGATCCAGATCAGCGAGGTGCTGGAATAAAGCGGAGCAGCTTATTGCCGGAGGATCTTTTCCATGGCCTTTCCTTTAGCCAGTTCATCGATGAGCTTGTCGAGGTAGCGGACCTGTTGCATCAGTTTATCTTCGATATCTTCCACCCGGTAGCCGCAGATAACGCCCGTAATTTTGGATGCGTTGGGATGGATCTGCGGGGCTTCGGCGAAGAAGTTTTCGATGTTGGTTTTATTGTCGAGCTGCCGCTGCAGGGATGTTTGATCGTATCCCGTCAGCCAGCGGATGATTTCATCCACTTCTTCTTTCGTTCTTCCCTTTTTCTCGGCTTTCTGGATGTAGTGCGGGTAAACGCCCGCGAAAGACATCTTGTAAACGCGCTCGATATTGCTTTTCATCAGATGGATTTTTAGCGGTTAGCCAAACGGATTCCTATAGTAAAATACAAAAAAAGACAAACCAGTGATTGCCGGTTTGTCTTTTTTTATAGTGAAGAATAATGAACCTTATTCGAAGAAATCGATCTCAGCGATGGTAATCGATTTGCTGCCGGCGGCGGCATCCGTGGCTTCGATCTTCACATAGCGTGCGTTCACCGGCTGCTGGAAATATTGGTACCGGGTAACGGGATCGTTGATGAGGTTGCCGAATTCGAATGCGCCGGCAGGTTGCCATTGCTGTCCGTCGGTGCTGAACAGCAGTTTTCCTTTCGCCATCATGCCTTCCGCGTTCACGGTTTGCGGCGTGTAGGAGAAGCCTTTCAGCGCATGGCTGGCGCCCAGGTCGATGGTGATGCTGTGCGGTCCGCTGTCGGACGATTGCCAGAAGGTTTTGGCATTGGCGTCGAAAGCGGCGGAGGCCGTGCGGTTGTTGCGTTCACTGCTGGCGGCTATGAGTTTCCAGTTTTGTTTGGCGATACCGATGGCTTGTTGGGTCACCTCGCCTTTATCCGGGCCGCTGACAGCCATGGCTTTCACTTCGCCGGAGGCAAGGCGGAACGGTCCGTTGTATTTGACATCAGGTGTGCCGCTTGTGGTGGTGTAGTAGATGTCGTATGGCGCGGAAAGGTTTTTGGTGGCGTCTTCGCCGTGGGGCTTCCAGTTGAATTCCGGTTGCAGGGGTTCGATGCGCACCATGCCGTCGGCTGACCGGAGGATCTGCAACTGGGGCGGGCGGCTCTTGTAGAAATGGGCGGACACATGGCTGATGGCCGGCGCCATCCGCGCGGCCAGGATGCGCACCCGGAAGCGGCTGGCCGTAACGTCGGGGAAGCGCAGGATGCGTTTGTAGCCGATGTTGGCGGCATGCGCGATTTCTTTCCAGCTACCGTCTATCCACGCGTCTACGGCATGTTGTTCCACGCGCTCGCTGTGCGTGCTGATGGCTTCCTGGAGCATGATGCGGTTGATGGTGACCGGTTTGGGCGTGGATATCTCCAAACTGCCGGTGGTGCCGGTAAAAACATAAGCAGTGGCCGGGCTGCCGTCGAGTATGGCTTTATTGCCTTTCGCGCCGGCAAAGAGGTTTTTGCCGTAAGTGGTTTTGATCCTGCGGCCGGTTTCCATCAGTGCGGTGGAGTCGGGGGAGAGAAGCGGCCTTCGCGGTTGGGCGGGATGTTGAGGAGGAAGGTGGAGTTGCCGCCCACGGAGCCGAAACCGAACAAATCTCGAAACATTTTTTGGAAGATTTGGAGCGGTTGGTAGAGTTGGATTTGGAATCGGTGGCATTATAATCTTGTCGCTCGTTTTACAGCAGCTTTCTTACATGGCGGCAATTTAACGGTAAAAACAGTCATGTACCAGCAGCAAACATAAGGCTCATTGCGTCTTCCCGCGATTGAGTTAAAATAATGACGTTTGAACTTCTATTTTAGGGTGAAATGAGCCAATAATCATAAAAGGGTTGTGAGATACATAATGGTTCTTCTGTGTTGTACCCAAGAAGAAGTGTAGGTCCTTTGTTTTTGCAAAGTCATCAAAGTATTTTTTACGGACGTCTTCGATAGCCTTTTGTTCATTACCTTCATGTCTGGCGAGACAATTCCAAAATAACTGACCAGTTTCCCAATCTTCAATCATCATGTTACTTTCCTTGCCTTGATTGTCTTTGAAACGGAATTTGAATTTATATGGAATTTTTTTCACAACTTCAAACTTGGTTTCAAAAAGGTTTTGCTGAGCAAGAGCTGCTTTTTGTTTGGAATTCCATTCCCGTTCAACGGATTCAGCATAAAAGTCCAATATTTCGGTTGGCTTGAATACCGCCAATGAAGTTCCAATATTTTTGTCCTTGGCTTCTGCAATGAGTTCGGAAAGGTTATAATATATTTTTCCTAAACAAACCTTTTTGCGTTTTAACCAATTTTTTTGGGTATCAATGTGGCCTACTACATTTATTTCGGTGTCTAAAGTCGATGGTCTATAACTTTCAGGACGAAAATCGCTCTTGTTTTTGACTAAATCTAACTCAATCCAATCGTATTTTTTATATTGCTCTGTGTATGCCTTTTTCCTAAATGGCACAGGATAAATTCTAACCCAAGTTCCATCTTCCCGAAAACCTGCGGTGCAGACCAATTCATCATATTTAGATGAAATAGTCGGACAGGTTTTTACAGTTATAAGAACTTTTGTCAAAGCCATTTTAAAGATGTTTTAACGAGTAAGTGAAATCAGGTGACTTTGCAATAGCTTCTGCTAAATGTGTACGATGACACTGACAGGGTTTCGCTTCAAAACATGTTAAAGCAATACGGTTGTATTCTTTTAAGAGGTCTAAAATCTGTTTTTGTGATGTGGTTGTTTCTAATAAGGTTGTGTTTCGGTAATCGGTAAACAAACGGTTGTAATCATCTTGTGTTTCCAATTGCTGACGTTTGTCCGAGTTGATACCCACTTCAGGGATATGCAAGTATTCAATTTTCATGCTGTTACAATAACGCTTAAGCAATGTTTTACTAAAGCCAAACTTCATACTCAAAGGATTTTTCCGAACATCGATTAGCAGCTTTATATTATTCTTTATAAGCTTTTGCAAATACATTTCTAAGGAAATACCCTCATAGCCAATGGTAAACAAAGTGGTTTCTTCGCCTTTAGGGGTAGCTTGCTCTACTCGGTCATATAAATTACCAGTCAACACCTCCTTGGCTATGGTGCTTCGTATGGCATAAAACGGAAAGTTCAAATACGTATGTTTGATGAGGGCATTGCTGCTCATTTGTCCATAATTCGAAACTACCTCCTGCAAAAGCCTAGCATCTTCTAATTTTAGCTTTTGAAAATAGGTTGTTGTATTGCTCTTATATTTGTTTTCGGTTTCTGATAGAAAACCTCTTTTGACCATGGTATTCATGTCTGCTTTGGCGGAATAGGAATAACACCCAAATTTGTACGGAACAAAATCATACTCTGGGTTTTGCTTTTTCATGGCATATAAAAAAAGTAATTTTTGAAGTCGGAGCTTCTCTACTTCACCACCAAGTAATTCTATTAAACCTAATATGATTTTTCGTCTATAAAACATATTACAAATTTACAATTTTTACGCCATCGGCTTAATCATACTTTCTATAAACGCCACTTCCTCTGCACTCAACTGATACTTTTTGTACAACTGTTGGTCTATTTCAGGAATGGATTTTGTCCAATCAATGTCTGAGTTACGGGTGAAGTCTTGAACGGGAACAAACTTGTAAGTTTTTGAAGTTGCATCTTGACTTGCTTTAGCCAAGCTGTGCATAAACCTCACGAATTTTGTAGAACAATATTTTGAAAGAGTTATTGCTGATTCTCTTTCTAATTTCAAATCAGCACCCAATACCATATACGATTCAGTACATATCGTACCTGGCTCACCAATAAAAGTATTAAGGTTATCATCATTTAACTCAGTACCGATATTGTTGGCTCTTGAAGTGAAGACTTTGAAGCGATTTATCCATTTTTTTCTGATAGTAATTTCACTTTCTTCTACGTAGCCTATTTTCTTGCCCTTGCCATAACAAATAATTGGTTTATTCAAACCTTTTGACTCACTTCTAAATCTATCATCATTTGTAAAATACCCTCTAAAACCGAAAGGCCTTAAAGGAGACACATAATCTTCGAAGCTTTTAAAATCATCAGATGCATTGACTTTTTCTATAATATCCAGTGCCGACTTATGTCTAACAAAAATTTCTGTCTCACCACTTTTCAACGAACGCATTACAGAAACGGTTTCTTCTCCTTCTCTGTGTGTGACTACTTCTGTTAATTCAGAATCTGAACCATAGTTTTTATCCCAAAGAAAATAACATATACCCCCGCGAATGTTGGTTTTTGGAAATACTTCATCAGGATTCAAATAGTCATGGAGAACGGCAAGACGTTTATCATTGATCATTGATTCCCTGAAATCGTCAAGTCCTTTACCGCCTGAATACCACCTTGTAGGCATAATCATAGAAATGTATTCAGGTTCAATTTTCTTGGCAATATCTACAAACTCGTTATAGATTGGTTTTGCGCTTGCTTGTGCACCACCGTCCATTTCCATATATGGTGGATTCCCTACGATTGCATTGAATTTCATATCGTTGTTGTTATTTGCTTTCCAATAAGATTGCCCTTTTTTGATTTTTGCGATAAACTTTTCGGGGCGTTGGGTAATTTGCCGCACCATGTCTTCAAAATAGTGCGTATTTACATTGGCTACTCTAAAGCCTACCAAAGTGCGTTTGGTAATGCTTTTTGCCATTGGTGTTTTACAAAGCACAAATACATTTTCTGCTACGGTTTCATCCCATAATTCCTGCTGTTGTGCAACTGTGAGTGTGTTGGGGTCTTTGTCAGGATACTTCTCCTTGATACGGGTTCTGAAGATGGAATACGCTACATACAAAGGATACAGACCCGATTTGGAATTGATTTCTAATATGCGAGCATCCGTGGCAAACACTTCATCTGTTACCTGACCTTGTGATGTATAACTTGGATGTGCGATTGTTTTTTCACGAGTTTCATCTAAAAAGACATAACCGCCCAAACAGTCACCCAAGTGCATATTAACTACACGCCAAGGAGTCAATACGGTTTCTTTGTCAGGGTTTCTGAAGGTACCGAAAATATGAGTGATGCGCTCTATTCGTTCTTCAATGGTCACGTGGTCGGTGGCACGAGCTAAGGCTCTGATGCGTTTGCCGGCTGCACGGAATACATCTGGCTCGTAATACTTTTTGAACTTTTTAAAGGTGGCTTTATCTACGCCTTTGGGCATAAACTCTTCCCAAGATTGGTCGTCCACCAAGTCCGTAAAGTTGTCTATGGTTAATTCGTTTTCTTCATTTCGTACATCCGCACCGTAAATCAACAAAGGCATACGAATAGAAATACCACGAAGAATAGAAACTGCGGTATCACGCATTTTTTTCTGCTCTTTGTAGCGCTCTAACAATTCGTTCTCTTCGGGACTAAGTTCTTTTTCTTCTTCTTTTGGGCTTGTTCTATTTGTTCGTAATCTTCTTCTGTAAAGCCCTGTTTATTTATTTCTATGTCTTTGCTTTTAGGCATGGCTTTAGTGCTGCCAATCACTTTTTTCAGTCCATTGAATTCTTCCACCTCCACATCATCCAATTGCATCAATTGGTCACGGTTGTACAGATGTTGGTCTTCAAAGCCATTGTTCACAACCCGCTCGATATACACCTTTTTGAGTTGTTCGAGCATGCCATTTACGTCATAATCCCTCATTCGAGAACCGTCAAAGGCGATAATGGGGCAGAAGTTCAAGAACTCACCCATAATCTTGCGGTCTTCGCCTGTGGTCTTTCCTGCCTTGGCAGAAACTTTAGCCGTTTCGGCAATGACTTTCAGCGTTCGGTCAGGGGCAAAGTCGAAAACAAAGCACTCTTCCTTTACCTTACCGTTAATGGTGGCAGGGGTCTGCACTCTGAATATGGTTTGCATATAGGCAGAAGCAGAAGTATTGTGTGAGCCTGAAAGCATAAAAACTGCCGTCCAAGCTTTTACAGAAACACCTGTGGTTAAACGTCCGCAAGAAAGGGTAATGGTGTAGGTTTCATGCGGATTGTCACCAATGGCTTTTTCTACTTTTTTAAGTGCTTCTTCGTTTGCTTCCTCTTCATCTCCGTCACCTGCCACATTTACAATGTCAAATTGACCAAAAACAGGGTGTAATTTAAGCATGGCACTCAAGGCTTTGGCTTCTTTTACACCTGGCACCATCCAAAGTGAATGCCTAAAATTACTGCGGTATTCTTCTGTAGAATAGGGGTAATTACTTTCAGCATCAGATTTACAAATGAGATTTAAGAATGAAAACACATCCTTCTCATGAAGAAAACTTCCCGTTTCATTTACCCTAAAAAACTCACGGAAATTAAACGCTACTTCTTCATCAATATAGCCGTGTAGCAATTTCCCAAGGTCGTATGTGAAAATATTGAGCTTTGGTAGTGGTGCATACGGATTTGGGTCGCCAAAGTGAATTTTATCCCAATCTGCTTTGGCTTTTTGCTCCATCACATAATCCCAAGTATAGATTTCTTCTTCTTGATAGTTGTCTAGTAAATTGAAGGGGGTTCCTGAAAGATGCAGTACCTTCGTATGCTCTTTTTTAAGTTCCCGAAGCACATTAGTTCCTAATTCAGTTTGTGTACCTTCATGTGCTTCATCTACAATTACGAAATCCCAAGTTGTTCCAAAGATTTCATCATTTTTATTGAAATTGCCACCTACCAATTCTGAACCTCTGAGGTCTTGCATGGATGCAAAGTAGATGTACTTGGAATTTCCTTTTTTACATTCTCTTTCTAGTGTGGTAAACTGATTACCTTGATTTTTTGAACCATACAAATACTGTGGCGCATCATAGAATATTTTTCCAAAGTCTTCAAACCAACCCTTATCCACAACAGGGCGGTGTGTTAGAATAAGGGTTCTAGTGAATTCATGTTCCTTTACAACTTTGAGAGCCGAAAGTGTTTTTCCAAAACGCATTTTTGCAAACCAAAGCATTTCGTTTCCTTTCTTGAATTGCTTGGCGGTTTTTTCAATCGCTTCTTTTTGTTCTGGTCTGAATACAATTGGGTTTTGGGTTTCTGAAATTTCACTGGAATGCAGTGAATCTTTGCCTTCTTTTACAGCTGCGATAGCTTTTTTTACAGTTTCAAGATCAGTTATAAACCACTCATTTGCTTTGTTTTTGGAATCGAAGATTTTCTTTTTTACACCTGAGCGAGTAAGCACATTATGAACCTCATGGTCAGAAAAAGCTTTGAGTCCGTTTTTATCATTGTAAATGGTCAGCTCAGTGTAGAGTAAGTCATAGGCAATCCCTGCTGTTTGGGTGTATTGGTCAATACGCTGTTTGGCCGCTTTGTTAAGTGCTTTGCTGTTCGGTTCAAGTCCCCAAATATTTTCATTGTCTGAAGTTGCTTCTCCTATTTTCAAACATCCGCTATGGGCAGCATCATTGATGCGAAAAACATAGATTAACTTGAGCTTTAATGATGATGTAAACTTCATTTTCCGCGATTATTTAATAAGGTCAATAAACCTGATTTTTCTGCCAGTCTTACCTGTTTTCGAATCTTTGTTAGACCAATCCTTTATTAAAGCATAAGTGCCGTTATGTTTACGGATATTGCCTTTTTCGCAACCTTCGCAAAAAGTGTGTTTGGTCTCAGTCTCTCCAAAAAGATTTACCGTTGTCTCAGTCTTATGACCACAGCTGTTTGGAATTACGCCTTTCAGCCCATCCATTTGCCATACATTCCAAGAAATAATGTAGGCTATATATTGAATTGATTTCAGCAATGGCTCTTTGTCAAATTTTACTGTGTAATTTTCAATGAATGTGGCAAGCATGGCTTCTCTTGCGAGTAGTAAGCTATCGCCTTGCCATTCAAAAGCATACGTATTTTTGTAAGCCGTTTGTGCTGCTTTTAGCCAATCACCTGTCGAATCGACATTTTCATTTATTACTCTTAGTTTACGGTCTAAAATGCCAATTCTATTTTGAATGGGAATGAATTCTCCTGTTGTACTATCATATCGACTTGTGATGTAAGGAGCTTCTCCGCAAGCAATTTCGAGTCGCGTATCTCTCACATAGCCATTCCAAGTTTTGCCTTTGGGGAATGTGATTTTATCCTTGTTTACCTCCCAACATTTTGTTCCGTCAGACAAGGCTTTTTCTTGATTGAAAGCTCCTTCTTTTCCGAACCAAGCATTATCGATTAGATTGTTTTGAGCATTGCAAATCCATGAAGGGGTAAATACTTCAGCCATTTCTTTAGATCTGGATAATTGCAAAACCTTGTCTTTATGAACTCGCGGCATGATGATATTGCCGTTATCTCCTGTGATTAACTCTGGAAAGATGTTAGCATTAGAATTGTATGGCGCTCCAAGATGTTCGTAGTTATTGGTTGCCCAAAAAATATTGTTTTGAGTAGTATGATCACGAACTAATATTTCGAGTACATCAGGGTACTGAGCAACTAATTCATTTTCTAATATGTCGATTCCTATTCGCACCCGTTTAATTTTCTTTATTGGACTTCAAAAGTTCTTTTACATCAATTTCAAGAATATTTGCTATCTCAAAAAGTACTTCCAATCTTGGTTGTTGTCTGTTTTGCACATAGCCGTTTACCATGTTGTAACTTTTTCCCAGCTTGTCAGCCAACCAGGTTTGCTTAATTCCTTTTTCTTCGAGTACTTCCTTTATCCTGTTCATATCATCGAGGATTATGGCTGCTAAGATACGTTTATGTTTTTAATTATATTGTTTTACAAGATAAAAAGTGATTGAAAAATTATCATCTTCCAACGGGTGTTGGTAAAAAATCATTTTCACAATCTCCTCCCTTTCTTCTTTTTCTTCTTCATCCTTTTTGCAAACTGTTCTTCCTCGTAACCTTCGACCCGTGAAAAGTCAGGCAAGATACTAAATGAGCTAAAATCAATATTAAAGGGATGATCATCGTCCTGCTGAATATACTCAGAAAGGTCTTTCGCCGGTAAATCCGTCAATGTATTCGTTTTGGAAACAGGATTGTCCTGTACCTTTAATTCGGGCTTATCTCCGTTGTTCCACCAATCGTTGAATGCATTTGCCGACAGTTTTCTGTCCAATGCAGAACCATTCCAAACGCTACGGCTTTCGAGGTCGATGAACGTTATACCGTAAATCCGGCCGTTGTCGTTCCTTCGGATAACCGTATTGATTCCCTGTTCTGCAAGTTGCTTTGTAAATTCCGCTTCGTTGTTTGTCGTGTGCATAGCCAGTTCAACAGCGTTCTTTAAAACAGACCTTGCAGTTTGGGTTTTCATTTTTTCTTTGGACTGCTCAAAGTGTTTTTGCAGTTGTGCAACGCCCGCGTCTTTTCCGAATTGCGATGCTTTGAACGGATTGCTTACCTTATTGCCGTTTTCATCCAATGCCACATAGACCAATCCGCTTACGGTCTGACCATTCCGTTCGCCTTTGACTTCTTCCGCTGTGATATTGAACAGCGACAGCAAAGCGTTATATGCTCCGAGACTTGTGTATTGATAATATTTCGGCAAGTACCGTACTACCAAAGCAATCTGGCTTTTGATGTCTCCACGCTGATAATCCACAGGTTTGAAAATCTTATTGCCCTGTTTCTGCTCCTGCTCGGTTGCTTTGTGCAGGCTGTATTTCGTTTCCAAGTCCCTACAAATTGCCATTGAACGTGGATGGTCGTAATCATCCGGGATTTTCCTGCCGTCAATGCCCACACAGGTTGAAACGATATGAATATGCGTTCGGTCAATATCCGTATGCTTGAATACGATATAAGGCTGGTTGCCATAGCCCATCCGTTCCATATATTCCTTTGCCATTTCGGTAAACTGTTCATCGCTGACCCTGTCTTTCGGGTCTGGGTTCAATGAAACATGCCGCACCGTTTTTTCCGTTTTAATGTTTGCATACAAATACGGTTCAAACCATTTATTAAAATAGGCAGTTGAATATTTTCCATCCACGGTATCGGGTATCTTGTTCAGCAACAAAACCGCTCCGTTTTCCCTGTCCACTTTCTGCTGGTTGTACAAAATCGCTCCGTACAAATTATTTCCTTTCCCAATTTTTGCAATCATAGCGTTACGCTTTTTTCAGGCACTTCGCTTCAAATTCCTTTGTCAAACGGATGACTTCCTTAGTGACTTTTACCAATTCAATGGTTTCTTTTTCCATCTTAAAAAGGTATGCAGCGGCTTTTTCTCCGAAAAATTGCGGTACAACAGCTTCACTATCTGGTTGTAATTGGTTCCGATTCCCCTGAACTGGCTGAAAAATCGGGTGAGTTTTTCGTGGTATTCTACCGCATCCATATCAATTTTGACGGTCTTTACCGTCTTGTCAAAGATGCAGGCTGTAATGAAATGTGCTATTATCTTCATCCCTGATTGGTCAAAAAGGGCAAGGAATTTGGCATTGTCTTCTGCATTCAGGTTAATGGAATACCGATGAACCGCAGGGTCAATCTTCGGTTTCCTCCCTGTTTTCCTAATCTGTTTACTGTCCTTTTCTTCCATAATAATCCATTTAAATGTTAAACCAAAACTGCGACTTCGGAGCGGTTTTCAGCCCCCTGCAAGGGCAAGTACTTTTGAGTACCGAAATTCGTTTCGAGTACCTCAAAAGATAACTTGCTCTGAACAGGAGTTCAGAAAAATCCGATTTGCAAAACGGATTGGAGTTAGCCGAAAAAAACAGTCCGAAACTGTTTTCATCCTATCCACAAATACTTTGATTTTAAGGGGTTAAGCCTGCTCCGTTCTTCCTTTACAAAGTAAAGGAACAATACACTCTCAGCACACGGACAAACACTGCCACTGAACGCCAAATACTACCATTTATAATAATTCTGAGCCGTGTATCAGATTTCAGGCAGGAACCCTATCATCCCATCAATCAGAACGGGTAGACAGCCATCATAAACCCAGGTCTTCCTGCAAGCAAGACTGCGAAAATGCAAGAAAGCAAGCGTGCCTGAATGCAGGCAATCACACGGGATAGATTTCCTGAACGTATGCAGGTTTGCAGGAATGATAGCCGTGCTGACAGATAGCAAGTAGGAACGTGTGGAGCACTGCCGTATCGCATAAAGGCTGGCAATCCTGCAAGGAAGCCGGCGGGTAACAGGAAATCATAAAAAATGTAAAAGATAAACACAAAAGAGCCACTGAACGCCAAACTATGCCACTGACTGCCATTTTCGGCAAAGACATCGCTTTCTGGATTAAATTCCCGAAAAACGAAATATTATGTTATACAAAGAAACAGTCAGCAGTGAGATGTGGGAACTTCTCCAAAAGCTGATGAAAGATGAAAAATTGAAAGAGTATATCCTGGTTGGGGGAACGGCTCTTGCTCTGAAAATGGGACACCGCCTGTCGGTTGATATTGATCTGTTTACCACAAAGGATTTTGATTCCACCGCTATGTTGGACTATTTACACAAAACCTATGGTGCTGATCCAAAAGCAAGCAGACTTCATAACAATACATTACTTACCTATATCAGTGATATAAAAGTTGATCTGATTACCCATAAGTATCCTCTGTTAAATCCTGTAGAACAAAAAGAAGGCGTTCGAATGATTTCCAATGATGATATAGGAGCGATGAAAATCCATGCTATTTTTCAAAGTGGCAAGAGATTAAAAGATTTTGTAGATATGTATTTTCTCCTTGATGGAAAACCACTCAAGCATTACCTCAATGCATATGAAAATAAATATTCGGGAAATGTGTTCTGGGCTACCCGTTCGCTTTCTTATTTCGATAATATCGAAAAAGACTACAGCGTATCGATGGTCAAAGGGAAAGAAAAGGATTGGGAAAAGATTTCCAAGCGATTAACAAAGGCTGTAGCTAACCCGGAAATGAAATTTGGGACAATATCAAAGCATCAAAATAGAAATAATCCTCCAAAAAAGGGCGGACATTTTAGTTCAATCCGATAAAAAACAGTAAATTTATAGTATGAAAAAAACAGTAAAAGATATCCGGAAACCTACTTTGCATCCTAAATTCTTTTGGGATACAGATATCGAAAAACTGGATTGGCAAAAAGCCTATCTTACTGTGATAGCACGTATCGTTGAACGCGGTGGACAGGACGAAATTGATGAGATTATCCGTTTCTACGGATATAAAAAAGTTATTACAGCAGTCCGTGACAAAATACACTTTCTTCCAGACTACGCCATTGAAGATGCCCTGAAATTCTTTCCTGAACTCAAAAAGGAAGAAATGTACTGTTATCTGAACCGTAAAGATAAACCGTATCACTGGATATAAAGAACAGTACAAAATATTTTAAAACTTAAAAACAGGTTGAGAAATCAACCTGTTTTTTTCTCATTGCCATCGCTTTAGCCCAATCATTCCAAACTTAAAGGCGGTGTTCTTTTTGCTTCTTTTTTCTTGCTCCGCAATTTCTACAAGAAAAAGAAGTCACGGCAAACCTGTCAGGAACACGAAACAGTATCAGCTCCCTGCCGATTGTAGATAGCTGAAAAACTCCCTCAAAAATTATTTTCAAAACAAAAAAACAGAAAAAAAGAAAGACATTCAACAAAGGCGGACAAGCAGAAAAACCAGAAGGAAACGGAATAAGTCCCGAAGGGTGGCAGGGCAATCACACAACAACCCGGCAAAGCCACCTTTTTGCCCTGCCATTATGCCGTAAGCTTTTGGTTGGGTGGTGCGGTGGCTGTCCGCTTTATCTTTGCGACCTTTTTATTCTTTTTTAATCAATTCCAATCAAAGAAAGGGTACAAAAAACGCGTACGGGATAAGGATAGGGTGTTTTTGGTATGCTTTCCTTTATCCGTATAAAACTCTTTAAATCTGTGAGGGCTTTGCGAGGAAAATTTAAAGTGTTTTAAGGATTACTTTCTTTCCTATTGTGCCAATATAAGCCGAATACTGCCACATAAAGCCAAATGAAAACAATACATTCTCTTGTATTCTATATTGGGGGAAATTTTGAACTTATGGCACAAAAAGTAAATACCAACAAAGAGCGTAAAGAAAACCAGCTATCCGAGAAGAAAAAGAATGGAATTAGGAATGTGTTTGATAGATGCGATTAAGAAAAAAGTAAGGGGACGAATTATGCCTCCACTTGAAGGAAGCGACCATTCTTATGTTTTTATGCCTTTAAGCCACAAAAACTGGAAAAGTAAGGAAAAGGAGTTACAGCTTAGATGTTTAGTCGCAAGAAAGGAAAGCAAAAATGCTCCAAAAGTTATCGGAATTGCGATTGGAAAAAGCCTAACGAATGAACATATATTCGACATAGCTTATTTTGACATTCCGGAACTAAATGAGGAAATCTTGGAAAAAATAGAAGAAGCAAAACAAGAGTTTGGGTATTTTAAAAATACAACTATAAGCCATAGTAAAGATCTGAGGAAATAATTAAATGCTTCTTTGTTTTCAATAGTAACTTGCTATTGAAAACAACTGTATAAAAAACCTGCTTGCATTATTTGTCAGATTGCCATATTTTTATTAAACAAAAATTGGTTACCTTTGCGGGAAGAAATGGCACAATTAGATTACATAAAAGATATAGCAAAATATGGTCTTGAAAACGACCAAGAACGCTTATTGTCTGTGCTAAACGAGTTGATTGAGCATTCAAAGAAAACTAAAAAGCTCAACTTTGCCATTCAACTTCAATCCATTCTAAAAGATGCTTTAAGGTTTCAAAAAACTAACGGATTAACTAAAGTTGGTTCAGAAGCTTATCTCAATAGAATTGAAGACAAAGAAATCTCTGAACTGATTTTAGAGAAAATTACCTCTGATTATACTTTAAATAATATCATTGCAAATGAAAAGGTATATAATGAGCTAAAATTTTTCATCGAAGAACATCAAAAGATAGATGTACTACAACAATTCGGTTTGCCTGTTTCCAATAAGTTGCTATTATACGGTCCGTCAGGTTGTGGAAAAACTTTAGCTTCTTATGTTATTGCAGGTGAATTAGAAAAGATGATGGTTGTTATCAATTTAGGAGCAATCGTATCTTCTAAATTAGGCGAAACAAGTAAAAACCTTTCCAAAATATTCAAGAAAGCTGCCATAGAAGATTGTATTGTATTTTTGGATGAATTTGATAGTTTGGGTAAAATCAGAGATTACAGTCAAGACCACGGAGAAATGAAACGTGTTGTCAATACTATTCTTCAATTGTTTGACTATCTCCCTCAAAGTAGTATTGTTATTGCAGCAACCAATCAAAAAGATATGTTGGATGAAGCCTTGTTAAGAAGGTTTGACAATATCATAGCATTTCAGCTACCCAATGAAACCGATATCAAGAAACTAATTGATTTAGTATTGCAAAATGGCAATTTCAAATTTGACAATAAAACTGCTGCAAACAGAATTATAAAGCAATGTGTCGGTTTATCCTATTACAGCATCCAAAAAACACTAATTACTGCAATCAAGCGTTCTCTGTTTGCAACCAAAGAGCCACAAAAAATATTGTTTGCCAAAATAGGTACTTCCATTTGGCAGAAACTTGTTGAAACAGAAAAACAGTCTTTAAACGTCTAATGCTTCTGCTTCTAATCCTGCGTCAAGGTTAAGGTCTTGGAGTGCTTCAACTTCATTTACCAACTGAATTTCATCGTATAGTTTTCCTGTACTTTTCTTGATAGTTTCTTCTATTGTTAATACTATTGAAAACGGAAATTCTGTGGGATAATTTTCAGGTAAGCCCCCAACAATTTGTTCAGATAATTTAGCGTGAACAGCCAGTTTAAAGGTATTTGTTTCATTTGCCAAATCGTCAACTGTAACATTTAGCAAGGTAACCTTTTGAGTATTAGAATACGGCAATGGTTTATTTGGAAACCTACCATCTTCTGACCATCCAAAGTTTGTTCGTAATTTTGATTTGATTTTCTTTTCAGACTTTAAAATATCTTCCGCAGAATGATTTTTAAAAATACTGAAAGCCATGTGAATAGGATTGTACGAAAGCTGATTATTCTTAATTGGTAAAAATTTAAAACATAATGTAGCGGTTATTTTTAATCTTTTCTTCACCTTGCCTAAATCATCATTAACCAAATATTCAGGGAAATTGATAGGATAAATCTTGATTTTCTTATTTTCAATTGTATCTTCTAAAATAAGTGTTGCTCTATTATTGTCGGAATATAGACTTCTAAATTCATTAGCTATACCATTACCTACAACTCTGTTTCTTAATTTCGATACATTATCTGCAAATGGAATTAAATTCAATGAAGCACTATTAACGATAAGGGCTTTTATGCTTTCATTTGATAGAGCAGGATAATTCTTTATAATTTTTGCTGCAAGATTAGCTACCAAAGGAGTTGCAAAACTTGTCCCAACTTCCTGCATAATCCCGATTTCTGAACGAGCTGATAATAATGTAAGTGCAGGTTCATCCATCCAGTCCAAAGTATTTTCATTATAATATCCTACATCTCCACCACTTTCTATTACATCTGGCTTGAAATAGTTTTTATTTGTTTTCTTGGCATTGTATATTGTAGACAAATCGATATGCCCTTTTCTTGTGTATAATGCTGGAAATTCTCTACTGTTGGCAATACCCAAGAAAGCACCATCTTTTAGGTTGTCGGCTGCAGCTCCAACGGTAAGATTATTTAGACTATCCGCTGGTGTCGATAAATTGGTGTGGTCGCCGTGAAAATAGGAAAGGTCATAGCTTGTATTTTCATTAATACAGTTGAGGTTATTTCCCGTGCAAATTAAAATAAGACTGTTTGTCTCATAGGCAAATTTATCCAAAGCGTAAGTATAGTCGGAGAAAGCCTCATTTTTATACATAAAATTACCATAACAAGTGGTTAATGTAAACAATCTGATTTCCGGATATTTAGTCTTAACGGCATATAGCATTTTTAGCAAATCGACCTCTGAAATATAACCGTTGCCATTATCGCTGATTTTGATTGAAAGTAATTTTGCATCTGCTATTACATCGCCCTCAAAATTATTTCTATGGTTATGTTTACCTAAAGCCACTAACCCTGCTACTGCTGTACCATGCCCTAAAAATGTAACCCACTTCTACGCCCTGCTTGGTCAATAAGCGGGTTACCTGCAAGCGTAAAAGTAGTATCATTAATGATTAAAGGGGCTAAAGCTGTTTGTTGACTAATTCCAGTATCAATAATTCCAACAATAGGTAAATCTTCCCCTGCATTTTGGATTGTAAAACCAAATTGACGTTCTACCGTATTAAATTCACTTGGTCTAACGGTCGTAAATGCAGAGCAGGTAGCACTTTCGATTATATCAAAGTTTTGGACAATTTTTTGAATTTGTTCAGAGGTTGGATTTTGCAATTCTATTCTTTCATTTTCCGCATCATATCTATAATAGATGTCATTATCAACCATATAAGAAATCAGAGATTGGATAATCTGTTGCTTAACTTCCTCGTCTAATGGTAAATCTATTATAGACAGATATACAAAACTCCCAACATTTTCCAAATCAAATTTTAAAATATCATTTGATCTTAATAATTCAAAACTGGATATATACTTAAGGTAATTTGAATATTTTACATTGTGGTTTCCCTCTAATTCGTACTCGATGAAGTTATGGATATTCGTAATAAACGTTTGGAACTTACCACGGTCAGCAACAGCAAATAATCCTTTTTTAGCAAAATCATAAAAAGCTGCTGCTTCTAATCCAAAATCATTATAATACTTTTCCCAAGTATCTTTAATCGCAAAAATCCCTTGAAAAGTTATTTTAATGTAGTCAATATCATAGGGTATGTCCAATGTGGTATCCTTTTCTCTGTATTTCTTTTTTATGTCAGAGTTGAGATTATTTAAATCTGTCCGAAATGATGATGCTAATATATTATAGTTTTTGGGTATATTATCTTCCTCTTCTTTATCAATAGGACCATAATTGTACTTAAAGTCTTTAACTTCAGACAATTGTTTTTCGCTTAAGAATTTTAGGTGAGATTTATTTGCCATTAATACCATTTATTTGTTTAGGTTATTTTGCTATGTAATATTTGCAAAATAGACCTCTGTAAATAAACCGTAAAGATACTAAAAGCTTTTTAGTGTAATGCTATGCAACACAATAAGTAACGTGCCACTGAACGCCAAATGCTACCTCTGAGTGCAACATTGAAAGCCCGACTTACTTACCCACCTAACTTTAGTCAGAACAAAAAGTTAGGCAATGCAGGAGAAAAAAGAAATAGAAAGAATACCTATCGAAGAAGCAATGGAGCTTCTCCGTAAAGAAGGTATTGATGTGGGGCAGGAAGAAGCCGAACTGATCATGGAATTCCTGTATAACCTTACGATGATCGTAATTCGGGAATGCTTTGATGTTGAATGATTTATTTCGTAAATTAGCTAATCCCCAAGACACATTATCCATTTAAAGAGATTAGCAATGAAGAGAGCAGACTTATACATACGTGTTTCCACGGATGAACAGGCAGACAAGGGATATTCACAACGCGATCAGGAAGAACGTCTGAAAAGATACTGTGCGACCAATAAGATTACCGTTGGTCAGGTTATATACGAAGATCATTCCGCCAAGACCTTTAACCGTCCCCAATGGATGAAACTGTTGAGCAACCTTAAAAAGAAAAGTTCAAAGACTGACCTTGTCCTGTTTACCAAATGGGATAGGTTCAGCCGCAATGCAGGCGATGCCTATCAGATGATCAATACACTTAACAAATTAGGCATAGAACCACAAGCAGTCGAACAACCTTTAGATCTATCTATTCCCGAAAACAAAATGATGCTTGCCATTTATCTGGCAGCCCCGGAAGTAGAAAACGACCGCAGGGCATTGAACACATTCTACGGAATGCGCAGAGCAAGAAAAGAAGGACGTTTAATGGGGAAAGCTCCTTTCGGCTATATCAACAGAAGTAAAGAAGACGGCAGAAAATATATAGCATTAAAAGAACCCGAAGCCTCCGCAATGCGCTGGGCATTCAACGAAGTGTCAAAAGGCATACTTGCTGCTGACCAGATACGACAAAAAATGAATGCACAAAGCCCAATAAAATTAAGCCGAAGTGCATTTCACGTCGCTATTCGAAACCCTCTGTACTGTGGGAAAATATTCATAGCGAAATTTCAGGACGAAGAAGCACATCTGGTACAGGGACAGCACGAGCCGCTTGTATCCGAAGAACTTTTCAACAAAGTACAGTATGTATTGAGTGGAAACAAAAGAAAGGAACGTCCGAATACCAAAATACTTTCAGATGTCAATTTGCCTTTAAGAGGTTTCTTGATATGTTCTGACTGCGGTCGCAACCTGACAGGCAGTGCATCCAAAGGCAGAACGAACCGCTACTACTATTACCATTGTGTTTCTGCTTGTGGTTTCCGTCAAAAAGCTGAAGTTGCTAATGATATTTTTGAAAAGGGCATACATCAGTTAGAACTGAACAGCGGCATAAAGAACGTTCTCAAAAAACTGCTGTTGGACAACTACAAGAAATTTGTGCAGGATCCAACGATCGAGAAGAAGCGGATAGCACAAGAAATAGACAAGCTCAATGCAAGACTTTCGGTTGCACGTAGCAAACTGCTTTCTGAAACGATAGACGATGAAGAATATCTTGACATCAAAAAAGAATGTAAGGAGAAAATCGAGACTTTAGAAGAACAGTTGAGTAAGGACGGTTCAGACACCAAGGGCTTCGACATCAACAAAACATTGGATAGAGCTTTGCATAGTATCGTCAATATCCCGAAACTGTACCGAGAGGGCGAAATTTACACGAAGAGAGCGGTAATTGGTTCAATATTTCCCGAAAGTTTGGAGTTTGACGGAAAATCATATCGAACCGCCCGAATGAATGTAATTGCCAAATATATCTTTCAGATAAACAACGAATTAGCCCTAAAAAGAACAGGACAAACGAAAATAAATTTCATTTGTCCTGTTTAGTAGCGCTCGTAGATATCGAACACGTCGTCGGCGCTGCGCACTTTCTGCCGGGTATCGTCGCGGTAAAACCAGCCTTCCCGGATGGAAGTATTGGTTTCCGCCTGCTGGTAGTGCAGGAATTTTGCGCTGTACAATTTATCGCGCTGGCCAAGGGAATCGGCTTCCAGATCAGGGAAGTTGGTGGCAGTGGCGGGATTCATGGCATAAGGAATGATGTTCCACTCTTCCGCACGCGTTCTGCCGGCTTCGTTGCCGCACCAGCGCACGTCTTCTTTCCCGAAAATCACCGCTTTCGGCGCGAGGGTGTGGATGAGCTTTTTCCAGGCTGCGTAATTATACTGCTGGCCGCCTTTGGTTTTGGGGTGTGCGCCATCGAACCATACTTCATGCACGGGCCCGTATTCGGTCAGCAATTCGAAAAGCTGGTTGAGGAAGTATTCGTTGTAATCGTCGACCTCGAAGGTAAATGTGGTTTTGTTGGCGAAAGGCCTCCCGGCCACGGCGCGTGGGATAGTCCTTTGCGTGTATTTGCTGAGGTTGCCGTACAGCCCTTCCGCGTTTTCGATCTGGAACAGGTCGGCAGGAGAAAGGTATATGCCGAGCTTCAGGCCGTACTTCTTCAGCGAAGCGGATAGGTTGCGGAGGATGTCGCCTTTGCCATTGCGGAAGCCCGTGCTCATGATACCGTGCTTTGTATACCGGCTTTGCCAGAGCACGAACCCGTCGTGGTGCTTCACGGTGATGATCACCATCTTCATGCCCGCCGCTTTCATCGCCGCGCACCACTGGTCGGTGTCAAGGTTTTGCAGGGCGAAGATGGCGGGATCTTCCTTCCCGTTGCCCCATTCCATCCGCGTAAAAGTATTAGGCCCGAAATGGATGAATGCGATGAATTCATTTTGCAACGCGGCGTATTGATTCCGCGTGGGCACAACGTGCGCCGCTTTCCGGATGATGGCTTCATGCGAATCGCCCGGCGCCACGGCGATGGTGTTGGAAGTCTGCTGCCCGATGGCCTGCAGGGACGCAAAAGCGCACAACAGGAAGAGTGATTTTTTCATACAAATCAAATAAAGACAGTAATAAAGATAGCTGACGGAGGGGATATTGGTGAACCTTCACCGGATTAATGCGCCAAATGTCAAAATACATGTAGAAAATGGCATAATTCTGTCATTGGCAAAACAACGGTGATGGCCGCGAAGTGTCAAAGCATGGCTATCGGCTGATTTCGGCGAAGATGTACATCACCAGCAATTGCACCGTTGTATTTTCGGTATGCACCGGCATATGCGGAATATTGCCGTCAAAAAAGAGCGTGTCGCCTTCGGTTAATTCGAATAACCGGTCTTCCAGCTGGTATTGCAGGTGACCCCGCAGCACATATACGATCTCGTATGCGGCGGTGGTAACGGCAGGGCGTTGTGCGCCGGGCCTGAGCGTCAGCAACGACAGCTGGAAGGCGCCGCTTTCGAAGGTATGTTCAAGAATGGACTGGTACTCGAAGCCAATCGCGCCTTCTTCTTTTACGTAACTGGCGTATTGCCCCTTCCGCAGGAGGAGGAACCCGGGAAAATGGTTTTCCGCACTAAGCTCCGCGAAGAATGTTTCCGGTTTGATGCCCAGTTTCTGGATGATGGTAAACAATGTGGGGATCGTTGGCAGCATCCGCCCGTTTTCAATTTTGGACAACATGGCCGATTTGATGCCTGTTATACCGGAAAGATCGAGCAGTTTCAAACCCTTGTCTTTCCGGTAACGGCGGATGAGACCGCCGATTTTATGGTAAACGAGCTGGCCGCTGTTGACTGCTTCGGGTTGAGGTTCCTGTTGCATATTCGTAATGGAAGTATTAAACTTAATGCTGCGAATTTAACAAATTCATGACCACCGATCGCAATGCCAGCGCCCATTTCCGGTAACCGCCTGTTGTAAGGTGGATGCCGTCGGAGGAATAGTCCTCCGGGCTGAGGCTCCCGTCTGCCTGCACAAATGCCTGCGTCAGCGGGAAATAAGTATACCGCTTTTGCGCGGCGGATTTTTTAGCGAGGATGGCATGGATCTCATCATACTGCACCCTTCGTTCCGCATCTTTTTGCAAACCTGTCGGCAAGGGGCCGGAAAGGATCAAATGCGTTTTGGGCATATGCTTGTTTATCCACGCCGCGATCGCCAGGATGCCCGTGGCGATCTCTTGCGGGCTGTCGCCTGCGGGCAGGTTGTTAACGCCGATAGACACCACGATTACTTTGGGCGGCGCGGAGGCGAAGGCGCCCTGTTGCAGGCGGAAAAGTATATGCTGCGTTTTGTCTCCCGAAATCCCGGCGCTTTCCCATTTATATTGCCCGAAGAGGCTGTCGAATACGGCGAAACCGGGTTTGTAGGGGACGTAGGTCCTGTGCCCGCCTGTTCCCTGTGTAATGGAATTCCCCAGGAAAACGATATCTTTCCCGGATCCGGCGGAAAGCAGGCTGTTGATATTGGCGGATTGCTGCCACCAGCCTTTGCCTTCCGTCCATCCCGCGCCGGACCTGTACTCCGCACCCGGAGCGGCGATCGAGGCGAAGTTGATTTTAAGGCCGGTGGCGGACAGGATGAAGTTCGTGATAGGCGAGGGGTCTTGCAGGCTATGCGGATGGTGCTTGACGCCGGGTTTGTGGATGACGGTGATATGCCCGCCGGCAGCTTTGATTTTTACTTCGAAAGGACCGGTGTTCTCATCCACCGGAACCACTTCGTCCGCATCTCCCACCACATGCAGTAAAGGAATGCCGAGGCGGGCGATTTTGGCGGCATTGTCAAGCGGTGAACCGGTGAACGCGGCGGCCTGCGCTTCTGTGATTTGATAATCAGTTTTGAAAATTTCCCAGTTTTCCTTGCTGCCGGGCCCTTTACCGAAACCGCCGGGCCAGCTTTTAAGGTCGAGCACGGGCGCGTCTGCATAAATGCAGGCTACCTTTCCGGGGTTGGCGATCGCCCAGTTGTAAATGTATACGCCGCCGCGACTCATGCCTTCCAGCGACACTTTTGCGGATAATCCGGCGCCGGTCATCCGTTTATAAAAACTATTCCAAGCCATAACGGCGGCGGAATTGCCGAACAGCTCGGCCACATCGCAATACACGACGTGGAAGCCTCGTTCCAGCAGCGATATATCCAGTTGCGGTTCATGGCCCCAGAACCGGGCGCGCCAGATCCAGGGGCGGCCGGGCGCCACCGTCTTCGGTTTCACCACTTTGCAGGCGCGGTTCCCGGAAGTGAAATCTGCGCACTCGAACCCATGAAAAGAACTGAAGGTTTTAGGTTCCTTTATCCGCGGGAATATGTCGAAAGGCGCGCCGGGTTTGGCGGACATTTGTTCGTACACGCGTTTGGCGATCAGCGTGGCGCCGATGGATGAGGGATGGATTTTGTCGGGAAAGAGATCGGGTTTGTCTGCGAACAGCGGGTACAGATCGATGATGTCCAGCTTTTCTTCATACGCGATCTGCCGGATGCGGGGCGTAATATGCTGCCGGATCGACTGTTGATAAATCGCATTGTCACCCACCGTGTCCGTCACGAAAGACGCAACGGGCAACAACAAAACGACCCTGGGTTTGGATGGCAGCTGCCGGAAGGAAGCGTTCAGCGCTTTATAGTCGGCGTCAAAATGCCCGCGTTCATCGGTATATCTGCGCTTGCTGTCGTTGGTGCCCAGCTTGATAAAAACGATATCCGGCCGGAAAGCGAGGGCATCGGCATATGCTTTGGCGTCCCAATAGGAGTTGTTGGTCCCTTTCAGCGCGGTAGCGCCGCTATGCCCGAAATTCCCGACAACATAGCCTTTCCCAAGCATGTTTTGCAGCTGCGCGGGGTAGCTGTTATGCTCCCGGTCGGATACCCCGGACCCGTAAGTGATGCTGTTGCCCACGCAGGCGATGCGGACGGCCTGGGCAATGGCCTGTTGCCAGATGGAACCGATGAATAGTAAGGCGAGTAAAAAACGATGCATGATAACTATATTGAAATCTCGTGAATGTGGTAAACCAGCCATCCCTTTTGCAGCAATTGCCGGGATATCATCAACAATATCCTGCAAAAAATTGCCAAACGGAAATGTTTTGCAAAGTAATGCAACGCTATGCAGTACTTGTTTTCAGCGATGCTAATTTAAAACAGGTTTGTGTTAAAATAGCGTAGGGTGAAGGTACGGGAAGGAGCGCCGGGAGAAAAGGCAAAGGGGCCGGAATGGTGCATTTTGGCCGTTTATGGCCAGGGAAGCAAGGTAATGGCTTAGCGGGGACTCAGTAGGGATACAGTAGGGATACCGTACTGTAACAGTACTAAGTGCGTTTTGGGGTAACACGTTTGCAAAAAGCAAAGAAAGGTGGCATAAAAACAAAAAACCGGATCACGATTGCGCGTGATCCGGTTTTTTTGATGAAGCTATCGGTTTAGAACCCGAAAATCTGCTCGAGGCTTACGGGGGTAAATGCGCCGTATTTCGCGAGGGTTTCTTGGGTTACTTTGTCTTTGGAAGCTACAACGCAATAATTGTAAGGCTTGTTCGACACGTTCTTCTGGTGGAAGGCGTTGATATCCGCGAAGGTCAGCGGTTTCAGGCCTTTGTAGAGATCGATGCGCGCGTCGTGGTCGATGCCCAGTTTTTTGTTGCGAAGGTAGCTGCTGATGATGTCGTACTGCGTGATACGATCGGTTTCGAGGGAATTTACCGCGTTGTCTTTCGCAGCGGCGAAGCGTTCCGACGACTCAGGGAGCGTGGTCAGCAGTTCGTTCATGCCGTTCAGCGCCTCGTTCATCTTGTCGGCCTGCGTGCCTACGTAAGCCATCATCATGTATTGCTTATCCTTTTTGTCGGGGGAACTGAAGCCGGCGTACGTGGAATACGCCAGGGCTTTCGATTCGCGGATGGTCTGGAATACCACGGAGCCCATGCCGCCGCCGAAATAACCGTTGAACAGGTCTACATGCGCGGTTTGCGTGGGATCGTACACACCGGCGTTTCTCACCCAGCGCACTTCCGCCTGCACCATGTCGTAATCCGCAAAGTATACCTGACCGGTGGCGGGGCTGTAGCTGAACTGCTTCGCCGGAGCGGCCGCCGTGAAGGCGGCGGGAACGGTGTGCAGCTTGCTGATGCCGGCCACGAAGCTGTTCAGGGTTTGCGGACCGTAATACGTAATCGTATGCTGGTAGTTTTTGATGTTGTGCAGCAGGTCGATCAGCTGTTCAGATGTGATGGCGGTTACCTGTTCGTTGGTGAGCGTGTAGTTGAAGGGATTGGATGCGCCGTATTGGGCGTAGCTCACCAGGCCGTTCAGGATATTGCCCTTATTCAGTTTTGCGTTCTCCCGGTTTTTGAGGATCGCGTTTTTCATGCCGGCGAGGGCGTTGTCGTTCGGCTGGCAATTCGCGAAGATGTGCTCTACCAGCGAAACGGCTTTGTCGTAGTTTTCCTGCAGGCCGGTTACAGTGATAGACGCTTCTTCGTTGGCTACAGCGAAGTTATAGCTGCAGGCGATGTTGTAGAACTGCTTGCTGATCTCTTCGGAAGTGTATTTATCGGTACCGAGGTAGGCGAGATATTGCGCGGCGTAGGGCAGCAGCTGGTTATTCCAGGCGCCGAGGTCGAAGCGGTAGGTCAGGCGGAACAGACTGTTGTCTTTATTTTCCACGGTGATCACATCGGCGATACCGGATTTGCCGAACTGGAGGTCCTTTTTGTAGTCGAGGAACCGGGGCTGGATGGGCTTCACGGGCATGCCGATCAGCGTTTTCGCCAGCGGGGAAGTGAACTCGGAGTTGGTTTTCACCGGGGTGATCTGCGGTTTGTCTACCTTGGCCACGTTTTTATCTTCCCCTTTACGTTTAAATGCCACTACATAATTGTCGGCGAAGAAGCGTTTGGCGAATGCGGTGATTTCCGCTTTGGTTACTTTACCCATTTCGTCGGTGCTGGCCAGGGATTTGTCCCATTTCACGCCGCGGTTGAGGATAAACTCATTAGTGAGGGCTTCCACGCGGAACTCATTCTCTTCGAAGGAAGTCAGCAGTTTCAGTTTGGTATTGGCGACGATGGCCGGGATGAGGCTTTCGTCGAATTCGCCGTTTTTCACTTTTTGCAGCTGCGCCAGCAGGAGATCGCGGGCCTGGTCGAGCGTTTGGCCTTGTTTGGGCTGGGCGGTCATCATGAAGAAACCGTAGTCTTTCATTTGCTGGGTGCCCGCATCGCTGCGCAGTACCTGTTGTTGCTTGTTCAGGTTGATGTCGAGCAGGCCGGCTTTGCCGTTGGACAGGATGCTGGAAACGAGATCGAGCAGCATTGCTTCGCGGGTATTTTCCGCGAAACCGCGGTAGAAAATGCCTACGCTTTCCGCATTGGGACCGAGCACTTCCACCTGCTGGATGCTGGTCAGCGGTTTTTCAGCAGCAGGGTTGTACAGGTCTACCGGTTTGGCTTTCATGTATGCGAACGAAGCATCGATCTTTTTGATCATCTCATCGGGGTTCAGGTCTCCGGCCATGGCGATGATCATGTTGTTCGGCACGTAATATTTGTTGTAATATTTCCGGATCTCCACCAGCGAAGGGTTCTTCAGGTGCTCGATAACGCCGATGGTAGACTGCTGCCCGTAGTTGTGGGTGGGGAACAGCCGTGCCAGCACTTGTTCGAACATTTTGGAATTGTCGTTGTCGAGGGAACGGTTCTTTTCTTCATATACCGTTTCCAGCTCGGTGTGGAAGAGGCGGAAAACGGGATTGCGGAAGCGCTCTGCCTGGAGGGCCAGGAATTTGTCGGTGGCGTTGGAAGGGAAATCTTCCTTGTACACCGTTTCTTCGTACCACGTATGCGCGTTGGTGGATTGGCCGCCGATGGAGGTCATGATCTTGTCGTACTCATTGGCGATGGAGTAATTGGATGCCTCGCCGGAGGTTTTGTCGATTTCGGCATAAATCTCCTTGCGCTTCGCCGGATCGGTGGTTTTGTTGTACTGTTCGTACAGCGCGTCGATCTTATCCAGCAGGGGCTTTTCCTTCGCGTAATCCATGGTGCCGAACTTGTCGGTGCCTTTGAAGAGCAGGTGCTCCAGGTAGTGGGCGAGGCCCGTGGCATGCTTCGGATCGGTGTTGCTGCCGGCGCGTACGCCGGCGCGATAGTAGATCACCGGCTTTTTGTTGTTCTGGGACAGCACCACGGTCAGCCCGTTCTTCAGCGTGTAGAACCGGGCCTTGCTGGGATCATTGGTGACGTATTTGTAATTGTATCCGCCGGAAGAAGCCGTTTTCCACTGGTACGGCTGCGTCTGCGAAAATACCGTGCTGCTTGCGATCAGGGCGCAGGCGAGCAGTAAAACTTTCATTTTCATGGTTGGAGCGGTTGGTTTTATGGTATCAAATATATGTAACATTGTTGCAAACGCAAGCCGGAATTTATGCTGGTTGCAATAGGAAAGGATGGGTGGAGGCTATCAGGGACGCCTCCGGGTTCAATTTACAGGATTTCAAGCAGTTCCGCTTTTGATAGATGTTGCAACGTGGAAACGTCGGTTTGGATGAGGTCCTGCGCCAATTGCTGTTTCCGGGCCTGAAGCCGTCTTATTTTTTCCTCGACCGTGCCGCTGCAAATGAGGCGGACAGCCATCACGTTCTTCCGCTGCCCGATGCGGTGGCTGCGGTCGATGGCCTGGTTCTCCGCGGCCGGGTTCCACCAGGGATCCACGAGATAGACATAATCGGCTTCGGTGAGGTTCAGGCCCACGCCGCCGGCTTTCAGGCTGATGAGGAACACGCGGATGGCGTCGTTCGTCTGGAAATTGTTCACTTTTTCGCCACGGTTCACCGTTTGGCCGGTCAGCAGCTCAAAGGGAATGTCCAGTTTTTCCAGTTCCGTCCGGATCAGGTCCAGCATGCCGGTGAACTGGGAGAAGACGAGGATTTTATGCTCGCGGGACTTATGGACGATTTGTTCGGTCAGCACTTCTAATTTGACGGAATTGCCGCCGGGAAGCCCTTCCTTCAACAGCTCGGGTGAATTGCAGATCAGGCGGAGCCGGGTAAGGCCCGTCAGTACGTGCATGCTGTTTTTATGGATTTCCTCCACGGTTGACGCCGCGATGTAATCCCGCAGCTCCTGTTCGCAGGCGTCGTAAATCTTCCGTTGTTCCGCATTCATTTCGCAATAGATCGTCAGTTCCGTTTTCTCCGGCAGTTCCAGCGCCACCTGTTTTTTGGTGCGGCGCAGGATGAAGGGCTTAACGGTTCGCTGCAAATCCATCGCGCGCTGCGTGAAACTGAACTTATCGATCGGGACGGCATAAATCTCTTTGAAATATTGCTTGCTGCCCAGCAGGCCGGGGCAGGCGAACGACAGCTGGCCATACAGATCGACCGAATTGTTTTCGACAGGCGTTCCCGTCATCACAATCCGGTTACGGGCCTGGAGGAGCCGGGCCGCCTTATACCGCTCCGATCCGGGGTTTTTGATGGCCTGCGATTCGTCGAGGAAGATGTAATCGAAGCGGAAAGCTTTCAGGAGGCTGATGTCGGAAGGCAGTGTGCCGTAACTGGTGAGGATAACATCATACCGGCCCATGTCCGCCGCGGTTTTCAGGCGGCCGGGGCCGTGGTGGAGTTGTACCTGCAGTTCCGGGGCGAAACGCTGTATTTCTTCCTGCCAGTTGAATAAAACCGAAGTAGGCGCCACCACCAGGTGCGTTGCGTGGCCTTGTTGGGCTTTGAGGGAAAGGATGAAGGCGATCACCTGGACGGTTTTCCCCAATCCCATATCGTCGGCCAGGCAGCCGCCGAAATTGAATTTGTTGAGATGATGCAGCCAGTTCAGCCCATCCTGCTGATAGGGCCGCAATTCCGTCCGCAGTCCGGCGGGACTTTTAACAGGAGCGATTTTACCATTCGGCCCGAATGCTTTTTTGAAGTGCGCGATTTCAGTTTGGACCACCTCATCCAGCATTTCCCTTTCGAACAGTTGCGAAACTTCCGAGAAACTGATCTTCGGGAATTTGAGCATTTCCGCATCAATTTCCCCGGCCTGGAAGAATTTGGCCAGTCGCTGGATCCATTCGGCGGGCAGGAGGCCGGTGGTGCCATCGCCCAGTTCCACGTATTTACTTTTATGGCGGATCGCTTTGTTCAGGTATTTCAATGAAGCCTTTTTCCTCCAAAACTCACCTGGACGCTGGCATTGAACCAGTCGATCCCGCTGTTGATCATGATGCGGATGCTCGCCTTATGCCCGCTACGGTTGATACCTGGGAGGTTGTTGAAACCCATGATGGTAACGCCCGCCGCCCGCCAGGCCTCGAAGGCGTGCAGGAACCAGTCATTATCCAGGAATTTGCTTTTGTGGAGATAGAAGTATTCATGCTCTTCCAGTTGCTCCTTGAAATCCGGGTGCTGGTGCATGACGAGCTGCGTGAGATCATGTTCCGCTTCGGCGTTACGTTTCACTTTGAATTCCCGGCCGTTTTTGTCGGTGTCTGTCAGCTGTTTGAGGGAATACACGGGTACTTCCATCTCCCCGTATTTCATCACCGGCGTAATGGCGATGTATACGCCTTGCTGCTGGATGTATACAAGCCTTTCCGAGGTGCGCTTCTTTTCCGCCAGTTGCGCGGGCGTGGCCGGCCTGATATAACTGTAGTCGATATGTACGAGGTGCTCCAGCGCGCGGAGGGCCGTTTGCCGGAAGTTTTCAAATTTCGATTCGTGGACGTACAGCATCTCGTTGTTCCGTTTGAAGAACCGGATGACCCGCGTCAGGTTCGGATTGTCCAGCAGATACAACCCCTGCCGGTGCACAACGAATTGCTGATAGCGGAGGGTTACCTTGTCGAAAGGTATTTCCATATCCCGGAGCAGCAGTTTGCCGGTGATCTCATAAAACGGGGATTTCTGGAATACGCTCAATACGATCTCCGCTTTCAGGACATGTAGCCGGATGGGGACTAAGGACCGGCTGGAAACCGTGTCCGTAACGTTGCGGTCGTGCTGGTACACTTCGAGCTGCATGGGATTGGCGCATATCAGCCGCAACGCCTGCAGGTCGGATGGGTGGTGCATATCGATGGCTTTCTGCGAGATGGACGACAGGGCCGCGATGAATTTGATGACGGAGGGGTCCTGGCTATCGCAGATGAGCTGCAGCAGGTCTACCTGCGCAACCGGGCTTTTGAGCTTGCCGGCCTGCGTGGTGCCGGCATGCATCAACAGGAAGGCGGGTTGCTGGTACAGGCGGTGCTTGTCGATCACCAGGATGATGCGGCCTTCTTTGTCGGCTGGGTGCGCGGTGGGCAGGGGGCGCAGCTCGTCGGTCAGGGCGCGTTCATCGATCCGGATGAGCGCCGGCTGGATGGGCGCGATGAGGAGATTGTTGGCGGAGTAGGTGATGCGGAAGTGTTTGTCGAAGTCGGGCTCGTTTTCCAGTCCGTAATCCTCGGCCGTGCGCAGGAGGATTTTGCGGCGCAGGGGGGCGTCGAAGAAAACGCGGTATTGGTGTTTTTCGATGATGCCGGAAAGGACTTCCGCCTGGTGCGTGCAAAGGCCGTCGGCTTTGCCGCCGCAGGTGCAGGCGGTGAGGATGGCGTTTTCGGTTTGCCGGACCCTCACTACCGGGGCGTTGCCCAGGGCGTCCTGCCTGGCGAACATGCCTTCGCCGATGGACAGGGAAAGCGGGTGGATGCCTTGCCCGGCGCCGGGTTCAGGGATTTGGCCCATGTGTTCGAGCAGGTCGTGGATCGACAGCGCGCCGATGGTGGCGGCGGGTATGATGAAAGGTTCCGAAAATTCCATGTACCTGCAAATATATGGGTTCCGGGCGGAGGATGGCATGGGTTAAACTTGTTACATATCGGGGTAAGTACAGAACATTTTGATTGCGTTATTCGCTCTACTTTGGTGGCTAAGGAAGCTTCGCCTCCGGCCCGTTACGCCGCAGCGAAATGTATCCGCAACCATTATCATTGAACCGTTTCAACTTATCCAACATGAATGGGGCAATTGTTAAGCATCTTACCCGGCTGATATTCCGGCCATGGCTCCGCACCTGCGGTGTTTTATTGTTGTTATCAGGCCTTCCCGCCACGGGGATCGCCCTTCCGGCCGAAGGGCCCGCCACGGTGGCCGACGAGATAATCGTCTCCGGCAGCGTAAAAGATGAAAAGGGCGAAGCCCTGCCCGGCGTCACGATCCGCATCAAAGGCACCAGCAAAGGCGCGGTAACGGGTGCAGACGGCGCCTTTCGCATCACGGTGCCCGGCGCGGCATCGGTGCTGGTTTTCAGCTATTCAGGCATGGAAACCCGGGAGGTATCCGTGGGAAGCCAAACCACGATAAACGTTGTCCTGCAAACCAGCAAGGAGTCGCTCAACGAAGTAGTGGTGATCGGATACGGCACCCAGCGAAAGTCGGACCTCACCGGCGCCGTAGGCTCCGTGCGGGCCGAACGCCTACAGGAACGCCCCGCTTCTTCCCTGAACCAGGCGCTGGCCGGGAAAGTGGCCGGGGTGCAGGTGAACGCCAATTCCGGCAGGCCCGGCGGTAAAACGGAAATGCGCATCCGCGGCTTCAGTTCCATCAACTCTTCCAACAATCCCTTATATGTGATCGACGGCGTCATGATGCCCATTTCCACACAGGCTGTGGGCAGCCAGCCGATCGATTATATCAATCCCAATGACGTAGTGGCTGTCGAGGTGCTGAAAGATGCATCGGCCACCGCGATCTACGGCGCGCGCGGCGCCAACGGCGTAGTGCTCATCACCACCAAAAGAGGCAAGGCCGGCGGGGGAGAAGTGACTTATAACGGCGATTACAGCGTTCCCACCGTAGGCCCCAACTTCCCGAAGTTCCTCAACGCAAAGGAGTTCCTGGCAGTGGAAGACCTCGCGTACAAAAACATGGAGAAATACGACCCCGCCGGATGGGCCGCGGGTAAATATACCGGGCGCAACCCCGCCCTGGCACGTACCGATCCGCGGATATTCGACGGCAACGGCAACCCGCTGTACAACACCGACTGGCTGAAGGAAGCCACCCAGCACCGCATCTCCCAGAACCATCAGCTGGGCTTTTCCAACGGCAACGAAAAAAGCAGCTACGCCGCCTCTCTCGGCTACCGCAACGACCAGGGGCTCATCAAAACATCTTACCTCAAAAGATATTCCGCCCGCTTTACGTTCGACGACCAGGTGAAGCCCTGGCTCAAAGTAGGCGGCACCCTCAGCTACAACAATCAGGAAGAAAATCTCGTGGATTTCGACTACCTGCCCATGCGCATGATCGCGGAAGCATTGCCTTTTCTGCCGGTGAAATACGCCGACGGCACCTGGGCCGATAACCGCCACTATCCCAATGCGGAACAATCTTTCAGTCCCCTCCATTATTTATACGACCGGAAATACATACTGAACACGCAAACAACCATCGGCAGCTTTTATACCAACCTCAGCCTCGCAAAAGGGCTGGAAATGCGGACCGTACTGGGTGTGAACATCCTTTCCCAGGGTACGAACACCTATACCGGCCGCACGCTGTCGATCAGCCAGAAAGGCATCGCTTCGTCCAGCAACGGGCGGGAGAACTTTTGGTCGCTGGAAAATTACCTCACCTATAACAAGCGCATCGCCAATAAGCACGCTTTCACCGGCATGCTGGGCGTGGCCTGGCAGGAAACCAACGCTTTCGGTTTGTATGCCAGCATCCAGAATTTCTCCAGCGACTTCTTCCAGTTCAATAACCTGGGCGCCGGCAGCACCAGCCCCGGATACGGCACCAACCGCTCGCGTTTTGCGTTCAATTCCTATTTCGGCAGGGTCAATTATGGGTATCTCGATAAATACCTGCTGACCGTAACGGGCCGTATAGACGGATCTTCCAAGTTCGGGGAGAACAACAAATACGCCTTCTTCCCCTCCGCCGCGCTTGCCTGGCGTGTGTCCGAGGAAGATTTCCTGAAAGATCATCCTGTGATATCCAACCTGAAACTGCGCACCAGTTACGGCGTTACCGGCAACTCCGAAATTCCGCCATACACTTCGCTGCCGCTGCTGAGCTCCGGCTATGCCGCTATCATCAATAACCAGCGCGTGGGGGGGACGGGCCTCGGCCTGCTGTCGAACCCCGATCTGCGGTGGGAGAAGACAGCGCAAACGGATGCGGGCATTGAGATCGGCCTGTTCAAAGGACGGATCTCGCTGGAAGCCGACGTGTATTACCGAAAAACGACCGACATGCTGCTGGATGCGCCGGTGCCGCAAACGAGCGGCTACGCGATTATCCGCAAGAATGTGGGGTCGATGGAAAATAAAGGGCTGGAGATTTCACTCAATACCGTGAACATAGAAGGGCGCGACTTTTCCTGGAACAGCATGTTCAACATTTCCATGAACCGCAATAAGGTTTTGTCGCTGGCGACGCCTTCGGATATATATGGCGTTGGCGGCCTGGTGTTCATCAGCCCCACGAACATCATCCGAATCGGTGAGCCTGTTGGTGCGTTTTATGGCCTGGTGCGGGAAGGGATCTGGAGCGAACCGGAAAGAGCCGAAGCGGCTAAATTCGTCAGCTACCGCGGCGGTTTGCCCATTTTGCCCGGCGATATCAAGTATAAAGACGTCAACGGTGATTATACCATCAACGATGCCGACCGGATGATCATCGGCAACGGCAGCCCCAAAGCCTGGGGCGCGTTTACCAACGCCTTCCGCTATCGCAGGTTCGACCTGTCGCTGGAGCTGCAATACTCGTATGGCAACGATGTGTTCGAACTGAGCACGGGTTCCAGCGAAGACCGGGTGGCGCTTGCGAATAGCTACAAATCGGTGTTGAACGCCTGGCGGCCCGACAACCAGAACACCATGATCCCTGAGATCCGCGATACCCGCGCGGGATATGTGATCAATGAAGATACGCACTGGCTGAAGGATGGCTCTTTCCTGAGGGGCCGGAACCTGCTGCTGGGCTATAGCCTGTCGCCCGAATCGTTGAAGCGCATTCGTTTCAGCCGGCTGCGGGTGTTTGGTTCGGTGCAGAATTTCTTTTTGCTGACCAGTAAGGAAGTGAACGGTGATCCTGAAACGATCGGGCTGATCGGCGGAGAAAATACGAAAGTGTTTTCGCAGGGGATGATGTATCACGCCTATCCCAAATCCACCACTTTCATGCTGGGCATTCAGGCCGCCCTGTAATCAAATTCTTCAATTCTAAAGCTTTTTCCGATGAAGACGAATATAGCAGGTAAATGGTTGCTGGCAGGCGCGTTGTTGCTGGGTACGGGCTGCAGCAAGTTCCTGGAGGAAAACAATCCTTCCAGCCTTACATCAGAAAGTTTTTACACAATACCCGAACATGCCGAAGCCGCCATCGCCGCGGTGTACGCCGAAACCCGGTTTATCGGCAACCCCGCCGCCATCTTTTCCGGCAACTGGCAGATGCTGGAAGCGGTCACGGGAACGTCTACCGCGGAAGCCACCGAAAATACAAACCTCAATAACCTCTACGCCCTTTCCTATGACGGCAATAATCTCCATGTGGCGCAATGGTGGAACGGCCTCTACCGCGTGATCGCGCAGGCCAACCAGGTGATCGAAAAAGTGCCGGGCATCAACCCGATGGACGATGCGCAGAAAAAACGCATCCTGGGAGAAGCGCGCTTCCTGCGGGCATGGGCTTATTTTTATGCGGTGCGGCTGTGGGGAGATGTTCCCCTCATCACAAAGCCGCAAACCGCGTCGTCGGAGGATTTTATGCCGAAAAGGACGGCGCAGGAAGAGGTGTACAACCTGGTTGTGGAAGACCTGCAGGCCGCCGAAGCCGCCGGCCTGCCCTGGATGGACGTTTCGGGGCGTGTATCGCTCGCTGCGGTGAAGGCCCAGCTGGCAAGGGTGTACCTGACCATGGCGGGGCAACCGCTGAACAAGGGGGCCGCATACTTCAAACTGGCGGCCGACAAGTCCAGGGAAATCATCGACTACGCAGAAGCCAATCCCGCGCAGATCAATCTCTTCCCCAATTACGGCGCGCTGCACAGCGTTGCCGAAGAGAATAAGCTGGAGCTGCTTTTCAGCATCCAATACCTAGCCGACGTGGAAGCCAATCCCATGCTGCACATGCTGCCGAATAACAAACCGGTGACGGTTTTCGGCGGCTGGACCGGCACCACCGTGCCGACCCGCTCATTTTACGCGACGTATGAAACGGGAGATCTCCGCGCCAAAGACCGCGAAGGGTTTTTCTATACGAGCTATTACATGAACGGCAGCGGCGCCCTTTTCCAGCTGGGTGCTCCTTACATCTTCAAATACTTCAACACGATAGCTTTCGGGACATCCGGCAAAACAGGCACCGGGCAGGATGACCTCAACCTCATGCAGATCCGCTACGCGGAGGTGCTGCTGATGTACGCGGAAGCCCAAAACGAAAGTGGCGGCATCAACCAGGCAGCATACAATGCCCTGAAGAAAATCCGCGACAGGGCGGAGCTGACCACTGCGGGCATGGGCACCTTCACGCAGCAGTCCTTCCGCGAAGCGGTGTGGCGCGAGCGCTGGCATGAGCTCTGTTACGAAGGCATCACCTGGTTCGATATGATCCGCTTGCGGAAAGTGTACAACGAAACCAACAAGGGATTCGACGCATTCGAGGGGCACGTCAACCTCAATTCCAACCAGCCTTTACAGGCCCGGCACCTGCTTTTCCCGCTCCCGCGGCTGGAAATGCAGAACAACCCGAACCTCAAGCCGCAAAATCCCGGCTACCCTCAATAAAAACGATACAGACATGAGTTTTGACGGCAAACAGTTGCGCGTGGCCATACTGGGCATTTACCACGAATCCAATACATTCATCGCGAAACCAACGACGCTGGACGATTTCAGGAACAGCCACTGGCTGATGGGAGACGCTATCGCGCGGGAATACCGCCACGCCTTCCACGAAATCGGCGGCATGCTGGAAGTGCTGGAAGAAAACAACATCAAGGCGGTGCCGGTCATGTATGCCGAAGCTACGCCCGGCGGAACGGTCAGCGCCGAAACATACGACACGCTGCTGGAAGAAATGATGCGCGGGCTGGAAGCAATACTGCCTGTCGATGGCTGCCTCGTGGTGCCGCATGGCGCGGGCGTTTCCGAGGAATTTATGGATATGGACGGCCATTGGCTGACGCAGCTGCGGCAGCGCCTGGGCGCGGATATGCCCATCATCGGCACCCTCGACCCCCATGCCAATGTGAGCCCGGCCATGACCGCGGCTACCAACGCATTGGTCGCCTACAGCACCAACCCGCACATCGACCAGCGCGATACCGGGAAGAAGGCGGCCGCGCTGATGGTGGAAACGCTGAAAGGCAACATCCATCCCGTGCAGCAACTCATGCAGGCGCCGGTCGCCATCAGCATCGAGCAGCAATTCACTTCCGCGGAGCCCTGCAAAAGTTTGTATGGCCTGGCGCGGGAAGCGGCAGGGCAACCGGGCGTGCTGTCCGTCAGCATTCTGCTGGGTTTTCCTTATGCAGACGTGCCGGAGATGGGAAGCGCATTCATTGTAATTACCGATAACGACCCGCCGCTGTGCAAGCGCATCGGCGAAGAATTGAAAGATAGGCTGGTAAGCAATCGTACTGATTTCGTGGCGGAGAAACATGATATCGCCGCATTGCTGCCGAAGATGCGGAATTGGGCCAAACCGGTGCTGTTGCTGGATATGGGCGACAACGTAGGCGGCGGCTCCCCGGGCAACAGCGCTTACCTGCTGGCCGCGGTGGAATCATACAGGATGCCCAGCTGCTTTATCTGCATCTATGACCCGGCGGCCGTGGCGGAAGCCCTGGCGCATCAGCCCGGGGAAACGTTTTCCCTCTCGCCCGGCAATGTGGAAGGCGGATATATGCAGGGAACAACGGCATTCACCATTACCGTGCGCCTCCTCATGGCGGCAGACGGGAAGTTTTCCGAAGACAGCCCCCGGCACGGCGGACAAGTAAATTTCGATATGGGTAAAATAGCCGTAGTGCAAACCGGCGGCGGGAATGTCATCATGCTGACATCCTTACGCGTGCCGCCATTCAGCCTGCGGCAACTCACCGCCTTCGGTATCCATCCACAGCACTTCAACGCGGTGGTCGCCAAAGGCGTGAACGCGCCCATCGCGGCGTATGGCCCGGTTTGCCCCACCATCGTACAGGTGAATACCCCCGGCGTTACACAGGCCGATATGACGCGGTTCACCTACCGTCATCGCCGCCAACCATTATTCCCATTTGAACAGGATATAAAATGAACAAGATGATTTCGGTCACGATCGTTGAACGGCTGGCGGAACTGCCCTGGTACACGGAAGGCCCGGTTATGGATGCACAGGGGAACCTGTTTTTTACCACATTGACCGGTGGCATCATTTTCAAAATCAACCCGGAAGGGAAGATGTCTCACTGGGCTTACGCGAAGTGCCCCAACGGCCAGTACATCCTGCCAGATGGCGATCATCTCATCTGCGACAGCGGGCAGGCGGGCATCGCCAGGTTTGGCGGGGACGGCGGGTTTAAAGGCTATGCCATCAAGGACCATTGCGACGGCCAGGCGTTGGGTGCGCCCAACGATCTCACGGCGGATGCCCATGGCGGGATATACTTCACGGATTCCGTGCGGGAAACGGGCAAGGTGTGCTATTTCGGGACAGACGGATCGCAGCGCATCGTGGGCCGCGATTTTGATTTCCCCAATGGCATCGCGCTCAGCACGGATGGCAAACGCCTGTTTGTAGCCGAAAGCTATCGCAACCGGATCATGACCTGCGCCCTTCGCGGGCCGGGGCAGCCAGCCGGGAAGTGGGAAGAATGGGCGATGCTGCCCGAACATCCTTCCGGAGACATTATTCAAAACCTGCCCGACGGCATCAGGATGGGGCGCGACGGATTGTTGTACGTAGCGCATTACGGCATGCAGGCCGTACAGATATTGGATGAAGACGGAAAATTAGTGGATACGATCCGGACAGGTTACCCGCTCACCAGCAACCTCTGCCTGCTGCCGGGAGAAATCATCGTGACGGGCGGATACGGAGAACCCGGGCCCGGAGGCGTATCAAGTATCAAATTATAAGAAACAGTAAAATACATACGAAATGAAAATAGCAGAAGTGCTGTCACAGTACCCCGACCGGCTTTGGAGGCTGGCTAAACAGGCAGGCGTAACACATGCGGTAGCCCGGTTGCCGGTGCAGGCAGACGGTACGCCCTCTTACGAGTACATGGACCTGCTGCATATGAAGCAGCGTTTTGATGATTTCGGCTTTAAGCTGGAAGTGATAGAACCCGGGCTGGATGCGCAAATGCACCGGATGAAACTGGGTATAGAAGGGCGGGATGAAGACATCGCCCTGTGCCAGCAGCTGATCCGGAATATGGGAGCATTGGACATTCCCGTGTTCTGTTACAATTTTATGGCGGGATTCAACTGGCTCCGCACCTCCGTGTCTACACCCACCCGCGGAGGCGCACTGGTAACGAGTTACAACCACGCGCTGATGAAAGACGCGCCGCTTACGCCGGCGGGCATTGTGCCGGAAGAAAGGTTATGGGATAACCTGCAATACTTTCTCGAAAGGGTGATTCCCGTGGCGGAAGCATCTAACGTAAAACTGGCGCTGCACCCGGACGATCCCCCTGTATCGCCCATCCAGGGGATTTCCCGGATCATTACCAGCCCCGCGGCGTTGAAGCGCGCCATCAACCTGGTGCCCAGCGCCAATAGCGGTGTTACCCTGTGCCAGGGCAGCCTCGCCGCGGCAGGGGCAGACATCCCGCACGAAATTCTTGAGCTGGGGAAAGCCGGGAAAATCTTCTTCGTGCATTTCCGCGACATCCGCGGCCAGGCACATGCGTTTTCCGAAACGTTCCACGACGATGGCCAAACCGATATGTACGCCGCCGTGAAAGCCTATACCACCGTTGCATTCGACGGGCCCGTGCGGATCGACCATGTGCCAACGATGGACGGTGAGAACAACCGCGAACCGGGTTACGGCGAAGTGGGGCGCCTCTTTGCGTTGGGGTACCTGAAAGGCTTGCTGGAAGCCGCGGAATACGAGAAGAAATCATGAATGTTTATCAAGGTTAAATAGCTATGAACAGAAGAGAATCGCTGAGATTACTGGCTCTGGGCTCGGCCGGCGTGGTGACGCCCCTGGCCGGTTGGGGCAGTTCCCCGGACAAGCCGGCCGAACCGCCCGCCACCGGGCCGGATGCCGGACTTCCCGGAACCACGGATACCGCTTTTGATAAGAGCGCGGCCACCGATGCGGGCAGGCAATCCGTTTTGTACCTGGTGGCCGATAGCGCTTTCCTGACAGCTGTGGGTGGCGGTTTGCCGGCGAACATCGTGCCGTATCCGCGGCATCAGCTGGACGAAGCTAAGCTGCTGCAGCAACTGGCTGCGGGCAACGGCATGATCTGGGTGGGTAAGCCGGAAGGGATACCGGCGGCTTTGTCGGTAGGCGGATTTCGTCCGTCGGAAGCCGCTATGGCTGTAAGCGTTGCCGCTAACGCACCGGTGATCCTGGAGGATATCGCGTTCAAACCGGCGGTGGCTCATTCGGCTTATATCGCTCCACCGAAGGAGATGCCCAATCATAACATTGATGAAGAAGTACGGGCCGATTTCCTGCCCGTGCTCGAAGCATACGACCAGTTCGGGAACCTGTCCGGATACCCCGGCGTGCTGATGAGCTATTACGCGCCATCGCTGGCGGCGGGGAGGTTCAGGGGCAGTGACTGCTGGTTCTACTTATTCAACGATCCGCTGGCGGCGCTGGACACCAAAAGTTGGCTGGCCCTGCTGCAAAAAACGGCTGCGCGGTGGAAAGGTGGTTTGCAGGTATATGCGCATCAATCGAATTACGCGGCATATCATCCCGGGGAGCGGGTGCAACTGCGGACCCGCGTGCAGAACCAGGGCACCCAGGCGGTGGCGGCTACATTCCGCTATTCCGTGAAAGCCCCCGGCGCCGCTGCGTTTACGCCGCTGATCACCACCCGCCGGGTGGCTTCCGGCGGCAGCGACACGGAAGTGTTGTGTGATTTCAAACCCGCCGGGGGCCTCGGGATGTGGACCATCCGGCTCGAGATCTTCCAGGATGTGGACAAGGCCGCATTGCTCGCGCTGGAAGGCGAACAGATAGTAATCGATCAACGATTCATCGGTTTCGTGGTGCAGGAACCCTCGCTGCAAACGCCCCCCATTTTAGCCGTAAAAGGCCCCAGTATCGTGCTGGAAGGGGAAGAGGGCTTCTGGTCGGGTACGCATTATTATCCCTCCACTTCCTGGTGGGAATGGGCCTGGCGCGATTTCCATCCGTTGAAAGTGGCCGAGGATTTTGCCGCCATCCGCAAAGCCGGTTACCGCATCGTGCGGGTGTGGGTGGACCCCGTCACCGACGAGCCCGTACTGCGCGCGATGGACGCCGCCATTCAGCTGGCGGCCGAACACGGGCTCGTGCTGGATATCTGCATTTTTACGCAATGGGCGCGCCATATGGGCTTCGAAAGGCCCGATGGAACGCACGCGTATTTCGAATACCGGCATGAAAGGGATTTCAATATCGTCAGCTTCTCGCTGCGCAACCTCGGGCTGCAACGCGAACTGGTAGGATTGCTGGCGGCAAGATGGAAAGATGCGGGCAATATCATCTATAACCTCGCCAACGAAGTATACCTGAAAGATCCGGACGAAACGCAGATGGATGCGGAAGTGGCCACCTGGCGAGGGATCCCCGCCCAGAAAGGCACCGTGCGCGATTCCCTGTTGTTCCGCCGCTGGTCCAACGAAATGACGGCCGCCATCCGCGCTGCGGGCGGCATGCAGCCGGTGATGCCGGGATACATGTTCTCCACGATGGACGGCGGCGATACCTATCTCGCCAACGAGGACGCGCCGATCCTGCCCTGGCATAACTACCTGCCACCGGAACAGGCCGGTTTGTCTGCACAATATTTCGATCCCATCGGCTCCAACCGTCCGGTGATCATTGAAGAGTTCGGCAACGGCAAATGGAACAACCTCGCGTATTACGACGCTTCCGTTCACTACGCGTTGGCGGGCGGCGCGGCATGCGCCATGTCGTACGAATGGGGCGTGAGCTGGTTTGCCCGTGAATCCTGCTACTGGCCGCTTCCCCTCCGGGAAGCGTCGCAGCTGGAACCCGATCCGCGCTGGTTCCCGCCATACCTCGGGTTGGATTCCGCATGGTTCGAGCGCGGGGTAGGGCTTTGCCCCACGCCCAGCGGTACCGGCTACGGTTCGGTGTATCACGGTACGCCGTTCCCTGCGGACGCTGCGATTGCGCTGGGTCGGCTGGGATTGATGGGCAAAGGGCTCCAACGGGTCTCGGTGCCAGAAAAAGTATACATCATTGTGCCTGCGGGCAACCTGTCGGCCATGGAGCCGGTCAAAAAAACGCTGGCTGCACTCTGGGCCGGGAAAGCCCTGTTCGGCGTCTGGCAGGAATCCGCGCTGGAGGCGATACCCGCAGGCACGAAAGCCGTCATTTGCCCCCATCCGCTTACCAATCCCTCCGCGCTCAACGCCCTGCGCAGCAAGGGCATAACCGTATTCGAAGGGCCCGACGCCTGGAAGGATTGCCATGCATTCGAAAAAGTGGACGTGAAAAACGGGGAGCAGGTGAAGCTGCTGGCGCGCCGTACCGAATACGGCATGTTGTTTACATTGGCGGCGGAACAGCCCGCGGATACCAGGCCCGTTGCCCACACAGTTGCCTTGCAATACGGGAAAACCGGCGCAGGGTTAACGGTCAGCGATTTCGGGATGGTACACATCACCCGCAAAGGCGTTGCGCTCATGGAAGGCGGCGGCGAATTGCGGATCAACGGCAGACTGTTGTGCAATTTACCCCATGGCAGGATCATCCTTTCGGCGCCGGACGGGCAGGATCTGCTGCAGGCGAAGCAAATTCAATTCATGGCCACCGCGCCGTCGAAGATCAGTTTTGGCCGGAAAATTACCGGCGTGGCAATCAGCGACGGTGTGAAGCCCCCGGTGAAAGTAACGCAACGGCTTGCAAACGGAAAGGACCTGCTGGTCGACGATCAGCTGGTGAAGTATATGATACATCTGACATTGGCTTAATATGCGCCGCGGCTGGATAAATGATTGATACTTTTTGATCAGCCGCCCGCATTTTTCCGCCGCTTATCGGCGGAACTTTAATGGACCGCCGGTAAGCGGACTAAAACACGATTAAAACTATCTACGAATGGAGCGCATAGCATATACTGAATCAGCAAAATTATTGGAACGGGCGAAGAAGGTGCTGGCGGGCGGCGTGTCTTCCGAATTCCGGAAGTACAACCACCCCCACGCTATATTTTACACGCATGGCAAAGGTAGCCGCGTGTACGACGTGGACGGCAACGAGTACCTGGATTTTACGTTAAGCCAGGGCCCCCTGATCCTGGGGCACTCCCATCCGCATGTGCTCAAATCGGTCACGGAATATTCGGAACCGGGCCAGCTCTTCGCAGGCCAGCACATCCGGGAGATCGAACTGGCGGAAAAACTATCGGCGCTGGTGCCATCGGCGGAGCTGATGCGTTTTTGCCTCGACGGGTCGGAAGCGGTGCAAACGGCATTCCGGGTGGCGCGGGCGAAAACAGGGAAGCAAAAATTCCTCCGCTTTGAAGGGCATTACCACGGCTGGCTCGATAACGTGGCCTGGGGAATCTCCGCGCCGGACGCGGCATCGCTCGGCCCCCGTGAAGAACCGGTGGCCTGGCCCTGGTCGGGCGGCTTGCCGGAACAGGCCAGGAACGAATTCATCATCCTGCCCTGGAACGACCTTGACCTGCTGAGAACGAAACTCGCATCGCATCACCACGAAATCGCCGGGATCATCACCGAGCCGGTAATGTGCAACAGCGGGTGCATTCCACCGCAAGAGGGCTTCCTGCAAGGGCTTCGCGCATTATGCGACCAATACGGTATTGCGTTGATCTTCGATGAAGTGATTACCGGCTTCCGGTTGTCGATCGGAGGGGCGCAACGGTATTTCGGCATTTCGCCGGACATGTCCATCTTCGCCAAAGCCATGGGCAGCGGTTACCCCATCAGCGCCATCGTGGGCAAGCGCGAATGGATGGGCCTGATCGAAAGCGCGAAGGTGATCCACGCCGGCACGATGAACTCCAGCAACGCCACCATCGCCGCCGCGCTGGCTACGATCGAGGTGCTGGAGCAGGAACAGCCTTACGACCGTATGTTCGCACTGGGCAACCGGCTCATGGATGGTCTGCGCGAAGCGGCGGCACGCCACGGGCAACCGATGCTGGTGCAAGGACCGGGCCCTATGTTCAACACCGGTTTCACCCATCTGGAACAGGTCAGGGATTACCGGGATACTTTTACATACGACAAAGCGAAGCTCGGCAAGTTCATCGCAGGGCTGCACGACCGGAAAGTAAGGGTCATCGGGAGGGGATTATGGTACATCAGCACCGCACATACCGGGGAAGACATAGAGCGCGCCGTGGCTGCGGCGTCCGACGTAATGGCGACGTTGTGAAAACGGCCGCTTCCTCCTGCCGGAAAATGGAATAGTATGTCGGAATACCAAAAATAAAATGTTATATTTAGGTGTATACCAATCTTTTTGGACATGAGGCTGCTACAAACCGAAATCACTCCGTTTATCAACAATTCTCTGTACCTGGATTTTAGGGATCAACCTTTCCTGTCTTCACTGAATAACGAACAGGCGTCGTTTCACAAGCATCCTGAACTGCAACTGACTTTCATCCTGGAAGGCTTCGGCAAAAGGATCATCGGTAACGAAGTCGCGCCATTCGAACCGGGAGATATGGTATTCATCGGTTCCAACGTCCCACATATCTGGCTCAGCGATCCCGTGTTCTACGAAGAAGGGTCCAACCTCCGTTCGAAAGTCATCACCGTGTACATCAACCCGAAAATATTCCAGCAGATGTTCGATTTCGTCAGCGAATTCGACGCCATCCGCGAAATGATCAAACAAGCCTCCAAAGGCATCAATATCTTCGGGGAAACACGGAACGTAATCGCGGAGAAGCTTATCGCCCTGTCTTCCAAAACCGGCTTCGAAAGAGTGCTGGAATTATTGCAAATCATGAATATTATTTCCATCTCCGCGGAAAAAAACCTGATCATCAATAAAGACGTGGAAGAACCGGTTTCGCACTCGGACCGGCTGCTGGAAGTGATCAATTTTATCAAGTTCAACCTGCATGAACAAATCACCCTCGAACAGGTGGCGGAAGTCGCCTGCATGACAGTGCCTTCGTTCTGCCGGTTTTTCAAGAACAAGACGAAAAAGACGTTCCTGCAATACCTGGTAGACCAACGCATGGCGCATGCCTGCAAACTGCTGATCGAAATGGATAAACCGATTTCCGAAGTCGCCAGCCTGTGCGGGTACAATTCCAATTCCCACTTCTGCAAGGTCTTCCGGGAACGCATCGGCCAAAGTCCTTACCAGTACAAATGCAGCATCGCCAAGTGCGCGGACCAATGTTAAACACATCCATCGAGGGGGGTAACAAAGTGATAATTCCGGTTAATTACATGACATTTATTTTTCTCCTGACACATTATTTTTAACCAGCCACCTGTTAACGCACAAGCGTTAGCGATTTTTTCTTTTATTTATACGGAACGTTATGATCAAAGCAATAAAGATATTTATCGCTTGCTGGGCTGTTATTGCCATGCACGGCGCATCCGCGCAAACCGCCGCCACAAAGCCGGCTACAACGGAAAAAATACTGGGCATGTACATGCACCAGCACTGGTCCTACAAACATCCCTACGCCGTCCGCACCTGGACGCTGGAAGACTGGAAAGGATACCTCGACGGCCTCCACCGCCTGGGATACAATTACATCCTCATCTGGCCCATGCTGGAAATCATGCCCGACCCGCTCACGCCCAGCGACGAAGCCAACCTGGCCAAAATCGCGAAAGTGATCGATATGGCGCACCAGGATTACAACATGCGGGTATCCATCGTATTCTGCCCCAACGTTTCGCCCAAAAGCGAAGAGGGACGTAAATACACCTTCGAAGACCGGCCCTTTTTCCATACCGACGACCGGGTAGATCCCGGCGATCCCATCGCTTTCGGTAAACTGATGGAATGGCGCGAGAGGCTGTTCAAACCACTCGCGCAGGCCGACGGGCTCTTTGTGATCGACAGCGACCCCGGCGGTTACCCGCATTCTACCAACATGGAGTTCATTTATATCCTCGGCGCGCACCGCCGGATGCTGGATCGCCTGCGTCCGGGTATCGAAATCAATTACTGGGCGCACTTCGGTTGGGAGTCTTATGGTAACTTCTACGCTACCGGCGAACTCGTGAAACGCGGGCCTGAGGAAATCCGCGAAGCGATGCAATTGCTCGCCAAACAACATTACGAGCCCTGGGGCGTGGCCAACAGCGGCTTCGACGATAACTTCGCCGACCCGATCGGGATGCAGGACAAAGTGCTGGCATTCCCTTACGGCGCCATCGAATACGAGCCGGCGTTCCCGCTCACTATTTACGGCGGCGACCGCGCTTCCGGCGGCGGAAAAAGGGGCGGCAAACGCGGGGTGCTGGGCAATGCGCAATCGCATGTGGTGCAGTTGCCCAATACGTTTGCCTTTGCCCGTGGTGCGCAGGGGAAAAGCGTGGAGAAGGAAGATTACACCGCTTTCGCCAATGAGCTCATTCCCGGCGCCGGGAAGAATATCGTGGAAGGATGGGAAGCGCTGCAGGGCGAAGACGCCGCGCGCATGCGCAAAGCCGCGAAGCAATTGTCGGGCATGCCGAAGAGCGCATTGCAGGGCGGGCCGCTGAAAGGACTGATGTTCGGCGACCCCGCGGGGTTTGTGCGCGACCTGGCGCTGCAACTGAACATGGCGGCATCGCTGTATGAACTGAAAGCCGTTGTGGACGGAAACAAAAACGCAGCGGCCAAAAAGAAGGCGCTGGCGGGTTTCGTGGACGCAGCATCCGCCTGGCAGGGTCAACATGGTTATAGCAATTCCTGGCACTGGCCGCAAATGGAATCCACCCTGCGCAAACTGAATCTGGCGCCGATCAATGCCACTTTGGACACGCATACCTGGACCAGTGAGGAAGGCGCCACGGCATTCGACCGGGTGAAAAACGGCCTGGCGCGCATGGAATCCTTCACGCCGAGGCTTCTGGCAGCTATGCGGCAGGCGCTTGCGGAAATGGGCGGCAGGTAAAATTTTTATAACTTCTACAATCAACAAGCAATATGGCTCACGGCAATATAGTGGTCAACACGATAGAACAGGACCCGGGCAGAAAGCGGGCTCCGGTCCCGAAGGCAGGCAGGTTATATATTTATGCCATCGTGCTGGTGGCATCCATCGGCGGATTCCTGTTCGGATTCGACCTGGTGGTGATCGCCGGCGCGCTGCCTTTCCTGGAAGCGGATTTTAATTTGTCGGCCGCCATGAAAGGGTTCGCCGTCAGCAGTGCGATCCTGGGCGCGGTAACGGGGCCGCTGTTCGGCATGTGGTTCACGGAGCGGCTGGGACGACGCAAAACCATGATGCTGGCCGCGTTTTTCTTTATGATATCCACCATAGGAACCGCCGCCGCCAGCGGAATATGGGACTTCGCGGTATGGCGCTTCTTCGGCGGCGTGGGTATTGGCCTGGCGATGATGTCGTCGCCGATTTATATCGCGGAATTGTCGCCGCCGCACCTGAGAGGCGTGCTGGTGAACGTTAACCAGCTGTCGAATGTGATCGGTATCAACCTGGCGGTGATTACCAGTTATGTCTTTTCCTTCGAAGGATGGGGCTGGCGCTGGATGTTTGCCGCGCAGGCAGTACCGGTGGCGCTGCTCATCGCAGGCTTGCTGCTGATCCCCGAAAGCCCGCGCTGGCTGGCGGCGCGCAACCGTATCGGTGAAGCGCTGAAGGTTTTATCGCGGATCAACGGGCCGGAGCAAAGCGAGCTGGAGATGAAGGAAATTGAAAAAGAACTGAAACAAGAGACGGGCGCTTTCCGGGAATTGTTCCAGCCGGGTATCAAAACGGCTTTGTTCATCGGGATCGTTATCATGATATTCTCGCAGATCAACGGCGTGAATATGATGCTGATGTATGCCCCGAGCATCCTGGCGGAATCCGGTATCAGCGTGGGCTCCAATGCCATCCTCAGTTCCATTCCCATCTATCTGCTTATTTTACTGACCACCATCCTGGCATTCGGCCTGATCCGGCGCTTCAGCCGCCGCGGGCTGCTGATTACCAGCGTGTTGCTCATGGCGCTGGGGCATATCATTATGGCAATTAACCTGCAAATGCACTGGCCGCCGATGTTCACCCTCGTACCGATGCTTATCGGAACCGGATCGTTTACACTCGGGCTGGCGCCGCTCAGCTGGGTAATCGTGTCGGAAATTTACCCGAACCGTATCCGCAGCAAAGCGCTGGCTGTGGTATGCTTCTTCCTGTACGCCGCGTCGTTCGTAACCGCGCAGTTTTTCCCGATGCTGACGGAATGGTTCATTGAAACCTTCGACAGCGCCGCCGGCGTGTACTGGATCTTCGCGGCGATCTGCGCAGCCTGCGCATTGTTCTCCTGGAAAATGGTGCCCGAAACCAAAGGCCTCAGCCTGGAGAAAATAAGTGAGTTCTGGCGCGACCGCCAGCGGAAAGTTTAATACTAAACAGACTTGATATGCGATTGAAAGATAAAGTGGCCATAATTACCGGTGCGGCGCAGTCCATCGGCAAAGCGGTGGCGCTGCGTTTCGCAGCGGAAGGTGCGAAAGTAGTGGTGAATCACCTCGCGCATCCCGAACTGGCGGCGGAGGTGGTGGATCAGATCACCGCGCAGGGCGGTGAAGCCATCGCCATCGCGGCGGATGTGGCCGATGAAGCAGCGGTGGAAAGGATGGTCCGGCAAACGGCGGACCGCTTCGGCGGAGTCGACATCCTGGTGAACAACGCCGCTATCGACCCCCGGAAAGCCTGGCATGAGATCACCGTCGCGGAATGGGACCGGGTGATGACCAACAACGTGCGGTCGCAGTTCGTTTGCGCCAAAGCCGTTTATCCCTATATGCAGCAAAGGAAATATGGAAAGATCATTAACGTGTCGTCGGTCACTTTTTTCGCCGGTACACGGAATTATGTGCATTACGTGGCGTCCAAGGGCGCGGTGATCGGGTTCACGCGGGCGCTGTCCCGGGAGCTGGGCGCCGATAATATTATGGTCAACTGTATCACACCTGGCGCGGTGCTTACCGAAACGGAACTGGAGAAAGTGGGCTCGAAGGAAGCCCAGGAAAAAGCGACAGAATTCCTGCTCGGGGCGCAGGCCATCCCCAGGCGGCAGCAAACGGACGATATCGTTGGCGTGTTCGTTTTCCTGGCGTCCGCCGACAGCGATTTTGTAACCGGCCAGACTTTAAATGCGGATGGCGGCTGGATGATGCATTAGCCGGCGCCGAATGTTAATATCCAATATTTATGACTTACCGTTTTACATGGGTTGTGTTGTGCTGCCTGGTGCTGGGCTGCGCGGCAACGAAGCGCGCAGAGGAACGGAAAAAGCCCGTTGTTTTCATGGGCGATTCCATCACGCAAGGCTGGCAGGCCCTGATGCCGGAATTCTTTACCGGCAAGCCTTTCATCAATAAAGGCATCGGCGGGCAAACGACGCGCCAGATGCTGGCGCGCTTCCAGGCGGATGTGCTGGATTTGCATCCCCATGCAGTGGTGATCCTCGGCGGTACCAACGATATCGCGGGACTTGGTGGACATTTGCCAGTTGATTCGATATTCCAGCATATCGTGAAAATGGCCGCGCTGGCGAAAGCCAACGGTATCAGCGTAATCCTGTGCTCGGTGATCCCCGCCTATGAATATGCCTGCTGCAAATCCGTGAAGCCCGTGCCGCTCATCGCCGCACTGAACGATAAAATCAGTAATTATTGCCGGGAAGAAGGGATTCCATATGTGGATTATTTTCCCGTATTGGCCAATGCGCAACGAGGGCTGGATAGGGCTCTGACGGGGGATGGCGTTCATCCCAACCGCGCGGGATACGAAAAAATGCGGCCGCTGCTGGAGAAAGCCATAGAACGCAGCTATCAATAATCAGAACAAATCAGTTTAAAAATATTGCAAGATGAAGTTACAGTTGAGATTATCATTGATCGCTTTCATGGCGATGTGCCTGGTCACGCAGGTGAAAGCACAGCAAAACGCGAACAGGAAGGAAGTAGGGATGTACATCCACCAGCACTGGTCTTACAACAACCCTTACGCTGCCAGAACCTGGTCTTTGGAGGACTGGAAAGGTTACCTGGATGGCATTCATAAACTGGGATTTAATTCCATCCTGATCTGGCCCATGCTGGAAATTATGCCCAACCCGCTGACGCCCAGCGATGAAGCCAACCTGCAAAAGATCGCCAGAGTGATCGATATGGCGCATGCCGACTACGATATGCGGGTTACCATTGTGTTTTGTCCGAATGTTTCCCCCAAAAGCGAAGAAGGTAGGAAATATACATTCGAGAAGCGGCCTTTCTTCCATACGGACGAGCGCGTGGATCCCGGAGACCCTGTGGCATTCGGTAAGCTGATGGCATGGCGGGAAGAGCTGTTCCGGCCGCTGGCAAAAGCGGATGGTATGTCGATTATCGACAGCGACCCCGGCGGTTATCCCAACTCCACCAACATGGAATTCGTGTACCTGCTGCAAGCCCATCGTAAAATGCTGGACCGCCTGCGCAAAGGTATCCAGGTAGATTACTGGGCCAACTTCGGCTGGCAGTCGTATGGGCATTTTTACGCCACGGGAGAACTGAAGCGCGGCGAGCCCTCCGAAATCATGGACGCGATCAGCCTGCTTTCCCGCCAGCGCATGGAGCCCTGGGGTGTGGGCAGCGGCTACGGTCCGGGTATTGCGGACTCCCTCGGCATGGGGAACCGCGTCATCACCTACAACTACGGCGCGATTGAAGGTGAGCCTTCTTTCCCGTTCACCCTCTACGGCGGCGACAGGGCCTACAACGGCGGTAAGAACGGCGGGCAACGCGGCACGATGGGCAACGCGCAAACGCATTGCATCCAGTTGCCGAACACATTCGCCTTTGCCAGGGGCGCACAGGGCAAACCCGTTGCCACCGAAGATTACATCACATTCGCCAACGATCTCATACCCGGCCAGGGAAAACTTATCGTGGATAGCTGGGAAGCGCTGCAGGGCGAAGATGTGGCGAGAATGAACAATTGCATCAGGAACCTTACCGCCCTGAAACCCGCTTCGCTGAAAAGCGGCCGGCTCGAAGGGCTGCTATTCCGGAATCCCGCGAGGTTCGTGAACGACCTGGTGCTGCAGCTTCGCGTTGTCAGCGCGATGCATGAACTGAAAACAGCATTAAACGGAACGCCGCAGCAGGCTGTCGTGAAAAAGAAACTGGCAGCCTTTATCGCCGCCACAGAAACCTGGCAGGGCACGCACGGATACAGCAATCACTGGTACTGGCCGGCCATGCAGGAAACATTGGCGAAACTCAAATCAAAACAACTCGACGCTACCCTCGCCACCCTCACCTGGGTAAGTGATGAAGGGGAAACGCCTTTTGATAAAGTGAAAAACGGGATGGCGCGGTTGGAGGATTATACGCCCCGCCTGATCAAATCCATGAAAGTGGCATTGCAGGAAATGGAAAATCAAAAGCCATGATCCGGCGCCTGGTAATTGCCTGTTGGATGATAATATGCTTCCATCCCGTGGCGGCACAGGAGAAGGTAAATGAGTTACGGGGGATGTATATCCACCTGGGCTGGTCCTACAACCATCCATACGCCGCGCGGACGTGGACGCTGGACGATTGGCGCAATTACCTCGGCGGGCTCCGGCATCTGGGATACAACAGCATCCTGATCTGGCCCATGCTCGAAACGATGCCCGAGCCGCTCACGCCGGGCGATCAGCGCCAGCTGGAGAAAACAAAAGCGATAATCGAACTGGCGCACCGGGAATTTAACATGAAGGCTTTTGTGGTACTGTGCCCGAACATCCGCGCGAAAAACGAATTGGCGGCGCAATACACATTTGAAAACCGGCCGGTGTATGGTGTGGATGAATACATCGACCCCGGCGATCCGCAGCAGCTGGGTAAGCTGATGTCGTGGCGGGAAACGCTGATGGGCCCGCTCCGGCAATGCGACGGGATTTTCATGATCGACAGCGACCCGGGCGGTTACCCCAATTCCACCAACATCGAGTTCGCCTACCTCATGGCGGCGCACCGGCGGATGTTGGACCGCCTGCGGCCGGGCATTGAAATCTATTACTGGGCCTGGACGGGCTGGGAGTCTTATGGAAGATTCCACGCCACAGGGAACTTCAAAATGGGGCAGCAATCCGAAATACAGGATGCGCTTTCCCTGATCAACCGGCAGCGCATAGACCCCTGGGGCATCGCGACCCATTGGCTGGGCTACGGTGCACAGATCGATTCCACAATGCAGGACCGGGTGCTGGCGTATAACTACGGCGCCATCGAGGGGGAGCCATCTTTCCCGATGACAAATTACGGCCCTGGCGCCCACGATGCGGGAACGCGCAAAGGCAGCCGCGGGGTTTTCGGCAACGCGCAAACGCATTGCATGCAACTGCCCAATACGTTCGCTTTTGCAAGAGGCGCAGCGGGCCTGCCGGCGGAACGTGCTGATTACATCGCTTTCGCCAACCAGCTGATCGGTGGGGCGGGGGATGCCATCGTTGCCGGATGGGAAGCGCTGCAAGGCGCGGATATCGCGCGGATTAAAGCCGCCGAAAAGCAGCTGGCTCGCCTGCAGCAAACAAAGCTGAAGCCCGGCAAATTAAGCGGCCTGCTCTTCGGCGATCCAAAGCGGTTCGTCGGGGATCTGATCGCGCAACTGCGGATGACGGCGTCGCTGTTTACCTTGCGGGACATGCTGGCGAAAAACGCAGACATCCGTTCGGCGGAGAACATGAAAGCATTCACGGAATTTATCGCATCGGCGGATGGATGGCAGCAAAGGCACGGCTATAAAAGCTATTGGCATTGGCCGGCCATGACGGAGACGTTGAAAGCCTTTCCCCTGGCGCACCTGCAGCCCTTCCTGTCGGACCAGCCCTGGTGGGAGCGCGGCGATGGCGCCACGCCGGCCGAACGCACGGCCGATGCCTATGAAAAGGTGCAGACCTACACGCCCCGGCTCCTCAACGCCATGAAATCGACTTTGGCAGATTTGAAAACGAAATAGCTGCAGTTATATGAAAAACATAGCATTATTTGTCTTGTTGATTTGCATCTCCGGCGTATGGAATGCCTGCGCGCAGCAAAAGCAGCAAGCAGGCATTCCCACGGTGGGTTTATATGCCTTCCATCCTGCGGGGGAGCAGCATTATCGCTTCTGGAAAGCCTGTGGGTACAATACCCTCCAATTTATCGATATCGCTGTATCGCTGCCCAGGGCTGAACACGCGGCGTTTTACGAACGTATAGCGAAGGGCATCGCGGATGCGCAGCGTGCCGGCTTCAAAGTGGGCGTCATCATCCAGTCGAATATTTCTCCCCACCCGTTGCAATGGTGGGATACTTTCAACCCGAATAGCAAAGATTCGATGGCCATGCGCCTCGATGATATTGCCACAGGCGTGAAGTTGCTGTCGAAGGCGGATTTCTTTTCGTTCTTCGGCGGTGATCCCGGCGGTGCGCCTGTGCCCCTGGGCCGCAGCGGCATCGAAAAATGGATGGAGATGTCCGGTAAAGTGCAGGCGATCGTCAGGAAGGAAGCGCCCCAGGCTTTCTACAACGCCAATATCTGGGCCGTCACCCATTGGGATGATAAAACGATCAACCCCTTTTACGTCGATTTTTGGGACAAGGAAGTGGCTTACGGAAAGATGATCGCCACCAACGAGCGTTTCATAACCAAAGATTGCGGCATCGAATTCCCTTTGCATAATTATTACCGCTCCCTGGCTTTCAAAGCTTATGCGGACGCCAAACGCGATCCGGAGCCATATCCCGTGGCCGCCGATGTCGAAAAGCTGAAGGCGCGCGGTGTGAAACATTTGTGGGGATGGGCGCATTTCCTCATCGATGAAGTGGACGACGGCTACACCGGATACAGCGGGCAGAAACACCCCACCCAGGCGGAGACCCGTTACCTGCACCGGATCGTTTCCGATGCACGGAACGCGGGGTTGAACGGGATCTTCAGCTTTACCGACGGTCCAGGTTCCGAAATTGAGGCCATGAATGTGTACGCCTTCGGAATGTTCTGCCAGGACCCTTCCCGGACGCCGGAACAATCGGTGAGCGAATTCGCCGGCTTCATCGCCGATAGCACTTCGAAACACTCGCTGGAGCAGGTCATCCGGTTTATTGAGAACCGCAGCACCTGGGAAGCCAGCATTCCTGAAAAATACCAGGTGAAGAAATTTGATTGCGATTTGAAGGACGCTAGCCAGGCCCTGCAGGCGCTGCTGACAGTCCGCGCAAACCCGCAGCCGGGGTTTCCCTTGCCGGAGGCGCCCGATAAATATATCGAAAGGCTCCGCAGCCGTTTGGAAGATATCAAAATAAAAGATGACGCATCAATATCCAAAAATTAACAGGCAACGATGAGTACATTAAAAAAGCCTTGCATCTGCAAGGCTTTTCCTGTTGTGGGGAAAAAGTTCAGGGAAAGATGCCAAGCTCACTGTACGCCGTGGCCACTTTATTGATCGCCACCACAAATGCAGCTGTCCGCATGTCGGGAATGGCGGGGTTAGCCTCCCAGGCGTCCATGATCTCCCTGGCCCCTGCGATCATCGTTTCTTCCAGCCCGCTGTACACCAGGTCGGTTTCGTTGGCGCCGTACAGGATGCTTTGGCGCGCGGCTGCGCTGATCTGTTTGCCGGAAAGTTCCTCCATCTGCTCGATCATCCGCGTGTTCATGTGTTCTGTAAAGCGTTTCTCGATCCGGCCGTACCGCACATGGCTCAGGTTCTTCAACCATTCGAAATAGGAAACGGTAACGCCGCCCGCGTTCAGGTAAATATCGGGGACTACAAGTGAGCCTTTGTTGGCGAGGATCTCGTCTGCGCCCGATGACACCGGCCCATTAGCCGCTTCCCCGATGATTTTCGCCCGGATACGGTGCGCGTTGCCGATGGTGATCACCATTTCCAGCGCGGCGGGGATGAGAATGTCACAGGGGTATTCCAGTGCTTCGGAAGTGTTAAGGAAATGTTTGGCGGAAGGAAAGTTCAGGATAGAGCGCGTGGCGTTGCGGTGTGCAAATACGGCATCCACGTCAAGGCCGTTTTCGTTGTAAATCGCGCCTTCAAACTCAGCGATGGCGACAATGATAGCGCCTGCCGATTGGAGATATTTCGCGGCGTGGTAACCCACGTTCCCCAATCCCTGCACCACTACTTTCTTGCCCGCGATCCCCGGTTCCAGGCCGATGCGTTGCATCACGGCGGGCATCCGGCAGATTTCCTGCAACCCGTAAAACACGCCCAGCCCCGTAGCTTCCTTGCGGCCGCGGACGCCACCCTGGGCCAGGGGCTTGCCCGTCACCGCACCCAAAGCGTTGATCTCGCCCGGGTGCAATCCCTGGAAAGTATCCGCCATCCACGCCATTTCCCGCGCGCCAGTGCCGTAATCCGGCGCGGGCACGTCAATACCCGGACCAATAAAGTTCTTCCGGACCAGCTCCGCCGTATACCGCCGGGTGATCCGCTCCAGTTCTTCCACCGAATATTTTCCCGGATCGATTTTGATGCCGCCTTTCCCGCCGCCGAAGGGCACGTTGGCGATGGCGCATTTGTAAGTCATAAGAGATGCGAGGGCTATCACCTCGTCCTGGTTCACCTCGGCAGCAAAACGGATGCCGCCTTTGCTGGGCGTTTTATGCTGCGAATGCTGCGCCCGGTATGCCTCGATCACTTCAATCTGCCCGTTGTCGCGGCGAATGGGGAATTTCATGCTGTACACAGCGTTGCAGGCTTTGATCTGTGCCAGGATGCCGGGGTCCCAGTTTGTAAATTCCGCGGCTTTGTCAAAGCAGTTACCCACGCTTTGCATAAAGCCTTGCTCGTTTGCTGTCATTGTTGATGTAGTTTATTGTACGTCGGTGTTGTGAAGGGGGATCATCATTTCGTCGGCCAGATATAGTATCGACATGTAATTCGCTTTCACGGCTTCCGATAGGGCGATCTCGCAGGTTTTGGTGGATGAATAGCAGCCGTCGAACGTGCCGCTTTGTACTTCCCTGGCTTCCTGCAGCGTGGCCGACAGCGTCAGCTGCGGGAACAGGAAACCACGGTCGCCCGCCATGCCGCAGCATCCGGCGGATTTGGGCACTGTCACCTGATTCGCGAAGTGCCGCGCCACCCGAATGAATTTATCCTGCGTTTTCATTTTCTCAAGCGAGCAAACGGGATGCAGCACAATGTTGCGCGTATTGGCACGCGCGCCCACCACGGGCACCACCATGTCGTGCAGGAAGTCCACCGAATCGAGGATGGTCAGCTGGTCGAAACGCAATTGGTCGCCTTCATCCAGTACACCGCGCATCGTTTTCAGGGTGTAGGCGCAGGAGCTGACGTCCGTTACCACCGGCAGCGCGCCTTGGCGGGTGCTTTCCCATAATTGCCGCATGATCTTGCGGGCGGTAAAGGCGTACGCGGGCAAGAATCCTTTGGAAGAGAAGATTTGCCCGCAACAGCTACCGTAAATATCCCGGGGAACAATCATGTCGATCCCCGCTTTGGCGCAAACGCTGCCGAATGTTTCCATCAAATCTTTCTTTTCTCCTGCATAAGTGCCCATCGCCCGGGAGATGCAGGCGGGGAAATAGACGACGGCTTTACCGGAATTTGATGTGTGTATATTCGGGCGCAACTTCGCCGGCGGCCTCGCATCCGCCGGCCAAACGGGCAATGCGGGGATCGCTTTGCGGAGTAGTTGCGTTATGCCGGTCATGGTGCCGCTTCCGAAGGTGGCGTTGATTTTCGCCCCCAATCGAAGTGCGTTTCTTACCATCCATTCCACCGATTTAAACTGCCGCGCAATTACCAGCGCGAGTGTATTCGCGGCAGGGGAGTGGTTTTCGCGCCGCAGGCGTTTGACCAGGTCGCCGGTATTGATGTCGACTGGGCAGGCAGTGGCGCATAAGCCGTCCACGGCGCAGGAATCCAGGCCTTCGAAACGGAATGCTTTTGCCAGCGCGCGGTGTTGCCGCTTGTCGCCCGAAAGCTCCAGGTTTTTAAGCGCCCGCCGCAGAACGATCCTCCTGCGCGGCGTGGCCGTGAGGTCGCGGCTGGGGCACCGGTGTTCGCAATAGCCGCATTCGATGCACCGGTCCACTTCCGATTCCACGGCGGGCAGGCTTTTGAGGTTTTTGATATGCACATCGGGATCATCGTTGACGATCACGCCCGGGTTGAAGATCCCTTGCGGGTCCACGGCGTTTTTTATCCGTTTGATGATCGCGTAAGCATCTCCGCCCCATTCCGTTTCAACGAATGGCGCCATATTCCGTCCGGTGCCGTGCTCGGCTTTTAAAGTGCCTTCGTGCCGCAGCACCATGTCCACTACGTCCCGGATGAAGGCGTCGTAGCGGTCGATTTCGACTTGCGAATTGAAGGACTGCGTCACCACGAAATGAATATTCCCGTCTTTCGCATGGCCGAAAATAATGGCGTTCTCGTACCGGTGCTGCCGAAACAGCGCCTGCAAATCCGCGATGGCTTCACCGAGCTTTTCGATGGGGAACGCCACGTCTTCCAGCACCACCGTGGTGCCGCTGGCCCTCACCGCGCCCACCGCGGGGAAAAGGCCCTTCCGGACTTTCCAGAGAAACTGCTGTTCCCCGGCTTCGGTCGTGAAGATGGGGGTGTTGAGGAGCGATAACTGCGGCGCCTGCGCCAGGAAGGCCTCCACTCTTCGGTCCACCGCTTCCGGACTGTTTTCCTGGAATTCGATCAGTAGCGCTGTGGCCGCATCCGGCAGGGTTTTGACGATGGCGGGCATCCCTTCCAGGTTTTCAACGGCGCGGAGCGAAGCCCTGTCCATCAGTTCCACCATCATCGCCCCCAGATCGGTCAGCGGCCGGATGGCCTCGCAGGCGGCGGCGATGGTCGGGAAATACAGCAGCGCTGTGGCTTTGTGGGGATAGTCCGGCACGGTGTCCAAAACAGCCTCCGCGATGAATGCCAGCGTTCCTTCCGCACCGATAAGCAGGTGCGCCAGGATGTCGAGCGGATGTTCGTAGTCGATGAATGCATTCAGGGAATATCCGATCGTCGTTTTCGCCTGGTATTTCTTCCGGATCTTTTCGAACAACAAAGCATCGGCCCAAATATCCCGCCGGATAGCTTTCAACGTGCCACACAAATCCGGGCAGGCTGTTTCGAACCGCGCGTAATCTGATTCATTCTCGGTATTGAAAAAATTGCCGTCGGGCAGCATGAAGCGCAGATGCCGGACGGTGTGATATGAATTCTGCTTCACTCCGCAACACATGCCGCTGGCGTTGTTCGAAAGGATCCCGCCGATCATGGCGGCGCTGATGCTGGAAGGGTCGGGCCCGATTTTCCGTTGCTGCTTTTTGAGGTAAGCATTCACCATGGCGCCGGTGATACCCGGTTGCACCCGTACCCGCGCGCCCTCGTCTTCGATGGATATTTTCTTCCAATGCAGGCTGAGGTCTACCAATATCCCGTCGGTAATGGATTGGCCGGAAAGGCTCGTGCCGCCTGTCCTGAAAACCAGCGGGATCCCGTGGCGCCGCGCAAACCTGGAAAGCAAGGTGATCTGCTCCTCGGTTTCCGGTTGCACCACGGCTTTGGGAACGAGGTGGTAAAATCCGGCGTCGGAAGCGAAAGACACCAGGTCGATATACCTGTCCCGGATCAGCCGTTCGGGCAGGATTTTTCTCAATTCACTGAGCATGTCTGTTGTTTAATGGCGAACGATGGTCAGGCGGGGATGCAAACCTGTTTTTGCTCCCCCAGTTCGTCGATGCTTACTTCCACGATATCGCCTTCCCGGAGAAACTGCTGCGGGTTCATGCCAAGCCCGACGCCCGGCGGGGTGCCGGTGTTGATAAGGTCGCCGGCTTCCAGCGTCATGAATTGGGAGAGATATTGGATGAGGTGATAACAGTCAAAGATCATGGCGTTGGTATTGCCTGTCTGCATCCGCTTGCCGTTCACGTTGAGTGACATGGACAGGTTATGGATGTTGAAAACCTCGTCTTTCGTAAGCAGGTAAGGCCCGAGCGGGTTGAAATTGTCGCAGGACTTGCCCTTGGTCCACTGCCCGCCCCGCTCCAGCTGAAATTCCCTTTCCGACACGTCATGCGAAATGCAGTAACCTGCGATGTATGATTCCGCCTCTTTTACGGTGGACAGATAACGCGCGTCCTTCGCCAGTACCACGCCCAGCTCTACTTCCCAATCCGTTTTTTTGCTGTTCCGCGGGATGAGGATAGGATCATAGGGCCCCACCACGGTGTTGGAGCCTTTCTGGAATAGAATGGGCTCGGCCGGGATGGCCATATTGCTTTCTTTCGCGTGGTCGGAATAGTTCAGCCCGATGCAAAGCACTTTCCCCGGCCGCGCTACGCAGGATGCCCACCTGGCGCCGTCTTCCACGGCAGGCAATTGGGCGCCGTTCGTTTCCAGGAAGCTGCGCAGTTTGCCGAGCCCGTCGTTGCGGAAGAAGGCGCTGTCCCAGTCACGGAAAACATGCGACAGGTCTTTACGTTCCCCGTTCAGGAGAATACCGGGCTTTTCGTTGCCCGGGTTGCCGAAGCGTATGAGTTTCATGTTGAATTCGGTTTAGTGGTGGCGGAATACCGCGGGGCTCATCCCCTGGAATCCGCAGTTTTTAATCACGAACAGCGAACCTGCCAGGGGTTGTTCGTCGTGTTGTTTTTCGTTGAGGCCGATGCTGGCGGAAGTGATGTAGAGGTCTTGCAGGTTTTCGCCGCCGAATGTGCAGGAGGTGACAAACGCTACCGGCAGCCGGAAGCTGTACAGCTTTTCACCGGTAACCGGGTTCCAGCGGGCCACCTGCCAGCCGTCCCAATGCGCGATCCAGAGCATGCCTTCGTTGTCTATCGTCATGCCGTCGGGGAGGCCTTCTTTCTCAGGAATGGGGAACGCCGATCGTTTGGGGCCGATTCGCCCCGTTGCGGTATCGTAATCAAACACCGCCACTTCGAAGGTTGGTGTGTCGATGTAATAAAACGTGCAGCCATCGGGGCTCCAGGCCATGCCGTTCGACATGGTGATCCCTTGCAATTGCGTCGTACACTGCAGGTCGTGATCAAGCAGATGGAGATTCCCTGCCTGCTTTTTATGGTTGAGCGCCGTGCTGCCGATGAGGAAACGCCCTTCCGGATCGCATTTCCCGTCGTTATAGCGGTTCTGCGGCAAATGCGCTTCCGGGTGATGGAGGAGCCGGATACTGCCGTTCGATCTGCCGACAAACGAAATACCTTCCCGCAGGCCGGCGATGAAATCACCGTTTTCGCAGATAGCGATGGCGCCCACCAGGCTGTCAACCTGGTGGGTATGGTGGAGTTTTCCGGGGGGTGATACGTGTGTATCCGTCCGTTCAGTATATCGACCCAGCAAATGGTGCTTGTTTTTTCGTCCCATACCGGGCCTTCGCCCAGCAGGCAACAATGCGGCACCACCACTTCGCAGGGTTGCGCACTTGTTGTTGTAATCATATGACTTGGCTTTTAGGTGTGCTGAGGCCGCTTCTTCCGGCTTTCGGTTTCGATTTTATGAATGGCAGCATTGGTTTTCAGGAACGAATCCGGGGTGATGGATAATGTGTCGATACCCTGCTCCACGAGGAACTGCGCAAAATCCGGGAAGTCGGAAGGCCCCTGCCCGCAGATCCCCACTTTGATCTTCGCCTTTTTCGCCGCCTGGATCAGGCGGATGATCATTTCTTTCACCGCGTTGTTGCGCTCGTTGTAAATGCTCGCTACGAGCGAGGAATCGCGGTCGAGGCCCAGTACCAGTTGCGTGAGGTCGTTGGAGCCGATGGAGAACCCGTCGATATGTTTGGCGAACTCGTCAGCCAGGATGATGTTGGAAGGGATTTCGGCCATAAGATAGACCTGCAGACCGTTTTCGCCGCGCTTCAACCCGTATTCCTCCATCACCTTATACACCGCGAACAGCTCTTCGACCGTCCGGCAGAACGGGATCATCACAATCACGTTATCCAGCCCCATTTGCTCGCGCACCTTTTTGATGGCGTGGCACTCCAGCCCGAAGGCTTTCTTGTACGTTTCCGAATAATAGCGCGAAGCGCCGCGCCAGCCCAGCATAGGGTTTTCTTCTTTCGGTTCGAAATATTTGCCGCCGAGGAGATTGTAATACTCATTCGTTTTGAAATCGCTGAACCGCACGATCACCGGCGATGGATGGAAAGCCGCGGCGATTTTGCCGATCCCGTAAGAAAGCTTTTCGATGAAGAAATGCTCGCCGCCGTCAAAACCTTTCGTCAGCTGTTGGATCCTGGCGGTCAGTTCCGCATCGTTGAGCGAGGCGTGGTGCATCAGCGCCAGCGGATGCGCCTGGATATAATTGTTGATAATAAATTCCTCGCGCGCCAGGCCCACGCCCTTGCCGGGTAAATGCGCGATATGGAACGCCTGCGATGGCGACGCTACGTTGAAAAGGATCGTGGTATCCACCTGCGGGATGTCTTTGATATTGGTTTCCACGAGGGAATATGCCAGTTTACCTTTGTATACCTCGCCCTCTTCGCCGCTGGCGCAGGAAACGGTTACTTCCAGGTTGTCTGTCAGGATTTCGGTGGCGTTGCCGCAGCCCACGATGGCCGGAACGCCCAGCTCCCGCGCGATGATCGCCGCGTGACAGGTGCGGCCGCCTTTGTTGGTAATAATCGCGGATGCCATTTTCATGATGGGTTCCCAGTCGGGGTCGGTCATGTCGGTTACCAGCACGCTGCCTTTCCTGAACTCGAAATGTTCTCCGATCCGCTTGTCGAGCGAATACATGATGTGCACCGGCCCATACCCGATTTTGTTCCCCACCGCAATGCCTTTCAGGATCGGTTGCTGACCGTCGAAATCTTCGCTGAGCTTATAGTCTACGAGCAGCGCCGCGTCTTTCCGGGAATGGATCGTTTCCGGGCGGGCCTGTACGATGAAGAGCTTCCCGCTGAGGCCGTCGATGGCCCATTCCACGTCCATCGGGCACCAGTGGCCGCGGAGATTGGAGTAATATCCTTCAATGATGCATACCCATTCCGCCAGCTGCAGGATCTGCGCGTCGTTCAGGCAGAATTGGTTTTGCTTGGATTTATCTACCGGGATGGTTTTGACACGTTCGTCGGGATTATCGCCATACACCATCATCTGGTCTTTCACTCCGATTTTCTTTTCAAGAATGGAAGGAAACCCTTCTTTCAGTTTCGGCTTGAAGACGATGAACTCATCCGGCGATACACTTCCCTGCACCACCATTTCTCCCAGTCCGTACGAACCATTGATCACCACTACGTTTTTGAATCCGGATTCGGTATCGAGCGAGAAGGCGACGCCGGCGCTGCCCAGGTCGCTGCGGATCATCTTTTGTATGCAAACCGATAATCCCACCTTGAAATGATCGAAACCGAAAGTGCTGCGATAACTGATGGCGCGGTCTGTGAACAGCGACGCGAAGCAGTTCCGCACGGCGTCCATCAGCGCTGCGGGGCCGCGCACGTTCAGGTAAGTTTCCTGCTGGCCGGCGAAGGAGGCGTTGGGCAAATCTTCAGCGGTAGCGGAAGACCGGACGGCCACATCCGTGGTTTCCTGGCCGTAGGATTGGGATAAAGTGTAGTAGGCATCGATGATTTTCACACTCAGCTCCTTGGGAAAGGGACTGTTCCGGATGAGCTGGCGCACGGAGAGGCCCGCGCGGCGCAGCGATTCCACATTGTCGTGATCGATGTCGTTGATCAGGTCCCTGATCTTTTTGTCCAACTGATTCTGGACGATGAATTGGGTGTACGCTTCCACGGTGATGACGAAGCCGCCGGGGATGCAGATGCCCAGGCCTGACAAGTGCTGCATCATTTCACCGAGCGACGCGTTTTTCCCTCCCACGGAAGGAATGTCGTTGATACCCACACTATTTAAATCCAGTATCATTTTATCAGCATGCATAATTTTGAATCAATTTATTTCAAAATTAGGGGCGATTGGATCGCGTTAATGTATGTATGTTGTCAATCTTTATCGACATATTACCTCCCTTCCGTAAAGCTTCGAAATGCAGCAGGGCAGCAGCGTACGGTGTAAAAATTACATTTCTTTACGGCGGGAAAAACGGGCGGGTAACTATTTGATACTTTCCGCTAATATCACGACATATTCCGTTTGTGATATCAGTAATTTAGTGTTGCTGGTTCTGTGGCCGTTTTTGTTTCGATACCATCACCATGAACATTCAACCAAATTCCATACGGCTGGGCAATAGCCGGAGTATACTGGAGATAGACGCGTGCGGCGGTGCTTTTACGAATTTCCGTTTACGGCAGGAAGGACTGAATCCTTTGAGTTTTATGTATCCCCTGGATGGGGTTGCCTCCGCTTGTGGACAAGCGGCGTTCAAGGGGCACTTTTTGTGCCTGGGCCGCTGGGGAGACCCATCTGCCGCTGAGCGCGCGGCAGGGGCCATCAAGCACGGTGATTTCTTCGTCCGCCAATGGGAGGTGTTGCCGCCGTACAGCGATACGCAGGTACGCATGCGGGCCATCAGCCCGGTGGAAAAGCTGCAGGTGGAACGGAAAGTGACGCTGGATGAAAGCGCGCCGGTGTTTTTTGTAAATGAAACGGTCACCAACGTAGGTGTTGCCGGGAGATGGTATAATATGGTGCAGCACCCGACCATCGCCGCGCCGTTCCTGCATGAAGGCACGCGCGTGTTCGCCAATGCGGACGCGGGGATTTGCCAGGAAGCAGATACGGCCGTCCGTTCGCAATGGCCGGTGGGCCAAACGGGAACGGGGGAAGCGGTGGACCTGGGGTTTTCCCATCTGCCCGATCATCATGTTTTTTCATTTATCGTAAAACCAGGCGCGTCGTTCGGCTGGCTGGCCGCCTGGTCTCCGGCGGACAGGTTGCTGATCGGTTACATCTGGCCGCGGGCGGATTTCCCGTGGATCAATTGCTGGCAGCATGCTGAAAATGGAAAGATGCTTTACCGCGGACTGGAATTCGGCACCAGTGGTATCCACGCGCCGCTGGATGAAATATTGCAATCCGGCAGGTCGGAATTGTTCGGGGAGAAGACAGTGCGGTTCCTCGGGGCAGGGGAGCACATCACCTCCCGGTATGCAGCCTTTCTCGTGAAAACGGAAGAATATATGACCGCCGTAAACGACATCAGGATAACAGACAGGAAAATCATTGTACAGTGCGACAACGGGCAGATCGCCATCGCATTGCCGGCGCCGCTGCCGCAGCTTTAATTCGCACGGGTCCGTTTCTCTACACTGGTTAAAACCACACATCCCCATTTCCGCCGGGCGCGCCCGGTGCGCCTGACTATGCACGTAATTCTGTAAAACAATAAACCCTTATGCAATCAACATCTCACTTTCTCAAGCGGCTGGCCTTTTACTTCGGACTGGTGTCCGGCATCCTTCCGGCCGCCGTTCACCAGGCCAGGGCAGACGCCCTCACCGGATTGTCCCGGCCTTCGGCCAACATCCCGGCGGCATGGCCGTCGCAAAGCACGGCGGCCGATTATGTGCTGATCACCGATTACGGTGCGATCGGCGACGGCAACATCGCCAATGCGGGCGTCAATACCACGGCCATGAACACGGCGCTGGCTACCGGCAAAACGGTGAAGATCCCCTACACCGCCGCGGGCTTCCACTTCGGTACGAACCAGATCACCGTGGGTTCCGGGCAGATCATCGAAGGCGAGAGCCAGGTGCTGCTGAAATCCACCGCCACCACGTCGCTCTTCCGCATGACCGGTTTCGAACTGACTTCAGGGATCAGCAACGTTTCTATCGACATGACCGGCTCGGGCGCGTCGTCCACCGCCATCCGGTTCGGCACTAATTCGGCGGTGCCGGTGTACCGGGTGCGCCTTTCGAAGATCAAGTTTTCGCATTGTGTGGAAGCCATCGGCGACGAAGCGCATGCCACCAATTATGTGGTCGACATCATCATCGACGATTGCATGGCCTGGCAAACCCGGGGCCGGCAGATCTACAACCGCCGCTCGCGAGGCTTCTTCCTCATCCGTTCCACAAACGTGGATTTTACGTCCGATCCCGCCACCGTAACCTGGGAAGGCATCCGGCTGGAGGACTACGCCGGCCTGGAACTGGAAAGGGTGGATGTTGTCGGCTGGGGCCTGGGGCCGCGCGTGTACAATCCCGCTATCCGGTCCATCGTCCTCAACAATGGTATCGCTTTGTGGCTGACGCGCGTTTTCGCCGACAGCGTGATCGGCGATGGTATTTTCATCAACAACACCCAGTTCGTTTTCTCGCTCACCACCGAATCCTCCCTTTCCCTGGGCATCGGCATCATCCTGTCGAATGTGGAGAAGGGTGTGTTCACCAATACCATGATCAATGGTTCCAATGGCATCCCTGGTGCTGCGGCCGGTGCGGGGGGATTGTATGTCGAAAACTGCCGCGACAACATCTTTACCAACACGTATGCCTTTAATTGCACCGGCGCGGGCATTTACGTAACTACTGGCTCGGTGCGCAATACTTTCATGAACAATTCCGTGAACGCAAACGGTTTTGGCCTCGCCTTGCAGGGCAACGCCGCCACCACGAAGTTCATCGGCGGCAGCATGAACGGCAATACCACGGCCGTGGCCAATGGCTCTTCCGGCGCGGGCAACATGATCCGCGACATGACGGGCTACAACCCGGTGGGCGCGGCGTCGGTTACTACCGGCGGTTCGCCCTGGACGTACACGGCCGGGATTTCCCCGGAAACGGTGTACTTCAGCGCCAGTACCGGCGTGTCAGCCGTTACGCGGGGTGGGGTGAGCATCCTGCCCGCCGCGCTCGGGGCAAACGTTCCTTTTACGGCGGTGCTTTCACCCGGGGAATCCATCGTAGTCACCTACACCGGTACCCTATCGGCTAAAAAACTGGTGCAATAATGCCGGCCGGAGAAATGGGCGAATGTACCTTAACCATCTGCATCAAACTTACTACCGGCCCGGAGCGCGTTCGTAGACGTGGAAGCGCCCGGGACCGGAGGCTGTTAAATAGTTAGGATTGTCGGAACATTTCGCATGTTCTGATGTAATGAAACCAACTATGCGTATTTTACGGGAACCGGCAAGCGGCATGGCGTCGCCGCTGCCGGGAGGAAAAGATCGGGGGGAAGAATACATCCGCTATGTTGCAGCATGTGAAAAGTTAAGAATAATATAATTCGAGTTAAGAACAGGACATCAACCATTTTTCTTAGTCGGTACCTTAGATACGTTAGACATTAGATAGACTTATCATTTCAATCAATCCCGTATGAATACAATTATATTCCGTTGCCCGGTCTGTTGGCGGCAATTGGTTTTACTGTTGCTGCTCGCCTTTTGCGGCACCGCGGCATTTTCACAATCCATCAATATTACCGGAACCGTCACGGATTCTCTTGATGAATCCACATTGCCTGCGGTGACCGTCAGGGTGGCGGGAACAACCAAAATCACACAAACCGACGAAAACGGTAAATACACCATAGCGGCTGCGCCCGGCGCGGAGCTGATTTTCACGTTCCAGGGTTACCTGGAGAAACGGGTGACCGTCCGCGCCGCCACCACCATCAACGTGGAAATGGTGTTTACCCGGAAAGAACTGCGGGAAGTAGCGGTAGTGGCGTTTGCGAAGCAAAAGAAGGCCACGGTGACCGGAGCCATCTCTTCCATCCAGACCAAAGAAATCAAACAAAGCCCTTCCGCGAACCTCGCCATTTCGCTGGCGGGCCGCCTGCCGGGGTTAACCACCCTCCAGACCAGCGGCGAGCCGGGGAGAGACATCACTTCCCTCTTCCTCCGAGGGCGGGCCACCATCAACCAAACGGCCCCCATCGTGCTGATCGACGGGATTGAGCGCGACCTGACCTATATCGATCCCAACGAAGTGGAGTCTGTTACCATCCTCAAAGACGCATCGTCTACCGCCCTGTTCGGCGTTAGGGGAGCGAACGGGGTTATCCTGGTGACCACCAAGCGCGGTACCGCGGAAGTGCCTGAAATCAATTTCAGCGCGGAAGTCGCCGCGCAGGATTTCCAGTATTTCGTTAATACCGTGAATTCATACGATTACGCGCGGCTCCGCAACCTGTCATTGCAAAACGATGGACTGGCCGCACAGTTTTCGCCCTATGCGCTGGAAATGTACAAGACCGGCGCCGACACGGCCAATTACCCCAATACCGATTGGCGGGATGTGATGCTGAAGGATTTCTCCCTGCAACATCGCTACAACCTCAATATTTCCGGCGTAACGGCCAACAAGGCGGTGAAGTATTTCGTCAACGCTACCTACCTGAACCAGGGCGGGCAATTCCGGACGGAGAAAGATCTTCCCTATGATCCTTCCTTCAAGCTGGACCGTTACTCTTTCCGTTCCAATATCGATTTGCGGCTGAACAGCAAACTGAATGCGTTCCTCAACGTAGCCGGTTACCTGGAGAAGCAGAATATGCCGATGGGGATTTTAAACCGGTTGGGAGATGTAAGCTCCGTGCTGACCGGGCAATCGCCGGCGGTGTACATCATGTCGTTTATGACGCGGGTACCTGCCAATGTTCCGAAGCTGACGCCCGACGGCGACGTAACCACCGGTCCGAATATCGACTGGCCGGCCTACGGCCTGCTGAACAGATCGGGCTATGTACGGCAAACGAGAAGTAACGTGTTGGCTACTTTCGGGATGAAGCAGGATTTGTCCGGACTTACGAAAGGTCTTTCCGCGCAGGTCAATTTGTCGTTCGATACGCGTTCCATCAACAACCTTTTCGGTGGGAAGGAATTCGTAAGATATATGCAGGTGATCACGCCCAATGCGCAGGACCCCAACGCGCCGGATGATATCCACTTCGCGCAGTATGGCGGCTGGCTGAACACGCCGCTGAGCCTGGGCGGCGCCACCAGCTTCGTTTCCCTGTCCAACGTGCAGGCATACCTCAATTACGACCGGAAGTTCAAAAAGCACCAGGTGAGCGCCATGGCGCTGTACCTCCAGCAGCAGAACATCCAGGGCATAGCGCTGCCGTTCAACTTAAGGGGCGTTTCCGGAAGGGCCACCTACGCATACGACGATAAGTATTTCGCTGAATTCAATGCGGGGTACAACGGATCGGAGCAGTTCGCCAAAGGCAAGCGGTTCGGCTTCTTCCCGGCGTTTTCGGCGGGGTGGCTCGTCTCCAATGAGCCCTTCATGCAGGCGGTGCCCGCTATTTCTCATTTGAAAGTACGCGCGTCGTACGGCCTCGTGGGTAACGACCAGCTGGGCGGCCGCCGCTTCCTGTACCTCGATGATATCACATTGAGCGGGGGGGATATTCCAGCAGTCTCGGCCTGGGACAGTACATCGGCATCAACATGCTCAAAAACAGCAACATCACCTGGGAGATCGCGAAGAAAACGAACATCGGTTTCGAACTGGGATTGTTCAATGACCTGAATCTCGTGATCGATGTGTACAAGGAAAGGAGGGAAGATATCCTGCGCAGCCGCGGCACCATCCCCGTGCTGAACGGCTTCCCGCTGGGCGTTTTGCCGCCGGCAAACGTAGGGGTGATCGAGAACAAGGGATATGAAATCGAATTGAACTACCGGAAAGCGGTGACGAAGAAGCTGTCCATCCTGGCGAAGCTGAACATGAACTACGCGAAGAACAAACAGCTCTTTGCCGACGAGCCCCTGCTCGGAGAAGATTTCGCGTACAGGTACCGTTCCACCGGTTACCCGCTCGGGCAGAGTTTCGGTTACCTGGTCGACGGATATTTTGCGGATGATGACGATATCGCCAGGTCGCCGGTGCAAACCGTGGGCGGCCATGCCTCCCGGCCGGGCGATTTCAAGTATAAAGACCTCAACAACGACGGATTGGTCAACGAAAAAGACATGGCGCCCATCGGCTACACCAATTTGCCGGAATACACGTACGGCGCGGCATTCAACATCACTTACCAGGGGCTTGACGTGAGCTTCCTCTTCCAGGGCGTTTCCAACGTGGGCCGTTACCTCAATGGCAGCGGCATCTGGTCGGGCGCGGGCTTCACCAACTATTCGGACTGGCACCTCGACAGCTGGACCCCGGAAAGGGCGGCCAGCGGTGAAAAGATCCGCTATCCCCGCCTCACCACGCAGGTGTCCCCCAACGAAGTCGTGAATGATTTCTTTTACGTGAATGCGAGCTACCTGCGGTTGCGCAATGTGGAAATCGGGTACACCTTCCCGGCGGGCTGGGCCAAATCGGTAGGGCTCAGCAGGGCGCGGGTTTATGCGAACGGGCAGAACCTCTATACCTGGGATCGCCTGCCCTTCAAGGGCGTGGACCCGGAACAGTTATCTGCGTACGCCTACCCGATCCAGCGCGTGTTCAACTTTGGATTGAATGTTACTTTCTAAATCATCAGACATGAAAAAGAGCTTTATATACTTCATCACCGGATGCTTCGCGTTGTTCTCGTGTAACAAGAATCCGTTGGATATCACACCGGACGGGCGTATCACGTTCGACGACGTTTTCAAGAACGAGATACAAACGGAATCGTTCGTCAATACGATCTATTCAAAAATACCCACGTACTTTTTCAATTACAACAACTACGGGTTTTTAGCCGGGATAACGGATGAAGCCCAGGAAGTACGCAACACTTATATCGGCGGCATGGCGCTGCAATGGCAGAATGGCGGCCTCACACCGTCCAGCAACCCGCTTAGCGGCATGTTGGACTATGCGGTATGGTGGCAGGGCATCGGGCATGCCAACCTGTTTTTGTCGTACATCGACAATGCCACGATTAAAGACGGCGCCAAGAAGAGCCGGCTGAAAGCGGAAGTACAATTGCTGCGGGCGTTTTTTTATTGGGAACTGGTGAAACAATACGGTCCGATGCCGGCCGTGGATAAACCTTTCGACGCCACCTTCTCATACGAAACGCTGAAACGGCCGGCATTTGCCGATGTAATCGCTTTTATCGTGCAGGACTGCGATGCCGTGATCGCCAACCAGGATGTGCCGCTTCGGATCACCAACGTGGCCGAGCGTGGGCGTTTCCCCAAATCGGTGGCTTATGCCATCAAAACGCAGGCTTTACTGTTCAATGCCAGTCCGCTTTGGAACCCCGGCAACGACGCCGCCAAATGGGCCGCGGCCGCGCAGGCGGGTAAGGAAGCCGTGCAGGCGCTCACTGTGCAGGGCGATTACAAATTGTTTGCGGATTATGGCCAGTATTTCCTGAAAACCCAGGACCTGGGCGCCAATATCCGCGACTTCGAAACCATCCACGAAATACCCGCGCCAGCAGGCGTATTCTCGGTGATCAATACCATTCCCACGAACGGACGGCTCATCGGAACCAGTGCGGGGGCTTGCCCTTCCCAGGAACTGATCGACAGTTACGAAATGCAAGTCACCGGAGAACCTGCGATATTGGGCTATTCGGATAACGATCACCTGCAACCGATTATCAATGCGGCTTCGGGATATGATGAAACCAAACCGTATGAAGGGCGCGACCCGCGGTTTTATGCAACTACCTGGTACAACGGGTCGCATTACGGCATGATCGCCGGCATAGATCATCATGTGGAAACTTTTATCGGCGGCCTCGACCAAATGATTCCCCAGGTGCAGTTCACCAACACGCGCACGGGTTATTACCTCCGGAAATTTTATGATCCGTTGATCCCGGCGAACCAGTTGGTGCAGGAGTGCCGCTGGAAGAAATTCCGCCTGGCGGAAATCTACCTCAACTATGCCGAAGCAGAAAATGAAGCGAACGGGCCCGCGCAGGCGTATGAGCCGGTGAATATCGTGCGCAGGCGCGCCGGGATGCCGGAATTGCCCACAGGGCTCGATAAAAACCAGATGCGGGAACGGATCCGCCGCGAGCGCAGGGTGGAGTTCGCTTACGAAGAGCACCGCTTCTGGGATGTGCGGAGATGGAAAATTTTGTCGCAGACAGATAAGCTGGTAACCGGCATGGAAATCAGGAAACAGCCGGACGGTTCTTTCACTTACAAACGGTTTGTGACGGAGCGACGCGCCTCGGGCTGGCAGGATAAATTCCTGTTGTTCCCCATCCCCATCGGCGAAACCAACCTGATCCCCGATTTCGCGGCCAATCAAAACCCCGGATGGTAAAAGGAAAGTATAAATGAAACAGGTAGCCGGTCCGGGCGGACCGGCTATTTTTTTACCCAAATTTAAAACTACGGATATATGCGATTTTGTTTATTGCTCATGCTGTCCGTCTTTACCCTCGCCTGCGGGAAGACGGCCAAGGTACCCGCGAATACAACGCCGGAAGAACCGGACACCAAAGCCCCGGTTGTGCGGCCGAAAACGGATTTCGAATATTTAGGCGTATACCTCTGGCCCTCCTGGAGCCGGGAAATTCAGCGCGACTATGATTACTGGAAAGCCTGCGGGTACAATACGGTTTCCATTCTCATCGCCGGCGAAATCGCCACGGAGGAACTGCTGACAGTTTACCACGCCCGGATGCGGGATGCGCAGCATGCCGGTTTTAAGGTGGAGATCGTCGTGTTTTCCAATATGGGGCCGAATGGACAGGGCTTCGATCCAAGAGATGCTGTTTTGATGGAGAAGCGGTTGAAAGATATTGAACTGATCGTTACGCGGATGGCGGCGGCGGATGTGATCACCCTGTTCGCCGGCGATCCCGGTGGTACGCCGGTGAAGCTGGGCGAGGCCGGCGTGGATCATTTTATGGATATGGTGATGACCGTGAAGGAGATCGTCCAAAGGAAAGCCCCGAAGGCATTGTACAACGTCAATACCTGGGCCATCGCGCATTGGGATGATGTACATATTTCTCCCTTCACCGTTGAATTCTGGGATAAGGAAACATCTTTCAGCCGCAAGTTGCTGGCGAATTCCAAATGGGCGGCCGACATCGGGATGATCTACCCCATGCATAATTATTACCGCTCCCTCGCATTGAACGAATACGTGAAGGCAGGCAAGACGCCGGACTTGTTCCCCGCGCAGGCAGATGTGGATGCGCTGGAGGGCAGGGGCGTGCAGCGGCAATGGGCCTGGCCATATTTCCTGATCGATGAAGTGGATGATGGCTATACCGGTTACCTGGTGGGCACACATTATACCCAGTCGGAAGCGCGGTATATCGGGGATGTCGCCCGCAAGGCGCGGGGATTGAAGCTGAACGGGATGATCGTGAATACGAGTATCGACAAAGACGGGATTCAGACGGAAGCGCTGAACGTGTACGCGATGGGGCGTTTCAGCCAGGATGCTTCGCTGACCGCGGAAAAGGTGATCGCGGAGTTCGCAGGATTTGTCGCCGACAGCAAAACGGCGCCCGTACTCGCGAAAGTGCTGCGGTTTGTGGAGAACCACAGTACCTGGGAGGCCAGCATGCCGCAAGCGCACCGGTTGGCGCCGTTCACGGACGTATACCCCAACCCCCAGGCGGCGCTGGAAGCATTGGCGACCGTTCAGGCGAATGTTAAGCCTGCATTCCCACTGCCGTTTGCCCCGAGAGGATTTCTGGAACGGGTGAAAGCGAGGCTGCTCGCCATAAAGTAAGGATTGTCGATAATTATTTGAAAAAAGTAAATGAACCGAAGTATGCTGACGCTGGACGAATTCACCATCCAGCAATTGAAAAGATTCCCGAACGCAACAGGAGAATTGAGCGGGCTGCTCAGGGATATCGGCCTCGCCGCAAAGCGCGTAAACGTGGAAGTGAACAAGGCGGGGCTGGCCGATATCCTGGGAGATACGGGCGGGATGAATGTGCAGGGTGAAGAAGTGAAAAAACTGGATGTGTATGCCAACACGCATTTTACGGAAGTATTGCAGCGCGGGATCAGTTGTGCGGGCGTGGGGAGTGAAGAGATGGATGATTATATCGCTTTTGAAGATGACGTCAGCCGGCAATCCAAGTACGTATGCCTCATTGATCCGCTGGACGGCAGCAGCAATATCGACGTGAACATTTCGATCGGTACGATTTTCGGCGTGTACCGCCGTGTGTCCGAAAGGGGCACGGCGGCAACGCAGGCGGATTTCCTCCAGAAAGGCAGGAGCCAGATCGCGGCGGGGTACATCATTTACGGTTCGTCCACCATGCTGGTGTACGCCACGCGCCGCGGCGTGAACGGCTTTACCCTGGACCCTTCCATCGGGGAGTTCTGCCTCAGCCACCCGGATATCCAATGCCCCGCGCAGGGAATGATCTATTCCGTTAACCACGGCAATTTTTTCAGCTACGGAGAAGGCGTGCGGCGATACATCGATCAATGCCAGCAAAAGGCGCCGCGGGATGGCGGCCCTTACACACAGCGCTACAGCGGGAGCATGGTGGCCGATATGCACCGCAATCTCCTCAAAGGCGGCATCTTCCTGTATCCAGGCACTACCGGCAAGCCCAATGGGAAATTGAGGCTCCTCTACGAATGCAACCCCTTCGCCTTTATCCTCGAAGTGGCGGGAGGAGTGGCTACAGACGGCCATCAACCTATCCTCGATATCCAACCTTCCACGCTGCACCAGCGAACGCCCTTCTTCGCGGGGAGCCGGGAGATGATGGCCGAGCTGCACGCCTGGATGCACAATTGAGGGCTAACGGTTTGGGCGGCTGTTTCGGGATAAATCAGGAATACATGACAAACCCGCCGTCGGGGCGGGTTTGTCATGTAAGTCAGCGGGATGAACCTGGCCGCAGGTTAATTTTAACCTGGTATTCGGGGATCACCGAGACTTTGGATATTTTAGGCGGTTTTTGATCGTATTCGCCTGTAATCGCAAGACTTAACCTGTTTTTCGTGCCGGCTTCAGCCGTACGGAAGCGTTTAAGTCCGAGATACCAGGGTTTGCCGTAATATAGCCTGTCCGCAACTACCACATCATTTTTTTGGCAGCAGCCATATTGCCCTGGAAGTGGGTTGCTATAAACACATCGCTGACAAAGGCGGGCCATTTGCCATGCAGCGCTATTTCAGCGGTACTGTCTGATGTGGCTTTCAGGATGTTATCAACATTAAAATTGCTGAGCCGGGCAGTATAGGTCTGGAATATTCCTGGTTTCCCTGCTGGCAGTCCGACTTTTACGCCCGGGAATTTTGGGAATGCCCGGATATTCAAACTGGGATCTTCCGGCTGGCGTGCAAGGATGTAGTCGGGATAGAAGAGTAAAGAAGCTTTCGTAATAAAAAGGTATTCCTGTCCTTTTATTTGCGTCTTCCACGCATTTTCAGCGTCTTCCCTCGGCAATACGACGATAACTGCACGCTGCCCGTCTTTTTCCTGATCGTAATCGTTGCCGGCAATGTTTCCGGGTTGAAATACGCTGCGGATTCCGAGTTGAAATACGCGCAACCGGTAGCGGACATCGAATCGATACCTTTACGATCGATGCAAATTTCAGGGTCTATTCCATCGGTGCCATACATGAAGAGCGTTTGTTCCTTCTCCTGGGAAATGTCGCAAAGCACCTGGGCCGTGGCATACCTGACATTAATTCCGCCGAATTGGAAGTTTACAGGCCATGTAGCAATCTTTCCGTCGGTAAAGGTTACAGGTTCTCTCGGGAATGTCAGCGGCCCGTCCGGGAGATGAACCTTCATCCGGAGTGTTTTGGGTGGCATTGCGAGGTAATTCTGCGTGTTGCAAAGGAAGATGAAACCCTGACCCTCCCCGTTGAAGCGCCCGGTATATCGCAGGTTTGCCGTGTCTTCGGGAACGGTGGGCAGCGTTGCCGGACGGATCGTCTGCATGGTAACCAGCCTGTTGCCGAAGTCGTTCAGAAACAGGTGTTGCAACTTCAGATATTTGTAGCTGTCATTCAGCCGGCCAAATTCGTCGATGGGAGCCTGGTAATCATACGAAACAAGGCCGGAGGGCATCATCGGTCCGTCAGACAGTTTCATTTCCGTTCCCGGGTACTGTGTGCCTCCCTGGAACATGAAGTACCCCATAAAGTTAACGCCGCGGCCTGTCTGGTTATGCGCGTGCGCTTCGATGACGTGTGGTGCTACGCTTATCCTGCTTCCGTGCGTCTCCTGCATCCCGGCGCCTTGTTCGCAGGTGGCCCTTGGATAGCGTTCCACGTCGTAATACACTTGCCCGAGATTTTTTTCCATGATCCATTGGTCACGGGAGAACAGGAAGTCGGTGGTCAGCTGCTGACCTGCTTCCCATCCGCGATAGCAATAGGCGCCCTGCATGGGCAGCACCTCGAACGTTTCATCCCTGAAAACCGTATTGGCGGTAACGGACCAATAAACGGGGGATATACCGTTTTTAATGGCCAATTGTTTCAGCTGCGAAATATGCGTGCTGTCTCCCGAGGCATACTCATTTTCCAGCTGTACGCCGATTACCGGGCCGCCCTCCTTCCAGTACATTCCCCGCGTTTGCCTGCCCACCTGTTCAAAATAGGCATCCGTTTCGCTGAGGTAGGCCGGGTGGTTGGATCGTTTCTGCCGCATTTCATAAATCCTGTCGGGGAATCCGCGGCCCCTCACATCGCCGTTGATGTAAGGGCCGGGGCGTAGCCAAACGTACATGCCATGCCGCGCACAAAGTTCGATGAATCGCCGCAGGTTCAGCCTGCCCGTCCAGTTCCAGTTGCCTTTCGTTTTCTCGTGCGCACCCCAATAAATGTAGGTAGCCACGATTTGCAAGCCACCGCTTTTCATTTTAACAATCTCTTCCTCCCAGTATTCGGCCGGGTATCGCCAATAATGGAATTCGCCCATTATGGGATACCATGGCTTACCATTCTTTTCGAAATACCGGTTGTTTACGCTTAGCCGGACACCTGCCGGATGGGTTCCGGAGAATTCCGGGATCGACTGTATGGCTACGCCGGGAAGCTTTGCGGCGTCCAGATCGTACGCAGGCACCTGTGCGCGCGAGGCCTCGCCACCGAACAGCATGAGCCCGGTCCATAATACCATTTTCTGCAATTTCGCCTGCATGATAGAACCAGTTTATTTGTTTTGTTTGGGAGATAATGTGGAATAGTTGATTTCGACCTGATCCGTAATCTGCCTGACTTCTTTTTTGCCGTTGGCAAGAATAACGGCGGTCGCCGGTTTCGGGCCTGATGGTGCAGCATTTCGGATCACCGCTTTTGCCAGCAGCCCGTCTTTCCAATCCATGTCTATCTCGAAACCGCCGCGGGCACGTATACCCCGAATGCTACCGTTGCGCCATTCTTTCGGCAGGGCAGGCAACAGTGCAATCACTGGCGCGCCGGAATCGTCGTTGGTGTGTGATTGAATCAACATTTCACATATGCCCGCTGTATATCCAAACAGCCAGTCCACCTGGTAACCGCCGTCGGGGTTCACGTCATTCGCGCCTACGCGGTCTGTCAGCGCCTTCACCAGTTCGTAGGCTTGCTCTGTCCGTTGCAGCCTTGCCCAAAGATTAATCTCCCAGGCATACATCCAGCCGGATTGCCCCGGGCCGAATATTTCAAGCGTCCGTTTTACTGCCCTCACCAGCCTGGCGTCTTGCTGGGAAATCAGATGCCTGCCCGGGAAAAAACCGATGAGCTGCGACAGGTGGTTCTTATTGCCACCGTAAGGACGGTCAACCCCCGGTTCCAGCCATTCTTTGATTTTCCCTTCCGGGTCTATCTGGTAAGGAGGCAGGCTGGCCAGTGCTTCTTTAGCGCGGGTGTATAATTCGTCTTTACGTTGCAGGATTTCACAGGTACGGGTAAAATTCATAAATAATTCTCCGTACAGCGCAATGTCCTGCCCGGTATTGGAAATGCAATACCCTTTATACCCGGAGGTATCCTGGTAAGTAGCTTCGCTGGATACCGTGAATGGCGGAACGAGTTTCCCGTCTTTATCACGCTTCAGCCAGTCGAGGCTGAATTCGACGGCGCCTTTCAGCAGCGGGTAGGCGCGCTGTTCCAGAAAACGGCGGTCCTGCGAGAACTGGTAGTGTTCCCAGAAGTCAAAAGTTTCCCAGATGCCTCCTCCCATGAAGTTCGCCCATGATGGTTCACCGCTCTTATTTCCGACGGTTCCGGAATACCGCCAGACGTCGGCGTTGTGATGCGCTACCCATCCCTTCTTGCCATAATTTACCTTTGCGGTTTTCCGGCCGTTGACGGCCAGTTCCTCGATAAAATTGAGCATGGGGCTATGGCATTCGGCCAGGTTGGTCACCATAACAGGCCAGTAGTTCATCTGGGAATTGATGTTCATGGTATAATTGCTGCTCCAGGGCGGCCGCACCCATTCGTTCCAGATGCCTTGCAGATTCAGGGGCTGCGATCCCGGTCGCGATCCGGAAATCATAAAATAGCGGCCCAGTTGGAAGAGCAATTCCGTTTTCCGTGCGACGTCGAGCCGCGAGAATTCCGTCGTGGTGTCTTGTGCAGGATCATTACCGTCGTTCAGGCGAAAAGATAAGCGGCCAGACAATGCCCCGAAGTCCGTGATGTGTTCCTGGTATATTTGACCGTATGTTTTACCGCGTAATTTTTGCAGGTCGGCCCGGGCGAGTTTTTCGCTGTCCGCACCTTCGGTGGACGGTGATTTGTCGAAGCCGTTGAAACTCGTGCGGGCAGTCAGGTAAATCGTTGCTTTGTCGGCATTTTTGACGAGGAGGGTTTGCCCTTTCCGGATCACGGTGCCGCCTGTATTTTCTACCTGCACCAGCGTTGTGTAGCGCATGCCTTTGCCTGCTGTTGCGCTGTCGTAAATAATGGGATGGGGTGTATCGAGATAGTTGGGGTCTACATGCGCGGGGGCCTTTCCGCCGGATTCCAGGGTATTGTTCCGGTGAACCCGTGCCGTCCGTTGATGCGGTCCGGACAGTTTTATCTCGAAATTCAGCTTGCCTGGCTGGTCTGCTTCCAGGCGAAGAACGAATGCCTGACCAGGGTAACTGGAAAAGGCCGTCCGTGTATAGGTGACACCGTCGGCCTCGTAGGAGATTTTAGCCAGGGCGTTTTGAAGGTCCAGGGAACGGGTGTATCGGGATGGTGTTCCTTTATGGTCGAAGGAAAGTTCCAGGGTTTCCAGTGGCTGGTACGACTGGTTGTAAGGGCCCTGTATCTGTTGGGCGAGCTGGTCGGCAAGCCGGTGGTCGCGTTTTGCGATGGCGGCTTCGATCCTAGATACAATCTCGGGGCCGCCGGGTATGGTCACGTCTATTGGTTCCCCGGACCAGAAACTATCATCGTTGAGGATGATTTTTTCCCGGGTAACGCCACCGAAAACAGTGGCGCCCAGGCGGCCGTTGCCCAATGGAAACGCTTGAGTAAACTGGCGTGCAGGCTGGTGGTAGATGAGCCGCAACGGTGGATCCTGGGCAAAAAGAGTGGTGCTTTCGGCAATGATTGCCAAAAGAATCAATCGTTTTTTCATGTTGGGTAATTTTGCTGTGCCGCTGTACTAGCGGATAATGGTTTTATATTGTGGAATCAGTGAAATGCCGTTGATACGCGGCCCTTCGGCTGCGATCTTTTGGGCCAGCTTTTCCGGTACGCCCGTGATATCTTTGTTCCAGGCGTGTACCGCCAGTTGCAGCGGAGCTTGTACATCCCGGAAGCGCCGTAATGTTATAAGCCAGGGACCGCTGCCGTTGTAGAGGTCGTCGGTCAGTAATTGCCCGTCGCGGAGCAATTCGCATTTACCGCCCTGGTAACTGACGGCCATGATCCAGTCCGCGATGGAAGCGGTTTGGCCGGATGGCAGCGGTACGGTCGCTTCGCGCGATCCTGACTGCAGCGGGACGGCAATCGTAGAAGCGGCTTTTACCTTCCTGCTGTGAAGGGTGAACAATTTACCCGGACCGGTTTTTTTGCCGGAAATAGCGTCAGACGGGAAAACCCGGAGCTGGAAATGATGATTTCCCGCCTGTCGGAGTTCCAGCCCCTGATCGTTCATGACTACATCGGCTTTCGTCAGGATCAGTACATCTTTGCCTTTAAGTGTCATACGCCAGGATTGCTCCGCCTCCTCACGGGAGAGAAAAACGAGCGTAACCCGCGCGCCATCCATTCCTTGTATTTCTACCGGGTTTTCGCCTCCGCTGTAACGTGAAATCGTTTGCGCGGAAATCTGCTTCCATCCTCCTGCATTCACCTTCGTCACACCTTTGGCATCGAGTCCGAATTCGGGCAAAACGCCAGGCAGTCGAAAAAAGAATAATGTAGTATGCCGGTCCCGCGTGATGCGGGCGAGTGGCTGGGCGGTTACGTACTTGATGGTAAGGCCTTGTTCCGTGAGATTGAAAGGGAGGATTGGAGCCGTTTCTTCCGCAATTTTCATTTCAGGGAACGTAATGGTTTCATGATCCAGCTTGACCTTGATAGAAACGTTTTTTGCAGGCATCGGTACCCTGACCTGTGTGTTGCAAAGGAAGAGGAAGCCGCTGTTGCCACGCGCCCTGGCCACGAACCGCAGTTCCGAGGTGTCTTTTTCGTTTGTAACGGGATGCGGTGCCGGAACTACCCGCATGGTGGCGAGGTCGGATCCGAAATCATTGATGAAATGATGGATAACTTTGAGGTGATGGTATGACGGCCTTAGCAGGCCAAATTCCGAAACCGGCGCCTGGAAATCGTAACTGGCAGGGTATCCCGGTTCGGCGAGGCCGGGTGTTTGCGTGCCGCCGTGGAACATGTAATACCCCACAAGATTCATGCCCCTGCCCACCTGGTTTTGAAGGTGGGCTTCCACTACATGGGGTTCCACGATGAACCGGTTCTGATAGGTTTGCTGGCTGCCACAACCCTGTTCGCACAGTCCTCTCGGGTATTTACTGATGTCGTAATACACTTTGCCGAATGCGCCCGTCATGATCCACTGGTCATTCCCGTATAGAAAATCTTTAGTGGGACCACCGCCGCCGGCTTCCCAGCCGCGGTAGGGGTAAGCACCCTGGAGAGGGATTACGTCGGTAATCGCATCGTCGAAGACCGTATTGGCGGTTACTGTCCAGTACACGGGCTTTATACCCGCCTGGACAGCCCGTTTTTTCAATTCGGCGATATGGGATTTTTCACCGGACGCATATTCATTTTCAAGCTGTACCCCGATCACGGGGCCGCCGGTCTCGAAATACAGGCCCTGTGTCTGGCGGCCGATCTGGCGGAACAATTCAGCACTGGCATCCAGGTAAGCGGGTGTATTCCGGCGGTGACCTTTCATATGTTCTATCCAATCGGGGAATCCGCCATGCAACTGTTCTCCATGGCACCAGGGGCCGATGCGCAGCCAAACGTACATGCCGTTTTGTTTACAGGTTTCCACAAACCGGCGAAGGTCCCGGTTATTGCTCCAGTCCCAGTGGTTTTGTTTGATTTCGTGCTCGTTCCAGAAGATGTAAGTGGCAATCACGGATATTCCTGCGCTTTTCATCTTCCGGATTTCTGTCGCCCATTCCCCGGCAGGTACACGGTTGTAATGCAGCTCGCCCATCACGGGAAACCAGGGCTGGCCGTTTTTAACGAAATATTTACTATTGACTTCCAGCCGCACACCTTCGGGGCTGGTCCCCTTCATCGACAATGGAAGCCCGGTGGCTTCGGCAGATGCACTTGCATCCACCGTATATTCCCTTGCCTGGGCGTTTGCGCCGCTGCAGTACAATAAGCCTGCCATCGACAATATTAAGAAAGCTGACTTCGATTCCATGTTGAATTTAGTTTAAAAAAGAAGCCGGCACAAGAATGCGACGGCCTTGTTTGATACAGTGAACGAGGGTTCAATCTTTAGTTGGTGAATGATGTGATATTAATTGTCCAGGTACGTTTTTCGCCATTGGCGGCCGTTACTTCGAACTGCAGCGGTTTGGTTGCGTTGGTTGGGTCGCCCAGCGACGGAGTACCGTTGATCGCCTTGATCGTTGCGGCAGTCGAGATGTTGCAATAGAACCAGAGATTGGATTGCGTCACCTTGGTTTTTTCAGCGGCGGTGAAATCGCCTGATGCGCCCGGAACGGTGATAGACACGTTGATCACACCGTTGGCTTTGTCGATCTGGCTTGCCGTTGTCAGTTTTTGATATCCCACAACCGGTTGGCCGTTCATCATACGGCCGGTGTTGAAACGGTGTTCGGCGCTCACAAGCGTGATTTCGTTGCCATCGAACAACGGGTATTCGGGCAAGTCCTTTTTCAGGCATGCGCTCAGGCATATCATAATGGCGGAAAGGAGACTGGCGGTGCGGAATAATATTTTAATGTTCATTGTTCAGGAGTTTAGTTTGGTTACCATCCGAAGTTTTGCGGTCCAAAGTTGGGATTGTTGTCGATGTAGTTTTGCGCGATAGGGAAGAGGTACCTGCGTCCTGGATCAAAACGGCGCTGGTTGTAAGCATTGGCAAAGGCGCCGGTTACGATCGCGAAACCTTTACGGTCCCTAGTGATATCCATCACACGGATAGTAGCGGTCAGATCGTTAATGGTACCCCCGGGAGCTATGCCATTGTTGGCTGCGCCTCCGTACCTGCCCCAGCGCAGCAGTGAAAAGTAATAATCGTTTTCCAGCACCAGGTCAACGCGACGTTCCCGCTTATAATCCTTCCAGGCGTCTGCCAGTGATCCGGCGGCGGCGGGAGGCAACTTGCCATGTGTTTCGCGGGTCTTGTTGAGACTCGCAACAGCGTTGGCAACATCCCCCTTCAGCAGGTATGCTTCCGCCAGGTTGAGGTATACCCGGCCGAGGCGCATGCACACATAGTGGTAAGCCGTTTTGGAAACATTCATGAGCGTAGGTGTAACGTTGGTGTACATTCCCTTTCTCCAGTACATATTGCTGATACTGGCGCCCCAGATGCCGCCGTTTACCGAAATCCAGCGGGTGGCATTGCCTTTAACCGCGGTAATCATCAGCTCGCCGTAAAAGCGGGTGGAATCGCTGACGATGGAAGATGCCCAGCGGGCATCCCTCCCGCGGTTGGTTAGCGTCCAGACGGTTTCATTGCTGCCGGCTTTGATCCGTCCCTGTTTTACCAGCGTTTCGTCGAGCAGCAAAGGAATGGAATCGTCTGGCAAGCCCCTGCGGCGGTAGGTCGTCCGCACATTTGCCATCTCATCCACCGCGGATTTATATTGCGAAGTTTCGTACCAGGGCAACGCCAGGGAAGGATTCTGATCGTCTTTCACTAGGTATTCATCGGTGAAATTTTCGCTGGGGAAGCTGCCGGGCCAGCAATTGAAAATATCGGGCACGTTCATGGCCGGGTATCCGCCGATCTGCTCCAGCTTGTCCGGCTTGATGTTGCCCGCCATGAATTGCATGGGGGTGTTTTCTACCGAAGTATTTATAGGTAGCAGATACTTGGCGTAAATGATTTCCGGCGATGTGTTTTTCGTTTCGTTAAACATTCCACCGTAGTCGGCCTCCAGTGAATAGCCGCCATTGTCGATCACAAACCGGGCATTTGCGATGGCTTTGTCGACCAGCGGGCTGGCTGGTGTAACATTCGCCGCATTCGGATAGTTTTGGTAAGCAGCCGCCTGCAGGCAAACTTCCGACAAAAACGCGGCTGCCACGTATTTGTTGGCCCTGCCGGATACTTTTTCGGCAGACATATCCTGCACCGCATCTTCCAGATCTTTGATAATATATTGATAGGAAGCGGCCGGATTAGCCGTGGTTGGTAGTTTTAGCTCGTCGTCTGGCGTTAGTACCTTGTCTATCCAAACAATGCGGCCGGTAGAACGCGCGATAGCATAGTACGACATGGCCCGGAGGAATTTGGCTTCCGCAATCAGCATCCGTTTATCAGCGTCTGAAATGCCAGGCGCCTCGCCTACTTTTTGAATGATGAGATTGCACCGGCGAATGCTGCCCCAGTTGTTGAATCCGTAATCGTCGTTCCGCGTAACCGCTTCCGTGTATACCGGGAAAGCGCCGCCGGCAGTTCCGTCCTGCCCCAGAATATTGGTGGTACGCGTATCGGTTCCCGGAACGGAGCCGAAGTTGTCCATGATATTGTAGGTGCCGAAAATAAAGGTTTCGGCATTGGCCTTGTTGCTCCAGACTACGTCTTCGCTGATCCTGTCGAATGGTTCCGTTTCAAGTACCTTGTTGCAGGCAGACGAAAGCGCAAAACATGCCGTTAAGCCGGATATGAGGATGTGTTTCTTTTTCATTGTAGTGGTTTTGACGTTGGCGGTTCTTTAAAAGCCGGCATTGATGCCGAATGAAATGGTGCGTTGTACCGGGTAACCGTAGTTGTTTGTGTCGGATTCGGGATCGATGAAGTACTTCATGCTTTTGGAAGTGGTGAGCAGGTTCATGCCCGATGCGAAAACACGGAGCGTCTGGAACCGGCTGTTCTTCAAAACACTGTACTTAAGATCATATCCCAGCTGCACGACCTTCAATCGCAGGAAGCCGGAAGACAACAGCCAGAAGTCGCTGGTCACGTAGTTATTGTTGCCATTGAAAGTCGGGGTGGACACGGCACGGGGGAACTTCGCTCCCGTATTGTCCGGCCGCCAGTAATCCTGTTGGAAGGCGTAAGTAAACAAGGAGCCTTCCGCGCCTCCCTGTACCACCTGTCCGATGTAACGGTCGCGCTTGCCGGATCCATGCAGTACCATGCTAAGGGAAAAACCCTTAAAGCCAAGATCTGCCGTAAACCCGAAGTTGGACCGGGGGAAGGTGTTGCTGCCGATCCGGCGGAAGTCGTCGCCCGTGATCTGTCCGTCGCCATTTGTGTCTTCGTACCGGATGTCGCCCGCGGTGATATTCGTGGAAGAAATGCGTCGCGCACCTGAGAACAGGTCGCTGTTGTTGTTGTAGTACCCGAGGCTCGTATAGCCGGTGCCATAAAAATTGCCTGCCGTTCCGGAGCTGCGGGTATAGGGGTTTTTCAAAGCCGCTTCGCTTTCGGTGTTCCTTTCCACCAGCGAATTGAAGTAAGTAAGAGTAGCACCTAATTTATAACTGAATTTTCCTTTGTTGCCGTTCCAGTTCGCCATGAATTCGTAACCCTCTTTCCGGGTTGCCCCTTCCGCGAAGTTGATGGGGGGCAGGCCGATGCCCAGCGTCTGCGCGTAACGGGGATCGGAGTTCACGAAGCCCGTCGTCCGGGAATAGTGATAGTCGGCCGAGCCGTTCAACCGGTTGTTGAATGCAGCGAAATCGATACCAATGTTGCGGCTTTTAACGTTTTGCCACGAAAAATTGGTACTGGGAAGCGAGCCTGGCTCAGATGTGCTTTGCACGGCATTGCCGTTGATAACCCATCCAATGGCGTTAATACTATATCCCGGTACATACTGGTACCGCGCAATCCCATCCAGGTTGCCGGTTTTGCCGTAAGAACCGCGTACTTTGAGGAAATCGATCCCTGCACGTTCCGCGAAATCTGCGATGAATGGCTCTTCTGTGATCACATATCCGCCGGAAACGGCGTAAAACGTTCCCCATTGCTTGCCGGGCACGAACAGGTCGTCGCCGTCACGGCGGGCCGATACCCCAAGGATATATTTCGTTTTGTAATTATAGCTCACGTTGCCGATGAAGGCCGCCCGTCCGCTTTCGTTCTGGCCGCCGCCTAACGTCTGGTCCTGGGTAGGCCCTGCCACGAGCTGGTCGTAAACTATCTGATATTTTACCCTGCTTCCTTCCAGGTTGTTGGATTTGAATTGCTGCTGTTCATATATACCCGTAAACTCTACGTTGTGGTCGCCGAATTGCCGGTTATACAGTACATAGCCCTGGAGGTTCATATTGTTGCCTGAGCCGCTGCGCAATGATAGGCTGGGCGCGGGGCCAGGGATCGGGGTAGTGCTGCCGTTGGCATATGTGGGCACCAGGTAATCCCATGTTTTACCGTCGCTGCTATAGGAATTGTAGTTCCCGTTAAACCGGAATCGCAGCCCCTCCAGGAAATGGGCCGAATACTCAAGCGCCAGGTTTCCATTGAAAACACGGGAGGTGTTCTTGTTGTATCCCGAACCGGCCGCCAGTTCTACGGCAGGGTTGTCGGGGGTGTTGACCGACGGCAAACCGTATTCGTTATAGGCAAGGAATTGCGGGCGCTTATCCTGGATGTGGCTGTAGATCGTGCCGTAACTGTGGTTGGGTTGGGAATTGGTTTCTACAAAGCCGTCGAGGCCGGTCGTAACTTTCAGATTGATTTCGTCGAAATGGCTCACGGTGTTCAACCGGTAGGTGGTGCGGCGGTTATAGTTTTTATCCGTTTTCAGAATGGATGCCTGATCGTAATAGGATAAAGAGGCAAAATAGGTCAAAAGCTTCGTGCCGGCGGAAACGGACAGGTCGTGCCGCATTTCAGGCGCCGCGTTTTTCATGGCCACCTTTTGCCAGTTGGTGTTGGGGAACCGGATCGGGTCGGATCCCGTGCGGTATTTCTCGAGGTCATCCGGCTGTGTGTAAGGGCTGCGACCTTCCGCTTCATACAACTTGTTGTACCACGAAAGTTGTTCGTATGAGCTTACTTTCGTGGGGAAAACAGTAGGTTGGGAGAATATCTGGTTATAGGAATAGTTTACGTTCATTTTTCCGCTTTTCCCTTTTTTAGTCGTTACGACGATAACGCCGTTCGCTGCGGCAACTCCATACAATGCAGTGGCTGCGGCGTCTTTCAGAATCGAGTAGTCTTCGATGTCGTTGGGATTGAGATTGGCGAAGTCGTTGGAAGAGCGGATGACATTGTCGATAACAAACAACGGAGTGCCGCCACCCCTGATGGAGATGTTGCTTTTAGTGCCCGGGGCGCCGTTTGTTGTGGTGACGATTATCCCGGCAAGACGGCCGGCGATGGCATCGTTGATGGATGGCACGGGAATCGGAGCAACATTTTCCATGGACAAGGTGCTGATGGCGCTGGTGGTCTTGCGCTTGCTGGAAGTACCGTAAGCTACCACGATCGCTTCATCGAGTTTGTTAGGCGATTTCTCCAGGGCAATGTCCAGTTGGGTTTTATTGGAAACGGCAACGGTTTGTGTTACATACCCGATAAAAGAGATGATCAGCGTTGCGCCAGGATCGGCATCGATGGTAAAAGCGCCGTTTTCATCCGTAACTACACCTCTTTTTGTGTCTTTCACGACCACCGAAGCCCCGATTAACACGTTTCCCTCGGTGTCGCGGATGACTCCCGAGATCTTAATGTAAGCCGGGGCGGCCGTTGATATTTCCGGTTGCCGCGGCTTGACCACAATGCGGCCATTCGAAATCGAGTAAGACAGCGGTTTGTCTTCCAGGCATAATTTCAATACCGACGAAACGGGCATGCCCTTCACATCCAGTGAAACACGGCCGGCGCTTTCGAGTATCGACTCATCGATCAGGAAATCCAGCCCCGTCTGTTTCTGGATTTTAAGAAGTACGGTTTTAATAGGCACGTCCTTAAGCCTCATGGTTACATTTTGACCGGCAACTTTGGATGCAGCCACGTGGAGGCTGGCGGTCAGGATGAGAATCGTAGTCAGCTTCATGACCCTCGTAATTTTGGAAAAGGAATACCGTCCGGCCGGTAGGCCGATAGGGACAGTTAAAGTTAATTTCATAACTTTGGTTGTTTGGCAGTTAAAAAATGATGCTCTTAGGCGTTACATATAATTGCTAGACTTCGCCGCTCCGTCTAGACCACGGAGCGGTTTTCTTTATTTGGTTGATACAATTAATTGTTTTCCATTCACTGTGAATTTTATCTCATTGTCTTTCAGTATTTCGAGCACTTGCACTAACGTATTACTTCTACGGACGATGCCGAAAAATTTGCGGTTTGTGGAGGGTTTATCTTGGTATACGATCTGGATATCGTACCAACGTGCGAATTCACGGAGTACCGTTTCAAGGTCGGCATTCTCGAAGTGGAATAGCCCTTCTTTCCAGGCGATGATCCGTTCCAGGTCTGTGGCTTTACGCTGAATCAGTTGGCCGCTTTCCAGCAACTGCGCCTGTTGGCCGGGTACCAGTACCATTGATGACTGTCCCGCGTTGCGGCTGCTTACCCTGACACGTCCGCTTACCAGCGTAGCCGTGGGGCGGGGCTCATTTTCATAGGCGTTTAAATTGAACTCAGTGCCGAGGGCGGTCACTTCTACGCCGTTCATATCTGAAATAAAAGGCTTGGAGGGGTTGGCCGCCACTTTTACATACACTTCACCGGAAACAATTATTCTACGTTCTTTTTCCAGGTAAGCGGCAGGTATCTCGACACGGGAAGCGGAGTTCAACCAAACCTGGGAACCGTCCGGCAGCTTAAAGGAAAACGTCTCGCCCTTGTTCGTAACAACAGCGCTGCTGCCGCTGCCCCCGGGATTGAACAATAAAACGCTGTCGGCCGACATGCTCACCAGTCCGGCGGCTGCATTTTGTAGATGGGCCAGGCTATCGAGCACGATGGTTTTTCCATTGGCAAGCGTCAATTTCGCTTTGTAGGTGGCGGGCTGTGCATCATGAACTGTGTCGGCGACAATGGCTATTACCGGCCGGGTGTCTTTTTCTCCGGACAGGAAATACGCGGCTGCGCTTATGGTGAGGGCTACAGACGCGGCGATGGAAATCCGCGTCATCAAACGCCTGGCCTGATTTCGGGCGGGCCTGATGGCCGGTGCTTCAGCGATCTTCTCCTTCAACCACGCATGGAGCCCTTCTTTAACGTTCAGATTTTCCGATTCAACATACCGTTCGCCAATGAAATCACTTTCCATAAGGGATTCCAGCATTGGGAGGCTCTCCGGCGCGTCCATCGCACGGATGAGCGCCGCCTTTCCTTCCGGTGTAAGGCTGTCGGTCAGATATTGATCAAGTAATTCTCTGAGTTCGTTTGCGTCCATTGTCGTTCAATTACACATAAAGACGCTTTTAAAATGGCAGGTGGGTGGTTCCGGGTTAAAAAAACAAAAAAATAATAGCAGCAGCGATAGCCAGCGGCCTTCGTTTTTCAGCGATTGCCTTAGGAAATTAAGCGATTTTACAATATGTTCTTTAATGGTATTCCGGGATATGTTCAATTTTTGCGAGATTTCCTCATAGCTTAAACCTTCGAGGCGGCTCATTTTAAAAACCTGCCTGCGCGCCGGCGGAAGTTTTTCGATCGCGGTAAGCAAGGACTCGTATGCTTCCTTGTAATTTAACTGGAGGTCGGGTTGCAGGGTGGTTTCCTGGAAAAATGCGTCTTCCAGGCATTGCGTCTCTTCCAGGTTCTGGCGCATGAAAGATATAATCTGGTGTTTGCCCGCAATGAAAAGATAATTGCTAAAATTGGTGACCTCCGGAAGCCGCAACCTTTTGTGCCAGATATTGAGGAAAATGTCCTGGGTGATTTCCTGCGCTGCAACCTGTTTTTTTGTATAAGCCAGTGCATGGCTATAAACTTTGTTCCAATACAGGTCTACGAGCAGGGTAAATGCCTGTTCGTCGCCCCCCGCCGTTCTTAACAGCAATTCTTTTTCAGATTGAATGGTGTGAGTAGCCAAGTCCTGATTGGATGTCGAACTAAAGTAATGAATAATTACATTCTTCCGGGCACTGATGCTAAAATAATATCAGCAAATGGAAGCAAAATGCCATGCGCCCTAGCCGGTAAAGCTGGATTGTCTGGTATTACTACCGTTTTGTACCCGTGATGGCGGCCTCACCTGGACGCACGTTTCCAACCATGGATACCGTAATGAAACCGAAGTAAATGGGGGAGAAATGGCTTTCCGCTTTAATGCATTAGTTTATCGAAGATAATCAGCCGCTGGTTTTTACGCCTTTTTTGATGTGGGTTTGATTTTCTTTAAATTAGTCTGCTGATGGAGGTTTTGACATTTCAAGTAGGAAAGTTGCAAGTCGTATGACAATTGTCTTCTGATAAGTACTCCGGATAGTATTGAAATCAATGCAACTTCCCGCCCTGGCCCGCCAAAGTGAAAATAATCAGCATGGCGCCGATGGCGATCAGTCCCGCATACACATATTTATAGAATGTATTGCCCTGCAGCCTGCGGTTCAGGTACCTGCCCAGGGAAATCGCCGGCAGCATGGCGGGGATGCAGATGAAGAAGTATTGGATGACCGTCCACCCCAGCAATCCCTGCACCCCATAACCCACCACGCCGATAAAGCTGGCCGGCAGGAAGTAAGCCTGCAAGGTTGCCCTGAAATGCTGCGCGCTCCAGCCTCTTTTGTTACCATACACCACCAGCGGCGGCCCGTTGATCCCATAAGCCCCGCCCAGCACGCCGGACAAAAATCTGCAGATGAAAAGCCAGAACGGACTGTCATGTTCCAGCTTCACGGAATGTTTTGCCCGGAGTGTAAAAATGCTGTAACTGATGATCAGCGCGCCCAGCCCGATCTTCACCCAATATTCGTTGCCGTAGGAAAGCACGAGCAACCCCACGGGTATCCCCAGCAGGGCGTACAAAATCAGCCATTTGGCGCTTTGGAAGTGGATGGATCTATGATCCTGTACTACTACCACCGCCGCAACAAAAATGGACATCAGCACCGACAAAGGCACCGCCACATGCAACGGGATAAAGAGCAGGAAAAGCGGCACGGCGATCAGGGATTCCCCGAACCCGAAAGTAGAACGTACCAGTGTGGCGAGAAAGCTGATCAGGACCAGGTAAATGATGATGATAAGCATGCTTCAGCAGCCCGGGTTATGGGCTGAAAATGGTTTCCGGTTAAAGGGTTGCAATGTAATCAATTCCAGGCGGTTTACATCGCTGAAGCATGCTTGTTTCGCCGCTTTATTAAACTACCTTGATTTATTATTTGCCTGTTTGCAATAAACTTGCCTGAATGCTAAAAAAATTAGTATTTTTGCCTTGGGCCCATCTTCCAACAGGATTAGGCAGGATATGAGTAAAAGCAGCGCAGATATCGTTAACCAGTTACAGGCTGAGATCAACAGCATCCAGGGCTACAAGCCCGCGGAGGCGGCGGTTTGCCGTATGGGGATGGGGCCGGTGGAAGCTGCTTTTCCCAACGGAATTTTCCCCGAAGCCGGCATCCATGAATTTATTACCACCTGCCGGGAAGGTTCCGCCGCTTCAGAAGGCTTTATCGCCGCCCTTCTTGCTAAATTATTGAGCAAAGGCGGCGTCGCCATCTGGGTGAGCATCAGTCATGCGCTTTTCCCGCCGGCGCTGGTCGCTTACGGCGTTCAGCCGGACCGTATCGTGTTTATCAACGTGGAACGATTGAAAGATGCTTTATGGGTGACCGAAGAAGCGTTGAAATGCGAAGGCGTCGCGGCCGTCATCAGTGAAATCCGCGATCTGGGTTTCACCGAATCCCTCCGCTTGCAGCACGCGGTGGAACAAAGCAGGATTACCGGTTTTATCCTGCGGAAAAGCCCCCGGGCAATAGGCTCCGCCGCCTGCTGCGCCCGATGGCGCATCACGCCGCAACCCAGCAGGAGCGTGGCCGGACTGCCCGGCATCGGCTACCGCCGGTGGAACGTTGCCCTGGATAAAGTGCGCAACGGCAACACCGGAAACTGGCTGGTGGAATGGAGCGACAGCGGCCTGCAGGTAGTGCCGAAAGAAACCGGATTGATCATTGAGGAAAGAAGAAATGTGGGATAGTGATGATGGAAAAGCGATTTGTATCCATCTGGTTCCGTTACCTGTTAACGGACTGGCAAACGCTCCGGCGGCCGGAACTGAAGAATGTCCCGTTTGTTTTTACGGGGAAAGACGGCGCGCGCCTGATCGTGAAAGCCGCCAATCCCATCGCCCTACAGGAAGGCGTGACGGCTGGCATGCCCGCGGCGGATGCGAAAGCCATCGTGGCCGGGCTGCAACTGCTGGACGAGCGCCCGGCATTGACCGGGAAATTACTGGCGGCCATCGGTGAGTGGTGCATCCGCTTTACACCTGTGGTGATGGTGGATATGCCGGATGGTTTGCTGATGGATGTAACCGGTTGCGCGCATCTGTGGGGCGGAGAACCGCCATATCTCAAAGAAATCGTTACACGTCTGCGTGCCGCTGGCTACGATACCCGCATTGGCATCGCCAGCACGCCTGGCGCAGCCTGGGCCGTGGCCCGCTACGGAAAAAACGGCCCTGTCGTTCCCCCCGGAAAACAATTGGAAGCCTTGCTGCCCTTGCCCACCGCGGCACTCCGCATTGAACCACAGGTGCAATTGCGCCTGCACAAAATGGGGTTCTGGCAAATCGGTTCCTTCATTCATATGGACCGCCGCATGTTGTTCCGCAGATATGGGATCGGGCTGCTCGACCGCATCGAACAGGCGCTGGGCTTCAAAGAAGAAGTGCTGACCCCGATCCAGGTTATCCCTCCCTACCAGGAGCGGCTCCCTTGCCTGGAGCCGATCCGTAACGCGGCGGGCATCGAAATCGCCATCGGGCAATTACTGGAATCGCTTTGCAAACGCCTGCACAGCGAGGGCAAAGGCGTTCGCGCGGCGAAGGTAAGCTGCCACCGCGTCGATGGACAGGTGCAGTCCATTGAGATCGGTACCACGTCAGCTTCCGGCAACGTGGGGCATTTGCTGGGCCTTTTCAGGCTGAAGATCAGCAGCATCGCGCCGGGCCTGGGCATTGAGTTGTTTGTACTCGACAGCAAGGTGGAAAACGCTGCGCAGGAACAACACGCGCTTTGGGGAGGCGGTACGGGCGCTGGCCATGCTCCAATCAATGAACTGCTCGACAGGATCGCCGGCAAGATCGGCCCCGGTGTTATTCACCGGTACCTCCCGGACGCCCACCATTGGCCGGAGCGCTCCATCCGCAAAGCGCAATCCATCACCGAACTGCCCGCCATGGCCTGGCGGACGGATATCCAACGCCCTGTGCAGCTTTTAGCGGATCCCGAAAATATTACTGTGAGCGCCCCGATCCCTGATTATCCGCCCATGAACTTCATCCACAAAGGCGTGCTGCACGAAATCAGCAAAGCCGAAGGCCCGGAGCGCATCGAGCAGGAATGGTGGCTGGAAAACGGCGAACATCGCGATTATTATGTGGTGGAAGACCGTGAAGGCCGGCGTTACTGGCTGTTCCGCTCCGGCCACTATGGAGAGAAGGCCCGTTTCAATTGGTATTTACATGGCTATTTTGCTTAAATGACTGAAGATGGAATACGCGGAATTACAAGTTACCAGCAATTTCAGCTTCCTCCGCGGCGGTTCCCATCCCGAAGAACTGGTGCAACAGGCGGCTATCCTGCAACATGCGGCCATCGCTGTAACGGACCGCAACACCCTGGCGGGCATCGTGCGGGCGCATACCGCCGCGAAAACATGCGGGATCCGATTCATCCCGGCTTGCCGGCTGGACCTCGAAGACGGGCCTGGTTTGCTGGCATTTCCAACGGATAAAGCAGCCTATGGCCGCATGAGCGCATTGCTCAGCCTCGGTAACATGCGCGCGGAGAAAGGCGAATGCCTGCTGCGCAAACAGGATGTGTATGCCCATCGCCAGGGCATCCGGTTTGTGACCGTGCCGCCGGATTCGTTGGTGCGGGATTTTGAGCTGGATGCGGGGTATAAAAAGCATGTGGAAGAATACAGGGAAGCCTTCGGCCGGGGGCTCTATATTGGCGCGTCAAGAACCTATGCGCAGGACGATCAGAAACGGATCTTCCGTTTGCATCAACTGGCCGGTTATCTCGGCGTGCCGATGGTGGCCCTTAACGACGTGCATTACCATTGTCACGAGCGGCGCCAGCTGCAGGATATATTAACCTGCGTGCGGGAGAAGTGTACGATCTATGATGCCGGTCTCCGCCTGCACGCCAACGCGGAGCGCTATCTCAAGGAACCGAAAGAAATGGAGCGCCTTTTCCGCCAGTATCCCGACGCGATCCGCCAGACGATGGAGATCGCTGAATCCTGCCGGTTTTCGCTCGATAGCCTTCAATACATTTACCCGGAAGAAATCACCTCCGGTGGCCGCACACCGCAGGAAGAACTGGAAATGCTTACCTGGCAAGGGGCAAAAGCACATTTCGGAGAAGTGCTGCCGGAAAAGATCATCCATTCCATCCACCACGAAATGTCTTTCATCCGCGAAATGGATTATGCCGCGTATTTTCTTACGGTGTATGATATTGTCCGGTATGCGCGGGAAAAGCAAATCCTTTGCCAGGGGAGAGGATCAGCCGCCAATTCCACGGTTTGTTTCTGCCTGGGCATCACTTCTGTCAACCCCACAAAATTCGACCTGCTCTTCGAGCGTTTTATCTCTTCCGCCCGCAACGAGCCGCCGGATATCGATGTGGATTTTGAACACGAAAGGCGGGAGGAAGTGATGCAGTACATTTATAACAAATACGGCCGCGACCGCGCGGCCATCGTGGCAACGGTTACCCAGCAGAGGCAGAAAGGCGCCATCCGCGACGTAGGAAAGGCGATGGGATTGTCGGCCGATACGGTCAGCCGTCTCAGCAGCGCCATCTGGGAATTTACGGATGAGTGGTTTGACGAAAAAGCCCTGCGGCAGGCAGGCCTCAACCCGGAAGATCCGCACCTGAAAAAGGTGCTGGAACTGACCGGCCAGATGATCGGCTTCCCCAGGCAACTGGGGCAACATACCGGTGGTTTCGTCATCACCCGGGGCAAACTGACGGACCTGTGCCCGATCCTGAACGCACGCATGGAAAACCGCACGAATATAGAATGGAACAAAGACGATATCGAAGCGCTAGGCTTCCTCAAAATAGATGTGCTGGCATTGGGTATGCTCACCTGCATCCGCAAAGCGTTCACCCTCGCAAAGGAGCACTACGGTTTAGATCTGACACTGGCCAATATCCCGCAGGACGATCCTAAAGTATATGAAATGATCAGCCATGCCGACACCATCGGTGTTTTCCAGATCGAAAGCCGCGCGCAGCAAAGCATGCTCCCGCGGTTGCGGCCAAAGAAGTTTTACGACCTGGTGATAGAAGTGGCCATCGTTCGCCCGGGGCCTATACAGGGCGATATGGTGCACCCTTATCTGCGGCGCCGTAACGGGGAGGAACCTGTTTCCTTTCCTTCCGAAGAGTTGAAGGAAATCCTGGGCCGCACGCTGGGCGTTCCCCTTTTCCAGGAACAGGCGATGAAAGTGGCCATCGTTGCCGCTGGGTTTACCCCTGCGGAGGCCGACCAGCTGCGGCGGAGCATGGCCACGTTCAAGTCGCATGGCCTGGTCAGCAAATTCAGGGATAAACTCATCAATGGAATGGTGGGCCGCGGCTACGATGCGGAGTTTGCCGGCCGGATTTTCAAGCAGCTGGAAGGTTTCGGGAGTTATGGTTTCCCGGAAAGCCACGCTGCCAGCTTCGCGCAGCTGGTGTACGTTTCTTCCTGGCTGAAGTGCTTTTACCCGGAGATCTTCGCAGCCGCGCTTCTCAACAGCATGCCCATGGGCTTCTATCAACCCGCGCAGATCGTTTCCGATGCACGCAACCACGAGGTAACGGTGCGGCCGGTGGACGTGAATTTCTCGCAATGGGATAACAGCCTGGAGGAAAAGTCGGGCCGCTACCGCGCGTTGCGCCTGGGCTTCCGGCAGATCACCGGCATGCGCGCGGAAGACGCTCAGATCCTGACCGGTGGCAGGGGAGCGGGTTATACCACCATCACGGAGTTGAAAAATGCGGGCATGACCGTCGCCGCGCTGGAACGCCTCGCGGATGCCGATGCCTTCCGCTCGATGGGGATGGACAGGCGCCGCGCGTTATGGGAAGTGTCCGCCCTTGGCGATACCCCTGAAGCTTTGTTCGCCGGTCAGCCTTCTGAGACCAGCCACGAACAGCAGGTGGAGCTTCCTTTCATGAGCACGCCGGAACATGTGGTGCAGGATTACGCGGCTACTTCTTTGTCGCTGAAAGCGCATCCCGTTAGTTTTGTACGGCAACAGCTCACGCAGCTGCATATTCTTTCCGCCAAGGGCATTGCCACGGCGGTGCATGATTCACATGTAAAGGCCGCGGGTTTAGTATTGGTGCGCCAGCGCCCCGGTACAGCGAAAGGCGTTTGCTTCATCACCATCGAGGATGAAACGGGCGTTTGCAACCTCGTGCTGTTCGAGAAAGTGTTTGAGAAATACCGCAAGGAAGTCCTGCAATCCACTTTGCTGATGGTAGAAGGGAAATTGCAGCGCGAAGGAGAAGTGGTGCACATTATCGTGGAGCGCTGCCACAATCTTACCAAACTGATCAAAAACACGATTGCCAGAAACGTAGACGAAAGCCTGCTGATGACAGTATCAAGGGCGGATGAGAAATCTCCTTATCCCGCAAGCACCCATAAAAACGGCGAGCATCCCCAACCGGATATGTTCGTGAAGTCCCGGGATTTCCATTAAAGCACCACGAAGTTGACAATATCCACGCCGGTATTACCGCTCCGTTCATCAAACGCATACACAGTAACCTGGTATTCGCCCTTTTCTGTAATATGGAGTTTGCCTTCGAAGAGATTATCCGCCACGCAGGACATGGATGCTTCCTGCAACAGCTGGCCGTTCTTTTTCACGATCGCTTTCACTTCCATCTTATCCCCGTTCCACAATCCTCCTTTTTGAATGATGCAGCCGCACATCATGACGATATTGGCCTGGATGGTCAGCGGTTGGGAATTGAGGGAAGACAAACGAAGGTAGTTATGCGTCCGGGGCGATAAAATATCAATGATGAACCCTGGAATTTCAAGAATAACGCCATCACCGGTGATGTGTTTACCTGGTATCACCCACATTTCCACCGCGGCATTTACCTGCGATTGCCGGTGGTTGGCCGGTGCCAGCACCTCGATCCGGACAAGCGTGGGTTCCGAAATGTTCAGCACGGCATCGAATTTGGCCGCCGCTGCATCGGCCATCAGCGCATACCGGCCGCGCGCGGTGTCCATGATCTGGGCGGTATTGCCGGGCGTTCCCGCCGTTTTACCTTCCGCCAGGATTTGCTGGTTGAATTTGTTGCGGATGATGACATGCGCGCCACCGATGGAGGAACCCAGGAATTTAGCGTCTTTGGCCCGCGCCCTGACAAAAACATGCGTTTCGATACAGAACGCCTGGCTAACGATCATCATCGCCATCGCGAAGATAGATAGGCATTTAAACATGGCTGGTTTTTCATCAAGATACTAAAATGGACATAATTTCTGCAAAGGAAAGCCATTTGCACGTGGATTACTCCCGTAGCATATGTATTGTCTAACAGGCTTTCGAATTTTCCGGGCAGGCTTTTGTCGATGTTGTCGCGGATAAACCCCGGTCTTACAAACGGGCGCTGCCAAGATGCAGCTTCAGTTGCCGCAGATACTTCTTCATATCGCTTTTCGCTTTATACGAAACGATAAAGTCCGGCAGATTGAAACCTATCGCGAATTTGACGATGCTTTTATCAAATTCGAGTTGGTAAGTGATTTCCGTCGTGTTCTCGGAAATGGCTTTCACCGTTCGCTGGCTTTTCAGGTAAAACCTGGCCTCGCCGGGCGTTTCAAAGATGGCGGCTTTGTTTTTATCGAACCGGATGCATTTCAGTTGCAGCAAATTGTTGGCGGCTTTTTTCGACAGGTAAGAATATTCTGAAATGGTGGTGCCGGTTTGCAAAGGGCCGTCTGGTACGCTGTCGTTTATTTCCGTGCGCCATAGGCTATCGTTGCTGGGATCGGCGAAAAACGCAAAGGTGTTTTCCACATTTTGATGTACGAGGATCGAGCCGGTGGCCTTAATGAGGTTTCTGTTTGTCATACGTTCTTGTTGGGGAGCACATTTGCAGGGAGCAGCCGTGCTGTTTTTTCAGATATGCGGGATAGGGGCAAAAGTACAACAAGGCGGCAGCAAAAAAAAGACAAATCAGCGCAAGCCGACTTGTCTTTTTCTCATTTTCCCTGGAAAGGGCACTATGTTTTACTGCGAACCTATTCCAGCAGCTTTTTCAGACCGGCCTCGTATTGGGCGATTTCGGCGGTTAAAGTGTCGGTCAGGACCTTTTTAGCGGCTTTTTCGCCATCCATAATGATGGACCACCGAACCACCGATGTGCCTTTGCTTTCGGGCAGCGACTCCACCAGCGCCGTCACGATGGCTTTTGTTACGCCGGCAGGCAGGGGAGATGATATCTGGAATACGAAGAATTTGTAGGATTCGTGCACCTGCTGGATCTCGTCGGTTCGTTTGCGGCCGTCGGCGAATACCAGGTCGCGGTACTGCGTCCCACGTTCCGTCCGGATATTCACTTCGGAGATCAAGCCGTTGGCGTAGTCTTTTACTTTCGGCAGGTCGCGGATGACTTGCCAGATTTCCGGCGGATGGTTTTTGATCCGGGTTTCATGCAGGTATTCCGGGGTAACTTTTTGCGCCGCCGCCATCTGGGCCGTAGCCGTTCCGCTCCAGCACACCAGGATCCATAACAGGTACTTTTTCATGCTTCCGTTTGATTTTTGAAAAAGTAGAGGATTTGACGGGGATCTGTATCGGAATATGTACCAACCGGGTGAATAAGGGGACGAAATCCGTGAACTACCCGGCATGAAAGCGGCCTGTAATGCACAGGCCGCTTTTTTTCATCATTACGGGTATTAATACTTGTTGTTCTTGCGATGCTTCACCACCTGTTTCACCAGTTTGGTAAGTTGCTTGATGTTTCGCTTCTTATCCGCTTCGCTGGCCTGGAAATGATATTGCTCGCGCAGTAGCTTCAGGTAGCTGCGGTATACCGGTTCCGGCAGTTCGCCGCTGCGGACGGCGGCCGTTATGGCGCATCCTGGTTCGTGCTGATGCGTGCAGTCACCGAACCGGCATTGCGGCGCCAGTGCATCGATCTGCGGGTGATAGACGCCGTCGCCCGCACCCTCGTCTGTTACACCGAACTCGCGCATGCCCGGCACGTCGATGATCATGCTGCCGTTGGGCAGCAATACGAGATGCCTGGCGGTGGTGGTATGTTTACCCTTGTTGTTGGCGGTGCTGGTAGCGCCTTCTTCCTGCAACCTGTAACCCAGCAGGCTATTAAGCAGCGTGCTTTTGCCCACGCCGGACGAGCCCAGCAGGATGTAAGTGTGCTGTGGCAGGAGGTATTGGCGCGCCCACTCGTCCTGCGAGGGTTGCAGCGCGCTGGTGAGCACCACCGGGCAGTTGTATCCCAGTTCCTGTACCGTTTGCCGGTACGTTTCCGGATCGGGAACGAGGTCTGCCTTGTTGAGGATAACTACCGGCCGGATGTTGCACTGCACGATTTGCTGCAGGTAACGTTGCAGGCGCATGAGGTTGAAGTCGCGGTCGAGGCCCTGCACGATAAACGCCGCATCGATATTGGCCGCCAGCACCTGGCGCGTGCTTTGCGTACCGGGCGCCTTGCGGCTAAGTGCGTTGATCCTGGGCAAAGTGTCGATGATGATGCCTTCTGCGTCATACCGCTTTGCCAGCACCCAGTCACCTACTTTCGGGTAGTCTTCCGGCTCGCGGCTGTTCATAAGCGCACCTGACAATTGCGCGTCTGCATTGCCTGTTGCTGTAATGAGGAGGTGTTTAAAGCCTTGTATAGACAGCACTCTCGCGGCTTCGAGGTGCTGGGTTGTGTTTGTTTCGAAATGGCGCATGAAATGCGCATTCCATCCGTACGACTGTAATGTCGGCATGGTAATATTATGCTGTCTTGCGTATGCGGACAGGCATAGCAAGTTTTTATCAATAAATGATGGGAAAAGTCAACGCAGGTAGCCAGGTAATAATAAAGCGGGGATGCTTTGCGGGCCTGCGCTAGGCGACAATGATCGACAAAAGGTTATATGTTGATGTGCGTGTCATGAGGTACAAAGGTAATTAAAATTGACAATTTCCGGGAAATGGGATAGCAAACGGGCAAATTATCGGCAGTTCTCCAGACCAATAGTCGGACGCAGATTATCCTGGTTGCTAATCTCCAGCTTATATCCCTTGCCGCGTATAACGGCAATTTTGACCGTGGGGTCAGGGTCCAGCTTCTTTCTGAGTTTGGAAATGAACATATCCGGGCTGCGGCCTACGATCACACCCTCATCTTCCCAAATCTCTTTTTGCAGCCTGTCTCGCGATATGGTCACATTAGGCGTCAACGCGAAAATGTGTAACACACGGGTTAGTGGCGGATGCTGACAGGGCTTTAAGTGGCGGCGTGCTGAGCTGACGGCCGCGGTGCCTATTGCCTGGATATTTATTCTCCTGTTGTATATGCCTTTAGCATGGGCCTTGTAACAGCATCCAGGATATCGAATGCGACCTCTGCCATCCTGTTGCCCCGGTGGTCCAGGAGCGGGTTTACTTCCACGATTTCATAGCAGATGACTTTCCCCGTGCGGAAGATCGCTTCGGTCATGCTGATGATTTCGCCGGAAGCAAATCCTTCCGGAACGGGTGTGCCGGTGCCGTCGGAGATCTGGTCGCAATCCATGCTGTCCACATCGAACGAAACGTAAATCATATCGCAAGCCGCCAGGCGTTCCAATGCCTCCGCGATGCAGTGTTGTATCCCTAGTTGCCGTACCTGGGCAACGGTGTAGTTTTGAATGCCGAGTTGTTCGATTAACTTGTCTTCCGCCGGTTCTGTGTCGCGCACGCCGAAATAAACCAGGTGTTCGGGATGAAGTTTTACGCCCGGCGCGCCCAGCGTTTTCAGTAGTTCCCAGGCGGCGGCGGTGTGGGTGTTCACGTCATTGATGCGGCAGGACAGGTTATCCTGGTGCATGACGGCTGCCAGCGGCATACCGTGCAGGTTGCCGGAAGGGGTGGTGTAGGGGGAATGGATATCCGCGTGCGCATCGATCCATATCACGCCGAGGGTTTTATCGGGGAATGCGGCTTTGATGCCGCTGATAGTACCGATGCCGGAGGAGTGATCGCCGGAGATGATTACGGGGAATTCTTTCCCGGTAAGGGTTTCGCAAACAACCTCCGCGAGCTGCCTGCATTGTTCCACGATCTGCCCGATACGGCGGCCGCAGGCATCTTCATCGCCGTGGTACACGGCTTCGTTACGCGTTTGTATTTCAGTAAAGGCAACCTGGTGGAAGAAGTGGTTCCCTTTGTTGATAGCGGCAATTTCCATCGCGTCGATTCCCATGTCTGACCCGCGCGTACCCGCGCCGATATCCGACCTGTTTTTTATGAGCTTCAGGGATGGGATCATAAACATCGGGATTTAATAGCGTTTTCAATAATGGTCAGACTTTCAATCACCTGTTTGGAATGGATGATTAACGGTGGTGCGAACCTGATTTTATTGCCATGGGTGGGCTTGGCCAACAGCCCGCGATGTTTGAACTCCAGGCAGAGATCCCAGGCCAGTTCGGGGTTAGCCGTGTTATCCACCACAATGGCGGTGAGCAGGCCCTTGCCTCTCACTTCGGTAATGACGCCGTGGCGTTTGGCGATATCCCGCAAACCTTCGCGCAGCAAACTTCCCATTTTGAATGCGTTCAGCGGGAGGTCTTCGTCGATCACCACCTGGATGGCTTCCATTGAAACCGCACATGCGAGCGGATTGCCGCCGTAAGTGGAACCGTGTTCCCCGGGCTTGATGCAGAGCATCACTTCATCGTTAGCCAGTACGGCGGAAACGGGCATCGTGCCGCCGGATACCGCTTTCCCGAGAATCAGCATATCGGGTTTGCCCTCGCCGGTGGCGATGTCGTAGGATGCCAGCATGCTGCCGGTTCTCCCGATCCCGGTCTGGATCTCGTCTGCGATGTACAGCACGTTGAACCGCTCGCACAGCGCCGCCACGCGCGCCAGGTAGTCGTCGTCCGGCACCACCACGCCCGCCTCACCCTGGATCGGCTCCAGGATAACGCCTGCGATATGCTCGTCTTTTTGTAAAAGGGTTTCGAGGGCGTGGGCGTCGTTGAAGGGTACTTTTTCGATCCCGTCGAGGAAAGGCCCGAAGCCTTTACGGGCCTGCTCGTCGTCGGACGCGGACACCACCGAGATCGTGCGGCCATGGAAATTCCCGTCGGCGAACACGATCTTCGCCTTGCCTTCCGGGATGCCTTTCACGGTATAGCCCCATTTCCTGCAGAGCTTCATCGCCGTTTCCACGGCTTCCACGCCGGTATTCATGACCAGGGCTTTGTCGTACCCGAACAGCCGGCAAAGATATTCTTCAAATTCGCCCAGTTTATTATTGTAAAACGCCCTGGAATTAAGGGTGAGTTTTTCCGCCTGTCTGATCAGCGCCGCCGTAATGCGCGGATGGCAATGCCCCTGGTTGACGGCCGAATAGGCCGAAAGGAAATCAAAATATTGCCTGCCTTCCACATCCCACAGGTAAACGCCTTCCCCTCTTTCCAGCACTACGGGCAACGGGTGGTAGTTATGCGCGCCGTAATGATGTTCTTTGGTGATGAAGGCATCGCTTTTTGATAATTGCTCCAGTATTTCCATCGTGGTTGGTTTTTGTATCAGTGAAATCTGAAATGCAATTTAACTTAAAAATGCCTTATGAAAGTTAAAAATGAATTAAATTGTCGTCAAAATAAGTCAAAACAAACGAAATCCGGGTTGTATGGAGCATGTTGACGCATTTGATATCCAGATATTGAAGGAACTGGAAAAAGACGGGCGCAAGCCTTATTCAGCTATTGCCACGGCGCTGGGCGTGTCCAATACGATGATTCACCAGCGGGTCAGCCGGTTAATGGAATCGGGTATTCTCGAAGGGATTAAACCGGTGCTCAATGAGAAACAACTGGGTTACGACTGGGGCGCTTTTACGGGCATCACGCTGGAAAAGGACCAGGATTCAAACCGGATCATCGAGGCGCTGAAGAATATCCCCGAAGTCACGGAGTGCTATTATATTTCCGGCAGTTATACCCTGTACCTGCGGATCATCGCGCGGGACCACGCGCATATGCGGAAAGTGCTGTATGAGAAAATTGATTGTATTCCCGGCATAGCGAAAACGGATTCTATCATGGAGCTGGGTTGCGCTTTTAAGAGGAATGTGACGTTATAAATTTTGATCGCGGAAGCCCCCGTTCCGCTAGGCATCGCCATGTGCAACAGGGGCTTCCGGTATCCCGGGTAAGCATCTGATAAGCTATGATCAGGGTCCGGCGCGTGTCTGGAGTCAAGACGAAGAAACATCCGGATAGAAAACGCAAATACCTTTGCCGGAAGATTTACGGCATATCAGATGGTTTAGCCCGCCCTGGATGATATTGCAATCGGTTTTTTGCGCAGAATCCGGAAAAATTACGGAATATTCTTCCGTTGATTGTGGAATCACAAACATTCTTGAATTTCGGCTGAAATATTTTCGATACCAACCATTTGCCTTTATAATTCTCACGTATGACACCAGAAACCAACCGGATCAAGTGTTTGATCATCGGGAGCGGGCCTGCGGGCTATACCGCGGCTATCTACGCCTCCCGCGCCGGGCTAAATCCCGTTATGTATCAGGGCATCCAGCCCGGAGGACAACTCACCATCACCACCGAAGTAGAAAACTATCCCGGCTATCCCGAAGGGATCCAGGGGCCTGAAATGATGGTCAACTTTGAAAAACAGGCCGCCCGCATGGGCGCGGATATCCGGTATGGCCTGGCTACGAAGGTGGATTTCAGCCAGCGGCCTTTTAAAGTCTGGATCGACGAAACCGAGCTCCTGGAAGCGGAGTCCGTCATCATCGCTACAGGCGCTTCCGCCAAATGGCTGGGGCTCGACAGTGAGCGGGAACTAAACGGTTTCGGTGTGAGCGCCTGCGCCGTTTGCGACGGTTTCTTTTTCCGCGGCAAACCCGTTGCCATCGTGGGCGCAGGCGATACCGCCTGCGAAGAAGCGCTGTACCTGTCTAAAATCTGCAGCCGCGTAAGCATGATCGTGCGGAAAGACGAACACGGGATGAAAGCTTCTAAAGTCATGCAGCAACGCGTAAAAATGGCGGAAAACATCGACATCTACTGGAATGCGGAAACGGAGGAAGTGCTTGGCGATACCCGCGTGGAGGGTGTCCGCATCGTCAATAACAAATCCGGAAAAAAAGCACGATCCCGGTAAACGGATTCTTCGTCGCCATCGGCCATCAACCTAACTCGGATATCTTTTCCGGCTGGCTCGATATGGACGAAGCCGGGTACATCAAAACCATTCCCGGATCTTCGCGTACCAGCATCCCCGGCGTGTTTGCCGCCGGCGACGTGCAGGATAAGCAATACCGCCAGGCGGTGACGGCCGCGGGCTCCGGGTGCATGGCTGCGCTGGATGCCGAAAGGTTCCTCGGCGAGATGGCGTTCGAGGAAGATGAAGCGGCGCCGCGCATGCAGCTGGAAGCGCTTACCGGCGCTATGTTTTAATGAAGACCGTATAACCCCCTTACTTTTTACATCATACACCAAAACAACCACGGAATTATGGAACAACAATATATCCTGCCGCTCGGCAGGGTAGGGATCGGCGATATTCCCCTCGTCGGGGGGAAGAATGCGTCGCTCGGGGAGATGCTGCAGCATCTCACCAGCCTCGGCATCCGAATCCCGGATGGGTTCGTCATCACCACGCATGCCTACAACGAATTCATCGCCCACAATAACCTCATCAATCGCATCAAAGACCTCGTCAGCGAAATCAATTTCGATGATGTGGAATCCCTCCGCAGGGCGGGCCTTTCCATCCGCAATCTCGTCCGCAACGCAAGGTTCCCGGCGCATTTGTCGCAATTGATCATCGATGCGTACGGCGGGCTGTCGGCACAATACGGGCAAGATATCACCGATGTGGCCGTCCGCTCCTCCGCCACGGCGGAAGACCTGCCGGACGCGTCTTTCGCCGGCCAGCAGGAAACCTATCTCAACGTAAGAGGACCGGCGGCGCTGGTAGATGCGGTGCGGAACTGCTTCGCTTCCCTGTTTACGGACAGGGCGATTTCCTACCGCGAAAACTTCGGCTACGATCACTTTACTGTGGGCTTGTCGGTTTGCGTGCAGAAAATGGTCCGCAGCGATCTCGGCACCAGCGGCGTCGCGTTTTCGCTGGACACCGAATCGGGCTTCAAAGACGTGGTCGTGATCAACGGCTCTTACGGGCTGGGTGAAATGGTGGTGCAGGGCGCCGTGTCGCCGGATGAATATGTCGTATTCAAACCCACCCTCGCCCTGGGGCATGCCGCGCTCATCGAGAAGAAGCTCGGCGTGAAGGACAGGATGATGGTATACGGCGATGATGCCGATGAGCGCGTGCGGATCATTCCCACCGAAAAAGCTTCCCAGCAACGCTTCTGCCTTGACGACGCCATGGCGCTGACCATAGCGGACTGGGTCGTGAAGATCGAAAAGTACTATTCCAACCTGAAGCAAGCCTGGACGCCGATGGATGTTGAATGGGCGGTAGACGGCATGAGCCGGGAACTGTTCATCGTACAGGCCCGCCCCGAAACGATCCACTCGCGCCGCATCCCGGGAAAGTTCGTGGACTATGCCATACGCGACGAATCCCGCGCGGAGAAGTTGCTGGTAAAAGGCATTGCCGTGGGCGATAAGATCGTTTCCGGGAAAGTAAACATCCTGTATTCGCTTGATAAGCGTGTGCTGGAAGGGCATGAGTTCAAAGAAGGCGATGTGCTGGTAACGGATATGACCGATCCCGACTGGGAGCCTATTATGAAAAAAGCATCCGCCATCGTGACCAACAAAGGCGGCCGAACCTGCCACGCCGCCATCGTGGCCCGCGAAATGGGGTTGCCGGCCGTTGTAGGTTGCGGGAATGCCACCGAATTGCTGCAAAGCGGCCAGCTGGTAACGGTAAGCTGTGCCGAAGGGGATGTGGGCCTTGTTTACCAGGGCGAAATACCCTTCACCCGCGAGGAATACGACCTGGACGTGTTGCCGGAAGTGAAAACGAACGTGATGCTCAACGTGGCCTCGCCGTCGCTGGCGTTCCAGTTTGCCCATCTGCCCAATAAAGGCGTGGGGCTGGCCCGGGAAGAATTTATCATCAACAACTACATCCAGGCGCACCCGCTGGCTTTGCTGCGGCACCGTGATATCGGGGACGCGGATCTCTCCGCCAAAATCGGAACCCTCATCGCCGGCTACCAGCATGAAGAAGATTTCTTCGTGAACAAACTCGCCTGCGGCGTAGCCAAGATCGCCGCGTCTTTCTACCCGAATAAAGTGATCGTGCGGTTCTCCGATTTCAAAAGCAACGAATACTACAACCTGCTCGGCGGAAAATATTTCGAGCCGAAGGAGGAGAATCCTATGATCGGCTGGCGTGGTGCTTCGCGGTATTATTCCGAGAGCTACAAAGCGGCGTTCGGGCTGGAATGCAAGGCCATCCGGAAAGCCAGGGAGGAAATGGGTTTAAGCAATATCGTGCTGATGGTGCCGTTCTGCCGGACAGTCGAAGAGTTGCAGAAGGTGCAGGATACGATGGCTGAATATGGATTGAAGCGCGGTGAAAACGGCCTGGAGCTATACCTGATGGCGGAATTGCCATCCAACGTGATCCTGGCTGATGCCTTCGCGCAGCATATCGATGGTTTCTCCATCGGCTCCAACGACCTGACGCAACTGACGCTCGGCCTCGACCGGGACTCGTCGCTCGTCGCGAATCTATACGACGAACGCAACCCGGCGGTGAAAGAAATGATCCGCATGCTGATCCGGACGGCGAAGCAGCGTGGCGTGAAGGTAGGGATCTGCGGACAGGGGCCTTCCGATTATCCCGATTTCGCGAAGTTCCTGGTGGAAGAAGGGATCGACAGTATTTCCGTGACGCCGGATTCAGTGTTTAAAACGATCAACGCCATCGCAGCGATCGAAGGACAAGTATAAATCTGCCGATGTCTGTTTGTTTGCAATAAAAAAGAGGTCGCCCGATGCAGGGCGGCCTCTTGTATTTTGGTAATGATACAGAGCAGCGCTCAGCGCTTTTGCTTTTCCTGCGCGTCCACCACGGCGATGGTGATCATATTCACGATTTCCCGTACCGAACTGCCCATCTGCACGATATGCACGGGTTTCTTCAATCCCAGGAGGATGGGGCCGATGGCTTCGGCCTCCCCGAGCTCCTGCAGGAGTTTGTAGGCGATGTTGCCCGATTCGAGGTTGGGGAAAACGAGCGTGTTCGCCGGGGCGTCGGCCAGTTTGCTGAAGGGGAAGTTATCCCGCAGCAAGGTGTTGTTAGTCGCGAAGTTGGCCTGCATTTCCCCGTCGATAATGAGTTCCGGATGCCGGTCGTGCAGGATCTTTACCGCTTTTCTAACCTTTTCCGGCACGGCGCCGTTGTTGGAACCGTAATTGGAATAGGAAAGAAGGGCGATCCTGGGCTGGATGTTAAACCTCCTTACCGCACGTTCCAGCAATAAAGTCAGGTCTACCAGGTCTTCGGCGGAGGGGTTTACATTTACTGTTGTGTCGCCCAGGAAGACGGGGCCTTTGCGTGTCATCATCATATACATGCCGGCTACGCGGGGAACGTCTGCTTCCGTTCCGATAACGTGCAGTGCGGGCCTGATGGTAGTGGCATAGTTTTTTGTAAGGCCGGAGATCATGGCGTCGGCTTCACCGAATTCCACCATGGAGGTACCGAAGTAGTTCCGGTCGCGCATCAGTTTGGTGGCTTCGGGCAGGGTGATTCCCCGTCTTTGCCGTTTTTCGTACAATGCTTCGGCGTATTTATTCAGCCGGGCGGTTTCGGTGAAATTGTCGATAATCTCCACATCCGCGAGATCCAGCTCGTGTTCCGCGATAATTTTCTCAATGGCGGCTTTGTTGCCCAGCAATACCGGGATGGCGATATGTTCGTCGCGGACGATCTGGGCGGCTTTCAGGATTTTGTAGTTATCCGCTTCCGCAAATACGACCCGCTTGGGATCTTGTTTGGCTTTGTTGATGAGCGCTCTGAAAATGGTATCGTCTCCGCCGATCCTCCGCTTCAGTTCTTCCTCATAAGCGGGCCAGTCGGTAATAGATTTCCTTGCAACGCCGGAATCCATCGCGGCTTTCGCCACGGCCATGGAAACGTTGGTCATCAGGCGGCTGTCCATGGGCTTGGGGATGATGTAATCTTTCCCGAACCGGATGTTCTTTTGGTTGTACGCCATGTTCACCGCTTCCGGCACGGGCTTTTTGGCCAGATCGGCGATCGCTTTTACCGCCGCGATTTTCATTTCCTCGTTGATGCTGGTGGCGCGAACGTCGAGGGCGCCGCGGAAGATGTACGGGAAACCCAGCACATTGTTCACCTGGTTGGGATAGTCGGACCGGCCGGTGGCCATGATGATATCCTTCCTGGTGGCGATGGCTACGTCGTACGCGATTTCCGGGTCCGGGTTCGACATGGCGAAAACGATGGGATTGGCTGCCATGGAAAGCAACATTTCGGGCGTCACGCATTTGCCGGAGGAAAGCCCGATGAATACATCCGCGCCTTCGATAGCTTCCGCCAGGGTGCTGATTTTCCGGGGAGTGGCGAACTCGGCCTTGATGGCATCCAGCTTCTCCCGGTCGTCCCGGATGACGCCCGTGCGGTCGCACATCACGATGTTTTCTTTTTTCGCGCCGAGGGAAACATAAAGCCGCGTGCAGGAGATGGCGGCCGCGCCGGCGCCGTTTACGACGATCTTGATGTCTTCCAGCTTTTTCTGTTGCAATTCGCAGGCGTTCAGCAGGGCGGAAGCGGAAATGATGGCGGTGCCATGCTGATCGTCGTGCATCACGGGGATGTTCATCTCAGCTTTCAGGCGGCGTTCGATCTCGAAGCATTCCGGCGCTTTGATGTCTTCCAGGTTGATGCCGCCGAATGTAGGTTCCAGCGCTTTAACGATCCTGACGAACTCATCGACGTTCTTCGTATCCAGTTCCAGGTCGAACACGTCGATGTCCGCATAGATTTTAAACAACAGGCCTTTCCCTTCCATAACAGGTTTTCCCGCTTCCGGGCCGATGTCGCCCAGGCCCAGCACGGCGGTTCCGTTGCTGATGACGGCTACCAGGTTGCCTTTGGCGGTGTATTTGTAAACATCTTCTTTGTTATCTGCGATCATGAGGCAAGGCTCCGCTACGCCGGGCGAGTAGGCGAGGGAAAGGTCGCGTTGGGAGTTTGTAGGTTTGGTCGGGATCACTTGTACTTTCCCCGGGCGGCCCTGGGAGTGGTAATCAAGCGCATCCTGCTTCTTGTTAAATCTGCTCATAATAATGGTAAATAATGTGGTTGGTTAAATAATGTCGGATAAGTAATCGTTGAGTTTTGGAATAGGATCGTGTTGATTGGTTTGTCAGGTTAAATGTACAATTTTGTGGGATGAATGATGCGACCGGTGGGGGAGTTGCCAATCAAAGGTAAGCATGTTGTAATGATAGAGTCTGTGGAGTAATTATGCAGAACGATGGTTCTCTGGCAGGATGATAACAGTCATCGCGATACATAAAAAAAAGGCCGAACAGCGTTTAAACTATTCGGCCAATGTTGGTGCCCAGAACTGGATTCGAACCAGCACACCGTTGCCGGCGCTGCGACCTGAACACAGTGCGTCTACCAATTTCGCCATCTGGGCATCCCTGGTTTTGTGTTCGGGATGGCAAAGGTAAATCATTCCCGGAACTTTCCAAATCTTCGTCAAAAAAATTATCCTGCACGGAAACATCCGTAATCATTCTCGAAATCCGTGAGGTCGCATTCGAGCGATGCGCGGTCCCAGTTCGCCGTGTTGGCGGCAGCTTCGTAAGTGGATTGCAGGAATGCCAGCAGTGTTTTTTCCGGGTTGGAAGATTGCTGCACCACTTCATACGGCAGCAGGAATTCTCCCAGCTCTTTGCTCCAATAAGCGCCTTCCGGCTGCACCGGATAATCCGCGAAACCCTCAGGCCCGGGATACGCATAACTGTAAAACGCCGCCTGCGGAAAATATGCACTGCCGGGCCAGAAACCGCAGGAACTCACTTCCTTCGAATACGCCTCCTGCATCACCCGCGCCGGAAGGTTCGGCGCCGTGCCCGTATGCAACGGCGCGTCGCGGCCCGAAAAACGCGTCACCGCCAGGTCGAACGCCCCCCAGAAAAAATGAACAGGGCTCACCTTACCCGTAAACCCCGCCCGGAAACGGGTGAACACGATATGGATGTTCACCATCGCCCGCCAGCAATCTTCCATCTTATTGGCATCGTACGACCGGTGATCGTAATCTTCCTCAAACGGCACTGCGTTTTCCAGCTCGCTCGGCATGGTGAAAATCGCTACGTCTACTTCCAGCTGCTTTAGCTTTTCAAACACCGCATGATAAAAATCCGCTACCGCCATCGGTCGCAACTCGAGCGACTCCTGCCGCCCCTCGCTCGTCGCGATCCGCAACCGGTGGCGCACGAAATCGAAGTCGATTTGGAAAAGCCCCCGGTCAAAAGGTATGCTGCCGGTCGACAATCCCGTGGGGCTCACCATCAGCGTTACATGCCACGAATGGTTGAGCCAGGGCATCTTCCGCAAACGGATCTTGCCGATCACCTGCGTCCAGCGGTGGACGGTCGCCAGCGTGTCTTTCCAGGAATCATAATCCAATACAGGCCATTTTGTAAGCATACGCATCGTTTTGTCCTAGCTAAAACAATCCGCGTGCCTTTTGGTTCTTGAAAGCCGGAACGGCCGCCCATGGATGCTATCCACGGGCGGCCGCGCCATTGAAATCTTCGCTCATCTCGAACCAGGCCACCGGGATGGCGCCTGCCATCACAGCGCCCACGGGGCGCTTGCTGCGGATGTAATTGCGGATGAAGGCCGGCTTGCCGCCGTTCACGACATGCACCGTGGCCCAGTAGCCGTCGCGGGCCAGGTCGAGCACGTAGCGGTCAGAAATATGTCGGAGTTCTTTGCGGGATGTACGGCCTACGGTTGTTTCACGTCTTTCCACCAATGTTTTGCGGGAAGGGGCTGATGGAGGAAGAAGGTTTCCCCGATCCTGGGTGTAGCCAGTGGCATGCCGGCTTTCGCGGCTTCAGCGGCGGTGCGTTGGGCGGGCTCGTCCCAGGGATGGAAGGCGAGGGCGAATTTGGCCCAGTGGACGGGCAGGAGCGCCCTGGCCCGGAGGTCCTCCGCGGCGCGCACCGCTTCTTCCGGCATCATGTGGATGGCCGCCCACTGCGGGTTGTATTGGCCCGTTTCCAGGATCGCCAGGTCGAATGGCCCAAACGCTTCGCCGATGGCCTTGAAATGCGGGCCGTAGCCGGAATCCCCGCCGATGTAGATTTTTTCTGTCTCGGCAGCCAGTATATAGGAAGACCAAAGTGATTGGTTTCTCTTCACCCCACGCCCTGAGAAGTGCCGGGCGGGCGCGGCGGTAAGCGCAAGCCCTACGGGCAGGTCCGCACTTTGTCCCCAATCCATTTCCGTGATGATTTCCGCCGGGATGCCGCAACGCACCAGGTCGGGCTTCACGCCGAGCCCCGTGTAAACGTTTTTAATACGGCTGCGCAGGCTGGAAATTGTCCGGCTGTCGAGATGGTCGTAATGGTTGTGGGTGATGATGAGCACGTCGATATCGGGCATGTCCGCCGCGCTGTAGGCATTGGCGCCCGGGAAGGCTTTGGCGAACAGGGGCACCGGGGAGGCGTGGCTGCTGAATACCGGGTCCACAAGGATATTCCCCCCGTTCATCCGGATGAGGTAGGACGAATGCCCGAACCAGGTGACGGATGTCTCCGGCCCGTTAAGCGCCTTCAGGTCACTGCGGACCGACGGCAAAGGCGCCGGCGGGTTCACATGTTTGGGCTTGCGCATGAATTTCAGGAAAGTCCTGAACATCGATGTGTCGCCCGACATGAGGGCGGTAGGCAGCTCGTTGTGAAAAACGCCGTTCCTGAAGCGGGGTGAGTTCCAGTCCATGACAGCGAATGTAGCGCATAGCCGGGAATTTCCGATTAGAGGTTAAAATAGTATTGCTTAAAACCGGGATTTTCATGAACGTATGATGAAAATGCAACATAAAGTGCCCAAAACCTGCTGACATCCTACTGACATCCTTCGCTCATCCTTCGAACGTGTTCGCTCGTGGTACGGGTTTGAGGGTGTTTGGACGAAGGATGGACGAAGGATGAACGAAGGATGGCCGAATGTTCAGGGGGAGATGAATTTTGGATGATGTTATTTTGATGCGCAGGTTTTCCGGAAATGTCGCGTTTTTACAATCCGCATGCGTGGCGGGATGTTACTTTTGGGGTATGATTACCATCGCCACATTCCGGGAGCTCTGCCTGTCCATGCCGGAAACCACCGAAGTGAAGCATTTCGACCGGCAAGCCTTCCGCACGAAGCGCAAAATATTTGCAACATTATTGGAAGAAGCGTCCACGGCTAATTTCCCGTTTACACCCGAAGAACAGGCCGCCTGGTGCAAACTCGCGCCCGGTGTGTTTTACCCGGTGCCGGGCGGCTGGGGGCTCCAGGGCTGGACCACCGTCGATCTCAAAAAGGTAAAGAAAAGCCAGCTGGTGGACGCCGTGCAGAGCGCCTGGTACCACGCGGCGCCGGCGAAGCTGCAGGAACAGTTCCGGATGCAGAACGGGCTATAGGATGGTGAGGTGCTGGGCGCGGTATGGCTGGATCTCCGGTCTGTCGGCCGGTATTCATGTTTACCGAAATTTCCCTGTTTATGCATAGAAATACCGGTGGATGCTCCGTAAAAATAGGGATTGGCAGCATAATTCGCATTTTTCACAGGATGGTTTAAATGCGGATTAACGGTAAAGTGTTTGATAATCAGTTTTTTGGGGTTGGTGGTGATGGGATGTACCAATTCCCGGGATCCATGAACTTGCAAATTTTGCCGGGGGGTTCTGCAAATAATTTGTAAATAGCGCCCGAAAAATACCATTTACGCTATGAATAATACCGCAGAAGCGCAGTTTGAAAAAACGGGATTGACATTACCGCCGGCGCCCGCGCCACTGGGCGTTTACAAGCCTTGCCTGGTCGACGGGAAGTACCTGTACCTTTCCGGTCACGGCCCCGTGCAAAACGACAAATCCCTCATCATCGGCCGCATCGGGAAAGACATGGACATGGAAGCCGGAAAGCTGGCTGCCCGGCAGGTGGGCCTCACCATGCTGTCGACTATTAAAGCACATCTCGGCAGCCTCAACAGGGTAAAGCGGGTGATCAAAGTGCTGGGAATGGTGAACTGCGTTCCGGAATTCGAAAAGCATCCCTACATCATCAATGGCTGCAGCGAACTTTTCGCCGCCGTATGGGGAACGGAGAACGGGATCGGCGTCCGCAGCGCCGTAGGATTCGGCTCCCTGCCCGATAACATCCCCGTGGAAATCGAGGCGTTGTTCGAACTGGAGGAAGAGCAGGGTTGACAAGCCGATTCTTCTTTATCTGAAGTGCAAACCCAGCTCGCGGATGCGTTTCTTATCCGTAATGGGCTTCACCGGCGACCCCGGTCCCGTGATCCCCGGCCAAACCGACGCCACATCAAACACGTTCAGGCGCAGGGTATCATTGTCGAAAACCGTCAGGTAGCGGTCGCGGGCGTAATAAAACCGCGCACCGCCGCGCGCCATGCCATAGGTGTCGTTGGATGTAAGCTTCAGCCCTTTTTTTACCTGTAACTGGTTATCGAGCACGAACAACTGGTTGGATCGCGTAAAAACGAGCAGATCGCCCGTTTGGCGGTTGAACTGCACGGTTTCGATACCCGCAGGCACGAGGTATTGCATCGGAGGGGATGGCTTGCTGAGATCGTACCGGTACAAGGTATCCGTTCCCGGGCGGAAGGCCGTGGCGGCGGGGTCTTCAGCTTTTGTGATGACATATCCTTTGCCGAAATCGATGCCGATGGCGGCGCCCAGGCAGTATCGCTGCTCTCCGTTGGCGATATTGGCGACGATCACACGCTTGCGGTGCTCGTCGTAATTGAAAGTGTTTTCGTAGAGGGTAACGTTGAGCGCGATGCGGCCTTTGGAGAGGTTGCCGAACGCGTAATCGATGTCCGCGTTTCCGGGGACGTCGTACGTCAGCGTGTCCGCGCCATCCAGGAAGTAGCAGGTGAAGCGGTTACCCCAAAGGATCGCGCCGTCTTCCGTGAAATCCCCGAACGTGAATTCATCTGTCACCTGCCTTTTCATTTCGCCATCGTCGCCGAAAATCTGCAATGCAAGATTGTTCCCGGGTGTGATGGTGTAATGCATGAACCGCTTTCCGTCGCGCGAAGTGGTGACGGTAGATACGCTGGGGATGCGGGAAATCAGCCGGCCGTCCGGGTGCAGGAGCATCAGGTGGTCGCGGCCGTTGTGCAGATAGGGCACCAGCAGGTTGCCGTTGGCCAGCACCCGCACGTGGTACGATTCCTGTTCGTTGGCGGCGTACAGCGTGATATCGTCCGGACCGTATAATTGTTGCCCGTTTTCAAACGGCACGGGGATGCGCTGCTTTTTGTCGCAGTCGTACAGCATCGCCTGCCGCCAGCGCCGGTATTGCGGTTTGCTGCGGGATTTGGTCATTTGTTGGGGTTGGGATGTGTCTACCAGTACACCGCTGCGGCTGATCACGAGGATGTTGCCGCCGTTGGCGAAACAAGCGTATTGCACGGAATCGAACTGGCGGATGGTTTCGCCGGTCATGGTGGAAAGGATGTAAGTTCTCACCGAATCCCTGAATTCTTTTTGGTTCACATTATAAACAATGTATTGCCCGTCGTCGGATATATCGATATCGATGGGTTCTACTTTCACGTAGGGGAGATCGTAATGCCAGCGGGCGAAAAGCGCCTGGGCGTCCTGCAGCTGCATCGTTTCTTTCAGCTTCAGGTTCAGCATCGAGGTGTCTTCTCCGAAGACTTTTTCCCTGAAAATCCCGAAAAGCCCCAGCGCGGTGGCCGCATCTTTATCCGCCAGGTCAAAACCCATATAGACGAGGCTTTCATTGCGGTTGAACTCCCGCGTGAGCCGCTTGTTATTGATATATCCCACCAATAAAACCACGAGCAGCAAACCGCCGATGATCCATCCCAGCCGCCATATCTTCTGCCGTTTCTGCTGGCTTTGTTCCTGCTTCAGTTCCGCATGCCGGGTGTTCACGCTGGCCTTGAAAAAATCAAGCACTTCCGCCGGGAGGTTCAGCCGTTTGATGAAAGGCTCGTACGATGCGATCTCGCGGACGCTGAGCAATTCGCTGGCGCCGTTTTTGAATCCCTCATACCGGCTGAGTATCTGCTTTTCGGTGAAGCCCGTGCGACGTTGCTCTTCCGTCCGCCGGGCATCGATCAGCCCCGCCAGGGTGTCGTGCGCCAGCTCATACGTTTGCCCGTCCGACCGGAGGATTTTGTTCTTCTCCAGTTCCGTCAGCAAATTCGTCATCAACGCCGAAGAACGCCCCTGCAAATACGGCGGCACCAGCCCGGTAAACCATATCCCATTGTTGACGCGGGCATAGGGAATGGGCCGCTTCGTGCCTTCGTTCGTCACGAAAGCATCCAATACGTTGGCCACAAAATTATCTTCTATCTCCGGAAACTGTAATTCCAGCTCTTCCTGGATCACTTGTATCCGCTCGTGCATGAACCGGTCGAGCACGTCCTGCAAACTGCCGAACTTCCGGATCACCGTACTGTTGACGTGCAGGATGGGCCAGATGGAGTCGGGCGGCTCCACTTTGTTGGGCGTGTTCATGTAAACGGTCCGCCAGAGCTGGTCGAGGTAAATCTGCAGGTAAGGCAGCGACACCACTTGTTTCTCCGACAGCACGGCGATGATTTCTCTCGCGTTCTCCGATTCCTTCTCCAGTAAGATGTTGAACTTGCTGCAGGATTTCCTGATTACTTCCTCCACGTTTTTGTGGTTCATCGGCTCGATGCGCAACCGCCTGTCGCAGAAGTCGGGGATTTCCTTTTCGAAGGGGCTCAGCCCCGCAAAAAATTCTTCCCGCATGATGAACAACAGGTTGCAGAATTGCAGGTCCGGATCGGAAAGGATGTGGTCGATGATTTTGATGATGGTTTTCTTCTCGCCGTCGCTCCCCATGATCAGCAATTCCTCGAACTGGTCGAAGATGAGGTACACCGGCCGCAGGTATCGGAGGTTGATGCCTTTGAGCGATTCGTATATTTTGGCGGGTGCGTCTGTCGTCATGTTCCTTGCCCGCAGCACCTGCGGCGCCTGTTTGTATTGCGTGCCGCCGGAGAGCGCGGTGGCCGTTGCGCCATTACCCGCCTTAGGATCGGCGGCCGTAGCCGTGGCTTCCTGCAGGGAATCCACGAGATGGTCGCCGCGGCGGACGAACAGCGGGTACCAGTCGGTATCGTACATCCTGTTCATGAGGCCGCACTGCACAATGCTAGTTTTGCCTGTGCCGCTGGTTCCGTACACCAGCACCAGCCTGTTTTTATGGATATGCTGGTAAAGCGTTTCCACTTCGTCCTCCCGGCCAAAGAAAATGTTGAAATCGTTCCGGTCGTATGGGTCCAGGAATTTAAACGGACTATGCAGGATGCTGGTCATTACGGTGTCGAGGTTAATGCCTGCTGGGTGAACAGCTTGAAGGCGGTGAGTTGCTGGCAGATGGCTTCGTGGCGGGCCTGTTCCACCCGCGTGGTGCGGTCGAAGCTGCGCTTGACGTTAATGGGCTTGTAATCCCGCGCTTCGTCCGGATTCTTGACCCAGCGGAACACGTACGAATCCGTGGCGGGCTCGTATTGCCCGAAAATCGCGATCCTTGATTGGTCGGCGAACCTTTCGAAAGTATTGATATCGACGACCAGCGGCGACAGGTTCAGGAATTCCAGGGACTCGCCTTTGTACTGGCGCCTTTCCGCATTGTGGATGGAAGGCAGTTGTTTGGTGAGCACCACGCCGCTGTTGTCGAGGTGCTGGGCAAGGAGATAGAAATTCATTTCCTTGGAGTCGTTGGAATTCATCAGTTTCAGCACCTGGTGATCGAAGGTGGTGCTGGTTTCGTGGCGGTATTTGTTGATGCAGATGTTCTGGATGCTGGTGAGCGTATAGCGGTGCAGGAATCCCAGCTTTTCGAAAACCGTGCACAGCATCGCTTCCGCCCGGATGCACAAGGCGGGGATCTCCGTATCGGAGACGCGTTTCGGCCGCGGTTTGCCGGTGGGCGTGTAGGTGACGGATCGGATGAAATGCAGGAATTCGCAGGCTTCGCCGAAGGGTTTGTTCTGCGGGTTATCATCGCGGAGCGTGGAAAGCTCGGTAACGAAATATTCCACGTCGTCCAGCGTGTCGATGTACTTGCGGATGGCGCGGATAAGGGATGAATAATCGTATACCGAACGGGCGTCGATGGAAAGGCTGAAGTAGTTATCCAGCAGTTCCATCATGTCATCGGGCAGGTCTTTCACCTTTTCTTTTATCTTCAGTTCCCACAGTTGTGAGATCATGATGATGCCCATGAATTCCGACGCGATATGGAAAATGCGGCCCAGTTGCTGCAGCCTTTCGAAGCCGGGTTTCCGTATCAGGTCTTCCGTACCCGAACTTCCGGGGGCGAAGAGCGTATTGAGCTGGCTGGCGATGGGCAAGGGCAGGGCGCTGAAGATCGTCATCTGGATGACGTTTTCTTCGTTATCGATGATCTCTGTTTTGAGGGAGTTTTCGAGTTTGATGGCCGGTTCGTTGCCTGCGGCGATGAGAGCGGTGAAAAGTGTTTTGATGAGCTGGGCGTTCGGGGTGAAAGGGGGTAAAGGCCCTGGTGCTTCACTGGGGATCGGGTTTTGATCGACCGCGGCAGCGGTGTTGAAGAAAAGCCCCCAGAATGGTTCGCGCGGCGTTTTGCCGGGTAGGTTGAGGTCGCGGGAAGGCGGCGCGTCCACGCCGAGAGGCACCGCGGATGCCAGTTGCGCCGCGGCTAAAGCGGTTTCGAACGCCTGCCGGATGCTCATGCCTTTAACGCAAACGCATTTGAAAAACTCCGTCCCGAATGCCCGGGCCGACCGGTCGTTCACTGCGGCGGAAGTGGCGATCACCGCCGGGACGCCTATTTTAAGCAGTTCATCTACCTGCGCGCCCGTAGAGCAGCCGTTGAGGACCACCAGCCGGAGGTTCCCCGCGTCGGCGCTGGGTTTTAACAGGTAAGCAAGCCCCTGGCCACTGGCGGCCTGATCGATAAATAATAAAGATTCCTCGCCGGCGTGGCCGGCGTAATGAAAGATGGCAATGTCTTCCCGGTAATTGGAAAACGCCTGGTTGATATTGGCAACCGTAGCGAACGACTCCCGGTGAACCACGTAGTTCCCCCGGAGGGCTTCGTTCAGCGTATTGTAGATGCCCTCGTCTTCTTCCGTCACCGATTGCAACGGCGCCTGCGGATGATTTGCAAAGGCAATGATTATTTTTTTCATGTCTGCTGGTGGAATCGGGGTAAATAAATTCCGCGCCTCACGATGGAAATCTCGACTTTTGGAGTTAATTTGGAGTCACAATCTGTTACCTAAGGTACGATTTTTCAATGAATTGGCCAGATCAGCAACCCCAGTAGATAAACATTAGGCACGATCGGCATAACCCCGGATTTCCATTTTAACAGAAGCATTGCATATGCAAGAACGTCGATTGTATGCGGCATTTGCCGGCATCAACGCTTATCCCGACAGTCCCCTCAGCGGCTGTATCCAGGACGTGCTCCGGGTCGACCGCCTGCTGCGCAGCCAGTGTGCCGCACAGGAAGGGCTCGCATATCACCCTGCATATTACCTTCTACCCAATAACGCCGACCTGCGGCTGCTGGAACAGTACGGTGCCGCCACCGGCGCCCCGCTGACCTGGCTTCCTCCCACTTTCGACAACTTCACCACACGGCTGTTTACCCATTTCGCGGACGCGAAGGCCGGGGATATCTGCGTGTTTTTCTATAGCGGCCATGGCTCGCAAACGGCCGCGCCGCCTGAGTTTTATTTCAACAACCCATCCCGCCGGCTGCAAACGATCGTATGTGCCGACAGCCGGACTACCGCCCGCGACCTCACCAATAAAGAACTCGCTTACCTCCTTTGGAAGGCATTCGGTAATTCGGAGGCGCATTGCCTCGTGATAACGGACTGCTGCCACTCCGGCGGCAACACGCGCGCCCTCGCGCCGCGGGGCGCCGGCGGCGAATTCCGGCCCCGTTTTCATGCGGATGCGGGGAAGGTGCTGGCATTTACGGATCTCCTGGGGCACGACGCACCGGGGTTCTATACAAATGAAAATGGTGGGATGAAGCCCGCTATCGCGCGGTATGTGCACCTGGCGGCTTGCCGGGCCGACGAGCTGGCGCAGGAATCCTGGCGCGGGGGGATCTTCACGGGCAGGCTCATGGATGCGCTCCTCGCCAACGGTGGCGCCGCCAGCTACCGCGACCTGATGTGGCGGATGCAAACCGTTGTGACCGCCGCCGCCGGCCAGCAACACCCCGTGGCATTCGCGGCCAGGGAAGCAGACCTCGACCGCCGGTTCCTTTCCGACGCCATGCAGCCCATCGTGCCGGCGTTCGACGTGCTCTTCGACGTAAGCCTTAACCGCTGGAAGATTTTCGGCGGCGCGCTCCACGGCCTGGCGCCGGGCGCGTTGCTCGACATCCGGGACGGCGCTTTCCGGCTGGAAGCGGAGCTTCGGGACGTGGAAGCGCTCTTTTCGCTGATAGATATTCCCGGCCTGGATACCGCTTCTGAAACGGCGAAGGCCACGTTGACAAGGGCGGCTGCGCCTGCATTGCATATCGCCTCTCCACCCGACGCCGCGCTGGAAAAGGCGCTGGGCGCGGGTAAATTTCCTTTGTTAAAAGTCGGTTTCGGAGAAGAAGCAGGGTATGAAGTGTACCGCCCGGCAGATGGCAGCTACGTGCTGCTGGAAAAAACGGCACCTTGCCTTTATTCCGGCGGGCGGCCAGCGCGGCGGTGTTTCTTTCCTACGCGCAGCGCGTGGCGGCCTGGATGGCGGCGCTGGACTGGAAGCGCCTCGACCCCCGTCTGGGCCGCGGGCACTTCGACCTGCAATGGACCGCGATCGAAGGGATTGATGGCAACGAACGCGCTTTGCATGCCGGCAACGATATAATCGAACTGAAATATAAGAACGGCGAATCGCCGGCCTTTCGGCTGAGCATCGCGCTGAAGGCGGATGCGCCGGTGGAAAAGTGCTTCGTGCGCGTGTTGTATCTCGGCAGCAAATACGACATTTTCACCGAACTGATCCGCGACGGGGAGCCCGCGCTGGTAAGCGGCGGGCCTCCATTGCACCTCACTTATATCGATAGCGGGAGAACGGTTTCGGCGATCCCTGTTTCCATAGATGAGTTGTACCCGGATTACAACCATTACGAGATTTCGGATTACCTGAAAATCATCGTGTCTGCGGCGGATGTGAGGGTGGGCCGGTTTGCACAGGAAGCGCTGGAGCTGGATCAGCCCGGCAGCCGGGGGATCGGGGGCGCGAGGAGCGGGGCGGAAAAGGAAGTAGGGGAAAGCGTTGCGTGGTCGGTGTTTCATTGCCGGATATTTACAGCTTTTGAAGGGCTGGAGAAAAATGCGGGCCCGGGCGGGGAAGTGTTGCTGGGGCCGCTGGCCGTCACCACGCCCACGGGGTTTTCCGGGAAGCTGGCGTTGTTGCCGGAACGGAAAGTGGCGGTAACCGGGCCCGATGCCTGGGGCGATGCGCCTTCCGAAAACGCGCTCGACGGCGGGATGGCGGCGTTGCGGCTGGAGATGACGGAGCCCCTCCGGCCGGAGGATCCCCTTTTTTACTGCAACGCGCACCCAAAGCGGCTGTGCGCGCCCTGCCCGATCATGCCGTCATCCCGTTTGTGATCGCCACCGGCGGAAATGCTTACGAGCCCGCCGGGTTCCAGGACGCCACCGGCAGGATGCAGATTTTTCACGTGCCAACGCAGGATATTTTCTTCAGGCGCATCTATCTTCCCCCTAAACCTACCGGCCTGCGGATCTTTTCCCGCACAGGCGGTAGCTGGCAGCCATCGGCATACGATCCCGCCAAAACCGCCGCCCTGCTGCTCGACGGCATCACCGGCGATTCCACTTTCATGTGGCGCGTGTTCACCGCCCGACCGGATGCGCCGGAGCAACTGCTGCGTTTCGACTTCCCGCCGGCGGATGATATCACCGTCGCCGCGGATGACCTGGAAGCAGCGCTGGCCGCGGCGGGCGCTGGAAACGTATATGTTGTCACCAACGGGATCGGCAAACAACTCGCGCAACTCGCGGAAATAACGGATACGGATAAACTTATTTTTTCAGGGAAGGAGGGTGAAGGCCGCACCACGGGCGACCTGCTGCGGATGCTGGCATTCGCCATGCAGGAGAACGGACCGGTAAAAGCTGCCATTCCCGCCCTGGCCGCAGCGCTCCGCGCGCATTCCGCACATCGCCCGGAAACCGTTACCGGCGGCAGCTATCCGGCTTATCTGCTGGATGAACAACAGGTGAAAAACATCATGCAACATATCATTCCACATTAAACCCCTGACACATGTCTAAAGGCTATTCCCTGCACATAGGGTTGAACAAAATAGACAAACAGCATTATTCCGATGTGCCCTTCCTGAAAGCGGCCGTGGCGGATGCTGAATTCTGGAAAGAATTCGCGGAGCAGTCGGGCTACTCGGCCCGCCACTTCCACGACGAGGAGGCTACCGCTTCCGCCGTGCTGGCGACGCTCAACGATTACGCCGGCAAAATGGCGCCGGGTGATATCCTGTTGCTGACCTATGCGGGCCACGGCAGCCAGATCGCCAACGAAAAAGCCGTGGGCCTCGATAACGAGCGCTTTGACCAAACCTGGTGCCTGTACGACCGCGAACTGCTCGACGATGAGCTGTTCGAAGCCTTCCGCGCTTTCCGGGAAGGCACGCGCATCCTGATCGTATCGGATAGTTGTCATTCCGGTACCATCGCCCGCGTAGTTCCCGATGCGCAGAACCTCAGCCAGCACCTGGCCGCCGGGCTGGAAAAAGCCGCGGGCGCCCGCGGGATGCGCTCCCGGAAACTGCCGCTGGCCAATGAGCAGGATGTTTTGTCGTTGTACGGCGAAACGGTATATGCCCCCGTCCAGAAGCGATTCCGGACCAAAGCGCAGGCGGCCGATGTGAAAGCCGCGGTGAAGCTGCTGGCGGCTTGCCAGGATGACCAGACCACTTTCGACGGCGATAAAAACGGGGTATTCACCGAATCCTTCATCGGGTTGTTCAGGAAAGCATCCACCCGCAAGAAAAACGCGCCGGAACTGATCGACGCCATCCGCGAGCGGTATTATTATCCGCGCCCCAATTTTTTCGAATACGGCGCCATCATCCCCGCTTTCGATACCGCATTTCCTTTTAAAATCGATATTCCCGATGCCGCCGTGGTAACGGGCAAACGTTCTCCGGATCTCAAACCCAGGCCCGTCGGCCGCCGGTTGACCAAAGAAGAGGAGTGGGATGAAGTGAAGGTGAAGCGCAACGCGCAACTGCTCATCACCTGGAAAACGCCGCCGGCGGGGGATATAACTCCCGGTAACGATATGGAAATCCTGGAGAAAGGCGCGGATTTTCTGCTGGTGGAATTGAAAGATACACCCCACGAGCACAGCTGGAGCGCCGCGCATGCCTTGCAGCAGAGTTTGCAGCAGGCAGGGATGGAAGCCGTGGTGGAACCCGATCTCAGCGTTACGCCCGCGCAGGACAAGCGGGCCACGCGCGAGGCGGATGCCAATAATCCCGATTATATCCGCGAGTGGCCGCCCGCCATGGGCGATGCCGCTATCGGCTGGCACCTCGGCGATACGCATTCCCAGCTCGCTAAAGCCACGGAGGAAGTGAGGGCTACGCCCGGGGCGCACGTCCGCATCGCGCACCTCGATACGGGCTATATCCCCAAACACCCCGCATTGCCGGAAAACCTGGATTACCAGTTGCAACGGAGTTTCGTGAGCAAGGAAAATCCCGCCGTGGCGGAAGATAAGCCCGAATCCGGGCAGGACGGCCACGGATTGGGCACCATGGTGCTGCTGGCCGGCGGGAAAGTGAGCAAGGATCAGACTTTCGGGGAATACGAAGGCTATATCGGCGGCGCTCCGGTAGCCACGGTGATCCCCTGCAGGATTTCGGAATCGGTGGTGATCATGAATGACCGGACGTTCGCCGAAGCGATCGATTACGCGATCGCGAACGGGTGCGAGGTGGTGTCGATGTCGATGGCGGGCAAACCCAGTCAGCGGATGGCGAAAGCGGTGAACCGGGCGTACGAAGCCGGCGTCGTGATTGTAAGCGCCGCGAGCAACTGCTGGTATAAGGGCACGGGCGCACTGTTGCCGAAGTGCGTATTGTTCCCGGCGGCTTTCGAGCGGGTAATCGCGGCCACCGGCGCCATGCACGACCACAGGCCGTACGACGTGGACTTCCTGCGGGAGGGTTCCGAAAGGGCTATCAGCACGCAATACATGCAAGGTTCCTGGGGGCCGGCTTCGCGGATGACGCGCGCGCTGGCCGGATACACGCCCAACACGCCCTGGGCTTCCACCGTGCATCCGTTTGTGCGCAGCGGCGGGGGCACTTCCTCCGCTACGCCGCAGGTGGCGGCTGCGGCGGCGCTGTACATCGCGCGGCACAGGGAGGAGATGGAGAAAAAAGGGTACTATGAAGAAGGAAAGAAATGGATGAAAGTGGAAGCCGTACGCCACGCCCTGTATACCAGCGCCGCGAAGGGCGACATCTTCCCGGACTGGAAAAAATACTATGGCAACGGTATCCTCCGCGCCTGGGACGCCCTGCAGGTGCCGGTGGCGGAGCCGGCAGCCCTTACACAGTCGCCGTCGGCCGAAAGCACCTGGTGGGGTGTGGTGGAGATTGTAGGCTCGTTCTTCAAGCGGCGGAAACTGTTCCGCAGCAGCGAACCGAAACCCTCCGCCGAAGCGCTCGCCACGGAATTATTGCACCTTTTGCAGACCGATCCGCAGTTTTATGAGATTTTCTCCCGGATCGACCTCTCCAACCCCGTGGAAATGGAAGCCACCATCGGCCAGCCGGAGTTCCGGGATAAGGTGCTCGCTTCCCCCTATGCTTCGGCATGGCTGAAAGAGGCGATCCAGATGTAGCGCTACTGCTGTTCCGGCCGCGGCTTACGAAAATCATATGCGAAACTGACGGGCGTCAGCTCGGGTTGCGGCGGATCGGTGGATATTTGCACTACGTTTTAAGCAATTTTAGTGTTTTTCATAGGATATGGTTTATAGCGCCGCAGATTCTTCTGCGGCGCTTTTCTTATTTTTGTGTTACTTTTATTAACCGTGAGAATCAGATGGAGTCCTGATTTGAAACTATGAATACACCGCCAGTCCCACAGAACGAAGCAGCACGCGTTCGCGCGCTGAGAAGCTACAACATCCTGGATACCTTCCGGGAAGAAGAGTATGAAAAGCTGACCGATCTTGCTTCGCGCATTTGCGGCACGCCGATTTCGCTCGTTACCCTCATCGATGAAAACAGGCAATGGATCAAAGCTAAAACCGGCCTGGAGATTGAGGAAACACCCCGCAGCGAATCTATCTGCCAATATACTATTGCACATCCCGACCTGTTCGAGGTAAAAGACGCTTCGAAAGACGGCCGCTTTGCCGGGCTGCCGGGCGTGTCCGGGGACGAACATATCCGTTATTATGCCGGTTACCCGCTCATCGACCGGGAGGGATTTGCGCTGGGGGCGCTTTGCGTGCTCGACCGCAAGCCCGGCCATCTCAACCTCGAACAAAAGGAATCGTTGAAGCTGCTGGCGGAAATGGTGGTTTCCCTCATCGTGGAGCGGCGGAAAAACATGGAACGGAATTATTTCGAACAGTTGTTCGAGCTGTCGAAAGACCTCATTTGCATCCTGCAGCCGAACGGGTACTACCGCAAGGTGAACCCCGCGTTTACAAAGCTGCTGGGCTGGTCGGAAGTGGAGCTGATGACGCGCCCCGCACTGGAATTCTCCCATCCCGACGACGTCGATGCTGCCAAAATCAACCTGAAGAATATTCGTTCGGGGAAAGACAAGGTGAATTTCACCCGGCGTTTCCGGACACAAACGGGCGCTTACCGCCTTATCCAGTGGGCGGCGGAATCCGATCCGGAAACCGGCGATATCTTCGCCATCGGCCGCGATATCACCGACGAGCGTATCCGGGAAGAATTGCTGGAGCAAAGCCAGAAAAAACTGAGTGCTTTCTTCGAGCACAGCCAGGGCCTCATGTGTACGCACGACCTGCGGGGCAACATCATCTCCGTCAATTACGCAGGTGCAAACCTGCTCGGTTATACGGTGGCGGAAATGTCGAGGATGAACCTGGGCGACCTCCTGCCGGAAGACCACCGCCCGATGTTCGACGCTTACCTGGCCGAGATCCGGGAAAAAGGGATGGCGGCCGGGCAAATGACCACCACGCACCGCAACGGTTCGAAGCGCATCTGGATGTTCAGCAATGTCCTGGAAACGGGGCAGAACGAGGAGCCTTATGTAATCGGGAACGCCATCGATATCACCGAACGTTATCTGCTCGAAAAGGATCTCGCCACTACCAAGGAAATGTTGGAACAGACCAACAGAGTGGCCAGGGTAGGCGCCTGGGTGGTGGAAATGGCGAAAGATAAACTGCTCTGGACCGACATGACGCGCGAGCTGCACGGCGTGCCGCCGGGATTTGAACCGGACCTGCAGGCCGCGATCGGGTTTTTCAAGAAAGGCGAGCATCAGAATAAAGTAATCCGCGCCGTGAACCGCGCCATCCGCACCGGCCGCTCATTTGACCTGGAGGTGATCATCACCACCTGGCAGGGCGAGGAACGATGGGTGCGCACCCAGGGGCATGCGGATTTCGAAAATGGCGTGTGCAAACGCCTCTACGGCGCTTTCCACGATATCAACGACCGGAAAAAGGCCATGCTGGATGTTTTCAATTCCCGGAAACTCCTGCAGGAAGTGCTGCAATCCGCTTCGGAAGTGAGCATCATCGCAACCGACAAATCCGGTACGATCACGCTTTTCAACCGGGGCGCTGAAAGGCTCCTGGGATATACCGCCGACGAAATGATCGGCCGCAGGATCCCCGAAGTCATCCATGACCGCGAAGAAGTGCAGCTCCGCGCAAAGGAGCTGTCTGAAGAAACAGGAGAGGAAATTTCCGAAATGCGCGCTTTCATCTATAAAACAGAGAAGGAAGGTTCGGAACAGCGGGAATGGATTTACGTTAAGAAAGACGGATCGCGCTGCATCGTATCGCTGGTGATGACGCCCATCCGGGACATCCGCAACCAGGTGGTGGGGTACCTCGGCATCGCGACCGACGTCACCAAGCGCAAGCGCATGGAACAGGCGCTCATCGCCGCGAAGCAGCAGGCGGAGCAGGTGAGCAGCGCCAAGTCGGAATTCCTCGCCAATATGAGCCACGAAATCCGCACGCCGCTCAACGGCATCATCGGGTTTACGGACCTGGTGATGAAAACCCCGCTCGACGGGCAGCAACAACAATACCTGGGGATCGTTCACCAGAGCGCCAACGTGCTGCTGAGCATTATCAACGACATCCTCGACCTGTCCAAGATCGAAGCAGGGAAGCTGGAGCTGCATACGGAGAAAATCAACCTGTACGCCCTCGGACGCGAGGCCCTCGATATCATCATGTTCCAGGGCCAGCAGAAAGGGCTGGATATCAAACTGGCGATACCGCCGCACCTGCCGGCCTACATTCATACCGATGCGCTGCGGCTGAAGCAGGTGCTCGTCAACCTCCTGGGCAATGCGGTCAAATTTACGGATAAGGGCGCGGTGGAACTGAGGATCACTTCCATCGCAGAATCCCGCAATGGCGACATGACGTTCAAATTCGAAGTGCGGGACACCGGTATCGGCATCAAACCCGACAAACAGGAACGGATCTTCGAAGCGTTTGCGCAGGAAGATGCATCGACCACGAAGAAATACGGCGGCACGGGCATCGGGCTTGCCATTTCCAATAAAATCCTCGCCCTCATGGGCAGCAAGCTGCAGCTGATCAGTTATCCCGGTTCGGGCAGTATTTTCTATTTCTACGTCACCCTGCCGGTGGAATTCGCCAGTTCGGCGGATACGGCGGCGGCGGGAGATGCGGAAGGGCTGAAATTCGCTCCGCTGAACGACCGCAAAGCCACCGTGCTCGTGGTGGAAGACAATACCGTGAACATGCTGCTCACCAAAACCATCATTCATAAACTCATGCCCGCGGCGGTGATTATCGAAGCCGGCAACGGGCTGGATGCGGTGCGCATTTTCAGGGAAACACAGCCGGATCTTATCCTGATGGATATCCAGATCCCGGAGCTTAACGGCTACGAGGCCACGTACAAAATCCGGGAGATGGAAATGAACGCCCGCGTGCCGATCATCGCGCTGACGGCGGGCAACATCAGCGGGGAGCGGGAGAAAAGCCTCTCGGCGGGGATGGACGATTTCCTGTCCAAACCCATCGTGGAAGAAACGCTGGCGGCCATATTACGGAAATGGCTGCCGGACGAATTGCCGGAAATAGTCTCGCAAGCAAATAACCCCATCGTGGAGAATCCTGATAAACATTTCGATATCAACGTATTGAGAACCTACCTCGACGACGATGCCGTAGGCGCCGAAATCCTCCGGCTCACCGGCGCGGAACTGGAAAAATCGCTGGAAGCGCTGGCGCAATACGTGGAAGAAGGTAATCTCAAGGGAATTAAATCCATTGGGCATAAAATGTACGGCACTACCGCCAGCGTGGGAATGGGCGAATTGGCGCGACTCTCGCGGGTCTTTGATATGATGACGGAGATACAACCCGCCACCGCGCAGGCCCTGCTGGAAGAAACGAAGGCTGAAATGGCCATCGTACGGGAGCTGTTGCGCAAAGCCATTGAAAAGGAGTGACGCCCTCGGAATTAAATTGTAAATTTGATCCGCCATTTAAGATCCACCGCCATGAACAATGCATTATTCGGATTTGAAGTTATTTTCAACCATGCCACTTTAGGTATCCTCGTAGCGAATACCGAAGGTAATATCGTTCTGGCGAATCCTTTTCTCCTGCGCCAATTTGGCTATACAGCCGAGGAAATACAGGGGCAAAAGGTGGAAATGCTCATCCCGCAGCGATATGCCCACCGGCACGTGCATCACCGCGAAAAGTTCCATCACCATCCGCACAACCGCCCCATGGGCATGGGAATGGACCTGTACGCCCGGCGGAAAGACGGCAGCGAATTTCCCGTGGAAATCAGCCTCGGCGTCTACGAAACGCCCGACGGCCGTTTTGTGGTGGCGTTTGTGAGCGATATTTCCCTGCGGAAGCAGTCGGAGGACGCCTTGCGCGAGCTGAACGCGGAACTGGAACAGAAAGTGGCGGAAAGAACTGCTTCGCTTTCCAAACTCGTGGGCCAGCTGGAAAAGCAGATGAAGGAGATTGAACAGAAAGACGGCGAACTGCGGAAAGCTTTGCAGAAGGAAAAAGACCTCAACGAACTGAAGAGCCGTTTCGTGTCTATGGCCTCGCACGAATTCCGCACCCCGCTGAGCACCGTACTGTCTTCTTCCTACCTCATATCCCGTTACACGGCTACGGAAGAGCAGCCGCAACGCGAAAAGCACATCCAGCGGATCGTTTCATCCGTCAATCTCCTGACCGACATCCTCAACGACTTCCTCAGCGTGGGCAAGATCGAGGAAGGCCGGATCCTGGTGCGGCCGGCCACGGTGAATGTGGAAACGATCATCGGTTCCACCGTTCAGGAGCTTTTCGAACTGAACAAAAAGAACCAGCGCATTTCGTATACGCATAACGGCGAGCCGGAAGCCCTGCTCGACCCCGCGCTGCTCAAACATATCATCCTCAACCTGCTGTCCAACGCCATCAAATTCTCGCTGGAAGGCCGCGCCATCAGCGTTGCATCCGACCGGGAAGGCGACCGGCTGGTGATCCGCGTGGCCGACGAAGGGCGCGGCATCAGCGTCGACGACCAGGCCCACCTGTTCGAACGTTTCTTCCGCGGCAACAACGTGTCCGACATACAGGGCACCGGCCTCGGGCTGCATATCGTAGCCAAATACACCGAGCTGATGAACGGCACCATCGAATGCCGCAGCGCGCTGGAAAAAGGCACCGAATTTATCCTGACTTTTCAAATCCCGACCAGCATATGACCACGATTCTACTGATCGAAGACAATGCCGACATCCGTGAAAATACCGCGGAGATCCTCACCATGGCCAATTATAAGGTATTGACCGCGGCCGATGGCATGCAAGGCGTGCAGATGACTTTCGAGCATCAGCCGGATCTGATCATCTGCGACATCTCCATGCCCGTGCTCGACGGCTACGGCGTGTTGCACATGCTGCACAAGCGCAACGCCCTCCAGCATACGCCCTTCATCTTCCTCACCGCCCGCACCGAAAGAACGGACATGCGCAAAGGCATGGAAATGGGCGCCGACGATTTCATCACCAAACCTTTCGATGCCATGGAACTGCTCCAGGCCATCGAAATCCGTTTGCAGAAAGCCAGCAAGCTGAAGGAAGACATGGCCCAGGGGCCCGGCGGTATTTCCGCACTGCTTTCCGCCAGCGGTGGGGCCGACCAGCTGGAAGCGCTCAAGAACGAACGCAACACCCAGCTGTTCAAAAAGAAACAAGCAATTTATTCGGAGGGCAAACACGCCACCAACCTTTTCTATATCATCAAGGGGAAAGTCAAATCCAGCAAGCGGCACGACAACGGGAAAGAACTCATCACGGGGCTGTTTAACGAAGGCGATTATTTCGGCTATACACCGTTGCTGAGCGGTGGTTTGTACCAGGACAGCGCCGAGGCGATGGAAGACGCCGAAGTGGCGATGATCCCCAAATCGGATTTCGAAGCGCTCATGAACGGCAACCCCGCCGTGCAGCGCCGGCTCATCCAGATGCTGGCCAACAACATGGCCGAAAAGGAAGAGCAACTGCTGGGCATCGCCTACAATTCGCTGCGCCGCAAAGTAGCCGACGCGCTTCTTGCGCTCGATAAAAAATATAACGCAGCCGGCAGCACGCAATTCAGTATCGACATCAGCCGCGATAACCTGGCCGCCGTTGCCGGTGTGGCCAAAGAATCCCTCATCCGGACGCTGGGAGATTTCCGGGACGAAAAGCTCATCAGCATCCGGGAGGGCGAAATTATCCTGGAAGACCGCAAGAAGCTGGCGCGGCTCCTGAACTAGGAAGATCGGCGCATTGCAGGCGCAGGTGTTCAAACTCTTCTTTCATCCGGCCCAGGTCGGATTCCAATCCTTCCCGCTGCAGGAGGTACGATTTGCAATCGCTATGTTTCTGGTACAACATTACCAGGTCGTGGTGCATGAGCGCGAGGGCCTGGTCGTTTTGGAGGAACTGTTGCTGGAGGGCTTCCGCCCGCTCCAGGAACTGCCTCGAAGAATCGATCCGTAAAGCCTCCATCAGCCGCTGCTTCAACAGGATGTTCTCCTGCTTCAGATACTCCAGCAGCCGCAGTAATTCAAATTTCTTCTCCCGGCTCATTTTTTACTTGTTATGTGCGATGAAAAGGGCGCAGGGTACGGATTTCATGAGCAGATCCGCCATGCTGGCCCTGAACCAGCGGCTCACTGTGCCGCGTTGGTAAGCGCCCAGTACCACCAGCGTACGGCTGTCGTTTTTGATAAGCTCGTCGAGAATGGCGTTTTCCGCGTCGCCCTGCAATACGGCGTACTCCGCGCCGGGGTTATGCCTTTTCATGAATTCCTTCATCAGCTGGTTCTCCGGAACGTGATGGTTCTCATCTCCGCGAACGGTGATCACCGTGGCGGGGAGCTTGTTCGTTTCGGGCAGGATGGATGTGAACATTTTGATGGCATACACGGACGAAGGCGCCCCGTCGTACAGCATCACCGTTTTTTCCAGCGGCTGCCATTTCAGCGGCGCGATCAGCACGGGGCATTGTACTTCCGACAGCAGATCACGGATGAAACGGGTGGGCGCGGGCTCGGGGAAACGCGTGAACGACTCGTCGGCGCTGATGATCAGCAGGTCGGCATAAATGCTTTCCCGTAACAGGTCGGGCAGCGCGAACGATTTGTCGCGGCGAACGGTGAAGTTGATTCCACCCGACTGGCAGGCGTTCTCGAATTCCTTCACGGCGCTGTCGCGGATCTGCTTGTCTTTCTGCATCCGGGCGTCGAGGTCATTGGTTTCCATGGCGGTGGCGATGGAAAAACTGTTATGGGTGAAGTCGTCCAGGAAGATGCCTACCAAATGGGCTTTTTCGCGGGCGGTGAGGGCCACAGCCGTTTGAACGCTGGATTCGGAAAGTTTCAGGCCGTCGAGGGCAACAATGATCTTTTTCATGGTATAAAATTCCGTTAATGAGGGTGAAGAAGCGATGATGACGGTCAACGGGGCCGTTGATCGTGGTCGGGGAAATGTCGGCGGGTATGAAAAAGCCGCGCCCCCGCTTTTCTTACAACAAAAAGCGGGGGCGCGGGTTCGGGAGGGTATGAATTACTTATCGTATTGAACGGGAGGCACTTTCGTTGCCGGAACGCCTTCCCGGGTGATGATCACGGGTTTGATCAGGCCGTTTTCTTCGAATTCCAGTTTTTCGATGCAGGTTTCGCGCGAATTGGCGTCCGTTTCTCCAATGGGGCGGCGGTGGTAAACGATGAAATATTTATCGGTGCCGGGCGGGTGGACGATGGAATGATGCCCCGCGCCCCGGGCGATGGCCATGTCCTGGTCGAGGATCTTGCCGATGCGTTTGAATGGCCCGGTGGGGGAATCGGCGATGGCGTAAGCCACGCTGTAATCGGGACCGGTCCAGCCGCCTTCCGACCACATGAAATAATACTTCCCGTCTTTGCGGAACATGAACGGCCCTTCCACATACTTTTCCGGAGTTACCTCACGGAAGGTGGTTCCGTCTTCAAACGGCACGAACCCCGTGAAATCGTTGTTCAGCTTCGCGATGTTGCAATGCCGCCAGCCGCCGTAGAAGAGGTAATGCTGGCCGTCGTGGTCGCGGAAAACGAACTGGTCGATGGGCTGGGCGCCGTTGTGGAAGCGGTCGATGAGAGGCTTGCCGAGATGGTCGCGGTAGGGACCTTCGGGTTTGTCGGCCACGGCCACGCCGATGCCGCCGTATTCTTTATCGTTCTGGATATCGTTTGCTCCGAAAAAGAGCCAGTATTTCCCGTTGTGCCGTATCACGGAAGGCGCCCACATGGCGCGTTTGGCCCATTTGATGGCCGATGTGTCGAGTATGCGGGCGTGTTTTTTCCATTTAACGAGGTCGGGGGAGGAGAAGGCGTCGAAGAACACCTGTTTGCCGTACGGTGCGGAAAAAGTGGGGAATACCCAATAGTTCCGGCCGTAGATGATGGCTTCGGGATCGGCGTACCATCCCGGGAAGATCGGGTTGCCGGAGGTCTTACGTTTTTTCTTTTGCTGTGCGGAGGCGGGCAGGAAGGCCGCGGCGGCGCAGCAGAGGAGTATCAGGCGCTTCATGCCCGAAATATAGAAAAAACAATCGGTTTCCAACTCCCCGGCATCAATGGCGGCGTGCTGGCGGGATGATTATTTTTCCGCGAAATAGTTATGGATAAAAGAGAACCCGGAGATTTCGAATTCCCCTTCGCCCTTGGCAACGAGGAATAGGTCGTGTATGCCGAAAGCGTGGCGCAACTGCCCGGTGAGCTTGATGTTAAAAGTCGTGTCCGCCGTATCGGGGATCTTGATGGAACCCAGCTTTTTGCTCCTTTTGCCCCTTGGCTGGTCGATCCGGAACTCCAGCCGGGGGGCTGACTTCCCCTTGAAATTACTGCTGATCACCACCTCAAACCCAATCTCACCCATACTGAGGTTCACCTGCCTGAAACCAAGGTACGCCCCCTGCTTCATCTGGTACTTCATCGTATCCGACGCCGGCGTGCGCAACACCCCCTGGCCGCTTGCCTGCATCGACAAGCAGCACAGCATGGCCGCCGTTACGAGGATCGCAAGTGGTTTCATAGGTATGGTTCGATCTCGGGTTTTTTCTTCCCGGCAAATTACATAAAATATTAGAATAAAATATTATGAATCAATTTTTACCAGCGCCGGTTTACCTGCCGGAAGGGTGAGGGTAAACTGGGTTCCCTTGCCCGGAATACTGCTGGCCGTGAGCTGGCCTTTGTTCTGAACCGTGAATTCCTGGCAGAGGAGCAGGCCGAGCCCGCTGCCGCGCTCGCCTTTGGTGCCGTAACCCGGCGCCGATTTGAAAGAGAAGAGTTGCGGGAGCTTTTCCGGAGGGATGCCCATGCCGTTGTCCTGCACGCGAAATGTAACCTGCCCCTCCACGGTAATGGCCGACATGCGGACTTCCCCGCCCGGGTAACTGAATTTAACGGCGTTGCTGAGCAGGTTCCGGAGGATGACCGACACCTGGTCGCGGTCGGCATACACCCAGCAATCGGCCGGGATTTCGACTTTGAGATGGATTTCCTTTTCCCGGATGGTGTTTTCGAACAGATTGACGATCTCGTCGGTCAGGTTGGCGAGGGAGGCATGAACGGGTTTCACGCGGATGCCTTTCATCTGGCCCATGCTCCAGCGAAGCATGTTGTCCATGGTCCCGGCGAGGCTGGCGACTTTCTTGTACAGTTCATCGGCCGCGTCTTTCATATCTTCCTCCGGGTATTCCCCTTTCCGGAACATGTCCAGCAGCATTTCGAGGGTGGAAAGCGGGCCGCGGATGTCGTGGGCGATGATGCTGAAGAGTTTTTCCTTGTCGCGGTTCAGGGCCACCAGCGCCTGGCGCTGCACTTCTTTTTCGTTTTCATAATCATCGTGTACCCGTTTAAAGTAGGATAGGGCCATCACGATGAACGACAGGCCCCATACCACGTTGAACACGATCCGGTCGTGCGGTACGGGCAGCTCCGGTGACAGGTTGATCCAGGAAAAACGGACCGCCAGGAAGCAGGAGAGCATAACGGCCGACAGCGAAAGGATCAGCCATTTGTTATCATATACCAAAACCGTGACGATCAGGATGTTGAGCAGGAAGAATTCGACGCCGTTCCGGTAGATCAGCGCGGTAACGGTATAGATGATAATGCTGGAAATGATGATGAAAAGCCGCGCGCTCAGGTACCGTTGTTTCCAGGTGAAGATTACGGTGCCTACGCTGCAGGCGACGTTGAGGCAATTCAGGAACGACAGCAGGTATCTTTCCTGGAAAAAATTGGTCACGGCGAAGAATACCAGTCCCGGGATCCAGGGTACAGTCAGCAGGTTGAGGAGCCGCGTTCTGCGGGCCTCAATGAATGGCATATCCGGTGTGATACCGATATTCAGCAGGCGGAAGAAAAAGGTTTTGACCGAAAAATCGGATGCTGGCATGGTGCAAAGATAAAAAACCTTCGGCATCGTGGTAAGGTCTGAACACCATCGGTTTACAGCTGAATTGCGTATTTTTGCCCCTCTAAACGAAAAAGTATGGCTGCCAGGTTCTATTCCCGTGATCAGTTTTTTCAGCGGATGCCCCAGGAAATCGTGCTGGCGGCGGATGTTTACCGCCGTATGACCGACAGCGGCTGGAAGGAAAACGCCCTGGCGGCGTTTGAAGTTTATTTTGTTTCCGACGACCGGGCCAGGCTGGAAAAGCTGGGCTACCTCCTGCAGGACGCCTACCGCATGAAAGTAGCGGGCACCCGGCAGTCGGGCGGCGGCATCATCGAGCTGGGCGCCGTCACCGCCCCGATCCCGGTGAGCGAGGAAAACCTCTTGTATTGGGTGATGGACATGGGCATCAAAGGTTTTGAACACGATTGCCGGATGGACGGCTACTCTACCGGTACCCCGCCGGAAACGCAGGAATTCCCCGACGAATCTCCCGAAAAACTGGCGGAATATTTTGAGACAGGGCTGGCGGCATACGATAACCGTAATTACAGCGACTGCGCCATCCGTTTTACTTCCGCCATCCGCATCTTCCCCGAAAACGCCAACGCCTGGTACTCCCGCGCCATCGCGAAAGACGCACTGCTGCTCAACGCCAAAGCCCGCGCCGATTATGATGAAGCGATCCGGCTTTCGCCGGAATTTAAAGAAGCGTATATCAACCGGGCGGTTAATAAAGACGAAGCGGGCGACTATGCCGGCGCCCTGGCCGATTACGACCAGGCCATCCTCCTCGACGCTCTCAATCCCGCCGTATATTTTAACCGCGGCAACACCCGGCAACGGCTGGGCGACCAGGCAGGCGCGTGCGCCGACTGGACGAAAGCCCGCAACCTGGGTGCGGAATACGCGGAAGAAAGCCTCAAAACCTTCTGCAGGCAGGCGGGTTAAATTTCCTTTATATTTTGATACGGTTCCTCCCGGCGTCAACACGGCCGCGGGGCTCCCTCCCGAAAAACGCTTTCAGCCGCCGGAGCCAGTAGCGTAAAATGCGCATGGTTTTCGTTTTGCCGAAAAGTAATGCCTATCCGCTTGCCGTTTCGGGCGGATCGATGAACAGCGGAAAGGGGCGGCGAAATGCTGCCATAGTCGACGAACGTGACCGGGATCAGTAAATCAGTTTTTTCAGGTTGTCCGTGTAATTGCGGCCGATGCTCAGTTCCGTACCGTTTTCCATGACGAGGAACATTTTGCTGATATCGCGGTACACTTCGCGGATATGCAGGATGTTGACGATGTGGGAGCGGTGGATACGGATGAATTTCTCCGGATCGAGGCGTTTTTCGATGATGCCGATGCCCTGCGAGCTGAGGAATTGCTGGTCGTGGGTATGAATTTGCGTGTAATCTTTTTCGGCTTTGAGATAGATGATTTCGTCGACGGCGATGCTTTTGAGGCGGTTACCTTTTTCGACGAGGATGCGTTTGGGGAAATTGACGGTTTGCGCGTCGGCCAGGAAGTGGAGGTTCTGGGCGTGGCCGCTGCGGTCGATGCGGTCCATCGCTTTGCTGAAGCGCTCGCGGGTGTAGGGTTTCAGCAGGTAATCGAGGGCATTCATCTCGAAAGCCTGCAGGGCAAACTGATCGTAGGCAGTGGTGAAGATGATGAGGGGGATATGGGTGATTTCTTCCAGCACCCTGAAGCCGTTCATGGCGGGCATCTGGATGTCGAGGAAAACAAGGTCGGGCTGCATGGCATTGATATCGCGCACGGCTTCCAGGCCATTGCGGCATTCGCCGGCGATGGTAATTTCGGGGTAGTCGGCCAGGTATTGGCGGATCAGGAAACGGGAGGCTTCTTCGTCGTCGATGATCAGGGCAGTCTTACGGCTCATGGCAGTTGGCGATTGGTATGTGTATAAAATTTGAAACGAAGTCCCGATGGCTGGTTGCGGCTCACAAGCAGGTGCTCCGAAAACAGCAGTTCCAGCCGCTGGCGGATGTTGCGCAATCCCACGCCCGCGCTTTGTTCGATCTCTTTCAGTTCACCGCTGTACCCGACGCCGGTATCGCTGATCTCGATGCGCAACTTATCCGATTCCTGTGCGATTTCTATATTGATTTTCCCGCCGTTGATGCTGGGCGCGATCCCGTGGCGGATGGCGTTTTCCACCACCGGTTGCAGCAACATCGAGGGGATCATGACGTTTTCGGAACCATTCAGCGGGCTGATGCTGAATTCCAGTCGTTCCCGGAAGCGGCTGTGCTCCAGTTCCAGCATGGTACGGATATACCGTATTTCTTCCTTCAGCGGCACCCATTCGTGTTCGGTACAATACAACGAGTACCGGAAAGTATCGGCCAGGCGGGCGATCAGCTCGCGCGTGGGCTCTTGCTCGATGGGCACGCTGGCGCTGATGGAATTGAGGGTGTTGAAAAGGAAGTGCGGCTGGATCTGCGCTTTGAGCGCGTTGATCTCACTGCGGAAGGCCGCGTCCGCCAGTTCCTTTTCTTTCTTCAACTGCACTTCGCGTTCCAGGAAGAAATGATACACATGCAGCAGGCTGAAGCACTGCAGGTAATACACAATCACCGGGAAAACGGAGCGGAGCAAGCCGATACCCGCCATGGGCGGACGGCCATCCAGCCAATTGAAAATCTGCGTCCCCGCCACCCAGGCGCCCCAAAACAAGGGAATGAGCAACAAGTGCAGCCGGAAGCGAAACCGCAACGGCCGGTCTTTATATTTCCGGAACACCAAATACCAGCACGGCACACTCACGATCAGAAGAATCACTGCATCCCACCATATCATCGTGAGGTAACGGGCGTCTACACGCCCCGCCACCACTTCGGGCATGTAAAGGATGAAATCCTGCAACAGGAACAGCAGGCAATAGCCTGCCACTTCGGCCCGGGAAACATCGCTGAAGGCCTTCCGCTGTAGTGCTGCTGCTATTTTTCCCATAAAAGACTTGCTCATAATCCGTACAGATTGGGCGGAAGTTACGCCAATTTCAGCACAGATTCCCGCATGGCAATACTTGCCCCAGGGTAGCTGTAATTCGCTGTGGTACAGGTTGTTAGGTCTTATCGGGCGCCGAAGTGCAGGATGTTGCGCTTGAAATGACATTCGGCGCCGCCGAAAAACAGCCTTACCGGGGCATGCGGTTTGCGGTCAACAGGTTAAACTTATCCATATGACAACTGCCGAAATCGCCTCCCGGCTCGAAGCGTTCTGCCGGGTGGGCAAATTCCATGAAGCCGTGGAAACCCTCTTCGCCGACGATGCCGTGAGTATCGAACCCTACGAAACACCAGCTTTCGAAAAAGAAACAAAAGGCAAGGAGAACATTCTTCAAAAAGGGAAGAAATTCGACGAAATGGTGGAAACAATGCATGCCATCACGATCCGCGATACCGTGGTAACCGGCAACATCATCGCGATGGTCTGCGGGATGGATGTGACGATGAAAGACAAGCCCCGCGCTGAATGGGAGGAACTTTGCGTTTACCAGGTGAAAGACGGCAAGATCATCTCGGAGCAATTCTTTATGTAGGCGGCTGGATGGCACGCATGGATTACCCGGCAAATGCCGTAAATTCCGGAATGGCTTCGCAACAGGAAAACGACAAACAACTGGCCGCACAGGCGGCTGTAGCATTGCTGGCCGACGGCATGACGGTTGGCCTTGGCACTGGCTCTACCGCCACCGCGGCCCTCCACGCTATCGCCGCTCGCAAGCTCAGCATAACCGGCGTCCCCACCTCCCGGCAAACGGCGGAACTGGCTATGGCGCTTGGTATTCCGTTGGCGGACATCAACGAGGTGCCGCATATCGATATTACGCTCGACGGCGCGGATGAATTCACCGTGTCGCTGGATCTCATCAAGGGCGGCGGCGGGGCTTTGCTGCATGAGAAAATCGTGGCGGTAAGGTCGCGGCAGCTCGTGATCATGACAGACGCGTCCAAGCTGGTAGAGCGCCTGGGTAAGTTCCGTGTGCCAGTGGAAGTAATCCCGTTCGCGGTGCGTTATGTGCAGGAACAGATCGCGGGGATGGGCGCGGCGTGCACGGTGCGCCCGGACGTGGTGACCGACGAAGGCAATTTGATCGTGGATGCGGATTTCGGGTTGGTTGAAAGCCCTTCCGCATTGGGCGCCCGGTTGAAATCCATTACGGGCGTGGTGGAACACGGTATTTTCGCGGGAATAGCAACGCTGGTGTTTATGGGCGACAACGGTACCGTCCGCCGTTTTCCGCAAGTTTCGGGTAGCTGATCGGTTTGCCTGCGTTAACTTTGCGGCATGCCATCCCGCTCATTCATCATACCCGCTTCCGATCCTTTTAGTTTCGACGAATGCCGCTGGTTCCTGGACCGGGGCTTCGACGAATGTATGCATACCATCCTGCCCGGCCGCGTCCGCAAACTGATCCCATTACCAGGCAACCCCGTGCTGGCGGACCTCCGGGAGCACCCTGACGGAATTGAAGCCACATTGCTTGAAGGAAAAGATGCAACCGGAACGGAAGCCGCGCTGCGGGCGTACGTGCAGGATTGGCTGGCGCCGCAGGAAGATATCCTGCCGTTTTATGCCAGGCTTTCCAAAGTGCCTGCGCTGGCTTATATGCCTGCGGCTTTCGGCGGACTTCGCCTCATCGGCATTCCTGATTTGTTTGAAGCGCTGGCCTGGAGCATCATCGGCCAGCAGATCAACCTGCGCTTTGCTTACCGGCTGAAACGCAGGATGGTGGAGCGCTGGGGCGAAAGCTATGAAACCGGCGGCGAAGTATACCATCTCTTCCCGCAACCCGCCGTTATGGCAAATGCAGACCCCGCGGAACTGCGCGCCATGCAATTCACCGGGCGCAAAGCGGAATATCTCATTGGCGTGGCGCAACAGTTCGCCAGCGGCAACATCAGCAAATCTTCACTGCTCGCGCTTCCCGGGCTCGAAGCGCGCCGCCGCGCGTTAACGGACCTGCGCGGCATCGGCATCTGGTCTGCCAACTACGCCCTCATGAAAAGCATCCGCGACGCCACCTGCATTCCGCATGGCGACGCCGGGCTGCTGAACGCCCTGCTTTCCCATCAACTCATTGCCGACAAATCCGATCATCCTTCCATGGAAAAACTCTACCGCCGGTTCAAAGGCTGGGAAAGTTACCTGGTGGCGTACCTGTGGCGGAGCCTCGCCGTCAAAAGCTGATTTCAGGTGGATGCATCATGGAAAATGATCCCCAGCGTATGCCGCTGGCCGGTATGCAGCGCGCTCACGCCGTGTTTCATATGCGCGCGGTAAAACCCGCGACTGCCCTTAGCCGGGCGGAATTGCGTGGTGAACAGGAGGATGTCGCCCTTCGCGGGTTGCAGAACAATGGCCTTCGATTGCGCGCGCGGCACCTGTTCCGTAAGCACGAATTCGCCGCCGGTGTAATCCGTTCCGGCTTCGTCGAGGAACAGCACGGCTTGTATCGGGAAATACACATCGCCGTAGAGGTCCTGGTGCAGGGTGTTGAACCCGCCCGGGCCGTATTGCAATATCAACACCGCGGGCAGCTCCTGACCGTTAGCTTTGCATCGTTCCAGAAAATCCGCGTGGCTACCCGGATATCGCGTGCCGATTTCCAACTGTTCCATCCAGGTATTCGCCACGGGCGCGATCTGCGCATAGAGCGTTTCGCGCAAGTCCTGCAACAGTGGGGGCAGGGGATAGCGATAGTATTTGTATTCGCCCAGGCCGAAGCGGTAACGGGCCATCACGATGGTTTTGCGGAAATGTTCCGGCTGGCCGTAAGCCCCCGCCAGCGCACCGCAATCGGCTGCCGGAAGGGCTTTGGGGAGGATGACGTAGCCATTGTCGCGGAGCTGCCTGGCAATAAGGGGCCAGTCGCGCTGCAGGAGCGCATTTGCGGTTGGGTGCATGTTCGTAAGGTTGAAGTGAAGAAGGAATCAGGAAGTTTTGGCTGCTTCCCAGCCGATGATGGCGGTTTTGCGCTCGGGGCCCCAGTGATATTGCCCCGTTTCGCCGCTGGCGCGGATCACGCGGTGGCAGGGGATGAGGAATGCGACGGGATTGGATGCCACTGCGGTGCCCACGGCCCTGGAGGCGCCGGCATGACCGGCTTTTTCCGCCAATCCGGAATAGGTGACAAGCCCGCCCATCGGCACGTTCAGCAGGGTTTCCCACACGCGAATCTGGAACGGCGAGCCTTTCAGGTGCAGCTTGATCTCGGGCAGTTTCTTCCAGTCTTCCCCGAAAATAAACAACGCGTGTTGCTGGTTGCTGTCTACAAACTGGCGGTATTTCGCGTTGGGGAATTTCTCTTGCAGATCACGCAGGGCTTCTGCTTCGCCGGTGTCCGCAAACGCCATGTGGCACACGCCTTTCGGCGTGGATGCCACGATCAGCGGGCCGAACGGACTTTCCGCGAAACTGTAGTTGATATCCAGTCCCGCGCCGCCGTTTTTGAATTCACCCGGTGTCATCCCTTCGATTTTGATGAACAGATCGTGCAGGCGGCTGGTGCCCGACAGGCCCGTTTCGAACGCGGCGCCGGAGAGCGTATCGCCTTTCAGCAACCGGTCCTTCGCGTGGTCGAGGCTTAGGTATTGCAGGAACTGCTTCGGGCTCACGCCCGCCCATTCCTGGAACATCCGCTGGAAATGAAAGGGCGAAAGGTGTACATGCCCGGCGGCTGCCTCCAGGTCGGGCTGATCCTTGAAATGCTGCCGGAGGAACGCGATGGCTGAGGCAATTCTGTTGAAATCTATGTGTTGTTGCGTATCCATGTTTTTCCAATTTATATAGCAAAGATACCGGCACCCGTTCTCGTCCGGAACCCGCTTCTTGCGCAATCGCTACACGATGATGCGGAAGGTGATGTTGATGCGTGGTTCCGCCACCCGTGCGGTTTTTGGTACGCTGTGGTACCAGTTTTCCTGGGTTTGGCCGCGCATGAGCAGGAAGCTGCCGTGCGTGAGAACGGTTTTGATGCGCAGGTCTTTGTCTTTTGCGTGTTTGAAATGAAAATACCTTGCCGCGCCGAAGCTCACCGAACCGATGACGGGCTGCGGGCCCAGGGATTTTTCGTTGTCGCGGTGCCAGCCCATGCTGTCGTTGCCGTCGCGGTAAAAATTGAGCAACGCGCTGGTGAAAGCCACGCCCGCTACGGCTTCGATGCGCGCGCGGATGTTTAGCAATGCGTCGTTCCAGGGTAATGGCCGCATGGTAACGCCGGAGTAGGTGTACGATTTGTGAACATCGCCATACCAGGCGGTGAGGCGCGGCTGCATCACCTGGCGGCCCATAATGGTAATGGGTTCCTGCTTCCATTGGATGTCCCGGGTCAGGGTGTCGAGGAACCGGTCGCTTTCCGCTGGGGTGAAGAAGCCGGGGAACAGGCGGGCGTCGCCGTCTTTGGGCAGAAGATTCGTTATGTACGGGAATGTTTCCATTGTTTGTATTTGTGGGGGAGGCAATGGCCGCAAGGGCGGTACCCCAGCGCCAGGGCTTCCGCCTCACTGGCGAAGAACACCCTGTTGCCGGGCAGCATCCGCTTCCCGCTGGCGCAACGGAGCGTTCCGTATATGCGGCCTTTACGGTAACCGCCCCACGCAATTTCCCCTTTCCGGAATAATTCCCGGAAGCGGGCGCTGCGTTCTGCGGCGGTGCTTCCCATTTGCAGGTGATCAATCATGCCGGCAATTTACACCATCCGCGCCAGCCGGCCCGCCCGTTTCTTGCGGTCATAAAAATAGGGAAGGACCGCCGGTGCAGCGGTCCTTCCCGGATATTCCATCTTTCCAAAAAAATCAGAAACTATACCGCGCGCCGAACTGCACCTGCCAGGGCGTACCCCCGGGGTTTACGACGCCGGTGTTGGCTCCCACACGGTACACCAGTTCATTGGTAACATTGTTGAAACCGGTGGTAGTATAGATGTTTTGCTTGCCGAGGTTTTGGGAAGTACCCCAATCCTTGTTCAGCATATTGGCGATATTGAATCCGTCCAGCGACAATTCGATGCCATGCCGTTTGGCGAAATTGAACTTCTTGGCGATACGGAGATCCCACACGCCGAAGAACCCGTTTTCACCGCCATTGCGCTCCGCTACCTTGCCCATGCTTTCGCGGATGTAGCTTTTCAGGCTGTTGCTGGCGTTCGGGTTGTTGAGGATGCCGTTGATGCCGTCGCGGTACACCTGCGGCACCTTGGTATCGTTCACGTCGAAAATATAGGCGAGGTCGTTGGAGGTAACAAAGTCGCCGTTCACGTTGCCGTTCACCGCGAGGGAATAACGCGTGCCGCCCAGCCCGGAATAACGAATGCCTACGCTGAAGCCTTTCCAGGAAGGAAGCGTTCCGTAGAACACCACCTTGTGGCGGAACTGGTTGTCGGAATACGTCATTTTGCTGAGATCGCGCGGGTCCTGGCGTGTCATGAGGTTGAGCGTGGCGGTATTGGCCACGTCGCCGTTGAAGGAGGTGTTGTCGCGGGAATCGTTCCAGGTGTAGCTGGCGGTTATCTCGCCGTCTTTCCAGTAACGCCAGGTTGCGTCCAGCACCACGGCGTACTGGTTTACCTTACCGCCGCTGTTCAGTTCCAGCACACGGCCCACATTGGTGCTTTTGCGGCCCTGCTGCCAGTCCATGATGCCTTTGTCGGTAATGGTGGATGCGGGAACATACACGCCGCGGCCGCCTTCGTTTGCCAGGGTAAAGTAAGGGTTGTCCACCATGTTGCGGTCCACGTACATGTAGTTGTGGCGGGCGATGGTGGTGAATACGGTAATGCCGGCTTTCAGGCGGTCGGTGAAGAAGTGGTTATAGGAAATGTTGGCCTTGTAGATCACGGGGATCCGGGCGTCCTTTCCGTTCATGTTGATCGTACTGGTTTTAGGCAGGTTTTTTTCCGCGATATATGCTTCTCCCGGCGCGGTAGACGGGTTCTGGCGATACCCGAGGAAATCGGGAATGGGCAGCAGCGCGGGATCGTTCACATCAATGGATATCACTTTCGTACCGTCGAATAACTGGTTGTTGATCATCGCGTAGTTGTTGATGTCCGAACCGAAGATACCGGCGCCGAAGCGGAGGTAATCGGTGTGCTTGTCGCCAATGTCCCAGTTGAACTGGACGCGGGGCTGGAGGATGAAGGAATTCAGCCCGTTCGCCGTATTCAGACCCAGTTCGTTCAGCACGATCTGGTTCTGGTTGGGCTTGTTCATGTAAGTTGTATAATCCGCGCGTAAACCGGCGATCATTTCCAGGCCCTTGCCCAGTTTGGTCTGCATTTGCGCGTACAGACCGGCGTTCAGCACGTTCTGGTTCAGCGCGGGATTGCCGCCGATGGCCACTTCGCGGGCATAACGATAGGGCGTGTTGTTATCGAACGCATCCATACCGCGATAGTAAAAACGGCCGTTCATTTCACTGCCGTACAGGGAGTTGAGGTGACTGTACATGATGTCGGTCCCGAAAGTGAAATTCGCCTTCTCGGTGCTGTAATACACGTTGTCGACCAGCTGCACGATGTTGTTGTAGAAATGCTCCGGCGAATACCGCTGGCCGCCCAGCTGGATGTTGGTGTTCACCGTTTTGCCATTAATAGTGGAGGTGATGTTTTCCACGATGGCGCGGGGGATGTTTTCGCGGGGCAACTGTTTATTGGGAACGCTTTCCTCAAAAGTATACAGGTGCTGGACCTTCAGTTCATTAGTCACCTTCGGGCTGATCACGGTACGCAATGTGGCGAGTAGACTGTTATTGTACACGTTCGCATCGCCATACACTTCATACATGTTGATGGTGGTGTTGTCGTTGCGGCCCTGGAAGTTGCGGTCGTTGATGTAGTTGTTGCGGATGGTCAGCAGGTTTTTTTCATTCAGCTGCCAGTCTACGCGTGCGAAGATCGCGTCCGTTCCGCGTTTCTTATCAAAGCTGCCGAACTGCGGGCTGTTGGCTACGCCGTATTTGGTCCGGGCGATGCCCAGGAATTCGTCGAGGGTGGATTGGGTGATGTTCTGGCGGACTTCATCTGCCGGGCTTTTGATCTCGGCGATGAGGAGCGGGCGGGCATCGGCCTGGTGGTCCCAGGTTACGAAGAAGTGCGCTTTGTCTTTGATAATCGGGCCGCCGAAGGCAACGCCGTATTGATACGTGGAGAATTCGCTGTTCCGTTTGGCGCCGCGGATATCGTAGCGGCTGGAAGCCCAGTCGGTACGCCCGAACATGAACGCGCTCCCGGTGAATTCGTTGGTTCCGGATTTGGTTACGGTGCTGATGGTACCGCCGCCGCTTCTGCCATAGGTGACGTCGTATTGGTTGGTCACCACTTTAAATTCACGGATCGCTTCCATGGAAATGATGTACGGAGCGCCGGTGCGGCTGTTCGACCCGCCGCCGGAGGTGGGGTTGCGGGCGGAAGTACCGTCGATGGTGAAGTTGGTGGAAGATGCCAGCTGCCCCGACAGGTTGCTGCCGCTGCTGAGCGGGGAGAGGTCTACCAGCGAGGTGAAATTCCTGCCGTTTACGGGGAGTTTCTGGATGTCGCGGGCGGTAACGGTGGTAGCGGCGCCGAAATTCTCGCGCTTGTTGCGCAAGGCGTTGCCGACCACTTTCACTTCGCCGATGGTAACGGTGGAGGATTTGAGGACGATGTTCTGCCGGAGCACGTCGCCCTGGTTGAGGGAGTGCCCGCCCTGTTCATAGTTGGCGTAGCCGACGTAACTCACCGTGATGGTGTACGGCCCGCCGAGCGGGAGCTCCCGGAAGTTGTATTCCCCTTTGGTGTTGGTGACGGTGCGGGTGGTGAAGCCGGTGGAGTTGTTGCGGACCATCACCGATGCGCCGGGAATAAGCTGTTTGTTTTCGTCTGACACGACCCCGAAAATCGAGGCCTGCGTGGTTTGGGCGCGTAGCCCGGAGGTTGCCCAACAGCTCAGGCAAAGCAAAATAGAGAGGATGTGTTTCATGCAGCAAGCATTTTTAGTCGAGGTGTGTGATAAATATGAGGTACATAGTAATCCGATACGTTTATACATCAGCAAGGGATAGTTCATTTTCAACCGATAAGCGGCTAGGCTTGCTTATCTTTGGATCATGAACCCGCAACTCGGTAAACAACTCATCATCTTCGGTGGGATGGTCGTCGCCATCGGAATCGTCCTGTATTTCTTCTCCGACAAACTGCGATGGTTCGGCAGGTTGCCCGGCGATATCCGGGTGGAGAAGGAGAATGTGCGGTTTTTCTTTCCTGTGACCACCATGCTGATCGTTAGCCTGGTGATTTCATTGCTGCTGTATGTTTTTCGAAAACTGTTTTAGACGGAAGGTGTTTGTGCTCATGCCCTTCTTTACATGACAATTTGGTTTCGTTTACGTGGTCAAATGTTTTTTCAAAACTGGAATATCAATTGTAAAGATAGCAGAATTCCCCATCCGTCAAAATGTAAATTTCCCCCGTTGATGTGAGTTGTAACATGAGTTAAACCTGGAATAACTGTTACTATTTCGATGTCCGGGCGGCAACGCGATGCGAACGGCTTATAAGGACACTAACATCCAGCGCTGACCATTCTTCCCGGAAATTCCCGATATCGGGGTAATACCCTTCCCCATGATCCGCTACCTGTCAACCCTCTGCTGCCTCTTCGCCGCCCTTGCCGCCGGCGCGCAATCTCCCGTTCCCGCGAAATTATCTGCCCGCATCCCGGCACTCATGCAGCGCGACCGCATCCCGGGGCTCACCGTGGCGTATATCGAACCTGGCAAACCGGTTTGGGTACGACACTTTGGCGTGGCCGCGAAGGGGACCGGCGCGCCCATTACCGACAGCACCCGCTTCGAAGCCGCGTCGCTCACCAAAGTGGTGACGGCCTACGTGGCGCTCCTGCTGGCCGGGAGCCGCGAGCTTGACCTTGATAAACCCCTGCGCGATTACCTCGGGAACAACTACGAAACAGGCGACGATCCCCGGTTCGCCGGCGTTACCGGGCGGCGCGTGCTGTCGCATTCAGCGGGTTTCCCGAACTGGCGCAGTGATTCCCTGCTGCCCATCCTGTTCACGCCCGGCGAAAAAGGTCCGTGTGAACTCTATTCATCCGTCGCCCGTTAACAACCGCTTGATGCGCTCGATCGAGGAAAGCTATGCGCCGGGCAAAGCCGAAGGGATGCAGAGAGGCTTCGCTTCCGGGATACCCCGGGCCGTTACGCCGAACCCCTGGAAATCGCCAGACTTGTGCTGTTCCTGGGTTCCGACGACAGCCAGTTCATCACCGGCGTGCAGTATGTGATCGACGGTGGTTCCAACGCCAAATAACAGCACTCACATTTAAATATGAGGTGGCCTCCGCACAGGGGGCTGCCTTTTTTTATCCTGATGGCGGTATAGATAAATTCAATTTGAACGGGTGGTTTATACCTTTACTTTTGATGAAAATTGTACGATGATGCATGCTTCCCCCGAGAAAGAAATATGGCAGGTGTATGCGCAGCTGCTCGGCCGCGACCTGGAAAAACTCCACGAAGAGATCGCTGCATTCCATAGCGAAGAAAATGTCTGGAAAACGACCGGCGCCATTACGAATTCCGCCGGTACCTTGTGCCTCCATCTCACCGGTTCGCTGAACCATTTCGTGGGCGCCACGATGGGGAACACCGGTTTCGTGCGCGACCGCGAAGGCGAGTTCGCGAAGCGGAACGTTCCCCGGGAAGATATGCTCCGCGACCTCGCGCAAACCCGGGAAATGGTGGTGAATGTGATGGCTTCCCAGCCGGAGGGCACCCTGGTTTCCATCTTTCCCCGCAAGTTTATGGAGCAGGACGTAACGCATGCGTGGTTCCTGTCGCACATCATTACGCATGTGAACTACCATCTCGGGCAGGTGAATTACCTGCGCAGGGCGCTGGAAGGGTGATGGGATTACCGCATTGCACGACGAAGCCCGCCGGTTCCGGCGGGCTTCGTCGATTATTATGGGTTGCCGTTAATGCAAAGGCATTTCCGCGGCTTTTGTGTCGTCCAGCACATGCGCGGCAGCAGGATCTTTCTTTTCCCGCATAAAGATCCGTTTGATCAGCACAATGCTTAATCCCATGCAGATGGCGCCGAGGATGAAGTGCATGCCCGGAAACAGGAAGGGTGCTTTCGGAGAAGTGAAGTAAGTGAAGGAACCATTCATGATGAGCGGCCCGAAGATGGTGGTAAGGCTCATGAGGCTGGTGAGCGCTCCCTGCAATTCGCCCTGCTGGTTGGCGGGTACATGCCCTGCGATGACCGATTGCAGGGAAGGGCCGCATATCCCGCCAAGGCAATAAGGAACGAGGAAAGCGAACATCATCCAGCTTTGCGTAGCGAAGGCGAACAGTACCATCCCCAGCGTATACAATCCCAATCCTGCGTAGATGCTCTTTTCGTTCCCGATTTTCGGCACCACCACCCGCGTAAGCCCGCCTTGTACAGCGCCTACCAGCACACCCACGAGGGCGAGGGAATAACCCACCATCTCAGAGCTCCAGCCGAAGCGGTATTGGGTAAAGAAGTTCCAGTTGCCTTGCACTGCCTGGCTGCCCAGGTAGATGAGAAAGAAAGCGACGCTGAGACCTGCGATTTCCGGGTGGCGGGTCAGGAATTTCAGGGATCCGAGCGGATTGGCGCGCTTCCAGCTGAATGGCCGCCTGTTTTCCTTCGATAACGATTCCGGCAACAGGAAGTAACCGTAGATGCAATTGATGAGGCAAAGTGCGGCGGCTGCGTAGAAAGGCGCGCGGAGCCCGAATTTGGCCAGTAAACCGCCGAGGGCCGGCCCCAGTACGAAGCCCAGGCCAAATGCCGCGCCGATCAACCCGAAGTTCTTGGCGCGGGCGGTTTCATCCGTACTGATATCGGCAATATAAGCGGAAGCCGTCGTGAAGCTCGCCCCGGTGACGCCCGCGATAATCCGGCCCGCAAACAGCCATCCGTAAGTAGGCGCCATGGCCAGGATGACGTAATCAATGCCGAAACCCAGCAAAGAAATCAGCAGTACCGGCCGGCGACCGAACCGGTCGCTCAGATTGCCCACCAGCGGTGCGCAAACGAATTGCATGATGGCGAAAACGGAAAGCAGAAATCCACCGTAAGTACTGGCTTCATTCAGCGGAATACCTTTCAGCTCCGCGATCAGATCTGCCATTACGGGAATAATCAGCCCAAAACCCATCACGTCGATCAGTAGTGTTACGAAAATAAAGGCCAGCGCCCCTTTCTTGTTGGAATGCATATAGTGGTTTTACAGTTGCCAAATTACAACGGGTTTCGGGTAAGAAGGGGGCGCAAACGCGACAATTTTAGGGTGTTTCAAAACTTCCCTGAAAAGTACAACCGCGGCTCCCCTCCGTTACAATAACAAAGGTAAACCGCGGTTATGACAGCCTTATGTCAGCAGTGAAAAGTCTATGCGACGGATTTTTCCAACTCCGGCTGCGGAGTGTTTTTACCGATCGATGCCATGAAGTTGTCGTACTCGATAACTTCCCGGTTCATTTTGTCGTACCAGTTCTTTTTCAGGATGAGCGTGGTGATCCCCAGCACCAGGATGGTACTGAGCAGCGGGAGGTGATATTGCAGCACGATGTACATAGGCAGGAGCGTCAGCGAGCACTGCCATACGATCCCTACGGCGATGTTCGCCATATCCCGCTTAAAATGCTTATTGGGCATCAGGCCAGGGTACCGTTTCATGGCCTTCTCCGCCACGGGGCCCCAGCAGCCCCAGGGCCGCACGCGCACATAGAATTCGATCAGCGTTTCCTCATCCACCGGCGGCGTGCTGTACGTGCCAACGATGCATCCGGTCAGCGATATCACCAGCATCACCGGGAAATAATATAACGGCAGCGTATCCGGGAATAACAAGGGCGTTACCATGGCCGCCAGGATGCCCGACACCATGCCCCAGAAGAACCCATGCCCGTTGAACCGCCACCAATGCCATTTCAGTACGTTCGCCGCGATATACCCGCCATACAGGGCCGACACGATCCATTGCAGGATGGAATTGATATCCTGCAGAAAGAATCCGATAACAGTGCTGAGCACCACCACCGCCAGGGATATCAGGTAAGTTGCCCGGATCTGGGTTTTGCCGGAGGCGGTGGGGTTGATGTACCGGAGGTACACGTCGTTGATCAGGTAGGCCGGTGCAGCATTGACGGTAGAGGCGAACGTGGAGATGAATGCCGCCAGCAGGCTCGCCAGCAGCAATCCCGTTAACCCGGCGTAAGAGAACTGGTTGATGGCGCGGGGAAGGATGGTTTCGAAATCGATGGCGCTGCCCATCTGCCCGAAATCGTCACTGAAAAATACGACCGCCAGCACGGTGAAGCCCATGATCATCAGGTACCGGGGGAACAAGAGGAATACGGACACCGAGGCGCTCATCAGCGAAGCCTCGCGCGGGTTGCGGCAGGCCAGGATCTTCTGCATGTCGTAACTGGGCGCCGGCCCGGCCATGCTGAAGAAAATTCCCTTGAAAAGCATCATCATCACGAATATTGCAAACAACCCGTATTGGTCGCCGCTGATCTTATCCATGAGCGCGGGGAGGTGATGGCTCCAGTCGAGCCCCAGCTCCCAACCGAAAAACGGTGTATCCCAACCGGCAGGCACCCGGGCCGCCAGCATTTCGGGGCTCACGCTGTTGATGGCGGTGACGGCGATAGTAATACCGGAAATGGTCATGATGGTGAATTGCAGGGCATCCGCCCAAACAATCCCTTCCATCCCGCCCATGATCACATAAAAAGTGGCGATACTGGTAAAGAAGATGCCGTAAATGTGCGGTACGTAAGCCGGATCTACCTGGAAAGGAACGAAGTTGGACACAACATCCCAGGGCAGAAATACCGCGATGAACTTCCCCACGCCGATAAATCCGTAACAGAGAAAACCTACCACGCCGATCACCGCGTAACATATCACCACCCCGTGCGAAAGCCCGGCCCCGTTGCCGAACCCGAAGCGCGTCCGGATCCATTCCGCGCCCGTTCGCGCATTGCTGCGCCGCAGCCACATGGAAAGGTACACCATCATGAATATCTGGTTGAAGACGGGCCACAGCCACGGCACCCATAAACTCTTCAACCCGTAAACGAAAGCGAGGTAAACCATCCACATCGTCCCCGAAATGTCGAACATCCCCGAAGCGTCGGAAAGGCCCAGCATGTACCAGGGCAGTTTTTTGCCGCCCAGAAAATATCCGTCGAGATTGCGGGCGGCCCGTTTTTTCACGATGAGGCCGATCACCACCATGGCGGTGAGATACAAAGCAATAATGAGTAGATCGATATGTGCAATCATGGTTTTGGTGTGTCCCTGTTAACGGGATAAAAGGGGAGTAAAGTTAATTGAATTTGGGAGCTGCGGAAGCTTTACGCGACAAGCCCTCATACGCGAGGTTCCTGTCGATCAGTTCGTTGATCCGCTGCACGGAGACCGCCGACCGCAGCCCGTCTTCCGGGGTGTGCAGGCAGTAATCGAGCAGCTTGCCGACCGAAGACACCGCCACATGCATCCGCGTGTCGCTGGAGGCGTAATAGATGAATATGGTACCATCTTCATCGCATATCCATCCGTTGGAGAAGAGCACATTCGACACGTCGCCGGTGCGCTCCATGTCTTCCGGCGCCATCAGGTAGCCCGCGGGCTCCGCGATCAGGCGTTCGGGAGCGTGGAGATCCGTGAGGTAGAGGTACAGCACGTAACGCAGTCCTGCCGCGCAGTTGCGGACCCCGTGCGCCAGGTGCAGCCATCCCTTTTCCGTTTTGATGGGATGGGGGCCTTCCCCGTTTTTCAGCTCCTTGATCGTATGGTAATACCGTTTGTTGATGATCGTTTCGTTTTCCACCACGGGATGCTGGATGTCTTTCACCAACGCCCATCCGATGCCGCCGCCGCGCCCGGCCATAATGAAATCGTCTTGCGGGCGCGTGTAAAACGCGTAGTGCCCGTTCACAAACTCGGGATGCAATACCACATTGCGCTGCTGACTGGCGGATTGAAGGTTGGGCAGGCGCTCCCAGGCGAGGAAGTCTTTCGTGCGCACAATGCCCGCGCTGGCCATGGCGGTGGATAAATCGCCCGGAGCGGCGTCAGGGTGATGGCGCTCGCTGCAGAACACGCCGTAAATCCAGCCGTCTTCATGCGCGGTGAGCCGGATGTCATACACATTCGTTTCATGGGGATCGGTGTCCGGCAGCTCCACGGGCCTGGGCCAGAAGCGGAACTGGTCGATGCCGTTGGGGCTTTCGGCGATGGCGAAAAACGATTTGCGGTCGGCCCCTTCTACCCGCACCATCATGAGATATTTCCCGTTCCATTTAATGGCGCCGGCGTTCATGGTGGTGTTGACGCCGATGCGCTCGAGGCACCAGGGATTGGATTGCGGATCCTGGTCGTACCGCCAGTTGAGCGGGATATGTTCCCGGGTGATCACCGGATGGCGGTAGCGCTGCACGATCCCGTTGTGATGCGCGTTGGGTGTATTGGGTTGGGCCAGCAGGGCCTCCTGGCGCTGGACGAGTGCTTCCCAGCGTTGCTGAAACTGGTCTTTCATGTGTTTTCCTTTCTTCTGCAATTGATGTATTCCTAAAATCTGTTGTCAATAATTCCCGGGATATAGGGATAAACGGGTAACCCTGTGAAATGCGGTGTTGCTGGGTGATGTGATCTCCATCTCAAAAACCACTTCTTTCGTTTGCGGATCCACTTCCACCACGCGCCCGCCGAACCCTTTGGCCGTAGGCACGCCCATACCCGGACAAAACAGCACATGCCCGGTGGTTTTCAGGTACTGCACCCCCGAAAGCGCCTGCGAAAAACCCGCCGCGCCCCGTTCTTTCCCATAAGACCATACCTGTTGCACGGTGCCTTTCGCTTCATCGATCTTATATTCCGCGGCGCGGCTGTAATGCTGCGCCTGCCCATTGGGGATAAACTGCCGGTTGTACCCGTTGTCAAACACCAGGATGTTGCCACCCGGCAGGCTCACCGGCGTATGCGGCCCCCAGGCCCAGTCGAATCCCGGCGCGGAGGCTTCTCCGTTCACCACGGCTGCATCCGTTACCGCGTTCCCGTTTTCATCCACGGGCCGCAGCAGGTAGCGCTGGTATTTAGCGCCCCAGTTTTTATGCGGTGAAATGATCCACTTCAGGGCGCCCGCCGCCGTATACGAAGCGATGCCCTGGTACCGCATGGTGACGAGCAGGTTGCCGGCGTGCTCTGCTATGGAGTTATTATGCGCCCAGTTGCCGGGCGATTGGGCGAAAGGCCCGGGCGTGGAGCCGTCGGTGAGTTTCGGATACCGAGCGGAATCGAGCATGGTGGTAAGGTCCCATTCATGCACCACGGCATTGTTGACAGGGTCCAGCTCGATGATGAAATCGTTGACGCGCGGTTTGCCGTTGGCCAGCCGGGCGGAAGTTTTGCTTACCGTGGCGAGGAAATTCCCGTTGGCGGCCTCGGCCACTTCATGATGGAAAGTATACCCGAGTTTGGCGAGATCCCACTGGCGGAGGAGCTTCCCGAACATATCCATTTCCACGATCCGTTGCTGCTGGCCGTCGCCGGAGATGAACGTCCCTTTACTGGTGCGCTTCAGCCCGATGGAGGCGCTGAAGCGCTGGAAGTCCGGCGCGTTTTTCAGCAGCAGTATCCAACGGATCTCGCCATCGGTGTCTACCATGTAGGGAACCGATACGTCGATCTCGCTTTCGCCGGGATAGCTCACGAGGTTGACGCCGGGCTCCATTTTAGCCGTTTTCGCCGCAACGATGGCGGGCGTGGGGAAGTTTTGCACGGGCAGGGGCGTGGTTTGTATGCGAACCACGGTGGAGCCGCGCTCCCTGCCGTCTTTATCAGTGTAGGTGAGGGTGACGGTGTTATTGTAATTGGCGTAGAGGCCGAGGATGGGAACGTCTTGCCGGATGAGGGTGGAGTGGCAGAGATGAGTGATGGCGCCTGAAGATCCTTCCTTCCCGGCAACGGTAACCCTGATCCGCCCAGCCGCGGGTAGCCGTAGCTCCGCCACGGCTGCCAGGGGATTGTAGCCCGAGGGGTTCAGTGTCACCGCTTCCACTATGAAATCGAGGTTGCCACCCTTCGTGGGTACGCTCACCACGGTGCCGCCGCGCAGCGTTACCAGTGTTTTCCATTTGTCCGGCTGGTCCTGTACCTGGCTGATCGCATCCGCAGGTATGCGGATTTCTTCCGTTTCGAAACGGAAAGTATACACGCCGCCGGCGAGGGAGTAACCGTTGAGCAGGCTGCCGAGGTCGGAAAGTCTTTCGAATGTCTTTGTCAGGTCGGCGTCTGGTGTTTCGGTGCCGCGTTCTTTACGGCAGGATAGCAGCGACACGGTCAGGAGGAAGGGTAGCAGCGTCCGGGATAGCCGGTGCATCAGTTTGTTCACGTTCATATGCCTGGGAGATAAGTGCAGGGAACGGAGAGCCGTTCCCTGCTGAAAATTCACGTTGCTTTACATTATTACCAAAGAGGGTGTTGCCGGATGGCGGTATTGGTGTTCAATTCATTCTGCGGAATAGGCAGATAGTAGTGTTTCGCCTGGAAGTTTTCGGCGCCCTGTTTCTTGTTGGCCACCAGGATCTGCTTCATGTCGGCGTAACTGTACCAGCGTTTCAGGTCGAAAAATCGGTGCCCTTCGAAGAAGAACTCCAGTTCGTGCTGGTGAACGATTTCCTGCATAAGCGCATCGGCGGAGCCCCAGGTTTTGGGGGCAAGCCCCGCGCGGTTGCGGATACGCGTAAGGTCGGCGGCGGCCTCTCCCAATTTGTTGGTTTTGGCGCAGGCTTCGGCATGCAGCAGCAGCACTTCCGCGAACCGCATCACGCGCAGGTTGTTGTTCTGGTTGGCCTGGTTGTAATGGCTGTTGGCGTCTTTTACGTTCTTGTAGAAGTTGGTGAACTTCTTGATGAGGAAGCGCCCTTTCTTACCGTCGATGGTCGGGTAATCGGGTGCGCCGCGGAGGCGCTTCGAAGCGGAGGCTTCCCAGATTTCATCGAACGACATATTCCCAAACCACGCGCCGTCCGCCACATTATCGGTAAAGTCGGAATGCTTCCAGAACAAACTGGTGTACATGCGCTTGTCGAAACGGGTATCCGATCCCGCGGGCCTTTCTTCCCTGATGAAACTGGAAACGATGGAGGCGGTGGGCATCCATTTGAACCAGCCCCCCGTGCCCTGGGGCCCCGCGAAGTTGGCGATCACGAAGCCCTGGGTGTCGTTGGGGCCTTCCGATCCCCAGGAACCCTGCCCAAAACCACCGTCGTATTGTATCTCGAAAACGGATTCGACGTTGTTCTCCGTGTACTCGGTGAAGTTGTCGTCGTAGTTGGCCACCAGGTCGTATGTGTAAGGTGCGGCCAGCAGGAGCTTCAGCTCCGCTTCCGCTTCGGGGTACTGTTTGGTGAAGCAGAGCGCTTTGCCAAGATGCGCGATAGCGGCGCCTTTGGTAACGCGGCCGAGTTCTTTGGCCGGGCGCGTAACCGGGAGGAATTCTTTCGCCGTTTTGAAATCCGCGATCACCTGTTTCCAGATATCCGCTTCGGGCGAGGAGGCTTTCATCACTTCGGCCTGGTCGTCGAGCGCGGGAACGAGGCGGAGGGGCACATCCCCGAAATTGGTCACGAGCAAAAAGTAAGTGTATCCGCGGAGGAAGGCGGCTTCCCCGTATAGTTCATTCCGCTTGTTTTCGTCCATCGGCACGTTGCGCACGTTTTTCATCACCACGTTGGCGCGGTTGATGGCCATGTACAGCCGCGCAAAATCGCTTTCGGCGGTATTCGGCGTATTGGTGTAGGTAGCTGGCTCCCAGTTGTGCATCTCTTCATTGAGGATGAACCACACGTCGTCTGCGCGGTTCATGGTATGCCAGCCGGTATACCCGCCGAAGTAACCGTACATCTGCCCGCGGATGGGGGAGTAAACGGTGGCCATGGCAGACTGCGCATTGGCTTCCGAAGTCCAGAAAGTCTTGTCTACGGCCTGGTTCGGATTCGTCAGGTTGAGGAATTCCGATTCATTGCAGGCTGCGAGCGCGCACGCCAGGAGGGCGGCGAAGGAAGTTTTCTTTATTGTGGAGAAGTTCATTGTTATCATTTTTCGGTCGATGTTGCGGATGACGGTCTTAGAAATTCACCTGGAGGCCTACCATGATCGTTCTGGCGAGCGGGAAGCGCCCGTGGTCGGTGCCTCTTGTCATGGTGCCGCCGCCACCGCCGTTCTGTTCGTTGTTCTGGCCCATGTCGGGGGAATAGCCCTTGTATTTGGTGATGGTGAAGGCGTTGTCCATCGCTGCGTACACGCGGGCGTCGCGGAAGCGCACTTTCTGCACCAGGCTGCCGGGCAGGGTGTAGCCCAGTTCGAGCGTCTTGAGGCGGAAGAAGGAGCCGTTTTCCAGCCAGCGGTCGCTCACGCGGCGGGCGTTCTTGTTTTTGTCTTCCTGCGTGAAGCGGGGCAAGTCGGTATTGCGGTTTTGCTCCGTCCAGGCATCGAGGGCGCGGATGCCGAAGTTGGTGTATTCGTTCATCGATTCCATGCGGGCGCGGGTGTAGTTGTAGATCTTGCTGCCGGTCATCCCGTCGAAAAAGAATCCGAAATCGATCCCTTTATATTCCAGCGATCCGCGGATGCCGTACATGAAGCTGGGGAAGGGGCTGCCAGCGAACTGACGATCATCGTCGCCGATCTTGCCGTCGCCGTTGAAGTCGATGAAGCGGATATCACCGGGCTTCGCATCGGGCTGGATCAGCTGGCCGTTTTTATCTTTATGCGCGTTCACTTCTTCCTCGCTCTGGAACAGTCCGTCGGTCCTGGTCACGAAGAATGAACCGATGGGATATCCCACTTTCGCCCAGGTTACCGTACCCTCGCCCTGCGGGTTGTAACCGCCGAATTCCTGCACGGTGCTGCTTACGGTGATGGCTTTCACTTTGTTTTTGGCGGTGGAGCCGTTTACGCCGATGCTGTATTTCACCTGGCCGAAGTTGCTGCGGTAGTTCACCAGCGCTTCATAACCGGTGTTGCGGATCACGCCGGCGTTCATCGGGGGACTGCCCTTGATGCCGGTGGAACCGGGCTGGCCGATGCTCAGCAATACGCCGTCGGTTTCTTTGATGAAGTAGTCGGCGCTGATGGTCAGCTTTCCTTTGAAAAGGCTCGCGTCCATACCGATGTTGCTGGTTTTGGTTTCTTCCCAGGTCAGCTGTGGAAGCGCTACCCATTCCACACCGGTGTTGGCGCCCATCCACCAGGTGCCGCCCTGGATGTAGTTGATGCCGCTGCTGCTGATGCTTTGCGTGGTGTAGTTGGCGATTTCCTGGTTGCCGAGCACGCCGTAGCTGGCGCGTAACTTCAGTTCGTCCACTTTATTTTTCAGCCCGCCGAAGAATTTCTCGTTCATGACGTTCCAGCCTACGGACACCGAGGGGAACGTGCCGTACTGGTGGCCCGGCGCGAAGCGCGAGGAGCCGTCGCGGCGTACCGATGCGGAGAACAGGTAGCGGGAATCGTAGCTGTAGATCAACCGGCCGAACATCGATACCAGGGCGTTTTCCTGCAGCGAACCGTTGGTGGATTGCTGCGTGGTGGGGCCTGCGTTGATGGCGTCGGTGCCGAAGGGGATGTCCAGCCTGCTGGCGCCGAACCCGCGGTTGGCATTCTTCTGCGCCGCATAACCCAATACGGAAGAAACGTTGTGCTTACCGAACTCATTGTCGTAATGCAGCGTGTTCTCCGCCAGCCACTGGTTGTTGAAGAAGGCGTTCTCCGCCAGGCGCGACTGGTAAGCGCCGGAGCCGAAGTCGTACGGTACGTTGGCGTTGTAGTTACGGCCATTGGCGCGGTTAACGCCGACGTTGAATTTGTATTTCAGTCCTTTCACGAAAAGATCCACTTCCGCGTAACCGTTGATGAGCAATTCGTTGGTGTGTTGCTGCTCGTTGAACAGCATCGAACGGCCTACGGGGTTATCCATGTTTTTCATCCAGGGCGAGATGCCGGTGTAACCGCCGGGCTGGTCGGGATCGGTTACTGTCATCAGCGGATTCTGGCGAAGCGCGTCGGTGATGGTCATGGAGTTGATCTGTTTGTTGGAATTGCGCAGCAAAATGGTGTTTCCCAGCCGTACATGGTCGTTCAGGAAGTTGAAAGTATTTTTCGCGCGGATGTTGTAGGATTTAAAACCGGAGTTGAGCAAAATGCCTTTCTGGTTGATGTAACCGGCGGAAAGGTTGTAGGTCGAACGGGCGGTACCGCCTGCCACACTCAAATTGATCTTGGAAATGGGGGCGGAGCGGTATACTTCGTCCTGCCAGTTGGTGCCAACACCGGTGAAGTCGATGGCTTCCTGGGGCAGGTAACCGGATTGGCGCATAACGTTTTTCCATTGCTGGGCGTCGAGCACGCCGAGTTTGCGGGTGACGTTCTGCACGCCGGTGAGGGCGTTGATATTGACAACGGGCGCCATGTCTTTCCGGCCGCTTTTGGTGGTAACGAGCACTACGCCGTTGGCGGCGCGGGCGCCGTAGATGGCGGCGGCGGAGGCGTCTTTGAGCACTTCGATGCTGGCGATGTCTGCCGGGTCAACCATGTTCATATCGCCATACACGCCGTCGATCACATAGAGGGGGGCGTTGGAACCGAGGGAGCTGAGGCCGCGGATATTGATGCTCATGCCGGCGCCGGGCTGGCCGCCGCTGTTGGAAACGGTTACGCCTGCGATGCGCCCCTGCAGGGCGGATGCGGCGCTCCTTGCGATATCGGCCTGGAGGTCTTTACCGGTCACGGAAGCCACCGCGCCCGTGAGGTCTCTTCTCTTCACACGGCCGTAACCTACCACGATCACTTCATCGAGACGGCTGTCTGATTCGAGTGTAATGGCGATGCTGTTGGCCGCGCCGATCTTGAATTCGATTTTCTGCATGCCTACAGAGGAGAATTCCAACACCTGGCCCTGCGCCGCCTCCAGGGAAAAATTCCCGTTGGCGTCTGTAGTGGTGCCTTTGTTGGTGCCCTTGATGCGGACGGTAGCGCCAGGGATGCGGTTGTTCTCCCGGTCGGTTACCGTGCCCTTCAGCGGACGGGCCTGCTGCGCCGAAGCGCTGAGGCTGAATACTCCAAATAGCAGTATGAATGCGATTTTTTTCATACGTAGAAGCGGATTTTTAATTGTATTGAAGAAAGATGTCTATGTGTAACGTGCCCCTGCAGGGATAGCTTTTGCTTATCATTTTTGGTTGACTGTCCCATTTTAACCGGTGGTAAAGCTAGAGGAATGGAAGAACGGAGGATTGTCCGCATTGCTCAATTTCATTGAACTATCCATCCAATTTTTTGCAGGGAAGAAAAGGTGGGAAAAATGTAGACACGACGACTCATGACGAAGGAGGACGATCAGCATCCGGTAGCCGCTTCGAAAGGATTAATTGTAGAAATGACGCTGGATAATAACCCGATTCGCAAGGGCATGTACTTACCTTGAAACGGTTGTTTCTTGTACGATTTGTTCAATACGCTTGAACTCCTGGGTCAGGGGGTTTAGATGATGGTTTGATGTTTCCGGGAGATCTCGCGGTATTCCACCGGCGTAATGCCTTTCGCTTTCTTGAAGACGCGGTAGAAGTAGGAAACGCTGTTGAACCCGCACCGCGCCACCACATCCGGAACGGGCGCGCCCGCCTTCAGCTCCTGCACGGCCATGTTGATCCGCACATCCAGCAGGTAATCCGTGAAATTCATTCCGGTATGCTGCTTGAGGAACCGCGCGAAGGTGGACCGGCTCATGTTGAGGATAGCCGCCGCTTCGTCGAGCCGGAGGTCGCCGGATACATGCCGGTTTACGTGCATCCGCAATTGCTGGAGCTGCCTTTCTGCGCTGTTGATCTCCGGCGTGGCGGTGCTCGACAGTTCCCGGTAATCATCTCCCTTTGACAATTCATGCAGCAAAATGAAAAACCGCATCACGGAATAAAAACCATCGTTTTCCATGGTGAGGATCCGCAGCAAAGGCTGCACCCGGTCGATGGTCGCCGGCCCGAAGCAAACGCCCCTCGCCGCCCGGGCAAACAGCTGGCGCACGCTGCGGAACTGGTTCTTATCCAGGTACTGCTCGATAAGCGAAGCGTGGAACTGCACGGTAATCTCGTGGATGTTGCTGGAAGTGCAGGCGCCGTCTTTCCAGGCGTGCTTGAGCTCCGGGTTGGCGATCAGCACCAGGTCGCGGTCGGCAATGGTTTCCACCGAATCGCCGATGATGCGCTCCGCACCCGGCGCGCCTTCCACGAAATTCAATTCATATTCGGGATGTACGTGAACGGGAAACGTGAACGACGATTTGCGGCGGTCGAATACAACAAAACAATCTTTTTCCGAAAGCGGTGATTGCTCGCGGTAAATCTCAGGAGTAGTCATCTTTGGACGTATAAAACGTGTTATGCGCCGCTAATGTACTGATTTAGCGCTAATCCCGGGAATAAAGCAGGCCCGCCGTTTCCGGCTGGCCTGCTGCATGGCGGCGCAGATCAGGGGTTTTCTACATCGCCAGCCTCGTTTGGGCCAGGCAGCGTTTCAGCGAAATGGATGCCGCAGAAAAGGGGATGCCCTGTTCCCCCTCTTCCTGGCGCTGTTCAGGCGGTGGAGCCGGGGCGTGGCGAAATATTTCGCGGACGTATGTAACAACGCGGAGCCCCGGTGTGGGGGCTTCGCCTTTGTTTTTGCAGGGAAATCGGCCAGTTCATCCCCCGTTACGCCGTACTAACTGAGGGGTAAAGTAAGGGTTAAAGAGGGGTAACAGTATATAAAAGGCATATCCGCCTATATGGAGGTATATGGTATCCTTATAGAAATCAATCAGTTAGTATACAGTAACTACCCTTTTACCCCCTTTTACCTATGTTTCATATACATTCCCCTCGTCTTTACCACCCCGGATTTGTCGCTTTCCTTGTCCAAAGGGTATTTTATGCCAATTACCGGCGCCTGCCGCCGTATTGCCGCAGTACCCGCTCAGTAGGGACTTAGTAGGGATACCGTACTGTAACCGTACTAAGACCGTTGCCGGGTTACTCCAGGGCGATCCCGTACACTAACCCGTTTGTGGAGGTAGCAATTACCATATTGTCATGGAAAAGCGGGGTGGAAGTGAAGGGGCCGAGCTTGTATAGTTTGTCCATCACGGTAATGGTGGTGCTGTATTGCTCGAAAGGCGCTCCCGCGGCGAGGTGCCCGAAATTGATCGACTGGGCGCTGTCCAGCAGTTCGGCGGCGTGGGATTGTCTTTGAGGCGTGTCGAAAATGCCGGTGGAGCGGAACGTATTGCGGTCGAGGAGTTGCAGCCGGCCGGTGAAGTCTCCGTAGCAAAGCGTTCCGCCGCTGAGGGCCGGGCCTCCGAAAATGTACCCGCCGCCCTTCGCCTGGTGCAGCTCCCGGCCCGTGCGGGCGTCGAGGCAGAGCATGAGGTAAGAATCCGACGTGCCGATGAAAACATGATCCGCCGTGGCCACTGCGTCGCCGGGGATCCAGGCCACGCCACCGTTGTACACCCAGGCCGTGTCGCCCGACTGCAAATCCAGTGCGTGGACGCGCGCGTCGCGGGCGCCGATGTACACCTTTCCGTTGGCTATGGCCGGACGGGATTGTATGCCTTCGAGTACGCCGTGGTACAGGGTGTCCGTCCCGGTTTTGTATTTCCATTTGAGTTGCCCGGTGTGCGCGTCGAGGGCATAGAGATAAGTGTCCCAACTTCCGGCTACCACTGTATTGGCGCTATAAGCCACGCTGCCATGGACCGGCCCGCCGGTCCGGAACTTCCAGGCCTGCCTGCCGGTGGCGATATCCACCGCGTAAATGCAGCTGTCGCTGCTCCCGAAATATACATATTTGCCGTCGGCGGCTGGGGAAGACAGGAAGAAGTCGTAAGGGTCTACCATGTATTGCGTGAGCGGTTGCATGGTCCAGAGCCCTTTGCCGCCGAGCTTCTTTTCACCACCGGTCCTGAACCGCCAGCGCTCTTTCCCGTTACGGACGTCTACCGCGTAGTAATGTCCGTCGTAGCTGCCGATTATGGCCACATTACCCGCAACGCAGGGTTCCGTGGCGATGCCGCCTTTCGTTTTGAACGCCCAGCGCAATTGCCCGGTATTGGCGTTCAGCGCGTACAGCTTGTGGTCGGAATTGCCTGCCAGGAGTGTGGAGTCAATAAGCGCAGGGGTGTTGAAAAAACGCCCTTCGGTGGCGAAAGTCCAGCGGATGGCGCCGAAAGTTTTGTCTTGTGCCGCGGAATAAAGCCCCAGGGCAACGAGCCCCGTTGTCAGGATAAAGGATTTCATAATGTCGTGGAAAATATTTGAAGGTTAAATGATCGGGAACGGGATCAGGGGAGATCGCCCAGCGTTACCTGGTACTGCTTCAGCGCCTGCAACGTGGCGGTGCCGTAATGCCGGCCGATGGGAATGCTCGAACGGGCGATCTCTATCATATGATGACTGAATTTTTCAATTTTAGGAATGGAAACGATGTAGCTCCGGTGTATCCGGATAAACTTGGTTTCCGGCAGTTTCTCTTCCAGTTCCGAAATGGAGTGATAGGCGCGGAACACGTCTTTCCCCGTATTGATGAGGATGTAATTTTTCTGCGCTTCCACAAAATGAATGTCATCCAGCAGGATCTTCACCATTTTCTTTTCGCAACGGATAAAAATAAACGGCGGTTCGCTGATGACGGCGGACTTGCTGGTGTTGGATTCCAGCAAATGCTTGTCGAGCTTGATGAACCGGTTCACCGCCTTGAGGAAGCGCTCGAAGGGAATGGGCTTCAGAAGAAAATCCACCGCATCGAGGTCAAACCCTTCCACCGCGTATTGCGCGTGTGCCGTGGTGAAAATCACGTTGGGCGCGGGCGATAGGGAGCGGATGAAATCCAGCCCGTTGATACCGGGGAGATTGATGTCGGCGAAGATCAGGTCGACCTTCTCGCTGTTCAGGCACCGCATGGCCTGCGTGCCGCTGGTGAACACGCCTGCGATATGCAGCAGTTCCACCCGCCCGATGTAGATCTGCAACAGATCCGCCGCGGGCTTTTCGTCTTCAATGATAATGCAGTTAATATGCTCCGTCATGCGATGCGAGTTTCAGTTTCAGGTACACGAAATAGCTGTCTTCGCTCTGGTTGATCTTCAACGTATGGTCGTCTCCGTAAATGAGCTGCAACCGGCGTTTCACATTCTCCAAACCTACGCCGCCGCCGGAAGCGAGCGGGTGGCCGGCGTACCCGCTCACGGCGCTGTTCTCGAACCGCGCGGTAAGGGTTTGTTGCTGTATGGAAACGGACAGCGTGATCCAGGTGTCGCCGTGCTCGGTAGGCATGCAGTGTTTGAAACTGTTTTCCACGAACACCATGAGCAGAAAGGGTTCGATATATTTTCCCCCCGCCTGCCCGTCGATATGAAAACTGATCTGGACGTGCTCGTTGAAGCGCGCTTGCTGCAAAGAGATATAATCTTCCAGGTAGCGGATTTCTTTTTCCAGCGGGATAAGCTTGGTGTTGATCTCGTTGATGGAATACCGCAGCAGCGACGACATGCGCGACGTGATCTCCGCCGATTCCGGCGACGTGAGCAGCGTTTTGGCGTAAAGGGTATTGAGTACGTTGAAGATAAAATGCGGGTGGAATTGGTTGCGGAGGATCACCAGCTCGGCCTGTGCTTTCTCTTCCGCGATCACCGTGGACCGGTGTTGTTCCTGCATCCAGTTATAGAACAGTTTGATGGACAAGGGGATGGTGAGCACGAACTGCAGCTTGATGACGCTGTAGATGAAAGGGGAAATGCTGAATAGGGGCTCTTTGCGCCAGTGGGTGAGGAAATATTCGAGGATGAAGGTATTGTCGAGCCAGCGCTGGATGGTGGCGAAAAGAAATACCAGCGGGATGTAGCAAAGGAGGAAGAGGCGCACCTTTTTACGGAAGAGGAACCGGTCGGCCAGCACTTCCAGCACGATGGCCACGAACAGCGCGCGCATGGGGAGGCTGATGAGCTCGGAAGCGAATGCATTGCGGTAGTCGTGGTAAGGCCCGGCCTGGACGAACCCGAAGACCAGTACATATGCCGACCAGTATATCGCATAGAAACTCTTTTTGCCCAGTTTGGAACGTGGTATATCTATCATGGAAAGGGCGCTTACTGACCGGAAACTAATTAAAAAATGCCAATCCGGGTACAATTTATACAAACGACGGATTGGCCGGGATGAATGACAAAAATCGGTTGCAATTGTTCGTCTGTCATCGTCGGCTGGTTGTCGGTATAAGCCGCTTTTCGGGCGGAAAGGGAATACATACCTTGGTTGCATCACTGATACCCAGATTCTACGCTATGACACGAAAAACGATACTGGCGCTGCTTTTGGCGGCTATTCCCCTGGTTGCTTCCGCGCAAAACATCCGGGTGTTCCCGGAACACTGGTGGGCGGGGATGCAAACGAATCAATTGCAGCTGATCCTTCGCGGCAGCGATTCCCTCTTCGGTAAAGGCACGGTTTCCACGGCGTATCCCGGGGTGGAGATCCGTAAAGTAACGGCGTTTTCGAACGGGCGCTACCTGGCGGTGGATATCACGCTGGATAAAGGCGTACAGCCGGGCGCCGTGCCGCTGATGCATGTGCGCAACGGGCGGAAGACGACAGTTTACTGGCCGGTGAAAGCCCGGAAAGGTATGCCGGGGAAGGATTTCGCCAGGGGTATCTCCGGGGCGGATCTTATTTACCTGTTGATGCCTGACCGCTTCGCCAACGGCGACCCTTCCAATGACCGCGTGCCAGGCATGCGCGACCAGTCGCTCGACCGCAGCGACTATTACGCCCGGCACGGCGGGGACTTTGCCGGGGTGATCCGCCACCTGGATTATTTGCGGGAGCTGGGCGTTACGGCGCTGTGGATGACACCCGTCATGGAAAACGATATGCCCAACCGCACCGAGCATGGCTATGCCATCACGGACCATTACCGGATCGATGCGCGCTACGGCGGCAACGAAGGGTACAAACGGCTGCGCGACTCACTGCAGGCGCGGGGCATGAAGCTGGTGCAGGATGCGGTGTACAATCATACCGGGACTTACCATGTGATCGTGAGCGACCTCCCGGAACAAGATTGGCTGAACCAATGGCCGTCGTTCACCGGCACCAGCGCGCGGGAGCAGGCGCTCTTCGATCCGTATGCTTCCGCCAACGATAAAAAACGCATGACCGACGGATGGTTCGTAAAGGAGATGCCCGACTGGAACCAGCGCAACCCTTACGTGGCGAACTTTATCACGCAAAATGCCATCTGGTACGTGGAGGAATTCGGTGTGGACGCCATCCGGCTCGATACTTACATGTATAACGACCTGGCTTTCGCCAATGCCTGCAACGTCGCCCTGCTGCGGGAATATCCTTCCATCAGCCTCTTCGGGGAAGTGATGGTGCAGCATAGTCCCAACCAGGCGTTCTTCGCGGAGAACCATATCGCTACGGCGTTTAAAAGCAACCTGCCCGCCGTGCTGGATTTCACGGCGCTTTTCAACGGGATATTCCCGGCGCTGGCGCAGGAGCCGGGATGGTATACCGGCATCGTGCATCTCTACAACGCGATGGCGCACGACTTCCTGTACCGCCAGCCGGAAAAGAACGTCATCCTGCTCGATAACCACGACCTGCCGAGGTTCTTCACCCGGATGGAAGGAAACGTGGCGCGGCAGAAAATGGCGTATACCTGGCTGCTTACAGCCCGCGGCATCCCGCAAATGTATTACGGTTCGGAAGTGCTCATGGCGGGCGATACGAAGCCCGACGGGCTGGTGCGCCTCGATTTCCCCGGCGGCTGGCCAGGCGATGCCAAAAATGCATTTTCAGGCGAAGGGTTGACGGCAGCCGAGAAATCCATGCAGGACCTCGTCAAAAAGCTCGGCACCTACCGCAAAACTTCCCCCGCGCTGCAAAGCGGCAAATTCATGCAGTACACCCCGCAGGACGGATTATATATCTACTTCCGGTATACAGACGGCCAAACAGTCATGTGCGCGATGAACACCACGAAAGCGCCCCGCCGCGTCGATATCCCTTACCTCTCCGAACGCACCGGTGGCTTTACGAAAGCCAGGAACGTCATCGATGGCGTGGAGCATTCGTTGCAGGACGCCATCGTGATCCCCGCGCAGGAAATGTGGGTACTGGAATTGAAGTGATCGTCTCAACAGCTTATTCCCTCACAGCATACAAGTTTTATCACCAAAATCCACTTCTCGTTATGAAAAAGTTCTACAACCGGCTTTGGCAATGCCTACTGCCGGCGCTGCTGGCGCTCCCGGTCCTGGCCCAGGTACAGGTGGGCGGGCGGGTCACCGATGCATTGAGCGGCGAGCCCCTCCCCGGTGTGAGCATCCAGATCAAAGGATCGGCACGCGGCACGCAAACAGATGCACGCGGTCAGTTCACGATCTCCGGCGTTACACCGGCATCGGTCCTTGTCTTTACCTTCCTGGGCAAACAACCCCTCGAAGTGGCCGTAGGCACGCAAACCGATATCCGCGTAGCCCTGGCCGACGATAACCGCGAACTGCAGGAAGCCGTCGTGATCGGGTACGGTACCCAAAAGAAGAAGGAGCTTACGGGCAGCATCACGACCGTTACCGCGAAAGATTTCAATAAAGGCAGCATACAAACGCCTGAACAGCTTATCGCGGGCAAGGTGGCCGGTGTTTCGATCGTGTCGAACAGCGGGCAGCCCGGCGTGGGCAGCACCATTCGCATCCGGGGCGGCTCCTCGCTGAACGCCAGCAACGATCCGCTCATCGTGATAGACGGCGTGCCTTTCAGCGGGCAGGGCATCAACGGCGCGCCCAATCCCCTGTCGCTCGTGAACCCCGGCGATATCGAAAGCATCACCGTGCTGAAGGATGCTTCGGCCACCGCCATTTACGGTTCCCGCGCTTCGAACGGGGTGTTGCTCATCACCACGAAGAAAGGCGTGGCCGGTAAACCGAAATTCAATTTCAATACCAGTCTGGGCGTGGCGCAGCGCGCGAAGGAAGTGGAAGTATTATCGGCGGCCCAATTCCGGCAATACGTGGATTCTTTCGGTACGGCGGCGCAGCGCGGGCTGATGGGGGACGCGGCTACAGACTGGCAGGAGGAGATTTACCAGACCGGGCTTACGTCGGACAATAACCTGAGCGTGAGCGGCAGCCTGGGGAATATGCCTTACCGCGTATCCGCCAACCTGCTGCATCAGAACGGCATGCTGATCACCGATAGGTTGCAGCGTTCCCATCTTTCCGTCAACCTTTCCCCGCATTTGTTCGACCGGCACCTGAAGATCAACGTGAGCGTGAAAGGCGCCATCACCAAGGCGCACTACGCCAATCAACAGGCTATTATCAACGCCGTGCAGTTCGATCCCTCGCAGCCGGTACGCGATACGGCCAGTCCGTTTGCCGGCTATTACGAATGGTACACGACGGACAATACCGGTGAAATCACCCTCAACCCCAACGCGCCCCGCAATCCCGTGTCGCTCATCCGGATGCAGGATAATAATGCTACGGTCAGGCGCAGCTATGGCAACCTGGAACTGGATTACAAGTTCCACTTCCTTCCTGAACTGCGCGCTAACCTGAACCTCGGCTACGATATCTCCCGCGGAAACGGCACTACCTTCGTGCCGGCGGACGCAGGGCAGCAATTTGCGGCGGGCGGGCAGAACAACCGCTTCCTGCAGGAAATCAGCAACAAGGTCGGCGAGTTCTATCTGAGCTACCTCAAGGAAATTCCCGGGATCAAGTCCACCGTCAATGCCATGGCGGGTTACGGGTATTACGATAACGCCACCACCAATTACAATTACGCCAACTTCAATGCGAAAGGGGATACGATTTCGGGGAGCGTGCCGCTTTTCCCGTTCGATAAGCCGCAACATACGCTGATTTCGTATTACGGCAGGCTGATCTATACGTTCGACGACCGCGTGGTGTTTGCGGGCTCGCTCCGGACCGACGGCTCTTCCCGCTTCGCGCCGGAAAACCGTTGGGGAGTATTTCCTTCCGCGGCCATCACCTGGCGCCTCAACCGCGAAGCCTTCCTCCGCAACAGTGAAACCCTCAGCGACCTGAAGCTCCGCCTCAGCTACGGCGTCACCGGCAACCAGGACGGCATCGCCAATTACTCCTGGATGTCGATCTACGGTACCAGCACCAACGCGAGCATGTACCAGCTGGGGGATAAATACTATTACCTGCAATCGCCCGCGGCATACGACAAGGATATCAAATGGGAGCAAACCGCGACGTTGAATGGCGGGGTGGATTTCGGGTGGTTCAACGGCCGGTTGTCCGGCAGCCTGGACGTATACTTCAAAAAAACGAAGAACCTGCTCAACACCGTGCCCATTCCCATCGGGTCGAACTTCAGCAACCAGTTGCTCACCAATGTGGGGAACATCGAGAATAAAGGTGTGGAACTGAGCCTGTCGGCCATTCCGGTGCAAAACGACCGGCTGACCTGGGACGTGAATTTCAATATCACTTATAACAAGAACAAGATCACCAACCTCACGGCCATCAACAATCCCAGCTTCCTGGGGAACCTCACGGGCGGGATTACCGGCGGCACCGGGCAAACGATCCAGATCCATTCGGTGGGATATAACACGTTTTCGTATTTCGTGTACAAGCAGGTATATGATAAGAGCGGGCGGCCGCTGGAAGGGGTGTATGAAGACCTGGACAAAAACGGCGTCATCAACCAGCGCGACATGTACCGGTACAAATCCCCCGCGCCGGTGGTATTCCTGGGATTCAGCACGCGCGTGGCATTCGGGAGATGGGATGCGGCAACGGCGCTGCGCGCCAACCTGGGGAATTACATGTATAATAATGTCGCATCCAATTTTGGCGTGCGGCGAAGCATCATCAATCCGCTCGGCTTGCTGAATAACAGTACCACCGACATCTATAAGACGGGTTTTTACAACAACCAGTACCAATCTGATTATTACGTGCAGAACGCTTCTTTCCTGCGGATGGACAATCTCACGCTGGGGTACAATGCGGGCGCTTTGTTCGGCAGCCAGGTAAAGCTGCGCATCAACGCGGCTTGTCAGAATGTATTCGTGCTCACGAAATACAAGGGGCTGGACTCGGAGGTGAACGGCGGGATCGATTACAACCTGTATCCCCGGGCGCGCACGTTTGTGCTGGGCGTAAACCTGGACTTCTGATCTCAAAATTGCATCAACATGAAATCGAAAATATTGCAGACGATAGCGCTGATCGGCGCCATGGGTGTAACGGCCTGTCATAAGGACCTGGACCGGGCGCCTACCAATTCGAACACGGCCGCGGTAACGTACAGTACCATTGAAGGTTACCGGCAGGTGGTGGCGAAAGTATATGCCAGCATGGCATTGGCGGGGAATAACGGCATCAACGTGTCGGACCTGGCGGGCATTGACCCCGGGCAGGCGGACTTCCTGCGGCTGTACTGGAACGCGCAGGAATTGCCGACGGAAGAGGCGATGTGCGTGTGGAACGACCCCGGCATCCCGGATTTTCATAATCTGAACTGGACGAGCGCCAACTCCTTGCTCACGGCATTGTATAACCGTTGCATGTTCCATGTATCGATCGTGAACGAGTTCCTGCGGGAGTCGACGGATGCGAAGTTGTCGGAGCGCGGGTTTTCTGGGAAAGATGTGGAGGAGATACAGCTTTTCCGGGCGGAGGCGCGCTTCCTGCGGGCTTTCCAGTATTGGGTACTCATGGACCTGTTCGCCAATCCGCCTTTTGTAACGGAGGAGGATCCCGTGGGCAAGTTTGTGCCGAAGCAGACGAACCGGGCCGCGCTGTTCGCTTTCGTGGAATCGGAGCTGCTGGCGGTGGAGCCGCTGGTGAAAGCGGCGCGGACGAACGAATATGCCCGGGTGGACCGGGGCGCGGTGCAGGCCCTCCTGGCCAGGCTGTACCTGAATGCGGCGGTGTACCTCGGGGAGGGGAATGCGAAGTATGGCAAGGCGGTGGAATATGCCGGGAAAGTAATCGCGGGCGGATATGCATTGAAGCCGGTTTATCGGGAACTGTTTATGGCAGACAACCATATCGGGAATACGGAAGTTATTTTGCCGATTGCGTATGATGGCGTGAATACACAGAACAACGGCGGCACCACGTTCATCATCAACGCGGCCATCAACGGGGATATGCGGCCGGCCGATTTTGGCGTGCCTGGCGGCGGATGGGGTGGCAACCGGGCTACCCGCGCGCTGCCGGAGTTGTTTGAAGACGCCAGCGGCGCAACAGACAAGCGGGCCATGTTCTTCGGCGACAAGCCCGAGATCGATGATGTGGCGGAGTTTTCGGAAGGGTTGCGGGTGGTGAAGTTCCGGAACAGGACCACCACGGGCGAAACGCCTGAAGCGCCAGGAGGGGCTTTCTGTTCAGTAGATTTCCCGCTCTTCCGGCTGGCCGAGCAATACCTTATTTACGCCGAAGCGGTGAAGCGCGGCGGGGGCGGGAGCGAGGCCACGGCGCTGGGGTACCTCAACCTGCTCCGGGCGCGCGCCTATGGCGATGCTTCGGGGAATATCGCGTCCTACAACCTGGATTATATTTTGTCGGAAAGGGGCCGGGAATTGTATTGGGAAGCCTTCCGCAGGACGGACCTCATCCGCTTCGGCCGGTTTACCTCGGGGGAGTACCTCTGGCCCTGGAAAGGTGGTGTGAAAGACGGCAAAGGCGCGGAAGCCTTCCGCAACATCTATCCCATCCCCGACACCGATCTTACCGCTAACCCTTCACTGGTACAGAACAATGGTTACTGACCGCAAAACATTACTGCCATGATCAAAAGATATTGCACATACCTGTTCCTCTGTGCCCTGGGGCTTTTCGCCGCGTCGTGCGAAAAGGATGAGGTAAGAACGGTAGCGGGCGACGGCACCGCCACTACCATGCAGGCCAGCGCCACCACGCTGGTACTGGAAAAGCCGAATGCAGGCGCGCCTGCCGTCACATTCAAATGGAACGCCAGCACCTTCGGGTTTAGCGGCGTGGTAAAATACAGCATCGAATTCGCGAAGAAAGGAACGGATTTCGCCGTGGTGAAAGCCGTGGCGGCAGACACGCTTCTGAAAACGCTGACCGTGGGCGAGCTTAATACCATCGCCAACGCGCTGGAACTGGATAACGGCATCCCGCAGGAAATGGAAGTGCGCATCAACGCTTACATCAGCCGCGATTACCCGGCGGCCTATTCCAACGTCACCGGCCTGGTAGTCACCTCCTACATGGACCTCATCGATTACCCCTCGCTCTGGGTGCCCGGCGATTACCAGGGCTGGAGCCCGGCTTCCGCGGCCAAGCTCGCCTCCCTGAAGTCGGACGAGCAATATGAAGGGTTCGTACATTTCCCCGGCGCCAATACGACTTTCAAACTAACCACACAGGCCAACTGGGATGGGAAAAATTACGGCGGCACAAGTGCGGGCAACGGCGGTGCGCTTTCCACCTCCGGTGATAACCTGGCCGTTTCCGGGGCGGGGTATTACTTCCTGCAGGTGAACCTGGGCGGCAGCGCCTGGACCGCCACCAAAACACAGTGGTCGCTGATCGGGAACGCGGCCAGCGGCTGGGATACGGATGTGGACATGACTTTCGATCCGGAGAAAAATGTTTGGACGGCTACGTTGAACCTCACGGCCGGCGCCCTCAAATTCAGGGCCAACCACGCCTATGACATCAACTTCGGCGACAACAAGCTTTCCGATCCCTTCCTGAACCGTGGCGGGAAAGATATTCCCGTGGCGGAGGCGGGCAGTTACGAAGTAACGCTCGACCTGAGCCGCGCAGGCAATTACATGTATTCGATCGTCAAGAAATAGGGAAAGATTTAGCGTAGTGTTTACAGACAGTGAAGATCCGTTGAACGGGGGCTCCTGCATCGGCAGGGGCCTTTTTTGTCTTAATTGGAATAGAGGCGGATCATTTCCGCTAGGCCGATCACGCTGTTGACGTTCAGTTTTTCGAATATCCGGCTTTTGTAGGTGCTGACGGTGGTGACCTGGATATTGAGGGTTTTGGCGATGTTCATGACGCTCATGCCCTTTCCCAGCAGGAGCATCACTTCCTTTTCGCGGCCGGAAAGCGCCAGCAGCGGATTGGCGGCTTCGGGGGAGGAGGGGTGGCCGTGATGGCCGTGATGGTCCAGCAGCCGCGTGCGGATCCCGGGCGTGAGATATTTGCCGTCTTCGGCCATGGTAAGGATCGCACGGCGGATTTCTTCTTCTGGCGCATGTTTCTCCAGGTAGCCGTCAGCCCCCGCCTGGATGTAGTTAATGCCGAACATCTGCTCATCGTACCCCGAGAATATCAGGATGCGGATGCCGGGCTGCCGGAGGCGGACGGCGCTGATCATTTGCAGGTTGTTGCCGCCCGGGATATTGATGTCGAGAATGAGCAGGTCGAAGGTTTGTTCCGAAAGTTGACGGATGGTTTCATCGAAATCGGCGGCTTCCACCACCTTCACGGGATCGAGGATGTCCCTGATGATGGCGGTGATGCCGAAACGCACGATGGCGTGGTCTTCCGAAACGAGGACTGATTTCATAGTAAGGTTATATGCCGGCAAATCTAGCGAATTTGAAAGGGACCTGCTGTGCGTTCAGTCTCTTTCGGGAAAAATAGAAGTATTACTACATGCCGTGCCCCGGTTCTCTGGTATCTTCGTGCCCGTTTAGAAAACGACCGGTTTTCCACCCGATTTGCGCGGAAATCTACCCGTCCGCCAGGGCTTTCTGCTGCTATCCACCCGCAATTTGAACTACCCGCTACTTGCCCGTATGAACAGGCTGGGAGGTTGTATATTAAGTTTTTTGGTTTTTCAAAGGATATGGTTTGAGAAAAAGGTTGTCATTCCTGGCGACCTTTTTTCATACCCTGCATTCCCGGAACGGCTACACGAAGATGTCGCAAACTTGTCTTCATACACCATATTTGCCGGAAGTTAGGATTTCGGAAAACGGTGCACTACATTTGCCCTGCAAAAAACGGAAACCACCCAAAGACCTGAGAACACAGATCACCATATTGGTACTGCTATTCCATTGCCTGACCCTGGCTGCCCAGACCGGTCAGGATACCTCACCATATCTGTTACAGCATTTCGACAACAGCAGCGGCCTGCCCCAAAACAGCGTGAACGCCATTGCCGCGGACCCGGAAGGGTATATCTGGCTGGCGACGGAAGGCGGGCTGGTGCGGTACGACGGGCTGCACTTCAAGCTGCGCAACGCTGAGCACCCCGCGCTCAGGAACAACCGTTTCTACTATATTTTCCATAACCGGGAGGACCGCTTCTCCGCCATGAACTACGACAACGAGGTGGTGCTGATCGAAAACGGTGAAGTCCGACGCGATACCACAGCCCGCCTCGCCGGGATGGACTACGTGCGCTGGCGGCAACCCCTGTATCAGCGCGACAGCGGCACGGCTTACCATATCCGCATTCCGAACCGCCCGCAAAGCTGGGGCGCAGATCTCACCGCCTTCCGTTGGCATCTCAGCGGCAACCGTACGATCCGATACGAAAACGGGGTCATGACTTCCATCCGCAACAACAATACCGAATACCGCCATGCCTTCCGCAGCAACGGCAGCTGGCATTTTTTCCTGCTGGGCGATATCCTTTTTTTCTCGGGAAAGACGGGCGTACCATCCGCTTCGGCGCCGATATGCATACCGCGCCGCTGGAAGGCGATATCCGCCGTGCGCCCGCTTACCGTGGCAATCCCGGTGCGATAGTTGTGTATTGGAACCGGCTCACCCCGGGGCATGTGATCCTCTATCTCGATAAAACTTTTTACCTCGCACAGCGCCAGGGCGATGTTATTACCACCCGCAGGCTGTTCTCCGGGTTCGACGGCGCGGCGCGGAATATCACCAGCACTTACTACGACAAAGTTTCGGGAAGGCTTTACCTGGGCAGCAGCACACTGGGGCTGTACATCCTTTCGCCGCAGCTTTTCGCCAGCAAACACGCGCCGGAAGCGGTGAACAGTCATTACAGCATGATCCCGCTGGAGAATGATGCGCTGCTGTCTTCCGGATACATCCTGCGCGTACCGGGGCAACCCGGCGAAGCCGCGCGCCTTTGGCAGGAAACGAGCATGGACCGCTACAGCCTCGCGCCCGACGGAGCAGGAGGGGTATGGCAGAAAGGGCATGCGCTGTTGCGCCATACGCGGCTGTTTCCTTACAAAGTGCTCGGAGAATGGGATTTGCCGGGAAAGATTACCATGCTGTACCGCGACAGCCGCCAGCGGTTGTGGATCGGTACCCATAAAACAGGAATCTGGACCATCCATAGCCGCCATCCGCAAAGCGCGCCTGAAGCGTTCATCAACATCCGGGAGGACGCCACCTGTTTCGCGGAAGACGGCAACACCATGTTCATCGGCACCGACGGCGCTTTTTACGCATATAACGAGTCTTCGCGCAGGATCGATACCGTGAAGGGGCTTACAGATAAATATGTGCGGAGCGCCAAAGTTGTGGCGCCCGGTGAAGTCTGGATCACGACGTACGACCATGGCTTCTTTCTGTATAAAAACGGGCGGCTGACGGCTTTCCCTTACGATAACGACCGGCATATTGTAAACGCTCATTGTATGTATTACGACCGGAACGGCTATTTCTGGATTCCTACCAACAAAGGGCTTTTCCAGGTACGACGGGCGGATCTGCTGGCGTATGCGGGGGATACCAGCATGTTGCCTTATTATTATTACTACGACCGGAACGACGGGTTTGCCAGCAACGAGTTCAACGGCGGCTGCCAGCCCTGTGCGGCGGAACTGGGGAACGGGTACGTGGCGCTGCCATCCATGAACGGCGTAGTGTATTTTCATCCCGATTCAGTGCACCCCGTGCTGCCGGCGCAGCCCGTTTCGCTTGACCGGGTGATGCTGGATAAGAAATCCCTGGCGCCCCAGGGCCTGGCGGACCTTCCGGAGGCATTCAATTCCCTCCAGCTGGAGTTCAGCGCCCCTTACATGGGCAACCGCAAGAACCTGCAACTGAATTACGCCCTCATCCGCGAAAATGTCCCCGATACGATCTGGAACCCGCTGCCGGTGGATGGCCGCGTGATGATTTCCGCCCTGCCGCCGGGGGATTATTCGCTGCTGGTGCGCAAGCCGGACGGATTTGGTTTCGGGAATTATTCCGACAAGATCGTGGCGCTGCACGTGAAAAAGCCCTGGTACGAATCGCGTGTTTTTTATGGGATATTGCTGGTGCTGGGGATCGGCATTACGGTGCTCGTTTCCCGGTTGCGGACCTTGTACGTGAAACGGAAGAACGACATGCTGGAAGAGCTGGTGGCCTCCAAAACCCGCGAGCTGCAGGTGAAGTCGGCGCTGCAGGACAAGATCATCCAGTCGGTGAGCCACAACATCCTTACCCCATTGAAATACCAGCAGCTGCTGTCGCGGAAGATATTTGAATCGAAGGAAAAGGATACGGTGTCGTTTACGGAGATGGCGCGGATCATGAACGATCACACCCATTACCTGTACCACATGGTGGCCAACCTGTTGAAATACCTGAAGAGCCAGATCGGCGACCGGGAAGTGCTGGAAACGGTGTTTGCACCGGCGAATACGGCGGATGCGGTGATGCAGATCTTCGCGGAAATCGCGCGGGAGAAAGGGACGGCGTTGGTGAACGATATCCCGGACACGCTGATGCTATACGGCGATGCGCTGCTGGTGTCGGTGATGCTGTACAACCTGACCGACAATGCCGTGAAAGTGACGCGGAAAGGGCGCATCGTACTGGAAGCGCGGAGAGAGGGCGGTGGCACGGTGCTGGTGATATCGGATTCCGGGCCGGGGATGCGCGCCGACCTGATGCAATGGTTTAATAACGGCGAATTGCTGGATGCTCCTATTGCGGGTGGTGGCATCGGGTTGATGATCGTGAAGGAGCTGGCGCATAATATGGGCCTGCATGTGGCGGTGACCGCAGAAATGGGGCTTGGGAGCCGGTTTACAATCTGGTTTCCGGGCGAACGGGGTATGCATTGACCTTTCCCGCCAGTTCTATAATATTGTTAACTCCCATCTTCCCGAAAATTTTTGCTTTAAACGTACTGAGAGTAGACGACTGGATATTGAGGGCCGCCTTGATCTCCGGGTTCGAGGCGCCGCGGATCATCATTTGCATCACTTCGAATTCGCGGGGGGATAGGGTGGAGAATTCCGTTGATTTGCTTTTCGGGAAATGGCCGAGCAGGCGCGATTGCATGGGCGTGCTGATCCAGGGGGCGCCGCCGAGGACGGTCCGGATAGCATCCTGCACCGTTTCGGGAGGGGCTGTTTTCTGAAGATAACCGCAGGCGCCGGCTTTGAGATAACTCATGGCATGCGTTTCTTCATCAAAATTCGAAAATACCAGGATAGGCGTAGCCGGCCGGATTTCCCTGACTTCGGCGATCATCCGCGGGTGGCCGCCGCCGGGCAACTGGATATCCAGTAAAAGCAGGTCGCAGGCTTCTTCCCGCAACAATTCCAATACCTGGTAGAAGGAATCCGCTTCGCGGATATAGGCTTCAGGATAGATGGCGCCGATAATGATTTTAACTCCCATTCTCAGGACGCTATGGTCTTCCGCAATAATAATTGAAGGCATAAGGTTTTCGGATTCGTAGAAATATTTCTATGGTTAGAATTACTGACAATATAAAAATAGAAAACGATTGACACACAGACAAATTTGTGGCCGGTATTTTTGCCTGTCGTCGTTAGAAAAATAGAAGAGTATCCGCTTTAACCGTTCCTAAAACCACAAAGTTCATATTCCTATGCATTGATCTTTACTTTCCCCTTGCCATATATATACCTCATAACCGTCGTGTCCGGGCTCCCGGAGGCGCCGCTAACTTTTTGTCTTAACCGAACCTCATGAGAAAGCTATTATCCGTTTTCGTCTTATTGTTGCTATCCTTATCCGGCATGGCCGCCGATTACTATTGGGTGGCGGGCACTGGAACCTGGAGTAACCTGAACAACTGGCGTTTGGGCAGTCCTACGGGTGCTATCCCGAGCATCGTGCCGTCCAGTGCGGACAACGTAATTTTTGGTCCTCCGGCCGGGCAGGCTGGCAACTGGGTGGTGACGGTGGATGCGAACGTGTTTTGTAACAATTTTACCTGGCTGCCGGGATTGACCGGAAACCCGAGGATCAACAGGTCCAATAATTCGTTTGTCATCTCCGTTTCCGGAAATGTATCGCTTCAGCCGGTCGTGTCTTACGATGCAATCGGGCTCGACCTGGTGGGTAGCACGAATACGACGGTAATGGCCAATGGCCCGTTGAATGTTAACATGTCGTATAATATCCGGAAAACAGGCGGGGCAGTGGTGACTTTCGCGGACGATTACATCCCGAACTTGGTGTACAACCGGAATACAATTACACTAAATACGGGGGGATTGAATGTGGCAAACCGGAAGATCACCATGTATTCTTTCGGTACCGATCAAGCGGGGCCGCGGACGATGGATATCACCAATGCTACCCTTGAACTCAATTTTAACTATAGTGCCGTAGGTGCCGGGTTGGTACTTTCCGCCGCCGGCAGTACGATCAACACCAACCGCTTCTGGTCTGACGGTGGAACATATCATCATGTGATGATCCGGAATACGAACAGCGGGGAACATGCCGTGGTGGGGAGTACTTTTAAACGGCTGGAATTTACGACGGCTTTGTTAAGCTCGCAGGCCCGCATTGCCAATAACAATACCATCGATACGCTGATTTTTAATGGATGGGGATCGATCCGTACTTCTTCCAACGTTGTGAAATATGCCTTGTTCAAGTTAGGCGGGTTTATGGGAGGCGTAAACAACCAGGTGCAGTATGCCGAGATGAACGGCGCATTCAGTACGGTTGACAACGCTACAGCCACTTTCGATACGCTGATTACCATGCCCAATAAAAATATTGCCATTTCAGGAACGGTGACCGTCAATAAACTCTTCAGGGCGGGCGGTGCGCCCTGCAATGGATTTACGGAGATTTCAGGCAATGGCGGCGTAGGCACGTTGCAATTTACGGCAGGAGCTACCCTGGATATAGACAACGTGCTGTTGACGAACATGACCGCACAGGGGCCGATGACACCTGTTACCGTGAATGGTATTGATAACGAAGGGAATACCGGTTGGAACATCATAGAACCCACCACTCCCGGCACTACACTGTATTGGGTGGGCGGTGCAGGCGACTGGAATGATAACGCACATTGGAGCACCACAAGTGGCGGAATCGGCGGCGCGTGTATTCCATTTATCAATGACAATGTGGTATTCAATGCCGGCAGCGGATTTTCTGCAGGCAACAATATCATAACCACCTCGGCCAATGCGTATTGTAAAGACATGACCTGGTCAGGCGTGGCTGCAAATCCGATCTTTAATGAGAGCGGATCTTTTGTATTGAAGGTATACGGATCCGTGAGCCTCGATCCCACGGTAACCATGAATAGCGGGCTGGATTTAGCTGGCGACAAGGACGTAACCTTCACGACAAATGGGGCTACCCTCGGAACGCTGGGGCTGAATGTACGAAAATTCAGGACTGGTGAAATCGCCAAAGTTACTTTCACAGATAACTGGACCAATGCCACCGGCGCAATTGCGATTCCCAGGGGCGGTATTGATTGGACTGGCCGGACGATGAATATCAACTGGCTTTCTTCCGGCGGTTCGCTCGGGCGTTATCTTTATCTGGAAAATGCAGTGATAACGGTGAATGACTGGACAGTCATCGGTTTGTACCACGTTGTTAACGCGAACAACTCCTATATCAAGACGGGTACCATCACTACCCGTACTGCGACTTACCACGACGTGGAAGTGACCGGCACGGCGGAAGTGCCGATGGATGTGGCCCATACCAGTTTTGGTTGGCTGACTTTCAGCAACCCTTCGTTAACGAGCGGGGCGCGCATTTTAAACAACAACACGATCCGGCGACTTGAATTTAAGGGGAAGGGACAAGTCCGTGCCAACAGTAATAACATCGACTCACTGATATTGGCGCCGAACAGGAACTTTTCGTTCTACCTGGCTTCCAATACTACCATCAATAAATATTTCAGGGCGGTACACCCTTCGTGCAGCGGTTTAGGTGAGATCAGGAGCGGTTCTGCGGCAGTCAGCACGTTGAACTTCGGGCCCGACGCCACCGTGGAGATCGATAACGTGTATATGGAGAATATGGCCGCGGCAGGCGGCGGAGGTACGCTGACACTGCCGATTTCTTTCAGCGGTGCGGATGCCGGCGGCAACAGCGGATGGACCATCAATTCCGCCGCTGGCGGCGCTCGGTATTGGGTGGGCGGTTCCGGCGACTGGAACGATGCCAGCCATTGGAGCAACACCAGTGGCGGCCCTGGCGGGGCTTGTATCCCGACGGTGAGCAATGATGTTTTCTTCGATGCCAATTCCGGGTTTACTGCAGCCTCTAAAACGGTCACCATTGCTACGGGGAACGCTTACTTCCATAATATGGACTGGACCGGTGTTGCCAATGAACCGATCCTCGATAAAAGCGCGTCCTGGGTGGCGGAGTGCTGGGGCAGCATGGTTTTGAACCCGACGGGTTACATCAATGGACAGATCCGTATGATAGGAAATGAGCAAGTGACGATCGCTGGCAGTGTACGGGGCAACTTTGACCTGGATATTATCAAAACTGCCGGTGGTAGCGTGACGATGGTGAATGACTACGCGAACCTGAATACGGATGTCCGGCTTACCACAGGAGGATTCAGCATTGCGGATAGGACGATTTCCTTTGGAAATTTGAGCAATATCGGCATAGATAATAACATCCAGCTCAATATTTCCAATGCCAATCTTACCAGCTTCTTCCAGTATAGCGGCCCGATGATAAACAGAACGCTGAATGCCGCAAACTCCCGGATTACGGGAGCAGTTGCAATTCATTACGGCGCTTATAACGTAATCACTGTACCCGGGACACAGAATAATCACGCCGTACTAGCGAACGTAACGATTGATTCTTTGGTATTCAGCAACCCGCACCCGGCATCGGTGGCAGGTATCAATGGAAATAGCAACACGGTTAACTACGTGGAGTATAAAGGTAGCGGCGGTATTTACGGAACGGGCAATATCATGGGCACGCTCGTGTTCTTCCCCGGTAACGTATACCGTTTGAATGGCGGTTCTACCAATACCATCACCGGAGAATGGTTCGGCAGCGGTACGCCCTGCCGACTGACGGAGATCCGCAGCACGACCACCGCACAAGCCAGTATCGTAAAAACCAGCGGCGACGTGCTCTTCGACTACGTCCGCCTGGAACGATCGAATGCAACAGGCGGTGCTACCTTCCGTGTGAAGGAGCACAGCGACGACCTCGGAGGAAACACCGGCTGGACGATCGAACCGAGGAACGACGCCGCTCCGATTCTCGGTCTCGGCGCCGACCAGGAGCTTTGCGCCAGTGCGTTCCCCACCACGTTGAATACGGATGGATTCTTCGGCGCGCCCGGGTCCGTGTACACCTGGAGCGACGGCAGCACCGGCGAAACGCTTACGGTCACCACGCCCGGTACCTACCGCGTCAGCGTAACCTTCCCCGACGGATGTAACGTAAAAGATACGATCAAGATCACCCAGGCCGTGGTGCCCGTGGATCCTATCGCGGGAGACGCGGAAATCTGCGCGGGTGAAACCAAGACATTAACCAATGCCACCGCCGGCGGCGTGTGGACTACCAGCGATGCCGCTGTAGCTACCGTAGACGTTGCCGGTGTGGTGACGGGCGTTGCCGCCGGTAATGTTACCATTACTTATACGGTGACTTCCGGCGCGGGCTGCGTGAATGCAGTAACGCATGCCATGACGGTGAACGCCCTTCCCGTGATTCCCGCCATCACCGGTACGCCGGACGTATGCGTGGGTGCAACTACACCTTTGGCGAACACCCTGGCGGGTGGCACCTGGTCTACCAGCGACGCGGCTGTTGCGATGGTAAATACTGCCGGCGTTGTGACGGGCGTTTCAGCTGGTACGGCTATTATTACTTATGAAGTAACGAATGCGGCCGGATGCACATCCAGCCAAACGATCAATATAACCGTAAACGCCCTCCCGGTAATGACGCCTATAACCGGTACCACTACGGTATGTGAAGGAGCGACTACAACGCTGTCGCATGCGATTGCAGGCGGTGTGTGGACTTCCACCAACATCGGCATTGCAGCCGTGGACATGGCGGGGATTGTGACGGGCATGTCGGCGGGTACGGCCGATATCACTTATACGGTGATGAATCCGGAAGGATGTACCGCCAGCGAAACGGTGACCATCACGGTGAATGCGCCGCCGGCAAGCACACCGGTTACCGGTACGATGGCAGTATGCATCGGCGGGAATACTACTTTGGCGAACGCCACGCCCGGAGGTACCTGGTCTTCTTCCAACACCACCGTAGCGACAATAGACGCATCTGGTGTAGTGACGGGGCTTACGGCCGGTACTACCATCATTTCATATGCCGTGAACCATGCAGGAGGATGCGTAACAACGGAGACCGCTACGGTTACGGTCAGCGCACCGCCGACGGTGAGTGGCATCAATGGCACCACAAGCCTTTGCATGGGTGGAAATACGACACTGACAAATGCTACGCCGGGTGGCGTGTGGGCTTCCGGCAATGACGCCGTAGCCACGATTGACGCTGCCGGCAATGTGACGGGCATTGCAGCAGGCACAGCCACCATTTCTTATACCGTGACCAACGCTACGGGTTGCGCGACATCGCAGTCTACGACCGTAACCGTATACATGACGCCGGTTGTGGCCGCCATCACCGGTGTCAATACCATTTGCGATGGCGACTTTACCCAATTGCAAAACATTACACCTGGTGGCGTTTGGTCGTCTGCCGATATGAGTATCGCACTGGTCGATCCCTTTGGGGCGGTCTTGGGCAACTCGCCAGGCGTAACGACCATTTCATATACAGTGACCGACGCGAATGGTTGCGCGACAGTGCGCACCACGCCGTTTACCGTGAATACGCCGCTCATCGTAGCGCCGATCACGGGCAGCAATGCCGTTTGTACGGGTGGCACAATCACCTTGTCGAGCCTGACGACCGGAGGCACCTGGGCTTCCAGCAACCCGGCAGTGGCTTCGATTAATTCGCAGGGTGAAGTGACGGGCCTGACTATCGGTACTACAACTATTTCTTACCAGGTGACCAACAGCGCCAGCTGTAACGCGATGGTAACATTCAGCCTGACAGTACAATCGCCGACGACCGTAGCGCCTATCACCGGGACCACCGATATCTGTATCGGCGGTTCCTCCACATTGGCAAATGCTACCGCAGGCGGTGCCTGGTCTTCCAGTGACCCCACCGTGGCGACAATCAATGCATCAGGGGAAGTAACGACGGTTTCCGCGGGTACGACAACGATCTCATATACACTCACCGAAGCATCGGGTTGTACGTCTACCCAGACGGCTACGATAACGGTGCATGCATTGCCGACGGTAGTTCCGATCACCGGTACTATGGACGTGTGCGTAGGCGCCACCACTGCTTTGGCAAGCGCCACAGCAGGCGGATCCTGGACATCTTCCGACATTTCCATCGCAACAGTAGATGCTGCCGGCGTTGTGACAGGTGTATCCGCCGGTACGGTTAATATTACGTATACATTTACGAATGCAGCGGGTTGCACCGCTGACCAGGTTACTGCTGTAACAGTTGATGCCCTGCCCGTTGTAGCCGCGATCACCGGTACTACCGACGTATGCGCAGGTGCTTCCACTATTTTGGTAAGCGCTACTGCAGGCGGTACCTGGACATCTTCCGATATTTCCATTGCGACAGTTGACGCGGCCGGCGTGGTGACTGGCGTATCCCTGGGCGCGGCCACCATTACTTATACAGTAACCAACGCAGCAGGTTGCACCGCCATCCAGACTGCTGAGGTGAATGTTGATCCGGTGCCTGTAATAGATCCAATCGCAGGCGCAGCGGCTATCTGCTTGGGAACCAATACTACATTTACGAATCTTACTGCAGGAGGCACCTGGTCGTCTTCCAACACTGGCGTGGCGACGATTGACGCGGCGGGGGAAGTGACGGCTGTGGCTCCAGGTACAACGAATATTATTTATACCGTGACCAGCGCGATGGGTTGCGTATCGGCCCGGTCGGTGTCGCTGACGGTGAATGCACTTCCGGTTGTAAACCCGATCCTGGGTGTGATGAGCGTTTGCGTGGGAGGAACTACTTCATTGTCGAGTGCTACTACCGGCGGCGTGTGGGCTTCTGCCGACCCTGCGGTGGCAACGATTGATGTGAACGGGGAAGTGACCGGTGTATCCGCCGGTACAGCCACCATTTCTTATACCGTGACCAATGCTGCGGGATGTGTGACTGAGCGGACGGCTACCGTAACGGTGAATGCGCTGCCTGCGGTAGCTGCGATTACCGGGACTACGGATCTGTGTGAAGGGGCAACTGTCCAATTGGCGAGTGTTACTCCGGGAGGCGTTTGGTCGACTTCCAGTACGTTGGTGGCTTCCATCAATACGGCTGGAGAGGTGCAGGGGATTGCCGCCGGAACGGCTGTGATCACTTACACGGTCACCAACGCATCCGGTTGCGAGCAGTCGGTGACGACGACCGTTACGGTGAACGCGCTTCCCGTTGTTAGCGCAATTACAGGGACGATGGATGTGTGCGTGGGTTCCACCACGGCTTTGGCGAGCGCTACGGCAGGAGGGACCTGGACTTCATCTGATATCTCCGTTGCAACGGTGGATGCGGCAGGTGTGGTGACGGGCGTGTCCGCAGGAACGGCTGATATTACTTATATGGTTGTCAATGCATCCGGATGTGAGCTGGCGGTGACGGCGACGGTTACGGTGAATGATGTGCCGGTTGTTGATCCGATTACGGGAACAATGAATGTGTGTGTGGATGCGATGACCACTTTGGAGAGCACGACTGCGGGAGGCGTTTGGTCTTCTTCCAATACCGGTGTTGCGACGATTGACGCTGCTGGTGTGGTGACGGGCATATCCGCGGGGACGGCAACCATTTCTTACACGGTAACGAACGCTTCGGGTTGCGTAATTGAGCAAACGGCTGCGGTTACGGTTGATGCATTACCCGTGGTGGATCCGATAGCCGGAACGACCGACGTTTGCGTAGGTGCTACCACTACTTTAACCAATACGACGGCTGGTGGAACCTGGTCATCTTTCAACACGGGCATCGCGACAGTAGATGCCGGAGGGATGGTGATGGGTGTATCCGCCGGAACAACAACTATTACTTATTCGGTAACCAGCGCCGCGGGTTGCATGACGGAACAGGCGATTACCATTTCCGTGAATGCCCTCCCGACCGCGGGAACCATCACCGGCACGACGGACGTCTGCGTAGCAGGCACTACAACGCTTGCCAATGCCACCACCGGCGGTGTTTGGTCCTCCAGCGACCTGGCGGTAGCAACGATAGCTGCAAACGGTGAAGTAACTGCGATTGCCGCGGGTACGACGACCATCACTTATACAGTGACCAACGCATCTGGTTGTGTAGCCACTACTACCACGACAGTTACTGTGAATGCCCTCCCGACCGCGGGCACCATCACCGGCACGACGGACGTCTGCGTAGCAGGCACTACAACGCTTGCCAATGCCACCATCGGCGGTGTTTGGTCCTCCAGCGACCTGGCAGTAGCAACGATAGCCGCAAATGGTGAGGTAACTGCGATTGCCGCAGGTACGACCACCATCACTTATACCGTAACCAACGCATCCGGTTGCGTAGCTACGACTACCACGACAGTGACGGTGAATGCCCTCCCGACCGCGGGCACCATCACCGGCACGACGGACGTATGCATAGCAGGCACTACCACTTTGGCTAATACTACCACCGGCGGCACCTGGTCCTCCAGCGACCCCGCTATAGCAGCGATTGCTGCAAATGGTGAGGTAACTGCGATTGCCGCCGGAACGACCACCATCACTTATACGGTAACCAACGCATCCGGTTGCGTAGCCGCGACTACCGCGACAGTAACCGTGAATGCCCTCCCGACCGCGGGAACCATCACCGGCACGACGGACGTCTGCGTAGCAGGCACTACAACGCTTGCTAATGCCACCACCGGCGGCACCTGGTCCTCCAGCGACCTGGCGGTAGCAACGATAGCCGCAAATGGTGAGGTAACTGCGATTGCCGCGGGTACAACGACCATCACTTATACCGTAACCAACGCATCCGGTTGCGTAGCGACTACTACCGCAACAGTGACCGTGAATGCGCTCCCGACCGTGGGAGCCATCACCGGCACAACGGACGTCTGCGTAGCAGGCACTACAACGCTTGCCAATGCCACCATCGGCGGTGTTTGGTCCTCCAGCGACCTGGCGGTAGCAACGATAGCCGCAAATGGTGAGGTAACTGCGATTGCCGCAGGAACGACCACCATCACTTATACCGTAACCAACGCATCCGGTTGCGTAGCTACGACTACCACGACAGTGACGGTGAATGCCCTCCCGACCGCGGGCACCATCACTGGTACCACGGACGTCTGCGTAGCAGGTACTACCACACTCGCGAACGCAACCACCGGCGGTACCTGGTCCTCCAGCGACCTGGCGGTAGCAACGATAGCTGCAAACGGTGAAGTAACTGCAATTGCCGCAGGTACAACGACCATCACTTATACCGTAACCAACGCATCGGGTTGCGTAGCTACGACTACCGCGAATGTGACGGTGAATGCGCTCCCGACCGTGGGAGCCATCACCGGCATGACGGACGTATGTGTAGCAGGCACTACCACTTTGGCTAATACTACCACCGGCGGCACCTGGTCCTCTAGCGACCTGGCGGTAGCAACGATTGCTGCAAACGGAGAAGTAACTGCAATCGCCGCGGGTACAACGACCATCACTTATACAGTGACCAACGCATCCGGTTGCGTAGCGACTACTACCGCAACAGTAACCGTGAATGCCCTCCCGACCGCAGGAACCATCACCGGCACGACGGACGTCTGCGTGGCAGGCACTACAACCCTTGCGAACGCCACCACCGGCGGTGTTTGGTCCTCCAGCGACCTGGCGGTAGCAACGATTGCTGCCAATGGTGAAGTAACTGCGATTGCCGCAGGTACAACGACCATCACTTATACGGTAACCAACGCATCCGGTTGCGTAGCTACGACTACCACGATCGTAACTGTGAATGCCCTCCCGACCGCGGGAACCATCACTGGCACGACGGACGTATGCGTGGCAGGCACTACAACCCTTGCGAACGCCACCACCGGCGGTACCTGGTCCTCCAGCGACCTGGCGGTAGCAACGATAGCCGCAAATGGTGAGGTAACTGCGATTGCCGCAGGTACAACGACCATCACTTATACAGTGACCAACGCATCCGGTTGCGTAGCGACTACTACCGCAACAGTAACCGTGAATGCCCTCCCGACCGTGGGAATCATCACCGGCACGACGGACGTCTGCGTAGCAGGCACTACAACGCTTGCCAATGCCACCACCGGCGGTGTTTGGTCCTCCAGCGACCTGGCGGTAGCAACGATAGCCGCAAATGGTGAGGTAACTGCGATTGCCGCAGGTACAACGACCATCACTTATACAGTGACCAACGCATCCGGTTGCGTAGCGACTACTACCGCAACAGTAACCGTGAATGCCCTCCCGACCGTGGGAACCATCACCGGCACGACGGACGTCTGCGTAGCAGGCACTACAACGCTTGCCAATGCCACCACCGGCGGTGTTTGGTCCTCCAGCGACCTGGCGGTAGCAACGATAGCTGCAAACGGTGAGGTAACTGCGATTGCCGCGGGTACAACGACCATCACTTATACAGTAACCAACGCATCCGGTTGCGTAGCTACGACTACCGCGACCGTAACTGTGAATGCCCTCCCGACCGCGGGCACCATCACTGGTACCACGGACGTCTGCGTAGCAGGTACTACCACACTCGCGAACGCAACCACCGGCGGTACCTGGTCCTCCAGCGACCTGGCGGTAGCAACGATTGCTGCAAATGGCGAAGTAACTGCGATTGCCGCAGGTACGACCACCATCACTTATACCGTAACCAGCGCATCCGGTTGCTTAGCTACGACTACCACGATCGTAACCGTGAATGCCCTCCCGACCGTGGGAACCATCACCGGCACGACGGACGTCTGCGTAGCAGGCACTACAACGCTTGCCAATGCCACCATCGGCGGTGTTTGGTCCTCCAGCGACCTGGCAGTAGCAACGATAGCCGCAAATGGTGAGGTAACTGCGATTGCCGCAGGTACGACCACCATCACTTATACCGTAACCAACGCATCCGGTTGCGTAGCTACGACTACCACGACAGTGACGGTGAATGCCCTCCCGACCGCGGGCACCATCACCGGCACGACGGACGTATGCATAGCAGGCACTACCACTTTGGCTAATACTACCACCGGCGGCACCTGGTCCTCCAGCGACCCCGCTATAGCAGCGATTGCTGCAAATGGTGAGGTAACTGCGATTGCCGCCGGAACGACCACCATCACTTATACGGTAACCAACGCATCCGGTTGCGTAGCCGCGACTACCGCGACAGTAACCGTGAATGCCCTCCCGACCGCGGGAACCATCACCGGCACGACGGACGTCTGCGTAGCAGGCACTACAACGCTTGCCAATGCCACCATCGGCGGTGTTTGGTCCTCCAGCGACCTGGCAGTAGCAACGATAGCCGCAAATGGTGAGGTAACTGCGATTGCCGCAGGTACGACCACCATCACTTATACGGTAACCAACGCATCCGGTTGCGTAGCTACGACTACCACGACAGTGACGGTGAATGCCCTCCCGACCGCGGGCACCATCACCGGCACGACGGACGTATGCATAGCAGGCACTACCACTTTGGCTAATACTACCACCGGCGGCACCTGGTCCTCCAGCGACCCCGCTATAGCAGCGATTGCTGCAAATGGTGAGGTAACTGCGATTGCCGCCGGAACGACCACCATCACTTATACGGTAACCAACGCATCCGGTTGCGTAGCCGCGACTACCGCGACAGTAACCGTGAATGCCCTCCCGACCGCGGGAACCATCACCGGCACGACGGACGTCTGCGTAGCAGGCACTACAACGCTTGCTAATGCCACCACCGGCGGCACCTGGTCCTCCAGCGACCTGGCGGTAGCAACGATAGCCGCAAATGGTGAGGTAACTGCGATTGCCGCGGGTACAACGACCATCACTTATACCGTAACCAACGCATCCGGTTGCGTAGCGACTACTACCGCAACAGTAACCGTGAATGCCCTCCCGACCGTGGGAATCATCACCGGTACGACAGATGTATGTGTAGCAGGTAGTACAACCCTTGCGAACGCAACTACCGGCGGTGTTTGGTCCTCCAGCGACCTGGCGGTAGCAACGATTGCTGCAAATGGCGAAGTAACTGCGATTGCCGCAGGTACGACCACCATCACTTATACCGTGACCAATGCTTCCGGTTGCGTAGCCACAACTACCGCAACAGTAACCGTGAATGCCCTCCCGACCGCCGGCACCATCACTGGTACCACGGAAGTCTGCGTAGCAGGTACTACCACACTCGCGAACGCAACCACCGGCGGTACCTGGTCCTCCAGCGACCTGGCGGTAGCAACGATTGCTGCAAATGGCGAAGTAACTGCGATTGCCGCAGGTACGACCACCATCACTTATACCGTGACCAATGCTTCCGGTTGCGTAGCGACTACTACCGCAACGGTAACCGTGAATGCCCTCCCGACCGCCGGCACCATCACTGGTACCACGGACGTCTGCGTAGCAGGTACTACCATGCTTGCAAACGCAACCACCGGCGGTGTTTGGTCCTCCAGCGACCTGGCGGTAGCAACGATTAATGCTGCAGGTATGGTAACCGGCGTATCAGCAGGTACGGTAACGATCACCTACACTGTAGGCACTGGCTGCATCGCCACCGCAACCACCACCGTAACCGTGAGCGCACTGCCTGCCGCAGGCACTATCACCGGCGCCACCACGCTCTGCGATAACGCCACCACCACGCTGACGAGCTCCGTCACCGGCGGCGCCTGGTCTTCCAGCAACCCCGCCGTGGCAACGATCGACGCAGCAGGACAGGTAACCGGCATCACCGCAGGCACCACCACCATCACCTACACCGTAACCAACAGCACTGGTTGCACCGCCAGCCAGACCGCCATCGTTACCGTCAATAACTGCACACCGCAGGTACCGCCCGTTGCGGAGAACGACGCCGCATCCACTTACCAGGATCGCGCCGTAACCGTAAACGTAGCCGGTAACGACCGCCAGGACAATGGCGCCATCGACTTGTCGTCCGTGCAAATCGTAACAATACCCGCCAACGGAACCATCACCGTGTTGCCTGGTGGAAATGTGAGATACACCCCGGCCGCAGGTTTCACCGGAACGGATCAATTCACCTACACCATCCGCAACACCGCCAACCTCACATCTAATACCGCCACTGTCACCATCACGGTAGACGTAATGCCGGTAGCCGTGAGCGATACCGCCAACATGCGGCCCGACCAACGGACGGTGATCCCGGTGCTGGTGAACGATAGAGGATCCCTCGATCCCACGACCATCATTATTTCCCGTCAGCCCGCAAGAGGAACGCTCAGTGTTAATGCCGACGGTACCATCACCTTCACCCCGCTGCCCGGATTCAAGGGCGCGGAAGCATTCCGGTACCGCGTCCGCGACGCAAACGGCACCCTGTCGAACGAAGCCGAGGTGATCATTTACGTGGGCGAAGAAGACTTCTTCATCCCCAATGCCATCACGCCGAATGGCGACGGCATCAATGATCGCTTCGTGATTCCCGACTTGCACAAGTTCCGGAGCACGATGCTGACCATCTTCAACCGTTGGGGCAACGAAGTGTACCACAATCCGCGGTACGACAACCGTTGGGATGGCAACGGCCTCTCCGGCGGCACCTATTATTACATCCTGAAAGTTGATACCCCGCAGGGTCATAAAGTGATCAAGGGCTGGATTCAATTGCTTAAATAACCGATTCCTGAACGACCAAAAAACATGCTCATGCGCAATAAAATATATCTGCTGATGCTCCTGGCCGCAAGCGCCGTACTCCCGGCGCGGGCCCAACAGGAAGTGCAATTCAGTCAGTATGTGTTCAACGGGCTCACCGTAAACCCGGCATACGCCGGCTACCGCGGCGATGGTTACCTGAACGCCACCTTCCGCAAGCAATGGGTGGATTTCCCAGGCGCCCCCACAACGGGAGTCATCTCTTTCGACGGGCTGCCCGGTTGGGCCGAAAACGAGAAAGTAGGCCTCGGTATCCAGGCGCTGTGGGATAAATCCGGACCGCAGGAATACATGTCCGTCGCCGGATCCTATGCCTACCGCATCCCCCTGAACGAATCCGGTTCGCGCAGACTGAACCTGGGCTTCAATGTGAGTGTGGCGCAGTACAGTGTTACAGGCAACTCCCTGCAGCTTACGGACCCCAACGATCCTTATGCCCCCACTGGAAAGATCAGCACCTTCAAACCGGACGCGAGCTTCGGCGTGTACTATTATACGCCGTCGTTCTATGCGGGCGCTTCCGTGCTCCAGCTGTTTTCGCAAACACTCGACAATACCGTTTATGTAGCCGGCCACGCCCGCGATTACATGGTCATCAAAAGAACCCGCCACGTTTATTTTACAACGGGCGGGATGATCAATATTGATGAACACCTGCGCCTGAAACCTTCCATCATGATCAAGGAAGATTTCAATGGCCCCACCAACGTCGACCTCAACCTGTTTGCGCTTATCTCCGACCAGATCTGGATCGGGGGATCGTACCGGTCGTCTGTTCCACTGCTGAATAAAGAGAAGCTGCAGGACGGTCTCCGGCGCGCCAATGCGGCAAGCGCCATGGTGGAATATTTTGCGTCAGACAGGATCCGGATCGGTTATTCCTACGACTTTGCGATCAGCGGAATCGCCAATTACCAGTCGGGATCGCACGAGATTTCCATCGGGCTTCTTTTCCCCAGAAAGCAAAACGGCGATCGGATCATCAGTCCGAGGTATTTCTAATCAATTAGCATCAAACCCATGAACATACGCGTGATCCGGCAGTTATCGGGCATTATTTGCTTCGGCGCAGGGCTTTTGGCAAGTCCCGCTTTCGCACAGGAGCAGCGCCCGGCGCAAGACAAGGCGACGGCGCATTACCTCCGCCTAGAATACAGCAAAGCCGCCGTTTATTTCGAGGAAGCGGCGAAAAGAAAATATTTCAAAACAGCGCATCTGCGCATGCTGGCCGATTGTTACCGTCAGTTGAACCAATACCAAAAGGCAGTGGACAGCTACCGGAAAATCACCGAAAGCCAGGACGCTGTTCCCGCGGATTTTCTCCACTACGGAGATGCCGTGAAAAGCACCGGCGATTATATCGCTGCCAAAGCCATTTATGTGCAATACCAGGAGAAGGGCGGCGCCGAAGCTGCCAGCCGCATGGCGGGATGCGATTCCGCCTTGGTGTGGATGGCCGCCGTACCGCCGCCGGTAAATAACCTCCGCGAACTCAATACCCCGGCATCCGACTGGGGCGCCACCTGGGATAGGGAAGGCCGTTTTGTGTTCGTTTCCGACAGCCTCCGCGCAACGATGCTGGATCCCCGGCAGAAAGCCTCGCTGAAAGAGTATCGCCGTACCGGCAACGCTTTCCAGAAAATATACTTCGTCGACACGGTGCACTGCGCACCCGATGCCACGGTAATCCGCGGGTTCGACAACATATTGAATGATTTCAGGTACCACGTAGGCCCCGTTGCTTTTGCTCCGGGTGGCGACACAGCTTACATCACGGTGACCAGCCCCGGCAAACCCGCCGTGCAGCGTGACGGTCCTGATGCGGGATATCGCACCCGCAGACTTGATTTGTTCGTGAGCGTGAGGGGGCAAGCAGGCTGGCAAGCGCCCGTTCCCTTCGCTTACAACAATCCGCAGTATTCCATCGGCCACGCGGCAGTAGCAGCAGACGGGCAAACCCTCTATTTCACCGGCGACCTCCCCGGCGGCCAGGGCAAAACCGATATCTGGTACTGCGAACGGCAACCCGATGGCAGCTGGAGCGCTCCCAAAAACTGCGGCGCCGCCGTCAACACCCCCGACGAAGAAGCCTTCCCCACGATCAACGAGGCAGGGAAGCTCTGCTTCTCCAGCAAGGGGCATCCCGGCATGGGCGGGTTCGACCTGTTTGTTGTTTCGGGCGGGAAAGATGGATGGGGTACGCCTGTCAACCTCAAAAACGGGTATAATTCCCCCGGCGATGATTTTTATCTGCGCAACAACGGGGCCGGCAGCGAAGTGTTTGCTTCCAACAGGGCCGGCGGCGCGGGCAGCGACGATCTGTATGGCATTTCGGCGGCGCCCAGGATCACGCAGCTGATGGAACCGGGTAAAAAGATTGTCATACTTGAAACGACTGTGTTACAACAGGGATCAACAACACCAGCCACCGGAGCCACGGTGCTACTGTCGGACGAGAACCGCCAGGAATACTGGACGCTGCTTACAACGGATGATGGAAAAGCATACATGGTGATCATGGACGGACACCGGTATGCCGTATCAGCGTCAGGCTCCGGGAATGGCTGGTCGGCCCCGCAGCAGTTCACAGCGGCAGGGGAAGACACGGTGAAGATCAGCCTGCAGCTGACGATGGCGGTGCCACGCCCCGGCAGCGTGCACGAACTGCCCGATATCCTCTACGACCGCGACGACTTCCGCCTCCGGCCGGAAAGCCTCCCGGTTTTGGATTCGCTGGCGGCGCTCATGGAAAGCTTTCCTGGGCTGGTAGTGGAATTAGGCGCGCATACCGACAGCCGGCATACCGATGACTACAATATCGTACTGTCGGAACGAAGGGCCGCTTCCGCAGCGGAATACCTGGTGCAGCAGGGCATCGACCGTGCACGCATCAGAACCGTAGGGTACGGGGAATCGCGCCTGGTGAACAAATGCTCCGACGGGGTGGAGTGCACCGAAGCAGAACATCAAAAGAACCGCAGAACCGAACTGCGCGTCCTCCAAAGATAGCATAGCGGTTATTTTCAATCAGAACGTAACGAATACACCACAGACTAGCAACGCGCCGGAATTACTTCCGGCGCTTTTTTATTGGCGAGAAAGGGAGGCAATGGTTATAGCGAATCAGCGTGCTCTTCCAGCCATTTTTGTGCTGCCTGGACGACGAGCGATTCAATATTGTCTGCGTTAGCATTCTCGAAATAGTATGTTTCATATCCGGATTCGATATCCTGCCACGCCCATTCCAATAAGCTAAAATCCAACAGGAAATCAGGCTGGTCCAATCTGTAATAGTTTTGTTTTAACTCCTGTAGATGCAACCTGATTTGATCCCTTTTTACAATTCTCTTTGCACTAAAAATGCAATAGCTGATGATGGCGGAATCACCGTTTTTTTCAGGTAAATGTAACTCCCGTAATGCGGGAAGCAGGTAAGGCGCCACCTCGTAATAGCTCGTAGGTTGATGGATACCCGCCAGTATAAGGATGTTTGGCGTTTCGATGCCTAGTTCCAGCATGGCGATGGCCCAGTCTACGGCAATATTCGCATCAAATGTGGGATGGCCTTGCATGGCGATGGCCTTATATGTCAGGTCGGAGCGAAATGGCATGATGGAAAAATAAAGGTTAAAATGCATATCCTGATGAAGATGGCAAAATATTCCCGAAGCCTGCTGACATAGGGCTGTCAATCCACCCCGGTATTTTTACCCTATGAATATCTTACTTTCGGTTATGCCCAAAAAAGACGTCCCCACTTTTACCCCTGATAGCCGTCAGGCCTGGAGGCAATGGTTAAAAAAACATCACCGCAGCGAGCAGTCGGTGTGGCTGACGATGTACAAGAAAGAAACCGGAAAACCCTCCATGGAGTGGAGCGACGCGGTGGACGAAGCGCTTTGCTTCGGATGGATCGACAGCACGCGGAAGACTGTCGGCGAAGGGGCCTTCATCCAGTATTTCACCCGCCGCAAGCCTTCCAGCAACTGGTCCAAAATCAATAAGGAGAAAGTAAAAAGATTGATTGCGGAAGGAAAGATGACGGATGCCGGGATGGCGTGTATTGAAATGGCAAAACAGAACGGCTCCTGGTCGCGGCTCGACCAGGTGGAGGAAGGCGTGCTCCCTAAAGATCTCGAAAAAGCGTTTAAAGCGCACCGCGGTTCAAAGCCGTATTTCATGGGCTTGAGCAAATCGGTGCGGAAGATGATGCTGGGATGGATCGCTATGGCCAAACGCCCGGAAACACGGGAGAAGCGGATACAGGAAATAGCCGTGGCAGCGGGTGAGGGGAGAAGGCTGAAACAGTTCTGAGGCCCTGGGGCGTTTTTTTATCCCATGCTTTTCGACATTTCTTTCAGCAGTTTATGGAATGCCGTAACGGATTTTTTCTCGTAGGATTCGTTCAGGGAGATGATCATCGCTTTACGTTGCATGCCTTTGCCCGTGATGGGAACAGCTACTACACCGTCTTCCTGCTTTACGGAGGTGCGCACGAGGATGGAGTACCACGATCCGGATCGGATCACTTCCAGCAGCATATTGATGTCGTTGATCTCCAGTGTGATATTGGGGGAGAGGTTTTTCTGGGAGAGGACGTGGGAGATGAACGCCCGGGTGCTGTAACCTTGCGAAGGCAGGGCAAGCGGCAGGCGGGCGGCGTCTTCCAGGCTCACGCTTTTCTTTTTCGCCAGGGGCATATCCGGCGCCATGACGATCGTCATCGGTGATTCGAAGAGCATCTGGTAGCGGAATTGCTTTTCTTTTTCGGCTTCGTGGAAAGTAAGGATGAAGTCGAGATCGAGGTGCGAGAGTTTTTCCAGCAGTTCGGCAGAGGTGCCGAGCACTACCTGTATTTTGATGCCGGGCCAGGTTTGCATGAAACGGATGAGGGCGGGGGCAAGGATGGGGCGGAGGCCATAGGTGAGGCCGATGCGGATTTCGCCGGTGTGCATGTTGTTGAGGTCGCGCAATACCTGGAGGCCGCTTTCTGCTTTATGGATGCTCTGCAGCGCATATCCCGCGAAAAGCTGCCCGGCTTCGGTGAGCGCGATCCGTTTGCCGATGCGGTCGAACAGGAGCGCGCCCAGCTCGTCTTCCAGCTGCGCGATCTGCTGGGATAGCGTGCTCTGGCTGATATGCAGCTGCCGCGCGGCCTCTGTGAAGTTGAGCAGCTCTTTCGCTTTGATGAAGTACCGTAACTGGCGCAGTTCCATATTGATCGGTTTTATCGATGGATGTAATAGAAAAATACCGTTTTCCAAATTTAGTGAATGTGGGGAACTTTGCATCGTATCAAACCGGCAGCCGCATGCTTCCCGCTACACATACATCACCTTCCCGCTTACTGAGCGTGGTGCTGGGCTTTTCCCAGATCCTGTTATGGGGTGGTTCCTTCTTTCTCATGGCCATCATTGGCGAGCCGATCGTCAGGGATACGGGTTGGCCGCACGAATGGGTATACGGCGCTTTATCGCTGGCGCTGCTCGTTTCCGGCCTGATGGCCCCGGCCATCGGGCGGCGCGTGGGAAAAGCGGAAGGGGAGCAGATCATGCGGTACAGCGGGATCGTGATCGCGGCGGGACTGGCCATTGCCGCCCTGGCGCCGCATATTCTCGTGTTCTTCCTCGGCTGGATCATAATCGGCGCGGGGATGGCCATGGGATTGTACGATGCGCTCTTCGCCGCGCTGGGTAAGCGTTACGGAGCTTCGGCAGGGAAGGCGTTCACGTATATCACCCTCATTTCCGGTTTTTGTACCACCATCATCTGGCCGGTGCTGACGCTGCTGCTGGGGCAATTCGGCTGGCGGGGCACGCTGCTCATCTACGCCGCGGCTTTGCTGGTGATCATTTTGCCCGTTTACAGATGGGCGTTTCCGCGGGGCGCGTCGCAGCCATCCGCGGTTGCCGGCGGGCGGCTGAAATCAACGCCGCCGGCTCCTGCGAAAGCATCGAAAGTATATTACCTCGTTATGGTCAACTTCACCATCGGGGCCGTGATGATGACAGCGGTGTCCGTGCACCTGATCGATATCCTGCTGGACAATAACATCACCCTCGCCGCGGCCGTGGGCCTGGGTGCATTGCTGGGCCCCAGCCAGGTGGGTGTCCGCCTCCTGGATCTCGTGTTTCCGAAGAAGTCGCCGGTGATCGGTATCGCTATTTCCTGCGCAGGCGTGCTGGCAGGGGTGGCCCTGTTGCTGGGGAGCCCTGTTATTGCGGCGGCGGGCATTATCCTTTACGGTTTGGGCAACGGGATGCGGACCATTCTCCGGGGCACGCTGCCGTTGCATTTGTTTGGCCCCGAAGGATACGCGGGTACGATGGGTAAACTGGCGCGCCCGCAGCTTATCGCCCAGGCGGCTACACCGTTTGCGGGCGGACTGATGATCCAGGGCCTGGGCGTTCCTGCCTTCCTGTGGGTGTTGGTAACCCTGGCCACAGCGAACATTTTCATCTCCCTGATGATCCGCAAAGCCACCGTGGTCCGCGCTCTTGCCACCGAACCGGCCGCTATCCGGCATGCATCCTGACAAACGCAGGGCAGGAAAAATCAGGCTTCCCGCAACCAAATCCAATTTCTTGTTGTTAAAATTGGACATTAACCGGGAAGGAACTATGAGAAAACCGATTTTGCTCCTGCTGGCCATCTGCTTCTTCGCTGCCGGCAGCGCCTCTGCCCGCCATTTCGATCAATCCGTAACCGAAACCGCCACGGGTGTAGTTAACGTTGCCACTACTTCCGCGAAAATCATGAAAGTACTGACGCCTTCGCTCGGCCTGACCAAAATGCAGCAGCCCACGGTATTGAAACTGGTATCCACCTACCTGCTGGCCCGGAACAATCTCAATCCCCTGAAAAGCTCCAACTCCAGTGGGTATTCCTCCAAATTCGGGATCCTGAGCAATGGCAAACCTTCCGCCACCAACACGGCCGCCGTGCAGTGGATCTTGTTTTCCTAAAGACTGTGTTTCATTTTAGGTTGATAAATGTTCGAAAAAAAGAAGCCCGCTCACCGAGCGGGCTTTCTGATATTTTAAGGGAAGCAAGCTAAATGCCCGCCGCTGTTGGTTAGTTCAGCGGGATGCCAAACCAGGTATATTTGGTGAACATCGATTTGCGCCCGGCTTTTCCCTTCGAGAAATACTTCCGCAGCCATTCCTGCTGCTCGTTAATGCGCTTGCCGATATCGGGCGTTTTCTGTTGCAGGTCCTGCACCATGGTGGCAAGACTCGCTTCGGGCTGGTTGATCGACGCCAGGAGTGAATCCGTTTCCTTTATTTTATTGGCGGCCGCATCCAGCATCGCCTGGATATCGGCATCCGGTTTCTCCGGTTTGAATTGTTTGTTCCGGTAATCGATGAATTCATTAAAGTAGTAGATGGCCCGGTTGAATTTGCTGGCCGCATTGTTAAAGATCTCCGATTTGCGGTTCTGCGCTTCCACGTGCTTGTTCTGCCGGTCTGTTTCCAAAGCCATTTTCAGCTGCTGCAACCGGTCGAATTGCATGGAATTGCGCAGTCCGTTCTGCTCGATCCTTTTCACCGCCGCCGCATAATATTCCATTTCCTGCTGTGTTTCAAAAACCGCGATGGAATCCTTGTAGGCAAAAGGCTGTTTGCCATTGCGCGCGGGCATTTTGCCTTCGATGAATTCGCTGCTGGTAACCGGGTATTCCAGGCATTGCCACAGGTAGTCGAACGGCATGTGGGTTTTGACGATTTTTTCCGGCGCCACTTTGAAGTAATTGTTGCTGATCTTCTTCACAAACTTGCCATTGGCCACATAACCGGAACCCCAGGTGGGGTCATACAGGTGCCATTCCCCGTCTGTCCGGACGGCACACCAGGCGTGCGGGATGTAATCCACGAAGCCGTTCTGTTTCGTGAACCCTTCCACCACAAATGCCTTCAGCCCTGCTTTGGTGCATATTTCAGCAAATAACGCCGCATAATGTTCGCAAACGCCCTTGCGGGTAGCCAAAGCCTTCACGACTTTGTCGGCCCGCCTTTCATGGAAGTTCAGCGCAAACATATTAGCGATATCGTATTTGAGGTTGGAGGCCACCCAGAAATACGCTGCCCGTGCTTTATCGATGTCGCGGGTGAAATTACCCGAAATCCATCCTGCGATCCCGTCGGTAGTCGAGGCGGCTTCAGCGGGCAGTTCCCCTGTTTTCTTATCCGTTGCGGCGAACTCACCGGCCTGTGCGCTAACGGCGGTACGTTGGCCGGTTTTTGATTGTGCGTTTACAGCGGAGGGGATTAACACATTCATTAGAGTAGCCATCACAATTCCGTGGTATAGCGGTCGCATGTATGATTTTTTTGCGCAAAGATAGGGATAACCCTTATTTCGCGGGTTTCAATTTCACTTCATCGATTTTCTTGCCGGTCAAATCAAATACTTCGATCTGCAACTGACTGGCGTCCGCTTTCGCCTTTACGATGCTGGTATTCGAATTCACAAGGATAGGGAATTGCCAGGCGCCGGCTTGCGGCAGTCTTTTAACGTTGCGGTGCAGGTGGCCCGACAGCATCACCTGCGCGCCGGCCTGGTTCAGCAACGGCACAAACTTTTCGAGGACTTCCTGCTCGCCGTGCCATCCGCCGAATGGCGGGATATGTGCGATTACGACTTTGTAAGGCGCTTCCGTGTATTCGGGGCGTTGCAGCGCTTCCTTCAGCCAGGCGGCCTGCCGGGTGCGGTAGGCGTCGTAGTCGGCGATGCCGGTATATTCGATATCTGAATCGGGTTTGTCTTCGCCCGTATCGAGCACCACGAAGCAAACGGGCCCCGTGCGGAAAATGTAGTACAACTGGCCGGTGGCGGAAGGGAAGTAGCGGGGGAACTGACTGGCGAACTCTCCCCGCGTTTCATGGTTGCCGCGGGCGTAATACATGGGAATGCGATCGGCAAAAACGCTGATGGCCGTATCCATAAATGAACTGAAGATCTGCGCTTCGTTGCGGGAGTTGTTTTGCATATCGCCATTAAAGAATACCAACTGGTTGTTGTTCCAGTCTACCTGTCCCAGCAATTTCTTCATCACGTCGTTTTGCTGATGGATGTCGTTCACCATCGCAAAGCTGATCTGCGTGGCTTTGGGATCGTGGGTGGTGAATGTGGGGAGAACGGCCCGGTACGCCGCGCTCGCCGCGATGCTGCCGTATTTTACGACATAGCTTTCATGGCTGGTCACTTCCTGCGCGTAAACCCGGTAACGGTATTTGGTGGCGGGCTGGAGGCCTTCGATCCGTACGTTGTGCACGGTGCCTTCCGTTTTCTGCCCGTGGGCCGCCGCGAAATATTTCGGGCGCTCCTGTGCGTAGAAGTGGGAGCTGTCGGCCGGCGCCAGTTCTACCCAGGCGATGCCGCTCTTGTTGGTGGTCCACACGATGTTCACGCCGGTTTCGCCGAGCTGCTGGAGGTAAGGGCCATGTGTGATTTTAAAGGTTTCCTGGGAAAAGGTGAACTGTGGCGCCAGTAGCATCGCCACAAAAAGAAGTAAGCAATTTTTCATCCGTAGCATTTAAGATCGCCGGAATCCGGCAAAGCAACAAGATAATGCGAATTACGGAGGAATCCCAGCGCGCCGGAACCCCATTGAAAAGTGTGGAAACATACTTGTCAGGAGGCTGCCGGAGGAGGAATTTTAAGCTGGAACGTATATCCGGCAAGGATTTCGCGCGTCCGGGGCATGCGCGCAGTAATGGCCACGTACCCGCTCAGTAGGGATACCGTACTGTAACCGTACTAACCGCTTGGGAGGAAATAGGGGGAAAGCATGCTAAAACCGGGTTATTGCACCACGATCTCATCGCAGCAGATCGCCGGTTTTTTATCATTTCCTCTCCATGCCGGCATCTGCGGGAGGTGCTTCGCCGTAACACGGAGGAACCTGGCCGTGGAGGGTTTCAACGTCAGTTTGAAGTTTTCGACATGGGCGGTGAAATCTTCTTCCGCAACGGCCGCTACGGGCTGAACGGCTACGGGCTGGAACGATTGACCGTCTGTCGACGTTTCCACAACGATATTAGTAGGCAGGAAGATATTATGCCGCGCATCCTGCAGGAAATTGACATTCACTTTGGACAATGGTTTCGCTTCGCCCAGGTCGATGGTGGCCACAAGATCGTTGCCATATACAAATAGCCAGTTCAGCGCGAAGTCGGTATTGCCGGTGAGTCCGTCTGTGAGCGTGGCTTCCTTTTTAGCCGTGTACTCAGGTGTGAAGGGATGCAGCAGCGTCACCTTTTTGCCGAAAGCAAGACTGGGCTGCCAGGGTTTTGCGAGGATGCTTTGCCATTCTTTCGCATACGCTTCCGGACCGATACCTGCTTCCGCCAGTTCCTTCACACCCGCCTTTTGCGCCTGTTGCGCGAAGCGCTGCACCCTGGCGGCGAACTGCCGCGCCGGTGCGAAGCCGTTGCCGGAGGGTACGAGGTAACCGTGCTTGTCTGTTCCATACAGCCGCGCTTGTTGCAGCACGGTGTATTCCAGCGGCAGGCGGGCGTTGTAGATCCTCCCGGCCAGTAGCGTATCGCTGCCGGCAGCTTTCTCCGCCTGGTCGAGGAAGGTGGAATAATGTTCGATAGCGATGGGGGATAAGTAATCGTTGCGGTGGTTGACGGGGCTGCCGTAAATATCCAGCGCCACGCCGGCGGCGTGCAGGTTGGCGGCCAGGGCCTTTACGTATTGCGCCATTGGCTTTGCGGCCTTGCCGTAATACGCGGTCATAAACCGGTCGAACGCGGTGTCGGAAGGTTGATGCGGTTGCCAGAGGGCTTCGGCCTGTAGGTACGCGTTCATCTCGGCCATATCGGCATACGTTTCACCGCTCCCTTGCGAGAAAACACCCTTCACCCCGTTATCCGCGAAATACTGCAGGTTTTGCTGCAACAGGAAATAATCCGGGAAAGGAGCGAGGTAGTTCGTAAACTGGGTGGTGTAGTCCCATATGAAAATATTGCGGGTCACTTTCTTCCAGTCCTGCAGTGCTTTGCGGAACCCCGCGGCGGAAGTTTCTTCCGCCAGCGGCCGGTGCCGGTATGCATCGATGCTGCTGAGCATAATGATGACGTTCTCCGCGGGTTTTGTAACCGCCGGCGGCTGGATGGTATACGTATAGGCGAGGGTGGTGAACTGTTTGTCGGGGAACTGCGCGGCGATGCGGTTCACGAAACGGATGAGCGACCCCGCGTGTGTGCCTTCTTCCTTATCCGTTAGGGCGCACTGGTCGCAGGTGCAGTAACCGGTCCCGTCTTCCGGGGAGATGCTCCAGTACAGCGCATCCGGGTTATCGGCCATGGCTTTTTTTAAATAGCCGGCAGCGAGGTGGAATACTTGTTCGTTGCTGAGACAAAGCTGCGTGGCGCGGCGCTTGCCGTTCACGAAGGCATAATACTCCGGGTGCGCGGCGAAGTGTTCCTTCGGCGGCACCAGTTTGAAGTAGGAATGTCCCCAAAGCCCCCACAGATCCCCGAAACTGTGCAGCTTATGCCATTCCTGGTATTCCGGGTCGAGTGGCGCCGGGTAGTAGGTTTCGCGGTAAACGAATTGCGGTATCTGCCGGTCGAGGAGGTTCCGGTTGATGGTGAGCGTTTGTTTTTTGGGCACCACCGCCGGGCCCTGGGCTGGCTTCCGGCAGCCGAAGTAATCATCCAGCAAGGTATACACGCCGTAGATAATTCCCTTGCCGCTGCCGCCACGGATGTAGACGTGCTGATCGTCGGTGGCGATAGCGAATCCTTCCCCTGCGATCTGCTCTTCCCCGATGGCGCCGGAATGCCCCGTGTTACCGATGAAGATGGCGGGTTCGCCGTCTTTCCAGTTGTTTTCATTCACCAGCGCCAGCTGCGCACCGCTGATCTGTTGTACATATTTGCGCAGGATATCCGCAGCGCGGACCTCTGCCTTCGTGGGTTCCGCGGGTAATACGATTTTGTGCCGCGCCTTGCCTTTGTCCGTCAGCACGATTTCTCCGGCAGCATGGCAGCCGGGTTGTATCCACATCATCAGCGAAAGGAAAAGTGCGTTCATCATATGCCCCATCAGAATTTACGTTGTACGGTGATATAGATGTCGTATTGGTTTTGGTACCGGTTGTCTTCGATTTTCTGGTTGATCCAGGTGCCGAAGAGGCCCAGCGTGGTACGGTATTTAATGGTTTTCTGGTAACCGGCGGCGATGCTGCGGGTGAGCAGCCCGCTCAGCTGCGGGAACTGGATCAGCCGGCTGCGGTCGTCGGGGGAAGTACCCAGTCCCGCGATCACCGATAAGTAATCCTGGCGGCGGTTCATGTAGTACCGGGTGGTGAGGTTGAAGGAGGTATTGAAGTCGCCGTCGTCGCTGATGAAATACCCGCGCAGGTTCACCCAGAAATCCCCGAAAGGCTTCGCCACCGACAATACCCCCGTGATGGCGTTGGCGCTGTCGGTTTTCAGGTACCGCGCACCCAGTTCTCCTTCAATTTCCTTGCCGAATGTCTTGAAAATACTATACCCCAGGCGCAATTGCGGGAACACGATCTCGTTGCCATAGGAGGCGAGGGCGTAAGAGTACAGCGATTTGTTGTGCGTGTAATACAGTTCCGCCTCACCCATCAGCCCCGTTCCCTGCTCGCGGCCGGCGTAGTTGGCGCGCACGGCCCAGGAACCTTTCTTAAAGAAACGGCGGTACTCCACCGTGGCGATATTGTAATTGGTGCTGGCATAGTCGTAATTCGAGTTGAGGTAATACAGGCCGAACTGGTTCCGCAGTCCCTTCGATGCCATCAGGTCGGCATAGTCTTTATTGTCGGCCGTCGGGTACCGCCGGGCCAGCGAGTCCGCCGCCCGCGCCGCGCCCGCGTAATCCTTCATCCCTTCCAGGTTGAGCGCGCGCCGCTGCAGGAAATTCTCGCTGTCGGGATAATACCGCAGCGCCTCGTTGGCGAAGTACAGCGCGCTGTCGTACGACTGGCGGGCGTAAAGGATGTTCATGCTGTTCAGCAATGCCAGCGAATCTTTCCTGTCGATCGCCAGCGCCTCCTGGAAGATGGGATAAGCGCTGTCGGGCCGGTTGTTCCGCCATTTGGCGAGCCCTTCCGCCACTAGCCCATCCACATATGCCGTTCTGTATTTTGTGGTGTAAGGATAGCGCTCCATGAGTTGCCGGTTGATGGCGTTCGCCGCTGCGTATTGCTGGCTGTCGGTGTATACGGATGCCTTTTTGAGCAGCATTTCCTTGTTGTCCGGGTGGGCCTGCAGGGCGATGTCCGCGTAATACACGGCGCTGTCGTATTGCTTGCGCGCGGATTCGAGGTTCACGAGGTAATTCAGCGCTTCGAGGTTGCCGGGGTCGTTTTCGAGTACGAGCACCAGCTGGCCTTTGGCGAGGGTGAACTCTTCGGCCTGCATGAAGAGCCGCCCGGCGGTGAGGTGCATATCGGAAACGAAAGTACTATAGCGTTGATTGTTGGGGAACCGCGCCTGCAGCTCTTTTGCTACGGCGGCGGCTTCGTCGTACCGCCCGGTTTCCGCCAGCACGGAGGATTTCTTCATCATGAAACGCGGGTTGCCGGGATGTGCGGAGAGGGCGTTATTGAGCACGTCGAGCGCGCGGGTATAATCTTTCTGGGTGATGTAGGTGTTGGCTGCCATGTCGAGCGCGGCGGTATCGGATGGGTTTTCGCGCAGGGCGGTTTCGAATTCCGCCAGTGCGAGGTCGTATTGCTGCTGGGCGAGGTACTCCCGCCCGGAAGCTACGCGCAGGCCGATGTACCGTTGCCGCTTCTCGGCAGTAGGGGCGGCGCGCAGAAGCCTTTCGGCCAGCAGGGCGGCTTCCCCGAACTTGCGGTCGCTTTCCAGTACGTCGAGTTTGAGGCCGAGGAGGCGCTGGTCGTTGGGGCTCGATTTCAGCCCGCTGTTGATCCAGGCCAGCGCTTCGCGGTATGCGCCGCGTGAAAAGCTCATACCGATGACTTTATCGAGTGCTTCGCGGTTCCCCGGGTTTTTCTCCAGGATGCCGCTGTACAGCATGTAAGGGTCGGTATTGGCGTACCAGGCGGCAGCTTCCATGCGCAGGGAAAGGTCCAGGCTGCGGGCTTTGGCGTCGCCGGGGTGGAGCTTAAGGATTTGTTGCAGCAGGTTCAGCGCTTCCGGGTAATCGTGCATATCCTGGTAGAGGCCGAGTTTGCGCATGAGGAGGTCGTAGGAGTTGGGATTGTTGGCCAGTTCGGCGTTGAGTTGTTCCATGGCGCGTTGGTAGTTGCCGCTGCGCAGGTACATGTTGGTGATGGCGCTGTTGGCCTCTGTGTTGCCGGGTTGCATGGCGAGCGCCCGGGCATAATGCTGCTCCGCCAATGCCGTGATGCCCCGCTGCCGGTAGAAATTGCCCGCCGTGAGGTAGTGGCCGATATACGCCTTGTGCATGGAAGTGTCGCCCGGGAACTTCTCCAATAGCTCCTCCGCATACACGTTGCCGCCCTGGAAGCGTTGCGTGGCGTCGAGGATCGACATCTTGCGGAGCATGAATTCCTTATCGTCCTTAAACTGCGCCAGCGCCGCATTGGCCTGCTTTTCGGCCTCTATATAGTTCCGCGTCAGCATTTCGATGTTGATGGCGTAAAGATAGGCGTCGCGGTAATTAGGACTTTTCTGTATCACCTTATGAACGAACTGCCGCGCGGCAGGGTAATTGCCGGTGAGCATGTAGAGGCGCCCGAGGAGCAGCTCCTGGTCCACGAAGTCGGGCCGCACCTTGAGGGCCTGCTGGCTCAGGGTGATGGCTTTCTGGTATTGCCCGGCGCGGGTGGCCTGTACGGCTTCGTTGTACAGCTCGTCCGCATCTTTGTTCTTTTTGGTATTGAAAATCTGCCCCTGTGCCGTTGCGGCGCAGAGCAGAAAGATTCCCATCAATAAGTAACAGACCGTTCTTTTCATATTTGCTTGTTGGATGAGTATGGATGATTTAAGCCGTAGGCACCGCTTTCCGTTGCCCGAAGCCCTGGCGTTGCATGTTCCCCCAGTTGGACTTCTTCCCGGTAAGGAAGAACCAATATCCCCGTAGCGCGAAAAACACGATGAGGGGGTGGTAAATGATCGGCTCAAGGAAGGCCATGAGCGCCAGGCCCACCACTTCGCGCCAGGAATTGTAATAGCGGAAGGTGAGCTGGTCCCAGCAGATGGCCAGCGTTGTGATCATCACCGAATACAAGTACACGAATGCCAGCAGGATCAATGCATAATCCCAGTTGATGGCGTTGGTGGCGATGAGGTAGATATAATACAGTACGCCCGTAAACTCGATGATGGGCGCCAGGAACTCGAACAGCAGGCTGCAGGGCAGCACCACCATGCCCATCAGCTTGTAGCGGGGATTGAAGATCATTTTCCGGTGGATGGTGACGATCTCCGCCATGCCGCGGCCCCAGCGGGTACGCTGCCGGCTGAAGACTTTCATATTGGGAGGCCCTTCGGTCCAGCATTGGGTGGTAGGGATGTAGCGCACGGCGTATCGCATCTTGTTGTCGATCATGTACTGGCACATCCGGGTCACGATGTCCATGTCTTCCGCGAAGGATTTATGGTCGTACCCGCCCGCCTTGATGGCGATTTCCTTGTCGAACAGCCCGAGGCCGCCGGATACGTTGGGTACGCAGTTGATCATGCTCCATCCCATCTTCCCCAACACATATGCGCGGATATATTCCATCTCCTGGAAGCGGGGCAGCAGCTTGCGCGGCGGCCGCACCCTCACCAGCACGCCCTGGTCGATCTCGCAATCATTGGCCAGCCGCAGGGTGGCGCCCGAAGCGATCACTCTTACGCCTTCCTCTACGATATGCACGAACCCGCACTCGGGGCAGGGCTCGCCGATCTGCTGCACTTTCTTGTATTCCTCTTCCATAAATGGTTTGATGAGGCGCAGCAGCGTATCTTTTTCAATAATGCAATCCACGTCCGTACACAGGAAGTAATCATACGCGGCGGCGTTGATCCCGGCATTGGAAGCGTCCGCCTTGCTCTTTCCGTTCACTTTATCGATCACCACCAGCTTGTCGTACGCCACGTCGGTGGATTTGAAAAGTCGCCTTACCGGCTGTGTCTTGATCCTTTCGTTATACGCGAAATCCACCTCCCGCAGCTCGAATTCATCGATGAGTTTCTGCAAAGTATCGTCGGTGGAGCCATCGTTTACAATGATCACCTCAAAGCGGGAATAATTCAATGTGAGCAGCGACCGCACGTTCTGTATGATGGTTACGCCTTCGTTGAAAGCCGGCGCGATCACCGAAATGCCGGGCGCCAGCTCCGAATTGAGCATGCAGGTGTAATCGGTATTGCGGTCTTTCCGCTTGAAGCGCATGACGCCCCTGAAAGAAAGGATCGCCAGGATGGCATACATGGTCAGCATGGCCAGGCCATAAAAAAAGATCGAACCTTCGTAAAAATTCCTGATCAGTTCCATGCAGTGTGGTTATGGTTAAAAAGGGCGGCTATATTTTGCTGGCCGTCTGGAATCCGCGCCGCTGCATAACGCCCCAGCCGGATTTCTTCCCTGTCAAAAAGAAATAATACCCGCGGAGCGAGAAGAACACGATCAGCGGATGGTATATGAAAAACTCGAAGAACGGCATCATGCAAAGCAGCAGGATGTCTTTCCAGGAATTGTAATAACGGAACGTGATCTGGTCATACAGGATGGCCAGCGTGGTGATCATGATGGCGTAGGTGTATACGAACACCAGCAGGACGATCGCCGTGGGCCAGTTGATGAACCCGAGAATGCCCATCACCACGAAGAAGAGGATGCCGCCGCCTTCGATAATGGGCGCCAGCAGCTCGAAGAAAAAGTTATACGGAAACACGACCAGCCCGAAGCGCCCGTAGCGTGGCCGCATGAACATGCCGATGTGGGCGTACATGAGCTGCGCCAGCCCCCGCGCCCAGCGTGTCCGCTGCCGCCCGAAGATCCGCAGGGTGGAAGGTACTTCCGTCCAGCAGAGGGTTTTGGGAATGTAGCGGATGGCGTAGTCGATCTTGTTATCGATGGCGTACCGGCACATGCGGGTCATCAGTTCCATGTCTTCTCCGAAAGAGCTATGGTCGTACCCGCCGCAGCGGATGGCGATTTCTTTGTCGAAAAGCCCGAGCCCGCCGGAAACGTTGGGTACGCAGTTGAGGAGCGTCCATCCCATCTTCCCCAACACAAACGCGCGGATATATTCCACTTCCTGGAAACGGGGGAGCACCTGCCGGGGGGCTTTTACATTCACCATCACGCCCTGGTCGAAAGTATTGGAGTTGGCGGCGCGCAAAGTGGCGCCGGTGGCGATCACGCGTTTGTTTTTCTCCTTCATCACCGGCTTCACCAGTTCGATAATGGTGTTTTCATGCAGGATGCAATCCACGTCGGTACACACGAAATAGTCGTACGCCGCGGCATTGATGCCGGCGTTCACGGCGTCGGCCTTGCTTTTCCCGTTCACTTTATCGATAATCATCAGCTTGGCGTAAGCCGGGTCGGTGGATTTGTAGATCTTTTTCACCGGCCGCGTCTGGATCTTGGCGTTGTACGCGAAATCCACCGCCACGAGGCTGAATTCTTTGATCAGTTGCTCCATGCTGTCGTCGGTACTGCCGTCGTTCACCACGATGATCTCGTACCGGGCGTATTTCAGCGTGAGCAGGGAGCGGATGTTATAAATAATGGTAAGCCCTTCGTTATACGCCGGCGCGATCACGGAGATACCCGGCGCGAGCGGGGAGGTGAGGAGCACTTCGCCGTTCTGGTACTTGTCGGTCATCACCCACCGGCGGACCGCTACCAGGGAGCATATGGCGAGCAGGGCATAAGATACGAGCAGCACCATCCCGTAGGTGAACACCGTTGTTTCGAATACGTTGCCTGCTATTTCCCAGATCTGCTGCATCAGAATTTGATTAACGGGTTCATGCAATGTTTGAGAATCAGTTGGTTTTCCGGGCTGGCTTCGGCCATCAGTTCATTGATGAGGTTGCTGCCGGGGACCTGGTTGTTGATGAGCGATTTGGCGGCGTTTTTCCGTAGCTCGAAGTCGGTGGAAAGCATGAACTCCTGTTTGAGGAATTCGGTATGGCGCCCGCTGCCGATCCGCCCCAGGGCTTTGAGGATCTCGATCTGGCAGTCCAGCGGCTGGTTGTTATAAATGTATACGAGTTTGTCTTCCGCGTCGGCGATCCGCATTTTGCCCAGGCAGTTGATTGCTTCCGCGCGGAGGAGGTGGTCCTTGGAATCGAGGAGCTTCATCACGGCGGGGATGGCTTTGAGCTGGTGGTAATGGATGACCAGTTTGAGACAGAAGGAGATCACGCTTTTGTTGGTGGAGTAGGTGATCCACTGCGCGAAGTTGGGAATGGCGATGTTGGACGTGGTGGTGATGATGCGGAAGAGTTCCACCTGGTCCCATTGCAGGAGAGGCTCGGTGGCCAGGTCGAAGAATTTGAAAGGCTCGTTTTTCGACAGCTTGATGTAAGCCTGCCTTGCCGCCGCCCGCAGCTCACGGTTACGGCTGTTGGTGAGCGGGAGGATGATCACATCCGCCACGCCGATTTCCATGCTGCTGAGCTCGTTGAGCGCGCGTACTTTATGGTTCCATTTGCGGGACTTCAGCTTCTTGAAACTGTCTTTATCCAGTTCCAGCAACAGGTAGAGGGTGCGGATTTCATCTCCCATGGCGCCCCGCACGTTATTGCGGTAATTGATGAGCCGGTCGATGAGCACCTGCCGCCCCCAGCGCTTGCCAAATGGCGCGAGCTGGAAAGCGTTGGCCGCAGCTTCGGCGGTTTCGCCGGGCGTTTGCACCTGTTCCGGGTCCTGCGACAATACATTTTCGATCAGCAAATCGTCGATCAGTTCGTTGAGTCGCGCCACTTTCTTATCCCTGCGAAAGCCCCTGAAGCGGCGGCGGAGGATGGAGAAATAGGCAACCAGCGTCATCCCGATAGCCACAAACACGAATATGATGGCAATCTGGATGATCAGTGGCGCGTATCGGAATTCAAAAAAATACTCTCCAGGAAATCTAACGGGGAGAAATTCATATGCGCGTTTTTCAGTAGGATGAAGGTGTGGGGCTACAGTAGGGCGGTAGCTGGCCCTTACTTAGCTGGGTTCCCGGTAAGTACCCGCCGGATCCGCGAGAGCAGCTCGGCCGGCAGCACCGGTTTCTTGAGGAAGTCGTTGGCGCCTAGCTCAAGGCCTTCCTTTACCATTTCTTCATTGCCGGCGTTAGACAGCAATATAACGGGAATCTGCCTGCCATCGGGCAAGTTGCGTACACGGCTCAGGATTTCGAAGCCATTCGCATAAGGCATCATGATGTCGGTAATAATCAGGTCGAACCCATAGCCGGAGGTCTCCAGTATCTCGAATGCTTCCTTACCGTTCCTGACGTGGTCTACCTGGTATTCCGCCTTTAGCAGAATTCTTTTAACGATGGTCGACATTACCTCATCGTCCTCGATCAGGAGAATTTTACTCATATATCATTGTTCTTTTAAGTCCGCCCTGCCCCGTATTGGTACACGGTCGCAGGACTAGCTCCCTTTCGGCCAGGTTTCTCTTAGGTTTGCTTTGAAACAGGCATCCGGTCGGCTAATGCTATAATCTGAATCAAACGGTTACAATAGGATCAACTCAAAAATACGGCCTTCTTATATGTAAAACAATAATTACGGGAATTATATCTGAAAATCAGACAGTTGATTAGCGGTTATTTATATGAACATAAATATTGCGGCGGCCTGTAAATAGCCATAGCACTATCACTCACGAATATGCGTGGAAAAAATTCAACACCGGAATCGAAATACGGACTCCCAACCCAATAACCTGTTTTTATACCGAAGGCGCCCCGGCTGTCTTTACCGCCGTTTTCCCGGCGGCAAAATTCCCCCGGAAAACAACCGTTCCACCAAAATTCCTGCTATGCCCGGAAATAGTTCATGTAAAAAATACGCATACTGTTAATTAATTTTTTATTTTGGACGGCTCTTTTGACGATTGTATTGATAAGCAAAGTAAAATAACCGTAATTAAAAGATGATTAAACTGCCACTGGCCCTGATCTGTTCCGCATCTGTCATGATCGGCGCCAAACATTACATGGGCGAAGAACCCTTTCTGCTCCCCGATCCCCCGGGTTTGACAATCTCCCGCTTCGCCGGCCCTGACGTAACGCCCAGCCCCGCCTGCCTCGCGGTAGCGCCCAACGGCGACGTGTACGTAGGGGTGGATATGATCGGCTCCCTCGGGAAAGACCCCGGCAAAGGGCGCATCCTCCGTCTTACAGACGCCGATAATGACGGCAAAATGGACGCCCATACCGATTTCGCAACGGTCGACAACCCCCGCGGCATCATGGTCCTCGGCACCAAAGTGTACGTCCTCCACACCACCTTCTCCGACGAAACGAAGAAAGCCACCGGCATGTCGCTCGTCGTATTCGAAGATAAAGACGCGGATGGAAAGGCCGATGGCCCCGCCCTGCCGCTCGTCACCGACCTCAGCAACACCAAATATATCCAGGAACGCGGTACCGACCACGCCACCAACGGCATCCGGATGGGTATCGACGGATGGATCTACATTTCCGTGGGCGACTTCGGGTTCCATAACGCCACCGACCGCTCCGGCAAAAAACTCACCATGCTCGGCGGCGGAATCGTGCGCGTGCGGCCCGACGGTACCGAAATGGAGGTGTTCACGCACGGCACCCGTAACGTGTACGACGTCGCCATCGACCCCTTCATGAACGTTTACACCCGCGAAAATACCAACGACGGCGGCGGCTGGAACGTGCGCTTCTCGCACCATATCCAGTCCGGTGAATACGGATACCCCGTGCTGTTCCAAAACTTCACCGACGAAATCCTGCCCGCGCTGGTCGACGTTGGCGGCGGTTCGGGAACGGGCGCGCTCTACCTGTCTGAACCCAAATGGCCCGCACAGTATACCAATGTGCCCATGATGGCCGACTGGGGTAGAAGCATGCTCTATATCCACCGGGTAACCCCCGACGGCGCTTCGTTCACGCAGAAGGAAGAGGAATTCCTCGGCCTCCCGCAGATTACGGACCTCGATGTGGACGGTTCCGGCAGGGTATACCTCTCCGCCTGGGATGGCGCCGGCTATTCCGGCAGCCCCAACAAAGGATATATCATCCGCGCGGTGCCCAACGACTGGACCTACACCGCATTCCCCGACCTGTCCAAAGCCCCGGTGGCGGAACTGGCGGAATTGCTGAAATCCCCCAGCGCCGTGGCGCGCCTGAACGCTTCCCAGGAGCTTACCGGCCGCAGCGACAAGCAGGCGGCAGCCGCAGCGGCCCTGGCGATAGCGAATGATGCGCAGTTGTCGCCCGAAAGCCGGGTGGCGGGTGTTTATACCTATGCACAGGTAGCAGGCCGCGATGGTATCGCCGCGCTGACGGAGCTGACGAAAGACGCGCTCCTGCGCGAGCATGCCCTGCGCGCGCTGGCCGATCGCAAAGCCAACCTGCAGGATGTGTCCATCGAGCCTTTCCTGGCCGGTCTGAAAGACGCGAACCCGCGCGTAGCGGCCGCTGCGATCATCGGCCTGGGCCGCCTCGGCCGGGTGGAAGCCGCGCAAGCCCTCCTGCAAACGAAACTGCCGGCCAACTTCAGCGCACCCGCAAAGGGGACGGAAGGCCCGCACGCCACGCCGAATGCCGCTATCATCCTGCCGCACCTCGCCGTGCAGGCATTGGTGCAGCTGCATGCCGTGGATTCCTGCGTAGCCGCCGTTACAAGCGAAAACTCTTCACTGGCCTTGTGGGCATTGCGATATATGCATGATATGAAAGCGGTAAACGGACTGATAGCGGTATACCCGAAGTTGAAGACAACACGGACGAAAGACAAGGTGATCACCACCCTGGCCCGTTTGTATAAGCAGGAAGCGGATTATGATGCTTCCTGGTGGTGGGGTACCCGCCCGGATTCCCACGGGCCGTATTACAAGGCCGTGTCCTGGGAAGGATCGCCGGCCATCGAGAAATTCCTGAAAAGGGAAGCGCTGAAATTCCCCGCGCGCAAGCAGTATTTCACCGACCTGAACGAACGCCACCGGATGGAAATCGCGGCGTTCGCGGCACCGAAGAAGGAAGCGGCGGTTGCGAAAAACGAACCGAAAGTAGACCTGGAGAAAATCAAGAATAAGAAGGGCCAGGTGGGCAAGTCGTCTATCGAAGACGTGCTGATCGCCGTTAACAGTATCAAAGGCGACCCCGCGAAAGGTAAAGTGCTGTTCACGACCCAGGGTTGCATCGCCTGCCACAGTATTTCGAAAGGCGAGAAGATGAAAGGCCCGTACATGGGCCAGGTAGGCTCGATCATGAACCGCGAACAGATCGCGGAATCCATCCTGAAGCCGAACGCTTCGATCTCCCAGGGCTTTGCCACCGTGATGATCACCGTCAAAGGCGGGAAGTCTTATACCGGCTTCGTGACGGAAGAAACCGCCCAGAAAGTGGTGCTTCGCGATATCGGCGGCAACGTAACCACGCTGAAAACCTCCGACATCGCATCCCGCAAGGAAATGAAGAATTCCATGATGCCGGCAGGACTGGCCAACGCCTTGTCTTACGAAGAACTGGCTTCGCTGGTGACGTTCCTGGCACAACAGAAAAAATAGCCTCACGCAGGTATATATGATGAAGCGCCGCAGCCTCTGGGTTGCGGCGCTTCTTTTATACGCCCTCATCTGCCCGGCAACAGCAGGCATGCTTTTAAGCTGCCGGATGCCTGTACCTGCATGCATCCGGGTATTAATAACCTGTGAGCCACCTTTATATAGAGAGGCTCATAGGTGGCTTACAGGAGGCTTATAGGTAGCTTATAGGTGGCTCAGTTGACAATCATATGACCGTTATGCGGGTGTTTGGATGAGTGAGGAGGTATAGGAATTTCCAAAAGGTAACTGAAAATATCCCCCTACGCTGCTGAGCGGCTGAGCAACGGATGGATAGAAAACGTCTGGAATGTAACAGGAAATGACGCTTGCTCTGCTGAATGGCCGGGAAACGGATGGATAGGAAACGTCTGGAATGTAACAGGAAATGACGCTTGCTCTGCTGAATGGCCGGGAAACGGAAGGATAGAAAACGTCTGGAATGTAACAGGAAATGACGCTTGCTCTGCTGAATGGCCGGGCAACGGATGGATAGAAAATGTCTGGAATGTAACAGGAAATTTCGCTTGCTCAGCTGAATGGCCGGGCAATGGATGGATAGAAATCGTCCGAAACGTAACAGAAAATGTCGGATCGGGACAAGAAATAGTGGGTGGTTTTGTCGTAGGTTTGACGATGGCAAAAAGCCAGCACGCACATGAAGATACTTACTTGCACAACACCCGGAACACTGGCTTACGGAGAAGCATCGCAGCCTGAGCTGACCGAAGGACATGCGATTATCCGCATCCGCCGGATCGGCATTTGCGGGACGGACCTGCACGCCTTCGAAGGCACACAGCCTTTTTTCAGTTACCCCCGGGTGCTGGGGCATGAGCTGTCGGGGGAACTGGTGGAGGCTGACGGCGCGCCGGGGTTTGCGGCAGGGGAAGCGGTGACCTTCATTCCTTATTACCATTGCGGGCATTGCATCGCCTGCCGTTCGGGGAAGCCCAACTGCTGCGTAAGCATGGCGGTATGCGGTGTGCATGTCGACGGTGGCATGGCGGAATACCTCCGCGTGCCTTCGGGGGCGTTGCTGCACGGGCAGGGTTTGTCGTTCGATGCGCTGGCGCTCGTGGAGCCCCTGGCCATCGGCGCGCACGGTGTTCGCCGGGCGGATGTCCGGCCGGGGGAATTTGTTGCGGTGATCGGCGCGGGGCCCATCGGCCTGGGTGTGATGGAATTCGCCAGGATCGCGGGGGCGGAAGTGATCGCGGTAGACATCAACCGGCAGCGGCTGGACTTCTGCCGCGAAAAGCTCGGTGTGCAGCATATCGTGGACGCCTCCGGAGGCGATGTGGAAGCCGCATTGCAGGCCATCACCCACGGTGATTATCCTACCGTGGCGATCGATGCTACGGGCAGCCAGCGTGCCATTCTTGATGGTTTCAAATACCTCGCGCATGGCGGGCGATATGTGCTGGTTGGGCTCCAGCGCGGGGAGATCGCATTCAGTCATCCTGAATTCCATAAACGTGAAGCTACGCTCATGAGCAGCCGCAATGCCACCCGTGAAGATTTCGCGCACGTGGTGGACGCCATGCAATCCGGGCAGGTGGATCCCACAAATTATATTACCCACCGCGTGCATTTCGACGCGGTGCAATCCGAATTCCCGCGTTGGCTGGACCCGAAGAACGGGGTGGTCAAGGTGATGATATCCCTCTGATCGGCGTTTTTAGTTCGCTCACCTTCCGGCATCTTTATCACATTTTTACTATTTTTATCCCAAATCAACCAACACCGCATGCCAAGGGAGGGGGATGGAATGAGCGAGCATATATTACAGGAGCAAACATTACTGGCCGGGATCGGCGCTTCCGACGAAAGGGCTTTCGGGGAGATCGTCCGCCACTATTTCCCGCGCCTGCTGCCATTCGCCATCAAGATCACCAAAAACAGGGCCGTTGCCGAAGACATCGTGCAGGAAGCATTTTTGCGCCTGTGGCAACATCGTGCGGAATATGAAAAGATCCAATTTCTCCGCGCCTGGTTATTTACGGTTGTTTCCAATCTTTCCCTCACTTATATCAAACGCCTCGCGCGGGAAGGCAAATTCCTCCAGCATTTACGGGACTTCGGCGAAACGGCGCGGTCAGACGTGGCCGAGCAGGTGCAGTACCGCGAAAGCGGAACGGTGATCGCGCGGGCGGTGCTGCAATTGCCGCCCCAACAGCAACAGGTCTACAGGCTGAGCCGGTACGAAGGGCTTTCCATCCCGGAGATCGCGGCACACATGGGATTGTCGGCCAATACAGTGAAAAACCACCTGGTAAGGGCGCTGCAATCGGTCCGGGATCATGTGCGGAAGGCTGGCCTGTTCTGGCTTTGAGAAAAAATAAAAAAAGTTTCCGGGGCACTGGTCCTAAACCTTTCCCCGGTAGTTATAGCTTATATCGTTGTTGCAAATTTCTATTCCACCATGTTAGATGATCAAAGGGACAAGGTTCGTCTCCTCTTGCAGCGTTATTACGCCGGCAATATAGGAGAAAACGAGGCGGCAGAGCTGGACCTTCTGTTGCAGGACGGGCGTTACGACGCCCTCATGCAGGAAGTACTGTCTGATCTGGCCGCCGCTGTGCAACCGATGGACCTGGCGGCGGAAGACATGGACCGGATGGTAACGCGCATCAACGAACTGAAAGCGCCCGCCAAAGTGCGGATCCTGCCCTGGCGGCGGATCGCGGCGGCCGCGATATTTGTACTGGCCATCGGCACAGCGGGATATTGGGCCATTACGTCTCAGGGGAAAGCGGAGCAGGAAGTGCGGAACTTCGGCGGCGATGCTTTGCCGGGATCCGATAAAGCGATTCTCACCCTGGGCGACGGCAGCCGGATCGACCTGACCGACGCGGCCAACGGTGCGCTGGCTGCACATGGCGGCGGCAACGCCGTAAAAACGGGGCAGGGGCTGTTGGCCTACAACGCATCCGGCGACCCGGTGCAGTTCCACACGCTCGCTACGCCGCGCGGCGGGCAATACCGCCTCACCCTTCCGGATGGCTCCACCGTTTGGCTCAACGCGGGCAGCGCGCTGCGCTATCCCACAGCCTTCGGCAAAAAGGAAAGAAAAGTGGAATTGACGGGAGAAGCGTTCTTTGATATCAAACCCGATGCGCAAGCGCCTTTCATCGTCCAGATCCGTAACGGCGGAGATGTGATGGTGCTGGGAACAGCATTTAACATACAGGCATATGCCGACGAACCAGGTAGCCGCACCACGCTGCTGCAAGGCGCCGTGATGATGCGCAACGGGCAGGAACAACACCTGCTGCGCCCCGGGCAGGCCATGCGGCTGGAAGGAACGGACATGATCCTGAACGACCAGGCCGATGTTGAAGCCGCCACCGCCTGGAAGAACGGATTGTTCCTCTTCCGCGACGCGCCGGTAGAAACGGTGATGAAGCAGATATCGCGGTGGTACGACGTAGAAATAGTTTATGAAAAAGGCATAGTGAAAGAGTACTTCAATGGCACGATCCCGCGGAATGTTCCGCTGTCGAAAGTGCTGGAATTGCTGGAACTGACAGGACTTGTACACTTTACAATCAATGGAAATAAGGTAACTGTCTCGCCCTGATGAACAGCTGCATCGGGCAGCAGACAGGAGATCTGGATCGCAGCAACCCCACGGCGCCAACGGCGGCCGGAGAGGGTAAGGACCGGTTTGTCTGAAAGGGCCGGTCCGGGGAAAAGACACATACATTTCAGACAGGAGATTTTTTTATCACCCAAAATCGAATTTATGTATTCATGCGCCTGGCGCCAGGCGGATCGGGGCATTGCATGCCACCCGGCCATCCGCAGGGCTTACCGTATGCTGACGTTGTGCTTGTTCCTCCTCGCCGCGGGCTTTACCGCCCACGCACAGGAGATATCCCTGCAATTGCGCAACGAGCCATTCGTCAAAGCTTTGAAATCGATCGAGAAACAAAGCGGCTATACCTTTATCTATGGCAAAAACCAACTCGACAACGCGAAACCGGTGACCGTCACCCTGCGCAACGTTTCGTTGAACGATGCGCTGGCGGCTTGTTTCAAAAACCAACCATTAACGTATTCTTTGCGGGATAACCGGTTCATCGTTATCCAGGCAAAATCCAGCACGGTCACGATGTACAGTGATCCGGGCGAGGAGCCCAAAGCCACCGTGCCCCTGGACGGCCGCGTGACGGACGAAGACGGGACGCTCCTGCCGGGTGTGACCGTTCGCGCCGTTACCAACAACCCCATGGGCGTCAACCGCATCACCACCACGGATAACGACGGGCGCTTCACCATCCCCATGGCGCACAACCCGCAGCTGATCTTCTCGTATGTGGGTTTCGAGCCGTATGCCATCACACCGAAGTCGTTCGCCGCGCTGGACATCCGGATGAAACGCGCTTCCTCGAAGCTCGATGAGCTGATCATCACCGGCTATTCCGCCAAATCCGCCAAGGAACTGACCGGCGCCGTGCAAAAGGTAACCGGGGAGCAGCTCCGCAACAGCGTGACCACACCCAATGCGTTGTCGATGCTCAAAGGCAAGACAACCGGGCTTTACATCACCGAAACTTCCGGAGAATCCGGTGCGAAAGGGCAGGTGATCGAAAGGGGGCAGTCGTCCATGGCCACGCCCACCAACAGCTACTTCGGGCCGTTGTTCGTCGTGGATGGGGTGATCACCAACTACACCAGTTTGCAGGACGCCGTGAACCCGGCGGATGTGGAAGATATTACGATTTTGAAAGATGCCTCTTCGACGGCCATCTACGGTTCGCGCGCGGCACAGGGTGTGATCGTGATCACGACACGCAGGGGCAAAACGGGCCGCACGGGGGTAAACCTCAACATGCAATACGGCGCCATTCAGCCGGTGCGCGCCATCCGTTTCATGAATACCACCGAGCTGATCGGGTTCATGGATAAACAGATGCAGCGGTATTGGGAGCAGACGCCTTCCATCCAGGCGCAGTTCCCCGACGTCAACACGTTCATCCGCGAGCGGCGGACGTATTCCGACGCGGACAGGAACAATAACTTCAACTGGGAAGATGCGATCTATAGTAACGGGAATTTCCGGAATACGGAGCTGAACATCCAGAGCGGCAACGACAAAACGAAGTTCTATGGCGGCGTGGCCTGGTATAAGGAGAACGGTGCGCTGTATGATAACGCCTTCGACCGGAAGAGCCTCCGCATCAACATCGACCAGAAGGTAAGCGACAAATTCTCCGTAGCCGTAAACCTCAGTTCCATCATCGATAAAACCACCCGGCGCAACGGCGTTCCGGAGCTGTACATGATCCAGCCGTTCCAAAATCCGTACAACGCAGACGGGTCGATGCCGTATAGTTTGCCGGTGAAGCAATCCAACAACTACGGCCCCATGTTCCAGACCTGGACGCAGAACTTCCTCGCCGAAGCGGAATACGACAATACCGCCGTAACGGATGTGCACAACCACCTGGGCGCCATCAAGCTGCGGTACGATATCAAACCCTGGCTCTTTGTACAGAGCGCCAATTCGATCAATTACATGGGCACGCGCTTCAATTCCTACCTCGATCCGCGTTCCTATTCCGGCAAATTCGGTGGATACCCCTACCTGTTCAACGCCGCCAGCCCTGTACTGCCCAACGGTACGCTAACGATCCGGGATACCCGTTATACCGATTACCTGACTTCGAATACACTAAATTTCCGCAAGTCTTTCGGGCTGCATTCCATATCGGCCCTGGTGGGCCAGGAATGGGGGAAGAGAACGACGGAAGTAACCAGCGCGGACATGTACAACGTATTGCCCGGCGAACGTAATGCCGGTGCGGCGCGCGGATACGGCAGCGCGGTGTATCTCGCGTACCTGTTGCCTTCTTCGCCGCCGGCGGCGCCTATCGGCAGCTACCAGGAGCGCGCCACGTTCTCCGTGTTCGGTCAGGCGGATTACAACTACGACCAGAAGTATTTCGCGGCGGCGTCCGTCCGTTCCGATGCCACCACCAACTTCGGGCGCGACAAGCGTTACGGTACTTTCTACTCCATCAGCGGCGGCTGGCTGCTTTCGAACGAAGCGTTTCTGAGAGACAATAAAACCATCAACAACCTGAAGCTCCGCGCGGTGTACGGCACCTCGGGCCGCGACCTGGGCGACGGTTACCTGAATACGACATTTTACAGCGACGGGCGCCGTTACGGTTCCACCACCAATATCGGTTCAACAATCTCCCAACTGGCCAACCCGGTTATTTCCTGGGAAACGATGTACAGCACGAACGTTGGGCTGGACCTGGGATTGTGGAACCGCATCGACCTGACAGCTGATATTTACCGCAAGCGCAGCGCCGGCCTGTTGCAGAACGTGAGCCTCACGTCCGCTCAGGGTTCGCTGAGCCAATACCAGAATATCGGGGAGATCATCAACCGCGGCGTGGAGATCATGCTGAATGCGCATGTGGTGAAAACGAAAGACTTCAACTGGTATGCGAATTTCAATATCAGCTTCAACAAAAACCACATCTCCGCCCTTTACCAGGATTCCCTGCGCGACAGCTATTCCAATGCCTATTACCGCAAGATCGGGGAGGATATCAACGTGATCAAGGCGATCACATACATCGGCATCAATCCTGAAAACGGCAATATGATCCACCGCAACTACGATGCTTCGGGCAAGCCGGTGGAAGTGGAAGGCATTGGCAGCACCACTAACCTGGCGAACTGGGAAACGGTGGGCTCGGCTACGCCGAAATTCTTCGGCGGTTTTACCAATACGTTTAAATACAAGCGGTTTACGTTGAGTGCGGAGTGGTGGTTCCAGTATGGAAACTACGTGATGATGTCGCTGGTGAATAATTTCCAGTCGCCGACCGCGCCGCGCCTGGGCCGCAACAACGTGGTGTTCGGCAGCAACCAGCGGTTGTGGCAGGGGAAAGGAGACACGGATGCGAACTATCCGGATGTGTTCAGTACCAACCCGAATGCCTGGAGCGCCTTGACGTACCGTTCTTCCCGCCTGTGGGGCGACGCGAGCCATCTGCGCCTGCGAAACGTGCGGTTGTCGTACGACGTGCCCGATGCAATGTTGCGCAAGCTGAAGATCCGGCAGCTGTCGGCCTACCTGAGCGGCGACAACCTGGCGGTGATCAAGCACAAGGATTTCGTGGGCGCGGATCCTGAAGGCGCGTCCCTGGGATCCAGCACGGCGTACAGCGGTGTGGGCACATCGTTCGCGAATCCCCGCAGGTTCCTGGCAGGTATCAACGTAAGTTTTTAATCCATCAAAATGCGACATATGAAATCCATCTTCCATTATATCGCGGCGGCGGGGCTTTTGTTAACAGGCAGCGCCTGCAACAAGGAGCTCGACAAGCTCCGGCCACACAACGTAACGTATGAAGAGCAGCAGTTTGCAACGCCTGAAGGTTTCCGCAAAGCGGTATTCGGCGCCTATGCGGCGATTGCCGGTGCGGCGGTAACCAACAGCGGTTTCAGCTTTAATGACATGCAGGTGTTTTTCGGCGAAGCGCATGGCAACAATATCAAGGCGCTCGATGCGGGTGTGAACCGGTATACAAATGCTTTTAACTACCTGAATTCAGGGGAGAAAGACCTTTCGTATACCTACGAATACTGGCGCGGAGCTTACAACGCTTCGTTGCTCATCAACAAGATACTCGCCAATGTGAAAGCCGGGGAATCGAACGCGGTGATCCTGCAGGCGAAGGGCGAGGCGCTGTTCCTCCGGGCGTACGTGTATTTCAATCTCATCCGCCTGTACGGCAAACCGTATTACCAGAACAGTGGCAATAATCCCGGTGTGATGCTGATCACGACGGATAACAACGGCGCTGCGTTCGCACCGCCGCGCGCAACGGTGAAAGCGGTGTACGACCAGGTGGTGGCGGACCTCAACGAAGCGGTTCCCCTGCTGAAAGCCAATGCCGGCAACGCTTATGCGTCGCGGTACGCGGCTTTCGGGCTGCTGTCGCGGGTGTACCTGTATATGGGCGGCACTTTTGCATCCCCCGAAGCCAATGCCAACAAAAAGGCGCGGGAGTATGCGGATTCGGTGATCCTCCACGGCGGTTACACACTGTTGCAGGATGCGGCGTATACCAGTTACTACAGCACCGACGCGCCGGGGAACCGGGAAGACATCTTCGCGGTCAATACCCAGCAACACCAGGGCCTCATCGCCAATCTGTTCGCCATGCCTTCGCAGATTAATTATACGGGCGGGCTGTACCGTCCTTCCCCGAACCTGCTTGCCCTCATCCAGCCGCAGGATTTGCGCCGCCAGTTTTACAAGCGCAATGTTACGCCGGGATGGCCGGATGATTCGCTGGCCACGGTGAAATACCTGATCAATTACGTATCGCTGTACAGCGTTTCGCCATACCGCTACCTCCGCCTGGCGGAAATGTACCTGAACCGTGCGGAAGCCGCCGTGAAAGCGGGCGACAATGCCGCCGCGCTCAGTGACCTGAATGTGATCCGGCGTCGCGCCGGCATCGGGGATACCTCCAATATCACCGGGCAGCCTTTGTTCAACGAAATATTGAAACAACGGCGGATAGAATTTGCGTTCGAAGGGCACGTGAGCTACGATTATTTCCGGAACGGGCTGCCAATGGTGCGCGATTACGCTTCAGGGAATTCCGGGGCGATGACTGTTCAGGCAACGGACCCGAAAATCCTCATGCGTATCCCTTCAGATGAAATCACCGGTAACCCGAACCTTACCCAAAACGAACAATAAAATCAAAACCATGAAGAAAATCCTTTTCCTTTCCCTGGCGGCCATGGGGAGTTGCCTGGGAGCCTCAGCCCAGGGAGCGTTTACCCTGGAAGGGCATTACTCCGGCGGTGAGCTGCCCTGGATTTACCTCCGGTACCCCGGGGCCGACGGCAAATATGTTAACGACAGCACGCCGGTGAAAAACGGGCGGTTTGCCTTCAGGGGAGCGGTGAGCGGACCGGCATACGCCAGCCTGAACGGGCGCCTGCAGTCCCGCAATATGGATGATCCGAATATCGAGTGGTTCTTCCTGGAGCCAGGTAAAACCACCATCACCGTTTCGGAAAATGCATTTAAAAAGATGAAAGTCGACGGTGGCGCGGTGCAGTCGGATTATAACAAGGTGCAGGCGCAGAAAGCGCCCATAAGAAAAGAATGGGAGCCATTTTTCAAATCGCTGGATTCCATCAATAAGATCGACAACTTCAAGGCGCAGGAGTTCAAATCCGGCCTGAAGCCGTATTACGCCGCGATGGAAAAGATCGATATGGCTTACATCGACCAGCACCCCGGCGCTTACCTGAGTGCGTTTCTGCTGCGTGGATATTCCATGTCTATGCCCACAGACAAGCTGGAGGCGTATTACGCGCAGTTTCCCGAATCCATCCGCAATAAGGACGCGAAGATGATCGGAGACGAACTGGCCCGCAGGAAGATTGGCGTGCCAGGTACGGAGGCCTTCGTTTTCGCGACGACCGATATCAACGGCCAGCCCTTCAACCTCGCCGATTACAAAGGCAAATACGTGCTGCTCGATTTCTGGGCCAGCTGGTGCCTGCCCTGCCGCAAAGGCAATCCGCACCTGCTGAAGCTGTACGCGGCGTATAAAGACAAAGGCCTGGAGATCGTGGGCGTGTCTGACGACGATTCCAAACCGGACGCCTGGCGCAAGGCGGTAAATGATGACAAGATCGGCGTGTGGAAACATGTGCTCCGCGGGCTGGACCGGGAGAAGCTCATGGCGGGCGTCTTCAACCCGAAAGACATCAGCAAACGGTACGGCATCGCCACGCTGCCCACTAAAGTGCTCATTGATCCGCAAGGCAAGGTCATCGGCCGCTTCGAAGGCGGCGACCGCGACGATGCGAAGATGGACGCGCAACTGGCGGAAGTGTTCGGTGGCAAATAATTTCAACACAGCAAAATCATCGATATGAAAAGAATCAGTCAGATAGTAGCCTGTTGCCTGCTGGCATTGCCAGTACTGGCGCAGGAAGCGGTTGTGGAAGGAAAAATCAAAGGGCTGCCCGACGACACGAAAATCTATCTCCGTTCGTTTAGCAGCAGCGGCGGCACCGATTCCGCCGTAGCCAGGAGCGGCGCATTCCGCATTCAGGCGAAAGTCGCGGAAGGCGATATGTACATATTGAGCGCCGGCAATGACCGGATGGCGCAGTATGGCACTACGTTCTTTTACCTGGAACCGGGAACGCTGAAGGTGTCGGGGAAGGGGCCTTTGCTGAAGGATCTGGCATTTGCCGGACCCGCCTACGCGAAAGATCTCAACACGCTGCAGGCGCTGAATTCATTGCCCCTGTTCCGTAAAAGGGCGGAAGTTTCTGCGAAGATGAACGAAGCGTACAGGGTAAAAGACACGGTGAGCCTGAAATCCCTGCAAGGTGAATATAACAGGCTGGATTCCGCTGCCCGCCTGGTGTATGAGAAATGGGTAGATGACCATACTGCGTCGCCGGTGAGTGCCATGGTGTTGTCGTTCTACCTGCGGAATAAAGACATGGACCAGCTGGAAAAGCGCCTCAAATCCCTGTCGCCCGCCGCGAAAGACAATGCAATGGCCCGGAAGATGCAGCATAGCATAGAAGCCGCCAAGGCAACGGCCATCGGGAAAGTCGCGCCTGAATTCACGCAGAACGATACACTGGACAAACCCGTATCCCTGAGGGATTTCCGCGGCAAATACGTGCTGATCGATTTCTGGGCCAGCTGGTGCGTGCCTTGCCGCCACGAGAACCCGGCGGTGGTAAAGGCTTTCCAGCAATTCAAGGATAAAAACTTCACCGTACTGGGCGTGTCGCTCGACCGCCAGGGGCAAAAGGATAAATGGCTCAAAGCTATCCACGACGACAACCTCACCTGGACGCATGTTTCCGACCTGAACTGGTGGGACAACGCCGTGTCCCGCCAATACGACATCCGTTCCATCCCCGCCAACTTCCTCCTCGATCCGCAGGGCCGGATCATCGGGAAGAACCTGAGAGGGGAGGAGTTGGAAAAGAAACTGGCGGAAGTACTGAACTGATGCGCGTTTCACTGACGTTCAAAAAGGCGGCCTTGCAATAGGGCCGCCTTTTTGTATTTTAGGGGATATGAAAATACTTTTCTTCTCCGCCATGCCATATGACAAATATTTTTTCATCCGGGAAAACGAGCAGTACGGTTTCGAGCTGGAATTCCTGGAAACCCACCTGGGGCCGCATATCGTGAACGCCGTGGAGGAGGGGACACCGGTAGTATGTACGTTCGTGAACGACAAGCTGACAGAAGAGGTGATCGGCATCCTGGCGGCGAAAGGCGTGAAAGTACTGGCGCTGCGCTGCGCCGGATTCAATAACGTGAACCTGGAAGCGGCCCGGAAACATGGCATTCGCGTTTGCCGCGTGCCGGCGTATTCGCCGGAAGCCGTGGCGGAACATGCCGTGGCTATGCTGCTGACGCTCAACCGGAAAACCCATAAAGCGTACAACCGTGTGCGGGAGCAGAACTTTTCGCTCAACGGCCTACTGGGCTTCAATCTCCATGGCAAAACCGTAGGCGTGGTTGGCACCGGTAAGATCGGGAAGGCCTTTTGCCGCATCATGGCGGGCTTCGGCTGCCGGGTAATCGCCGCAGACCCCTTCCCGGACGCGGATTTGACCGCCGCGGGCGTAGAATACCTGCCGCTGACGGAAGTTTTCGCCATGTCGGATATCATTTCGCTGCACTGTCCACTCGCGCCCGAAAGCCAATATCTCATCAACCGCGACTCCCTGGCGCTCATGAAAAAGGGCGTCACCATCATCAATACCAGCCGCGGCGGGCTGCTCCATACCGCCGATGTGATCGAGAGCCTCAAATCCGGGCAGATCGCTTACCTGGGGATCGATGTGTACGAGCAGGAAGAAAAGCTGTTTTTCAAGGATCTGTCGGGCAGCATCATTGCAGACGACACGATTCAAAGGCTCATGAGCTTCCCGAATGTGCTCGTCACCGGCCACCAGGCTTTCTTCACCGAAGAAGCCCTGCAACAGATCGCGCAGGTCACGCTGCGGAGCGTTGACCAGCTTTGCAATGGGAAGCCGCTGGACGAAGCGGTAATCCTGGTTTAGTTGCAAAATTTGACGGATGCGTGGGTCAACGGTATGTTGGCTGCCTGCGAGGAATATATAAAATAGAAAACCCCGCTCAACTGAGCGGGGTTTCTTTTTGTATGTGCTGTCGACGATGATTATTTGTTGTACTTCACCGAAACGTGCGCCAGCCTGCTAAGGACGTTCGCGCCGATGGAGGCTCCACTGGGGTTGGTGGTGTTGCCTGCCGTCTTGTTGGCCACACGCACCCGGATGTACAGTTGCTGCAGTCCGCTGGCCGCCTGCGGGAACTGGAAGTTCACCACTTTGAAACCAGGGACCTGCGTCAGCAAAGTGTTCGACCAGTTGGTGACGTCCTGGAGTGTGAAGGTGCCCACGCTGTTCCAATCCGTATCGGCATCGTTGGACGAAGCCCATTCCACGATGAAGTTGCGCGGCCCTCCGATGTCGGAGTTGCCTTCCAGCTGGAGGGAAACAGGTTGGCTGATACCTGCGGTCGATACTTCGATCATCCACGATTCGCCACGGTTGGCAGTAGCGTTCCACCAGTTTTTGGTAGACCATCCGCCGTTGCTTATCGCGCCTTTCACGGTGGAGGGTTCCTGTAGCAGGCCGTTATAATCCGTTGCGGCGCCAATGCCGGTTCCGCCGGTGAAATCGAGGCCGGTTTTGGTGGTCTGCCAGATCCGTCCAGCGCCGGTTTCGGGGGTGAGCGGGTTGAGGCTGGCGGTGGGAGTGGCGGCGTATTCGTTCCGGAAACGGCTCCATTCTACCAGCACGTTCGAGAATCCGTTTTCGCGCGCGTCCTGCAGGGCGATGTTTTCGCGGCTGAGGTGACGGATAGCGTATTTGCCGATGTTGCCGCCATACCTGTCGTGTTTTTCATGCACGAGGATGCCGGTGATGGTTCCCGAGCCCTGGGGCACACGCTCCCCGTTGCGGCGGTAAGGCACATCGAGGTTGGTGAGCATGTACAGGCCGTCGCCATGAATGTCGCGGATATGGGTGGGATAACAATCCGTCCGCGCCACATATCCTTCGTTGATATTGGTGAAGGCGCCGAAAGGCACGGAAATCTCCACTTCCCGGAGTTTCAGGTAAGTATAGAGGTCCGCGTCGGTGAGGTCGCCGATGTATTTTTCACGGGGCAGGAGCGGGGTGGTGCGACTGTCCTTTTGCATCACCTGCTGGGCTACGATTCCGGAAACGATGGCGTGGTCGGGGTTGCTGATGCGGGAAAGCGTGGCGCCTTTCAGCCAGATCTTTACATGATCGTTGAAGCTGAAGATATTGTCGCCGGCGGTTTTCGCTTTCAGGTAGAGGCCCGAAGTACCGTCGAGGCTTTGCACGTAAATGGCCACGGCGTTTTCCGTTTTGTCGATCACATGCTTGTTGCTGGCGGAGTTGGCGTTGCGCGCGATGTTAGGGTGCCCTTTGTCGCTGATCACGATGCCTTCGATGTAGATGTTCTCATCGATGGTGCCGGCGGCCAGGAGCTGTTTGATGTACGCAAAATCCTTTTGAATGGCGCCTTCGAAGCTGATGCCGGGGTGCTGGCGGATGCGGACGGAATCGCGGGTGGTGGTGCCGAGGGCGTCGAGGTAGCTGAGGGTTACGACCCCCGAGCGCGCGTCCGCTGAACGATTGGTATCCGCTTTTACGAGGAGGTAACCATTGCTGATGGTGAGGTTGCTCAGCCAGTTTTCGGTTGCGGGAGCATCGTAGCGGTAGCTGATGCTCATTTGCTCCAGGGGCACGTTGGTGGCGATCACGGTTTTGAGCATGCCGCCATTGGAGATGCTTTGCACGGTGGTGTCTGCGATGGCCACCTGCGGCACAAGGCCGCGCTGTTGCAGGGAAATGGTGTCGGTGAGACTGCCTGCTTTCACGAGGAGCTTCACGGCGCGGGGGAGGTTGCCCTCGTTGCTGGTCACTTCCGCGCGGATGCTGCCCTTCCCGTCTCCGGAGGAGGATTGCAGTTTTACCCATTCCGCGTTGTCGATGGGTGCGATGGTCCAGGGGCCTTCGGCGTAAACGATGAGCTGCGTGGTGTCGGCGGCGGCGTTCAGGCGCACGATGCGCTGGTCGATCGCCAGTTCGGTGGTGAATTTATAATCTTCCGTCTTGCGGCAGGCGGCAAACAGCGATGCCATTGCGCCCGCGGCCAGGATGTATCTCAGGTATTGCTTCATGCCGGTTATTGTTTGAGTTCGAGAAGAATGGGCTTGTGGTCGGAATGCACGGCCGTAAACGGATCATACAGGAACGCGCAGCGGATGATCTTCTTTTTGAGATCGCCGCTCAGGTAGATGTAGTCGATCCGGGAATCGGATGCGATCACGGTTTTGCCGGTGCTTTCCTTTTGCTTGTCGTCGTACGCTTTTCCGGCGTCGGTGAATCCTGCCGTGAGCATGCTTTGCTGCACCTGGTAATCGATCGCGGCGCCGTTGTCTGCCAGGTTGTCCAGCACGGGCCTTTTGGCGGCGGCGGCTTGCTGCCGGGCGAGGTACCCGGATTTTTCCAGGCGGTCTTTATCCAGCGGCGACACGGAATTGAAGTCGCCCATGATCAGCCAGTTCTTTTTATCGGCCTGCAATTCGATGTTGGCGATCACCTGCGCGATCTCTGCCCTTCTTTTCTTATGCTTATGCGGGTTGAGGTGCAGCACTACGAAATTGTACTTGCCGATCCTGCCCATGATAAAGCCATGGGTCATGTTCTCGTTGATCTTTTTGATGTCGGCGATGGGGTAGCGGGAAGTGAGACCGGTCGGATACCCGTTTTCTTTTACGATCACCGCGTATGGGTGGCCGTAACTAAGCGCGAGCTCTTCAAGGGATTTCTGGGTGAAGGCGTTGCATTCCTGCAGCGCCACTACGTCGGGATGGTGGTTTTTCACCCATTCCACGAACACCTGTTTTCCTTTGGTGGTGTCTTTCACCATTCCTTCGAGGATGTTGTAACTGAGGACCCTGAGCGTGTCCTGCGCACCGGCGGAAAGCGCGGCGAGCAGAAGCAGGCAAACGGTAACGGAGATATTTCTTTTCATGATATTATTGGTTGTAGGCAGGATTGGTGAGGATGCCGTTGGAGCGCATCACTTCTTTGTCAGGAATCGGGTAAAATTCGTGGTAGGGCATGGCGTTTTCCTTGATCACGGGATATTCTTCCGCAATGGTTTCGCTGATCCTGCTGAACCATTCGCCCCAGCGCACCAGGTCCCATTTCCGGCCGTATTCACCCATCAGCTCGCGGGCGCGTTCTTTCTTCACTTCTTCCAGGAATTCGGCTTTGCCGGGATAGCTGGTCAAAACAAAATCAGCGCTGGCGCGGGATTTTACGTCGTTGATGCATTGCATGGCCAGATCGGTGTTCCCCGTTTCGTTGGCGGCTTCCGCCAGCATCAGCAAGGCATCTGCATAGCGGAAAACTTTCTGGTTGTTGCCGTCCGCGATGTTGGTCATGCCCGGGTACCAGAATTTGGGCCCCATCCAGGGTTTGCCGGTGCCATTGTTGGCCATCGGCCGTTTGAACCAGGTGCCATTGTAGGAATAGGCGAGAATGATTTCCTTGCGCGGATCCTCCAGTTCGTAGAGCGACATCATATATTCCGACGGCGTAACCGAGTTGAAGGGGTTGGCCGCGCTGCCCAGTTCCGGGATGTTCACCCCATCGTAAGTACTGGTGCCGGAGGCTTTGGTAGGGGTGAAGAAGGCCGCCACCTGGGAGGTTTTCTTCAACCCGGCCGCCGACCACGTATACTGCACCTCGAAAATGGACTCCGGGGTGTTCTTATTCCGGAAGTAGGTATCCGTGAGCGGATATTGCACCAGCTGACCGTAAATCTTGCGGATTTCTTCCACGGCGTCCACGCAGGTGGGGTAATCCTTGTTCCACAACGCCAGTTTGCCGATCAGCATATACGCCATGGGCGCGGAAATGCGGTTGTCTTTTACCTCGGAGGTCCGCATCATCGGGAGGTGCGGCGCATATTCCTTCAGTTCGTTGATCAGTTTGGTGCGCGTTTCGGTGGCGCTCATCCGGCCCAGCTTCGCGATGGATTTCAGGGCGCTCAGGCTGTTGACGTCGTCGGTATAAAAAGGCACGTCGCCGAAGGAACTGGTGAGAATGTAATAATACAAGGCGCGCAGTGCTACGGCTTCGCCTTTCAGCGCGGGTTTGCGGTCGTCGGGTATCGCGGAGTTGTCGATACCGGCGATGGCGGCGTTGCAGTACATCACGCCGCGGTAACAGGCGGTCCAGATATTATCGCCCATGCCGGGATTGGCAGGGGAAATTTCCAGCTTGGCGTCGAGGTTGGAGGAATTGAGGAACGCCAGGTCGGAAACGCCTTCGATGGCGATCATGAGATCCTGCGCGAAAATATTGGTCAAATCCATGTAACAGCCGTTCAGCGCGGCGATGGCCTGGTTCTCGTTTTTAAAGAACCCGCTGCCGTCCACGAAACTGTGCGGTTTTTCTTCCAGCAGTTTGCTGCAGCCGCCCAGCGCGAGCGTGCCGCCGATGAGCAACATGGGAAGTATGCGGAGTCTGTTCGTTTTCATGTCTGTTGTTTTTAGAATTTCAGTTCTGCGCTAAAAGTGATCGTTCTGCTGGTGGGATAAGCACCGTTGTCCATCCTGCGGATCGTGGAACCACCGCTCTGGGTCGATACTTCCGGGTCGTAACCGTTGTAATGCTTCCAGAGGTAGAGGTTGTTGCCCGTGAGCGCCAGGTACAGCGATTGCAGCCTTTTGCCGGTAATGTTGCTCAGGTTGACGGGGTACCCGATCGATACGTTCTTCAACCGCAGGAACGTAGCGTCGTGCAGGAAGCGGTCGTTCGGGATATCGTCTTTCGAATCCGCCCGCGGGAAATCGGACGTAGGATTGCGAACCGGGTGCCACGCGTTCACCATATACCGGTACTGGTTGCTGAGGTAAGTGCCGGTCCCCATGAACAATTCGGTGGGATTGTAAATCTTGCCGCCGAGGGAATAGTTGAAGTAGAACGAGAAGCTGATCTTCTTATACCGGAAACTGTTCTGGATACCGCCGTACACATAAGGGTCGGCGTTGCCGAGATAAACGAGGTCGTTGTTGTCGAGCACGCCGTCTTTATTCTGGTCGATATAGCGCTGGCGGCCCGGCTGGTAGAAATTTACAGCGGAAGAAGCGTATTCCTTCGTTTCCTTGTTCTTTTCTATTTCAGAAGTATTCTTCCACACGCCGGCGTATTGCATGCCCCAAAGCGCGTTGAGCGGACGGCCCTTCACATAACCATACATCATATATTGCGCGCCATACGGGTTGTCGTAAACCGACACCCTTTCCAGCCCCCCGATATCTTCGACGCGCTGGGAGTTGTGCGCCGCGGTTACGGAAGTAGACCAGGAGAAGTTTTTCCGGCGGATGTTTTCGTGGTTCACGGTAAGTTCGATCCCGCGGTTGGAGGTTTTGCCGATGTTGGCCAGGCGGGAGCCAAAGCCCACGTGCGTTGGCAATTGTACCGTCAGCAGCAGGTCTGACGTGGAGCTTTGGTAAGCTTCCAGCACGATGTCGAGCCGCTTGTTGAAGAACGAGAGGTCGAGGCCGGCGTTGTAGGTGGTGGTCTTTTCCCAGGTCAGCCCTTCGTTGGCGATGCGTGAGGGATAATAGGCCACGGGTTGCGCGCCGTTGAAAAGGTATCCGCCGGTGGTCGACGAAAGCCTGGACAGCGCCTGGTAGCGGCTGATGGCGTCGTTGCCGGAGGTGCCGGCGCTGAGGCGGAATGAAAGCGTGCTGAGTTTGGAGAAGCGCTCCATGAAAGGTTCGCTGCTGATGTTCCATTTAAAGGCGGCGGAGGGGAAGAAAGCCCATTTGTTGTCGGCCGAGAAGTTGGAAGCCCCGTCGCGGCGCATGGTGGCGGTGAGGTAATACCGTCCGCGGTAGTTGTAGTTGGCGCGGGCGAGGTGGCTCATCCGGCCGAGGGTTTCCAGCGAGGAACTGAGGTTGATCGTTTCCTTGGAAGGCAGCGCCCCAAGGTCGTTGTTCTCAATGTCGTCGATGAAATACCCCTGTCCATTGGCCGTCATGTTGTTGTATTGGCGCTTCTGCACGGTGAAGCCGTACATCGCGTCGAAGTTATGGTGACGGTTGAAGGTGCTTTTATACGTGATGGTATTTTCGTTCAGCAGGTTGTTTTCCGCGTAGCTGCTTTTGTATGCATAGCCGCCGGAATTGGCGTTCATGCGGGAGGGCATGGTGGAAGGCGTGTACTGGTCGTTGGTCCGCGAAAGATCGGAATACGAAATCGTGGAACGGATCAGCAGGTTTTTGATCGGCGTCACTTCCAGGTAGGCCATGGAACTGAGGCTTTTTTCCAGGCGGTCGTTGGTGCGGAGGATGACGTTGGCCAGCGGGGAATCGAACAGGGTGCCGCTGTACCATTGGGAGTTCCAGTCGTTAAAGCTCCCATCCGGTTTGTAGGCGGCGATGGTGGGAGCGAGGAAGATGGTGGATCGGTACCACAACGTCTGCGTGCCCACATCGGCATTGTTAAGCGCCCGGTCTACGTTCGAATAGTTGAAACGAACGCCGGCTTTCACATGCTGGCTGATGGTGCGGTCGAGGTTGAGGCGAACCTGGTAGCGCTTCATGCCGCTGTTTTTAATAATGCCCTGGTTATTGTTATAGTTGACGGAGAAGTAGTACTGCGTGGCCTTGTCGCCGCCGGTGGCCGACAGCGTGAGGTTGTGGTAGGGCGCCCTGCGGGTGATCTCCTGGGTCCAGTTGGTGCCGGTGCCGAGGGAAAGCGGATCGGGATAGGGGTAGTCTTCCAGCGGTTTGGTCTGGTTGGCCGTGCTGGCGAAGTAATACCGGTCGTTCTGCAGCTGCGCGAATTCGGTGGCATTCATCAGGTCGAGGTAGCGCGGAAGCTCGGAGAAGCCGAGGTCATTGCGGAGCGTGAAGTTGGTTTTCCCTTTTTTATCGCCGCCGGATTTGGTGGTGATGATGATGACGCCGTTGCTGCCGCGGGATCCATAAATCGCGGTGGAGGATGCGTCTTTGAGTACGCTGATGGATTCGATGTCGGAGGGGTTCAGTTCATTGAGCGAGGTGATGGCGTCCATCAATCCGTCCACGATATACAGCGGTTCGTTGCTGGCCGTGATGGAGCGGGTGCCGCGGATGCGGACGGTGGTGCCCGATCCGGGTTCCCCGTCTGCCGACACGAATTCCGCGCCGGCGATGCGCCCTTGCAGCATCTGGTCCACCCTGCCAACCGGCACGTCCGCGAGGTCTGACATTTTCACCGAGGAAACGGCGCCCGTGAGGTCTTTCTTCGCCACGGACCCGTAACCGATTACCACGACTTCGTTGACGCTTTTGTTGGATGCGGCGAGTTTCACGACCAGGGGGGCTTTAATATCCTTCACCGCGATCGCTTTCCTTTCAAAACCGAGATAGGAGATGAACAGGATGTCTTTGCTTTCGGCTTCAATGGTGAATTCGCCTTTGTCGTTGGTTTGCACACCGCGGCTGGTCCCCGCAACGGCCACGGTGGCCCCGGGCAGCGGGTTTCCTTCTTCGTCCGTTACGCGGCCCTTCACCGGCGGCGCTTTGGACTGGCTGCCGGAGGTCTCCGGGGAGGGAGTGGCGGCGCGCGGCCGTTCCTTGATCGTGATGGTTTTGTTGTTGATTTCGTAATCGATCGGCTGGCCGCTCATGATGGTGGTCAGGAAAGTTTCCACCGGCATGTTGCGCGCGTCTACATTCACCGGCCTGGTTTTATCCAGCAGCGAAAGGTTGTAGAACACGACGTAGCCAGTCTGTTTTTCGAGCCGGGCGAAGATTTCCTTGAAGGAGAGCTGCCGGCCCGTCATGGAAATGGTCTGGGCGGTAACCCTGGCCTGCACCTGCAGGCTGAGGACGGTCGCCAGCATAAACATCAGCTTCATGACTGTCAGTTTAGGTTTCATTCGAAGTTTTCGCAAGTTAAAGTAAGACATGATCCGTTGTCAGGATTTAAGAGGCATGGGATGCCCGGCCTCAACCAATGGTTTCGGCGAACGGGCGTGGAATTGCCGGTTTGGAAATTTTTATGGTGTGATGATCAGTTTTCTGCCTTCGAGCCTGCAATGCACGTCGGATATGGCCAGTATCCGGGTGATCTGCTGGAGGGTGAGGCCGCGTTCCATTTTGCCGCCAAATCGCAGCGGCGGTACGCCGTTTTCAAATACTACATCTATATCGTACCAACGTTCGAGCTGGTTCATGACTTCGCGGATGTCGGCATTTTCAAAGTTGAACATCCCGTTCCGCCAGGCTGTAACCTGCAGTGTATCCGCTTTCAGGACCCGGAGCGCCGTTCCTTCGATCCTCGCCTGTTCGCCGGGTTGCAGTACCCGCTGGTTCACTGACACCTTGCCCTGGAGCAGCGTGGCGGCGATCTGCGCGTCGTTGCCGTAAGCGGAAACATTGAAGCGCGTGCCCAGCACCAGCACTTCCGTTTTCCCGCCGGCCTTCACGCGGAAAGGCTTGTTGGCCATGGGCGTGATCTCGAAATAGGCTTCCCCGTCCAGCTCCACCGTTCTGTCGGATTTGTCGAAACGCGTCGGGTACCGCAGTCGGCTGGCCGCATTCAGCCACACGCCCGATCCGTCCGGAAGCGTTACGCGGAACACGCGGCCGCGGGGCGTGGTGAGGGTATTGAAAGTGGCCTCGCCGGTTTGCACATTGTCGTATGCCAGCGCGCCGCCGGAAAGTTTAACAGTAGCGCCGCCCTGCCGGGCGATCACGCCCTGCGACTGGCTGTCGAGCGATATGGAATGGCCGTCGCCCAAAGTGAGGATGGCGCCTTCCGCGGCAGGGAGGATTTCCTGTTCGGCCGTTTTCGCTGCCGCAAGGGTGTCGACGGCCGACGGCTGCCGCAGCTCCCTGATGCCGAAGTAGGCAAGCGCCAGCACTGCCGCTGCCGCCGCGGGAATGCGGAGGGTGCGGTACAGTGATCTGCGCCGGGCTGGCCGCGCCTGTGCCTGCAGGATGATGGACAGGATCTCTTGGGCCCGCCCGTCTTCAACTGCTTTGCCACTGGTGTCCGAAACCATGGCTTCGTCCAGCAGTCGTTGCAGGTCGGCGTCGTGGTCCGGTGTGGCCAGGAGGGCGTACAGCTCCTGTTTTTCCTGTTGCGTGCAGGAGCCCGACAGCAGCTTATGGAACAACTCGTCTAGTCTGGACATTCGGTGCTTGATTGTGCGTTCTAATAAAGGAGACAGTATAAAATCGGGAGCGGGTCAGCCGGCGGGAAAATATTTTTCATTCATAATATTCCCTTAACAATCGTCAGGGCCGCCCAGGCGCCGAGGTGCGAAACGCAGTACACGCGGATAAACTGCATGGCGTCCGACAAATGGCGTTTTACGGTTTCGGGGGAGAGGTTCAGTTCCATGGCGGCTTCTTCGCGCTTGAGGCCATGTTCTTTGATGAGCCGGTAAACTTTCTTCTGTTGAGGTGGAAGCCGGTCCACGGCTTGCCGGAGTACTTTACGGTATTCTTTTTCCTGCAGGATGGCGGCGGGATTGTCGGAACAGGGGAAGGAATAGTCTTCCTGGCCGGTCAACGGCGCGGCCTGCATCCGCATGGCGGTTTGTTTGAGAAGATTAAAGAGATGGTTGCGGGTGATGGTGAAGAGCCAGGCCGTGAAATGCTCGATTTGCGGCAACTGCTCGCGCTTCAGCCAGACTTTCAGAAATACGTCCAGCAGCACTTCTTCGGCGAGCGCTTCCGAATCGGTCACCTTGTAGGCGATCGCGTACACTTTATTCCGGAAATGGTGAAACACTTCGCTGAAAGCCCTTTCATCGCCTTCCGCAACTGCTTGCAACAAGCCCCGCCCGATATCTTCTTTCCGCTCAGACATCCAATGAATTTAGTTTGCAAATATAATTTCGCCGGCTGGAAACTGACAGCCGTCCATTACGCGGTCTCATGTCGCGCCCCCGGTCCGGAAACCGCTCAAAACGGCCGGTGGCTTGCAATTAACGTGGAAAAACCCCCGGACTGATAGTGCCGGAATTAACGATAAGTTAATCCTTTTTGATTTTGGTCTGACCTGTTTCCGGGCAAAATTTACGAAAATTAATGACAAGGGGAAATTTATAGGCGTTTGCCGTTGGCTGGGTTGATCCGTCGATCACCAGGTTGCCCTAAACCGCCGGAAGCTCGGATTGCAGGATGATGGTCCTGTCGGCCCAGGTGGCGCCGGGAATATTGAAATAGATGTAGTCTTTTATGGCGATACCGTTGGCCGCAGTTTGCGTGAGGCACGCGCGCAGGGAACCCGGGCGGCTCTCGGCATTTGAGGTAACGGTAAAAGTATCCGCGCGGGCGGATAAAAAACAGAGGATGAACCCGATGGAAGCGAGAATCAGTTTGTTAACGTAAGTCATGGTATGTCAGGGACAGGGGGCTGCCTATATCATGACCAAATTAACTAATTTTTACCGCAATTCCCGGGACCGGTCAGCGGTGTTTGCCTTTCTTCCGCAGATAAACGACCAGCTCGCCCGGGAGGTCCGTTTGCACGATGCCGGTAAGCGGGAAGCTGCTGAAGAAGCGGTCGAACCCTGCGCCGGGCTTCACTTTCTCTTCTTTGTCGAATGATCCGAGCGCATTCATCCACACGCGCGCGCCCTGAGCGCGTACATCCTCCGCAATTGCTTTGCTGTAAAAGGTTTCATCGAGATGCAACGCGGGGAATTTGCCGAAACCCAGCGTTTCCCTGGTGGCCGCGGCATCGCGCACGCGGGGCAGGATGGGAATGCGCGCGTCGTGAGCAAGGAGCACCTTTGCATCCGGGTGGTCGTAGAGGAAAAACAGCACGTATGGGGCCATGCCGGCCTGATGGATGACAGGATATGCTTCTTTGGCCGCGTCGAGACCGTCTACCTTGAAATCCACATCCACGAGTATTTCCCCTTTCGCTGCGAGCAGCGCGTCCCTGAACGTGGGGATGCGGTGCTGAGTGGGCTGGCCGTTATGAAGGAGCGGAAATTGCTGCAGTTGTTCGAGCGTATAATCCGCCACGGAGCCCGGCTGGCCGGTGGTGCGGGTGATGGTACGGTCGTGCATCAGCACGAAAACGCCGTCTTTCGTGCGTTGCACATCCAGCTCCGCGATATCGGCCCCGAGGCGGATGGCTTCCCGGATGGCGGCCACCGAGTTTTCCGGGTAATCGGCGTGCGCGGCGCGGTGGGCGGCCACGAGCACGTATTCGGGATGGTGGCGGAGATCGTTCAGGAGACTGTCGGCCCGGGAGCTTTGTGCGTTGGCGGCCGGGATGGAAAAGACGAGGAATAAGGCGGCGAGCATGCGTTTCATGGTATTGCGCGGATAGTTTAGTGCCGGCAAGATGCGGCGATTTTCCGGGAATATCCCCCGGAGGGATGTTTCTTTCGTGTTAAATGTATTGGTTTTGTCTTTCCCATGCAAGCGGTTTGCCGCGCCGGTCAGGACGATTTACGGATCACCAGCTCCGTTTTCAGCACTTTAATGATCGTTTTCCAGTCGGCCACTTCGCGGTTGATCTGGTCGATCAGCAGCTGGGCGGCGGTTCTGCCGATTTCGCGGACAGGTTGGGAAACCGTGGTGAGCGGCGGATCGATGAGGCCCGAGACGAAATCGTTGCTGAACCCGACAACGGCAATGTCTTCCGGCACGCGCAGCCCGCGTTTGCGGATAACCTGGATGGCTTCGATGGCCGTGGGGTCGTTGACGGCGAAGATGGCGTCGGGAGGATTATCGAGGTTGAGCAGGTGGGTGACGTAGATCTTTACCTTTTCGATGTTGAGGTCGTAGGAGATGAGCAGCTCTTCGTCGTAGGGCACGTTATGCTTGCGCAACGCGGCTTTGTAGCCGTTGATGCGTTTTTCGCTGATCTTGAGGGAAAACGGTCCGGCCAGGTGGGCGATGCGCTTTCGGCCCGATTCAATCAGGTAATTAACGGCCCGGTAGGCGCCGTCGTAATCGTCCACGATCACTTTGGGCACTTCCATTTCGTCGCACACGCGGTTGAAGAAGACGATGGGGATCCCCTTGCGCTGGAAGATCTTCAGATGATCGTAGTTCAGCGTTTCTTTGGTGATAGACACCAGCACGCCGTCGACCTGGTTGGCCAGCATTACGCGCGTGTTGGCGACTTCGGTTTCGTAGCGCTCGTCGGACTGGCAGATGACCGTTGTGTAACCGGCTTTGCTGGCCACTTCCTGCGCGCCGATGATCGCCGTGGGAAAGTAGGAGCTTTTGAACTCGGGGACGATAATCCCGATCGTATTTGTTTTTTTGGTAATAAGGCTGATGGCGAGCATATTCCGCTGGTAGTCGAGTTTTTCGGCCAGTTCCAGCACGGCCTGCCGTGTTTCCGGTTTCACGCTCTTATGGCCCGTCAATGCCCTGGAAACAGTGGATTTGGACAGGTTGAGCTCCTTCGCGATGTCGATAATGGTTACCTGGTGCCTTTTCATGCTGCTAAGAAACAAATTATTTCCATTCGTGGGAACATTCCCGCAAATTGGGAATGTTCCCAATTTGGAAAAGTCATTTTTTTGTTCGCGGAATAGTTGTTAGTTGTAATCTTTGGTGTTCAACTAAATTCACACGTATGAAAAAGGGGTTGCTTACCGTCGGCTTTCCGGCGCCGGCTTATGCCACGTTTACTGAATGTTCCGTTTTTACCGCACAGTACGCATAGTTCACACTAAAACACGTTGGTTTTTATGAATGCAAAGATCTTTTTAATGCTGTTGATGTGTATGGTGCTTATCCGGACTACCTATGCACAAACGCAGCCTTCCCAGGGCCAAACGCGCACCATCACCGGGAAGATCACAGACATGGAAGGGGAGCCGCTCCCCGGGGTGACGATTGTCCTCAAAGGCGGCACAACAAATGCCATGACGAACGACGAAGGCGTGTATTCCATCCGCATCGCATCATCTGCCGAAGCGGTGCTGGTGTTTTCCTTCATCGGTTACCACACTAAAGAAGCGCGGCTCGCGCCCACGGCCACGGTTTACAACACCAAACTCGAACCATCCGTAAAAGGATTGAACGATGTGGTGGTGATCGGCTACGGCACGGTGAAACGTAAAGACCTTACGGGATCCGTGGGCGAAGTGAAAATAGAGGACCTGCAAAAAGCACCGGTCGCCAGCTTCGAGCAGGCGCTGGCCGGCAGGGTAGCGGGGGTACAGGTTTCCGCGGCCGACGGGCAGCCCGGCCAGGGCATGCAGATCGTTATCCGCGGCAACAACTCCGTGACGCAGGATAACTCGCCGCTCTACGTGATCGATGGTTTCCCCATTGAAAGCCCCGATAACAACGTTATCAACCCCGCCGAAATCGAATCGATCGAAGTGTTGAAAGATGCATCAGCCACGGCGATCTACGGCGCCAGGGGCGCCAATGGCGTGATCATGATCACCACCAAAAAGGGGAAGATCGGCGCGCCTGTCGTGAATTACCAAACCTGGGTGGGCATGATGCAAAATATCCGCCAGCAGAAAATGATGGACCCCTACGAGTTCGTCAAATATCAGCTGGAAATGAACCCCACGCTCTACACCCCCATCTACCTGAAAGATGGCAAAACACTGGAAGATTACCGCAACGTAAAAGGCATCAACTGGCAAGACCAGGTGTTCCGCGACGCGTTGGGGCAGAATCATAACATCTCCCTGCGCGGCGGAACCGACAAAACGAGGTATTCCATATCCGGAAATGTTTTCTCGCAGGACGGGATCATCATTAACAGCGGTTTCCGCCGCTACCAGGGCCGCGCTGTCATCGACCAGACCATCTCCGATAAAGTGAAAGCCGGCATCAACCTGAACTATACCGGCACCAAAACTTTCGGCGTTTTCGCCAACAGCACGGTGAGCGGCCCGGCTTCCGGTCCTACGGCGAGCCTGATGTACAGCGTGTGGGGCTTCCGGCCGGTGACCGGCGACTCCGAAAGCGACGGCTCACTGCTCGAAGAACCCTTCGATCCCGATGTGGACCCGCTAAGTGAATGGCGCATCAATCCTATCATCTCCACCCGCAACGAATACAATCCCGCTTTCAACAATACGTTTATTTCGAACGCCTATGTGGAAATCAAGCCACTGAAGTATTTCACGCTGCGGCTCACCGGCGGTATGACCAAAATCAATATCCGCCGCGAGATCTTCAACAATTCGCAAACCCGCCTCGGCAATCCCAAAAGCAGCGCCCAGGGCGTCAACGGTTCTCTCGACAATACCGAGATCACCAACCTGCTCAACGAAAACACCCTCAGCTATGTGCGCACCTTCAACAAGAAGCACAGCCTGAACGTGGTGGTTGGCGCCACCGTGCAGAAGATCCGCTCTTACCGCCACGGTTTCGTTTCCACCCAGGTGCCCAACGAAGCGCTGGGCATGAGCGGGCTCGACGAAGGCATCGTGTCCACCGCCCCCAACGAGAAGACCAGCAGCGCGCTGGCTTCCTTCCTCGGGCGTGTGAACTATACCTACAACTCGCGGTACCTGTTTACCGTTTCGTTCAGGGAGGATGGATCTTCTAAATTCGCGGTGGGCAACAAATGGGCGAGCTTCCCCTCCGGCGCCTTCGCCTGGAGGATCAGCGACGAGCCTTTCATGAAAGACATCAACTGGATTTCCGACGCCAAGGTGCGGCTGGGCTATGGTATGACGGGGAACAACCGCGTCGGGGATTTCGCGTCCTACCAACAAATGCAGATGTTCATCTACTCCGGTTACTCCTACGGCAATAACATGGAAGCGGGGATCATTCCCAACGGTATCGGCAATAAAACCCTGAAATGGGAAACCACCGGGCAAACGGACGTCGGTGTGGATCTGGGTTTCTTCAATAACCGCATCGCGCTGACAGCGGATTATTACAAGAAAAACACCCGCGACCTGCTGCTGCAGGCTACGCTTCCCGGTTCCACCGGGTTCCTCAGCGGGATACGGAACGTAGGGGAAGTGTCGAACCAGGGCTTCGAATTCACCCTCAATACCACCAACATCCAAAGCAAAAAATTCAGCTGGACGTCCAACTTCAACATCTCCTTCAACCGCAATAAAGTGATACAGCTCAACGAAGGCGAACCCAGTTACCAGTCGCGCATCACCTGGGGGAATTTCAATAACGCATTCCCCTACATCGCCATTCCCGGCAAGCCGATCGCGCTGTTTTACGGGTTCCTGTTTGATGGCGTGTACCAGTACAGCGATTTCAACAAGCTGCCGAATGGTTCCTACGTGCTGAGAGACGACGTGCCGAACAATACCATGCCGCGCGCCAATATCACGCCGGGCCATATCAAGTACAAGGATATCAACGGTGACGGACAGGTGGACAACAGCGATCTCACGATCATCGGCAATCCCAACCCGAAACACATCGGCGGTTTCTCCAACAACTTCACCTATGGCGGTTTCGACCTGAACGTATTTTTCCAGTGGAGCTACGGGAACGACATCCTCAACGCCAACCGCATCGAGTTCGAGGGTGGAGACGTGGTGAGGAATTACCTGAACATGTTCAAGTCGTTCGAAAACCGCTGGACGCCCGAGAACCAGACCAACGAGCTGTACCGCGTGGGCGGACAGGGCCCGCAGGTGTATTCGTCGCGCACGATCGAAGATGGTTCGTACCTGCGGTTGAAGACCGTGGCGCTGGGGTATACCATTCCGCCGGCCGTGTTGCGCAGGGCGCATATCAAGGCCTTACGGTTGTATGCGGCAGCGCAGAACCTCTATACCTGGACGAATTACACGGGGCTGGATCCCGAGGTGTCTGTCCGCCATTCGGCGCTGACGCCGGGCTTCGACTGGTCGGCTTACCCCAAGGCGCGCACGCTTACATTGGGTCTGGATCTTACTTTTTAATGACTGAAAAATTTATGCAGATGAAGCATCGCATCCTCATATGTTTACTGATCGCGGCCGGTTTGCTGGGCGGCTGCAAGAAGTTCCTGGAAACGGAACCGGAAGATTTCGTGACGCCGGATAATTATTACAACACGGAAGCTGATCTGCGCCGGGCGCTGAACGGGGTGTACAACCGGCTGATCGACAATTTCGGGCGGATGTATTCCCGGGGGCTGTTCAGCTATTTGTCTATCAGCGATGAATCTTTTTACAAGAATATCACCATCAATAATATCAAGGTGATGGAATTTGACGCGGGGCAGCTGGATGTGGGCCGTTTCTGGGAAACGTGCTACCAGGGCATCGACCGGGCGAATTTGTTGCTGGAGAATGTGAACAAGCCGAAAATGGATGAAACCCGCCGCAACATGATCCGCGGGGAGGCGTTGTTCCTCCGGGCGTATTATTTCTTTTTGCTGGTGGATAATTTCGGCGGCGTTCCGCTGAAACTGGTGTCTACCAAATCCCCGACCGATAATTTCCTGCCGCGTTCCACCGTGAAGGATGTATATACGCAGATCGTGAAGGATATGAAAGAGGCGGAAGGGCTGGTAAGCGATATCAGTAACTATGCGTACAACGAAACTGTGACCAAAACCGCCGTGCAGGCGATCCTCGCGCGGGTGTACCTCACCATGGCCGGCGAGCCGCTGAAGGAAACCGCCCGGTACAAGGATGCGCTGGATTACGCGGATTCCGTGATCGCCTCGGGCCGCCATTCCCTCAATCCCGACTACAAACAGATTTTCATCAATCATTCGCAGGATAAATACGATCTGCAGGAATGCCTATGGGAAGTCGGCATGTTCGGCAACCAGCTGGGCAGTTCGCAGCTGGCCGGCGCCGTGGGGATCGAAAACGGGCTGGAGTGCCCGGATGACAAAATCGGTTATAGCGGCGGGGGGATCCATCCGACTGCGCGGATGTTCGAAATGTACGATTCCGGCGACATCCGCCGCGACTGGGCCATCGCACCCTATAAATACGTGATATCGAACGGCATAACGTCCAAATCCAATTACACCGATGTGCAGATCTATGACCGCACGATCGGCAAGTGGCGCCGCGAGTACGAAACGGCCACGCCCAAGAACAGGACCTACAATTCCACTAACTTCCCCGTGATCCGCTATGCGGATGTGCTGCTGATGAAAGCCGAAGCGGAGAATGAAGTGAACGGCCCGAACGCTGCGGCCTACAGCGCATTGAATCAGGTGCGCAGAAGGGGATACGGCAAACCGGTGAATACGCCGGATGCGGCTGTGGATGCCCCGGCCGGAATGAATGATCTTGCTTTCCGGGAATTCCTGCAAAACGAGCGCGCCCGCGAGCTGGCGTTCGAAGGCATGCGCAAGCACGATCTCATGCGCTGGGGTTTGTATCTCGAAAAGATGCGCACACTCGCCGCAGAAATCACCAGTACGGCGCCGTCGGCATTCCGCTATGCCGCCAACGCCGCCAAAAACGTGACCGAAAGAAACCTGGTGTTCCCCATTCCGAATACGGAAACCACGGTCAACCATCTCATCATTCAAAACCCGAACTGGTAAACCATGCGCAAGCTTTTATATACACTCGCCGCCGCCATAGCGCTGGCAGCCTGTCAAAAAGACAATGTCGAAACGCCGGACTTCGAAGTATCGACCGCATCCCTGACCTACAAGGCGGGCGACTCGGTTCTCTTCTCCTTCAAAGGCAATCCGGACAACATCACGTTCTATTCCGGAGAACCGGGACATAATTTCGAGTTCCGGAAAAGGACGCGCGCGGCCAACGACCTGCAGGTGGAGTTTTCCACGCTGGTCAGGAGTGGCGTGATTTATCCCAACCTGCAATTGATGGTCTCCAACAACTTCAACGGCAAAGCAACGGTGGGTGACGTACAGGCCGCCACCTGGACCGATATTTCCGATCGCGCGGTATTTTCCAGCGGTGCGGATAATACGCCTTCCGGCGTGATCAGCCTGAAAGAATTTACGCCGCAGCAGTCGGATTCCGCCAGGGTATACGTAGCTTTCCGGTATACGGATACGAAGAAGCCGCAGGGACAGAACCTTTGGGCTGTACGTACCTTTAGCGCCAAAAATGTGTCGGACGATGGCGTGATATCGCCCCTGGCCGTGATGAGCACCGGCGGGTGGCAGCAGGTGGATTTCCTGAATCCCGTGCGCGTCTGGACCATTACCTCTGCCCAATTGCTCATGCAAAACAGCAGCGCAACGGTGGATGATAATGAAGATTGGGTGATTTCCAAAGGCTTTAATCCCTGGCAGATCGCGCCGGATGTGGGTACGGCGTTGAAAAACATCAGCACCCGTCTCGACGGCCATCGTTACGTATACACGAAGCCCGGCACTTATAAAGTGGTGTTCGAGGCTTCGGCGGTGCGTTACAACGGCGAAAAGCGCCTGACGCGTGAAATCAATTTAACCATTACACCTTAAGCAGGATCATGAACGTAGCGATCGATACATCGGTAATAGTAGTTTTTTCGGTTTTCATCATGCTGGTGGGCTTTTCGTTCTCCCGGACGGGCCGCAACCTGAAGTCGTTTTTCGCGGCGGGGGAAGCGGTGCCCTGGTTCATCGGCGGCCTTTCGCTCTTTATGAGCTTTTTCTCCGCCGGTACTTTCGTGGCCTGGGGCTCCATCGCTTACAAGTACGGCTGGGTGGCCGTTACCATCCAGTGGACCATGTGCATCGGCGGGCTTGTTACCGGCCTCTACCTCGCACCCAAATGGAAAGCCACCGGCAACCTGACCGCCGCGGAATTCATCCGGGAGCGGTTGGGCGTGGGCGTGCAGCAATCGTACATCTACATTTTCATGGCGGTGTCGCTGCTGATCAAAGGATCGGTGTTGTATTCGGTAGCGCGGCTGGTCAGCTCTTCGCTGGGTTTCCCGCTCATGCCGAGCACGGTGGTGCTGGGTTTGCTGATGATCGCCTATACCGCCGTGGGCGGGCTTTGGGCCGTGATGGTGACCGATATCCTGCAATTCGTTATCCTGACGGCCGCTGTATTGATCATTATTCCCCTGGCGTTTGACGCAGCGGGGGGCGTGGACAAGTTTTTGCATTTCTCGCCCGAAGGTTTTTTCGACGTGGTGAACGGTGAATATACCTGGGGTTTCATCTTCGCTTTTGCGTTATACCATATTTTCTACATTGGCGGCAACTGGACGTTCGTGCAGCGCTATACCAGCGTGGACACGCCGCGTTCCGCCTCTAAAGTGGCGTATCTCTTCGCGGCGCTGTATATCATCAGTCCCGTTTTATGGATGCTGCCGCCCATGTTGTATAAGCTGATCGATCCCTCGCTGCAGGGCGCCGACACGGAAAATGCGTACCTGATGGTCTGCAAGCACGTGCTGCCTGCCGGTTTGATGGGACTGATCCTGACCGGGATGTATTTTTCCACTTCCGCTTCCGCCAATACGGCGCTGAACGTGGTGTCGGCCGTTTTCACGAACGATATCTACAAAGGCCGTATCAATCCCGCCGCTACGGATAACAAATTGATGTTCGTGGCGCGGTTGTCGTCGTGGTTTTTTGGGCTGGGGATGATCGCCGTGGCGCTGATTGTTCCTTACATCGGCGGTATCGTTGAGTTTACGCTGAGCATCGCAGCCATTACCGGCGGGCCTTTGCTGGCGCCGCCGATCTGGGCGTTGTTCTCGCGCCGGCTTACGGGGAAGGCCACCATGTACATCACCGGGCTGAGCCTCGCGGCCAACCTGTTGTTCAAAATCATCCTGCCTTTCACTTCCGGCATCCGGCTGAACCGGGCGGATGAAATGCTGATGGGCGTGGGCTTGCCGTTCCTCATGCTGCTGGTGTTCGAGTTGTACGCCCGCTGGAAGGGCGGCCTCAGTGAAGAATACCTGCATTTGCAGCAGGTGAGGGCGCAGCGAAAAGTGGAAACAAAAACAACGGACCCCGAAGAAGCCGCCGCTATCCGGCAGCAGAATATTTTCGGGTTGAAGGTGATTTCCTTTTCGCTGGCGTTCATCGCTGTTTTACTGTTTATCCTTTGCTTTTTTGCGGCGGGAAGCGCTACGCTGGTCGCCGTGATCGCCACGATTATCCTTTTACTCGCGCTGATTCCGCTCAGGGCGTCAAGAAAGAATTCCGCGTCATGAAAATAATATCTCCGATCATATGGGCATTGTGCGGGCTGACGGCCGGAAGCGCCGCCGCACAGGAGCGCGTGTCGCTGGAAAGCAGCGCCCTCCGGCTGGGATGGAGCCAGTCTCCCCAGGGCTATGCATTGAACCAACTATCTGTCAAACGCAACGGCAGCTGGACGGACCTGCCGCATGCCGGCGGGGAATACACGCTGCTGTACTCAGCTGCACCGCCTTCGAAAGAACCGCAGCCGGTATACAATGCCGCCGGTGATAAGATCAATTTCCCGGAAAGTATTTACCGGTATGTCATCCCATTGTGGAAAGAGCTGACGGGCCCCGTGCAGCTGAATACCGCCGGTGAAGCGCTGCATTTCTTTCCCTCCGGTGTAAAGTCGGAGGGGAAGGGACAGGCATTTGCCTCGGAGAGCGACCGCGCTTCCATGCGCGCCCTCTGGCAAACGGACCCCGCTTTTCCGTCGGATGTAACCGTTACCATACAACTGACCGCCAAAACCGACGGATACTTCTCTATCGCTACGCCCACGCTGGCCACCTGGCCGCAAAACGGATTCTCCTGGGCCGGGATCCCCGGGTATTACCAAAGCAACGCCGTGGAGAAGGATTTTATCAAATCGGCCGTTTACATGCAGGGCATTCCCGATAAACCGCTGATCGTCCGCGACAGGGCGGCATCCACGCTTTCGCCTTTCATAGAGGGCAAGAACCGCGTTACACTGGCCGTTACCGCCGCCCCCGGCACCGCCCGCGATCCCTGGGAAGGCAAGGCTAAAACGCAAACCGTATGGCGCCTGGGCCTGTCGCTCATGAACCGCAAAGGCGAACTGACGCCCACGCTGTACCACCCGGTACTCGGGCAGGAGGGGTCGTTCCTCCAACGCGGGCAAACCGCCACTTTCTCCTTCCGCTATACCCTGCAGGACGCCGGCTGGTACCAGGTGTACAAGCATGCCGTCAACGATATTTACCGCTTTCCTGACTTCCTGGCGATGAAAAGCACCAAACGCTCGCTCACGGATCGTATCCTGGCGATGCACCGCTACGTGACCAACGATTCCACTTCGCTTTGGCGCACCGAAGATTTCAATAGCATGAAGATCGGCGCGCAGGCTTATCTCGGCGGCGTACACGGCTCGGAAAAAGACGCGATGAAAAATTCCGATTACGGCGCGATGTGGATGCTCGCCGGCATCATGAACGATCCCGTACTAAAGGAGACGCGCCTTCCTTATGCCCGCAATTTCAAACTGCAACAACAAACCGTTGCGCCCGGGTTCTTCCACGGCGCCGCGGCCGGACAATACTACCTCTCCAAAAGCAAACGCTTCACCGAAGAGTGGGGACCGTACGTGGAGCCTATCGGCACTACCTATTACGTGTTGATGGATGCGGGCAACATCCTGCTGTTCAACCCCGGTGACGCCGCCATGAAAAAAGAAGTGGCCGACGCGGCGGAGCGCCTCCTCAGCTGGATGGACGATCAGGGCCGCTGGCAGGTGGCGTATGATCAGGCCACGCAGGCGCCGATGTTTCGCGAAGTTGAAGATCTCCGGCCTACTTTTTACGGCATGCTCATCGCCTACAAAATATTGAACCAATCCCGATACCTGGAAGCCGCACGGAAGGGCGCGGACTGGTTCGTGCGCCACGCCGTGGATTCCGGAAGGTTCCTGGGTGTTTGCGGCGATACGCGTTTCGCGCCTGACTTTGCCACCGCCCAAAGCGCGCAGGCTTTGCTGGAATTGTATGAAGTAACGAAAGAAAAGAAATACCGTGACGCGGCGGTCAAAACCGCGAAAATGTACACGACTTCCATCTTTACACATCCCATCCCCGACGGAAAAACAAAATGGGTAAATGGCATGGAACGGAAAGATTGGGAGATCAGTCAGGCTGGTTTGAGCTTCGAGCATGGCGGTACTTTCGGCAGCGCCAATTACCGCGGGCCGATCCTGCTGGCGAGCCATGCCGGGATGTTCGTGCGGATGTTCTCCCTCACCAAAGATTCGTTGTTCCTCCATATGGCACGGGCCGCCGCGCTGGGGCGCGACGCTTTCGTGGACGATGCCACCGGCGTTGCGTCGTATTACTGGGATGTGATGAACAAAGGCGCCGGCCCTTACCCGCACCACGCCTGGTGGCAGATCGGGTGGATCACGGATTACCTGCTGGCGGAAGCGGAAATGCGCTCGGGCGGAAAAGTCGTTTTCCCGAGAGGGTTCATCACGCCGAAAGTGGGTCCGCATCAATCCTACGGCCACGCGCCGGGAAAGGTGAACGGAAAACCCGCCAACCTGCTGTTGCGCCAGGGACTGTTGCAATGCGACAATCCCTGCCTCGATTATTACTGCGCGATGGGCACGGATGGGAAAAAACTCTTCCTCATCCTGCTCAATAACGACGATCAGCCAATGGATGCCACTGTGAATATTGATTTCAGCAAGCTGACGGTAAAGCCCGCAGGGGCGAAGGACCGCTATCCGGTGCAGATCGCGCCGTATGGGATACAGGTTGTAGAAATCAGTTTGCGGAAATAACAGATGATTGCAGAGATGATGGAACGGCTTCCGGCCGGGGCCATCGGTATGCCCTGACAGGCCATCTTTTACCAAATTTTTATTGCACGCCATGAAGTGGTTTCTGATAAGTATGATCTTATGCGTAGGCGTTTTTGCACCGGCGAAAGCGCAGCGCAGTTATTTCCTCGAAGCGGAAGATTTCCGCATCCGGGGCGGTTGGATCGTGGAAAAGCCCCCCGGCGCCGGCGCCTCCAATCATCATGTGTTGCGCGTCATATCCGGACAGGTGAAAGCCGCCGATGCGCTGACCGTCGTAAAAATCGCGGAAGCCGGTTCGTACACCGTCTGGGCCCGCACGATCGACTATCCGCACGACCGGCCCGGCACGCGGCTGTTCCAGGTGATGCTGAACGACGCGCCGCTGGAAAACGAATGCGGCCGCCACGGCAAGGAAGGCTATCACTGGGAAAAGGCCGGCACCATACAATTGGAAGCCGGGGAAAACGTGGTGCAGCTGCGCGACAGCCGCGGCAATTTCGCCCGGGTGGATGCGGTTTTCCTCACTTCGGAAAATATCCGGCCCGAAGGCGCAACAGCATCCCGCTACAAAACCCCGCACGAAACGATAACGCCCACGCCCGCCGCGCAGCCGGAACTGCCGGCAGTGCAGGTTCCCGACAATGCTCCGGTAGCTGTTGCCCTGGAAAACGAATTCCTGAAACTGGAATGGCGGAAAGGCGAACATTATGCAGCACGCACCGCCGTAAAGCGCAACGGAAGCTGGGAATACCTGCCCGGTTCGCACGAAGAGCACCGCGTGATGCTCCTCAGCGCCGATAATCCCCAGATCACCTTCGGCGGCTTCTTTCCGGGATGGAACGGTTCCAGAGGCTACAGCACCTTTGCCTGCAAAGGCAAAACGTACCGGATCATGGAGCCCGCCAACCTGATGAACCCTTTCCTGTCCGGCACGTTGACGGCCTTTCATGCCACCTCCGTTACGCCCAAAGGAAAAGGAAAACTGCAGGTGCGCTACCAGTCGGCCGACGGACAGGTGATCACCGGAGAATGGACCCTCTTGCCCGGGCACCGCCACATCCGCCTCGATCTGCAATTCACGGCAACGAAACGGGCATATTACAGCCTGGTGGTCACCGCTTTCCAGGGAGCGGGGCAGGGCCAGGTGTCCAATATCCTGCTGCCGCCCATGTTCCAATACCAGCGCATCCCGGAGCAGCCGCTGATGCTGCCCAGCGCCATGATGCCGCAACCGGTGGCCATCACCGAACGGAAAGACAACCACGTTGCGCTGTTCATCTCCGGCACGCCCGACGGCTTCCCGCTCGATTGGGCGCAGGCGGGTACTTCCGTAATGGGTTTTGGCATGCAGAACGAAAAGAACGATTTGCAACCGGTCGTGTTTTCGCCCGTTCCGGGATTGAAAAACGCGCAACTGAACGAAGATGGCGTGCTTCGCCGATCATTCAGCATCGGCGCGGCGCCGGAAGGCTGGAATAAGGCGCTGGAGTATGTTTCAGACAGTATTTACGGCGTGCGCGATTACCGGCATCAGTCATTGTCGTTAACGGAAACCATGTTTAATATCATCGATCTCATGAAGAACGATGCCGCCGCGGGATGGGCGCCGCAACTGAAGGGATTCTACGATATCGAAGGGGATCCCAAAGCCGCGCCCACCGTGGTGCAATCGGCGCCCCTGGCAGTAATCGCCGCCGCGGTGCTGGGGCACGACGAGGAACTTTTTATCAGCCGGGCGTTACCGGCGATCGAATACACCCTCAGCCGCAGCGGTTTCCGTTGGGCGCAAAGAGGTATGAGCAAGAAAGCCGGGACCCTCAGTCCGTTTGGTTCCCAATTCACGACCGCGTACTTCGAAGGATTACACCGGCTGTTGGGCAACACCAATCCCTGGTTGCGGAAAGTCGCGTTGCCGGATAACCAATTGCGTGATGCAAACGGGTATTCGGTGATTGTCCCGAAATTTTCCCAGGCGCTGGCGGCATACCGGATGACCGGGCAGCGCAGCTGGTTGGATTCCGCGGTGAAACATGCGGATGCATTTTTGCGGGAGGAAGTCTACGGCACGAAACGCACCCCGCTTACCAAGCAGCCATTCTACAATACTTCGTTCTACGCCAATTGGTGGGACCTGTCCGACCTCTATGATGTAACGGGTGATACAACTTATCTCGACGCCGCCGAAGCCGCGGCTTTCCATACCATCGCGGGCGTGCGGAGCTATCCTGCCGTAAAAGATACCCTGCAAACCATCCACCCCGGAAATACTTACGAAGGCAACACGACCATGTGGTGGAAGGGAGGTGAGAAGTACCGGTTGGGATTCCCGCGTAAACCGGAAGATGTAACGGAGAAGCAGGTGCCCCGGGCGCTGGTGTCGCCGGTGGGCCTCGGCTTCGAGCAGCCGTATACGTTTTTTGATCCGGGTAAACTGGTGCGGCATGTCTATATGAGCAATTGGGCGCCGCACCTGCTCCGGCTCTACCAGCAGCGCCCGCGCAAGATTTACGAAACATATGCCCGCAACGCCGTGATCGGGCGTTTCACCAACTATCCGGGATATTATGCCACCGGTTTCCAGGACATCACGCTGCAACCGGATTTTCCTTATAAAGGCCCGGATGTCAGTTCCATCTACTATCACCATATTCCCCCGCATCTCGCCTTCACGACCGATTACCTGGTAACTGAAATGCAGCAGCGTAGCGGCGGGAAAGTGGAGTTTCCCTATGTGAAGCAGGATGGGTTCGTGTGGTTCAATAACCGGGTTTACGGTGCGGGAAAAGGGAAAGTAATGGGGGATGATGGGGTGCGGCTATGGATGAAACGTGGCCTCGTAACCATCGATCACCCGGAAGTGAATTACGTGACGGCCATTTCCGATAAGCGATTCTGGATCCTGCTCAACAGCGAATCCGATACTCCGGTTACCTGCCAGATTGTATTGGGTGCGGAAGCGCCCGTGGCTGCCGACGCCCGTGGTGTGATGCATGCTGATAAGGAAGAAAACCTGGGGCTGGAAGGGCGCACGGTTACCGTGACCATCGCGCCGAAACATTTCGCGGCGCTGGGTTTTCCGGTGGCGGGAAAGAAGGCCCTCCGCCCGAAAGTTTCCCCGCTGAAGGCAGGCATGCAGTCAACCGATTTTGGCCCCGGTATCGGGAAATGCTACGGCTTCCGCATCCGCACACCTTTTGGATGGGATGCCATTTACGGTTACCTGGAATCTACGCTCCCGGAAGGCGCGCGGGTAGTGGTGTCGATGAACCACCGCGAAGCAACGTTGACGGCTTATCCCTTTGAATGGTCGTTCCATCCCGTGGACGCCGGGGAAGAAGCCGTGCTAAAAGTTACCGTGACCACCCGGGAGGGCCGCGTATTTGAAAAGAACATGCGCTTATGAGACATAAAAGCACGCTGATAGCCGCCTTGTGGCTGACCGCCGCCGCTCCCTCGCTGGCCCAAAGCAACAACGATCTGATTGCGGCATCGCAGGGTGGCGCATCGCCTTTGTACTTCGATGTGCTGCCCGCCACGCCGCTGGTGAAAGCGGGTGATTTCCCGAACGTAAAGGAATGTATCCCCCGCGGCGGCCTGCCGGTGTTCTTTGCGAAAGCCAAAGCAGGGACGCCTTTGCGGATCGCCTTTATCGGCGGCAGCATTACCCAGGGCAACGCGGGATACCGGCCCCAGGTATTGCAATACATGAAACACATGTTCCCCCGCAATACCGTCACCGCTATCAACGCGGGTGTTTCCGGCACCGGCACCGACCTCGGCGCCTGCCGTGTGCAGGAACAGGTATTGCAATACAAACCGGACCTCGTTTTTGTGGAGTTCGCGGTAAACGGCGCCTACGCCGCCGGGATGGAAGGGATCGTGCGGCAGGTAAAAGCGGCGGGAGCCGAAGTGTGCATGATTTATACGATCACCGGGCAGCAGACGGCCCTGTACGCCTCCGGGCAGGTGCCGCCATCCGTCCAGGGGCTGGAAGCCGTGGCCGCGCATTACGGCGTGCCGTCGGTGCACCTGGGCATGGAAGCCTCCTTCCTGGAGAAAGCCGGAAAGCTCCTTTGGAAAGGCCCTGCCAATGACACTTTGGGTCATATACTCTTCTCGACCGATGGCATCCACCCGCTGCAGGCGGGCGGGAATCTATACGCATCCGCCATCGCCCGGAGCCTGGAAAAAATGCTGAACATCCCCCGCGCATCCGCCACGCAACAACTCCCCGCATCGATATACCCGGATAACTGGGAAACCGGGAGCATGTACGTCCCCCGCGACATCGCGCAATTTAGCGGGCCGTGGGAACAAGTTACCCTGCCGCAGTTCGCCACGTGGTTCCCGGTTGTGGAGAAGACCGCCACACCAGGCGCCTCGTTCCGCTTCCGTTTCCGTGGCACCGGCTTCGGGATATTCGATATCGGCGGCCCCGACGCAGGGCAGATCACCATCGAAGTAAACGGAAAACCCATGCAGGTGCAACCGCCGCCCGTACCCGGCACGCAGGTTTACCGGCTGGCAATGGGAGACGGCCTGCCGGTGAACCGCTTCAACGCCTACTGCAACAACCGCTACCGCGGACAACATCAATTTTTCACGCTGGAGGAAGGAGAATACACCGTCGTCATCCGCCTTTCGTCCCAACGATCGGATAAACGGGAAATACTTGGTCCGCAGCAATGGGAAGATATCACGAAACACCCGGAGAAGTACGCGCAGTCGGTATTGTACCTCGGCCGTATTCTCCTGAAAGGCGTTCCATTACAGCGCGGTGATGGCTGAGGAATAGTTTGGGAATGCTCCCACAAATTGGGAATGTTCCCATCTGAATTTTGCGTTGCAGGGTATAACAGCCCTGCCTGCGCGATGTTACATTTGACAAACAGGAAGTTAAAACACATGATGAAAAACGGAATTCCACGGCTGGCGGCCTGCCTTTTACTGATAAACCTGGCGACGAAGGCGCAGGTACGCGTACCATCGGCTGCGGAAGGCATCCGGGTTACTTCGGCGGGGCGGCAATTTACCTTCGCGCCGGCGTTCCGCGTGCTGTATAACGGCAGCGATCCCGGTATGGCGCTCAAGCCTGCCGGCATCAAACGTGTAGAATACAACGTGCTCACCTGGAAGGTGGCAGACAGCAGCCGCGCCGATTTCAAACAGAAAAAGATTCAAGCCTCCATGGCAGGCGACGGGTTCGACGACCGCATCCTGCGCACCAAATCCGAATGGCGGACAGCGAATATTTTCAACGCCGGTGAAAGTGAGATCCTCCGCGCCAGCGCGATACGCACCAAGCGCGATACCGTTTTCTTTTCTTTCCCCGACACCGCGCTCAGCGCGTATCTCCTTACTTCGGCGAAGCCGTACCCGGTATTACATTTTACATACAAGCCCGCCCGCAACGGTTACTACAGCATCGGCTACGTAGGTGCACCGGCCCTCAGCGCCGCGGATGCGAAAGAAATCTGGCAGCCACTCATCTGGCAGGAACGCCGCATCCCCGATGCCGCTTATCTCACGCCGGCTTTCATGGCGCCACTGCCGACAACGATGGTCAATACGGGCCGGCACACGATCGGTGTCCTCGCGGCGCCGGAGCATCTTCCTTTCCAACCCTTGCCCATGCTGCCCAACAGCCAATTCGGCATTGCATTGCTCAACGATCAGGGCATGCTGCAACCGCAGGTATACGCACCCATTCCCGGCGGCTACGGATCGCAGATGAAGAAAGGGGACAGGTTTGATTTTTCGGTGCAGCTCGTAGCGGAAGCAAAGGACATCACGCATACTTATCAATTCATCGCGGAGAAAGTATTCGGGTTTAAAGATTACCGCCGCAACGATATCGCATCGCTGAATACCGTGCTCGATAATATGACCGCCTACGCCATGACGCAATACGCCTGGTTTGTTGACAGCCTGAAAGGATTTGCCTATTCCACGGACGTTCCGGGCGCGGTGAAAAACGTGTCCAGCCTCAACCCGCTGGAACTGTCCATCGTCCGCGACGATTCCGTGATGTTTGAAAAGCGGGCTTACCCGCTGACGGAATTCATGCTGAGCCGGGAGAAATTCCTCTTCAGCCTCGACAGTCTGCAAAAAATACAAAGTCCGTCGCGGCGCCTGAAAGGGCCGGTGGCGCCATTGTCGGAGCTGGCGGCGTTGTACAATGTGTTCGGAAAATCCAATCCTTTCTATCTCCGCCTGATGGAAAAAGAATACAAAGTGGCCCGCGTCCGCAACCTGGATGTGAAGGAAGACGGCGCCAGCTGGATCAATGCCATGCATCTCTACAAGGCAACGGGCGAAGGGCATTATCTTTCCACCGCCATTTCAAATGCCAACACCTATCTCCGCGATCGCGTGGCGCAGCCACAGGCGGCTTTCGATGATCTTTTCGCCGGGAGTTTCTTCTTCTGGCCGGCATTCACCAACCGCTGGATCGAATTGTCGCAGCTCTACGAGCTCACGGGAGACACCGCCTACCTCAACGCTGCCGTACAAGGCGCCCGCCACTACACGATGTTCACCTGGATGAGCCCCGGTATCCCCGATAGCGCCATCACGGTCAACAAGGGCGGGAAAGCGCCGATGTACTGGTACCTGCGTTCCAAAGGCCATGCGCAGATGTATTATCCCGAAGAAAAGGCGCCCGCCTGGCGCCTGTCCGAAACGGGGCTCACGCCGGAATCGTCGGGCACTTCCACCGGGCACCGCGGCATCTTCATGACCAACTTCGCGCCCTGGATGCTGCGCATCGGTTACTATGCGAAAGACACGTTCCTGATGAACGTCGCGAAAGCCGCCACCATCGGCCGATATCGCAACTTTCCGGGCTATCATATCAATACCGAACGGACGACCGCCTATGAACAGGAAGATTTCCCGCTGCATGCGCACAAAGCTCAAAGCGTCAATTCTTTCCATTACAACCACATCCTGCCCATGGCTTCGATGCTGATCGACTATTTGGTGACGGATGCATTTGTCCGCAGTAAAGGGCAGATCAGCTTCCCGGCGGAATACATCGAGGGATATGCGTACCTGCAGAACAAGATGTACGGCAGCGCGCCGGGCTATTTTTATGATGAGAAAGACGTGCAATTATGGATGCCGGCCCGCCTGTTGACAAGTACCAGCCGCGAATTGAATTACATCGCCGGCCGGAAAGGCAACCGCCTGTTCCTCGCGTTCACCAATCAAAGTAAAGAAACGGTGCGCTCACGGATACGGCTCAATGCCTCGCTGGTGGCCACGGCTGCACGCAGCAAAGTAGTGTCGCTGAACGGAGCCGAAGCCGGCAAAATCAATAACGGTGAATTCGATTGTTCGGTAGCGCCGGGAGGCATCGCGGTGTTTGTGGTGGAGAATGCGGTGCCCGTGGTGAAGTTCCAGGATAAACTGTTGGCCCGCAGCGCCGACGCCGGCAACGATTACGCCATGATAGCAGCCGGCAATGCGAAAGCGATGCTTTTCAGGCTGGGCGCATATGGCCGGAGACTATTCCTTTTCCTGGAAGACGATGACAACCGGTGGCGCAAGGTGCAATTGCATTATACGGATGGTGCGGGGAAAGAAACGCGGTTGAAGGATGATACATATCCATTTGAATTTACGGTTCCGCTGCAGGATGCCGGCGCGGTGCAATGCTGGCTGTCGCTGGAAAAGCGGGATGGAACCATTGTGACCAGTGAAAAAATAACCTTAGGCAAATAAAAAACAGATATGATCAAGCAAGATGCAGCCGGGTCGAGGACTTTCCCGGTACAGGACATTGTTGTTGACCTGGCGATCACCGGCGGCGGCCTTTCCGGCGTATGCGCCGCCATTACTGCCGCGCGGCAGGGCCTGAAAGTGGTGCTGGTGCAGGACCGTTCCGTATTGGGCGGCAACGCCAGCAGCGAAGTGCGCCTGTGGATACTCGGCGCCACCTCCCACATGGGTAATAATAACCGGTGGGCGCGCGAAGGAGGTGTGGTAGATGAGCTGCTCGTGGAAAACACGTATCGCAACCCCGAAGGCAACCCGGTAATTTTCGATATGATACTGCTCGACAAGGTATCGCAGGAACCCAACATCACCTTGTTGCTCAATACCGCCGTTTACCAGGTGGAAAAGAAAGACGCTGAAACCATTTCCGCGCTGCGCGCCTGGTGCAGCCAGAACCAAACCGAATACCTGCTGAAAGCCCCCTGTTCCTGGACGCTTCCGGCGACGGCGTGGTGGGCTTCCTGGCAGGAGCGGCGTTCCGGATGGGCGCGGAGAAGAAAGAAGAATTCGGTGAACTGTTCGCTCCCTCCGAAGAATATGGCGAGCTCCTGGGCCATAGCCTCTACTTTTACAGCAAAGACACCGGCCGGCCCGTTACCTTTACCCCGCCGGCTTTCGCGCTCCACGATATTACCAAAGTGCCCCGCTTCCGCAGCTTCAACGCCAAAGAATACGGCTGCAAGCTCTGGTGGATCGAGTATGGCGGACGGCTCGATACCGTGCACGATACCGAAACCATCAAATGGGAACTCTGGAAAGTGGTCTACGGCGTCTGGAACCACATTAAAAACTCCGGCGAATTCCCCGAAGCCCGGAACCTCACGCTGGAATGGGTGGGCATGATCCCCGGCAAACGCGAAAGCCGCCGCTTCGAAGGCGATTACATGATGATCCAGCAGGATATTGTGGAACAACGCGAACATACGGACGCGGTGGCGTTCGGGGGCTGGTCCATCGACCTGCACCCGGCCGACGGCGTTTTCAGCGAAAAGCCCGGCTGCAACCAGTGGCATAGCAAAGGCATCTACCAGATCCCTTACCGCTCGCTTTATAGCCGCAACATCCGGAACCTCTTCCTGGGCGGCCGTACCATCAGCGCATCGCATGTGGCATACGGTTCTACACGCGTGATGGCGACCTCCGCGCACGTAACCCAGGCCGCCGCCATGGCCGCCGTGATCTGTAAAGAACAAGGGATACGCCCGGCGGATATCATCGGCAAAGGCCAGGTGTCTACTTTGCAACAACGCCTCCTGCAAACCGGGCAATACATCCCCGGGCTGCGTTATTCCGCACCCGGTGATCTCGCCGCTTCCGCGCAAATCACCGCGAGCAGCGAACTGGTGTTCCGTGAATTCCCAGGCGAGCCCATCCTCAAACCGCTGGACGTATCCGTGGCGCAGATGGTACCGCTTCCCGCGGGGAAGGTACCCGTGATGGCCTTCCACGCGGAAGCCGCCACAGCATGTTCACTGGATATTGAATTGCGCATCAGCGATAAAAGTGGTAACCATACACCCGAGGTGACACTTGCCCGCCAGACCGTTGCGCTGCAACCCGGCCGAAATTGCCTCCGGCTGGAGTTTGATGCGCACATGCCCGCAGCGGCCTATGCATTCGTGATGTTCTTCCGCACCCCTGGTGTGCAGTTGCATTACACCGGCAAACGCGTGACCGGCCTTTTATCCGTATTCAACACCATCAACAAAGCCGTATCCAACTACGGTAAACAAACGCCGCCCGAAGACATCGGGATGGACGCGTTCGAATTCTGGTGCCCCCAGCGCCGGCCCGAAGGCCACAACCTCGATTTCAAAGTCAATGACGGCCTGGCCCTCTTCGGCGCCGCCAACGTTGCCAATGGCATCGAACGCCCCGTGAGCCAGCCCAACGCCTGGGTGGCCGACTGGAGCGATCCGAAACCCACGCTCACGCTGGCATGGGATGCGCCGAAAGATATCCGCCAGATTGAATTGTTTTTCGATACCGATTACGACCATCCCATGGAATCCGTGCTGATGACCCATCCCGAAACCGTGATGCCTTTCTGTGTCCGCAATTACCGGGTGAAAGACGATGCCGGGAATGTGATCGCCGAAAGATCGGGCAATTACCAGGCCTTCAACCGTATTGCACTGGATACACCGGTGCACACCGCCAAATTGCATTTTGAAGTGGATCATCCTTCCGCCGACATACCGGCTGCGATCTGCGCCGTGAGATGTTATTAAAAAAACGGGCCGCCATTTGGCGGCCCGTTCTCATACATATTCCAGTGCCTGTTGCACGTCGTGGATGATGTCGTTGTAATGCTCGATACCGACCGACAACCGGATGAGTTTTTCACTGATCCCGATCCTGTCCTTTTCCGCGTCGGGGATATCGGTATGCGTCATGGTAGCCGGATGTTCCGCGAGGCTTTCCGTGCCGCCCAGGCTCACCGCCAGCTTGGTGAGGCGCAGGTGGTTGAGGAAACGGAAGGCTTCAGCTTCTCCGCCTTTCACGTCGAAACTCACCATGGCGCCGCTGCCGAGGCATTGACTTTTATAGATGGCGTATTGCGCCGTGTCTTTCTCCGCATCCAGCAATCCCAGGTAATACACTTTCTCCACCTTGGGATGCGATTGCAGGAATGCCGCCACCTGAACGGCATTCGCTTGTTGCTGCTCCATGCGCACCTTCAGTGTTTCGAGGCTGCGCAGGAGGAGCCAGCCGGTATGCGGACTGCACATGTTCCCCAAAAACGTCCGCAGTACTTTGATCTTTTGAATATCCGCCGCATGGCCCAGCACCGCGCCCGCGATTACGTCGCTGTGGCCGCCGATGTATTTGGTGGCGGAATAGATGACCAGGTCTGCCCCGTGAGCCAGCGGGTGCTGCCAGAGCGGGCCCATGTAAGTATTGTCTACCGCCGTTACCACACGGCGCCCGTCGGTGGAATGGCGCTGCGCAATGCGGGCGCACATGGCCATATCGATCAGCGCGTTGGTGGGGTTGGCAGGCGTTTCGATGTAAATCATTCCCAGCCGCCCGGGCCCGTTGGCCTGAATGATGGTTTCGATCTCCGCATCGCTGGCGCCTACGTCAAACGAAACGGCGGTAATGCCGAATTTTTGCAGGACGTGGTTCATGAAATGATGGGTGCCACCGTAAACGGGCGTGCTGTACAAAACTACCTGCCCGGGCGTGAGGAATTCCATCAGCACGGTGGAAATGGCGGACATGCCGCTCTCGAAAACGGCCGCTTTTTCGGCGCGGTCCCACAGGGCGAGGCGGTCTTCCAGGATCTCCAGGTCGGGGTTGTTGATACGGGAATAAATCAATCCGGGTTCTTCTCCGGCTTGTTTTTGCCGCTTGCCGTAAGCGATTTCGAAAAATGCCTTACCGTCTTCCGCGGTTTTGAACACGAAAGTCGAGGTCTGGAAAATAGGACATTTGATCGCGCCTTCACTCAGTTCCGGTTTGTAACCGTAACTCATCATCAGGCTTTCGGGTGCGTATTCGTGTGGTTGCATCAGGTTGATTTGTCTGTAAAACTCATACTTTAAAGATGAATCTTTTGCACACGCAGAATATTTAGCGTTTTACACTTTATAAATAGGTTTGGTTGGAAGAATATGCTGTAAATTGTGGATGCTGTCGAAGAAAACAGATTTTTATGCTATGACACTGGACGAAACAGATAAAAAGATCCTCCGCATCCTGCAGCAGAACGCGAAGCTGAGCCATAAGCAGATCGGCGATGCGGTGAACCGCTCGGCCACGCCGGTATACGAGCGGATCCGTAAAATGGAGGAAGCGGGCGTGGTGAAAGGATACGTGGCGCTGGTGGATCATAAGAAAGTGGGCCGCAGCCTGGTGGTTTTTACGGCGGTGCACCTCGATCGCCACGAGCATGATGTGATCAAGGACTTCGAAAAGGAAATCGTGCATGCGGAAGAGGTGATGGAATGTTATCACATGACCGGGACGGACGATTACCTGCTGAAGGTGGCAGTCCGGGATATGGACGAATACCAGCAGTTTATCGTGGAAAAGCTCTCCCGGCTGCGGAACATCGGCACGGTCCGCAGTTCGTTTGTGATGACGGAGATCAAGCACGAAACGGCGTTCAACGTCTGATCTTACTATTCAAACCAAATAGGAAAAGCCCGGGAAACTACTTCCCGGGCTTTTGCTGTAGGAGCAGGAGTCGAACCTGCACGGAGCAGTTAGCGGATAGCACAAAGAAGTAAATGGTTAGTTAATTATGCTATTCGTTTATCCCGTTATCTCCACCCCCGAGACGAGAGGGCATGTCTGCCAGTTTCATCACCCTACAATGTGTCTTTGAAACTGAATGCAATCTACGCAAAGTATTTGTTTAGTTATCAAAAATCTAATAAAAAGTCAATAATAATAGAAATAATCTAATGAAATATCCTTTTGTTTGATGGATATGAATTTTGTAGCTTGTTAGGAGATGTTTGTTAGAAATCGGCTAACCTATAGGACTGAACGGGAATTGCCGGGGCGTATATGCGGGGAAGTGGGGGAAGGGAAATGGCCTCACGGGGAGGCCATTTCAGTTGTCAGGCTTGCAAATGAGTAGTAACCGGATTGTTTTGGTGTATTGTATCTGTTAAATCAACATGCCGAGGTAGCGGGTTTCCCTTCTGCGGTATGCAACCCCAGCGCAATCTTCAGGACTTCGGTCACATGATCGATTTCCGTGGTGGTGTTGTATTTGCTGAAAGAAAACCGGATGGTGGTGCAGCTTTCGTTTTTACCCAGTGCCCTCATTACGTGGGAGCCGCCGGAGGGGCCGCTGCAGGCGCTGCCGCCGGAAACGCAGATGCCTTCCATGTCGAGGCGGAGCAGCAGGTTGTCGCTTTCTTCCGATTTCGGGAAGCAAACGCTCAGTACCGTGTACAGGGATGCCTCGGGCCCGTTGAAAGTAACGCCCGGGATGTTGGCCGCGAGTTGTTTTTTCATGTAAGCTTTCAGGGAAGCGATGTGCTCGCTTTCCGTCTTGTAATGTTCCATCGCCAGTTCCAGCGCGCGTGCGAAGCCTACGATACCGTGCACGCACTCGGTGCCGGCGCGCATATTGCGCTCCTGCCCGCCGCCGTGGATAAACGGTTTTACGGTGAGCCCCGGCGCGATATACAGGATCCCCGTGCCTTTGGGGCCGTGGAACTTATGACCCGAGCCGGAGATGAAGTGAACGCCCATCTCCGGGAGGTTCAGGGGGTAGTGCCCCACCGTCTGTACGCAATCCGAATGGAAAATGGCGCCATGTTCCTGGCAAAGGGCGCCCACGCGCTTCACGTCCAGCAGGCTGCCGGTTTCGTTGTTGGCGTGCATGAGGGAAACGAGGCACTTCCGGCCCGCGGCCGCCTGTTCTTTCAGTTGCCGCTCCAGGTCGTCGTAATCCACGATCCCCGCGTCAGACACGGCTACCATGGAATACGGAACCCCATGCAGCTGGCTGTAAAACTCCACCGAGTGCAACACTGCGTGATGCTCGATGGGAGAGGAGATGATGTGGGTGCAGCCCAGGTCGCGGACGGCGGCGGCAATGGCGGTATTATTGCTCTCCGTGCCGCCGCTGGTGAAAAAGATGTTGGCCGCCTTCACGCCCAGCTGGTAAGCCACCGATCTGCGCGCGTTCTCCACCGCTATCCGGGCCACCCGGCCGTAAGAATAAGACGAAGAGGGATTGCCGTAATTTTGTGCCAGGTACGGCAACATCTCGGCCAGTACGGTTTCGTCTACCCGCGTAGTGGCGGCATTGTCCAGGTAAATAGTATGGTCCATGTAAGATTATCTTGGGAATTGAAATGATTGGTTGGAACAAGAGTTCCCGCAAGCCGGAAACTCTTGTTGTTAATGGTTGGTTGGTTTTTGATCGTAATATTTTTAACGGTTGGTCTTTGGCCTTGTAACCGGAAAAATCCTATCTTGACGCTGTAATATTTCCACTCTAAATTGAAAAATGTTTTTGATATTTGGCACAATGCCGTATTAAACCGTAAATTTTCCGGTAAAGCACCAATAATTGCCTATTTTTGAATGGATTGATTACGCGCCGGGCCGGAATACCGAACTTCTTTCAGTTGACCATTTTCAACCAGTACACAATGCCAGACATCGATCAGACGGACCTCGAGATCCTTCGCCTCCTCCAGCACAACGCGGAGCTCACCAACAAGGAGATTTCCTTCAAGCTGCATAAATCCGTTGCCGCCATCCACGAACGTATCCGGCGGCTCAAGGAGCAGGGGTACATCCGGCGCGTGGTCGCCATTCTCGACAAAAAGAAAATCGACAAAGGCCTGATCGCTTTCAGCCATGTACTGCTGAAAGACCACTCCGCCCAAACCCTCAGCACTTTCGAAAAAGAAGTCGTGAAATTCCCCGAAGTAATGGAGTGCTTCCAGATGACGGGCACCTTCGACTTCATCCTGCGGATCGCCAGCGCCGATATGGACGAATACCACGTCTTCTACCGCAAGCTCGCCGCCCTCCCCAATATCACCACGGTGCAGAGCTTCTTCGTCCTTTCCGAAACCAAAAGCGAAACAGCGTACCCGATCTAGCAAGCTTTCATTTGTATAGCGTAAAATACCTATATAAAATTTGCTGTCTGCTTTCAGGTGCCTGGCTTACTACGGTTTTAGTACGGTATCCCTACTAAGTCCTTACTGAGCGGGTACGGAGTGCATGCAGGGCTGTTGCAGTGGCCTGTTGGCAAATATGCAGCGTATAGTGGGAATAGTGACAAGCCCATGCTAGAATAAGGCATGGGAATGTATATCGGATGTAGGTAAATAGGGGGTAAAGCGTAGTTACTTCATCGTAACAGCATGGTTACTATAGGGTTACTGCATACCAATATATATGCGGATATACGTTTGATATACATTTACCCCTCTTTATACCTATAGTAACCTAACTGTTAGTATATAGTAACTAAGGTGGTCTTCGGGGCAATCATTGCATTTCCGGATGATTTTGGCGAAATTCGCCGTTGATTCCATCAAATTCTGTCATCCCATTCGTTTTCTCCATCTGCCAGGACAAGCATTCTTTAATTAACCAGCGCTTCATTGAACGAAGGACACACTACTGACGCTCCAGCATTGTACCAACGGATCGCAGCCGGCGACGAGCACGCGTTCAGACAGCTTTTCGGGCTGCTGGCGCCCCGGTTGCTGGCCATGGCGTTGCGTATCACCGGATCGCCCGCAGTGGCCGACGACCTCGTCCAGGAAACTTTTCTGAAAGTCTGGATCGCCCGCGACCAGCTTACCGGCCTGGCCCAACCGGAATCCTGGGTGAAGAAAATCTGCTTCTTCCTGGCCGTCAACCTCGTCCGCCGCCAGCAAATCCGCGATAAAGTCATGAATGCCGTGGGGCATGAGCGGCAACTGGACCAGAACCTCCCGGTGGAAGAAATGGTCGAGTTCCGGCAATTGCTCGCGCTGGTGAATGACGCCGTGCGGCAGCTTCCCGAAAAACAGCGGCAGATTTACCGCCTCAGCCGGGAGCAATCCCTCAGCATCCGCGAAATCAGCGACCGGATGGGCCTGGCCGACAGTACGGTGAAAAACCTCATGGTCATGGCGCTGAAGCACATTCGCGGCTCCCTGCAAAAAGCCGGTTATCCATTGTCTGTCCTCATCCTGATCGAAATCCTGCTTTGATTTTACCCCTGCCAAAAAAAGTTTCGCTTTTTTCGGTACTACCCGTTTGCCCGATTGTCTGGTATAAATAAGGGGGACAAACATCATTCGTTTACTACACCCTTTTTACATGGAAAACAACGACCGATTACAATATTTACTGCAACGCCTCGCGGGCCATACGGCCACAGACGCGGAGCTGGACGAGCTGGCCGCCCTGGTGGGCCGCGACGAGCCCGGCGCCGGTATCGAAGAGGCGGAGCGCAGGCTGGAAGACCTTCAGCCGGACGTGCAGGCATCCTACGATCACCAGCATTGGATGCGGGTGGCTGATGGGATTTTGGGTGCGGATAAACTTCGTCCAGCCCCGGAAACCGTCGCAGTGCGGACGGTGCATCCTCTGCAACGCTGGTGGTGGGCAGCGGCGGCGGTGCTGATCGCCGCGGCAGGCATATGGCTGTTGAACCGCCCGGCGCCGCGGGGTGAAACCGTTATCGCCAACGTGTTTCCGCAGGATGTGGAACCCGGGAAGAATGGCGCGGTGCTGACGCTGGCAGACGGATCGCAGCTGGCGCTGGACAGTGCCGGCAATGGCGTGATTACCCGGCAAAACGGCACTACGGTGACGCTGCAGGATGGCGCGCTGCAATACGAGCCGGAAGACCGGAGTGAAAGCGGTGTGAAATACAATACCATCGCTACTTCCAACGGGCGGCAGTTTACGGTTACTTTGCCCGACGGTACGAAAGTGTGGCTCAACGCCGGCAGTTACCTGCGGTTCCCGGTGGCATTCAGCGGGGCCGACCGGCAGGTGGAATTTTCCGGAGAAGGTTGGTTTGAGGTGGCGAAAGATGTGAAGAAGCCTTTCCGCGTGAAGGTGCCGGGCAGGATCGATCTGGAGGTGCTGGGAACGTCGTTCAATATTAATGCGTATGCCAATGAGCCGCATAGTTATACCACGTTGGTAACGGGCGCGGTGCGGGTAGCGCTGGCCGGGAAGCCAACGGGGTCGGTGTTGCTGAAGCCGGGTGAGCAGTTGCAGGCCGACGGAAGCGGAATGGATGTGATGAGAAACGCAAACGTGGATAAAGCCATCGCCTGGAAGAACGGCTTGTTTAATTTCGATGGGGTGGAACTGCGGGAAATGATGCGGCAGCTGGCACGCTGGTACGACCTGGAAGTGGTGTACGAAGGAAATGTGCCGGAAGTGGTGTTTTTCGGGGAGATGAGCCGGAAACTGAAGTTGTCCGACGTATTGGGCGGGCTGGAGCGGTCGAACGTGCATTTCAGGCTGGAAGAAGGCCGGCGTTTGGTAGTGATGCCTTGAAGAAACATTTATCCCTATACTATAAAACGTAATATTTCACATGGACATGGACTTTTAATGATCAACTAAAAAGAAAGGCCGGCCGGTAAAAGAAACGGGAGTGCTGCGAACACCCCCGTAGAAAAATTGCCGGTTGCAAAGAAACAGGTTTCGAGACCTCCATTTTTAACAACCAAACGTTGCAAATCTATGCAAAAAACTGCTTTCTGGAGCCGTTGGGACATGCCGTGCCGGCTCCCGACCAAATTGCTCCGGCTTATGAAACTTACCAGCATTCTCCTTCTTGCCATTTGTTTACATGTATCTGCCAGCACTTTCTCCCAGAGCGTCACGTTTTCGGGAAGGGAAGTGCCGATGAAAAAAGTATTTGCCACCATTAAAAAACAGACGGGTTATGTAGTGTGGGGAAAATCGGAGCTCCTGCAGCAGGCAGGCGCTGTATCGGCATCGGTACAGAACATGCCGCTGCTGAGCTTCCTGGACCTGATCCTGAAGGATCAGCCCTTGCAGTACAAGATCGCGGACAACACGATTTTCCTGTATGCGAAGAACGATCCAGCCCTGCGAAACGATCAGCAGGTGCAGCAAACCCCCGTTACCGGGCGCATTGCCGACAGTACGGGCATGCCGCTGATCGGGGCTACCATCGCGGTGGCTGGCGGGCGCTCGGCCATAACAGACGTGAACGGCGCCTTTTCGCTGCCGGTAAACGCCGGCAATGTCATGCGCATCAGTTTCATTGGGTATACCACCAAATCGGTAGCCGTGACGGAGGCCATGCTGAAAGCGGGGACGGTGGGTACGGTGGTGCTGTCGGCCGTAACGTCTACCCTCACGGAACTGAACGTGACGGCCAATACCGGTTACCAGTCGATCCCCAAAGAGCGGGCAACCGGGTCTTTCGGGATTATTACGGAAGAAGTGATCGGCGCCAGGATGCAGACGAGTCTGCTGGACCGGCTGGAAGGCACGGTGCCGGGGCTTTTCATGCAGAACGGGAATGTGAATATCCGGGGGCTGGCGACGTTACGCGCCGAGCAGCGGCCTTTGTATGTCGTTGACGGATTCCCGTATGAAGGGGATCTCAACTACCTGAACCCGGCCGATGTGGTGAACGTTACGGTGATGAAAGACGCGGCCGCCGCGTCCATCTATGGAACCCGGGCCGCCAACGGTGTGATCTCCATTACCACGCGCACCGGCAGCCCCAGGAAACTGACTGTAAATTTCAGCAGCACGTTGTTTGTGACGCCGAAGCCCGATGCCAGCTACCAGAACTTCCTCAATTCCCGGCAGATGGTTGACATCCAGCAGGAACTTTTCAATACCTGGCATCCTTCTTTCAACGACGGCATCCGCCGCGAAGGCAAAAGCAAAGCGCTGGAAGCACTTTACGATCATGAACAGGGCGTCATTTCCAAGGCGGAACTCGACGCAACGTTGGACAAGCTGCGCGGTTACGACGGGCAGGGCCAGCTGGAAGACCTGTACATGCGCAACCGCATCAAACACCGCCAGAGCTTCTCCGCCAGCGGCGGCAATGATATTCACCGGTATAACATTTTCATGAACTATACCGGCAACAGCGGGTACGGATTGCGTACCAGCAATGAAGACATTAACATCGGCCTTCGCGATAATGTGAAAGTCTTCAAATGGCTGGATGCCGAGATCGGCGCCACCACCAATATCCGCAAAGGGAAATTCCTGCGCCAGGGGCCGGAATCGTTTTACCGGAACATGCCTTACGAGATCATGCGTTATGCCGATGGCAGCCTTGCACCTTTTACCATGCTGAAATCCCCTTACGAAATCGAAAGGCTGAAGGCGATGGGGCTATACGACGAAACTTACAACCCGCTCGATGAAATGGAGAAATCCCATTTGTCGTACTGGTCGAACTACTTCCGCCTGCAAGGCGGGTTTACGGTGAAGTTCGCCAAGGGCATTTCGCTCGACCTCAAATACCAGACCGAGCGCGGTACTTCTTACAATAAGGAACATTACACCGGCGATTCGTATTACGCGAAAAACCTCATCAACGACGCCGTAACGCTCGATAGCCTGGGAAACCCCGTATTCAACATGCCAGAAGGGGGACAGATCTATGAAACCCGCGGCAACTCCACTTCCTACACCGCGCGAGCGCAGCTGAACTTCGACCGGGAGATCGCGCCCAGGCACCGGCTGACGGCATTGGCAGGTATGGAACGCCGCGCCATCCTCAATACCAGCACTTCGCTGTATAAAATGGGTTACAACGACAATAATCTCACCTTCAGGCCGGTAGACGAGACAGTACTCGGCAGCCTGAAAGGGACGCAGTCGCTGAGCAGCACCTTCTTCTGGGATTTCAGCAACAATACGAATTTCAGGCATGCGGAAGAACGCTACGTATCGGCATACGCCAATGCCGCATACAGCTTTAATTCCCGGTATAACATTACGGGCAGCGCCCGGGTGGATGATTCCAACCTGTTCGGCAGCGATCCCCGTTACCGCCACCTGCCGCTCTGGTCGGTAGGCGCGAGCTGGAGAATAACGGAAGAGGATTTCATGAAAAACCTGCAGTGGCTGAATACACTGGTTGTCCGCACAACTTACGGCCTGGGCGGTAATGTGGCACGGCAGGTAGGGCCTTTCCTGCAGGCGCAGGCGGATTTTGTCAACGAAACCAACGCCATGGCCACGAGCATCATCCTGCCGCCGAACAAGACCCTCCGCTGGGAAAAGACAGCCACTACGAACATAGGGATCGATGTAGCGGTGCTGAACAACCGCATTCTGGCTTCATTCGATTACTACCTCCGCAAATCCACCGATCTGCTCGGCGAAAAACTGACCGACCCTACCAATGCTTTCCCCTTCGCACTGATAAATTACGGAAGCATGCAGAACAGGGGGTACGAAGTGTCGCTGAATACCCGCAACATCGAAGGGAAGCACTTCACCTGGAGCAGTTCGCTGGCGATGAGTTTCAATAAGAACCGGATGACCGACATCAATCTCCGCGACGTCCGGTACGACATGCTCACCAACGGCTATGGCGTAAACCGCGTGGGATATCCCATGGATGCGGTATTCAGCTTCCGGTATGCAGGGCTTGATCCCACGAACGGCTCTGTTTTGGTGTACGACGCGGACGGGAAAGTGGTGACCAATTACGACCAGTCCGGCGCCATCGTGCCGAACATGACGGATGTGAACGGTTTGGTATATAACGGTACGCTGCGCCCGAAATTCACGACCGGATTCACTAATAACTTTACTTACAAGGATTTCTCGCTAAACATTATGCTCATCGCCAATGGCGGTAACGTGATCAGGGACGTGGTAAGCCCCATCCAGTCTAACTTCGGCAGAATGAATGTGGATGCGCGGATGATCAACTTCTGGCGCAAGCCCGGCGATGAGAACATTCCGGGTATGCTGCCAGCGCCTGATTTGAAGAACAACGGCCGCGAGTATTACAACCTGATCTGGTTCGCCAACGACCGGAACGTATTGAAGGCCGATTATATCAAGGTGAGGGACATCGCGCTGACTTACAACTTCGCGAAAGTACTGGCGCCGGTTACGAAGCTGCAGTCGGCCCTGCTGACCTTGCAGGTGCAGAATCCGTTCAGCTGGTTCCGTAACGGCTCGGGCATCGATCCCGAAGCATATACGCTGGGCAGTACCTATGCCAGCAGGACGTTGCCGGTGATGCGTACTTTCATGGCCGGACTTAACATCACATTCTAAAACGAGGAATCATGAAGAAATTACCTATATATATCATCACCATCATCGCATTATCCGGTTGCGACAAGTTCCTGGACATCAAGCCTAAGGACAAGTTCATCCCCACTACGGTGGCTGATTACGAGAATATGCTCAATTCCGGTACGATGGTGAACTTCGGGGACCAGTATTGGGATCTTATGTCGGACGACGCCTTTCTTCCCGAAGGCGAACCTGGCAACCTGTTTACGAAGGCGCAGCCTTTCGCCCGGTTGATCTACAAGTTCACACCGTCGCCGTATACGCAGGGTGATAATGATTATACCTGGAGCGAAGGTTACAAGCGGATTTTCTATTGCAACAGCATCATCAATAATATCATGGAAGCCACGGAAGGCACAGATGCCAACCGGAAGGCCGTACGCGCCGAAGCTTTGCTGGGCCGTGCCATGGAGCATTTGCTGCTGGTGAATACCTATGCGCATCATTACGACGCAGCTACGGCTGCTTCCCAGCCCGGTATTCCCATCGCCCTGATCGCGGATATCAGCGCCAAGTTCGTGCGCAACTCCGTGAAGGAAGTGTATGATCAGATCCTGGCCGACGGGCAGGCCGCCGTGGCGGACCTCCCGCTGAAGAACAAGCTCACGAAGTTCAGGGCCTCCAAAGCAGGCGGATATGCGCTGCTGGCCCGTACGTACCTGTTCATGGGCGATTATGAAAATGCGAGGAAGAACGCCGACCTGGCCATCGGATTGCAGGGCGAGCTGAAGGATATGAACACGTACAGCGTGATCATCCCGGGACCATTCCCCAACATTCCAGGCGCGCCGCTGGGCTGGACGAATATCCCCGATGTGCAAAAGAACCCTGAGACCATCGTGGGCCGGCACTTCCTCCGGCCTTTCGGGCTGGGGATGGACGTGTGCGCTTCTCCGGAGCTGACCGCGCTCTTCACCAACGACGACAAGCGCTGGACGCTCTACTACGCCGACGGCTGGCCGCCCGCGCCCCCTTTCAATTACATGAACCGCTACGGCGTGAAGCTCTTCCTGCGCGGGGATTACTATAACAACTACCTCGGCGTGGCGGAAATGTACCTCGTGCGCGCCGAGTGCCTGGCCCGCGAAGGGAAAAAGGCGGAAGCACTGGCCGATATCAACAAGCTCCGCCAGCACCGGATCACGCCGGCGGCGTATGTGGCTTACACACCCGGGGATTTCGGCGACGACAATGAGCGCGTGCTGCGTTTCGTGCTGGAGGAAAGAAGGAGGGAACTGGCGTTCACGGGCATACGCGTGATCGACCTGAAACGATTGAACAAGGAGCCCCGCTTCGCCAAAACCATCAAACACACGGCTGAAGGCAAAGAGTACGAACTGCTGCCCAACAGCGATCAATACTTGCGGCAGCTGTGGCCCAACGCCACGGTGTTTAACCCGGACTGGCCGCTGAATCCGTAAACGTTTTTGTCTGTCCGTATAACCCTTTATGGCGCCGCATTCCCGCGGCGCCATCTATCTCCTTTTGACGTTTAAAAACCGAACATGCAAGATAATATCGTAAAAATTGAAGGGCTGTTTCACCGGTACAGCAAAGACTGGGCGGTGCAGGACATCCATTTCGAAATCAACCGGAACGGCATCGTGGGGCTCCTGGGCTCCAACGGTGCGGGGAAGTCCACCACCATGAACATCCTTTGCGGCGTACTCAGTCAAACCCGCGGCCAGGTACTCATCGAAGGCATCGACATGCGCACCGATCCTGAAGAAGCGAAGAAAAGAATCGGTTTCCTGCCGCAGAATGCGCCGTTGTACCTGGAACAAACCGTAGACGAATACCTCACTTACTGCGCACACCTGCGCCTGATAGAAAAGAGCAAGATCAAAGCGGCGGTAGACGTGGTGAAGGAACGTTGCGGCGTGGCGCACTTCAGCAACCGGCTCATCGGCAACCTGTCCGGCGGTTACCGCCAGCGCGTGGGCATTGCGCAGGCAATCATCCACCGGCCGTTGCTCGTGGTGCTGGACGAGCCCACCAACGGTCTCGATCCCAACCAGATCCTGGAAGTACGGCAGCTGATTAAAGAGATCGCTTCCGACAGGGCGGTGATCTTCTCCTCCCACATCCTTTCCGAGATCCAGGCCACCTGCCAGGATATTATTATGATCGAAGGGGGGAAGATCGTGTTCAAAGACACGATGGATACTTTCAACAACTACATCGAACCGGATAGCCTGGTGGCCACGATGGAAAACCCTCCGGCCGCCGAAGAACTGACATCCATCCCGGGCATCCGGGAAGTGGCGTTTATTTCGGACAAGACGGTGCGCATCCGTTTCGAACCCGCGGCGGATATCGCTGAAAGCCTCGTGGAAACAAGCGTTCACCGCAAATGGCGCCTGAGGGAAATCACGCTGGAGAAGAGCTCGCTCGACGCCATTTTCGCCCAGTTATCGAACAAAACCTTTAAACCTTCCGTACAATCATGAGAGTCATATACAGAATCGCCCGGCAGGAACTGAGCCTGTTGTTTCATTCGCCGGTGGCATGGCTGATCCTGATCGTGTTCCCTATCCAGATCGGGGTGAATTTCCTTTATTACATCCAGATGATCGGAAGGGCGCAAAGGATGGGGAATCACTTCAACGACGTGACCTCCATGGTGTTTGCGGGCCTGCAGGAAGGGTTTTATCCCGGGGTGAAGAACACGCTCTACTTCTATATCCCGCTGCTCACAATGGGGCTGATCAGCCGCGAAATGCACAGCGGTTCCATCAAGCTGCTGCTTTCGTCGCCCATTAAAGTGCGCGACATCGTGCTGGGCAAATACCTGGCGATGATGGGCTATGGCGCCATGCTGCTGCTGATCATCGCAGCGTATGGTGTCGCGGGTTCGTTTTTCATCACCAACATCGACTGGATGCTGCTGGTTTCCGGCGCGATGGGGTTGTACCTGCTGATATGCGCATACGCGGCCATCGGGCTTTTCATGTCCTCGCTGACTACTTACCAGGTAGTGGCGGCAATCAGTACCCTGGCGGTACTGGCCGGTTTGAATTTCGTGGGAGGCCTCTTCCAGGGGAACGATACGGTGCGGCATATCACGTACTTCATGTCGATCGCCGGAAGAACGGAACAGTTTATTTTCGGGTTGATCAGCACACAGGACGTTGTGTACTTCGCGATCGTCATCGGTTTCTTCCTCGCCATTACCGGGATGCGGCTGCAAGACCAGCGGGAAGCCCGGAGCGCCGGCGCCCGCACCGCCCGGTACCTCGGGCTGGTGGCCCTCTGTTTCGCAGCGGGGTACGTCAGCACCATACCGGCTTTCACCGGTTATGCAGACATGACGGCCACCAAAACGCATACCCTCGGCCCCCAGAGCCGGGCGCTCATCGCCACGATGGACCAGCCCCTGAAAGTGACCACCTACGTCAACATCCTCGATAACAACTATTACCTCGGCGCGCCGGAAAAGAAGAGTGCGGACGAGCGCATCCTCACGCCTTACCGCCGGTTCATGCCCGACATGGAGATGAAGTATGTGTATTACTACGACTTCTCCAACAACGAAGGGCTCTATAAGAATTACCCCGGCGAAAGCGACGCCGCCATCGCCAAAAAGGTAGCCGACATCCAGGACCTCGATTACAAAAAAGTGCTGAAACCGGAGGAGGTTCGCAAGCTGGTGGACCTCAATCCCGAAGAAAACCGCCTGGTTAGGCATTTGCAGTATGGCGACCGGCAGACGTTCCTGCGGTATTACAATGATATCCGGATTTATCCCGGCGAGCAGGAATTCACCGCCGCGCTGAAGCGCCTTGTGACCCCGCGGGAAATTCCCGTGATCACGTTCCTGCGCGGTAATGGCGAGCGCAGCATTACGAAAGCAGGCGACGCGGAGTTCCTGCGGTTCGTGAACGAGCTTACGTTTCGCGGCGCGCTCATCAACCAGGGTTTTAACGTGGATACGGTCAACCTGGATCAGCAGGAAATTTCCGATGCCACCTCGGTGCTGGTGATCGCCGATCCGAAAACGACCTTTTCGCCGGCGGTGCAGCTGAAGCTGGATCAATATCTCGCCAGCGGCAGGAACCTGTTCGTGATCACCGAACCGGGATCCGCGCAGGTGCTGCAACCCTTGCTCACGCAGATGGGGATCCGGCCCGGCAGCACACCGGTGCAGGAAGAAAGCCGCGACTATGCGCCCGACTTCATCCTGGCCCGCTTTACCGACAGCGCCGGCGCCATCGCACCCATGTTAAGTGCATTCAAAGCGGGCAACGGCGTAGTATCCATGCCGGGAACCCTTCCGCTGCAATACGGCGCCGCCGCCGGATTCCATACTGTTCCGCTGCTCGAATCGAAAGAGAAAGGCGCGCTGGCTGTGGCCTCCCAACGGGAGATCAACGGCAAAACGCAACGGATCGTGGTAACGGGCGACGCGGATTTCATGAGCTCCGGCGAACTGGGACGGCGTAAACCTTACATCTGGAACCAGCCGCTGATCACCGAAATGTTCCGTTGGTTCACCTACGGCGATTTCCCCGTCAATACCGGCGCAATCCGTTCCACAGACGCGATCGACAGCGACGATAAAGGCATTATGACCATGCGGATCATCTTCTTCGGCCTCATCCCCGGATCACTCCTCATCTTTGCGGCAGCCTTACTGCTGTACAGGAAACGGAGATAGTATGCAGATGGATATAGTACAAGCGGTTGCAGGCCTCCGGGCTTGTAGCCGCTTTTTTTTGCGTGAAGTAGGGAATCATGTCGCCCTCCCGGCGGGTAAGGATTTGCCCCTGATCCATTTTAAAATGGAAACTTTCCCCGGATTGTTTAGCTTTACCAACGTATGAAACCACGTTTGTTGATTTTTGTAATCCCTATTCTCTCGTTTATTTGCTCCCCTGTTACCGCTCAAACCAAGCCGGATGAGATTTTCTTCGTGCGGCAAGGCGTACAAAGGATGATTTTCGATCCCCATCAATCCATTCCCCTCTCGAAGCTCGAGCCGGCTAATATTGTAGGCATCATCGCCATGCACCCCGTCAAGCACCACCTGATCCACCCCGCCATCCTGAGCGTGGAGGAAGACAAGCTGGTGGTATCTTCCCGGGAACAATCGGTGACCTCCATCTGGTTCGGCGGATTCAATCCCTTCGCCACCTATACCATCGATCTCGATACCCTGACCGGCAACGGTTGGGTGGGGTTTGAATTCGCGGACGGAAAGGAAGGGGAACAGGTAATGGTGACCCTCGATTTTATGAACGGCCTGCTCGACGAGGTGAAGTTCACCGCCAACGGCACTTTCTCCGGCGTATCTACCGATACTTCGATCTGGGTGAACCGTTCTGAAAAAGTGGAGGTAAAGGGGAAGATCATCCTGCAGATGCTGGGCAGCGGACTGGTATTGTATCATCAGTCGGCGGGATTGCCGAAGGTCATCGGGCAGGTGGATTTCAGCCAGTACATTGAGCTCCGCAGCGTGGAACGCATACAAACTTATCAGTCGAACCTCATCGTGGGCCTGCGCTCGGGCAGGGCGGTGATCGGCAGGGTAGAAGCCGCGCTCACGACGGGCATGGGGCTCGCCGACATACGGCCGATTACGTATGAAGATGGTTCGCCGTACCTGGACAGGGGGCGGTTGTGGTACACGATGTCCGTTCGCGGGAGGGCGCTGCCGCACCATATCCAGGGCGTTTTCAGCATGAACCCGACGGTTTTTGACGTGAAGCTCGAAGGCGTGATCCTGTTCGACCGGAAAGATGGATTACTCCGTAATGAAGTGGCTTCCCATATATTTTATGACCGGAAGGCCAGCCTTTGGCGCGGCATCACTACCGGTTTCAGTGCGTATGCCAGTCCCGGTAAGGAAAAGAAGCAGTTGCTGGCGGTGGAAAGCAGGCACGACCCCCGTTTCGGCTTCTCGGTGATGAACGCCTCCGCTTTCGGGCTGGTCGGCGATATCGAGGATCCGCATATCCTGTATGATGAAAAAGTAAAAAAATGGCGCCTCCTCACCTGTGTGAACCGTGACGGTTACAAGGCTGTGCTCTTCGAATCCGGCAGTTGGAACAAAGATTATAAGCCGATCGCGGGGCCAGTGGCGCATAACTCCACCGGCACCTCCATCCAGCGGATCGATGACAAGCTGTATTGCTTCTCCGGCAGCTCGGAACGGCAGGTCTATATCTATACCTACCCCGACCTGCAGGAAGCCGGCACCCTCAAAATGGACCTTCCACCCTGGGACGACGCTTCCAATACCCGTGTTTGGCCTAACGTGGTGCAAATGCCGGACGGTTACCCCTTCAAATTCGTCTCCCTCATGATGGATCGCTTCAACTATCCCGGCATCCACGGCCCCAACTGGACTTACGGGGCGATCTACCTCTATCACGGATTTTTCAAGGGAAAGAAAATTTCAAAATAATTTAACAAGACATTGTTTTGTGTCTGGGAATTTAGTATGTTTGAACATTCGAACATGAATTTGAAGATTGACCATAAGAGCAAAATGCCGCTCCACATCCAGGTGGAGGAACTGCTGCGCGAGTTGATTAGTCAGCCCGCGTACCAGAACGGTTCCTTCCTGCCGAAAGAAGTGGAACTGGCCAACCGGCTGGGCGTTTCCCGGAACACCATCCGCCAGGCCACCAACAAGTTGGAGTACGAAGGTTTGTTGGCCAGAAAGAAGGGCGTGGGTACCAAAGTGGCGCAACGCCAGTTATCCACCAGCCTGCAGGACTGGCAAAGCTTTACCAAGGAAATGTCCAAGCGGGGCATCGCTACCTCCAATCTCTTGCTTACGCTCGAAAAAGTGCAGGCCGACGAAAAGATGGCCGGGTTTTTCAATATACCCGTCAACACGCCCGTCTGCAAACTCAGTAAACTGAAAGGCGTCGAGGGCGAGCCAATCGTTTATTTCGAAAGTTACTTCCATCCTCGTATCATCCTTACGGAAAGCGACGATCTGAACCGTCCGCTGTACCAGCTCCTGTCCGAGAAATTCGATATTATTGTCGTGCGTTCCAGCGAGCACATCAGTGCATTGATGGCCGGCAGTGTGGCGAAGAAGCTGCAGGTAGACCCGAAAGATCCCGTACTTTTCCGGGAGCGCTTCGTGTACGACCCTGGCGACAGGCCCGTAGAGTACAACATCGGTTATTACAGGTCCGATAAATTCACGTATTCGATAGAGATCAGGTCAGAACCCTGATCCGACAGCTACTCCTTTTCTTGCTCCCTTGCAGGAAAAGGTTATTTTTTTCTTCATTATTAATATGTTCAAACATATGAACAATAACTATGTGATAGGTGCGGATATCGGTGGTTCCCATATAACGGCGGCCCTGATAAGCCTGTCCAACGGTGAAGTGGCGGCAGATTGCAAGTTCAAGGAGCCGGTGGATGCCGGCGCCGGTGCGGAAGACATCCTGGCGCGGTGGACGGCTTGCATCGCCCGGACGCTCGCGGCCGTGGGGAGGGAAGTAGCGGCTATCGGCATAGCCATGCCGGGGCCTTTTGATTATCCCGGCGGGATTTCGCTGATCAAAGGCGTTGCCAAATATGAATCACTTTATGGTATGAATATCCGGGAAGCGCTGGCGGCATCGCTGGGCTTTGCGTCGGGGATTTACTTCGAGAACGACGCGTCCTGCTTCGCGCTCGGCGAGGCATGGTCGGGCGAGGGGAAAGGTTCCAGCCGCATGGTGGCCGTAACGCTCGGCACCGGGCTCGGCGGCACTTTCCTGCGGGATAATGTGATCCTGCACGAAGGCACGGGCATCCCGCCGGAAGGATATATCTATCATCTGCCCTACAAAGACGGCATCGCGGAAGATTATATCTCTTCGCGCTGGCTGCTCAACGGGTATCACCAACGCACCGGGCAACGGCTCGCGGAAGTGAAAGACCTGGCGGACCTGGCCGAAAAACAGGATACCACGGCCCTGGCGCTCTTCGCCGGACTGGGCAACAGCCTGGGCGAAGTGCTGGCTCCCTGGCTCAGGGATTATGAAGCGGAAAGGCTCGTGATCGGCGGCAACATCCGCAAGGCGCATCCCTATTTCCTGGCGCCGCTGGAAACTTACCTGCGGGATAACGGCATCGCCACTACGGTCCACATTTCAGGACGCGGAGAAAACTCGGCTCTCTCAGGCGCCGCATGGATTTGCAGCACTCATATCAATAACAACAATGCGCGATAGAAAATGAACACCATCATGAATTGGAGAAAAACAACCCAACCCCTTCTGCCGGCAACAACGGCAGAACGAAAGCCGCTCCCGGCAGGCCGGTACGACATGTACCCCTTCGCCAGTCTGGGTTCCGGCCGTATTCAGTCCGGATACGCAACGCTTGCTAACTGGATGAAGGGTAGGAATGTCATTTTGATTGACGGTTATATCGGTAACGACTGGGAGTATATCGCCAGCTCCCTGGAGCGGGAGCTGACGGCTGCCGGTGTAGCCGTGAACCTGGTGTACACTGCAAACCTGATGAAACCCGAAGCGGAGATAGAGGCCCTCGTGGCGCCTTTCCTCGGTGAAAAAGGAACCGTCTGGGGCCGCAGGACGACGCTGACCCTGAAAGATTTATTCGATTCCAGCAAATTGGACAATATACAGATACCCGCAACCGGCATCACCCTCGTAGTAGGCGCCGGCGCGGCTTTGGCCAATGTACAGGCGCCCGTGGTGTACGTAGATCTTCCGAAAAACGAACTGCAATACCGCATGCGCGCCCGCACCGCCAATAACCTCGGCAAATCGCGGTGGGACGATAACCAGGAAACGTACAAGCGTTTCTATTTCGTGGACTGGGTGCTGCTCAACGCGCACAAACAATCCATCCTCCCCGCCATCGAAGTGATCGCGGACGGGCAGTGGAAAGAAACCATCTCCTGGGCCCCGCAGGCAGCCATCAGCGAAGGGCTGCAACAGCTGTCGCAGAACGTGTTCCGTGTACGGCCCTGGTTCGAAGCCGGCGCCTGGGGCGGCGACTGGATGAAAGAAAAAATTTCCGGCCTGAATAAAGAAGAAGTGAATTACGCCTGGTCGTTCGAAATGATCGTTCCGGAGAACGGCCTCGTGTTCGAAAGCGACGGCGTTTTGCTGGAAGTGGCATTCGACTGGCTGATGATAAAACACGCGAAGGAAGTGCTGGGCGCCGACGAACCACGTTTCGGTATCGACTTCCCCATCCGATTCGACTTCCTCGATACGTTCGACGGCGGCAACCTGTCGATCCAGTGCCACCCCAGCGTGCAGTACATCCGCGAGAACTTTGGGGAAACCATTACGCAGGACGAAACCTATTACATGCTGGATTGCAAACCGGGCGCGAAGGTGTACCTCGGCTTCCAGGACGACATCGATCCGGCGGCGTTCCGCGCGGCATTGGAAGGAAGCGTGGCGAAAAACGAGGCGATCGACATCGAAAAATACGTACGGGTATTCGAGGCGAACAAGCACGACTTTTTCCTCATCCCCAACGGCACCGTGCATAGTTCCGGGAAAGACAACCTGGTGCTGGAGATCAGCGCCACACCTTACATCTTCACTTTTAAGATGTACGATTGGGTAAGGCTCGACCTCAACGGGAAGCCGCGCCCCATCAACATCGACCACGCTTTCCGCAACCTGGATTTCAGCCGCAAAGGCACCAGGGTAGAGGACGAGCTTATTTCGAAGCAAAGCGTGATCGAAAAAGGCGACAACTGGCAGCTCGTACACGCGCCCACCCACCAGCAGCATTTTTACGATGTGCACCGCCTGGAGTTCGAGGGAACGGTAACGGTGGAAACGGTGGGCAAATGCCATGTGCTCATGCTGGTGGAAGGGGAATCCGTGGTGGTGGAAACCGCCAATGGCTTCCGGCAGCGGTACAACTACGCCGAAACATTCGCGATCCCCGCAGCTGCGGGATCTTACAGGATCATCAATGAAGGCGGCGCCACGGCTAAAGTGGTGAAGGCTTTCGTCAAATAATTTACCGGACTGCCCGCGGCGCGTCCGCGGGCAGTTCTTCATCAAACAAAAAATAGCTAGGATGAGAAAGGAAAATTGGATGCTCTGGTTGTTGCTGCTCGTTTCGGTATCCCGCCTTGGCGCGCAGGAAAAGAAGGATTTAACCGGATATGTAGATCCGCTGATCGGAACGGCGCATTGCCGCTGGTTCCATTTTGCGCCCGGCGCTTCGCCGTTCGGAATGGCCAAGCCAGGCCCCTCCACCGACGGCAGCTACGGCAATCCCAACGGTTGGGAAGCAGTAGGATACGATTACAGGCACACCTCCATTGAAGGGTTCCCCAATTTTCATGAGTTCCAGGTAGGAGGCGTAGTGCTGATGCCTACGAAAGGAGCGCTGGTGACGGTTCCGGGTAAACTGGATGATGTGCAGTCGGGCTACCGGTCGGCATTTGATCGTGCGGAGGAAAAAGCCACCGCAGGATACTATGCCGTAACGCTGAAACGCTACGGTATCCGTGCAGAAGTCACCTCCACTGAACGCGTGGCTTTCCAGCGGTTCACCTTTCCCCAGGGAACGGACTCGCATATTCTTTTCGATATCGGCAACAAACAGGGTGAAAGCGGTGAAGTGAAAGACGCGCGCGTGTACCTGACGCCCGACGGCCGGATCGAAGGGTATGTCATCACCCTGCCTTCTTACGTACAGAAATACCAGTCCGGCGCGGAGGTAGCTATGTACTTTTCCGCTGTGCTGGACAAGCAACCTTCTGCATTCGGGACTTTCCGCGGTACGCAGCAAACGCCCGGCGAGAAAGACATTAATGGCAAAGGGGCCGGCCTCTACCTCACATTCGACACCAAAGCGGATGAAGCGGTAACTGTGCGCCTGGGGCTTTCTTACACTTCCATCGAAAACGCCCGCGGCAACCTGCAGGCCGAAGCCGCCAACCTCGCCTTCGACGCAGCCCGCCAGCAAAACCACCAGAAATGGAACGATTACCTGGGCCGCATCACCGTAACCGGCGGCAGCCAGGCGGACCTGACCAAATTCTATACCGGCCTTTATCACGCCGTGCTGGGCCGCGGCCTCGCCAGCGACGTGAACGGCGCTTATCCGAAAAATACTGGCGGCAACGGTCAGATTCCCCTCAATGCCCAGGGGAAACCGGTGCACAACCATTACAATACCGATGCCGTTTGGGGCGCATTCTGGAACCTCACACCGCTTTGGGCGCTGGTGTACCCGGAATATTACTCCGACTTCGTGAGCAGCCAGCTGTTAGTGTATAACGACGCCGGCTGGCTGGGCGACGGCATCGCCAACAGCAAATACGTGTCCGGCGTGGGCACCAACTTCGTGAGCCTCGTAATGGCCGGCGCCTATAACTACGGCATCCGCGATTTTGATGTGAACAAAGCTTATGAAGCGGCGCTGAAAAACGAAATCGGATTCCAGAACCGTCCGGAAGGCGCAGGGAAGGATGATGTGGAGCGCTTCCGCAAATACGGATACGTGGATCATATCGATCCTGCTCCAGGGCAATGGTGCTTCTCCGGCTCCCACACGCTCGAATATTCCTTCAGCGCGTTCGCGGTAGCGCAATGGGCGAAGAAACTGGGGAAGAAGGAAGATTACAAAACACTCCTGAAAATGTCTGACAGCTGGAAGAACATCTTCGACCCGGCTACCAAATACGTGCGCCCGCGCAAGGCCGATGGCGCTTTTGTGGACAATTTCAATCCCACCGAGCCCTGGCGCGGATTCCAGGAAGGGAATGCGGGACAGTATTCCTTCTATGTACCGCATGATCCGAAGGGCCTGGTCAGCAAGATCGGCAAAGCCGAATTCAACAAACGGCTGGACAGCATTTTCACCGCCGCGCAGAAGACCACCTTCGGCGGTGGTACCACCATCGACGCGTTCTCCGGTCTTTCCGCGCCATACAACCACGGCAACCAACCCTGCCTGCAGATGCCCTGGATGTTCAACTTCTCCGGCAAGCCGCACCTTACCCAGAAGTGGGTACGCGCGATCTGCAATGAGTTTTACGGAACGGAAGGGATTCATGGTTATGGTTACGGCCAGGACGAAGACCAGGGCCAGCTGGGCGCATGGTATGTGCTGAGCGCGATCGGCCTGTTCGACGTACAGGGCGGTGCCGCGGCGCAACCCGAAATGCAGATCGGTTCTTCCCTGTTCGAAAATGTAGAGATCAAACTGAATAAAAAATATTACAAAGGCGATAAGATTGAAATCGTGACGCACAACAATGCGCCCGCCAACATCTATCTCCATCAACCATCCTTCAACGGAAAAAAACTGAAACAGAACGCCATTCCGTTCAGCCTGCTCACGCAGGGCGGAACGCTGGAATATCAATTGAAAGACAAGCCGGCTTCTTTATAAATCGAAGCCGCATCCACACATCATTCCACAACTGATTTTTTTAAATTATGAAGCCTATGCTTGGTTATTGTCACGTTATCGTAGAGAGGCTCTTGCGGAAGAACGGCCGCCAAATTATGGCGCTGTTGCTGATGCTGGGGATGGCCCACGCATCCCTCGCCCAAAATGCCCGGACTATCACCGGGCGCGTCACTGACGACGCATCCAAAGATCCCATCCCGGGCGCTTCCGTCGTGCTGAAAGGAACGACCGTCGGAACGGCGACCACGGCCGAAGGGACCTTTTCCCTCAATATTCCCGCCGGCGCCAACCAGGTGCTGGTCATCTCTTCCATCGGCTTCGCCAGCCAGGAAGTGGCCATCGGGAGCGGCCCGCTGAACGTATCCCTCAAAACCGCCAGCAGCACACTTTCTGATGTGGTGGTGGTAGGTTACGGCACGCAGAAGCGGGGAAGCCTTACCGGCGCCGTGAGCACGGTAACGGCCAAGGACCTGGAAGGCAAGCCTGTTACCAGTGCGGTGCAGGCGCTGCAGGGTGCCGCCCCGAACCTCATCATCCAGCAGAATGCCACCGAGCCCGGTGCGGCGATCAATATCAACGTCCGCGGAGTGAGCACGGTGAACAACTCCAGTCCGCTGATCCTGGTGGACGGCGTTCCCGGTTCGCTGGATCTCCTTAATCCGAACGACATTGAAAGCATCAGCGTACTGAAAGACGCGGCGTCATCCGCCATCTACGGTTCGCGCGCGGCCAACGGCGTTATCCTCGTGACCACGAAGAAAGGCAAGGCCAGCAAGATTCCCCGTGTTACCTACAACGGCATCATGGGAGCGCAGCAGCCGACTTTCCTCATCAAACCGGTAAGCGGCGTGGAATACATGCAGCTGAAAAACGAAGCACTGGTGAACTCCGGGCAAAACGCGCAGTTCTCACCAGAGCAGATCCGCCTGCAAGGGGAGAAGGGTTCAGAAAAATGGTGGATGGATGAAGTGATGCGCTCCGCGGCCCTTCAGCACAACCACAACCTCGGTGTAAGCGGGGCAGTGGGCAAAGTGAATTACCTCGTTTCCGGCGGGTATCTCGACCAAAACAGCCTGTACCGGGGACCTGACTACGGATACAAACGTTATAACGGCCGCGCCAACCTCAGCACCCAATTGGGCAAACTGAAGCTGGGTGGTAACTTTGCTTACGCGAAACAGAAGATCCGCGAGCATGCGTATTATTCCGACTGGCTGATCTCCACCGCCATCCGCATCCCCACCATCTACCCGATCAAGGATGCAGACGGTAAATATTTCCTGGCGCCCACGGCTTCCAACAACCCGCTGGCGCAGCTGGAGCAGGGCGGCCGCAGGCTGTACAATAACGACAGCTACAACTACATGGCCAACGCCGAATACGCGATCACCAAGCACCTGTCCGCCAAAGTGGTGTATGGCGCCGACGTCCGCGTGAACAATATGGACGAGTTCCGTAAGTCGATCGACTACGCGCCGTATTCCGGTTCCGACAATCAAAGCTCCCGCACCGTGAACCACGCCCGCAGCATCCAGGACAACTTCCAGGCGATGCTGAACTACGAGCGCACCTTCAACGGGAAGCACGAAGTGAAGGGGATGCTGGGTTACGCAACGGAAGGATGGAAGAACGAATATGACCAGACGCGCCGCCTCAATGTAGACAATATCACCGGCGACTCTACCGCAGGCACCCAAACGCTGACAGGCTTCAACGACACGTATGGTACGCGTATCGACCAGTGGGCGCTGAATTCCGGTTTCGGGCGTTTCAACTACGCATACGACAATAAATATTATTTCGAATTCAACTTCCGGTACGACGCTTCCAGCCGTTTCGCCAAAGGCAACCGCGGCGCGTTCTTCCCATCGTTCTCCGCGGCATGGCGCATTACCGACGAACCGTTTATGGAAGTGGTGAAAGAGAAATTGGGCGATCTGAAGCTGCGGGGCTCCTGGGGCCAGTTGGGCAACCAGCAGATCATTTCCAACTATGGCTACCTGAATGTGTATACGACGGTAAGCAATATGTACGGGTTCAACAACCTCCCGCAGTCGGGCTCCTCGTTTGCGGTGGGCAACCCCGTGATCACCTGGGAATCCGCCAACTCGGCGAACATCGGCTTCGACCTGTCGATGCTCGACAACCGGCTGACCATCAGCTACGATTACTTCCATAAAATTACCGACAACATCCTGCTGCAACTGCCCGCACCCGGACTGTACGGCGCTACGCCCGCATTCCAGAACGCAGGAAAAGTGAAGAACCAGGGGTATGAACTGGCGATTAATTACCGCGCCAAAACCGGTGATTTCAACCATACCATCGGCGCCAACCTCGCCGATAACCTGAACGAGATTGTGGATTTCAAAGGCAGAACGTTTATCCAGGAGGGAGACGTAACGTACATCAACCGCGAAGGTTTCCCTATCAGTTCTTACTATGGCTACCAGGCAGACGGGTTCTACCAGAGCCTGGAAGATATCAAAAACAGTCCGAAGCCTTCGTTCGTAAACGAAGTGAAACCCGGCGACATCAAGTATGTTGACCGCAACGGAGACGGCATCATCGATAACCGCGACCGTTTCGTGATGGGCAATCCCTTCCCGCGGTTCACTTTCGGGTTGAACTACAGCGTGAACTGGAAAGGTTTCGACGCAAGCATCTTCATCCAGGGTGTGGGAAAACGGAATGTGTACCTGCGCGGCGAGGGGGTGGAAGCGTTCCACAATAACTGGGACAACGTGTATTCCCGGCACATGGATCGCTGGACGCCGAACAATCCCAATGCGGATTATCCCCGCCTGACGATCGGCACGGCTTCCGTGAATAACAACGCCAATTCTACTTTCTGGCTGGAAAATGCGGCTTACGCCCGTTTGAAGAACGCGCAGATCGGATACACGCTGCCGGCCAGCTTCACCAATAAAGCGAAGATCCAGAAGATGAGAATCTACCTCACCGGTCAGAACCTGTTTACCGTAACAGGTATGAAGAACGGGATGGACCCTGAGCTGACGGAGTTCAACAGCACGCTGAACCTGAACGCGCTGAGCAGCTCCACGAGCGGCCGTATCTACCCGGTGCAGAAAGTCTGGGCGGTAGGGCTGGACATCAACTTTTAACCACGTTTAAATGATCGAAATATGAGGATTAGCAAATATTGTTCTATAGTGCTGGGGGCGCTCCTGCTGGGGACGGCGGGGTGCAAGAAGCTCGATCTGGGCCCTTCCTACCAGGACACCGACCTCACCTTCTGGGAAAAGCCGGATGCCGCGGAGAATAGCCTGAATAACGTATACGCAGGGATGTATTCTTCCGACTACTTCTTCTTCAACGAAAGCCTGAGCGACAATGCTTTCAGCTCCAGCTCCGTGAATGGCGGGCAGGCACAGAGCATCGCCGCGGGCGCGTACGACGGGAGGACCAACCGCGTGGCAGGGGAGTGGGCGTTTCATTTCGGAGGGATCCGTAATGTCAACAACCTGCTGGCCAATATCGATAAAGTGCCCGGCCTCGACGGGGGATTGAAATCCCGGTACATCGCCGAAGCGCGTTTCGTGCGGGCATATCATTACTTCCACCTCGTGAACTGGTACGGCAATGTGCCGCTGATCAAAAATGAGATTTCGTATGAAGAGAGCTTCCGTATCGCGCGTTCGCCGAAAGCGGAAGTGGTGAATTATGTATTGACCGAGCTGGATGAAATCGTGGGCGCGCTGCCCGCCAAAGCAGAATATCCGGAAACGGACAAAGGCCGCATCACAAAAGGAGCGGCTGCCGCGCTGAAGGCGAAAGTGCTGCTGTACGAAAGCAAATGGAACGATGCCGCAAGCGTGCTGGAGCAGATCATGAACGGCACTTACGGTACGTACACGCTTTTTAATTCCTATGCGGGATTATTTGAAGCGCAAAATGAGAATAACAGTGAGGTAATCCTGAACCTGGAATTCGTGCCGGTACACCGGACGCATTCGATGCAGCGTTTCTTCATCCCCTTCACCGAAGGTACCCTCATCAGCGGCATGGCGCCTTCCCAGTCGCTCGTGGATGATTTCATCATGACGAATGGTAAAGGCATCAACGACGCGCAATCCGGTTACGATGCCAACGATCCCTTCCACAACCGCGATCCGCGCCTGGAAGCGAGCATCATCCACGACGGATCTTCCTTTATGACCAAACGCGGCGAAACCGTAACGATCCGCACCGCCCCCGGCACCGGCGATAACGCGCTGGACAAGGCGGACGCATCCAAAACCGGATATTATTTCCGCAAATATTACGACCGCACAGCAGACGGCAACAACAATTCCGGCCTCAACCTCATCCTCATCCGCTATGCCGACGTGCTGCTGATGTACGCCGAGGCGAAAGCCATGCAAAACCAGCTGGACGAAGCCACCTGGAACAAAACGATCCGACTGATCCGTCAACGCGCCGGTTTCACCGACCCCGCGGCCCTCAATTTCTCCGCTTATGCGGGTGTGGGCAACGCCGCGCTGGTGAATATCGTACGCCGCGAGCGCCGTTGCGAAATGGCACTGGAAAGCGACCGGGTATTTGATATCCGCCGCTGGAAGATCGCTGAAGCGGTGATGAACGGTCCGCTCTACGGGATGAAAGTAGGCAATGCCAACGTGGTGGCCGACCGCCGCGTATTCAATGCCGCCAAACATTACCTGTGGCCTGTTCCGCAAGCAGATATCGACATGAACCAAAACCTCCTGCCGAACAATCCCAACTGGTGATCGCGGGGGAATTCCACTTTTTCCACATTTTATAAAAGCATTTAACATGATACGTTCTCTCTCCTTCCACATATCCTGCATGCTGGCCGCGGTACTGGCCATCGGGGGCTTCAGCTCCTGCGAAAAGGAAAATTCCATCAACAGCAACATTTCCACGGTAAAAGAACTATACTACCCGGAAGTGGGCAAATATCTCAAGCTTCAACCCGCCACCAGCGCGGTCGTGAACTTTGAATGGAGTGCAGCGCGCGCGGAAGACGGGAGCCTCGTAATGTACGAGGTAGCTTTCGATACGCTGGGCGGCGACTTCCAGCGGCCGATTTACACCGTAGCTTCCAATAGCAACGGCGTGCAGAACGCGCTGGCGCTTTCCCATAAAGTGCTCAACAGCATCGCCAGCAAAGCAGGCATCCAGCCTTCGGGCACGGGGACGCTGCAATGGACGGTGATCGCCAGCAAAGGCCTCAACGCCAAACGCGCCGATTCCACCCGTACCATCGTGGTGGAAAGGCCTTCCGGATTCACAGAGATCCCTTCTAACGTGTTCATTACCGGTACGGCTTCCGAAGGAGGCGATGACATTGCCCAGGCGCAAGCCATGAAAATGGGTGCCGACGGCGTGTTCGAGATATTCACCCAGCTGAAAGCCGGTTCCTTCACCTTCGTAGACCGCAACAGCGGCACCCCGGTTACGTATTCCATTAACGGAACACGCCTGCAGGAAGGTGGCGAAAACCAACAAACCAGTGAGAAAATCTATCGCATCCGCCTCGATTTCGCCAACGCCGCCGCTGAAATGACCGAGATCACCGGAGTCGGGCTGTTTGCGTCTGCGTACAACAAAACCGTTGGCACGCTCGCTTACACCGGCAACGGTACCTGGGCGCTCGAGAACATGCCCATCGCTTACTATGATTTCGGCAGCTGGAAGGACGACCGTTTCAAATTCCAATTCCTGACAGCGGACGCGGGCGGAACAGCAGGTGTGATGTACTACGGCAGCGTAAACGCTTCCAACTCCACCCCGCCCGACGCCAACACGCCGGAAGCATATTACAAACTGGTGCAGGTGGATAATTCGCAGTGGGATTTCACGTACAAATATCCCGCAGGATCCGACGGTAAATCGGCCGATGTCAAACTGCAACTGAACGCAACGAAAGATTATGCTTACGAACTGACCGTTCACTAATCGCCGAACCCTTAAACGCAATTACATGAAACCTTTCGTATTAATGATAGCCACAGCGGCGCTTGTCTTCACGGGCTGTTACAAGGAGCGGGACGATATTCCGGTGAAAGTGGACGCAGATACCTCCTCCGTTCAGCAAACCTATAAGCTCAAAGCCCGCCAGGCCATGGACGATATTTACAAGAATTACGGCATTGCCGGCACCGTGTACGTAAGGGAAAGTTTTCCCACGCAGCCCGGAGACCCGCGCTACGCCTATCTGTGGCCGTATTCCGCCATGTTCACCGGCGCTACGCTGCTGAAGCAGCTCGGTTATACCGATGCCACCGCGGCCGAATACTACACCGCCACGCTAAACGGTATGGAGACGTATAAAGACGTTTCCCGGACACCGGCCGCTTACCAGTCGGTACCCCTTAGCGAGGGCCTGGCAGATCGTTTCTATGACGACAACGCCATTACCGGCATCGATATGCTGGAGGCGTACAAGCTGACGAAGGACGCGCAGCTGCTCAGCAACGCGAAGTTGGCCTATGTTTTCTGCGCTTCCGGCGAAAGCACCGAAGCAGGAGGGGGCTTGTATTGGAATGAAGGCGTGATGAATAATCCCGACGATCCCAATTACATCAAAGCCACCAACGTAACGGCGCTTTCCGCGACCCTGGCCCTGCAACTCTATGAAGTCGATAAGAACGACGCGTACCTCTCTTCCGCCAAACGCTGGTACAACTGGGTGAAACAATACATGCTCGACCCGGTGGATAACGGCTTCTGGAATTCCATCTGGATCAAAGACGGCAGCATCAACTACGCCAAATGGACGTACAACTCCGGCGCCATGATCCAGAATGCGGCCTTGCTGCATAAGATCACCGGCGAAGCGGCTTACCTGGAAGATGCAAAGAAATGGGCCGAAGGTTCGTATAACATCTTTACACGGAACGTGGCCAACTTAGGCAAGTTCTTCGTGCCGCACGATCCCTGGTTTACCGCCGTGTTGCTCCGTGGTTACCTGGAACTGTACGAAATCGATAAAAACGCCACTTACATCAATACCCTCGCCGCAAACGTCGATTACGCTTGGCAGCATGCGCGACTGCCGGATACGAAGCAGTTTTACGAAGACTGGTCGGGTTCCGACCTGGGCAGGTATCATTCCCTGCTGACGCATGTGGGCATGGTAGAGATTTACGCCAGGCTTTCGATCTGGAAGAACGAACAATAATCACCGGCATGCGTCCCGCCCGGGTGGGACGCATGCATGTAAAAAGGATCTATGAAAAGGATGATATTGGGCGCGGTGCTTTGCGGCACGGCGCTGACTGCCACGGCGCAGCAGGTGCAGTCGCCGGCGGAATACCAGCGCCGGGCGGAGGAAATGTACCATCGCGTCTGGAAGCTGTACCGCGTACCGCAGCACGGGCTTTTTTCAGAATATTACCCGCAGCAGTTCAAGGATTCGCTGACGTATATGCAGGATGGCAATGTGCAATCAAAAGAAGTGAGTTACCTGTGGCCTTTCAGCGGCGTGGTAACGTCGACCGTCGTGCTCATGCGCATGCCCGGGAAGAAGGCGGCTTATCGCCCTTTCCTGGATTCGGTGATGACGGGGATGTACCAATACCGCGACGCTTCCCGGAAGCCGGCGGGTTACCAGGCTTACCCGGTGAAATTCGAGAAGGTGGACCGGTATTACGACGACAACGGCTTGGTGGCGATCGATTATGCGGAAGCGTTTGAGAATACGGGGAAGAAGGAATATGCCGACAAAGCCAAAGAAGTTTTTACTTTCATCATGAGCGGCTGGACGGACGTTTTGGGTGGCGGTGTTACCTGGCTGGAAGGGCACGGCGACCAGAAGCCCGCTTGCAGCAACGGAATGGCGACATTGTCGGCCCTCAAGATTTACAAAGCCACCAATGAACCGTATTACCTGGAGCAGGGGATTAAGTTCTACGACTGGATGAATAAACATCTGCGTGACTCCGCGGGCTTGTACGCCAATGATATCAAAACGGCCACCGGCGCGGTGAACCCGGTGTACTACACGTATAATTCCGGTTCCATGCTGGAAGCGGCCATGATGTTGTACGCATTCACGGGAAAACAGCAGTATCTCAACGACGCGAAGCAGACAGCCGAATCCGCGTACCACTATTTCGGGAAGCCCCAGGAAGGCCTGCGCAGCGAGTTTTGCGACTTGCCCTGGTTCGCTGCCGTGCTTTTCAGGGGGTATGCCGCATTATACGCGGTGGAGAAAGATCCCAGATACCTGAAAGCGATTATCGCCCGGGTGGATCATGCCTGGGGAAATAAGGATCAGTTTGGCCTGCTTAACCATAACTGGAGCGATAAGAAAGAGGAGAAGGTCAAACCGAAATGGCTGCTCGACGAAGCCTGCATTGCCGAATTATATGGGCGGATGGCCATGTTGAACATACAATAACACTACATTTGACACCATATGACGCAAGAAACGACCAATATACAAACCGGGCAGCCTAAAACCAGCGTACTACAGCTGGCGCCGATCCTGTTCGGGTTTTTCATCATGGGGTTCGTGGATGTGGTAGGCATCGCCACCAACTACGTCAAAAAGGATTTCGGGCTTTCCGATACCTTGTCTAACCTGCTGCCGATGGCCGTGTTTCTCTGGTTCCTGATCTTTTCCGTGCCCACCGGCATGCTCATGAACAAGATCGGGAGGAAGCGGACGGTGCAGCTGAGTATGCTGGTGACCGGGATCGGACTTCTCGTGCCCATGATCTCCTACACCCTGCCGATCGTACTTTCCGCATTCGCATTGCTGGGCATCGGCAACACGCTGCTGCAGGTGGCGCTCAATCCCCTGCTGACGAATGTGGTGAGTAAAGAAAAACTGACGAGCAGCCTCACTACGGGGCAATTCATCAAAGCTGTTTCTTCCTTCCTCGGGCCCATCATCGCTGCATATGCGGGTACGCAGTTCGGCAACTGGCAGGTGCTGTTCCCCATTTTCGCTGGGATAACGGTATTGTCTTTCCTCTGGCTCAGCGCTACGCCGCTGCACGAAGGCGGCCGCAAGGAAAATACTTCCACCATCGCGGAGTGCTTCGCCCTGCTGGGGGACAAACGGATCTTCCTCTACTTCGCCGGCATCCTCACCCTGGTAGGCATCGACGTAGGGCTGAACGTATCCGGACCGCGGTTGTTGATGGAGCGCACCGGGATGGAACTGGAGCAGGCCGGTTATGTGGCCAGTTTATACTTCGTATTCAAGACCACGGGCACATTCCTCGGCGCGATATTGCTGGCCAAATGGTCTGCCCGCCGTTTCTACCTCATTTCCGCGATCGGCGCGGTAGCTGCAATGGTTTTGCTCCTGTTCGCGCACAACGCCGCCCTTATCTATGTGGGTGTGGCCCTCGCGGGTTTTGCCTGCGCCAATATCTTCTCCATCCTGTTTTCGTTTGCCATGCAACGGATGCCGGAGCGGTCGAATGAAGTATCGGGACTTCTGATCATGGGCGTTTCCGGCGGGGCGATTTTCCCGCTGCTCATGGGCCTGGCTTCCGATGCGGCCGCCGCGCAATGGGGTGCTATCGCCGTATTGCTGGTATGCTGCGCTTACCATTGGTGGCTGGCCGTAAAAGAGTTGAAGTAATCAAGTGGATGGATATGTGATAGAACGATGCATGAAAGAGAAAAACCCGCTCACCTTCGAGCGGGTTTTTTCATGGAAAAGGGCCCGTTCTCAGGCGGGCCCTTCTTATCAAATTCAGGTGTACATGGGGAAACAATGTTATCTTTTACATCTTCCCGAAAACTTCCGCGAGTTTCTTATCCATCGCTTCGTCGTTTTCTCCGCCGCCGCCATACCGGCCAACGATCACGCCGTCGGGCCCGATGAGGATTTTGGTGGGGAGGGAGTGGATGCCGTAGTAGTCGCTGATGTCTTCAGGATTGGGCTCATTGTTCTGCCGCTTCTTCATGTCCAGGCCGCGGAGCACGTGTTTCCAGATTTCGATCCCGTCCTGCGCCACGGCCTTTTTCCAGGCCTCGTGGTTGCCGTCGTCGTCGGAAATCCCGATGATCTCGAAACCTTTGTCTTTGTATTTCGCATACACTTCCTTCAGATGCGGGTTGCCTTTGCGGCAGGGCCCGCACCAACTGGCCCAGAAGTCGATGAGCACGTATTTGCCTTTGAAGTCCGCCAGGCTGAGGGGCTGCCCGTTGATGTCGGTTTTCGAGAAAACGTGCGCCACGCTTCCGGGAGATCCGCCGCGGAGGCCGTCGATTTCTTTTTTGATTTCAACGCCGAACGCGCTTTGCTGGACCGCCGGCGGCATTCTTTTGTAAGCGGCTTCCGCCTCGGCGAGCTTCATATTACTGATCCGGAAACGCAGGAGGTAGGCGGTGGCGAAGGATGCCGGGTGCTTTTCAATGAAAGCCTTATCCACCGCGTCCATCTGCTCGTAATACGGCTCCATTTTTTCCTTCACGGCGTCGAGCTTGCCGATCATCCCGGCGAGGGTAACGCTATCTTTCTTCGCACGGCGCGCTTCGATGTATTCCTTGTTGAGGCGGTTGTATTCGTCGGACAAGGGCATCAGGTTTTTCATCACCGGTTTTCTGGCTGCTTCCAGTATATCCATATCGGCCTGCGCCTGCGAGCCTTTCAGTATAGCGTCTTTAACGGCGCCTTTCTTCACGCTCACCGTCATGTTCCCCGGTTCGAGGAAGAGGCTGGCTGCTTTGTTTTCGTACGACATGGGATCGGGGCGCTCGAGCGCCAGGCTGCTCATCGAAGGGCCCGGCAGTTCGCCCTTGAAGGTGAACCGCCCGTTATGTACCTGGGCGCTGTCGGTCTTGTAACCTTTGCCGGCGGGATAGCTGAGCCAGGCGTATCCCGTCGATTGGCCTTCTACCGTACCGCTGAGGGTAAACGATTGGGCCTGTGCGTTGGCGATCAGCAGACTGGATGCGATCAGCATCGGAATGTGTTTCATGTTGCGGGTTTTATGCAATACGTTTATCAGTTCAGCAGTTCTGCCAGTTTCTTATGCAGCGCTGCGCCACGGAGGTCTTTCGCTACAATAATGCCTTCGGGGCTGATCAGGAAAGTGGAAGGAATGGCCTGGATGCCGTATTCCTGCGCCACAGTGGTACGGAAGCCTTTCAGGTCCGACAACTGGATCCAGGGCATGCCGTCTTCTTCGATGGCTTTTTTCCATTTCTCGCCATTGTCATCCAGCGAAACGCCCACCACGGTGAAGTTCTTGTCCTTGTAAGCATTGAAGGCCTTGAGCACGTTGGGGTTCTCCGCACGGCAGGGACCGCACCAGCTGGCCCAGAAATCGAGCAGCACGTATTTCCCCTTGAATTCGGAGAATTTCACGTCTTTACCGGCAACGTCGGGCAGGGTGAAGTCGATGATCGGTTCGCCCACGGCGCTTTTCTTCAGGATGGCGATCCTGTCGCCCACGCGTTTGCCGCCGGGTGTTCCTTGCGCAGCGGGGTCCAGGAGCTTGTAAAGGCTGTCGAGCTGTTTGTATTCACCCATTACCGCCATATCGGCGAGGAGGGACACGCTCACGGGGCTTTTGGGATGCCCTGCGATGTAACCCATCATCAGCGCGCGGCGTTCTTTGCGAAGCTCGCCGGATTTTCTTTCCAGATCGGCCATGGCGGAATCGTTGTCTTTGATCTGGTCGTAATTCGTGTACAAGGCATTCAGGCGCTCGTCGATGCTTTTTTCCGATTGCTGGAATGCCACATATTCGTCGTGTGCCGCCGAGCCAGTAACGCGCACGTCAGACAGGGAATCGGCGTGGCCGCTGATTTTAATATCGCCCTTGTCCAGGAACAGCTCGACATAACGGTTCGGGAACATCAGGTAAGCCTTTTCAGGGCTGCCCACTTCGCCGCTCCAGGTGAATTTACCGTCCGTTACCCGGAGGGTGTCTGTTTTAGCGGAATCCGCGACAGGAACGGAGAGATAGATTACAGAGTCTTTCAGTCCGGTAATGTCTGCCGTAATGGTTGTCTTGGGCTGGCCGGCGGGGCCGCAGGCGTAAAAGGTAGCCGCGGCCAGCAGGCATGGAATGGTACGTTTCATATGTTCGATTGGTTTTGAATGGCTTAGTTTTTAGGCAGATCCAGCACCACTTTCGGATCGGTGGGTTGAATGGCGAGGGCTGTGCCGTTGTTATCGGCGGCGGTCCTTGTCATGGGCAGCCCGTTGCGGAAATAATCGAAGCTGTTGTGGCCTTCAAAAGCCAGCTCGATCCTCCTTTCCTTCAATACGGCGGCCATTACGTCTGCCGCTGCCAGGTTATCGATATCAGCGGCAGGCAGTCCTGCGCGGGTATGTATGGTTTTCAGGTTTTCTTTGGCCTGGGCGGTGTTGCCCAGTTTGGCGTATGCCTCGGCTTTGTTGAGGTACATCTCCGCCAGCCGGAAGTAAATATACGGCGCACGGGTGAGCCATGCTTCCGCCAGTACGAGGAACTTAGTCGTTTCCACGAAATTGGAATTAGGATTGAGTTTGAGGAAGGTACCCCGGATATCGCCCGGCGCCAGGAGGCTTTTGAAGTCGGAAGAGGGCAGGAAGGTAGCGCCTACGCCGTAAATGGCGTCGAAATGATAGAATTGCCCGATGCTGCTGCCGCCCTGGGAATTGTCGTAAGCGAAGATGATCTCCTTGTTGGTGGTGCCGTTGGCCCGGCCGATGTCGCCAAACTCGTCGTCGCCGAACATTTTGGCGTAAGCGTCGCCTTGCAGCAGGGTGTATTTTCCGGCGGTGTGGCTGATCACGCTGTCGGCATACTTGATGGCCAGTTCATTGGCCGCCGCGTCAGGAGCGGCGATGCTGCCGCCCATGTAGAGGTAAACGCGGGAGAGGAGGGACCAGGCCGCGGCGGTGCTGCCAAAGGCGTTATCCTTCGTAACAGGCGCCTTCATCAATTGTGCCGCCATTTTCAGGTCGGACAGGATGAGATCGTACGTCTGCTGAACGGTCGACCGCGCCGGGATGTCTTTGATATCGCTGCCGGTTTTCAGGATGAGGCCGGGGCTTTGGCCGGGCGTCTGGTAATAAGGCTTGCCATAAACGCGCACAAGGCTGAAGTACACGAGCGCGCGGATGAAATGGTTTTCGCCTTTGGCGTACAGGAACCTGTTTTTCTCCGCTTCGGTGAGTGAGGCAAACGCGCCGTTTTCCATGGCTTCGATCCCTTCCAGCGTAGTGTTGACGCTCACGATGATCTGGTAGGCGCCGCGGTAAAAGTCGGAGCTGTTGCCCTGGGTAGGACTGGTACTGTTGCGAAAGAAGAAAGCGTCGGTTTCTTTGTTGGGAAGCCCCCAGGTCTGTAGTGTCACGTTATTGCCGCGACTTTCCCCGAAATCGTGCATGGGCACGTCGTAGCTGTTGAACCCGCTACCCTGCAGCAGCATGTAGTTGCCAACGGTCGTTTCTTCAATACCCGTCAGCGAAGCCAGTTCACCTTCCTTGTCGATTTTAGTCAGGGGCCGGATGCTGTCGATCTGTTTGTTGCAGGCCGTTGCCAGCAGGCCGGCGAATATGAGGATGCTAAAGTGTTTCATGTGTCGATGATTGATGCCGAAATAAATTAAAACCCGAGTTGAAGGCCGAATACATATCTTCTGGGAATACCGATCCCCGAACCGATGGACCCGCCGAAATCCTGCGCTTGCCCTACGGACGGCCCTTCAGGATCCGCAGAGATCAGGTCTTTGGAATACAGCGTATACAGGTTGTCGCCGCTCACATAGAAATGGGCATTGGACAGGCGTAGCGCCTTCAGTACTGATTGCGGGAGGTCGTAGCCCAGGCGCACGCTGCGCAGGCGGGCGTGGCTGCCGCTGTGGATGTATTTGCTGGAACCGAAATAGCCCGTGTTTACGTGCGTATAAATATCCGGTTCCGTAGCGTCCGTTTGTCCGGGGTGCGTCCAGTAGCGCTGGCTGCTCCGGAGCGCGATCTGGTTGTATTCGGTGAGGTTGGACCCCTGCATCTGCTCGGCCAGGTCGTCGTTGATCACGTAATCGAGGGCGTAGGTGATCAGCACGTCCAGTGAGAAATTCTTGTACGAGAAGGAGTTGGTCAGCCCGCCAAAGTATTTCGGCTGGAAGTTGCCGATATGGCGGAATTGCCGCGGATCGGCGGCGGCGCCAACTTCATCCACGGTATTCACATAAGTAACACCGGTTACGTTGCCTTTCTCGTCAAATGTCCGCTTCTCGAAACGTGGCTTGCCGGTTTCCGGATCGATGCCCGCATACGGAACGGCTTTCAGCGAGTTGATGTCGTCGCCGGGGAACAGGTAGAAGCTGTTGGCGTTATAGAAACCCTGCCGCAGGGAGTCGTTTGCTACGCTGATAATCTTGTTTTTGTTGAAGCTGATGTTGAAGGAGGTCGTCCAGCGGAAATCCTTTCCGGTGATGTTATCCGAATTGATGAGGATTTCGATGCCTTTGTTCTGTACGGTGGCTACGTTTTTCCATTGGGAAGGGAAGCCCGCGACAGCGTCGAGTGTCACTTTTTGCAGGAGGTCTTCCGAGCGGCGGTTGTAGTAATCGATGCTACCGGTAATTTTATGGAACAAACCGAAGTCCAGGCCCGCGCTGTAAGTTTTGGTGATCTCCCATTGCAGGTCGGGGTTGCCGAGCACGGAAATGGTGGCGCCCGCCTGGTTATGGTAAGTATAGCGTGGATCGTACAGGGTACGGGTCAGGAAGTTGTCGCCCAGCTGCGATCCGCTGGTGCCGTAGTTGGTCCGCAGCTTGAGGTTGCTCAGCCAGGGCATGCCCGAGGCGAACTGCTCGTTGGTCACTACCCAGGCGCCGCCCACGGAGTAGAAGGTGCCGTAGCGCTTGTCGTCCCCGAAGCTGCTCGATGCGTCGGTACGCAGGGAGGCGCTTACGCTGAAGCGGTCGTCGTAGGTATATCCCGCTTCGCCGAAGGCCGAAAATACTGCACGGTCTTCTTTACCGCCCTCGATGTTGCCGCTTTTGGTCGTCGGGAGGCCGTAAATGGTGTAATCATACCTTCCACCGATCTGCCTTCCCAGCGAAATAACGGGATACCCGGCGCGCACGTTGTTCACGTTCACAAGGATGTTTTCCATTTTCGTTCTGCCATATTCGGTGGCTGCCAGCGCGCGGAGCGCATGCTGCCCGAATACCTTCCGGAAATTCAGCTGGTTGGAAGTAAGGAAGGTGAAGATCTGGTTGGTATTGGTGCCCAGGAAGCCTTTGGACGAAGTAGCCGTCCCGGAACCCTGGTAGCTGCGTGTATCGATGTAGCGTTCGTCTTTCGTATAGTTGAGGTTGGCGGAATTGGTACTGGAGAAGCTCAGCCATTCGGTGAGTTTATAATCCAGCTTCGCGGAACCCGCCAGGCGCTGCGCTTTGGGACGCATGTAATTGTATTCGTTTTCGAAGATGGGGTTTTCCGCCGTCCGCATCCTGCCGTTCATTTTGTATTGCAGCGAAGGTTTAAGCGAACCGTCCGCATTATACGGGTTCACCCAGGGAATCATGCCGTAAAGGAAAGTCCCGGAGTTGGAATTCTCTCTTTCCCCGCTGTCGAAAATCCCGTTGAGGGAGATATTGGTGGTGAGCCGGGGCGTCAGTCGGTTTTCCAGGTTCACGCGGAAAGTGCCGCGCTTCAGCCCGTTTTGCACGCCGGTAGACTGCTCGTCGTAGTACGTGGCGCCGATGTAATACCGCGACGCTTCCGTGCCGCCTCTGGCCGATACGTTGGCTTCCTTCATGTTGCTGGTGAGGAAAGCGTAACGTTCCCAGTCGTAGCTGTTCGCCAGGTCGGACTGCGCGGGCAGGCGGTTGGTGAGGTATGCGTCCAGCGTGGGATAGGTGGGGGACAGGGTGGCGTTGTTTACGCGGTAGTCTTCTGTGAAATAGGTTTTCTGCAGATCGTAGAGTTCCTGCGCGTTAAGGAACCGCACGGAGCCGCGGTTGGGCTTGTTGATGCCGTATTTGATTTCGGCGCGGATCTGCGCTTTGCCGGCCTGGCCTTTTTTGGTATTCACCACGATCACGCCCGCCGCTGCGCGGGAGCCGTAGATAGCGGTGGCGGCAGCGTCTTTCAGGATGGTGAGGTTATCGATGTCCTGGGGGTTGATCAGTTCTTTCAGGTTTTGGTTGGGCATGATCACGCCGTCCAGTACCAGGAGCGGACCGTAGTTCTGGGTGGGCATCACGAATTCGTTGTATTGGTCCACGCCCACGCCCACGATGCTGCTCTGACCGCGAACGAAGATCTGTCCACCCGCGCTGGTGGGGTCGCCGGCACCTTGTTCAGAGATGTAAAGCCCGGTGGCGCGGCCTTTCAGGAGCGAAACGGGGTCGGAGGTGGTGATGCCCTTGCGGAGTACATCGCCGCTGATCCTTTGCACGGCGCCGGTGAGCTCGCCGGTCTTCTTGGCGGAATAACCGGTGATGATCAACTCGTCCAGTTTTGAGGAAGAGATGGCCAGCAGTACGTTTACGGCTTTACCGGCGGTCGCTTTCACGATTTTGGATTCGTAACCCACAAACGACACATCCAGTACGGCTTCGTCGTTGTCCGTTTCCAATTCGAATTCGCCGTTGGCGTTGGTAACGGTGGCTTTGGCCGTTCCCCGGATGTGCACGGTGGCGCCGGGCATGGGCTTTTGGGTTTCCGCGTCGCGCACGGTGCCGCGGATTTTCTGCGGCGGCAGCGGTTGCGTGGCGGAAGGAGGCGTTTTGCGGAGCACGATGGTTTTGCTCACGATGGTCCAGGCGAGTTGCCGGCCACGTAAACATGCTTCCAGCGCTTCTTCCAGGGAGGCGTTTTTGATGGCGATAGAAATCACGGTGCCAGTGGGAAGGGTGCCTTCCTCGTACCAGACCTGGTAGCCGCTTTGCCGTTCTATCTCATCGAGTACGCGCTCTATCGGCGCGTTCTCCCGCAGGATGGAGATCTTCTGCGCGGTGGCGGCGCTGACCTGGATAGCGCCGAACAATACGAGTAAAATGGACAACTTCACGGTAATTACACTTTTGGTAAACGGGCTTCGCCCGGATTTGGTTGATAGGCATAACCTGCCCTGCCGCATAAGGCATGAGGTAGTAGAGAGCATAGAAACGATTGGTTAATGATTTAGAAATTTTCCAATTTTCCTTTCGATTGGTGTACGATCTGGTTGTTCCTTTTAGATGTGCTGATTTAAAAAGTTTACGTTTTGATTGATGCTTCGGATGTTGGTTGAATGCCTCATGTCGTTGGGCGATTCGTTGATATATGTATGATCTGTGTTTACGGCATAACGATGATCTTCTTCCCTTCCTGCCGGAAATGCAGGTTGCTGGCGAGCAATACGGACAGCGTTTCGGACAGGCTGTAATTCCGCGATACCTTGCCGGTAAAGCGGCGGTGTGCCACCGGGCCTTCGTATACGATTTCCACATCGTACCAGCGCCCGATCTCCAGGAGGATCTCCGCGATGTACTCATTCCGGAAACTGAATACGCCTTCTTTCCAGGCAACGGCCAGCTCCGCGTCGGTTTCGCTGATAATCCGGATGTCTTGTTCACCGTTGACGGAGGTTACTTCGCCGGGGTGCATCAACCTGCTTTTTCCTTCGCCGGCAACGAGGCGCACGCTGCCCGACAGCAGGGCTGTTTTGACGCGGGGCTCTTCAGCATACGCTTTCACATTGAACGCTGTGCCCAATACCTCGATGCGCGGGCCCGCCGTTTGCACCACAAAGGGTTGGTTGGCATTGGCCGCCACTTCAAAATACCCTTCTCCCAAAAGCCTAACCTGGCGCTGGTTGCCGTTGAAAACGGATGGGAACTGCAGTTCGCTGGCTGCATTCAGCCACACTTTCGTGCCGTCGGGCAGTACGATGCGGTACTGAACGCCCCTGGGTACGGTCAGCTTATTCATCACCGGCTGTGCGCCGCTGTGCCCGGGCTCATACACCAGCATCGATTCCTCTTTGCTGACGGTAGTGCCGCCCTGTTGCGCCAATGCGCCGTTTTCCTGCTCGCTAAGGTCTACGATCGTACCGTTGCCCAGCGTGAGCGTGGGCTTGTTTGACGGCGCGGGCACGTCGATGGCGGCGGTCTGCGCCGGCGGCGTTTTCTGCCGGGCGGATTGCCGCAGGAAGTAAGTGCTCCCGGCAATAACCAGGACGGCGGCTGCGGCAGTCCAGGGCAGCCATTTCCGCCTGCCGGGCCGCATGGGTACTACGGGTGTTTCGCCCACGGCGATCCGCTCCCGCAATTGCCGGAGCATACGGTCGCCGGTATCCTGCAACGTCGTTGCCTGTTCCGCGACAACGATCTCCGTATCGCCTTCATTCACATGATCGTACCATGCATGCAACGCGGCCGCTTCTTCGGCGGTGGCGGTGCCGTTCAGGTATTTCTCGGCCAACATCCTGACCTTCGCTGTATCCATTACGTGTATAGTTATAACCAGAGCGGAGCTCCTTTACATATATAGAGTATCGCCAAATACATTTGTACGCAAAAAAGGAGAAAAAAGTTTTCAGGGTTATTTCAGCAGGAAGAAAAGTACCATCAAAGTCAGGTACTCGCGCCTTTTGCGCATCATTTGCATGACATGGGTTACGTAGCCTTCAGCCGTTCGGACGGACACCCCCAGTTCGTTGGCGACCTCGTCCAGCGGGCGGTCCAGCAGCTTGTGCTGCAGAAAAACGATCCGGTGTTTCACCGGCAGCTCATTGGCGAACTTGTTTAATATCTCAAGCAGATGTTTATTTTCAATATCGAATGCCGGCGATGTGTCCGCCGTTACCGCCTTCAGCTTCCCCGACCGCTCCGAGCTGCGCTCCTGGTCGGCGAAATGCCGGTAAATGGCGTAACGCACCATGGCCGACAGGTAAAAAGGTAAAGATTGGATAGCAAGCGACGCCCTTTTGTGCCAGAGCGTGAGAAAAACCTGCTGCACAATTTCCTCGGCGTCGTGCGGCGATTGCAGCCGCTTATGCGCCATGAAGTAGAGCCGCTCCCAGTATTGGTTATAGATCGCAGTAAAAGCAGTTTCGTTCCCTTCTTTTAATGATTGTAATAAAGCAATATCGTTGAATTCGCTCATATATGGTCTAAGGCAGCAGGCTCGTATAAATTTACAAAAAGGGTCGGAAAGAATTGTAATAATGACAATATTTTTGGCCGGTGACGGAATAATTTACGGTTCACCCCAAAAAAAGAAGGAGCCGGAGCTCCTTCCAGATTATATTATGGTATGCCGGTTTATTTCGCCAAAGAAGCCGATAATTCGTTCAGCAGTTTTTTCGCCGCATTCAGATCATCGTTCCAGCCATCGTGCCGCTTATTGTTGTTTAGCTGCGCAATGGCGGCGTCCAGGGCGGCGAGTTGCGCCTTGTCCTTTTTCTCCTCAAGCATCTTTTTTATGGCCCGGATCTTTTCATAATCCTGGATGCCTTCCAGCAGGCGCTCGTAGCGGATGGAGCTGCGTGCCTGGGGATACACGATGTACGTGTCGCCGGCGGGCCAGGTCCGGAAGCGCGAATCCACCAGCGGGTTTTCTACCCAGGAATTGAACGCCCAGCGCAATACGCCGTTATATCCCGCCGCCATCGCGTACCAGCCCATATAGGCGGATTCTGCCGGGTCGGAGAAAGTGAACTGGTTCGGGAAGTTGTTGCCGCAATACACGTAGAAGGTCGTATTGAGCCCCCGCGCGGTACGGTCTGCCAGGTCTTTCGAATCGATGGGATGCTGCACGGCCGTGCTCACGTCGCGGCTGTTAGGATAACGTTGGTAAGTTTTCTGGTTGTCGGCATAAGATACGCTCAACGCGGGCGAAGCCTTTTCGATCAGCGCGAACGCCAGGCCCATTTCATCCTTATTCCGCTCGTCGAGCGCGATGTTGGTGATTTCCAGCCAGCCTTTCTGCCGGAGGTGCCGCACAAAATCCTTCAGGAACGGCTCCCACATTTCGGTAAACGCCGGGGTGCCGGGTTTAGCGACTACGTTCACGAACTTGCCGGTGGCGGCATCTTTGTAATGGATTTCGTTGTTCCAGGGAACGATGGAGTAGCAGTTGATCATTTTTTTAATGCCCAGGTCCATCATGAATGCCACCCATTTATCGAACACCTGGTAATTATATGACCAGCTGCCGTCTTTTTCTTTCGTCCAGATGATCATATCCTCGTAAGGATCGAGTGTTTGCACATGCCAGGGGTCTTTGTTCAGGGTGGCGGTAATCACTTTTTGCCCGAGGCGCGCCAGCATTTTCATCTGGGGCTCCATGGCCTTGAAGTGCGCGTCGCTCCATACCGGAACGTTATTGACGCGGGCAATAGCCGAAGGGTGCTGCCACTGGTCGAGGTGGAAAACCCAGTCTGAAGCCGCAGGAATGGTAAGCCCGATTACATCGAGGGTGAGGTCCAGTTCCTGTTTTTTACCGTTGGGAGATGTGATCGCTACTTTGGCGGCATACACGCCTGGCGCGGCATCGCGGGGAATATCGATGGTGATCCAAACCGGGCGGACTTTCTTCCGCTCCAGGTGATAGGAGGAGCAGTCATCAAGCATATCGGGCGACAGCGAAGCGGGGAAGTCTCCCGGTTTGCGCCAGCCGCATCCGGGGCCATAAGTATCGGTAATAATATACCGTTCGAAGCGGGCGTAGGCGACAGGCCCGAGTGTTTTGCCATTCCTGGATACGGGGTCAGATACCGAAACTTTTACATCGGGGATGGAGTCCGCGGTCCAGAGGAGGACCTGCGCGGACAGGCGTTCTCCTTTCCAGCCTTTCAGGTGCTGGGAGCGCTGAACCGTGACGCCAGGCGCCTCGCTTTTGGGAAAGCGTTTGTCGATCGAAGCGAAAGAAGTATGGAGCCCAGGCTTTACGGATTGCCAGCTTTTACCGTCGGAGGCTACCGGATCTGCGGCTTCGGTAAAGGTTTGGCCCTTGTCCCAGGGTAGCTGCTGCGAAAATGCGGTCGTGGATATGCCGAAGACCAGACTCAGGCATACGGATCTTTGGATCAGTCTTTTGAAACGCATGATTTTTGGATGTTGAATAGGTTAATGGCATTAAAAAGGGTGAAAGGGTAAGTTATTAAATGTTTTATATTATTTCAAATGGTTTCATTTTGGCCGTTTTTATTTCTTTTTGAATCCCGCTGGCGGGGCGTCTTGTCTTTCCCTTACATCCTCGTTTCCTGCACTTCCATCATTATTCAATTGCGTTTTTACTGTAGTGTTGATATAATTGGTAAAACGAGCAACATGATGAAATCAACCATCCTTACCCTTGCCGGGCTTTTTTGCTGTGCGCTTTCCTTCGCGCAGGATCCCGTGAAATGGACTTTCGCTTCGAAGAAAGTGGCCGACGGCGCCTACGAAGTGCTGCTGTCCGCCCAGGTTGCCAAACCCTGGCATATTTACAGCCAGTCGAGTCCCGCCGATGCGGCCCGGCCCACCACAATCACTTTCAAAAAGAACCCGCTGCTCACTTTGCAGGGCGTACCGAAGGAAAACGGTAAAATGATAAGCAAATTCGAAGAGAACTTCGGGAAAACGGTAAAATTTTATGAAGACAAGGTAAGTTTCGTACAAGTGGTGAAGATGCGGGGCAGCGCGAAAACCACCATCGCCGGCAACATTGAGTACATGGTGTGCAACGATCACGAATGCCGGCTCGGCGATCCGGTCGACTTTACCGTGGCGCTCCAATAGCTTCAATCCATATCATCCATTCAGCCAGCAGCGCCCGCTTTACCGAAGCGGGCGCTGTTTTATTTTACTTCCTTCCCGTTCCGAAAAAAAAGAAAAAATCAAAAAAATCTAATAACTTGATCCGCACATCATACTGTATTGTCGTATTTCAAATAAATCACTGCAATTGGAAAATAAACGGTTGTCTGAAATATCCAAACGGATCGAAAACGACGATGAAAATGCTTTCAGGGAGATCTACGATCTGTTTTATTTCGACCTGACCGCCTTTTCCCGGCAGATTATCGCGGATACCCCGGCTGCGGAAGACGTCGTGGAAAACGTATTTATCCGGCTCTGGCAGAACCGCAAAACCCTCGGCAATATCAACAATCTTTCCGCTTACCTCTACACCGCCACCAAATACGCTTCGATCAATCACCTCAAAGCCCGTAAGAACATCAGTGATGTGTCGATCGAAGACCTGGACGACCAAAGCATCTATTCCTTTTCCACGCCAGAAACGCGTATGATCGGGAAGGAAGAAGTCCTTACCATCCAAAGAGCCATCAATCAGCTGCCCCCCAAATCCAAACTCGTGTTTTACCTCGTGAAAGAAAAGGGGCTCAATTGCCGGGAAGTGGCCAAAATCCTCAACTCCTCTGTACGCACGGTGGAAACCCAGCTTTACCATTCCCTCAAGAAAATCGCCGCCATCCTGGAAGAAAGCCAGGTGATCCTCCCCAGGCGGAGCACCCGTTAAGTGCCTGCCAGCTTACTTTCCCCAGTTGCCGGGGCGCCTGATTCCGGAATACCGGAATTTTTTTGGACATGACTACGTAAATCGGCCGGATGAGTTGTCTTACTGGTGAAGAATTATCGTCTAATCCATGCAAAAAAGCCGTTTAATTGAATTGCTCGCAAAGAAGAAAGCAGGGAGTATTTCGCTGAAGGAACAGTTTGAATTGTCTAAATGGCTGCAGGATCATGATGTGGACAAGGACCTGGCGGACCGGATAGACGACTTGTTTAGCATGGAATACGGACCGGAATGGACGGAGGACGAAATTAAGGGGAAAGAAAAAAGCTGGAACCGGATCATGAAGTCCATGCATTCGGATGAGCGCGCGGAGCTACCCGAACCGAAGGTCCCGCGGGTTTTTACCTGGCGGCGGATCATCCCGATGTCTGTTGCTTCCGCCATCCTGCTTTGCGTGGCCGGAGCGGGCACCTGGTATTGGACGCTCGCCCGTAAGGAAGCCCGCTCGCGCCAGAATATCGTAGGCACCGAAAAAGGATCGCGCTCCAGGCTCACGCTGCCCGACGGCTCGAAGGTGTGGCTAAACGGCGACAGCCGGATCACCTACGGCGCCAGCTTCGGCAAAAACAGCCGCGAGCTGACGCTCACGGGAGAAGCTTATTTCGATGTTGTCAGGGATCCGCATCACCCCATGATCATCAAGACAGACGCGATCACCATCAAGGTTTTAGGCACCGCCTTCAACGTGCGAGCCTATCCCGACGAAAAAACGACCGCCACCACGCTGGTAAACGGCAAAGTGCAGGTCTCCGTGAATAATAAAGACGCAGTGAGCTATACCTTATCGCCCGACGAAAAACTGATCGTCAACAACGAATCCGGACTGGCGGATAACCGGCCAGGGGCGCATCCGAAAAATGAACAGTTACTGGAGAATATAACCAAAATCAAGATAGTTAAAACAGACGCTATTCCTCCCGAAGCACAATGGACCAGGAACAAACTGGTTTTTGCCAACCAACCGCTCCACGAAGTGGCGAATATTTTATCGCGGTGGTATGGCGTAACGGTAATCGTGCAAGGGGACGACGACATGAAAGCCCAACAATTCACGGGCATTTTTGAAAACCAAAATATCCAAAGCGTTATGGAATCATTACAAGTCGCCGGCGGGTTCAGTTTCAAAATCAAGAACGACTCGATTTTGATCGCGCCATAAACCAAAGTCTTTTTGCAAATGATAAGTTAACACACCCTGATTGTAAACCAGAATCGGACGGGCCTCCACGTGCCCTGATGTAAACCAGATGTCAAACATCCAACGGGCGAAGCCGGCTGGATTTCAACTGAATTCTAAAGTTATGACTAACACGTACTGCTATAGCCGAGGCTATATGTTTAAGCAATTAGTTGCCATGAAAATCATCTTTTTTCTAGCGCTCTTCACCGGTTCTTCGCTCCTGGCCAACGACCTTTCGGGTCAGGACAAGATCACGCTCAATTTCAACCGCGCGCCCATCGAAAGCGTGCTGCGGACGATCCAGGCGCAGAGCAGGTACTCGTTCGTGTATCAGTCGGAAGTGATCCCTAAGGGTATTGAGGTCAACATCACTACCAAAAACGCCACCATCGATTCGGTGATGACGCAGATCTTCCGGAATACGCCGCTCTATTACAAGAAGATGGAGAACAACGTGATCGTGATCCTCAACCGGAAAATTCCCGAAGCCAGGCCCGCCAACGCCCAGCCGCCGGTCACGGTCAGGGGGTCGGTGAAAGACCGGGCGGGCGGCATGATGCCGCACGTATCGGTATACGTAAAAGGTACGCAGCACGGTACCATGACCAACGAGAAGGGTGAGTTTAACCTCGAGGCCAACCTGTACGATAGCCTCGTTTTTTCTTTCGTGGGGTACAAGCAGCAAACGGTGTTCGTGGCCGACAACCGGCCACTGATCATCGTGATGGACGCCCAGGAGGGAAGCCTCAACGAGGTGGCGGTAGTGGGATATTCGCGGCAGAAGAAATCGAGCATGGTGGCGTCGGTGACGACCATCAAGCCAGGAGAGCTGCGCATCCCCAGCAGTAACCTCACCAATGCGCTGGCAGGGAGGCTCGCGGGCGTGGTGGCGTACCAGCGAAGCGGGGAACCGGGGCTGGACAATACCGCGTTTTTCATCCGCGGCATCACCACTTTCGGCGCCTCCGCCAAACGGGACCCACTCATCCTCATCGACGGGATAGAGCTGAACGTGAGTGATCTGGCCCGCCTGAACCCGGACGATATCGCCAGTTTCAGCATCATGAAAGACGCATTGGCCACAGCACTGTATGGCGCCCGTGGTGCGAACGGCGTAATCCTGGTTACCACCAAAGAAGGGAAGGAAGGGAAGATGAACGTAGACGTACGCCTGGAAAACTCCTTTTCCATGCCTACCGAACGGATCAAAATCGCCGATCCCGTTACCTTCATGAAAATGCATAACGAATCGGTGAAAACCCGTGACCCCAACGCACTGACGCTTTATACCGACGAAAAGATCACCTTCACGGAAATGGGGCTGCATAAAGATATTTACCCGTCCACCGACTGGGATAAGACCATGTTCAAGAACTACGCCATGAACAACCGTGTAAACCTAAGCTTCACAGGAGGCGGAACCGTTGCGCGGTATTACGTGGCGGCGGCGGTTACGAAAGACGAAGGGAATATGCGTGTTGATAAAAAGAATGACTTCAACTCAAACATCAAACTGTATAAATATTCACTCCGTTCCAACGTCAACATCAACCTGACGAAAACGACTGAAATGTCGACCCGTTTTGTGGCGAATTTCGACGATTACACCGGGCCGATCGACGGTGGTACGGCGATGTACCGTAAAGTGATGCAGGCCAACCCGGTGCGATTCAAACCTTATTATGCACCTGATTCCGTGTTCTCCTACGCCAAGCACATCCTGTTCGGCAACTTCGAAACGGGGAACTACCTCAATCCGTATGCTGAATCGCTGCGGGGCTACCGGGATTATAACCGGAGCAATATGTTGTCGACCGTTGAGCTGAAACAAAACCTGGACCAGTTCGTGAAGGGGCTCATGCTACGCGCATTGGTGAACTTCGACAGGCGTTCGGAATTTAACATGTCGCGCGCTTATGTACCGTTTTACTACAACATCTCCGCATTCGACCTGAAAAACGACGCATACCGGCTGGTGCGGCTGAACCCCACTACCGGCAGGGAAACACTGGATTACGATGCGCGGAACACCTCGCGTACGGTCGCCAATAGTTTTTATTTCGAAAGCGCCGCCCAGTATAACAACAACTTCGGCAAAAACAGCGTGAACGGCCTGATGGTATTTACTGCCCGCCAGTTCAAACAAGGCGCGCCCGACAGGATACAGATCGCATTGCCGACCCGTAACGTGAGCCTTTCCGGGCGGTTCTCCTATAATTATGATTCCCGCTACCTGGCGGAATTTGCGTTCGGGTATAATGCTTCTGAGCGTTTTTCAAAAAACAACCGCTGGGGCTTTTTCCCATCTTTTGGCGCCGGTTGGGTGATCTCCAACGAACCGTTCTTCGAGTCCCTGACTTCGACTTTCCGCCAGCTGAAAATCCGCGGTTCATACGGGATAGCGGGTAACGAGGCGATCGGCAATACAGACGAGCGCTTCTTCTACCTCTCTGAAGTTGACCTCAACGCCCCCTGGAATGTAAACTGGGGCGCCAATATGAACGAAAACCCCGGTGGTATCAACGTTCTCCGGTATGCCAACGACCAGATCGGCTGGGAGCGTTCCTATAAAACAAACCTGGTACTCGAATTCAACCTCGTGAACGGCCTTTCGTCCATTATAGAAGTGTATAAAGAAAGAAGGAAGAACATCCTGCAGGACAGGATTATCCCCGCCACTTCCGGCATTCTGCCCGCGGTGAAAGCCAATCTCGGCGAAGCCGAGGGCAAGGGTGTTGACGTAGAGCTGAATTACGACAAGCGGATCGGCAAGAACCTGCAGCTGACAGGCCGCGGTACGTTTACGTACAGCACCAGCCGGGTCATCAGATGGGAAGAGCCCGACTACGGAAAGAACCGCTGGCTTTCCCGCGTGGGTACCAGCCTCGGCCAAACCTGGGGATTGATCGCGGAGCGTTTGTTCATTGATGAAGCAGAGGTAAAGAACTCCCCTAAACAGGAATTCGGCAATTACGCCGGCGGCGATATCAAATATCGCGACATCAACGGCGACGGCAAGATCGACAATCTCGATTTCGTGCCCATCGGCCACCCCACAACGCCGGAGATCATTTACGGCTTCGGCTTGTCCGCCGCCTGGAAACAATTCGACGTCAACTTCTTCTTCCAGGGCCTCGGCCGCGAATCCTTTTGGCTCAACCAGGACAACATGACACCTTTCATCGACGGGGATAACGACGACGGCAGGGTAGGACAGAATGCTGTGATGCAGGTGATCGCCGACGATTACTGGTCCGAATCCCACCGCAATCCCTATGCCTTCTGGCCACGGCTTGCCAATTACCGGATCGAGAACAACCGGCAGCATAATACATGGTTTATGCAGAATGGCGCTTTCCTGCGGTTAAAATCGGTGGATATCGGCTATACATTCCCCAAGCGCTGGCTGCAGCGGTACAAAGTATCCAATTTGCGGATTTATGGCAGTGGCAATAACCTGGCGATGTGGAGCGCCTTCAAGCTTTGGGACGCCGAGATGGCGGGCTCCGGGTTCGATTACCCGTTGCAGAAAGTGTATAACATTGGTATAAACATTGGCCTGTAAACGATTAAATCATGAAGAACGTAATATTCAAGTTAGCTGTCTTTTGCAGCCTGTTGACGGGAGCGGTTTCCTGTAATAAATACCTCGATGTGGTGCCGGACAACATCCCGACGATCGACGATGCTTTTTCGGACCGGTACAACGCCATGAAATTCCTGGCCACTTGTTACTGGGGCATTCCCAAATCCGCGGGCTGGAACGAGAACCCTGCCATGCTGGGCGCAATGGAGCTGATCTTCAACCGCGACCGCCGCACGCAGGGAGGCATGCAATACGCGCTCGGCGAGAACAGCGCCGTGCTGGCCATTACCAACTACTGGAGCTCGGGCGGTACCATGGTACGCTCGCTCTATGCCGGTATGCGGGATTGCAACACCTTCCTCGAAAATATTGATGGGGTGATGGACGTCAACCGTTATGAAAAGGAAAGGATGAAGGCTGAAGTGAAACTGATTAAGGCATATCTGAATTTCTATCTGATCCAGTATTACGGGCCCATGACGCCGTTGCGGAAAAATCCCCCGCTCACCGAATCCACCGGCGGCATCCGGGCGTACCGCGAAACGATCGACGAGTGCTTCGGCTACACCCTGGAACTCATCAACGAAGTGATCGCCTCCGATGCATTGCCCCTCAATATTGAAGGAAAGGGCTCCGAACTGGGACGGTTTACGCGTCCTGTAGCTTACTTCCTGAAGGCAAAGGTGCTGACTTACTGGGCGAGCCCGCTTTTCAATGGCAACACTGATTACAGCTCGTTCCTGAACCACGAAGGCAAACCCTTCTTCAACCAGCAGTTCGTTGCGGCACGCTGGGACAGTGCGGCCAACGCCTGTAAAAACGCTATAGATGTATGCCGTGCCGCCGGGCACCGCCTCTACGTAAAAGGCGATTTTATGGCCGTGAACAGCAAACCGACTTCCGATACCACTTTGCTGATCAATACCCTCCGCAGCTCGGTAACACAACGCTGGAACCCCGAGATCATCTGGGCCAACTCCTCTTATCCCGCCAACTGGGATTACCAGATCACGGCACTGGCGCGGATGGAAGGCGGTACCTCAACGCCTTCCAGCAACACGGGCATCCTCAGCGTGCCGCTGTCGACCGTGGAACTCTTTTACTCCGACAACGGCGTTCCCATCAACGAAGACATCGAGTATCCCTACTCCAACCGGTATAACATCCGGACCGGCGACGCGGCGCACAACCTGTTCATCGCCAACGGCGAAAAAACAGCTTCCCTCAACTTTGACAGGGAGATGCGGTATTATTCCACTTTCGGTTTCGACAGGGGCCGCTGGTACGGCAACCATTACAAACCGGTTGATGAAGCTGACATCCCCTATCCCAGAAACCGATTCGGTGAATATTCGTCCGTATTCAACCCCGGGGAATACAATGCTACAGGATACTGGCCAAAGAAACTGGTATCTATGAACACGACCTGGCGGGATCCCAACAGCGTTTCGGAAGAAAGCTATCCTTACCCGGAAATGCGCTTTGCCGACCTGCTGCTGCTTTGTGCCGAAGCGCTGAACGAAACGAAAGGCGCGCCGGACGACGAAGTATACCAGTACGTCGATTCCGTGCGGCAACGCGCGGGGCTCAAGGGAGTTGTGGAAAGCTGGGCGCAGTACTCCAATCAACCGAACAAACCGCTCACTAAGGCGGGCATGCGCCAGATCATCCAGCAGGAAAGAAAGATAGAACTGGCAGCGGAGGGTGTGTACATGTGGGACAGCAATCGCTGGAAAACGGCCATGAAAGAGCGTAACCGCCCCATCCAGGGATGGAATGTGAACTCCAACATCGTGGAAGAATACTATACCGTGACCACCGTGTACTTCCAGCGCTTCACCTACAGGGATTATTTCTCACCGATCCCCCAATCAGAAATGATTAAAAATCCTCTCCTCATTCAAAACCCCGGATGGTAAGGGCAAAAAATTGGTCTATGAAAAAAATATTCTTACAGATAATCGTTTTGGCAGGCATACTGCAAGCCTGTACAGAAAAGGAAAATACGCCGATTTCCAAGGCCACCGGTAAACCTGAACAGGTGACGGATGTTACGGTCGTAAACGAGCCCGGCGGCGCCACGATCACTTACCGCATCCCCAAGCAACCGGATGTCATCAGCGTAAAAGCCGTGTATAAAATAACAACCGGCAAACAATATGAAGCCGTGGCTTCCATGTATAACAACAAACTGTCCGTGCTGGGCTACAACGACGAAGAGGAGCATGAAGTGCTGCTCTACACGGTGAACCGGGCGCAGGAAATGTCCGACCCGGTGACGTGCAAAATCAAGCCCATGCGCTCGCCGCTGAAGCTGACGGCTGCAACCGTGGGCGTTCAGACCGATTTCGGGGGCGCGCGGTTCACCTGGATGAACGAACTGAAAACACCCCTGGCGTTTGAAATGTATACGCCCGATTCCCTGGGGCGCATGACGCTCGTACGTGTTGTAAGTTCCCAGATACTCGAAGGGCTGCAGTCGCTGCGCGGATACCCGCCGGTGTCGCGCGTTTTCGGACTTGTTGTCAAAGATAACTACGGCAACCGGTCAGATACCATCTTCCCGCCGGGCAAAACGCTCGTTCCCCTGTTCGAGGAACGCCTGCCGAAGAATGTCATGAAAATCATGAAACTGGCCAATGATCAGAACTTCACCAACTGGGAAGGCACCGACCAGAAGCTCATCGACGACGACCTGACGTCTTTCGGGCACTCGCCTTCGTCTTCCCTGCCCGCACCGTTTACACTGGATCTTGGCGTAACGGCGAAAGTCAGCCGCATTGTGCTGTTCCAGCGTAATTTCAGCAGCAGCTATTATAACTGGGGCAACCCGAAGGAATTCGACGTGTATGTGAAAGTCGGTGCGCCATCGCAAAGCGGCGACTGGAGCGAATGGAAGAAGATCATGGAAACAGAGATTGTTAAACCTTCCGGATCCGGCAGCACCGTCACCGATGAAGATCTCCGCACCGCGGAAAACGGGCACGAATTCACTTTCGATCTCGCACAGGAACCGGTACGCTATATCCGGATCGTGGTCCGCTCCACCTGGGGCAGTACAACATTCACCCACCCGGCGGAAATCGACGTGTACGGCGAACGGCAATAAACATCCATTTAAACTTACAAGCACATGAAATATTTACTGCATGTTTTATCGTACCTGTGCATCCTCACAACGGTTGTATCCTGCGATAAATTCACAGATATCCATAAGGAATATATCGAAGAAGGCGAGATCATCTACGCCGTAAAACCGGACTCCGTCGTGTTCATCGCCGGGAAAGAAAGGCTGATGATGCGGTTATGGATGGAAAACGGACAGAACATCAAGGAAGTGATCGTTTCGTGGAACAGCGGACAGGATTCGATGGTCCTGCCCATGAAATTAAACCCCGGAAGGGACAGCATCGACGTGCCGCTCAACGATCTTGAAGAGAAGTCCTATTCCTTCAATATTTATACGATGGACAATTTCGGCCACCGCTCCCTGACATATACCACATTCGGTACCACTTACGGAGATACCTATGCCGGTACGCTGCAAAACCGGCGGGTTAAAAAGGTATCGCTGACGGAACAAACCGGGGTGGTAGACTGGTTTGCCAAAGCGGAGGGGATGATCTTTAATGAAGTCCGGTTCATCAACCGGCGGGGTACGGACACCATCGTACGCTTCCATGCAGATTCGTTTTGGGTGCACATGGATGTGGCCGGCAGCGCTGAATTCCAATACCGTTCTCTGTATATTCCCGAAGCGGAGGCGATCGATACGTTCACAACCGCCTGGACATTATCAGCAGAGAAATTCCCTGAGTTCTTTACTTATGACCGTTCAACCTGGAAAGTATTGTCTGTTTCAGACGAAACAGCCAGCGATGGCGGCGGCAAAAATACACTGATCGACGGGAATCTCGGTTCCTACTGGCATTCCCAATGGGATCCCAATGACGTCGATCCCCCGCACTGGGCTATCATCGATATGAAAAGCGTGAAGAACATCGCTTATTTCACCATCTACCGCCGGGGTGGCAATACCGACGCGAAAACAGCGCAATTCTTCCTGGGCAACACGAGCGACCCCAACGGCGTGTGGACCCTCGCGGGAGAAGGCGTCTTCGGGTCGGGAGATATGCTCAGGGTAGATAATACCGGTAATGCAAGCGGCAGGTATCTGAAGATCAACCTGCCCGATAGCAACCGCCCGCCTTTCACGGCTATCGCGGAAGTATACGCATTCGGAAAATAATACAAACGGTTAACCGGCTTGAAAAAGGCAGTCCACTCCCGGACTGCCTTTTTGTTTGGCCCAATGGCAGGTAAATGTCAAAACTGAATCTATTTTATCATTTTGTATAGCTAATGTTTTTCAAACATGCTAATAAATGCTTAAAGATTATCAATGCCCCGGTAGGTTGCCCGGGGAAGGGGGATTAGTTTTGTTGCAGATCCGGTACCGTGCCGCAGGCCGTGGAAAATCTTTAACTTATGGCAGGAAATAAATCAGGAATTATGCAAGCAATGCTGAAAGGAAAAGTGATCCTGCTGACGGGCGGGGCTGACGGTATCGGATGGGAATGCGCCAAAGCCTATGCGGCAGCCGGTGCGCAGGTGGTGGTTGCGGACTGGCAGGAAGAAAAGCGTGGAAAGATGGAAGAACTGCCTGGAGAAGGGCATGCATTCCATGCATGCGATGTGGCTTCAGGTGCTGCGGTGGCGGCGCTTTTCGCGGCGATCGCGAAAAAGTATGGCCGCCTGGATGCGATCCATAATAATGCCGGCCTCGCGCATCCCGCCAAAGCCCTGCACGATACGGAAGACGCAGAATGGGAAGCCCTCATGCGGGTAAACCTCAAAAGCATCTATCTCACCACCCGCCAAGGCATCGATTTGCTGCGCGCATCGAAAGGCTGCATCCTCAACACCAGTTCGCTGGTAGGGAGTATCGGGCAAGACAACCACGCAGCATACGTAGCCACAAAAGGCGCCGTTAACGCCCTCACCAAAGCGATGGCGCTCGACTACGCGCCCGCCGGCATCCGCGTGAACGCGGTAGCGCCCGCGGCGATCCGTACGCCCATGCTGGAAGCCTGGGCTGCCCAGCAGCCCGAGCCGGAAGCCATGCAGCGCTACCTCGACCAGCTGCAACCGCTCGGCGCCATGCCCGCCGGCGACGTGATCGCAGACGCCTGCGTGTTCCTCCTCAGCGATGCCGCCCGCTTCATCACCGGCTGCATCCTGCCCGTAACGGGTGGCGCGGAGCTGGGGTACAGGGCCCTGATCTGATTTTATTTCCTCTGCATGATAAAAAATACCGATATAGCCGACGCACGATTCGAGCTGAAAAACGGCGCCGGCAGTGATGCCGTTCATAAAGACCCGCAATACGCCTATGCCGTAACCCGGCTGCACGACGACCAGGGCGCCTCCGGAACCGGACTGGCCTTCACCCTCGGCGAAGGCAACGATCTAGTGTGCCGCGCAGCCGGCTTCTATGCGGAATCCCTCAAAGGAAAAGACGTCGAGGAACTGATGTCGGGTTTCGGGAAAACCTTCCATGCGATGGCCAACGAGCAACAGTTCCGCTGGCTTGGCCCGCATAAAGGCGTCGTGCACCTGGGGCTCGCTTCCGTCACCAACGCCTGCTTCGACCTCTGGGCCAAAAAACGGGGCGTTCCGCTCTGGCAGCTGCTCATCAGCCTGTCGCCCCGGGAAATCGTGGACACTCTAGACCTTTCCTACCTCGAAGACGTGCTCACCCGCGAAGAAGCCATCTCGCTGCTCACGGAAGTGCAAGCCACCAAAAGCAACCGCATGGACGTGCTGAAATCCGGTTACCCGGGATACGACACTTCGGTGGGTTGGTTCAACTACGCCGACGAAAAAGTGCGGGAGAACTGCAAGCGCGCGTTGGAACAGGGTTTTGGGGCGATGAAGCTGAAAGTCGGCTCCGCCGATCCCGCGCGCGACGTGCGAAGGGCGCACATCGTCCGCGATACGGTGGGCGATGCGGCGAAGGTCATGCTCGACGCCAACCAGCAATGGACCCTCCCGCAGGCGATTTCCATATGCAACGAGCTGAAATCGATGCAGCCGTATTGGGTGGAAGAACCCACGCACCCCGACGATGTGCTGGCGCACGTAACCCTCGCGGAAGCCGTGAAACCGGTGAAACTGGCGCTGGGGGAGCACGTTCCCAACCGGGTCGTATTCAAGAATTACCTCCAGACGGGCTGCGCCGGGTTCATCCAGGTAGATGCCGTGAGGGTAGGAGGCGTAAGCGAGTTTATCACCATCAGTCTGTTGTGTAAAAAGTTCGGAGTGCCGGTGGTGCCGCATGTAGGCGATATGGGGCAGCTGCACCAGCACCTCGTGCTGTTCAATCACATCGCCCTGGGGCATGACGCGCTCTTCCTGGAGTACATCCCGCACCTGAAAGCACATTTTCAGCACCCGGTCCGCATCGAAAACGGCGTGTATGTAACGCCGCAGGAACCCGGCAGCAGTTGTGACCTTAAATAATCCATGTTATGATCGGGACTACAGACATTATCATCACCATCGGATATATCCTGCTGATCGTCGGCATCGGCCTGTGGACGGGACTGCGGAAGAAGACAGCGGGCGGGGAAGGTTCGGGCGCCTATTTTCTGGCGGGTAAAACCTTGCGCTGGCCGATGATCGGGCTGGCGCTCTTCGCCACCAACATTTCCTGCCTGCACCTGGTGAGCCTGGCGCAGAGCGGATTCGACGCCGGGCTGCTCAACGGCAACTTCGAATGGATGGCGGCGTTTACGCTCATTTTGCTGGCGCTCTTTTTCGTGCCGTTTTATATCCGTTCCGGGGTGGCCACCCTGCCGGATTTCCTGGAACGGCGGTACAACCGCGCCTGCCGCGACTGGCTGGCATTTGTATCCATTGTTTCGGCCATCATCATTCACATCGCTTTCTCTTTCCTGGCCGGCGGTATTGTCCTCGAAACGCTTTTCGGAATTGACATGTACGCCAGTATCATCGTGATCGCCGCACTCACGGGGCTTTATACCATCGTGGGCGGGCTGCGCGCCGTAGTGGTGACGGAATCCATCCAGAGTATCGTATTGATCGCGGGTGCGGTCATCATCACCGTGGCGGCGTGGAATAAAATGGGCGGATGGCAGCCGATGGAAGCCGTGCTGGCGGATCACAACGCGCTGGACAAACTGAGCATGATGCGGCCCATGGGCGATGCTTCGGGGATGTCGTGGATGGCGGTGTTCCTGGGGTACCCGGTGCTGGGAATCTGGTATTGGTGCGCCGACCAAACCATCGTGCAGCGGGTACTCGGGGCGAAAGACGAGAACCACGCGCGCGTCGGCTCGCTGTTCTGCGGCTTCATCAAGATCCTGCCGGTTTTCATATTCGTATTGCCGGGACTTTTCGCCTGGACTTTATATAAATCCGGCGGGCTGGACGTAAGCGCCCTCATGCATACATCCGCCGACGGCACGCAAACGCTCGATTCCAAAGGGATTTATACCCTGATGATCACGCAGCTCCTGCCTTCGGGGCTGATCGGGGTGCTGGTAGCGGCGTTGTTGTCGGGACTGATGAGCCAGATCGCCGGTGCGCTGAATTCCATCGCCACGCTGGCCAGCTTCGATTTGTACAAACGTTTCAAACCCGATACCACGGATGTGGTGCTGGTGAAAGTGGGCCGCTGGTCGTCGGGTGTGGCGCTGTTGCTGTCGATCGCGCTGTTGCCATTGCTGAACCGGTACCAGAGCCTTTTCGAAGGAATCAATGACGTGATCGCGCACATCGCGCCGCCGATCACCTGCGTTTTCCTGCTCGGGATTTTTTGGAAAGGAGCGTCTGCCCGTTCGGCGCAGCTCACGCTCTGGTTGGGATCCGCACTGGGGGCGGCGGTTTACGCGCTGAACAAGCTGGCGCCGGGGAATCTGCTTGGCGGCATTCCGTTCATGATGATGGCGTTTTACCTATTCCTGGCCTGTGTGGTGATGCAGGTGGTGTTTTCGTTCGTGTATCCCGTGGTGCATACGGAGCAGAGCGCAGCGCTGTACTGGCGGTCGATCCGTGAACCGCTGGCAGGCAAGGGATGGGCGGGTTTCGGTAACTATAAATTCCTGTCCCTGCTGTTGCTCCTGGCCATGGGGGCGCTGTACTGGGTTTTCAGATAAACAATTCTACGTGCAATTTCAACCAGATAAAAAGTTTACCATGAAGAGATTCCTGTTTTTATTGGCTGCCGTATGCTCCTTCGGCGCTTCGTCCGGGCAAACGCCGGCAAAAACCGATCCTGCCGTCCTGAAGCAGTTTATGGACATGCGCTTCGGGATGTTCATCCACTGGGGGCCTGTGGCGCTCCGGGGCACGGAAATCGGCTGGTCGCGGGGCAACCAGGTGGAAACGGCGGATTATGATAACCTCTACCGCGAATTCAACCCGGTATTGTTCAATGCCGACGAATGGGTGAAAATCGCGAAGGACGCGGGAATGAAATACCTCACCATCACCGCCCGCCACCACGATGGTTTTTGCCTCTGGCCTTCCGCCTTCACTGAATACGATATCGCTTCCACGCCTTACAAGAAAGACATCGTGGGTGCGCTCGCCAAAGCCTGCAGGCAGCAGGGCATCAAATTCTGCATCTACTATACGATCCTCGATTGGCATCATCCCGATTATCCCATTCACAGCCCTAAAACAAAAGTCATCGATCCCAAATCAGACATGAAGGCGTATGTGGCGTTTATGAAAAACCAGCTGAAGGAACTGATTACGAATTACGATCCCTACATGCTTTGGTTCGACGGGCAATGGGAGCAACCCTGGACCGACGAAATGGGCCGCGATCTCTACGCTTACCTCAAGCAACTCAAACCTTCAGTGATTACCAACAACAGGCTGGGGAAGGAAATGAGCGGGATGGAGGTAAAGCAGATAGACGCTTCGCGGATCGTGGGCGATTACGATACCCCGGAACAGGTAGTAGGTAAAATGAACATGGAAACGCCCTGGGAAAGCTGTTTCACCATCTGCACGCAATGGGCCTGGAAACCGAACGACAAAATGAAATCCCTCGAAACCTGCCTGGATATCATCTCCCGGACTGCGGGCGGTAACGGTAACCTGTTACTGAACGTAGGCCCGATGGCCGACGGCCGCATCGAAGCCCGGCAGGCAGGCCGTCTCCGCGAAATCGGCGGCTGGCTCAGGCAGAACGGGCAGGCGGTGTACGGCACGCTGGGCGGACCCTGGAAGCCGGTGGACCAATACGCCGCCACGCGGAAAGGAGACAAAATCTACCTGCATGTATTGAAACCTGTGGGTAACACCCTGTCGCTGAAAGCCCTTCCCGGCAGGCAGATCCGCAAAGCCGCCCTGATCGGCGGTGCGGAGGTGAAAGTGGAAACCGCAGGGGAGGAGATCCGTGTGTATCTCCCGGCATCCGCGCCCGCATCGCCATACGTTATCGAACTGACGCTGGACGGTAATGCGGAGCAATTACCAGTGCTTTAGATCTAAAATTGCCCTGTCATGAGAATATTACTCTTTTTCGCCATCATACTGTTTTTCGTCGGATGCGCTGGCAAGCAGGCCGTGCGCTATGGCATGGTAACGGGCCTGCATCCGGACAAGGCCGCCTACTACCGGCAGTTGCACGCGGATGTTTGGCCGGGGGTAGTGAAGACATTGCGGGATTGCCATATCCGCAACTATTCCATCTACCTGAAAGAAATCGACGGGAAATTACTTTTGTTCAGCTATTTCGAGTATACCGGAAACGATTTCGCCGCCGATATGAAAAAGATGGCCGCCGATTCCGTGACGCAGCGCTGGTGGAAAGAAACCGCGCCCACACAGATACCACTGCCCGATGCGGCCACGGCCGGGGAAACGTGGTCGCCGATGGAAGAGATCATGCATCTGCCATAGACGTCATGTGTAAAATTAATTTTATCGCCGGCTCCGCAATTGCGGGGCCGGTTCGTTTTCTGAAGGTTTGGAATCCGCCGGGATGGCCGCATTTGCTGAAATTCCCGGAATATGTATTACATAACTGAGGGAATTTATACTAATTTCATTCCCGTGTTGGAACTTGTCAAATCCATAAAGCAAGGTAACGAGACGGCATTCAATGCGGTATTTCAGCAATTCCGGGATAAGGTTTTCCGATATTTCATGAAGAAGACGGAATCGGAAGAAGATGCCCGCGACCTCCTGCAAACGACTTTTCTGCGCCTCTGGCAATACCGTCATTCCATGAACGGCGACTATACGATCGATCAGCATCTTTTTAACATCGCAAAAACCGTTTACATCGATTTTCTTCGCAAAAAGCAGGTGCTGGTATACCCTTCCGTAATGCCGGAACAGGAAACGCCCTCTCCGAAGCAGCCTGCTTGGGATCTCGAAAGGCGCCTCCACCAGGTGCTCGATACCATGCCCCGCGCGCGCAGGCAGGCTTTCCTTTTGCATAAAATACAAGGCTATTCCCACAAGGAAATAGCCGCTGAGATGAACATCACGGCAAAAGCGGTCGAAAATCATATTGCAAAGGCAGTCAGTGCTTTAAGGAAGCATCTTCAACATTTTTCCATTATTTTTTTCATGGCCGGAGGGATTTTCCTTTCCGGATCGTATTACTTGTTAGCATGAATATTTCCAGAGAACAGATTGACAGGTTTTTCAGGGGAGAATGCACCGCCGCGGAAGCGCTGGCGGTGAGCGATTACCTGGAAAATAACCCCGGGGCTGCGGACGATTTCCTTCCTTCGCAGGAATGGGCGGAATCCGCTGGAAATGCAGGTAAAACGGAAACTTACTGGCAGGAAGTTTGGCAAGACGTTCAACCCGTACCGGTGCGCCGTGTGGTACCGCTGTACAGGAAACTGGCGGTAGCGGCACTGATCGCCGGCGCAATGGCGGGAGCCTGGTATTTCATGGGTCACAAACAGCAACCGGCCACCGTTTTCATCGCAGAAGACATGCGCGTCGTTTTTAATAACGGGAAAGACATACTGCTGCACTTGCTGGAAGACAGCTCGTCCGCTGCCCTGCAACCGGGGTCGGGTATCCGGTACGATCCTGCATTCGCCAACGGACGGCGTGATATCTACCTGAATGGCGAAGCCGTTTTCACGACCCGGGGTAATGCGGAAATGCCCTTCTCCGTGCATGTCAATGGAATGGCCGTCACTGCCCTCGGCACAAAGTTCAAAGTCTCCGCCGAACCCGGCGGCCAGGCTACGAACGTTGTGCTCCTGGAAGGTAAAGTGATGATTAAAGCCACCGACACCACGCTGGCCCGCCTAGACCAGGATTACATCCTGCTGCCGGGCGACGAGTTTTCCTACAGCCGGGAGCTGGGCGTATCACTGCACAGAAAGTTGCCGGCCACGAAGCCCGCAGCCGGCGGAAACAGCAGGGATGCAGCAGCAGATGCGGCCAGGAACAGCTGGTACATGTTCGAGAACCAGGGGCTGTCGCAGGTATTCGATCAACTATCCGCCATTTACGACGTGCGGATTTATTACAATCCCGCCGACTTGCAGGGCATGAGCTTCATCGGGAAAATCGACCAGTCTGATTCGCTGGATAACATCCTGCGCGATATCACCATGCTGAACAACCTGATCGTAACGAAAAACAAAAAAGGGTTTATTATCAAATCAAAATAGACAGAGAGACGCGTTTTCTTTTTTCTTAATGCCGATGCTACTCCTTCAGAGCGCCCGCGGAGCGTTCGGGGATTGCTATGTCCGCTTATCGTTAAAATCCACTCAATGAAAAAGATGAAAGTTTTATCAACCTACCTGCTCGCCGTAATGGCCTGCCTGCTCTGCGGAACCGCCACTTCCGCGCAGGTGAACACCGGAAGGGTGAAAGGCGTCGTGCGCGACGAATCAGGCAACCCGATGCCCTTCGTGAACATACTGGCGAAAAACAGCCTCACCAACCTCACGTCGGGAACTCAGACAGATTCTGCGGGGGTATTTAACTTCCCGCGGCTTCCGGTTGAGGGAAGCTACGCTTTTATTGTCAGCATGATGGGGTTCGAAACACAAACCTTGTCGGGATACAACCTCAAGGCAAACACTTCCACTTCTATCATCGTTAAAATGAAAAGCAGCCTGTCTGCCCTCAACGAAGTGGTAGTGGTAGGATACGGCACCCGGCGCAAAAGCGATATTACCGGCTCCGTGGCCATCGTTTCGGAGAAAGACCTCACACAAGGTGTCAACAACAACGCCATGCAGGCGCTCAACGGCAAGGCCGCAGGCGTATATGTGAGCCAGTCGAGCTCGGCGCCGGGCGGCGGCGTCGCCATCCGGGTGAGGGGCGCGGGTTCTATCAACAGCAGCAATGCCGTGCTGGTAGTGGTCGACGGGATGCCGGGAGTGGATCCCGCTTCCGTGAGCCAGGACGATATTGCATCCATCCAGGTGTTGAAAGACGCGAGCGCCGCGGCCATTTATGGTTCGCGCGCGGCAAACGGCGTGGTGCTGATCACTACCAAGAAAGGCGCGGCCGGGCAGATGAATATTTCCTATAACGGCTATGTGGGGATGCAGCAGCTGGCTAAGAAAATTCGCTTGCTGACTGCGCCGGAATACATGCAGGTGCTGAACGAAATGTCAGTAGCCCAGGGACAGGCGGAGCCATTCTCCCAGCGGTTCCGCGATTCCATCGGCAAAGGCACCGACTGGCAGGATGAAATCTACCAGACGGCTATGGCGCAAAACCACCAGCTGTCGTTCAACGGCGGCGCGAAGAACCACAAATATTACGTGGGCCTGAGTTATTTAAATCAGGACGGCATCCTGAAGAATACCAATTATGAGCGTTACAACGCCCGGGTGAATTACGACCTGTCGCCTTCCGAAAAGATCGATGTAACGCTGGCGTTGAATATTTCGCGGACGAAAAGCAACCAGGCCTACAATCAAACGGGTATCAACGAAAACGCGGGCGCCATCAATACCGCGCTCAATTTCGATCCCACCATTTCACCGCTTAAAGACGCCAACGGCCGCTACCGCCAGAACCCGCTGATCGCGCTGGAAAACCCGCTGGCAATCATATACGGCATCACGCGGAGCAACGTCGTGAACAATACCTACGGCATGCTGAGTGCGAACTACCGGCCGGTGAACGGGCTTACGCTCACGGCCAGGGTAGGAGCGGACCTGAGCACGGGCAGGCTGGATGCATACAACAGCCGCATCACGCAGTTCGGGCAATCTGCCGGGGGGATCGGTTCCATCGATTATGCCGACAATACGCACTGGCTGATGGAATACCTCGCCAGGTACGACCGCCGTATTGGCGGGCACAACCTTTCGCTCCTGGTGGGCACCACTGCCGAGCGGTACGACGGTTCGTCGGCCGGCGCCTCGTCGCGCATGTTCCTGTCCGATATCACTTATACCTACCTGCTGGGCAGCGGCGACGGGGTGAACGGGGATAACGTCAGCAGTTCCCGCAACTCCAACAAACTGCATTCCTATCTCGGCCGCTTGAATTACGAATACCGGGACAAATATTTGCTCACGGCTTCTTTCCGGTCGGATGGCACATCACGTTTCTCCGACGCGCATAAATACGCGCTGTTCCCTTCCCTGGCCGTGGGCTGGAACATCCATAAAGAGCCATTTATGCAAACGGCGAAGGCGGTTTCCAACCTGAAGCTGCGATTCGGTTACGGGCAGATCGGCAACCAGGATATCGGGAATTTCGCGACGTTGCAGACCTACAAAGCCGCGGGCCGCGCGGTGTTCGGCGATAATCTCTACCAGGGCGTTGAGCCCGCCCGCTTGCCGAATACGGCCCTGCGTTGGGAAACCACGGAGGAGTACAACGCCGGCGTCGATTTTGGATTTTTGAACGGAAGGATCAGCGGGTCGCTGGAATTTTACGTGAAGAATGCGAAAGACCAGCTCTTCAGCAAACCGGTTCCCGCATTTACCGGCTTCCCTTCGCAGGTTGTGAATTTCGGGAATGTGCGGAACAAAGGAATGGACTTCCTGCTGAATACACGCAATGTGGAAGGAAAGGATTTCAGCTGGGAAAGCAGTATTTCGTTGTCGTTGCTGAAAAATGAAGTAACGCGCCTGCCCGATTTCATTCCGCAGCTGCTGACGGGTGCTTTCTCTTTCGTGCCCAACTTCGCGCTGGTGCAAACGGGAATGCCGATCTATTCCTATTACGGGTATGAAGTGGACGGGATCTTCCAGACCGACCAGGAGGCCGCGGCTTCCGGCCAGCCGGGCGCCAAAGCGGGATCGCCGCGATTCAGGGATCAGGATGGGAACAAATCCATCGATCCGAAAGACCGGGTGGTATTGGGCAGTCCGCTGCCGAAGGTGACCTGGGGCTTCAATAACACCTTCAATTACAAGAAACTCAGCCTGAACGTGCTGGTACTGGGCGTGCACGACGCTTACGCGCTGGATGCCAACATCGTGGAATCCTTATACCCGATCAACTTCCAGCGGAATCATATGGCAGAGTATTATCTCGACCGCTGGACGCCGGAAAACCCCGGCGCCAGGTATCCTTCCGGCATCAACGCGTCTACCTACGGCGGACAGTATTCCGTGAATTCGTACACCGTGCAGGACGTATCGTTCGTTCGCCTGAAAACGCTGACGCTGGGTTACACTTTCCCTCTCGCCGGTAAAACGATCAAAAGCATCAACGCCTATGTGGCGGGCGATAACCTGTTCACCATTACCGGTTACAACGGCTACGACCCCGACGCCAACTCGCGCAATGCGGTGGCCCGTGTGGCGCAGAACAGCTATCCGTTGGCGAAAGTATACCGCCTGGGCATGAAGCTTAATTTTTAATCCACGTAAAAGCTAAACGATGAAAATGACCAAACCGATCATATACTTTGCGGCCGCCTGCCTGCTCACGGCATCCGGATGCAAGAAATTCCTGAAAGAAGATATTTATACTGAATATGATCCCGCCCAGTTCGGGAATTCCGTGGACGGTTTCGAGAAGGTGCTGAACAGCGCTTATGCAGAACTGCAGGTTACGGGTTACGCCAACCGGAACGATGTGTATTGTTACGGGGAATTCTGTACCGATGTGATGCTGCAAAGCGGCGGTGGCTTTGAGGCTTCCGCCAAGGAATTCATCACCTTCACCTGGAACCCCACCAACGACTTCTTCAACTCCACCTGGTCCAAAGGCTTCCGCGCCATCCGCAACAGCAACGTACTGCTGGATAACAAAGACGCCGCCACGGCCGTGCCCGCCGGGAAATTGAAGGAGTTGGTGGCGGAAGCGCGGTTCGTACGGGCGGCAGCCTACGCTTACCTGTACAATTTCTTCGGCCCGGTGCCGCTGATCACAACCGCCAAAAACATCGATCCGGAAATGACGCGGGCTACAGACGCCGCGATGACGGCGTTCATCATCGACGAGCTGAAGGCTGCCGCGCAGGATCTGCCGCCGAAACAGGCGCTGCGCGGAAAAGCGACGAAAGGCGCAGCATTGGCCATCCTGTGCAAGTTCTATCTCAATAAAAAGATGTGGAAGGAATGTGCAGACGCGGCGCAGGAAATACGTGAGCTGAACCAGTACGGTCTTTTCGGGAACGTGGACCGGCTGTTTGCGGTGGAGAATGAAAATAATAATGAATACATCTTCGTGTATCCCTGCCTGGGGCAAACGGGCTTCGGCAATATCGTGATGGCGCATACCTTCCCGCCGGGATATCCCATCCAGTCCAACTGGATCATCTTCGGCGCGCAATTCAGGCTTTATACCAATTTCGTGGACAGCTTCGAGCCGGGTGATGAACGGTTGAAAATGATCCTGACCGAATACACCAATACCTCCGGCGTCACCATCCAGATGAACCGCAGCGCTGGCGGGCAGGCATTGAACAACGCGCGCTCGTTTAAATTCGTGCCCGATCCCGCGGGGCAATCGGCCGATATGGGGAACGATATCCCGGTGGTGCGTTATGCGGATATCCTGCTCGCCAGGGCGGAGGCGCTCAATGAACGGAACGGGCCCACCCAGGAATCGGTGGATCTTGTGAATGAAATACGCGGCCGTGCAAAAGCCAGTAAGATTGAACTGGCGGATTATGCATCGAAAGAGCAGCTGCGCGATTTCATACTGGCAGAACGGGCGCGCGAGTTTTTCGGAGAAGGCAAAAGGAGAGAAGACCTCATCCGCGCCGGCAAATTCATTTCCGGGGCGCAGGCACGTGGCATGAGCGCGAAAGACTGGCAGGTATTGTATCCCATCCCGCAGCGTGAGATCGAAGCGGATAAAAAACTGGATCAAAATGACGGGTATCCTAAATAAACTGGTGCTGCTGGCCGCCGGGATCACCACGGCAGCGGCGGGATTCTCCCAGCCGCTGCCCGCTCCCGCGCAGCTGGCATGGCAACGCGCGGAACTGGGCATGGTTTTTCATTACGACCTGCATGTATTCGACGGCAGGCAATACGGACAGGGCGGCAACCGCATCTCGCCTGTTCCAGATTATAATATTTTCCATCCTTCCCAACTCGACACCGATCAGTGGGTAAAAACGGCAAAGGATGCCGGCGCGCGCTTCGCCATCCTTACCGCTACCCACGAAACCGGCTTTGCGCTGTACCAGTCGGATGTAAACCCCTACTGCCTCAAAGCCCTGCGATGGAAAAACGGAAAAGCCGATATCGTGGCCGATTTCGTGGCTTCCTGCCGCAAATACGGCATTGCCCCGGGGATTTACATCGGCATCCGCTGGAATGCGTTCATGGGCGTGCACGATTTTAAAGTCCAGGGCGCGGATAACGCTTTCCGCCAAAACCGGCAGGATTATTACAACCGGATGGTAGAGGGGATGGTGGAGGAGCTCTGTACGCGCTACGGCCCGCTGTTCGAAATCTGGTTCGACGGCGGCGCTTCTGACCCGGCCGATGGCGCGCCGGATGTTTTGTCCATTGTTGAAAAGCACCAGCCGGGCGCACTGTTTTACTGGAATGGCCAACGTTCCGACGCGCGCTGGGGCGGCTCCGAAACCGGGACTGTCGGCTATCCCTGCTGGTCCACTTTTCCCTATCCCAGTATGCTGACCGCCCGTTACCCGGAGATCGCGGCCAACAATTATCACCTGGCCAAACACGGCGACAGTACCGGCAAATACTGGATGCCCGCCATGTCTGACGCGCCTTTGCGCGGCCACAACGGCCGGCACGAATGGTTCTGGGAACCCGGGGACGACCGGAGCGTGTACCCGCTCGATCACTTGTTGCGGATGTACGAACAATCTGTAGGCCGTAATTCCACCCTCATTCTGGGCCTGACGCCCGATACGGCGGGGCTGGTGCCCGCGGTGGATGCAAAACGGCTGAAAGAATTCGGAGCGGCGGTGCGCACGCGTTATGACGCGCCACTGGGCGCATTTGTACCGGGTAGCGGAGTTCCTGAAATCCGATTGGGCGCGTCCCGCCTGGTGAACCAGGTGATGATCGGGGAAGATATCACGCAAGGCGAGCGCATCCTGTCGTTTTTCGTGGAAGCCAAAACCGGCGGCCGCTGGCAGAAGGTATACGCGGGAACGGCCGTGGGGCATAAGCATATCGCTACTTTCCCGGCGGTGAAGGCCGCGGCACTGCGCCTGCGGATCATGCACCATCGCGGTACGCCTGCGTTGATGGTTTTTAATGCTTATTTTAACGAAGAAATCCAGCCGAAATGAAGAAATATCTCATCACCGCCGCAGCGGGCTTCCTGCTGTGGCAGGGCGCGGCGGCGCAGCAAAAGTCCCGGCCCAATATTATTTTTTTCCTGGTCGACGATATGGGCTGGCAGGATACCTCCGAACCCTTCTGGGATAGTATCACGCCCGCCAACCGGAAGTTCCGCACGCCCAATATGCAACGCCTGGCGCGCACAGGCATGAAGTTCACCAACGCCTACGCCACGCCCGTGTGCACCCCTCGCGCGTTAGCCTGCTATCAGGCATGAACGCCGCCAGCCACCGCGTTACCAATTGGACGAGCACCTTCAATAAAAGCACCGACGCAAAAGACAGCCTCCTCCAGCCGCCGGCCTGGAATGTAAACGGTTTGTCGCCCGACGGAAAGCAGGAGCGGAGCGCATACGCCACGCCGCTGCCGCAAATCCTCAAAAACAACGGTTATTATACCATCATGTGCGGAAAAGCCCACTTCGGGACGTACCAAAGCATCGGTAAAGATCCGCTGAACCTGGGTTTCGTGAAAAACATCGCGGGCAGCGCCGCCGGTCATCCCGCGTCGTATTTCGGGGAGAAAGACTTCGGCTTCAATCCCGAAAAATACATCGTACAGGCCGATATGCCGGGTATGCAAAAGTATTACGGCAAAGATATATTCCTCACCGAAGCGCTTACCCTGGAAGCCATGCTGGCGATGGATACGGCCCGGCAACGGCAGCAGCCTTTCTTCCTGTACATGGGCCACTACGCCGTACACCTCCCGTTCCAGGAAGACGCGCGCTTTATGCAGCACTACCTCGACCAGGGCTTGCCCCGGCCGGAAGCCGCCTATGCTGCGTTGCTGGAAGGGATGGACAGGAGCCTCGGGCAATTGCTCGATTATCTCGACACAAACGGACTGACCGATAATACCATCGTCATCTTCATGTCGGACAACGGCGGGTACTCGCATCCACCCCGCGAAGGCGGGCACAACACACAAAACTGGCCGTTAAGGGGCGGGAAAGGCTCCATGTACGAAGGCGGCATCCGCGAGCCGATGATGGTCCGCTGGAATGGGGTAACCGCCCCGGGAAGCGTCAGCGGCCAATACGTGATCATCGAGGATTTTTATCCCACGATCCTCGAAATGGCAGGTGTGAAGAAGTACAGGACCCTCCAGCAGGTAGACGGCCAGAGCATGGTGAAGTATCTCCGCAACCCCAACCTCCGGAACAACAATCGCCCGCTCGTATGGAATTACCCCAACAACTGGGCCGGCGGCAACCTCGGCGAAGACAATTCCTTCATGACCGCCATCCGCCAGGGCGATTGGAAGCTGGTGTATTTCGAGAAACCCGGCAAACTGGAACTTTATCATCTCGCTACCGACATCAGGGAAGAACATGACCTTTCCGCGCAAAATCCCGCTAAAACGAGGGAGATGGCCCGGCTCCTCACCGCGCAGCTGAAGCGGCAAAAGGCGCAGATGCCGGTCTATATTCAATCCGGGAAACCGGTGCCTTATCCCGACGAACTTTTACCCATTAAATAACATCAGACTAATAGGAAACGGCCCCGCGAAGGGGCCGTTTGTTTCATATGCATCAATTGCTAATTGGGTGCAGCTTTTATGCTTATGTTTTTTCGGCACTAAAATTTCTTTGTTGGTGCATGCATCTGCCGGTACAGGTGTGAGCAAATACTATCCCCGATAGAGATCGGGAATCCCTTGTCTCATCAATTATCCTTTTCAGTGTATGATCTAAACCCGCGTCAATCAAACGGGCAGACGTACGAAACTGAGGAAACCATGCAAAAGCGTGATGAATGCCGGAGCACCTGAGCCGTTGTGCTCCGAAATGATGTAAATGGTTGGTTTTTGATTTTCGTATCCGTGAATTGCGTTAGGTCTGTTGAATCTGGTTGGTTGTCGCTATTGTCTGTATGTATACGTCTTTGAACGAAATTCCTGTATATTTTTCAATTTTCGTCAACCGCGCCAATAAACCGTAAATTTTCCGGGGAAGCGTTGGAATTTGACATTTTTTGTCGGTGGATGATCACTGCAATCGTACGTAACCTGAACTTCTTCCAGCAGGTATTGCAAGGATGCGGGGGAAGTGACTGCGGTCATCGCCCGATCTGCGGGAAATCATTGCGGCCAACGGCGGAAAAAAGGAATTTGCTGCCAAACTTCACCAGCCGTCATGACTACCACCCAGCCAGAAATCACTGATTTGCTCAACAGGAATTTTCCCTTGCTTCCGGGGAGCGTGAAAGACCTTATTGGCCAGTCTGCCAGCGTTATCACAACTCAGAAGGGGGACACGATCACACGCCAGGGGCAGCTTCTGCGCAACGCCATTCTCGTGGCGGAAGGGCATATGAAAGTCTACCGCGAAGGCCCGGAAGGGGAGATTTTCATGTATTACCTCGAAGCGGGGCACGCCTGCGCCATGACGTTCGTCTGTGCGCAGGGCAGTGAATTGAGCGGTGTCATGATCACCGCGCTGGAGAACAGCCGGATAATATTGCTGCCACTGGCGGTGATGGATCGCCTCATGCGCGAAAGCCACGAATGGAACCATTTTGTCGTCAACACCTACCGCGCGCGTTTCGATAATCTGCTGCAGGCTTTCGACGGCGTCGTGTTCAAGAAACTCGACCAGCGCCTGCTGGATTACCTCCACGATCACTCCGCCCGGATCAATAGCCGCACGCTGCAAATCACCCATCAGCAGATTGCCGACGACCTGCATTCCACCCGGGAAGCGGTATCGCGCTTATTGAAAAGCATGGAGCAGCAGGGGCTCCTGGCCATCAACCGCAACAGCCTGTTGCTAAAAACGGGCATTGTGCGCGCGGATTAAACAGTGGCTTCGCGGTTGGAGAAAACCTTCACGCCATTATACGTAACATCCCAGGTAACGGGGAGGATTTTTTTAGCATATCGCTCACGCCGCAAAATTTCTCCTGCGACTGCGTGACGGCGTTCAGCGCCTCCTCGCGGGCGTCTTGCGGACCTTCAAAAATATAATCGAGATGGATGGCGATGTATTGCATCGGGTGGCCCTGGGACAGTTCGCCGCGAACCTGGACGTCGAAACTGCCGATTTCCTTTTTTGCTTTGCGGAGCAGGGAGATGACGTCCATGCCGGTGCAGCCGGAGAGGGCGGTCAGCACCAATGGTTTGGGAATCGGACCGTTGTTTTCACCGCCAACTTTCTCGGGACCATCCATCACAATGGTGTGGCCGTTGACGAGGGAGTTGAATTGCATTTTGCCCATCCATTGGGAAACGATTTCGTGGTGCATAATCTGTTTGATTTGATTTTTGTACCACAAAGTTGGCGGAAACGAACCGGGAGTTTGGTAACAAGGATCACATAGCGTCCAAAGGCAAGACCCGCCTGGGTGGGCGGGTCTTGCTGCATATCATTTCATGGCGCGATTAGAATTCCAACTCCACCGTCCGCTCGTCGGGTGGGAGGCATTGTTTGATATCGCAGCACTGGAAGTACAATCCCGCTTTGATTTTGCCGCTGGTTTTATCGGTCCTGGCGAATTTCTGCACGAACAATGCATGATTCTCATAAATCAGCACCCCGGGATCATTGACAGAAGCCATCGGTTTCGACTTGATCCAGGCGCCGGCTTTCCGCAGGGATGCGGGCGCATCCAGGATGGGATCCAGCTGAATGTATGGCTGGTTTTCAGGAACGAACGCGTAGATATGCCAACCGGGGAGAATCTCCGTTTTCACGATCACGGCCAGGCTGTCGTTGTCCACGACTACCATCGCGTTCACGGTAACGGGTGTGGTTTCCGCAGGGGAGGGCACTTCAGCGCGGCGGCTTCCTTTTCTATCTTTTTATCAAACCTGCTTTGGCAAAATGCGGCGGCAGGCATCAGCATCATTAGCAACAATACGATTTTCATCAGTTGTAAGTATTGATTACCCAGCGGAAACCATTCGTTTCGCTGAAGAACAGTTTTTTACGGTGTTTGGACAGCCAGTTGCTCCAGTTGGCCGCGGCGGTGTACTTTTCGCCCGTGTAACGTTGGAGCACGCGTAGCGCGAGGTCTTCTTTTTCTTTCTTTTTCAGCATACCGATGCAGGCGTCCAGCAACTTGAGGCTATGGTTGGGAATGCCGATCTGCGCCACGTCTTCGTCGATGGTGTAACTGAAGAAAGCATTCGGGTCGCAATAGATATAATCGAAGTTGCTGTTCATGTAAGCCTGGAAAGCGGCGGCGTCTGAACCGAATTTAGCGGCATATTTGCCCATGATCCCTTTCAGGTAGCCGTCCCAGGTGGGCAGCGGTTGTTCGTGTTCATAATACGGGTACATTTCTTCTTCCTGGGAAGTAAGCGCCTGTCCGGCGGCTTTCTTCGCGTCGATGCGCGCTTTTTCCTTCTTGTTATGCTCGTTGAATTCTTTGATGGATTTTAGGTATTCTTCGAAAGTAGCCCGGTCGGCGTTGGCGATGATCTCGCGAACATTGTTCGTGGTGGCCATCCGGTCGTTGTACTTCCGGGTGATGGGCGTTTTGCCGTCGAATTGCTGCATGTAGGCTACGGTATTGACGAACACCTTTTTCGCTTCTTCCGTCATTTTTACCGGCGAGGAGGCGAAGCCCCACAGGAAAAAGTTACCATGACGGCCCAATGCTACCGCGCCCACGTCTTTGGTGCAAACGCCGCTGGAGATCACCTCTGCGTCAGGGCCTTCGGTGAACCGGTCGCCGCGGGCCACGAGGCCCACCCGGGCGTTCCTGTCGGTCAGGTAGCCTTCGTTCTGCACTTTCCACATGGGGATCTGTTTCGGGATGGATTTGCCGGTTGTATAATGGAAAAGCCCTTCCGGCGCGTCTTTCGTTTCCAGGGTGGGGGTTACTTTGGCGAGGGGGCCTTTAAAGATGGCGTGCTTCGTATTCAGATGGTGCGCGTCTGCATCGAGGCACAGGCATAGCCAGTCGAGTTTCAGGCCGATGCCTTCGCCCATTTCAGGCGCGGTGTTGGCGATGAAAACGACCGGTTTGGAGAAATCGTCGGGCAGGTAGAGGGGCCGCTTGTGGTTTTTGATCCGGTTGGAATCCTGGTTCGGCAGGGGATTGGGCCGGAAATCGAAAATGGTGACATCGAACGGCTGGGAGCTTTCCGGCTTCCAGTCGCGGCAATCCATGGTGGTCACCTGGGTGAAGTATTCGTCCAGCAGCGCTTTAAATGCCGGCATCCGCACCGGGTATTCCGCGGTAAACCCTTCTTTGGACATGCCGCCGGGCGCCGAGCGGGTGATTTCCGGCATGGGGCGGGCGGGATCGTACCCCACGAAGAGCACTTTCAGCTGCCTTTTGGCCGATTGTGATTGCCCCACGGCAGCCGTGGCAAAGAGGCTTCCTATCAGGACGAGAACACATAGGAATCTTTTGTTCATAATACTGGTTTAATGGTTGATAAATTGCTTTTATGCAATGTACTTACCTATAAATAGAGTCCCGCCAACGCGATTTGTACGTAAAAAATGGGTGATTTGTTAGATTTGCGCTGGTTTTACATCAACCCGCCCTATACAATGAATAAAGATTCCTTCGCCCAACTGTACAAAACCTGGCCCACCGATCAATTGCTGGATATCATCAACAATCCGGGCGACTATCAGCCGGTTGCCCTGGAGGCTGCGCGAATGGAGCTTGACAGCCGCCAGCTCAGCGGGTCTGAAATGGAAAGCGCTGCCGCCATTCAGGCGGGCAGGCAACAGGAAAAGGCGGACCGGCAACAGAAAGTTGCGTCCATAAAGCAAAACTTCCAATCGGCGGGCACTGCGATCGCGGAGGCGCTACGGCCGATAGAACAGACCACTCCCACGGCAGACAGAACGATAAAATACCTCGCATTGTTATTAGGCGGCCTGGCGCTCTGGGAATTGTATTCGGATTTTCGCTTTCTCGCAGCCATGTTCACGGATGCATCAGCGGAATGGGATTTGAGTGTATCCCTTCATTTTTTGCCGCTGTTCGTTTTCCCGTGTGCCGCCCTGCTGTTATGGTTCAGGAAGAAAGGCGGGTGGGTGCTTGCGACGGGGTTCTTCTCGATGTCGGCTATTTCGGTTTTAATGACACTGAAATTAGCCATATGGAGCCGGGTAATACACACGCAGCTGTATGATAGTTTCTTCTCGCCGCCTTCACCACAGAGATTCATTGTGCCGTTGATAATACATATCGGTGCGATTTGGTTTTTGTCGAAAGCCAACATCCGGTCGGTATTCCATATCAGCAAACCGGTAATGTTCCTGACGATCGGCGTGGGCGTTTTGCTATTTGTACTGGTGAGCCTGGCATCGATGTAGATACAGCGCATAGTTTTCAAGCCCGAAACCCAAGCCGTCAGGTATGGTTTTTTCGGTATTTTTGATATATATTCATTGCTTATGATACTCATCGCCATTCTGCTTCCCGCTTTATCATTCCTCCTGAGGGGCAAAATCCTCCATGCCATAGTTTGTTTTGTACTGCAGATCACGATCATCGGCTGGTTGCCCGCAGCCCTCTGGGCGGTGTTTTCCCTGCATAATGCCCGGGAGGAACGCCGGACGGCCCGCATCGTAAGGGCCATGCGCAACAGCCGGTAGTCCCATGACACCTCTTCCGGAACTTTTTCCGTTTTGCGTAAATGCCTTCTCCGGAAAGCCGTAAGTATTCCCAATTCCCTTATCTGTACGGCATTGCATGCCAATAGCTCCCCTGTAACCGGATTTTTCCTGATCCGACTTCCCGCCCCGCATCCCCCTTGTTATTTTTGCAACCGGATCCTGCTTTATACATAGACGCCGCCGGGCTTGCACCGGCACAGGGCCCGCCTGAACATTGAATATTATACGACTGCCTTACACGGCAGCAATTATACTTTATTACTGACCATGAGTACTCCCGCAAAACAGCCGAGAAAGAAAAAGTCCAACCGCTCGCTCTTCTATCGCATATCCGCCTGGTTGCACCTTTGGCTGGGATTGGTGACGGGGATCATCGTCGTAATCGTATGCCTCACCGCTTGTATCTGGGTGTTCAACGAAGAAATAACCGATATGATGGAGCCCCGCCACGCCGTGGCCCGCCAGGACAAGGAGGTGATCCTCCCGTCCAAAATCATGGAAGCAGCCGCGGCTGACTTCCCCGGCAAACGCGTCACTTACGCCACTTACCGCACGGGTAGGGTGGTGGAAGCCGGAGTAGGCGGGCGCAGGGGTGGTTCCACCATCAAACTGAACCCTTACACCGCCGAAGTGGTGACCAAAGAGGTACGGAAAGAAGGCGAGGTAGGTTTTTTCCGCTGGATACTGAACGGGCATCGCTTCCTCTGGATGCCCTACGAAATCGGGCGGCCCATCGTCAATTACAGCATCCTCATTTTCCTCATTACGCTGATCACCGGCATGGTGATGTGGTGGCCGAAGAAATGGAACAAATCCACCCGCCGGCAATCCTTCAAAATCAAATGGAACGGCACCGTCAAACGCATCAACTACGACCTGCATAACGTACTGGGTTTTTATACCCTGCTCATCCTCTTTGCTATCGGCGCAACCGGCATCGTATACGGCTTACAGTGGTGGAGCAAAGGACTTTACTGGGCCACCACCGGCGGTAAATCCCTGCCGGAATACGTGGAAAAGAAATCCGACTCCCTGCAGGCCGGCAAACATTATACGCCCGAACAGGCCGCCGATATCGCGTTCCAGACCGTGATCCGGAAACACCCCCAGGCCAACGGTTTCTACATGTCATTCCCCGATACTTCCAAACCCAAATCCAGCATCCTCGTGATCGCATACCCGGATAAAGGTCAGTATTACAACACCCACCGCTACACCTTCGACCAGCACACGCTGGCGGAACTGAAAGAACCCATGACCGTTTACGACGGGGATTTCGCGGAAGCCGATTTCGGTACCAAGCTCCGGAAGATGAACTACGACATCCACGTCGGCAGCATCCTCGGTCTTCCGGGTAAAGTACTGGCATTCTTCGCCAGTCTCATCGGCGCGACACTGCCTGTCACCGGGTTCATCATCTGGTGGGGCAAAAAGAAGAAAAAGAAAGGTCCGGTGAAGAAAGCTGCCGCTCCCAAGTCCCAGCCTAAACCTGCGGTCGCGGAAATGAATGCCGATTGAGGCGGAGGTGAAGTTAATAATGGTGCCAATTCCACAACGGAAGCACCGAAAGTAGAAACGGCATCCCGCTTTCGCAATGGGATGCCGTTTTTGTTTTAAGGATTTGTAGAGAAGATAGAACCGTTGGCGATAAGGGCGCGCCGGTTCATTTTCAGCATATCGGTTACCCATTGCGCAAAATCTTCCGGTTGCAGCACTCTCTCGGGGTTGCCGTCGGTGAGCGTTCCCAGGGTCAGGTCGGTGGCAATTGTACTGGGTGTCAGCGTCATCACCCGGATATTGCTTTTGCGCCATTCCGCCATCATGGATTGCGACAGGGAGATAACGGCCGCCTTGGAAGCCGCGTAGGCCGACATGCCGGCGCCGCCTTTCAACCCCGCCGTAGACGCTACATTGACGATATCCCCTTCATTCTTCGATTTCATGTACGGGTACACCGCCTGAGCGGCATAATACACGCCAAACAGGTTCACATCGATCACTTTCTTCCATGCTTCGGACGACATTTCTTCCAGCGTGCCGAAGTCGCCGATGCCCGCGTTATTGATGAGGATGTCCACCCCACCCAGTTCTTCGGCCAGCTTTTGAATGCCCGCCGTGGCGGCTTTTTCATCAGCGACATCGAAAACCGCGTAGCACGCATTTACGCCGTGTTTTTTGATTTCCTCCACGGTGCCCTTCATCGTGGCTTCGTTGCGGCCGGTAATGGCCACATGCACACCCTCCGCCGCGAGCGACAGTGCTACGGCTTTACCTAATCCCCTGCCACCACCAGTGACGATGGCTTTTTTGCCTTTAAGATCTATCATGTGTTTTTGATTTACGTTGGTATGTACAAAGTTAAGGCAGGAAAAGGAGACAAAAAGTGACGGGAGACGCAATTGTGATGGATGTCTACCCATTAAATTAATGCAAACGTAACACCCCGTTCAGCCATCCCTTAAAACCTTAGGGATACATTTGCCCTCACAAACGGCCATTACCAGTGGAAACAAACAACCGACCCTCGCTCCCAGGAACCCCGCTTCAGCAAGCGGGCGACGCCTCTTTCGATGCGGTTTATGCCCGCTACTGGAAGCCGCTGCTGATTGCCGCCACCCGCATGCTCAAAGACGAACAAGCCGCCGAAGACGTAGTGCAGGATACGTTCATCAAACTCTGGGAGCATTGGGGTATGCCGCATACAAATATCAAAGGTTGGCTGTTCACGACTTCCTATCACCTCGTCCTTAAAAAACTGAAACAATTACAGTCCGTCGAGAATATCGAGATGGCCAGGTTTGCCGAACCCCTCGCCGGAGAAGCCGATGCATCCATCAAAACCAGCCAGCTGCAGCGGGCTGTGGAAACTTGCATCGATAACCTCCCCGAACAATGCCGCCGCGTTTACACCATGAGCCGGCACAATAAATACCCCGTCAAATACATTGCCACGGAACTGGGCATATCTCCCAAAACCGTGGAGTTCCATATCACCACCGCCCTCCGGCGCATTCGCCGGCACATCAGCAGCGCGCTCTTCTCCCTGCTGTAATCAGACGGCTATACTTTTTTTAAAAATTCTGCCTGTCCACCCAGGGATACCCCTTTTTTCGGATTGTATAGTTAGCGGGTATGCTCATACCGGCATAAAACCGAAAAATGGACAAGGATAATTTCCGGGAACTATTACAAAAATACGCGGAAGGCCGGGCGCTCAGTCCGGAAGAAGAAACGCAGCTGCGGCAGGGTTACGACCAGCTGCTCGAAAGCGCATTGCATGCTACCCCGGCGGATCCCGCGGACGAACAGGGGCGCGACCTGCGCCGGCGGATCGAAAACGAGATCGCCGGCCGGCAAACGAAGCGCTTCCGGCTGCGGGACTTCCACCGCATCGCGGCCGCCCTGCTGATAGGAATGATACTCCTGGCCGGAACGTACTGGCTTTGGCCGGGCCCCCCGCAACGATACCCCCGTGGAGATCATGGCCGGCAGCAATAAAGCGCGCCTCACCTTGTCGGATGGCTCCGTTATTACCCTCGAAGATGCGCAAAACGGGACCCTCGCCACGCAAGGCGGCGTCCGGGTTGAAAAGGACAGCAACGGCAATATCCGGTATCATACCGGGGCAGCCCCCGCCGCAACGCCCGCTGCCATCAATACCATCACCACACCCAAAGGCGGACAGTTCCGCGTTACCCTGCCCGACGGATCGGTGGCCATGCTCAACGCGGCTTCCAGCCTCAGCTATCCCGTACGGTTTACCGGCGGGGAGCGCCGCGTCAAAATGACCGGCGAAGTCTATTTCGAAATCAGTAAACAACTACAGCCCGGCGGAAAAGGAAACGTCCCCTTTCTCGTGGAAGCCGCCGGACAAGAAGTGGCGGTACTGGGTACGCAATTCAATATCCATGCCTACCCTGATGAACCTGGCGTGAGAACCACGCTGGTGGAGGGAAGTGTGAAAGTACGCACGGAAAACGGGCAATCCGTGATCCTGGTGCCCGGTCAGCAGGCTGTATGGACGGATCAACTCGCTGTAATGCCCGCCGATATTGCCGGGCAGCTGGCATGGGTCAACGGCGATTTCGTGTTCCGGGGTGAAACCCTGGCCCATGTATTGCGCCAGGTTGCGCGATGGTACGACGTTTCGGTGGAATACCCGTCGCATATCGGCCAACTGCGGTTCAGCGGGATGATATCCCGGTCGCAGCCACTGTCCGCCATCATCAAGATGATGCAAACCACGAAAAAAGCAACGGTAACCATAAAGGAAAGGAGGTTGATCGTGACAGATTAATACACAACCGGAAAACGACAGGCGATAAAATGGCCAGAAGTGGTGGAACACTGCTGGCCGGTTCGTTAACGCTTATCGAAGACATTGCGACAACAATTATCAACATCAGCTTTTAACATGAACAAAAGTATGACTTTTAATCCATGCATGCGTGTTATGAAGATCACCATGTTTATCATGACCTGCTTTCTATTGCAGGCCAGCGCCGCAACTTACGCCCAGCGCATCAGCATCAACAGGCAACATTCCGCTATCCATACCATCCTCGAAGATGTCAGGAAACAGGCGAAATATGACTTTTTGTACGATTCCGACCTGTTCAGCAAGTCAAAGCCCGTCAGCATCCGGATGGAATCCGCCACGGTGGTACAGGTGCTGGACGCCGTATTCAAAGGACAGCCCTTTCAATATACGATCGACGATAAATGGGTGGTGATCACCGCCGCACCCTCCGGTGCGTCGAACACTGCGCCCGCAACGCCGCGGCAGCAACCCGGCCAGATCGCCGGCAAAATCATCGACGACCGTGGCGCACCGCTCCCCGGCGCCAGCGTGAAAGTGGTGCAAACCGGGCAGGCCGCACTCAGCGGAGTGGATGGTAGCTACAATTTCAATATCGCGCCGGGGAGCTACACGGTGGAAGTCAGTTATATATCGTACCAGACGCGACGGATCACCCAGGTGGAAGTAAAAACAGGGGAGCTGACGCGCCTCAACATCGCCTTGAAAACATCCAGCAGCACGTTGTCGCAGGTGGTGGTGACAGGCACCTTCAAAAAGGAAAGCGTAGCCGGACTATACGCCGCACAGAAAAACGCGGCTTCCGTCACGGATGGTATTTCCGCGGAACAGATCTCCCGCGCGCCGGACAACGATATGGGGCAGGTGTTGAAACGTGTGACGGGTTTAACGACGGTCAATAACCGCAACGTGATCGTGCGCGGCATGTCTGACCGTTACAACCAGGCTATGCTGGATGGCGTTGTTATCCCCAGTACTTCCCAGAACAGGCGTGATTTTTCGTTTGATATTATCCCTACTGAAATGGTGAGCGCGGTGGTCGTCAACAAAACCGCCACGCCGGATGTATCCGCGGAGTTTTCCGGCGGGCAGGTTTCCGTGAATACCATCGATATCCCCGAAAAGAATTTTACCACCGTCCAGTACGGCATCGGCGGCAATACGCAAGCCCTGGGAAAGGATTTCTACCGCCTGGGCGAAAGGAATACCAGCGAGTATTTCGGATTTTTCAACGATGCGGCAAAGATGCCGGAAGGCATGAAAACCTGGCAATGGAGCACCCGCGCCATGCAACTGGATGCGCCTCCCGGCTACAACCTGACCGACCCTGAACTGAACGGCCAGCCGCTGAACCCGACAGAATACGGGAATGATGTAAAATATAACGACCTGGATGCGATTGCGCAATCCCGGAAACTGAACGCCGCGTCCTTGAAGCCCTATTCCTATAAAGTCCATCCCAATCAGAACATGCGCTTGTCGGTTGGTCGGGTGTATGATCTGAAGAAAGGGAACCGGTTCGGCTTTGCCGTTTCCGCCAACATCCGGAGCGAACAGAATATCGTGCCGTTCAATAACACGCGCAATTCGACGAGCGGCAATTTCATGGACAGCACAGGGATCGGCGACAATGGTGCCGGAACGTCTTACCGGTTCAACAGCAACATGGGCCTGGTAGCGAACATGGGATGGCAGGGCCGGAAATTCAGGATCGCAATGAAGAACATGTATGCCAGAACCTACAGCGATCATTACAACGAATCAATCCGTAAACCCTACGACGATTCCCACCCCGTTGCCAACAAGCTCATGTACCAACTGCCGGAGGCGATGTCGTTACAGCAACACCAGCTGACCGGCAGCTGGCAATTGCCCTGGAAGATCAAGGCGGAAGGGATGTTTACCGTCAATAAAATCCGGCAGCAGATACTGGATGAACGGAAGCTTTCGTATCAGCTGACAAGCGTTGTGGGTGGCAAACCTTACTTCCAGACGCCTTCCCTGATGACGAACAGCGCGGCCTCGGTTAAAGGAAGCGTGAAGGACTGGCGGATGTGGACATCGATCGATGAAACGGATTATAATCTGGAGCGCCGCCTTCTCCCGAAAATTCGGTGAAGGTAAAAAGGTATCCACCCTCATGAAATTCGGTTATCAGGCCTGGTCGAAGCGAAGATCGCTGGATGTGTTCAAGTACATTCCTTTTACCCGGTCGTGGGCCGAAGGCACCACGAATCAACCCGCGCCTGCCATTGAAATCAGCTACGACCAGTTATTATCCGGCAACAACATCGGCAACGGAAACGGGCAGGCGTATTATTCCGCGGATGTCCTGGGCGGGCGGTACTACGACGGCAAAATGGGATCGCATGCATTATACCTGATGGCGGATCAGCAGTTATGGGGCAAGCTCCGGCTGGCTTACGGCGTCCGCGCCGAGTATTTTGACCTGAATTCACGGCAGGAAGAAATATACAAACGCGCCACCGAAAAGCAGGAACTGGACCCCGACGATCAATTCCGCCACCGGTTCGGGGTGAAGGAAAGCAACTGGCGCTTCCTTCCATCCATCAACGCTACCTACAGCCTCACGCCGGACCTGAATATCCGCGGCAGCTATTCGCGCACCATCATCCGTCCTGATTTCAGGGAAGTAGGCATGTATGCCATGTACGATTTTGAAATCGACGGGTATGTGCATGGAGAACATGTGCAGTCGACCCTTATTGATAACATGGACGTTCGCCTGGAATGGTATCCTTCTCCCGGGGAAATTATCTCCGTCACCGGGTTTTATAAAAAACTGGACAAGCCCATCGAGCTGATCCATTCGGAAGGGTCCGACTACACCTTCGCGAATATGGAAAACGCGAAGAACCTGGGGCTGGAAATGGAAATCCGGAAGAACTTCTTTTTCGTGTCCGATAAGGAATGGTTGAAGCAGCTGTTTATCTATGCCAACGGCACCCTGCTCAAATCCGAAGTGAATGTGCTCAGTCACTGGCAGTGGATCAACGATCCCGTAACGCAGAAGGCGGAAAGGGTGCAGGTGCGCTATCCTAATCAGGACCGGCCGCTGATCGGGCAGTCGCCCTGGCTGTTGAACCTCGGTATCGGGTATTGGGGAGACAATATGGGCGCAACTGTGAGTTACAACCACCGCGGCTACCGCACGAATCTGGCGAACGTCAACCTGGCGCGGGTGGAATACGAACTGGCGCCCCGGCAGCTGGATGCGCAGGTGTATGCCCGGTTCTTCAAAAGAAAACTGGAAGTGAAGCTCAACCTGGCCAACCTGCTGGATGAGTATACGCGTTTCTATATGAACATTCACGATTACACACAGGACGATACCAAATTTTTCGTGCTGAAGGAAGGGAAATCCATCAAATACCGCAAGGAAGACGGCGATATTTTAACGTATAGAAGGAAGGAAGGGCGCAGGTTCAGCCTGAGCTTCAATTACAACTTTTAATTCACGGACGCTTAAAAAGGAAAACAATGAAATGTCAGATAACCAGGATAATTGCCGCGGCGCTGATGCTCACAGGCTGGTATGGCTGCGGGAAAGGTGAACCTGCGGCGCCTTTCACGGAATTTGCAGAAGTGTATTTTGATGCGGATAAAACAGCGTTGCGCAATAACGGCGAGGGCGTGTTCATCGCCGCCAGATACAACGGGCACCCGATCGAATGGAACGTGCTCAGTAGAAAGATAAAAGTCGTTACCGGTGAAGGAAAATTCGAATTTTACGATACCCGCAGCGGAAAGGTGGTGGCGGAGAAAGTGGTAGACGTCAAAACCGGCGCCCGCCAGGAGTATACGCTTTTCCAGCCCACGCTGGACGCACCCGTGAGTTTTATCGATCCGGATGCCCAGGAAAGTGAAAGCCCCGCGCCGTCAGGGCAGATCAAAATAAAGGTGGCAAACTATGCGCAGGATCTGATCCCTTTCGCGAAACTGAACCTCCGTGTTTCCATCAGCTATTTCGATGCCGATTGGAATGAAGTGGTGAAGGAGATCGGGATGATGGAAGACGTGCAGGACGCGGTGGACAAGGCCGGTTACGCACTGCTGCCCAACGGCGTGCCGGACCCGATGCCTGAACTCGGTTACAGTTATGTGTTCGAATTCCTGGATGGCGATACCGGCGAGCCGCTGCGCAATCATGGCGGAACGGCTTACTCCAATATGGCGTTTTCGCCCTGGGGAATGGATCCTGTTCCTGCCAGGAATGTATTTACGGTATACATGGTTTCCCGGGAAACGTGGGGCGAAGCGCCGCCGTTTCTTAAAAAGGGAGACACTTTTTACGAAATAGCGACCACGATACTATTTGCCAACTGATCCTATGATTCCGCAAAACGCCGCCCAGCCGGGCGGCGTTTCTATTTACTGGAGGATAAACATCAGGTCTTCAAAATCATGCGCGCCGATAAACATGGGCACATCCGCCCAGGGCGCTTTCCCTTTATTGGCCGCCACAGTATGCTTCACCAGCTCCTGGAACCGGAGGATCACCAGGTATTCCTGCAGCTCGCAGGCCTCGCGTTGCTGGTCGTCGCGGTAACCTTCCGATTGCATGTATTGCTTGTTGGCTTCCTGTAAAGTCTCGTAACCGGTGACAGTGAGGCTTTTCTCGGATTCGCCGGCGAAGTCGGTCAGCCAGTCGAGGTTGTCGCGCCGCGCTACCGATTCATATGCGAGGAGATGGATGAACCAGCGGTCGTATTGCGTGGTGAAGCTGTTCATCTCCACGTATATGGCTTTGACATCGAGCTCTTCTTCCTGTTCCATAGCCGTGTAGAAGTGGTTCAGAAATACCGTCAAAGGTTGCTGGAGGTGCAGCAGGTCTTTCCCGATCACCTGTTGGAAGCCGGATGTGGGTAATTGCCCGAGGGCAGCTTCGGCTTCACGGATGGCGGTTTCGGTTTGCCCTGCCAGTATGAGTTCCTGTAAGTTTTGCATGCTTGTGGTCTATTCGGCAAAGTAAAGGCATATCGTCAAGAAATCCCGGTTCGGTGGGCTTTTCATTGCCTGATAATTTGATTATTTTAGGACAAACGCTTCTGAACTACCATGCATATGCGCTTTCTCCTTGTTATTTCGACGGCTATTTTTACGGTATTCCCCGCTTTCTGCCAGCAACGCCCCGATGCCCTGCAGGTGAGCCCCGACGGCCGTTCGCTCGTCCATGCCGACGGGCGCCCGTTCTTCTGGCTGGGCGACACGGGCTGGGAGTTGTTCCACCGCCTCGATGCGCCGGAGATCAGGGATTACCTCGATAACAGGGCGGCGAAAGGCTTCACGGTGATCCAGGCCGTGGTGCTCGCGGAAATGGACGGTCTGACGGAACCAAACCGTTATGGGCAGCTGCCTTTCATCAACAACGACCCGGGGAAGCCCAATGAGCGGTATTTCGCGCTGGTGGATAGCGTAGCCAAATGGACGGCGGCGCGCGGGGTGTACCTGGGACTGTTGCCCACCTGGGGCGATAAAGTGACGCAGCAATGGGGCGCGGGACCGGTGGTGTTCGACAGCACGAAGGCCCGGGCCTATGGCCGCTGGCTGGCCGGGCGATACAAGCACCAGCAAAACATTATCTGGATACTCGGCGGCGACCGGCCCGCCCAAAATGATAAAACCGACTGGCGGCCGGTGTGGCGCGGCATGGCCCTGGGCATCGAATCCGTGCTCGGTAAAGAGGCGCTCATCACTTACCACCCCTCCGGCGGCAGCTCCAGTTCGCAATGGCTGCATCGCGAAGCCTGGCTTGATTTTAACATGTTCCAAAGCGGCCACGGCAACGGGCACGATGTAGCGGTATGGGACTTTGTTCAAAAAGACCGCAGCCTCCTGCCGGTGAAGCCCACGCTAGACGCAGAGCCTAATTACGAAGATCATCCGGTAAGTCCCTGGCCGAAATGGAATGTCGATAACGGTTATTTCCGGGACTACGACGTGCGGAAGCAGTTGTACCGGTCTGTGTTCGCAGGCGCCTGCGGCGTTACGTACGGGCATCATGCGGTGTGGCAGTTCATGAGCGAAAGGGTGGCGGCCATCAACTACCCGGACCGCGGCTGGCGCCATGCGCTCGACCGGCCAGGGGCGTTTCATGCGGGCATACTGGCGAAGTTCATGGAACAGCTTGCGCTGAAGGAAAGAATCCCCGACAGGTCGTACATCAACATTCCGCAGGGTAGTGCGGCCACGCGCATGGAAGCATTCCGCAGCGGCGACGGGAGCATAGCGGCGGCGTATTTGCCGGTGGGCGGGGAGGTGGAAATCATCCCCGGCGTATTGCCCGCGGCGCGTTACCGGCTATCGTGGTTCGATCCGCGGAAGGGTGAATGGCGGCCGGGAGGAATGCTGGAGAAGGAACGGATCAAAGTTGCGGCGCCGGGAAGTGGCCCGGGAAATGATTGGGTACTGGTGCTGAAGGCGGGGGAGTGACTGTAATGGATATTGAGCATGCGGCGGCCCGGCGAGGGATCAGCGAAGGATCAGCGAAGGATAGGTGGACTTGATGCGGAGGTGGTGTGTTGATGGGTTGGAGGTGAGATTTAAGGAAGAAAGCATGTATCCTATCGTGCGGGGTTCACTACATCCAATGGCGATGCCCTGCGGCGGTGGAGAGTCGGCGCGCAATTGTGGGGTGTTAGATGTGTTTGTGAAAGTTTGGCAACAAAATCTCCCGGTTATGGCAGGCGTTATTCGCGTTGTATGTAGGCATACCCTATGGGAAGCGTGGCCGCATTGCGGGCGCGCGGCCGGGGCTGGCGGAGGCGTTTGGGAGTTGGGCGCGCTTTGATCATGATTGGCGCGGGCGGCTGGCCTTCGGCTACGGCGATGATATCGGCGGCGTAGCGCCTGCGGTTTTGAGATAACGTGCCGTTGATATAGGTACTTACCTGTAAGGTAATCAGCAAGGTGCCTTTGCCGGGTGCGTCTACATGCAGGTCTGCACCCGTGAATGGTTGCCGTAGATCAATAAGTGCAACGGAGGCATCGGTGCCTGTTACCCGCCGGTTGGTGAAATCGATCCGGGTGGAGATCACTTTAATTTCCAGGTGAGAGGCGTGATCCGGCGCCAATAGTCGTTGTGCGGGGATATGCAGTGTCCCGTTTTTGCTGTATTCCGGACGTTGTGAAAAAAAGCTTCCAGTGCCGGTTTGGGCGTTGAAGCGGAAGCCCGTCAGCCCGGCGTGGCGGTTGCTGCCGGCGGTGATGATGGTGCGGGTGAGTTGGTTGACCTGCCTGCCGTCGCAGGGGAAGTCCAGCTCGGGGCAGATAGCGCTGCGGATGAGTGCGCCTTTGCGGCTGGCGGCGCCGAAGCGCAACGCGGCGCGGCGGGTGCCGTCGGTCTGCCGAACGGTTTCCGGACGCGAGCGGAGGCAATGCTTTCCACCGCGATTGTAGGCGATGATATTGCCGAGTCTCCCGGTAAAAGTGATGATAGACGTTAATTGTGCCATGACAAGTAGATTTTGTTGTGTATGGAATTTACGACACCCTGGCGGGATGATGTGCCGGGGGCATTGCGATTTATCCAATTCCGCTTCGACGGGCGTTAGAAGTTGCGCAAAGCCGCTATTATCGTTGTTGAACGTTTTCGAAAGGAGGGCGTCCGGGGATTGGAGGATTTCGAAAGTTGAAATGGGCGTTTGCCCTGGCGGAATTAGATCTTCCCGGGCTTGGGAAAGGATTAGTTTATGGTGATTTTAGGGGGAATAAGTTCTATGAGAATAGCGACCACTTGGGTAACGTGCGCGCAACGGTAAGCGACAAGGAGTTGGGTGTTTCGGAAAAACGAAGTCCATTATACGTCCGATAATTATGGACTGGGTAAAAGATTATTTTTGTAAATAATCGGTATTTTTACAATTGTTGCATACATTCAATTAATTGATTCAACCTGCCACACATACAGAGGATGAGTTGTTTTATCGTTTCCAGCATGGGAGCGAGGCGGCTTTCCGTGAGATGTACCATCATTTTTATTCCAGGGTGTATTATTTCGCCCAACGTTATGTAACAGAAGCCGACGCACAGGATGTAGTGGCCGAGACTTTTTTAAAGTTTGGACCAGGCGTATGGACTTCGACAATATCCGCCATTTGTCTTCTTCGCTGTTCGTAATTACCCGCAACCATTGCCTCACGCTGATTTCCAGGCAGCAAAAGCAGGGCCGGCGCGAGCAGGAATTGTTGCAGCTCATGGAATCAGAACAGCAGGATTTTACGCTGGAACCGGTGCGCAACGAACTGGTGAAGCTCTTGTACGAGCAATTAGACAAACTCCCCGAAAAAACCAGGCTTGTTTTTCTGCTCTCTTTCCAGGAGGGTTTGAAGCCCGCCCAGATCGCTGAAAAGCTGGGTGTAAGCGTTAAAACAGTTAAAAATCAAAAAGTTACAGCTATTAAATTATTGAAAGAAGCATTGGCTGGCCATTCCCTAGAACTGGTATTATTAACACTGCTGCACCTGGATACATTCGGTTTTTCCTGATTTTTTTAAAAAAAGTTGCCATCCGGATAGGACGTTTTTAATTCCCAATCGTATTGTTTGTATCGCATGCGAATTGATTCCAAACATATTGCCACTTTATTATTGAAGCGCTCCCAGGAGGGGTTGAGCTTAGCCGAGGCCGCTGAGCTGGATGCCTGGATGGCTGCGGCTGTACCGCACCGGAATTTTGCAGACGAGCTGGAGGAAGGCGCGCTGTTTACCGAACTGTTCGCGGCTTCCCAACAGCATATTGAAGCAGCTATTTTGGATAAGGTAATTAATAGAATACGCGAAGAAGAGGGATTCGTGTCATTGCTGCAGCAGGTAGAGGAGGAAGATGGTGAAGCACCACAGGAAGCACGGGATGAAGTGCCCCGCCTGAGGCTGTTGCGCCACTGGCGCATGGCTGCCGCTGTTTTGTTGCTGATTGCAGCGGGTACATATTTGTGGTATGCAGGCAACACCCGGAAAGGAATGGACGTAGCGGAGGTAAAAGAAACCATAGTGATGCCCGGGCGGAATGGCGCTATCCTTACGCTTTCTGATGGGTCGCAGCTGGTGCTGGATAGCCTGGATAACGGGGTAGTGGCCCGGCAGCAGGGTGCCAATGTAGTGATGAACGCCGGCAGTATCGCGTACAATCATGTAGGTACCGGGGCTGGCAATGTGGCCTTCAATACGATGACCACCCCCAAGGGCCGCCAGTTCCACGTTACATTGCCGGATGGTACGGGCGTATGGCTCAACGCCGCCAGTTCCCTGCGCTACCCCACCGCTTTCACTGGTAAAGAAAGGGTAGTGGCGCTCACCGGTGAAGCCTACTTCGAAGTGGCCGCGAATGCGGAAATGCCTTTCCGTGTAACAATTAACCAAAACGCTGCGGTGGAAGTGCTCGGCACCCATTTTAATGTACAGGCTTACGGCAACGAAGATAGTATCGAAACCACCCTGCTGGAAGGCGCGGTACGGGTTGTTGCAGGGCCGGCAGCTGATAAGGGGAACGCCCTGCGGCTCAAACCGGGCCAGCAGGCGAAAATTAGCCGCACAGCCAGCCAGGAAATAGGCCCCATCCGGCTGGTGAAGGAAGCGGACCTTGATAAAGTGATGGCCTGGAAAAACGGCACTTTCAATTTCGAAGGGCAAACGCTGGAGGCCGTGATGCGCCAGTTGGAAAGATGGTACGACATCAAAGTGGTGTTTGAGGGAAAAGGCCGTGATATGAAGTTCTTCGGGAAAATGGATAGAAATATCACACTTAATGAGCTGCTGTCGATTCTATCAAATAACGGTCTCCAATACAAGTTGGAAGGAGGAAAAACGCTTATCATTCAATAAGGCGGAAGTTACAAATGCATAGCGATTGCTGATAACGGGCTGCGGCCCGGCAAGGGAAGGCATGTAAAAAAAGCCACGGGGTGAGGCCCGTGGCGGAATGTCCAGCTTTTTAATCGGGATTGGATCACCACATTAATCAACCAAACAGATTGCAATTTATGAAAAAATTGGCAAAGCATCCCTGTGCCCGGGCACTTCGATGGGCTTACACAAAACTACCTTTAAGTATGAAACTCACCGCGTTGCTTCTTACGATTGTTTTTGTGAATGTGCACGCATCCAGCCGGGCGCAGCGAGTTACGCTGCATGGCGCCAATATACCTTTGAAGAATGTATTTAGCGCTATCGAAAAACAAACTGAATACCTCGTATTCGGTAGCGAAGCGGTAATTAAAAATGGAAAGGCGGTAACCATAGCAGCCGAAAACCTGCCTATCCGCGAATTTTTAGATCTCGCATTCAAAAACCAACCGTTTACATACCAAATCAATAGCCGGACAATAACGTTCGTGCAAAAAACACGTTTGGCCGTTCTACAAACCCCAGATACCAACATGGATGAAGCCGCCTTCGCTCCCATAAGAGGGAAGGTGGCGGATTCCAGCGGCGTTCCGCTGGAAGGGGTGAGTATTCTCCACGAAAAGGGCGGCCAGGTAAAAACATATGCCACAACGGATGCCAAAGGTGAATTTTTATTAAATGCGGAGAAAGGCGATGCGCTAACATTTTCCTTTGTGGGATTCGAAATGCAGAAAATTGTGGTTGGCCGGCAGCAATTCATTGAGGTGAGGATGAAGCGGCAGCAGCAAAAGTTGGCCGAGGTCAACATCACGCAATATAGTACCGGATACCAGAAGATAAGGCCCGAGCATAGCACCGGGGCCATATCCGTTATCTCCACCAAAGCATACGAAAGCCGGGTGAATTCGGATTTTATTTCAGGGCTTACCAACCGCCTCCCCGGCCTGATGATCAATAACGACGTAAAGTTCACCAGTTCAATAAACGGCACTACCACCACCAACAACCTGTTTAATGTGCGCGGCATCTCCACCATCTCAGCCAATCAAAACCCGCTGATTGTATTGGACGGCTACCCCACTGAGCTATCGCTCAATATGATCAATCCCAACGAAATCGAGTCCGTTACCCTGCTTAAAGACGCTGCATCGGCAACGGTATATGGCGTTAGGGCTTCTAATGGCGTTATCATCGTTCAGCGGAAAAAAGCGGTGGCAGGAAAGCCAAGTTTCAATTTCAGAACAAACTTCGATTTCCGCAGGCCGGAAAATTATAACCGCAGAAGATGGGATGATAACGCCTCGGGGATTAATGTTGATTTTAACCGCGAAATGTTAGCGAAAAGCGTTGATGGCACCACGTGGAACAGAATTATCAACTCAGGTTACATATACACGCCTGTTCACCAGATAATGGCCCGGCGGGCTGCGAATATCATCACGCAGGACCAGGCGGAAATTGAATTTGAAAACCTGCGCCAATACGACAACAAACAGGACTATGCCCGGCTCTTCCTCAGGCCGGAACTCAACCAAACTTATTTGATGGATATCTCGGGCGGTTCCGCAGCGGCGTTATATTATTTCACGGCAAGATACAGCAAAAAACAAGGGCAGCAAATGAATAGCGGCGAAAACATGCTGCAACTATCAGCGCGCACTTCGCTGCAGCTATCCAAGCGGCTATCCCTGCAGTTGAATACCGATTTTGGTAATAACGAGGCCGGCAGCGTTCCGGTTCCCGAAATCAGTTCCCTCCAGCCGTATGAGCGCCTGCAGGATGAAAATGGGCGGCCACAGCCCATCATCAGCGGCTCTGTTATTAATCCCTATTATAACCAGGCAATTATGAAACAGGGTTTGATGGATCACCTGCATTACCCGCTGGAGGATTTACAACAAATCAGTAAAAAAACAAACACGATTTCCAATAGAATAACGGCAGATCTGAACTATCGGATCGGAGGAGGCTTCAATTTCAGGTTCGGCGGCGTTTACGAAACTTCCAAGTCGGACAGTAAAGATTACGCGAAGGAAGAATCCTACCTGGCAAGGCAATATGTTAATTCATATACGCAACTTAAACCAAATGGAGATCATACTTATCATATTCCGAAGGGTGGATTTATGCGGCAGCTGCATTCCGGCAATTCGGGTTATACATTAATCGCACAATTGAATTACGATAAACAAATCCTGCGGGATCATTTCATCAATGGTATTGTTGGTGCTGAAATGCGTAATATGACTGAACAGAGCTCATCCGCAGCGTATTTTGGATACGACGATGAAACGCTCCTGCAAGTTCCCGTGGACTATGCTGCCGTTGTTGGTTTCAGGAACAAGATAGTTGAGCCCAACAGCATCGATTATGCATCGTTGTTCCGCCAAACGTTTGTAAACAACCGTTTTCTTTCAGGGTTTTCCAATATTATTTATTCTTTCAGAGGCAAGTATAGCCTGGGAGGCAGCCTTAGGGTGGAGCAGTCGAACCTGTTTGGCACCAATCCGAAGTACAAGTATAAGCCTTTATGGTCGGTAAGTGGAGCCTGGAATATGCATAAGGAGAAGTTTATGTCGGGTTTGACCTGGCTGAACGAATTGAAACTTCGCGTTTCAACAGGCTTTAATGGTAACCTGGCCAAGAATGCATTACCCCGCGTAATTGCCAGAAGTGAGGTGAATCCCTTCGGTCAAACGTTTTTTAATTCGTTGCGCCGTGAATCGTTTGCCAATAGCGCGCTTCGCTGGGAGCAAACAAATAATTTCAATGCAGGCTTTGATGTAAGGGTTTTTAAAACCATCAACCTAACTGTGGAGGTTTACAGGAAGAAATCAATGGACCTGCTTTCCAGAGAAAAAATCAATCCTACACTCGGTGGCGGCCCTACATTTATCAACACGGCGTCGATCCTCAATAAAGGCATGGAGTTCAACCTTCAGGCCGATTGGATTGCAAAGCCCAGGTTTAACTGGAACACGGGCATCGTTTTCGGCGCCAATACCAGCAAAACACTGAAGGTATATCAAATTAATCATCTTACGCCGGACTATCTCAATTCTAGCGGGTATATGGAGGGTTATCCGCTGGGGCCGCTTTTTGGATACCGATATGCCGGTATAGATAAGGCAGGGTCGCCCCTGGTGAAAACCGCGAATGGAGAAGTATATTCACCCAGTCAGCAGGAAGGCCGGAGCAAGATGGTTAACCGTTCTACAGGAATCATGTATTTCGCCGGCTCAACGCTTCCCCGTTTCAATATGGGGTTCAGCAACCGGTTTGATATCGGCAACTTCTACCTGTTTACCATGGTGGATTATTATGGTGGGTTCAAGGTGATGGCAGCACGGCCTTCGCCGCTGGAAAGCCGCCCGCTTGAAGGCGCCGGTGAGTATTGGAAGCAGCCCGGCGACGAGTTGAAATCAGAGGTGATAAGTCTTGCCGCATTCTCCAATAGCTATTCGAAACTGGCATACGAATATGCAGACGTCAATATTGTAAATGGCGATTACATTACTTTGAAGAATGTAACGTTGTCGTACAACTTTGCAGAATTCCCCGTTATTAAGCGGATGGGCGTCCGTGTTTTTGAAGTAAAACTGCAAGCGGCCAATATTTTTACAGTTGGGCTGAATAAGTATAATTACAGTAAAGCTACCGGGAGTTTTGTTCAGACGTACCTTGTGCCCACCTATACATTCGCCTTGTCCACCAGCTTTTAAATCGTGTCAATCATGAAGAAATCTTTCAAAATTGTAGCCTTTTTCGCCATATTGGGCAGCAGTATATTCCTTCCGGCATGCGATAAATATCTCGACGTTAAGCCCAAAGGATTCACCTTGCTGAACACGCTTTCCGATTACAGCCGCTGGCTGGACGGCACCGATCTCTACGTATTTGAACGAATAGATGGCCTGGTGTCCCCCAGCGATGTATATGATGTAGTAGACCAGCGTGTTCCTGCGATTGGGCCGTTTTCCCAAGCCTATGTTTGGGAGGAAGTACATGATGATCCTGATTTGTGGCTGGAACATTATGCTTCAATTAGCGCATATAATTCTGTGATAGTAGGGGTGGATGATGCAACGGATGGCACTGCACAGCAGAAGCGTACACTGAAAGCAGAGGCCAGGCTCGGCAGGGCTAACGAGCTGCTGTACCTTATTAACGAGTACGGCAAACCCTACGATTCTGCTACCGCAGGGAGGGACCCCGGTGTACCTGTTGTGGTAAGCGACGATGTAGCGCAAACGGCCCCCGGCAGGGGAACGGTAAAAGGCGTGTACGAATTTATTATCGCGGAACTTAAGGATGTAGTGGCTGATTTGCCGGACAATAATAACAATAACAGGTACCGTGGCTCAAAGGCGGCCGCCTACAGCCTGCTTGCCAGGGCCTGCCTTTACGCGCGCAATTACGCGGATGCCGGCCGCTATGCGCAGCTGGCGCTGGATGCCAGCCCAAATCAGTACGTAGTGGACTATACCCCTTTTAAAACCGGAGACGATCTTCCTAAACTGATGGTAAGCCCGGATGCTATTTATGCAAGGATAGGAATAGGGGCTTTTACACCTACACTTGCGCACTTGCGGAACTACGAGGAGGAAGATATACGCTTACGTATGTTCCATATGAACCTGGGCGATTATTCCTTCACCGAAAGGGGGATTGTGCTGTATTTTTATGGTGGCTTTGAAATAACAAAGCTGGTGGAGTGTAATATTGGCACCTCCATCCAGGAAATGATGCTGATTATTGCAGAGGTGGCTGCGCGCAACAACAACCTGCCCAAAGCGCTGGAGCTGCTGAACGGTATCCGCAGCAAACGAATCCCCGCTGCTGACTATAAGCCTTATCAGGCGGCCGATGCTGACACCGTATTTAATTGGGTGATTAACGAACGAACATTGGAATTTCCCTTCACAGGGCATCGCTGGTTCGATATGCGCCGGTTGAGCGCCGAGGGAAGAATGCCCGCTATTCATAGGTATGATGCCACTGGCGGTGTGATTGCCACGCTTGAACCAGGCAGCCCGAGGTACACGTTTCAAATACCCAGGGAGGTAATTTCATTCAACCCGGGCATGGCCCTCAATCCATAGCTGCCTTCAAATAATACGCCTGCCCTTTTATCAGGCACACACAGCCGCTCCTTTTTTCAAAATAGTTAGAGAAGCAAGCGCTACCATTCCGGCTTACAATGCGGGTAGGGAACACTTTGCCTGTTGAATAAATCATAACAAAAGAAATGGAGAAAAATATTGTAAAAATAGAGAATCTATCGCACCGCTATGGCGGCCCCTGGGCAATACGCAACATCAACCTTGTGGTGAACAGGGTAGGCGTTGTGGGGTTGCTTGGTGCAAACGGAGCGGGTAAATCCACCACCATGAACATCCTCTGCGGCGCGCTGCGGCAAACGGAGGGAAATGTGTTCATCGATGGCATTGATATGGCCAAACATCCTGTGGAAGCCAAAAAGCGCATCGGTTTTTTGCCGCAGGTGGCGCCCCTGCACCTGGATTTAACGGTAGACGAGTATCTCATTTACTGTGCGCAGCTTCGTGATATCCATCCCAAAAAGGTACAGGGAGCGCTGGCGGATGTAAAAGAACGTTGCGGGATTGGCCATTTCAGCAAACGGCTGATAGGCAACCTCTCGGGAGGCTACCGCCAGCGTGTGGGCATTGCCCAGGCCATCATCCATCAACCCAAACTGGTGGTAATGGATGAGCCCACCAACGGCCTCGATCCCAACCAGATACTGGAAGTACGCGCACTCATTAAGGATATAGCGCAGGAAAGGGCGGTGATCGTTTCTACGCACATACTTTCAGAAGTGCAGGTGCTTTGCCGCGAAATAAAAATGGTGGATGCTGGCAAAATTGTTTTCTCCGACACCATTGAAGCATTTAACAACTACATAGCCCCGCATAGCGTGCTGATGCGGCTGGATGCGCCCCCTCCGGAAGAAAAGCTGCTGGCCATGCCCGGCGTTTCCAGGGTGGAATTCCTCACCGGGCAACGGGTGCGCGTTTACTTTAATGCCGAGCAATATAACGCCAATATTTTGACAGACCACCTTATACAGGCCAGCGTCAGGGAAAACTGGCAGCTGCGCGAATTTGGTCCGGATAAACTGGCGCTCGACGAAATTTTTGCCCACCTGTCCAACTACAAAAAATAATACTTCACCGAAGTAGAAATTGTTACATGAAAAAAATATTCAACATTGCTCGGGTTGAACTGAGCAACCAGTTTTATTCGCCAATTGCATGGCTGTTGCTGATCATATTCACTGTTCACTGTGGCATAAGTTTCAGCGAAGTACTGAACAATATGCTCACCGGCCAGCAGATGTCGCGACTTTATCCTGCCAGCCCTATGCCCTTAACATCTATTTTACTGGCAAGTCCGAGAATGGGACTGTTTTCGGTTGTGCTGGATAAAATGTTCCTGTACCTGCCGCTATTAACTATGGGCCTTATCAGCCGCGAAGTGAGCAGCGGTGCCATCCGGCTGCTGTATTCTTCGCCGGTTAGAACCTCGCAGATTGTGTTAGGGAAATTTATGGCAATGGTGATGTATAACCTTTTGCTGGTGGCCATCCTGGGCGCTTTTGCCGCAGTTACCTGCATGATTATTCCACATGCGGATGCGGGCCTTGCATTGATGGGGTTAGCTGTTGTTTTACTGCTGCTGAGCACCTATGCAGCTATCGGACTGTTCATGAGCAGCCTTACGGCTTACCAGGTGGTAGCTGCGTTGAGCACGCTGGCCGTATTTGCGTTCCTGCAGTATGTGGGTAAGGTTTGGCAGGATATTGACCTGGTGCGCGATATTACCTACCATCTTTCATTGGGATCCCGTTCGCAGGACATGCTGGATGGCCTGGTTAGCTCCAGGGATATATTGTATTTCCTCATCATCACCGCCGCGTTCATTTCCTTCACGATATTGCGGCTCAAAAGCGAGCAGGAGCATAAACCGGGGTGGCTGCGCGCAACGCGCTACATAGCGGTAATGGTTACAGTCCTTGTATTGGTGTATGCAACATCCCGCCCGAAGCTAACCGCGTACCTCGACGTTACCAGCCAGCAAACCCAAACACTCTCCAATTACATGCAGGAACTGCTGAAATCAACCGGCGACGAGCCGCTGCAATTAACTGCTTACGTAAACTTGTTGGATCCGCGCTACTCGCATGGCGCCGCCAGGGAACGGAATAAGTACCTCCACATCTGGGAGAAATACACCCGCTTTAAACCGATCGACTATAAATTCTTTTATTATTATGATACCAGCAATACTAATTCCTATGGGTTTGAAAGGACTTACAGGGGCAAAACATTGGACAGTGCTGCGTATGATTTTGCCAGGATTTACGATGTGTCACTGGAAGGGTTCAATAAGCCGGAAATATATAGGCAATTCACCCATCTCAAAGAGGAAGATGCAAAAATGGTGCTTGAGCTGAAATATAAAGGCAAAACCTCCCTGTTGCGAATGTTTGATGACCGCGAGGTTTGGCCGAGCGAAGCGCAGTTTGCCGCCAGCCTCAAAAGGCTCACCGCACCAAATTCCATTCAAAAAATAGGTTTCCTTGAAGGCCAGTTGCAACGCGAGTGGAACACCGGCGGGCAACGCAATTATGCTAATTTTTCCACTGTTAAAGAAGTAAGGGCGGCCTTAATTAACAATGGCTTTGATATAACAAGCGTTGCCGGGGAAGTGGAAATACCCAAAGATCTGAAGGTTTTGATAGTTAGCGACCCCAAAACAGCATTTAGCACGTCGCAGTTGGATATCATGCGCCGTTATATCAATAATGGCGGCAATTTGCTTATTACTACGGAGCCGGGTAAGGGAGAAGTGACGAAACCGTTGTTGGATATGCTGGGCTTGGAGGTAATGCCGGGAACACTCGTTGCCAGTCAACCAGGAGAGGTGCCGGACTTACTCCAGGCCCGGCTTACAAAGGAGGCCGGTGGCCTTTCCCAGGGCGTTGCTGGCTTGTATTACAACAATGCTGCTATTCTGCTGCCGGGGGCCGCAGCGCTGGATTACCAGCATGCAGCCGAGAAGGGTTTCCTGGCAGAACCACTGCTGGTTTCCAATAACCATCAATGGCTGAAAATGGGCCCCGTAGTAAAAGATTCCGCAGCCGTAGTGTTCGATGAAGCCGGCGGCGATACCAGTGGGATCTTCGCTCCTGTAGTGGCACTGAGCCGCAAAACAGGCGGCAGGGAACAGCGGATTATTGTTGCCGGAGACGGCGATTTCCTGAGCAACGCCGCATTGATGCTTTACGGCCGGAGCAACTTTCCGTTCGTAACCGGACTTTTCAAATGGTTTAGCAACGACATCTTCCCCGTTGAGTTGCCTACTAAAGCACCGAAGGATGCGCGCATAAACCTGAGTGATAAAGGGTTTTCCGGCATCAAGCTCGCTTTCATATGGGTATTGCCGGTAGTAGTCGTCCTTTTTGCCATCGTATTACTGATCCGGCGCAAACGTAAATAGTTTTAAACATTGAAAATCATGAAGAATATAGCGTTCCTGTTAAGCAGCCTGATCGTTTTTTGGCTGGGAGCATGTAGCCAGGCAAGTGAAAGAGGCGTGAGAATTGGCGCCGAAGTGGAAGGGCTGCAAGCGGGTGAGTTGGTGTATTACGCACCGGAGGGAAAATATGATGAAGCGAAGTACGTGCCGGCCGAGGCTGGCAGGTTCAGCCTGCAAATCCCCATTGCCGCCGGTGAAGCGGAATGGTACGAAATGTGGATCGGCTCCATACCGAAGCCGGAAGATAAACTGCTTGTTTTCCTCGACTCGGGTGTTGTAAACATAAAGTGCAACAGCGGCGGGCTGAAGTCCCCCGGTATTCCGGAGATATTTTCACCACTGAATTCATGGAAGTGGAAGCGGCGTCTGCCGGTGGAACAGACAGTATCAGCCAATGGATCCGCCAGCACCCCGAATCGAACTATGCAACCGCCCTCATAGATCTGCTGGTGCGGAAAAGCAACCTCGAAAAGGACACCGCCATTGCTTTAACCGGCGCACGTTCTATGCATACCATGAACAGCCGGCCGGCCAAACGCCTGCGGAAATGGATATTGAAACAGACCATATCCTGCTGGGCAGGACCGCACCGGATTTTACTATGGCCGATACTTCCGGCAGAATGGTTTCCCTCAAGGATTTCCGCGGCAAATATGTACTGCTGGATTTTTGGGCCAGCTGGTGCGGCCCCTGCCGTGCCGAAAATCCCAACCTCGTGAAATTGTACCACCAGTACAACGATACCGGGTTTACCGTATTGGGCGTGTCGCTGGACCGCCAGCCGGATAAAATGAGGTGGATAGATGCCATTCACACCGATGAATTGCCCTGGCAGCAACTCTCCGACCTGCAGGGCTGGGAAAACGCCGCCGCAAAGAAGTACAAAGTAGCGGCTATTCCCGCCAGCTTCCTCCTGGATCCCAACGGCGTTATCATTGCCCGCTATATCCGCGGGGAAAAACTGGAGCATAAACTGGCAGCAATCTTTGGCAACAGAAATAATAATTGATATGGCTTTTTCCATCGACCAGCAAACGATAAACGATCTTGACATATTCAACAAAGAGGAGCAGCGATCCATATTCGGCCTCTTCAACCGCTGCGCCACAATAGGCGGTGCGGCGGTGTTGGAGGAAATGTTCCGCAAGCCCCTGTCTGATGAAGCCGCCATTAACCGCCGCGCATCTATCTTGCGGTATTTTGCGGCACAGGCTTGGGCGTTTCCATTTAAGAGCGCTTACTTTGATGAAGCGGAGCGCTACCTGGCCAACCGCGATGAACGCACCCGTTTATCCGCCAGGCAAACATCCCTGGCTGGAAAAGTTGCCGGCATTATTGCACCTGCTGTGGCGGAAAAACAAATGCTGCATGCCGTGCAGGAAATAGTATCCCTGATCAGGGATGTGTCGGCTTTTATATCCAGGTTCCAGCTGCAGGAGAGCGATCCTTACCAGGGGGAAATAGCCAGCATCAGGGCAATATTGAAATTGCCTGCTTTCCGGAGAATGCTGGCCGGGAAAGATAAACTGCCTGCGGATGCGCTTGCAGGGTTCGATACCGTCTTGCGTTTCCGCTACCGGGATGAGATGCGCCGGTTGTTGCTGCACCTGTATGAAATGGACGCTTATATTTCAGCCGGGAAAGTGGCGGCCAGCCAAGGCTTCGTTTTCCCCAGAACGCGTTCCGGTGAAGCGCTGTCATTGCAATTGCGCGGTGTTTTCCATCCATTGGTTAAGAATGCGGTTCCCAATACGGTTGAAATGACGGCATCTGGTAATTTTATCTTCCTTACCGGTGCCAATATGGCCGGGAAATCCACCTTCATGAAATGCCTGGGAACTGCCCTGTACCTGGCACATATCGGGTTTCCCGTGCCGGCTGCCAGCATGGAGTTTACGGTTATGGACGGTATGTTCACCACCATTAACCTGCCCGATAACCTGGGCGCCGGCGCCAGTCACTTTTATGCAGAAGTACTACGCGTAAAGAAGATAGTGCAGGAAGTGAACAGTGGAAAACGCCTGTTCATCATATTCGACGAACTATTCCGCGGCACCAATGTGAAAGATGCTTACGATGGCACAGTAGCCGTAGCTGGCGGCTTCGCCCGCAGGAAGAACAGTTTTTTTGTTATTTCCACCCATATTATTGAAGCGGGGGCTGCATTGAAGAATACCGTTCCGGATATGCAATTCCTGTTTCTGCCCACGTTTATGAACGGCACGCACCCGGTGTATTCCTATAAACTGGAAGCAGGCATCACCAACGACCGGCATGGCATGGTCATTATTCAAAACGAAGGCATATTAAGCCTATTGGCTGCCGGGCTACGTAAAAAATCAGTCGTATGAATTTTATCGCCGATCAGCAAACGCTGGACGATCTGAACCTGTTAGGTAAATTCCGCCAGCATTCCATATTCAGCATTTTTAACAAAGTGCATACACCCGGTGGCGAAAAGCTGTTGGAGGAAATGTTCCGTAATCCTTTTACGGATTACGAAGCTATTAACAGGCGTTCCGCCGTTTTTCAGTATTTCCAGGATAATCAGATGGCCTTCCCGTTCAACCGGAAAACACTGGCCCTGGCGGAGAATTATTTAAACTCCGGAGGCGCGGGAAGTTACCTTGGTTCGCTAACTGTTTTGGCGCAAATGAAAGCGGCGCGCAGCTTGTTGCGGGATGAGCGATACAACGGCTTGAAAGAGGGTTTGGCCGCCGCAATTGAAATCCTATGCAGTGCGAGGGAACTGGCTTTTCGATTGGAAGGGCCATTCGCAGCGCCCATTCGGATCATATTTGCCAACCCCAGGCTCAACTGGCTAGGTGTGGAAGATGTATTAACATCTCTGCCGTTGATGGCACGGTGCGATTTGCTGTTGCGCCACGTAATGCGCCGCGAAATGTCTGCTTTGCTGGATTTTATTTACGAAACAGATGTGTTCATAGCCGTAAGCGGCGTAGCGCGGGAACGCGGTTTTACTTATGCAACGGCTATGCCGGCACGCGTACGCCTGTTAAAAGCAAGTGCCATCAGGCATCCCGGGCTGGCAGGCGCAATAGCAAATCCAATCTGGCTGGACCGGCAAACCAATATGCTTTTTCTTACAGGCGCCAATATGGCGGGCAAGTCCACCTTCATGAAATCCTTCGGCATCGCAATGTACCTGGCACATATGGGTTTCCCCGTGGCCGCCGGTTATATGGAGTTTTCCGTAATGGATGGCCTGTTTTCCTCCATAAATGTGGCCGATAATTTAAACCAGGGCTATAGCCATTTTTATGCGGAAGTAAAAAGGGTGAAGAAAGTAGCGGAGGAAGTGGGCGCCGGCCGGAACCTGTTGGTGCTTTTCGATGAGCTTTTCAAGGGAACCAATGTGAAAGACGCGTACGACGCAACGCTGGCTTGCACGAGGGCGTTTTTGGCATATGATAACTGTTTCTATATCATTTCTACCCATATCACGGAAGTCGGCGAGGCCTTAAGCAACCCAAATGAAAAAATACGCTTTGCGTATATGCCTACCGTTATGGATGGCGCTCAACCCGTGTATACTTACCGGTTGAAAAATGGAATTACAGACGACCGGCATGGTATGGTGCTCATCCGTAAGGAGGGAATCATAGAAATGCTTGAACAAGAGTAAAGATGACAGCGCGTTTAACTAGGTTGGGATGATTGACGTACGGGACGTCAGATGTTTGAACTTGGGCCGGACTATTCCGGCCCTATTTTTTTGCAGGCGGCATGCGGGCGTTAACTTACCAGCTTTGAATATAAAACATAGCATTATGACAGACGCAATTCAACCCACCCGCACTTAATATAGCGTAGCCTTCAGTAGGCAGATATTGCGGTCCGACAGGAAGAAAAGGAAATAAAGCTCGGAATTTGACGTTGTTTTTTGCATTTTAGCAGTCGATCCGAAAAATTCCACTTTATGAAGATGCTCCTGAAGCAGGTAGCCGCCTGTATGGCCGCCCTTATGGCCGGTCCGTTCATTTCAACTAGCAACCTGCACGCACAAACCGGAAAACCGAATATCGTCATATTCATTGCAGACGACGTATCCTACAACGACCTGGGATGCATGGGGCACCCCATCATCAAAACACCCGAAATCGATAAACTGGCGAAAAACGGGCTGCGGTTTTCCAACGCCTATCTCACGACCAGTTCCTGCAGTCCCAGCAGGGCCAGCATTTTGACCGGCAGGTACCCGCATAACACCGGCGCGGCCGAATTGCACACGCCTATCCCCCCGGCCAGGTAGCCTTCCCGAAACTGTTAAAGCAACACGGATACTACACCGCCCAGGCGGGCAAATGGCATCTGGGATCCTCCGGGATCAAGCCCGACGGCGAATTCCTGGACGCATTCGACAGAACGGGCGGCTCGCATGCCGACGGCGGCGGCCCCGGCGGCGGCGGTAAGTGGGTCGAATATCTGCAGCAACGCCCGAAAGACAAACCTTTTTTCATGTGGTTTGCCGCGCAGGACGCGCACCGCGGATGGGATAAGGGCGCCAAGCCTGTCCGGTATTCGGCTGGCGAGGTAAAAGTGCCTGACAACCTGGCAAACACGGAAGCAACGCGCGACGACCTCGCGCGGTATTACGAAGAAGTCAGCCGTTTCGATCATTATGTAGGGAAAGCAGTGGAAGAACTGAAGGCCCAGGGTATCCTCGATAACACGCTCATCATCGTTATGGCGGACAACGGCCGGCCATTCCCCAGGAATAAAACCCGGATGTATGATGACGGCATCAAAACGCCATTGGTAATTCACTGGCCTGCGGGTATGCAAGCACGCAATATGGTGTCGGCGAGCCTGGTCAGCGTGATCGATATCGCGCCCACGATACTGGAAGTTGCCGGGCTGCCCGAATGCGCCTCCGTGCAGGGGAGAAGCTTCACGAAACTGCTGGCGGAGCCGGGTGCGAAATTCCGGAATTATGTTTTCGCTGAGCATAACTGGCATAGCTTTAAAGCTTATGAACGGATGGTCCGGAGCGATGCGTTCCTCTACATCGAAAACGGGCTTCCGGAACAAAGCAATATTGGCGCCACCGATATCATGGGTGGGCCGGCCGGCACTGAACTGAAAAAACTATACCTTTCAGGCAAGGCCACCCCGCAACAGGCCGCCATCTTCATCACGCCGCAGCCGCCATTCGAGCTGTACAACTATGTGAAAGACAAAGACCAGCTCATCAACCTTTACGGCCAAAAGAAGTATCGTAAACAGCAAGAACACCTTGCCGGCATCCTGGCCATCTGGAAAAAGGAAACCGGCGACGATCAGCCAGCAGACCTCACGCCCGATTGGTCAGACAGGTGGAGCAACAAAGCATTGCCGGAAAAGGGTAAGCGCGGTACCATGCCCGGTAGCCGTCGAAACGCGACGTCAATTACAAAACCAGGTCCGTTTTAAGCGGATTGTAACTCAAAAAATAAAGCCTCATGCGTATAAAATCCCTGCTTATCACCACCTCGCTATGCATGTACGCCCTTCTGGCCGGCGCGCAACAGCAACCCCATATCATCCTCATCCTTACGGACGATATGGGATCGGCGGATATCAGTTGTTATGGCGGCACTGGCCCTCAAACTCCCAACCTGGACCGGATGGCCGCGGAAGGAGCCCGCTTCACCCAGTATTACAGCGCATCCCCGATTTGCTCCCCGTCCAGGGCGGGTATCCTGACCGGCAGTTATCCCGCCAGGTGGAACCTGACCAGTTACCTCCAAACGAGAAAGGGTAACACGGCCTGTGAACAGGCCGACTTTCTCCGGGCAGAAGCGCCTTCCATTGCGCGGTTACTGAAAAGCGCGGGGTACCGTACCGCCCATTTCGGGAAATGGCACCTCGGCGGGGGAAGGGACGTTAAAAATGCGCCTTCCATCACCGCATATGGATTCGATGCGTACAGTAGTACCTGGGAAAGTCCGGATCCCGATCCCTTGCTGACTTCCGGCAACTGGATATGGTCAAAACCAGACAGCGTGAAGCGCTGGGATCGCACGGCTTATTTCGTTGACCGGGCGCTCGCTTTCCTGGCAGCCAATAAAGGCAAGCCCTGTTTCATCAACCTTTGGCCGGACGATGTGCATACGCCCTGGGTGCCGGATGAAACGAGCATGGACAGGATGCCGAAAGGCGGGGAAAGCCAACGGCAGTTCGAAGCGGTGCTGGCGGAATACGACAAGCAAATCGGCCGTTTTTTGGATGGCCTGAAGCAATTGGGGATAGATCAGCAGACGCTGGTCGTGTTTACTTCCGACAATGGCGCATTGCCGACTTTCGGTTTCCGTTCCGGGAAATTCCGGGGCACGAAACTGTCGCTATACGAAGGCGGGATACGGATGCCCCTGATTGCCTGGCAACCCGGCAGTATTCGCGCCGGGCAGGTTGACAGCACCTCCCTGCTGAACGCTACCGACCTGTTGCCGACTTTCTGCCGGATAGCAGGCATACCGGCTAAAAAACTGCCCAAAACCGACGGGACAGACCGGGCAGGCGTTCTATTGGGCGAGCCATCGTCGAAACATCGCACATTTTTCTGGGAATACGGCCGTAACGACTCGGCTTTCAAGTATCCGAACGGTCGCAACCGCAGCCCGTCGCTGGCTATCCGCGACGGAAAATGGAAGTTGCTGGTGAACGCTGATTCCTCTTCTGAAGAGCTATATGATCTGGGGAAAGATCCATCAGAGCAAAATAATATCGCCACCATGCACCCCGCCACCGCAGCGCAGTTGAAGAGTAAATTGCTCGGCTGGTACAGGGCGCTTCCAAAGTTGAAAACTAGCCCTGATGTGGTGCGGGGGGATGAATAGAGAAGTGAAATTAACGCCGGGTTGTAAAGAGGAGATGTAGTGAAAATAAAAAAAGACAAATCAGCCTAAACCGATTTGTCTTTTTTCGATTGCCCGGAGCTGAACTTGTTCCGGGCACTATGCCTGTGTTAAAATTGAACCGTCCGGGACGTCATCCGGCCGCTGCCGGTAATCACCAGCTTATCCGGATGCAGCGCAATGGTGCCGTAGGAGTTCTCGTCCGTCTCCACCATGCCTTCCAGTACGATGCAGGGCAGCTTGCCGACCATACAGAATGCGCCCGCGTGGTGATGGCCGGATATCAGTGCTTTGACGCTGCTGTATTTCGCCAGCAGGGCAACGATTTCCTGGTCGTTCAGGGCGGTCAGCCCCGTGGCGCAACCCAATGGGTGATGGGACAGCACCAACACCAGTTCTCCCTTTTGCTGCGCGTCTTCCAGCTGGCCCTGCAGCCAGTTCATTTGCGCGCTGCTGATCCCGCCGTTATACTCCGCGCCGTTGCGCCCCTTCCGTTCCTTGATCTTTTCCATCATTTCCCGCAGCTCCTGCTCACGCGGTGTACCTTTCACATTGGCATATGCCGCTACTTCATTCGTGTTCAGCATGATGAAACGCCAGTTGCCCTTTTTGAATGCGTAATATTCGGCAGGCATATCCAGCAAACGATACAGGGAATCGTTCGATGTGATCCCGTGATAATCATGATTACCGGTTGTATTGTACACCGGCCGCCGGAACTTCCGGAGCGCTTCCAGTACAGGCGCGAAATCGGCCGGGTTGCGGTCTACGACATCCCCCAGGTTAATGAGGAAGGGTAGCTTTTGCTTGTTCAGGTCCGCAACGGCCGTTTTCAGCTTCTGCACGGAATAGCGGTACAGCCGCGTTCCCCGGGTATCCGCGTCCGCGTACTGGATGTCGGCAATCACCCCGAAACGGATGACCTGCCCCTCGCTGCGCAGGGCCCCCAGCAACAGCATCAGAATAGCAGCGCATCTGGTGATAATTTGCATGGATATATGATTTGTCGGCTGGTTACCAGCCAGGATTATTAGGTTGGAGTTTAGGATTCAAAGTGATCTCGTTGAGCGGAATACATTCAAGATAATCCCTTTTTTCATTGAACCCATACCCATTGGGAATGGCGGTGGCAAACGGGTCCAGGAATCCATCCGCATCCGGGGCGTAATTGATTTTCTTGCCCGTCCATTCGTCTTTGTCGAAAGGATAACCTTTCGGGCGTTTGCCTTTCATCAGCTTATGCGCGGCCCATCGCCGGATATCGTCGTACCGGAAACCCTCGGCCCCCAGTTCCACCGCGCGCTCACGCCGGATCTCGTGTAACTCGTCCGACAAGGGGTAACCATAATCCGCGTATTGCAACCGGTTAGGATCACCCTGCACCTTGAATGCGGGCATGCCAGCCCGGCTTCTCAGCAGGTTGACCGATTTGTTGTAATCCACGGCTTCCTGCAGTTCCGCCTTGGCTTCGGCGTAATTCAGCAACGCCTCTGCATAACGGAACACGATCGCGCCCGTTTCACAGCTGGTATTCCAGGAAACGCCACTGCCTGCCTGCGGGTCTTTGGGGTCATTTCCCTTCCTGATCTGGAACCCCGTATTATTCAGCGTTTCGCCGGATTTGTCGAGGTAAGGGAACGTGAAAACTCCTTTCCCGAAACTATTGTCCCACATCACACCGCCCGGTACCCATATGGTCTGTGACAGGCGGGGATCGCATTCCGTTGCTATTTTCGTCAGGAAGGCATTGCCTTTCACCGTCTTGCCGGTATTGAAATAGTCATAAGCATTTCCGTTCCTGTCGAGATATTGATACACCTGCTGCATGGTCATGGAAATACCTGCGGTACGGTCGGATACGTAGATCTGGAAGGAATGGGATAGCTGGAGATTGACGGCATACGCCTTCCAGAGGATAACTTCCTTATTGCCGGATTGATTGATCAGCGAGAACAACACGCGGTAATCATTCTCCGGATCCCCGGTCGAAAAAAGCGTTAAGTTATACACGGGTTTCATCAGCTCTTCCGCGGCGTTCACGGCAGCCCGCAGGTATTTTCCCGGGTCGGCGCCTTCCGTACCGAATTCGGTGCCGCGGTGATATTTCTGCCAGGTGCCTTCATACAACGCTACCCTCGATTTGAACAGCAGCGCCGCTTCTTTCGTGAGCCTGTTGTTCCCGCCGTCGCTGCTCTTTAGCGGATTCAGGTTTTCCACGGCTTTGTCGAGGTGCCACAGGATGGAATCCACTACCTGGGTGCGCGGGTCGCGTGGTTTGTAGAGCGCGGGATCGTCCATCTCCAGCGGCGTCGTATACCAGGGCACATCGCCGTATGCCCTCACTTTTTCGAAATAATACCAGGCCTTGAAGAAATGGGCTTCCCCGAGGAACTGCTGGTATTTTACCAGCGGGTCTTTACACTTCGCATAATTTTCGAAGAAGACATTGACGCTCCGGATCTTCGTCCAGGTCCAGTTGCCGCCGGCTGTTACCGGTTGATTGGTGCCGTTCCACAAGGTGGCCGGCGAAGCCGAAATCTGTACATCCGATCCACGGGTGCCGTCCCAGCCGATCAATCCCATATAGCTGCCGACTACGCCGAACGAGGGGAAGTCGGGATAAAATTGCAAAGTATATTTCTCCAGGTCGCTCGCCGTTTTCCAGTAAGCCTCATTTTCTATCTGGGTTAATGGTGGCCTATCCAGGAAATCCCCGGTGCAGGAAGCTACCGTGAGCAGTGCGCTGCATGCCGATAGGAAGATCAGGTATTTTTTCATGACTATGAATTGAAGGGTCTGTAATGATTGGCCGCAATCGCATTGCGGTTTAGAACGAAACGTTGAGCCCGAAAGCCCAGATGGCCTGCGTAAACATGCTCTTGCCTGCGCCGAACTCGCCGAGGGCGGCCGTTTCAGGATCGAAGCCTACAGGCAGTTTGGTGTTGGTCCAGATATTCTCGCCCGAGAAATAGAACCTTGCCCGCTTCAGCCTTATCGTATGCAGCACCGATGCAGGCAATGTATACCCGATCTGCACGTTTTTCAAACGGATGTAAGCGCCGTTCTGCAGGTATCGCGTCTGCACCTGCTGGTTTTTCAGGTACTGCGCGGCGTTACTGTAAGGCCGCGGGAAATACGCGCCTTCGTTCACGCCCAGACCGGAATAGGTCGACGCTTCGGCATCGCGGTAATAGTCCATATGATGCGGGAACAGGCTCGACTGGTTCCATTGATTGAATCCCCAGAAGATATTGCCCGTCAGCCAGAGGTCGCGTTTGCCGATACCCTGGAAGAACGCACCGAGGTCGAAGTTCCTGTAGTTCGCGGTCAGATTGAGGCCATACTGGTACCTGGCCGTCGAGTTGCCGATGATGCGCAGGTCGCCATGATCCGTTACCGTATTCTTCCCGTTGTTGATCATCTTGTCGTCATTCAGGTCGCGGTACTGGACATCTCCCGTCCGCCAGACCTGGCCGTTGATGAAGCTCTGCGATTTAGTGTCGGTGATCGTTTTCGCCAGTTCCGCCGTTCCGATCAGCCCCACGGTTTCATATCCCCAAATCTCGCCCACGCGCTTGCCGGCATAGTCGGTCGTCAGGATACCAGTAGGGTTGGGGTATTTGGTTACTACGTTGAAGTAATCGAAAACATTCGCAGACACGGAGAAGGCGAAATCACTGCCGATTTTCCCTTTGTAGGTGATGCCGAGGTCCCAGCCCTGCGTCTTCAGCTCGGAGTTGTTTTCCTGCGGAACGGAGGCGCCGAGCACCAGGGGCTGCGCTTTGGCGGGGCCCAGGCGGTCGAAAGTCAGGCGCTGGTAGTATTCGAATTCCACCTGCAGCTTGTTCTGGAAAAGGCCAATCTCCACGCCGGCGTTCGTCGTTTTGGAGGATTCCCAGGTCAGGTAGCGGTTGATCAGGTTGGGAGAACCGGTATAGGCGGGGCGCTTGCCGTTGAGGATCCAGCCGAGGTTGGTATTGACGCCGATCAGCGCCAGGTCCTGGTATGCGGACACGCTCTGGTTGCCTAACATCCCCCACGACGCTTTCAGCTTCAGGTAAGGAACGTGCGCCGCCAATGATTGCCAGAATTTCTCCTGGGAAACGTTCCAGCCGGCAGACACGGAAGGGAAAAATCCCCAGCGTTTACCATCCGCAAACTTCGACGTACCATCATAGCGGACATTCGATTCCAGCAGGTACCGGTTCCGGTAATTGTAATTCAGCCTGGCGAAATATCCCAGGGTAGCCCAATGGCTCAGGTTGTCGAATGCCTGCATATCGCCCGTGGCGGTGGTGATGGAAGGCACTTCCGAAGTGATCAGTTCTCTTTTCAAACCACTGAGGTAATCGTATTTATTCGATTCCTGCTGGTAACCCAGCATCACTTCCACCTGGTGGTCCCGCGCAATCACCGGCTTCCAGGAAGAAAAGATGTTCAACGCTTTGTAGGTTACGTTGGCTTTATTTTTAGAAATGGATGAAGGAACAGTCAGCGAGATGGGCACCAGGGTGCCGTCGACCTGGTCTTCAAACGCCACCAGGTTCACGCCTTCACCGTTGTTGACGGTGTAGTCGATGGAATAGTCGGCATTGATGCTCCAGTTCTTCAGCGGCCTGATTTCGGTGGCGATGCGCTGCATGAGGTTATTATCCGTGAACTGATCATATCCGGCCCGCATTTGCGGCACCCGCGATAACTGGGAATAATGCCCGTTGGGGGATTTGAGGAACACTTCCGGATGCGTCCGGAAGATCTGGTGGATGAGCATGCCATAGCCGCCTTCGCCGTTGTAAATGGGCCTGTCGCGCACTTCGTTGGTGATGCGGGTGTTGGAACTGAGCTTCCACCAGTTGTTGATATTCGCATCCAGTTTGGCCGTGAGGTTGTAACGGTTGTATTTGTCGTCCACCATCTTTAACGGGCCTTTTTCCGAGGCATGTCCGGCGGAAATGAAGTACCCGATGTCTTTGGATCCGCCGCGGACAGACAGGTTCTCCTGCGTACGGAAGCCGAATCCATAGTGCACGTCGATCCAGTCGTTATTGCCGTTGGATAGCTGGTAAGCGGACCATTTGGAGGGATTGTTGGGGTCCGGGACCGTCTCCGGCAGGCTGGGATCGCTGATGCGGGCGATGATGCGGTCGATGGTGCTTTCTGCGAACAGCCGCGCCACGCCCTGGTTGTCGTGCATTTCATTAATGGCCCGCACGAACGTATAGGAATCCACCATACGGGGTTTGCGGATGATGGAGGTAGGCCCGCCGTTGAAAGAGAAATCCACCTGCGGCCGCTGGTTCAGCTTGCCGGATTTGGTGGTGATCAGGAGTACCCCGTAAGGCGCCCTCGCGCCATAAATCGCGGCGGCGGCGGCGTCCTTCAGGATGGAAATGCTTTCGACGGTATTGGGGTCCAGGGTAGTGATATCGCCGGCGGTGCCGTCGATCAGCACATACGGACTGCCCTGGCCGCGTATCTGCACGGAAGGGGCGGCTCCGGGCTCAAAACCGGCGTTCCCGTATGCGATGGTAACGCCCGGAACGGTGCCGAAGAGCGCCTGGGAAACATTGGTCACCGGCCGGTTCTGCAGCCGGGCGCCGTCTACCACGGCCACGGATCCCGTGAGGTTCACTTTCTTTTGCGTACCATATCCCACCACGATCACTTCGTTCAGCTTGGCGTTTTTAGACAGGCCCAGCTTCACCATGATGGAATTGTTGTCGCCTTCTTTGAGCAGGAGGTTGCGGAGCGTTTGCGCCTCGTATCCGATATGGGAGAAGCTGAAGGAATAGCGCTCGTTGGCGCGCAGCTGCGTAAAAACGAAGATGCCGCTGGTGTCGGTCACCGCTACGAACTTTTGCAGCGAGTCCGCGTCGTTGCGGACGATGACGTTCACGCCTGGTATAGGGCCGGATTCATCATCCAGGACTGCACCCGTTACCCTGGGATGCTGCTGCGCATGCATGACCAGCGGAAGCAAAAAAAGCAATAGCATCCACCCTCCGCGCAGACGGAGAATTTTCTGATCGATTTTCATTAAGCGTCTTTTTAAAGGATTATTTGTTGGTTTGCCTGTTATAGGTGATTTGAAACTTATCGCCGTTCCTGGTCAATTGCAATTGGTTGGTCCTGCAGATGACGTTGAGAATGGTGTTAACGTCATCCCGGGACGAAACATTCCCCGTAAAATATTTGTGCGCCACATCCTGCGGACTGTAAGCTATACTGATTTCGAACGCGGCTTCCATCGCGCGGAACACTTCCGCCAGCGGAGCATTGGTGAATTTCGTGGTGCTTACTTTGCCCGCGGCGCCGCCTTCTTCCGCTGGCGCTTTTCGGCTTTCCGCGGCAGGCCGGGTGATCAGCAGGGTGTCCGCCTGTTGTGTGATCAATAATCCGTTTACGGAAGACAGGATGCGCAGGATGTCGGACAGGGAATCGGCTGCATGAAACTGCCCGGTGAAATACATCTTTTCCACGTCGCGGATATCGTAGCGGATGGGCTGATGGAATAATTGGCCCAGCACGTCGAATGCATCATTGAGCGGCACATTGTTGAACGTCAGCAGCGTGGTTTTTCCGGCGGCGGCGTTGCCCGTTATGCCGGTTTCCGCGCGCAGCTGCCGGGCGGGTACGGGCGCCACGGTGATGCCGTCGAGGTGTGTATTCACGAAGCATTGCTCGCCCGGCTGCAGCACGGTGGGGTATACCTGTACCTGTTTGCCCAGGTATTTTACCGCTACTTTTCCTTCAAACAGCTGCACGTTTACTTTCGTACCGGTATGGTCCACCAGGAATCGCGTGCCCAGGGCAGTGGTGGAGATATTGCCGGAAATCACCACGAAAGGATGCGCCGGATCGGATGTTACATCGAAAATGGCCTTGCCGCGTACTAGCCGGATGGTTCTGTTGGAACGGAAATCGGCAGGATATTGGATCGAGGTTTGCGGCTTCATCGTAACGGAGGAGCCATCCGGCAATGCGAACGTACTGTCGCGGTCAGCCGTGTTAAAAGCCGCTTCTGTCAGGCCGCTGGCAACCGTGGCGTAGATGTGGTCCGGTGCGGCGATCTGCCGGCCCATGTAATGTATCCCGGAGGCAATGAGCAAGAGGATGCCGGCTGCGACGGCCAGGGCGGTGTACAACGTCCGGCGCCGGGCGGTTTTTCGCGTGGCGGCTTCCACGCCGGACCATATTTCCTGCTTCAGGCCTGCATCCGGGGAGGGGCCGCCATCGCATGCAGATCCCATTCCTCCTGCGGGAGGAGCGTGTCCGCCAAACCGGGTTCGGAATCCAGGATTTCTTCTATCCTGTCAGCCTCTTCGCCCGTGCATGCATTATCCAGAAATTGCTTAATCAGCTCCAGTTTGTCCATAACTTGGCAATAGCTACATCAATAAGTACGCTGCGCAGGAAATAATTCCCTACCCGGTGAAAAAAATTATTTTACATGGCTGATAACATCCTGTAGCACAACGGAGAAAATGGCAGTCTGCAGGATTTTACGGAGCTGAAGATTGGCTTTGGTGAGCTGGCTGTCGACCGTTTTGGTGGAAATGCCCAGTAGTTCGGAGATTTCTTTATAGGAATAGCCGTAAATATGTCTGAGTTCGAAGATTTCTTTTCGTTTGGGAGGGAGCGAACGGATGGCATTGGCGACGTCGTTCCTGATCTCCAGCCGGTGGTGGGAAGTGTCGTTCCCCTGTACGTCCGGCAACTCCATGGGGCCGGCGATATGCTGCCGGCGGCGCATTTCCTGGCGCAGCCAGTCGATGAATACCTGTTTGGTTTTCCGGAAAATCTGTTCATTGAGCGGGATGCCGGCGGATACGGCGTCCCGGTACTTCCAGAGTTTTATGAATACAAGTTGGGTCAGATCTTTGGCCGCTTCGGTGCTGTGCGTCTTTTTCGACAGGTAAGAGAATACTTTTTCCCAATAGCTTTCAAAGACATGCTCAAATGCCTCGTAGTCCCCGGATTGTAATGCCTCTGCTAGTTGCGTGTCCATATATATTGCTTGTGCAGTGAGAGTAGAAGCAGGAAATTTTTTTAAGACATGAATACCTTATTTGCTTTCCAGGAGGTGCCTGATTATGTATTTGATCAAATGTGACAATGAAGGTAGCATTAAAACGACGTCTGGTTGACTTACCGGCATTTTGTTCATACTAACTTAACGCTTAACGGCCGGATAGTGGAATTTATGAAGGGCATCAGCCCTTCCTTTACAAACTTCGTAAAAATATACTGATTTTTCAAAGTTTGCGGATTTTCCTGGGAGCGGGGTGGATAAAGGCAGAAGTAGATCGGGGATAGCGACGGTTACGGTGCCCCATTTACGGAACCTGGCCGCGGCCTCCGGGTAACCGCTCCTGCCGCCGGGAAACCTGTTGGTTTTTGTATGCATTTTGCATGTTGTAGAATCTCTACCACTTTTCGCATATATTCTGGAACATGCCCAGGTTGCAGTAGGAAAACAAGACAATCCGTGGAAAATCTGATTATCATTTCCTGTGAATTTGTACATTTATTCGAAATCAGGAATCTATGGGTCTTACCCCTGCGGGTGATGAAAGAGAATTATTAGCTGGTGTGGCCGAGCGGGATCACCAGGCTTTCCGTACCATTTACGATAATTATGGCAGGAAAGTCTATACCTATGCGTTGCAATTGTTGCATTCCGCCGCTGAGGCCGAGGAAATGGTCCAGGAGGTATTCCTGAAACTTTGGTTAATGGGAGATCGCGTGCGGGAAATAACCAGCCTTGAAGCGTATTTGAGAACCCTGACGAAACACCGGTCGTTAAATGTATTGCGCCGGATGGTATTGGAGGGGAAGGTGGAAAAGGCGCTGGGAAAAGACTGGCGTGAGGAAACCAATGATGTGGAAGACGAAATCCTGATCAGGGATGTCCGGAATGTGCTGAACCGGGCCATAGATGCCTTGCCCAGGCAACAAAAGGAAGTTTATATATTATGCCAGCAACAAGGGCTCAAATATGAAGAAGCAGCGGAACGCCTCGGCCTGTCCCCGTTAACAGTTCAAACACACGTCAAACGGGCATTAAAATCTGTCAGGTCATATGTCAGGGAACATACTGATATAGCAGCAATTTTGATCATATTAAAGATGATGTAATTTCAAGCGGTTGGTCATCTCCTGGCCGGCGGAAAATTCGCTTACTTCTGGCTACCTCCAAAAAAAGATAAATTTTTATTGTTTCGTGTACCCCGATCCCTCAGGCCCAGGTGTCTTTCAATCATATGGGCCAATCAGGCCGTAATTGCACGATATGGATTCGAACAGGTTAAATGCGTTATACCGGGCATACTTAGACAGGAATATGACGCCCGAAGAGCTGGAGGAGTTCCTGCAGGTGGTCATGGATACCGCGCAGGAAGCGGTATTGGACCAGCGGATGGACGATCACTGGAACGAACTGGCCGGCGATGCGCTGGCATTCCTGCCCAAAGACAGGGCGGATGAGATTTTCAACCACATTGTGGAACAACCCGTTCCGGCCGCCAGGCGGATCCGGCTTTGGCCCCGGCTGGCAGTGGCCGCCGCCGCCGTCGGCGCGATCATGCTCGGGATTTCGCTGTATACAACCAGGCAGGTTGCTGACCCGGTTGCCCAGACCGAAAGCCAGGTGCATATCCCTGCTGGCACTACCGGTGCCACACTGACCCTGTCAAATGGGAAAAAAATTAAACTTTCCGATGCGGCCAACGGTGAGTTGGCTGAGGAAGCAGGCGTGGTCATCCGAAAATCGCCGGGCGGGCACCTGGTATATGAAATGAGAGAGGACAACGGGGTATCCGGTGGACAGAATATGTTGTTGACCGCCCGTGGAGAAACGTATCAGATTCATCTGCCGGACGGCTCAGACGTCTGGCTGAATTCAGCCTCCAGCCTGGTGTTTTCTTCCAATCTGGTCAGCAACGGGAAGCGTACGGTCCGGCTGGAAGGAGAGGCTTACTTTGAAGTGGCAAAAGACAAAAAACATCCTTTCGTCGTACAAAGTCTTGACCAGGAAATCGAAGTGGTAGGTACGCATTTCAATGTCAACGCATATCCCGATGAGCCGGTTGTAGCCACCACTTTGCTGGAAGGAGCCATAGACGTCAGCGCGGGGGGCGCCAAAAAGAGGATCAGGCCCGGGGAACAGGCGTTGAACAAGGCCGGCCGGATAATGGTACAGCAAACCGATACGGATAATATCATCGACTGGAAAAACGGCGATTTCGCCTTAAATAACATTGAATTCAAAACGGCCATGCGAAAGATCGCCAGGTGGTACGATATGGAAATTATCTATGACGATGCCGTTCCTGATAACCTGGAGTCTGGTGGTTGGATCTCCAGGCAAAAGCCGCTCGATGCAGTGCTCAAGTCGATTGAGTCTTCCGGTTTGGTGAAATTCCGGGTGGAAGGCAGGAAAATTTATGTAACGCGATAAATCAACCCATGAAATCAATTACACTGTTTATATTATGCATCTGCATCACAGGTATTGCAGCCGCGCAGAATGGCTATCCCGTTGCCTGGGAATTCAGGGCTGAACAGACCGCCCCGCTTACTTACCGGGTGATCCTGCAGGCTACCGTGAAGGCACCTTATCACATTTATCCCCGGCAAGCATCGGGCGGCATGGGCCTCCCCACTGAAATCAATTTCGAAGAGAATGACAACGTTTCGTTTGTGGATGAAATCCGGGAGAAGGGCATCGAACAAAAAGACGGGGAATCACTGGCATACTACGCCAAAGGCGTCACGTTTTCCCAAACCATCAAACTCAAATCGGAAAAGCCGACTGCTCTTTCCTTTACCATCAAATACATGGCCTGTACAAAGCAAATGTGCCTTCCCCCCGCCAAAAAGCAACAAACATTAGCCATCAATTATAAGGAGGAGGAAGTGGCAGCTACCGATAAGGAGCCGGAAGTCGGCAGCGGAATCGCTGCTAAAGCAGATTTTCAGTACGAGAATTTTTCCATGAGCGATATTAACGGGAAGATAATATCGGCAAGCGAAGTCGTGAACAACAACCAATACACATTTATCGATTTCTGGGCAAGCTGGTGCGCTCCATGCCGCAAGCAGGGGCGCGAGCTGATTCCCTTATATGCCAGGTACAATGCAAAAGGTTTCGGGGTGATAGGCGTTTCGCTTGATACAAATGACGCTGCATGGAAAGCAGCCATTCTATCAGATGGTTATACCTGGACTAACCTATGCGACGGCAAGGGCTTTGCGTCACCTCTTAGCAAAAAGTACAACATCACATCCATCCCCAGGAATATACTTGTCGACAGGAACGGTCAAATCATCGCGAAAGATCTGCATGGACAAGAGCTGGCTGCTACGATCGAAAAGCTTTTAAGTAAAGCGGTAAAATATCAACCAAATCGAAACGCATCAAATCAACCAAACATGAAGAAGAATTTGCATTAGCTAAAATGGACTAGTCCCAACTAGGCCGGGACTAGTCAGTCTGGAATCAACTAAAATCAGTTACAGCAAATTGCCGGTCGAAAAGCGCTTGCTGTGTAACATCCAAACCAAACAAATGTATAGAATTTTTAACAGATGCCGGGGGTATTCAACCAGCCCCGGCCCTAAAATCGTGCTCGTTATGCGATTATCCATTGTGTTATTAATTGCATGTTTGCATGTGAGTGCAGCTGGCTTTGGACAGCAGATCACCATCAACCAGAAAAACGCCTCCCTGGCGGCAGTCTTAAAAGCCATCCGGAAACAAAGTCAATACGACTTTTTCTATGACGGTAAGATCCTTCCAAAGGAAAAGTACATTGATGTAAATCTAAAAAACGCGGGAATCGAAGAAGCGCTCAAATCTGTACTCGAAGGCGTTTCGCTGACTTATACCATCGATGGTAAAATTGTAACGATCGTCAGGAAGCCCCCGGCAAAAGCTGAAGGCAACGGGCAGGTTGCTGAGCTGATTGAGGTCCGGGGTAAGGTGGTGGATGAAAACGGCCAGCCGATGCCGGGAGCATCCGTGTTTGAGAAGGATTCCAGGAGCAGGACGACGACGGATGAGAAAGGTGAATTTATATTGCGGAACATTGAGGAGAACGCCACTATTTTCATCGCTTATGTTGGTTATCATCCCGCGGAACGCATAGTAGCCCGCGACCTCGGAACGATAAAAATGGAGCGCGCTACCGGGAAGCTCCAGGAAGTGGAAGTTTTCAATACGGGGTACGAGAAAATCGACCGGGCGCGGAGCGCCGGATCTTTCTCCAAACCTGACCTGAAAGTAATGCGCAACCGTACTACGAGCACCAATGTGCTCACTCGCCTGGAAGGGCTTATCCCGGGTTTATCCAGCGGTAGCGGCGGGCAATCGGGAGGAATGGTCATCCGCGGTTCTACTTCCATCAATGCTGCTACAGAGCCGCTGGTGGTTGTTGATAATGTTGAAGTTCCGGGCATACAATATGTAAACATGCAGGACGTGGAGGATATCACCGTTTTGAAAGACGCCACGTCCGTTTCCATATGGGGCGCCAAGGCCGCCAACGGCGTAATCGTGATCACCACCAGGAAAGGTAAGGCCGGCGAGGCGTTGAAAGTGGATTACGATGGCTACTATTCCTTTAACGGCAGGCCCCGTCGCGATTACCTGCCCGCCTGGACAAGTAGCGGATACATCAAAAGTCAGCAGGAGATTTTTGGCCTCGAAGCCGCCGGCACCACCTATGCCGCCGCAAGCGCTATTGGCCTTTTGCCGCATAAACAGGTACTCTGGGATCAGCAACGGGGTTTGCTGACAGCGGGGCAGGCGCAGTTTAAGCTGGACAGCTTGTCGCGGCTCGACAATTGGAGCCAGCTGGATGATTATTTTGTTCGTTCCGCAGCTGAGTACAATCAAACGATTTCCGTTTCCGGCGGCGGGAAAGTGCATTCCTTCTACGGTTCGCTGAACCATGTGGGCACGCGTTCAAACGTTCCTGGCGAAAGGCAAAACCAGTTTAAAATCAATCTGCGCAATGATGTGAACTTAGGAAAGCGGGTGAGGCTCTACCTGAATTCCGACCTTACCAATATCACCAGCAGCAGCAAAGGTTCCGGCGGCAATGGCACGCCACGCTATCAGCTGTACCGCGATGCGGCCGGTAACCCGGTTAACGTCAACTACATTTCACCCTGGGGTGTGTTCGTGCCGCCCAGCGAAACCATGCGGGAGGATTACGAGGCGCGCAGCAGGGTGAACCTGGATTACAGTCCACTCCTCGAACTGGACCGGCGCAGCCAGCGCGCGAATATTCTCGCCGCCAGGCTCGTAGGTGGCGGTACCATCGACATCCTGAACGGCTTGAAATTTACAGGGACCTATGGATATAACATCACATCGGTGAATGACCGGGAGGTGCTGGATGAGTCCAATTGGATCGTGCGGCGCGACCTGATGATGCACACTTCGGCCCCGACACCTGCATCTACGCCCGTGTACTACCTGCCGCAGTTTGGAGGAAGGCTGAATACGACCAATAGTTTGGACAGAGGGTGGACGGTGCGGAACCAGTTGTCTTATGCCAGGCAGTTTGAAGATCACTGGTTGAGCGTTATGGCGGGACAGGAAGCTACGCACCATCAGGGGATGAGCAACACAGCCACCTATTACGGCTGGGATGACCAGTTGCAGGTGGGGCGGCCGGTGGATTTCGCGACGCTTGCCAAAGGCTTTACCGGCGTTGCAGGGCCTACGGGCACGGATGGCATTTCCGCCAACCTCGCAGGTGGCGAAGGGCGCGCCAGCAGAAGATCATCTTACTTCGCAACGGGTGGGTATACTTATTTGTCCAAATACACCATGAACGCGAGTTGGAGAATCGATCAAAGCAATCTGTTCGGGCTGGACAAATCGGCGCAGAACCGGCCGGTGTACAGTATAGGCGGAAAATGGGCGTTGGGATGGGAAGAGTTCATGCGGGACTTTACGGCATTGAACAGGCTGGATGTCCGATTCAGCTATGGGATCACGGGGAATGCCCCTAACGTCGGACAGGCTGCCTCGTTCGATATCCTCGAATCAGATAGCGACGCCAACGCTGTGGGAGGCGCCGGCCTGATCCTTTCCGTTCCCGCGAATAACAAGCTGACATGGGAGCGGACGCGTGTGTATAACGCAGGTGTCGATTTTGCATTCTTCAAAAACCGGCTGACCGGTTCGGTCGATGCCTACATCAAGAATACCTCCGATCTTATCGGCACGCTATTTACCTCGCCTTTAACCGGCTATGCCAGTGTAACCGGAAACTTCGGTGATTTGCAAAATAAAGGCGTGGACCTGCTTCTGCATTCCATAAATATCCAAACGAGTGATTTCCAGTGGGGGACCAGCCTGGTAATAGGCTATAACCGGAACAAGCTGACGAAGCTGAATATCAATCCGCCCACTACAGGGCCAGCAATGGTAGACGCTACTATGATGGTAGACCGCCCGTTGAATTTGCTGTATTCTTATAACTACGCCGGACTGAATGGCGAGGGGAACCCGCAGGTCCGGCGCGCGGATGGTTCGCTGACCTCCGAGCCCAATGTAACGTTGCCGGAAGATATTGTATACAGCGGGCTTACCCAGGCGCCCTGGAACGGGGGCTTATCCAATAATTTCCAATACAGGAATTTTAACCTCTCGGTGAATATCATTTATAGTATGGGATATAAGATGCGCGACCCGCTGAATGGCCTGGATCCCGAAAATCCCGAATTCAATGATCGCTGGCGGAAGCCGGGGGACGATAGCAGAACGGATATTCCCAGGTATATCTTCCTCGCTTCCGAGAATGCCACTCGGTACGTGTGGTATTACACCTACGCCCACTCCCGCGTGCTGAACGCGTCCTATGCCAAAATCAGGGATATCAGCCTGGGATACGATATTCCCCGGTTTGTCGTCAAGAAAGTCAATGCCCAGGCAGTCACCTTGCGTTTCAACGTATCCAATATACTGATCTGGACAGCCAATGACCGTTTTTACGATCCGGAGAATGGCTGGGCCCGGTCGAGGCCGGCCCAGGGTACCGTTTCGGTAGGAGCACACGTTTCATTTTAATCATTTACCATTATGAAGACATTCAAACTGAGATATATTCATTGCCTGGTGTTTTTTGCCGTACTCGCCCCGCAGTTATCCTGCAAAAAGGAGTTCCTGGAGATTGTACCTAAAGGGCAGCAGATCGCTACCGCGACGAAGGACTACCGGCAGATACTGAACATGAATTTCCTGTCGCAAAATAATGCCAGCGTGTATATGGGCGATGAGGTAACGGCATTGAAGCCATTCGTCAATGAGCACACGCTCCGCACGCAGCGCTTGTTCAGGTATGCAGATCGTATTTATGAAGCGGACCAGCTGCCCGAAGAGGTAAGTTCAGAGGAAGGGTACATTCGCAGGCTGTACGTTTTTAACAAAATCATCAATGAAGTGATGGATTCGCAGGGAGGCAGCGAAATGGAGAAGAAAGCGATTCTCGCCGAGGCGAAAGCCGGGAGGGCTATCTCCAACTTCCTGTTCCTGACCGATTTTACTACGCCCTACAATCCTGCAACGGCGGCCACGGAATTGGGAATTCCGGAACTCACCAAAGCCGACGTTACTGTGACGGATTTTAAAAGGCAATCAAAAATTGAAAGCTATGAGCAGATCATAAAAGATCTGACAGCCGCGATTCCCGATCTGGGGCCGCTGGAGCACCGTTGGAAAATATCCAGGCTGGCGGCGCACTTTTACCTGGCGCGTATTCATATGGCCATGCAAAATTTCGAAGGCGCGAAGGAGCAATTGGATGCGGCTTTCACCGAAATCCCCAAGTCCACCATTCCCCTGGGTTTATATGACTACAACAAGGTGCTGGACCCCAATGCGGATGAATCCTGGTTCCCAATGTTACTCGGGCTATTCCTCATGGGATTTCCGCAACCTGCTGATAACATCCAGACCATTTACAGCATCCAGGTGTACGCGGTCTCGTATGTGGGCGGAAATGCAAACGCTTATTTGCTGTCTCCCGCTACCATCAGTCTTTTTGATCCGCAAGATAAACGTCCCAATCTGTTCGATCCGATGGAATACAATGGATCCGCTGCCTTCCCTTTGGGCATGCGGCACCCCGTTGGTTTCGGGACACCGGTGGGCCCTTCTTTGCCCGATTTGTACCTGATGCGGGCAGAGTGCCGGGCGCGGGCCAACGACCTGGCAGGAGCCATTGCAGATGTGGAAGTCCTCAGGGCCCAACGTTCCGGAGCGCCCAAAGTACCGCAGGCCGCAGCTGCCAGTAAAGAAACTTTAGTTAAATATATCCTGGACGAAAGGATCCGCGAATTCGCCTTCACAGGGCTTCGCTGGCTCGATATGAGGCGCCTGTCGGTTGATCCCGTATTTCATGATCACATCCGGTATACGCATGAGGTGCATAGCATTGAGGATGTAAACAACGATGGTGTCGCCGGTGATGTGGTGGAATCCCACCAACTCGATCCCAAACGGTTTGCGCTGAAATTCGGCGAACGCATGCTCCGGGAGAGTAAAGGACTCGAAGAAAACCCATAATCAAAACCAACCATTCCAAATCACCGCATTTTAAGCGGTGATTCGGAATCAAAAAACAGCATTATGAGAAGACTGGCAGCTATAACATTAGCGCTTGCTTTGCCGGCCATTGTCCAGGCGCAGACTGAGTATGATATCAGGGGAGTCATACCTGCAAATCACAAAGCGACAATAGCCGTGATGTCTTACCCGCCAGACGATAAGGGTGGGGAATACGCGGCGGATACGACCGCCATCATCAATGGTAAATTCCGGTTTAGGGGAACGATCGGGAGGCCGCAACTGGCGGAACTGAACCTGATCATCCCCCGTCCGGCAGACGAACCGCGCCAGCGCAGCCAGGGCGATGAAGAAGGCAATAATATGAAGAATGTAGGCTTGTTTTACCTCGACGGAAACATTAAAGTGACCTTCGATACCATGGGTATTGCATCCTACCGTGGTGGCGGAAAGGAGCAGGAGGCATGGATGTTCTATAGCTCGGAAGCTACTGCCAGGAGTAAACATGCAGGTGCCGGCGATGGAATTCGATTCTATGAAGAACTGGTTGCCGATATGGTGAAACGGTTCCCGGATGCATATGCAAGTGTAGATCTGATGGACCTGTTTACGCAAAGTTCCATTCAACCCGGATTAGTAGAACCGATGTACAATACACTAAGCAGAAGGATGCAGCATTCTGAGAAGGTATTGCGATGGAAGCCACGGCTCGATCAGGCGAAACAAGCAATGGCTGGTACCGTAACTGCACCTGCGTTCATCATAAACGATATAGAGGGTAACCCCATTTCCCTGGATTCCTACAAAGGCAGTTACGTGCTGGTAGACTTCTGGGCCAGCTGGTGCGCTCCCTGCCGGGCCGAAAATCCGAATGTGATGGCCGCTTATGAAAAGTTCAGGGACAAGGGTTTTACGGTACTGGGTGTTTCATTGGATGAGGATAAAGGCCGGTGGCTGAAGGCCATCAGCGAGGATAAATTACCCTGGAAACAGGTATGCGACTTTAAGGCGTTCAAAAGCGAGGTAAAGGACTTGTATGACATCACTTCCATTCCCGCCAACGTGCTGGTGGATCCCAACGGGAAAATCGTAGGAAAAGATTTAAGGGGCGAGCACCTGCACCAGCGGCTTGCTGAATTGATTAAATAAATGTGTTAAAGATAAAAAAGATGAAAAAGCTAATCGTATTACTGTTGCTCTCCAGCACTGCTTTCGCGCAGCAGCAAACAGAAAGGAAACTTACCCTTGAGGACTTTAACCTGATCGCCGACATCGGGGAACAGGAGAAGTACTATAATGAGATGATCCGGCAAAGCCTGCCGGGTAAAATGAAGCCCGAAACAGACAATGAATGCCGTTCGCAACTGGCGATCGGTTGGTTGACGAAGGGCAATATCGGGCGGTATGAATATTACATGCGTACAAACCCCAGGTTTTCGGTCATCAGGCTCGTTGATCTGACCTATACGCTGGAATACCTGGTAGATGAGAATAAGCACATTAAGGTCGTTGAACAGGCGTCCAGGGAACTATTGGAAAAACTGGAGAAAGGTGAATTGAGTGACGGGGTGAGCAGAACGCAGGTGCTGCTGGAAGTAAATGCCCTGGCCAACGCAAAGTTGGGGAATATGGATTTGGCGATGAGAAATATCGCCAAATCGGGTGAGCAAACAGATAATGCCAGGGAAATGAAGTATTTCAAAGATTCAAAATCGAAATATCTCACCCGCTATTGCCTGATTTTATCTGCAGCCGGGGAAAACAAAGGAGCCCTCGATACACTGACCAAAGCCCTCCGCAACGCGGATTCCAACCCCAAAATGGTTTCTGTGTACAAAGATATTTACAAGAAGGTGCACGGAAACACGAATGGCGTCGACGAGCTCGTCAAATCACTCCAGGACGAAGCCTATCAAAAGTATTATCAGGAAGTTGAAAAAACATATATCGCGGGCGAAATGAAGACCATCAAGGGTGTATTTCCGAGTCCTGATGGAGGCGGAGAACAGTTGACGCTATTTGACGCCGACAAGCCTGTGAAGGATATTGTCTTGACGAACCTGGCAGAGCGGGAGGTGAAGTTCGCTGATCATGCCGGGAAAATCCTGGTGCTGGATTTCTGGTCAACCGGTTGCACCCCCTGTGTGGCGGCGTTCAGCGGCTTTGAGCGGGTCGTAGCAGATTACAAGAATGAGCCGTTTAACCTGTATGTAGTCAATTTGTTTGAGGATCTTCCGACTGTCAAAGTATTTGTGGCCAGAAGGGGGATTACCCTGGACGTATTGCGCGATGAGCCGAATACGGCGTTCAATATCAATGGAACGCCCACTAAGATCATTTACGATCCCATGGGAAATATCCGATTCTACGCAGTTGGTTACGCAGGTTCCACTGACAGGGAATATTACAAGCTGAAAGCTATGGTGGAAATTGTTAAGGCGCGGAATGGCGTTGCCAAAAACTAAATGGAATCATAGATAGCATTCATGCACGGAAATCGAGTATAATTATGAGAAATTTGATAATAATAGTCCTGCTGCTGGTTTCAACAAACATAATGGCCCAGCTGCAGTCTGAAGAGAATCCGCAGCTGGTAGCATTAAAGGCGGAGAAAAGCCAACCCGCGTTACAGGCGAAAATAAAAAAGCTGGAGAATGGCAGTGCCGAAGACCTGTCGGTTCTAATTCAATTTTACGCGGAGGATTCCGCAAAAAGAACCATTTACTCGAAGCGTCTCATCAAAAGGTATCCGGAAAGCCAGGCTGCCATGATGGCGCGGCTGAAACCATTTGTGAAACTAACCAGTGCGCTGGAAGGGGAGCGTTTGCTCCGGTCGATGATGAGGGAATATCCCGGCGTAAACCTGGATATCGAGAAGACTTTGGTAGCATGCCAATATGCAGAAAAGCCAGATACGGCTAAAATGATGCGGTATATCAATATGATAGCAGTTCCTGCTGCGAAAGTGGCAGGATTGGTACAGGCGCTTGAGATTATTGCTGATTTCGACAACGCCACCGCGTTGCGTATTGCCGCTAAGAACCTGGAAATGGTGAAGAAAATAAAGGAAGAGCCGGCGCAGGAATCGGTAATGAAAATAGATCCCCGGGCGATGTATTACGGCTATATTAATACCTACGCGAAGTTGCTTTTCAAAGCGGGCAACAACGATGAGGCTTATAAGTATACCGCCGAGGCCTACAACAACATCGGCGAAAGAGATGAGGTGCTGGTGGAGAATTATGCCTTTTTGTCGAGCCTGAACGGAGAATACGAGGAGGCGCTGCCGGTGCTGGCCAGGGCTGTAAAAGAGGGGAAATTTGAGAGGCGGTACGTCGACCAGGTAAGGAAGGCCTACACACACCTGCATCCCGGGAAAGACGTCGATGCTTATATCGCAGAATTGCAAAAGGATTTTATCGATACGATAAAGGCCCATGTGGCTACATTGCTGATCAACGAAGTCGCGCCGGATTTTACGGTGACGGATGTGAACGGCAAGAAAGTTTCATTGGCGGATTTTAGGGGAAAGACGATCGTACTGGATTTTTGGGCGACCTGGTGCGGCCCCTGCGTGGAGTCTTTTCCCGCCATGCAAATGGCGGCGAACCGGTATGCCAATGATCCGGATGTAAAGTTCCTGTTTATTCATTGCTGGGAAAATGTATCCGATCCACTTACGGACGCACGAAATTTCCTGAACAAGCGTAACTATACATTCGATCTCTATATGGATATGAAGGACGCTTCCACCAAGCGTAGCCCAGCTGCGGATGCCTTTAAGGTGGGAGGGATTCCTGCTAAGTTCATAATTGACGGAAAAGGCAGGATACGGTTTAGTGTATCAGGCTTTTCGGGTAAAGCAGAAGCGGCTGCGGAAGAAGTAGCGCAAATGGTAGAAATGGCCCGTAAATAGACACTGTTTTAATCAAAAAAGCCGCGCTCATCTTTTGATGGGTGCGGCTTTTTGATGAAGCAGCGTATGTTCGCACAGCTATCATGCCAGGTTAAAACAAAAAAGACAAATCAGCCTAAACCGATTTGCCTTTTTCCGAGTGCCCAGAACTGGATTCGAACCAGCACACCGTTGCCGGCGCTGCGACCTGAACACAGTGCGTCTACCAATTTCGCCATCTGGGCATTCCTTTTTGTGTCAGGGAGTGCAAATGTACGTAGTTTCTCAATATTTCCAAATTCTGGCAAGAAAAAGTTTGATAGAAAATGAAAAAGCCGCGACCAGCGCGGCTTTTGAAGGATATTGTACTGTCGTTACACCGCAACATTGAATTCGCGGAGGGTGTCGTTCAGGCTCGTTTTAAGGTCGGTGCTTGCTTTACGCTGACCGATGATCAGCGCGCAGGAAACCTGGTACTCGCCGGCAGGGAACTTCTTGGTATAAGTGCCGGGGATCACCACGCTGCGGGCCGGTACGCGGCCTTTGTACTCGATCGGCTCGGGACCGCTCACGTCGATGATCTTGGTTGACTGTGTCAGCACCACGTTGGCGCCCAGTACGGCTTCTTTTTCCACGTGAACGCCTTCCACCACGATGCAGCGGGAACCTACAAATACGCCGTCTTCAATGATCACGGGGCTGGCCTGCAGGGGCTCCAGTACGCCGCCGATGCCTACGCCGCCGCTCAGGTGAACGTGCTTGCCGATCTGCGCGCAGGAACCTACCGTTGCCCAGGTGTCCACCATCGTTCCTTCATCCACATATGCGCCGATATTTACATAAGAAGGCATGAGGATAGCGCCTTTCGCGATGAAAGCGCCATAACGCGCCACGGCATGAGGTACCACGCGAACGCCCAGTTCCTTATAGTTGGTTTTCAGCTTCATTTTATCGTAGAACTCGAAAGGAGGTACTTCCATCGTTTCCATCGGCTGAATCGCGAAATACATCAGGATCGCCTGTTTTACCCATTCGTTCACCTTCCAGCCGCCTTCAGCCGGCTCCGCCACGCGAAGCTTGCCCTTGTCAACGGCTTCGATCACTGATTTTACGGCGTCGGAATATTGCGTCTGCTGCAAAAGGCTGCGGTCGTTCCACGCAGCCTGGATCTGTTGCTGAATATCCATTGTGTTATGCTTGTTTTCCGCAAAAATAATATAATCGTGCACAGTTGGGGTAGAAAACGTATTTTTATCCGACAGGCTACATTATTCATGGGGGATGCAGGCGCATATAAGGACCTGGGCGACGCGGAATTGCTGCGTTCGCTGAAAGACGGCAGCATGGAGGCATTTAACGCCCTTTACCAACGCTACTGGCAACCCGCGTACAATGCCGCCTTCAAACGCCTGAACGATCCCGCCGCCGCGCAGGACGTTACCCAGGATTTCTTCCTCCAGCTCTGGAACCGCCGCGCTGATCTCCACATTCTCCATCTCCCCGCCTATATCCACACCTCCGTCCGCAACCGCGTACTCAACCATCTCGCATCGCAGCAACGCTTCCTGCCCATGGAAGACCTCTTCGCCGAATCCGCTTCCGGCGGCGAAGGCGCCGATGCCCTCGCCCGCCGCAACGAATGGCTGAAATCCTACCACGCCCTGGTAGACGCCCTCCCGCCGGGCCGCCAGGAAATTTTCCGCCTCCGCTATAATGACGGCGCCACCCCGGACGAGATCGCCGCGCTCCTCAATATCTCCCGCAAAACCGTCCAAAACCAACTGGGGAAAGCGCTCGCCAGGCTCAGGGCTACCCTCGGCGCCATGTGCTGGTCCATATTGCCGTAAAAAATATTTTCCGGCCGGATGGGGCTAATGCTTTTGGGCTGTCTTACTGATATGGACCACTCGTATTTCCTCGAAATACTGCAAAAATACCAGCAAGGCACTGCCTCACCAGAGGAGGAGCGCTTCCTGCTCGACAGCTACGACGCTTTCGGTTCGCAGCCCGATGTTACACCGCTGCTCACCGATGAAGAACGCGAAAAACTCGCCGGCCTGATGCACCGCAACATCCTCCGGCAAATCGCCGCGCAACAGGCGCCTGTCCGCCGCAGGCCTCACTTCCTGCGCTGGAAAGCCGCCGCCGCCGTGCTGGTGCTGGTTGGCGCGGCAACGGCCGCTTACCTGCTGCTAAGGCCCTCTCCGGCATCACCGGACATCGCGGCGGCAGACCAGTCCGTCCAGCCCAAAGCCGAAAACAACCTCATTGCCCTGCCCGATGGTTCTACCGTGCTGGTGAGCACCGGCAGCAAGTTGCGTTATCCCGGTTCTTTCGCCAATAAAGATAAAAGGGAAGTGTACCTGGAAGGGAAGGCCCTCTTTACCGTGGAGCAACAAACCGGCCAGCCGTTCGTCGTGCATGCGGGCGGATTGCAGACTACAGTACTGGGCACCACTTTCGAAGTGGCGGCCGCCGGTGAAGGTGATGTAACTGTAACCGTATTTAAAGGCAGGGTGCGGGTGGAAGATGAAAGGAAGTCCCTCGGGGAGCTGACCGCCCATCAGCAAATCGTTTACACCGCCGGCGAATCCCGCCAGCAAACCGCCCGGCAGGCCCCGGAATGGCAGCAGCAGGATCTCCTGTTCGACGATGTTACGCTCCTCCAGGCCGCACGCCTCCTCGAAAACCGCTTCGGCTACAGCATCGCCATCCCCGACGAAGCCCTGCGCGAACAACGCTTCTCCACGATTTTCGGCAGCCGGGAATCGCTGGAACAGGCCCTCAAGAGTATTTGCGCCTTCAACCAGGCATCATACACTTTAGACAGCATACAAAAGACCGTTATTATTTACAGGCCGTAACCGAACGGCACAACCAGAATCACCGTATGAACGTCATCATCCCGCCTCCGTAAACGAAAAAACCTCTGCCGGAGCAGAGGTCGCGGCCCTGCGCAACGGGAAATTGCGCAACGGCCCAGATTGTAAAAAGCCCGCGTCAACGGGCATTTATTCACCTGCAAACACTAAAGTATGAATTTTTCCGCACTCGCAGCGGGAAGCGTCCACGCTTTCCCCAGGCTGCCCGTAGCGCCTTTTCTGTATCGATGTATGCGTATTTCGTTATTGTCTTTTTTACTGATCGCCGTCACCGCCCAGATCCTCACGGCCGCCACCGCCAAAGCGCAGCGGCTCGACGGGCAAACGGTCAGCATGTCGCTGAAAGACGCGCCATTGCTGGAGGCCTTTAAGCAGATAGAAAGCCAGACGGCCTTCCGCTTCATGTACCGCAAGTCGGACGTGGGCCACATCCGTCATCTCAGCCTTCCCGAAGGCAAACGCAACCTCGCCGCCGTGCTCGAACAGCTGCTGAGTCCACACGCCCTTTCCTTCCGCCAGGTAGATAACAAAATCCTCATCCAGCCCGCACCACAGCCTGTTGCAGACACCTCGTTCGTGGCGCAGGGCCGGGTGCTGGGTGATGATGGCAACCCAGTCATCGGCGCCACCGTGATCGTCAAAGGCACGGGCAGGGGCGCCATCACCAATGAAGACGGACAGTTCAGTGTTACCGCCTCCGAAGGTGAAGTGCTGGTAATTACTTCGCTGGGCTACCGGCAAATGGAATTCCCAGTGAAGGACCGCAGCCCCATGGTGCTGCAATTACCGCTGCAATCGGGCGGTTCGCGTCTCAATGAAGTGATTGTGGTGGGCTACGGCACCCAGCAGAAGCGCGAGCTGTCGGGCTCCATCGGGAAAGTGGGCGCGCTGAAGCCGGAAGAGAACATGGTGAACAACCCCATCTCCGCCCTGCAGGGCCGCGTGGCGGGGCTGTCCGTTTCCAATACCGGTTCCACGCCGGGTTCCATGCCGAACTTTACGATCCGGGGTGTTCAGACCATCCAGAACAACGTGACCGGCACCGGTTCCAATCCGCTGATCGTGGTCGACGGGTTGGTGATTGACGCGGGCCCCGCGGGCGATAACGCCAATTTCAGCATGTTCAACCTCAATCCGCAAGACATCGCCTCGATGGAAGTCCTGAAAGATGCGGCTTCCGCCGCGATCTATGGTGCGCGCGGCGCGCAAGGCGTAATCCTCATCACCACCAAGAAAGGTTCTTTCGGCGCCAGGCCAGTTGTCAACCTGAACGCTTACACTGGCTACAACTTGTCGTCTTTTTCTTACCGCCCGCTGAACAGTTCCGAATACGCGATGATGTTCAAAGAGGCGCGTAACAACCGGATCAGCGATATCGACAAGCGCCTGGCCGGGAATTTAGACCCAACGGAAGCACCATCGCTGCGCGGGGAGAAAGACATGCTCAACCTGCAGATCAACGAACTGCAAATGGGTAAGGATGATATCAACTGGCTCGACCGCGTGAAGCCTTCCCGCGCGCCGCTCAGCAATATCCAGCTCAGCGTGGCCGGCGGCAGCAACCAGACCAGTTATTATTTCTCCTTTGGGAAGTTTGGCGAAGCCAATGCCGTGGGCAACGGCCGCCTCGACCGCTACACCGGCAAGCTGGCCGTCACCCAGAAAGTGAACCGCTGGCTGAAAGCGGGAATGGACGTGGCGATTTCAAAAGTGAAATATGACGGATTGGCGGAAGCCCTCGGCGCCGGTATCTCCGCCCGCCCGGATACGCCCGATTCCATCAAAACAAATCCCGACGGCACCTGGGATTACTGGCATGGCTTCCAGGAACATCCTTTAGGCGCGCTGCGCTTCTTCCACGACAATACTAAAGACAACTGGAACTATACCGGTAATTTCTTCGCGGAAGCCACGCTCAGCAAGAATTTTAGCTTCCGTTCCATGATCGCCGGATCGCGGAGCGAAAGCAACCTGGTGGAATTCTTGTCGCCGTTTAGCTATGGCGGTCTGGGCACCAAAGGCGATTACAAGGAAACACAAAATAACGGTCTCCGTTATACGCTCAACAACGTGCTGACCTACCGGTTCACATACAGCGCGCTGAAAGCGGATGTGCTGCTCGGACAGGAATTCACCGGCAACCAATACCGCGTAGGCGTCAAGAACCTGCAGGGCTTCCCGATGATCGAGGGCTTGTGGAAACCGGCCAACGCTTCCATCTCCACCAACTTCTACAACAGCGGCAACCGATTTTATGAGGAATATTCCGAGTCTTACTTCCTGCGTTCCAACATGAGCTGGGAAGGTAAATACCTCCTCAGCCTCAGCCTCCGCCGCGATGGTACCAGCAAGCTGAAAAACAACCGCCAGGCCTGGTTCCCGGCGGTATCCGGCGGCTGGATCATCTCCGACGAAGACTTCCTCCGAAGCAACAAAACCCTGAGTTACCTGAAACTGCGCAGCAGCTTCGGTATTACGGGGAACATCCGTCCGCTCGGGCATTACGATACGCAGGACCTCGTTAACAGCGTGCTTTACCTCAACGAACCAGCCCTTCGCCTCAATACCGTACTCGGCAATCCCGATCTGCGATGGGAGCGGACCAAACAGCACGACATCGGCCTGGAGACCCGCCTCTTCAATAACCGGCTGTCCATCACCGCTGAATATTACGTAAAGAAAACCGACGGGCTGCTCACCAGCCGGCAAATACCCTGGTCCAGCGGCGGCTTCACGTCGCAGCGCGTGAACCTCGGCGCCATGACCAACCGCGGGCTCGACCTGGCCGTTTCCCTCAGCGGGAAGCCGGGCGCATTCCATTGGGAAGTGAGCGCGGTGGCAAATATCAACCGCAATCGCGTAACCGAACTGCGCGACAGCACCATGGGTTTCGGGGTATACTACCCGGGCAGCCCGGCAGGAGTGCTGCGGATTGGTCAGCCGGTAGGTATGTTGCAACTGTATCAATCGCAGGGTGTGGATCCGCAAACGGGTGACCTGGTATATGCCGATACGAATAAAGACGGCGTGATCAATCAGCTCGATATGGTGTATGTTCCGGTTGCCCAGCCGAAACTGAACGGCGGCTTCACGGTGGACCTGGGCTGGAAGGGCTTCAGCCTCAATACGCAGCTGGCCTTCAACTTTGGCAACAAGATTTACAATTTCAGTGAGCAATACTACCGGAACTACGACTTCGATATCTGGACGGGCGTTGTCAACAACAAACCCACCTGGGTGCTCGACCGCTGGCAAAAGCCCGGCGACCAGGCCAGCTATCCCCGCGCGGTGGTGGGTGAGCACGGCGCCGGCAGAACGAACGACTGGAACCTCATGCCATCGACGCATTACCTGTACAGCGGTTCTTTCCTTCGCTGCCGCAACGTAACGCTGGCCTACAACCTGCCGAATACATTGATCTCGAAAGCCGGTTTGCAGCAGGTGCGCGTATATGCCGCCACGCAGAACCTGTTTACGATAAAGGATAGACGATTGAACGCGGATGATCCCGAACAGGGGCTTGAGTCGGGGCTGCAACAGAACGTGGCGCCGTTGCCGCGCGCAGTTTCCTTTGGTATTGATCTTCGTTTCTGATATTATTAAAACAGACAACATGTTTCGCAACTATAAAATATATATGATCGTGGTTTGCATGGCAGCCCTCGCGGCTTGCGGCAAATACCTCGACAGGCCCTCGCCGGACCAGGCCATCGGAAAAGACCAGCTTACGGATAACGATATTGCCTTGTTACTGAAGGGCGCTTATCTCAGCATGTCGGGCAGCTGGCCTCCGCAATCGTACCCGATGACGGACATCTACAGCGACGATATTATTTCGCTGCAGGGCGGTAATCCCGCGCAGTTCAATCCGCAGGCGTATGAAGCCTGCAACGCCAGTCCCAACGACGGTTTCGGGATCGGGCGGTATTACATCGCGGCATATACGACGATTGGTAATGCCAATTTTATTATCGGGAAGATCGGCAATCCTTCCACGCCCGCGCTGCGGCAGATACTCGGCGAAGCGCTCGTGATCCGCGCGCATGCGTACAACCAGCTGGCGGAGATTTTCGGCGGTGTGGTGCTGATTACTTCCGTGGAAACGGATATCGACAGGATCCGCAAGGCGAAAAGCACCGAATCCGAAGTGCTGAACCAGGTGGAAAAAGACCTCGAAGCCGCCATTCCCTTACTGGCGGATTTCTCCACGCCCAAAGCCGCTTCCAAACAGGCTGCGCAGCTCCTCCTGGCGCGTGTGAGCCTGCAGCGCGGCAAGCATGCCCGCGCGAAGGAACTGGCGGAAGCGGTAATTGCTACGGGTAAAAGAACCTTGTCTGCCGCAACGTTTTCCAACATCTTCCGTTACAACAGCCCGGCGCAGGAAATGATCTGGCAGATGTCCGACGGGCCGATGCCGACTGCTTACGAGCGCTATGGCCTGTTCAGCTTTTATAGTCCCGCGCCGCCTTTCCTCGGCAACGGCACCGGCCTTACTACGATGGACGATGCGCTGGTGGATTCTTACGAGGCAAACGATACCCGCCGCGAACTGGTCCGTAAGGCACGGCAGAACGCAACCGGAAGGGACGCGAATTATTTGCTGAAATTTTCGACCGATACGCTGCAACCCGCTGCCGCCGTTTACGTTATATATCCGCTCATGCGCATCAGCGAGGCATACCTGATTTCGGCGGAAGCTTCTGCAAGGCAGCAAACGGTGGACGTTACACCGTACAATGCGCTTCGCACGGCCCGTAAAGCGAGCACGAAGAACGCGGCCGATTTCGCGGATGCCGCAGCATTCCTGGAAGAGCTGGAGAAAGAGCGCCGTCGTGAACTGGTAGGAGAAGGCCGTCGCTGGCAGGATATGAAACGTTTCGGAAGCGCATTACCCTTCCTTGTTTCAAAAGGCCGTGACAGCAAGCGTTTGTGGTTCCCTTTCACCAATGCGGAAATTCTGCGCAATCCGTTACTGGAGCAGAATGATGGTTATTAATGCCAAACCCCGGATATAGCAACGCAGCCCTGCTTTTTGCGGGGCTGTTTGTTTTTTAAGAGATGAGTGATCGCCGTCTTTCGGCCGAACCGGTAAGCACCGCTGCGAGTTGCCGCGAAATAGCGCCGTCGCAGAGCTTGTCGAGCCAGAAGAATTCGCCGGCGGCATTGAGTTCGAGGAAGTAATATTTCCCTTCGGGAGTAAGGATGAGATCGATGGCGCCGTAGTTAAGGCCGTAGCGGTCCATCAGTCGCGAAAGCCCCCGGCTACGTGCCCGGGCAATGCATATGGTTTCCATTGCACGGCGAGGCTGGCGCCTTCTTTCCGCCAATCCGTTTCCGCACCCGGCTGTTGCTGCGAATCGATGCTGAACGCGAAGATCTCTTTCCCGATGATATTCACCCGCAATTCCAGCTCCTTTTCCAGCTTCTCCTGGAAGGTCATGGGGCAGAAACGCAATTGCGGCAATTGTTGCAGGTGGTCCTGGCGGATCTCGCTGGTAAACACGACCTGTTCCTGCCCGTCCTGGTGAATGGCGAAGGCGCTTTGCATCTTCGCCACGATGGGCCCGTTCACCGATTGCATGAACGCTTCCAGCCGCTCCGGGCTGTTGGTGATACAGGTGGCGGGTGTCAGTAACCCGCATTCCGCCGCGATGCGGAGTTGTTCCTCCTTGCTGTCGAGGCGTCGGTAAGTGCTGTACCGTTCCAGCTGGAAGCAGGGGAGGGATTCCAGCATCCCGAACAATGTTCTGCGGATTTCGCCGGTGGCGGGTGAGAGGTAGGGTTTTTCCAGCACCTGGTCGAGGCCGTCGGCGATGTGATAGCTGCGCCGGTACCAAACAGCGCTGAGTTCTTCCAGGGATTGCGGTGCTGATCCGTCTTCCAGCCAGAGGCGCCGCTCATGGCCGCGGAATTCGGAGGTGAGGCGGGTCACCAGCGGATAGCGGTCGACATTGAAGCGAACCGGTGTGGCGCCGGCGGCGTTGAGGTGTTCCATGACGGAAGTAACGGCATCGTTGTCTGCGGAATGTGTAATAATTAGAATTTTAGCCATGCTGTTCAATTCGGTTGACTAATTTTTCGGCGATGGTGGCGGCGATGGGGAAATCGAGGTATTTCTCCAGCATGCCCCACTCGCCCTGCGGGTTCACTTCCAGGAAAACGTGCTCCCCGTTTGGCTTTACGATCATGTCTATGGCGCCGAAGGGCAATCCCAGCGCGGTCATCAGCACATGTACCCTGTCTTTGGCGGCGGGCGGCAATTCGTAGGGTTCCCATTGTACGAGCGTGGTGTTGGCCGTTCGCCAGTCGGCCAGTTCGGGAGCGCGGAGGCTGCCGGTGAAGAACTCGCCGTCGATGTATATAATGCGCAGTTCGCGTTCTTTGGGGATATATTCCTGGAGGATCATGGGGCAGGCGGAGAGGGATTCGAGCATGGGCACGTCTTCTTTCCGGAGCCTGGTGGTGGGGAAGAAACTGCCTTTGCCGTCCATCGTTTTGGATAAAGCCCCGTGGAGTTTGACGACTACGTTGCCGCCATGATCGTCGAAAAAGCGGACGGCGTCTTCAGCATGATTGCTGAAAAGGGTTTGGGGCACGATAAGCCCCGCCGCGCGGGCGGCATTGAGCTGCAGGAGCTTGTTGGCGCCTACGGCATGGTCGGTGTCCATCCGGTTGATCCAGGGGACTTTGAGGGCATCGAGGAATATATGCAGGGAGTTGCGGTATTCTTTGAGAAAAGCCGGTACGAAGGTGGGATCGAGGGAAGGAGGGATCTGCAGATCCCACATCTTCCGGTACCATACGCCTTTGATCTGCCGCGCGTCGATCGTTCGGGTGCCGCAGCGCAGTTCGTATTGCGGGCCGGAAGCATGGAGGCGGTAGCGAAGGCGGTATTTCGTCCCGAATTCGTCGGTATTGAACCGGAAACCCTCATACCCGAGTTCCTCCAGCCGTTGCTGTACGCGGTCTATCGTAAATGTGTCCTGAGCGTGCGTGATGCAAAGTATCATGGAGAAGCTGGCGGATAACAAAATGGCAACAGCCTGCCGGCTATTGCCCTGAAAATCGTTCGTTGGATAAAAGGATTACAGCAACCACCATTCCTCATCCCCGTCGGAGGGATATTTCTGCGTCTGGTCCGGTACGTCGGCCAGTTTGCTGGTCCAGTAAGAAGTTTCAGTAGTTTGTTGGCCTGTTGTTTGCTGCTGTTGCTGCGACTCCAGCAGCTGCGCGAAAAACGGCTTCATGAGCTTTTCATTGGGTTTCATGTCAGCGTAATAAATTGGGTGGTGAACAATGACTTTTGCTTTCTTATATGGTTTTTCGGAACATGTCCTGCCCGTCTACCTGTTTGAAACGGGACATTTAAGTTAAAATTTTTGCGGGAAAGAAAAAAATCAAATTCAGTATTTTGCCCTCGGATTAACATTAATAGCATTGAGAATTGGTTTCGACGCCAAAAGGGCTTTCCAGAACCGCACGGGTTTGGGCAATTACAGCCGTACGCTGGTCACTTCCCTGGCGGAATATTACCCTGAGCACGAATATGTGCTTTTCGCCCCCAAGGTGAAACCCCTGTACCGGCCACCCAGGGCGGCCGTTACCATCACCCCGCAGCGTTTCCTCCACAAACTGCTCAAACCTGTATGGCGCAGCCGCTGGGTGTCGGGCGAGCTGCAAAGCCACGGTATCGATATCTTCCACGGCCTCAGCGCCGAACTGCCCTTCGGGATCCACCGCACCGGGGTCGCCAGCACCGTCACCATGCACGACCTGATCTTCGAACGCTACCCGAAGCAATACAATCCCATCGACGTGGCCACCTACCGCAAAAAGGCGAAATACGCCTGTGAAGCGGCTGCACAGGTGATTGCTATCAGTACGCAGACCAAGGCAGACCTCATGGAATTCTACGGCGTCCCCGAGGAAAAGATTTCCGTCTGCTACCAGGCCTGCGACCCCTCGTTCCAGGCGCCCCGCGATCCGCAAACGATCCGCCAGGCGCTGGTTCGCTACAACCTTCCCTCAGAATATTTCCTCTACGTGGGCTCTGTTATCGAGCGCAAGAACCTCGCCCGTATCGCTGAAGCCATGTTCCTGCTGAAAGACCGCCTCAACGTACCGCTCATCGTACTGGGCGACGGCGGCGCCTACAAAGAGAAAGTCAAAAAATACCTCGCCGAAAAAGGCCTCACCAGCCGCGTGATCTTCCTCAACGAAGTCGCGAAATTCGCCTTCCGCGACCTGCCCGCGCTCTACCAGGGCGCCCTGGCGCTGTTGTACCCTTCCACTTTCGAAGGTTTCGGCATCCCCATCCTGGAAGCCCTCTGGAGCCAGACGCCCGTGGTCACTTCCACTGGCTCCTGCTTCACGGAAACCGGCGGCAACGCAGCGCTGTACGTGGACCCCTTCAGCGTGGAAAGCATCGCCGACGGCATGTTCCGCGTCGCCACCGAGCCAGCGCTGCGGCAGGGGATGACGGAACGGGGGCTCCTCCACGCGGAGCGCTTTACCCCCGAAAAATGCGCCGCCGCCGTGATGCAAGTCTATCAAAACATCCTGCCATGACCGAATTCGAAAACGATATCGCCCGCTCCCTGGAAGCGCTCCGCAACGGGGGCACCATCCTCTATCCCACGGATACCATCTGGGGCATCGGTTGCGACGCCACCGACGAAGCCGCCGTCGCTAAAATTTATGCCCTTAAGCAGCGCGACGAAGCCAAAAGCCTCGTGGTGCTCATGGCCGATGCGAAAGACCTGGTGAAATACCTCGCCTCCCCCCGCACAACATCGCCGATGTACTGGCAGGGTTCGACCGCCCCACCACCGTTATTTACGAAGGCGCCCTCCACCTGGCGCCCAACGTCATCAACCACGACGGCTCCATCGCCATCCGGCTGGTGCAGGACCCGTTCTGCCGCCACCTGGTGAAACGCCTCCGCAAACCCCTCGTTTCCACGTCCGCCAACATCTCCGGCGCACCTTCGCCGGCGAGTTTTCGGGACGTTTCGCCTGAAATCCGGAACGGCGTGGATTACGTTGTGGAATACCGCCAGGATGATGAAACGCAGGCCCGTCCCTCGCGGATCGTGCGCATCACGAAGGACGGAGGGCTGGAAATCATCCGGGATTAGACTACTTTTGCGGCTTTAAACGATAGAACACATGATGGAAATTCCCTGTACAAAACGGGAAATGGAACTGTTTGAGCGCGTGGCGGAAGCGGCACGGCAGATCGGCGTACCTTGTTACCTGATCGGCGGCTTCGTGCGCGACAAACTGCTGGAAAGGCCTACGAAAGACGTGGATATCGTTTGCGTGGGGGACGGCATCGCCCTGGCCCATCAGGTGGCCGGCCTGCTTGATCCTTCCCTGAAAGTCAATTACTTCAAAACATACGGTACCGCCCAGATCCGCTTCGGCGACCTCGAAATCGAGTTCGTGGGCGCCCGCCGGGAAAGTTACCGCCATCATTCCCGGAACCCGGATGTGGAGCCGGGAACGCTGGAAGACGACCAGCTGCGCCGTGATTTTACCATCAACGCACTGGCAATCAGCCTTAATACGGCCGATTACGGCAAGCTCATCGACCCCTTCAACGGGCTGCAGGATATGCAAGACAAGATCATCCGGACGCCCCTGGAACCAGGGCAGACCTTCAGCGATGATCCTCTTCGCATGATGCGGGCTGTCCGCTTCGCTTCGCAACTGCATTTCACCATCCTGCCCGAAACATTCCAGGCGATCCAGGATCACGCGGGAAGAATCAAAATCATTTCGCAGGAAAGGATCACTGACGAGCTGAACAAAATCATGCTCAGCGCTAAACCCTCCGTAGGGCTCGATCTGCTGTACAAATCCGGCATCCTGAAAATCATTTTCCCGCAGATGGTCGATCTCGTGGGCGTGGAAATGCTCGAAGGGAAGGGGCATAAGGATAATTTCTATCACACCCTGCAGGTGATCGACAATATCAGCCGCCATACGCGCGATCTCTGGCTGCGCTGGGCCGCTTTGTTGCACGATATCGGGAAGCCCGCTACAAAACGCTTCGAAGCGGGCCATGGATGGACGTTCCACGGTCACGATGCCGTGGGGGGAAAATGGTGCCCCGCATTTTCGCGAAACTGAAGTTGCCGCAAAACGAGAAAATGAGGCTGGTGAAGAAACTGGTGGAGCTGCATTTGCGGCCCATCAGCCTGACCAAGGAAAATATCACCGATTCGGCTATACGCAGATTGCTGTTCGATGCCGGGGAAGACCTGGAAGCGCTGATGATGCTTTGCGAGGCGGATATCACTTCCAAGAACCGCGCGAAAGTGCGCAGGTACCTGGAAAATTTCGAACTCGTGCGCGAACGGCTGAAAGAAGTGGAAGAAAGCGACAAGATCCGCAACTGGCAACCGCCGGTAACGGGCGAGATGATCATGGAAACGTTCGGGTTGAAGCCCGGAAAACTGGTCGGCGACCTGAAAAGTGCCATCCGGGAAGCGATCCTTGACGGAGAAATCGCCAACAGTTACGACGCGGCTTATGATTTTATGTTGAAAAAGGCTGCCGAACTAAACTTGACCCCTGTTAAATAATTTGGTATTTTTGTTCATACAACATTGTAAATCATATGCCGGTATTAAAATTCAGAGTTTATTGGGAAGAAGACGAAAGTGTTTACAGGGATATCGTTGTAAAACCCAGTCAGAATTTTGTGCAATTCCATCAGGCCATCTTGACAGCATATGAGTTTGACTCCAAGCACAAGGCGACCTTCTACCGCAGCAACGATAACTGGCAGCGCGGTCGGGAAATCCTGCTGGAAAAAGATGAGCAAGTGCGCAAAGCAGAACCCCTCCTGATGTCTGATACGCCTGTGGGCGCGATGGTCAGGGATCCTAACCAGAAATTCATCTATCTCTATGACTTTGCCAAAAACTGGACGTTCCTCGTGGAGCTGATAGGTGTGGCCAAAGATGAAAACGCCAAGCTGACGTACCCTGCCATCGTCCGCAAGGAAGGATTGGCTCCGAGCCAATACGGTACCAAGGGCCTCATCGGCGACAAGCTCGTGGAAATGGAGGAGAAATATGATCTCAATCGCGAAGGCATGTCTGAAGATGGTTTCGGGGAAGAAGGAGAGGAGACCGACCGGGAAGACGACGGCATGGAGGAAAGCAGCACTGAAGACGAAAACATGTTTTAGCAAACCTTGTTCCGGCGCACTCCGCGCCGGGCATTTACCATATGAATAAGACGGTCATCCTGGTTGCCGGGCCTACTGCTGTAGGCAAAACGGCCGCAGCCATCCGCATTGCGCGCATGCTGGGGACTGATATTATTTCTGCTGATTCCCGGCAATGTTACCGGGAAATCTCCATCGGAACGGCCAAGCCTTCCGCAGCGGAGCTGGCTTCCGCCCGCCATTACTTCATCGATTCCCATTCCATTGCGTCGGAAGTGAATGCGGCCATGTACGAAGAGCTGGCGATGGGATACGCTGCCGATATATTTTCCCGAAACGATACGCTGGTGCTCACCGGCGGAACAGGCCTGTATATCAAGGCATTTCTCGAAGGGATGGATGAAATGCCGCCCGTTCCCGCAACCGTCCGGGAAGCGGTGCGCACCGGTTATGCGGAGCATGGCCTTACCTGGTTGCAGGAGCAGCTCAGGGAGAAAGATCCCGTCTTCTACGCCACCGCCGAAACCCAGAATCCCCACCGCCTTATCCGCGCACTTGAGATATTCGAAGCCACTGGTCAATCCATCGCCGCTTTCCGCTCCCAAACCGCCCGCCAGCGCGATTTCCGCGTGATCAAAACCGGCCTTGAACTGCCGAAGGAATTGCTCCACGCCAACATCCACACCCGTGTGGACCAGATGATGGCGCAGGGGCTCGTGGAAGAAGTGCGAAATATGCTTCCCTGGCGGCAGCACAATGCGTTGCAAACCGTTGGCTACACCGAAATCTTCCAATTCCTCGACGGTTCCTCCACCCTCGCATCCGCCGTAGACGGCATCAAAACCCACACCCGCCAGTACGCGAAGCGCCAGCTCACCTGGTTCCGCCGCGATCCGGAACTCCGCTGGTTCGACGCACGCTCGCCCGAAGCGCTGGAGCAGTATGTCCGGGAGAGACTTGCGGACGGTTAATACGAGAACATGCCTTGTTCCGAATACCCACATCGGGCTGTGCAGTCATCGTTTTACTCTGATTCAACGTCCAGACATTTCCGTTCTGTAGCAACCCTGGTAACTGAATATTCGTACGGCAGTTTGTTGGCCAGTCGATCCGGGGAAATGCGTGCATAAAAAAAGGAAGCACTTACGTACTTCCCCTTTTTGTATCTGGAATTTATATTATTAGAATTTGAAACCTACTGTCAGCACGATGTTGCCGCCGGAGAGGGAGCCGTTTGCAACAGGCGCTGCATATTGGCTTTCGTTCAGCACATATGGATTGTAAGTCGTTTTGCTGTTCAGTGTATGCACGTAGGTGAGGTCGCTGAAGAAACCCCTGTTGCGGTAACCTAGGCCGCCGCTCACGCGCTTGATGCTGCCGTCTACATCGCTGAAATCGCTGCTGTACGGGTTGCCGTAGTAGCTAAAGCCAGCGCGAACCGCCAGTACATTGAATTTCAGCTCACCGCCCAGACGAACGTTTACCGCGCCGGTGTAGGCGTTTTCAATCACACGGTTGCGGGCGTCAGCCGCTGCGCGGTCTTCCGCGGCGCCTTTGTTGAACCGGTATTTAGTGCTGGCATAGTCCACATATTCCACATCGGCGGTGATGAAACCGTGCTGTTGTTTTACGTCGGCATTGGTGCCGAAGATGTAAGACACGCTGCCGCCTGCACGCCAGGGCGTTTTCAGGGTGTAGTCATATTCCAGCGGGAAGCCGTCGGTGAGGTCTTCAGTCCGTTGGAAATGGGTACCCATTCCTTCCACCCTTGCATCTACCCGGGCAGTCATCGCGTCGTGCATGCTGAACCACGTGGGCGTGTGGAAGTTGGCGCCGATGCGGAGAGAGGGCATGGGTGAGTAGATGAGCCCGAGTTTGGCATTAAAGCCGTTTGCGTCGGTGGACAAGGATTCTGAATACTTCATGGATTCAAAATCGTTGTCGGTATCGTTGCTCTGGTCTTTCTCTGTAAAGGAACGTTCACGCTCGTAATCGATACGGGGGAAGTTCAGGGAAAGGCCGAAGTAGAACTGTTCGTTGTAGTTTCCTGCGAAACCCAGGGAAAATTCGTTGATACCGCCGCGTTCCTTGATCTCGTCCATTTGGCCGATGCCGCCCGGATTGGTCGGGTTTACGACGGTGTAATATCTTTCTACGCCATTGTTGTTGTCGGCATCGTAGTCCAGCACGTAAGTATTCAGCCCCAGGCTGGCGCCGTCCACGAAATTGCCTGTGGCGTCGTTAAAGGGGACGGGGTTGCCGCCCGGTTGGAGTTGTTCCACCCAGCGGTCGGTGAAGCTGGTGAGGGTGTTGGTGCCGCTCATGTAGCTGCGGTTATTGAAATCCGCGGTACGGGCGTAATCGATGGCGACGGCGAAATTCCTGAATTTGCTGCCGGAGGAGCGGTTGGGAATGCCGAAAACCACGCCGATGTTGCCGAGGCTGGCGCCGCTTTTGCTGTCGGTGCCCTTATTGCCGAGAAAATCGAATTCCGTGTTTTTAAAGTAGAATCCGGGAGTGATGTTGGCTTCGCTGGTTTTGAAAAAGCCGAGACCGGCCGGGTTGATATGGGTTGCCGAGATATCGCCGCCGAGGGACCCGGCTGCGCCGCCGATGGCTTGCGTGCGGGCGGTACCGCCGTAGAGGAGGCGGCTGTAACGTAGTGCGTCGTGCTCGTCCTGCGCCATGGCTGTGGCGGATACACCAAGGGCTATCAAAAGAAATGCTGTTCTTTTATTCATCGTGTAAGTGCTGGTGAACAAATTTGTGCTGGGATAAAAACACGAATTACCAGCCGGTCACCTTTCCTGGGGATCCCTTACTGGTAATTCGCGTTGTTTGTATTAACGGCCGCGCGGACGATAAGTCCTGGAAGGCGCGGGTGAACTGCTAGGGCTGCTTGACGGAGTGTAGCTCCGTTGCGGTGCGCTGCGTTCGGGCGTATACGAAGGCTGAGACTGCTGGCGTTGTGGTGCGCTGTTGCTCCGGTCGTAGCTACGTTGGAAATCCCTGCTGGAACGTTGCTGGCGCTGCGGTTGTGAAGGCTGTGTGGCCGGTCGCTCGCCGGGGGCGCGGTCGAAGGTTCTGCGGGTAGAGGACCCCTGGCGGTCGACGTTCACCGGGCGGCCGGAGTTGCTGTCGAAGGTTCTGCGAGGGGCGGAGCCGTTGGAATTCGGACGGAAACCGTTGGTGTGGGTACCGCTGTTGTATACGCGGGTGCCGCTCGAGCCGCGCGGGCCCCAGGAATTGGAAGGCCGCGGTTTCACGTAGTAGCCGCCATGGCCGCCATACCAGGGATAACCCCCGCCGTACCAGCCATGACCCCAGCCGCCGCCGTACCATCCGTTGCCATACCAGCCGTGTCCCCAGCCGCCGCCATACATGCCGCCATACCAGGGATTGCCATACCAGCCGCCGAAGCTGCCCCAGGGGCGGCCCCAGCCGAAGCCGATGCTGATCGACGGGCCGTACCAGGAATTCCACCCGAAACGGTTCCAGCTGTTATAACCGTAAAAGTTATTCATATACATGCTGCTGCCGAAATCGTCAAAGTAATAGCCATCCCAGTAGCTTCCGGAATAACCACGGCTGAAACGGTCGATGCGGCGGGCGTAATCATAGCGCTCCTCATCCTCATCGGCATATGTCACATAATTGTCGCCATCTTCCTCGTCGAAAGTTTCTTCCACTTCCTGCGAACGCGCGGCCTGTGTGGCACGCTGATTGCCGGAAGCATAGACATTCTGCTGGCGAACCGGAGAGTGATACACGTCGTCCGGCGTCTGGGCGGTCTGATAAGCGGTGGAACAGCTGCCAAAAACTAGCAGGGCCGCTACCGCACTATATATCATAGGTCTCATTCTGCTGTTATTTTATGAACAATGTAAATTTACTCAATTTAAACGAATTTTATCGTTGAGAGGTTACACGCACCAGCCGTTTTATTATCTTCGCACACCCGGGATCCGGTTTGGCATTTTCTGCGAGGTCTGTGGCGTTTCCGTATTATTAATAGAACAAATATTACGCCAGTTTATTGTGCAAACAGGCCCGTTTTCAACCCTTTTGGGGCGAATGGCAACCCGGCAGGACAAACGGCGGTTCGCTTAAGGCAAACGACTGATCATCAAGGTGTTCCTATCAAATCTTTCCGGGGGAAACGGAAAAAGAAAAAATATAATATGAGTAAAGAGATTACTGCCCGATCACAGGATTACGCGCAATGGTACAACGACCTCGTGCTGAAAGGCGGACTGGCCGACTACTCCGCCGTTCGCGGATGCATGGTTATCAAGCCCTACGGTTTCGCCCTTTGGGAGAACATGCGCGACGAGCTCGACCGTAAATTCAAGGAAACCGGTCACCAGAACGCCTATTTCCCGCTTTTCATCCCCAAATCCTTCCTTAGCAAGGAAGCCGACCACGTGGAAGGCTTCGCCAAGGAATGTGCCGTGGTGACCCACTACCGCCTGAAAAACGACCCGGAAAACGGCGGCGTGGTGGTAGACCCCGAAGCCAAACTCGAAGAAGAGCTGATCGTGCGCCCCACTTCCGAAACCATCATCTGGAATACGTATAAAGATTGGATCCAGTCGTACCGCGACCTGCCCATCCTGGTGAACCAGTGGGCCAACGTCGTGCGCTGGGAAATGCGTACCCGCCTTTTCCTCCGCACCGCAGAATTCCTCTGGCAGGAAGGGCACACCGCCCACGCCACCGCCGAAGAAGCCGTAGCCGAAACCGTGCAGATGCTGGATGTGTACGCCGATTTCGTGCAGAATTTCATGGCCGTACCCGTCATAAAAGGCGTGAAATCCCCCTCCGAGCGCTTCGCCGGCGCCGTAGACACCTATTGCATTGAAGCGCTCATGCAGGATGGTAAAGCTCTCCAGGCCGGCACCTCCCATTTCCTCGGCCAGAACTTCGCCAAAGCGTTCGACGTGCAGTTCTCCAACAAGGAAAACAAACTCGAATACGTGTGGGCTACCTCCTGGGGCGTTTCCACCCGGCTCGTGGGCGCCCTCGTTATGGCGCACAGCGACGACGACGGCCTCATCCTTCCTCCCCGCATCGCCCCCCTCCAGGTCGTAATCGTGCCCATCTACAAAGGCAACGACCAAAAGGCCGGGATCGACGCGAAAGTGGAAGGCATCGTTAAAGAACTGAAAGCCCTCGGCATCCGCGTGAAATACGACGACAATGATAACAGCCGCCCAGGATGGAAATTCGCGGAGTACGAAATGAAAGGCGTACCCGTTCGCATTGCCATCGGCGCCCGCGACATCGAAAACAACGTAGCCGAAATCGCACGCCGGGATACGAAGACCAAATCTTCCCAATCCCTCGACGGCATCGCTCAATACATCCAAAATCTCCTCGAAGAGATCCAGAACGGCATGTTCCAGAAAGCATTGGATTACAGGGATTCCCATATCACCAAAGCCGACAGCTGGGACGAGTTCGAAAAACTCCTCGACGAGAAAGGCGGGTTTATTTCCGCTCACTGGGATGGTAGCGCTGAAACAGAAGCAGCGATCAAGGAGCGCACCAAAGCCACCATCCGCTGTATTCCGCTGAACAACCCACAGGAAGCAGGCGCCTGCATCCTCACAGGGAAGCCCTCCAAAGAAAGAGTGCTGTTCGCAAGAGCTTATTAATCAAGGAAAAAGCCGTTATTTGCCGTTGATGCAAGCCATCCGTTACATAATATTGCTGCTGGCCTGCCTCGCCGGGCCCCTCACCGGGTTCGCGCAGGGCCTGGTGATCCGCAATTATAATGTAAAGGATGGCCTTGCCAACGCAACGGTGTACAGCGCCGTACAGGATCTCGAAGGATTCATCTGGTTTGCCACACCCACCGGCGTCAGCAAATTCGACGGGAAAAGATTTCGGAATTACACGAAAAAAGACGGCCTCACCGACAACGACGTTGTAAAGCTCGCCGCCGACTCCCGCGGCCGCGTCTGGTTCTTCACCAGCAACGGCAAACTGTCGTTTTACCAAAACCATATCGTCCACAACGAAGATTCCGATTCCACCCTGCGTTACAACAGCCGCAGCCATTACATACAGTACGCCTTCGAGGACAAGGCCCGCATCACCTGGTTCCTCAACTCCGCCGGCCGCATCATCCAGTACAACGGCCGTAAAACGACGTACGACAAGCTGGGCTCCAGTTCTATGGACGTGATGAGCCTCCTCAGCAAAGACTCCGTCTTTCACCCCCTGCAACGTTATTTCAACCTGCCCGGCGTGAAAGACAGCAACAACGTTCTCCAGAAAATTTTCATCGCCGCGCCCTATTCCCTGGGCAACCAGCGGTTTTCCGAACGCATCCGCAACAACCCGGTCGTCATCACCGGTAACATCCTGTATTCCTACACCCCGCAAGACATTATGCCTTTCTTCTCCGGTCCCGACTGGGGCATCCGGGAAGAAATCAGCAGCGTGAGCATCGACGGCGAAAACCTCTGGATCGGTACGCCACGCTCCCTTTATCTCATCCGCGATTTTTTCAGGGGGAGAAGAAGATCAGCAAACTGCTCAACAACCACTTCATTACTTCTATCCTGCACGACCGCGACGGCAATACCTGGATCACCACTTTCGGTGACGGCGTGTATCATATCCCGTTCAAGCATTTCTATTTCGCTTACCTCGACAATACGAACGGTTTGTATTCCCATTCGGTGTACAGCGTGTTTAAGGACAAGCGCAACGGCCTGTTGTACATCGGCGAGAATGCGGGCATGTTGAACGTGATGACGCCCGGCGGAAGCATTCGCCGGTTCGAACTGGATTCAACCGGCGGCCGCAACAGCGTGCTCGGCATCATGGCCCAGCCGGGAACCAGCGAGCTGCTTGTGGCAACGGACAATGCCATATTCAATTATTCGCCTGGCGGCCCCGCGCCCAAACCGGTATTGCGGATGCGCAATATCAAAGACATGGATTTCACGCCGGATGGCAAACTGCGTGTAGCCAGCCGCAACCGCCTCGCTTTTGGCTCCACGGCCGACGCCCGGATGCTCGATCTTTCGGCGCTGGAAACCCAGATCAATTCCATCGCCTGTGTAACCGATAGTACCTATTACCTGGGCACCGGATCGGGGCTATTTTTCGGTGCCAACGGCGGTTTTCCCGTGCCGGTGCAGGACGATCCGCGGCTCAGCCAGAGCATCAAGGACCTGGTATGGATCAACGGTTATTTATGGGTGGGCACCAGCGACCAGGGGATTTTTGTATTGAAAGATGATCAGGTAGTGCGCCATTTCCGGACGGCAGACCACCTGGTGAGCGATATCTGCCAGCAGCTGTATTATGACGGGAATGGAAGGTTGTATGTGGCTACCAATAAAGGTTTGTCGATCATTGATACCCGGACCCGCACGCTGCTGCGCAATCTTACCTCGAACGACGGGCTGATGAGCGACGACATCCGTGGAATTTCCCATGCGGGGGATACCCTGTACGTGGCCACGTCGAATGGATTGTGTTATTTCTCGCGGGATCATATTCCGGTAGATACGGTGCCGCCTACCGTTTACCTGAACGCGATCCGGTACGGCGACAGCTCCTGGATACCCGGGCAATACTTCCAGCACCTGTATGAATGGAAGAGCACCTTCGAAGTGGAATTTGGCGCCATTGCCTTTGATTTACCGGATTTGGTTGAATATCAATATAATTTCTCGAACGACACTTCCGCCGGCTGGGTGACTACCATGAGCAATATTGTGCCGTATCCCAGGTTGCAACCGGGCGACTATACGTTGCTGATCAGGGCGCGGAAATACAAAAGCGGCTGGAGCAAGCCCGTGGTATTGCGGATTTCCATATTGCCGCGCTGGTACCAGGAGTGGTGGGCGAGGGGAATTCTCGTTTTGCTGGGGATCATGGCCATTTTATTGGTGCTGCGGTATATAGTAGCGCGCATCAGGGGAGGGGAGCGGCGGAAGACGGAGTATAACCGTCGTATAGCCGAGCTGGAGGCCAAGGCATTGACAAATCAAATGAACCCGCATTTCATCTTCAACTCCCTGAATTCGGTGCAGCATTTAATCCTGGAGAAGGAAGAGAAGCAGGCGCTGAACTTTTTGGCGGATTTTGCCACGCTCATGCGGCAGATGCTGAACAACTCGCGGAAATCGTATATATCGCTGGAAGACGAGATTGCGTTCCTGACGCGGTACATCGAGCTGGAGAAGATCCGCTTCGCCAATTCTTTCGAATATAAATTTGACATGAGCCAGGAGCTGAAGGAGTATACCATTTATATTCCGCCGATGCTGATCCAGCCGATCCTGGAAAACGCGATCAAACACGGGCTGGCGCCGAAGAACGGGAGCGGGCACCTGCTGGTGCGGCTGGAGCTGCACGGCGACCTGCTGTATTGCGCTGTGGACGATGATGGCATCGGTTGGGAGCATGCGAACAGCATTAAGACCGGAAAGCTGACCAAGCATGAATCCACGGCCTTGAGTGTGATCCGGGAAAGATTGCAGATCATCAAATCTTTTAATGGAAGCGTTGGAAAGTTGGAAATAATTGATAAATTTAACTCTGGATTCGGCAACAAGGCAGGTACCTTGGTCGAAATCCTCATTCCCATTGTAAAGATGTTATGAGTATAATTAAAGCTGCCATTGTAGACGACGAGGTCCGCAACATTCATATCCTACGTAATATTCTGGAAAATTATTGCAAGGATGTTAAAGTTATTGGCGAAGCACAAAATATCCATGAAGCCGCGGAGATGATCAAAAACAACCCCATCGACGTTCTCTTCCTGGATATTGAAATGCCCCCTCATAACGGTTTTCAGCTGCTGGAAATGTTCCCTGTGCTCAACTTTGAGGTGATATTTATTACCGCCTTCCAGGAGTACGCGCTGCAAGCCATTAAGTTCGCCGCCCTCGACTATCTCCTCAAACCGATCAAGGTGAGTGAGGTGGAAGATGCGTTGGAGAAAGTGAAGCGCAGCAAGAAAGGCCGCCTGAACGAACTGGCGTCTATTCTCAAAGATTATGTAAAGAACAACGACAACGCATTTTCGAAGATCGTGATTCCCGTGAACGACGGGTACAACGTGATCGACCTGAAAGATATCATCTACTGCGAAGCTTTCGACAGCTATACGAAAATCCAGCTCATCAACAACGTCAGCCATCTTATATCCAAATCCCTCAAGGAATATGAAGAGATGCTGTCGGACAAGGGTTTTTACCGCGTTCATAAATCCTTCCTGATCAATATCCACCACATCGTTAAGATCATCAAGGGCCTCGGCACCGCAGTGATCATGAGCGATCAAAAGAATATCCCGATTTCTTCCCGCAAAAAAGACGAGTTCTTCACCCAGCTGAAGGGCGTTATCAACCTGTAAATCCCCTGTTTCCGGGCAATCCGGACAGGGCGATCCGATTTTTCACCGATATTTTATGCCCGTTGCCGAACCCGTTTCCAGCGTTTACCAAACCGCGTGGGATCATAATGGGTTATAGTCATACATTCGGTGTAGGGTTTTCATAGGATATATGGTCATGTTTGCAAGCATTTGCCAGCATGGCCATCAAAAAGCCCTCCGATTCCGGAGGGCTTTTTCTATTATATCTATCTGTCAATTAGTTATTAATAAATGTGTAATGTTTATACATTAAAAAATATTGATGGATAAAATATTGGCGGATAAAGGCATGAAAAAGCCCCCCGGAAACGGGGGGCTTTTAATCCTAACCTATAAAACCTATATGAAAACACGTAGAATAATATCTTAGAACGAGGCGCCTCCGGAGAGGTCCAGGTCGTAATAGTAAACGTTGGCGTAGCGGTCGCCCAGGTAGAAGCCTTCCAGGCGGGTGGCTTTTTTACCTTCCAGCGCGCGCTTCAGGTCGTCGGATGAGCGGATCGCCGCGGTTCCTGCCTTCAGGATAACGAATTCCCGCTTCATGTTCGTCTGTTTCTTAATCAGCCCGCTACCGATATTGGCCACCATCAACCCGCCTTCCACACCCAGCCGGTTCGACGCTTCCTTGTTCAGGGGCACGAGATCCGCACCCAGTTGATCCAGCACCGTCAGCTTCACGATATCGGTATTGCCTTCCAGGTTTTTAAGAATGGCGTTGGCCGTCTGCTCTTTATTATTGCGCAGGTAAGTCACTGTTACCTTATCACCGGGCTTATACCGGCTCAGTTGTTCCATCAGTTCTGGGATGGAAGTGGTGGATACGCCGTTGATCTTCGTTACCACGTCGCCTTCCTTAATACCCGCAGCCGCAGCCGCGCCGCCTTCCGGAACGCCCAGCACCTTGATGCCGGCCATATCGCGCGACATGCCAAGTTCTTTCAGGCGGTCATCAGACAATGCATTCGGGTCGTTGTATTCGATGCCCAGGTAGGCGCGTTGCACGTTCCCGAACTTCATAATATCGTTCACCACTTTCTTCACCAGGTTCACGGGGATGGCGTATGAATATCCCGCGTAAGCGCCCGTGGGCGAGGCGATGGCCGAGTTGATGCCGATCAGTTCACCGGCGGTATTGATCAGCGCGCCGCCCGAGTTGCCCTGATTTACAGGCGCATCCGTTTGTATGAACGACTCAATGGCGTTGCGGCTATTGCGCCGGTTGATCCCGATGCTGCGGCTCTTCGCGCTCACGATACCCGCCGTAACGGTGGTTTCGAGGTTGAGCGGATACCCCACCGCCAGCACCCAGTGGCCCACCTGCACCTCATCAGAATTGCCATAGAGCAGATAGGGAAGGCCCGAAGTTGCTATTTTAATAACGGCCAGGTCGGTACTGGGGTCGGTCCCCACGACTTTTGCCGTAAATGTCTTGTTGTTGCTCAGGGTTACGGAGATTTCATCCGCATCGTCCACCACGTGGTTATTGGTAACGATATACCCGTCGTCCGAGATCAGCACGCCCGACCCGGAGGCCATTTGTGGCGGTGTATAATACTGCCGGCGGTTATCCTCGAACTGTTCCCCGAAGAATTCTTCCAGCAGGCTGCGCCGCTTTTGCAGGTTGTTGCCAAGTTGCCGGGGATTGATCTTCGTTTTAATATGTACAACGCCCGGTGTACCGATCCGCGCCGCCGCCGTGAAATCCGTTGGCGGTGTGAGGCTGTTGCTGCCGGCGGAACCGGGCATGTAATTCACGTAATTGGCCGGCACACTGTCCGACCCGTTCTGGTACAGTCCCATACCCTTCGGCTGGAAATACTTGCTGTACACATAAATACTTGCAATGGCAGTAGCCGCGCTAATCAGGACGGTGCCTGCGACATGCGAAAACTTCATACAGGTACTGGTTTTAAGGGTTATAATTTCTGAAAAATGCTACGGCTGTACCAGATCAATTTACATGCCCTCTTTCTGCAAAAATAACGGCTGAAGGAGGTTGAATGTTATAACATACAAGTATTTAACAGTTTTTTAGGTCAAACGTTAAAACCCTCCTTATATTAAACGATACAGGCACTGCCAGCAGTATAGCAGTGCCTGTCAAAATAACAATAAGATGTGACAATTTGTTAACCGCTCATGTAAGCGCGGAGCGGTCAGAGCGCGGCGAAAAATGCGGGCGTATCTACGCCGTCGGCATAATCGGAGAGGCGGGGCGCCTGCGCCTGACCGAACGGTATACGATCGGCTGCCACAATGCATTGCAGATCGGGGTTTCCGGCAAGTTGCTCCTCCAGCTCCGCGCGGTTGCGGTATACGCTGTAATGAAGCACGCTCAGGGGAGAGAATACCGACTCGTTTTCATGCAGCAACAGGTTGTCGTTCGTTTGGAACTTCGCGCTGTTGAGCATAAGCAATGCCAGGTTATAATCGTAATTGTTCTTGTACTTGTGGTTGTCCATGAGCCAGTCGAATTTTTTGAAGGCGGTCATGAGGGCTTCGAAATCATATCCTTCCGGCACGTACACTTTGGTAACGTTACGGCAGCCCAGACCGAAGTACAGCAGCGCGTCGGATGCGAGGGCCTCCAGGTCGGCGAGCGTTTCGGAACCGGTGAGCACCGCCACGGAAGTGCGGTTGCGGCGGATGATATGTGGGTATTTTGAGAAGTAATATTCAAAATATCGGGCGGAATTGTTGCTGCCCGTGGCGATGTAAGCGTCGCAGTCTTTGAGCACATCCCGGATTTCCGTGATTTCGCCGGCTTGGGGCGACCATTCCGCGATTTTTCCGATCAGGTGGGGGAGCAGCACATCATCTTTCGACGACAATTTCAGTTTGATGCGGTGCCCCGAAAGGAAGCCTGTCAACCAGTCATGAAAGCCGACGAGCGGAATATTACCCGCCGCCACGATGCCCACATTTTTGGGGGAAGCCAGTTCCCCGAACCCCGGATATTGCGCTACCCACGCTTCCAGCAGGGGGCGTCTCAGAAAATTATCTGCGATCTGTTGGATCGAAAGATCCACAAATTCGGGGATAAACCACCCGTTTTGATGGAAAGCCTTTTGTTTGGCCAAACGGAGCTGCTCGCGCTCTTCTTCCGTACCCTGTCCGTTCAGATATGCCCCCAGGCGCTCCAAGAGGGTGATTTTATTAGTTACATTCATCTCCGGGAAAATAAATTGAGTATTTGAATTGAAGATATTTTATTTTTGGAGCAAAATTAATGGCTTACATCCTAAACAAAAAGTTTACAATATGGCAATTAAGATAACGGATGAATGTATCAACTGCGGAGCTTGTGAACCCGAATGCCCGAATAATGCGATTTACGAAGGCGGCGTAGAGTGGGCGCTGTCCGACGGAACCACCGTAAAAGGAAGCTATGTAATGATGGACGGCTCCGAAATGGACGCCGATCAGCGGAATGCCCCCATTGCCGTAGATACGTATTATATCGTTCCCAACAAATGCACCGAGTGCCAGGGTTTCCACGAAGAGCCTCAATGCGCCGCCGTTTGCCCGGTGGATTGCTGCGTGCCCGACGAAATGTACCAGGAAACCGTAGACGAGCTCATGGCCAAGAAAGCCAAGCTGCACGTCTGATTTTCCCGCCAAACGATATTATTCAACGAATAATCACGGAAAAAGGAAGTACCAGCGCAGGTTGGGGCTTCCTTTTTTGTTATTTTGCCGAACTATGAAGAAAAACATCGCCCTCGTTGCGGGCGGCTATTCCGGGGAATATGTCATCTCCGTACAAAGCGCCGCCGTTATTGAACGCAACATCGACCCCGCGCTTTACAACGTATATAAAATTATTATCACCCGCGAAGGGTGGACGTATACCACGCCCAACGGCACCGCCGTGGATGTAGACAAAAACGACTTCTCCCTGCACACCGCCGATGGCCATATCCGGTTCGACGCCGTTTTTATCGGCATCCATGGTACGCCCGGGGAAGACGGCCGCCTGCAAGGCTACTTCGAAATGCTGGGCATCCCCTACACCAGCTGCGGCATGGTCACTTCCGCGCTGACTTTCAACAAAAGCTACTGCAATAAAGTGGTGGCTGCGCTCGGTGTGGTGCGGGTCAGCAAATCCTATCACATTTTCCGCGACCAGCGTTATTTCCCCCAAGCCATCCTCAGCTACCTGCGCCTGCCCGTGTTCGTGAAACCGGCAGAAGGCGGCAGCAGTATTGGGATGAGCAAGGTGAATCATGCGGAAGACCTGGAAGCAGCCATTCAAAAGGCGTTCAAGGAAGACAGCCAGGTCCTCATCGAAGAATTCGTCAAAGGCACGGAAGTGACCTGCGGCGTATTCCGCTCCCAGGGCGAACTGAATGTGCTCCCGCTCACGGAGATCCGCTCCACCAAAGAATTCTTCGATTACGAAGCCAAATACACCCCCGGCATTACAACCGAAGTGACGCCGGCCGAAATTCCCGAAGAAGCAGCCGCGCATATCCGCGATGTGGCCCAGGAACTGTATAACCGCCTCAACTGCAAAGGGATCGTGCGGGCCGATTTTATCCTGGAAGAAGGCACCAACGACGTCTATTTCCTGGAAGTCAACACCATGCCCGGCCAAAGCGAAAACAGCCTCGTACCCCAGCAGGTACGCGCTGCGGGCAAGACTTTACGCGACTTTTACGGCATACTTATTGAAGAGTGCCTTGCTGCTGTTAATAAATAAGCATACTTTGCTAATATGAAAATGTTCGATAATATAACAAAGCGCTCCTTCGGCTTCAATCTGTTGGTGATAGGCGGGCTGATCATCCTCATGGGGATCATCTTCTTCCTGTCGCTTGGGTTTCTGACGCGCCACGGTGAGGAAGTGACGGTGCCTGATGTAAGAGGTAAAAGCATTGAAGACGCTACTTCTACCCTGGAAGCCCTGGGCTTCGACGTGGAAGTGCGCGACTCCATATATATTGATACCATGCGCGCCCTGCTTGTATATGAGCAGACTCCCGAGCGCGGGGATGTCGTGAAAAGCCACCGCACGATCTTCCTCACAGTCAACAAACTGGTGCCGCCGATGGTGCCCATGCCTGATCTCGAAGGCCTGACCTACCGCAGCGCCGAAATGACGCTTCGCGCCCGCAGGCTCAACATCGGCGATACCATCTACAAACCCGATTTCGCGACCAACACCGTGCTCGAACAGCGCCTCCATGGCAAACCCATCAAGCCCGGCACCGAAATCCCCGAAGGCAGCAACATCACTTTGGTACTTTCCAGCGGTACCGGCAGCATGGAAAATCCAGTGCCCGAAACCGTGGGCATGACCTACCTGGAAGCCCGTGAAGTACTCGCCGCCAGCAATCTCAACATCGGCACCGTGCTGATCGACGGCGGCGTGGCAGACACCCTCGGCGCTTTCGTATACCGCCAGTCGCCCCCGCGGCGCAACGGCCTGGGCGAACTCAATATGATCCGCGCCGGCGAAAGCATCGACCTGTGGCTTTCCGCCACCAAACCTGTGACGGACTCGCTGGGTACGCCTCCTCCTCCGCCGCCCGCATCGGAATATTAATATTAACTTTGAAAAAAAACCGACAATGGAAAATATTACCGTAGAAGACCTGAAAAAACGTATCGACAGCGGCGAACAGCTGAACCTGGTGGATGTGCGCGAACCGCATGAAAACGCCGAATTCAATATCGGCGGTACCCTCGTTCCCCTCGGCGATATCCGTTCCATGGAGATCGGAGCAATTGAAGGGCTGAAAGACGAAGAAGTGATCGTGTATTGCCGCAGTGGCAACCGCAGCGGTCAGGCAGCCATGGTGCTGGAAACGATGGGCTTCTCCAACGTGAAGAACCTCGCAGGCGGAATGCTGAAATGGCAGGAAACTTTCGGGGCGTAAACTTTTTAAGGCACATGCCTTTAAGCCGGATGCATCCGCATCCGGCTTTTTTATGACCTGAAAATCAACTCTGTACCGGAACGATGGCCGTAGCCTCAATTTCTACCATCAGGTCGGGGTGGATGAGCGCGCTTACTTCCACCATGGTGGTAACTGGCCGAATGCCGCCGAAAAACTCCCCGTGCGCGCGGCCTACTTCCTCCCATTTGGAAATATCGGTAACGAACATACGCGTACGCACCACGTCGTGCAGCGTGGCGCCGGCTTTCACCAGCACCGCCTCGATCTTGGCGAGGGCGTGTTTGGCTTGCTCGTAAGGATCGCCCGCGCCCACGATCTTGTCGCCGTCGGCCGAAACCGTTCCCGAAACTTCCACCACATTGCCGATCCTGACCGCGCGGGAATAACCGACTTTGGATTCCCAAACGGCGCCTGAACTGATGTTGAGTCGTTGCATATCTTAGTTTTTAGTATTCAAAGAAGGAGCTGCTGCCACCCACCCAGTCCTGCGACTGGTTGTAACTCACCCCGATCATTTTGCCTTTGCTCAGCCTGGCGAGGTTTTGGGCGAGGATGGGAGCCGGGGCGTCGTCGGGCCAGCAATACATGAGCCGGATTTCACATTTGGCCGGACCGGTAGGCGTTTCCACCGCCTGGGCATACTCCACTTTTTCCTGCAAAATCCAGTTACCGGGGTCGCTGATCTTCGCCACATCTTCCGGCGTGGGGTCGATGATCACACCCTGGCCCGCGAAGGAGAAGAGGGGCTTCAGCACGAACTGGTCCAGCTGCTGCGGTAGCACGGGGATTTCGTCCAGGAACCAGGCGCGTGGCGCAAATGGACCGTGGATGTGGGGCAGGAGGTATTTGCTGATACGGTAATACCAGTTGGGATGTGGCGCCCATTCCACGTCGAAATCCTGGCGGAGATCAATCGGATTGCCCAGCTGCGGCCGCATATTTTCGAGGTCTTCGAAGATGACGCGGTTGTATATCCGGCTGACGGGCCGCTTCCTGCCCTGCCTTTCAAAATACAGCTGCCGGCCACTCTGTTTCAGTTCCGATACGCAAACCACCGGGATGCCGAGCATCTCTTCCGTACAGGCGAAATCAATCAACGTTTTTTGCTGCAATGGCAATACTTCCAGCAAAATGGTTTCTTCGGGCGGTTTACTCCCGACGATGGTGCGCCGGAGCAAATCACGATAAGAATGATCGTCCAGTCCTTTGCCCAGGTTCTCCAATCCCGAAGGTACGTTGGTATGCCGCCGGTATGCGGCAGCGAGCAGTTGCTGGAAGCCGAAAAGGCTCGGGAACCCCTGCAGCTCGATGAGTTTGGGGGTGAGGGAGCCATCGTTTGCACGGGTGACGGCAAAATCGATGATGATGAACTGCGGGCGGGCGTTTTCGCCAGGTACGTTGAATGTTTTCGGGATAGCCCCGGCCGTGAGGGTCTTGATATCGGGCCGCGTCACCACTTTCAGGATTTCATCGCCTGCTTCTAGCAACCGGTTGGTAAGTTCGCGTGGAATGAAAACGGGGGTTTCCGCTACGCGGAAGGCGGGCTCCACGCCTGAAATGCGGCCCAGTTCTTTCAGCAGGTCCTGGTACCTGGCTGGGGAGAACGACTGGTTGTATGCGTGGCGGATATCGGGGATCATGATATTAGTTTTAGGTATGCTGGTAATGCAGCGCCGCTTCCAGGAAATTGGGCAGCAGGGTATCGTGCGTGAGCAGGATCTTGTCCGGCTGTTGCAGCAGCTCCAGCATGTTTTCGTATTTCTCCGCCCCGTGATCGGCTACCACGCGATGGCGGCGGGTGGGCTGGCGGAGGTATTTGTGCATCCCTTCGGCGTCTGCTTCGGGATGGAATTGCGTTCCGATCATATAAGGATTGAACCGGATGGCCATGGTAGCCCGTTCCAGGGGTACGTGCGGCCTTTCTTTCTCGATCGCCAATACCTCGGCGCCCATGGCCCGGAGGTTTTCCTCGTGCGGTTGAATTACTTGCCAGTGGCGGCTGTCAACGATGTAAAACGGATCGTGCAAGCCAGCGAACACGGCTTCTTTCTCGCCGGCGGCAGTCAGGTGGACGGGAAACACGCCGAAAGCGGAGCTTTTCCGCCTGCATACTTCTCCCAGTTCAAAAAAACGGCATACGATCTGGAACGAATGGCAGATGAGGAAGATGTGCTTTTTACGGCTTCCTTCCCGCAGGTTCCAGTCCAGTACCGATTGCAACCAGCCGAAATAAGCGTTTTCCCAGTTACTGCCGGCACTGTCGACGGGGGAACCCGGCCCGCCCGTGCTGATATACACGTCGTACCCCAAATCCGGCACCTGGCTTTGGCCACGCACGTCGAATTCGTTGAGTTGCAGCGAGATCTGCCGTGATTCGGCGAATTGCAGGAGCAATTCACGGATACAGCGCATTCCTTCGTTAGGTACACCTTCGTACAGGTCAAGTACTGCTACTTTCATTACTGCAAAATTACGCCAGAAAGCGGGATTGTATGTAATCTACTACAGCAGTAAAATCATTTCCGGATGCTTCAAACACCTGAAGCTGTTTGTCCGCGCCGGTTCCGCCGGATAAAATTTCTTCTGTGCCCTGCACTACGATATCGCGGGTGCCGAGGTCGTCGACGACGTCGTCCACGAAATCGAGGAGCTCATGGATGAGTGCGCGGGTGTTGACTTCCATCTCTTTCCCGAAATCGATCAGGTTGCCGTCGATCCCGTAGCGGGAGGCGCGCCATTTGTTTTCGTTGATGAGGGCGCGGTTATAGAGGATGAAGTTGAGATTCTGGGCGCGGAGCTTGTATATTTTTACGCACACCGCCTGGAAAATCGCGGCCAGCGTGATGGTTTCGCGGACAGTGAGCGGCACGTCGCAGATGCGGAATTCGACGGTATTAAAGAAAGGGTGCACGCGGAGGTCCCACCAGACTTTCTTCGCGTTGTCGATACAATTGGTTTTAACGAGCAGCTTGATGTAGTTGTCATATTCCTCGATACTGGCGAAATAATCGGGGATGCCGGTGCGGGGGAATTTATCAAAAACCTTTGTACGGAAGGATTTGAAGCCGGTGTTGCGCCCTTCCCAGAACGGTGAGTTGGTGCTCAGGGCGAATACGTGGGGCAGGAAGTAACGGACGCTGTTGGCGATGTGGATGGCCATTTCGCGGTTTTCCATGCCTACGTGGACGTGCAGTCCGTAGATGAGGTTGGAGCGGGCGGCGTCCTGCATTTCATTGACCAGTTCGAAGTAGCGGGGATGATCGGTGATGAGCTGTTTTTCCCATTTCGAAAACGGATGGGTGCCCGAGGCGCCGATGCTGAAGCCGAGGTTCCCGGCGATTTCGTGGATGGTTTTGCGCAGCAGCGAAACGTCGGCCCAGGCTTCTTCGATATTGGCGCAGATCTGTGTGCCCACTTCCACGACGGCCTGGTGCATTTCGGCCTTCACTTTGTCTTTGATCACCTTTTGGGCTTGTTCCACGATTTTTTGTTCATGGGAGCGGAGTTCCCGGGTTTCGGGGTCCATGACCATGTATTCTTCTTCGATACCTAACGTAAAAGCGGCAAAGTTCATGTGTGACAATTGGTTAACCGGATGTGAAGTTCGTAAATTATTCCGGAATGCCGGCGGCGCGGCGGACGAACGTGCCCCAATGAAGGTTATCGACCCCGGGGCGCGCTTCCAGCGCACGATCCAGCGCATATCGCGCCGATTTTTCGACGTACCACCTGAAATTCTCCTGGCCAACCGATTGCGGGTCCGCGTCCGGTGCGGGATTGCAGAAGTCGATGGCATAAGGCACGCCGTTTTTTACGGCAAATTCCACGGTGTTGAAATCATATCCCAGCGCGCGGTTCAGGGCAATTGTGAATGCTTCCAGCTGTGCGTGCAGCACTTCTCCGGCGCTGAACCCCGCGTAATAGCGTTCCGCATGCGGCAGGCGGGGATCGTAGGGCATAATGCGTACATCGGCGGCGCCGATGCAATAGCAGCGGTAGTATTCCTCCCATTCCACCGCGGCCTGGAGCATCATGGTTTCGCGGCCGGTTTGCTGGTGTACGGCAAAAAACTGTTCGGCGTCGTTGATGTAATATACATCGCGCCAGCCGCCGCCGGCGTAAGGTTTGAGATACGCGGGAAACCCCACGAAGCGGAAGATCCCTTCCCAGTCCAGCGGGTACGCGAGGTTGCGGAACGATCGGGAACTGGTGTTGCCCGGCTGCTCAAATGCGGGCAACAGCGCGGTGTTGGGCACCGGAACGCCGATCCGCAGCGCCAGCGCATTGTTAAAATACTTTTCGTCGGCCGACCACCAGAAGGGATTGTTCAGCACTGCGGTACCCCGGAGCGCGGCGTCTTTCAGCCAGGCGCGGTAAAAAGGAACATCGTGCGAAATGCGGTCCACCACCACGGCGTACTCCGCCGTGCCGCCCTGCAGGGCTTTGTCGATCAGCACGGATTCCGCCAGCACGTTGGGCCCGCAGATGCGGTTGACCTGGTCCGTGAACGCCTGCGGGAATGTGTTTTCCTGGCCGTACAGGATGCCGATTTTCATCATCCGTCAATGTTTTAACAGGGAGAGATAATGCGGGAGCATCTGTTTCCAGGACGGCCAGTCGTGCTGCGCGTTGGGCCGCACATCAAGCCAGTGCTGGATTTTTTTGTTGCAGGATGCCTGAAAACTGCTCGTTCTGGCTCCTGGAAATATCGTTTTCCGCCGCGCCCAGCACGATCCCCATGTTCCAGAGGTCGGGGTGCCGGTTGTCGGGCACGAAATCCATCGGATTGTGGTAATACACGTTATCATCGTAATGCCCTTCCACCCGCGAACGGATATCAAACAATCCGCTCAGCGAAAAAAGGTAAGCCACCGATTCGGGATGGCGGAACGCGAAATTGGCGGCGTGATATCCCCCGAAACTGCATCCGCCCACAGCGATGCGATCGTGCCCCGTTTCTTTACGGATACGGGGCAGCAATTCCTGCATGAGGAGGGCGTCGTATTGCGCGTGGTTGCGGGCCCTTTCGGCGGGGTGGATGTGGGTGTTGAACCAGCTCAGCGAATCGATGCTGTCCGGACAATAAATGCGGACCCTGCCGTTTTGCACGAACCAGGCCACTGCGTCGATGAGGCCGCGGTCCTTGTTTTCGTAGTAACGCCCCATGGAGGTGGGGAAGAGGACCAGCGGATAACCGGCATGGCCGAAAACAAGCATTTCAAATTCGCGGCCCAGCGTAGGGGATTGCCATTTGTGATAGTTTTCTGTCAATGCTTCGGGTTTTACGGATAAACGTTTTTCAGGTAAAGGAATGGTACATGCGGGCATATGCCGTTTGGTTTTTCACAGTTTCAGGTATCAGGATGGTCTTACTTGCCGGTGGCTTCCAGCAGCCCGAGGTAAGCCTTCCAGCCGGGATCGGGGCGGATGGTCACGGTGTGCGGATAGGCGCCGTAATTGTCTTTATAAAAAATCTGCATGACCGTGCGCAAATCCAGCGTATCGGTCACGTAATAAAAATCGGTACGCTTGCAGCCGAGGGTCGTGTATCCCGCTTCCACATTTTCCGTTACCAGCTGCATTTGCCGCGAAGCGGATTCGGAAATGGAAGCATGCGTTTCTTCCTGCTCCGCAGTGAGCCCCGAAGGCTTGCATCCCGGCAAGGTTAGTTCCGTTACTACCAGGAAAGGATAAGCGCCGTCGGGCGCCTGGCCTTTAAGCAGGGTGTTGGGAACGGATTTGTCGGTGCGGGTGACGGCCTGTTGCGCCCAAACCGCCTGCGATAATAGCAATGCCACAGGCAACAGGTATCGTTTTAATTGCATAATTCCTGATTTCAGGTATGTAAAATAACAAATCCGGGGCTGATTTCTGCGGCTAATTTGTTAAATTACAGAAGAACCCAACCCGCCTGCTATGCTCCCCAGAACAGAATCATTCGGACAGTATTCGCTCTTCCTCCAGCGGGAAGTGACTTTTGATTGCTATTTGCCGCCCACTTCGCGCGAAACGCCGCACCTGTTGCTCATCAACGACGGGCAGGAGCTGGAAGGAATGGGCTTCCCCGCCATGCTGGAACATCTGCAAAACACCACTCATCCGTCTTTGTGGGTGGCGGCCATCCATGCCGGCCCGCAACGGAGCCAGGAATATGGTACGGAAAAACATGTAGGGGCAAGGGGGAAGGATGTAAAGCTTCTTTGTACGCGCGTTTTGTGCTGCGTGAGTTGTTGCCCTTCCTGCGCAGCCGCTATCACCAGTCCTTTCCTGATATTACCTTCGCGGGATTCTCGCTGGGAGGGCTTTCCGCATTGGATATCGTTTGGAATCACCCCGACCAGTTCCACAAAGCCGGGGTGTTCTCCGGTTCGCTCTGGTGGCGCTCATCGCCCGACGGCGGCCCGCGCATCATGCACCGGCAGGTGGAGGAAGGCGCCTTCCGTCCGCAACTGAAATTCTTCTTTGAAGCCGGCACTGATGACGAACTGGCCGACCGTAACGCGAACGGCATCATCGACGCTGTCGACGATACGGAAGACCTCGTCCGCATTCTTGAGCAGAAGGGCTATGAAAAAGGCCGCCAGATCCGGTATGAGCTGGTGCCGGGAGGGCGTCACAATTATGAAACCTGGGCGGGCGTGATGCCCAATTTCCTCGAATGGGTCGTGAAAACAAGCTGACCCGCCTTTCCCGTCACCCATAAAATACAGAAAGCCGCCCACCTGCGTGAAACGGCTCTCTTGTCAGCCATTGTCCTCTGTAATTCGATCGAAACGGTCGTCCCGGAACTGTCGTTCCCTTATCCATCGACCGGGTAGGTTTGTTCTGCACCTGTTGGATAGTGCCGGGATAACTGTTCTGCTTATATTTACGTTAACGGATATGGTCCAGGATGTAATTTTTGTGTTAATGAAGGGAAGTTCTTCATTAAAAAAGCCGCCACGGAAGTACCGGGCGGCTTTTATCGTTTTACAGGTGAGGTTTAATTGTTGAAAATGTACCGGACGCCCAGCTGCATCTGCCAGCGCGATGCGATGCCAGTGTTGGTGCGGAAAGGGCCGGAGAGTTTGTCGAACGAATATTGAGGTCGCCCGCCCGGACCGCCCAAATTCCGGAAGGTGAGGAAACTGTTAGTGTTAGCAGTCTTGGTTACGCCCCATTTGCTGTTCAAAAGGTTCCCGACATTGATAATGTCCCAGGTGAGTTGAAGCTTGCTCTTCGATTTGGGCGCAATTTTACTGAAATCAATATCCTGTACGAGACGGAAGTCGAAACGATTGTACCAGGGGAATTCGAGCCCGTTTCTTTCGGCATATTGCCCGCGTCGTTTGTTCAGGTATGGGTTGTTTTTTATATAAGTGTCGAGGTCATTCCATATCTGAGCAGGTGTGCGCGTGTCTGGCGGCTGGTTAAAGCCAGCCTGACTTTGGATAAGTAAGATTTCGCTGGCATCGCGTGGGATGTACACTAAATCATTGAACGTACTATTGTCATTGTTGATATTCTGTCCACCGTAAACATAGCTGATGCGGGAGTTATCGAAGCCGTCGTTGTAGGCCTGGCCTTCGTAAATGAGGCTGAGCGTGGTGCCGAGGATTTTCGCATATTGGATGTGGTACGACAACGTTCCGATCACGCGGTTACGAACCAGGAAGTTGGTACGCGCCAGCACCGGGATGTTCGGATCGCCAACGATTTGGTTGCCGTTGAAGGCGCTCGCTGCCTGGGAACCGGGACTTGAGGTCACATCCTTCGCATCTGTATATGTGTAAGCCACCATGCCGCTCAGTCCGAAATCAAAGGATTTCTGCAACTGGGCTGTCAGTGCATAGGAATAACCTTTAGAAGTATTATCTAGTACGATGGCGTTGTTAATACTGGGGTTGATACGTTTGGCATCGGGGAACCTGGGGCGGTTATCAGGGCCGGGTAGCGTTGTGGTGGGTTTTGCCAGGTTCGCATCTCTGTGGAACACAGCGTTGATGTCTTTTGTATAAATACCTTCGAGTGTGAGGATAAAGTCTTCCGGCAGCCGTATGTCTGCGGCAAGATTGGAGCGCCATACCTGCGGATATTTAAAGTTCTCGTCCATCACGTTAATGGCATAACTGGGAGCGGCAGAGGGATTGGCCGGGATATATGCGTTCGGGTCATCGGTGAAGGGCCGGTTGGTGGGATTACTGGAGAACTCCGAACCGAAAAGCAATCCATTCTGTCCTGCCTGGTTTACCGCCCATACGTAGGGAATGCGGCCAGTGAAGATGCCCGTACCTCCACGAAGCTGGTATTTGTTGTTATCCGCAATATCCCAGTTGAAGCCGAGGCGCGGCGACCATAGGAATTGCGCTTTAGGCAACTTGCCAACATCCAGTTTTTCGCCGTCGCGGAAAGTCATTTCATTGACTTTCGGGTTGGAAGCCAGGCTATTGGGATACCAGGGCACATCCACGCGGATGCCGTAAGTCAGTCGGAAGTTATTCATGATCTGGTATTCATCCTGTACATAAGCTGCGATGGCGGCCGTATTCAGTTTGGCGATGGGGGCCGGATCACCGGGGATGGCGGAATATGTGCGCTGGTAAAAAGTCGGGTTTACTGTGGGATCGTCGACCGCGTCGAAGAAGTCGGCCACGGAACCGTAACGGTATTGCCCATAAACAAACTGCGCGAAGCCATTGCTAAACTTGTAATATTCGCCGCTCACGCCGAACAGAAGCGTGTGTTTGCCAGCATACCAGTTGAAGTTGTTGGTAATCTGCCAGAGGTCCTGCCCCGAATTGTTCAGGCCGGAGAATGGTTCCGAGCCGAAAGAAATATAGTTCCTGCCACCGCTTTCCAGGTCTACCACAGGGAATGCTTTCCCGGGCACTTCGCGGTGATCGCGGAAACGGGAATAAGTGGCCGTCAGGTTATTGGCGAAACGGTTGCTGATGTTATTATTCCATTCCAGCACGAAAGAGTTGAGCTTGTTGAACTGGCGGTATTTCATGTTCTCGAAATACAAGGATGTGCTGCTCTGGCCGCGACCGCTGTTGGAGTTGGAGGAGCTGGGGCCGATATCACGGTAAGCGTTGAGCCAGCTATAACGGAATGTGAGCTTGTTCTTTTCGTTAACGTTCCAGTCGAAACGCGCTGTGATTTTATCGTTGTGCGTTGGCAGGGAGAAATCTTCGTACCTGCCCGGATCGTAACCATATTTGCTGATGAGCAGATTGCGGACGGAATCGAGGGCAGATGCGTTCACGAAGGCCACGCCGGGCGGGACGTCGTTCACGGATTTGGCGTTCGGGTCGCGGTTGGCGCGGAAGTTACTGGCCGGAGATTCCTGGCGCTCGAGCTCACCGCTGATGAAGAAGAACAGCTTGTTTTTGATGATGGGACCGCCCACGCGGAAGCCATACTGGTTCTGCTTGAAGTCGTCTTTCAGCACGGTTTCGCCGTCGACTTTATTGCCGGTCAGGCCTTTGGAGCGGATAAAAGTGTATACCGAACCGCTGAATTCGTTGGTGCCGCCGCGGGTTACGGCGTTGATGCCGGCGCCAGTGAAGCCGCTGAGTTTCACGTCGTAAGGGGCGAGGTTCACCTGCAGCTGTTCGATCGCGTCGAGGCTGATGGGCTGGGCATTGGTTTGTCCGCCCGGGAGCTCGGTGATCCCGAATGCATTGTTAAAGGTGGAGCCGTCGACGGTAAAGCTGTTATACAACCCGTTACGCCCGGCGAAATTGAGTTTTTTGCCGGATTGGGGTGTGAGTTTGGTGAAGTCGGATACGCCGCGGCTGAGGGTGGGGAGGTTGTTCAGCTGTTCGCGGCCGATGGTGGTGGAGGCACCGGTGCGGCCGGCGTTGAAGGTTTTGTCCTGCCGGCCGGAGATCACCACTTCCTGCAGGCCGGTGGCGGCAGTTTGTAGTGCCACGTCCAACCGGTAAGTCTGACCGAGGGGGATGGCGACGTTCTCAATTTTTTCTTCTTTGTAGCTGACGTAGGTGACGGTGATGGTGTAGGGGCCTCCTACGCGCATGTTGGGGATGTTGAAACGGCCGTTTTCCATGGTGGTGGTGCCGTACACTGTGCCGGTGGGCACATGGACGGCTTTAACGGTGGCGCCGATAAGGATTTCTTTGGTGGAAGCGTCGGTGATGGAGCCGGTGATGCCGCCGGTGGTGACCTGTGCCAATGAGGTGGTCGCTCCCAGTACAAGCATGATACAAGTAATGAGTAACTTTTTAATTCCCATAACAACCAATTTGATGATGGTGCAAAGATGACGAAATATGCTGTGTAAATTTTAACGCTACTTTAACAAATTGTTACATGTTGAATATTCGGATAGTATCGGACGGATAGATTTTGATTTCCTATGTTAATAACTGAAAAAGCCCATGGTTTGTTTAATTGTCTGGTCGGGAGATTTTCATTTTTTCGAATTGGTAAAATAATAATATGTGTGTATCCGGCGGAGGGGCTTCCGGGAGTAGGGAGGGGCGCCAAACGTCGATTTTATATCCTAACTTTGCGTCTTCAATTCATAATAGACTGAACCATTTATGCTGGATACTATCGAATCCGCGATTGAGGATATAAAAAAGGGGAAACTGGTCATTGTAGTGGATGATGAGGATCGTGAAAACGAGGGAGACTTCATTACCGCAGCGCGCAATGTAACGCCGGAGATCATCAATTTCATGAGCATGTATGGCCGTGGGTTGATTTGTGCTCCCCTGGTGGAAGAGCGTTGCGAGGAGCTGGGGCTTGAGCTGATGGTGCGCGACAATACTGCGCTGCACCAGACGCCGTTTACCGTATCGGTGGACCTCCTGGGCCACGGATGCACCACGGGCATTTCCGCTTCTGACCGCGCCAAAACCGTGCAGGCGCTCATCGATCCCAACACCCGTCCCGAAGAATTGGGCAAACCCGGGCATATCTTTCCGCTGCGTGCCAAGAAAGGCGGGGTGCTCCGCCGCACGGGGCATACCGAGGCCACCATCGACCTGGCGCGCCTGGCCGGTTTTGAACCCGCGGGCGTATTGGTGGAGATCATGAACGAAGACGGTTCCATGGCCCGCCTCCCCGAACTCCGCGATATCGCTAAAAAATTCGATCTCAAACTTATTTCCATCAAGGATCTGATTGAATACCGCCTCCGCACGGAATCCCTTATCGAGGAAGAAGTACGGGTGCAGATGCCCACCAAATACGGCAATTTCGAACTGGTAGCCTTCAAACAGCTCAATTCCGGGGACATGCACATGGCCCTGAAAAAAGGCGACTGGAACCAGGGCGATCCCGTGATGGTACGTGTCCACTCCAGCTGCTTCACCGGCGATATCCTGCATTCCCTCCGCTGCGACTGTGGCGAACAACTGCAAGCCGCCATGCAAATGGTAGAAAAAGAAGGCAAAGGCCTCATCCTGTACATGAACCAGGAAGGCCGGGGCATCGGGCTCATGAACAAACTCAAAGCCTACAAGCTCCAGGAGGAAGGGAAAGATACCGTGGAAGCCAACCTGGAACTGGGCTTCGGAATGGACGAGCGTGACTATGGCGTTGGCGCACAAATCCTCCGGCACATGAACGTGACCAAAATGCGCCTCATCACCAACAATCCCCGTAAAAGAGCCGGCCTCAAAGGCTACGGCCTCGAAATCGTGGAAAACGTACCCATCGAAATCCATCCCAACCCCCACAACGAGTTCTACCTCAAAACCAAACGCGATAAACTCGGCCACGAAATCCTGAAAGGATAACCGTCACCCGTTTTTAATATCATAAGGCTTTAAGCCAGCGAACCCTGCGCCCACGGCGCGGGGTTCGCTGGCCTAGTCAAATTGCCTCAGGATTGTTTTGGTAACCTAGGCATCTGGCCTCTCATTTTTTACAGCGTCCCTCCTGAATCGGATTAACCGGTTAACCAACCGGGGAGAGGTTAAGCCCATATAGAAATAAGTTACCACCAACCCTTTTGCTCGTGCGGCAGCGACCGCAGATCGTGGCTTTGGTCTTTGGGTGTTACATCAATTGTGGGTTGCATAATTTTCCATTTTATCGAAAATCTATGCAAAAAATCAACACGGAAATTTATTCAGCTAGTCCATTTTTCTAAATGGTATATATACCAACTAGCGCTTGATGAGGGTGTCTTTTTCTTCGGAATGATCGTCGTGGCGAAGGCTGTCTTCCTGCAAACGTTTTTGCATCGCAATGCGGGCCAGGCTGTCCTGCATCCGGCGGATGCGCTTGTCGGCAAACAACTCGCCGAAACGGTTGTAATCCCGCACATAGGCCATGCCAATGCCGCTCCTGAGGCGGTTGTCGAGCAGCCAGGCGTCATAATCCATCTTGCTGAACGCATTCAGGCGGACGCGCCCGTCGGACGTGAGAAGATACTCGATGCGGAAGTCGCCCGCGAAATTTTGGGTGGAAGAGCCCGCCGAAACCCTTCCCCAGTCGTAGTTGCCGCCCACGTATAAACGAATGCGGTTGTTGAGGAAGTTTTTCGTAATGCCTGTGCTCACCAGGTTACGGTCATAAGAACTGCTGGCGCTGCTATTAATGTTGTACGCTGTATAATTCACGTTGAAACCGATCCCTGCGTTTTTCAGGAAGGTGTTGGAGAAGTTATTCAGGATGGCGGATGCCTGCGCACTCAGCGCCTGGCCCACACTGTTCTTGCCAGTGATCGCCACGTTGGCGCTGCCATCCGGTGGCTGGAACTGCCCCGTGGCCAGCAGGTACGAAATCTGGTACAGCGCCTGGTTCTGGTTGGAGTTGATTTCCTTCAACCGCGAACCAATCCCGCTTTCATACGCCAGCGAACCCACGTCCGGCAGCTTAATTTCATATGTGATGTTCGGCTGGGTAAGGGATTGCCGCAAATACAACAGGATGTCCACCCGCTCCGAACGGTTCAGCTTGTCATCCACCATTGTTGATCCGCCACCCATCGACGCCGCCGTACTCAGGTTGTACAAACTCACCTTCGGCAGGGTATATTTCGCTGTAATATTCACCAGCGCCTCACCAGGATCACCATTCCAGGTGATCGTACTGTTTTTGTCGATATCAAACTTCCAGCTGGCCAGCCGCTGGAAACTGAAATTGTAGGTCCCGGTGTTAATCGTATAATTTCCATACATCGTGAAATCCCCTTCCAGGTTCACATTGATCGCCAGATTACCCGTGCCGTTGGCCGAAATCACGTCATTGGTGGAAGCATTCAGGATCACGTCGATCTGCGCATCGGGGTTCGCCGCGATGTCCATCTTCACGTTCAGCTTGATGTCACTCTTCTTTTTCGGTTCTTCCACTACTTTCCCGTATTGCTTGAAGCGGATATAGTCGTGCTTGCCAATGTCTTTACTGTCGCTCAGCGGCAGGAAGAAGTGCGTTCCCTTCAGCGGCCGCGCCAATACGCGCAGCTCAAGGTTGTCGAGCGGACCAGTAAAATACACCCTTCCCTGCGACAACACTGTTCCATAATAAAGATCATTATCCGTCGGGCCCGTATCCAGGAATAGGAACTTATCCGACTGCACGTCGAACTCGAAAACCATATCGTAAAAGTTCTGGTGCTGGATAAAACCATTCACAACGGCCTGGTTGTTGAACTTGTCGATCAGCGTGAACGGCTTCATCTCGATGAGGTTGTCGTCCATATGATGCACATGCAACAGCGGAATTTTGTAGCGCGTGCCCAGGTAATTCACTTTCATCCCGATATTCTGCACTTTCACTGAACCGCGGAAAGAAGGCTTGTCAGTAGTACCGGTAACCTCCAAATGTCCCGTGGCCGTGCCCGTCAGCTCACTCACGTAATCGCCCAGGTATTTGTTCAGCAAGCTGATGGATGTATTGTCGAGATCCGTGGAGGCATTCACGACGCGATTGCTGTCGCTCAGGCCTACAGCGCCTTTGGCCGTAAAGCTTGCCAGCGAATTGTCGGCCTTTACGTCGAAGTTCAGTTGCCCCGTGGAATTGTCGTAGTTGCCTTTCCAGTTCACCAGCCCGATGGAATCATTGTCGATCCGCAGTTGGCTCGTCCGGATATCCGCATCCACTTCGAGGCGCCCGAAGGGGTCATGTACGTCGATGTCGCCGTTGGCCAGCCCTTCGATGAGGGTATTGGTCAAACCGTGGGGAATAATGTCGGCCAGGTTCAGGTCTTTCAGATTGATCATAAACCGCGACTCATCGGGGTTGTACTCATTCGTACTGATGGTGAGGGCCTGGTCGTTCCGCGTAATTTTAAGGTTTTGCACGGTCAGGAAGTGGGTGCTCCAATACACTTCGTTGCCGGCCATCATGTTCCAGGGTTTGCCGTTGACGGTAAACGTACTGTTCAGAAAATTGACTTTCACACCGTCGCCCACCGTCACCAGCCGCGCGTAAAACCCGTTCAGCGCGGTGGTATCGTCGGCCTGCAGGTCGAGTTTGATAAGTGAGGTATCTTTCCCGGAACTGGCCAGGATGAGCGGATTGCTGAACATGACGCTGTCCTGGAACAATACTTCGCCCAGGTGGGTGCTCACGTTGATCCGGCTGAAATCGCCGGTGGATTTCAGTACCAGGTTCTTCACTCCGAAATCCTGGTACGCGGCATACGGCACGGTTGCGTTCATCGATACGTTCCCGGAAAGGGTGTTGAGCGCTCCTTCGATCCGCGTACCGTTAAACCCGTGAATGTCATTGGTAAATGCACTGATAAGTTTGTCGACCTGCCCGAACTCCACGGCAAAGGTGAAATCCTGCCCGGCATTGACCATTGGCGGGGATTTGAAAAAGCTCGGGTAGTATTTATTCAGGAACAGTTTGAATGCGTTGGGTAATTCCATGAAACTATAGCTTCCCTGAACAAACCCGTTCACTTCATTTCCCTGTACCCGCAAAGTTTTCAGTCCATTTTCGGTGCCGGTGTAAACGGAAAGGCTGTCGAATTCCACGCGGCTCCGGTTTTTGAAGAGTGAAAGGTCGTACAGGCGGGCGGTTCCGTCGAAGTTGTCAATGTTGCTGCCGGCGAAATTCAGGTCGGCTTTGGCTTGCAGGGTGATAGAATCTTCCGTGAGATGGAGCGCTTTCAGGTCGCTGTTGCGTATTTCGGAATAGAAATTGAAGATGGGCAGCCGGCTGTTGAAATCGATCGTTCCCGTGAAATCCATGTCCAGGTTGGGATCATTGACAGTAAGGGCGCCATTGAAGAACTTGCGGTTCATCTCGCCTTCCGTTTTCAGGTTCTGGTATTGATAACCATACAGCCCGATCTGCTGAATATCCGCATCTACGGCGGCTTTCAGGTTGGTGAAGTTGAAACCTTCGCCTTTCACCTTGGCTTTCATGGTCACGCGGTCCACGATGTCGTTCCCCAGCAGGTTGCCGGCCTGGAAGTCGTTGGTGGTGATGCTTCCCGAATATACGGGCACATCCTTGCTGGTCTTGAAATTGATGTCGGAATCGAGGTTGCCGAGATTGGTCTGGAAATTACCATATGCCACGAAGTCGTTCACAAACCCGGTAAAGCTCCCCTGGAAAGCGAGCCGGGTGATCAGCTCGGTATGCACCGCCGTAAGGTCTTTGAGCATGGGGAAGAACTGGCGGACGTCGGCTCCGCTGGTAATCAGTTCCCGCGCGTTGAAATCGATAAAGGTTTCGTTGATGTAGGGCAGCCCCCGCATGCTGAAGTTCCCCCGCAGCCGGGTCGATTTCCCACCCGAAAGCTGCATGCTGTCGGCCGAAAGATTGCTCACCGGTCCTTCCACCGATCCGTTCACTAGAATCTCCGTGTCCCAGCTCGAAAGCGGCGGCGCGAAAAAAGCAATGTCGTCGGAAGCCAGGCGCGTGCCTTTGAAGTTGGCTTTCATGGTCACGAGGTCCACATAGTCGTTGAGATCCGCCATGTCCTCGTACTGCATTGTATAATAATCCTTAATATGACTGTTGTTGGTCACCAGGTCGAGGTCGTTGAATTCCATTTCCACGGGCGACATCTTGAACCTGCTTTTGAGCGATTTCACCTCAAACCCGCTCCGCTCACGGGTGCGCAGCGTGAGGTCGGAGAAGATGCTGTCGTTTTGCAGCCGGCTGTTGGTCAGCGCCAGGTTGATGGCTTCGAACCGGATGCCCGAGGGATCGAATTGCCCGGGCGTGGAGGGAACGGAGTCGCTGAGGTTGTTGACGCCGAAGGTGCCGTCTTTGATCTGCAGGGTTTTGACGATCAGTTTCCAGTTATCGGCGTTCCAGCGCAGAGGGATTACGGCGAGAGAGTCCAGCACCGGTTTGGGCGCGGCGGGAGCCGGGGCGCGGCGTTTGCGGAGCGGGCTGGCCGGGTAACTGGATATAATAAAGGAAGGTTGATCGAGGAGCAGCTCGTTGATCCGGATATTGCGGGTGAGGAGGTTGAGCTGTTCGGCGTCGAGGTAAATGCGGGTGGCGGAAGCGTTCATATCTTCGCCGACCCATTGGTCCACCAGATTGAAGCGGATGCGGCGGAGATCGACTTTCTTGAGATCGAGTGAGATGCCGGTTTTTTTGGATTTGGCGGCCGGTTGCACGGGGGCGCCGCCGAATTCGTCGATGATGAACTGGTAGTTCCACAGCGAATCGTTCCGGGGGCGGAGGAGATTTACCTGCGCGTCTTCGAGACCTACGAATTTGAGAACGGGTTTTTCCTGGAGGAAGAACCAGTCCGTGATGCGGACGTGGAGCGCCTCGGCATAGAGGAGCGTATCCCGGTGGCGGTCTTCCACCAAGGTACCTTCGAGGCGCATGCTGTTAAAGAGGCGGAAATTGACATGGCGGATTTCGACCCGGGTATTCAGTTGCTTCGACAGCCGCGCAGTTACTTCTTTTACGAGCAGGTTCTGAACGGCGGGAATATTGACGAGGATACTAACGAGGAGTAACAGGCCCAGCAGGCTCAGCAGGGCAATGGTCAATATTTTGCGAACTTTTTTCAGGGAACTCGTATTTATCCGGCAAAAATAGTCAATACCAAAATGTTTGCCAATTGATTCTGCTACATATAAATTTGAGTAAAACCCTTCAAATGCGTTTGATATTCACTTTTTGCCTCCTGGTGCTCAGTCGCTGGGCGGCCGGACAGGACCGCTACGTGCTCGTTATCCATGGCGGGGCGGGCACTATTCTGAAATCGCAGCTCACACCGGAAAGGGAAAGGGCTTACCGGGAGGCGTTGAAAGCCTCGCTCACCGCTGGTTACGATGTGCTGAAGAAAGGCGGGAGCAGCCTGGATGCTGTGGAGGCCGCGGTGCGTTCGATGGAGGATTGTCCCTTATTCAATGCCGGCAAGGGAGCGGTGTTTACCGCCGAAGGGAAAAACGAGCTGGATGCGGCGATCATGAATGGCCGAACGCTGGAAGCCGGTGCGGTAGCGGGCGTGACGGTGGTGAAGAACCCCGTTTCGGCTGCCCGCGCGGTGATGGAGAAGAGCAAGCATGTGATGATGGTGGGCAAAGGCGCGGAAACTTTCGCGCGGGAAGCAGGTCTGGAGATCGTGGACCCTGCATATTTTTATACGGATGACCGCTGGAAGGGGTTGCAGCGCGCGCGGCAATTGGATTCCACGCGGCAGCAACTGGACCACGCCGATACGGCGGCTTCGGCCAGGCTGGGGGTGGAGCTGCGCGATTATAAATTCGGGACGGTGGGCGCTGTGGCGCTCGACAAGCAGGGAAACCTGGCGGCGGCGACGTCTACCGGGGGCATGACGAACAAGCGGTACGGCCGCGTGGGCGATGCGCCGGTGATAGGGGCGGGCACTTATGCCGACAATGCTTCCTGCGCCGTTTCGTGTACGGGTTGGGGTGAGTACTTTATCCGGCTGGTGGTCGCCAAATCCGTTTGTGACCTGATGGAATATAAGGGAATGAGCGTCCGCGAGGCGGCGAACGAATTGATTATGAAGAAAGTACCTGCGCTGGGGGGCGACGGTGGCCTCATCGCCCTAGATCGGCAGGGCCGTATTGCCATGTCCTTTAACACCGCCGGCATGTACCGCGGTGCGGTCAAAGAAAATGGGGAGGTGGAGATCAGTATCTTCCGGTAGGAAAGTCATTGCATTGTCATGCATAGATGTTTGAGTTGATGCTATATTCTCATTATCTGATGGGATATTAAAATACGGGAAAATCGTTTTTTCACTTCATTTTGTATATGTTATGTAAAAGCTTGATAATCAAGCCAAGGTATAGATATTGATTGTTGTTCAAACAGCTAATCTAATCTTGATTGGAGAAATGTAACGAGATTATCACGAATAGTTGGGGGTATTTTTAACAAATATTTAAAACTTATACCTTTCCATTATACAGTTTGCAATGAGGTGTGCACATCCTTGCAACTTTTTCATCGTTACACGTTTTATCAATCAAGATTTGTATGACCAAGAAGCTACTCTTTTTGTTGGTCCTGCTATGGGCAACCTATGCCGTTGCCCTGGCCCAGGACCGAAAGGTGTCCGGTACAGTGAAGGATGCCAAAGGGGAGGCACTGCCAGGTGTCTCCATCAGGGAATCAGGTACCAACAACGGTACCGCCTCTGACGGCGAGGGGAAATTCACGCTGACCCTCAAAGGTGCCAACGCCTCACTCGAATTTACTTTCATGGGTTACGCTAAAACGGTCGTGAAAGCCGACCGCGATGTAATCCGCGTCACCATGCAGGCTGACGCACAGAGCCTGAAAGACGTTGTGGTGGTCGGGTACCAGACCATGACGCGCAAAACCTCCACCACCGCCATCTCCTCCGTGAAAGGCGACGTCGTGGAAAACCTTCCCGCGCCCAGCTTCGAAAACCTCCTGCAGGGGCGCGTCACCGGCGTGAATGTGCAGAACTTCACCGGCGAGCCCGGGGTCCGCAACACTTTCGTGATCCGCGGAAACTCCAGGGTCAACCTCAACCTCGACGAAGCCCGCGCCCTCAGCACTCCGCTCTACGTGATCGACGGCGTTCCCATGAACGTCGACGACATGATGGGTTTCGACGGTACGCAAACCAATGCCATCGCCGGCCTCAACCCGAACGACATCGAGGACATGCAGGTGCTTAAAGACGCCGCCGCCACCTCCATCTGGGGCTCCCGCGGCGCCAACGGCGTTATCGTCATCAAAACCCGCCGCGGCAAGGAAGGCAAACCGGAATTCCGCCTCAACTACTACCACGGCATCGTTTCCCGCCCTCGCCTCCTCGAAACCGTGACAGGCACCGAGGAAAGAAGGCAGAAACTCGCCATCCTCAAAGAATACGGCGGTTACGCCAACGAAGCGAAACTGCCCGTGGTACTGACAGACAGCCTCAACCCCTCGTTCAACAACGCCGTAGACTGGCAGGATATGTTCCTCCGCTCAGGTAACATGGGCAACGCGGATTTCGCGGTGAGCAACGGAACCGATAAAATGAACTATCGCATCTCCGCCAACTATTACAACGAAGACGGCGTGGTGCGTAACACGGGCTTCAAACGCTACGCGCTGCGCGGCAACATCAACTTCAAATTCTCCGAAAAAATCAGCGGCTACACCAACCTGAGCCTCAGCCGCATGGACCGTAAGCGCGGCCTCGGTAAAGACCGCTACGAGTCGCCCCTCCCGATCGACCTCCACGCTTTGCCCTCATCGCTGCTCTATATCACGCCGCAGAAAGCCAAAGCCTATACCGATCAGTACGATAAACTACGCGACGTGAATATCAACGACCAGATCGTTGCTTCCCTCGGGCTGACATACAACATCGTGAAAGGACTGGAATACCGCTTCATGGGCTCCGCCAGCGTGAACAACAACAAGCGCGAGTATTTCATGCCCTCCGACCTGGATGCTGACGGTGTGAACAGGGCCAGCTCCTTCAATGGCGGCTACAATACTTACTTCGTTGACAACGCGCTCAGCTACCGACAGACAATAGCCAACGACCACCACGTGTACGTTACAGCCGGGCAGAGCTTCCAGCGCGACATCGGGACCAAAATGGAAGGGATCGGTTACAACCTGCCCAGCGACGACATCAAGGTGATCGGGAACGTGGCGCAGCAGGACAAGCGTGTGTATTCCGATTACAGTGCATCCAGCCTGCTGTCGTGGATCGGGCAGGTGCAGTACGATTACAAGGAACGTTACCTGCTGTCGGGGAGCTACCGCGCGGATGCATCTTCGCGCTTTGGCCCGAACAGCAAATGGGGTAAGTTCTATTCCTTAGGCGCCGGTTGGGTGCTTTCAGAAGAGCCTTTCTTCCAACCCCTTACATCTGTCGTGAGTTATATGAAGTTCCGCGGCAGCTATGGTACTTCCGGTGAACAGTTTTATGAATTCTACGCGCCTTACAACCGGTTCACCATTCCGGGTTACTACAACGGCACCGCCGCTTACCTGCCGGATTATGAAAACGGATATGGCATCACGAAGAAAAACTTTACCTGGTCGAGCAGCCGCCAGTTCAACATCGGTTTTGAAACGTTCCTGTTCAAGAGCAACCGCATCAACCTGACGGTGGATTATTACGAGAAAACGGCCGGCCGCGATTTCAATACATTTGCGATGCCTTTCTGGGCCGGATATAACAAATTGACAGCGAACTATGACATCAACGTGCGCAACCGCGGTTTTGAAGTAGCCGTTATCACCAAAAACCTGCCGGACAACTCAAAGCTGAAATGGAGTACCAACCTGAACTTCTCCATCAACAAGAACCAGATTACCAAACTGCCCTATAACAACAAAACCTTCTATCAGTCCGACAACTACGGGATCGGCCGCGAATTCACCATCGGCAAGCCGATTTACGTGATGGCGCAGATGTTGTATGGCGGCGTGTACAATAATTATAACGAGATTCCTTTCAACCCGGTGAACGGGCAGATGATTACGTACTTCAAAACGTACAACAAGGTGATTCCGGGTTACCCGATCTGGCATGACCTGAATGGCGACTGGGATGTATGGTCTGATGAAGACCGCGGCGACCCGTACGGCGACCTGGCGGCCACCGGCAATCCGAATCCTTACCTGACCGGTGGTTTCGTGAACGATTTCCAGTATAAGAACTGGTACCTGTCCATCGCCACAACCTTCACCCTCGGCCGCGATATCATCAACATGCAGATGTCGAACGAGCTGGACAATACTTTCCGTGGCGGCGACCAAAGCTTTGCCGCGCGCCGTTTGCCGAACCTCGACCGGCTGAATTACTGGAAGCCTTCGCAGCTGGCGCAGAAAGGGGAGGATTACAAAGCCGATTATCCGGCCATGAGCCCTTACGGTTATTTCTATCAATTCCTGCCTTTCTCGACGATGTTTAACGAAAACGGCAATTATCTGAAAGTGAAGTTCATGACCCTCGGTTACAGTGTTCCCAACCAGGTGACGCGCAGGCTGAAAGTGTCCAACATCAGGATTTACGGAACGGTAGACAACCTGGTGATGTTCCAGGCCGCGGATGTGCCGGATGCGGAGCAGGTAAACGTGTTTGGGGTGTACAACGGTTCGGGTTACCCGATCCCCCGCAAGTTCACCATGGGCGTGGATGTTAAATTCTAATGGCAAACCTTGAAATGTAAAGCAATGAAAAGATTCAGTATATATGCATGTCTCCTCGCGATGCTGGCCGTGGTGCCCGGTTGCAGGAAGTACCTGTATGAAGCGCCCATCAATAACTCGTACGACGAGATTTTTTGGGTGAATGAGAAGGCGGCCGACCAGTCGGTGGCGGGCGCTTACCACCTGCTGCGCGAAGCGGTGCGCAACGAGAACGCTTTTTTTACCTTCAGCGAGCTCGCGGCGGATATTTATACCAACGGGGAGTGGAACTACGCTTCGCTGATCCGTGGTGGTAGTTTCCGGTTTGGATACGCCCCCTACCTCGAAGGTTCCCTCTGGGACTGGTCGCGCTACTACGACGTGATCGCCCAGGCGAACCTGGCGCTGGAGAAAATTCCTACCATCCCTGAAAGCGGCTGGGAGGATATTTCGCGCCGTGACAAACTGCGCGGGGAAGCGTTTTTCATCCGGGCATATACGTACTTCCAGGTGCTGCGCACCTGGGGTGAGCCGGTGATCCGCCTCAAACCCCTTCAGGAAAGCGAGCTCGACAATCCGCCCAGCATCGCCCGCAGCACGGATGCGGAGGCGATCAAAGTGATCCGCCAGGATATCGACAGCGCGCTCCAATACCTCGATGATATCCATCCAGAAGGCGTGGTGCGCGCGGGGAAATATGCCGCATATGCACTGAAGGCGCACGTAGCGGCCTGGGCGCACGATTACGCGACGGCGCTTACCGCAGCCGACGCGGTGATCGGATCCAACGAATTCCGGCTGGCGGAGAACGCCGCGGAACTGAAAAAGCTGTGGGATGGCGGTTCCTCCGAATCCATCTTCGAGCTGCCCATGCTCTTCAACCCGACCTTCGACGAATCTTCCGGGTTTTTCAATTCCATCCTGCAGGAGCCTATTACGAAAGGCTCAAACGGGGGGAACAAGCTCATCCTGGCCAGAGTCGTGAAAATGACACCAGAAGTGGATTTCTATAAAGACATGGCGCCGCTGTTCCCCGATACGACTTCCGACCTGCGGTTCCGCGATCTTATCTTCCGGGACTACGTGTTTAAAGTGAATCCCAACGACATCACGGATACCACCTGGACGCCCAACAAATTCATCCTCACCAAATACAGCAACGTCAGCTGGAGAGATCCTAAAAACGAAGTGGGCCTCTATGCCAACAATAACCTCGTATTATTCCGCCTGGCGGATATCGTACTGCTGAAAGCCGAAGCCCTGGCCAACCTCAACCGCGAGGCCGAAGCGCTTACCACGGCGTACACCGTGGCCGACCTTCGCAAAGGCCGTCACTACGATCCGGCGATCGATGCGTCTGTGAAGGATTACCTGCTGGACGAGCGGCACCGCGAGCTTCTCGGCGAAGGCGCGAGCTTCTTCGATCTCATCCGTACCGGACTGCTGACCGAAAGGATTTCGATCTACAAGGGCGAGCGCTGGGAACAGAAAGGCTACTATTGGCCCATCAACATGCGCGCCCTCAAGCCGAATAACGACAAACTCACCCAAAACTATTACTGGGCCACCCACTAAACCCATGCACATGAACAAAATCATCGGAATCATCATCATAGCTGCCGGCGTTTTCATGACGGCATGCAAGAAAGACGACTACATCGTTGGCGGTGGCACGCACAACGCCAAAGTGGACATGACCACACTGGATTACCTGCGCAAGAACCCCCTGTTCGACACGCTTTGCCTCCTGATCGACAAAGCGGGCATCCAGAATGTCGTGAACGAAAGCGATATCAGCTTTTTCGCGCCAACCGATTACCATATCCAGAAATTGCTCAACGACCGGCATAAAATCGTACAGGGCATGGACGCCCGCAAATCGTATACGATCGACACGCTGATCAAGTACCACCTCCAGGGTTTCCGGGATTCTATCCGCATCCATATCGTTAAAAGAAACCTCCCGTACAGCGCCCTCAAGGAAGAACGACAGTCTATCCCGACTACTTTCCCGGGCGTGGACGCCGAGGTTTCCTACCGCGAAGTGAAATCCGAGCAACTCGGGTATAATCCAGCAACGGGCATCTACCCCAGGATCGTGTATTACCGGATCGGTAACATGGAAACATACTGCCAGACTTCCGGCATCATCACCAACACGGGAATGCTCTTCGTGCTGCAGAACCCCACCGGGTATGAAAGCGGCAATCCTTCCCTGTATTTCGGAACCAATTAATGTGTGCCTAACATGAAATCATTCAAGACCCAATATATACTGGCCGGGCTTTTTGCAGCTTCGCTGATGAGTGCCTGCAAAAAAGACGAGATCGGTTACATGAGCGATAACCTATATTACGAACTGAATCCCGTAGTGATTCCCAAAGGATGGGAATACCGCGGCATCGGCGTGAATCCCGACGGCTCCACGCGGCCGTTGAACTTCAAACTGGTGCATGTGTACGACAAGGCTACCGGCAAGAACATGGACGAACTTTTCCTCAAACGTTACCCCATGGTCACCTGGAAAGCCGCCCTCAACTTCACGCTGGATTCCACCAAGGAAAAGATCCTGTCCAAAATGCAGATGGTGGACGCCTACCCGGTGAATATCGAGCCTACGAGCGGACAGATCTACACCAACTACACAACGGACAATCTCCCCGCCGGGCATTACGTGTTCGACCTGGAGATTTCCAATATCAAAAGAACGAAGCTGTACCCGAAATTCGGCGAGTTTATCCTGAAAGACACGGTTGCCTTCCAGGACCTGAAAGCCATGAACGGCGCTTATTCCAATCCGCTGATGAAACAGGGGCAGGAATCGGTGACCAAAGGCCAGGGCGCTGAATCTTACAGCATTGATATCAAGCGCGAAGTATCCGACGAATTCAACATTACGCTCTACTTCCTCGATAAGCATGGCAATCCGTTTAATCCCAAGCGGGGAGAAGTGCTGAAACGCCCCAATGGTAACACTTTCCTGCAGACGTTCGAGACGTATACCGTAAAACCGGATCTGTTCGACGACAAGCTGATGTATCCCGTGTTTCAGTCGCCGTTCCCCTTCATAAGCGCCGGCAACGGTTTTAACGTTTACTACCGGATCGCGGCGGATGCCTGCATCTACGATGATCCCACGTATAACGGGTACCATTCCAACCCGCGCTTCATCCAGCGTTTCTGGAAGCGAGGCAAATACACCGTTACGATCCAGCTGAAGAATGTGACGCGTAAACCTTTGTAGACATTTTTTTCCTGACAATCGATAACGATGAATCGAAGGCTGCCTCTTCCGGGGCGGCCTTTTTCTATTACCTTTGCCGCTATGCCGGAATTTATCCTCGTTATTGCCGCCCTTTGCGCCGGAGCGTTCGCAGCTTGCCGGCTGGGCAAACTCACCCGCGCGGGCGCCGTGGCCGCGGGGCTGACGGGCATCATCGTATTCTTCGGGAGCGGGTATTTTGGCCTGGCGGTGCTCTTTGCTTTTTTTGCGATGGGCGTGCTCGCCACGGCGCACGGTAAATTCCGCAAAGCGGCGCATGGCGGTGCGCAGCAACGGCGGAACGCCGGGCAGGTGTTCGCCAACGGCGGGATGGCGGCGTTGATATCGTTGCTGATGACGGTGGGAGAAGGGCCCGTTTTGCCTTACCCCATCATGCTGGCCGCGGCGCTGGCTTCCGCTTCGGCTGATACGGTTTCTTCAGAGCTCGGCACCCTTTACGGCCGGCGCTTCATGAATATCCTCACTTTCCGGCGCGAAGCCAACGGGCTCGACGGCGTCGTGAGTTTCGAAGGCACGCTTGCGGGTATCGCCGCATCGGCCGTCATCGCCAGTATATATTTCGCCTTTGGCGGAGGCGGTACGGGCTGGTTGATCATCACGGTCGCCGGCACTATCGGCAACCTGGCCGATTCTGTACTGGGCGCCACCCTGGAGCGGAAAGGCGTCATTGGCAATGATGCCGTCAACTTCATGAACACGGCTATTGCGGCGCTTGCCGCATGGGGCTTATGGGCCGCCGTTTAAGGTTTGTGCCAGATCTGATAAATGGTTTCTTCGAGATTGAGGCCTTCCGGACATTGGGGCGACCGGGTGTTACCGCGGTAGCGGGTCATGGGTTTGCGGCTTTGCGTGGTGATAACCCGGGAAACGGGCATTTGCAGGAATCCGTTGCCGTCATTCGCTTTCAGCCAGTCATATGCGTATCGCAGCCATTGCTGGCGGTATTTTTCGGGTTGAAGGCAGAACCAGGATATTTCGTCGTACCCCCAGATGTAATGCGAAGCCGTATCCGCAACCCCGGGCGTTCTGCTAATGCCGAAGTTGTCGAATTCCACCAGGTACGGAAGCGATGCGCAGGACCATCCAGACGGTGTTTGCCCGCCCTTGCTGCGCCGGTACAAGGCGTCGAGGTAGCCCACCTGCAGCATGCCTTCCATGGGTTTGTCCACCACCGGTTTGATCCGCAGGGGAAAGGAATTGAAATCCAGCAGGCTCTTGCCATTCGCCACCATTCCGCCGTCTGGCGTATGCGCATCCAGCAAAATCCAGCCCCTGCGCGATTGCGTTTTTGCAAATTGCCGCACTTTCTGCAGGAAGGCGGCCCAGGCCGCCCAGTCCCGGTCGGCCATCCCCATGAGGCTGACCTGCCCGATATGGATGGCTTCACAACCCAGCCGCATATACGTTCCGCACAGATATATCAGCCATAACTGCGATTCCGTGCGGGTTATATCGGGCACACTGCGGCCTTTCCCCCAATGGTTCAAGAATTTTCCATCTTTATTCAACATACCGGCATACCGGAAACGCCGCTTTTCCACCGGTAATCCCAGGGCTTCAAACGCCCATCCCGGAACGGGTATGCTATCCACCTTCTCCGAAACCGCTTCAAACACCGCAGCCTGAAAGATCACTTCCGGGTCATCGGCGTGCACCTTGCGCATGAGCCCCTTCGCCTTTTCCAGGAAATCCGGGTTGGCGAGGTCCGTTTCATGCCCCCAGCGATAAATCGCCCGGCCGATAAACTTGGCGCCGAGATGCCGGATAAGCCGCACGTCGTCGTCTTTGTAGGGATAAGGGCCGTCGTTGCCATAGGGATCCACTGCCAGGAATTCCGCCATGGTAACGGCGCGGGAAAGGAAATATTCGAGCGATTTCCGGGAGATGCCGGTGCTGTCCATAACGGGTTGCGCCACGGCGGGCAGCAGCGCCATCAGGCAAATGAGGGAAACGACGGCCTTTTGTATCATCGGAACAAGGTTTTGGGTGCTCTACTTCTTGTTGGTCATGATTTTATCCTTCATCAGGTTCATGAACGTTTCCCGGTAGGTGTCGCCCACGGGCACCTTTTCGTCGGTATGGTCGAGGTGGACGAGGTTGCCTTCGATCATGCGGATAAAGCCTGTCGCCAAAAGGAAGGATTTATGCGTTCGCACGAATTCTCCTGCCGGAAGGCGCTCTTCCAGGTCTTTCATATTGAGCAGTGCGATGATTTTTTCGCCGCCGCGGGTGTGTATTTTAACATAATTCTTCAATCCTTCAATCAAAATGATATCGCGGATATTGATTTTGATGAGTTTGCCTTTTTGTTCCGTTTTCACGAAAATGAAATCGCTTTCCTCCTTTGCCGGCGGCGCGGAGGGCTGGATAAGGCTCAGCGCGCGCTGGGCGCCTTTGATGAACCGGGCGAAGGAAATGGGTTTGAGCAGGTAATCTACCACTTCGTTTTCGAACCCTTCCATGGCGTATTCGCTATAGGCGGTAGTGAGGATTACCTTGCATTTACGGTTGATGGCCTTGATGAAATCGATCCCCGTCATCGACGGCATCTGTACGTCGAGGAAGATGAGGTCGATCTTATGCTGATTCAGCACCTGCAAACCTTCCAGCGGATCGGTGGTGGAATAGAGAAGGTTCAGGAAGGGAGTTTGCTGAATGTGGTGCGTCAGCAAGTCGATGGCGTGCTGTTCGTCGTCGATGATAAGGCAATTAATCATTTTTCTGTAATTGAATGATCAGTTCAGCGGTATAAAAATGTTCCGTTTCGTTGATGGTGAAGTGATGCTTTCCTTCATAAGTAAGCTGCAGGCGCTGGCGGACGTTATTGAGGCCGATGCTGGTCGATAGCTCCTTGGGCCCCAGTTTCTTTTTGTTGCCGATATAAAACCGGATGCGGTTGTCGCTGGCTTCCGTACGGATCACAAGCGGGTTGGCGGGGTCGAGCAGATCGCCGTGCTTGAAGGCGTTTTCCACGAGGGTGATGAGGATGAGCGGAGCGATGCGGGCAGCGGGGTTTTCGAGCTGCTCGCTGTACTGGATGCTCAGTTTGTTGTTGAACCGCATCTGGTTGATTTCAATCACGTTTTTCATATGCGTGATTTCCTTGGTGAGGGCCACTTTCCCTTCGGCGTCCTCTTCCTTCCCCAGCGCATACCGCATAATGTCAGAAAGGAGCAAAACCGCGTTGGAAACCTCCTCGCTCAGGGGTACCGTTTTACTATAAATAAAACTCAGCGAATTAAACAGGAAATGCGGGTTGATCTGGTATTTGATGGCACTTAACTCCGCGTCCATCTTTTGCTTCTCCAGCTCTTTCTGCAATTTCTCGCGCCTGCTGAAATGCATGAAAACAGCCACCACGAAGGTCACGGTGAGATTAAACAAATAAGTGAAAATCTGCGTAAGGGAAAACACGAACATCTTATTGGCCGTCATGAATTTCATCACCTTGTCTTGCCGACCTTTCACCTCATACACGGTTTTGGCGTATTCGTAAATGAGGGAATAGCCGATTTTTACGGCAAACAACAACCCGATGATGAGAAAGAAACGGCCCCATTTATTATCGTGCAAAGCCGGCAGCCACGCGAAATAAATCAGGATGTAGTAAGTAATGGTAAATTCGACGATGGACCGGAAAGTAGTTACCCAAATGCCGCCGAAACGATTGTAGGCCGTATCGGTGAGATCAGGGTCGAGGGAATAGAGAAAAAGGAAGGCGAAAATGTTCCAGACGAGGGCGATGGAAAAGAGGATGACGATCTTCTTCCATTCTTTTTTAAAAAATCGGCTGGTTTGGTCCAATAACATGTGCGGAGGTGTGCTTTCGTTCAAAAATAGGGAAAATAAGAAGAGAAAGCCCCCTTGCGGAGGCTTTCCCTTAATTTCCTAAAAGCCCTGTTGCGTGGCAGTTCGTCCGGATTCCGTTTCGATACTGTTCTTGCGCGACTTGGCGGCTTTCACGTTTTTATTGCCGAATTTATAATTGAAGGTCAGGTTCACGGCGCGGGTGTCCATGTTCATCTTGCCCAGGTTGTTGATGGTGCCGTAGTTCACCTTGAACCGCATCTGGTTGGTATTGAAGATGTCTACAGCCGCCAGTTTCAGCGAACCGGCTCCTTTCATGATCGTTTTGCCCAGCCCCAGGTCCACGTTGCCCTGTGTTTTCATCACGGCGTACCCGGCCATGAGCGGCCCGCGGAAGTTACCGTTCAGCTCGGCTGTGAAGCCTTTGGGCAGCGTAAAGGAATTCTGGATATTGGCGAAAGCCGTAACGCTGTTCTTGTTGTAATCGATCCCGTCCAGCACGGTGTTAATACCCAGGTACAAGCCGGTCACGGTCACGGTGGTCCGGATCTTCGGGGTAATGGGCTTCACCCACACCACGTTGGCATACGCCAGGTTGAAATTCGTCTGGTTGTCGAAACTCATCACCTGCACCTTGGTCACCGGGTCCTGTTTGAAGGTCATGCTCAGATTGTCGGTCATCCGCGTAAATGCCACGGTGGTGAACAGCTGGTACTTATGGCTCCAGGTTGCCTGCACGGCCTGCGACAGCATCGGTTTGATATCCGGGTTGCCCTGGCGGAGTGAGTAGGCGTTCACGTAAGTGATGAAGGGATTCACGATATCGAAGCCGAACCGGTTGATGCTCCGGCGGTAGCTGAAGCTGAACTGGTCTTTGGCGCTCATGTTCCATGATGCCGAAGCGCTGGGGAAGAACTGCACGTAATCACGGGAGAATTTTTGATCCATCGTGAGGCTGTTCCCCTTCGCATTCGTATGCTCCATGCGCAGCATGGCTGTAAACGACCATTTCTTCACCGTTTTGCTCAGGCCGGCGTAAGCCGCATTCACATTTTCCTTGTAAATGAAGTGGTTCGTTTTGTTGGGATCGTTTTCCCATTTGCCGGCGTTCATCATTTCCCAGCGCATGTTGTTGTCGGTTTCGGTGAAAGTGGTTTTAAGACCGGCTTCCAGCTTGAACGCCTTAAACTGCTGGGAATAGTCCGCGCTGAGGGAATACAGGTCGATGGCGGATTCCGTAAAGTTGCGGATGTGGGACGAAGACCCGATCGCATCTTCTTTCAGGGAATAATACTGACCGCCGAACTGGTCGTCCCAGTCTTTGCGGTGATTGAAGTAGTCCGCGTTGATGGTCAGCTCGTTTTTATGTTTGGCGCTGGCCGTGCGGTAATACGCGTTTACACTGGGGTTTATCAGCTTTTGGTCGCCGGTGGCGCCCTGGCGGAAAATGGAATCCGGCAGGGTGGTGTAGTTGTCGCCCAGCCGGCTGCGGTTGTTGAACATGCTTTTCACGAGCACGCCTGCCGAAGAGGATTTGGACAGGTCGAAATCAGCCCCGGCGCGCACGTTGTGGGTGTGTTTGTTTTCCCGGTTGAAGTCATTTTCCGTGAGGGTGTACCCGTCGGGGTAAACGCGGTCGTTGGTGATTTCGGTGAACGTCTTGGCGTAGTTGTGGTCGTACCCGCCGTACATGTTCACGCCTTTGCTGCGGTGGTTGAGCGTGATGCCCTCGGTGGTGCGCAGATAACGGCCGAAACCGCCGGTGAGGGTGAGGTTGCCGTTGGTGCCAAGGTCTTTGGGCTTGAACAGCTTGATGTTGATAATCGCCCCGTCCTGCGCGTCGTACTTGCCGCTGGGCATGCTCATCAGCTCGATCTTGTCGATGTTGCTGCCGGGGGTGGACGACAGCAGGTTTTTGAGATCGTCGCCGCTGAGGCGTGTCGGGCGACCGTCCATGTACACCGTCACGGGCTTGCCGTTCAGCTGGAGGGCGTTGTTGTTGTCGGCGATCACGCCGGGTGATTTAGTCACCACGTCCCAGCCATTGGAGCCGGCGGCGGTAACGGATTTCCCGACGTTGACGATCATAGTGCCGCCCTGCATCGTAATGGGGGGCGCACTGCTGGTTACCTCATGGGTCTTGAGCTGCTTGACGGACGGGGCGGGGATGGAGTCTTTCTTTTGCTGCGCAATGGCGGAAGGAGCTGCTGAAAGAATAGTTGCTGAGAAAATAGCGGTTAAAAAGGTTTGCATACACTGAATTTGATGATGCAAACTTATATCGCCTGCCCGCGGACCTGAAATCCGATACACCAACAGGCGCTTTTGCGTGATGAAACCGGTTGGTGGATGACCAAATGCCAAGTGACCGCAGGCAAAGGAAAAGCCGCCCCGGAATGGGAGCGGCTTTTCAACATATTGATAATTAATTAGTTGATTACAGGTTCCACTTTGTACCCCTTCTTCTTCAATAACGACAGCACTCCCTGGTCGCCCCCGAGATGGCCAGCGCCTACGGCAAAAAGCGCCAGGTTTCTCTTCATCGCTTTTTCCATAATAGGGATCCAGTTGCGGTTGCGCTTGTCCAGGATCTCTTCGCGGTCGGACTCCGTTTCCGCCGTTTCCAGCACCAGGTTGTATAATGCGTTCACATCCTGCTTTTTATAGGATGCCATCAACCGGTTCATAATATCCCGCTGCTTCGCCATATTCTTTACATATTCCATTATAGAGCTCGCTTCCGTCGTATCGGCGATATTATCAAAAATCGCCATCTGATCCTCGATTGTTTCCAGTCCTTCTACCGGCTTATTATTTTGTTTGGCCATTTCCACCAGTTTCATTTCATACGATTCGCTCTTTTTACAGGGCAGCAGCCTGGTGGCCAGCAGGCTCATCAGTACCATCGGCTTCATCTTTTTGAAATTTTCGATATCCATGCTCAGGCTGTCGTTCATGAATTGCTGCAACAGGCGGTAATCTTCCTTGGAGAATGCATTTTCCAGCGAATAACCCGGTGTTTTGTCCTGCATCATCATCGCCATGTTCAGCATCAGGGACGGATCGTCCATATCCATTTCGAGATAAATTACATTAGCGGCCCGCACCACTTTTGCGAGCTTGTCGGGGAAGTTAAAGTCCTGCGGACAGATCATGTGAATGGTCCCGAACACATATGATGGCTGCGGCAACCCGTTGCCGGAGATTTTGTAAAGCAGCGACTTTTGCGCCATGGCGGGTAGCATCATGAGGAGCAGGGATACGAAGGCAAGGGTCTTTTTGATCATGAATGGGTGCTGTTTATGGGTGATCGTAATATTGAACAAGTTGTGCGGCGAGCATTTCGAGATCGTCGGGCGTATGGAGGGCCGACAAAACGATCCGGTTGATGCGGTCGCCCTGCGGATCAGGATACGCGAACGAAGAGATAAGCGTATCGTGGGAGAGGAGCCAGGTGTATATATTTTCCGAAGGATCATCCAGTACGAACATAGGAAGCCCGTGCGTGTTGGGCACTTCGTCGATAGCCCCGGTGAGCCTTTCCAGCGCGGTGATGTTGGCGCGCAGCAGCCGGCGCGCTTCCGCGAAAGCAGGCTCCGCTTTCAGCCAGGTATACGCATTGGCCGGGATGATGGGCGTACTGGCGGTAAAGAGCGGCAGCCGGCGGATGGCCGCGATATCGGCGGCATGCCCAGTCACCAAGCCGCCTTCCAGGCTATAAGCTTTTGCCAGCGACGCGGTGAGGAGGTACCTCGCGGCGGTCGATTCCGGCAACGTAGCGGCAATACCTTCCCCGTTTGCGCCGAGTATGCCCAGGCCATGTGAATCGTCGATCAGCACCAGGGCTTTGCGCTCCAGGCGGGCGAGGGGACTGAAGTCGTGCACCTCGCCCCGGAGTGGATCTACCGCGTCGGAGATCAGTACGTAGGTGTGATCGGGCTCGCGGTTCAGCATGTCCACTGTGGTAGCCAGCCAGTCGTTCCAGTTCCCGGAAGCCGCAACGGCGCCGGGGAACTGCAGCGCGGGGTGCGTGCCAGGCGCATACAGGGGCGTGCCTTTGCCAACGGCGTAAGTGACGGCCGCCTGGGCAGACAGGTAGCCCGACGAAAAACAGGCCGCGGCCTGTTGGCCCGTATGCACCGCCAGTGCGTGCTCCAGTTGCTCGTAAAGCGAGAGCTGCAGGTTGCCGATGCGGCTGCTGGGATATACGCTGCCGAAAAGCGCCTGGCCTTCGGCGAGGAGCGTTTGGAAAACGGGCGATGTATGCATGCCCAGGTATGAGAATCCTGAGAAGAATAAAAGCTCGCGGCCGTCGCAAACGGTGGTTCTGCCGGGCATACTGTCTGTGATCTTGATCATGATTACTGTTTCCGGGTGCGGAGTACGAAATAATATTCGCCGGTATTCACTTTCATGTCGAATTCGTTCTCATTCAGCTTCACCACTTCCACGAGGTGCTCGGAACTGCGCGAGCCGTTGGCGCCCGTCACGGAAATGATCTTCCCGTTGCTGAGCAGGGAGTATTTCCCGCTGTCTGGGACGCCGGCGATGGTGGCGATGAAAAGATTGTTGTCGAGGAACTGGTAAAAGGCGTCGCTGTAATAGCCGTCTTTCAGATCCTTGGCCTGCGTGGCCTGCACATGGTTGTAGGAAGCGCCTGCGGGAACGGTGACGTCGTACACCTTCCATTTCTTGTGTTTCAGCAATGCGTCGGTTTTGCCGGAATTGCAGGCGGCCAGCAAGATCGCGGCCGCGGAAAATAATATCGTATGTTTCATTTGCCTGCCGCTTTTGCGTCGTTGAACTGCTGCGATTGCCCCACGGGGATGGAAAGGCTTTCCCATCCTTCTGCCCGCATGATCTTTCCGAGATACACGATCTGGCCGACATGGTAAGGGTAGTGGGCGAGCTGCCGGTTGAGGGCGTCTATCACGGTATGAGGCTCGGTACGGATGTAAACGGTTTTACCGAGATCCGCTTCTTCGAGGCCGTCGATGGCGGTGATGAGGCATTCCCATCCCTTGTTCCATATGTCCAGCAGGTCGGCCATCGTGGCCTCCGGCGCATCGTCGATGAACTCGGCGTCGCGCTGGCGCCAGGGCTTTTCGCCGTCGCTGGTGAGGAAATCCGTGAAGCGCGACAGCATATTGCCGCTCATATGTTTTACGATGATGTAAATGTTGTTGGGCTGGCCCGTAGGCTGCCAGTGTATCTGCCGGTCGTTGAGCTGGCGGAGGGTTTTCTCGCCGAGCTCTTTGTAAGTGAGCAACCGTTTCTTCGCACTGTCCAGGTAAAGTCGCATACTTGCTGATCGTTTTTGATGAAGGCTTAAATGTACGATTTTATTCTCCCGCAACGCTGTCGTCGCCACGCCAGTCGCCCACCGCTTCAATCTTCCCATCCACAATGCGGATCAGTTCGGTACGGCTCCACGGTGATCCCACTTTCACCGGGTATCCCATCTTTTCCAGGGCTGCTTTCGTGGCGGCGGGGAACTCCTTTTCTATCCGCACGTCTTCCGGCCACCATTGATGGTGGAATTTGGGCGCGTTGACGTTGGATTTGGCGTCCATCCCGAACACGATATCGTTGACCAGCGTCTGGAATAACGAAGTGATGATGGTGGACCCTCCGGGCGTGCCGGTCACCATATACGGCTTCCCGTTTTTCAGTACGATGGTGGGCGTCATGCAACTGAGCATGCGCTTCCCCGGCGCGATGGCGTTGGCTTCCGTGCCGATGAGGCCGTAGAGGTTGGGCGCGCCGGGCTTCACGGAGAAGTCGTCCATTTCGTTGTTGAGCAGGAACCCCGCGCCGCCAACCACCACTTTGCTGCCGTAGCTGCCGTTGAGGGTCGTGGTAACGGATACGGCATTGCCTTCGGCGTCCACCACGCTGAGGTGCGTGGTTTCCGTGCTTTCAAATGGCCCGCCGGCTTTGATGCTTTTGCTGGGAGAAGGTTTCCCTGCTACATAATCCGCTATCCTTTCCTGCAGGTATTTTTTATCGGTGAGTTGCGCTACGGGCACTTTCACGAAATCGGGGTCGCCGAGATATTCCGCCCGGTCGGCGTACGCCCTGCGCTCGGCTTCGATCATGCGTTGCACGGCTTCCGGGCTATGAAACCCGGTTTTTTCCAGCGGAAAATCCTCGACCATGCCGAGCATCTGCTGCAGCCCGATGCCGCCGCTGCTGGGCAGTGGCATGGTGATGACGGTATACCCCCGGAACATGAATTCCAGCGGCTGTCGGACAACAGCTTTGTAAGCGGCCATATCTGTTTCGGTGATGATGCCCCCGCCGCGCCGCATCTCGGCGGCCACGAGGCGCGCGGTTTCGCCGGAATAGAATCCTTTGCCGCCTTTTTTCGCAATGCGGCGCAGGGTGTTGGCGAGGTCTTGCTGGATGAGGGTGTCGCCCGTTTTCCAGGGTGTGTCTTTCACGAAAGCATTGGGTTGGGTGTTGAGGCGGATGAACATGTCGCGCAGCCGGTTGAGGCCGTGGGCTTCCTGTTCGGTGATGGCGAACCCCTTTTCCGCCAGCACGATGGCCGGAGCGATGAGCTTTGACAGCGGGAGCCGGCCATAAGCCTGTGATGCCACGAGGCCCGCAACCGTGCCGGGGACCCCCGCGGCCAGGTGCCCTTCGAGCGAGCGGGCGGTAACCGGGTTGCCGGCGGAATCCAGGTACATGTCGCGGTGCGACCGGCCGGGGGCTTTCTCGCGGTAGTCGATGGTGACGGACCGGCCATCGGCCATCCGCGCAACCATAAAGCCCCCGCCGCCCAGGTTCCCCGCCTGCGGATAAACGACCGCCAGCGCCAGCTGTACCGCAATCGCAGCATCCACCGCGTTGCCCCCCTCCCGCATGATCTGCGCGCCCGCCCCGCTCGCCAGCGGATGGGCTGACGATACCGCGAAGCGCTTCGCTTCCATATATTTACGACTGGAATAATGGTAGGGATCAACCTGCTGTGCCGCGGAAGTAAGCGCCAGCAACAGCAGCAGGGGGAACAAAAAGGAGCGCATAGGCGTGGCTGTTTCCTCCCAAAATACGGATATTTTCTGGGGAATGTGCCGCTTCCGCACCGGCGCTTTTTCCCTATCTTAGCCGGATACTACGAATCTATGAAGTCTGCCGTCCTGTCTTTTTTCTTTTCCGTTTGCATGCTGGCCGCAAATGCTCAGCAGTCCCCCGCCGAATTTCTCGGGTACCAGCTGGGAGCAAAGTTTACGCCCCATTATAAAGTCGTGGATTACTTCCGCAAAATCGCCGAAGGCAATGCTATGATGCGCTTCGAGACCTACGGCCAAACGTACGAAGGCCGGCCGCTGGTGCTCGCCATCCTTTCTTCCCCCGCCAACATCGCCCGCCTCGAAGCGATCCGCAGCGGCAACCTGGCCTTGCTGAACGGAGGGAGCGCCCAAAATCAACCTGTCATCATCTGGCTGAGCTATAACGTACACGGCAACGAAGCAGTTTCCACCGAAGCCGCCATGCGCACGGCGCATACGCTGCTCACCAGCCGCAAATCGCTGCTGGACAATGCGGTGGTCATCATCGATCCCTGTCTGAACCCCGATGGCCGCGACCGCTACGTGAATTTCTATAATTCCATCCACGCCCGCATCCCGGACGCCACGCCCTACGCCCGCGAACATGCGGAGCCCTGGCCCGGTGGCCGTCCCAACCACTACTATTTCGATCTGAACCGCGATTGGGCCTGGCAATCGCAGGTGGAATCCCGTCAACGCGTGCTCCAGTATAACCGCTGGATGCCGCAGGTACATGTGGATTTTCATGAACAGGGGGTAGACGCACCGTATTATTTCGCGCCAGCCGCGGAACCCCTGCACGACGCCGTTACCGAATGGCAGCGCGCCTTCCAGACGCAAATCGGGAAACATAACGCCACTTACTTCGACGCCAACGGCTGGCTCTACTTCACCAAAGAACAGTTCGATCTCTTTTACCCGAGCTACGGCGATACCTATCCCACTTACAATGGCGCCATCGGGATGACTTACGAGCAGGGCGGCAGCGGCCGCGCGGGCCTCGCCATCGTGAACCGGGAAGGGGATACGCTGCGGCTGAAAGACCGGCTCGATCATCACTTCACTACCGGCATCGCCACCGTGGAAGCTTCCGTGGCGCAAGCCGGCAAACTGGTGGAGGAATTTGGCAAGTTCTTCCGCGACGCGCGCCAGCAGCCGTCCGGCGATTATAAAACTTACGTCGTGAAAAGCGGCGGTAATACGGAAAAGCTCATGTCGCTCGCCGAAACGCTGCGCCGCAACGATATTTCCTTCGGCTTCGCGACAGGCAATTCCTCCGGAAACGGCTTCAATTATTTTACCGGTAAATCAGAGAATTTCGCGATAGAAAAAGGTGACCTGGTGGTGAGCGCTTACCAGCCGCGGTCAACCATGGTGCGCGTACTTTTCGAACCGGTTTCCCGGTTAACCGACAGCGTGACTTACGACATTACCGCCTGGGCGATGCCCTACGCCTATGGCCTTCCGGCGTATGCCGTAAAAGCGCGGCTGCAGCCCGCTGTAGCCGACACGTTGGAGAAGTCGGCAGCGCCTCCGGCCGAAGGGGCCACTTACGCATATCTCGCCGCCTGGAACAGCACCAAAGACGTGAAGTTCCTTGCCGCACTCCTCAACCGAAACCTGCGGGTACGCTATGCGGAAGCGCCTTTTACGATCGGTGGAAAAGTACATCCCGCCGGCACGCTCATCATCACCAAATCCGGAAATACTTCGCTGGAATCCATCCCGGTGCTCGCAGCGCGTATGGGTGTGAGCGTTACCCGTGTGCCAACTGGTTTTGTGGACAAAGGCGCGGACTTCGGTTCGGATAAAATCCGTTTCATCCGCAAACCGAAAGTTGGCCTGCTCGCCGGGGATGGCATTTCGTCGCTGGGTATGGGCGAAATCTGGCATTACTTCGAAGAACAGATTGAATACCCGCTCACGGTATTGCCCGCCACCGCGCTGCCGGGTTCGGCGTGGAAAGACCTTGATGTGCTCATCCTGCCGGACGGCCGGTACGATATGCTGAAAGACAAAGCGGTGGCCGCCCGGCTGAAAGACTGGGTTTCCGCCGGCGGCCGGTTAATCGTTATGGAAGATGCCGTGGCGCAACTGGCGGAAGGGGAGTGGGGATATGAAATGAAGAAGGAAAAGGAAGAAGTGAAAGACGAGGAAGACGAAGCCCCCAAAGAACCATACAAAAACCTGAAACCTTATGCTAACCGGGAGCGCGAAAGCGTGTCGGGCTTCATTCCCGGCGCGATCTACAAAGTGCACCTGGATAAAACGCACCCGCTGGCATTCGGATACCCGGAATATTATTACACCCTAAAGCAGAACGACCAGCTACTGGCATTTTTCAAAGACGACGGATGGAATGTGGGCGCCCTCAAACAGGACGACTACCTGACCGGGTTTGTGGGCGCCGCTGCCCGGGAGCGCCTCCGCGACGGCCTCGTGTTTGGTGTTAAGGAAATCGGCAACGGCGAAATCATCCTCATGACCGACAACCCGCTTTTCCGCAGCTTCTGGGAAAACGGGAAGCTGCTGTTCGGCAACGCCGTGTTCATCGTGGGTCAATAAATGATTTGAAAATGATATGGTTGTAATAACGCCGTCCCTTTCAGATAGTGCGCTATCACATAAAAAAAGCTGACCGGAGTTACGGTCAGCTTTTTCTTTATCAGTGCAAATGCATTTACATTTTCCGTTTGATGCCACAACCCACGGAAGCGGTAGACGGGTTTGGGATGGGTTTGCCAGTTACCATGGCCTGGATGGCGGCGTGGAGGTATTTGTCTTTCACGCCACTTGCGTTGCCGGGATTGTCATCGATCGCGCCCTTGTAAACGAGGGTGCCGCTTTTGTCGAACAGATAGCATTCCGGCGTGCGGTCGGCGTTGAAGGCGTCGGCCACCTGGTTATCCTTATCCACGACGTACAGCCAGTTGTAAGACTGCTGGCGGGCGTAGGTTTGCATCGCTTCGTAGGAGTCGCCGCCGGTGCGGGCCGCTTCATTGGAGTTGATGAGGATGACGCCCACGTTGTTCTTCTGCGCGAACTGGCAGATCGCGCGGGTACGGTCCTGGTTGCGCACCACATATGGACAGGTATTGCAGGAGAACATCACCAGCAAACCGTTCGCTTTTTTGGCGTCGTTCATCGACACTTCCTTGCCGGAAATATCTTTCATTTTGACATCTACTTTCGGCAGTTTCGCCCCGATGTCGATATGACCCGGCAGCCGGAACGAAACGGCGGCGGCCGCGATCAGCAGGAGGAAAAAGATATGCTTTTTCATAGGCCTCCGTAATTTGGTTGGTATGAAATTAAGGTATTTCGGGTGCAAAGTGAAGCCATCCATCCTATTTCTGGCAAGGTATTACGAAAGTCCCTGTAACTCAGGAGATTCCTTCTTGTTTCGCGCTTCCGCGATCTCCCGTAACGTGCTGATACTGGTGTTCAGTTCGAATCCGATCAGCAGGATAAAGGAGTTGAAATAGACTACGAGCATGAGTACGAGGATGGTGCCGATAGAGCCATAAATCTGGTTGTATCGCGCGAAATTGGTCACCCAGTAAGAGAAGCCAAGTGTTACGGCAATCATGGCGATGGTAGCGAAAGTAGATCCCGCAGAAATGTATTTCCATTTCTTCTGGACGGCCGGCCCGAATTTATAAATAACGGAAATGATGGCGAAGAATAATAACACGATGAGCGTCCACCTTACTACCTGGAGCAGGAACTGCGAATAGGTATCCTGGATCCCGATGTATTCGAGGATGCTCTTCAGCAGGGTGCCCTGCATGATAATGAGCACTACGGTCGCCAGCAGGAGGAAAACGAGGAAGACGGTGAGCTTCAGCGCGGTAAGCCTGGTTTGCCACCAGGTGCGTTGGTGGAAGCCGGGCAGCAGCTTGTCGAAAGAGCGCAGCATGCCCATTATGCCGTTGCTGGAATAGTAGAAACTGAGGATGAAGGCGAACGACAGCAGGGTGTTGCGCTGGGTGTACAGGAAGTCGTGGATCATGTCGCGCACGATGATGTAGCTGTTGTAATTGGGCGTGATGGTTTGCGCGAGGTCGTACAGCGTGGGCTCCACGTTTTGCAGCGGAATGAAAGGTACGAGCGTGAACAGGAAAATGAAGAACGGGGGGATGGCCAGGAGGAAGTTGAACGAGATGGCCGCGGCCCTTTCCACCAGGCTTTCTTTCGCTGTTTCTTTGAGGAAAAACACGATGACGTCGTACAGGGGCGCGCCTTCGAACCCCGGCAATACCAGCGATTTGCTTTTATGCGTCAGCCATTGAACCGGCCGGGATTCGAGGATGAGTTTTTCTACGTCGATCATCAGGGTGTTGTTGGACCGCCGTAAAAATACGAATTATTTGATGCCTCTGGCGTTGAGCCCCTTTTGATACGCCCGGGCATTTTCCAGGTGTTCTTTGAAGGTAACGGCGAAAGAGTGATACCCGCTGCCATCGGGCCTTGCGGCGAAAAACAGGTAATCCGTTTCGGCCGGCGTCAGCACCGCGTCGATCGATTTGGCGGATGGGGTGCAGATGGGGCCGGGCGGCAGGCCGTAGTAACGGTAGGTGTTATACGGAGAATCGAATTCGAGGTGCGTGTTGTAGATGCGGCGGAGGGCGAAGTTCTGTAGTGCGAATTTCACGGTAGGATCGGCTCCGAGGCGCATGCCTTTTTTCATGCGATTCAGGTATACGCTGGCGATGACGGGCTTCTCGTCGTTGCGGTTGGTTTCTTCTTCCACGATGGAGGCGAGCACGGTTACCTGCACGGGCGTGAGGTTGAGGGCGGCGGCTTTTTGTTTGCGGGTATCGTTCCAGAAGGTTTCGTACGCATCGGATATCTTATCGAAAACCTTGGCAGCGGAGGTGTTCCAGTAGAACTCGTAGGTGTTGGGCATAACGGCGGCCATGACGGTGGTGGTGTCGAGCCCGAACTGGCGGAGGTAGACCGGGTCTTCCAGGATGGCGCGCATGGCGGCGGAATCGGCTTCGAGGTTGTTGGACACGAGGCGGATGAAGTCGTTTTTGAGGCGGAGCTTGTTGATCACCAGTTTTACAGGCGATTGTTTGCCGCTGCGCAGGATGCGCACGATTTCGAGGTTGCTCATGCCTTTCTTGATCTCGTAGCGGCCGGCTTTTACGCGGGAAGGGTAGCCGAGCTGGCGGGCTACGAGGTTGAAGGTGGATGTGGAAGAGATAATTTCCTGGTCCGAGAGGCCCTTGAGCACGTCGTCGTACCGGCTGCCGGTGGGCACATAGAAGTATTTTTTATCGCCGAAGGAGCGGGTGTTGGGCCCCATCAGAAGGTATGCGGCGATCACGAGGGCGCCGGCGATGAGGCAGGCGCCGATGATGGCGATGCGGCGCACCCAGGGCGAGGTGTTTTTGTTAGTCTTGTTACGCATGTTGGTCAGATAGCAGAAGGCGGAGTATCCTCAATAAAAAACCCCGCTTTTAACGGCGAGGTCTTGGAAAATATTATTCGGAAGGAATATTGTTATTTACCGGAATCAGCGGGCTGCTGAACAGGAGCTGCCTGTTGTTGTTGCGCTGCGCCGGGGAGCGGAGTGCTGCTGGGAGCGGGAGCGGCGCCCTGGGCGCGTTCGCTGGCGCTCTGCGGCATGTTGTTACCGCCGGAGGTAGAACCGGTGAACATGGTAGAGGTAAGGCACAGCACGGCAATCACGGCCGCCAGTACCCAGGTGCCTTTTTCCAGCACGTCAGTCGTTTGGCGAACGCCCATCACCTGGTTGCCAAAACCGCCGAGGTTACCGGCGAGGCCGCCGCCTTTGGGGTTTTGTACCAGCACGAAAAAGCCGAGCAGAATACAGGCAATCACAATCAATATTCCAAAGAAAATCAACATGTTAGCTACTAGTTATGAGTTGTTAATTGTTTTGTAAGTCTTTAATCTTCTGCGCAAAGTACGCTTTTTTGCCCGGATTAAGCAAACTTAATTTTTGATATACCGCGATGGCTTTCAGGGGCTGATGCTGCCTCACCCAGATCTCGGCGAGCGTTTCGGAAACGATGTCGTCGTTCAGGGTAATGGATTGAATGGCCATGGCTTCCACGCGCTCGGTTACTTCCGGGTCGTCGTCTTCATATAATTTGTGCAATTGCTGATGATACCAGTCTTTTGTGGCTTTTCCGGAGAAGTTGTCCTTCAGCTGGCGGAGCCAGTCGGTAAAGCTTCTCATTTCAGCGGCGGCTTTTGCGGTCATGCTTTCGGCGTTAGTCGGCTCTTTCAGTTTTTTATATGCGAAATAATCTTCTGTAAACAGCGGTTGGAAGGTAAGCTCCGTTTCCGGTTTAGGCGCATCCATGGGGTGGATGCGGATCGGAGCGTCCGTTTCATTGGCAGCGGGCTCCGCTACGGCTTCTGGCGCGGGCGGAATGGCGATGCCGTGGCCTTCGGGCGCCTGGCCGGTGGATACTTCCACTTCCTCCTCCTCGATTTCCGGTTCGTATCCGGAAGGCTCCTGAGCATTGGGGGCTTCAGGCGCCGGCGGAATAGCGATGCCGTGGCCTTCCGGCGCGTGACCGGTGGGCACTTTCACCTCTTCTTCCTCGATTTCAGGTTCATATTCCGAAGGTCCGCCAAGCGCTTCATAATCCACCACTACCACATCATCCGGGAGTTCCAGGTTGCGGGCGGCGTCGAACGCAGCTTTATCCTCTTCCGCTTCGTAATCCACAGCTATGACGTTATCGGGCACTTCGAGGTTGCGGGCGGCGTTAAATGCGGATTTTTCTGCTTCTGCTTCGTAATCTATGGCAACAATGTTATCGGGCACTTCGAGATTACGCGCCGCGTCGAATGCGGCCTTTTCTTCTTCCGCTTCAAAATCAACCGCTACAATATTGTCGGGCACTTCGAGGTTGCGGGCTGCTTCGAATGCAGCTTTTTCTTCTTCCGCTTCGTAATCTACCGCTACGATAGTATCGGGCACTTCGAGGTTGCGGGCTGCTTCGAATGCCACCTTTTCCTCTTCCGCTTCGTAATCCACGGCCACCACTTCGTCGACTTCCGTCGGCGGCACCGCTATTTGTGCGACAGGAGTTGTGCCGGGCTCCGTTTCCGTAGCGAGGCGCGCCTCGGCGGCTGCGCGGTCTTCGGCCTCCAGCTCGTCCAGGATAGCCTGGTCTTCCGCGCTGATGACCTCCGTTGTCATTTCCGTTTCCGTAGCAATATTGGCAGTAAGCAAGGCGCTTTCTCCGGGAATTTCCTGTGTGGCGGCTACGGAAGCCTCCAACTCATCGAGCAGTGCAGCTTCCTCTTCGTCCACTTCGGCCCCGGCCGGTTCGCCCCAGGGTGCGGGCAAAGGATCGGCGGTGGCTTCCACATTGTCGATGATCGCCTGATCCTGTTCATTGACCGCATCCTCCACCTCGATTTCCCGTCTTTGCCAGCTGTCTGCCGCTTCCAGGGGAGGCGGCGGCGCGGCGGCGTGCTCGGGCGATTGCGTCGCGGTGAGCTGGTACAGATACTGCGGCGTGCTGGTATACAGCTGCGCAGCCTTAAATACCGGGTCCTGGAAATCCGGCGTGTCGGCAAATTGTTTCTGCGCCAGCAGGACGCGGGCCGCCGCGAAGTACGGATACTGCTCCACCAGGCGCTCCAGGGCCTGCTGGTCTACATTCTTCAGCTCATCTTCGTGAAAAATATGATCTATAATCCTGTTCGGCGTCATGTGCGCTAAAATATGAAAATAATGTCTAAATCAAAGAAAGCCTACCAGTTCGCAAACGCCCGGTTAAAGATATCATCCACCAGGTTGGGAACGATTTCCGCGATCAGCTGGGGCTCCGCCTCGTTGATCGTCCGGGATGCGTTGAAGTCGGCCGAACGGGAGAAAGACTGGTTGGTAAAGCCTTTTTTGTCGCCGATTCGTTTTACGAAAGTAACGTTCACAGTGATGGTCAGACGGGCGCTCGCCGGTTTGTCGATATCCGTAACGGCGGAGTTGGACACGGAATAACCCGTGATGGTGCCGCGGAACTCATAGTCGGCCGTTTGGTCGTTGGTTTGGGTAAGGCGTGTTTGCGCGAGGATTTTCTGCCGGAGCTTCTCGGTGACATTCTGGCTCAGCTGCGGGTTATTCTGCGGCGCACGGTTCTCGATATAGCGCACCAGCACGGTTTTAGCTTCCGGATCGATGGTGGCGCCATTGGCGGAATATTTGATCGTGCAGCCTCCGATGCCGGCCCACAGGGCGATGCCAGCCAGCAGGGCGATGTATCTGGACATAGGTCGTTTATTCATGGATGTTGTATTCCTTCAGTTTACGGTACAGGGTGCGTTCCGAAATGCCGAGGTCAAGCGCGGCGTCTTTCCTTTTCCCCTTGTGCTTGCGCAACGCTTTCTCGATCAGTTCCTTTTCCTTATCCGCGATCGATAAAGTTTCTTCGACTTCTTCGTGGTGATCGATGGTATTGTCTTTCAGGATGATCGGTTGCTGGTTGGCCGGCGCCGAGATGATGCCGGGCGCAGATACCACCGGCGCTTCCGCCGGCTGATGGAAGCCGGCCAGCACGCCGGAATCCGCATAGGTCGTATGCGCGAGATTGGGATTCTGCATCACTTCGAAAAACATCTTTTTCAGTTCGGTTACGTCTTTCTTCATATCGAAGAAAAGCTTGTACAGGATGTCCCTTTCGTTCGAGAAATCCCCGTTACCCTGCGCATGGCCGCCCGGGGCGAGCATCGGTAAACGGTTGACGGCCGGTTGCTCCGGGAGGAAGTTCCGCAGGTCCGTGGCGTTCACCAGCTTTTCCGGCGCCAGCACGGAGATCTGCTCCGCAATGTTCTTCAATTCCCGCACGTTGCCGGGCCAGGGATAGTTCACGAGCACGTCCCGTGCTTCGTCGTTCAGCTGGATGGATGTCGTTTTGTATTTCTCCGCGAAATCCACGCAGAACTTGCGGAAAAGCATGGGAATATCTTCTTTCCTGTCGCGTAGCGAAGGCACGCGGATAGGAACGGTGTTAAGCCGGTAATACAGATCCTCGCGGAACTTGCCCTGCTGGGTGCGTTCGAGCAGGTCGCGGTTGGTGGCGGCGATCACGCGCACGTCGGTTTTCTGCACTTTGGAAGAGCCCACGCGGATGTATTCGCCGGTTTCCAGTACGCGCAGCAGCCGTGCCTGCGTGCCCAGGGGCATTTCCCCGATCTCGTCGAGGAAAATGGTGCCGCCGTTGACAGTTTCGAAATAACCCTTGCGGCTGTCGACCGCCCCGGTAAACGATCCCTTCTCATGCCCGAACAGCTCCGAATCGATCGTGCCTTCCGGGATGGCGCCGCAGTTTACGGCGATGAAAGGATTGTGCTTGCGGGCGCTTAACGCATGGATGATCTGGGAAAATACTTCCTTGCCCACACCGCTTTCGCCGGAGATCAGCACCGTGAGATCGGTATTGGCGACCTGCGCGGCCACCTGCAACGCGTAATTGAGCGATGCGGAATTGCCGATGATGCCGAAGCGGTTCTTTATGCTTTGAATATTGTCCATTCCAATTATTTTTTAATCAGCAGCGCCCCACCACTGTAGCAATGAGGGTGCCTGCCGTACAGTCATCGATTTTGACCATCACATAATCGCCTTTTTGCAGATCGCCTTTGTCGAACACCGCCACTTTATTCTGATCGGTGCGGCCGAAAAGCTGCTCGTCGGATTTCTTGGAAGTGCCTTCTACAAGGACTTTCACCGTCTTGCCCACTTCTTTCTGCATGCTTTCGTGCGAATGTCCGCGATGCAGGGCCACGATCTCGGCGAGGCGGCGCTTTTTCACGTCTTCCGGCACATCGTCCTGGTACCGGCGGGCCGCCAGGGTACCGGGGCGCTCGGAGTAAGCGAACATGTAGGCGAGGTCATATTTGGCGTATTCCATGATGGACATAGTGTCCTGGTGGTCTTCTTCCGTCTCCGTGCAGAAACCGGTGATTACGTCGGTGGAGATGGCGCAATCGGGGAGGATTTCACGGATACGGTCGACCTTTTTCATATACCATTCCCGGGTGTAGGTGCGGTTCATCAGTTGCAGCACGCGCGTGGAGCCGCTTTGCACGGGGAGGTGGATGTAATTGCAGATGTTTTCGTGGCGGGCCATGGCGTGGAGCACTTCGTCGGTAATGTCTTTCGGGTGGGAAGTGCTGAAACGCACCCGCAGCAGCGGGCTGATGCCGGCAACGCGTTCGAGCAGGCTGGCGAAGGTGATCGTTTCATCTTTGGATTCGTCCACGAAATAGTAGGAGTCTACGTTCTGGCCCAGGAGCGTTACTTCCCGGTAGCCGCGTTCGAAAAGATCGGTGGCTTCGGCCAGAATGGAATACGGGTCGCGGCTGCGTTCGCGGCCACGGGTAAAAGGCACCACGCAGAAGGTGCACATATTGTTGCAGCCGCGCATGATGGATACAAAAGCGGTGACGCCGTTGCTGTCGAGGCGCACCGGGCTGATGTCTCCATACGTTTCCTCCCGGCTCAGCAGCACGTTGATGGCTTTCTGTCCGGTGCCGGCTTCTTCGATGAGGGCGGGGAGGGTACGGTAAGCGTCGGGGCCCACGACCAGGTCCACCAGTTTTTCCTCTTCGAGGAACTTGGATTTGAGGCGTTCGGCCATGCAGCCAAGCACGCCCACGAGGAACCCGGGCTTCTGTTGCTTGGTTTTTTTGAAGGTGGTGAGGCGCTGGCGCACGGTCTGCTCCGCCTTTTCACGGATGGAGCAGGTGTTGAGCAACACGAGGTCTGCTTCTTCCACATTGCGGGTGGCGCCGTAACCCTGGGTATTGAGAATGGACGCGACGATTTCACTGTCGTTGAAATTCATCTGGCAACCATAGCTTTCTATATAGAATTTTTTGAATAGGTACGGGTGTCCTCCGCCGCCGGGGCGATGGCTTCGCCCTGGCGGCGCTCGTCATGTACTTTCTGAACTGTTTCCAGCATGCCTGTCAAAATTTAAGAACTGCAAAAGTACATAAAAAAATGACAGAATGACAGGAAGAATCCGGGGAAAGATGGGACGGATCGCTGAGCGGTTTACGAGAGGGGAAAATTGCATTTTGAATTGAAAAAGGCGGGATGTATATTTGCCATCCTTTCAGGAAAATACCAGCGGGAATAGCTCATTTGGTAGAGCATCAGCTTCCCAAGCTGAGGGTGGCCGGTTCGAGCCCGGTTTCCCGCTCATTTGAAAGCCGCTTTTGCAGCGGCTTTTCTTTTTCCCGGCGATTTCATTACATTGTATTTATTGTTAACGGGTTCATGCCTCACCCCATCATTACTTTATGCGTGAAAACAGGAAGTCCGCCTGGATGGCGCTTATACCGGGACTGGGATTTGCTGTGCTGTCGATCGCCACGGATACCCTGATCCACCTCGAATTCCGCTGGAAACAGGTGCCGGCATGGTTGATTGCCGGTGTGCTGTTCGGGATCGCCATGCAATTTTATACGAAACGGATCCGTAATCATTGAAATGCAGGATTGGTTAGGCGGGAACGGCGAACCGTTAATTGGAACTGCCATCAGGCCCTGCATCATCTTAATTTGGCGCAAAATGTAATTACCCCCATCCATTTATGCGCATTGTGATCGATAACTTCACCATCACCGAAACCTACGACGCCATAGAGCTTCGCTTCCGCAGATCGTTTAAAGACTGGTTCGACCTCACCTGGTCCATTATATTCACCGCTTTTGCCGGATGGTTGGTGTGGTTTGTTTATCGCGACGGCCTTCAGCACCTGTCTGCCGGGAAGTGGGCCTTCGGGATCTTCATTACTATCATCGCGGTATTATTGGCCGGGGATTTGTGGTCGAGGCTGGTAAGCCCGGCGGGGAAGCTTGCATGGATCGATAAATCCTCCCAATCCCTCACCATCCGTCCCTCCATCTTCAACAAGCGCACTTATCCGCTGCGCGAAGTCAGTGGCTTCACCTCTTCGAACAAGGGAAGCAGGCCCAGTATCCTCCATTATATCCGCCGCTCCATGCCCCGCACACTACGGTTACGGCTGAAACGCGGCGGTACCGTGCCGCTGGCGCACCTTTCCACCATCGATATCATCAATCTCGGCAACCGCCAACCCCGCACGGATGCGATCCTCCGCGCCAAACGAGTGGCGGATGAGATGAACGGGTATATCAATCAGGTAAAATCCTCGGGTGAAAGAAACATACGCTTCAGATAAAAGATCGTTAATCGGATGCTTTACCTAACTTAACAAAAAGCGCCCCGAAAGAGGCGCTCGCGTGTTCGCTCATCTAAGCATAATTCCCTCAAGGATCGGCTACAGGTAACCATTGCAGGTTGCCCGCCAGCCGGAATGCAGTGCCGCTGCATCATTAACAAAATACGGCAGTTCACATCCCGCCGTCACCGTACATTTTCGTGATTATCGTTTAGGGTAATTCTACTCAAATACAAAAAAAGCCGCCCGGAATGGACGGCTTTTCTTTGAATAAGGGTAATTACTCGAACGGATGATTGTGTGGTTTTTGTGATGGGATATAGGTGTATCGGTTATTTAGTCTTCCATGTACGGTTTCAACTTCTTCGTCAGCTCCGTTTGTTCCGCTACCGACAACCCGTCGCCGTCCGTTATCTGGTAAATCGCCTCCTGGATCCAGCCATAGGGGCGCAGCCATTCCGGACGATCGTTAACAGACTTCATGAGCTCGGCGGGGTTATAATGTTTCGTGAGTTTCAGTTTGGGGAAATGTGTGAGGTATTCCGCGAAATCGAGCAGGGGACTGTAGGTAGTCCAGTCGTGGATTTCGTACATGTCCAGCGCGATCGGGAATTCGGGGTGGCCGGGTTTGACGCCCAACGGCGACGGTGCGTTCAGGTTGATACTCGCCAGGCCGAGGTAAATAGTCATGGTGTCTTTCTGGGGCCCCGTGGGCGGAACGGTTACCGTAACATCCTGCATGAGCATACCGGTTCGATACCTTTTGCGGTCGGTGGTTCTGGCGAAAGAAACGAACATGGTGCCGGCGGGGAACTTCTGCTCCTTCGCGGTGGTATTGGTGTTTACGAGATTCACGTCTACATAGAAAGAATTGGTATTGCCGTGCAGCAGTTGAATGTCGGGGTTGAAAGGCTTGTTGGGCCTGCGTACCACCTTCACACCGGGCCAGGTGTCTACCGGGCGGTTGTAAGGCTTCGCGGTATCCGCACCGATGCCGGGCGCTGCCAGGTGGTGGATGTCGAAGAGGTCGAGAATATCGGCCCAATCCGGTTCTTCCTGCTCGGTAGGGTCAGGTTGTTCCGGTTCCGGTTCTAAGGTTTCTCCACCGCACGAAGCGGCGAAAAAGGTGACGCAACAGGCGGAAAGAATGATGATGAGCTTTTTCATGTATATACTTTTGAATGATGTGGCGAACGTATGCGGGTAAAAATGCCGTCGCCTCCATGCATTGGGGTAAACTGATGAAGAGAGGGTATGGAAGGAACTTTGGGGTGGTGATTTTTGCATGTCGGCGACGCATGTTTACGAATGCAAAACTATCATCGCGGTGGGCGGAATTTTTCAGTAGAACAACTCAATTCATATTTGAGTAGTATTACTTGTAAAAAAAAGCAGCCCCCGGCCGGGGGCTGCTCCTGTATATTCTTCGCGTGTTACGGATCAGGCCGTTTGCCCGATGCGCTGCATGATCCAGCTGTCTTTCAGCGGCATGAGCCATTTCTCTTTCATTTCGCCAAGCGACAATACCGTATTGTTCAGGTACAGCGTGTCTTTGCTGATATATCCTTTCTCCAGCGCATACGCCACCTGTTGCAGCGGTAGCAGCTGGAACTTGTCTTTCACGATAAACCCCAGCAGCAGGCGGTCGAACAGGTTTACTTCGTATTGCCGTTCAATACTTTTGACGATGCGCACGGAGCTGTCGGTGCTGCATCCGCTGACATGCGTTTCCGACTCGTCGGCGATGAGCACGATCACCTGGTTGAAGAGCACTTTTCCCCAGCCTTTCACGGGAACGCCGTGGGCATTCCATTGCGCGGTGAACTGGTGCAACTGTTCTTCTATCTCCATGGTTTCCTTTTCGCTGAAAGGACGGTTGCTCTGGTATATCCAAACCCGGGAATCGGCGGCGAAGCCGGCGGGCAGTTGTTGTATGATTGCGTTCTGGTCCATATGACAAATTTACGAAATCGGGAGGAAACGGGCTATTCCTGCATGTCGCGGGCGATGAGTTCGGCCAGGTCCAGCACTTTTACGCTGTCTTCTTTCCCGGTTTCCTTTACGCCGTCGGTAAGCATAGTCATGCAGAAAGGGCAGTTGGAGGCGATGATTTCGGCGCCGGTTTCCACGGCTTCGCGGCCTCTTTCGAAGTTGACGCGGGTGGTTCCTTTTTCTTCTTCCTTGAACATCTGGGCGCCACCTGCTCCGCAGCAAAGGCCGCGGCTGCCGCAGCGTTTCATTTCAACCAGTTCGGCGTCGAGGGCTTCCAGAACGGCGCGGGGCGCTTCGTAGATGCCGTTGGCGCGGCCGATATAGCAGGAATCGTGGTAGGTGATCTTTTTCCCTTTGAAACTGCCGCCTTCCTTCATTTTGATCCGGCCTTCATTAATAAGGCCCTGCAGGAAGGTGGTGTGGTGCATCACTTCGTAATGGCCACCCAGTTCGGGGTATTCGTTTTTAAGGGTGTTGAAACAGTGGGGACAGGCCGTCACGATCTTCTTGACGCCATAACCATTTAGCACCTGGATGTTGTTATACGCCATCATCTGGAACAGGAATTCGTTGCCGGCGCGGCGGGCGGGATCTCCCGTACAGGCTTCCTCTTTACCCAGCACGGCGAACCGGGTGCCGGTGCGCGTGAGGATCTCGGCGAAGGCGCGCGTAATCTTCTGCGAGCGCTGGTCGATGCTGCCGGCGCATCCTACCCAGAAAAGCACTTCCGGCGTTTCGCCTTCGGCAAAATATTCAGCCATGGTCTTGATCTGCATACTCATATATTTAAGCGTGTATCCAGGCGTCCCGTTCGTCCGGGGAGGACTTCCAGGGGGCCATATTGTTTTCGATATTGGAGAACATGAGGGTCCATTCCTGCGGGGCGTTGGATTCTTCCATCACCAGTTGCCTGCGCATTTGGTAAATGATATCCAGCGGGTGGATGCTCACGGGGCATTCTTCCACGCAGGCGCCGCAGCTGGTGCAGGCGCGGAGCTCTTCGACGGTAATGTAGTCGTGCAACAGCGTTTTATCGGTCTCGCCACGGCCCGCCGCCTCCGCGCGGTCACGTGTTTTCATCATGATCAGCCGCGGAGAAAGGGCTTTGCCGGTCTGCGTTGCGGGGCAGGCAGCCGAGCACCTGCCGCATTCTGTACAGGCGAACGCGTCTAGCAGGTTTTTCCAGGTGAGGTCGTGCACGTCTTTGGCGCCGAACTTCGGAACTTCCGCCGCCGCGTCCGTCGGTGCCAGCTCGGGTTGCATGGCATACAGTACTTCCTGCTGGATGGCGGGCAGGTTTTCCATCTTCCCCTTCGGCTCCAGCCGCGCGAAATACGCGTTGGGGAAAGCGAGGATGATATGCAGGTGCTTGGACCAGGGCAGGTAATTCAGGAATGCGAGGATACCCAGGATATGGAGCCACCACGCCGCCCTTTCGATTCCTACCAGCGTGGGCGTGGAGAAGCCTTCGAACAGGGGCTGGAACATCCCGGTTACCCAGAAACTCCCGGTATCCGGGTAATGCGGCGCATGGCGCGTTTGCAACACCCCGTCGGCCGTGTTCATGGTGAGGAACAGCAGCATAAGCACGATTTCTGTGATGAGGATATAATTCGCGTCGGAACGCGGCCAGCCGTCAAGGTCGCGGCTGAGGAAACGCTTAATTTTCAAAACGTTGCGGCGGACGAGGAAAATCGCGCAGGAAACGGCCACCAGCACCGCCAGGATCTCGAAACAACCGATCAGTACATTATACACCGGCCCGAGGTAAGGGGCGAAGATGCGGTGCGTGCCGGCCAGCCCGTCAATAATGATCTCCAGGATCTCCAGGTTGATGATGACGAAGCCCGCATATACGAAAAAGTGAAGGACCGCCACCAGCGGGTTGCGGAACATCTTCTTCTGACCGAAGGCCAGCAACAGCAGGTTGTTCAAGCGCCGGGCGGGTTGGTCCGACAGGTCGGTGTCCCTCCCCAGCAGGATGTTGCGGCGGATGCCTGCGGCCCTCCGGCTGAAGAAATAAACGGCAGCTGCCAGCGCTGCGAAAAAGAGCAGTTGTGAAACAATTTGCATATCGTTGATTTGACCGGTTGTTGTCGCAATTTATGTATTTTTACGGCTGAACAATTTTTTAGTATGGAAAATCGGAACGTCATCCTCACCGGGGAAGTAATTGAAAAGAAGATCGAACGGATCGCGTATGAAATTTACGAGCACAATTACGACGAGCCCTCCATCATCCTCGCGGGCATCTGGGACCGCGGCTCGCTCATCACCCGCAAGATCGCCGCGCACCTCCAGCGGATCGCGCCCTTTACCGTCGAAGTCATGGAAATCAAGCTGGACAAGCAATCCCCGGGCGAAGTAACACTTTCCGCCAGCTCCGATTTCAATAACAAAGTTATCGTGGTGATCGATGATGTCGCCAATTCCGGCCGCACGATGCTCTATGCCATCAAACCTTTCCTCGCTTATCTCCCAAAGAAAATCCTCACCGCCGTACTGGTCGACCGCCAGCATAAGTCTTTCCCCTTATCCGTTGATTTTGTCGGATACAGCCTGGCCACAACGCCGCAGAACATGGTAATGGTGGATGTGGAAGGAGAGGAGATCTCCTCTGCTTACCTGGTGTAGTTTTTCCTTAAAAAAGAAAGGCATGCGCCCGTAACCTGCCCGCACTGTTGATTTCCAGCGCGGGAGCGGGGATCTTAATCATATTCAGCGCCTGCAACAACACTTTGATACCCCTACGCCGTGTAGGGATGCGCGTAAGATCGATGTCGGGCGAGAGGTAAAACTGCCGTACCCGCCGGATATGACGGTAATCTGTGTGGAGCCCTTCCCGGGTGTCCCACACATTTACAAAAGCATCAAACACCCCGTCTACTCCATATCCGAACGAAATGTTCAGCCATTTGGGCAGGTTTTTTTGGGGAAAGAAAGATGACAGGTTAAGGGATGCCCAATACGTTTGCCCGTTGTAATCTTTTAGTACCCTTTCCAGCGCATTCACCCCGTAAATCTCATCGGCCCGCTTCCGCAACACGGGGTCCGGATAACGCACCGGCGACCAGGAGAATTTCAATTGAATGCGCTGTTCGTCCCACAGCAGTTCCTGCGCCACCATCGCCGTGGCGCCAATGGTATTGGCCGCCATGTCGGACCAGGAGAACCCCCAGTTCGCCGATCCCCCGTCCAGCACTTCGATCACCGACTGGTATGCGAGCCCGCTGAGCCCCCCGTACCAGATTTGCTTTTTGCGCGGCAGTCCCGTCCATCGCCACAATTCGCGGCTGTATTTGGACAGGAAATAAGTGGTGAAAACATGGCCGGCTTTGTCCATCTGGAGCCATTCGCCGGCGTCATTGTAGAAATGGAAGCGCCGCCGCGGAAATCCTTTGTACCAGTACTCGTTGAGCACAAGCATGGATCCCGTAGATACAGCAACGGTACCCGCGCTGAGGGCTACCATCCGGGCCGGAACGGTCGTGTCGGGCCGTTCGAAGAATCCCGTGCGGCTGGCCTCCTGGGCGGATACCGGGCTGTACAATAATGTTAAGGTCAGGTGTATCGATACGACCTGTAGGCGCATTACAATTGCATGTCGTGAATAATGTTGGTGACCTTCGCGTCGAGGGCCTGTTCCACTCTTTCCACATCCGCCACGCTGTCGAGCGATTCATGCACGCTGAAGTAGAACTTGATCTTGGGCTCCGTGCCGGAAGGCCGCGCGGAAATACGGCTGCCGTCTTCCAGCAGGAATTGCAGCACGTTGGATTTCGGCAGATCGAGCTGTTGTTTTTCTCCGGTAGCCAGCGTGGTTACAAACTGTTGCTCGTAATCGAAAATCTTCACCACTTTGGAGCCGTTGATCACGGTGGGGGGATTCTCGCGGTAACGGGTCATCATCTCCGCGATCTCTTCCGCGCCTTTCATGCCCTTTTTCGTGATGGAAATGAGCGATTCTTTATAAAATCCGTAACGGAGGTAAATATCGATGAGCTGTTCGTAGAGGGAACGGCCTTCGTTTTTCGCATATGCCGCCATCTCGCAGATCATGGCCACGGAAGCGATGGCGTCTTTGTCGCGCACGTTATCGCCGATCATGTAACCATAGGATTCCTCTCCGCCGCACACGAAATGCTCGGTATCTTCCTTCCTGCGGATGAGGTCGGCGATCCATTTGAAACCGGTGAGGGTATTGTAGCAGGTGATCTGGTTGCTGGCCGCGAATACGTCTATGAGGTCAGATGTAACGATGGTTTTGCAGATGTAATCATTGGGTTTGGATAATCCCTTCCGTTTGCGCGCTTCCACGATGTAATTGAAGAGCAGCACGGCGGTTTGGTTGCCGTTGAGCAGGATCCATTTGCCGGTATGGTCTTTCACGGCGATGCCCACGCGGTCGGAGTCGGGATCGGTGCCGAGGACGATGTCGGCGTCGAGTTCAGCGGCTTTTTTCAGGCCGATGCTCATGGCTTCCGCCTCTTCGGGATTGGGATAAACCACGGTCGGGAAGTTTCCGTCAGGTTTGGCCTGTTCTTCCACTACATGCACATTGGTGAAACCAAAGCGTTGCAGGATTTCAGGGACCAGGGTGATGCCGGTGCCGTGGATGGGAGTATAAACGATCTTCAGCGCGTGTTGTTTGGCAACTACTTCGGGATATACGCTGAGGCTTTTGAGCATGGCGAGGTAGGCTTCGTCCATTTCCTTGCCGATGAGCGTGATATTTTGTCCCCAGCCGGTCCATTTCACTTCGCCGATGCCCTGGATCTTTTCCACTTCGGCGATCACGTTTTTATCGTGGGGCGGTACCAGTTGAGCGCCGTCGTTCCAGTAAGCTTTGTAGCCGTTGTATTCCCGCGGGTTGTGGGAAGCGGTGATCACCACGCCGCCCTGGCAGCCCAGGTGGCGGATGGCAAACGAAAGCTCGGGCGTGGGGCGCAGGCTTTCGAACAGGTATACTTTGATCCCGTTGGCCGCCATCACGTTGGCCGTTACTTCCGCGAAGAAGCGGCTGTTGTTGCGGCTGTCGTGCGCGATGGCCACTTTCACGCCGTCGGGAAAGGATTTGTTGAGATAATTGGCGAATCCCTGGGTGGCGGTGCCAACGGTATATTTGTTCATACGGTTGGTGCCCACGCCCATCACACCGCGGAGGCCGCCGGTGCCGAATTCGAGGTTGCGGTAAAATGCGTCGGTAATCTCGTCCGGGTTTTCCTTGATGAGTTTTTCTACGGTAGATACGGTTTCAGCATCATAGCCTCCGTGAAGCCATTGCTCTGCCTTGCCAAGAATGTTTGCGTCCATTGTGAATTAACTTTTGAGGGCTTTATAACTAAAAACGGACTGTAAAATAAGGAGAAAAAGGGAATTACCGGGGTAATGGTTATTTTTGCAGTAATATGAGGCGGTACGAAGACAACTACAAACAAAAAGGACTACGCAGACAATTGGTTGACAACATCAGAAAGAAAGGGATTACGGACGAAAACGTACTGGCAGCCATCAACAACATCCCCCGGCATTATTTCCTGGATACCGCGTTCGAAGGAATCGCGTATGAAGACAGGGCATTCCCGATCGGGGAGGGGCAAACGATTTCGCAGCCCTACACGGTGGCTTACCAGTCGCAGCTACTGGAAGTGAAACCCTTTGAGAAGATCCTGGAGATCGGCACCGGAAGCGCCTACCAGGCTTGTGTGCTCGGAGAACTGAAAGCGCATGTCTACACCATCGAACGGCAAAAAAAACTGTTCGACCTGGTCAAGTTATTTCCCTTTAAAAACAAGTATCCGACCCTCCGGTTCTTTTACGGAGACGGCTACGAGGGGCTGCCTACCTATGCACCGTTCGACAAAGTGCTCGTAACGGCGGCGGCACCCCAGATCCCCGAAAAACTGCTCAAACAGCTCAAAATCGGCGGTAAAATGGTCATCCCCGTCGGTGGCGGCGATGTGCAGCGTATGCTCCGCATCACCAAAGTGGCCGAGGACCAATTCGAAGAAGAAATTTTCGATAATTTCTCCTTCGTTCCCATGCTCGCCGGTAAAAACAGCTAGCAGGAAAGGTATTACAAAAAAGGCCGGCAGTACGTACTGCCGGCCTTTTTTTATGTTTTCGCTTTCACAAAGGGTTAAAATCCACCCTGCCCGCCTTCCATCTGCATGCCATCGGCGCTGGAACGGTTGTTGCGGCGCTTGAAAATCTGCGCGTCCATCTTGCCGAAACGGTAGGAGAAGTTCAGCTTTAAAATGCGGGATTCGCGTTTGCGCAGCATGTACTGGGAAAAGAACATCGACTCCTGGTCGATCTCAAACTGCCGTGTGTTGAACACATCGCTCAGCGCCAGCGTTACCGAAGCGGCTTTGTTCTTCAGGAAATCCTTTTTCAGCGCAAGGTCCACGGAGCTCAGGCCTTTGATCGTGCCTTGCGCCGAGGATGGTGGCATGCCCATGGGGCCTCCGCCGCCACGACCGCCGCCGCCGCTACCCTGCGGTATCGTAATAGCGGGCGCCTGGTAATTGGCCGTTACCTGCAGCGTGAAGTTATACGGCAACTTCGTTTCTGAATTCACCTTCGCCAGCCAGCTGAAACCACGGTTGTTGTAGGATTCCTTGTCATTGCGCACCTGCAGCTCCGTTTGATAGAGGTTGACGTTGGTGGTGATGTCCCAGCCCTTGATGATCTGGTTCTTCATCGTCAGCTCCGCACCGTAGCTGAAGTTTTTGTTGGCGTTCACGAAGGTGGTCAGCAGCGTATCGTTGCCCGCCGAAATGGGGGTGTTGAGGGTGCTGATGAGGTTGTTGGTATTGCGGTAGTACAGCGAACCGAGGAAGTTGTGGTTCTTCCATTGTTTCATATAGCTGAACTCCAGCGAGTTGGTGTATTCGGGGGTGAGATTGGGGTTGCCTTCGCGGTGGTTCAGCGGATCGCTGAAGTCGCGGTAAGGCACCAGCTGGAAGAAGTTCGGCCGGTTCACCCGGCGCGAGTAATTCAGCTGCAGCTCCTGTTCCTTTGGCAACTTGTAGGATAAATACGCGCTGGGGAAAAGGCCGGGCACGGCTTTCGTAGGCTCGAAAATTTTGTTCTCGCTCGGGATGGCGCCGGAATAAACATACTGCTCCGCGCGCAGGCCCACCTGGTAACCGAAGTTCTTAATGGCGTTGGAATAGTTCACATACGCGGCGTAGATCTGTTCTTTATACGCATAGTCGTTGGACATGGCATCGGAATACTGGCCGCCTTCATATACATCATAAATGCTTTCATAATTCCGGAACGATCCCTTCACACCCGTTTCAAACTTGCCGGTTTTGCCAACCGGGTCCACATAATCGGCCTGGAAGGAATAGAAGTTGGTATTGCCCTTCCCGTTGTTCGATTGTATATAAGCGTCGCCCGCCGGTTCGCCCGCGAGGTTCTGCGGGAAAGTGGTAAACCCGCCGTTGCGGTTGTTGTTGCTGAGGTTCATGGACACGTCGGCCGTCAGTTCCTTGTTGGGTTCGGAAAAGAGGTGCTTGTAACCGAGCGTGGTGGTGTAGTTGTTGAAGCCGAATTTGCTGTCGGTGATGCGGTGGTTGCGGCTGGTAAGGCCCTTGTTCTCGTCAAAATACCGGCTGCCCAGTTCGTCATGGTTTTTGAAAGAACCGCCTACGATGTTCTGCGACAGCGAAAGGGTGTTGCGGTTATCCATGAAATAATCCACCCCGATACGGCCGAACTGGAATTTGCCGCCGCCATAGCTGTCGCTCAGCTGATTGATAAAGCTTTTCGGTGTGTTGCCGGTAGCGAAGTTCTCCCGGTCGGTAACGCCTTCGCCCCAGTTGCGGTTCATGTTGAGATTATAGTTGGCGGACACATTCCATTTGCCCTGGCGGGCGGAAATGTTGCCGCCCAGGTTATATTTGTCGTTGGTGCCGATACCGCCCTGGATCTGCCCGTTGAAGCCGGCTTTCTTGTTCTTTTTCAGCACGATGTTGATGATGCCGCTCATGCCTTCGGCGTCGTACCGGGCGGAGGGGTTGGTGATCAGTTCCACGCTCTCAATGGCGTCTGCGGGAATCTGGTCGAGGGTGAGCGTGCTGGGCTTGCCGTCCACGAAGATGTTGGGGGAGGAATTGCGTACCTGTACGTTCCCGTCGATATCGATGTTGACGGAAGGCACGCTTTTGAGCACGTCGGTGGCGGTGCCGCCCACGGAAGTAAGGTTCCGGTCGACGTTAAACACTTTTTTATCGATCGCCATCTGGAAGGCGGAGCGTTGGCCGGTGACTTCCACTTCGCTGAGGGCCTTTACATTAGGCTCCAGGCGGATGTTGCCGAGGTCTTGCGCCATGGCTTGCGGGGATACGGTCACTTTTTTGAATAAAGTGGTGTAACCCATGAAGTTAATGCGGATGAGGTAGGGGCCGAAGGGGAGGTTCTCCAGGGAGAAGTCGCCATTGCCTTTGGAGAGCATGCCGGTTACCACGGAGGAGTCGCGCTGGCGCAGGAGCGCCACGGAAGCATATTCAACGGGTTGTTTCGTTTTGGCGTCGACCAGTTTGCCGTAGATGTGCCCGATGGCGGGGGCTTGTCCGCCGGGGCCGCCGGGGCCGCCGGGGCGTTGCGGTGCGCCTGCGCCGGAAGGGCGTTGGCCGGCGGGAGGCGCCTGGGCAATGGATTGAAGCTGGAGGAGGAACAGTCCTGCGAGGAGGACGTACAATTTTCTCATTTGATGCATAATTATCGTCGTATCTGACTGGAAATTAGACGCTGTTTTTTGCCGGGACATGCACGGGACGTGTAAAGTTTACACGACTTAAGGAGCAACGGTTATTAAGCTGGTGAAATGGTCGGCAGGAAGGATGGGATGACGGAACCGAAAACGGTTTCCGGAGTACTGCCTTTAGTACGGTTTCAGTACGGTATCCCTACTGAGCCTGTACTGATGACTAGTTCTGATATAGCGATACCCATTTTTAGCTTTTCAGGGGCGGTACAGGGTTTATTCTGTTGGGTAGCAAACTTCATGCAATCTACCTGCAATCTACCTGTAATCTACCTGCAATCTACCTGTTATATACCTTGATCTACTTTGGATTGATCCCATGTCCTGTTTTCGGGACGCTTTTTTGCCGGTGATGGCCAATTTTCGTACTAGCTGCCGGCGTGTACGAAGGCATGAAAGGCAAGTCTTCGGGTCGGGAATTATTACCTGGCGCACCAGGCGATCCAGAGCTGGAAGAGGCCGATGATGAGGCCGATACCTGCGCCTGCGAGGCTCATGGCGGTGAGGGCGCCGCCCATTTTCTCACGGAGGGCCGCTTCCACTTTTTCGCTGGCGATACCGGCGATTTTGGCGGATACGAGCGCTGCGGGATTGAGGTCGGCTTCCGCTTTATCGAGGAACTGGCCGATAAGCTTCGGGAAAAGGAGGTCGAGCTCGGCGGCGAGGGTAGTTTTGATCTGGATAATGGTGCTGTCGCCGATGAACATGGCGATCATGGGCATGGATTGCGGCAGCTTGTTGCGGAGGAAATGGTCGAGGTGTTCTTCCACCACCGGCTTGAGCGCCGAAATTTTCTCAGGATCGGTGAGTTTGGTGCGGATATCGTCGAAGGAAAAGAACTGCGCCACCGCTTTGCCGATGGCATCCGCGATCTGGGGCTGGCGTTTCGGGAACGCGCCCTGTAGCGTGAAGAGGCCCAGGCGCAAAGGCTTCACCGGGTGAAACAGCAGCCAAAGGGCCGCACGGTTGACGAACCAGCCGGTAAATGCAGTCAGCAACGGAATAAGATACAGCATAACCATTTCCTTTTTGATCCAGTAGTAACTAAATAAAAAATGGTCTCCATATTCCAGGAGACCATTTTTTCGGGTGGATGAGGGGTCTCGAACCCCCGACCCTCAGAACCACAATCTGATGCTCTAACCAACTGAGCTACAACCACCGTGTTTGTTTGTTTTGCGGAGTGCAAAGGTAATAATTTTCCCTTCTAACTTCCAAACATTCCGACAAAAATCTTTAACAAATTTTGTTTTTCATCATCCAAACCTAACCGCTTGATCCCGATGCGGATAACATATAACGGATAAACATGTCCTTCCCAACAACGGTTATGCACAGGATTTCCACAAAAAATGGCGTATCTTTGCCTTTCGCAAATCACCCGAAAACTTACTAGCCCAGCATGCGAAGTGCTGGGCTTTTTGTTTTTACTAGTGAAGGATTTACTATATATATGACTGAAACACAACTTAATATGCATATGGATCAGCTAAAATTGAAATTGCAGGAGTATTATCAAAATTACCGGAAGCTGGACAAACAGCCGAAAGCGGAAACGGTTTCCAAAGGCGCCGGAACCGTACACGATCTGGAGAGCGACATCCTCACCCAGTTCGGCCTGCCCGTGTCGAAAAGATTCGTACAGATTCTGCATGATTTTGTGAACCACACCAACGTCAACGAACAGTTACTGGATTACGTCAGCAGAAAACTGCGCACCGCCGCCAGAAAATATTTGCTTTCACCCGTCATGAGCGACATTGATCAGCTTAACCAGGCGATGGAACAAAAACGGAGCCCGTATGACGTGCTCCCGGAACTGGGCTACCCCACCCACGATTATGCCGTTTTCCTCATCGGGGAACTGCTCTACCGCCGCAACATGCCTGCCCAGGATATCCTCGACGAACTTCAGCGCGTACAGCAGCACAACAGCTGGGAAGACCTCCTCGTGTTGTCTAAAATCAGCAGCTACAGCACTCATGAGCTTTATGCCAAACTGAAGAGATACAATCTCCGGTTCGTGGACGACTTCATCCAGCACAGCCACCGCCAGGAAACCACCCGCCCCGCCGCGCGCAAACGCCTGTCGCCCGCGGAAGAAGGGTACAAGCCCAATTACAAAACGATTTCCAAAGTGCAGGTGGAAGACATCGTGTTCGACGATAAAACCACACCCAGCCTCTTCGGAAAACAAAAGTCCGGCAGCCGGTACACCCGGATCACCATCGGCCTCGAATTCTCCGAGCTTAACCAGCTCCTCATGGCCAGCGGTGATCTCGGCGTGCAAATCAGCAACGCCATCAAAAAACGCCTCACCCATCCCGCCAGCGCCAAACCCCTCGTGATCGACATCAAAGCCGAATTCGGGGAACCGCTGAAACTGGATAACGTATACCTCGAGGTATATAAACCCCAGCACCAGGAGAACGGGAAGTGGACCGAAGACAAGGACCCGTTCTACTTCGTGGACAAAATCCTGTCGAAAAAGGAATTCGAAAAGAAAGCCAAGGAAGCCGAGGTGAAAACCAAAATCCAGGAATGCCTGGAACTCATCGGCGGCTCCTATGTATATTACCAGCGCCTCCGCCGCCTCGGTATCACCGAAGACGAAGCCAAGCTCCGCGCCGGGCTGCAGGATGAGCTGCTGTACAAACTGAGCTACTATCTCAACAAACTGAAAGATTAACCTGATTTTTCATAATGCGATCCTTTCTGCGTGAACAGAGAAAAGCCTCCCGTCCCGGGAGGCTTTTTTATTTCCGCCACCACCATTATCATTCCCGCCATCGGCAGCCCGCCGCACCGTAACCCGGCATATCTTTCCCGCGCCCCATAAAAAAAGCCCCCGCCGTAGCAGGGGCTCATGATTACATTGTCGAACCGGATATTAGAAATATTTCTCCACCCTGCCCACGCGGCCGTATTGGTCCATGGACTCCACCACCACGCGGAAGTTCTTCGTCTGGTCGTTGTTATAGAAAATCATCCGGGTCGTGTGGCTGATGGTGTCCACCACCAGGTTGGGGCTCCAGAACAGCGTCAGTCGCTTGTCGGGCAGCTCGTGCTGGGCCTTCTTCACGGAGTAGTCCGGGCTGTAGAATTCCTTGATGATGCGGTACCCGCCTTTCTTCAGCAATTCCAGCGATTTCGCGTTGGGATCCGGGCGGGTATCGCCGCCTTTGCGCGTCCATACGGCGATTGCGCCGTTGGCGCCACCGAAGCCGCCCATGAACGGGGGGCGGAATACCTTGATCAGCGCAACGTCGGCCATGGGAATGTTGGCGATCTGCTGGATGTCGGTTGGCATCTGGTCGAGGAACACGCCGGGAGCGCCGCCGCGCCAGCTTAAAGACGGGTTATTGATATCTCCGGTAATCTGCAAACCCGGCACGCGGGCCTGGAGGTATTGGAAAACGTTGAATTGCGTGGGCACTTCGTTGGTGAGGTCGAAGGTATAACCGTTGTCGCTGCTGAACATACCGCTGGCGTATTTGCTGGCCGTGGTTTGTTCGGCCGTTGGTTTGCGGGCGTTTACATCCACGGTTTTCAGCTGGATGGTGCGGTTGGTGATCATGCGGTTGACGCTGTTGCCTTCCATCACCGTTGCCAGGTAATTTTTCAGGATGCGGTTATCCATCGGCGGCGGGGGCAGCAGGGGGATGGGGGTTTTTACCGCAGCGTACACGTCGAAGAAGTGACGGTCGAATTCCACGACCACTTCCCGGTTTCCTTTATCCCGCTGCCCCGAAACATACAGCCAGGCCGTATCTCCGAAGATGAGGTTGTTCAGCGAGAAGGTGCCGCCGGGTTTTACTTCGGCGAACATGAAACTTTGCGTACTGTCGCGCGGGATCTTGATGAGGAAGTTCACATTTCCTGCCTGCAATGGCTGGCGCGCGGGCGTCATGGCCTTGCCGGTGATGGTCACGCCCTGTTCGTATGGGTATTTGATCGCAGGGTATTTATCCTGCAAAATTTCCTGCCAGCTGAACCGGCGCCAGCCGTTGGTCATCATCACGAGATCGAGGGCCTGGGCGGTTTGCGCGCTGGTATCGCGGAAATAATAATACGGATTGTGCACATACCCCCGGAGGTCGGATGTGAGGAAAGTATGGCTGACGATGTTGTTGGCGTTGGGATCGAAGGCCACCTGGTCGGCGTCCGTGATGGATGCGGAGATGCGGCCCCGCATAGAGTCGGGTACCTGCAACACCAGTTCTGTGCGCTGGCGGGGGCCTTTATTCAGCTCCTGCGGGTCGAGGAAGAATTCCAACGAGTCGGTAACCCCTTTGACATATACGATGCGCTCGCTGAGCGGGGTGCCTTTCTGGTCAAATACCGTTAGCTGCATAATGCCCGACGGCAGGTTTTGGGCGGGGATGAGTCCGCTTACCTTTCCTTCCCCGACATTCAGATCGGCTTTGTAAATCACCTGGTTGTGCATTTGCGCGATCAGCAGCATTTCGTTCTGCGAGGCGTCCAGCTCGTTGAAACCGGTGAGATAGAAGATGCGCGACCCGCGGTTATAGACTTTCAGGGCGATGCCGGAAGGTTTGACGGCGGGGAGGTTGAAGGATTTCTCCGTGCCGCCTGCATTGGTGATGACGGCTTTATAGGATTCCCCGGGCTCGGGCTTCAGCTCAAAACTACCCATCCCGTCGTGCAGGGTTTCGATGAGGGCCACCTGCTTGCCCTTGCTGTCGCGTACCGCGCCGGCTACTTTGATGGGGTACCCGTTTTCATCGATCGCCTTGAACGCCACGGCGCTGCTCACGTTGGTGATCAGGTCGCCGCCTTCGGGGAAGAACTGCACGGAATATTCCTTAGGCGCCGCCACATCGCCGGCTTTCCCGGTTTTGGGGTCGAACACCTGGATATTCTTGAAGAACATGAAAGTAGTGTCGAAGTTCAGCATCCAGGCCGTGTAGGCGCGGAGCTGGTACAGCCCTGGTTTTGTGCTTTCGGGCAATGTGAATTCCCCGGCCGCGCCGCCGTCGTAAATGAGCAGCAGCTCCTTCTGGACGATGGCGCCTTTCGCGTCCCGGAGCTCCGCATAAAGGTTGCGGGCGCCGATGGCGGGGAGGTTGTTCAGGGTCACATACCCCGAAAACCAGATGGTTTCGCCGGCGGCGTAATAATCCTTATCCAGGTGCAGGTATACTTTCTCCTGTGGATAGTTATTGGTGAATTTCTCTAAAGCCTGAATGATTCTGTCTGTCCAGTCGTCGGGTTTGGCAAAGCCCGAAGCGCCCCATAAGCAGAAGCCGAAAAGAGCGGCTACCAGCAGCTTGCGGAGCTTTTTCAGGGAAGTTTGTTGCATGGATTGCGGATCGTTTAATGTACCAAGATAAACAATTACGAATAATTAGTAGGAGGCCCGTCCGTTTTTTTAACATTTCGTTTTTGCGGGTTTATTGCGAAATTCGCCGGCGACAGACAGGTAATCAGATCATCATGGAACATTTTCAATCGGAAGAAGCGCACCTCGTGGTGGCGGGTGGCGGCGCCGCGGGTTTTTTCTGCGCCGTAAACGCCGCCAGGCTGCATCCGGGTAAAAAAATCGTGTTGCTGGAAAAAACGGGTAAGGTATTATCCAAAGTGAAAGTTTCCGGCGGTGGCCGCTGCAACGTTACCCATGCGCTCGACAGCGTTTCGGAACTGGTGAAGCGGTATCCGCGGGGCGGGAATTTCCTGAAGAAATCCTTTTCCCGCTTCTTCGTGCCCGACACTATCCGCTGGTTTTCGGAAAGGGGCGTAACGCTCAAAACGGAAGCCGACGGGAGGATGTTCCCCGATTCCGACGATTCCCAAACCATCATCGACTGCCTCCTCCGCGAAGCCGACCGCTACAATGTTCAAGTCCGCCGCCATGCCGAAGTGCTGGGTCTGGAACAAACCGGCGGCCGATGGCGGCTTGCTCTCGCAGGCGGTGCCTCCATCATGGCCCCGAATGTCTGCATCGCGGCGGGTGGCTATGCCTCCGCTGAAAAATTCGCTTACCTGACCGTGGCCGGCCACAGCATTGAATCCCCCGCGCCCTCGCTCTTTACATTCAACATGCCGGGCAATCCCGTAACGGGGCTCATGGGCGTTGCCGTGCCGGAAGCCGCCGTCCGCATCGCCGGAAGCAAACTGGCGGAAAAAGGCCCCCTGCTCATCACGCACTGGGGCATGAGCGGACCCGCCATCCTGCGGCTTTCCGCCTGGGGCGCCAGGTTGCTCCAGGAACAAGGCTATAAATTTACATTGATCGTCAACTGGTTACCTGATATGAACGAAAACGCCCTGCGCGACGCATGGACCGGCTGGCGGCAGGAGCTGGGGAAACAGATGGTAGGCACCCGCAACCCATTCGGATTGCCTTCCCGCCTGTGGCTTTTCCTGCTCTCGGAAGCGGGAATTGCGGAAAGCACCCGCTGGGCGGAGATCCCCGCCAAAGAACAGAACAAGCTCATCAAGCTGCTCACGGCGATGGAATTCCCGGTATCCGGGAAAACGACTTTTAAAGAAGAATTTGTAACCTGCGGCGGCATCCGCCTGTCGGAAATAGATCCGCTCACCATGCAGAGCCGCCTGGCGAAAGGACTTTACTTCGCGGGAGAAATCATGGATGTGGACGGGATCACGGGCGGATTCAATTTCCAGCACGCCTGGACCAGCGGCTGGATCGCCGCGCAGCTGGAAGGTTCCCGCGATTAGAAAAAGCTGATCCCCGCCTGCCAGCCCAGCCATCCCGACCGGCCATTATCCGAAGAGAATCCGGGGTACCCTTTCCAGGGCTTGTCGGTAAGGACGTTGTTATCGTCCGCGAAGGTGAACGACGGCCCCCCGAACACGGAAACGCCTTTCACCAGCATGAAACGCAGGGAAGGGGAGATGCGCCACGCCTGGGCCATTGATTTCCAGTTTTTATCGAACAGGTTGAGTTGCGATACGTCCGTATTCATCGATAATCTTCCCTTCAATCCCCACTCTCCCCCGAAACCCAGCCCGATATAATGCATTCCGTCCACCAGTCCGCCTGAAAGGATGGAATAAAACCCTTTCCGCCCGCTTTTGAACTGGATGTTGGCCGGGGCAAAATCGCTGGCGAACGCTTCAAGCCGGTAATACCCTTTCTTTTTCACGATCGTCACCAACCCAATGGCGATCCCGTCGGAACTATCAGCTACGTTGACCAGCCCGAACTGTATGCCGCGGTTGTAACCGGCGCTGTTGCCGAATCCCGAGAGCTGCAGGCCACGCATCGTGTCCCTGGCGTGGTTCCAGAACCCGGTGAGCTGCAGGCCGTGCCCGTTGCCCCGATGAAAATTCGCGAACCCTGAAATCTGCATCCCCGGCGCAATGCCGGATGGTTCCTGTTCGCGGGCCATTGTATTTTTGCCGCCGATGAACAGGGTGCCCGCCGCGTGGTTCACGAGCCCCGCGACCTGTACGCCTTGCATTTCGGAAGCGTAGTTGATCAATCCTGTAATCTGCGCGCCATGGGCGTTGCCGCGCACGCGGTTTACCAGCCCGCTTACCTGCATCCCCAGCAGGTGGCCGCCGCTGTGGTTGATAAGCCCGCTGATCTGCGCCCCGTCCACATCGCCCAGCGTCCTGTTATGCAAACCCGCGATCTGGATGCCTTTCACGGAGTCGATGGCGCGGTTGAAAATCCCTGAAACCTGCGCGCCTACCAGCTTGCCGTCGGCCACATTGCTGATGCCGCCGATCTGCACGCCTTCCACCATTTCCATATTCCGGTTAAAAATACCCGCCACCTGCACGCCGCGCACCGTGCCGCCTACCAGGTTGAAAATCCCCGCTACCTGGGCGTATTGCGCGTCTTTTTTATTGATATTGTAGCCCCCGGCGATCTCCACCCCGTCGAGCCCGGCGGAGTAACCGCCTACCAGGTTGAGGGAAAATTTATTGGTCACCTGCCCCGCCATTTTTCCATGCGAACCCAGCGACGGTACAATAGACGATTGCACCGGCTTTTCCGCAAAGAACTTCCCGATGTTGCGGGTTTGCCTGCGGAGGTTTTCGCTCAGCAGCTTGGTGCCCAGCCAGGTTTTGTCGACTTTGTCGGACACGGTGAATTCCCGCAGCTGTACCGGCATGGCCGGCGCGATGGCGATGGATATCTCACGGTCGTGTCCGGGGATGACGTACAGCGCCGTATCCACGTAAAACTCCTTGCTGACGGTGATTTCGACTGAAGGCAACTTGCCTTTGTCTTTCAGCCGTAGATGGAAATAACCGTCGGTATTAGTGAAGGCGGACATGAGATCGGTACGCTCGTAGATACTGGCGTTCACGATCATCTGGCCGTTGTATTTATCGCGGACGTATCCGCTGATGGTGTAATAGCGTTCGCGGTTGCCGTCGGCCGCGTTGAGAATGATGTGGCCGTCGACCACCGAATACCGGACACGGCCCTGGAAGAGCTGGTCGAGCACCTGGCGGATGGGTTTGCGGGACACGTTCATGTTTACGAGGCTGTCGCCGCGGAAAGGCCTTCCGGCGTAGGAAAAAGACAGGCCCGATTGCCGGGTGATTTGCGACAGTACGGAATCCACGGGCTGGTTGGCCGCGCGGACGGTAACGGATTGCTGGAGTTGGTGTTGCGCCATCAGGCCTGCCGGCCAGAGGAGCAGAAGGATCAGACAGTTACGAAGCAATGTGGAGCAGGGTTTAAACATGGCGGACGCCGGCTCCTTTAAGGGACCGGCGGGCCAAAATTAGAATAAACGTTCAATGGATGGGGTGGGAAATTGGACAGACGGTTAAAAAAGGCCTGCTTTTACGCCCAGGGAGAAGCCCGGTGCGCTGAGTTTATCGTTGGTGATATTCACGCCGCCCGCGCCGAATACCCGGCGGTAGGAGCCGCCTGCCACCACGCGGAGGTAGTGGGTAACATTCATTTCTACCTGTACGAACGGTTCGGCTACCACCACGGCGCTGGAGGCGTACACGAGGTCTCTGGTATGGTATGTTTTATCGCGTTCGGATACACTGCCACCGCCAACCAGGGCGCCGGCCGACCAATGGAACAGTTTATCGGTATTGTGGACGTATTCGGCCACGGCGCCGGTGTACCAGAAACCGATGTGGGGGCGGTCGGGTGTTTCGAGGCGGACGTTGTTGGCGAGGCTTTTGGCGCCGGCGCCGAGGAGCCATTTCTTGTTGAGGAACACGCCGCCGTAAGCGCCGGTGAACACGGCAAAGTCGCCGTTAACGGCTGAAATGGTGCCCAATGCGTGGCCGTAAGCCCCGAAGGTTTTGGGTTTACCGGTGCGGCCGGCGAGTGTCTGGATATCCTGGGCCTGTGTTTCGGCGATCATCGTCAACAGCGCGAATACTGTCAGTAGCTTTTTCATATTGTTCAATTTTTTGTTTGCTGTTATTATGACGGACAATTCGCCTTTCCCCCCATAAGCCTTCAAAAAAATAATTGAACAGAAATGAACGGTTGTTTCGCAGAATGAACAAAATGAACAGGATAAGTTCCTTTAAATTAAGGGTACCAATTGTTTTAAATCCTATAACATTATGGAAAACAAGTATTACGGCTGTGAGCCGCTTCAAATGGAAGAAATGCAGCACATCCAGGGCGGTTCCTATGTAGCCAATCTCCTGACGCTTGTAAAAGGCGCGTATTTCCTGACAAAGAACTTGACCCCCAGCGTTCCTGTAGCAGGGCCGCTGGTATTCGGTCTCCTGACGGCATTGACGGACCAGCTTGTGATGGACCTTTAGTCCTGGCCGGTTACAACAAAAAAGACAGGCAATCTGCGGACGCAGGTTGCCTGTTTAGCTTTATGATAACACTAACTATGGATTTTTCCAACCCGCCCTTCCGGGCAGGTGACGATAAAATAACAGCGACGGTGCGTGAATTGTTGCGTCAGAGATAATGTACCCCGGGCGCATATTCCTTGTCGAGTGCGGCGAGGAGCATTTGCAAATCGGCTGGTGTGCGGAGGAAGTCATACTTCGTGGTGTCGACCATGAGCGTGCGCATGGGATACTGCCGGATGAACTGGATATACATTTCCTGCACGCGTTCGAGGTAGCTGTCTTTAATCTGCTGCTCATACGGCCTGCCGCGCCTGCGGATATTGCTTTGGAGCTGTTCAACGGGCGCGTTGAGGAAGATGAGGAGATCGGGTTGGGGGAGCTGCGGGTTGATGATGTCGAACAACTTCTGGTACAGCGAGAACTCATCGGCCTCCAGGTTCATTTTGGCAAACATCAGGCTTTTGATAAACAGATAGTCGCTCACGGTGTGAGAAGTGAAGAGGTCGGGCCCGGCGTGCATCTCCTTGAGCTGCTTGTACCTTTCCGCCATGAAAAAAAGCTCCAGGGGGAAGGCATACTGCGCCGGGTCGGCGTAAAACTTCGGGAGGAAGGGGTTGTCGGCGAATTCCTCCAGTACCAGGCGCGCCCGGAACTGTTCGGCGAGCTGGTGCGCGAGGGTCGTTTTCCCCGAGCCGATATTCCCTTCTATGGTAATAAAACGGTACTGCATGGGTTTAGTGCGGAGCGGTGGCCAGCTTCACAGCCGGGAGGGTATCCGGGCAGGCGGCCAGCAATTGGGTAACGGTCAGCTGCAGGATGGGGTGCACCCTGTCGCCCGCGATCTCCGCCAGGGGCGCCAGCACAAATCGGCGGTTCTGAAGCTGGGGGTGCGGTACTTTCAGTTGTGGCAAAGTAATTACTTCATTGTTGAAGAAAATCATATCGATGTCGATCACCCGGGCGCCCCATTTCATCCGCCGCACCCGGCCGATTCTGCGCTCAATGTCGAGCATCAGGTGCAGCAGGGAAGGAGCGTCGAGCGCCGTTTGCAGCTCCAGGGCCTGGTTCAGGTAATCGGGCTGCGCAACGCCGCCCCAGGCAGCCGTCTCGTATAAGGCCGATTCGCGGACTACCGTACCGGCTTCCGCCTGCAACAGCCGTACCGCCTCCTGGAGGTTCGCGGAGCGGTCTCCCATGTTGCCACCTATCAGTAATATTGCAGTATTCATGAATTTGACGGCTCAAAAGTACCCATATTCCGTATTTTTGAGAAAATTAATATAGATTTCCGTCCAATAACCAGATACTCATGCGCAGTTTCCTCAAATTTTTCCTGGCGTCCTTTGTAGCCCTCTTCGTTTTCTCCATCCTCTCGTTCTTCTTCATGCTGATGATCTTTGCCCGGATGGGCGCGAGAGAAAAGGTGGTCGTAGGCGCCAACGCCGTGGTGGTACTCGACCTCAGCCAGAAATTCAACGAACTGCGGACCGACGATCCCTTCCGCGCCCTTTACGCCGGAGAAGCGGGCAGCGCACCCGGCCTCTTCGATGCCTCCCGCATCATCCGCCTGGCCGCGGAAGACACGGACGTAAAAGGTATTTACATCAAGGCAGACGGTAACGGCAACGGCTTCGCCGCCAGCGAAGAGCTTCGCCGCGCAGTATCTGATTTTCGCAAAAGCGGGAAGTTCGTATTCGCTTACGCGGAAACCCTCGGGCAAAACGCTTTCTACATCGCTTCCGCCGCCAGCAAAGTGTACGTGCACCCCAAAGGAATGGTCGATTTCACCGGCTACTCCATGACCATGATGTATCTGAAAGGCATGCTCGAAAAACTCGACATAGAGCCCCAGATTTTCTACAACGGCAAGTTCAAATCCGCGACTGAACCGCTCCGCGAATACAAAATGTCGGACGCCAACCGCATACAGACCACTTCTTTCCTCAACGAACTGTACGGCGACTTCCTCGTGAAAGTTGGAGAAGCCCGCAAAATCGATACGGCCTCCCTCCACCGCTACGCCAACGAAGCGCTGGTTTACGAGCCCTCCGACGCCGAGCGCCTCAAACTGATCGACGGCCTCCGGTATGATGACCAGATCATGGACGAAATCAAACGCAACTTGTCTATCGGTGGCGACGAATCCGTGAATTTCATCTCCCTCAACCGTTATGCAGTTGCCAATGGCGTGTACGACGGCTACAGCGGCAACGTAGCGTTGATCTACGCCGATGGCGAGATCCGCAGCGGGGCGGATGGGGAAAATATGATTGCCAGCGACGATTTTGTGAAAATGATCCGTGAAGCGCGGCAGGACAAAGACATCCGCGCCATCGTATTCCGCGTGAATTCCCCCGGCGGCAGCGCCCTGGCTTCGGAAAGCATCTGGCGCGAACTGACGCTGGCCCGCAAATCCAAACCGATGATCGTGTCTATGGGCGACTACGCGGCTTCGGGCGGGTATTACATTTCATGCATGGCCGACAGCATCTTCGCCGAACACAACACCCTCACCGGTTCCATCGGCGTGTTTACGGTGCTCCCCAATATGAAAGGCTTCTTCAACAATAAGCTCGGCATAACTTTCGACGGGGTGAAAACCGGCGAGTACGCGGATGCCGGATCCGTGGACCGTCCACTCACCGATAAAGAAAAATTACTCATACAACGAGGGGTGGACACCATTTACGCGACATTCAAAGCGCGTGTGGTGGAAGGCCGCAAGCTGGGGCCGGATGTGGTGGACAGCATTTCCCAGGGCCGTGTCTGGACGGGCCGCCAGGCATTGGAGCTCGGGCTGGTGGACCGCCTCGGCGGTGTCCAGGATGCGATCGACTGCGCGGCGCGCATGGCTAATATCCCCGAAGTCGAACTGACCACTTTCCCCCGCCCGCAAAACACGCTGGAAAAGCTCATGAAAAGCTTCGGCAAAGAAGTGAAGGCCAGCTTCGTGAAAGAGGAGCTGGGCGAAGATTACCGGATATTCGAGCAACTTAAAAAAGTGCGGAACATGCAGGGCGAAGCGCAGGCAAGGATGCCTTTCGAAATGTTGATCCAGTAACCCGGCAGGAAAAAAATAATGATATTGCGATGCCGCTCCGGAAAATGGGGCGGCATCTTCTTTAAAACAACCCTTATGAACCGTATGAAATTGTTCTTGCCAGCCATGTTGATTTTCGGATGGATGGCCTGCCAGTCTGCCGCCACGCAAAGCACCCAGGATGCAACGCTTAACGCTTCCCCTGCCGACAGCACGGTTGCGGATGCGCCGGCCGCCGCAGGCAGGGATACTTTTGCGAAATCGGAATACGGATTGCCGGACACGCTGACGATTGGATTACAGTTGTACCGCGTGGTGCCTTCCACGGAGGAGCTTTTTGCAAGCGCGCCGGAATTCAGGCCGGATACGGCCGAAGCGAGGAATATTGCTCGGCAGGCGGAGAAAGTGCGCCGGGAAGGTGGTAAGCTGATCTTCAAACTTGATAACGGAACGGAAAAGAGCCTGGGAAATACCACTTCTGACGGTGAGGATTTTGAAGAATGGGTGTACCAGGGATACTTGCCGCAACTGAAACGGTTTGTGGTTTGGAAGAACGGGTATGAATATTTTGATGTGCAGCTGCTGAACGAGCAAACGGGGGAACTGACCAGAACGATCGGCCTGCCGCAGGTTTCGCCGGACGGAAAAAAATGATCGCCTGCAATACGGACCTGATGGCGGCGTTCACAACGAACGGATTGGAATATTACACCAGCTCTCCGAAAGGGCTTGTGTTGGAATATGAATACCAGCCGGAGAAGTGGGGGCCTGACGTGATCAAATGGCTGGACAATATCGTGTTGGTGGGGAAATTCAATGTGTTGACGAAAGACATGGACCCGGTGGTGCAATATGTGCGGCTGGAGCCAGTCAGATAAAGGGACCGGTCCCCGGGGCGGGGAATCCATACCGTTGGGTGATTATACCCGGTAAGGAGTACCCCGGCCCCGGTGCGGGAAGGCATTGCCTTATGGCCGGACCGGCATCTGCCGGCGTGTAAAAATTGCAGCCTGAATCACCGGCATCAGTTGGCGGTTATATTTTGCGGAACGGATCAGCCTTCGCCGGCGTACACGGGGTCGCGCTCTTCGGGCGTGAGGCGGATCACGTTGTTGTGGTTTTCGTCGACAATCTTCTGGGCTTGCATGCGGAGGCGGCGCAGCCCGTCGGCCAGGGCTTCCATGGATTTTTCCGCTGATTCCGCTATTTCGTTGTGGTGGCGGATCACATTGCTTAGCCGCTTGATGTGCTCGTTGATGACGTTACAAATGATCTGCGATGCGCTGAAGGGATCAAAGTCCTGGAGGTTCTCCAGGATCTGGTCGTAGGTACTGCACATTTTTTCTACGGCCGGATTGGCTGATTCAGCGGCGGCCTGAACTTTCTTCTCTGCCATACAATATGATTTTAGGGCATTATTGGTTGATGGATACGTAAATACTCACATTTTCAATATGCCTGCAACTTAACAAAAGCTGCGCGCCCGGGCCTTTTCAAAATTGTTAACCGGGCGTTATTGGTGGGTTACAGCCCATCAGGCGGGCGTTACAGCCTGCTGATATATTTCAGGGGATAATTGACCGTTGTTTGCTAGTTTTGCCCCTTGTTAAAGAAAAATAGCATGGCGTCAGCATACAACCAGCGAAAGGCAATGTGGGCAATTACGAAAGCGAGTATCCGGGCGATGTTCCGGAGCCCCTCGGCAGTGGTGTTCAGCCTGGCTTTCCCGCTGGTCTTCATTTTGGTGTTCGGATTTATCGGTGGCAGAAGCGGAACCGTCAGGGTAGGGATCGATGCGCAATCGGATACGGCCTCCATCATTTACCGGCAACTTGCATCTACCCCCAAACTGCAACTCGTCACGAACGAAACGCAGGCCGAAATGGAAGACGACCTCCGCAAAGGCCGCCTCACCGCCATCGTTCGCATCCAGGGGAAAGACCTGCCGCAGAATCCCCCGCTGCGCTACAAAATATTCGTCAAATCCTCCACGGCCACGAACCCCGACGAAAAGGCCACACTCCTCGGCATCCTGAAAACAGGGATCAATGCGGCCGATGATGTTGCCTATCCCCGTCCTTCAGTGGCGGAAGTGAAGGAAGAAACCGTGCCCGGCCGCGAATACCGCCCGATCGATTTCATCCTTCCCGGACAGTTGGGCTTCTCGCTGCTGAGCGCCGCGGTGTTTGGTACGGCGTTCCTCTTCTTCAGCCTGCGGCAAACGCTGGTACTGAAGCGTTTCTTCGCCACACCCATCCATCGCATGTACATCATCCTGGGCGAGGCGCTGAGCCGTTTGCTGTTCCAGTCGTTCGGTTCCATTGTGATCATCGGGCTGGGGTATTTCGCTTTTGGCTTCACGTTGGTAAACGGTTTTGTGACCTTCCTCGAAATGCTGATCCTTTGCCTCTTCGGGCTTATCGTATTCATGGGCTTCGGATTTGTGGTGAGCGGCATCGCCAAAACGGAAAGCACCATTCCGCCCATGGCCAATATCGTTACCCTGCCGCAGTTTCTGCTGGCGGGAACTTTCTTTTCGGTGGATGTATTTCCTGCGTGGCTGCAGCCCATCTGCAAGATCATGCCGCTGACTTACCTCAACGATGCGCTGCGGAAAATCGCGTTCGAAGGGCTGCATCTCTGGAACCTCGGGCCGCAGTTACTTGTTCTAACGATATGGGGCGTTGTGGTATACGCGGTGGCCGTGAAGGTTTTCCGCTGGGAATAAATGTTTTACAACCGTAATCCTGACCTGATATGAGATTGATTAAATTTTTCTTTATTTCCGTGGGCATCCTGGGCGCGCTGATTTTCCTGCTGTCGCTGGCTTTCCCGTCGACCGCGCTCCTGGAGCGCTCCGGCGCCATCGAAGCACCGGCAGACAAGGTGTTCGGCTATCTTTCCGACCTCAAAACCTGGAAGGAATGGAACCCCTGGCACCCGGAATACAGCCTCAAACCAGGCGCGACCGTAAATTACGGTCCTGTTACCGCGGGCGAAGGCGCCATGTTCACCTGGCCGGTGGAGGGTAAACATGAGCCTGGCCGCGTAAAAATCACCGAAGTGGTGCCCGGCAAAAGCGTGACGTACATTATGACCCATCCGGATATGAAGCACATTACGGCGCATTTCGATCTCAAACCCACGGCCGACAGCCTGGGCACGGCCATCCTCTGGCGCTTCGAAGCGCACGTGGGCATGGCGCCCTGGTGGAAGCTGCGCGGTTTCATGATGGACAGGATGTTTGGCGCTACGATGGAAGACGGGCTCAACCATCTGAAAGCACTTGCGGAGAGGCCCTGAGATTATTTATGTTGAACGGTTTGGTTTTTGTGGGTTTTCCGGCGTAATTTTCATCTTCAACTCATCAAATCCTATTTTTATGAAAAGCATGTTAATGGGCCTCGCCCTTCTGTTCTCCGCCACGGCCGTGCTGGCGCAGGATCCTCCGAAAAGCCCGTTGGTTTCCGCTAAGGGAGACAATGTAGAGATTTCCTACAGCCAACCCTCCAAAAGGGACCGTGCGATCTTCGGCGCCCTGGTGCCTTACGACAAAGTATGGCGTGCCGGTGCGAACAAGTCAACCGATATTACCTTTAAGAAAGATGTGACGTTTGGCGGCAAGAAAGTGAAAGCAGGCACTTACGCCCTGTTCATCATTCCCTCGCAAAGCGATTTCACCGTAATCCTCAATGGTGTTGCCGGTCAGATGGGCTCTTCCGAGTACGAAAAGAACAAAGACAAGAACGTAGCCGAAGTAAAGGTTCCGCGCCAGAAAACGGCCTCCTCCGTTGAAAAACTGACGTATTCCTTCCCGAAAGGCGCGCTCCAGATGGAATGGGACGACACGAAGATTTCCGTTCCCATGAAGTTCTAGTTACAACACGTCAACACAGCAAACGCATGAAGGCCTCCGGAATCCCGGGGGCTTTTTTATGCCTGCCGGTGGCCGCAAGCCGTCAGCATGTCGAGGATACTGGTGTATATGACTGCCAGCTGTTCGTTTGTAATGCAATATGGGGGAAGGATGTAGAGCGTGTTGCCGAGGGGGCGCAGCATCACGCGCCTTTCCCGGAAAAAGGCATGCAGGAAATCGGCCAGGTCGTTGGTATAGCCGTCTGCCTCCCCGGTACTGATTTCGAAAGCCAGGATCGTTCCCGCCTGGCGGACGTTTCTCACTTCTTTCCTTGCCCGCAGCTCCTCCGCGAATTGCCGATGTTGCGCCGCGATCCTGCGGCGGTTTTCGGCGCAGGAAGGCTCCAGGAAAAGCTCCAGGCTGGCCAGCGCCACCGCGCAGGTGAGTGGGTTGGCGGTGAAAGAGTGGCCGTGGAAGAGCGTTTTCAGCTTGTCGGTGCTGAGAAAGGCTTCGTAGATCTCCGCCGTGCAGGTGGTGATGCCCATGGCCATCGTGCCGCCGGTCAAGCCCTTGGAAAGCGTGATCATATCCGGCGCGGTCGCGAGCTGGTCCATCGCGAAATTGGCGCCCGTGCGCCCGAAGCCCGTCATGATCTCGTCTGCGATCAGCAGGATGCTTTTGGAACGGCAATGCGCCAGCAGTGCGTCCAGCGAAGGGGCGTCGTACATGGCCATGCCGCCCGCGCCCTGAACCAGCGGTTCGAAAATGAAGGCGGCGGTGGATTCTCCCAGGGCGTCGATTTGCGCCAGGAGAGCGGGGAGGTTATCCGGGTTGGGCAAATCGAGAAATGTGACTTCAAAAAGGTAATCGTCGAACGCGCGGGTGAACACGCTGCGCCCGGAAACGCTCATGGCGCCGAACGTATCGCCGTGGTAGGCGTTGTGGAAGGCGAGGAGCCTCCGGCGGGGAGGCCTTTATTCTGCCAGTATTGGATCGTCATTTTCAACGCCACTTCCACGGCCGTGGAACCATTGTCGGAGTAGAAAACCCGGGCCTGGGAGCCGGGCAACACGGGCAACAGCCGCTCAGCCAGGGCAACGGCCGGTTCATGCGTATATCCCGCGAAAATGGAATGGTGCAAAACAGCCGCCTGCTCCGTCAGCCGCCGCGTGATATACGGATGGGCATGGCCATGGATGTTTACCCACCACGACGATGTGGCATCGATGTGCTCACGGCCCTGCTCGTCTGTCAGCACCGCGCCCGCTCCGCCAACGATCCCCACCGGGGCGGGAGCTGTCTGCATCTGGGTGTAAGGGTGCCATATCACAGCCAGGTCGCGCTCGCTTAACGTTTTTTGCATGCGGCAAATGTAAACCATCATCCCTACATCGAAAAAGCGCATTTCATATATGCATGTTTCTCTTGATTTGACTTCAGAGCCAACCAATTGCCTACCTTTGTGTTGTATTGGGATGGCATGGTTCTAGCCATCCGTGTCTGGCTATTTTTCCCGCACCTGTCTTTATTCGTTTACCACCCAAATCCGAACACATGGAAGCAAAACTGCTCGAGATCAAGGAGAATGTAAATGCCAAACAGTTCGAAACGCGGGTCGACGGGCACCTGGCTAAAATCGAGTACATGGAAGGCGGCAACCGCATCTTCCTGACCCATACCGAAGTGGCGCCCGAGCTCGAAGGCAAAGGCATCGCCGCCGCACTGGTGGAGCGCGTTTTGGCCATCATCGAAGAACGCGGCCAGAAGATGGTGCCCCTCTGCCCGTATGTGGCCACCTTCATCCGGAAAAACCCGGAGTGGAAAAAGCTCCTGGCACATGGTATCAATGTCTGAACACACAATTAATCTTTGAAATATGCCCTTGACTAACTACGACAAACTCCATCACCAACACCAGGAATGGAAGAAAGATCTGCTGCTGAACGAAAAAGAAATCAAATCCCTGCGCGACGAGCTCGGCGAACTGGCCAGCGGTCAGATCGGGAACGATAACGCCGCCAAAGTGGAGCATTTCCAGAATGCCCTCATCCGCCAGAAGGAAGTAGTGAACGACCTCCTGCAACAGGTGATCAGGGGCGACAAAATGATGTCTGAAGCCGAGGGCGACGATGCGCAGCTCCAGATGCTGCACAACAAGCTGCAGGATGATATGGACACCTTCGACCGCCTGTTCATCGCACTGCGCGAAGATTTCAAATCCTTCAAGCGGCAATTGCGCGAATCCTAAATCGTTTTGTTATGGACATGAAACATGAATATACCAATGGCGAGGTAACGGTTGTCTGGCAACCACGCATCTGCCGCCATACGGGTATCTGCGCGCGCGGCCTGCCTTCGGTGTTCCAGCCGAAAGAAAGGCCCTGGATCAAAATCGACGGCGCCGATACCGCCGCCATCGTTTTACAGGTGAAAGCATGCCCTTCCGGCGCCCTGACCTATTACATGAATGCAGATAAACTGCCCGAATAGCCCCATCTCATCATGCAGCAATACCGCAGTGTGCAACATGTGTTGTACGCAGACCAGAAAGATATGGGCGATATGCCCGTCAGGCAGCCGTTTCCTTCCGTTCATGCCGACCGGATCGATCCATTCCTGCTCCTTCATCACATCGACGTGCGCGTTCCCGACTACCTCCCGCCGCGCCAGGCGGGCGTGGGGCCGCACCCGCACCGGGGCTTTTCGCCGGTGACGTTTATTTTCAAAGGCGGCGTCCATCACCGCGACAGCCGGGGGAACAACTCGGTGGTCCGCGCAGGCGGCACGCAATGGATGCATGCGGGTATGGGCATCGTGCACAGCGAGCGCCCGCCCGACGATATCCACGAAACCGGCGGCGAGCAGGAAATGATACAGATATGGGTGAATTCCCCCGCCAACCGCAAAATGGCGCAACCGTCCTACTTTCCTTTACATGCTTCGGATACGCCGGCGGTGAAGAGCGAAGACGGGCTGGTGAACATTTCCGTGGTCGCCGGTGAATTGCTCGGTGTGAAAGGGCCTGTACCCACCCTTACGCCGGTCAATACATTCACCGCGCATTTCCGCAAAGGCGGGCATTTCTACATTCCATTGCCTGAAACCCATCATGCCTTCGTGTACCTGCTCGACGGCGAGGTGAAAATCACCGGGGCCAGCGTCTACACCGGGTATCATTGCCTGGTTTTCCGGGAAGACGGGAAGGGGATTGGCATTACCGCCGAGGAAGATACCCGCCTGTTCATCGCTTCGGGCGAGCCGATCGGGGAGAAGATCGCGGCGAACGGGCCGTTTGTCATGAACACCGAAACGGAGGTGCTCGAAGCCATGCGTGATTATCAAATGGGGAAAATGGGAATATTGATAGAAGATTAAAATCCTCCGTCATGACACTCGCCGAAACCATGGCGGCCATCGCTGCCGCCGGTACCGCTCAAACGAAGAAGACGCTCATGAACCACGGCGCCCGGGAACCCATTACCGGCGTGAAAGTCTCCGACCTGAAGGTGATCCTTAAACAAATCCGCAAAGACCAGGCGCTCGCCCTGGCGCTTTACGATACAGGCCATTACGACGCGCAATACCTCGCCGGCCTCGCCGCCAACGGCGCCCTCATGACCGCCGCGGCGCTCCGCAAATGGGCCGAAACGCCTAATGCCCTCGCCATCAGCGAATACTCCGTGGCCTGGGTAGCCGCCGAACATCCGGATGCCTGGCACATTGCGCTGGAATGGATCGATGATCCTTCGCCGGCTGTTGCCGTCAGCGGATGGGCCACGCTCGCGGGGCTCCTGTCCCTGCTGCCCGACGAACGGATCGACGTGCCCAAAGTGCTGCAATTGCTCAAGCGCATTGAGAAAGAAATCCATGGGATGCACGACCGCGTGCGGTATGTAATGAATGGTTTCGTTATCAGTGCGGGAACTTATGTGGATGCCGCGCACGATGCCGCGGTGGCGGCTGCACGCAAGATCGGCGTGGTGAAGGTGGATATGGGGGATACGGCCTGCAAGGTGCCCGCGGCGGAAGCTTACATCGCCGCGTCGCGCGGGCGGCCGGGCGGAGCGAAGAAAAAGAAGACGCTGAAATGTTGATACCCGGCATTCAATCTGAAAGCCACATACGTTTTAATTAAAAAAACAGACAGCCCGTCATAGTGGCTGTCTGTTTTTTGTTATGTAAGGATCCGGATGGATGCGTAAGTCCTGTCATTACTTCTGTAACCACACTTCATAAATCGTACTGCTCGCATTCGTAGGGTTGAAGCCGTTGCTCTGGGGGGCTGTGGCTTCGATCCCGCCATACATCCAGCCGATGAGGGTATTTCCGGAAGGCAGTTTTGCGTAATCGATCACATCTTCCGTTTTAGACATGACGGCAATTTTCGGGTGGATGATAAAAGCCGCGTTGCCGCCGATGTAACCCGGCAGCGTACTGTTCTTCTGCGGGTATTCTTTGATGGTGTTATATGTTCTCACAAGCGTGGAAACGCGGTTGAACCAGGGCATGAAGTTGGACGCATTGCCCGGAATCTCGTTGCCGTTCTCGTCGATCGTCCAGTCGGTGATGCCGCCGATAAATGACACATACGCTTCGCTGGTCGCGGAATTGAACGCGGAGACCGACGCGCAGTCGTAGAGGCAATACCGTTGTTTGAAGCTGGTATCGATCGAAGCCAGTGTATTGAAACCCATGTCCTCGAAATATACCGGGTTCACGAATGGCCCGCCCTGGTTGTTGAACACCCCGCCGAACACGCCCACGCCAACGTTCCGGTTGGCGGGCATCACCATCTTTACCGATGGATAATCGCGGCGGTGAAACTGGTTGGCGCCGTTATACTGCAAGGGCGTGGTAATAACCTGGTAATTGGAAATAACGGGCGCGCCATTGAGCGTGCTGAGCGTGAATCGCGCAATCTGCTCGGTATATTTTCCGGTAACCCCGCCCGAATATTTCCCGTTGTAATTCTGCCCCATCACGAGATGGAACCAGTTGTTGAGCTTGGTGAAATATCCGCCGGTTACGGCCATGCGGCTGTCTTGCGTGGTTTTGATGGAATTGTCCGTGGCATAACCGTTCTGCACAGCGGCAATGGTTTTATCCACGTAGATGGCCGTTATCTGTGGGAAGGTCTGGTAACAGCTGTCGCCGGGGCAACCGGCTCCGTAGCCGCCGATGCAATACAGGATGTTGCCGTCCTGGTAAAAGGCCATGTTGGTGGAACTGAGCTGGTATTGCAGCGCGGCGGGGATATTCCCTTTCCAGGATCTGTTGTTGACGGGGTCTATCACCCAGATGTTTTGGTTGGAGTTGGAAGTTGGGAAGGTGGACCCGGAGCCGGAAGTGCCGTGGAATCCGTTGGTTCTGCCGCCTACCAGCAGCCAAAGCCCGTTTTGTACGGCGATAGCGTAGGATTGCAGTGCGGGCGCGGGCTGGGAAGCCGCTTTTTGCAGCGTGATGGTATATGGCGCCTGTGCGGCGGCAAAGAGGCCGGTGCATAGCAGCAGGCCGGAGATCAGGTATTTCATGGATGAATTTTTTAGGGATTGATGATTTTGAGACAAAACGCGGTGAGCAATTTGCGCCGGGATTCCGACAGGTCGCGGGTGCGGGGCATGGCCACAGCCGTATTCCAGGCGGGCAGGCTGATCCGGTCGAGCAGCGCGCGGGCCATAACGGGGTCTTGCCAGATGGAAGGATCGTTCAGCTTCACCACCCTGCTCATGGCTGGGTACAGCAGGTAATAATTGCGCAGCACCTTTTCGTACACCACATCGAAAGTCAGCAGATCGTTACCGGTGGGTTGCGGCGAAGAAGGGTCTTTGTAATACCGGGAAAAGTCCTCGTTGTTGGGCAGTACCCGCACATTAATGATGGAGCCCGTCAGCGGGTTGAACTGCCCGTAATTGGCAGGCGGGGGACTGTCGTGCGGGGTGCAGGTGATGAGCACATTCCCGTTGTTGTATACCGGCAGCGTTATGGGATCGCCGAGGTTGTAGCCGTGCATCAGCAGCGTGGCCGGACCGGTAGCCTGATTGGGCGTGGTATCGTAATACCAGAGATCGAACGTATAGCCGCCGTTATTGGTCATCGGCTGGCCGTCTTTATATCCTGTAAAGGATATTGGCACAGTGTCCACCCCGTAATCGCGGAAACGGTTGGTGGTGGCGAGGGGTGTGGAGGTATCCTGCTCCGCGTACACGCCGGATGTTTCCGAAAAGAGGAATAACGGCTTCTCGATATGGATGGCCTGATTGATGCCCTGACTGCCACCGCAGTAGAGGTAAAATTTGTAACCGTCGTTCAGCGCGGCGTCGATAAAGGCATTCCAGGTGAAATCGAAGATCCAGCCGTTGGCGTCATTGGTGGCCATATCCATGTAATTGATCTGGCCGATGGGGAGCGCCGCATCGAGGCCCTGCGTAGGATCGAAGGCCACGGCGAGGGTGATGGTGCCGAGGTTGTATTTGGGATCGTTGCCTGTAACCAGCGGGTCGTAGTCCGGCGCGCCCTGGTAGAGGTCGGGGAGCACCGGCGACAGATCGATCGATATTTGCCGGTTTTGTTTGTTGTACTGAAGGATGACCGGCGGGAGGCTCATGGTGGAACTGCCCATGGTATTGCCTTTCCAGCCCGTTGGGAAAGGGAAGGGGACAGGCTCCAGGTAGCGGCCGGTGGTTTGGGAAATGGCGTCGCCCTGGAACCAGGGGGCGATGGTGCCCTGCAGTTCCAGGAAGTCGGGGTTGATGCCCTGCGTGGCATAGAGCTGCAGCATCTCGTTGATCCACTGCTGCGGGTTGTATTTGAATACATTGATTTTTTGCAGCGGTCGGTAGATGGTATAGCGGCACACGATGCCGGCGAGCGGACGGCCGTCCGGAGACGCCGAAGGCATGCCCTGGAGGATGCTTTGCCCTTGCAATACGTTCAGCGGCAGCACGCACTGGAACATGGCCGCCGCGCCGTTGGGGCCGGTCAATGCGCCATTACGGGTGAAGTTGATCCAGCGGGTCATGGCTTTGGAGGGTTTGCCGGAGAACACCACGTTGTCGCCCGACATGAGGCTGAGGGCGTCGGTGAAAACCTGTGTGTTGGTAGGGTCTTCGGGGTTGATGTCGATTACCATGCCCGTGCTGCGCCCATTAGGCCCAGGCCGGTTGAGGTAGGATAGCTGGCTCGATCTGATGGTGCTCATGAGCGACGAAGGGATGACGTTTCCTGGGTCGTTCACGCCTGTAACGTTTACGTTGATCATGTCAAGGCCCATATCGCCGTAATAATTCCATTCGCCGGGGATGATGGTGGAATTGGCCGTGTTTTCCACGACGGCGGGCTTGCCTTCGAAACGCCTGGGGGAGGATTTGACCGCCGAGGGCGCTGGCGGATTGTAGACGGACAGGGGCGTGACGGCCCATTTGACCCAGGTATCGTCGTCCATTCCATACAGCATGGGCTGTACATTGGCGGAGTCTGCAAGCCGGACGGGCATCCCGTTATAGGGGCCGCCGGCAAACTGCTCACCGGAATAGTCGTCGTTGTTGGCGGTGCCTACGTTGATGGAAACCAGGCCTTTGAAATTGATCCGGGGGTAATCGAAAATAGACATTGGGTTACAGGTAAATTTGATTAACAATGCATTAACGAATCAAATTAAGGAAAATGTGTTGGGTTAAAATGTTAATACATGTTATAACGCCTTTGAACAAACGAATGGGTTTCAGGGGGAAAACAGGTATTTCCGCCGGGGAGGGCCCCCGGCGGAAATGTTAATGGCTACGTTTGATTGCTTAGAAAAAAATAGCGGACCACTCCCGCTGGAAGATTCCTTCGGGCGCCAGTTCGATAATGCCTTCCTTCTCCCGCAATTCCCCGCTGGCGTTCACGGCGTCCGCGATCCCGCACCAGGGCTCAATGCAAACGAAGTTCGCATCCTTCGCCGCCCAGATCCCCATATACGGGAACCCCGGAAAGCGGAGCTCAAGCCCATGGGGCGTTTTTCCGCTGCGAACGGAAATGGAATTGGAGGCGAGGTGCTTGAAAACCAGGGCGTCTTTATAAAACAATTCCTTTGTCAGCGGCAGCTCCTGCGTATTGTCGAAAAACGCCACGGGCTCTTCCTGAATTTGCCCTTCCGGCGAAAGGGGCCATAAACCGGCGTTTTCTGTGTTGTTGAAATATAAATGGTAATCGGAATATTCCGTCCCCTCCGCCAGCGGTACCCTGAAAGCTGGATGCGCGCCGACAGAAAAATACATGGAACGGTCGCCCGTGTTCTGCACCGTGTACTTTACCGACAGCGTAGCGTCGCGCACCTCATACCGGATGCCCAGCGTAAACGGGAACGGATAACGCTGCAAGGTTTCCGCGTCATCCGTCAAAACGAAAGTCGCCGAGTTGGGCGTTTGCTCCGCCAGCTCAAATTCCCTGTCGCGCGCGAAGCCATGGCGCCCCAGTTCATATGTCTTCCCTTCAAACCGGTATTGGTTGTTTTTCAGTCCGCCCACGATGGGAAACAGGACCGGGCTCTTCTTTCCCCAAAAGGCGGCGTCGCCGCTCCAGAGGTATTCGAGTTGGTTATCTTTCCGTTGGATGCCCTGCAGCTCAGCGCCTTTAGGACTGATCTGCACGGCCAGTATTTCATTCGCTATGGTTATCATACTACAAATTTACAGTTTCAACCGGATTCCCCTTCTGCTGATCCATCCCGTTATCTGTACGATAATCAGTGCAAAGGCCAGCGATTTCAGCAAGCCGGCGCCGCCGCCCAGCGGGAACATCATCGGGATCGACAGCATTCCCATCAACGCATAGGCGTAATACGGCAGGAGGTAACACAGCAGCGTGTCGGTGCCCGCCGGCCGGATAACGCGGAATACATCTGCCTTTCCCAGCAAATCGGCGATCCAGTACACCAGCGCAAACACCGCGATCGTAATGCCACTGCAAATGAATACCCAGCTGGGCGTTACCATCACTTTCGAAATCCCCCAGTACGGCCGTGTAAGGATTCCCGCGGCCACGAGCCCCGCTGCTATCAATGTTAACCATCCAATAACGGAAACGGAGCGTGTTCCGGCCGAGAAACGCCGGAAAATCATGGACGTGATGGCGCCTCCCAGCACCAGGGCCGCCAATCCGCCATCACCCACCGGGCCGAGCCAGGCGCGCAGCCAATGCCCGCCGGGAATAAGCCCCCCATGCGCCGCGATATTCAATGCCATGCACACCGCCCAGGCTCCCAGCAACACCGCAAATTTGCCCTGCCCGAGGATATACGCCACCGAAGCCACGAGATACGACCAGCCGATCAGCCCCAGGATGCCCCACCAGTGTTTGGAGAATCCCTGGGAGCCGTCGCCGCCCCGGCATACATACACCAGCAACAGCAACCCGGCGATGCCCAGCGCTTTGAGCACATATTTCCTGACATTCGGCCAGTTTTCAGGGTATTGATTCCAGATGAGGATAAACGACGTGCAGGCGATCACGTTCCACACCCCGCGCGAAAGCCCCGTGGCGCTTTCGTTCAGGTTTTCGCCGTTCACCAGCACCACGCCCATCACAAGCAGCGCAACCCCCCGCTCGAGCGCATGCCGCAGCAGCGCCCAGGTATTATCTCCCTTCCGGATGCGGTTGGCCACGGCATAAGGCAGGCTCATGCCTACGATGAAGAGGAACGCGGGAAAAACGGTGTCCGCCAGGCCCATCCCGTCTTCCTGCGGCTGCGTATGCCCCAGCCAGCCGGGAATGTCATGGAGGGTCCAGAGGTCGTTGACGAAGATCATGAGCGTCATCGTGAGTGCGCGCGTGATATCGATAGAAGCGATTCTTTGCGTGAGGGTCATGGGAAGGGGGAATTTGAGTCAAGATAAAAAACGGGGCCGGTATTTTCACCGTGCCCCGCTTGATTTGTTGTAACCCGTTGACTATCGCGCCACTACCAGCCTGACCTGCTTTTCCATCCTTCCCGCTTTCATTCGGAGGATGTACACGCCCGCGGGCTGGGGCGATTGCGGCCAGCGAAGGGTATGCTCGCCCGCGTCCTGCCGGGCGTTGAGGATGTTTTGCGTTTGCCCGTTCATGTTAAATACCGAAATCTGCACCTGCGCCGCTTCCGGGAGTGTGTACCTTATCGTGGAAGCGCCGGCGGTTACAGGATTCGGATACACTTGCAACCCTGCCTCCGCAGTTTTCTCCTCCGGCAGCTTCCGGGCCATCAGCACGAGGGGCGTACTTTCTCCGAACACGCGCAATTCCGCGATACTGGCCCAGGTGCCGGTATAATCCGCAGCGCCGGTTACCGTGATGCGGACATACCTTGCCGCTACCGGACCGAAGTTGTCCGTTATGGGCGATGCCGCGGAACCACCCTTGGTATTGGCCGAACGGTTCACGATCTGCGTGAAACTGCCGCCGGATGTGGTTTTGGATTGGAGGGTGAACTGGTAGGCCCTGTCGTTCAGGCACACCACTTCCGTTTTTGAAATGTCGTAAACGGCGCCAAGATCGACTTCGAGCCACTGCGGATAAACACTGGCTGACCAGCGGGTGTTCACATCCCCGTCTACCGCATCCGCTGCCGGATTCTCGGGCTGGGGCGCGCTGCTGGCCGTTACTGTTTTTGGAGTGCGAGATTCGCCAGGGCGGGAGGGGCATCCGGATCGGGAGGGCCGCCCAGCCAGGCCGGGCCTACGTCCATCGAATCGAGTGGATGGTTCACTACGGCTCCGGAAGTGCGCTCATCCGCGCCAACGTCTTTCGAACTGCTGCGCGTTTGCCCGTCGATGTCCAGGGAAACATTCACGTCTGCCGGCAGGCCGGAGATATTGAGCAGCGAGCCCCATCCGCCAACACCGGCATCGATGGCGGGACTGGCAGCCCCGATCCGCCAGCTCCCGGCCGATTCCAACTGCGGATTGGCCATCGTAATGCCGCCGGGGTTGGTAATGCCGAGGGTGCCGGAAAAGATGTTGCCCATCCAGGTTTCGGAACCGGTGAGGTTATTGGCGACCAGCGACTGGTTCGCATCCACGGCGATATTATTGGCGACCACCACGCCCATTGGCGACAAAGGCCGCGACCCGTTGTTGAGATCGATGGCGCGCCCGCTGGTATATTCGCCGATGGTATTGTAAGCGATCACGCAACCGTTGATCTGCGGGTTGAAGCGTACTTCCCCCGAGGCGTAAGTCTGCCCTTTTTGCAGGATAATCACGGCATCGCCGGTGGAATTGGCCGCGTCTAGGCCGTAAAAGAAGTTGTTGATGATGTAATTCTGCGAACCGATCACGCGGACGCCGCCCGTTTTCGCTTTTCCTTCGCCGAGGAACCAATTGGCGTACAGGATGTTGCGGTCGCCGTGGCGGAAGCAGAATTGCCCCTCCGAACGCCGGAAAGTATTGTAGCGGTACAGGTTTTCGGCGCTTTTGTTGGAAATGATCTCGTTTTCGCCGTCGCATTCGCGGAACAGGTTGTATTGGAAGAGTGTCCGCGAGATGTTGTCCATCTGTCCGGAATACCCTACCCGCACCGTTTCGCCGCCATTAACGCCCAACGGCGGGCGTCGGGAAAAGTGGTTGTATTCCACTATGTGATAATCGGCCGTCTGATCCCGCACTTCTATCTGCAGCGTGGGGTCTACGGTGTTTTTGACTTCGAAATGGCAGTGATCGAGGCGGGCGCGGAGGCCATCGAGCACCATCCATTTGGAGCCGGAATTGAAGTTGATGATGGCGCACTGGGTGATGCGGTTGTAACTCCCGCGAATGGTGACCACGTTGCCGGTAACGGTGCCGTTGGTCCATTTGAAGCCATGCACCACGAGATACGCGCCGGTGACGTTGAGGGTGGAATTGCCGGTGAAGGTGACGCCTCCGGGTGTTTGGGCGCGCAGCTGGATGGGTGCGGCTTCGGTGCCGGAGGAACTGAACGTAATGGCGGCATTGTTCCAGGTGCCGTTTTGCAGGATGATGCGGTCGCCGGGCTGGGCGGCCGCGATGGCGCTGTTGAGCCCCGTCATATCAGACACGTTGCGGTCGATGGCCGAAGCGCCCGTCCATAGGATTTGCAGGCAAAGCAGCCATAGGTAACATTTTCGCATAAGTGGAATTTTGGGTGATGAAAAGAAAAAGGTCATGCAGACGGGAAGATGACGGAACGTTCAGGGCAGGTGCGAAACCGTATGCCGCAGGGATGTTTTCATAACGCGGTGAAATGTCTTCCGAATGTATGCAAACGTTTGCAAAGCGCCAGATGGTTTTTTGCCGGAATCAGATAGTTTTTTGATATGATCTGGGAAAACCGATTGTGTATTTTCAGCCGATGAATCTTCAACGCAATAAAAAAGGCGCCCCCGGCTTGAAGTGCCCCCAAAAGTGTCCAACTTTTTGGGGCAGTACAGGCCGGGGGCGCCTCACCAATATCTTCGTTTACTCAATTCCAGATGTCATTACCGGAAGTAAAAAGCACCGGAACGCCGTCGGTAACCATGAGAGTATGCTCGTGTTGCGCCACGAAGCTGCCGTCTTTGGTCTGCAACGTCCAGCCATCGCCATTCTCATACGCCCAGGTGGCCCGGGTGGAAATAAATGTTTCTATCGCTACCACACCATTCTTGCGGAATCTCGCGCGGTTGTACTTATCGTAATAATTGGCGATGGAATGCGGCTCTTCATGCAGGCTGCGGCCCACGCCGTGGCCGGTGAGGTTTTCGATCACGCGGTATCCTCTTTTCTTCGCCTCGAATTCTATCAGCCCGCCGATCTCCGCGATCTTCACGCCATCGCGGATGCTGTCGATCGCTTTGCGGAGAATCTCCCGGGAAGCGTCCACCAGCTTCTGATGGCCGTGAATGTCTTGCCCGAGCACGAACGAACCGCCGTTGTCCGCCCAAAAGCCGTCCAGTTCCGCGGAAACGTCTATGTTCAGCAGGTCGCCCTCTGTCATGATGCGTTTGTCGGATGGTATGCCATGGGCAATTTCGTTGTTGACGGAGATGCAGGTCCAGCCGGGGAACCCATAAGTGAGCTTCGGCGCGCTCTTCGCTCCGAAAGAGGCCAGTACGGCATTGCCGAACTCGTCCAGCTCACCGGTAGACATACCCGGGCGGGCATATTCCCGCATGGCTTTCAGGGTGAGGGCCACCGCTTCTCCGGCCGCCCGCATGCCTTGCATTTCCTGTTCGTTCGTTATTGACATGGGCTGATGTTTGCTGTTCCCTGCAATTTACGGAATCCTGCCCTTTATTGCGTAGGCAATACTGCCCATACGGGATTTTCCCGTTTGGCGCCGGAGTCGTATTTTCGGGATATGCGAAAGATCATTTTAGCCAGTACATCGACTTTGTTCGGACAGGAATACCTTGCTTACCTGGAGCCGGCCATCCGCGAATTGTTCGCCGGCATCCCGGAAATCGTATTTATCCCGTATGCCCGCCCCGGCGGCATTTCCCATGACGAATACACCGCCCGCGCCGCGGTGGCCTTTGGGAACTGGGGCATCAGGGTTAAAGGACTGCATACGTTCAAAGATCCTGAAGTGGCCATCCGCCATGCGGCGGGGTACTTTACCGGCGGCGGCAATACCTTTCTCCTCGTGAAGCAACTGCACGGGCAAAAGCTCATGGACCTGCTGGCCGCCGAAGTGGAAGGAGGGAAGCCTTACCTGGGCACGAGCGCCGGCAGCAATATCGGCGGCGTCAATATGCAAACCACCAATGATATGCCGATCGTGTACCCGTCCAGCTTCCAGACGATGAACCTGGTCCCCTTCAACCTCAATCCCCACTATCTCGACCCGTTCCCTGATTCCGGCCATATGGGCGAATCCCGGGAAACCCGCATCCGGGAGTTCCATACGCAGCAGCACGTTCCCGTGGTGGGCCTGCGCGAAGGCAGCTGGATAGAAGTGAAAGGTACGGAGATCGCCCTGCGCGGCCCCCTCAGCGCGAGGATCTTCAAAGCCGGCCACGAGCCTTACGAAATGGCGCCCGGCGGCAACCTGTCGCTCATCTGAGGCAAATACCGCCCGGCATTCCCATCAGCTGCCTATCCACCCGATGGCGCATTTCTTCCAGAATTTTCACCGTTAATGGAGGTTTTCTGAAAAAAGCGGAAATCTTTATTAATTTAACCGGCTCTTTATTGTCAATAAGCTCAACCTATTTCATTATGAGTTCAAATCGGAGAAATTTTCTTCGCCACCTGGCGATCGGTTCCGGCGCACTGATGACCGGCATCCCGTCTTTCGCATCCACAGCAGCCGTTCCAACCGACGCGGAATTGAAACGCGCCCTGGATCAGTCCAAAAAAGGACAGCGCTTCAATATGAGCGGATATGCCGCTCCGAAGATCGATAAGGTGCGCATCGGCTTCATCGGCCAGGGTATGCGCGGCCCCGGCGCGGTACAGCGCATGTCATATATCGACGGCGTTGAAATCGTTGCCCTCTGCGATCTCATGCCCGAACGCGCCACAAAATCCAACGCTATCGTTACCAAATCCGGCCGCCCCGCGGCAAAGGAATATTCCGGCGAAAACGGCTGGAAGGAAATGATCGACAAGGAAAAGCTGGATCTCGTGTATATCACCTCACCCTGGGATCTCCACACGCCCATGGCCCTCTATGCCATGGAGCACGGCGCCCACGCCGCTTCCGAAGTGCCCATCGCATTAACGCTGGAAGACTGCTGGAAACTCGTGGAAACCTCCGAGCGTACCAAAAAGCATTGCATGATGCTGGAGAACTGCTGCTACGACTTCTTCGAGCTGCTGACCCTCAACATGGCGCGCCAGGGCCTCTTCGGTGAAGTAGTACACGCCGAAGGCGCGTACATCCACGACCTCCGCGATCTTAACTTCTCCAAAAATGGCTACCAGAACATGTGGCGCCTCCGCGAGAATATCGCCCACAACGGTAACCTCTACCCGACACACGGCCTCGGGCCCATCGCACAATGCATGAACATCAACCGCGGCGACAAAATGGATTACCTCGTATCCATGTCCAGCAACGATTTCATGATGGGCAACATGGCGAAGGAACTTGCCGCCACCGATCCGTTCTATAACGAATTCGTAGGCAAGAACTACCGCGGCCAGATGAGCACCACCACCATCAAAACCGCCAAAGGCAAAACCCTGATGCTGCAGCATGATGTGACTTCCCCGCGCCCTTACTCCCGCATCCACCTCGTGAGCGGCACCAAAGGCGTAGCCAGCAAATGGCCCAGCCCCGAGCGCATCGCTTTCGGCCACAGCTGGATCAAAGAAGAAGAACTGAAAAAACTCTACGACCAATACACGCCCGAGATCGTTCAAAAGATCGGAGAAATGGCCAAGCAGATCGGCGGCCACGGGGGTATGGACTTCATGATGGACTGGCGCCTGATCGATTGCCTCCGCAACGGGCTGGCCCTGGATCAGGACGTTTACGACGCCGCTTCGTGGAGCTGCATCTTCCCGCTGAGCGAGAAGTCGCTGTCCAAACGCTCCAACAGCGTGGATATCCCCGACTTCACCCGCGGTTCCTGGAAAACGAACGCACCGGTAGAACTGACGCTGAAGGGCGGTGGTACCACGGGTGTGATCGGCGTGGAAAAGAAGAGCGATTCCAAGCAACTGAACGTGCACTAATCCCGCACATCATACCATAGTCTGGCGCTCTCCATTCCCGGGGAGCGCTTTTTTTACCTCCATCCTGCTTCCCCTTATGAAACATTTCTTTACCTGCTGCCTGCTAACCATTGCGGTCACCGCCTCCGCGCAACGGCCTGATACCGATCTCTACGCACAAACCAGCGAAGTCAATAATATCATGGTGCAGTACGATGCCGACCGCGGTAGCATGCAACGCTTTTATGCCGTGCGCAATTCCCCGGAGCGTCGCCAGCGGCTCGAAAAGCTGCAGGCCGATTACCTGCAGCGGCTTTCCGCCCTCGACTGGGAACGCCTGCCCGTGGGCACGCGGGCGGATTATGTGCTCTTTCGCCGCAACCTGCTGCAGGAGCGGCAGGCGCTGGCACAGGAAAAGAAGGAATTCGATGACGTGAAGCGTTACTTCCCTTTCGCGGATTCGCTATATGCCGCCGAAGCCCGCAGGCGCAGGGGCCTCACGCCTGATGCGCGCGCCCTCGCCGCGGCGTGGAACCAGGCAGGGAAGGACCTCCGTTCCCAACTGGCCCTGCTTGCGAACGACACATCGCTTGCACCCCAACTCGCCCAACGCGGCGCCGGCATCGCCCGGGGCCTGCAGCATGCCGTCAAAAGCACTTACGATTTCTACGCGGGATTCGACCCGCAGTTTTCCTGGTGGATGCCCGCGCCCTACCGGCAGCTCGACTCGCTGCTGAACAGCTATGCCCACACTTTTCAGCAAATCGCAAAACGCAATCCCTCGCAGCAGGACGATGGCTCCGGCATCATCGGCAACCCGATCGGCGACGCCGCCATCCGTGATTTGCTGCTACACGAAATGATCCCGTATGCTCCCGACGAACTGATCGAAATCGCCAACCGCGAATTCGCCTGGTGCGAAAAGGAGATGCTGAAAGCCTCCCGCGACATGGGTTTCGGCGATAACTGGAAAGGCGCCATGGAAAAGGTGAAAGGCACTTCTGTGGAGCCGGGTTCCCAGCCGGAGGCCATGCTGGAGCTTTACAACCAATCCGTCGCTTTCCTGAAGCAACACCAGCTGATTTCGTTGCCGCCGCTGGCGGAGGAAACCTGGCGGATGAATATGCTGTCGCCCGAAAGGCAACTGGTAGCGCCGTTTTTCCTCGGCGGCGAAGAATTGCTGATCGCTTTTCCGACAAATACGATGAACCACGACGACAAGATGATGTCGATCCGGGGCAACAATCCCCATTACGCCCGCGCCGTGGTGCACCACGAGCTGCTGGCCGGGCATGGTTTGCAGCAATTCATGAACGACCGCTACAAGGCTTACCGCCATTTCGATACGCCGTTCTGGACGGAAGGCTGGGCGTTGTACTGGGAAAGATTGCTATGGGATAAAGGATTTCCCCGGTCGGCGGAAGACCGCGTGGGTATGCTGTTCTGGCGGATGCACCGGTGCGCCCGCATCATCTTTTCCCTCAGCTACCACACTCACAAATGGACGCCGCAGCAGTGCATCGATTTCCTGGTTGAGCGTGTTAATCATGAACGCGCCAATGCGGAAGGGGAAGTACGCCGCTCGTTTACCGGCGGGTACGGGCCGCTGTACCAGATCGCTTATATGATCGGCGGCCTGCAGTTTGAAGCGTTAAAGAAGGAATTGGTGGACAGCGGGAAAATGAATATCCGCGATTTCCACGACGCCATTATCCGGGAAAACGCGATGCCGGTGGAAATGGTACGCGCCATCCTCATGGACCGCTTGCCGGCAAAGGATTTCAGGACGAATTGGCGGTTTTACCCGCTTTAACGGATGGCGTCCGGGTTGGGAATGAAATTGAGGAAAGCGTTGAACTTGGTCTGATACTTCCTTTTATCGAGTTTGTAATAGAAAGCCCCTCGTTTCGAGGTGGCTTTTTCTTTGTCTTTTTGTTTGATGAGCAGGCCGGTGGACAATACCTTCCGGGAGAAATTCCTTTTATCCATCAGGGTGTCGAAGATGCCTTCGTAGAGGTGCTGGAGCTGGGGGAGGGTGAATTTCTCCGGTAACAGTTCGAACACGATGGGGTGGAAGGCGGCTTTGTAGCGGAGCTTCTGCTGCGCCAGGGTCACCATATCGCGGTGGTCGAAAATAAGGGAAGGAAGTTTTTTGAGCGGGAACCATTCGGCATGGTAATCCTGGTTGATCTGCTGCGTGTAGCGGTTAATGTCGATCAGGCTGCTGTAAAGCACGGAAAGGGTACGGTCTACCGGGTCGCGCTCAATTTCCCCGAAAGTGCACAACTGTTCCATGTACACGTTTTCGAGCCCGGTGAGCTCTTTCAGCACACGGCTGGCGGCATGATCGATGGTCTCGTCGCGTTTCATCAATCCTCCCATCAGGCTCCAGCGGCCCTTCTCCGGTTCAAAGCCCCGCTTGATCAGCAGCAGCTTCAGCTCCGTTCCGTCGAATCCGAAAATAATACAGTCTACTGCCACCAGCATCCTGTTTTTGCTGGAATATTGGGCGATTTTCAATGCTTATCAGTTTTTTACGTGGTTGCTATATAAATGTCGGCCAGACAATTTATCAAACATTCCTGAAAAAATGACTGTAAATTTCAGGATTTAATACAGATATTTAAAGGATCAAATCCAAGTATTGTATTTTAAAATTTCACGCTCTACATGAAAAAGCTCTCGACCCTCATGGCATTGTCTACCGGCGGCATTATGGCCTTTACCGCCTGCGGCGACGGCGGCCAGAAAGCGGCTGCCGTATCACTGACCAGCTCGAAATACGGCGAAACGGGCGGTGCTGAAGTCACCCAGTACACGTTGACCAACGCCAATGGCATGATCGTCAAAGTCCTCAACTACGGCGGCGTTATCACCGATATTATCACGCCCGACAAGAACGGCGCCCCCGGTAACGTGGTGCTTTCGTTCGACAGCCTCAGCGGCTACCTCCAACCCGGCAATCCTTATTTCGGCACGCTGGTGGGCCGTTATGCCAACCGCATCGCCAAAGCGCAGTTCTCGCTCGACAGCGTGACCTACAAACTGGCCGCCAACAATAACGGCAACACCCTGCACGGCGGCATCAAAGGTTTCGATAAAGTGATCTGGAAAGCTACGCCCCAACCGGGCGACAGCAGCATCCTGCTCGAATACCGCAGCGCCGACGGCGAAGAAGGATATCCCGGCAACCTCGATGTAAAAGTGGTGTATACCCTCACGGCAGACAACGCCCTGCAGATCGATTATACCGCCACCACCGACAAGGCCACGCCCGTCAACCTGACGAACCACAGTTACTTCAACCTGTCGGCCGGCCAGTCGCAAGACATCCTGGGCCACGAGCTGCAGCTCCGCGCGCCGCGCTACACGCCTGTGGATGAAACCCTCATCCCCGTGGGCCGCCTGGATTCCGTGGCCGGCACGCCGATGGATTTCACCACGCCGCATAAAGTGGGCGAGCGCATCAGCCAGGTGCAGGGTGGTTACGACCACAACTGGGTATTGGAAGAAGGCGAAGGGCTGCAGGAATTCGGCATGCTGTACGATTCCGTATCGGGCCGCGTGATGACGGTGGCCACTACCGAACCCGGCGTACAGTTCTACAGCGGCAACTTCCTGGATGGTTCCCTGTCCAACACGCGCAACAAAGCCGTGTACGGCAAGCATGCCGGTATGTGCCTGGAAACACAGCACTTCCCGGATTCACCCAACCAGCCTTCGTTCCCCAGCGCAATCCTCCGCCCGGGCGAGACCTACAAACAAACTACCGTATACAAATTCGGGGTGCGCAAATAACCGCCCCGCAGATATAAAAAAGCCGGCTGTCCTTTCGGGCAGACGGCTTTTTTTATGGCTATCCGGCATCACACCGGGCCGTAGGCGTTGGATTGCCCGCCGTCGATGGCGATCGTTTGCCCGTTTACGTAACTGCAATCGTCGCTGAGGAGGAAGGCCACCACGTTGGCGACTTCCACGGGGAGGCCGAGGCGCTTGCTGGGATTATCTTTCGCGTATTCGGTTTCCGCCGCTTTGGGATCCGATGGGTTCATTTGCTGAAATGCGCCCGCTACCATCGGTGTAAGGATGGCGCCGGGCGCGATGGCGTTGGTGGTGATGCCGTGTTTGGCGTATTCGAGGGCGGCGGTTTTCGTCATCCCCGATACGGCGTGCTTGCTGGCCACATAAGGCGTTTGGTGCAACACGCCGCGGATACCGCCCACGGAGGCCACATTCACGATGCGGCCGTACGATTGTTTGACCATGATGGGAAGAATATGGCGTAGTCCGTAATAGACGCCCATCAGGTTGATGTCGATGACTTTTTCAAAAACCGCAAGGTCGTATTCGGCCATGGGGGCCTGTTTGCCTTCGATGCCCGCGTTGTTGTAGAAGCCGTCGATGCGGCCGTAGGCGTTCATCGCGGCGGCTACGTACTTTTTCACGGCTTCTTCGTTCGATACATCGGCCAAAACGGTGGTGATCTGCGCATCGGGGTGCGCATTGCGGATGTCTGCCGCGGTTTCGTTCAGCGCTTTTTCGTTGAAATCGACCAGCGTGAGGGAAGCGCCGTTGGCGGCGCAGACCTGCGCGGCGGCTTGACCCAGTCCCATGGCGGCGCCGGTGATTACGATGGATTTTCCTGTCAGATCGCTCATATGGTTATTTTTATTTTGTTAGGGGAAGATCAGGCTTTGACGATCATTTTGCCTTTGTTTTTGCCGGAAAAGAGGCCGAGCAGGGCTTCCGGGAGTTTTTCGAACCCTTCCGCCACGGTTTCTTCCGATTTGATCTTGCCGGCTTTCACGAGCGGGGCGAGGAATTCGATCCCTTCCCGGAAGCGGGCGGCGTAGTTGCGGATGATGAAACCCTGCATGAGTATGCTCCGCGTTACCATCAATCCCTGCCAGCGGGGGCCGGTGGGCGGTTTGGTGGCGTTGTACATGGAAATCTGCCCGCAGAGCGGCACGCGGGCGAAGAAATTCAGTTGTTTCATCACCGCGTCCGATACTTCGCCGCCTACATTGTCGAAATAGATGTCTACGCCGTTGGGGCAGGCGGTGGACAGGCGGTCGTCGAGCCCGGGCTCGTTATAATTGATGGCGGCGTCGAACCCGAAGGTTTCCGTCAGCAGTTTCCCTTTTTCATCCGAACCGGCGATTCCCACCGCGCGGCAGCCCAGGTGTTTGGCGATCTGCCCCACCACGGAGCCCACGGCGCCGGCGGCGCCGGATACTACTACGGTTTCCCCTGGTTTGGGCTTGCCGATGTCCATGAGGCCAATGTATGCCGTGAGGCCGGTCATGCCCAGTACGCCGAGGTAATAACTGGGCGGGGCGATGCTGGCGTCGATTTTCTGAACGGCGGTGGCGGGAACGGTCATTTCCGTGCGCCAGGGGAGATAGGGGCCGAGCACAACGTCTCCCGGTTCGAAGCCCGTCGCGCGGGACGAAATTACTTCCGCCACCACACCGCCTTCCAGCGCCTGGCCGACCTGGAAGGGGGGCACGTACGATTTGGCGTCGTTCATCCGGCCGCGCATGTACGGGTCCACGGAATAGAACAAACCCCTGAGCCGGAGCTCACCTTCTTTCGCATCGGGCAGGGCTACTTCCTCGATCCGGAAAATGGATGCATCGGGCAGGCCGGAGGGCCGTGCGGCGAACGTTATCTGTTTTACCTGTGTCATGTTGAAATAACCCCTGCGCGAGGGGTTTGGTTGGGAAAGGAAGGTGAAATTTTTGCGAAATATGCATACCTTACCAGACAGAAAGCAGCCGTATCAGCATGCCGATACTAAACAACATGCCACCCGCCGCGGATCCGGTTTGGGAGGCCTTCAGACAAGGTGACCGGGATGCATTCGCGCAACTGTATGATGAGCACGCGCCGCCGCTGATTGTTTACGGCATCAGGGTGAGCAGGGATGAGGGGATGGTGAGAGATGCTATCCAGGACCTTTTTATAGAACTCTGGCGCTCCCGCGGGCGCATACCAGCCGTTGGCTCCGTAAGGGGTTATTTACTGAAAGCCCTCCGCTATAAACTCATGCGGAAGGCCGGCGTGCGCATGCGCTACGCCGATACGCTCCCCGATCAGGCGGACCCCGTCCATCCCGAAGCCATTCTCCTCGAACAGGAAGACGAATCCCTCCGCCGCCAGCGCATCCGCGAAGCCATCGGGCAGCTGCCCCAGCGCCAGCAGGAAATGATCAACCTGCGCTTCTACCAGGGCCTTTCCACCGAAGAAGCCGCGGAAATCATGGCCATCCATTACCAATCCGCCGCCAACCTCCTCCATCGCGGCGTGACCCATCTCCGCCAACTCCTCGGGCCCAATGCCCTCGCCCTGATCATCCTATTACGGGAAGGTTAAAATACTATCGGTCAGGGGCCGCGAGGGATTTTCCATGGGTTTAATGTAAGGTTACCGAATGTATATAAAAGGGTTACTTACCCTTTACTGTATTGCATTTGGTACTGGCTGATATACCTTTGATATACATTACCCCCTCATTAACCCTGCTGTTGCCCCTTAATAAGCCCGCTTTTACTATGGACTAACCCCGCATTACGGCGGCCTCATATGCATGGCATTTTACCATTTGGAGATACAATAGCCATCCCGCACCAAAAAAAATGAAAAAAGTGACCCGGAAGTGAGTATCGCGGACCGGTATTATGTACATACCTTAAAACGACCACCTTTTTTTCAACTGTATGTCTTACACCCAAGCCGAACTGGAAGCATTACTGCGCGACGATGATTTTGTACAATGGATATTGCGCCCGACTGCGGGCGCCGATACCCGGTGGGCAACCTGGATCGCGGAAGATACCCGGCGGGAGGCTTTAGTGGCCCGCGCCCGGCGTATCATCGCTGATGTAAGGGCGGCCGAGGACGAAACGCAGTCCCAAAGGCTGGCAGGGGAGATATGGGTAGACATTGAAGCGGGTTTGCAGCCGAAGGTCCGCCGGATGCGGTACGCTGCGGCTGCCGCCGTGGTCTTGCTGGTGGCGGTCGCGGGATGGTGGTGGAAGGGCAGACAGGCTCCTCCGGCCCAGCAAACCGCCGCGGAAACGCCGGCAATTGCCAGATCGGGAGCGGGGAGATCCTCGCTACGAACAACGGCCAGTCCCTGCGGTCCGTATTATTGGTAGACGGTTCGCGGATTACCCTGAGCCCCGGCGCCAGGGTCCGTTATCAAAGCATACCCGGCCCCGATGCCCGGGAAGTGCGGCTGGAAGGCTCGGCGTTTTTCGAAGTAGCGCCCGACCCGAAGCGCCCCTTCACCGTATTCGCCGGAAAAGTCGTAACCCGCGTGCTGGGCACCAGCTTCCGGATCAGCGGCGGAGAAAGCATCACCGTAGCCGTCCGCTCCGGGAAAGTTTCCGTTTCGCATGACGGCAACGGAAAGTCGTGGATATTACTGCCCAATGAACAGGCCGTTTATGACGCCGGACGCAACACGATGGCCAAGTCGGTTGTTATAAATAAGGCCATCCTCGAAAACCCCATTGCCCCCGTTCCCCGTTTCAGCTTCGACGAAGCTCCCGCTCCCGCCGTCGTGGACGCCCTGGCGGATACCTACGCCGTGGAAATCCGGTACGACAGGAAGCTGTTCGAAAAATGCAGGATTACCGTGTCTTTGGAAGAAGGCACTTTTTACGATAAGATGGATGTGCTCTGCAAAGTGCTGGGCGCAACTTACGAAACAGTGAACAATGAAGTGCGGATCTCCGGTCCTGGCTGCCATTAAGCCCCGCTCCGAACCCTCACCACGAATGAAAGAACATTTACTGTCAACCAAAATATCAAGCGTATGAATACCTTCCGTTTCATGATGCGGGTAGCGCTGTTGAAGACCCTCCTGTGCATATACGTGATGTCCGCCATCGCCGCGGGCCGCGAGGCGCAGGGCGTGCTCGACAAGAAAATCTCCCTTACCGTGGCCAACAAGCAGCTGAAAAGTGTGCTCGGCAGGATCGAAGAGGCGGCTTCCGTCAAGTTCGCCTATGCTACCCAAACCATCCCCCTGAACAGTATCGTGAGCGTCAGCGTGCAGGACACGCGGCTCGGCGACGTGCTGCAATCACTGCTGTCGCCCTACAACGTCAACCTCGAAGTAGTCGGCTCCCAGATCATTATCCAGCGCGACGGGCTGAAGGTGGTCATCAGCCGCGACGCGCTTTTTAAGAAAGTCACCGGCCGCGTGAAAGCGGCCGACGGTTCCAGCATTCCCGGGGTAACCGTTACCGTAAAAGGGACCGCCAAAGGCACCACCACCAATGCCGACGGGTTCTTCGAAATCGAGGCTGAAGAAGGCGCCGTGTTGGTTTTTACCGCTATCGGCTTCGCTACGCAGGAACAGGCCATCGGCGCGGGCAGCAACTACGACATGGTGCTCCAGGAGTCCAAACGCGAGCTGTCGGAAGTAGTGGTAACGGCACTTGGCCAACGCAAGGAGAAACGCGCGCTGGGCTACTCCGTGTCGGAAGTGAAAGGCGCGGAACTGGCCGCCACCAATGAAGTAAACCCCATCAACGCCTTACAGGGAAAAGCGCCAGGCATCAACATCGATCAGGGCTCCGGTGGGCTGTTCGGCAACTCGCGCATCCTCCTGCGGGGCAACTCCACCCTCAGCCTCAACAACCAGCCCATTTTCGTGATCGACGGGGTGATTATGGAGAACGACGCCTTCGACGGCAAGGGGCGCGATTTCGGGAACGATCTCAAGAACCTGAACATGGAAGAGTTTGAAAGCGTTTCCGTGCTGAAAGGCTCCGCAGCGGCGGCACTCTACGGCGCCCGCGCGGTGAACGGCGTCGTGCTCATCACTTCCAAAAAAGGACGGACGAAAAAAGGTTGGGGCGTATCCCTGAGCCAGTCCATCAACATCCAGGACCCCTATCGCGGGCCGGACTTCCAGAACGAATACGGCGGCGGCACCGTGGGCGCTTTCTTTACCGATACCCGCGACCCCGGATATGGGCCCGGAACCAACTGGCAAACGAAGGTGTTCCCCACCAACGCCGCCGGCGAACCGTATATCGATCCGCAAAAAAACAGGGAACTGGAGAACTGGGGGCCGAAATTCGCCAACCAGAAAGTGCGGAATTACGACGGCACCTGGACCGAATACAAAGCCGCCCCCAACAATTACCTCGATGCATTCCAGACCGGCGTGGGCTACCTCACCAACGTAGCGCTCGACGGCGCAACGGATAAATCTTCGTTCCGTTTGTCGTACTCCCGCAACCAGGCGGAAGGGATCAATTTCCGGAACAAGATGAACAAAAACGCCTTCACGCTGCGCGCCACGCACAACCTGACCAGCTTTATCACGCTGGACGCGGGCGCGGATTACACGTCCCTCAAAGGCGAAAACCCGCCGCAGCTGGGGTTGAATAATTACATCTGGATTTTCCCCCGCAACTACGACACCAAATACTGGATGCAGCGCAGCAAATACACCAGCACCCTCGGCGGTGTGCCCAAAGTATACGACGCCAACGAAACCAACTTCGTTCCCGGCGCTGATTACTGGTTCCGGATTTTTGAAAACGATTACCTCCAGGATGAGCAGATGTTCCGTGGGCGCCTCGCCGTCAACGCGAAGCTCACCAGCTGGCTGAACCTCCAGCTGGAAGGGAACTTCAGCAATATCGCCATCAGGAACGAAACGAAGGAACTGGGGCAGGGATTTGATTTTAGGGGGAAGACAATACCAGTGGCGGCAAGTATGGCCTGGGCCACTCGCAGAAACGCGCCTGGTTTATGAAATGGATGGGCGTTGTCAATAAACAACTGAGCAAAGACCTCTCGCTGAGCGGTTACATCGGCGGTGAAACGCAGCGGTATTACACCACCTATAACTACGACGAAACGGACGGCGGGCTTATTTTCCCGGGGAACTACTTCCTGTCCAACTCCAAACGCCTGCCGATTGCTACGGGCGGTGTGAAAAACCGTAAAACGATCAATTCGATTTATGGCAGTGCGGACTTGGCGTGGAGAGATCAGCTCTTCATGCAGGCCACCTGGCGCGGCGACTGGTCGTCGGCCCTTACCTACAGCAGCGGCCTTGGCAACAACTTCTTCAGCTATCCCGCGGTGAGCCTTTCCTGGATCTTCACCGAAACCTTCCAGCTGCCCGCGTTTATTTCGTTCGGTAAGCTGCGGGGGAACGTGGCCTGGCTGGGTGGTGACATTGACCCCTTTGTCCTCAACCCCGGCTTCCAGCTGAGGGGCTTTTCACAGGCCAACGGGGGGAATAACCCCATGCTGACGTACCTCCTCAATGCGCAGGGGCAAACTTATACGGTGGATAAAAACCTCAAACCCCGCCGCAAGCGTTCTTATGAAGGCGGGCTGGATCTCCGGTTCATGAAAGACCGACTGGGGATCGATTTCACGGTGTACAAAGACAATACCTTCGACCAGGGCATCCTCATCCCGGCGGCGGCGGAATCCGGCGTGAACAGCCAGCTGATCAACGCAGGGAACATCCAGAACAAAGGCGTGGAAATTTCATTGACGGGAACGCCGGTGCAGACGAAAAACTTCAACTGGAACTCGACGCTCACCTTCACCCGGAACCGCAACAAAATCATAGAGCTGTACGGCGATAATGAATACTATGCACTGGACGAAGAAGGGCTGGGCGCCAACGACCAGATCCCTTACGCCAAAGTTGGCGGCGCTTATGGCGTGATCAGGACCCGCATCCACTCCAAGCCCTACCAGGCATACGACGCCAACGGCAAGCCGGAGGATCATCCCAATAACGGCAAAACCGTACTGGCATGGCGCTCCGACGCAAGGGCGGCATTTCCGCAACGCAGCAACGAATGGATGGATGTAGGCGATATCAACCCCGACTTCCGTTCCAGCTTCGATAATACCTTCCGGTATAAAAACATTTCCCTGAACGTGCTCTTCGATGCCAAAATCGGCGGCGATATGGTGATGCACTCCATGCGTTACGGCACCCACACCGGTATCTTCAAATCCTCGCTGCAGGGCCGCGACGCGTCCCACGGCGGTATCAGCTGGACCAGCAAATACCCTAACGACCTCGGCACTTACGACGACGGTATCATCCCTGACGGGGTGTTCGACAACGGGCAAACGATCGAGCAGCCCGATGGTTCGCAGGTAGACGTGTCCGGCATGACATTCCGGGAAGCGTATGATAAAGGGTACGTAGAGCCCACGCACCTGCCGCAGTACATGTACCGATATGGTTCGTTCTCTACGGCGGTGGGCGATTACTGGGTGGTGAAGAACTCCTGGATCTCGCTGCGGCAGATTGCGCTGAGCTATACGCTGCCGGTATCTGTAGCCGAGAAGTTGCGGCTGAACAACCTGCAGGTGAGCGTCCTGGGCCGCGACCTGGGGTATCTGTACAACACGCTTCCGAACAATTTCAACCCGGCGGCCAACAACTCCAACCGGACCAGCGTGAACAAGGAAGAAGGCTTCGTGCCCCCGATGACGCGGTCTTTCGTGTTCACCATCCGCGCCGGATTCTAGTTGTTCACCCATTTAAACGATTCACATGAAAAAGCTAACGATTCTTTCCATCATAACGGCCGCCGCGCTTTTTTCCGCTTCCTGTAAAAAGGATTTCGGGGAAACGAACACCGATCCCAGCGTGGTAACAACGCCCGACGTGGCGGCGCTTTTCGCCTATTCCTGCGAGAACCTGGAGAGTTACCAGGGACAGGAATGGGTTTGGGAAAACCTGGAGCAGTTATTACGTTTTTCCCAGCACCTCACCACCGATCCATACGAGTTGTCGAACAACGTGAACAGCCGCTACCGCGTGTTGTACAACAACATCCTGCCCAACCTGGTGGAGATCCGGAATTATTCCAGCGGCCTGTCTGACGGCGACCGTTACCGCAATATCCGCGCGGCCACTTACATCGTGGGTATCCTGCAGGCGTTGAAAACAACGGATATGAACGGTTCGATGCCATACACCCAGGCCATCAAAGCCAGGCAAACGGGCGAGCTGCGCCCCGCCTACGATCCGCAGCAGCTGTTGTTCGATACCTGGCTTACGGAATTATCGCTCGCCATTGATTCGCTGGCGATGCCGGCCACCAACCAGATCGGGTTCGGCGCTTCGGATATCTATTACGCCAACAACTGGCTGAACTGGGCCAAACTCGCCAATACGCTGAAACTCCGCATCGCCGTGCGGTACGAGAAGGCGGACGTCAACATTACGAAACGCGTGTTCCGGGAAGTGATGACCAGCGCGGAAGGGCCGATCGATTCGGATGCTGCTCAATTTAAATATGATCGCCCCACCTGGAACCCCATCGGCAACGATATCGATTACCGCAGTCCCCGCTTCGGCACATCATCGATCATCAATTTCATGAAATCCACCAACGACCCGCGCCTGCCCATTTATTTCACACCCAACGACCTGACGGGCAGCTTCCGGGATACGCTGGACAAATACAACAAAACGCTCCCCGCTTTCATCAACCTGAACGATCCGATGGTGCAATGGCAGGGTGGCCCGGCCGACTGGACCACCGACCCGGTGAAGGCCACCTGGTACAAAACCACCTTCGACGCAGGCGGGAATAATAAATGGCGACTGATCGGTTTCATCAATAAGAAATTCTTCGCGCCCCGCTACGGCTCCAATACCACCGGCCGTTTGCTCGATTATATGGTGACTTACGCCGAAACCTGCTTCTATATCGCGGAAATGGTGCAGAAGGGCTACGGTGCAGGGTTTGATACGAAAGGAAGTGCCGAAGACTGGTATAAAAAAGGCGTGGAATCCTCGCTGCGCACCATGAACCTCATCGCCGCGGCGGCGGAAAGCACCACCGGCCTCACGGGTAACGGGAATGCCGATGTGCAAGCCTATCTCGATCACCCCAACGTAAAGTTCAATGGCGTGAATAATCTCGAAAGGATTTACATCCAGCAATACCTGAACTTCTACCGCCTGGGAAACGAAGCGTTTACGTTCGTCCGCCGGACAGGTTACCCGAAAAACAATTCCGCCTACTACACCCGCAACGCCTGGAACGAGCCAATCCCACGCCGTTACGCGCTGGACGAGCCAGCGCTGGGCACCAATAACGAAAATTGGCTGAAAGCGCAGCAGGACCAGGGCTTTACGCCCAACGACCGGACGGCCACCACACTGGCCAACCAGCGCCTGTGGTTCGATAAGAACAGTCCCGCTTTCGGGCAGGGGAATTGATGCGCCTTGTTTATTGTTGATATATACTCAAATTCAGAAACAGCCGTCCCTTTTTCAGGGGACGGTTTTTTTAACCCGTGGCCTTCTTTTTGTGTTAAGGGGGATATGGGAAAACCGTTTATTATCCGCCACGGATGGCAATTGCTTAAATGCGCAGGAAGCGATTTTATGGAAGATAAGGTATTGAAACTCAGTGCGTCACTGGCTTATTCCACTGTGTTTTCCATTGCGCCGATGTTGATTATTATTCTGTTTTTCAGCGATATTTTTTTGGGAAGGGATGCGTTGGAAGGCAATCTTTACCACCAGTTGCGCGATTTGGTGGGGGCTTCGGCGGCCACGCAGATCCAGGATGTGGTGGCCAATTCCTACCTGTCGCCGGATTTTGGCTGGTCCACCATTATTGGTTTCGTGACGCTGGTCATCGGCGCCACAGGCGTTTTTACAGAGATCCAGGATTCCATCAACCTGATCTGGCGGTTGAAGGCGAAGCCGAAGAAGGGGAAAGGACTGTTGAAAATTCTCCTCACCCGGTTGCTTTCTTTCTCGCTGGTGGCGAGCCTTGGATTTGTGCTCGTGGTATCGCTGGTGCTACATGGCATTATTGAAGTGCTGATGGACCGGTTGACGTTATTATTCCCGGATGTGACGGTGGTGGCGGCGTATGTGGTGAACCTGGTGTTGACATTTGCCGTCATTTCCACCTTGTTTGCGGTAATTTTCAAGGTATTGCCGGATGCAAAGGTGCAATGGCGGCATGTGTGGACCGGCGCGATGGTGACGGCGATGTTGTTTATGATCGGGAAAGGCGCGATCGGGTTTTATCTCGGCTCCAGCAGTATCGGGTCGACGTACGGTGCGGCGGGTTCGCTGGTGATTTTGCTCACCTGGGTATACTATTCTTCCGCCATCCTGTATTTCGGGGCGGAATTCACGCGGCAATACGTGCAAAAGAAAGGGGAACGGATTTATCCGAACGATTACGCGGTGTGGGTGGAACAGGTGGAGAAGGAATCGGAGGGCGTGATCACGGAGAAGAAAGCCCCTGAAACGATCACACGACCCTGATGCCCAGTTCGCGGTAAGCTTCGAGGAAAGCCAGGTCGGGATTGTCGGTGATGATGGTGTCGAGATCGGTGATGTCGCACACCTTGAAAGGCTCCGCCGTGCCCATTTTGTCGCCGGTGGCGAGGGTGGCGATGCGGTTGGCGCTTTCGACCATGGTGGTTTTAACTTCTGATTCTTCCATATCCATCCCCGTTACACCGAGAATGGGGTGGAGGCTGCAAACGCCCATGAAGCAAAGATCGGCGCGGACGCGGCGCAGCATCCGGATGGTGTCTTGCCCGCCCGCGGTTTGCGAATCTTTATTGACCCGTCCCCCGGTGAAGATGACCTCCGTTTTCGGATGTTCGATCAGTAATTGTGCGATGGGAACGCTGTTGGTGATAACGGTGATATCGAGTTCGGGCGGGAAGATTTTGACGAGTGACAGGGTGGAAGTGCCGCCGTCGAGGATCACGGTTTGCCCGTTATGGAGCATGCTGAGGGCTTTTTGGGCCATGAGCATTTTATCATCGGTATGCAGCAGGCTGCGCTCCTTGAAAGAATAAGGGTTGGGGGAATGGGGGATGGCCCCGCCGCGTACTTTGATGAGCAGCCCGTTCTGCGCCAGGGATTCCAGATCGCGGCGGACGGTATCTTCCGAGACCTGCAAATCGGTGCTCAGCTCCGCCTGGAGCACTTTCTTGTCTGCATTCAGCTTCCTGAGGATGTAATCCAGCCTTTCTTCTTTCAACATTATTTGCGGTTTCTTGCAAAATTATGCCATAAATAGCAATAAATGGATTTTTCAAATGGGAAATGTTGCATAAATTTGCATCAAATAGCAGAATATGGCAAAGAAACGCATAGCAATTGACATGGATGGAGTGATGGCTGACCTGACTCAGCATTATTGCGACTGGTACTTCGAGCGCACGGGCGAGCGGGTAACCAAGGAGCAGCTGAACGGGGTGCCGGAAACAACAGGCTTCCCGCAGGAGGGGATTGTCCATCATTTCCTGCATACGCCTGGTTTTTTCCGTACTGCGCCGGTGATGGAAGGCAGCCAGCGGGTAATCCTGGATTTAATGGAGCGGTACGAAGTTTTCATCGTATCGGCGGCCGTGGAGTTCCCACAATCGCTGGCGGAAAAAATTGACTGGCTGAAAGAACATTTTCCTTTTATCAGCTGGAAAAATATCGTATTCTGTGGTCTCAAAACCATCGTGAACGCCGATTTTATGATCGACGATTACGACAAAAACCTCCGGTACTTCGAAGGCGAGCGCCTGCTGTTTACCGCTCCCCACAACGTACATTACGAAGATTACAACCGTTACGACACCTGGGAAGATGTGGCGAAGTTTTTTGCCGCGCAACCCGAACCGGCGGTTCCTCACATCGCTTAAATAGAATGGACATATACCCAAGACACTTGGGTAAGGAAAGATGGGCCGGCAACTCCTTGCCGGCTATTTTTTTGTCGTTTTAACTTTCTTATAACAGTTCAATTTTTTATTTTCGGGCCTTGTCAAAATTTTTATTCCTGTTTTACGGGATGACATTTTTTCTACGTGAACTTGTATCTGATCCATTCAATTTCATTTAGTATGACAACCAGCTTAACAACCAAATCACCAACAACCAACAACTTCACGCCGGAACAGGCGATCGCAGACAACCACGCATTCCGCAACCAATCCAACACCGGGATGCCTGTGGCGCAGTACAGGCCTTTGCAGCCGTTTTCTCCACCTTCAGATTTTACAAAGTCAACATTTAAATCCTCCGGCAGTCCGCACTTCCATACGATGTAACGTGCCATTCTATGATGTAACCGGCTGTTTCCATGCGAGGGAGGCAGCATGATCCGTTTATGCCAATTCATTATCCATTTTAAACAAGCAATCCGATTTTTATGTCAGCGCATTTCAATTACCTGCGGGCTTTATGTATTGTAGTATGCTGTATTTCTTTTGTTGCAACCGGTGCACATGCACAGAAAAACGCTGGCCGGTCGGCCTTCACGGCCAGGTTGGTGAACATCGAATCCACGCTGAAGGAACCCTTCCGCTTCAACGCCACGTTGCATAACGGTAGCGGGCGCACGCAATTGTATGAATTTCAGGCATTGGCCCCCGCGGGCTGGAATACGGTTTTCAGGACCGAAGGCAGCCAGGTGGCCGGGCTCCGGCTGGACTCCGGGCGCACCCAGGAAATCTCCGTGGAACTTTCTGCCCCGCCATTGGCCAAACCGGGCAAGTTCAAAGTGCCGGTTATCGCACTCAGCGCGGGCGATACGCTGCGGCTGGAGCTGGAAGCCGTTGTGAAAGGCAGCCATAGCCTCGAATTGTCTACACCTACCGGCCGCCTCAGCGACGACATCACCGAAGGGTCGAAGAAACAAATCCAGCTGACGGTAAAAAATACCGGCACCCTGCCGCTGGAAGGCCTGGAACTGACTTCCCAGGCTCCCGCGAACTGGAGCGCGTCATTCGAACCTTCCCGGATCGACAGGCTTGAACCAGGGAAAACACAGCAGGTGACGGCTACACTGAGCGTTCCGGATAAAACCATCGCCGGAGATTATGTTACCAATTTTACCGCCAGGAATGAGCACGCCAATTCCGCCGCCGCATTCCGCATGACAGTTAAGACCTCGCTGCTTTCCGGCTGGCTGGGCATCCTGGTGATCCTCTGCTCGGCAGGCATCGTGTATTACCTCATTCGTAAATATGGAAGAAGATAATTTGATATGGACCATCCGATAATTCAACTGGAAGGATTGACCAAACGCTACGGCCGCGTGAAAGCGGTGGACAATCTCTCGCTGCAGATCGGGAAGGGTGAGATATTCGGCCTGATCGGACCGAACGGCGCGGGGAAAACCACCACGATCCTCATGTTGCTGGGTCTGACGGAACCTTCGGCCGGCAAGGCTATGGTCTGCGGCATCGATGCCACCCGGCATCCGATCCCGGTCAAGCGCAAAGTGGGCTACCTGCCCGACAGCGTGGGGTTCTACGATAATCTCACCGCATTGGAAAACCTGCAATTCATCGGCCGGCTGAACGGTATCCCGGAACATGCCATCGCTGCCCGCGCGCGGAAGACGCTGGAACTCGTGGGGCTCGAAAAAGAAATGCATAAAAAAACCAGTGCCTTCTCCCGCGGGATGAAGCAGCGGCTGGGTTTGGCGGACCTGTTGGTCAGGGAACCTGAAGTCATGATTCTCGATGAGCCCACGCTGGGCATCGATCCGGCCGGTATCCGCGAGTTCCTCGAACTGATCCGGCAACTCAGCCGGCAACAGGGTCTGACCGTGCTGCTGTCGTCCCATCACCTGCACCAGATGCAACAGATCTGCGACCGGGTGGGCATTTTCGTGGAAGGGCGGCTCCTGGTGGAGGGGAATATCGACACGATCTCCAGCCGGTTGTTCGGGAAGGAGCCGTATGTGGTGACGGTGACGGTCCGGGAGGATTTGGCGGTGCACCCGGCTCTGGAGCAACAGTTGCGGAGCATCCAGGGAGTGCAGGACGTGAAAGTTGCGGGCCATGCGGTGGAGTTGTCGTGCCGGACGGAGATTACGCCGGACGCGGTGCGGCTCATGGTGCAGGAAGGGCTGAGCATCACGGCGGTGCAGCGCAAAGCCTATGGCCTGGATGAGATCTACCAGCGTTATTTTGAAAGCAATCCAAAAATGAGTGAAACACATGGAAAAGTCCAGCATATTTATCCATAAAAAACTGTTTGCCCGGCAACAAGCGCCGGCCAGCCCTTTCCGGGTGATCGTGCGGAAAGAGGTGGGCGATCATATCCGCAGCTGGCGTTTTATCGTCATGCTGTTGCTGATCCTGTTCACCTTTATCGGTGCGATGTATGTTTCATTGTCCAATATCCGGCAGGCAGTGGCCAATTCCAGCGATCCCGACCACCTGTTCGTATACCTGAAATTGCTGACCACGTCCGACAATTCGTTACCGACTTTCCATATTTTCATCAGTTTCCTCGGGCCTTTGCTCGGTATCGCGCTGGGCTTCGACGCGGTGAATGCGGAGCGGAGCAATGGAACGCTTATCCGCCTGGTAGCCCAACCGGTGTACCGTGATAACCTGTTACTGGCGAAGTTCTACGGTGCCTTGCTGGTGGTGGGCGTTTTATTCCTGTCGCTGGTGCTGCTGATGATTGGCGGCGGGCTGCTGTTTACAGGTGTGCCGATCGAATGGGCGGAGTGCTTGCGGATGATGGCTTTTGTGGTGCTGAGTGTTGTATATGTAGGTTTCTGGCTGAGCCTGGCTATTTGCCTGTCGGTATTGTTCCGATACGCGGCTACTTCGGCGCTTACCGCCATCGGGATATGGTTATTTTTCACGGTGTTCTACCAGATCATCGTAAACATGATCATGCGCTCGATCGTGCCGGACACGGCTTATTTGCCGGAGGAAAGCGTGATCTCGTTCAACAATCTGTTCCTTTCGCTGTTGCGGATCGCGCCCAGCCAGTTATATACGGACGCCGCCACTACACTGCTCATGCCTTCCGTGCGCAGCCTGGGGCCGCTCACGATGGAGCAGATGGCGGGGGCCATTCCCGCGCCCTTGCCGTTCAGGGAAAGCCTCATGATCGTATGGCCGCAGCTGACGGGATTGATCGCGGCTACCACGGCATGTTTCGCGTTGTCGTACTGGTTGTTTATGAGAAAGGAGATCAGAACCTGATCGGCGTTATAGTTCAACGCGGCAACGGGAGCGGTTTGTCCGCCTTGTTGCCGCGTTCTGTTTACCGGTTACCCGGCAGCTTTTTAATCCGGATGTTCCGGAAATCGATGGGCTGGCCTTCGCTTTGCAGGGCGATGTGGCCGGAGGTGAGGGGCTTGCCGTCGATTTTCTGCGCGGGATCGTAGCGGTTGGCTACTTCCCCGCCAATGGACGGCTTGCTGTATTGCAGCACCGTGTCGCCGTTGATGATATGCTGGATGAGGGAATCACCGTAAACGATCAGCTCCGCTTTCACCCATTCACCTTTTTCATACGTTTTGGAACTGGAATTGATGCAATGCTGGGTATTGAATTTGCCCTGGTAAACGATGTTGGTGCCGGGGGAGCACATGTTGCCCGTGGGGCGCGGCTGTCCGTCGCCCAGGCCCGCCAGAAACTGCATTTCCACCGATATCGGCCAGTCCTGCTCCACCGGCATGGTGCGCGGGTCTTGTGAATGGAACATTACGCCGCTGTTGAGTATGGTGTAGGAAGGCGCCGTTTTTTCCCATTCACCGGTGAAGCGGTATTCCATCTGCAGGTGATAATGGGAGAAAGGCGTGTTATAGTACAAGTGCCCATATTGTTCGTTGAAATCGCCGTACTGGTCGTACCGCACCTGGATGACGCCGTCTTTCACCCGGAAAGTATTCCCGAAGTTCTTGCCCACAGGGTGATGGTGGATCTTGACAGTCCAGTTTTTCAGGTTTTTGCCGTTGAACAGCGAAATCCATTCGCCGTCGCCGGGAGCGGGGGAGGATGCGGTGAGTGCAATACAGGCCAGGAGGCCGATCCAAAGTTTTTTCATGACGTTAAAAGCGTAGATCGGCGTCCAAAATAAGGAATTACTTCTTTTTCTTCTTCTTTTTTGCGGCCTTCATCGCGGCTTCGTGCTGTTCGATGAGCAGCTGCACGTTTTCGTTGGGAACTTCTTCTGAAAACTGGATGGTGGCTTCGTATTCGTTTTTGGAGATGGTCATTTCCTTCACGGGCTTGCCGATGTATTCATGGATGGCGTCGAGCAGGGGTTTTTCTTCCGGGCTGCAGAAGCTGATGGCCTGGCCTTTCTGCGTGCCGCGGCCCGTGCGGCCGATGCGGTGGACATAGCTTTCAGGGTCTTCCGGCAGGTCGTAATTCACAACATAGTCCACGTTCGGGATATCGATCCCGCGGGCGTTGACGTCGGTGGTTATGAGGAGCTTGTTTTCGCCCTTGCGGAACTCGGTCATCACGGCTAGGCGGTCGCCTTGTTCTTTGCCGCCATGCATGGCGAGGCTCTGGATGCCGACGCGCTCCATGGCCGCCACAACGCGTTCCGCCCTTACTTTCGTGCGAACGAACACCAGGATCTTTTTATCGGGGAACTCGCGCACGAGGCGTTCAAGGAAAAAGCGTTTATCATCCATACCCACATACGCCACGGCATGACTGATGTTTTTGGACACGGGGTCTTCCGGCGAAATCTGGATACGGATAGGATTGCGGACCACGGAGTAAGCAAGGTCTTTGATATGTTCGTCGATGGTGGCGGAGAAGAACAGCGTCTGGTGGTTGGACGGGATGTGTTTGATCACGTCGCGGATATCGCGGATGAAGCCTAGGTCGAGCATGTGATCGGCTTCGTCGAGGATGAGGGTTTGCACGTGGGAGAGGTCGAGGTGCCCCTGGGCGCGGAGGTCGAACATCCTGCCGGGAGTGGCGATGAGGATGTCTACACCTTTATCCAGCTTCCTGATCTGGGCTTCCGCATCTACGCCACCTACAAGGCCGAGGATGTCTACCGGTGTATATTTCCCGAGTTGTTTGAAGACTTCTGCAATTTGAAGGGCGAGCTCGCGGGTGGGTACCATTACGAGGCATTTCACTTCACCGCGGGTGCGTTTCGAACGGTGCCGCTGTTGCATGAGCTGTAATACGGGAATGGCGAAGGCGGCCGTCTTGCCTGTACCGGTTTGTGCGATGGCGAGTACATCATCGCCCTTCAGGATAGAGGGGATGGCTTTATATTGAATATCTGTCGGCTTTTTGAAGCCCAGGTCTTCCAGGCTCCGCTTCAGCTCTTCGGAGATGCGGTATTGTTCGAATTTCATGCGGCCACAAAGGTAGGCAAATTCCCTCAGGGTGCGGGAGATGGTTGCGAGATGATGCAAACCACGGGTGCGGGCGCCAGTTTTTTGAACAATACGTCCCGGATCACATACCCGCCTTTTTCGAGCTGTCCCGAAATCCGTTCGGCAAACCCCTGCGCCTGTTCCATCCCGGCAGAGGGCGGCGGCTGATGAAAAACGTACAGGGCACCCAAAGGCGCCAGGTAATCCCGGATCAATGAAAGCTCCTTCTCTGCGTTGTTCAGAAATATATTGACATTAAAGGCGAATATTTTATCGAAACGCTGGCCAAGCGCTGTCTGGCAGAATGTCTGGTGGATGAAATCGGCCTCCAGGCCCTCGTTTTTACGTTGCGCCTTGTCGATCATGGCCCGCGATGCGTCTACCGCCGTGATGGTTCCGGTTTTGAGCTGCGGCGCTATCAGGGATACGGCAATGCCATGCCCGCATCCGATCTCTAGAATATGGTCGTCCGGGTCGATATGGAGCATTTCAACTGCCCAGGTAAATCTGTCGTTCACTTTCATGCTGGTATGCTGATGTTGGAATATAAATATATTAAAAATATGCATTATGTAGACTGCAGTGCGATTTGGTTGATACTCAATGAATATACGAAAAATAATCCTTCGGGCTGGCGCTATGATGATGAAGGAATAATGGGAAAGGGTGAATAAAAATAGCCGCCCCGGGTCGGGGGCGGCCATATGCTTGCGGGTGAAATGGGCATTTACACCCAGCGGTCTGCGAACGCTTGTTCGAAGTCCTGCTTATATTTTTCCGGGATGCGGCTTTCGCGCATGCAATTGGGTTCCAGGCTCGGGAAGATATCCTCGAAGGTGCGCACTTCGTTCATGAACACGCGGCGGTAGATATGGGAGCGGGTGAGCTTTTTGTAATCGTCGATCCCGGCGGCGCCGATCAGTTCCACGAAGGTTTTGAGCGTGTCTTCATGATAATTGGCCACGCGTTGCTTTTTGTCGGCCACCACAAGCCCTACAGACAGGGCGGGGTCCTGGGTGGCTACGCCGGTCGGGCATTTGTTGGAATTGCACAGCAGCGCCTGGATGCAGCCGAGGGCCATCATCATGGCGCGGGCGCTGTTACAGCCGTCGGCCCCGAGGGCTACGGCGCGCACGAGGTGCCATCCGGAAAGGATCTTGCCGGAAGCGATGATTTTGATGTGGTGCCGGATATTGAAACCGATGAGCATGTTGTGCACGAAAGCGAGGCCGTCGAGCAGGGGGGCGCCCACGTGGTTGCTGAATTCCTGGGGAGCCGCGCCGGTACCGCCTTCGCCGCCGTCCACGGTGATGAAATCGGGATAAATATCCAGCTCGATCATGGCTTTGCAGATGCCGATGAACTCGCTTTTACGGCCGATGCACAGCTTGAAGCCGACGGGCTTGCCGCCGGAGAGCCCGCGCATGCGATGGAGGAAAAGCACCAGTTCTTTCGGGGTGTTGAACGCCGAGTGATAGGGCGGTGAGTAGATGGTGGTGCCGGGCTTCACGTGCCGGATGGCCGCGATCTCGGGCGTGTTCTTTTTGGCCGGGAGGATGCCGCCATGGCCGGGCTTGGCGCCCTGGCTCAGCTTCAGCTCGATCATTTTGATCTGCGGCAGTTGCACGGTTTGGGTGAAAACCTCGTCGGAGAAATTTCCTTCATCGTCGCGGCAGCCAAAATAGCCGGTGCCGATCTGCCAGATGATGTCGCCACCCTGTTTGATGTGGTAGGGGCTGATGCCGCCTTCGCCGGTATTATGGGCGAAGTTGCCGATTTTGGCGCCTCCGTTGAGGGCTTCGATAGCGTTGCTGCTGAGGGAGCCGAAGCTCATGGCCGACACGTTGAAGATGCTGGCGGAATAAGGTTGTTTGCAATCCTTGTTCCCGATCGTCATCCGCGGGTTATGGTTCAGTTTGTGAAAATCTTTGGGGGCGATGGAGTGGCTCATCCATTCGTACCCTTCTTCGTACACGTCGAGCTGCGTTCCGAAGGGCATGGTGTCCATTTCCTTTTTGGCGCGCTGGTAGATGGTGGAGCGGTCGATCCGGTTGATGGGCCTGCCATCTATGTCGGACTCCACGAAATACTGGTACATTTTAGGGCGGAGGGCTTCCATCCAGTAGCGCATCCGCCCCACCACAGGGTAGGTCCGCATAATGGAATGTCTTGTCTGGATCATGTCGTTGATTCCCATTACTGTCAAACCAGCTACCGCCGCCGTGGTCACGTACCACCAGGCGCTGGCGTACCAGCCCAGGAGGAAGGTGCCGATGAGGGCGATGACGGCGCTGATAATAAATCCTTTCCGCATAATTTGGTTCTTTTTAAAACAACTGCAAAAATAGTGAAATTTAGTATTGACGGGCGTTTTGGAGGATTTTTCCCCTAATGCCGGCTTTTCAAAACACTATTCATCCTTTCCCGCTTTTCCTTGCCTTTTGTTCAAAAAAGCCTCCGAAACTTAGATACTTTCTTTTCTTCCTTCTTTACCCCTCATACAACAACACACCCTATTTATTGTTATATAATGGTAGTTGGCCCTTTGTCCTCAACAATTCGCGTATGGATGTATTTATACTCCTCCATTACCGCCCGTCAGGAATCCCCGTTTTGTAAAATGGCGCCGGGATAACCCGGTGCATAAAACATTGTGGTATGAGCAAATTGATGTTGATGACAATGTTGGGCACGCTGCTGGGCAGCGCCGCCCTTTTCGGCCAGGACAGCTCCTCGGCCGGCATGCAACTATCCGAAGACGTGGTGCTCCGCCTCTTCGGCCGCACCCGCGAAACCGTTTTCACCGAATTGCTTCGCGTGGGCCGCAGCGAACAACCCGAGTTCCTTGAAGTTTTTTACGCCTATGCGGAAGAAAAAATGCCCGTAGCGCAGATGCGCAACCTGCTGCTGCGGACCTACAACGAAAAATTCCAGGCGCTCGACGAACCGATGCTGCAAAACCTCACTAAAAACATTCTTAAAAATGACCGCGAATTCGTGGACCTGCAAACCCGGTACTACCGCCGCATGATCAAAGTAATCGGCGCCAACCGCGCCGCGATGTTTTTCCAGCTCGACAACTACCTGGATCAAAGCGAACGGCTGTATCTGCAAACCGGCCTGCCCTTCATCCGCGAACTGGAAACCGGCCGTAGAATCGCCGCCACACGGTTGCAGCCACCCGGTCATTAAATTTCTATTATTTGCTATGCAAACAACCCTCAGGCAATCACTCGAACGGGAAAGAGACCATATCCTTGGATTCTGGGACCGGGAAATGACGGACCACCGCTTTGGCGGATTTTATGGAAAGATGTCGGCCGGCGGGAGACCGGATCCCTTCGCCCTCAAACCTTCTGTGCTTACTTCGCGCATCCTGCAAAGTTTTGCTGCCGGGGCCATCCAAACCGGCCGGTCGGAATGGCTCGCCGCGGCCGGGCGCGCCTATGCCTGGTTCCGCGACCACTGCATCGACCCCGAATTCGGCGGCGTGGTGCGGGATACCGATTACGCCGGCCGCTGCCAGGATCCCCTCAAGGAACCCCATGCCATGGGCCTCGCCCTTCTCGGTCTCGCCACCTGGCAACACGCCAACCCGTCGACCGAGACCCTTCATCTCGCCAAAGGTATTTACAGCCTGCTGCAACTCTACACCCACGACCCCGTCCGCGGCGGATACACCGGCGCATGCTCGCGCGACTGGCAATCCGGACAACCCGAACGCAAATCCATGTACGACCAGCTCCATATACTAGAAGGTTTTTCGGCGCTCTACGCCGTTTGGCCCGACGACAGCCTGCGCCATCACCTCCACGACCTCACCAAACTTTTCCTCGACAAAATCATCGACCCGCAAACGCACCACCTGCGCCTGTACTTCGACGCCGACTGGAAACCCGAAGGCAACATGATCTCCTACGGGCACGACATGCAGATTTCCTGGCAGCTGCAGCGCGCCGCCGAAGCCCTGGGCGACGAAGCGTTGCTCCAACGCACCCGCGAAGCCGCGGTTCAGCTGACCGACGCGGCCCTCGAAGGCATGGATACCGACGGTGGCCTGTGGTACAAAGCCGACCCTGAAACAAAACACCTGGTGGAAGAAAAACGCTGGTGGCCGCAGGCGGAAGCCATGGTGGCGCTGGTGAACGCCTGGCAGGTGAGCGGCGATGAAAAATACCTCGCGCAGGCGGGAGACACCTGGCGCTTCACCGAGGAAAATATCATCGACCGGGAACTGGGGGAATGGAGATGGGGCGTCAACCGCGACGGGGATCCGATCCCCGAAGATCTGGCGGGCTTCACCAAAGGGCCCTGCCACAACAGCCGCGCCTGTATGGAAATCGTGCAGCGGTTACAATAAACCGTGCGTTCTGGCGAAATTGAGAATACCCGCGATATTGCGGACTTCCAGCTTGCGCATGATATTCTTGCGATGCGTATTGACGGTGAATTCACTGATCGACAATCGTGATCCGATCTCCTTGCTCGTTAATTCGCTGCCCACCATCCGGATGATTTCCACTTCCCTTCTCGTTAAATGGTATTTCCGCAGGAATTCGTCCAGGAAATAGGAGGGGAGCGGTTCTTCTTCGACAGCAATGTCTTCGAACCATTCGCCGCCTTCCGCGATGAGGCGGATCACGCGCTGCAATTCCCCGGCGGATGCGCTTTTGAGCAGGTATCCGTTGGCGCCGAGCCTGCGGACTTCCGCCACGAGCTGCGGCTGGTTGTAGTTGGTGAGCACGAGGATGCGGACGCGGGGGTATTGCCGGCGGATTTTTTCCAGGGCGCGGATGCCGTCGAGATGCGGCATGTTAAGATCGAGCAGGATGATGTCTACCGGTGTGGAAGCGAGTTTTTCGAGGAGCTGGCGGCCGTCGTTAACGGGTTCCAGCAGGGTGTAGCCGCCGGCTTCGCGGAGCAGCGAAAGCATCCCGTCTATCAGGAGCTGATGGTCGTCGGCGATGAGCAGTCGGAGTTCAGGCATAATTTCCATTCATTTTCGGTAGCGGCAGTTCGATATTGATCAATGCGCCGCTTTCGGTTTGATGTTCGATTTGCATCATTCCTTCCAGGTAATCAACTTTAGAACGGATGCTGCGCAGGAGCTGGGGCGCGGGCAGTTCGCCGGTAAAGCCTTTCCCGTCGTCTTCCACCATCAGCGTGCAATGGTCCTCGTGCTCTATCAGCTGGATGAGCACATGCCCTGCATCGGCGTGGCGCAATACGTTTTGCAGCAATTCCTGGATGATGCGGTATAAAATAACCCGGAAGTTCCGGGAGTAATGCGTATCGTTTTCAAAGCCGATGATGACCAGTTCGATCCGGATCCTGCCCGAAGCGTTGGCGATCCCGGCCAGGTCGGTCACCGCTTTCACGAGGCCGTATTTTTCCATGGCCACAGGCGTGAGCTGGTGGCTGATGTTGCGCACCGTTTCACTGATTTCTTTGATGATGCCGCTGGCGCGTTCCGCCGGGGCGCTTCCCTGCATGGGATTCCCTTTCACCGCATCGAGCTGTAGCGAGGCCAGGGCGAGTAGGGAGCCGATTTCGTCGTGCAGCCGGTCTGCCAGCACCTTCCGCTCGTTCTCCTCCACCGTCACGATCGTATCGGTCAGTTGTTTCTGCTGTTCATTCATCTTTTGCAGGATGGCTTCCTTTTCTTTTCTGTAAAACGAAAAACGTGCCGCCAGTCCGAAGGTGATGATGATCATCTCCAGCACGATACCGGTAAACAATCCGTAATGCGCGAAGTACGACGGCAATTTTACGGTGCCCAGGTGATAGAGGTTTTCCATCACCGTAAAAAACATCAGCACCAGCACCGCCGCTATGTAAATCATCGAAGGGCGGTTCCCTTTCACAACTTTGTAGATCAATCCCGCCAGCAACAATCCCAGCGCGGCCAGCGAAAAGAACGGCAGCGCGCGTAATAAAACCATCGTAGCCTGCGCGTACTGCTGATAATGGATGGGCCACAATGTGATAACCAGCATCGCGAGCCAGACGCCCTGTGCAAACAACAACGGTTGCCGCAAACGGCTGCCCGGTTGCCCCAGGCCGGTGAATACTTTCAGGAATTGCACGGTAAGAACGAAGTTCGCGAATACGAAAACCACGCGCGAACGGCTGGGGAAATATTCGGATTCCGGCCAGAGATACTGGAACCCCAACCCGCTGTTCGACCAGATCCAACCCAGCGTACTCAGCACATAGAGCGCGTACCAGCCGTATACCGCGTCGCGGGTGTTGGCGTACAGGAAAGCGCCGAACAACACGATCAGGAGCACAATGCCCGTGAGGATGCCGTTGATCAGCGCCGAACGCTCACTTTCGGCCCGGAAAACAGAACGGCGTTCCAGCCGGAGCGGCGCCTGCAACGATTCATGATGCTTGTCGATCTTGAGCAGGTACAACCCCGGACCATTACTGAACCGGAACACGAACGACGGATGCCTGACCGGCCGCTGGTGAAAGGGAAAGTAATCGCCCGTAAGCGACAACAGCTGCATTGCGTTGCGCCCCGCAGCATACCATTCCAGCCGGTTGATATGCGGATTATCCGCCACCAGCAACATGTTTTCCGAGAAGGCGACATCGGGCGCGGTAACGGCGATCCAGAAATGGGATGTGGTATAACCGGGATTGAGGTAAGAAGGCTGCAGCGGCCTGAAAGCTCCGTTCTGCCATGCTGCCAGCGCCCCCGCGGGCGTGAGTTGCCGGGAACTGTCTTCCAGTACATGGAACGACTGCTGTCCTGCTACGGAAAGCCGGCAAAAAATCAGCAATACAATCGACAGGAGAGCCCCTTTCAACATCCGGTATGGGAAATGGTTAAGGCTACAAGATAGGGAATTCTCGTTCAGGAAGTTTTTTTGTCTATCAGATCGTCGAGTTGCTGGAGATCGTCCTGGAAAATGGGTTTATGGAAACCATGCAGCCGTTCGAGCATTTCGAGGAGCTGGTATTGTTCGCGGGGGAGGAGGTCGCCAAGGATGAGGCGCGAGATCTTGTCCATATCGCCGAACAGTTCGCCCATCATTTGCTGCCCCGCGCCGGAAACCTGGATGAGCTTGCTGCGCCGGTCATTGGCGTCGGGCGTTTCTTCGATGAAGCCGAGCTTCACGAGCCGGTTGATGATTTCCATCCCGGTGGGTTTTTCCTGGATATTCTGCTGGATGAGCGCTGTTTTGTTCATCGGCCCGTACTGCAGGAGCGAAACCATGTAACCGAACTCATCCATCGACTGGATGGGCCGGCGCTCCAATGCGCGTTTGAAATACAATTTTGCGTACCGGTGCATATACACCAGCAATTTGCTGATCAGACCCGGCACGTGGTCGTCGCTGTAGTGATTTGTAGTCCTGACGATTTCCGGAGACTGGCCTTCCTTCAGCCAACGCACGAAATCCTTGATATCACCGCTGCCTTCTCCCGCGGATTGCTCATATTCCTCCGCCAGGTCTATCAGTTGTTTAATTAAACTGTAATCCAATTTGTAATGTTTCCTGCGTCAAGTTAACGGTTAATCTGCAATCAATTAGTGTGAAAACATTTCATTGAATCTGAAAATAGACTATTTTTATACTATAATGCATGTGTTACATGTATTGCGGCTGATTGCTGAACCCTTCCCGGAAACGGGTTTGGGCGGTGAAAGGTCAATTCAGATGGAGTGTAGAGACCGCTTCACTCCTGGAGCGGTTATTTTTCCATTTTCCGGATATTTGTACCAACAGCCCGGGCCGCCCGGTGTCCGAAAGCGGACGTTACTTGTCCGCCAGTGAACGGTGATGTTTTGCCCACTCCGCCATGGTAGCGGGTTTTGTTGGCGGCATGGGGATTGTTCCCTTCGATCCGACCAATTACTCGCTTATGTTCAGGCACACCCTCTTATTGATATTCCGCAATTTCAGGAAGTACAGGAGTACATTCTTCATCAACCTGACCGGTTTAGCCAGCGGGCTGGCATGCGCCATGCTTATTTGCTTGTGGGTGATGGACGAGTACCGGATGGATAAACTGTTTTCCCACGATGCGCGCATCCTGCATGTCCTGGGCAACCACCATCAGGAGGGCGGCATTAAAACCGCTTTGGCGACACCCGGTGTAATGGCTGAAGCCCTCAAAGCGGAAATGCCCGAAGTAGAATACGCGGTAGCCACGCGCCCGCCGGGCTCGATGCCCCGCTTCACCATCAGTTCGGGCAACGAACATTACAAAGCGCGGCAAATGTTCGCCAGCGCCGATTATTTCAAGGTATTCCCCTTTCCCCTGGCCGACGGCAATCCCGAAACGGTGCTGAAAAACAAAAAAACGATCCTGCTGTCGGAATCCACGGCGCAAAAACTTTTCCATACCACCCACGGCCTCATCGGCAAACCGGTAACCTGGCGGCAGGAGGAGACTTTCACCATTTCCGGCATTTTTAAAGACCTCCCCTCCAACGTGACCGACCCGTTCGACTACATTGTTTCTTACGACGTTTTCCTGGATAATTTCAACGTGCATTGGGATAACCACAACGTCCATAACTTCGTCATACTCAAACCCGGCGCAAACGTGGCGGCGTTTGATGCGAAAATCAAGGATTTCCTCAAAACGAAAATCGACTTCACCGCCGTGACATTGTCCACCCAGCCGCATTTCGAAAACTACCTGTACGGCAAGTTTACGAACGGCGTGCAAGATGGCGGCCGGATCGAATACGTGCGGTTGTTTTCGCTGATAGCGCTTTTCATCCTGCTCATCGCCAGCATCAATTTCATGAACCTTTCGACGGCCCGCGCATCGCGGAGGATGAAGGAAGTAGGGGTAAAGAAGGCGATCGGGGCGGGAAGGCGTTCCCTTATCCTGCAATACCTCGGCGAATCGCTGCTGCTGGCGTTTATGGCGCTGGGTGTGGCGCTGGTGGCGGTGTTTCTCCTCCTGCCATTTTTTAATACCATTACCGGTAAAGAACTTTCGCTGTTCGCGGATATGCGGATGACGGGTATTTTCCTGCTGCTGACGATCGTAACGGGTTTGCTCGCGGGCAGTTATCCGGCGCTGTATCTTTCCGGTTTCAGGCCGGTGATGATTTTGAAGGGCCAGTTCACATCAACCATCCGCGAATTATGGGTGCGCAAGGGGCTGGTGGTTTTCCAGTTTTCCATTTCCATCGTCCTGATCCTCGCGGTGATCGTCGTGTTTCTCCAGCTCCGGTTCGTGCAGGGCAAAAACATGGGATACGACCGGGAAAACGTGGTGTATTTTTTCAAGGAAGGCAAACTGCGGGACGATAGCCGGCAGTTCATGCAACGGCTCCGGGAGATACCGGGCGTGGTGAACGCCAGCAACGCCACCGGCAACCTCACTACACACTGGGGTACCACCACCGGGGTGGAATGGCCCGGTAAGCAAAAAGGGCTGAACATAGAATTTGGCTGCCAGGCGATTGATTTCGGGTTGATTGAAACGATGGGCATGCAAATGGCCAAGGGCCGGGCATTTTCGCCGGCTTTTCCCACAGACAGTACAGCCGTGATCATCAATGAAGTAGCCGCCGCCGCGATGGGCTTGGACGATCCTATCGGCAAGCAGGTGGATTTTTGGGAGGAAAAAGTGACGATCATCGGTGTGGTGAAGGATTTTCATTTCAAAACGATCCATAAAGCGGTAACTCCCTGGATTTTCTACTTTCGGCCCGACCAGGCCAACGCCGTGGTGGCGCGCCTCGCGCGGGGCGACCAGCAGGAAACGCTCCGGCGCATCGAATCCCTGTTCCGGGAGATGAACCCCGGCAGCATTCCGGATTTCCGTTTTATGGATGAAGACTTCCGGACGGTATATGTGTCGGAATTGCGGGTGGGCGTACTGTCGCGCTATTTCGCGGGGCTGGCGGTGATCATTTCCTGCCTGGGGCTCTTCGGGCTGGCGGCGTTCACGGCCGAACGGAGGATGAAGGAAATCAGCGTACGCAAGATATTGGGCGGAAGCGCGGCGCATATCGTGCTGCTGCTATCGGCGGACTTCACCAAACTGGTAGGTGTAGCGGTGTGCGTGGCGCTGCCGTTGGGGTATCTCATTACCCGTAAATGGCTGGACGGCTTTGCCTACCGGATCGAATTGCAGTGGTGGTATTTTGCGCTGGCGGGCGTGTTGGCGCTGGTGACGGCGTGGCTGACCGTAGGGAGCCAGGCGGTGAAGGCGTCGCGGGTAAACCCGGTGCAGCATCTAAAAGATTAGTTCACTGTTTCCCCATTCATGTAAAAGGCCCGCGGCATTCGGTAGCTGCGGGCCCTTCTTTTTTCATAAGCATCCTTTTATTTAATGACCAGCACAGGAATGCCGGCGTTGAAAGCGAGCCGTTTGGTGGCGCTGCGATGGAAGATCTCCGCGAAGAAGCCATATTCGCCGGGCACTGCCAGCAGTAGGTCGGCATGGGTTTCGCCAGCGTACTCCTGGATGGCGGTTACCAGGTCGGTATGTTGGATCTCGCGGTATTGCGCCTGGGCAAGGTGCAGCGCTTCCGAAAGCGCAGGCGGCGGGGTATCGTCGGGCTCCCCGGTTGTAACGTGCACTACTTCGATTTGTGCATCCAACGTGCTAAGTACGGAACGGATGCCTTCGGCCTGTGCGGGCTGGAGGGTTTGCTTGCGGTCGTAGGCGAAGAGGATGCGTTTTACTTTGCGCATTTCGGCGCCGGGTGGAACGATGATAAGGGGGACGTGCGTGCCGTGCGCCACATCGAGCGAGTTGCTTCCGATGAAACGTTGGCCCAGGGGACTTTTACCGGTAATGCCCATCACGATGAACGTGAAATTGGCGGCGTTGGTGGCTTCTTTCATGGCGTCCATGAACGGGAGGGCGCTGATATGGGTGTCGAGCTGAACGTATTCCACCAGCTCCGCCTGCAGGTCTTTTTTCCATTTGGCGATTTCCGTTTCAATACCGGCGATGTATTCCGGCGTGTCGGCGGGGAGCATGGTCAATACCGTGGTATTGGCGGAAGGCGGCAACCCGTAGGCATGGAACAGGGTGATCGTCGCCGGGTGAATCTGGCGGGCGAGGGAAATGGCGTACCGTGCGGCATGGAAAGCTGTGTCTGAATAGTCTACCGGAACGAGGATTTTTTGCATGACGGGTCGTTTTTCACTATAACAATCAAGGGCTCATATTGTTAGGGCGGCGGTGAATATTCCTTGCCTATCTTCGCAAAACATAGTGCGAAAAAAAACTATTTTTGCGGCCGCGGCGGTAGCGGCGATCCTATTTATATCAAATTTCCAGTATGGCGATCAGCATAGACGTAGTTATTCCTTCTTTCCGGCTAATTGAACATTACCTGGTACCCATTTTACGGCTGGAACGGCCCGAGGGTGTGAGGGTAAGGTTCTATTTGCTGTCCGACAACCCGGGGGTGGCGGTGGCGCCGTCGATTGCTGAGATGGTGGATGGGAAAGACGTGTTCCTGGAAGTGAACCCGCGGAATATGGGTGCGGCTTACACGCGCAACCGCGGGATTGCTGCGGGGGATGGGGATTGGGTGCTGTTCCTGGATGATGATATCACGGTGCCTTCGGACCTGCTGTCTGTTTACGCCCGTGCGGCGGAAGGGGATCCCGGGGCGTTGGGGTTCATCGGCCTGGTGCGCCTCCCGCCGCCCGGAAAGCCATTTTCTGACGCCATCCTCGCCAGCGGCAGCATGGATATCTTTACTATCGCGCAACACAGGAAAGATTTCGCCTGGGGCGCCACTGCCAATATCATGATCCGCCGTTCCGCCATCGGTGACGTAAGGTTTTCGGAAGTATATCCCAAATCGGGTGGGGGGAAGATGTGGATTTTTTCCTGAGAATCCGCGCGGCAAATGATTACCGCAATTACCGCACGCTCCCGGAAGCGGCGGTGAACCATCCCTGGTGGAAAGGGGAGGCGCCGGATTTCAAACGGCCGTTCCGGTACGGTACGGGGAATGCTCTATTACCGGAACAATTGCCCCAACATGCCTCGCGCGAATTGCCGAATACAGTGGAAACGGTGTTGCTCGCCCTCGTGGCTGCACTGGTGGCCGCTATCGTGCAACCATCGCTGCTGGCGCCGATTGCACTATTTATTGCGGGAGTATTGGTGATCGAATTCATCGCCACTACGGTGCAATCCATCAAACGGAAAGCAAAAACCGATATCCGGGTGTACTGGTATGTAACGGTGCTGCGGCTCAGCCACGACCTGGGATTGCTGTGGGGCAACCTGCGCCGTGGGAGAATCGAGGGGATTACCCGCCGGTTCAACGACAATGGCACATTCCGGAAAAGCAACCTCTTCCGGACCAATACCTATAAAATTGTAAAGTGGATTTTATACCCGTTGCTGATTTGGGCGGCGTGGATGATTTATACTTCGGCGTAGCCGTTCATGCAAGAAATCATATTATAACGAATGGTTTCCATATAACGATATTCGTTGGCCTCGACTTCAGATTTGGAATTGCATTTATGATGCAGGTGATAACAGTTGGCGGCGAGTTTCAGCCGAACTTTCTTGATACCCGCATTAATAAGCCTGGCGGCAAATTCATTGTCTTCGGAACCCCAGCCGCTGAACGTATTGTTATAGCCGTTTACGGCGATAAAATCTTCTCTCCAGAAAGCGAGGTTGCAACCTCTTGTTTTAGTAGCGTCCTGCCGGGAAAGCTGGAACAGCCATGACAATAAGGGGATTCTCAGGGAATTGAAACGATTGCTGATACCGGGGGTGAAGAAAAAGATGGTGTCGAAATCCCCGGTTCTGAGAATCCCTTTCGTCCGGTTTTCTTCCACCATGGTACGGGCCCCCTGGATGAAAACGCCTTTTTGGGCATGGCGAACGTGATCTTCCACAAACCTGGGGTGCAGCACGATATCGCCGTCAATTTCAATAATATAATCGGATTCTGAAAGTTTAACTGCCTTGTTGAGAATAATGCTTTTCCTGAAACCGTCATCCTTGTGCCAGGCATGCCGGAAAGGAATGCCCATCAATGCCGCGTATTTGCGGATGACGGATTCTGTTGCGGCGCCGGACCCATCATCTGCTATGATGATTTCATCCGGCATCCGGGATTGGCGCATCACACTTTTCAGGACGGCCTCCAGCGCCTTGGGCCAGTTGTAGGTTGAAATCAGTAATCCTACTGTGAATGATCTATTTTGCATTCCAGGTCGATTAATTAATTCGGGTTTTAAGATAAAGACCGGTCATTTATAAACCCGCCTCCCTTATAGTCAGGTACATGTTCGCAATACAGGTATAACGGGAAGACTATCAAAGATGTTACATCCGGTTTTAGGAACAAAATAAATATAAGTTACAAAAAAAGCAAATATATAATTTTTATTTAATTGCCGTTAAAAGTTTGCATCTCGATCAGCTTCCGGTAAAGCCCGTTTTTTTCCAATAACTCAAAATGGGTGCCGGTTTCTACAATACGGCCTCCTTCGAGTACGATAATCATGTCCGCACTCTGGATCGTGCTCAGTCGGTGGGCGATGACGAGCGACGTCCGGTTTTTCATCAGGTTATTCAATGCATCCTGCACCAGGCGTTCCGATTCGGTATCGAGCGCGGAGGTGGCTTCGTCGAGCAGCATGATAGGGGGATTGCGCAACACGGCCCTGGCGATGCAGATCCGTTGGCGCTGGCCGCCGCTGAGTTTCACCCCGCGGTCGCCGATGCGGGTCTGATAGCCTTCTTCCGAAGCCACGATGAAATCGTGGGCATTGGCGATCCGCGCCGCCGCTTCCACCTGTTCCTGCGTGGCTTCAGGATAAGCAAACGCTATATTATTGAAAATAGTGTCGTTGAAAAGAATTGTTTCCTGGTTTACGGTACCCATCAGCCCGCGGAGCGACTCCATCGTGTAATCCTGGATATTGTGCCCGTCTATCCGGATTTCGCCGCTCCAGGGCTGCGTAAACCGGGGAATGAGGTCCATCAGCGTAGACTTGCCCCCGCCGGAGGGCCCCACCAGCGCAACTGATGCGCCCCTGGGGATCGTAATGTTCACATTATCAAGGATTTTCCTATCCTGGTAACCGAAAGTAACATTCCTGAATTCCAGCGAATCTTTGAAGTCCCGGATTTCGATGGCGTCGGGTTTATTGACGATCGCCGGTTTTTCATCGATCAGCGCCAACACCCTTTCACCTGCCGCAATACCGGAGTGGATGGAAGAAAACGACTGTCCGATCGCTTTGGCGGGCCGCATGATCTGGGAGAAAATCGCAATGTATGCGATGAAAGCGCCCGGATCCAGTTCGTTGGACCCCTCGGCAATCAGTTTCCCGCCGTACAGCACAATGCCTGCCACCATGATCACCCCGAGCGTTTCCGATACCGGGCTGGCCAGTTGCTGGCGCCGGGCCATCGAGCGCATAATACGGCTGTATTTCTGGTTTTCATCATCGAAACGCTTGCGGATGAAGGGAATCGCGTTGAATGCCTTGATGATTTTGATCCCCGACAGCGCCTCGTCCAGGTAGCTGATCATCATTCCGTAAGTGGAATGCGATTCCGCCGCCTGGGATTTGAGCCTTTTTACGATCCGGGAGATCAGCCAACCGGCGACAGGGATCACCAGCATGGAAAACAGCGTCAGTTTCACCGAAATCATAAACAGCATTACCAGGTAGGCAATCAGCTGCAGCGGTTCCTTGAACACCACCTGCAAGGTACTGGTCACCGAGAACTGCACCACCTGCACATCTGAAGCAACTTTTGAAATGATATCGCCTTTCCTTTCATTGTTGAAATATGCGATATCCAGGTTCATGACGTTATTGAAAACGGATTTGCGGAGGTTGAGCAGGGTGTGGATGCGGAGATTCTCCATCGTCCGCTCCCCGAGATATTTAAAAATATTGCTGATGATCACGGAAATCACGATCACGGCGCACACATATTTCAGCGTCGTCATCAGGCCGAAATCGTCATTGAACTTTTGTGCGTAATAGTTCATGAATGCGATCAGGTCGAAGCCGGAGGGCGGTTCGGCGGGGAGCGGCGCCGCAACGGCAACGGTTTCGCCCGCGGCGGGCTGCTTGAAGAGCGTGGTCAGCAGCGGTGCTACCAACGCCAGGTTGAGCGTGCCGAAAACGACCGCCACAATTGTGAAAAGTATATAGGGTATAGCGTATTTCTCAATCGGTCTGGCAAACGATAAAAGCCGGAAATATGTCTTCATGTACTTTAGCTATAGTAAAACGTGCAAAGCTACTCATTATTTGGCAATTAGGCCGTTCGGGATTCCTTCACAGCACTAACTGGCGGTGCAGTCTTTCCAGGGTATCTTCCGGCCCCGCACACAGCCCCGGATGCACCCGTGATGTCTGTAAAATTGTGCTGCGCATGGCGGTTAGCCACCGGAAGCGGCTTGCTGCGTCGAGCTGCCCGATGGGGCCTTCGCCGCGGCAGGTTTTCTCGAACCCGTCTGCAAATGCCTTCAGCTCCCCCAAATCCAGTTCCGGGCTGAAGGCTTTCAGCCTTTCCTCGTTCAGGGTGATGATGCATCCGAGGTACCGTTTCTGCTTGCAGAACAGGATCACGCCCACGTTCATGAACTCTTCCCGCTCCACCTTCGGCACCACGCGGATCACGGCGTACTCATATAAGGGCATTTCGGGCATGCAGGGCGTTATTTAAAAAGTTATCGGCATGGGCGAGCCGGTTGGTAAGAAATCGGGTATAGACATCGCGCACCGCTTCGGGAGACTCGCCGTGGGTCGTTAGCCACGAATCCGGCAACAGATTTGTCACCGCGCGGATGCGCTCCGGCGTCAACAGGGGGCGCAGTTCCGCGTCCGCTTCCTTCAGTTGCGTTGCGTAGGGGAGCAGCACATGGTCTTTCACCTGGACGAACGGTTTGAGCGATTGTTCTTCCCAGTTGTCCCAGGAATGATGGAAATACAGGGAAGCGCCATGATCGATGAGCCACAGTTCCCGGTTCCACCAGAGCATATTCGTATTGCGCGCCGTGCGGTCCACATTGGTCAGCAGGCAGTCGAGCCATACGATTCTCGAGGCCAGGAGCGGATCGATTTCAGCGGCGTTGGGGTCGAAGGTAACGGAGCCGGAAAGGTAATGCAGCGCCAGGTTGAGGCCGGTGCTGGCTTTGAGGAGATCCTGGATTTCCTCGTCGGCCTCGGTACGCCCGAAGGCTTCGTCCAGTTTTGCGAAAACGAGCTCGGGTACCCGCAGCCCCAGGATCCTCGCTATTTCCCCGCCGATCAGCTCGGCGATGAGCGATTTTACGCCCTGGCCGGCGCCCCGGAATTTCAGCACGTACAGAAATCCGTCGTCCGCCTCCGCGATGGCGGGCAGGGAGCCGCCTTCGCGCAGCGGCGTTACGTAACGGGTCACGTTGACGGTCCGCAGTTCTATTTCAGGAATTATCATCATATCCTTCCACATATAAACAGCGGAAAATTAACACAATTACCCGGATTTCCTGCTAAATCTGCTAAAACCCCTAATCGATAATCCGCTGATGGCTGCCGTCGATCACCAACGCTTCGGTGTCGCCCAGCGGGAGGGTGCTGTATCCCGCAGCCTGCAGCTGCATGTTGGCCATGTGGGCGCCTTCGATAAAATCGGCGTTGTCGATATGGGGAATAATGGTGATGGAAGTGAGGCATAACCCGTCGAGCACGATTTCCGGCGCATCTTCCACATTGTCCATTGCCTGGAAGTACTCGATGGTGGGCCCGGCTACGATGGCGCCGGCGCTCCAGCCGCAGAAAACCTTGCCTTCGCGCACGAGGCGCTGGATCATGCCGTCGGCCCCGCTGGTTTTTAGGATCCAGCGGAGGTAGTAGGTGTTGCCGCCGCCCAGCCAGATCACGTCTTTCGCAGCCAGCCGCGCCTGCAATTGCGCCGGTCGCTGCTGCCACACCCGCAGGTCGATGGGCTCTACCTGGTAACCCCGCCGGATGAAGGCGTTGCGGATGGAGCGCACCCAGGGCGCTGAATCCGGGATTACGTCGGCGGCGTTTTCGATGAAAGCGATACGGATCGCGGAAGTTTCCTTCCCCACCAGCTTGTCGAGGGCGCTGTATTGGCGCTCGTTGATGGACAAGGAATAGAGCAATAGTTTGGGCAGTTCGGGCATAATGTAAAGCTACCGGGATTCCGGCTGTTGCACGGGTTGTATTATCGACAAATTAGCGGGGTATTTACGACAGATTATTTCGATATATTTGTTTGCAATGATCTACCGCCGTCTTCCCCCGCCGCCTGCTCTCCGCCGGTTCGTCCAATATTGCTGGACGCTGGAGAGCCATGCGGGCGATGAAGCGCAGGCATTCCGCACCCTGGCCGACGCGTCGCCGGGTATTATCTTCCAGCATCCGGGAAAGGGCGTGCTGTACCAGGAAAACAAGCTCCTGCCGCCTGTGTTTCTTTACGGCCAATCCACGCGTCACGCCGGTCTCCGCCTCGAAGGTGAATTCGGGGTGAGCGGGATGGTCCTCCGGCCGGGCGCGCTCCGTTCCGTTTTCGGCCTCAACCCGGGAGAACTGACCGACGGATGTATCGATGCCCGCGAGCTGCAACCCGCGCTGGCAGGCTGGCTGGAAGATATCGCGGAGGGGCCGTCGCCCGGAGAAGCACACCTGCAGGGCCTTTCGGCATTTGTGTCCGGACAGTTGGACCGCCACCGCCAGCATGAAGATCCGATGCTGGAAACTGCGCTCAGCCGTCTCCAGGAAACGCAGGGCGCCCTTTCGTTGCGCGACCTGCGCGACGAACTGCGCATCACCGAAAGAAGCTTTGAGCGCCGCTTCAAACAATACACCGGCATGAGCCCGAAACGCTTCGCGCGCATTGCCCAGTTCCAGGCTTCCCTGCAGCAACTGCGCGGAAAACAATTCGATAAATTGTCGGACCTGGCTTACAGCAACGATTATGCGGATCAATCCCACTTTATCCGCACCTTCCGCGAATTCGCCGGCTGCAGCCCCCAGAAATTCCAGGACGCCGGCCCCGTGAGCTATAATTCCGGCGCAATGCTATCCCGCTAATATTCCCGTTCCCGATTTTGTCGGTTTTGTTCTATTTCTCCCCCGGTGCCCGCGGTAGTTTTGTTGAAAATTATCACCCATGCAACTCATTATTTTCGGCGCCAGCGGCGCAACCGGACGCCTCCTTACCCAACAGGCCCTCGAAGCCGGCCACCGCGTGACCGCCTTCGTCCGCAACCCGGCTTCCCTGCAGATCGACCACCCGCTGCTCACAAAACTAGCCGGCGACGCGCTCGACGAGTCCGCGGTGCAGGTAGCGGTCAAAGGGCACGACGCCGTGTTGTCCACCCTTGGCGCGCCGGCCAACAAAACCGGCACCATCCGCTCACAGGGCACGCTAAATATCGTCAAAGCCATGCAGCACGCGGGCATCCGCCGGCTGGTGGTGCAAACCTCGCTGGGGTATGGCGACAGCAAAGCCACGCTTCGCCGCACGCCTTTCGTTTTCCGCAATATCATCGTTCCGTTCCTTTTGAAAAAAGGCTTCGCGGATCACGCCCTGCAGGAAACACATGTCCGCAACAGCGGGCTGGACTGGGTGATCGTTCGGCCGGGGAACCTCACCAACGGGCCTTTGACCGAAAATTACCGCCACGGTTTCGCGGCGGACGACAACAAAATACATGTTAAGGTTTCACGCGCCGACGTTGCGCATTTCATGTTACAGCAAATCAAATCCCATGCATATCTCAGGCAAACACCCGGTATCTCTTACTGATGGCCTCCCAGGCATCGTTTTTTTGGCGGCCGTCATCCTCACCTGCCTGTCGGCCGGTATCTTTTATGCCTATGCGGTGTCCGTTGTGCCGGGGCTGGGGCGGGTTAAGGATTCAGCGTACCTGACAGCTTACCAGTCCATCAACCGCGCGATACTGAATCCCTGGTTTCTCATCGTGTTCATGGCGCCGGTGTTTTTGTTGCCCTTCAGCGCGTGGCAGCAATTTTCACAGCCGGCGAACTTGGCCTGGTGGGCGCTTGTGGCGGCCGGGGCTATTTACATTACCGGTGTATTCGGGGTAACGGTGGCGTGTAATGTGCCGTTGAACGAATGGCTCGACAAGCAGGATCTGGCGTCGGCGGGGGAGCAGACGCTGAAAGAGTGGCGCCTTCGGTTCGAGGAGCCGTGGAACCGGTGGAATGTTGTGCGGACCGCCGCCTCCGTAGTATCGGCGATATTATCCGTTTGGGCGATACTTCGGCTGAAGTAGTGAACATTTGCGGGAGGGAAACCGTTTAATTCGAACACCGGCCTATGGGCTCAAAAAATCGCAACATGAAACGGATTCTTACCCTTTGTATGGTGATCGTAAACGGCCTGGCCGCTGCGCAGGAAAAACCGAAACCCGTAACGCTCATCATGAATGTGCGTGTATTTACGGGGAAGGATGCAGCGCCCTTTAACGGGAACGTACTAGTCACCGGCAATGTTATCACGAAAATATCGGCAGGTCCCATCCCTACAGACCGAAGTATGAACACCACGATCATCGACGGGAAGGGGCAATTCCTCATGCCCGGGCTTATCGATGCGCATTATCACGCAATGTTTGCCAATATTCCGCAAATGGCTGCCATCACAAAAGACTTTGGATTTGTGGTGCTGATGGCGGGGAACAACGCCCGTAATACGCTCATGCGCGGTTTCACAAGCGTGCGGGACATGGGTGGGCCGATTTTCGGTTTAAAAGATGCGATCGATGCGGGCGTAACGCCGGGGCCGAGGATCTGGCCTTCCGGTGCGTTTATCAGTCAAACCGGTGGCCATGGCGATTTTCGCTTGCCATATGAAATACCACGTGCGGCCAACGAGCCCCTCAGCTATTCGGAGCGCATCCGGGCGGCGGCCATCGCAGATGGTGTGGATGCGGTGTTGCTCCGCTCGCGGGAGCAGCTGATGGCGGGCGCGAGCCAGCTCAAGCTGATGGCGGGCGGGGGCGTCAGCTCAGTATACGACCCGCTGGACGTGGCGCAATATACCGAAGCGGAATTCCGCGCGGCGGTGGAAGCAGCGGAAAACTGGGGTACCTATGTTACTGTACATGCCTATACGCCGCATGCGATACAGACCGCGATCAAGGCCGGCGTGAAATGCATCGAGCACGGGCAGCTGGCGGATGAAGCCTCGGCGAAGATGATTGCGGAAAAAGGTATCTGGTGGTCGTTGCAGCCGTTTATCGACGATGAGGACAGCAATCCCAAAACAGGGGAAGGCCGCGAGAAGCAACTGGAAATGTACGGCGGCACCGACAATGCAATGGCGCTGGCCAAAAAATATAAAGTCAAAATCGCCTGGGGTACAGACGCTTTGTTCGACGCCCGGGTGGCGAGCCGCCAGGGCGCGCGGCTGGTAGCGATGACGCGCTGGTTCAAACCGTTGGAGATACTGCAGATGGCCACGCGGAATAATGGCGAGCTGCTGGCGCTTTCCGGGAAACGGAGCCCCTACAAAGGCAAGCTGGGCGTGTTGGAAGAGGGGGCGCTGGCGGATATGATCCTTGTAAACGGTGATCCCATCCAGGAAATTAAGCTGCTGGAAGATCCGGAAAAGAATCTCACGCTGATTATGAAAGACGGAATCGTCTACAAAAATACCCTTCAATAGCCTTGACAAGAAAAGTGACCGTCAGGTCGCAATGTTGTTTGCGATGCTGGGCACCGGTTGCCGGCGCGTGACGCATTACCAGGCGGACGATACGGATGCAGTGGCGGAGAATGGGAGGGAGGCCGTATCGGCTCACTGCGCGGTTTCCGCAGCGATATGCGAAACTTCGGCGGGCATGCCTTCGTAGATAAAGGGCATATGACCCTGTGCGATTTCACGGGTTATGCGCCCCTCATGCCGCCGATCATCGAATTTTTCCAGAAAGGCACACCGCCCGCGCCGGAAGCGGAAACCATAGACAGTTACGCATTCATGGGCGCGGCGCAGGAAAGCCGGGTGAAAAAAAGTATGCCCGTGAACGTAGCCGATATTGTTAAAAAGGCGGAGCGGCAGCGCGCGAAAGTGAAAATTTAATCCGCTGCAATATATCAGCAACGTCCCGGGGCCACAAGTCTCCGGGACGTTGCATTTATGCCATACCGCCGTTTGCGCCGATGTTTTGCGCGGAAATCCATTTGGCATCGTCGCTAGCGAGGAAAACCACCACGCGCGAGATGTCTTCCGGCTCGGCGATGCGCCCGAAAGCCGACAGTCCGGCGAGCCTGGCGATGGCTTCGTCGGATTTGCCGTTCGTGAACAGTTCGGTGTTGGTGGGCCCCGGCGAAATGGAATTGACGTTAATGCCGCGGGTGCCCACTTCTTTGGCGAAAACGCGTGTTAATTGTTCCACAGCGGCTTTGGTGGCCACGTAACTGGCGTATCCGGGAACCATGATCCGGTTGACGGAAGTGGAGAAATTAATGATGGTGCCGTTGTCCGCCAGGCGGGTGGCCGATTCGCGGAGTGTATTGAAAACGCCTTTCACGTTGATGTCGAACATCCGGCTGAATTCTTCGTCGGTGGTGTCTTTGATCGGTTTGGTGAACATGATGCCGGCGTTGTTGATCAGCACGTCGATGCGGCCGAAATGGTCGATCGCTTCGTCGAACAGGCGGCGCACCTGCGATGAGTTGCTCACGTCGGCCTGGATGGCGATGGCTTTTCCGCCGGTAGCGGTGATGGAGGATACGACGTTCTCTGCGTCGGCTTTACGGCCTGCGAAGTTCACGATCACGCTCGCGCCAGCTGCGGCCAGATCGCGGGCAACGGTGGCGCCAATACCCCTGGAGGCGCCGGTCACCAGTATTACTTTTTTCGATAGATTTTGCATGCCCAAATGTCGGATTTTGGCGGGCATGGAAATTGCGCGGGAGAAATGGGAAATTGCGAAATTCAAACGCTGGCCTTGAAAACAAAAAGCCCGCTCGGTGAGGAGCGGGCTTATTTATTTATCCGGAAAGATTATTTCGCGGGCGTGATCACGATCTTGCGGAACTCGATCGGGCCGTGGTCGCCCTGGAAGTAAATCGGTCCGGGTTCGCCTTCGTTGCTGTCGAGCGCGCCGCCGGTGATGCCGGGGATCTCCTGGTTGCTCACTACTGTTTTGCCGTTCACCACGATAGTGACGTGGCGACCAACGAGGGTGATGTCAAACGTCTGCCAGGTATCGGGGCCGAGGGCGTAGATTTCGCTGGGAGCGATAAAGCCGTACACACCGCTGAAGAGTGTGGACGAAGGGTGCGCGTCTTTCGGGCTGTCTTCGATCTGTACTTCATGACGGCCTCTCAGGTATACACCGCTGTTGCTGCCTTTCTGGTAGCGGAATTCAACGTGCAGCTTGAAGTCGGTGAATTTCTGCTCGGAGATGAGGTTGGCGCCGGATTTTGGGCTGGTGAGGATGCCGTCGCGCACTTCCCATTGGTTGGGCGCGCCTACTGCTTTCCAGCCGGTAAGGTCTTTCCCGTTGAACAACTTGATCGATTTGCCCCAGGAGGGTGCCGCGGCGCGTTTCATTTCGGGAGCTTTTACGGCTGTCCAGTTGAAGGTGCCGCCGTCGGGGTAGGAGATGGTGCCTTTGAGGCCGCTGGCGGTTACTTCGCCGTTCACGGTAAGGTCGCCTTTACCGCTTTCCCATTGCGGTGGAATGGTAAAGCTGAACTTTCCGTTTTCAAACTTCACATGGGAAACGGGACGGGAGCTGCCGGAGGTAGCTACGAAATGGCCAACCAGCGTTCGGAAACCGGAGAGCTTCACTTCCAGCCAGGAAGGTGCGGGCTGGCCGTTCTGGTCGATGGTGATATCCCACCGGCCGATGAGTTCTTTCTGGTCTGCCGCCGCCTTAACGGAATTGGCGTGTTGCTGCTCCTGGGCGGCCGCGGTGCCTGCGGTACCGAGGATCGTTGCCAGGCCCATGCCCAGTGCAAGGATTTTTTTATGCATCATTGTTGAGTTTTGCCTATTGAAAGTTGGGTGACCACAGCGCCGGTTGCCGCCGGTATTACCTGTGTAGCCCGCCAAGTTAGGATATATTTGCTTTTTCCGCAAGCCGCAATTCCATAAACGGTATATGACTTCTGTCTTAATTCTTACTGCTAAAAGATATATTGGAAGTTTAGCTGGAAATTCCGGCTTATTTTCAGGATACGACACCCGGCCCTGACAGCAGCGATAGGATAACCCTTCTCAAACCCATGTATGTTATGAGCATCAAAACCCGTTTGCAAGCCGCAGCCCTCGCGGCCATTACCCTGTTTGGCATCAGTTGCAGCAAAGACGCCCGAGAAACTTCACCGCTCCTTCGGCCCGAAAGCCTTTCCGGCGCCGCTCCGCAGGCCACCTTGCTGGCCGTTATGAACAGCTGGATGACCGGCCTTCCCGACAACACGAACCTCGCCCGCATCACCATCCCCGGTACCCACGATTCCGGCGCGCGCTTCGAGCCCATCGGCGGCACCGCCAAATGCCAGCACCTCACCATCGGCGAGCAACTGGAAGCAGGCGTCCGTTTCCTCGACATCCGCTGCCGCCACATCGGCGACGCGTTCGCCATCCATCATGGCAGCATTTACCAGAACCTGAATTTCACCGACGTCATCACCGCCTGCGTTTCCTTCCTCGACAACCACCCTGGCGAAACCATCATCATGTGCGTGAAGGAAGAATACGATCCCACCGGCAACACGCGTAGCTTCGAGCAAACGTTCGATGCTTACGTAGCAGTGAACCCCGGCCGCTGGCACATGGGCGCATCCGTGCCAAACCTGGGCAGCGTCCGCAATAAAATAGTGCTGCTGCGCCGTTTCGGCGCTTCCTCCTTGCCCAAAGGCATCGACGCCACCAACTGGGCCGACAACACCACGTTTACCAGCAGCAACGCCGATGCCACGCTGCGCGTGCAGGATCAGTACGTGGTGCCCGACAACAATGCGAAATGGACCGGCGTCACCAATCTGTTCAATGAGGCCAACACCAGTACCAACAACACGCTGTTCATCAATTTTACCAGCGGATACAAATCCCTCATCTTCGGTATCCCCCGCATCACCACCGTTTCCAATAATATCAACCCGCGCATCAACACCTATTTCACTACCAATACTTTTGGCAGGTACGGTATTATTCCCATGGATTTCGTGGACGCCACAAGGGCGCAACTTATCGTGGAATCCAATTTCTAACAGAAAATTCCGTGTAACACTTTTTCAGCCCGGCGTCAGGGCAGGCTGTGCGCTTTTCTAAAGGCTCCCGCGAAGTATTTGCCGGGAGCCTTTTCTATAAAAAATACTCGGAAAAGCACAATTTTGTTCGCAAATCATTTTAAACGAATTTATCCCTGACCTAAACATTCCACCTGCCTGTTGCTTACCGCCGCTTATGCAAATGTCGCATGAACCACCGGCAGCCGGGGCGGGCGATAGTAGACAATGTTCGAAAAACCGGAAATCGAATATTCCGTTGGAGTGCCACCGGAAGTAATGCAGGAATGGTAAGTAAATGCCGGCGGGCCATCGCCACTGGTCCGTAATGTGGATGCCCTGGCCGCGGAGATGAAGGAAACCGGCACGTTATATCTCTGGTGGGATTGACAGGAATTTGAATTTCCGGAGAATTTTGTATTTTTGCATCACATTTAAACTTCATTCGTACCAACATGTGAGATTTAATTTCTTTCAAGATTAACCCGTAGCTGCGTGGCCGTAATACCCAGGCCGCCGTTATTCTTCACTGTTAAAGAAAGAAAATCATGTTGGCGTTTCAAGACGTTACTTACGCGCATCCCAATAAAGACGTATTGTTTTCCGGGCTTCATTTTACCGTGAACCGCGGAGAAAAAATCGCGCTGATCGGCCCGAACGGCGCGGGAAAATCCACTTTGCTCCGGCTGATGGCGGGGGAGTTGCAGCCGCTGTCCGGCAATATCCGGCAAGACGAGCCCCCATACTACATTCCCCAGCATTTCGGGCAGTTCGACCACCTGACGGTAGGCGAGGCGCTCCGTGCCGGAGAGCGCCTCCACGCCCTGCGCGAAATCCTCAGCGGAAACGTGACCGATGCACGCATGGCGGCGCTGGACGACGACTGGACCATCGAAGAGCGTTGTCGGGAAGCCCTCGCGCACTGGCACCTCGCCGGCTTGCCGCTTGACCTCCGGCTCGCAGCGTTGAGCGGGGGGCAGAAGACGCGCGTTTTCCTGGCCGGTATACTCGTGAACCAACCTGCGTTCCTCCTGCTCGATGAGCCCGGTAATCACCTCGACGCGGCCGGGCGTGCGCTCCTCCGCGAACTGATCGCAGGATGGCGGCAAACGCTTGTGCTCGTCAGCCACGACGCCACTTTGTTGCGGCTTTTACCGGAGGTGTTCGAACTGGGTAAAAAAGGGATCACGGTGTATGGCGGTGGTTTTGATTTCTACAAAGAACAGAAAGCGATTGAGCAGGACGCCCTGCGCCAGGACCTCCACAGCCGCGAAAAAGCGCTGCGCAAAGCGCGGGAAACGGAGCGTGAAGCCATGGAGCGAAAAGCGAAGATGGATGCCCGCGGCAGAAAGAAACAGGACAAATCCAACGTGCCCACTATCGTCCTCAATACCCTCCGCAACAACGCCGAGAAGAGCGCCGCCAGCCTCAAGAAAGCGCATGCGGAGAAAATGGACGGCATCGCCGAAGAAGTGAATCGCCTCCGCAAAGAAATGCCCGATATCGATAAAATGAAACTGAATGTCGACGATTCGGCTTTGCATAAAGGAAAGGTGCTCCTCACCGCGCAGGCGCTGAACATCCGTTTCGGGGAAAGGCTCCTCTGGCCGGAGGGGCTTGACTTCCAGATCAGGAGCGGCGACAGGACCGCCATCCGTGGTGGTAACGGTTCCGGCAAAACGACGTTGATCCGTTTGCTGTTGGGCGAGTTGGAGCCGTCCGAAGGAACGTTGCAGCGGGCGGATTTCCGGGCGGTGTACATCGACCAGGATTATTCTTATCTCGATGGCGGGCTGACCGTTTATGAGCAGGCACAGCGGCATAATCCCGGCGCGCTGGAAGAGCATGAAGTCAAAATGCGGCTGAACAGGTTCCTGTTCGGGCCGGAGGACTGGAACAAGCCTTCTTCTGGCCTGAGCGGCGGGGAAAGGATGCGGCTGTTGTTATGCGTGTTGAATATCGGCACGAAAGCGCCGGATATGATCATCCTCGACGAGCCCACCAATAACCTGGACATGCAGAATGTGGAGATCCTCACGGCGGCCATAAATGGCTACGACGGTACATTGTTGGTGGTTTCCCACGACGGGGAATTCCTCGCTTCGCTGGGGATGACGGGTGAGATTGCATTGTAGACGCGTCAGGACCGGAAGTTCCAGTTGATAAGGGGTAGTTTCCGTTTTTCGTTCTCGTTCCAGAGGCCGATCTGTACGCCGCGGGTGTTTTTGCTAGCATTCATGAACCCGATCTGTATTCCGCGGAGCCTTTCCGTGCGCACCCCCATGCCCAGTTGGATGCCGTTGGCGGTTTCGCAAACATTGAAGGTGCCATATTGGATGCCATTCATTACTTCGCAGGCGTTGATCATCGCGGAGACGGATATCCCGTTGACGCGCCAGTTGATTTGCGTCAGCCCTCCGATCGAGATGCCATTAACCCGGTAGCAGACGCCGCCCAATGCGGAAATATTGATGCCGTTTGCCTGTTGCGGGAACTTGTCTTCTGGAAAGGTTTCGGGGGTAGTGCCATGGGCGGTGTCCCAGGGTGCGCGCGGCATGAGGCTGAGGAGCAGTCCTGCCCCGGGCGCTTCGACCCGGATGCCGTTGGTGGTCGTATTGGCGTTTTCGTTCAGGGAGTAGGCGCCCACGCTGATGCCGTAGATGCGGACGTTGCGCTCGTGGAAGGTCCACAGCGGGAATCGGGCCGGGCGGTGTTGGGCGCGGGTCGGTAAAAACGCCAGCATCAACAGGGATAAAAGGAAGATGCGCATAGGTTTGGAGATCGTAATTCTTTCTAAAATACCGGTTTTTTTCCGGAATCCGTTTTCTAGTTTTAACCTGCTTTGGAAAACCGTCGTATACAATTGATTGTCGCGGGGATCGTTTTCGCCTTTCTCTGGGCATCCGCCGCTGCCGCCACGAAACTGGGTTTGCGTGCGGTGCAGCCTTTTGTGTTGTTTGTACCGCGCTTTTTCCTGGCGGCAGGCATCATGTTGTTTTTGTCGCACGGGGTGTTGAAGAAGCGCCTGCCGCGCGGAAAGGAGTGGAAGCAGGTGGCGGTGTACGGGTTGTTCAACGTTTCTTTGTACCTGGGTATTTATGTGGTGGGGATGATGGAAGTGTCTGCCGGGCTGGGAGCGCTGGCTACAGCCACCAATCCTGTTTTTATCAGCCTGATGAGCTCCATCTGGCTCCGCAGGCCATTGCAGCCGGTAACGATATTGAGCCTGGCGCTTTGTATGGCGGGGATCGGCGTGGCCGCCTGGCCGTTGCTCGCCGATAGTTACGCGACGCCCCTGGGGCTGGGGCTTGTGTTGTTCAGTATGATCACCTATTCGATCGGTGCATTATACTTCACCGCCAGCAAGTGGGGGGACCTTCATATTTTCACGATCAACGGCTGGCAAACCTTATTCGGCGGGATTTTTCTTTTCCCGGTGATGATCGGCTGGTATGAACCTGCGGCCAATGATTTCAATATGCTCTGGCTGCTGTCGATGCTTTGGCTGGCGGGCCCGGTTTCGATCGTGGCGGTATTGTTGTGGCTGTTCCTGTTGAAAGATAACCCCGTGAAAGCTTCCTTCTGGCTGTTTCTCTGTCCTGTTTTCGGTTTCGCCATTTCGGCGGTGCTCATGGGAGAGCCTTTGAGCTGGTGGACCTTCGCCGGTGTGATGCTCGTGGTGGGGGGATTGTACCTGGTGCAGCGTGCCCGGGATAAAAGTTAAGGCGCCTGGGAACCGGTATAGTGGCGGGTTTGAAGGGAGTTCTAAAAATATTTTTGAAATTCGATTTTCATAGCGTAGATTTGCGACCCCGTACGGGATGTAGCGCAGCCCGGTAGCGCGCTTCGTTCGGGACGAAGAGGCCGCTGGTTCGAATCCAGTCATCCCGACTTGACGGGACAAAGTAGAAAGATCTACTTTTGTCCCGTTTTTATTTTGTCGTAACTTCTTATTAATCAGATTGATGTATTGAATGAAATCGTTACGCCGGGCGGTTCGAACTTTGCTTTCCTCAAAAACGATTTTTTCAGGGTAAATTGAACCAACATCTTTTCTTATCTCGGATAAACATCCGTCTTTTAGCGCTTCCTTTATTTCAAATACCCTTTTAACCCCTCGTTTTATAAGGATTTGAACATTATCAGCATCATTATTCATTCGTGTCAATTGTGACTCCAGCATTGATATTTTTGCACTGTACTGTGATTTCATATCACGATAGTCATCGGCGTCTATTTGACGTGTTGCAAGGAGGTCCCTTGTGTGTGAAAGTCTATCTTCAAAATCCTTTATTTGAAGCAGAATTTCTTTCTTTTCAAATTGAACTTCATTCGTCTTATTAAGGTACTCCTTGATGATCAATTCCTGATAAAATGCCATGTCACCAATTTCAGGAACGAAGCTCGCAAGATCTTTCAAAATAGCTTCGTTCACTATTTCTGCATTTGTTCTATGCTTACACGCGCCAACACAGTGATAATAGGAATAGTATTTTGTACGGCCTTTAGACTTGCTTCCTGTTAATAATTTTTCACATTCAGGACAGATCAAAAATCCGCGCATTGGAAACTCATCAAGGGTTTTGACCTTTGGACGGTAGCTTCTTCCTCGGCCATCAAGGATATCCTGCACCTCATAATATAGTTCCTCCGATATAATGGCTTTATGTTGTCCTTTTACAAAACGACTTTCTTCATCCTTGAATTGAGGGATGAAAATCTTACCACAGTAAAGAGGGTTTCGTATTACCTGCCAAAAAGCATTTTTGCTACATTTCAACCCTTTTTCTTTAGCCCGCTTCCATATCTGCTCCGTATTGAAGATACCCTTTGCTATTTCTTCAAAGGCCCATCGTAGTATCGACGCATCAGGTTCCAGTGGGGCAATATATTTTTTCCCGTTTTCCTCTGTCTTATTAATGTAAGCAACGGGTGCAAGACCCATATAGCGCCCCTCTTTACGCGCCCTTCTCATGCCAAAGAAAACATTCAAGGCACGCCTGTCGTTCTCCACTTCCGGGGCGGCAAGGTAGAATGCCAGCATCATTTTGTTTTCCGGTATGGAAAGATCTAATGGTTGCTCTATCGCCTGTGGTTCCACGCCAAATCCACGCAGCACGTTAATCATCTGATAAGCATCACCAGCATTACGACTGAACCGATCCCATTTAGTGAACAATATCAGATTAACATTGCTTTTTTTCTTTTTCAGACCTTGTATCAAACTTTTCCATTGTGGCCTGTTGAAAGACTTTGCAGAATGATCCTCGTATATAACGTTACGAATCATGATGGAATGGCTCTCACAATATTTGCGCAGCATCTCTTCCTGGTTTCTCTGGGAGTACCCCTTATCGGCTTGCTCGTCGGTACTTACCCGAATGTATAAATCAGCAATATTTACCATGATCTATAATTTAATTGCCCTTTATCGGTTGGCTAAATAACCTACCAAATAATTGTTCAGTTGTCAAATCTTGAAGTTTACTCCTGTCAGCGCAGAAACAAAAATCCACATCGTATAGCCCTTTGAAACGTTCTTGCTCTGTTGCAAACAACGCATAATTCCTTCCTATGCGAGATGAATCTACACTTATCAGAAGTTGGGCTCTTCCAAGATTGTTGCTTAGATAAACCTCCAATTCCTTCCAGCCTTTTCGATTGAAATTATTTCCGGATGAAACATCCCAAAAGACATTTACTAACTCAATATTGTTCTTCAAACAATACTCTTTAATAGTCGCCTTTTGTCGAATAAGCGAATCGAAATTTCCCATTTCGATTTTCGCAGCCCGCAAATAGGACACCGCTCGCTTTCTTATACTTCTCTCCATATCTTAGTGTCTTTGTTTGGCACTAATTTACGTTATTTGGCCGACAGAAATAGTTGTTTAGCTGTAATATTAGAAGGCAAGGATTACCCATAGTGGGTTTTGAAAGCCAGGAAGGTTAGTGAGAGCGTGTTTGGCCACAAAAAAAGCATCCCTTCCAGGATGCTCTAAATGATGAAAGCAAAAAGATAAAACTGTTGAGGTTCTTTTGGAAGATCCTGACCTTACACATTATCTAAGATGATAACTATAACTCAATGCTACGTTTACTTTTCCCACTGAAAAAACATTCCCATTAAAGGTTAGTTTATCAGGGTATATCATGTTTACGATGGCTCGTACATCTTCATTATTCCCTTCTCTTAATATCTTATCCAACCTCATGAGGTTCTCCAGTCCCGATGAAAGAAGCCCGTCCAGACAAGGAACTTTTGCGTTAAGGCCATCGAGTTTTATATTTAACTGCTCGATCGTGGAACTGTATTGAGCTTTAAAATCGTTGTAATCCGATGCCTCTATCTTATCCGTTGCAAGAAGGTCTCTGATGTGGGACATTCTTTTTTCATATTCATTTATCTGGCCCAAAACCTGTTTTTTTGAGACCTGAATATCATTTGTCATTTCGTAATAAGTTTCGCACACTATCCTTTGATAAATATCCAATATGTCTTTTTGGGGTACGTATCTTTTCAGCTCATCGTCGAAAGCCTTTGTTATTTTTTCAGAATTAATCCGATGTGAACATCCTCGGTAACAATGGTAGTAAGTATAATGCCGACTTCTTCCTCTTGATTTACTTGCTGTAAGCAGCTTTCCGCATTCGGGGCATATAAGAAAGCCTTTCAGGGGAAATTCCCGCTGCGTCTCAATCTTTGGTCTGTATTTTCTACCACGACCGTCCAAAACGTCCTGCACACGATCAAACAATTCTTCTGTAATAATAGCCTCGTGTTGCCCCTGTACAAAATAACTTTCCTCATCCTTAAACCTGGGAATAAAAATCTTTCCACAGTACAACTGATTCCTGATCAATTGCCAAAAGGCATTTTTGCTACATCTGAGACCTTTATCTTTTGCCTTTTTCCAAATCTGTGCAGTATTGAAAGCCCCTTTGCCTATATGTTCAAAAGCCCATAAAAGAATTGATGCGTCAGGTTGTTTTGGAGCGATGTATTTATTGCCTGTCTCATCAACTTTGTTCTTATAACCCACCGGAGCAAGTCCCATATAACGACCTTCCTTCTTTGCCCGTCTCATTCCGTAAAAAACGTTGAGGGCACGGCGGTCATTTTCAACTTCAGGTGCGGTAAGATAGAATGCCAGCATCATTTTATTCTCCGGTATAGATAAATCTAAAGGCTGCTCAATAGCCTGCGGCTCAACGTTGAGGTCACGCAGCACATTTATCATTTGGTAGGCATCGCCGGCATTGCGGCTGAATCGGTCCCATTTTGTGAACAAGATCAGGTCTATCCGATTTCTATGCTTTTTAAGTTGCTGAATTAATTTCTTCCATTCCGGCCTGTTGAAAGATTTTGCGGAATGATCTTCATAAATAATATTACGGATCTCGATAGAATGGTTGTCACAATATTTCCGTAACATTTCCTCCTGGTTTCTTTGCGAATAACCTTTGTCCGCCTGCTCATCGGTGCTCACGCGGATATATAGATCAGCGATAGGTTCCCTTTCCTTTTTCATCTCTCTAAATATTTTACGACCACAATCCTGGCCAGTTTCTTTAAAAACAACAACAGCTTTGCTGCATCCTCACTGCTCATTCCCTTAGCCTCTCCATTAAACATTTTAATGAGTTTTTCAGGTGTCACCTTGCTATTTGAGAAACTGTTATTCATCTTATTCACTACTCTTGACAATTATGGAAGGTTTAAATTATCAAAGAGTTGTGGCGGTTTTTCAAATGTGGCATTGAGTGGAAGTATTTGGCTATCCGGGACGCCTCATAGAACTGTAAAACGCGGTTTTATGGATTAGCCTGGTTCTTAGGAAGCACTTCAATTGGGTATTTATATCAAATAAGCATTACCCTCATTTTATGGTTTGTTGCCTGCGTTCAGATTTTAGCCTTATTGTCTTTCCTATTCCTTTACAAAGAATTGAAATCAATTTCACGATCAATTGCGAGACTTCTTCATTAAAACCAGGGAAAGCAGCATACGATTGCAACAACTACCCATCATTCCATATTTTCCATTTTGAAGCGATAATACCTTTCTATAAAAACGCTCCTTCATTTTCAAATATCTCCCCTCTGTTGTGTGGCTTTTACAGCCACAAACTTTAAAAAAAGGGTTAGAAAATTTAACGAATTGGTTGTGTTGTTTTGATACACTCCAGGCCGTTTCCTAATGCCTTTTTCACTGCTTCCACGGATTTTTTTATTCAAGAGCCAGTATGCTGTTTTTGTTTCGTTTCAAGAGCAAAGGTATGACCGTGTTCTTAACGGGGGCAAAAGGTCGTGCAAGTTTGGAAAAAAATCTCCACCCCTTGGGTAGTATTTTTTCCCAAAACCTTGTGCCTCCTAAACACTAACCTTTCCTGCTCGTGAAACGAAACATAGCATACTCCGGCTCTTTACACGAATAAAAAAAATGTCAGAAGTGAAAAAATACAGCATTGGAAACGGCAACAAAGTGAAACGAAACAGCACCTCCTCTCATTGCCGAATAAATCAAAAAAAATCAGACAAGAACAAATTCAATAACGCTAAAAATCAACAATCATGAACATCACTGGAAGACTGACAAGGGATGCGGAAGTACGCACAACGTCAAACGGCAAACAGGTAGTAAACTTTTCCGTAGCGGTAAACGACAGCTACAAGAACAAACAGGGCGAGCGAGTTGAGCAAACCGCCTTCTTCGACTGCTCATACTGGATAACCCCGAACGTGGTGAAGATGCTCACCAAAGGGCTACTGGTGGAACTCACAGGCAGGGTAAGTACAAGGGCGTGGGTAAGCAAGGACGGAGAGCCAAAAGCAGGGCTAAACTTCCATACCTCCAACATCAAACCGCTTGCAGGAGGTAGAAGAAGCGAAACGCCACAGGCTACTACGGAACTGAACACAGGCAATACACAGGAAGACGACCTACCATTTTAAACAGCAATCAATCATTTTTTTAACAATTCAAAATTTAAAACATCATGGCACATAATCTCAATTTCAACAGCAGAACAGGTAAATACAGTTTCTTCAGCGTTCAGGAAAAAGCATGGCACGGCTTGGGGCAGATCGTACAGGACTATCCCACAAGTGAAGAGGCAATCCGATATGCAGGGCTTGATTACGAAGTCATCAAAAGTCCGCTGTTCACCAAAAGCTCAAACATCATAGAAACTTCACAGGGTATCGAAGTAGGATACGGCGAACTGGACGTTCCCAACTACTTTGCCAACATACGAAGCGACAACAATGCAGTGTTAGGCGTTGTAGGCAAGGATTACCATATCGTGCAGAACCGCGAAGCGTTCAATTTCTTTGATGCCATTGTAGGCGGTGGGGACGGCATCCTGTATGAAACAGCAGGTGCATTGGGCAACGGTGAGCGCATATTTATTACGGCAAAACTGCCCGACTATATACGAGTTGGCAACGGTGATGATATTACAGAAAAATACATCTTCCTGACAACCTCCCACGATGGAAGCGGAAGTATTACGGCAGCGTTTACGCCCATCCGTATCGTTTGCCAAAATACCCTTAACGCTTCGCTTCGCAACATGAGCAACGTGGTACGTATTAAGCATACATCAGGCGCTAAACAACGCTTAGAGGATGCGCACAAGGTTATGGGACTGGCAAACACCCTCAGCAACCAGTTACAGGACATTTTCAACAACTGGACAAAAGTAAGGGTAACGGATAGCGAAGTAAAGAAACTGATACAGCTTGCACTTTGCCCCAACAAGGAAACCCTAGACCTGCTCAAAAAAGGTGCAGAGGAAGAAGTTTCCACTGTGTTCAAAAATACCGTTGATGATGCCTTTGCCTATGCAATGATAAGCGATACACAGCAGATGGAAACCACCAAAGGTACTTTGTTCGGAGCGTACAATGCCGTGACAGGCTACTATCAGAACGTAAGGAACTACAAAGACAGCGAAGCCAAATTACAGAGCATTGTATTGGGCGGTACTGCACAGTTAAAGACCCAAAAAGCCTTTGAACTGTGTACCTCATTCGAGAAAATCGGGGCAGACGCTTTTGAACTCAATTAAGTAACCACGGGCGACCGCCTGAAAAGGTGGTCGCCCTTAAAAAACTTACAGACATGGTACTCGAAACCTTTATAGCAACCGTAAAACACGACAATGGCAAAATTCGAATTAGGGTTGTATCAATGAACGGAGAACAAGGAGTAATCGAACAGATAATGGCAGCAGAAAGATGCCCCCAAAGAGCCATTGTGAAAATAAAAAAGGTTGGTAACAATATAAAACAGTGAGATATGAAAGCGAAATCAATAGACGAAGCAAAAAGTCTGGCTAAAGAAAAGAACCTTGAAGCGCAATACAAGGACAATGCTATATATATCATTTACTGTAATAGAACCAAGTATTTCTATATAGATACGGACAGCTTAATAAGGCTTTGGGAGCGGCTTATAGGCTACTATGAAAATGGAGTTTATACCGCAGCAGAGTAACGGAAACAATTCATAATTAGTAACATTTTAAAAAATACAGCAATGACAGAATATACAACCAATGGTATCATGTTTACTGAGAACATTATATCAATAAACGGTGCTGCCTTTGTGCTGTTTCCTGAACCGCATCACACCAAAGAACAGCTAAAGCAGGCCATAGCGGAAATTAAGGACAACAGGGATGCTGTTTCCATAGGCATAGCCAATGACGAGCAACGGGACGACCTCTATTTAACAACAATATTTAGAAACCCTGCCATCCACCATTTAAGGTGGTACGAGGTAAATGCCGACAAAGACCTGATCAGAAGGGAAAGACAAAAAGGAACACCCCCTGAAACTTATATAACCCTGTACGTACTGCCAAACGTTGAAGCCGTAAGAGAGGCGAACATAAAAAAATACGGTGGCGAAATGCTTTAACGCAAGGCAGAGTTCTAATTATCAAAATTAAAAACGCAAACACATGACACGTTCCAATCTTCATATCAGATTAAGCAACAGCACATCAATTATCTGCGTTGCAGACAGCAGCAGCGCACCTGAACACGGATATATTGTTGAAAATCTATTTGCCCCCCTGTTATTACTCGAAGACAGCGACAAAGAACTCCAATTGCTTTCAGAGCATTGCACAATGGATGAAGGGCGTGTAAATGCAACATACCGCTATACCATAGACCTTACCAAAAAGGAAGTAAGAATGTTTGAGGAACATTATAACTACCAAACGGATACTTTCCGAAAAGGCAAGGAAATCACCGAAAGGTATGATAGCTATTTAAAAACTATCGGGGGTAAATAAAATCAAATTGTACAACATTCAAAATACCAAGCAATGAACGCAAATTTTTTCAATCAGATAGCGCAGATGGAAATCACAGGTGATTTGCATCTGATCATTTCAAAGGGTGTAGATAATACCCTTATTGTTACCACACAGTTAAACAATGAGCATTGCGGAGACGATGCAAAGCACACCATAGTTCCGCTCAATCTAAAGGGAACGGCAGAAGAACTGGACGAGGGATATTTTGAGCGTATAACCGCACCTATTGAAAAGGCTTCGGGCTTAATGGTGAACATGGAAGCCTTTTTAAAGCAATTGGAGGAAGCGCAGAAGCAATCTGCGATGGAGAAGGAAAAAGCAGACAAAGAGCGCAGGGAAAAGGAAGCAAGGGACAAGAAGTACAAAGAAGCAATGACAAAAGCGGATGAACTGGAAATAGAGGGCAAACACCGTGAAGCATGGATGAAAGTACCCGACCCGACCGAATACCCCGAACACGCCGAGGCAATACGCAAACGTAAATCGCAATTGTCCGACAAGTTCGCATCACCGAGCCTATTCGGGCAAGCAGAGTAAAACAAATTGTTCAACGCCAAAAATCAGCAATCATGTTATTAGCAACACAGTTAGAACGCATATTCCTATTTGAAGACAAGGGGCAGGAAATCAGGTTGACAGACCCCGAACCCCAATGGAGCGTACAGGCGGTATTAAATTTCTATTCCAATACCTACCCGATACTCACCACTGCAAAAATATCCGCACCTGCTATCAGGGAAGATACGGTGCAGTACCGTTTTGAGAGCGTAATGGGAACAAAAGGTTAATCCAAAAAATAGTAAAACGATGACTTATGCAACAACATATCATATCGGGTATGATACGCCTACCCAAAGAGCCAAAGCAAAGACGGTTGCACCGCCAGTTGAGCGAGTTCGCAAACTGGATGAACCGTCCAAAGGATACAGCAGAGATACAAAAGGACAAGCGACAGTCCGTACCAATAGCCATGTTGCCAATGGTTTTCTAAAATGTTCCTTCCTGCCAAAGCTGAAAGAAACGGAAACCATACAGGCTTGTGGGAAATCTGCAAAAACGGAGAGGGATTTTTATAAGTCCCTTTCCCAACTTGCCGAGCATTACGCCATACAGCCCATGCAAACGCAGTCTTATGGCTATCCGTACAATATCGCATTGGCATTATGGGACACGCAGGAACGTTTGGGCAGAAACGTAAGGGATTGGGAAGAAATTAAACTCCTACAGGATAGCAGGAAAACATATTTCACGAGCGAGGAACGATACAATACAGGTGCTACATTGTTCTATATTCCCGTAGTGCCTTTGTACCGAATGCTCAAAAAACCAAAAAGGAAATATACCGCACAGCTTTTGTTATCGGTATGTACTTACCTGTACCATGTAGCGGACATACCGTATTACAGGCAGGAAAACAGCTTCCTGTACTGGCAGTACGAGATGTTGAAGGAATGGATAGTAAGTGATGAATATACGGACGAAACGAGCATCTACCTAAGTGAGTTAGAACAGGCTGAATGGATTGGCGACCGCATGGAACAGAAAATTTTCCACCGTGCCAACCTTACATTTTTCGAGCAACGTCTTGCACGGTTTAAAACCGCAGATGCCTTAGACCTCGATTGCTTGAAACTTGCCCAGGAAGCGTTTGAACTATATCAAAGATACCCTCATGAAAATGTATTTCGCAATGCCCGACCCAATGGCGAAGCGGAGGAAGACGACATGGAAAACGTCATTCCAATGGATAAGTACGTTTCATTTTGTGCCGATGGAAAAGGCTGGTTAAATGAAAACCTCGAACAATGCGTAAATACGGATTTACAGGAATACGGGCAAATGGAGGAACCTATTATTATTAAGCGCTTTGACGGAAACGACATAGCGGGCAACAATCTCGATTTTGAAAACCGCTTGTTCATCTTAATGGAGGAACTGGCATACCTACTAAGCAACATTTAAAAACAGGAACGATGAACGATATAACAGCAAACTTCGGAACACTTTACCACCCCCAAAAGGCTTTGGTATTTTATCAAACGAAAGGAACCAACACAGATACCTATGTGGAATACTTCGACATGGACAGTAATGGTACGCCCATCAATGCCCATCCATTGACGGTAAGAGAAGCAAACCAACTGGCAAAAGCATTGAAGACGGCAAAGGAAGAAAAAGAACCCTGCCTGAAAGTTAACGGCATTTTGGGTAACCACGTTTTACACCTTGACCCGCAGAAAGGCATGGCGATATGGTTTACCAAAACCATGAAAAGGGAACTATACTTTACCGAAAAGTTGGGTATTCCCAAAGGAACCGCCCATGTACCGCCGATGCTGTGGGTGGCAGACAGAAACAGCCTGTATGTTTTTGCATTGGCATCCAACCGCAGACCTACCACACGTACAACGCTTTATAATGCGCCATTTTTTAACGTGTACGAAGAAGGAAATGTATGTATGGGGACGGTGGATGTGCGTATTAAGAAAACCGCATCACTGGATGAATTTATCACCGCGTGGGAAGGCTACTTTTTTAATTCCTATTTCAGCCATCTAATGCAGGACTACAATCCGATTAACGGCAATTGTGTAAGCCTTTGGGAGCAGCTTATCGCAACTGGAGATGTATTTCCCAAAGAGGTACTGAAAAAGAGTAACATAACCTTAAACGATTTTTTACAATGAATACAGATAAAATAAAAGTCCATTTTACGGACAGCGATTTAATCAATGCCACCAATCCCGTAACGGTAAACCTTATCGGTGCAGGTGGCACAGGCTCCAAAGTGCTGACAGCCCTGTTGGAGATGAACCACAGCCTTATAGCTTTGGGACATGCAGGGTTGCAAGTTCGTTTATGGGATGACGATATTGTAACAGAAGCCAATTTGGGACGACAGCGTTTTTCGGAATGCGAAACAGGACTGTATAAATCCGTAGCCCTGATAAATCGGGCAAACCGTTGCGAGGGTACAAACTGGAAAGCAGAAAATCGAAAATTTGAAAGAGACAGTTTAGGTAGGTTACCCGAACATGCAGAGGCGAATATTTTTATTACCTGCGTTGATAGCGTAGCAGCAAGATTTGAAATAGCCGATATATTGAAAAAAATGAACAGCGGCAGGTATTATACAAACCATCCAAGCTATTGGCTTGACTTTGGTAATACCCTTTATACTGGACAGGTCATACTATCCACTATCAGGGAGATACGGCAACCCAAGTCCGAGCGATATGAAACAGCAGCCCTCATGCCTTTTGTTACCGAAGAATTTGGCGACCTACTGAAGCAAGCCGAAGAGCAGGACGACACGCCAAGCTGTTCGTTGGCGGAAGCATTGGAAAGGCAGGATTTGTACATAAACGGCTCGCTTGCTCAAATGGGATGTTCCTTGTTATGGAACCTGTTCCGTAAAGGTTTAACACCATACAGGGGATTTTTTCATAATATCGGGGAGTTCCGCACACAGCCCATCCCCATAACCTGACCCGTCCCCGATGGCTATCGGGGCGGGCAAAAAGACACTCCCTTCCGATGGGCGGGGCAGTCTTTTTGCTGTAAAGCGGAGCAACCCCTTTGGTAAAATGTCCCCAATGCACAATATCTCTTTGAACATTTTACAAAAACAGGTTGCGTAATGTTTGTGGGATATTCGTTATCCCTTTCTTTATTCTGGCAGACTTCTTTTCTTTCCCCATAAGCGACCAAAGAAAAGAAGCAAAAGAACGCCGCTGTTATTGCCGACGACCAGGCTACTTTCTTTGGTGAGATGGCGAAAAAGAAAGTAGCAAAGAAACCTAAGATTGTAATCGAAGTTTAAAATAATCCTTTGCCACTTCGCATATACCAGCACTGAAATAACGTCCCCCATCGCAGATGACGCGGATTGCCTTTGCCAGTTCCTGGGGATCTGCGCCTTTCAGGATATATCCGTCGGCCCCATTGCGAAGCATTTGCACCACATCATCTTCATCATCGTTTACACTGAACGCCAAAAATTTCAGTAATGGATATTTTGCCCGTAGTGATTTGACCGTCTCAAATCCATCCATAACCGGCATATTGACATCAACAATACACAGATCGGGGAGCCGTTCACAGGCTTCCATTTTTATCAATGCCAACTGGCCGTTTTCGGCTTCAAACACAGTTTCAAGACCATGATCTTTGAGAAACTGGCAGATACTCTCCCTGAGTAGATCGTGGTCATCTATAATAGCTATTTTTATTATTTTTTGTTCGCTCATAGTTTTCCATTTTTATTTGAGTTAAGACATCTCTTCATTTTTAGCAGCATCATTGAGTAAATCGGTCGTTCGTATATCCCTCACGCTATGAGAGATTAACCAGTCGTAAAATCGCCCGACATCATCGGGCGTAAACCGGATCAATTCGCCATTTTTGAGGGAGATGATAAAAAGGTCAATACACACTGTAAAAGCAGATAGCTCAGAGTCGGGAATGTTCAGGGCGGGATAGTTTTTGCTGCCAGTGTCCATATTCTTGTTTTTTGGGTTTAGTGGAGCACTGTACAAAAAAAAGCGCAGGCAACCACACTTACCGATACTGGGGCACTGGTATGCCTGTCTCCGAATAAGCGAGCGCCCACGCCATAGCATGAGCGTTCTTACTTATTGTCTCGGAGATATAAAAATTACCAGTTTTCAGTATCGAGACTTAAAGCAAAAACACTTTAAGATTTTCAATATATTTCTGCAAAGATACCAAACTCCTCTTTATTTTTAAAATGATGCATCTTTGGAGTGCACACAATTGCCTCGATGTGTAAAAAAGCAGCATTCAGATGCGCCACTGTTTACATTTACAGTTCTATAAGCAAAAAAAAATCGGATACCCTTTCAAGGTATCCGATTTACTTTAAGATTTGTTATCGTATGCTTACCGAGAATTTTGTGTTTCTACGTTTTGAGATGCTTTTTCTTTTGCCTTTTTCTGCCTTGAATAGCTCCATAAAAATAATAACCCAAAAATAATCAGGGCATAAGCTATCCATTTGCCAACCCGTTCAATAAACTTAATGGCAACCGACTTCTCATAAGATGAAAAGCCCTCAGCGCCGGTAGGACTGCGCCGGTAAAATTTCCGCCGATTAATCCAATATCGCAGAACTAAGCCCAACACCAGCGCTATAATACCCAATACCAATGATGCAACCATATTCTTAATCTTTACAATTTCACAAGTATAAATTTAAGAAAATTAATCGCCATTTTCTATTCCAAATGTATTCCATTACAAGACCTTCTGCCGGTGCGGTTCCTGCGAAAAATCAAGTGACAAAAGGCCGCAAACAGCAAAAGTCCTCGATCATAAAATACTTCGGGGACTTTTGTTCGATTTTTATACCCCTCAATTTTAGTCGCTACTATTGAATTGAAAGCTCGCCTGCTTTTCATTACCGAAATTGTCAGAAATCCAAATATCAAAGGATTGCGACACCGCAGAAGCCGATGTATAATATAACCTGAACTGTGTCTGCGGTAATGGGTAGAGATCATTGGGCAGGTATGGCGTTTCATTATAGTATCGTAAGGCTCCTATGCCTTCGAACTGGAAGTATCGGATGTAATACTGGGCGTCACTGAAGTTGCCCGCACGCTGTATGGTAATCCTTATTTCAACGGTCTGTCCGTTCGCCATGTCTGTGGGAACAGGCATCACTTTAACTTCAAACGGGTAATTTTGTTGTATCTCCAATTCGTCCTTATCACAGGATGATAACATGATGGCACTTGTAAAGACCAGGACAAGCATCCACAGAAATTTGCTTTTATTCAATAATCGTTTCATTGTTTGTTCTTTTTAAAAGTTAAACCTTAGTCCAACACCTGCCGATGGACGAAACTGTTTTAAATCCGTACCCCAAAATACTTTGGTACGACCTTGCAGGAGTAGGACAAACCTGTCGGACAGATAGGTTTCAAAAGACAACCGCCCTCCAGCTCCATAGATAAAGTTGTTTTTATCGAGAATTACTGAACCGTCATAAAGCATTGCCTTACTACGGTTGATGGTTTCATAGCCTGCAATGGCTGTAAGTCCTGCATTCAACGTGATGGTCTTTCTTGCATCGCCCAATAACTGAAGACTGTAACCCACCTCGCCCGTATAGGCTTCCAATGGTAACTGCAAATCCCTGTAATCGGCAACCTGATGTGTGTACTCCGCACCCCACAGCCAGTAATTGCCATTCTTTCCGTTTACAGTAAGCATGATATTGAGATAATAATTGTCGCTTACTTCTTTGGACAATAAACCTGCGTTTATTTCCACCCCTTTTGTTTGGGGAGCATACGCTGTGCCTGTACAGCCGTAATGCTTAACATCGAAAGCATTACGGCAAAAATGTATATTCTCATTGTTCTTTCTGTTTGGATTAATTAATCTTTAGGTGCATATCCTTTATTTGCTTCGCGTTTACGAGGTCGGAATTTTCTACCTGTAAGGTTTGCTGCCTGCCGCCGTTCTTTTCAAAGATTTCGATAATCAATACCTTATCATCGGCAATGGTAAATTGGTCCAGCAGGAATACGTTTTGCTCAACGGTGTTACCCGCGATTTCATCCAGTGGTTTGTACAACCGAAGCGGCACCATCGGTTTTTCCTGTACCACCGTGCGCCTGGCTACTTTTTTATCAGCTACCTTAAAGTTCACAAAGTCAATATTGAAAGGAACGTTGCTTTTGTTCCTCAATTCGGCATGGAAATAAAACTTCCCGTTATGAACGTATATGCCCTTTAACAAAAACTGGATGCCATAGCTTTTTGAGCCAATGTGCTTAACGATTCTTTTGTTCTTTTTGTAGATCGTTTCTAATATCAGTCCGGCAAGCGAAGGCGGGTTCTTTCCAAGTTCTTCAAAAAGCACGTCATTACTATTTTCCCTGCTGGATATCTTCTGCATCGTAAGAAGATCATAGTTCATTGTTGGGGGATTTGGACTGTAAAAAACATTGAAGTTGTAAAAACGACCGTCATCGGTGATCACCGAAAAATTAGTTTCTTCATCAAAATCTCTCACAGATGCTTTTACACGTAAGACATTTTCGGCATCCTCCGCTTTACCGGCAATGAGATACTCACTACCCAAGTCCACATATCGGATAGCCGCAGGGAAGATCAGGTGAGAAGTTTTGTTATAGGTAACCTCCATCTGGTAAGGTTCCACCTTACCCATATTTAATTTGGTTGTAGTAGTTGCAGACTGCTGTGCATACGAGTGGAAATGGCCTGCGACAATACAGGTCAAAGCCAATATACTTTTAAACAATATTTTCATTTCTTTCTTATTTATTTAGTGTTGAACAATTAGTTTTTTGAAACAAGGAACAGTTGATGACCTGCCTTGACGGTTACTTTAGGTGTTTTCACTTTTTTGGAGAAATAGCCGGATATGCCCTGTACCACGCCACGGCTCAAGTCGCCCGCCATTTGCTGTCCTGCCGAACGAGTCATCATAATGCTGGTGCCTGAAGTCTGGCTCATGTTGGAGGCGATTTGCGTTAAAGCGTTCATTTCGGGAGAATATGGTACATTTAATCCTTGCTGCCCGTCAAGACCATATACCGTAATATCTACAGGCATGAAATAGCCATCTAATTCAATAGAAGTAACTTTAAGTTGTAGGCGATTGCTCCCAAACTTGGCTCTGGCTGTTATGGTAGTTCCCTGCGGAATAATCCTATCTGTGATATGGGCAGGTTCCAACAATCGTAATTTCACATCACTGTCCTCCGTAACGGTCTGTGTTTCCTGTACCACCGCCCTGATGCTGTTTTTAGACTGTATCACCTGCTCCGAAACACCCGCTGTATAAAAACTCCGGTTCCGTGTTTGATTCCAGCTTGCAAGAAAAGCACTGTCGGTCGGTTCACGGTAAAGGGCGGAAACAGCATTTTTTCGGCTCGGGGTGAATGCCGCAAAGTGTTCCTTTTGCGTGGCCTGGGACGATACCGCTGTTGCGGAATCGCCTTTGGCTGACTGTGCAGGATTATTTATGCCTGAAGGCAGATAGCGTGAAGCCATCTCGTAAGATTTTTCCATCAGGGCCAGTTGATCCTGTACCGTAGAGGTAGGAGGTACATTCTTTTCTGCCAGTTGTTCCTTCAGTTCTTCGACCTGCTTTCGCAGTTCCTGTGTCTCGTAGTTGTTATCCTGATAGAATGAGCTCAGGGTACTCTGCGCATTGCGGTAACTATTCAGGGCAGGATTACCCGACCTTCTTTTGCCATCTTCGTAGCCAGTATCTTCTCCAATGCCTTCCTCCGGCTGTTCTATCTGTTCATCAGTTGCACTGTCAGTGCTCCAGTAGTCAGAAAGCGAGGTCAGTGCATCACGTTTTTCCTGCATTTTCTTTTCGAGCATTTCCTGTTCGTAAGCCTTTTGTTTATCAGATTGAAGTCCTGCATCGGTGGCTTGCGGCACGGCATCGTTCAAACCGATATCTTCTACTTTTTTCTTGTCAGAAGAAGGTTTAAAGATCAGGTACATGCAACCGAAAAACACAATACCCATCAGGATAAAAATGACCGGCTTTTTAAGTTTTTCTGCCTTTTTATGCACACCCTCATTGGGTGCATCTGTACCGGTTTTCTGTTCATCTTCCTCGACCAGAAAACTCACTCTTTTGTTTTCGTTATCTTTCATACATTTTATTTTTAAGAATTTTTGAAATACTGTCCTGCGATGGAACCGAGGACTTTTTTTGTTTGATAACCGGGTTCTCAATATGCTCAATGTTCATTCCCTCATTGGGTTTGCCAACATCATAACATACTTTCACGATGACGATGACAGACAGTAACGCATAACCGGCAAAGAGCAACAACATATATCGATGCTGTTTTTTCCAGGGCAATGCACGCCACCGTTCATCGAGCTTGTCGATCCGGTTATTGATGATTGTTCTTAAATTTTTCATTCCATAATTATTGTTGCGGATTTTTATAGCTTTCGCCCTGTACGGGTAACAACTTTTTGTATGGCGGCATCACTGACCATAGCAATAGACTCTTTTGATCTTGGTGCGCCAATCGTAGACAGGTTATTTAATTCCGTTTTTTTCAACAGTTGACCAAAACGATCTTTTTTCGTGACCTCCATTTTTTGGAGATTAAATTTGCCGTTCTGGTATTTTACCCACATGCTGCATTCAATTCGCGGTTTGTCTTCACCCGACCATTGCAGGTATCCCGTCAACAACAATACAGGCTTAGGTACACCCTCCGCACCATTGCGGCAGTTGTTCAGGTATTCGCCAATACTTTCTTTCAGCTTTCCGGCATACGCACCCTGCGTATGGAAATAACCGTCATATCCTTTGTCAGTAAGGATTTTCGCAAATGCGTTCAAATCTGATAATGCTTCCATAATATTGATTTTAGCGGTCTACGACCTCCACGTCTTTGTTTTCCAACACAGCAAACTTTTCGATATTGAAGCCCTGCGGGTTGTTGTCAGATCGAACAGAGTTGACCAGATAGCAGGAGGTAGCCAGGCTGCGCCTTGTTACATTGCTTGAACGGATGATAAACTGTTTGGCATAAGTTCTTACGGCATAGGGATAGTTGTCAAAATTGCAGACTACACTGTCCACTTCGATGCGTTGCTGTACGTTGCCGGATATGATCCGGTTGTAGTAACCTTTTTCCGAAAGATCCTTGTAATAGTCAAAGGCGCTTTTGTCGGCAAGGTTGAACGCCCGTTTCATATTGCTTTCGATGGCATTTTTGTCCGGTGCCAGCGTAAAGAACAGTTCATGAAAGCGACGTACATGCTCACGGGCTTCTACCGGCCTGTTAATACTTGCGTCCTGTGAGAGTGCCAGCATCAATGATTTGCCGTTGTCAAGCACATAAACTTTTTGCCTTTGTTGCTCCGCAAAGCGGTAGGATTGCCAAACGGCATATCCCACCACGCTAATGCAGAGTACGGCAAATACAATGGCATATAGCCTTATTTGCCTGAAACTGTTTTCGATGTTTCTTAAAGTCTTAAATTCCATTTCTATTAATGATTATTATTTGTTCAATAGCCTGCCACCGATATTGCCTGCCACAGCTCCGGTACCGGCTCCTGCGATATTTCCTGTTTTCGATGCGGTCTGGTTGACATTGCGCATAAAGTTCCCTGCGCCTCCTGCCTGGATTACCCAACCCGCTACTGTTGGAATGGTGAAGTAGCCCACAATGCCAATCAACATGAATATCACATACACCGTATTGGAAGTATCAGGTATGTAGGTGGGGTCAGCCAGCATCTCGATATCCCGCTCCAGGATAAGCGACTGGATTTTGGCGAGCATAGAGCTAAACATATCGGCGATGGGCAACCATAGATATACGCTGATGTATCGGGTGAGCCATTGCGTAAGAGTGGATTGGAAGCCATCCCACACCGATATGGCAAAAGCTATCGGCCCCAGTATTGAAAGCACGATCAGGAAGAACGTTCGTATCGTGTCAATGACCAATGCCGCCGCCTGAAAAAGCATTTCAAGCAGTTCCCGGAACCAGTCGCGGATACTTTTCTTTAGATCGTACATTCCTCTTTCCATGTACATGCCCGACATCGTTACCAGGTCAGATGGTGACCAACCCAGCTCGTCCAGCTTTTTATCAAACTCTTCGTCCGATACCAGATAGGCTGTTTCGGGATTACGAAGCATTGCCTCCCTTTCCAGCAGGTCTTTTTGTTCTTGCAGCTTGTTCAGGTCAAGTACCTGATTTTGCAGCATTGCATTTGTGCCTTTCACCACCGGGCTTAATACCGCATTGATAGTCCCCAACACAATGGTTGGGAAGAACATTATGCAAAGCCCTATGGCAAAAGGTCTTAAAAGAGGAAACACGTCTATCGGTTCTGCCCGACTGAGTGCTTGCCATACCTTTAAAGCCACATAGAACAACGCGCCTAACCCGGCTATACCTTTTGCCACTGCCGCCATGTCTGCCGATAATGGCACCATCTCATCGTACAGTGAGCGCAGGAGTTGATGAAGATTTTCCCATTCCATAGCTTACCAGTATTTTTGTTCAGCAGTACCATACAGTTCCAGCACTCTTTTGGTGTTGTTCTGTTTTTTTGCCCGCAGAATACTCACAGAAATATTCTTGTTGGTATAGTAGCGGACAAGATTGTGATAGTCCTTTACTTCTTTGTACACACGGTCAATTACGTCCATGCGCTCCTTGTCGTTCAGTGAGAGGCCGTTGGAGGAAACAATCTGTTTCAACTCCTTTAACAGTTCGGTGCTTTCGTTGAGCAATGTGGAATAGCCGTTGGCAATTGCCGAAAGCTCCTGTGGTGTGAAATTGGGATCGTTCATCATCTTTCCGAAATTCTTTACATACATTTCGGAAACATTACCTACAAGTAAAACAATCTGCTGCACCTTACGTGCATCTTTGACAAGGTTGTTCACGGCTTTGAGTTTGTCGTAATATTCCTTGCCCTGGTCATACACTTTTTTTACCTCGTTGAAGTTCTTTACCACATTGGACACCGTGGATGAGGTCTGTACAATTTCATTGGCGCTATTGAGAATACCGGATATAAGATTTCCGGGATCGGTCACGACCCATTGCGCTTTTGCACAAGGTGCTACGGCAAGCATGATTGCCGTACACACTACTAACATGATCTTTTCCATTGTTTCTTAATTTTTAAAATGATTAATAATTATTTTGCTTGTCTCCTTCAGGTGGAAGGCATTATATCTTCCTGCCCTTTTTTCTGCCGACTCCAGTGGATTGTTTCTGTTGCAGATCATTGAGCCGGATAAAAAAATCCTGTAGGCTTTGAGGCTTGGTTGCCGCAACATCCTTACATAGTTTTGCAAAATCCTGCTCCTCCTTATTTGCGGGATCGGCTTCAAATATTAAAGCCTTGTTGCCCCCTATGGGCAGCGTGATTTTTTCTTTTTCCATCTTTCCTGCTTTTTAAAATGGGTTAATAGTTATCCGCTTTTTCACGCCTCTGAAGAGCAATGCGTTTGATCGCCATTTCCACATTGCCATCCAGTTCATGGGCGAGTTGCATCACTTCCATTTTTTCCGACTCCTCTGTGGTATAGGCCAGGTACTCTTCCAGGCTAACTTCGGTGGCATATACAGCCGAGTGCGTGCCGCCCAGCCCGATCCAGACTTCCTTGTAAAGCCTGCTGGCATCATTGTTCATATTGATCGAAAGGATCTGGGATTTTTCTTTTTCGGTGAGGCCAAGCATTGCCTGGATGTCATCGAATTTGTTCATGTATTTGCGCTGGTCTAATAAAATTTTACAGTCGCTATTATTGATGATGCTTTCCTTTACGATGGGAGACTGGATAATATCATCTACTTCTTGTGTCACGACGATAGCCTCGCCAAAAAATTTGCGGACGGTTTTGAATAAATATTTTATATACTCCGCCATTCCCTCTTTCGCAATGGCCTTCCACGCTTCTTCGATCAAAATGAGTTTACGCACACCTTTTAGCCTGCGCATCTTGTTGATGAAGACCTCCATTATGATGATCGTTACGATGGGGAACAAAATTTTGTGATCCTTGATCGCGTCAATTTCAAAGACTATAAAGCGCTTGGAGAGCAGGTCGAGTTGCTTATCGGAGTTGAGTAAGTAATCATACTCGCCACCTTTGTAATACGGTTCCAGCACGTTGAGGAAGTTGGCAAGATCAAAGTCTTTTTCCCTTACTTTCTTTTCTTCCAGCACTTCCCGGTAGTCGCTTTGTACATATTCATAGAAGCCGTTAAAGGAAGGATAATCCTCATGTTGTTTGATGCGTTCGATATAACCGCTCACAGCGTTGGACAACGCTACTTCTTCGGAGCGTTTCGGAGGTTCGTCGTCACGTTTCCAAAGGGTAAGAATGAGTGTTTTGATGCTTTCCCTTTTTTCAATATCGAACACACCATCGTCCGTGAAGAAGGGATTAAAAGCAATCGGGTTATCCTCGGTGTACGTAAAATACACACCGTCTTGTTCTTTGGTTTTTCCTTTGATGAGTTCGCACAAGCCCTGATAACTGTTACCGGTATCCACGAGCAGAACGTGAGCGCCCTGTTCGTAATACTGCCGTACCATGTGGTTGGTAAAAAAAGACTTGCCTGAACCCGACGGTCCTAATATGAACTTATTGCGGTTCGTAATGATGCCGCGCTTCATGGGCAGATCTGAAATATCCAGATGAATAGGCTTGCCTGTAAGCCTGTCAGCCATCTTAATCCCGAAGGGTGAGGGTGAACTCTGGTAGTTGGTTTCTTCGGTGAAGAAGCACAATGCCGGTTCAATGAACGTATAAAAACTTTCTTCACTGGGGAAGTCGCCTGCATTTCCCGGCATCGCTGCCCAATACAGCGTGGCAACATCTGTGGTGTTGTGCCGTGGCTTGCATTCCATCAATGCCAGTGCACTGCCCGTGTCGTTCTTCAGGTGCTTCAGCTCATGCGGATCGTCTGACCAGGCCATCACGTTGAAGTGTGCCCGGATTGAGGAAAGCCCAAAGCTGTGCGCTTCATTAAGATAACGCTCGATCCACTCTTTATTGATCTGGTTGGCACGACTGTACCTTGCCAAGGAGTGCATATTGCGTGCGGACTTTTCAAACTTGCGCAGGTTCTCTTCGCTGTTATCTAAAAACAGATACTGATTATAAATGTGATTGCAGTTAAGCAGCAATCCTACAGGCGATGCAAAGGATAAAAGGCAGTCGCTCCTGTCTGTTGAAAGTTTTTCGTATCGGGTATTTGCCGATACCGTTCCTGGAAGGTCGTCCGTATCAGATAAGGTATGCAGACTTAAACGTTTATTGCCTACGCGTACTTCCTCATTTCCCAGGCCGATATCCTGCATAGCTGTTCCCGCTTCCCTTGACAGGGTAAGATATTGCTCCAGTAATCCCAGGCTTTTCGGCGTACCCATGATGTCTTCTTCGCTAAGGCGTTCCAGTTTCACAAACCCGCTATCGTTCACGATCCGCTCAAACTGAGCTACCGCCTCCATAAAACGGCGAACGGTTTCCCTGTCCCTGATTTCTTTGGGAATAAGAACACCTTTACAAAGCGAACTGAAATTGCTTTGCATCCGCATTCGTTCCTTTGTTGTCTTGGTCAGGAAGAGGTAGCAATAATGGTTCAGGAACGGGCGCTCATTAAAATGGCGCTGATAAGATTTTGCAAGAAAGCTCTGGTTCTCCTGCGCAATGTCGGGATCGTAGTTCTCTCTGATATACCAATCTTGCTTGTGGATAATGGAAAAGTCTGGCAATGTTTTGATCGCCTTGTGCCATGCCGAATGGATGGCATCGTATTCCGGTGCAGCTACGGTGAACAGCTCCGGCAGATGTACCCGAAAACAGGCCGTTATATCTGCATCCTTGGAGATGATGCAATGGTTCTCCACTGCGAGCAGCGGAAACTTGTTTTCCAGTGTCGTGGTCTTTGCGGTGTTTCTCATACGGCACTGGATTTATGGGTTAACTTCAGGTAGCGATGAACAGGCTTACGACAGACGATGAACTTCGGGTGTCTTTTTCTTGCACCGAGCTTCATTAATCCGTGTTCACCGTACTTACCATTGAGCGCAAATGTTTGCCAGATAATGAGCGATGCACCACCGGCTCCAATGACCAGGCAGATATAAGAGTTCACCCCAACCATGTACATCACCATCACAAGGATCAGCACACCTAGCAAACCACCTGCAAAAATGAACAGGTACTGCGCTTTCAATCCGTTGAACTCAACTGTTCTTCCGATGCCTTTATTGATATTGTAATTACTCATAGGGCGGCGGATTAAAGGAAGAATGAACGAAGGATGGTAGCAGCCACAATAAGGAAGATGCACGCACCGAACCAGCTTGCCGCTGTCTTGCTCGTGTCAGGGTCGCCACTGCTGAATTTGTTGTACACCTTAACACCTCCGATTAACCCAACGACGGCTCCAATGGCATAAATTAATTTGGTAGCCGGGTCAAAATAAGAGGTCACCATTTGTGTGGCCTCGTTGATGCCCGCACCTCCATTTCCTTGAGCGAATACACTAAATGCTGACAGCAATGCAGCGCCTGTCAGCCACACTTTTTTCTTTGCTTTTCCATGTTTGAACTGAATTATTTTGTTACTACTTTCCCGCTTCATGCGGGCTTCGGAACAAAAATGTCATGGAAATCGAAGCACTCTAATGAAGTGTCTTTCAGTGGAATTACTTGGCAGTATGTGGCTTTGTAATGAGGTTTCAGGGCATAAAAAAAGTGTCAGGATTCTACAATCCTGACACTTGAAAATGAAGTACAATAAGCAGCAGTTTTTTAGTCGATCTACATCTTTCGACCTTTACCTTTTTGCGATTTATTTACTGGCGATTTGATCACCGGCTTTTCTTTTTTCACCTGCTTTTGTTGCCTTTTCAGATTTTCCTTTATAATTTCCGGCAAGTATGTTTGCTGCCACGGAATTGTTTGGGCGGTGAAATGGCATTTTACGCCGATCTTTTTTAAATCGTCTTTTATATCCCAGCCACCGTGCCTGTTCCACCCAATAGGATCAAGGTCTTTCTGGAACGGGAACTGAACCGCTATCAGGTCTTTTGGGAACTCAGTGATCTTATCGTAATCCAGTTCCCTAAATTCATGTTTCTTCGGATCGTAGGGTATCAGGTAGGCGTTCCTGTCTTCAGAAAAATAATGATCGATTTCATCGAACACTATCCCATTTGATAAAAAATCATTCTTGTCCGGTTAAAAACAGCAATTCCTGCGCTGTAATGTAGATCCAGCGTTGGTTTCAGTTGATTATTTGCTTGTTTCATTTTCAGGGGTAGTACCCCGGGTATCCGTCAGGTAGTAAATGCAAAATATGCATTGTGTGTTTTTCTCCAAGCTTTGTAGGTGTCTTTTATGAACTCCAGCAGATTCACATAGCTGGTTAAATGCAGCCGGATGACGGTTATCATATTCGCAAAGGATTTTTTTGTAGCTGCTTTTTTCCGGATAACCACCATCAATAGTTGTGCGATCAGCACACAATACACCTGGATCTTAATTGCGTTTGGGCTTTCACCCCAGAAGTAGCGCAACGGAAAGTTTTGCTTGATTTGCTTGAACAGTAATTCAATCATCCAGCGATTCTTGTAAATCGTTGCGATCTGAGTGGCCGGCAGTGTAATATTATTGGTGATGAACACATAGGTTTTACCTTCTTCAGAGAGATAGGTTATCCTACGTAGCTTCAGTCGTTGAACAACAGTGCCATTTTGTTTTACGCCCACTGTTACCAGTTGTTCTTTTAATACACCCTTCGATTTTCGCTGCCGGGTTTTATCCACCAGTACCTTGGTTACATGAAAATCAGCATTGCCACGCTCGCGGGTTACAAACCAGATTTTCTGATCCGCCCATTTGGCGAACTGGTTGTAGGTAGTGTACGCTTTATCAAAAACAATCCAACTGTTGGGCACCAGTTTTAGGTGGTAGAGAAACTTGCGGTCATGCTCCCGGGCTTCTGTAATCCGGATAAACTCGGTTACCCCGCTGAAGGCATCCATGAGCGCATGTACTTTGATGCCTCCTTTTTTCGGGCACCATCCAGCCGGTTGCGGCCCACACCTCGAAGGATTTCACTGAATAATTGAATCGTAGTACTGTCTATTACTTTCAAATTTCTGATACTCAATCCTTTTAACCGGCTGTCCGAGATAAAGCTATGGTACCGCCTGAGCAATCCGTAGTAAATCGTTTCAAAGACCTGATAGTGGCGATTGCTGTTGGCATCGGATAAAGTACTGCGTGCGGGCGCCTTATCCAGTCCTAAATGGGAGAGCTTACCTTCACAGGCGAGCAGCCCTTCACACAGCTCCCGTAGCCCGTTACAGTAGCTGAATACCCCATAGAGCATACTCACCAGGTGGACCCGGAAGGAAAGGGTTTTATAGTATCGGTTAGCTTTGTGTTTGCGGTTGGCAGCATGAATAAGTTGCCCGGGAATAAGCTCTAAAATCTGAGAAAGTATCGGCTGTCCGGGAATTTTTTTAATTTCACCCATTAGTGAAGTTTTGTTGTGGTAAACCAAACTTAACTAATCTGGGTGGTTCTTCGGAACTGCCCTTTTTATACCCCGGATTCGATTACTTTAGTCGGACAATAGTGATAAAAAATCATCTTTTGGCCGCAGCATATCCATACGGATGTCCACATAAAAAAGATGACCGGCAATATCAACAGTAGGTAACCTTCCTTTATTCAACCGCAGGTCAAAAGCATACTGATCCACCATGAATTCAAAATCAGTTTTAGCCTTTACCTCATCCGCGGTGAGGCCATACTTTTGTGCCATACCTACGGGATCAAGCCCCACAAATTCCGGTATCTCGATCAATACATCGCTTTTCTCAAACACATCGGGAATATTCTTAGCTTTCCTGTTGTATTCAAAAGAATACCCCTCACCGAAATCCGTCATATCTGTAAAGGAAATTACATTGCCTTCATTGGCTTTTTCCCGAAGTTCAAATTTGCCCACATCAACAACGAAGGCTGTTCCTTCTATATCCACTGTAGGCAGTTGCTGTTTTGATGGGTTGGCATTCAGGTTGTGAAATGCTGGGTGGTGCTGGCTTTTCAAGGTGTTGATATATTCTTCATAAGGAATGGTCTGCGGATCATAATGCATGGTAAGTGCCCTGTACATCAATCCATACCGTGGATCATTCCCATACCTCAAATTGGTGCCGATGGGGTCAAGGTCGGATAGACTGGGAACCTCCAGGATCAAACGGTCAGTGTTTTTGTCAATAGTACCATCCCTGAACGGGTCTTCAACCCTGGAGGTTGATGTGTTGTAAAACAGGCGATACGATTCACGGTCTATGGAAAAGTAATCATACAGCGCGCTCAGGTAAATGGTTTCCCCGTTGCCATCCTGCGGACGCAATGCGTTGCCAGCTACATCAATTTCAAATCTTTTCCCGGCGAGGTCTATGGTTACAGGAACGCCGTCCATTCTTCTGCCAAAAATGTCCTGGTCTACCATGATCTCAAAATCGGTTTTTTCCGAAATGTCTTTCAATGTGCACCCGTATTTGCGGCACATGCCGTCCGGATCAATCTCACCAATGCAGGGTATCTTAACGGTAATAAGCGGATCACCTTCGGGTGCCGTTTTGGGTTTTCCTAAAACAACAGGTTTATTCCGCAGATAAGGTGAATGCAAAACATGGAATTTTTTGGAAACCCTGCTGTAATCAAACTCATAATGCGTCTCATAATTCCGCATAGATGAAAAGTAGATCCGGTTATCGGGATCTGCCTTTTCTGAAAGTACTATTTTGTCAATGTCAAAGAGAAACTCCGTGCCCTCAATGATCACCGTTGGTTTTTCATTTTTCATTTTTTTGTTTTTAAACACATCAATTGCTACATCTTGCGCCCGCGTTTTCGGGATTTGTCAACCGTACGATCCGGTTTTTCCTTTTTCGACTCCTTTTGCAGCTTATCCAGATTCTCTTTGATCCTTTCAGGTACATAAATATGTTCCCAGGTTTCAGGAACGGCTTTAAAGTTCATCCGTAATCCCGGTTCTTTCATTTCATCGATCAGGTCAAAGCCATGCTTCTTGTTCCACCCAACAGGGTCAAGTATGGCTTCGTTCGGGAAGGAGACAACCATTAGGTCTTTGGGAATTTGCGTGATCGATTCGTAATCTATGTCCCGGAACTCATGTGCTTTCGGGTGGTACGGGATAAAGTAGCGTTGTGTATCATGATCATAGAACTTCTCAATCTCGGAGAACACGATGCCTTTGGAACGGAAATCATCTTTTGGGCGGAGCATATCCATCTGTATATCCACATAAAAGGTATGCCCTTCAATATCCAGTGTAGGCAACACGCCCTTATTCCAGCGCAGGTCCAGCAGACTGCCCTTCTCTATGGTAAGCCCAAAGTCGATCTTTCCTTTTACCTCCTCTAAACTAAGGTTATACTTTTGCGCCACGCCTATGGGGTCAATACTGGTTAACTCAGGTATTTGCACTAATTGCAGATCTGTTGAATCTGTAAAGGCCAGTTCCCTTCTTCTTTCATTGGTAGGGAAATTTTTGGTACTTACATCATAATGAAAAGTATATCCGTTTCCATTACCAACATATTGCATTTCCTTTATGTGCATCACATTTCTCGGGTTGGATTTTTCGCGCAATTCATCTTTGAGTCCATCAACGATAAATTCCGTTCCTTCAATAAACACCGTTGGTTTTTCCCGCTCTGTTTTTCCCGCTTCTTTTTGCTGGCGCACGTCAACCACCCAATCAATATAGCTTTTTGCGTCTTCCATATTATGAGGAAACGATTTCCTGCGCCCGGACAGCTTGGAATCATCAAGACCAACTATAAACCCGTATTCGGGAAAGTCTTCTGTACGATAAACAATAATGAGGTTATTGATGTCCTTTTCAGCAACGTTGTTCCTGTGGCTGGCGATGGTATGTCCTTTATATTCCTCGAATATATAGTCGAGATCGTCTTTTTTGATCATAATTGTAATATTTAACCGGAACCAATAATTTCGCTGCCGGTCAAATGTCAGGACTGAGTGAAGAAATGCTACCGGAATGTCTTTCAGGGGAACTGTTTGGCAGCCCGAGGCGTTTGAGGCGCTTAGCGATCAGCAAACAGTCACTACTGTTTTCATCTTTTTTTGATATTTTAGTAGGGTCTAACTACAAGTTGCAACAGAATCAAACGATAACGAACCTTATCTAAAATCTAAATTAATGGCGCAGGAAACCAAACTGAGCAAGAAGCTGCCCGAAACCTTAGAGGCCGAAATCAAAGTATTTGCTGATGGATTACCCTATTGGTCGAAGTATATGGCGGAGAAATGGCTATCCGGATCAGTAATCTCTGAAGAAGTTACCACTGCCGCGTATTTCTTCTTGTTAGAAGAATTGGGATTAAAAACAAAAAGTGAACGCCAGACACTTGTGATCAAATACGATGTTCAAAAATCCGGGAATCACAAAAGTGATCTTCTGTTTGCAAAAGTTCAAAATGTAGAAGGCGTTAATGCGTTAATGGAAGGGCAGACAATAGAATTTGGCAATCATCTTACCATTATTTATGGTGCAAACGGTTCGGGAAAATCTGGTTACACCAGATTGTTTAAGCTCGTTTTTTATTCTAAATCGAAAGAAGAAATTTTAAAGAATATTCACATTGATACGGGCCATAAAGCTGTAAGCGCAAACTTTAGTTTTACCTCTGGTACCGATTCGATATCATTAACACTGAACGACAAGGGGAAAGCGGAGTTCACGCAATTTTCCGTTTTTGATGGCAAGAGTGTCATTCGCCACCTTGACCAGCGAAACGAATTTGAGTTCAGGCCGTCCGGCCTTGCTTTCTTTGCTGATTATACCGCTGCGCTTGCAATGGTAGAGCAGAAACTAAATGCTGACCTCTCCTTAAAAAAGACAGGTAGTACCGCACAGGATCTGGCAGACCTGTTTGATGGCGAATCTGAAATAAAATCTTTTGTACAGGCGTTGAGCAGTAAATCAAAGGCAGCAGACCTTCAGAAATTTGCCCCCTTTACCGAAATCGACAAAGCTGAAAAGGTAAAAATCGACAAAACCTATGACGAGCTTTTACTCGCTTCAAAAGATAAAGAGAAGCAGATATCCCAACTATTAACGATAAAAAAATTATTGGCAGAGAACAAGCTGGCTGTTGAAAAGCTGAATCAACACTTTGGCATAGATTATCTGAAAAAAATAAGGAACGCTATACAGGATTGTTTAGATAAAGAAAGCATTACAAAAGCAGAGGGCGTTGAAAGTTTTAAAACGGAAACCATATTAGGGGTAGGATCAGAGCAATGGAAAAACTTCATAATTGCAGCGGAAACTTTTGCCAGGATGCAAGATCCTGAGCAGCATACCTATCCCAAGAAGGGCGATAGCTGTCTGCTTTGCCAGCAACCATTATCGCCAGATGCTATCAACCTGATTGCTAATTATTGGTCATTTATCAAGAGTGTTGCAGAAGAAAATTTCAACAAATCGCAGGAGATCCTCAACAAATTGGAAACCGGCTTGGGAAAATTTGTCTTTGATCTGTTTCCGGAAAACAACACGCTTACCGACTGGCTGACGGAGCGGTATCCTGAAGCGCTGCAATCATTAAAAGATGCACTTGCCCAACAAAAAACGCTTTGTGAAACCATAATATCAGATGTCAAGGCTAAAAAGATTGTTGATCATACTGAAGTCCTGACATCATTGGAACACTATAAAACCATTGGTAATTATATTGACACAGTCATCGCCTCTCTGCGGGAGAATGAGCAAAGCAAGGAGTTAGCGCAGCTCAATGCAAAAAAGACTTACCTGGCTCATAAGGAAAAGTTTAATACGCACCTTGCAAAGTTTGAAACGTTTTTGGAAAACCAGGATTGGATTGCGAAGGCAGGAAAAGCAAATTTCCGAAAGGCCAAGACAGATACCACTTATGCTGAAAAAGCATTGTCCGATAAATATTTCAGCCAGAAATATATCGATGCCTTTAATGACGAATGTAAAAAGATGAATGGGAATTTTGGCATTGAGATCAGTCACACAGGCTCCGCCGGAAAATCCTACAGGCAGTTAAAACTGAAAGGTAATAATCCTAACGCGGTACTAAGTGAAGGAGAACAAAAAGTTATAGCAATCGCGGATTTTATTGCTGAAATGAGGCTTTCGGAGATAAACCGGGGAATAATATTCGATGACCCTGTAACCTCGCTGGATGAGACCCGAAAAAGTGAAATCGCAAAAAGGCTTGTTGAAGAAAGCCTGAACAAACAAACGATCATATTTACACATGATCTTGTTTTTGTTTCGTCACTCATTGGGCACTGCGCCGATATCAAAGCAACTCATGTATGCCACTGGATTGAAAACAGAAGCGGCAATCCTGGCCAGATATGGCTGAATAATGCCCCATCGTATGAAAAAGAATACAGGAGCGCTGAACCTGCCAAAAAATACTACAACGAAGCGAAGAAGGATGACTGTCCTCCCGCCCAAAGAGAGTTTCTGCTGAAAACAGGATTTGCGTCCCTCAGAACCAGTTATGAAGTGCTTGTAATAAATGATCTGTTTAAAAATGTAGTGCAGCGGTTTAATGAGCGAGTAAGCATTGAAGCGCTCAATTCTGTTTTTTTCGATAGCGGGCTGATAGATGAACTGCAAGATAGTTTCGGGCAATGTTGCCGCTATATGGAAGGGCATACACATAGTGATAAATATGCTTACAAAAAGCCGGAACCCAATCACCTTAACGAGGAAATTCAGCGGTTTGAGGCTATCAGAGCAAAAGTCAAAAAATTTAAAAAGCCTGCCACGGAACAATAACAAAAGGGAGCTGCCTTTTCAGACAAAATCCCCAATGTCAAAGTCACTCAAATCATTTTTCCGCAAATCGGAAGAACCGGAATCCATTCCTGTAGGCAGGCTCCTGTCCAATAACGCTGCAATCTTTCGGGAAGCGCCTTCCATTGAGTTTTCCAAAAGGCTGAATAGTTCGGTTCCTTGTATCCTTTGAACTATATCCACCGCTTTTTGCTGCAAGGCCGGTTCCAACACTTCTTGCTGTAACAAGGCCCCCACGGTACTCAGTTCGTCGAAGGTAACCCCCGTGGCAAAACCGTCATCGCCGTTCGGATAACCATATCCATTCCATTCTTCCTCCTCTTCTTCAAGGTTGGGGCCGTCCCCAAAAACTTCATCCAGCTCTTCCTGCGGAATTTCCTTTGCGAAACCCTTTTCATTGGTTTCTGTTTCAAAATTATCAGCCGTAACCTTCGGTTTAGCTAATTGACTTTGGGTGGCATTACTTGGCACTGCGTGTCGTACATGCTGCTTTGGCTGGCCCATTATTTCCGGTAAATCAGGATCTAAAGGCGGCTGTTGCCGATTGTTTCGCACCACTTTTTTTATGGTGATTTTGTCCTTCGCCAGCAGAACAATGACGATGAGCAGACATATTAAAATCAGCAGTTCCATAACTAAAAAATGGGTTTGTTCTTGTCGTTATAAATGGTTTTTATTTCCTGACCAAAATCCGGGAAGTGGTGCTTCAGAACACTATGCAGATAATCAGCAATATTAATTTTCCCCGAACCAAGTATAAATGCAATGTGGGATATTTTTTCGTGGAACTCCGGGCTGACATATACCGTCTTCCCGTCTTTTGCCAAAAAACCTGTAGGTGTTAAGAATGCCAACTGATATTCGGCAATGCGTAACGTGTTCCTTTGTTTTTGATTTGTCTTTTTCATGGTCCAATATTTTAAAAAATGGGTTTAAACTTTTCATTAAAATCCTCTGTAATCGCCTTCTCGAACTGCTCGAAATGATGTTTGAGTATATTGTCCAGATAAGCATACAACGGGATTTTATCATCTCCGATGACGTGAACAATCCTAACGATACGCTCATGGTATTCAGGGCGTATGTAGATCGATTTCTCACCCCGGCACGCCATTGCGTGCTGTTTCAGGAACTGGGTTCCGTAGCTTTCTTTTTTAACAGAGCCATTATTTGCCTGCATGGGCTTTCCGTTTTTAATATTCTTTTTCATTGGTTTTGTTTTACTATAAAATGGGTTTATACCTGTCATTGAAATAATCCGTTATCTCGTTGCCAAATTCCCTGAAATGGTATTCGAGAATATTGTCTATGTAGGAATAGAGCGTAGTTTTATCCTCCCTTGCCAGTTGAACGATCCGCAGCAACCGCTCATGAAACTCCGGCCTGATATAAACCACTTTGCCATTTCTTCCGGAAGGGTAACGATTGGTTAAGAAAACATCTTCGTAGTCAATTTTCTTTGATGAACCAGACTTTGTTTTTTCACGGGCTTTAGGCTCTTTCGGCTCCGCGTGATCCTTGCCAGCCTTTGTTACCGGAGCAGGTTCATCGCCGCTCATAATGTTCATCAGGTAATCCTCATCCACGTTGGGTTTCTCAAATCCTTTCTTTATGTTATCTGTATCCATATCACAACTGATTTAAGAATGAACAATTTTCAAGAACTCTTGTACAAAGAGATCCATTTTAGTCATTTTCAGCAGGCCCGGCTCTGCGGCAAGCAGGCTTGACCGGAAGATGTAGTTGCCCGTATCGTCCGTTTCCTTACGGAAGCGCTTGCTGTCCATAATTCTTGTATCCATAATGGAAAGGCCAAGCTGTCCGATCACCGTTTGGTAAGCCTCATAAAGCATCGTTTTCTCCCTGCCGTCCACCTGGTTCCAGAACAACCAGAATACCTGCTCTTTATTGGCATTCTCAATTTCAGGGAGCTGGAGAAATGCTTTAGCAAACCCCAGCGTACTTTCCACTACAAACCGGTCCGCAGTGATAGGGGAAAAAATGAAATCCATTGCTTTTAGCGTTGTCAGCACGCCCTTTGTGTTTGCCGTTCCCGGCAAGTCAAAAAAAATCATATCGGGGTGTGCCGCAGATTGCTGCACATACTCCAATGCTTTGTCCAGCGCTTCATCTGCCTTGCACCGGATAACGGGATAGGCTTTCTTATTGATAGCCTGGAATTGTTTCATTGCAGCTTTTTTGTGATAATCGTTCTGCATAACGGTCTTCAGATCCCTTTCCCTCATTTTGCTCAGGCTGTGCTGGGGAAAATCGCAGTCCAGTACCACTATATTAAATCCGAGCCGGTAATGGAGCAAGCTGGCAAGCAGGGTTGTTATGGTTGATTTTCCCACGCCGCCTTTTTGTGTGGAGAAGCTGATTTTTAAAGTTTTTTTTACTGTTTCCATTTTTCTAAAATTTAAAATTGTCCATTTGATAAATTGTGCAGTTGTACTGCCGCTTTTCTGCTTTACCATTTTTCCGGGTTGCTGTACCGTTGTGTTTTTTTACAGTTTCCCTGTTATATGCTTTTGCTTAAATCTGAAAACCCGTAAAGGCTTGTTTCTGTAAACATTGCTGCTTTTACGTTTTTATGGTTTTAAAACTTTATACTTTTGCGCCCCTGCATTTTTAAACCTGTGTTCTCTTCCTGTTTTCTGTATGTGCTTGAAACAGCACATACATTTTGTTTTTTTCTTTTCCGCACTTTTTTCTGTAAGTGCTCCTGTATAACTTTGAAACAAAGAAAATACCTCAGGCAGCTATATTTTAGAATGTGGTAGTCATTGGCGTTCAGTGGCAGTCTTTGGCAGTGTGGAGCACTGTAATGCTTTGACAAAGCAGCCTTTACTTTGTAATAGCTCCAATGCTATGGGTAAATGGAAAGAACATTACAATATACAGGTAACAGGTGGAACGGCTCGCAGCCGTTTTTTTCTGCTTTATCTAATCCGTCCCGCAGGGCGGATTTTCTGTTCACCCGAACAGAGCAAGTTGTGTTTTGAGGCACTCGGAACCTGTTCCGTGCCTCAAAACAACTTGCCCTTGCAGGGGGCCGGAAAACACCCTCCGAAGTCGGGGTTTTTGTTGGATTAATGAACGATCAGCTCGCTGACGCTCGTTTTAAAAATTATATAGTGATGAATGAACAGCAGAAAAAGAAACAGTACAAAGGTGGCCGTAACCCTAAAGTAAACCCAAGCATCCACCGTTATGTATTTCGTCTGACGGATGAAGAAAATGCAAAATTCCTCTCGCTCTTTGAAGCCTCTGGAGCAGATAACAAGGCACAATTTGTTACCTCTTTACTGTTTGATAAACCGGTAAAGAGCGTTAACATAGATATGGCTGCAATGGATTATTATACCAGATTAACCACGTTGTTTGGGCAGTTCAGGGCAGTTGGTGTCAATTATAACCAGGTCGTGAAGATCCTTTACCGAAATTTTTCGGAAAAAAAGGCCGCCGCTTATCTCTTTAAACTGGAAAAACAAACAGCAGAACTGGCAAAGCTATGCCGTGAAGTGATGAAGCTGACAATGGAATTTGAGGCTAATCACCTCAATAAAATTGACGGGAAATGATAGCAAAAATCGGTCACGGGGTAAATATGACGGGTGCACTTTCTTACAACCAGCTTAAAGTAGATAAGGAAAACGGCGAGATATTGACCATGCACAGGATTATCGAAACAGCCGATGGCAGCTTTTCGGTGGCGCAATTGTTACGCTCTTTCCAGCCTTATCTGATGGCCAATAAACGCACCGAAAAGCCTGTATTGCATATATCGCTCAACCCAGATCCGGGAGATAAGGTAACGGACGAAAATTTTAAGCAGATTGCCAAAGACTACATGGATCGGATGGGGTATGGCGATCAGCCTTATGTGGTTTTCAAGCATACCGATATTGAACGCACACATATCCATATTGTATCGACTTGCGTGGACCGCTATGGTAAAAAGATACCGGATACCTTTGAGAAGCTACGTTCAATGGACGCTTGCAGGGCATTGGAACAAAACTATAACCTGATACCTGCCACCGAAAAGCAGCGTACAGGGAACGAGCAGATATTCCGCCCGGTGGATTATAAAGCCGGTGACATTAAAAGCCAGATAGCATCCGTTGTGCGGCACCTGCCCACGTATTACCAGTTTACAACACTGGGCGCTTACAATGCCTTGCTTTCGCTATTTAACATTACCGCTGAAGAAGTAAAAGGAGAACTACACGGGCAGCCCAAGCAGGGTATCGTGTATTTTGCGCTGAACGAACAGGGAGAAAAAGCCAGCAACCCTTTTAAATCATCCCTTTTTGGTAAAGATGCCGGATGGGAGGCGTTGCAACAGCACTTTATCGAGGCCAAGAAAAAAATGAAGACTGACCCCACAAAAGCCATCCTCAAAAATACCATTGAAGCGGCAATGCACCTTACCGGCACCGAAGCCGATTTTAAAAAGCAATTGATGGAGCAAGGCATTAACACCGTTGTACGACGCACCGGGGATGGGCGCATTTATGGTATGACATTCATAGACCATGAAAGCCGTATGGTTTGGAATGGATCACAACTGGATACAGATCTTTCAGCCAATGTTTTTAACGATTGGTGGAAAGAGCAGTTTGCAGAGCATCGTCAGGACGACGACGATGCAAGGATCAACACGCCATTGCCAACCACTGGTAAAAATATTGGGGAAGCGTCAGACGAAACCCATGAGCTTTTTGATTTTCTGAACGAAGAACAGCCTGCCTACCTCAATGAAGACTTGGGACTTATAGATGCGTTAGGTGGATTATTGCCCGAAGCCCAGGGCGAAGATTACGAGGAACAGGATTTTACTAACCGGATGAGGAAAAAGAAGAAAAGAAAAAGGCTGGGCAGACAGTAATAACTTAGGCAGTTCCAGGAGTATCAGATAAATTATTCTATACACGCCAAATACTGCCACTAAAAGCCATCCGCCGCCACTTACTGGCAACCGATAATCACAACTTCTAAATTCACCTGCATCACTTCAATTTATTGAATTATGCAGGGAGAAGACGATCTGAGAGGATTAGCCAAAATCATGGCTTTTATGAGAGCAGTAAGCATCATCATTGTGTTGATGCACTTTTATTGGTTCTGCTACGGCTTCTTTGCCGGGCGTGGCTGGACACTTGAAATTATTGGTAAGATACTGACCAATTTCAACCGCACAGCAGGGCTTTTTTCAAATACCCTTTACACCAAAATTTTTGCGTTGGTTTTACTGGCGCTGAGCTGTCTGGGTACTAAAGGCGTAAAAAATGAAAAGATTACCTGGACAAAAATCAATACAGCATTAGTCATTGGTTTTATTCTATTCTTTCTAAATACACCCCTTTTAAAGTTATCCGCAGAGACTGCCACTACGCTTTACATACTGACCACCTCATTAGGCTATATCGCTCTAATGGTTGCGGGCCTATGGATAAGCCGCTTGCTGCGCAATAACCTGATGGATGATGTTTTCAATAACGAGAACGAGAGCTTCCAGCAGGAAACCCAGTTGATGCAGAATGAATATTCGGTGAACCTCCCTACAAAGTTTTATTACAAAGGCAAATGGAACAACGGATGGATCAATGTAGTCAATCCTTTTCGCGCCTCGATCGTATTGGGAACTCCCGGTTCCGGTAAAAGCTATGCCATCGTAAACAACTACATCAAGCAACATATTGAAAAAGGCTTCAGTATGTATATCTACGATTTCAAGTTCGATGACCTTTCCACCATTGCCTACAATCATCTGCTGAAACATACCAAGAAGTATAAAGTAAAGCCTAAATTTTACGTCATCAACTTTGACGACCCGCGAAGGAGCCATCGTTGTAATCCTATCAACCCTGAGTTTATGACAGATATATCCGATGCTTACGAATCCGCCTATACCATTATGCTCAATCTTAACAGGTCGTGGATTCAGAAGCAGGGCGATTTTTTTGTGGATAGCCCAATTATCTTATTAGCTGCAATTATTTGGTTTTTGAGAATTTATGAAAACGGCAAATACTGCACGTTCCCACACGCAATAGAATTGCTGAATAAAAAGTATGCGGATGTCTTCACCATTTTAACTTCTTACCCGGACCTGGAAAATTATTTGTCTCCTTTTATGGACGCCTGGCAGGGAGGGGCGCAGGATCAGTTGCAGGGGCAGATAGCATCGGCAAAAATTCCGCTGTCAAGAATGATAAGCCCGCAGCTTTATTGGGTAATGACCGGTGATGACTTCTCATTAGACATCAACAATCCTAAAGAGCCGAAAATATTATGTGTAGGCAACAATCCCGACCGGCAAAATATATACTCTGCTGCGTTGGGTTTGTATAATTCGCGCATCGTAAAACTCATCAACAAAAAGGGGCAGTTAAAGAGTTCCGTCATCATAGATGAGCTTCCCACGATCTACTTCAGGGGACTTGATAACCTGATCGCAACTGCCAGATCAAACAAGGTGGCAGTATGTTTAGGTTTCCAGGATTATTCGCAGTTAACCCGCGATTATGGCGATAAAGAAAGTAAGGTAATACAGAATACTGTTGGCAATATTTTTTCCGGTCAGGTGGTAGGAGAAACCGCCAAAAACCTTTCCGAACGCTTTGGTAAGGTATTGCAGAAGCGACAAAGCATGACTATTAACAGGAACGACAAATCCACTTCTATATCCACACAAATGGATAGCCTGATACCAGCGTCTAAAATCTCCACCTTAACACAGGGCATGTTCGTTGGGGCTGTGTCCGACAATTTTGATGAACGCATTGAGCAAAAGATCTTTCATGCGGAAATTGTAGTGGATAACGAAAGAGTTATGGTAGAAACCAAAGCATACAAAAAGATACCGCAGATATTATCCTTTACCGATGAGAACGGAGCGGATAATATGAAGCAGGAAATTGAAGCTAATTACCGGAAGGTAAAAGCAGATATTGTGCAGGTGATCGAAAGTGAGCTGGACCGTATAAAGAACGATCCTGATTTGCAGCACCTGGTGCAACAATAAAAAATGGTATCACAAAAACATTAGAACTTAATGTTTGTGGTCATTCTTATATTGTTTGGCAGTTTTGCCAAATGCGCTTTTAAACATTTTGTTTAGATGGCTCTCATCCGTAAAATTCAATTCACCTGCTATTTCCGAAATGGTCAAGTCGCTGAATTTAAGCCTTGTTGTCACTAAATTGAGTTTGTAACGAATAATATAGTCTTTAATCGTGCTTCCCGTCTCAGCCTTAAAATACCTGTTTAGATGGTCGGTCGATTTACCAAAATGAGTGGCTACACTTCTGATCTTTAGCAATTCACTATCGTAAATGTGCTGCTGTATATATGCGGTAATTTCATGTACTCTGCTTTTGGGGTTTTCCCTTTTCGAAAATAGTGAAATGTTCTGCTGTATATTTCTTGCAATGAAATGAAGCAGCAGAAAAATGATATCCTGGATAATGATCTCATCAAAGAATTGTTTTTTGCCCTTTTCTTTGATCAACTGGTTGATCAGTGCTTTGAATATTGGTTTGTCAGGATCGGATACAATGCTGCCCTGAACATTATGATGATTATGAAAGATAAATTCCAGTTGTTTATACAATTCGCTGATATTGGCTTTCGTTTCTCCAACCCTGCGATTCTTCACAAAAAAGCCTTTAGTAAAATCTACTATACAGAATTTGGTGGGTGTGCTTATTTCAAAGGTGTGCGCATCTTCAGGTGTAAGCAGGAAAACGTCACCCTTTGAAAATTCAAATTGGTTGTTATTGATATTATGTATACCCGTACCATCCAAAACATAAATGAGTTCAAAAAAATGATGTTTATGCAGGCCGGAATTATTAGAAGCCAATTCCTTAACGGTGATTTCCTTATCTGTAAATAGCTGCAACGATTTCATGCAGTAAAGCTACCGAAAAATGTCGGTTTTTTACCTGTTTTACCCTTTCTCCCTTATCTACCTTTGCAAAAAGTGAAGTTGTGTTATGCCTGGCGATATTAGGGAGCGTTTTTAAAAAATACATACTCAACAGATAAAATTATGACAGAATTAGCCATACCCAACGACAGAGCAAGATGGTCGTTTTCCGATATTTGGGAGAAACACGGAGCTGCAATTATAACAGCATTATGTTTGCTGTTTATTCTATTGGCTTGGTGGGCAGGCAGGCAAAATATGCCTACTGCTGAAATTATCCTCTTTATACTGGCTTACGTTGTTGGAGGTCATCAGAAAGCCATAGAAGGATTGACAACACTTTTTAAAGAAAAAGATTTGGATGTGGATCTTTTGATGGTTGTGGCAGCAATCGGTGCAGCATCCATCGGCTATTGGATGGACGGAGCAATACTGATATTCATTTTTTCGCTAAGCGGTACATTGGAAGATTACACAATGGAAAAAACGAACAGGGATATCAGGTCTATAATGAAACTTCGCCCGGAAGAAGCCGTTTTACTCGAAAATGGCGTTGAAAGAAAAATAAAGGTAGAGGCTCTTAAAAAGCGGGACGTTATCCTCGTTCGGCCAGGTGATCGTATTTCTGCTGACGGTATCATTATCGGGGGATATTCTGCCATCAATGAAGCGTCCATTACCGGAGAAGGCATTCCGGCAGATAAGAAAAAAGGGGATGAAGTTTATTCTGGAACGATCAACGGGCAGGGTGCATTGGAAATAGAGGTAACCAAACCGTCAGAAGAAACCGTGCTCTCCAAGATCATTCATCTGGTACAGGAAGCAAAAAATGAAAAGCCGCCCAGTCAGCTATTTGTTGAACGCTTTGAAAGCATCTATGCAAAGGTCGTGGTATTGGTCGCTATTTTATTGATGGTGCTCCCCCGTATTTATTCAACTGGACCTGGAGCGATACGATATACAGGGCAATGATTTTTCTTGTAGTGGCTTCGCCCTGTGCGCTCGTGTCATCTATTATGCCCGCAATTCTTTCCGGGATATCCAATGCTGCACGAAAAGGGGTGCTATTTAAAGGGGGTGTTCATCTTGAAAACATTGGAGGCGTTAAAGTAGTTGCCTTTGATAAAACAGGAACCCTAACCCACGGCAAACCTAAAGTGATAGATATTGTACCTTTTTCGGGAATGAGCACGGATGATTTGCTGCAAATTACCGCTTCAGTTGAAACCCTCTCCGAACACCCCATAGCAAAGGCCATCGTTCGTGCAGCGAAGGATAAGAAATTGGATCTTTCCAAACCAAAGGAACTGCAAGCCATTCATGGTTTGGGTGTTCATGGTATTTTAAATGGTAAAGAATATAAAATCGGTAAAAGGGATCTTCTTAATGATATAAACATTACCGATGAGGATCAGAAAAGAGCCACCGGTATAGAAGAGCAAGGCAGAACCGTGATTTTTGTTGCTGCTGACGGTAATGCCATAGGTTTGATCTCCGTGGAAGATACGATTCGCCCACAGGCAAGAAAAGTCATTGAAGAATTAAAATCAAAAGGTATAAAAACAGTCTTATTAACCGGTGATAACCAAATAACCGGCAAAGCCATAGGCAAACAGGCCGGTATCAACTTAGTGTACTCGGAACTATTGCCCGATCAAAAGGTGGACGCTGTTAAGAAGCTGGGAGAAAAATACGGCAAGGTCGCAATGGTAGGCGATGGTGTCAATGATGCGCCCGCTTTGGCGGCTGCATCGGTTGGTATTGCAATGGGAAGCGGAGGAACGGATGTTGCAATGGAAACCGCAGACATTATCCTGATAGCTGATAATATAGAGAATATTCCATTTGCGATTAATCTTGGTCGCAGGGCCAGCAGTGTTATCAAGCAAAATATCGTGTTCGCCATAGCAGTTGCATTAACACTCATTACGCTCAATTTTATCGGTGAGGGTAAAATAAGCCTTCCTCAAGGAGTTGTTGGTCATGAAGGCAGTACGGTGCTGGTTATTTTAAGTGGATTAAGATTATTGAGATAATGCAGAAGCGATATAATATTGAAGAGTTCAATGAAATTCTGCTGCGCCGCAGGAGCATATACCCCTATCAGTATGTAAGGGGCAAAGTTATTCCCGATGCCATCATCTGGCAAATTCTCGAAAATGCAAACAGAGCGCCCAATCATAAGCAAACCGAGCCGTGGCGATTTTGCGTTTTTTCGGGCGAGGGCCTGAAACATTTTGGGCAATTACAGGCTGATATTTACAGGGAATTTGCAGCAGACAGTTACCAGCAGGACAGGTATAAAAAACTCATTGAATATCCGTTAATGTCTTCCCACGTTATCTCTATCGGGATGAAACGGAGTGCGGTAGATAAACTGCCCGAAATTGAAGAAGTAGAAGCCGTAGCCTGTGCTGTCCAGAATATGTTCCTAACTGTTACCGCTTACGGTTTGGGGTGTTATTGGACAACGGCAGGTATCACGTACTTTGAAGAGGCAAAATCCCATTTCGGGTTAGAAAGAACGGATAAGCTTTTGGGCTTTTTGTATATTGGTTATGTTGAAAAACCGGTGACTGCCATCTCAAAACGGAAGCCAATAGGCAGTAAGGTAAATTGGATTGATACTATAGACGGAATTAACCGCCCGACTGACTTAGGAAAATATGTAGCCCACCGATGTGCTTTTTGAAATTATGAGAACAAGCGACCTGCATCGTGCATTGAATACCTTTGACGTTGGATAGGCGGCGAACGAAAATAAAATGATACCCGTGCATTGCCGTTTTACCCAGGAATCCGGCGTACTTCCGGGCATGTATGTAAAGCATTACTTGAAACCGTACGCAGTAACAGAGTGCAGTTCCAACCGAGGCTCTCGTCCAGTTGGGGGAGTGGACTATATTATTGTTCAGACAAAACAGGAAAAAGGCAGCCATACGTTCCAATTACTCCCGGTTTCAAAAGGTGTAGAGCAGACAGGATATCCACCTTTTGAATTGCCATCAACAGTTGATGAAGGGCATCTTGTAGTTGTCAAAGACGCTTATACTATTTTATACGCAATTAAAAATGCCTAAGAAGAAGAATAAAAGGAAAAGGAAGTTTGTACCTCCGCCCCCAAAGAAGGGAGGCGCAAATCAAAGGCGTTCGTCAAAAATATTGAAGTACGTTCTGATTGCTCTTGGCATAATTCTGTTTATAGTATTGCTAATAGTATCTGTCGTTATATCAAACTTAGGGACAGGACACACTCACTAAAATCCTACAACTTGAATTATTTACAAACTTTTTTCCCGGCAATTTTTTTGGGAAGTCGTACACATCATAACAGTGGGGATTGCCAGCCTTTCTCTATTATTTGGAAATCATCCTACTTCCTGTTCCGCTTGCAGCAACGGCTTTTGGTTTATATTCATTACTGAAAACTGCTGTACTGGCACTTATCAGAGAACGGAAAATCGGAACGGAATTATTTATTTCTATTGCGGTCATTGTATTTGTCTTAGGGAAAAAATACGTTGCGTGTTCAGTGGTACTGATGATCATACTGATTGCTGAATACATTACCAGTGCAAGCGGTGAAAAGGCAAGAGCCTCCTTAAAGGCACTGATCGGTTCTATACCACAGACAGCCATTTTAAAAAATGTCGGTAAAGAGCAATCCGTGTCAATTACAACGCTTACGGCAGGCGATATCGTGGTAGTTAAGACGGAAAACCGCACGGAGCAAAGGCCATAAGAAAACATCTTAAAAAAGAATTGAAAAAGCTCAAAAGGTTGTGGGGGCTTTATTCCAACTTTACCAATTGAGGTAATGGTTTAATTTTCTACGTTTTATGAATTTAAAAAGCAGTCTCATGAATGGAAACTGCTTTTCTTTAATGGGTTACTACTAAAAGATGATCCCTAACCTTTAACCTTATCCTATGGAAAACTAAATATACGAAATAGTTGCCTTGAAAATAGCTATTTTATATTTTTATCTTATGAAAGCAGAAATACGGCTACCGGATAATTTTACCGAATACAGAAGTGATGGAATATTCTCCAACCTGACCAATGAGATTGATTACCTGGTAGTGAAAGCCATTAAATACAAACCGCTTTCAGCAGCTTTAACAGCGTGGGACTATTTTGGTGTAGTCTGGTGGGATGATGACATCGGGTATTGGTGCGTAGAAATATGGCAATTTAACAAATACAAGACCACCCATATATCCGAATCTTTCGAAGATCTTATTCAGGAAATTCAGGAAAAGTATGGGTATAAATAACAGAACTAAATAGGATTGCTGTTATGACATCCAAACTTTTAAATTTCCAATTATGGAAAATTATCCCTCACCCTGATTTACGATCCGCAATCTTTTAGCTACCGCTTTTCTTTTATCAGATCCAGTACCGAGGTAAACTTCCAAACATCACTGTCGTAAACTCTTTTCCGATCCGCTTCGTTATCCATCACATCAGAGGTAGTACCACCTGTTGAAATTTCCTCCAGGTCTTCCAACAAAGTGGCCTTGCTGGATTGTTCAAGAAAATGAATGGCATCCGCTACAATTCTATACAAGATCAACGGCCCTATTACATTCGTGCTATGGAAGAGTGCAAATGAATAAGATCTGTTTTCGGTATAAGTGATCGCAGAAACCACTGTTTCCTCTTCGTAATTTTCTTCCGTATCATCGGTAACCGCCGTGTAAAATTCGATTAGAACATTCAGGGCAAGCAGCTTATCTGTATAGGCAAAATATGTGTCCTGACCATCTTCATCTACAAAGGGCTGAAGCCCGAAGTTGTTACGTTCAAATAATTTTTCCATTTTACTACTTTATCTCCCTTGATGGTTGTTTAATTTTTATCATCTTCACTATTTTCAAACAGCTCATGTAATTTTTGCTGTAATATTTTTTTGTCCGGCAATTGTGTTTTGTATTCGGATACCATTGTTGGTGAAAGGCTGCGGCTTAGTGCATACTCCACCACTTCACTGTCTTTGTCCTTGCAAAGCAAAATACCGATACTTGGATTTTCGTTTGGTTTCTTTACATCCCGATCCAACGCCTCCAGGTAAAAATTGAGTTGTCCTAAATGTTCGGGCTTAAACTTATCTGCTTTCAGTTCAAACGCCACCAGGCATTGCAAACCTCTATGATAAAACAGGAGGTCGATATAAAAATCGCTGTTACCTACCTGCACTTTATATTCTTCTCCAATAAAAAGAAAATCTCTGCCCAGTTCGAGGATAAAGTTTTTCATTTGCTTTACCAGCCCCCTTTGTAAATCGCCCTCATTATGTGGTTCAGGCAGGTTCAAAAACTCAAAAACGTAGCTATCCTTCAATGTATTGGTTATATCTGCATGGGCTTCCTTTATCATTTGCGAGAGCTTGTTGTTTCCAAGCATGGTGCGTTCAAAAAGGCTTGCGGAAATCTGTCGGTCCAGTTCTCTTACGCTATAATTTTCTTTAACGCTTACCTGAATGTAAAACTGCCTTTCTTCATCCGTTTTGCATCGGGAAAAAATAGTGCGGTGATGTGTCCAGCTCAACTGTACCAAAACAGTATTTCTGATATCCTGCGGCTCAAATTGTGTCCCCGCTGGGGCGACAATTCTATTTTTCTCATTATCAATGCGTTGTGTTTGTCGCCGCAGTGAGGCGACAAATTGTGAAGAGACATAGGTTTCAAAGAACTGCACCATTCTGTAAAGCCCTGATCTGTTAAAGCCCTTCAGTTCCGGGTTGTTTTTTTGAATGAAAACTGCCAGTTCTTCAACAGTCTTATCACCCCATTCGGCGGCAGACAGTTTTTGTTTAATGTACGCGCCCACATTCCAGTAGAGATTAATTAATTCTATATTAACAGCCCGGATAGCATTTGCCCTTGACTGTTTGATTAGCCTTACAATATCCTCAAACCTCTTATCCATTGGTTAGTTATTCCTTGTCTTTGCCTGTAAGCGACTGGCCTCTTGCCTGTTTTTTTTATATCTTCTTCAATATTCTTGATTTGGTCAGAGCCGCATCCCTGATACATATTAATCACACCCTGATTGCCATCATAATTATTGAACACGTTTGTGTAAGTTGGTTTGTTTTGATAGGAAATTATGTACTCTGGGGTAACACCAAATATTTCGGCAAGCTCGTTCAACCTTTTTAGCGTTATATCAGCCTGATTATTCTCAATATTGCCATAAGCCTTTGTTGAAATACCAAGCGCTTTAGCCACATCTTCTTGCCGAAATTTAGTCTGCTTTTCTCTTATTTCCCTTAAATTATCACCTACTTTCATGATTAGAATATTTAGTTTAAAAATCTATGTTATTTGCCTTTAAAAGTGCTTCTAACAAATCTATACGCTTTCTTTGACTTTCAATCAATTCTCTCTGAAGTTGATATAACAAATCCCTTCCTTTTATCTGGCTTTGATCAATAGTAATTAAACCCTGATTGCCATTATTATTATGAATAGTGTTATAGAAGTCTTGTTTTAATCTGCAATACTTCAAAATATAAAGTGGACTACATCCAAAAATCTTAGCGATTTCGCTAAGTCGGCTCAATGTAATATCAGCTATATTATTTTCTATATTCGCATAAGCCCTGGTGGTTATATTCAATTGTTCGGCAACATAATCCCGTTTGAGATTTTTCTCAAATTCACGGATTTCTCTTATGTTGTCCCCGATCTTCATAGTAACTGCTAAAAATCAAATTTGATGTTATGTTGATGCAATAACGCTTCTAACTGGGGAACTCGTTTTAATTTTTCTGAATACAGGTCTTCATAGGCTTCTTTATACGCTTTTCTTATTTCCTCCTGATTCACCCCTTGAATATTGATAATCGTTCCCTGATTGCCATTATTATTGTTGAAGAAGTTTCTAACACCACCAGTAGCATCTTTCAATTCAATAATGTCCACTATGGTTGTTGATAATCTGTTTGCAATAACTTCCAAAAGATTAAGCGTTACATCGCCATCATTTTCAATGTTGATATACTCCTCTTCTGTTATGCCCACTTCTTCCGCCATAAATTTTGTGGTAAAATCACTTTTAAGCCGTAACTCTTTAATATTCTGTCCGATTTTCATTTCTTTTGACTTTTCCCAAATATACAAAATTATATCGAACTACTTATATAGTAAGTTAAACTTCTTATTTGGCACCTCTCTTCTTCCATAAGGAATGCCGATTAATAATCTTTGTAGAAGAACAGCCAAAAATGGGAAGAATGACTACCAAGTATGAACAATATTGCTGCTTTTCCATAGCCGGACAAGGCAGGGCCGTTGTTTTATTCTTCTCCAGGAAGTTCAGTTTGCGGGCTATTATCGAAAAGCCAGTTTAGCACCACGCCGCACACTCATACGGAGTAATCACAGTTTTATTTCACCCCTTTTTCTATAAACCTATCATGAGCGTATCCAAACGTAATAACAATTCTATTTTTAAAACCTTCCGCCGTTTAGCACTGGGAACGTGTGGTAGGATTGGGAGCACAGCCGGCAAGTATCTTTTGTTACTGGTTTTTCTCATGTATGCAGCCATCCAACAGCAGAGCCACGCACAAGTGGCTTCTGCTAAGGCTGCCAACGCCTTAAAACCCACCCCGCTTGCCATCGGAGACAAGATCCCCGATGAACTTTGGAACCTGCCCTTGCAGGTGGTAAACCATCCCCAGGGCAAGAAGACCATTACCCTTAGCGAGTACAAGGATAAGCTGATCATACTGGATTTTTGGGCCACCTATTGCTCACCCTGTATTAAAAACTTTCCAAAACTACATGCCTTACAAAATGAATTTGGCGACAAAATAAAAGTGCTGGCAGTAACACAAGAGGATACAGATAAAATAACCAGGTTTTTTAAAAAAGGTGCAGGTAAAGAACACACCTATGTTAATTCGGTAATTAATGATAGCGTTCTTTTACAGTATTTCCCTCATAAATCTGTACCGCATATTGTATGGATAAATTCTAATGGCAATGTACTGAATACCACACAGGCAGAAGACATAAACCAATCTAACATACAAGCCATTTTGGATAATCAAAAAACACAGATGATTGCCAAAGTGGATATTGACCGTGATAGACCTCTGTTTCTTTCCGAACATTTCAGTAACGACTTACAATTAAAATCCTATTCCATTTTTGCCAAAGGGTATTATGCAGGATTACCATCAGGAAATAAATTTAAGCAAAGCAAAGACGGTAAAATTTATGGCAGACAAATGACCAATGCCTCGATGATGAATATATATAACCCTATAATCGATGAATTGTTTCACAAAAACGGTGAACAATTCAATTCAAAGCGGATGATAATACACGTTAAAGAACCTGCTTTATTGTATGTAATAGAAAAAAAGGACGGGGAATATGAGAAGTACAATTTATACAACTACGAATTGATTGTACCCGAAGAAAAAGCAGATAGCCTGTACTATTACATGCTGGCAAACCTTACCCGCTATTCGGATTACATTGGCTCCATTGAAAAACATATAGTGGATTGTTTTGTGCTTGTACGAACCTCCACGAAAGACAAACTCAAAAGCAAAGGTGGAAAGCCTAAAACCAATTTTACACCAACACATGCTATTCTTATCAATCGCCCTTTAGGGCACATGCTAAATATGGTTAACGGCGATACGATTACAAACCTACCTATAATTGATGAAACAGGTTATACGAATAACGTGGATATGGAAATGTCGGGAATTAAAGATTTAACCAGCTTTAAAAAAGAACTCAGCAGATATGATCTTGACCTTATACCCGCAAAAAGAAGCCTCAATATGTTCGTTTTGAAAGACAAGTAGCCGCTTCTATTTTTTACAATACAACTCGATTGATGAATGAAATCTTTTATACTTCTTATCACATTGCTTATTGTTTCCTGTTGCTTGTACGCACAACAAACTATCACAGGCAGGGTTATTTCCCGTAATGATAGTTTGCCTATCGAGGGAGCCAGCGTATCCCTGCAAGGAGCCAATAGAGCGGTAATCACCAACGGTAAAGGACATTTTACCATTCAAACTGCTGCAAATACAAATACTGCTGTTTTGGTGATTAACTATGTAAGCTATGAACCAGCTACCTTAACGGTTAATCTTCCGTATAGGGACACTTTAGACATTTTTTTATCCGCTTCATCCCGCTTGTTGGACGAAGTGACAGTAGTATCAACAGGGTATCAGAAAATACCCAAAGAACGGGCAACAGGTTCATTTTCTACTGTAAGCAATGAACTGTTTAACCAGCAGGTTGGTACGGATATTCTTTCGAGGTTGCCAGCTATTGCCAATAGCATGGTAATGGATAACGGAAGACAAAGTAGACCTCAAATGATGATACGGGGATTAAGTACCATAAGCGGACTAAAAGACCCGCTTATCATTGTCGATAACTTTCCTTATGACGGCGATATAAACAATATCAATCCTAACATCGTTGAGAACATCACCATACTTAAAGATGCTTCGGCTTCCAGTATTTGGGGCGCAAGAGCAGCAAATGGTGTAATTGTTATCACCACCAAGAGTGGGCGTTTTAATCAGCCAATTACCTTATCCTTTAATTCAAACCTTACCATTGGTGCAAAGCCCGATTTGGGGTATATCCGTCAGATGACATCCGGTGATTATATTGATATGGAGCAGGAATTGTTTAACCGGAATTTTTACAACAGCCAAATCAATTCATCGAGCCGTCCGGTAATTAGCCCGGTGGTTGACCTTTTAAACAAAGTTCGTACAGGGGCTTTAACACAGGAACAGGCACAGCAACAGATTGACGCATTAAGAACGGTGGATGCAAGAGACGATTTTAATCAGTATATGTATAAACGCACGGTCAACCAACAATATTTTTTAAGTGCGCAGGGCGGGGCAGACAAATTTTCCTGGACATCATCGGTAGGCTACGACCACAATAAAAATAATTTGGTAGCTATATATGAACGCTTTAATCTTCGTTTCCAAAACACTTATCGACCCATTGAGCAACTTTCTCTTACTACCGGACTATATTACACCCAAAGTCAAAATAAATCCGGTCGTTTAGGATACAATAATGTAACTATGAAAGGCGGTTCCACCCCTTATATGCAGATGGCAGATGCTATCGGAAATGCACTCCCTGTTGTAAAATACTACAATCAAAGCTATATCAATAATCTTGGTAATGGAAAACTGCTCGACTGGAATTACTACCCCCTTACCGATTGGCAGCACCAAACATCAAACGGAAATGTATCCGATATATTAGCAACCGCTACGCTCGATTATCAAATCATAAAGGGGTTGAATGCCACAGTAAATTATCAATATGAAAGGCAATCTGCACTAAACACCAGCCTTGCTGATGAAAACAGTTATATGGCACGGGATTATATCAATCGCTTTACCCAAATCGTGAATGGGAATGTGATCTACATCGTGCCTAATGGCAGTATTTTGGATAAAGGTAATAGTGTTCTAAATGCAAATAACATACGGGGTCAATTGAACTTTGACAATACTTATGGTAAACACAATATTACAGCATTAATTGGAGGTGAAGCACGTTCCGCTCATGCGCAATCAAATCAGGCTCGTTTTTATGGCTACGACCCAAACAATTTAACTACGGGCAACGTGGACTTTACGAAAACGTATCCAAACATCGTTAATGGTGGAGCAGGCTTTATAGATAGAGGTCAATACCTCGGTGAAACAAGCACAAGGTTTATATCCTACTTCGCTAATGCAGCCTATACTTTTGATGAAAGGTATGTATTATCGGCAAGTGCCCGCAGGGATGCCAGTAACCTTTTTGGATTGAAAACTAATGACCAATGGAACCCATTTTGGTCGGCGGGATTTGCTTGGAAGTTGTCTAATGAAAAGTTTTATAAAGTTGATTTTCTCCCTTATCTTAATCTACGGGCAACTTATGGTTTTAGCGGTAATGTTGACCCCGCTATGGTTGCCGTTAACACAATTAGGTTTCTTCCATATACTTCCGTTTTTACAGGCACTCCATACGCAAGTTTTAATAATTACTACAATCCACTTTTAAGATGGGAAACAAGTAAAATGCTGAACCTTGCCGTAGACTTCCGTTTAAAGAATAATAGCTTGTCAGGGTCAGTAGAATATTATCATAAAAAGGGGGACAACCTATTTGGTATGGCTCCATTGGATTATACCACAGGAGTGCCTACCTATATATTGAGAAATGTTGCAAGCATGAAAGGCAATGGTTGGGATATTCAGTTAAAAAGCGTAAACATAGACCGTTCATTTAAGTGGAGTACAATACTCAATTTCAGCTTGTATCAGGACAAAATAATCGAATACCTCATAGACCGCACATTGGCAAGAGAATACATTTCTACCTCCACCGTACCAATATCGGGTATAGAGGGAAAACCTGTATATGCAATTTATGCTTATAAATGGGCAGGTTTAGACCCTAATACGGGTGAAGCACAGGGATACCTCGATGGTGAAATAAGTAAAAACTATAATAGTATAACCGGAACAGGAACGAGTGTTGAAGATTTACAATATTTCGGCTCTGCCATTCCAACTAAATTTGGCTCATTAATCAACGCTATATCTTACAAAAATATCAGCTTACAGGTAGGTGTTTCATTCAAATTTGGATATTGGTTTAGGCGCAGTTCGGTTAATTATACAAACCTGTTTAATAATTGGGTAGGTCATTCAGATTATGCACTTCGCTGGCAAAAACCGGGCGATGAAGTAAATACCAACGTACCTGTAAATCTATATGTCACAAATACCAATCGGGATGCCTTTTATAACGGCTCCGGTGTTTTGGTAGAAAAAGGCGACCATATCAGGCTTCAATATATCAACCTTGCTTATGACTTTAAAATGCCTACTAACGGAACAAGGGGTATCAAAGGTTTACAGGTATATTTTAATGCAACTAACCTTGGTATATTATGGAAAGCTAATAAAGCAGGTATCGACCCGGATTTTAATATAGGCAGCAACAGCCTAATAACACCTGCAAATTATTCACTTGGTTTAAGAGCAAAATTATAAAGGGATATTACAATGAAAAAGAACACGCAAATACTTACAGTTCTGTTATTACTCTTAATTCTATTTTCAGGATGCGAAAAGTTTCTTGAAGAAAAATCGAACAAAAATTTAGCTATTCCTACCACTTTGCATGACTTCCAATCTTTATTAAATAATTGGGAAATACTTAACAGTGGTTCTTCTGCTATGGGAGAAGCAAGCAGTGATGACTATTTTTTAAAAGACGAAGATTATGAGGGATTATATTATGAAAGTGATAAACGGTTATATACATGGAAACCTGATTATGTTTCAACTCCGCAGGCTTCGACAGGAGATGATTGGGAAAGATGTTATAGTAGTATTTATATTTGCAACTCTGTACTGAAAGGAATTGAAGAAAATAAACTTATCGGGCAAGAGGCAGATTATGTCAAAGGTCAGGCTTTGGTTTTCAGAGCAGCAAGTTACTTAGATGGTATTCAAATATGGGCGCCAGTCTATAATCCACAAACAGCCAATACAGACTTGGGAATGGTGTTGCGATTAAACCCTGATATGAATATTCAGTCTGTGAGGTCATCTGTACAAGTAACCTATGACCACATATTGAAAGATCTAACAGATGCCATTCCATTATTACCAACCACAAGCCTTGCCGCAACATTACCGACTAAAGCAGCAGCATACGGGTTGTTAGCAAGAACTCGTTTGATATTGGGAAACTATACCGATGCGCTGGAAAATGCTAAAAAGGCGGTCGAATTTAGTAGTCAACTAATTGACTTTAATGGATTAGACCCCAATGCAGACTATCCCATTCCAGCAATAAATCAATTGAGTTCAGAAATAGTATTTCAAACACGGATGTATCCATCTGACCTTATTAATCTTGATATAGCGAAAATAACGCCAGCACTTTATAATCTTTATGACAATGGGGATTTAAGAAAGACTATATACTTCCGTCAAGGGAATGATGGTTATTACAGATTTAAAGGCACTCACATGGGGCATTCAGGGCTTATAGCAGGTATTACAACCAGTGAGTTGCTATTGATTATTGCTGAATGCAATGCCCGTTTAAATAATCTTGCAGAAGCTGAAAATGCTTTGAATAAATTATTGATAAAACGATGGGACGTTAATCAGTTTGTTTCTTACTCATTTACTAATAAAGATGCTGCATTGAACACCATTTTAAACGAAAGAAGAAAGGAATTGGTGTTTCGAGGGCTTCGATGGTCAGACATCAAACGTTTGAACAGAGATGGATATAATATAACCCTTACAAGAACGGTTAACGGACAAACTTTTACATTACCTCCTAATGACTTACGTTACGCTATTGCTATTCCCGAAACCGTAATAGAAATTAGTGGAATACCGCAAAATCCGAGGTAAATTATAGAAAGCATAAAGGGGTAACAAACCCCTTTATGCTCTCAAATTGCTTTTGAAAAATTAATTTCACTTACTGCCGCCTGCTATCAACAATGCTCAACACTTGTGGGTTAGTTTTCCCATCCAGCTTGCTTTCCAAGTCCGCCTCATCTTCAGCAGTTATTTCACAGGGCTTGGTCGTTCCTGTTCCACAAGCAATTGATGAATTTCCTGGTTGCCAGTTGGCGGGGTCAGAAAATACGCCGGGATTTGCAGTGTCAGTGTAATGAAAGGTGCTTGCTGTACTTGCCATCTTAAACGACATGGTTACCGCCGCAATCGCTAAAGCAGCTACCATAAAAAGGTTTAATTTTAATTTTTTCATCTTCTTACAATTTAGAAGTTAAAGAATATTGTTTAATATGTCTTTTGGCCGACCCGCCCTCGGCAGCTTCGCTTCCCGCGTCACCGCTTCGTAATTTGCGCCACAGGTAAAGTCCCGATAAGCTCAGGAACAAAAAGAGAAGATTGAAAAGGAAATGCTTCGGCCAGCTCATACCGCTGATCACCGATCCGCAGCCGCAGGGTAGTTTTTCCCAGGCTCCTAAAAGCGCAATGCCCACATATCCGGTAAAGGCCGTCATCAGCATTGTGGAGAGGATCAGGCCGACTTTGCGCCAGCCTTCGTAAATCAGGAAAATAATAGTAGCACATTCCAATACAGGTAATGTATAGATCAGCACATTGCCCAAGCTGTCTGAAAAGGGTTGATTGTAAATGCCGCTTTTAAAGGTTTCAAAGTCCGTCAGCTTATCAATAGCTACGGGTATCCATAGGGCCAACAAAGCGAGCATTGTGATCTTAAATGCAATCGTTCTTCTTTTCTGATATTTGAGGGCTTTATCCATTTCCTTTGTCGTTAGCATGGTTTTCACCATCTTGTTAAGACAAAGTTCATCAATGCACTTAGCGTTGGAAAGTCAAAATCAGTAAAAATTGAGCAAACTTGTGTAAGAAATTTTCCGATTTTGACAATTTGCGGGAAATTGTGTTACCGGCGTTTGAGGTATCGTTCCAGGGCAGAGCGAAAGGTGCGTTCATCCGTATATCCCACTTCCATATAAACATCTTTTATGCCAATGCCTTTTTGCTGCATCAGAAGCAGGGCATGACCCATGCGTAGCTCGGTATAAAACTCCTGTACGCTCATGTTGTATTGACGCTTAAAAACGTTCAGGAGTGTACGCTCGGTGAGGAAGAAATAATCTGTAAGAAATTTTACGCTCAGTTCCGCATCGCAATAATGTTCTTCTATATACGCTTTGACCTTATAAGCCAGGTCGCCGTTCTGCTCCCGGATCACCTGATCGTAATGCTCCAGCAGGTAACTAATGTACTTGCGCAGGTTACCGTCTATGGCACCAATATTAGCCTGCGAGTAGCTGTAAATCTTATATAACCATCGGTGGATCTTCCGATCCATCCGGCATTGATACATGGTATCATAAGTCTTGTTTTCATTTTTAAAACGATGCAGGATGTCTTTCAGATTGTCGTATTCCTGGTACATGCCTTCGATCCATTCCGGAAGGATGCTTACTACAAATGCTATATGTATTCCTTGCTGGGCATAAGCAAAATAGTGCCCAATGTCATAATAGGACATCAAAAAAGTATTGGGCTGAGTGCGTATAATAGGCCGGTAATCACCCGTGGTGTACAGCAAGCTGCCCTTGAGCATAAAGTACAGGTACAATTGCCTGTCATTAATATCGAAAGGGATATAAGCAGGTTCTTTTGCGTTGATCTGAACCAGGTCTATAAAAAACGGTTCCTGGTTTAACTGCTGGCTCAGCAGCTCTATTTGCGGTTGTTTAAAGTAACGTCGTTCCAGGGCAAAATGCAACGGGTATTTACACCAGTCGGGAAGTTGGGAATACTGATGCAATGATATTAAGTGCTCATCTTCAAATTTTAAAAAATAAGGTATTTTCATAGGCTACCTGGTTTCTCTATGTCTTGTATAATACTCTACACCGGTCACTGCTACATTCCATTTGTTATCAACGTGTTCTCATATCGCATGGAGTGAAACAGGCATTACAAATTTTAAACATTGTTAGGAATAAAAAACCCAAGTTGGGAAAGATTGAGCACGTTTTTTTAGGATTTGAATTGGTATTCGGCAAAAAAGCCATTGGTTATCATTACAATACACTACGAGGTACATGAGCGCCTTTGACATAAGCTGTCGTTTCTGAAGTGTCTGAAACCTGTGTATGCTCTTCAACCTGTTCTGTGGTTTTACCTTCAGACTCCGGCTTTATAGATAACTGTATTTTTCTATCCACTGCGGCTAATTCTGTTTTCAATTCAGCCAGTGCATTTTCTTTTTTCCAAGCACCGTTGACTACTTCCTGAAGCACGGGCAGGTCTTTCTGCAATCCGGCAATTTTCTTTTGTTCCTGCTCTACAATGCCTGGTATTTTTTCAAGCGCATTGAGGAAGTTTAACGATGCAGTTTTTGCATCGGTCGCCATCCGGCCATTATTATAGGTGTATTTGATACCCCCTTCACCTTGAATAAAGAAACGATTATCCCTTTCGAGGGTTGTGCTGTCATTTTCTGAAACCTCTGTTTTCACCAGTAATGTAAAGCCATACAACGAGCCGATTTCCTCATACTGCCCGCCTGTACGGGCTTTTTCAGAAAGCTGGTTGAGTTTTGCACCTATCTGCTTAATATCTGCATTGGGCGGTAAACCTGTTAACTGTACCGGGTTGAGTATCTCACCATCTTTGTTTTTCTCTATCCGTTTTTGCAGGTTTTCCCAATCAAGTGTCATCCGATCCAATCGTGCTTGTGTACTTTCCAATGTGGCCGTAATATCTTCCAGCTTGTATTTGGAAGAAAACCTGGAGCGATTGAATGCTTGCCGCTCACTTTCCAGACCGGCGATCTGCTTTTCCAACTTGGCTTTTTCCAGCAGGTCTGTATTGCCTGAAAGTATAGCAACATATTCCGAGAAATTCATTCCCGTTTTTTCATCCATTGCGCCTTCGTCAATGGTACGTGTGCCCAGGCTGTTGGTTTTTAGCTGGTCGATGAATACCTGCTTATTGTACAGGGTATTGAATTTATAGCTGTCCAGCGATTTTTCTACCGCATAAATGAAGATATCTACTTTGTTGTCGGCAAAGAACTTCGCAATTTCATTACCCTTACGGATCGCCCTGCCATCCCGTTGCGCAAGATCGCTTGGCCTCCAGGGAATATCCAGGTGGTGAACAGCTACGGCACGCTTTTGCGCATTAATCCCCGTACCGAGCATTTCGGTGGAACCGAACAGTACCCTGACCTTTCCTTCATTGACGGCCTGTATAAGTTCCTTGCGCTGCTTTTCATTTTTCGCTTCCTGTATAAATCGTATTTCGTGTGCAGGGATGCCGTGGTCCTGCACCAGCTTGCGCTTAATTTCGGAATAGACATTCCACTCACCGGGCTTATAGGTGCCGAGGTCGGAGAAAACAAACTGTGTTCCTTTTTGTGCATGGAACCGGTTATAATATTTAGCAATATTAGCCGCACAATGCGATGCCTTGTTATCAGGATGGTCACCATACTTTCGGCTGATCATCCGCATATCCAGCGACATCTTTCGGGCATAGTCCGTTGCGATCAGCATTTTTGCTTTTTCCTCGCTTTCGCTTAACGGAGGTCTGCCCAACAGTTCTGCATTGCCGGTTTTGGCAAACTCCATCAGTTTTTTGATAAAGACCTCCTGATCCGGTGTTGGCGGTATATGGTATAATACCTCGTTCTTTTCGGGCCGGTCGATACCAATATCCTTTGCCGTGCGGTAGTCCGTTATTTCCGAGTAGAACTGCGCCAGCTCCGGTACTTTGATAAAAAAGCGGAAACGTTCTTTTGATACGATATTATTGGCGACCGAAAACTCGTAATCTGTCGTTTTGCGGGCGTAAATGGCTGCCCAGGCATCAAAACAGGAAATGCCCTGTTTTTCCATTGCCTGCGGGCGCAGGTATTTAAACAGCAGGTACAGCTCTGTAAGCGAATTGCTGATGGTGGTTCCCGAAAGAAAGGTAGCACCGAGATCCTTACCTGTGCGCTCTTGTATGGTACGGATGGCAAACAGCAGGTTCATCGCCTTTTGGCTGCCGGCCATATTGCCCAACCCGGCCACACGCTCATGCCTGGTATTAAACATGAGGTTTTTAAAACGGTGGCTTTCGTCCACAAATACATGGTCAATGCCCATCATTTTAAAGTCCACTACATCATCCTTGCGGTTTTCGATGTCGTGTTCCAATGTTTTGAGCTTCACCTCCAGGTTTTGTTTACGCAGCACAACACCCTTCAGCATTGCCCGCGAAACCTCCTTGCCCTGCCCCTTCAGTGAATCGAGGTTTTCCTCTACGCTATCCAGTTCCGCTTGCAGTATCTCCTTTTGCAATTCGGGTGATTGTGGTATCATGCCAAATTGATCATGGGTTAATATGATACAGTCCCAATCATTGTTTTTGATATCACCGAAGATGCGCAGGCGCTTTTGCGGTGTAAAATCTTCCTTGCCGGGATATAATATTTTGGCATGGGGGTAAGCTTTTCGGTAGGTTTCAGCGATCTCGTGCACATTGGCTTTTAAGCCGATGATCATCGGCTTATGGGTCAAGCCCAGCCGCTTCATTTCCTGTGCAGCCGTACACATGATAAGCGTTTTACCGGCACCTACTTCGTGGTCGCAGATGGCTCCGCCGTTGAGCTTGATCATCCATACAGCATCCTTCTGGCTGGGATAAAGGTCTTCGATGCCGAGCGCCCTACGATCCAGCCCCGGAAAATCCTGGTGGCTGCCGTTATATTGCGGTCGGACGAAACAGTTAAAGGTATCATTGTACCTGTCGGTAAGGCGTTGTTTGAACTCATCGTTCTGCGCATGGAGCCAATCCGTAAATGCTTTGCGCATCTCGTCGATCTTGGTATTCGCCATTTGAATGGCTTCCATGTCCCGCACCTTTACTTCCCTGTCGCCTATTGTCTCTTTTCTGGTAATATCTGGCGTGGTGTTGACCAGCGCGTGTTTAAACAAAGCAATGCCATCATAGGTGCGGCTTTCTGATTTGATAGCATATTTTTCTGTGATGTGAATATTCCTGCTATCACAATGGATAGAAAAATCATCCGTATTTTCGGTATAGTGAATGCGTACCTCAGTATCGAAAAGGTGGGATGCAAATCGGTTATAGATACCAGTAGGTATCCAGCGTTCACCGAGGTTAAAATCCAGCTCTTCAAATTCAATACGGCGGGGCCTGGCCTCTTCAAGTGCTTTAAGGCTTTCGGCAACTTCTTTATCACCCGGTTGGCTGGAAAGGTATTCCCTCACTTTTCCCGCTTTCTCAACCACATTGCCCGATACCCATTTTTCAGCGATTTCGTATTCCTTCTCCAGTGGGTTGTAAAAGATCCTACCATGCAGGGCATTCTTCAGGTCTTCTTTGGACATCCCGCTGATCCCTGCCATATAGTTGATATGAACAGCCCCGTATTTGTTAAGCGATGCAGTTAATGCTTCATCGGGATTGTCGGTAGCAAGTGTTGCGGTGGAGAAACTGACGGGCCTATGGAATATATCTGCTTTATGTACCACACCACCCACCACACGCTCCAGGTACGGCATTTCTTTTCCTGCGCTATCGGTTTTAATCACCTTGATATTATCGGCGCTGTTCAGGTTGCCATACTTTTTCACAAAAGCATCATAGAGAGTATTCAGTGTTTCCCTTTCTGCCTTATGTTCAGCCCGAAGCGTCGCTTCATTGTTATAAAGGAGCTGATAAGCATCCCTTAGCTGTATGTAGGCTTCTGTTCTTGCTTTTTGAAGCGGGGCCAATGCTAAAGGATGGAAAACTGCGGAACCTTTAGCCGCATTGATATTCCTTAGATATCCTACATAGCCATTTTCCGTTGCAAGGCAGTCATCCTTATGGAATGCCTGCACTTTGTCGTTATACGGGGCCGGATCAGGAATCACTTTTGATTCGGTAACCTGCTCAACTGGTTTTGTTTTTTCAAGCTCGCCGTCATTGTTTACATTGATAGCGGAAAAAAGATCTCCCGGTCCGGCGGGAATGCCGTTCGTCTTTGGTGAGGTTCCGACTGTATTATTGGACGGCTTTGCCGACCGCACAGGAATGTTATCAAACAGCCCCGGTTGCCTTCTTTGTGCAGTCCTTTTAACCGTGATTTTCTTTTTTGTTGTTGTTACAGGAGCAGCTACAACGCTGGCCTGCGGCGCACTGCCAAAAAGATCGAACAGGCTTAATTGTACCTGCTCCTGTGGCGCTGCATCATCGGCCTTAATTATCGTATTTTCCTGTAGCTGATCTGAAGCACGGTTGCCTGTCGGAGATGAATGAACAGGTGTATCAGGAGCTTGCGTTCTCTCCGTAACAATGCCGTTAGCTGGCGGTTGAGGTGCGGATGCCATTCCTGGCTGCACAACAGGCGTTTCGGGCAAAATTCCTTTATAGAGATTCAGGTCCAGGTGATCCCTGAAATCTTCGCTCAGAATTTCCTTTGCATCCTTTGCAATACCACTAACGCCTCCGTTATGCACGAACATGGTATAAGGTTTACCATAGAGGTCTGTTGATTCGATGATCTCATTAAAAACAACCCGGTCAGTGTACAATACCAGCGCATTGGTGTGGGTATTGTTCTTTGTTTCCAACGAACGGCAAAAATCCTTTTCCATTTCAGAAAGCACCTGTTTGTCTGTGTTTTTCTGAAGAACGATGAGATCACTGCCTACTTCAGTTCCCGCATGATCGGTAAAGAGGTTGTTGGGCAGCCTTACTACCGAAATGAGGTTATGCTCCCTCATCAGCGCTTCCCGGATAGGCTGGTTGGCAGGGCTATCCAATACACCCTGCGAGGTAATGAAAGCCAGGATGCCACCATTACGCAGCGCATCGGTTCCCTTTAGGAAAAAGTAGTTGTGAATACTGCGGGCGGCCTGAACCCTCGCCGGATCTTTTCCCCTCGAATACGAAAGGTCAAAAACCGAACTGGTGCCAAAGGGAATATTGCTGGCAACTACGTCGTAACTGTTCAGCTCGGCTTCTGGCAGCTCTTCAAACCCCTTGATTCGGATTTCCCTGTCCGGATATAGTTGCTCCAGCACCTTACCTGTAAGCAGATCTTTCTCATAAGCGGTAACATGGCCAATACCTTTGTCAGCAAAAGGATCGACAAATGCACCAGCGCCCGCAGACGGTTCGAGAAAATTGCGGATTTCTATACCGCTTTCTGTCAGTACCTCTGAAAGAGTATGGATGATTTCCGGTGGGGTATAAAAGGCGGACAATACAGAGCCTCGCATACTGTCCACATACCGCTTGTATTGTTTTTCATCACCTGCATTTTCTTTGAGCACCTGGTGCAGCTCCCGTGTCATTTCAAACAGTCCCCGGTCGTATTCCGCCCATTGCTTTATATCTGTAGGGTTTTCTATGGGATTCAACACGAATTTGAGACCGCCAAATCCGCTATATTGCTTCATTAGCAGCCGTTCCCCCTGGGTAGCGTTGCGTTTCTCCTTTTCCAGTTTAAAAGCTATTTGCAGGGCATCAATATTCCATTGGAGATGTTGACGCTTACTGAAGGCCATTTTCCTCGATCCAGATTGCTATGGTTCCGGTTATTTCAGTGTAGAGCAGGTCGTATGCTTCGCTATAAGCAAAATCATCCGTCAGTTCGTAGTTCGCGAACAGCGAACGGCATAGAGGTAACATCTTTAAGGCAAAAGAGCGGAGTTCTTCATCCGCCATAATCGTATCGAACTCATTACAAACCACCTGGAATATGGTGTCAAATGGGGAGAAGTGCAGTCCTTCAAAAAGTATATAGTCTGCAATATGGTCGCATTGCTCAATCGCATTTCCAGACCGGAAGGCACCCTCGTAGGCATTGGCCGCCCAACTGGAGCGTTGCTTAATGAATTTTTGGTCGTGTGCCTTTTCAGGAAAGCTGGTGTACAGTAACTCCTGAAGCCTAAGTGTAAAATAGGAGAGATCTTTTTGCTGTGTATTCATACAGATTTTGTTTTTAATTTTTGATGATGCACTAAAATATTAAGGAGATAAACCCGTGTAGCTAACGCTGTAGGGCTTGGCTGTTAGTGGCTGTATTTGGCCTTTCAAGTAATGTCCTCCCCGGAAATAATTTGCATTTTAACGGGACAGAGCAATTCCAATTAGTGACAATGGAGATATGAAGTGTAGATAGATCAGTGTCAAGCCAGGTTACCGTAAAAAAGCAATTCAGTTCAGGGAAAAACAGAAATGTTTTTCGCCCTGATCTTACAATCAAAGCGAATAGAAGAGGCTTTTAAATTTCCGAAACGGTACAAACAGCACATCAGTGCCTCACATATAGAGTTGCTCTTCCGGCCTTTTAGAAAGAAGGATCGTTGTTTTTGGTATGTGCGTCAACACACGCTATAGAGGTACAACGGAAAATGTGCAATATGTAGAAATACTGATTGGGTAGCTTCGCATTTAATTTATTATGTGACAGGTGAGTTTTCAATGCAGTGAGCCGAACGGTTGGCGGAGACACTGCTTCCTTTTATTTTTGGAAAAGTCCAGCGATAATATTAATCGTAAAGGCTACAATAAATGTATTGAATGCAAAAGAAAGCACGCCATGCATCCAGGCTAACCGGCGTATCCTCTTTGAAGTGATATCTACATCTGATACCTGGAAAGTCATCCCAATGACAAAAGAGAAATATGTGAAATCCAGGTAATCCGGTTCCTTATCTTCGGGAAAGTTCATTCCTTCCGGTTTAACGTGTTTACCATCATCTTTACTATGATCCACGTCACAGTAAAAAAAATGGGCATACCTTAGAGTAAATACGGTATGTAAAAGCCACCAAGATCCTGCTACACATGATAAAGGAATAATGACCGCTACATAAATTCCCTGATCTGATCTGCCCAAACTCCCTTTCAAAAGTATAACGATAGCCAATAAGCTCGCAAAAGCCGCTGCTATGACAAAGCAAAATACGAGAGTACGACTCGAATCTTGCGCATGGGCTTCGTGTTTTACATCTGAAGGATGAGAGGTTAAAATAGTAATCCAGGAGAGCGCGAGGCTTACACCTACGAATCCCAACCACGCAATCATCAAGGATAATGATGCCTCCATTTTACTGCTTAACAGTACAAGAAACACGATAATTGCAGATCCAACTGAAAAATATAATTTGTAATGCGCATCGAGGTGGTTGATGCGATCGACCAATGTTCGTAGGAGTTTTTTGGTACGCATATAATCTTTGTTATTTGTTGGTTATACTATTTATAAGTTGCTTTCTATTGCGGCAATATGCAGTAAGACGGTGATGTGAAAACATAAAGAATGGTCATATATAACAAAGTATCTGCCGGACTTACTCCAGCACAATTTGATAGTCAACCAAGAGGTACATTGGCTCGAATGTCTTCGCCCGGCTACTCAGGCGGAATCAGCGGTGCCAGTAGACTTTTAACCATTGCAGGGGTATTGTTTGCGGCATCACCCGCCATCGCTACTACATCAACAGGAAATGTGCAGGAAACAGGAAATAAGATTAACAAAGTTGTGGCGGTTGCCAAATATCAGAAGAAGCAGATACCGCTTTGCCAGGATGAAACAACGAATATTTCAATGGTGAAAGCTCAGCGATATCGGTAGGATATATTAAAGCTGCATTTTGTAGCGATGTTGGCGCACTACAACACATGCACACACAAAAAGGCGAGCAAGCGTCGCCCTTCCTATGGCTTTCACTTTGGGTTAGGGGAGCATTGAAGGAACTGCTGATTTCAGAATCCAGTATAATGCTATCTGAGCAAGGAGCAAAGCTCAAAGCAATAACGATTATACTAATAAACCAACAGCAAAATTTCACAATACCTTTTTGCCAAAAATATAAAAAAATAACTCAGATAAATTCTAAATGTTGGTGGTTTATTCCGATCATTAGCGCTCCAACCTATATTCGTCCGTCTGAGCATGGTGTTATGGGACTTTTATGTGCCGAACGCGGCTTTCGCTTAAACTGAGTTATTCCCTTTTATTTACTTTTGGGCGGTGTATTTTCAAATTCAAAAGAGGTTTCTCCATTATCCTTCATAATGATATAAGCGTTGAACTTTTTGCCCGATTTGCTTTTCATTCCTTTGATAAGAGAGGTTTTCCCTTCCTTCACCAGTTTTTCAATCTCCGCCGTCGTAAGGGTGATTCCGCAAATGGTACGAAACTGTATCCAATTACAGGTTTCATCGGGACACTTTACTACTTTATCCCTGATAAGCAGGGCATGGCTTTTACATTTCGGACAGCTCAATTCCGGATGTGTTTCTTTTGCAATGTTCATGTTCAGAAGTTCCTTTGTTATTGCCGTTGCATAGACTCCCATTTCCTTAAGGAAAGTCGCCGCATCAGCCTCATTGTTCTCAATTTTTTGCAGGGCCATTTCCCATTCTGCGGTCATGGCAACGTCGGCAATTTTTTTATCCTTTACGGTGTGGTACACCTGCAAGCCTTTGTCAGTAGGAAACAGCGACTTTTTTTCACGCCGGATGTAATCTCTTTTAAAAAGGGTTTCGATAATAGCGGCCCTTGTTGCCGGTGTGCCGATACCGATACCCTGTAAGACCTTGCGCTCGGCATCATTTTCTATTTCCCTTGCGGCGGTTTCCATAGCCGACAGTAACCCGGCTTCCGTATAGAGCACCGGCGGTTTGGTTTTCTTTTCAAGTACATGGGCCTCTTTGATCTTCAGTTCGTCACCGACCTTCATTTCCGGCAGTTCCTGTACCGGCTCACCATCCTCCTCCGTAAAATTTCCCCTGATGGCACGCCATCCCGGTTCCAGGATCTTGCATCCTTTAAGCGAAAAGTCAAAGTGCAGTGCCAGCAAACTGATGTCAGTAATTTCTTTAGAGCAGGCATGTGAAACCGACTCCAGTAAACGCAGAGCGATCATATCATAAATCGCATCTTCCTTTCCCGTCAATCCCAGCGGGATTTTCTCCGTAATCAAAAGCCCGTGATGATCGGTAACCTTCACATCGTTGACAATACGTTTGATAAATCGTCCCCATTTCACCTTTGAAACGGCTTCTTTGCAAGAAGGTTTTTCCTCAAGCGCCCTGATTAGTCCCGGAATTTCAGCCCACATATCTTCCGGTATATGCTTGCTGCCGGTACGGGGATAGGTAATGAATTTGCTTTCATACAGGCTTTGGGCAATATTTAAGGTCTGTTCAGCAGAAAGCCCCAGTTTTTTATTGGCTTCTTTCTGCAAGCCGGTAAGATCGAACAGCAAGGGGGGCTGTTCGGAAACGTTTTTCTTATCAACCTCCGTTACCGTTACCGATCCGTTTCGCTGGATGGATTTAAGCGTATCATCGGCGAGTTTGCGTTCATCCCATTTGGTTTTGGAAAGGCTTTTAAAATCCATGAACTCCTTGCGGTGCTCCAATTGGATCTGCCAGTATTTCTTAACCGTAAAGCTCTTGTTTTCCAGATAGCGTTTGCAGATAAGGGCCAGCGTGGGTGTCTGTACCCGGCCCAGCGAATACACGCCACTGCCAGCGGCAATACTCAATGCTTGCGATGCATTGATGCCCACTAACCAGTCGGCACGGCTCCGGCCTTGCCCGGCCTCGTAAAGACCATCAAAATCACTTCCGGGTTTGAGTTTGTCGAATCCCTGCCTGATGGCTTTTTCCGTAAGTGAGCTGATCCATAAACGTTCGAAAGGTTTGCTGCACTTCAGGTATTGATAAATATACCTGAAGATGAGTTCACCTTCACGGCCCGCATCAGTAGCCACGATAATGCTTTCCGAGCGGCCAATAACCTGTTCAATGACTTTTAATTGCTTTACAGCTCCGCCATCGGCGATATACAATCTGTCCTTTTTTATTTTTCGTACCGTTAATAAAAAGGGAGCCGGAATTATGGGCAAGGATTCTCTTTGAAACCCCGACAACCCATAATCTTCCGGCATCGCTAATCCCACCAGATGGCCCAACGCCCAGGTTACCAGGTAACCGTTACCTGCCAGGTATCCCTCTTTTTTTCTGTAGCGCCCAACAAGGCTGCAATCTCGCGGGCTACACTTGGTTTTTCTGCAATTACTGCTTTCATAATACAGTCGTTTTAGTGATTACCTTTTTCTACCCCTAGACTTTTCCGGAGTTTTGGTAGCATCCTGCTGTTGCTGCTGCTTTTTGTCCTTAGGCTGTTGCTGGCCGGTTTTCAAAGGTTCTTTGATATTCTTGGTAGCTTCATTGGTCTTTCCATCGGAGTTAACAGCTACCTGCGTTTTGTTTTCTTCTTTGGGTTGGATTTTCTCCTTTAGCTTATCAGGATTGTTGAAAGAAAATCCTGTTTTTCCTGTCTCTTTATCAAAAGTGATATAGCCCTGGTATTTTTGTCCCTTTTTGTCAAGCAGCCCGTCTACATAAACCGTTTGACCTTCTTTGAACTTATCGTATTGCTGGTCGGTCAGTTCTTTTCCTCTGAATGTCCGGGGTGCTTCCTGCAATTGCCCCTGCTGCTGTTCTGCTTGCTGGTTTTGCCCGCGGTTAACATTCCTGTCAAAAAGGAACTCCACAAAACGCTTGTCGGCATTGAACTGTACCGGTGCATTGAACGGTTCCCCTTTTTTTGAAATCATTCCTTCAAGGTAAAGTGGTTTGCTTCTGCTGTTCGTTCAGTTTTATGCCTTTCATCTCATCCGGTATTTTCATCCAGTCCTGGCGCAATGCGATCACTTCGTTTGTTAACCTGTCAATGCTGATTACGGATGGCATTTTTTCGCCGGTTTTAGGGTTGGTCAAATCAACCACACGACCCATGTTTCCTGTTTTTAGCAAATTCTCTTTGTCCTCTTTGCTAAATTCGTGTCCAAAGAAGGGGAAGTTTAAATTTGGTTCCCTGCGAATGCCATGAATAGCAACTACTACATCGCCGCTTTCATTGGTCTGAAGTGCGAGCCTGGCATCCATACGCGTAATGGCCGTACCGAGGTTAAGGCTTACGGGAACCAGTTCATTGGTCTTGAATCCCCGTAATAGCGGGTCGAGCAGGTTCTTCTTTTCAAGATACTCTTTGCTCAGTCCGAGGTTGTTCATTGTTTCCCAATCGATCTGTTCCGGTTTGTAGCGGTATTCGCTGGTTACCGGTGTTGCTTGTGCTGTTTCCATATCTTTTTTGTTTTCTTGTTTATTTTCTTGTTGTTGATCCTGTGGCTCCTTTACTTCATGCTTTGCCATTACTGCTTCGCCCTCTTTGGTAGGCTGGTCTACATGCTGCTGCATCTTTTGAGCCGCGTCAATGGCTTCAGCAGCGGGAATTTTAAAGAAGGAGAAACGGGTGGGGTCTTTAAGCTGCCGCCAGAAGTTGGAAAAGAAATTAGAGAATATGTCCCCGCTCTTATCTACCCGCATAAACTGGCTCTGGTTTTTCTTATCTGGGTCCACGGTCTCCAGCTCCCCGTTTTTGTTGATACCTGTAACAGCCTGGATTTTCTTTTTTTCTTTATCCAGCACCAACAGAATGTCCGATAATTGTTCGGGATATTGTGGCGTTGTCGTAGTCTGTTCACTCATGATCCTGATTATTTAAGATTGTAATAGTCCGAAAGTAGGAGAAGCATTGAAGCGTATGTTGTAATTGGCTTTCCGTGGCACTATTTGTCACTTATTGTCCTTTGTTCTTTGCAGCGGAGCATTAAAATTATCCCGGACAAACTGATGCACATCGGACAACTTATAGTACAGCTTGCCACTGATCGTGTAATAGGCTAATTTCCCCGAAGAGCGATAGCGCTGCAAGGAGCGTTGGCTTATCTTCAGCATTTGCAAAAGATCCTGGTTGTCAAGCAGCTCTTCACCGTCTATACTATTTCGGTCTTTGTGTATATTATTAATATGGTCGTTAAGAATGTCAAAACGATCCATGATGCGTTCCATCCACGCGATAAATTCCATTCTGTCAATATTCATACGGATACGTTTATTATGTTCATGATTTGTCTTGCCGCTATCATCGTTTTGCCTGGTGCCTGTATTACACGCACTCATTAGCTACGTCTATACATCATTCAAACATCACAGGACAAAATTGAACAGTTTGGCCCTCATTGTCTGCCAAGTCATGCCAATTGAAATGGCATTTTTTTTATTTTTTTTGCATTCCGGTAACCCGTTGTTGTAGAGTTATTTCCTTGCTTTGGACACACATTTAGCCTTTTATAACCCGGACTTTGCCAATTGGCATATATGGGCAAAATGATGGCATAAAAAAAGCAGCACGGATAACGTACTGCTTCTGTTTAGGGATACCTGCATTCCTATAAATCCTTATCCATGTATTCTTCCAGTGATTGTTTGAGCTGATCTAAAAACGCTGCCTTTGAGCCGGAACGGGTTTTCATCCGGTGGAAAGCATGATGCAAATCTCCGAGAGGAATACGGAACAGTATCTGGAACATGAGACTTATTTTTCGGATACCGATTTTGCCATGTGAAATGGCCCCGGAAGCATATAGGGCGTAAATCAATTCGATCAACGCATTTTTTGATTCTGTCCAGAATACATCCTTCGTTGATTCTGGCTTTTGCATGACCATATCGGGATTTTCATCGGGATTGATCTTAGTAAGCAGATAAGTATAAAGCAATTCGTTTGCAATAATTCTCGCAATTTTATAGTCGTAGAACGTTGAAAATGTTGGATCAATTTCAAAAACAATGCTATTAAGGCCGTCATGGTAATTTATATGGCCCCGCTTAAAATAAGTATCGTCCCGATCAGTACGACCCGAACGATAATACCTGTAAAAATCCGTATTACAAATGTGCTCAATATATTCCCGCTTTAAATGGGCTAACTGTGCAGAGAAATAACTGTAGTACATTTTTCCATTGCTTACCGGACAGGTAGTTTCTATGCGATATACCTTGTTATAATAAATCAGTTTTCCAAGTATCTGGGGTTTCACTGTCCGGAAGAAATGGGTTTCCTCTGCTTCGTCCTTAAACCCTTCTTTAATGACAAACTCTTTTACAGAAAAAAGTAGTTCCTGAAGATACAAGGTCATCTCATATGCCTCATCGATCAGCCTTTTATTTTGTGAGGAAACCTTGTCCTCTTTATTGTGAATTTCCAGGATAATGGTTTGTAGAGAGTGATTCATAGTTCATAATTTTTGTAGGATTAGCAAACCTGATAGTTGAAACTTTCCTAATTAAATAACAAAAATTATAATTATAAACGAAAATATTCCCCAAGTAGAACCCAACTTGGGGAATTATATACTAAGTTCTAGCTAGTACACACACGTTGCCAGCAGTGTATCCGGTTATCCTATTTTCGACAATAGAAGGTTTAATACTGAAAATCCCGGCGTTGACATGTGGCATCGAAGTGGTGCAATTTATATTATGCCAAGGTTTTAAGGATGAAATTTTTTACCTTTGCATTCGTTGCAATTTTCATACTAAATAATTGGCAAATCTCCATAAGATAGCAATCCCGTTCTTGATTTTCATAATGCTTTTTGGAATTATGAGGAACAATCTGTTGTATGTTATTTATCAGTACGATACTGCTCTTTTCATCAGCCTGTTTTGTGAAAACCAAAACCGACCTCAACTCAAGTGTAATGGGAAATGTAAGCTAGCCAAAATGCTTAAAGAACAGAAAGAAGAAGAGGCAGCAAAAGTATTGAAACAGCTGCAATCAGAGGTGCTCTACTATCCCCAACCTGTATTTACCTATCCTTCCAGACCGGAAAAGTTTGAAGAGGTAAAAAGGAAACATCCTTTGAGCAATCAAAGTTTATATTCATTCCTGTTCACTATGAGGAATGACAAACCTCCGGAATATTTTACATCCATATAATTCTATAGCACTAGGTGTGGTTGCTGTTTAGATTCCAGAACTTTCTTTGTTCTGAATGCTAATGGTATGCGGCATTACGATTAGACAGCAGTCAAACCTATCTTTTTGCGGCGTGCAGATAGCTCATAACTTTTTGCGGTTATTTGATCTGGTATGCCCGGTAAAATAAATTTCAGTTGGAATACATCCGATTCCAGCTAAACGTAGTTAACAATAAAAAATTTCAGAAAATGAATACTCTAAAAATATTAACTCTATTTTGTCACATTCGTAAATACAGAGAGTTTCTTACCAAACGCTTGTCTGGCGGTTGTTTCGATAGGATGTAATCTAATAAATCTTCGATGGTCCTTTTTACAAAATGAAGCGACGATTTGATGGTTTGTAAAACATCTTGTGTTGTCAGCCATAATTTTTCTTTTTCATAGTGAACTATTTTTTCCTGGTTTAAGAATAATTGTGCCAGCATAATCATGGCCATATGTTTTAGCCAGCTTTCTTCACTTCTTGTCTGATATTGGTTCAACCCCAGTTCTTTTTTCCTTCCCGGAAGGCCTTTTCTATAAAGTAACGTTTGCATTGCCGGTAAGCTAATTCCTGTAACGAGGATCCCGGGCAATGACAAAAACTGTATTTTATGGTTCCATCTTTGTCTTCCCTGATCAATAGCGTTACCAGTTGCTTACGATTGGTCAATGGATTTAAAATATAGATATCTCTGGAATGGAACCAGGCCTGTAATTTTTTACCACCGCTTTGATGACGCACGGTAATAAATTTCCATTGTGTTGGTAACAAACTCGCGGCATATGCCTTAATGGAGACGGAAGGTCGGTTTGGTTTTGCAAGCTTCGATTTGCGACCTCTAGCACCCGGCTGCTGAACTGGAATGCGCATTTGAAAAGCCTCGAGCCAGATTTGAAGGTTATCCTGAACATCCGCTACGAACTCAATGTCATTTTTAATCAAATCCGCCAGCAGTGCAGCATCCCGGCCATAAAAAGCGTCAAAGCTAATCCAGCGAACAGGTAGTTTCAGTTCCTTCATTACATGCCGGATGATGCTTTTAGCTTGTTCAATCTTACTACCATTGGTGGCTGTTCCAAATAAAGAGGCTTGCACCAGATTCACTAGCGAACCAGCACACAAAGCACCAAAAACACCTACCTGACAATTCTCGATTTTACCTACCTGACCACAATATTGACGTTTTACACCCGCCGAATGACGTCCTTTTTTAGGATTTCCGGCTTCATCGATAATAAGACAACTGTCTTCTGTAAGCCCCAGTGATTCGATAAGTTTCCAAAACTGCAGGGTTACTACATCCATGACCTGGCGGACGTTCCATTTAGACTGGGCGATAAAATGATGTAAGCGTTGTTGATTCGACTCCTGAAGTTCCATGGCCATCTGCTGACAATTGCGGCGACGGCAAAGGAGCAGACCCTTTAAATAAACCAGGGCATTGCCCGATACCTTACGGGTAAGTGTGAAAAAAGAAACTCAAAACGGAGAAGAAAATTCAATAACCGACTCTCTACGAGTCGGAAATTATATATTTTCGTCCCATAGTTTTTTTATTTACACCCCGTGGGTTTCTACTCGTGGGGTGTGTCTTTTTTCTGACCGCTAAATTACGTGAATTCCGTGTCCGGCGTGCGTTTCGTCCCTAAAAAATTCAAAGAACTAAATTTGACAAAGTAGAGTTAAAATACTTTCTTATTATAATTGCGGGCAGCTTCCTTACTTCCTGTTCTAAAGATGATAATCCCATTATTGAGAATGAACTTAACGGCCTGAAATTGGTAACAACGTTATCCAATACAACACATAAGGTGGAATTGTATACCCTCAATGGAAAATTACAAACAGGCTTCAATAACATCTTTTTTCAGATCAAAAATACAGATGGCACAACAATCGATAACGCCACGGCATTCTGGATTCCGGAAATGAATATGATGAGCATGAAACATTCCTGTCCATATTCGGCGATAAGCAAAGCCAAAAATTCAACATCTACCTACATGGGCTTTATTGTCTTCCAGATGGCGGGAAGTGAAAGCGAATATTGGGAACTGAACCTGAACTATTCTATAAATGGTAAGGATTATACGATTAAAGACAGAATATCGGTAGTTGAAGCAAACAGACGGGTAGTTGAATCTTTTCAGGGCAGTGACAGCAAACGGTATATATTGGCCATGGTAGAGCCAACAGCTCCTAAGGTTGCCATTAATGATATGAAAGCCGTGCTGTACCGTATGGATGGGATGATGAATTTTCCTGTAGTGGACGACTTCAAAATTGTAATAGACCCGAGAATGCCCGGTATGGCCAACCACAGTTCGCCAAACAATACAGATCTGGTACAGGGGACAGACAAAATGTATCAAGGCAAATTAAGCCTTACGATGACAGGGTACTGGAAAATCAATTTACAGTTACTTGATTCGATTGGTACTGTGATAAAGGGGGAGAAAGTAACGGAAACAAACGAAGGTAGCAGTATTTATTTTGAGTTGGAATTCTAACATTCTCTAAAAGTGCGTAACGATCCGGGCAGAGACTTCGCTTTCTGCCGGTATCGTACCTATTTTTTTTATCATGTATCGATCATTCATAATTATCATAACAATGGTGTTGTGGTCAGGGAAAGGTTTTTCCCAGACAGATACAACACGGAGACAGGATTCACTCCGATCCGAACAGTTACAGGAGGTTATCGTTATAGCCCAACGCAACCTAAAAGATAACACAACCAAGCCTCTGGCAACACTGGACCATTACCTGGGAAAGTCGAGTATGGTTAATATGATCAGACGGGGCAGCTATGCCTGGGAACCCTTTCTGAACGGCATGGCTACAGAACGCAGCGTCATCACCATTGATGGCATGAGGATCTACGCTGCCTGCACCGACAAGATGGACCCCATTACTTCGTATGTTGAGGTTACCAATCTGGCAGGAGCGACCATCCACAGCGGATCGGCCAGTTCAACGGGTGGATCAACAATCGCCGGAACCCTGGATCTTGTCAGAAAAAAAGGTTCATTTGGTCAGAGCGCATTGAACGGCATGGCTTTTACCGGATTTGAGACTAACAATAAACAAAAAATAGTAGGAGGATCTCTGAATTACTCACATCCTAAATTCTTCACAGACGTAGACTTCACCATACGGGACGCAGGTAATTATCGTGCAGGGGGCGGTCAGGAGATACAGTACTCACAGTTTACCAAATACAATATATCAGCACAGGCTGGTTATAAAATAAAAAAACACCAACAAATAGAGGCGTCATTGATCTATGACAAGGCAGTAGATGTAGGTTACCCCGCATTACCCATGGATGTTTCCCTTGCCAAAGCACTTATTGGTTCAGTCTCCTACACCCGTCATCACATATCGCCGCTGATATCTCAATGGCAAAGCAAGATTTATTACAATGATGTCACACATGTCATGGACGATACTGAACGGCCCAACGTACCCATTAGAATGGATATGCCAGGATGGAGTAAGACTGCTGGCTTTTATTCGATGTTGCAGGGAACTTCTAACCGCCATGACTGGAAGGCTAACCTCAGTGGCCATTATAATAAATCATTAGCTGAGATGACCATGTTTTCAAATACACCAAACGAAAAAGATATGTTCATGCTGACGTGGCCGGGAGTACAGACCTATTACGGAGACCTCTTCATTGAAGACAAGTATGCGCTATCTGATAAATGGAATGCAGCATTCAGCGCAGGACTGGCGGTACATCATAATAACATCGATAATCAATTTGGACTGCAAAGCTTAAGGATATTTTATCCTGAGATGCCCGGTAGCAAAACCCGGTTACTGAAAAGGCTTTCAGCTTCCGTTAGACATGATGCCGCTAATTGGATCTATACTTTTGGTGCGGCTTATGGAGAGCGTGCCCCGAGTGTATCAGAAGGTTACGGCTTCTATCTTTTCAACAGTTTTGACCGATTTGATTACATCGGCAACCCTGATATGCGTAATGAAAAATCCGCAAGTGTCAATGCAAGTCTAGCTTATCAGAAAGCAGCCTTTACGGCCAAAATTAATGGTTCGTACTTCTATATAGATGATTACATTTTAGGCAGACCAAGAAACGGCCTGAGCGTAATGACAATTGGTGCCTATGGGGTAAAAGTATACGAACAGCTAAAATACGCTACCATCCTCAATACTTCCATTGACTTAGGGTACCAAATTACAAAGGAGTTTCTATGGACCGGCCAATTGGGATATCGGAGAGGTACAGGCGAAAATGGTCTGTTATTACCCTTGATGCAGCCCTTTACCTATAATTCGGTTATAACATTTGCCAGAAAATCCTTCTCCGCTGATGCGTCAATCAACGGCTCTTCCAGCCATACACGTTACAACCCTCAGTTTGGAGAAAAAGGTTTGCCTGCCTACGCTGTCTTTAATATTTCTTTCGCCAATCGCTTTAAATTTAATGGCGCACAAGCACTTACTTTGAAAACAGGGGTGGAGAACCTATTGGATCGTAACTATACAACTTTTGCGGATTGGAACAGAATTCCTAGAATTGGTAGAAACTTTTTTATAAATCTGATATGGAGCTTCTAAAGCTATTTTCTCCGCAGGTAAAGAGCGTTAGAAACGCCTCCTAATTTTTACTATTGGAAGAGGAGTTAAGATAGAAAAAAATTAGACTGACTCTTTTTGTTCAGTCTAATTTTCATGTTGATCTACTTTTGTTTGTTTTTATCGTGATGCTCTTTCTCATCATGGTGCTCATCCTCTGGGTGGTGCTCTTTTTCTTTATGATGTTCCATCTCATTGGCATGTTCTTTACCCTCGTGATGCTCCTTGTGCGGATGGTGCTCCTGATGTTCGTGGTGTTCAGGATGTTTGTGTGATTCCTTTTTTTGTTCTTCGCTGTTCATAACATTTAAGTTTAATGTGATTACTATTTGCTTACATTCTACGATATTATAAAGGAAACAAATACAATGCCATTAAGCTCTTAAAAAGTGCAATTGCATTATGATTTTCGCATGCTCCAATTCGATCCTGATTATCAAGCCTGATCAGACATCCTTTTTAATAGTTCTTCTTTCAGTTCATCAATAAATTTAACTTTATTTATCTTTCTGTTCCTGATCTCTAAATAAGTATGATAAATGTCTCCTAATTCAACATCAAACATGGTTTCAAACAATCTTGAAATTATCTTAATGTCGCTGGTCCCGTTATTAAAAGCGCCGTAGGCAGAAAGAGCATATATGAGTTCTACCAATGCGGATTTACTCGCTGTCCACTTAACCTTTTGGGGCTTGTTTTCCTTTAGGCCGGGAAACCTTTTTATACTTAAAAGCTGATCTTCTAAATACACTTGTATCAGGTCATTGGCAATGATCTTGGAAACCTTGTAATCGTGGGAGGTTGAAAAGGTTTGATCTGACTCGAAAAAGAAAGTGTCCAGATTCAATTTAATATCAAAGTTTCCCCTGATGAAATACTTATGATCAAGATAACTACTGTTGGTTCTGTAGTATTTATAAAACTCAAGATTGTTGTAGAAGAATCTTTTTAATTTAGAAAGTTCATTGTTCAGATATTTTTTGATACTTCGTTCACCTCCATAAGGCCGCCTGGTTTCAATCTTATAGATAGCATTATAGTATATCAGCTTTGAAACGATCTTCGGCTTCAATTCTTTGAAGAAATGGATTTCATCTTCGGGCTTGTCGAATCCCTTTTCTTTCACAAATGTTCTCAACTTGGAAATTTTCAATAAGGTAACTTCGATAAGCTTCTCGGACAATAGGATTGGATCACTTATTTCCACGGAATAGTTATTATCCTCCTCATCAAGCTCTGCTACTAATTTTTGGCAATACGCAATCACTGAGTTTTCATTTTTAAATAAACAATAGGATAACAGTTGTATATCAATATTCGGGATAATAATGCGGGTTTGGTCATAGCTTATTTTTGCTGTTCAAACTTTTTTTTGTGCCCTTCACCTGAAACATGAAGGTAATAGTGTCTCACCTGTGCTATAATTGCAAGAATAAGTATTGCACTCACTATTATGATGATTATTATCCTGAGAATAGAATACCATTTTTTTTAGGTCGCCGCTTAGGTGTCAACTTCCTGTTGATGCTATAGATCGGAGCAACGGGTTTTTTACTATTCGTTTTTTTGTTCTTTCTCATTTTAGCTGAATTGTTAATCCTGCAATATTTATGTTTAAACCCCACACACCTGTGAAATCAACAAAAGAACAGCCCAATAATCTCATTTGATCCTGCAACCAATGAATATTTCTCAAAGATGCTGAAGGATAAAATCGACCCTTTGATCAGGAGGTAGTACGGGAACCTGGATGACCGGACACGGGAAACGGCTATAGACCTCAATAATCAGATGATGTATCCTAATCTGCTCTTGTTCATCCTCCATTCTTGCATAATCATTGATTAACGGAAGGCGGTCCAGAACGAATACTTTCTGATAACAAAATTTCTTGCACATCGCAATAAGCCTATCGTCATATTTCAGCCCAAGAAACTCGTAATAGGCCATAGCGTCGGGAAGTGCTCTATCCAAAAAAGTAATTTTAGCAACATCCAGTGTTGATTCCTCCCTGATCTGAAGATTCAGTATTTCCAACTGGAATTGTTCTCTGTTACTCCTTACCTCTTCAACTGTTCTACCTTCAATTTTTTGGGTATCGATATAGTGTCTTGCCTGTTCTGCAATCGTCACATATCCCCGTTTTGCCAGCAGTTCCACCACGGTAGTTTTTCCGGTGCATGGGCCTCCTGTAATTACATACCAGTTTGTTTTTATTTCTTTATGGTTGATAACATCCATTTTTTGTGCTATTTTGATGGTTCGCAGAGCATACGGCATTCATTAACGACAGACCTGATCTTCGCAGCAGATAGTCCCGGCTTATCTAATATTTCGCTATGTTGCAACAGGGACTTACAGAGAATAATATCATTTGCCAATAAGAATTTTTTGTCTCTTTCCGTTAGGGTAACCAGACAGGTAACCGGATAAAGACCCGCGCGATCTATAAGGTCTTTAAAGCCTTTGCCCCTCGGAAAATCCCACCCAAGCAATTGCATTTCCATGCAGTTGCCATATTGTATCGCATCCTCGGAAAAGCGTCCGTTTGTCACTATCCAGCTTTGATGGAACTGAGGGCCGTGACAACCACTGTCCCGCCATTTTTTTCCACGTCAAGAAATCTTGATTGAATATAGAGTGGTATTTTGACATCGCTTACAAATCCCTGTCGGTTATGGAACTTGCATTCAACCATGACATGGTGTTCCACTTTTGTAGCGATAACATCTATTTCATGCTTTACACAATGTCCCGGGACAATCACTCCTGTTTGGGTGCTGTATCCCATTGATTCCAAAATGGCTGCTGTAAGTTTTTCAAACGGAAAACCTGTAGGGCCGAGCGCCATAACCGCTTTTTTCAGGTTATAACGAGCGGAGACAGACTTGGACATTTTTTTCAGCCATTTGAAAGAAGTCCTGTAAATATCCTGCGTAGCCATTCCATCTTTGAGGATGTCCTGCACTTTTTGCATCACAACCTCAACCTGTTCGGAAGTCGCTCCCGACCTGGACAATGATTGTCTCAATTTATTACTGTCAAAAATCGCACGTTCGCCTGATGTTTTCGTAATGTATATTTCTTTGATGTCATTTTGCATAACTATTTCCATTTTTATCTAAAGAGGTGTATCCCTTCTAGGGACTTACTTAACCCGTTTTTCATTACCGAAAACCTCTTACCCATAATTGTTGGCTAAAACTTCATTCGTTGTATCCTTATGGCATTCAATATTGCAATCAGGGATACGCCCACATCGGCAAAAACAGCCTCCCACATAGTAGCCAGACCTCCAGCCCCTAAAATCAACACGATACCTTTTACCACGAAGGCAAGGGTAATATTCTGCCATACGATCTTTTTTGTTTTCTTGCCTATATTGATAGCTATTGGGATCTTGGAAGGTCTGTCATCCTGAATGACCACATCCGCTGTTTCTATGGTCGCATCGCTCCCAAGTCCGCCCATTGCGATACCGACATCACTTAATGCAACTACAGGGGCGTCGTTTACCCCGTCACCCACAAATGCTACTGTTTCATTTTTGGCTTTGATTTCTTTTACCCTGTTGACCTTATCTTCCGGTAACAGATCACCGAATGCATTGTCGATGCCCAGTTTATCGGCTACAAATTTGACAACCGATGTTTTATCTCCACTTAACATGGTCGCCTTTACATTGAGCTTGTGAAGCAGGTCAATGGTCTGCTGCGAGTCTTCTTTGATACTATCGGCAATGGTAATATAGCCTACAAATTTTCCATCACTGGCCACTGCGATAGTCGTATAGACTATGGATGACGGATCAACATCGTAACTGATGCCGAACTTATCCATCAGTTTAAAATTTCCAACCAAAAGTTCCTTGCCATTTATTGTCGCTTTCAAACCATGTCCTGCAATCTCTTCCGTATTTTCGAGCTTTATAGAGCTGTCAACATCTCCCACGTATTCGTGTATAGCGGTTGCTACAGGGTGCGTACTCAATCTCTCTATCGCATTAACAAGTTTCAATGTTTCATCCTTATTAAACTCGGGCTTGAACACTACTTCCTGTACCTTAAAAACCCCTTCAGTCATTGTGCCGGTCTTATCCATTACGACATTTTGTATCGCAGCCATTGTATCCAGGAAGTTGCTTCCTTTAAAGAGAATTCCATTGCGGCTGGCAGCGCCAATACCACCAAAATATCCCAGTGGAATGGAAATGACCAATGCACAAGGACAAGAAATTACAAGGAATATCAAAGCCCTGTACAGCCAGTCATTGAACACATAATTGTCTACAAAGAAGTAAGGAACAAGACAGATTCCTATTGCCAGAACGACCACGATAGGGGTGTACACTTTCGCAAACTTCCTGATAAAAAGCTCCGTCGGGGCTTTTTGGGAGGTGGCGTTCTGTACCAGCTCCAGTATTTTACTAAGTTTACTATCTGTATAAGCGGTAGTTACCTTAACACGGGCTACTGTATTCAGATTGATCATACCTGCAAGTACAGTTTCTCCCTTGTTCTTAGTATCCGGCTTACTTTCGCCAGTGAGCGCCGCTGTATTGAAAGATGCATTATCGGTAAGGAGTTCACCGTCAAGCCCAAGTTTTTCTCCGGGTTTAAGTTGGATAATATCCCCAATCTGGGCTTCTTCCGCTTTGATTGTCTTGGCGCGGTCATCTACAAGGATGGTTACCTCGTCGGGCCGCTGGTCGAGTAATGCCTTAATGTTTCTTTGTGCCCTGGATACGGCAAGGGTTTGGAATACCTCGCCAACTGCATAGAACAGCATCACTGCTACTCCTTCAGGATATTCCCTGATAAAAAACGCACCAATTGTTGCAATGCTCATCAGCAAGAACTCCGAAAATACCTCACCTTTTGAAATACTTTTGATGGCATCTTTGATTACAGGAAATCCCACGATTGCGTAAGCTACCAGATACCAAATAAACCTGACAGTTCCCTTAAACCATTCCTGAGGTATCCAGTTATCGAATGTTATGGCAGCGAGCAAAAGTAACAGGGAAAGGATAGAGGGAACGAACATTTTAAATGGACTTTCACTAGCATTACCGTGGTCATGCCCATCATCATCGCTATGGCCATGATCGTGTCCGTCATTTTTGTCGTGTTCCTCTTTTACCAGGTCTTTTGCGCCTGCCTTGGTATATACTTTTTCCGTTTGGGTGCAACAGATCTGCCTGCCCTGCGCGTCATATTGATGTTTGTGCTCCATGATTTCTATTTTAAAAGATTTTTTAATATTCTGTCTGTAAAAAATTGCTTTGTAATCTGATTACCTTCTTTCAACACATCATCAATTGAAGGAGCTTTGTTGCCCAAATACTTCTTCGCCTGAAGTATTGCGTCCTTTTCATTTTTGATGCCTTTGGTTTCCATGATAGCCTCTGCCAACGCCAGTAGTCCGAAGCCCCGGTCTTTGAGTAGTCCCAATTGCTCAATCATCCAGCTAAGAGCGAAAAAACTATATTGGGAAAGCAATAGCGGGTGCAGTTTTTTATCCTCCACCGGGGGTAACCTATTGTAAGGCGAGTTTAATACGGAACCTGTAAGGTAGTTCCCTAAGGCCAGTTTTTCCTGTTCAATCTCTACGAGCTTTATGCAACCCTGTAAAACTTGTGCGTATATACTCAACCAGCGCAATTTTCTGCGCAACTCGTGGATACCCGATTCTACATCGGTAAAAGCAACTTTGCCTTCTTTTGCGAAATCCACTATCTCTTCAATTTCCGACCTATAGAATTTCCGGAGACGTTTGTGCTGTTCATCTTTATTTTTCCAGCCTGTTTTTTTAAGATCATTGTTAATCCTTTCTAATTGCTTTCCGTTTAACCAGCCCTCGCTCTTGAGTATTTTGTTAAGCTTGCTTACGGTTTTTTCCTCTTTACGGGAAAAATAAGACTTAACATCCCCCGGTATTTTCTCATTGCTAAAAAACAGTTTGCCGTAAGCATCAAAGTAATCTATACTACCTAACGTATCTTCCAGTAGCTTGAATTTTTCCTGCATCTTATCAAATTTCTTCCTGTTAGGCCCGGTGGAGCTATATATCCTGGCCAGTGCCTCCAGTTGAAACAACGGTGTCCTGAAATCGTTCTCAAAGAGATACACAGCAGGGTCTTCGGTAGTTTTTGCCCTCTCCAGGAGGACGGATATCGTATTTAGATGGATATCAAATTGGATATTGTTTTGATTCATTGTTGCTTTTCTTTATCGTTAAATAATTTGTCAACAAATTTTCTATAAGGAGCAGATTTGTTGATACTAAAAATCAAGAGAATGATGAGCGTTGATGAGACAGCTATTACAAACATATTAAGGGCGATGGCTACTCCGATCGCGGAAGTCGCCCACAATCCGGCGGCTGTAGTGAGTCCTTTCGGCATATTTCTTTCATCCCGGAAAATAATACCTGCCCCAATAAATCCTAAGCCCGTGGCAACCGCTGACAAGACTCTTGAAATTGCCGATTTATCTTCAGACAAGTGCGCGGCGACAGATACGAACAGACATGAGGCAACACAAATGCAGGCGAAAGTACGGATGCCTGTGTTTTGTTGTTCTCTTTCGCGCTCCACGCCAACAATACCTCCCAGCAGAACTGCCAGTAACAATTTAGCCGAAAGTAAAAGTTCAAATTGAATATCCATTTCGCTTATGGTTAATGATTAATAATGATAACCTTACATTTCATAATAAGAGTCGTTTTGAGGCTTCACTGGAATATCTTTTTCCCCGATCATTTCTAATATGTTGATCTCTATTGTTTGTGCCAAAGAAGTCATCGGTGTATCAACAGGAGTATTCTCGAAAGGGTCCTGCATGATGATGGCCGTTTTTTCGATGGCAATAAAAAGTGTTGGGATAAGGATGGTCATTACGATTTCGACAGCAAGCTGCGAATCCTCCAACCCGAACGGTAAAATAGCTGCGAAAACATAGATTAATGTATGTACCAAAAGGCTATATGATCTTGGGAAAACGGTATTCTTAATTCGTTCACACTTACCCATACTATCGCATAACCTTGCAAGTGTTTCATTTAACTGTACCTGTTGAATATCCGTAATTGCTCCCGCGGCAGCTAACTGCTTGATAGTCTCGGAATGTTTATTGAGTAAAACGTTTGGTATGTTTGCAGCATTTATCTGGTGAATATTTAAGTACGCCTGAACAGAAGGGGAAAATTCCTGCCTGCGCAATGACTCTCCCAAAGCATAGGTCCAGACGATTTGCCTGCCAGCAAATTCTTTGATTTCGTACTTGAGGTCATCAGGAATAAACTGTATGAACTGTCTCACTAAGCTTCGTGAATCATTTACGATAGCACCCCAAACTGTTCTGGCTTCCCACCATCGTTCATAGGATTGTGCCGTTCTAAAAGCAAGCAAAAGGGAAACCGCAGTTCCTACCAGAGCAGGAACACTTAGAGGCAATGAAGTTTTTTTAAATGTCGGATGCATATCCAACAATCCGATAGATATCGCAAAAACACAGATCAAAACCATCTGTGTTTTGATTTCATTGACAAAGTACCATATTGATATTTTACGATTTAATAACATAAAAATATTGTGATTTTATATTGTCATTTTTACCGCAGGCATCATTTCCAACGCCCGGATTTTTTTATAAATCTTATCGTGAGGTAATAGGTGCCAATGACTAAAAAACATACTACAGCATACTTTATTCTGGTCGCCTGATCTCTGCCGATTAGGTCGGGATACTTATACAGTAATATAAATGCTATGCCCAAAAGCCAGACAAACTGTGTCCCATACTCTTTGATCAGCCATCTTCTCCAGTTAAATTTCATTGAGGAAAACGTATCCCCGATACCTTTAAGACTGGGAACCCATCGATTCACTTTCTTGGTGTAGTCTATAAAACCCTGACCAAACTTTTTCCTGAGATAGTCTTCTTCAGCAAGGACAATACACTGATATATACCAACAAACAACGGCATTATTACAAGTGTAAACAACAATGAATTAGCCATTATTCCGGCTCCCCATAACATGAGTATGTTTCCTATATAAAGGGGGTTTCTTACATGGCTGAAAATTCCGGTAGTGACCAATTCGTCTGCGTACACTTTTCTATTTTGCCCGCCTCTTATTATATACGCTAACCCTATGGTGCCGCCCCTAATGAGCTGGCCGGAAATGGTTATTATTAAGCCAAAAACAATGGGATAAAAATAATATTTGTCACCCCATCTTTCCGCTCCAAACAACTCCATCGATAGGGCAAATAGTAGTAAGTACAGAAATATGAAAATTACATTTCTGTACCTAAAGAAGAAATTTCCTAATTGTATTATCATTTTTTTGCTATTATTCCTGTGAAATTATACCAGCGAAAAAACACCTCGACTTGTTTAAAGCCCGCGTTTTTCAGCATATTGATATTTTCGCTTGTCTTGTAAGGTATCAACACGTTTTCAAGCGCTTCCCGCTTCTGTGAAATCTCAAGCTCACTGTATTCGTTTCTTCTTTTGAAGTCATAGTAGTAGTTGATGTACTCCCTGTTAAATGAAGCTTCTTCCGTGAGGATCTTTTCGACAATGATAAATACTCCGTTTTCGGTAAGTCCATCATATATCTTTTTGACAATTTCCAGTCTATTAATAGGTCGAACAAATTGAAGAACCAGTACCATCGTTACAACTGAAGCATCCTGTACAGGTACATCCTTTGTAATATCAACCATATTGAGTTCTATTTCTCTGTTAAGCGATAGACTATTCAATTTTTCCCTGCATTTGACAATCATCTCTTCGGAATCATCTATTCCTACAAGGTTTACATTTTCAGGAACCAGTTTAGATATTTGTATTAAGGTGGTTCCTGTGGAGCAGCCTATATCATACACTTTTGTCTTTGGCTGTACATGGTTTTTTGCCAATTCACTTACCATTCGCTGCATCTCCCCATAGAAGGGTACCGACCGACTAACCATGTCATCAAAAACCAATGCAACTTTTTTATCAAATGCGAAATCAAAGGCGGTATCAACTTTTTTCTTAAATACATCATCCGATAAGTTGTTAGTATTTTCGTCTTTCATTTTAATTTTTTTCTTGTTCACCAATTCAACATTAACGTCCTTAAATCTGCTCAGGACAGACTTTCCATACTCGGTGCAATAGTTGTGAGCCATAAGTAGCGACGTGTTTACTTTCTGCCATTCTTCTTCCGAATATATCTTGTCAAGAAACACTTCAAACTCTTTCCTGATGGCTTTTGCATAATGAGGATATGAGGTTTTAGTAAAATGGAAAAGGTCAGCGTCGCACAATACTTTTTCAACCATAGTCCTTGGACGCTGTGGAAATTTCGTTGCTTCTATACAAGCCAATACTGATAAAATAAAATCAGTATTGGCACCACATTTTTCCAGATAACTCTTTGCTATCTTTTTACTTTCTTCTTCATGACCGGTATAAGCATAAGCGTATCCGCAGTCGTGAAACCAGGCAGCAACGATAAGTATCTCCATCTCTGATTTATCCAAATCGCTGTTTTGCCCGATCTCCCAAGCTGCGTTAACTACTTCACTGGTATGAGCCAGGTTATGAAACACAAGGTCAGATGAGAGTTTTTGCTTTAGAAAAAGCAAAACGTAATTTTCTACAGACTCTATCAATTGATTCATAACCTCATCATTTTAGGATTAATGATCGTCATGCCCTCCAGCATTGCTCAGTTTGGCATTAATGAAGAAGGCTCCCTTTGTAACTATTTTTGCGTCTTTTGGAATATTAGTTACAGGAGTGATTACCGTATATCCCAATTCGGAAACGCCTTTCGCTACTTCGATCTTTTCAAAGTTCATTTTAGGTTCGCTTTGTTGGTTCTCGGCAACATGATCGTGTTTTTCGCCTTCTTTGTGTTCATCACCTCCTTCTTCATGACCGGCTTCAGGTTCTTTGTCTGTGTGAACGAAAATGTAGAATTTACCTTCCGCCTCAACAATGGCCTCATTTGGCACCGTAGGTGCCATAACATTTTCTACACTCACCATTCCTGTGATGTTCATGCCATCAATCAGTCCGGTTTTATTACCTACCACTGTACAGTGCACAGCTACCGTTTTGCTTTCGTTTTCAAATGATGAACCTATATTGAATACTTTTGCATTATATGTTACCTGGGGGTTATTGGTGATGGTGAAATTCACCGTTTGTCCCACTTTCATGTAGGGGAGATCCTTTTCAAATACCTGAAGGTCAAGATGGAGCAAACTGTTGTCTACAATTTCAACAACGGGGGATGACACATCTACATAACTACCGATCTTGGCAAACTCATTACTTATTGTACCACTGACAGGACTTGTAACTACCAATGCAGCTCTTAGATTATCCCGGTTGATACTTGTCGGATTAATACCCATTAACTGTATCTGCTTTTGCAATGAAGCCTTACGAGCCAATAATGCATTGATATCGGCTGTAGCACTTTGAAGGTTCTTCAAAGCCCCGGCGTTGCCTTGATTAAGCTCTTTCTGACGATTTAATTCCTGCTGCGCCAGGGTAATCTTGCTATCGATGGTAATATATTCTTCCTGCAACTGAACAAACTGCGGATTTTCGATGGTGGCAATAACTTGGCCCTTATGGACAAAATCACCCAACTGAACACGAAGACTTTTAACAACACCTCCATAAAGCGAAGTAGCATTTGCCTTTTTATTATTGGGAACCCTAAGCGCACCATTCGCTTTAATAGAAGCGGTGAGATTTTTATTTTCGATATTCCCAAGAGTTATTCCAACTGCCTTGATCTGTTCTTGGCTGAGTGATGCAATGGTTGTGGACTCTTCCTCTCCATGCCCTTCTTCGCCTTCCTCTACCTTTTTTGCTTCGGCAGTACTATCTTCTCCGGTCTTTGCCTTTCCACCACAGCTATATAAAGAAGATACAATTATAACTGCAACTAATATTTTTCCTATGATTTTCATTTTATCTTATTTGTTATTGAAGTAATTGAATTGGATGGCAGATTGATTGTACTGATTCATAACATCCAGATAATTCTGACGAATGCTAATGGCCTGGTTGAGAAATTGACCCAGGTCTGCAAAACTTATTTCACCGGTTCTATAACTCAGGCTTGCGGCACTGATGATTTCCTCAGCATGCTTTAATCCTGACGTTTCGTAGAAATTCAACAAAGTGTAGTTTTTTTCTATATCAGCAATTGCGGAAGCCCTTTGGGTCTGAAATAACTGACTTTGGTAAGACAGCGCTTTCTCCTGTACTTCTTTTTCAGCAACTGCAACCCTGATCTTATTGCGGTAGGCTCCGGTTCCGAACAAAGGAAAAGATGCCATTACAGAAAATCCGGTGAAAGGGTCTTTCGCACCCCACACTCGCTGGCTGAAGAACCGACCTGTAAACTCCGGTTTATTGGTGTTCTGCTGAACTTTGATATTAGAAGATGCAATATTTACATTCTGTTCCTGTAAGGCTAATACCGGGTGGCCGGTGGCATTTTCCAACAATTCAACGTCTACTTTTTTAAGCGGCTCGGCCACCGGGAGCAACCACTCATTTTGATTTAAAAGCAGCATCAATTGTTGTTGTTGTACCGTCATTGCCTTCTTGTTCTGTTCAAGGAAAGCCTGTAATTCCCGCAGCTTGGCCTCTGCCGCTACCTGGTCCAGTTTCGCAACGTCTCCCGTCCTTACCCTTACTTCTGTAGTTTTGAACAGCATTGTATATATACTGTCGAGACGCTGAAAAAGCGCCTGCTTATCTTGTAAATACCAAAGCTGATAATAGGCGGTTCGCACATCTCTTTTGACAACGGCGTTTAAGACATCGGTATTGAGTTCAGCGTACTTAAGTTGTTCCCTGAAATAGTTTTTCCGGGCAGCGTATAGACCAGGCCAGGCAATGCTTTGCGACAAACCAATTTTTAAAATACCTACGTTATCGGAAGGACGTAAGTCCTCGTTTTCAGCAAACACCCCTGTTTTGGGAATATCAGTTGCCGTCTTCACATTTAGAGATGCACTTTTGATCTGAGCAGTATTGACACCAAATTGTTGATTGCTCTTTAGCGCTGTACCTATAGCGTTATCTATTGAAATACGCTGTGGTTGTTGTGCATTGACAGATGAAAAGCCTGCCAGACACAGTAAGACAACCACTGCTGTCGTTTTCATACCGCCTTTGCCTTTGATATTTACTTTTGAATTGAAGATGATGTACAGGAGTGGCAATACAAACAGTGTCAAAAATGTCGCCGTAATCAATCCGCCTATTACCACGGTTGCCAAGGGCTTTTGTACCTCCGCACCGGCACTGGTACTGATTGCCATTGGCAAAAAGCCCAAAGAAGCCACTGTTGCCGTCATTAATACCGGTCGCAAACGGGTCATCGTACCTTCCTTGACCCTTTGGAACACATCATTCATACCTTCTTTTTTTAACTGATTGAACGTTCCTATTAGCACGATACCATTTAATACAGCAACCCCAAACAGGGCAATAAATCCGATACCAGCACTGATGCTGAAAGGCATCCCCCGAAGCATTAATGCAAAGACGCCTCCAATAGCGCTCATAGGAATTGCCGTAAATATTAATGTAGCTTGCTTAAAGGAGTGAAACGTGAAATACAATAACATAAAAATTAGCAGTAGTGAAACAGGAACTGCGATCATCAAGCGGTCACTCGCTTTTTTCAGATTCTCAAACTGTCCACCGTAGGTGAAGTAATATCCTGAAGGCAGCTTGACTTTAGCTGATAATTGTTGCTGTATATCTTCCACGACACTCTGTACATCTCTGCCCGAAACGTTGAAACCTATAACAATACGACGTTTTCCTGCTTCCCGGCTTATTTGCGCAGGCCCCAACTTGTATTCAACATTTGCAATCTGTGATAGAGGTATTTGTATGCCTGTACTTGTAGGTATCATCAGGTTATTTACATCATCTATGCTACTTCTATGTGCACTATCCAACCGGACAACCAAATCAAATCGCCTTTCGTTTTCATACACTTGGCCCGAGCTTTTGCCAGCAAAAGCAGTACTTACCACATCATTTACGTCCTGTATTGTCAATCCGTAGTTGGCAATTCGGGTGCGATCATATTCAACATTGATCTGCGGAAGCCCGCTAACCCGTTCAACTTGAGGAGAAGTTGCTCCGGGTACACTTTGAATAACCTCACTTACTTCTTGCGCATAAGATGCTAGCGTATCGATATTCTCCCCAAATATCTTGACTGCTACATCCTGTCTGATTCCAGTCATCAGCTCATTAAAACGCATCTGTATCGGCTGGTTCTTTTCAAAGAACACGCCGGGTATAACTTCCAATTTTTCCATTATAGCTTCTGCTAGCTCCGTATAACTTCGTTCAGATTTCCATTCATCCTGAGGTTTAAGGACGACCATTAAGTCTGTAGCTTCAGGAGGCATCGGATCTGTAGGCACTTCGGCTGCGCCTGTTTTACCTACAACCATCTTGACTTCATCGAATTGTTTGATAATTCGCGAAGCCTGCATGGAAGTTTCGATACTTTGATTCAAGGAACTTCCCTGTGGTAGAATACAGTGAAACGCATAGTCTCCCTCTTGTAGTTGAGGAATGAACTCTCCACCCATTCTGCTGAAGAAAAATATGGCAATAGCAAAAATGCCAACGGTGACACCCACTACAACATATTTAATCCGGATAGCTTTTTGTAACAATGGTTGATACCAACTTTGTAATCTGCCCATCATCTTGTCACTAAATGTGCGTTTGTGACTGGGTTTCTTTGATAAAAACAAAGCACACATCATAGGGATATAGGTCAGTGATAATATCAATGCTCCGAAAATGGCAAAGCCAACTGTCTGGGCCATTGGGCGGAACATTTTGCCTTCAACACCAACCAAAGTAAGAATGGGGATATATACAATGAGGATAATGATTTCTCCAAAAGCAGCACTGGTACGTATTTTGGACGCCGAGGTAAATACTTCATCATCCATTTCAGATTGAGTCAGCTTGGCCGTCGATTTTCGCAGACCAAGATGGTGCATGGTAGCTTCAACGACGATAACAGCCCCATCTACGATCAGCCCGAAGTCTATAGCTCCCAAACTCATCAGGTTGGCGCTCACTCCGAATACGTTCATCATTCCAAGTGCAAATAACATTGCAAGGGGAATGGCAGATGCTACGATCAATCCGGCCCGGAAATTCCCAAGGAACAATACCAGTACAAAAATCACTATCAGCGCTCCTTCAATCAAATTCTTTTCCACTGTACTGATAGCACGACCCACAAGATCAGTCCTGTCCAGGTATGGTTCGATCGTAATATCATCAGGTAGCGACTGCTGAATAGTAGGCAGCTTTTCTTTTATCCGCTTAACCACCTCGTTACTGTTTTCCCCTTTCAACATCATCACTACGCCGCCTACAGCGTCTACTTCTCCATTATAAGTTAAAGCGCCATACCTTACTGCGTTGCCAAATTTTACTTCAGCAACGTCATTAATATATATTGGCACGGCTCCGGAATTTTTGACCACAATCCTTCTAACGTCATCTAAAGACGTTACCAGACCTATACCTCTGATAAAATAGGCATTTGGCTTTTTGTCGATATATGCCCCCCCGTGTTCTGGTTGTTCTTTTCAAGAGCTGTAAAAATATCCGGGATACTTACTCCCATTGCTCTCAACCTATCGGGATTCACAGCAACTTCGTATTGCTTCAATTGACCTCCAAAGCTGTTCACTTCGGCAATACCCGGAGTACCATATAATTGCCTGGCAACGATCCAATCCTGCATCGTGCGAAGGTCTTTTGCGTTGTACTTCTTTTCGCTTCCCTTTTTAGGGTGAATGATATACTGGTACACTTCACCTAAACCTGTACTGACTGGTGCCATTTCCGGCGTTCCGATTCCCTGAGGTATTTTATCAACAGCCTCTTTTAGTCTTTCATTAATGAGCTGCCTGGCAAAATATATGTCTACTTCCTCTTCAAAAACAACGGTTATCACCGAAAGTCCGAAACGGGAAATGCTGCGTATTTCTTCGATCTTCGGAACATTGGCAATACTTTGCTCTATGGGAAAGGTTACCAGTTGTTCTACTTCTTGTCCTGCCAATGTTGGACAGGTAGTAAATATCTGAACCTGATTGTTGGTAATATCAGGGACGGCATCTATGGGCAATTTGGTGGCACTCCACGCTCCCCATATTATAAGTAACAAAGTCATTAAACCAATAATGATTTTGTTCTTTATACTGAATTTAATAATACGATCTAACACAGTGTATTTTGTTATTTAACGCTTAGTAAAAAGATATGTAGTCCTTTTCTCAGAATGGAAAAAGGCGGGAAAGATGCGTGCTGTGTATTGTTATACGTAAATTGTACAACACCTGATCAAAGCCGAAAAGCAATGATGTTACGGACGATATGCACAAAATGCATATCAAACGATAAGACACGATCTAAAAGAAATTAAGCGTTAAATCTCGGCGGCTGCCAAATATTTCCGGAGTAGTTGGAAACAAAAAAACAATCCCTTATTGAACCCTTTTTGGCTTTAAATTCTCGTAAAGGGATATTAAATTCTGGTAAGTTAAACTTAAAGGAGGTTACTGAAACACTGCAACAAGTGCACTGGCAAAACGGGGAACAATTATCGTCTTTGTCTTGATTATGATTATGACTAAGGTCTTTGGATGGAGATTTTAGTTCCGCACAAACATTCTTAGCATCGCTGCACGGAGCACCGAAAAGTGCCGTGAAGTAAATTACTAATATGGTTGCTATCCATTTCATGCAAGTGCAAATTTAAGAAAAAAATCCGTGCAATACTGTTGCAAAAATCACTTTTTTTCCTTATAGATACTATTTTCTCTAAAATGGGGTGGTTAATAGAATCGAGCTGATTAGTTAGTTAATAGCCGACAAAATGTTCGAGTAACCGGAGAAATGCCCTATGGATAACAGATTTGCTTCATAAAGTCGTTCTTCAGATATCCTGAACCACAAAACAAATGGTAACAAAAACGTTAACTATAATTCGCGAAAAAAATTATGTTTTTGCAACATTGTATAAAAAATACAGGGTTTTTCAACCCCCATATTTAGCTGGTATTAATAGCTTTTTTCTGAAACCAATTTCCTCAAATCCTCCAAAAAGTGGTTCGAAAATTGTCCCGACAGGACGACCTTCAGGAGCCCAGTCTCCATAGAAAGCTCGTAAAACACAATGTTTACGGGCTTTCTTGTTTTTCCCGCATATCAAATCATATCAATCCATTACAATCTATCTGTGAGTTATTCCGTGAGTTTTATTTAGGCTTATTTTTACTCACGGCATTCCGCTTATTCTACTGATAGCCATCGCTTTGCGTCATTTAATTTGATGCGTTTTGATGAGTTTTGAATTTGTTTTTTTACTCCCCCACAGTAACAGGTCTGCCTTCGGAGAAAAATCAATTCAATCACCATCAAAATTCAAAAACAATGGCAGCTCACACTCTCAGCCTGGATTTTATCACTCGGAAAGACAAAAAAGATGCTAACCGGGTTTGCATCTTCGGACGGATCACAATTGACGGTCCCCCCAAAGAATTTTCTCTAGGCGAATTTATTTCAGCAGAAAAATGGGATCCTGATTCAGAATCCGTTAGGGGTAAAAACCAAGAAGCTAAAGATATAAACAACTATATCCAAAACGTGAGAACGAAAGTTCGTAATCTATTCAGGAATCTTTCAGAAACCCAGGAGCATGTTACTGCCCTTCAGGTAAAAGATGCATATACGGGTAAAAGCAACAAGGGGCATACAATTGATAAACTTTTCGAAAGGCACGAGAAAAAGTTTATGCCGGAATTAAAGGCGGGTACCTGGAAGAATTTTATAACAACTCGGAAGTACGTGCTGAATTTTGTTCAACACCAATTCAAGCAGAAAGACGCTCATATTAAAGTATTAAATTATGAGTTTATGTTAGATTTGGAGGCATACATCATTCAAAATCCGATAGATAAATCTAAACCATGTAAAGGCAACGGATTAGCTCATCACCTTGAACGATTTAAAGGCATTATTAAGTGGGGTGAGAATTTGGGTTGGTTTAAACAGGCACCATTCAGTAAGTTCAAGGTAAGTCGTGCAAAAGTTCCAAAGGTAAAATTACGTCCCCATCAGCTCAAATTAATTGAAACAAAACGACTCAGTGATCCCCAGCTGGATTATGTCAGGGATTTGTTTATGTTTAGTTGTTTCACCGGATTTGCTTTTGCTGAAGTTTCCCGTCTTTCAATGAATGATTTCGAGATAAGTTCCAATGGAAAGTTTTGGTGTACAATGTACCGACAAAAGACAATAGAATTGGAGGCTGTCCCTTTAATTGACCAGGCTGTTGCTTTAGTTAAGAAGTATAAGGACCGGCCGGAATCAGTGGCCAATGGGACTGTGTTTCCCCCAGTAACGAATCAGCATGTTAACCGGTGTTTGAAAATTCTTACAGAGATTTTCGGGATCGGTTTCCCTTTAAGGTTTCATAGGGCGCGACACACTTTTGGCTATTATGCCATTAAAGCAGGAGTTGATATTAAAATAATCAAGGAAATAATGGGGCACACAAAACTTACAACAACCGACTTGTATACGATGGTTGATGAGGAAATGGCTGAGGAAGCAATGATTAAAGTACAAATTGCAACTGATAAGCGGAAGATGCTTCCAAGTCCTGGCGAGTTTATTAGCAACTCACGCCCGTCCAATTTGAGGTGATTTTTTATTGCCACATGGTGCGATCTGTAGAATGCGGTCTTGCGACAATACGAAATTGTTGCAAACCGCATTTTTATGAAAGGAGATATAGATACCACTCGTAACCAGCATTCAAATGTTCCTTGGATCACTTTTGAGGATCTCATTAAATTCAAAGCGGAACTACTGAAGGAAATTGAGGAACTATTGAAGGCGCAGCTGCATCCTGCTGAGAGAAAATGGTTGAAGTCCTATGAAGTGAGAAAGATGTTGAATCTCTCGGCGGGAACGCTACAGACGCTAAGGGATAATGGAACATTGCCGTATACAAAGATGGGAGGCGCCCTTTATTACGACTATAAAGACATCGAGAAATTGTTGGAGAAAAGTAAAGTTGTCAAACAATGGATGAAGGATGAGTGGAAATAGGCTTTTATGTGTCCACTAAAAGTTCGGATTATAGCTTGGGTAGCATGAGCCTTTAAGGGTAGTCTTAACGATTAGGGCCACCTTTGTTTTTCGATTTCGTTTGTACTCGTGCATGTTTGTTCTTGGAATGTTTTTCACCGGTCTGGGGCCCTGGAATCCATTTTCTGTAGTCTGGGTCATTGGGGAAATGGTTTTCCCAGCAATTTTCAAGTAGGTATCTACCATTTTCAGTCTTTAATAATTCACTCACAAGTGCATCAAAGGGATAAATCGAACGTTTATTCCAATAATCCGCGAACCCGATATTTTCATTGTTATAGTTGGATGTGAGATTTCTCGTGACATGCTGCAGCAGATTTGCCAGCCACAAGTACTCTGATACATCTGCCAGGTTGAAAACCATTTCACCAGTAGGGAATTTATGCATGAACTCTTTTTCGAGGGATTTATCTATAATCAAATTTTCTGCTGCATGGATTAAAAGGTTGATTTCATAGTTTTCCTTTTTTGCATTTTTGTTTGTATCAGTTTGATCGCCGTCATTTGTGTGAAAGCTCAATGGTGGCCGGATAATATCCGCTTGATAGCTTACGGTACGGAATCCAACGGTTCTGCTTTTTCTGAGTTCGGAAAGTACTTCCTGTAGTTGCGTGTTTTTAATAATCATGACGGAAATTTTGAATTTTTACAACACTTTTTGAGATTCAGATATTTTTGGAGAAAGAGCAGGTCTATACTTTGCGTGACCTTGAATTCCCCTTTAACTTCCGTATCATTGGCCGAATGCTGGCATTTTTTCGCTCTTCTATTTTTAATCTATATCCATAGAACCTGTGCATACTTATACCGGGCGCATTGACGGAGTATATTTCTCGTATTTGTAATTTGACCTTTCCGTCACCAATTGCTGAATAATAAGCTTTTTGGAAAGTTCCAAAGTCATCATCTTCTTCTAAATAGCCATGCCTCCTGCTAATGAAAGAACAGGGTGTAATATCATGTTCAATTCCGAGCATTAGTATGTGGCTGAGCGGTACCTTCAACCAGCCATGCCCCGGACCCTCGAAAAACGTATATACACTATTTGCTAACTCTGCTTTTTGAGATTCTGTGAGTATAATATTCATAAAATGCGAATTCGTGATATCAGGGAAGTTAACAGTTAAAATTCCGAATAAATGCTAGTTTGGTGGATGTGCAATAAATTCTTTTGAGAGAAGTATTGCATGCATTTGGTGGAAGAATAAATTTTTCACCACATGGATGTATATGGCATTTCCATTCTTGCTTAGGGAGTAATATTGACCGTTTGGATCATCTAAAATGTTATTCCATGCAAGTGAATATTCTCGATGTTCGGAAATTATGCCAACTTATTGATCAGGCCTTGAAACAGGATAGGATATATGTTGCTGTGGAAAACAGAGGCACCTACGTAGAAAGCATTCGTTTTCTGAAGGATTCGGAAATGGAGCAATGGTACGAGCATGGAGACAGAGTAGCCTACAGTTTCTATAAAACCAAAAGTTTATCGAATGCGTTTAATGAACTGAGGAGGGATCATAATAAGTTTGATCTCTGTCTAAGATTTGAATTTGACAGGTTATATTATAATATGAGGGATGTTTTATCTTTTTCAAAAAGGTGTAAAAACCTCAAAAAATTACTTGCAAAGTATTCAGCAAAACACAAAAATTTGGCCGAGGTTGGGTTTGTGAAGCGGAAGAAGATAATGGAGGAGCTATCTATTTTGTCACACTCGAAATGGGGAGAGAAGTATGCCATCGACACCTGGAAGAAGTACGCACCTGGATGGCAGATCCCGAACTTATTCCTACGCCGCGCGAAAAAGAACCAATCCAAACAAAATTTTATGGTAAGGAAAAGCGATTTCAAAAATTATTTTGATGTGAAGATCAGGCGGAAGTAGGTTGCCTTTTCCATGTGGGTAGTTTTCCAGCCCTTTTCTTGTTTAAATGATAGTCATTGAAAATACTTTGGGCTAGAAAGGTCTCCCGGTTTAGCGAGCGAATGAAGTTCGCTTTTAACAATGGGTTGTCGAAGTCAGTGCTGGAGATCGATTTATCGGCTATGGCAGCCAATGCATTGGCTACAGATTGAATCGGGAGTCGTACGATTTTACTTTTTGCCTTCAGTATTGTTTCCAGGAGTGCAGTTGCGGTTTGCATTTTATCCGATTGCTCAAATAGAAAGTGAAATGCTTCTCCATTGAAGTTATAAAAAAAGGATGCACCCAGGCTGAGGTGGGTCTCAACCCCTTCGGATACAGCATTTTTATCCCTAATATATTTATTTAAAGTATGGGCGGTTATTTCTTTGCTGAGGTCATTTTTCAAGTAGAATGATTTTTCCATGTACCATTGCAGGTATATTCTATTGCGAGAAAGATAGTCGCTGGTGGAAAAATGAATCGAGAAGTTTTCATCGGTTAAATAGTCATAGCTTGCAAGCCCCCGCGTGTATAGCTCTTTTTTAAATCTGTAGATTGTCAAAGCTTATCATTTGAATAAATATATTGAAAAATCGGCTAATGAAGGCCGTTTTACCTTGCGATAAGTTTCGGAATTATCATTCCTGGAAAAATTGTTCAATTCCGATTTCGAGGGAATCTCTCAAATGATATAGTGTAATAATCCCAAAGTTTATTTTGCCAGCTTCCATTTTGCTGAGATCTCCTTTATCAATTCCAGTCAGCTTTGATAGTTCTGTAAGAGATAGGTTTTTGCTAATTCGGGCTAGTCGAAGATTGGTGCCCACTATATGAAGCACATCCGTTCGTGATTTTTGCATCTGCAAATAAAAGGGAGGGATGCTGAATAATTGTTGGGTACAAACCCAACACCAGTTTTGTTTCTGAGGGAAATTGACTATTTTTTCCTATAATGGTTTTTGGGGTTGTCTGTTATTTTGATCCGTGGGCTTTGGGACAGATTTAATAATTGAGGCTTAGGAATATTACTGGGGTGGAATTTTTCCCATATTTTATTGGCAAGGTTGGCGCCCTGCTGAGACTTACACAGCTCTGCAATGAATTCATTTGCACTCAGGATGATAAATTCGCTTAGTTGTGGACTGTGTTCCCGTTGTTGATTTTGCCTTAACAACTGTTCGAGTATAATTGCGCATTCAACGTGGGTTTGGTACATACCGATGTTTACAATGATATCATCGATGTCTGCGGCAAAGAAGGAATAGTCATCCTTATTGTTGGTCAGATAGTCTATGGCTTCTAACAGATCCTTTATCAGGAACATGTATTCATGTTCTTTTTTTACTTTTAGCACATGCTTTGGGTTGTTCAGGAATCGGAGCTTATCAAACTCAATAATGCCGGTTTTCTGCCCCAAAAGTAATACAGCTCCATTCGCTGACTTTTCTTTCAGCAATTTCCGAAGCGAATGCATATTTTTTAACCCGATCATCATCTTTACTGAATATTTATAGAACGATTTCGGCTATTATTTTCTTTTGGATCATAAACGATGAGGCCCAGGAGTTCTTTTAAACTGTTTATATCGACGCATCCGGAACAATTTCAATTCCAGGTCCGCACATGATGGGATGTCGGTAAGGTGTACTATCTTATGTGTATCATGCTTGTTGCAACATACGAAATTGATGCTTTCTAATTTAATTTCCTTTTGAACATAATCGATATTGAACATTAACTGGATTTGTATTGCTTTTGATCGACCGGCATTATCCTTTCCGAAGCAGATGGTGCTCCAGTTGTCATCAGGGGGCATTGCGTTTGATGCACCGAGGAGCTCATCTTCGAGCTGAAGGGATTTGCAAAGAAAATCTCTATCAAAGAAGTTGGGATCAAAATATCCTTTTTCTTCCAGTATGGAAAATAGCGGATCAAAAGCACTTGGCGTCATCATGTTTCAATTATGAAAATGGGTATTGTCAACGTTTTACTTTGATTGTAGTTGAATTTGGGAGCCGTTTTCTCGCTTTATTCTCGAAATTGAGGACGCGCTCTGATACTTCAAACTTACTCCTGATAAGCCCTGTATCTTTAAATTGCATTGCTATCTTTTGAAAAATGAAGGGCTCGGGGACATAGGTAAGGAACTGTCCAGTAACGTTATCGTGTCGGGAAACATGGGTATAGCCTTTGGTGAGTATGTCGTGGTAATGACCGTACATGATGGCCCATTTATAAGGTTGCTCTTCCTTTTGGAATTTGGCGGGGTTCCTGTAATTGAGCACAAAATCTTCAATTGAAGGGCAATCAGTGACGAAATTCTGGGTTGTCGTGACTGGTGGTGGAAAATCAAGTGCGCCATCAATGTGATATAGGGAAAGGCGGATGACGTCCACTGCACTGGGCATCGCTTGGGGATCGCCACGACGCAGATCAGGATAAGCCTCCACAATATAAAAGTATTGCATACCTCCTGAGACCAACTCACAGAGGTTGAGGACTTTTTCCAAAGAATCAGCTTTGACCTGGAAAGGGATTTCATCACCGGGGACTTTTACGCCGGGTATCTCCCCATAGAATTTGGGAAGAGGGTTCGGGCCTGGGATATCATTGTACATAATTGTTCATAATTGTTCCTGTGGAATTTACCCCCACTGAAACAATGGAACTTACACTTTCTGCCATGTGGTATTTTTAGCCGGACCCCAAATTTTTACTACAATACTGCGGTAAGGCAGTAAATAGCCTGATGTACTTTCTTAGTTATTACGGATTACGGGCGATGGATGACCTCATATGTGAGGTTGTTGATTCTTTGTTAATTGGTTGGTGATCGATGGATTGCCGGCACTGCTGGCAATGGAACCATTCACTGATGACAATTTTTGCTTACTAAAAATGAAGGCTAATCGATGGGAATGTTGCCGCCGGCAGCAGGCGGCGGCCGCCGGTTTATACCAGTCATATAAAGGAAAGGGGGCTTTACCTGCCCATCCGGCTACGTGAAAGCATGTGCTCCGTCAACTGACAAGCCTCATCAAAGGTGGCTGATTTATTGACTTTATTCGTAATATCAGCCATGACGGTATAGGGGGTGGTGGCCGGGAATAGATATTCAGCTCCCTGTCCGTCCTTTCTTATAATGAATCAGTAGGGGTGGGCCATCCGTACCCGTAGGCGCTGGGCCTCTATGAGATGTCGAATATTTCCCGATACAAGGTAGTGCCGGATTAACTCCTGCATTTTGAAATAACGGCCATAACGAACCATAGGATTCTTTTTTTGCTGGATTTCTTTTTGGATGTCCGAGGGCGGAGGTCAGCTTCAAATGTCGCGTATGTATAATCTGGATAGCGTGCTTTCATCATGGAAAACGCAAAAAGGGGACATTTTTTCCAGAGATACCTTGCGGCTCTTAACCTGCGCAGGTTGTGAAGGCGCTCAGGAGACAACTTAGCCATATCGAAATTTTGATTGTCAAAAAAATGTCAGGCAGCGTTTGCCGCCTGACATGTTCGTGTTAGCTGAGGAATAAAGCATCTGCCCCTTCACTTTCAAACTGTGCACACAGATTAAAAGCTGTCTGACCAATTGTTTGCCCTTTCCCTTCCATGATCGTCGTGAATTGTTGTTCAGCGTTCTTGTACTTTTTCACGTTCTGGAAGTATCCCGTTACGGCGTTGTAGGCACCAAATAGTTTGCCCTGCGTAGTTTCCATGAGTTGAGACGGATGCGTAAAGCGGTATTCCATAGCCTGATCAACCATTGTTGTAAACTGGCTTGAAAATTCATCTTTCTTTCCTTGCGTAACCAGCTCCAACATTTTATCGGTAGGGGCCATAGCCATTTCAATGAGCCGTCTTACCTGCTTATCAGTAATGTTAATGGTCGTCCATCTTTTCAACGTATCGCCAAAGGCATTACCGAACTGGTCGCAAATTCCTAAGAACTTTTTGGCTGAGGCGAGTTTTTCCGCTGCGGAGGCAGTGTGCCTAATTTTGCGCATGTTTGAGCAATTTTTGAGAGCAGCATTCAGGGTGTTGTTGCAGACAATGCGTACCGGTGTATATGCAATAATAATAGACCCGGAGCCATCGTGTGAATTGGTTACGAAGATGTATTCTTCCAATTCATCATCTTTTCCGATCCTGATGTGTCGGGGGATCTTCGCGGTAATAAAAATTCGTTCACCTTTCCCTAATGCACCTGCGGTTTCGTAGGTGATGTTGTGAGCGCCCGCCAGATCATCCATAAATGAAAATGCCACATCGTTTTGCAGCGGTTGGTATTTGGGGCCTACGCGGCTTCCCAAAACTTCCATTGTGTCTTCCCTAAACGTAAAAAATGAAGATTCTGATTTTTCAAATTTCCTACCGGGAATAAAATGATAGTTAGGAGATTTTCCGACCTTGAAATCTAAATGTGATTGAACAATAACTTCCCGGCTGGAGCTGGCCACTCCAACTTGTCCCAATAGGTGCCACGCCTTTTCTCTTCTGGTGTAAAAACTGTACTCTCCGGCTGCTTTGTTGAAATTCAAATTGTGCATAACATAAAATTTAAATGTGAGTAATCGTTTAATCTGTTGTGCCCGGGGTGCGTTACCCCGCGCGTCACAACCGATAGCGACTAGCACTCGTTATGCAGAGGACGAAGAACGATTTGCACAAAAAAATTAACCGATCAAAATGACCGGTTAGTCCATTGAGCAATTTTTTTGGGTGAAGTGTTCGAGATGTCCGGCGCAGAACAGTATTTTTGCGATCCGGTAGTAAGCCGCGCACTCGAATGGCCGTTTATACCCCAAGGAAATGCGTCGAAGGATTACATGCTATTATATGCGGGTTGGTACTTAATCGCAGATCAAACAATGAAGGCGTCTATGAGGAAAAGCCTTCCGGTATTGTGGCATCCAAATTCTGGGATTTTTTTGCAGTCCATTGGTCTGGAAGTCAATAGCTGGCAGGGAGGTTTGCTTTTTATCAGGGCCGGTAACATATTCGACGATTCCATCATAATTTTTCACTTCGCTTCCCAGAAGCTCATATATCAATCTTAATGATTCTCGTCTGTCATTAAGTCCAGGGTCACCAGCGTTATTGATTTTCTTTATATCTCTCACAATGTGCGTAAGCAAAATAATACTATCAAATTCAAGGTTGAGCATATAGTTATTTTCCAGTTTATAATTTTCTAGTCTTTGTTCCATGATGTTACTAACTGACGATGGCTGCTGTTCTGTGACTGAGTTTGCGATAGGTTTTTCTTCCCTCACATTCCAAATTATATTCATTCGAGTTCCGTAGTTTGAGCGTAATTGGTCGAAGAAAGTGAATACGGCCAGTAAGGTCGTATTTTCAGATGGCTGAAGTTGCTTCAATAAACGTAGGCGATGTTGAGAAAACTGCAGCGGCTGATTGGCATCTTCGGTGATCCATTTTTTTGAAACTGGATAACTGATCCAAATGATAGTTGTGTCGCTATTTTCTGGTGCAGTTGAATGTGTAGATAGAAAAATACCTTCATCAACAGGGAGCATCTGCAGCGCTTCTTTTTCCAAGGTATTTCCTTTTGGTAATTCAAATACCTTATTTTGATATGAGATATGTTCTGCGAATGGTAATATGTCCACCAATGGTGCGTTGGGGTTCAAATCTAGCTTTTTCAGTGGAGCAGATGGAGTTGATATTTGTTCAGCTTGATCAGGACCTACCTCAATTTCGACACATCCTGATATCAAAAATCCAATTATAAGGGATAGTAGCGGAATGGCATGCAATTTTGAGTATTGTATTTTATTTGACATAAGTTGCGGATTGAAGTTTGAGGGAATGAGAATCATTGTAATTATAGGTAGCCGGTTTAGTCAATATTTGTCCGTTTAGAGAGAGGGCGACTTCTGATCCTATATTATTATCCTGGGATCCAATAAAGTGTGCCATGAGATAAAGGGATCTTTCTTTCTTACTGCTTCTTAAAATATCCACTTTATCGAGGTAATAGGGGATGTGAGACAAGTCGTCAATTTTTACTGCTCTTGCAGCTTGAATCGATTTGTAAATGTGCTTGAAATTTGCTACGTCATCCAAGGTGAAAGTAGGAGAAATGCGGTCTGTATCATTCATTGAAACTTTGACAGCTCGTTTTGGATTAATTACTTCAATGTAAATACTGTCACTATCTATTCTTTTAGATCCGGTAATTTGAGCAATTGAATTTTCATCATCGGATGGTCGAAGTGTAATTCGGGTGAATTGAGCATTTTTTCCAAAAGTAGTATTGAGGGAGTCCGAAATTGCTAAGAATGGGATTTTTGGTTTTTCTGTTTTTACTGTTGATGTTGAGTCAATCGCTGGTAGGATCTCTGTGGAATAGATGTTTGTTGGAGGTGTTTCTGGACTTTGACATCCAGTAAGAATAAATAGGAAAACGATGGATGCAAGGATTGACGATGGGATCATATTCATTATTGTAATTTTAGTTTAAGTTTATATGTTGAAGAAATGTGTTGGTGTGTGATGTATAGTAAGAATAATAGGGGGCTGCACATCGGTAAAACCACGTGCTAGTTTTTTAAAGAATGAAAGGATTTATTTATGGATCTTTGAATTGATCATCTTCATTATAAAGTATGCTAACATTTCCACCTTCTGATTGATTCCAATAATATCTTATTGAGACTTTGTTCAAATGAGTTTCATCATTTGATTTTATTGTCAATTTGTTAGCTTTTTGGAATTGCCAGTCTGGCCCGAATTCCAGTTGTTTTTCATTCTTCCTGACATATTCTGGCATATACTTGAGATAGTTAATTTCCGCTAGGGAGAATGTTGGAGAACGATAAGTAACAGAATATATTCCTATTGTATCCCATTTTCCGGATCTAAAAGAAAGGCCATAGAAAGTAGTATGATCGTTTATTTTGTATCCATAGACTGAATAGGTATACTGGTTCTCTTTTGATCTTTCAATTTCAATTAAGGTAAACCTGGCTTTTTCCCCAAGGACAGTATCGAGGTTTTGAATGATCTCATTTCTCACTTTATAGGAGGTAAAAGATCTATCATCATCTTTGCAAGAAAAGGTAAGAAGTACGCCGAAAGCAATCAGCGCGTATGGTGTAATTTTAGTCATTCGATATAGGTTGGGAGGTTTCTGATTCGTGGAAAATATCTTGTAACATTTCGTCATATAGACGGCACGGACATATGTAATGGATGGTAACATGAAATTGAAGGATTTCAATTAGTAATATGATTAGTAAGAGCAGATACAGTGAGAGCATAGACTCTCCATCAAAAATCTTTCTCATGCCTTGGCTTTTGAACGACTTTTAAAAAAATGGTTTCCTTTCCCACCCATGGGAACGGGCAGGGCATAGTTATGCAATAGTTATTCGCCAATTTTTGAAGAGAGGAAAGGAAGTAGGAGCCTTGGCCTTTTAGAGCTGTCGGCTCCCTTTTCCCTGTAGAACGTGTCTGTTCTGTTTGCCGCTAGAGTTGAATTTTACAAACAGGACTGTATCACGTTAACAATTGAACAATGAAAAACCCATAGGACATTGGAAAAGACCGTTTTGCTTGCCTATGAGGTGATCTACTGTTTCATGATGGTTACATTATTTTCCGGCAGTGTTACTTACACTTTAGTATCTTTTATGATGGCGAGGCAGTTATACAAGCGCCAGGCTTCTCGGGTTCTTTTTTATGATTTCATTACGGAGCCTATAGCATAACATCGCATAAGGCCAACCGTGGTTAAGCAAAGGGGCCACGAATAAAAAAATTGTTCGATGTAGTTCATAATTGCAAAAGCCTAATGAATATACTTCTGGCACTTCCTCCACAGTGATATTATTGGTGCCTTCCAACATTACATCTTTATACAAATGCTGAACTTTTGTCGGACGGGACGATAGGAACCTGTTGATTTTGATCAGCATCCTCATAATGTGGCGAGGCCTCATGTATTCCAGATTGCTGACTGCTTTTGCTGTCGCATTATTCAAATCCCTGGGATGATTTTGCGATACATGATGCAAATACTGATGCATAATCTCTTCCAGTGAGCCAAATTGACCTAGCGCTTTTTCTCGATACAAGGTTGATGTTTGGCTGTCATATAATTTTGTGTTTGTGTCAAATATTCCCATGCATTGGTTGAGTGCGAAGTCTACCGGTAATTCATAGATCTCATCGGGTACCGAGTCGATATACTTTTCTCCTGCAGCTTTCGCAGTTAGCTTTGCATGTGCGACAAGATCTTCCCAGGTCTTGAAATTTTTTGAGCGCCGGATAGTCTTGCTAAATGCATCAATTGATATGAAATGAGCCTTTATGGCGTCAATCGACATCAATTGAACGTATGCCTGTATTTGCTGGTATTCTAGTAAATACAGGGCTCCAATACTGCAATAGTCGAACTGGCTTAGACTTCTAAGCAATGGGTTTAAGTACGAACTCATGTTGTTCTTTTTAGCGCTGTATTGGATTATTAAGGGGCATGCGAGGTACGCAAAGCAACCTTGGGATTACATTGAATAGACTGGTGGTTGGGATCGCTTAAATGAAGAGAGAAAACAAATGTAAGTTTTCCATTACAATTGCAAGTAAGCGTGAGGTATACTAAATTAGCTTAATATGCTAAACGAGTTAAGGAAAATAGTCAAATAATTATTAGTATAATGAATTCATCTAATGAAATTTGGTTTCCATTGAATCTTTTCGAAAGTTCATTTTGAACCGGTAAAAATGGAATTGACCGGAAAAATCAAGAAACTGGACTTTTGTCATTGTTATTTTAATTCTACAAATTACCGATGGAAATCATTAGCTGGCATTATATATTTGTGAAACAACTTCGGTTCGAAGCGCTCTCTAAATAGAAACGCACCTTACCATTGCTTTATCCTCCGATTGGTTTGAGCAGATTCTCAAACGCAGTTAATTCACGTATGGAAGAATTAAGTCGTCATATTATTTCGAACTTTCAGCAAGGTAATGAAAGAGCCTTCTCCTCTATCATCCGGCAACTTCGGCCTCATTTCATCAGGCAAGCTTATCACTTGGTGAAGTCAGAAACGGAGGCGGATGAGGTGGTATCGGACGCATTTATGAAGTTGTGGTATAAGAAAGAAGATCTCGGTGCCGGCGGTACAATCTTTAAATTTCTACAGAAGGTTGTTCATAATAACTGCCTGACCAGGTTGGAGAAAAGAGGGCTTGAATCCAAGCGCCTGGCTAAGATATCGGGTGCTTTCTCAGAAGATACCATACGAATTGACCTGCAAACAGAGCTTGTGAACGCCGAGCTCTTTGCTGAGGTGATGCTGGCCATTGAGAAGCTTCCCAGGAGGAAGAAAGAGGTGATGAAGCTTATACTTTCCGATAAAAGTGAAGAAGAAATCGCCGAACAGCTAGGCATAACCGTAAGAACCGTTTATAATATCCACTATGAGGCTAAGGAATTGCTCCGTGGGCAATTCGGAAAAGAGCAAGCCGTTGTTGCGTTAATACTTTACTGCATATCTAAGTCGAACATTATCAGCTAAAAAAGCTATCCAGCCAAAAAAAGATAATAATTTCTTAAAAAAAGTCGCGTTACCATAGGTAAAACAACCCGTTTTTCAGGTTATATATATAAATACACATTCAATCGCAGCTTCTTTCTGGTAGAAGTGCTTTGATAAACCTGTCTTATGGAGGAAATATTCGATATTGAAAGAATCGTTTTCCTGATTCGGAAATCTAAGGCCGAGGGATCCAGTTTGTCCGAAGAGGAGCAGCGGGAGCTGGATCTTTGGGTAGCTCAGTCGCCGGAACTGAGGGCAAAGGTAGTTGCAAAGGGGAACGATGTTTCGAATTGGGTACCCGAAATCAGGAGCCAGCTGCGACTGGATACATATATTAAAGAAACGGAGCACGATGCCGTAAATCGAATTTTTTCAGAAGTCGGTCTACGGCGCCCAGTGACTTTTTACGTATGGATATCACGTAACTGGTATTTGGCTGCAGCCTGCATTATCGTTTTTGTATCGATAACTGCAATTGTCTTCAATAACATCAACAATAAAAAAACCGATAATACCATCATTTCAGCGGTCGATCCGCTAACGGATACTTTACAGAATAATGCAGTCCTTACCTTGAAAGGTGGGAGGAAAGTTTATCTGCAATCAGTTGGAGCAGATACCCTGCATGAAAGTGGGACATTGATTTCGAAGCAAGGTAACTCCGTCGTCTACAATCCAGGAGCTGAAGGGGAGAAGGTCTTCAATGAACTCCGGACCCCGCGATCCAGCCAATACACGATCCTGCTGCCCGATAGTACAAAAGTCTTTCTGAATGCGAACAGCGTGTTAAAATTTCCTACCCGATTCGAACCAAACTTGCGCAGTGTAAAATTGGAGGGTGAGGCCTTCTTCGAGGTTAAGCCCAATAGCCGTTCGCCTTTTTATGTGAACACTGGAGATACAAGAGTGCAGGTACTCGGAACAAAGTTCAACATATCTGCGTACAACATTGATGACGTCGTCGCTACATTGACAGAAGGAAGCGTTAAGGTATCGTATCGGCATGAGGAGAAAATGTTGAAACCTGGCCAACAATCTTTCCTAAACAACGGGAATTTGGACATACAGGAAGCGAATTTATCGAAAACGCTAGCCTGGATGGATGGCAGGTTCTTCTTCGATAATGAAAGTATAGGACCTATCATGGAATCGTTGTCTAGATGGTATGATGTGCGCGTCGAATACGAAGGAGATCCAGTATTGGACAAATATACAGGATCTTTTAAAAGGAGTATGTCGCTAGAAAAGGTGTTGACTTTTTTGGAGAGGAATGGAGGTGTTCAGTTTAAATTTAATACTGCTGAACGGAAAGTAACTGTAACCAGATCAAAATAAATTAGTAGAATCAATTATCAAAATGCCATTAAGCCTGTGATTGGTGCTCCGGTATTTGTTCCAATACCTGTGCACCGAATCCACCTATCCACTTCGAACACGGATATGTAACGTTCCTCATAAGTGGCGGTGGTAGTCGTGCCAGCCGCAAATACTTTTGGAACTATCAGGCGGGAAACCAAAATTAGTAGCGTCGTGAACGTAAAGATTGAACAATTGCGCATTCTTAGACATGTAAATATATTATACCTCCTTTCTCCGCCGCGGGTAAAGCGTGAATAATTACCCGGGTGTATCATTTCCAAAATCTCCAATCATCAACGTCATTATTACCCTAAAGTCTTTTAAGATACTGTGCATTGTTCATTGTTATAGCCTTTTGCCCAGCATGTTGTTCGGCTGCGTCAGAGGGATAGATTCAGAGCTTAAAGATGCCTTTTAGGCCTAATCCTACCCGACCAGGTAAAATGGTCGGTTTTGTCCAATGTTGTTGGTAACACCCAGAAAATGCCAAAAGAAACTGCCCAGGTTCGCGGCCCGGGCAGTGGATAGGCGAAACAGCAAAACTTGGTTAAAACTTAACTGATCACCAAACCGAAATTTATGCATTTTTTTCCACCTGGTCAAGGCCGAGTGCGGCATGGCTTGTCTCAAACTCTAAGGGTTATGAAGCTCACCGTGATCCTCTGTGTAGTATTTCAAATCAGCGTTTTGGCAAAGGCACAAAACGTCTCCCTGCACTTTAAGAACCGCCCGTTAAGCGAAGTGTTAAACCACCTCGCAAAGCAAGCTGATATTGGCATCTTTTATGGGGAGTCCGTTATTCGGGTAAGCAAGCCAGTTACGGTTTCGATAAAAGACCTTCCATTCTTGGAGGCTTTGAAAATTTGTTTGCATGGGCAACTACTCACTTTTAAGGAATTGGAAGATCGAGTAATAATTATTGAGCCATCATTGAGCGAAATCAATGAGTTACCCCGAATATCCATCGATACAACTGGTGAGATTGAATTTACTGGCCAAGTTATGGATGAAAAAGGTGTTGTACTTCCCGGAGCCACAGTTCGTATATTGACGCTTGCACGCGGCACACAAACTGACGCCAATGGGAAGTTTCGACTAAAAGGAAATTCGGCAAATCGGAAGTTGCTGATTACATATACAGGGTTTAAAAATGAAACAGTTGAGGGCGGTGTTCAGCCTGTCATTATTTATCTGAAGGCAGCTGCCGCGCAACTCGATAAGGTAGTGGTGCAAGGTTACGGTTTGACAACACAACGTTTGGCAACTGGTAATATATCAACAGTAACGGCCCAGGAAATTGAACGGCAGCCAGTTGCAAACGTAATGCAGGCACTTCAAGGAAGGGTTGCCGGACTCGTAATCTCACAAACGTCGGGTTTTGCTTCAGCACCTTTTAAAGCTGAAATTCGTGGCAGAACCTCTATAAGTGATGGTGTTTCTGAACCTTTAATAATTGTAGACGGAGTGCCTTTAACAGTTCTAAATACCAGTAGTGGTGGTGGCTATGCCACTGGATCTACTGGTTTCGTTCAGAATGGCTTTTTAACACCGGCAAATGGGCAGAGTCCACTATATAGTATTTCTCCCGATGATATTGAGTCTGTGTCAGTGTTGAAAGACGCGGAAGCTACAGCGATTTATGGTTCCAGGGGTGGGAAAGGTGTCATACTTATCACAACGAAGAAGGGGAGGCCTGGAAAAACAGCAATTGATGGAAGTCTAACTCATGGTGTTTCGTTTGTTAAAAACTTTTATGAGATGCTTTCTACCAGGGAATATATTGACCTTCGAAGGGAAGCCTTTATCAATAGCGGTGAAGAAGCAACGCCTACCAATGCTTATGATTATTTAGTTTGGGATACGACTAGAGAAACGAATTGGCAGAAAACTTTCTGGGGTAAGGCAGCTCAAACATCTCAGTATAAGTTAGCAGTGTCCGGAGGGGATAAATACAATAACTATCGTATTTCTGGCGGATATGACAGGTCAACACAATTGAACACATTTAGTGGATTTGACGAGCGTGTTTCTTTTTCAACGAATATGGGTCATAAAACTCTAGATAATAAATTAGGTATTGAATTGACAGCATTATATACATACTCAAAGAATGAGAATATCGCTTTGGGTGGTGGTGTTGATTTACCACCAACAGCTCCACCAATTTTTAAGGACGATGGTCAGCTTAATTTTTCAGGCTGGGAGCCTGTATCTTACTTATTCACTTTTGGGCCCGTAAGACAGCCTTATGTTGGAAGAACCCGTTTTCTGAATAGTAATTTGAGTGTCTCGTACCATATTATTAAAGGTTTGAAAGCTAGTTTATCTGTTGGCTATTCTAATCATAATCTTCAGCAGAACTTCAAATTGCCAATAGCGTCTCAAAATCCAGCCTTTACACCTATGGGCTCAAGCTATTTCGGTAATAATACAGGAAATAGAACGATCTATGAACCAATGCTAGAATACAAGAGTTCAGTTGGAAAAGGAACATTAACAACTATAGTTGGTGCTACATACCAGTATGTGAATCAGTCGGGTAATACAGTTAACGGAGACGGGTATACGAATGATAATTTACTAGGAAGTATTTCTAATGCCGCAATTGTATCCGGAAAGGATAATGTTGGAGAGTACAAATACTCTGCTGCATTTGGGCGTCTTAATTACAATTTATTGGATCGGTATCTGATAACGCTCACTGGTAGAAGAGATGGTTCGTCTCGGTTTGGTGCTGAACATCGGTATGGGAGTTTTGGAGCCGTAGGCGCAGCGTGGATTTTTAGTCAAGAACGATTCTTAGAAAAGGCAAAGAAGGCTATTAGCTTTGGTAAGATTAGAGTTAGTTATGGAGTGACGGGTTCTGATAATATTTCAGATTACTTGTATTTAACTAGATGGACTAGCAATAATGCAAATTATTTGGGTACAGGAGTTTATCAGCCTGTCGGACATGCGAATCCCGATTTGAGATGGCAATCGGACAGGAAATTGGAAGCGGCATTAAACTTGGGTTTTACTTCTGATCGGATTTTACTTGATCTTGTTTGGTACCAAAATCGAAGTGGTAATCAACTTTTGTCTTATAAGTTACCTTTTGCAACGGGTTTTCGCGATGTAATGTCGAATTTTCCGGCTGTCGTCCAGAATTCTGGATTTGAAGGAGGAGTTAATGTGGTGGTTGTAAAGCGGAGTGATTTCGAGATTACTTTCTCTGGGACAATAGGGATTAACCGCAACAAGCTAATTTCATTTCCAGGAATTGAATCAACTCCTTACGCAAATTTTCTGGTGGTCGGAAATACATTGAACCAGGTGAAGCTCTTGAAACTTTTAGGAGTTAATAAAATGAATGGTCTATATGAATATGAGGATGTAATTAAAGATGGTGAAATATCAGTATTCCCGGGCCCAACTGATGATAGGACATTTTATGATTTGAATATTAAATGTGATGGAGGGTTTGGATTTGATGTCCGCTATAGAAGTTTTCAGGCGAGTATGAGATTTAATTTCAGAAATGGGATCGGTACAAATGCATTGTATACGAGTCAATGGCTTGGAGCGCCAGTGAATTTTCCGCGTGAAACGCTAAAAAGATGGAGGCAACCTGGAGATGATGCGCCATATGCACGAGCAATAATTAGTCCAGATAAGTCAGACAACTTGTTTACCTATTCAACGGGTAAGTATACGGATGCATCCTTTATTAGACTGGCAAATTTATTTATATCCTACTCTCCAAAGACTTTGAGTAATTGGGCGAAGTTGAAGAATTTGAAATTCTACCTTCGAGGTCAGAATTTGCTCCTATTCACAAAGTATAAGGGTAGTGATCCTGAAGTTCAAGGATTCGGGTTCCTACCTCCACTAACCGGCATAGATGGAGGTCTTTCAATTTCCTTATAACCTTTTTAACCTTTTTTCTTATGACTACTTGGATGTTAAAATACTCGAACCTTTTTATTGTATTGTTGATCTCACTAATTATATCATCGTGTGATAAAATTCTGGAGATTGATCCACCCGTTCAGACAATAACTAACGAAACTGCTTTTTCTGATAGTATTACTGCAACTGCATCGGTAATGGGGGCTTATCGATTAATGAGCGGTAGAAATGGGATTTTTTCTAATGGTATTCAAACTATTGCTCTTGGTTTATATGCTGATGAGTTGATCGCAAGCAATACGCAGGATCAATTTTACGAGTTTTATACAGGAAGAATACCTCCACAGAATGGTATAATAGTTTCTTCGTTCTGGCAATATTTATATCAAATGATTTTCAGCGCAAATCTGTCTATTGAACAATTGGATGTTTCAAAAGGATTGACTTATTCAATAAGACAATCATTAACTGGCGAATCTAAATTTATCCGGGCTTTAGCATACATTTACCTGTCCTCTAATTTTGGCGAGGTTCCTTTAATCCTGAAATCTGATTTCAGAAATAATATTAATGTTGCAAAGAGTAAGAGAGAGGATGTAATAAACCAGATTCGAGCAGATTTATTGGAAGCTGTGAGATTGTTGCCAATTGATTACAGCTTTGCTCAAGGCCAAAGGGTACGAGCAAACCGTTATGCAGCAATGGCTTTACTTGCTCGGTTGGAATTGTTTGAGGGGAATTATGAGTCTGCTTTAAAGTACTGTAATGATATCATTAGCAATTCAGAGTTATACGGGTTGGCAGATCATCCCAGCCTAGTGTTTAATAAAAATAACATTGAGATAATTTTACAGTTACATGCGGATAGTAACTTGCCACCATATGGCGTTACAGGAGAGGCTGCATATTTGATTCCGGGTGTAGGTGGAGCACCTCGTTATTTAGTTAGTGTAGGATTGCTTTCGTCTTTTGAAAGCGAGGATCAAAGAAAGTCTGCATGGATTGATAGTGCAAAGTACTTAGGGAAGTACTATAAATATCCTAGAAAGTATAGGTTGGGGACTGGTATGGGTAGGCCCAATGTGGATGTGCCTCAATTTTACACATTGATACGTCTGGCTGAAATTTATTTGATAAGATCTGAATGTCTATTTAGGAAGGGTGATTTATCGGGATCAGTAGAAGATCTAAATAGAATTAGGAATCGAGCGGGTTTGCAAGATCTGCCAGAGGATATTGCTTTAGAAGGACTCTTTCTTGCGATTGTGGAGGAGAGAAGACATGAGTTGTTTTCGGAACTTGGGCACCGTTGGCAAGACTTGAGAAGATGGGGGCTAATAGATAGTGTCAATTTGGCTAACAAGACTGGGTGGGAATCGTATCGTAGGGTTTTTCCTTTGCCCTTTGAGGAGTTACTACGAAATGTTTCATTAAAGCAAAATGTTGGTTACAATTAGCAAGGTATAAATCTTATAGGAATCAAGCTGCAATATGGATCTTCCCAGAGTGTTAATATGTCTCCGGATACGGAAGTTAATGTAGCTTGTGCACCCAGAACACCTTTTTGGAAATTCGGTGAAAGTACGTTTGAAGAAAGAATTATGCGACAGCAGATACCGCTTGATGTATTGAGCGCATAAATTTCTGTGGCCTGAACAAGTTTTGTTGTTCTGATGCTTGCAGTGACAACAATACAGGGAATTATTGCAATTGTCAATTTAATAATTAATTTCATTAGATTATATTTAATGAATTTCAGGGGCTACATGCCCCTGAAATATTTTTTGTTAGAATGCCACAAGTTGAACTTGAGTTGTGTTGCAAGCTGCGTCTTCCCAGATTGTATATACGTCACCAGTAACATCAGTTAATGTGGCTTGAGCTCCTGCGATGCCTTTTTGGACTTCTGTTGCCAGTACACTGTTTGCTAAAACAATTCTTTTACAAATGCCAGTGGAAGGGCTTTTTGCATAGAATTGGTTTGCTTGTGCGAAATAGCTGTCAGCTGCGAATGCTGTTCCAACAACTGCTGCTCCAACGAGGAAGCTCATGATCATTTTTTTCATAAAACTAAAGTTTAATTGTTTTTGCCTACTATTAAAGGGTTTCGGCATATCCCTATAAAGTAATTGAAATGTTTAAGGATAATCTGAATGATATGTTTGGTTTTCTGCATTATCAATACACCTCAATCAAAATGGGCTCAATCCAATAGGTTCAGTAAGCGGCCATTTTTACTTGGGTGGTGGAGCAGGTGGCATCTTCCCATAAGGTATACGTGTTACCTGTCACATCTATAACATTGGCCTGCCCGCCCGATATTCCTTTTTGAAACTCAAGTGCCATGCAGTTCGAACAAACAATGAGTCGTTTGCAAATTCCAGTAGATGGGCTTTTTCCGTACATTTCGTTAGCCTGGGCAAATGGATGAAAATGTTTATGTCCAAAAAAGAGTTCCCTTCCGAAAATTCCACACGTAAATATTAACACTCCAGCCAGAGTAAATACTATTGATTTTCTCATAAAAAAGTAGTTTAGGTGTGAATGAAAATTTAGAGATTATTACAGTTTTAATATTTCAACAATTTCATTATGAGTAGGTGCTCTTTGAAATATCTTAGCAAGCTGTTTGTTTTTAGTATAGAGAACAGCAGAGGGTACTTCTTGAAGTTTGAATACATTGTAGAGCGAAAAGTTTTTGTCCTTTACTACTTTTATGTTTTTGTAATATTGGAGATCGTATTCGGTTACAAATTTTTTCGTGTCAGTTGTTCCGGCAATACTGAGCATTAGAATCTGTGTGTGCTTCAAATCATCTATGTATTTCGTAATCATCTTAGTTTCGTCCTGGCATGTGTGGCAGTCCGGATCGAAGTAAATTATAATGGTAGGAGAATCTATTCCTAAGTGTTCAGTAGAGTATATGGTTACACTATCAAGTTCTAGCGCTTCAAAAGTAGGAAGCTGTTTTACTTTTGGAATTGTATCCCTTTTTTCATTCTTGCATGCGCATAACACTGTTAAATACGCGAGCAAAATCAAGCAGAAGAATTGTTTCATAACAGACAAGGTTTTGAAAGTACCTGCATCCGTCCCAGACCGTTCTGGAACGGGACGCAGGAAAAAGACTAATTGGACCTCAACCATTCCTATATGATCTGTAACCAGATATGCTTTTTAGGTTGGAATTCCTCCCTGGATCTATTGCACAGGAATGCCTATGCATAATAATGCCTGTGACTAGCCTTTGAAATTTATTTTTGGGCAGTATTCTGTAATTTCTTTGTCTGCGCCGTGGGATGATGAGAGGGATATCATCCATTTTCATTTTGTCGAAGTGCGTATCTTTTTCTTAATGCAAATTACCGCGACATAGTGTGCTGATCCGGCAAATCTTTTTTTGCTACAGATTAACCCTTATTCAGTCTTCTATAATCCATTGGTTTCATGCCAATAATTGATTTAAATTTTCTGCTGAAAGCGCTTTTATTACTGTATCCAGTTTTCTTAGCAATTGTAGTAATTGGCAAATTGGTATTTGTGAGGAGTTCTGCTGCGTTTGTCATTCGCATGTAGATTAGGTATTGTTGTACTGCGAATCCGGTCACCATACGAAAGGATGCAGTGAACCGGCGAACACTCATGCCGGAATATCCTGCTAGATCTTCTAGTGGATGATCATATTGGAGATTTCGGCGCATTTTCTCAATCACGTTCAGGATTTGCATTCTGTCATGTTCATTCATCACCATAAGTGCAATAAAAGGGTGATGATCTCCCATAGTGAGGGTTTGGCAGGACGCCAGGAAGATCAGATAAGGTTTAATGTTAATAAAACTACCATTTTTCTGGCAGCAGAGTGGGAGTTATGGGGTTGTGTGATACATGGAAACCTGTATTACTATACCATGGAAAACATGTATTAGTTGAATAAAGGTGGTAAATACGCCATAGGAACTTCAACGTAATCGACCTTAATTTCTACAGGAATTCCGATATTACTGCATTATTTCTTTTCAATCCCATTCCCCAAATTAATGCTCTGGTTATTTATGGTCTCCTTTTTTGGAAGGTATGACCATGTACGGGTTTTTCCGGTAGCGATAAACCTTATCGCGTCATGAATTGGAATAATTGCATCATGTTGGCACTTACTTCATCCTATAATGCCTTTGAAGTCCAGGAGCCCCTTTGGCGAAGGACCATTGAAGGAAGGCAGTTTTACTGCAAAAGAGTTTTTATTCCCTCAGATATTTCTGAAGTAGTAAAATGGAAACGTGCGTTCTGGGGGCCAGTCGCTGATTTTTCTAGCCTCGTTAAGGCATTATCCGAACATTTGTCTTGTCTGGCTAAAGGTGAGGAGGGACAAGCCTTTATGTTGTTCTGTGATGAGCGGCCCATTATGCAGGTTGATATAGTTGAGGAGTGGTTGTCTGATATTTCGTTGCTGAGCCCGATGGTACAAAAAGGTGATTACTGCATGGTAATACACTTTGATCCGGAGGTTACGTTAGTTGCTTTGCAAAAGCAAGCAATACGTGCACTATGCGATTGGTGGAAAAAAGAAGGGGTTCCTCGTGTGTGGACGACGATACTATCTTCAAATTTACTTGGATCAGCAATATTGATGAGCTCGGGATTTGATCTTGTTGAGCAAACGCTTCCAGATGAAGAGGTCGAATTGTATGTTTTTCCGTCACTGCCCGAAAAGTAGCGGCAGTTGTATTTCATTTCCAGCGGGGGATTAGTCTAGTTGAGCTGAAGTCGAAAATCCGATGTTTGGGTGTCCAGCCCATTGTCCATGCGTTAGGTGGTACTTCAAACGACGCAACAAGAGGATCGAAATCCAGGAAAGATCGTTTGTAGATTACGGTTACTACTATGGGTTGAGATGGGTGTATATTGCCCAGTCTGATAGTTGAGGCATAGTATTCCTTGTTTTCTAATCCAGCAAATACGGTATCAACTTTGAAATAGGATAAAACTGTATTGGTTTTTGGGAAGTTTATCGCTTCCTGTTCCACCTTTATTATTTCTTCTGGTTTATAATATCCCTTTTGTGCTCCAATGAGATCCTGTATTGGTAAAGTTGGACTGAAAATATTGAACCCAGTATACAAGATGCAGAAAATATTTATCGGGGTCATAATGAATAGGAGCATCGTAAGCATTTTTCTGCGAGTGGGTTGTGGTGTGGGATTTCCGTTCATTGCTGATAAGGTTATTTTTTGATTTTCTTTGTTAAGCGTATTTGAAGGGAACGGATTAATATGTATAGTTACAATAAATGTCCAGCCCATGCAAGTTGTACCTTCGGTATTTCTCCTTGAATTTAATTTTAAGGTCAATATTGTTTTCTAATGAGGGCAATGGGAAGCGATTTCAAAATATCATGTTTTGATTTAGCTGCAATACGAAAGTTCGGTAAACTCGCTCTTTGAGAGTTGAGAACTGAAAATCCAGATAAAAGGGAATAGCCGTATATTTGGTAGCAACCTATGCTGGCCATACTTTGAATTTACAAGGCATTCCATTAAACCTATCATTATGAAGATCATCCACTTACTGGGATTATCATTGTTCCTTTCTTGCACTAAAACAGAGCCGCTTTCAGTGATATTTACACGAGAAGAGCCATTACCAACTCGCATTGTCAGTAATTTTTTAAATTTTTCAACTGGAGATTCGCTGTACCCCGCTGGTATTAATCGTCAAGTTTTCAATTTTGTTTATCTGGAAAGTGATAAAAGAATTCTGGGTGATAAATTATATGAGCAGCCTTGGTACCGGGAAAAAATAGCGCATATAGCACGAATTGCACTAAACCGAATTTCCGCTGATATCCCACTCAGCCAGGAGATGTTGTGTGAGTACTCATTTGATTTGAAACCTTATTTCAACGATAGGGCTATTCCAGCAAAGTTTGCTTGGACGCTCAAAGAGTTGAGGTATTGACCATCGGATTGATTTACCTGAAGGCCAGTTTTACCGGTTTATGCGTAATAAATATGTTTTATCCCAATTTCGGTTAGTTTAAAACCTTTACGGTTAAAGGGTGTCGAAGAACTAACGTTAATTCGCATCTCCAACCAACAGCATACATCACCTTTAACCGATTGCTTATGAAAGCACTGATATGTGTGCTTAGCCTGCTGTTATTAATTTCTAGCCCATTTGCAAATGCACAGGATCAAACTAACGGGCCTGCCATAGAACGGACGCATCTTGTAGGAGATGGCGATTTTGCAAAGTCTGTTCGCCAGATTGAGCGAGCAGTTGCACGGATCAAGCTGCGCTGTAAGAAGAGACTTGCCCAAAATGACTCCCTTCATAATTCAACCTGGACCAGGATAAATATTTCCACCACTGACAGCCTGAATAGCGTTTTGCGGAATTTGAAAGGTTTTGACGCCGCGCAGTATATTGGTAAGTTGGATTCGCTTCAAATTCTGAATAAGCTGGCCCAATCTGGATCTATTATAATATCTCCCTCACAACAGGACGCCCTTTCAGTCGTTCTGAAACATTTACAACTCAGAAATCAAGAACTTGTTCAGGCTACGATCGTTTTGAATTGGGTTAAACAGCAGAAGGACGCATATCAATCGTTTTTGCTGTCCAATGGTATGTTGAGGGAAGCAAAACAATTAAGAGATATGCTTTCAAAATGGCGAAGCCGTGCGGAATCTATACGCACGGAATTGGAGAATCCAGGGCGCTCAGCTGTCGATCTACTTCATCGTGCCAAACAGTTTCCCATATTTCAGGAATTTTTTCGAAAACACTCTCAATTAGCGAGTTTATTTCAATTACCTGGTGGTGAACAAGTGTCGTCCGTAGCAGCCGGACTGCAGACCAGATCAGATGTCTTTGAATTGCTTCAGCAGAGAACTGCTATGGCGGGGCCACGTGGGCCAGATATCCTAAGTCAAAGCATTAATTCCGGGTATACGGAACTTAAAAACATTCAGGAGAAGGTTAATAAAGTTGGCGGCTTATCTGATGAGGACATGGAAGCCGTAACATTTAAACCGAGCACCACCCGAACCAAGACATTTCTTCAGCGATTAGAATATGGAAGTGACTTTCAGAGCCTCCCATCAAAAAGCAGTCTACCGGCTACTTCAGACCTTGGAGTATCCGTCGGATATAAATTAAATGAGAAAAGCGTGGTTGGTATAGGTCTCAGCTATAAAATGGGCTGGGGGGAAAGTTGGCGTAGGATTCGTTTAAGTAGCCAGGGTATGGGATTACGTTCCTTTGTCGACGTGAAGGCATGGCGTACATTTTTCTTGACCGGTGGGTTTGAATATAATTATCAACCGATATCATCGGCGTTAATTCCTGAAATGGATATTAGCGATTGGACAAAAAGTGCACTGATGGGACTGACAAGTATTGTGCCGCTTAAAAGTAAAATTTCAAAACGGGCGAAAGTTCAATTGTTATGGGATGCGATGGCGGCCCGTCAGGGTCGGCAGGCGCTAAAATTTAGGATTGGATACAGTTTTTAAATCTCCTTTACATATTTTATGAACCGAAATCTACTGCTTATTGTAGCACTGACGCTGGTCGGGGTGCTGCCGGCGGGTGCTCAAAACTTTTCATTGCCCCAACTATCACCAAAGTCCCCAAATGTGGCCGCTTTTGATAAGTACGGCGATATTCCAGTGTCGCCAAGTACGGGGCAACCACAAATTAATATACCACTTTTTGCTACTGATATTGGTGGACTACCTTTAAAAATTGACCTTTCTTATCAATGTAATGGGTTTCAGCCTAAAGAAATTGCTTCCTGGATTGGGTATGGCTGGAGTCTAATGGTGGGAGGAAGCATCTCCTGGCAGGAAAGAGGGCTAAACGATTTTTCTGCCGGGGGCGTCATTACAAACTGGCCCCAAATCAGCAATTACCGCCGTGGATTGCTGGATGCTACCCAACAATTCTACCTGTTTGAAGAGGTGATGGACCAGACGAAGGAAATGGAGTTTGACCGGTTCAATCTGTCACTGATGGGAACACATCAGTCCTTTTACTTCGATACTTTGAAACGGGTGGTGCTCAGCCCTAAATCCGATTTAAAAATCTCAATGATCACTGGAGGATTTAAGGTGCTCGATATTGAAGGAAATCAGTTTTTTTGAAATAGCGGAAGGTGGGTCAACTTCAGATAATTCAGACATAGATATGCGGCAGTATGGTGCTGGGATAACATATATGCTCACCCGAATTATCACTAACCGAGGTAGGTTAATTCGTTACACTTATAATCTCTACTCCTACAACTATAACACCACTAATGTGGTAAAAAAGTATATGCCTTCATCACATTTGCCGTATGACTGTATGAGTAACGATTTTGCTTACGGCAGCACTCACATTGATCAATCCGTATTGTTATTGGATTCGATTGTATTCGATGAAGGATATGTAAAATTCATAAAGACAGCAGGGAATCGTGCGGATATGGGTATTTTTAATACCAGTGGTATTCCTGCATTGGCCGGATTCAAAGTCGTTAATAATAGCGGAAAAATTGTGAGCCAATTCAACTTCGTCCAAAGCTACAATGCAAAACTGAAGCTCGATGCTGTACAGGAACAGGTTGGAGCAACAGCTGGTCGCAGATGGGATTTCAAATATTTCCCTGGAGGTAATGTTGACTTTTTTACATCTTCTGTTGATCATTGGGGATATTACAATGGGGCGTCCAACGGCACAGCGCTTCCGAATGCTAATTGGGCATCATTAGAGCTTTTTCCGCAGGGCAGTGCCAACAGGACAAGTAATGCTGCTTTTAGTAAAGAGGGTGTACTTTCTGAAATCAGGTATCCAACAGGAGGCTCTACCTCATTTGAATATGAGCCTAATCAGCTGAGGGTTAAATATAAAAGTTCCATCGACAACTTATCTCCGTTTCTACTTTGGCCAACCAATACTTTTCCTGTTGTGACAGCCTCGGTTGCCAACGGAGATAGCAGGAATGCCGGAACATGGTCCGGGTCATTTACACTGGATTCAACAACCTTACTTGACTTTAATTTTTACAGACAACTGGATCCCGGTTATGTATGGGACTCCGATATCGATTTTACAGGCCCATCCGCAGGAGTAAGTGCTCTTGAATCAGCGCTTAATAGCGTAGCTTCCTTACCTCCCGTAAGCACTGCGACCCGCCCTGTAACCTTGCCTGCCGGAACGTATAACTGGAGCTGCAACACTGGAAAGGATACTTATGCTAGTCCTATGACTGATTTGTACTGCTTTTTTTCCTTGACATATACTTATATGGATACCTCCGCGTTAAAGCCACCGTTTGAGTTACCTGGCCTTCGGATCAAGAAGGTGGTAAGCCGCGATTCATCATCAGTCAATCCGCCTATTATAAAGGAATACATCTACCATGACAGCCTGCAGAATGTCAGGCTGCGCAATGTACCCTACTATATTACCTCGGTATATCGCTGGCTATATGATCAGTTTAACTGTCTTCCCTGTGGTACAGAATATACTATCGCATCTGAAAGCGTTGCGCCTTTTGTGGGTGCAACAATAGAATATGGAAAAGTAACTGAACTCTATGATTCAAGTGGAAGGGGAGGGAAAATCGATTATAGTTATATGCTAAGTAGCGACACAAAAGGCGGTGAGATGGTACAACCGCAGGTGATGCCATTCTATGCTTCCTGGGAGGCCGGGAATCTACTGAGTAAGCGGACATACAAAAAGACTGTTTCCGGATATGACCTGGTTCAGTTGGATACCAATACATATGTTACTGCTGGAGGGGAAGGCTATATGCCGGGCTTGCGCGTAGGATATTCCAATGTCTGTAATGCTACTATCTACGGGCCGAACGGCGTTACATCCTATCGCATGAATTCGGTTCCAATTGCTACTGTGCAGTTCTATCAGAATTCTAGTACGACCAGGCTCTTTACCAATGATACGATTACCAACGTGAAGAATTTGGGATATACTTCTAGCAGTCATTATCAACAAACACTTGTGGAGGAATTTGATAGCGAAGGGCAAAGTATACGGGATCAGGTGGTTTTTGCAAAAGACTATCCCAACCGTGGACTTGCGACTGCCGGCGATGCACTGGGTATCCGAAAGGTGGCCGATACAAATTTATTCGTGCCCATAGAGGTCGTCCGTATTAAAAAAGTTGGTGGGGTAGATTACGTCGTCGGCGCAACGCTTACTACCTACCGATCGGATATGCCACTGCCTGCAAAAGTATATGGGTTGCGACTGGCTGCTCCCATTACCCTGAGTTCATTTATAAGTAGCACGATCAACGGAAGTGGCGTGCTGGTAAAAGACCCCAACTATGAAGAACGGTTGAGCTATGACAAGTATGACACTTACGGTAACATCATAGAAATGCAGGAAAAGCACAATCTCAAAAAAACGGTGATATGGGGATATAAGTCGATGTATCCAATTGCGGAGATATGGGGGGCAGACAGTGGAAGTTGTGCCTATACCTCTTTTGAGGAAGACGGCAATGGCCTTTGGACGGTAGGGGCGACTGCCCGGATCACTACCGAAGGGCTGACCGGCAATGCATGTTACCAGCTTTCTTCCGGCAACCTTACCAAATCTGGCCTGAACACCGGTGCGGAATATGTACTTACTTATTGGACGAAAAACGCTTCTGCTTTTGCTGTCGCCGGCACGCAGGGGAGCGCGCAAATGACATTGCAGGCCGGTGCGTGGCGGTGTTTTACCCATCGGGTCAGTGGCGTTGCGCAGGTTGTACTGTCAGGCACAGGGCTCCTCGATGAAGTTCGGCTTTATCCGGTGGGCGGGCAAATGACCACCCGATGCATGGAGCCAATGGTGGGAATGATCTGCGAATGCTCTCCTAACAACAGAATGATGTATTTCGAGTACGACGCATTGCGCAGACTCGTGCTGGTACGGGATCAGAACCGTAACATCATTAAGAAAGCAGAATATCAGTTCGGATTCAGCGAATAAGAAAGTGCAATTTTTATCGAAAATGGTATAAAATGAACACCAACATAAAAGTCATCTTTAGTTTTATCATATCCTTGTTTTGTTCTACCATAGTGGTGGGGCAGGTCTATTCCGGTACCGTTAGTCCCGCGACACAAACTATCGCCAGCGGCGCTACCCCCACAGCCTTTACGGCAACAGCGCCCATTGGCGGCTTTGGTCCGCCACCCTACAGTTATAGCTTTCAATGGGAAAAGTCTACAAACAATGGCTCTACATGGTCGCCTGTTTCAGGAGCTACAAGCGGATCGGGTTATACTTCGGGGGCGCTGACGGTCACCACGTGGTTTCGGCTTTACGTCGAGCAGACCGCAACGCAGTTTGCCGATTGGTCAAATGTTGTGGTAGTAACTATTGCTTCGCCCCTTGTAGCCGGCTCGATTTCTCCAACCTCGGCGACCATTAATTACAATACGAGCCAAGGGCAGTTAACAGGCACCTTACCCAGCGGTGGTGTTGGAGGATACACGTATTATTGGCAGAAGTCTTCAGATAACAGTACATGGACTGGCATCAGTGGTGCTACCAATCAACATTATACGCCTGGATTACTTACACAGTCTACTTATTTCCGGCGTGCAGCGGTCAGTGGATCTGCTACTGAATTCAGCAACTCAGCGTATATCACAGTGCTGCCGCAGGTGCAGCCCGGATCGGTATCCCCAACTGCCGTTACTATCAACTACGGTACTTCGCCGGGTCAAATCACAGGCACGTCGCCTAGTGGCGGCAACGGCACTTTCAGCTATCAATGGCATCAATCGGCCAATGGCACAAGTTGGTCACCGATTTCAGGGGCGACCGCGATTCATTATACTCCGGGGAATCTGACAGCTACCACCTATTACAAGCGGGCAGTCACCAGCAACGGATCCACCGCCGTGGAGAGCAACGTGAGTACAGTAACTGTACTGCCACAGATACAGCCCGGATCGATATCCCCAGCTACCGTAACGATTAACTACGGGACTTCGCCAGGTCAGATCACCGGTACAATACCCTCCGGCGGCAACGGCACTTTCAGCTATCAATGGCATCAATCTGCCAATGGCACAAACTGGACGCTGATCTCAGGGGCAACAGCTATCAATTATACGCCTGGAAATCTGACGGCCTCGACTTACTATAAAAGAAGCGTAACCAGTAATGGAGCCACGGCAATTGAGACAAACACCTGTACAGTTACAGTTTTGCCGCAGGTTCAGCCAGGCACTATTTCACCTTCCACAATATCTGTGAGTTACAATATGTCCCCTGGCCAACTCACCGGTACTCAGCCAACAGGAGGAAATGGATCCTTTGACTATCAATGGCAGCAATCACCTAATGGCTCTTCATGGAGCGCTGTGTCCGGAGCCACGGGTAATAATTATACACCTGGCGCCTTGTCTGCAACCACACATTTTCGCAGATCGGTTTCCAGCAATGGTTCAACCGCAGTATTTAGCAATGCCAGCGTGGTGACAGTAATCCCACAATTGCATGCAGGCACTATCTCCGGAGCCACGTTCCCTGAAAATTATAATGATGCGTCTTATTTGAGCGGAACTGTTGCTTCTGGAGGAAGTGGCCCGATATCCTATCAGTGGCAACGATCATCTGATAGCTTAAATTGGACCAATATTGTCGCGGCAACAAATCAGGATTATCATGCTCCTGGTCTTACTGTAACTACTTTCTTCAGAAGGAAAGTAACTGCCGTTTCTGTCGCTTTTTCAAATGTTTGGAAAATTTCAGTATTGAACCAACTGGTTGCGGGAACTATTATTCCTGGCAACAAAGTCATTGCTACTGGCACTTCACCCGGGGTAATCGGAATAAATCCCGCCGAAGGGGGAGTGGCTCTTATCAATACCAGTGGTTGTATTCATTGGACGGTTCAGATTGGTTTACTATAAGCGGCGCCACTTCTCGCGATTTTACGCCTCCGGCGCTCACTTCTCCCACATGGTACAAAAGGTCCGTAACCTCAGATTTAGAGATAGCTGCAAGCGCGCCGATCCGTATATCCATTCAGCAGCCAATAGTGGCAGCACCTTCAGCCGTGGCAGGATCCTATAAGGTAAACTATGCGCGGACGTGGGAGATGAGCGCTCCTGAACAGAATTCCGGGAATATTAATGCCAAGCCTCTTCGGGAAGCTAAAATGACAACCACCTACGTCGATGCCCTGGGGAGACAGATGCAAAAGGTCATGCGTCAGGGATCATTAACTACCGGCGGCTCGGCGGTTGATATGGTAACCGTCAATTACTATGATGGGATGGGGCGTGAAACTTATAAGCATTTGCCTTTTGCTGCCAATAATACGGGTGGAAACACACATATTTCTGATGGTTTGCTGAAAAGAAACGCCATAGCGCAACAGGTTGTTTTTAACTCAGCCCAATACCCGGGTGAAACCCATTTCTATGGTATGAGTGGATATGAGGCATCTCCAACTGAAAAATTGGAAAAGATTGCCTCCGCAGGTACGAATTGGGTGGGAAGTGACCGGGCAGTTGTATTTCGCTCTCTTACCAATACAGCAATAGATGATGTCAAACGTTGGACAGTAACTAATGTTACCAATAGTTTTGGAACATACAGCGTTTCTGGCACTTACGCCAAAGGGACCCTTTATAAGACTATTACAATCGATGAGAATGGCGCCCAGGTTATTGAGTTTAAGAATAAATCAAACAAAGTTATTCTAAAGAAAGTGCAACTTACAGCAGATCCCGATAGCGGAGCTGGAAAAGGATATGACGGTTGGATTTGTACATATTTTATATACGACGTCATGGAAAACCTGCGGTGTATTTTGCAACCTAAAGGTGTGGATTTAATTCGTAGTAATTGGCTGCTGAACAAGTCAACTGTACTTAATGAACAGTGTTTCCGGTATGAATATGATGGCAGGAGCCGGGTGATTCGAAGAAAAAGTCCCGGAGCAGGTGAAATACTTTTTGTATATGATGCGCGTAACAGAATGGTGCTAAGCCAGGACGCCATGCAGCGCTCAGAAACTCCTGTGAAATGGGCGTATGTAAGTTATGATAATCATAATAGAGCGATTTCCTCCGGCTTGTTTACCAATAACCAGACACGGGAGTATCATGCGACACAGGCAGCTACCAGTACCGCATATCCCAATTTAAGTGGTGTCGAAGAACTCGTGCAATACCACTATGATGACTATGCCGGATTACCAGCAGGGCTCAGTTCGACTGCTAATACCTCCGATCCCACGTCATTCTTTACCGGTTCACTCAATACCAGTCCGGAGTTTGCCACTGCCTGGACGCAGAGCAAGCAGACCACAGACTTAATAACATATGTGAAGACGAAAGTTTTAGGGTCGGTTTCTGACTATTTGGTCACGGTGAATTATTATGATGATCTTTCACGATTGATTCAAACACAAACAAAGAACATTTCAGGAGCTGTAAGTATCTCATCGATTCAATACAACTTTTCTGGCGATGTGCTGAGAAAGGTTGAGCGTTCAGTCAAGGCTGCACCGAACCCGAAGAATCTGCCGGTATGTACGAAGTTCACCTATGATGATCTAAATCGAATAGTAAAGGTGGAAAAGGGATTAAGTTTTACAGGGATGAAAACCATATCTGAAATTTCCTACAATGCTCTTGGTGAAGTAGCTCAGCGTAAAATTGGAACAAATAGTGCGGGTAGTGGTCCAATGGAAGTGATGCAATATGGATACAATATTCGTGGTTGGCTCACCGGTGCCAATAAAGCATATCTGCAAGATACGGCCAGTACGACAAATTGGTTTGGATACGAGATCGGTTATGATAAAGATAATTTACAAATTAATGGAAATACGAATGTTTTCGGTGTGAAGCAGTTCAATGGAAACGTGGCTGGAATTACCTGGAAGAGTAGTGGCGACGATCAGACACGAAAGTTCGATTATCGATACGACCGGGCAAATCGATTAATCAGTGCAAGTTTCACGCAGTTGAATGGCACCGCTTATAATACATCGGCAGGTTTGGATTTTTCTATGCGTGCCGCATCTTTTGATGTGAATGGCAATATAACGGCTATGCTTCAGTCTGGATGGAAGCCTGGCGGCAGCCGAGTTATTGACTCACTTTCTTATACTTATTTTGATAGCTCAAACCGTTTGAAAAGTGTGTTGGATCAAGAAAATGATATTGATACCCGCCTCGGTGACTTCCGCAGCTCAAACCTTTATATGGCTTCGCTTGGAGGAGGTAAAACAGGGGCGGCAACAGATTATAGTTATGATGTGAATGGCAATATGACTACAGACAAGAATAAGGATCTGGGTCTTATCAGTTACAATCACCTCAATTTGCCATCGGTCATAAAAGTTCCTGGAAAAGGGACCGTGACATTTGTATATGATGCTGCTGGAAACAAACTGAGAAAAATTATTGTCGATAGTACAGTGACTCCTGTTAAAACGATCACGGAGACTTATCTTGATGGTTGTACATATGTTTCAAGTGCGCACGCTTCACCGCTTCCGGATGATTACGCGGATTCGCTCTATTCATTTGTTCATGAGGAAGGTCGCGCCCGATACAAAGGCGCGACCCTTATATGGGATTATTTCTTAAAGGACCACCTCGGTAATGTCCGATTGATATTAACGGATCAGCAGCAAACGGATGCTTATGTAAACGCCAGTATGGAAGATGCTCAGGATGATATCGAGGAGATGTATTACAATAATTTGCCGGCAACCAGATCGACAAAGCCTGCGGGGTATCCCGCCGATAACTATACGACACCCAATGATAAGGTAGCAAAGCTCAGAGGCGATGGCCAAAAGATTGGCCCTTCCATCCTCTTAAAGGTGATGGCCGGTGATAAATTCAACCTCCGCTGCAATAGCTATTATAAGCTCAATGGCACTACACCTTCTGCTCCAATTAGTCCGCTACCATCGCTTGTGGCTGCACTTGCTGCCGGTGTGCCAGGTGTTTCTGCTGGCAAAATTGTAGGAGGTCAGTTAATCAACGGCACGTTTGATCCAGGCATGCTTTCCTTCCTTGGAAATCGTGATGGTGGATATGCACCGACAAAACCGAAAGCATATGTAAATTATTTGCTTTTGGATGAGCAGTTTAAACCGGTGATTACAAACAATGGCAAGAACTCCGGATTTGAAGCCGTCGGCGATGATTTGGAACTGAAACTCCATCTCTTTACTGGACGAGAGATTACTAAAAGTGGTTATCTGTATATTTGGGTGTCTAATGAAACGCCTAATGTAGATGTCTATTTTGACAATCTGCAAGTTACCCATACCCGCGGTCCGCTTTTGCAGGAGGCTCATTATTATCCATATGGGTTGCCGATGGCAGGTATTAGTACCATGGCTGCAGCCGCGTTGGAGAACAAAGTCAAATTCAGCGGTAAAGAAGAACAGCGCAGGGAGTTTTCAGATGGTGCGGGTTTGGAGTGGCTGGACTTCGGTGCCCGGATGTATGATAATCAAATAGGCAGATTCTTTACCCAAGACCGTTTTGCGGACAAATACGAAGCATTGTCACCTTACCAGTATGCGGCCAACAATCCAATTAATATGGTCGATGTCAATGGCGACAGCATCATCATCGTCGTAACGACGGTTGTAAAAGACGAAAACGGTAATGACGTCATGGTGGATTCGCGGTATACCTACCAGGCGGATGAGAATGGCAATTATGGTTTCGTTGACGCACAAGGTAATAGATATGAAGGTGATAATGTAATGATCCAGCAGGCAACCCTAGCTTTGGAATGTATACGAACCGGAGGGCCTGTTGGCAAAAAGCTGGTAGAGGATGTGGCCAATAATCAACGCTCAGTAGAGCTATGTCAGGGCCCTGAGAATGCTGCGGAGGCCTCTGTTGGATTATATGTTCTGTGGAATCCCGAAAAGGGTCCGGGTGTGCCGAATTCGGATGGTAATGCAATTACACCAACGTTTATTTCCCTGGCGCATGAACTGGCGCATATTCGGGATTTGTGGGAGTTCACAGCAGATTTTGGTATATGGATTCCAGCACTGGGAGCTGAGCCGGCAATTAGGAATGTGGAACTATCCGCTTCCCATGTTGAAAATCAGATTCGCGCAGAGCATGGACTACCTTTACGAACCCACTATGCCAAAGACGAGTTTGATAGAGGGATCGAAAGTACCAGATTGATTAGGGCGGGCACCAGAACCAGTTTGTATTATATGATTGGTGATATGACGGATTATAAATGGGTGAAGCCAAAAATAGCTTACAAGTATTAAACGTATATCATGAAAACATTTTATTTCCTTTTTTTGATAGCAATTGCCTCCTGTAACCCATCCGGGTTTAAAGGTCTGTCGCGCGGAATAAAGAAAGATTGTTTTGACAACAAAGCGGCTGTGAAAAATCTGGATCATCACAACAGAATGAAGCTTTTTCATGATGGAAAGCTCAGTTTTCTCAATCTTCAAAGTGATACATTCTTTGTCATGGCCAAGACACGAAATCAGACTGGCCAGCGAGTATACCGTATCTGGAATGAGAGAGGAGAGAGTAACTATAGCTATACACACCCAAATTTACAAACTGACGAAAGTATTCAATTCAGTCCCAGGGTTACTGAGTTGATTGCGAACTGGGATACCCTCACCTTAAGAAAAGAAGAAGCAAACAGGCCAAGGACTTTTCACGAATTGACAGTGCAAGCGGTTCGCGTTATTGTCAATGAGGGAAAATGGCAGCTGAGCTGTCTACACTTTACTGAGTTTTGAAAATATTTTACTATTTGGAATAATCGATGTCCATAGATCAGATGTACCTGGACTTTAAAAGAACGGTACTCAATCTATCGGAAGGCCCTTTTTGGGGCCTTCCTTGTTTTGGTGTGATTGATAGTAGGCATGTGATATCAGTTCCTCAAATGGTATAACGAAAAGAAAGGCCGCATGTATTGCGGCCTTCACGCGGCAAAGGAGGGGTAAAAAGGGGGGCTGGGATTTACTGACAGAAGCCGGCATTGGCAGGCGTATTGCCTTTTTGGGTCCTGGAACCAGGTAGCTGACGGAGATCTTCTCCAAAGCTGCCCGGATTCAGTCCAGATCCCACAATCCAATTGGTTTTGTTCCGAGGCAAAGAAATTCCTCCGCCGGCGGCTACATCAATTATATAGTTGACGCAATTGTAATTGGCAAGATGGTAGGTGTGGATATAGCTTTGGGCGGACTGCAGTAGAGCGTTGAATTGTGTCGCAGGTAGGGTAGCTGACCAGCTGACGTTGAAGGCATGGCCGGCATCATTGCCAATGGCTGCTGCAGAAGATTTATTGCCAAAAGGATTGACTTTCTTCTGGGGGTAAAAGCCAAAGGATCGGCGAACTATCGCGCCACCAGGAAGCTGTTGTTCTATCATAATCCACGCATGGCCAATGCCTCCAAGAATAGAGACCGGTTCGTTTGTACCTGCTGTTGGTTGGTCCGCGTAGAAAGTAACCGTTCCGGATTGGTTACCGTTGAAGCAAGACAGGTACTTTTGAATATCGGGGACAGTTTCTTTTGGAGGGGGCATATTGGCGTTGCTATTGCCGGACGAATTAGATCCACCAGCAGGGTCTGGTTGATCTATGCCGTATCCTCCATCGCCATTAAAGTCTCCTGAAGCTGAATAATAGGGGTAATCAGCAAACCACACAAAATCACTCACGCATTGCCGGAAGTAGGTGCGAGGGCCTTCGCAATTTCCAAATCCATCTCCAATGCAAGTTGACCAGGTGTAGCAGGTTGCCATTGTCACTAAGCCATTTGTTGCAATTGATGCTGGTGATGTGGAGGCAAGTGTGCTCATCAGCCGCAGTTCAGATAGCGTTAAGCTCTTCTGGTCGTAAACCGATGATGAGAACCCATAATTATTAAGGGCATTGAGCGCGTGATTTATCTTAACGACGCCTGGGCCCTCTTTAGCTGCACGATAACGATTAAATAGATCCTTGCGAAATAGTGAAATATGGATTCCTGTGTCCAACTGAAGAGCAGAAAAGGCCTTGAACATGCTGTCTCCTGATTTTTTTAGTGGGACTAAACATAGAATTCTATTCCCCTGCTCACTTATCAACGTTTTGGACCAATAGGGTTTACCAATACGATGGCTCATTTCAGCAAATATTCTGGCAGATCTGGGATTTGCTTTCAGGGCGCCGATTACGGTTTGGAGGCGATGATCAAGCTCTTCTTTCATGTAGGGCTCAGGGAACGGAGCTTGATAACTTGTGTAGGGCTTGGAAAGTGTTGGTGTTTTTTTACAGGAGAACATGAGTAGCGTAGCAGCAAGTAGTAGCTGCATCACAATGGATGTATATTTCATATTTCTGGCGTTGGTGAATAAATAGTGGCAGTTACTTTGATTTAGTAGTATTGCCGATAAAGGACAGAACAAAGATGCTGTCGGCTACAGGCGGGAGTTGCCACTTTTCACCATGAGGCGGAAATAATCGATTTCAAAAACAAAAGCAGAATAAGTCAATTGCAGAGGTGTATTCAGAAAATACACTCCCAAGCAGTTCAGGGTTCCCATTTCTAATCAGCGGGAATCTGCCCCAAGTTGTTTCTTACCTTTTTCCGACAATGCCTATTAAAAGGGTTTAGTTCTTCGGGAAATGCCCTCTTCGGAATAATTGTTATATTCGTAGCAAGTCAACGGTTTATGCTTAAACGTAGAGAATATATAGATATTATCGAGGAAATTCGAAACACTGAACTGCTGGCACTTGACGAATTCATTGAGAAAGTTTTGGAGCCGCTTCGTGCTGAAAATAAGTATTTTGATGAAATCTTATATAAAGATATAACCTATTTGCTTGACGGATTTGGTCAACCAGGCGATAACGACCTGGTAATCGAAGACGGAGATTGGGTTATCGACCGCAATGATCTCAAATTGACAGGGTATCAAACCCGACTTCACAATATTCAAGTGTGGTTGCATACCAATATTGTAACTAAGCTGCTTGAAAATGGGGATGTTCAGGTGTTTTTAAAGGGAATGGAAAGCTTTGAAACTGACCATTTGTGCCGGTCTGAATATACACCCGAGTACAAAGCGATGCTCGATAAACTCAAAAGTAGTTTGCAAGTTGAGCGCCACCAAAACCAAACACAAAATCACATGTCATCAGACACAATACATTCAACCAATCACGACCTGACATTCTTCACCAACCCAAATAATATTCGTAATCAGAGGCTAGTGAAAGAGACAATTGAGTACTTTACCGACGGTCCAGGTACAAGGGCATTCGAGCTATTGCCATTTATGAACCTGCTGAAAGCGCAGCGTGAATTCGTTGCCAGTAACCGCATCAATACTCAGCTAGTCCTTGATCACCTTGGTGCGCTGCGTTTTAGTGATCTCCAAAAGCATGTTTTGTTAGGATTCATTTTAAAGTGGAACGGAGGCTACCCGGTCGATAATCTTGATCCTGACGCTGACAGGACATTAAAGGCCATTTGTAAAGAATTCTTGGCCTATCCTGAAGCAACACCGGAAAAGGAGTTCTGTAAGACAAACGCCGAAACACATAAGCGCTTTCGATATTTGGAGTCGCTTTTCAATACCTCTTTCAGGACCGGTATTCCAGTCGATGTACTAGCAAAGCAAACTGAATTTCAGTCAGAGGAACCATTTAAACGATTCAGTGAATTTAATGATCTCTATTTAGCAGCCGTCGAACAAGATATTGTTTCAAAGTCAAAGGACCATCAATCTCTGGCAGTACAAATGGTAAAAACCAACAATGAATTTAATAGTTGGCTTGAGGTGACTTACCAGTGGCATCCCGCCGACCGTGAGGGATATGGCGAGTTCTTGACAATCGAATATTTTCGCGAGTTTATAAATGCTACGAAAGGAAACGTCGCATCTCATTCAATAATTCAAGCTCCAACAGATATGGAGGATCAAAATGAACCTGTTTTATCGGTAAAGGAGGATAGTCCGTTACTGGTATTTGTTACCTATGCATGGGAAGATGATGAGCACAACGAACGTGTAATATCTTTCACCAACCATCTGCGTGGCCTTGGCTATAATGCAGTAGTCGACCGTCTGCTAAGCCAGCAAGAATCTGCGACACATTTCAAAGAGATGATGTACCGGACACTTACTCGGGCCGATAAGGTAATTATCGTATTAAGCAAAAAATACAAAACCCGTGCTGACAATTTCGAGGGCGGTGTTGGGACAGAGTTTCGATATATCATCTCTGATTTGCCTAAATACCCTAAAAAATATATTCTGGTTGCTTTGGAAGGATATAGTGATATTATCATACCTAATGCACTGCAGGACCGCGAGATCATAGATCTTTCAAGGGAAGGGGGATGGATCAATTACAGCGAAAGCTTGATGATGTTCCAGACTATCAGTTTCGCGAAGTGGTTTCTGTAAAAAAGAAGCTCGAACCTAAACAAATTAAACCATTTTTATCCGATGGTTCCATGACCGGCGCAGCATTACAGCAGGATAAAGATTTGGTTCCATGGGACAGCGAAAGTGTCGAAAAAGCGCTCAGACATGCAATTGTCTCCAATGACACAGTGGAGTTGAAAGCAGTTTTAAAGGATAATCCATTTCTTTTTATAGAACTGGCGTCTAGAAAGGATTTTCAGCAGCCGGTTTTCAGAGATGTTAGAATATCTCCAGACGAGACAATTGACTTTGTATGGCTTAACGATAATTCGGATGGGCCTGAGTGGGTACTTGTAAAAATCACTGAACCTTCTATGGCGGTAATGGAAGGGAAATACCCGTCGCAATCATTGTCGCGATCGATTGATATAGTACAAAGCTGGCGAACGGAGATTACCAACAATTCGGAACTTAGGAAGAAGTTATTCGGAGCAGTTACAAGATTGCGCATTATTGTGGTTGGTGGTAGCGGAGCAGCCTGGAAGGAATCGCATGCAGTCGCGTGGAGGGCAAGTCACAATACCGAATCTCATATAGAAGTCAGATCATCGAACGTGTTCGAGCGTTCTTTACAGATGCTCAAAGATTCGCCAGATCACTTCTGGGGTGTGAGAAAGAACCCCGTTACACGGCCCTCAAGCGAACTTCCGGACTACCTTCAGGCATATGGTTACCTGGAGTTCTGGATAGGGCTTACTTCCTCAAAGCAGGAACCGGGCGAATAGTTCTATCTATCCGTAAGTAATATGATATCCCGCAAAGTCAATGCGCTTTGCGTCTAACAAACTGTCAAAAGTATATTTAATATTGTACTTTTTGATCACGAATCTCATGCAAATACCGGTGCGGATAACGCGTCGTTTCCTGATCACTCCAATCAATATTTCCCCGCATGATGGATTCTAAAACCGAAATGTATGTTACAACATGCGGTTCATGTTGCGGCGGAGCTGCAGGCCGGGTATCTTTGATTGCTATAAAAGCTGCCACCTGAGCATCGTGAATGCGTATAACTTCCTCAATGGCATCTTCCCGGCTTAGATCCTGGTGATAAGAAAATAGGGATACTAAATTATGATATTCACCTGTGGAGAGCTCCTTGCTATGAGAGAATAGATCATTTGCCCAGCAGATGGTATTCCTGCACAATTCAGTCATGCCCACCATCCACCACGTATCCCAAATTTCGGTAGGAAGATCCAGGTCATAGATCATCTCAACACAGTCAGTGGCTAGGTTTGCGGCGCCGATGTACTGCCGCCGGAGCATGAATTCCTGTACAGTGGGCCAAGTCCCAGCCTCGATATTACGATGCTGCCACATGGCTGCATCGAAAATGCTGGCAATGCTCTCACGGTATTTATTCACCCAATCCGGTTTACCCATGAGGCGCATTCTTCCCCATAATTCGGCAAACGCATCTAGGACCGGTTCACTGCCTGTCACCTCTATTTCCGGATTGTATAGGATTGATTTAATACCGGCGATAAAGGTTTCGATGGCTGCAGTTGAATTACCGCCTGAAACCGTCAGTTCTTCCTGATCCAGATAGTCATCGACCAAGAACAACAAGGTATTAAGATCATTATATGCGCAAAATGTTTCGATTTCGGCATCAGGAAACATGCGCCCTACCATATATGCATATCCTTGCCGACGTGTCACTTCTATCTTTTCTTCGCCTTGAATCAAGCCGAATTTTCGCACCCAGGAGAGGGTATGTTGTTCGGCCCTCGCAACTTGTTTATTGATGCGAGGCGGGAATGGGCAATACAGCCGACGGGGTAAGGTGATAGTGTCCATGATGAGGTTATTACTGGTTAACGCGATCATTCGCATCATTGTGATATAGTAGGAAATTAACAAAAATGCCTGCAAGAATATTGCAGGCATGGATTAGGTAGGCAGTATGGCGGCTACATTGTAGATTCTAAGTAGTTTAAGACTTGATCAATTCCCGATCTACCAAATGGTTTATGAATATAACCGACCACTTTGCCACAGGAACGTACATACAACCAATCTAAATTATCCATTCGCTGCCCAGTCAAGATAAAAACGGGAATGCTTTCCAATAGGGGATGGTGCTGTAATTTATTAATCACTCCAATTCCATCCATGTCGGGGAGGGAAAAGTCCAATAGAATCAGGTGCGGCTCAAACTGAATAGCTTGTTTTATGGCATCTTCGCCAGAAAGGGCCAGCCTTGTTGTAAAACCATACTTCTCCAATAGTTCAGCTGTAATTTCTGCCAAGAAAACGGCATCTTCAACTATTAATATCCGATATCCTTGCCAATTCCTGTTTTCTGTTGAAGTAGATTTTTTTCCGAGTAGTGGTATGGAAAGCGTGAATTTTGAACCACTTCCTACAATACTTTCAACATTCAAGCTTCCTTTCATCAAATTAGCCAACATGCTGGAAACATAGAGCCCAATACCCACCCCTCTGTTATTTCCATCAGGGGTAGTGTAAAATCTATCAAAAATTCTATTCAGGGCGCTGGGCGCTATTCCCTTGCCCTGATCCTCAACCGTTATGCTGCAATTTTCTATTGTGCTAGAAACCCTCACAACAATCGTGGTATCCTTCCTTGAAAATTTTATCGCATTACTGATAAGGTTGGTTACAACTTGTTTGATGGACTGAGGGTCACCCTCAATATATGGGGGCGTGCCTTCGTCGCAATTATACACCATCGTCACGCGATGTTTCTGCGCTTCGTAGGAATAAAATGAGACCAATTCTGAAATGAGGGCGCGAATGCTGAAAGCGTCGTTAGCCAAAAGAGGTGACTCGCCGGAATTGAGCTTGGCAAGCAATTGCGCGTTATCGACTACGGCTTGCAGGTGGTTGACGCAAGCATCTGCTCGCGTCATATAATTGGACTTTTCTTCGCTGTTGACGGTGCTTTGGAAAGCAACGGCAATCGATTTCAGCGCGGATAGGGGTGTTTTTATTTCATGAGTGATCAAGGTTGCATACAACTGCATCTGTTCAGCGTAGCGTTCCACTTGTCCTTTGGCCCGCTTTTCATCCTGGATGGCTTTCGCCAATTTAGCAAAAACGACATCCATTTCTTTAAGGAGTTTCCAAAATACCATGACGTTCAAAGAATATATCGTTGCCAGCGTGGCCGGGCGGAAATACCAATAATATTCCTTTAATGGAAGTGCGGGTAAAAGATTTAACATCGCACTGATCTCCATGCCTACGTAGGTGATAACTGCCATAAGGATACAAGCTGGAAGCGTATGTGATCTATAATCGGCTTTCCATAATACAAACGCAGGCGCTGCCACCAAGAAAGGGATCATATGTGTCGCATCGATTACTTCCCTTTCAAGCAATCCGAATACAAAAGTGGAAATACAAAACGTAAACTGCCAAATCCAAACGGCGACAATAAATTTGTTTAGAAAATTGTAAATAATAACAGAGAAGAAAAGAAAGGAAACGGGTATTGCTAAAATTAGTATTGAATATTGGCCGGAAATTATGGCTAAAGGAACTCCAAAGAACAGCACGAATGAAGCGGCCACTAAGCTAGAGAGATTCATAAATCTTAATCCGCTTGTCCGGGGAGCGGTGTCAAAAGGTAGAACGCCAGCATTTCTGATTTTGGTGAACTGTTCGCGTAATGAAAATCGGTTGTGTTGAGGATTTTTTTGGGACATAAAGTGTTCTTTGGGCTAAGATGAGTTGCAACATGGGTAGGAGGAGTTGCTATTAATTCTCAAACTGTTATAAAGTTATAGGTAATACGTTCCTGAGTTTGTTAATCAATTGCTAACGATTTGCAGTAACCGAAAAATACATTCTACTAAAGCAATTAACAGTTCTCCGTTGTGGCTTAGAACCCAGGCAACGGATGAAAAATCGATTGTTAATAAACAAACAAGTAAGTGAGGTAAATTGAAGACTGTATGATGAAGTTCGCAGGCCTGTGGAAAAAAATTATAAAGAATTATGGTTAAAAACATGTGATGCGCGTAGCTGAAATTTGTCAATAAATTATCAACCAATGGTATACGAATAAATTAATTATATAAATTTATCACAACAGCTTTTGCTGCTGCCACTATTTCAACATATATAGACTGGTCAATTTGTTGAAAGACTGGCGGACCTTTCAGGACTGCTCTGGAAGGACCTTCTTAATCTGAAAATGAAGAGATAGATTGGGGCTTTTTCGGCCCCAATTCTATTTTTACCAATCAACTATGACTGGGTGCAGTGATTATTATTGGTCGGGAGAAGGGATGTGTCGGATTGAATTCAGTGTGCCCGAAATGTCGTTCTATACATTTTTTACTTCGTGTTCTTTTTTAACAGAAGTGATAATATGCTTTATTTGCTCCTCTAAATTGAGATCTTCTCCATCTTTTGAAATTTTTTCCAACGCAGCCATTACTATTACATATTGTGATTCACCGGCTAAATAGCCTTCGCGTAGTAAATTTGCTGTGGCCAATTTTTTAAGATCATCATAATTATTTTTGGCGGCTAAATCTATGGCCTTTTGATAAGATTCTCTCCCTGCGACATATTCCTTTGAACGATAGTAGTAATATCCTACAGTGGCAAGAGCAAAGCACTGTTCTCTGCTCGACATCGACATAGTTGTCATATGTTCGAGTAGTTCTTTAGCGCGGGTTAGATTCCCTGCGGAAATATGAGCGAATGTGAGATTATTAATAATGGGGAAGTAGTCCCAGTTAGTCTTTGCGCCTAATTCCCCAACTTCGATTGCTGTTTCATAGTTCTCTGTCAAACCAGTGCATAAATAAGAAACAAAATGACAGGCTCGTTTTGAGAAAGGTTGGTCCATTACCCACAATAAGGATTCGTGAAGGCACTTTGCATAGTTTCTGTTGTGCAGGAATTCTAGCGTTCTAGCTTCAAAGCCTAATTCCATTTTATTAAGCCATGGTTCAATGGAGATTTCACTGATTTCATGAGCAATCCATTCCGCCTGTGCCAAGCTATTATCATTGGGTGCAAGCAAAGATTGTTTGGTCAGTTTTCTTGCATTCTTTACACTGTCATTTTTTAGTTCCATGGTGCCTAAAACACCCGCAAGTTCAGTAATTGATTCGTTGCTGAAGTTTTTAGAATCTACGATTTCACGACCACGTTTTGCGTTTACAGCATGCCGTTCCATCTTGTTGGAATATGATATGTCTGTTGATAAAAGCCATGGATCTGATTTAAGGTGAGGGGAGCGACGGATGATGCTTTGCGCTTGCTCAAAGTTTCCTATATGATAGAAAAAACGGGAAGCGCTTCTTAGGAAATATCGATTCTGGTTATTCGAAAAGTATATGGCAATGTTAATACATTGTTTGGCTTTTTCAAGTTCACCAATGATGGAGTAGAGGCGGCTTAGTTCCAGCCATTGAAATTCATTTCTTAAATAGTAAGAAATTTTTCTTTTAGTTGACTTTATTTCTCTGCGTGTTATCTCCGTCAGTTTATTAATCGGTATAATATCGGGGGCTACCGAATTTGGTTCACTGATATCTTCTCCCAGAATTTCATTGATTACTTTACGCAGTGCGGGAGATATTTGACTTAGATTGTCTTTCAAGAAGGCGGCAGCATTCTTTGCTTTGGAGAATTCCTGATTAATGTAAGCCGAGTGCACTAATTCCCAGGCGTGGCCCACCGAACCATGAACGTGCCAATCTTTTTCTTTTTTGTTAAAAGAGAGCAATGATGCTGGTTCTGACTTTATATCAATTTCCGGGGTCAGCAGTTTGTGTTCTGCTGTAATGCATTTTGGATTGAATTTTCTCCACCGCGGGATAATCAATCTGTTAGTTTGTTCGAAATAAATAGCCATACTACAAAAGTTTACTCTCGAACCTGTTTGCGAGAACGTCAAAGCTTGTGATGAATCTTTCCATAGCGTATTGATCAATAGGAAGACTATCCGGGTGTCCTCTTTTGGATGGGTCAGGGTCGCACAGAAACTTTACCAGCTTCACAATATTTTGTATGATATCTTTTTCAGAGAAGGTTTCAGATAATTGTTCTTCTAAAAACTCCAGTATTTCCTGAAATGCATCTTTGAGCACGGGTAGGACTTGTTCGAATTTTCCTTTCCAAGCCCCTTTTTTAAATTCAGGGGCAAGATGTATTTCATAGAGTGCCGTCATAGGGAATTGCGTGTAATAGAAACAAATTAAGCTTCCCAATAGGTATAAATCTGTCGATCTTCTCCGAACATCCCATTTATCACTAATATAATTAAGCCTTTGTTCCGGTGGCGCATAGTCAGGATCTCCCGCAATCGGAAAGTGGAAATAGATAGACTCTTTAGAGATCATTTCTGCCCGGCCCAAATCAGCAACCTTGCTTTCGCCATCTGGGCTAAAAAGAAGGACATTGGAACCTTTGATATCCTGATGAACAATCCCGGCACTATGTAGTTGAGAAATGGCCACGGCTACATTATGCAAGGAACGCATTAACGTAGCATTATCCATGTTATGAGTTGTCTCCAGGACATGTTCCCGAAGCGTAGTCGATGCCAATTCAAATATGAGATACGGTACGAAAACGGGTAGATGTTTTAAAGGATAAGTACTGCCTGCTGCTAAAATGCGCACAACACGGTCCATCCTCCTGCCATCGCAAGTCGTACATAACTCCTTTTCATATTCATAGGCATTCATCAGTGTCTGGAGCCCCCTTGTTGGGTCTGGGCCTCCCATCGCTTTTGATACATCGATTGCTTTTAAAAATGCCGTATGCCCATTTTTAGTTACGCGGTAACAAATCGAGAAGTTACCTCCTGAATGATCATCACCATGTTCAATTTTTTCCGACACATACCAATCACCCTCTAAAGTCAATCCTTTGAGATGTTCTGCGGGATTCTGCATTAACTATAGGTTTTTTAAAATTCAAAAATGGTCTGGTCTTAAATTAAAATGGTGGATGGGGGACATATCAAAGGGTACTTTGATACCTTAAATATCGGAGGTACTTCATCAACTCTTCTTCTTCTTTTTCGGTAATGTTTTCAGCAGAAAGAATTTTAGATTCTGTGAAGAAGCTTACTTCGTGTGGTTTATAATCTTCAATTATTCCGGCTGCGGCCAAAAACCTTTCCAAAGGGACTTTATAAGCGCGGGAAAGCTTGTATAATACGGAGGCAGAAGGTTTCTTAATCTTATCGTTTTCTACCTGGCTGAGGTAAGCATTGGAGATTGCGGTGAGTTCCTCAACTTCTCGAAGTGTCAGTGAGGCTAGCTCCCTTGCAGCTTTAAGAGTTTTGCCTAAAGAATCCATTGTGTTGCGTTTTGTGACGCACAAAGCTAGGTATTAATTCTCAATTCACCAAACTAATCTAAATATAAAATTAAGTAAACGAAGCGAATCTAATTTATTTGCTAATTTAAATTAGATTTGCTAATTTTACACTCAGATCAACATTATAGCTGATAATTTACTACGGAGGTCGGATGTTGTAGCACCCGACCTCTGAAACAGGGATCTAAAGTTTTGCCGACTTCTACCTGCTAAAGGCTTATCACCTCAGCAGCCCCTGCTGTTTCGTTTCACAAAATTACGGACTATTCCTTTAGAATATTTCAATTGTTTAGAGACGAAGGCTACACAGGTCCGGTTTTTACCCCACCCCGTATCTGCCCAATGGGGGAATATAAACAATTGAATATTATGAATTTACAAGAAAGAAATCATGAGGCTTCCCTTAAATTTACTATAGAGGGTAAGCAATACAGCTGGAAAGAGCAGTACATTACTGGCCAGCAACTTCGCAACCTGGCCAACTTGGATCCTGACGTTGAATTGTATCTGGCGCTTCAAGAACCCTGGAAGGACGAGCAAATCTCACCATCGGACAGTGTAAACTTGGCCAGGCCTGACATTGAACACTTTTACGTACCCAAAAAGTTGGCTTACTTTATTAATGACCAGCGTTTTGAATCTTCCAGCCAGTATATCACAGGCAGACAAATTCGTAAACAAGGCATGATTCCGCCAATTCAGGACATCTTTTTATCAATTCCTGGACCATGGGAAGATGAGGCTATTGAGGATACAACAGTTATTGATCTGGCGCGTCCGGGTGCCGAGCGATTCATTTCCAGAGAAAAACAACGGGAGTGGAAGATCATCGTTAACGGCCGTGAGAAGACCTGGCAAGATCGCAAGATCAGCTACGATGAAGTGGTGCAACTGGCTTTCGGCCAATCCTGCGATACGCAAACCAGGGTTCACACGGTCACCTACAAGCGCGGACCTCATCAGAACCCGGAAGGGACGATGGTAAAAGGAGATATCGTTTTCATTAAAAACAAAATGATTTTCAATGTTACCTGTACTGATAAATCATAATGACGACCTGCGTCGCCTTCAGGAGGAAGGGTATCAGATTGAGGTGAGTGGTGGATACTTAGTTATCCACCACATTCCCTATGTTAATTCTCATCGCCATATACTGTACGGCAAACTTGTTTGTCCCTTGACAGTAAATGCGGGCAAAACGATGCGACCACAGAACCATGTCATTCAGTTTTGCGGAGAATACCCTTGCAATGCCGATGGAACGCCGATTCTTCAAATTCAGCATACCAGCGGCAACCAGCAGCTTACCCCTGAGATTGTTACCAACCACAGTTTTTCCAATAAGCCGGCTGCGGGATATGCGGATTATTATGAGAAGGTTTCAACGTATGCAACTATTATAGCCAGCCAGGCGAAGTCCATCGATCCGACCGTTACTGAAAGGACTTTTGTAAAAATGGAGGGGGCTGCGGAGGATTCTGTTTTCCAGTACCCTGATACGAATGCGATCCGGGCTAACATCGGGATAATTAACCGAAAGCTTGCCGGCCAAAAGCTTGCAATAGTGGGCTTAGGCGGTACAGGAGGCTATGTATTGGACCTGGTGGCAAAGGCACCAGCATCGGAGATCCATCTATTCGACGGGGATGTTTTTTTGCAACATAACGCATTCCGTGCTCCTGGAGCGCCCTCGATCGCGCAACTGTCCGCCGCCGTACCGAAAGTTGTCTACTTTAAACAGATGTATGAAAATATGCATAAGTACATATTCGCTCATCCACATCGTATCCTCGAAGACAATCTGGATAGTCTGGCTGCGTTCGATTTCGTTTTCCTGTGTATTGATAGTAATGCCGCACGGGCTTATATCATTAAGTATTTACTAGCTAACGGAATCCCGTTTGTTGACTGTGGGATTGGTTTGGAGGTAGTGGAAGATCAGCTGATTGGGGCGGTACGGATAACGGCTGGCACCGCTTCAAAGGCCGATCATCTTCCGCATAGGGTCCCGTTGCGGGATGCGGAGGATGATTTGTACACAACCAACATCCAGATTGCCGACCTGAACATGCTGAATGCATTCCTGGCAGTACATAAGTGGAAGAAGATGTCTGGATTTTATCAAGATTTAATACAAGAGCACAATGCAATTTTTACAATCAACACGGCTCAACTGGACGCCACGGACGCTACAGCATAGGTTCGTAAATGCCATCCCGGAGCAGATCCATGAAGATGTGCTCTATATTGCCCTTGATTACGGTACAGCTGTCCACTTGTGTGCTTGTGGATGCGGCAGTGAGGTTGTTACCCCGTTTTCACCCAAAGATTGGAAGGTGATCTTCGATGGTGAGACGGTAACCCTCTACCCATCGATTGGGAACTGGCGATTGCCGTGTACCTCTCATTATTTCATCAGGGGTAATGCTTTTGTACCTGCTTTTACAGTTGCTGGTAACCTTAAGTCTTCAGCATCTGCGGAAGGAAACAGAAGAGGCAAAAGGGGCAAAAAACGAAAGAAGAAGCGTTGATAGTTACCGGTAGAGGCGAACCTTAAACAGTTCGCCTCCTTAAAAAATCGGTGATGTTAATTTGGAGGGCGGTGGTCAACCGAAAAGGATCGCTGTTCTTTTGAAAAAAAGAATTATTTTTCTACCTCAGGGGCAGTGCCCTAAAATCTGGTTTTAACGTATATGTATAGTGGATTTTATTCATTAATACTGTTGTTATGCCAGGTTCCCAGAATGTCATTGTAAAATTAGAACATACCGCAGATCTAAAGGAAGAGTTTCCTCCGTACATTCAGCCCCATATCATTGCCGGCGCAACGGTGTCCTATCGTTTTACTGAAGATCATTTGCTGATTTCACAAAGCTTTTTTGATGAACCAATCGACTGTTGTATAGTGGAGGTCGTTACCGGGCAGCGGGCGGAGATGCAGCTCCGCGCGTTCGAAAGCACCGTCTTTCAGCTGGCAATGCTAAAGGGAAGTGTTGGTTTCAGGTCAAACGATTTCCAAAATCTTGAATTGAAAGCAGGTGAGTTTTGTTTTTTACAATATAACAGCGGGATACACCATGTAACCTTAAATGGCCAAGGTGCAGCGCTTTTGATAATGAGGGTTCATCCCTCCTTGAAAAGAACCCTGTTTTCTGCGCATTTTAACTGGCAATGCACTCCAATATGGCCCCTCGGCCCTGAGCAATATAAAAGGTGGGAAGAATTAAAATTAAATGTACTTCTTGGGGGAATTTGGGAAGTAAAAAGAAGAATGATTTTTTTGGACTTTCTACTTTGTTGCTGGACAATGTTAGGCCTTCCACAAGGGGAGAAAAATGATTTAGTAGTGGAAACGGGCTGTAAGGATATGGCCAGGGTGAAAGCGTATATAAAGGAAAATTTCGATCAGCGGCTGACCGAAATGGAGATTGCTACGCATTTTAAGCTCTCTGTTTCGCAACTCCGGCGCCGGTATATGTCCGCACATGGTTTGTCGCCATCTGCTTATTTGCGCGAAGTGAGACGCAATCATGCGGGGAATTTAATCTGCAATTCGAAGATGTCTCTGCAGGATGTGGCGTGGGCATCAGGCTACGACTCAATCATGGGATTGAGCAGGATGCTTCATAAAAGCCGGTAATGATTTTTTCGGGATAGATCTAATTGACAGGGGGGGTATTGTGATAGCCCGCATAGAAATGAAGGCCTTCCTGATTTTACGTATATATAATATTGTATATAAATATCAATTATTGCACGTTTGCGAGATCTATCTGAAATTTAGTCGTGTGACATCTTGCTCTCTCCGTCCAGTCAATATAAATATAGACGGTAGCGCAAAAAACTTTATCATTCCATGAGTATTCGTATGGTACTGCGGTCGAAACAAAGATTGAATCCCTGATCATATTGGAAAGCATAAGTCCTTCCACGTTATCTTCTGGAAATTTCAAGCATTTAAGCAATACAGTTGCTCTGCCACGGTAGTCCTTGCAATGGGAGTTTACATCCATCACCTGGAAAGTGAAATACGATGGCTCTACTGGAGTATCGGTTCGCGGTTTTACTTTCTCCGTTTTCTTGCAGGATAAAAGAGAACTGGAGAAAAAAGTAAGAAAATAAGGTAGGGGTTGCGCATGGAGAAAGGCTTCATTAACTATATGATGAAAAAATGCACCATGAAGGGTGAATTATTAAAAATATTTATTAAACGTCATCCAGGGTGCCTATGTTCGAGGGGGAGGCCTATCCTCTAAAGGCTTGGTTATAATATAGCAGCTGATTGACCCACATTATTGGGAAAGGGCCATCATGCTCCCGCATATTCGTATATTGGGTAACGATGGGTAGTGAGGTTGGCGTGTACACAACCGGCATGCAAGAATGTATCATGCATGGTTTTAAATTGGAAGAAAAATTAAATTATAAATATTTGGAAAACATACTATTGTCTGGTTGGGAATTTGCCGTAAATAACGTTTCTCCGGTCAGTTCGGCGGTCATGACGGTTCGTGACTTCATAACCAAAAGAAGCTATTCAGCGCACCAGTTTTTTCAGAATATCGGCTTAGGTGCTGAGATGAAAGATTTCACAGATATCTATTATAAAGCCTTAGCAAAGCTGTCACCAATAACGCATCCAGGTGTGGTGAAGATTTTTGAAAATAAGGCGGTAATGAGCCATTTTGAGGATTCTTTCGGGGGAGGTACTACCGTCGAAGATCTCCTGCAACATATATATGCACATATAGCTGCTCACCCCGAATTTGCTGAGCTTCAACTCACCATCCAACAGGATTTGGAAAAATTGATTCTCTACTTCCTGCAGACCGTTCTGGAAAGCATGGATCCGCAGACGCAATACTTGATAAATAAGCTCGATGCAATCAAGGGTGATACGGAGGAGTTGCGCCGATTGCGGTCTTTAGATCGGGCGCAAGACCTGGAATGGCAGAAGCGTATTGAAGAAAAATTCACTTTGCTGTTACCCCATGCGCCATTAGCGTTGTCAACCGGGATGGGCGCTGTGATGACGCAGGAGGATTTTGACGACAATGTGGGCCCTATTTTAAATCTTTTGGCAAAAAGGCATAATAACGCGGCTATAGCCATGCTTAGTGATCTTAAAGACCGGAAGTGGGAGCGTTTTTCGCCGGAGCAGCGGTATAAAGTGAATTTCACACTTGGTCAGGCTTATTTACAATTGCAACAAAATGATGAGGCTGTAGCGCTTTTTATTTCTTTGGCCGATTTATTACCGCTGGATGCAGATGCTTTAGGCGTGACTGCCATGGGTTATGCATTGCAAGGTAAGTCTGAATTATCGGAACACTACATCGACAAAGTGCTAAAAATATCACCAATTGTACCTTCGGCAGTAGTTGCTCGATTGCTGAATTTACCTGAGGATGCCACCATTGCACAATTTGATGATGTGTTGGCATCGACCGATATTTCCAACCCCATGGTTGCAGTGAATGCTGCAGAGTGGCTATCAAGGCAAGGGCCTGAACAGATCGTTCGTGCTTTGCAAATATTGGAACAAACGTCAATTCCGGAAGGTACGTTGGCCTGGGCTGAGAAAATTGAAAGAATGGCTTTGCTACATGCCAAAACAGCGTTGTTAAATAAGATAAAAGACGGGAATTACATTTCAAAAGATACTCGGGATCGGTTAAAACTTGCAGAAGGGTATCTCAGCCAGGCAAGGGATTTTTACAAGGATTCAGACATGCGCGAGGTCCGATGGGCCGTTACTGCCAACCGGGGAGTGGTTCGCTACATGCTTGGAGACAAGGAAAATGCAGAATCGGATTTTGTAGTTGCCTTGGATGATGGGAAGGATTTTATCATATACCATCATTTGTTGATGCTGGGGGTGGAAAAGGGAATGATCCATATCAAACTTATTGAAGAGGCAAGGCAACATTTGGAGTTAAATGAAGTGCAAGAGAAAGAACTTTTTTTCTTAGAAATTAATGGGTTATTGGAGAGAAAGGATTCGGAGGCTATTTTTAAATTACTTGATGAGCGCCTTCCAGGAAAGGGGGAGGATGAAGCATGCAAAATAATATTCTTCCGATCCCTGGCCATGATGGTTAACGGAGACGTAAAGGGTGCTTTTCAGTTTGTATTGGATGCCGCCAACCAGTATCCTGACATTCCACAAATGGCTCATCGTGCAGCAGAATTAGCTATACAAGTTGGCGATGAAAAAAAGCGCATGAACTTGCTACGCGGGCAGCCAAGTCATTGGGTGATAATCCTGCCAATTTTGTTCATCAATTCGTAATTGAGCTTTGTTATAAGCTAGGACATTATGGGGAAGTGGTCGCGCTGTTGGATAAACCTGGTTACAAGGAGCGATGGCATAGCCTCTTAGAATATCTGTTGCCTAGTCTGCAGCGGGTAGGACGGCATGCTGATGCCGTTGAAATTGCAGAAAAATTGTATGATCCGAACCATCCGATTTATTTCTGCACGGCGTTTCTGCTGGAAGCTATTGAAAAAGGCTGTGATTATGTAGAAGCACTTACTATGGCTAAAAATGCAATGAAGTATTTTCCGAAAGATCCATTTTTTCATGGGAAAGAGTTGGCCTACTATTTTCGCGCGAATGATCAGGATAAAATTCAGGGGAAATTGCAAGAATTTGTCGATCAGCGTTGGCCAGTGGAGGATAGAATGAATGCGTTGCTTATCGCAGTAGTGAGTGCAGGAAGGTTTCATCACATGAGGGGACTTGAACTGGCCCTGGAAATCCGAAACGAGAACCCGCAACATCCGTTGCATCGCAAAGCATATGAGCGTTTTGTTATTGGGGTAATAGAAAGTGGATTCAGAGCGGGTGATCAAGCAGTAGTGGACGACTATTGTGCAGTTGAATTGAAAGATGAAAAAGGTGCAGTCATGAATGTTGTAATTGATGATAAAGCCACCTTGCAGCATTCCATATCAAGTTCATCAGAAAGAGCTTTGTTGCTTATGGGTAAGCAAGCCGGTGCTGTCATTGAGATGGATGGAAAGCTTTTCACAATTTCGAAGATCAGTTCTCGATATGAGGCGGCCTTTCGTGAAAGCAGAAGTACGGATGTGATCAATCAGAATTAATTGATAACGCAACCCCAAAAAAGGTTGCTTTTATAATCTTATTATGAATGTGACTGAGAAAGATGGGAAAATTTACGTTGAACTAAGTGATGGCACCATCACTATGACATATGAGGAGGCTATGGAAAGGCTGAAACGTACTGAGGAAGCCATGAATTTTACAAATAAGTGGCTGGCGCTTTTCGGTGGCCAGCAAATTAGCGTGGGTGAGTATGTGGAAGGAGATACGGATGCGTATACTAAAATGGAGTTGTTTTATGATGAGGCATGCAAATGGGTTGAAAGTGAAATTAATACCTCCGATGATCCATTGAAATTCGTGACAACTTTCAATACGATAGTTACGCAGGTTATAAATGGCCTTCAGCGAAAGTTGATTATGCCTGCCGTGAAGTATACAGATCAGATCAAACATCAGATCAAAGTTTTTGAGGATTTGCGACACTTTATGTTTGAAATTCACCATATTCTACTTGGTGCGAAAAAGATGGCGGAATTCCGTACATATATTGATTTTAGGGCATTGATTGACAAGTTCGGCAACCGGGAAGAATTGATGCAACAATACCAACATCAGTCACGGTTGGCACCCAATAAACGTGTGATGATTGAAAAGCGAATATCGACATTGGTCAACGCGCATGAAAAATTTAGTTGTTCTCACCATTTTTGGATACATACAGGGCAACACCAATTGACATTGGAGTTTGGTCAATATAGCAGAATCGGGTATTCCTGGATTATAAATGGGAATAGTATAACATGGAAAGACCTTGATATAGTGACGTTAAATAATGTCACCCTCAATGCAGCCATGCCATTTGATAGGAGAACAGAAGCTTATGTCAGTATTATACATCAACTTATCAGAGGAGGGGCACTGGCCTATCATATCAGTTTCCTGGAAGAAGAATTGGATAGGCTGAAGAATGCAAGTGCTGATAATCCGAGGTCAATTAGCAGTACGGTGCATAAAATTCATTTTTACGATCTTCAAGGTAGGGGCTTCGAGCGATTAACGTTTGCTTATCTCGTAAGGACGGTTAATTATCCGAAAGTGCTAAAGTGGTATGGCGAAAGCGGGGGTGAGGGAGGCAGGGACATCTGGGCAGAAGCGGACGGGGAGAGCTGGTGTTTTCAGTGCAAAAACTACCCGAATTTACCATTTTCAAAAATTAAGAAAGATATCGACCGGCTGGTTAAGGAGGGGGAGATTCCAGATCATTATGTTGTCGTTGCAGGTGGTACGGTAAGTAAAACTGCCCAGGATAAAATAAGAGCATATTGTAAGGACAATAATATTGCGAATACTCAAATATGGACTGGCGCCGAATTCGAGGAGTCTTTACGTAGTAAGGCACCAGATCTGCTAAAACGCTTTTTCAACGGTGAAGAGTTTCCAGAGATTTCCGATTAGCACTTGATCGGATTTTTCTGGTTGGCCTGTCGGGAAAATTATTCACGCTATTAACAAACGCTTAGGAAATTGGCCATACTTTGCTATTTAATTTGACAAGTTGGTAGCCGGAGTTTCCGGAATAGAAATGCCAGCCTGTATCAAAAATGGAAGAAACGTTAGATAGTCTGCAGCTTCGTTTATATCGAATCAAAAAGGGCGCGGAAGAAATTTATTGGAAGGCATATTTTCTGGCAAATTTGATAGAAGATGATAGAAATGCTAAACATGAATATTTGTTTACCTTAATGGAGGCACTGGACGAGGCGCAAAAACTTCAATTACCGGTAGAGGATGTTGCATCCGGGCATATAATGACAAATACCTTTTTGAAGATTGCCACTGATTTTGAGCAAACAGATTCAATTGAAGTGATCAAAGAAGTAAACGATCTCAAAGCATCGGTTGGATTTTGTCTGCACTATTGGCCAGAGGTAAACAGCCAAACTTTTGATTATGGGGCCCTTCGTTCTGACATCTCCTGGCAGGACTGGAAGCATCAAACTTTTGATCTGTTATCCAAGATAAGGCATCATTTATCCGATTTTAAAAAGTCCATGGAGATTTAACGCGCAATATTGGGAGCATGAAGCCTGGTTTGGAAATGACTTGCGAACGCGATAACTAAAAATGTTTTGACGTTTCATGTGTGTTACTATAATTTATAGCTTCAATTGCGTCATTTGTGATTTACTTTTGACCGTAGTAGTTTGTCCTCTGCAGTATTGACATAATCTTGCCAATATTCCGCGTTCATTATCATTATTTCTAATTCATATTTCTCAACGGGGTTCATTGACACTGCATATAGTGTTTTCAGTATTTCAATAAATACAAGCAATGAATGATTGCCGCGCAGGGAATTGCATTTTTTACAGCAGGTTCTTTTATTATAATGGTGATTGTTGCCACCACGGCTGACGGGGATCAGATGTTCTACTGTTCGCTCTTTGGGAATGTCGATAAGTTTGCCGCAGTAGCAGCAAAAATCTTTTTGGGAGATCGGCAGTAAGTTGTAATCTGGTATGTTCATATCGTCAGATTGAATGATCAGTAGTAGACCTTTGCAAGCACCCAAAGATGCTGTCATTTTACAGCTATATTTTGTTTCTCTAAAATGGTCGTTTTGACAAAGGTAGTTTATTCACTGCTGCCGCAATTTGGTTTGGGGTGAAGCCACGTCTCTTTAAAATGTCTTGCAGTTTGAGACGTGTGATGGATGCCCCAGGTGTGGCTTTTGGGATTTGGATAAGTAATTCGCATTCTCTATCGCATATTAACTGGAGTATATGTTGCTTGGTAGATACATCCAGGACCTGCTCTTGTAGCCGCTGCATTGGGGTTTGGCATTCGGGGCGATACGATGATTCGATGCCATCTTTGCAATATTGCATATAAGGTTGGGACGGTTTCATGCGTTGGCGTTCCCAAACAGTATAACGAGTAGTTCCGCAGCCTTTTACGCAAAATTGTACGCCTTCCTCATCCGGTGAGGACGACAGGTGTCTCATGAAAAAGTATTTAGATCTTAATAATCTTTAAGCTGTGTCTTGAAGAAAACGTTGAGGAGTATGCGAAAATAATAGCTTTTTTCTTTTTTTGCACCATTTTAATTCTTTCGATAGTGCGTTCAGGATCATCTTATGAAAGTTTAATATTCGTTCTCTTGTGGCTTTGAATATACTATGGGTTTGATGTGACTATTCGCCTTCGATCTGTTATCCATACTGTAGGCATATTTCATCCGATTTTAAGCACTCCATGAAATTTTAACCTGCAACAACCCTGGGCGCATAAAGTTAGACGTGCTCTACCGCTGCGTCAAATTTGAACTTTATCGAGCGGAGCTGCCGCATTCTATCTTCGGAAAGTCTTCCCATTCGATAAGTCTTGCGTTGTAACTTAGCCCAAACGTTAATTTCACGGCTCCTTTCGCCGGATTTGTAGCGTTCTAACCTTGCCAGCCAACCACGTTCATTGACGGGCTTATTCATGATGCCTACAGCATCCAACGCCCTTTTTTCCGCATTAGAAACTTTACCTTTTCTGTATCGAGATCGCTGGTTCCGTACCCATAATCCGAGTTCCGGTGTCATGTCTGGCTCAGATAAATCAGAAAGGAAAGCTTTATATTCCTGTATCATCTGGTTAAAATCTTTATGGGCATAGGGGCTGCGATAGGCGGTCTTTGAAAAGATGATGCCAATCGCGTTGAGAAGAGAAGTTTTTTCTGGGGATAGTTCTCCTTTTCTAAAGCGCCTTGCCTGATCGGTGACCCACAATCTTAGTTTTTTTACTTTTTTCCAATCTTTATTTTCTTTTACCTCCTCGAACATTTCATTCCAGCTTGCAATCTTTGTCTGCGTGAAATCAAATCCGATGGATTTCAGCTTTATTATTTTCCATTCAGCCAATATACCTTCATCGTAGTATTTTTTCTGTTTAAGTATCCAATTCTGGAGAGATCTGTCGATACATCCGTTTGTGTACTTTTGAAAGCTGATTTCCCATTGTCTGTCATTTTCAGTGAACTGTCCAAAGCCAATTGCATCCAACTTACTTTTATGATCAGGTGTAAGCGTCTTTCTGCGGAGGGACAATTTTTGGCTTCTTATCCAACTTCTAAGATCGTCTGATAGCGGATTGTTAATCAAATCAGCCCGGTAAGCAATAAATTTCTCCAGGTTTTGATCAAATGTACAGGCAGGCTTATCGAAACGCACGCCTGCATTGGTTAATATAGCAATTTGTTCATTTGTCAATTTACCTTGGCGATACTTAATGATTTGTGAGTACACCCAACTGTTCAGTTTGGATTTGGCTATACGCCAGTCCGCTCCACTCTTTATCAGGTTCCAGTTTTGGCCATAAGGTTTCGGGGTAAAATTGATGCCTATATTCAATAGTTTTTGTACTCTTTCTGTACTGAGTAGTCCTTTCCTATAATAGTATTTATTTCTATTGACAAATTGATAAGCTGAAGGCGTATACCGGTGCGATATGGACTGCCCTTGCTGTATTAATGCTGATAAATTTTTGAATTGGATTTCCCAGTTGTCAAATTCGGATGCAAAGCTGTTGAAGAGTTCTCTAATTTCTCTGGTTTCGTCGAAGAATGATATGCCAATCAGTTCTTTATTGGAGCTTGCGCGACCAAATCTTAAATCGGTGGTAATCCAGGGGAGATCATGGCTATCGGTTTGGAATTCGGCTTCCACTTCCTTTTTAAATTTATTTCGGGAGACGGAGCTAAAATTGTTGACAAGGTCGAAGATGATAGGCTGCTGCGTCTGATTTACTGAAAAGCATCTTCCCATTTGTTGATAATATACGTTTGGGCTTGCTGTAAACCGCATAAAAATGACGCCATCAATACCTTTAATACCGTCTAGGTGAATGGCTTCGTTGAACATATCCACGGTGAAGCATAAGCAGGGTCCATTGTCGTCTGCGAATTTTTCAAGGGCGGCGTTATTTTTAAGTTCTCCGAATTTTGAAGCAACGGTGTAGCAATTAACCGATCCTTAGACCGACTTAAAGATGGGACGTAGTTTTTTCTTCGCCAGATCGATATCCGATATTTTGGAGCAAAACACGATGAACTTGTTGTGATGGGACTGCAAATGTTTGCTAAACACTTTTTGGAGGCCTGCGGCTTTCTCCCAGTTGACGATGGCGCTGTGTATTCTTTCGGTGTATATTTTCTTGCTTTGGGTGCCAATGATTTTTTTGACCAATTTTTTATATTCACGGTCTACGCTGTAGATGGCTGAAACGTATTTGGGAAGGGGGAGTATGTTAGCCTTAAAGGCTTGCATGAGGGAAATGTAGCTGGCGATGTTGCTATCGAAAAATTCCTCTGCCATGTTTCGTTGGTTGTCCAGGTACCGGACCGGAGTGGCGGAAAGACCGATGTAATTGGCGATTGGATTATAGGCTTCGATCTTCCTTATGACAAGGTTCCAAAGCTGAAATTGAGGGCGCTAAGATCAGCAATATTTTGATAGGAGAGGGAAGAAGAAACAAATATTAATTTCTGGATTGGTGAAGCATCATAATGTCGATAATACGCAGATGATCTCCTGGTATTGGGATAACGAAAACGCGCCCCAGTGGGGCGCGCGATTTTTTCTGTTCAAAAGTTCATGGGAGTACCGATTCCCACTCCAGCTGCCATCTGCCGCTTCGGGTCTGGAATAAATGGCCAGCATACACTTTTTCCTCCCTATAAATATATATCACTGTTTCAGAGAGGTATTCCACTATGCTATTTTCTTTCAGGCATTCGAGCACTTTATCCTTGTACTGATGCGGAAAACGTAGCGGGAGGGAGATGCGGGAAGGACGCAGGCCGGCCTTTACCAGTTCCAGTTTTATCCATAAGTCCATCCAATAAATGAACTGACGCTGTTTGGTTTTCTGGTATCCATCCTCTTCCATGCGGTAGCCGCTAAATTCTTTTGCCTGTGTGATGGCCTTTTCCAAATCCGCGATTTCACGGTAATCACCGTCATTGTCGATTACTTTTTTCATAATGCTAAATTTTTACTGTCCATAAAACTGTGATGTGGTTACGCCGCCATGACTACGGCGGGATCAGGCAGAGGGATAGGCACCATCCTGCCATCTTCCGCGTTATAGAATATGCCCCGGCTGTTGGATTTTCCTTTGCGCAGCATTTTCCAAAAGAAATTCGCGGCTGCCAGTGCTATTTCGCGGTTGATAAATAAGTCCTGAGAAAGCAGGGCTTCCCTCACGGAGCAGCTGGGTTGAGCGGGACTGTCCACCAGTTGGTCACCATATTCATCGGTAATAAAGGGAAGTTGACAAACGGTGATTTGCTCCATATCCTGTGGTTGACTGATGTCTCCTACTGTCGCGCACCAGACTTGACCGCTGATTCGGTTGTTGCCACAATCTATCCAGTACAGTGGGCGGTATTCTGCATTGCGGTAATATTTGGACTTTATGATGATTTCGGCTATGCATCGACGGGCTGCCACGGTGTCCACACAAGAAAATGTCACCTGCGCGTTCATGTTAGGTAAGTGTTTGGCAGTTTTGGGGCCAAAGGCTTCCGGTATGGCTTCCCAATCAAATCCGTAATACCGGTTGATCCGGGATATGATTGCGGTGGCTTTATGTAAACCGACCTCCAAAGGAGAGAAGCGTTGGCGGGCGAGATTGGCCTCACTTACGAGGTCATTGTCAAAAAGCCTCACCTGCAATCCAGGGTGATCCAGTTCCAGCAGGGCGCAATTGACGTCTGCCAGCGCCATTGCGAGGTGGGAGCCGGTGCCGCCCGCTCCGATTACGTTAACGGTAATCGGATCAGTGGGGGACAGCAGGTTGGGGGCGGTATAATGAATGGTATTCATAACAAGGATTTTAAAGTGATGTAAGATTTTTTGAGTTCTCGTACCGGGAAGGTTTTACCTGTGCCGATCAGTTCCCGCCAGAGCGCATTGAGGTCACCTTTGATCGGGCCGTTGGTGAGTTCGCCCAGATGGGTGAAAGTAGATTTGAAAAATGCTTGTTCCCATAAGCTGATAAAGTCTTCCAAGCATGGGATGTTATCGGTTCCGATCCTGACGTTGCCCATGCAGACCCGGCCTTCGGAGCTGGTATTGTAAAAGGGGGCGCGCAGCAGGGGCGTGTTCAGGTCCGGGCGGTGGTCGGAGGAAAGGGCAAATATTTCCAAGTGGGTGCGGGTGGCTTTCCAGAGTAGCGGGGGAATAGCGCTGATGCCTTCGGGTATGTAGAGGCATTCATCAAATAGCAGCTGCATTTTTTGTGCGGGCGTGTGCCAGATGGCGTACCCGGCGCGTCCTGTGACCGTCCGCAGAACATTGGCGGGGATAATGCCTTGCGGCTGAAAACATCCGAATGCGACACTGGCAGCGCCACTGAGCATTTCTGCCAGTTGTTGTCCTTCATCGAGGGAGAGGGGGTGGGCGGCTGTCATCCTCCTGTTATGAACCCGGTAGGCTTCCACATAAGGAGCTACGTGGGAGGTGTTGGGTTGCATGAGCACGTAGACTTTTACCGGGTCATAAGTAATATCGAGCATGGTAAGTAAATTATCCATAGATCAAAAATTGATGAGTTCGGAAATATCATTGAGCAGGGCAAAGAGTGTAGCGGTAAATGCCGGGTCGTGGAGGTGGCGGGGCTGTGGCTCGTCATAGCATACTATATGCGCCGGGCTGTAACGGATGAATCGATCTTCGCATATGGCTTCCATATCATTGTAAAGCGTTTCGTTCATCTCCGAATTTTCATCTACCGGAACAAAGGAGAAAATGTCTGTGATTTCAAGGTGGTCAGATTCGTAATTACGGTTCATCCCTCCGGCGAGCATCCCGGTATCGCAGATGGTGGGGTAACTCATATCCTCCAATTTGTATGTGGGAAATGCCCGGTACAGTGCCTGCATGCCGGTGCAACAGGTGTGTACTTTTTTTCCCAATCATCTGCCGGATTGAAGTGTTCCAGTGCCGCTTCCCATCTTTCAGGTTGAAAGTTGATACCCATTTGTTGTTCCAGCCAGTAACCTGCGTCTTTGGCTTCGTCATAATCTTTTTCTACTCCTTTTTTCCAACTTTCCCTTTCCGCTGATCCGCTGTCTTCATCTTCGTAATCATAGAGGTAAGTCCATATGTAACTGAGTGCTTGGGATATGATGTTGTTACCGATATAGTGACCGAATCCGAGGTGATGATAGAGATAAGCGCAAGTTTGCACGAGTGCTTCGACCGCACCGCCCCTGTTGGGGGCGCCGCGGTGCTGATAGAGTTTGAGGATATTTATATGGTAGAGGTCGTAATCTTTGGGGCAATCCTCAATCGTGGCTATGGCCCCGCTGACCCCTTCGGCACACAGGATCAAGAGTTCAGTGGGACTCTTTCTATCCCATTTCCCTTGCAGCGCATCAAAAACGCCGATGATGTTGTGCGGAAAGGGAGCGGTGCTGATCAGGGGCATTTTGATGTGATGCGTCCTGCAGATGTTGTCTAAGGAAGAAAAGAAACGGTGTTCTATTTCTTCAAATCCTGCGGCGTAGAGGTGATGGCTGCGCCGGGGCAGCTTCCGGTTTAGCATATGGGGCATTGTAGCGCCAGCGGCGCAGGTTGCCATTTTTTCTTTCTGATTTTTTCTGCCGTTTGCAGTTGGTCTGCCTTTAGTGCGTGTTGGACAAATTGTTTGTGTAGTTCGCATTGGTGGAGATTTTGAGTGAACGGAATGGGGCGAGGGTGCTTGCGTTGCTTTTTCGGTTGTGCCATATTGTTATCCCTTTGTTCCGAGGCTGTTTCGGAGGTTGTAAATGATGCGGTTATTGCCTTCCATCACAGGTGCGTCTACTGTTGCTGATACCAGCGCGGCGCATGCGGGCATGGTGGTGGCGAAGTGATAGCGCACTTCATCGGGGGAAAGTGCCGGGTTGGGGTCTTCGAGTACGAGTTCATCTTTTCCCACGCCGGGCTTGTATTTGAAGATGCGTACCATGTTTTCTATAATCATAACTTGACGTTTAAAAGTGATCGATTAATTTTCGTCCCAATCTGGCGGATAGGAAAATGATTCTTCCGCCTCTTCTTCGTCTTCGTCGGTTGTTACCGGCATTTCTTCCCCCTCTCCATCTTCTTCGCCTTCTTCTTCGTCTGTGCCTTCCTGTGGCTGTTGCTGACGAGGGATTTCAGTATCTGTATTTTCCGGTGCGGCGTTGCCGGAGAGGAGATTTGTAGGATCGGTAGCGGCAGGCGTGGTGTCTGTGACTGCGGGCTGATTGAAGAGGCAGGGTTGGGCGACTGTTGAGGCGAGGTCAGGGCGTTGCTGGCGCAGTGCGGTAAGTCGTTCGGCTATGGCTTTAGCCTGCGTGGGGAACTTGACGGGATCGGGCATGGCGGCAATGGCCTGACCGATGTTTCCTTTCTTTTCCTGTTCTTCGGATTTTCGGAGCGCTTCGGTGTATTTAGCCGGTACGGCTGTTTCCGTCTTTTTCACTGGTGTAGCTGAATTGGCCTTTGGGGTACAGGCTTTTTTGGCTGATTTTTCAAAGGCTTCCAGATTGGTGAGCAGCCCCGTGGCTGTTTGCAGCGGGCGGGTGATGGCGGCAAAGAATCCGGCGTCCAGTTCTGCTGCTGTGGCATCCCGGAGGTTCAGCGGCTGAATGGCGGGGGCGTCCGGCCCTTTCTTTTCCCCTACAGGAATAATATTAGCCCGCAATACGCCGGGCCTAACGGTAATCCTTAGCTGAAATTCACCGATTAGCCCGAGTTCTTCAAAGCGGGAGAAAAAATTTGTAGTCATATATGCGTGTTTATGTAATGAGGGTAAATAGCGGCGGGTATTGCTCCCGCCGCTGTTGATGGATTAGAATGGCAGATCGTCACCGGCATCGGCGTTTACTGTTGCCGTTTCCGGTTGCGGCACTGTGCCGCTGCCGCTGTCATTATTTCCGCTGGTTTTAAAACCTTCAAATTTGAGGTCAGCCACTACGAGGCGCAGAAATGGGATAGGGGTCTTTTTTTGACGGTCGTTCTTTTTAAAATAGTATCCCGGTTTGAGGTTGCCGTCCAGCGTAACTACCCGGCCTTTGAGCAGGTGATCTGCCAGCTTGGGGCTAGTCCAGATACCGCAGTCGATGAAATCGGTTTCCTCATATCTGCCTTTGGCTTTGGAGTAAAAACTCTCATTCAGCGCAATAGTGAAGTTGATCACATAGTTGTCATTTTTTGTCTTGGTTGCCACCGCGTCACGCACGATGTTACCGGTTACACGAACTTTCATAATTAAAATTTTGATAATGAGTAAATTGTTGTATTTCGATGTCAGCGCACTACGCGCGCCGTCATACATCGTAGCGACCAGCACTAAAACCGGCAGAGGCAGGAGAAAAAGGAGTTAGAAAAAATTTTACGTTACCGGTGCTAAAGCGCTTATCCCTACGAGTGGTAAAAATTTTTCTTTCTCCCCCGTTAGGGCCAGGCGCATCCAGATTTGCGGAGCCGCTGGTGCGCAGGCTGGATGCGCCGCAGTGTTTCGTATGCTCGGCGCCGGTTAGTAGTTTCGCGAATTGATGTTGCACAAGCGTGCAGAAGGCCAACTTACCAAGTGAAGGCAATGGTTAAGTTGAATGCATCGGGCTGAACGTTATCTCAGCCGTACAAGAGTGCGACGCAACGGATGTTAAACGTTGGTATATCGCTGATCTCCAAATTTCAAAAAATAGAAGTTCGGTTATATATATATGTTATTATATGAATATTGTGCTCACCGAGTTAGACTTAGCCTGGCAACAAACAAAAAGTGTATTCGGCGCAGTGAGATAACCGGATAAATTCCTTATATTAGGTATATCAATTCCGAAAAAATAGATTTAGCCGCGACAGACCATGAGGAACGTGTTCTAAAGTGTATCCCACCTATCATACTTACCGAAATTATTGTTGTACAGAAGTGAGCCCTGCCAGCGTAGGAGCTGACGATGCTGTTTATTGTAATTATGAGGAAACCTTGAAAAACCGTGTTTATGATCCAATTTCTGCGTACTGTTATAGTGGATGATCAGCCCCACATCAGAAAGGATGTACGGCTGATGTTGGAGAATATTGAAGGGTTAGTTGTGGTAGCCGAAGCGGGCTCGGTTAAGAGTGCCGCGGAAGTGATCCCTGCCACCACACCGGATCTTGTATTTATGGACATCGACCTCAAAGACGGTCTTTGCTTCGACTTACTGGAACAGATTCAACCCTTGTCCTTTCGCCTTATATTTCTGACAGGCTACGGGGAGTATGCTATTCGAGCGATCAAATGCGGAGCACTGGATTATCTGCTGAAGCCGGCTGATTATCAGGAGGTGCTAACAGCCGTAAGCAGGGCATGGACATCGGCGCCGGTGGTGCCGCTACAGTGGCGGTTGGCCAGGGAGCAGAGTGCGGACCGTGTAGCAGTAGAAAGGGTGGCACTGCAGTCTACTGGACATTGGCACCTGGTTCCACTGCGGGATATTGTGTACCTGGAGGGAACTGAACGCACCGTTGTGCATATGGCCAGCGGTGAGCATTACAAAACCATCAAGACTTTATCGGACTACGAGCGCATGTTACCTGGTAAGGAGTTCATCAGGATACACCAGTCTTTTCTGGTGGCGCAGCAGCATATAAAGACCTATTATAAGAATGGCCATGTACTCCTGGAAAATGGGGTCAGCCTGCCCGTTTCTGCCAGAAGGAAAGATGAAGTGGAACGCTTTCTCAGAAATGAAAGAGCAGGCATATGAAGTATGTAATCATAATTGCAGCCCTGCTGCCACTTTCAAGTTGTGATATCCTTGGTGGGGAAACCGTTATTGCGCCATCTGAATGGGATACCATAGGTATTGAAGAAAAACGATATGCTGAGATGCTGCTTTCTATACAGCAGTTCCGGATTGAAAGGGGGAATCAGACTTGCTTACTAATTACGGTAATATTGCTGCTTCTCAAACCTATAGGGATAGTGCGCGGGTTTTGATGGAAAAAGCACAGCAACTGATGAAGCGTTCCGATTCATTGGCAAAGGACTACTTGCTTTATTCGGTATATACTGGTTTTCAGAGAGCAGATGGTGATGGATGGGAGACAAATGTACGTAGGAGTAAGCGGCAATGGTCGAAGCTTTTCTTTTCTGGTGTAAATAATATTTTATTCGGCGATGTAAGCTTGCCCATCATTGAGAATGTGACAAGGCAGGCAGGAAAGGGTGACTCTATTGATCATATACTTGATAAAACATTGGGAAGCATAGATAGTGGTCTGGCGGGATATCCGGTCAAAGAACGCATTTCTGCGCTGGCGCAACTGGGTGCGCTCCGGGTAAACAAAGGGCGGATGAAAGACGCCATTGTGTTATATGAAAAGGCGCTTAAAGAAAGTAATGGAATTGGGAAGGTCAATGCGGATCTCTATTTCATGCTAGGATTACTCCATCATAAAGTGGGCGAGCGCATGCAGGCTGACAAGTTTGTGGATTCTGCTATTCTCATGGGAAGGCATACAGGTAATTGGCAGGTTACTGCGGAGGCACTTCGGTTGCAGGGTAAGATTAAAGGAGTGACCACCGAACTGATAGATTCCATCATGTATTATCACCGCAAAGCGGAGAAAGTGATGATGAACGCCCAAATTGGCAGCATTATGGCCCAGCAGGCATTAACGGATAAGAATGAAAGGATTGCAAACCTGGCGGAGCAAGATGCACTTCGTGTACAGAATCTGAAGCAGCGGCGATGGCAAATTATTTTCTTATCACTACTGGTGGTGGCTTTAATTACCATTGCATACCTGCTGTATAGAAAATCCCGGTTGAGGAAGCGGATGCTCGTCAGTCGGGAGGCGGAACTTTTGCAGCAGCTACTCCGAAGTCAGATGGAAGGCCATTTTATGTATAATTCCCTTTCCAACTTACAAGCATTAATCCGCAGCAACGAGCAAACTGTTGCGCTATCCTATCTCTCCCAGTTTTCCAGGTTACTCCAACTCAACCAGTTTAATTCTCGGGAGCCGTATGTGTCGCTATTGGACGAAGTGGTGGCGCTGGAGGCATACCTGGCTTTGCAGATGGTGCACTGGGACAACCGGTTTCAATATACTCTTAGCACATATGACAATTTCCATCACGAGCGCCTGTTGATCCCTCCAATGCTGATTCAACCATTTGTTGAAAACGCGGTTGTACATGGCGTGTCCCAGCTGGAAAGCGGCGGGATGGTACACATTTCTATTATAAAAGAGCAGCATACCATCTTGTGCCGCATAGAAGATAATGGACCTGGGTTGGGTAGGGCTCCTTCCCGGTTGAAGCCTTCGATTTCCACGGTTATCACCAATGAACGGCTGCAAGTTCTGGGAAAGCGTACCGGAGTGAAAGGAAGTCTTGAAGTGATGAGTGCTGCCACGCCTGGCAAAACAGGTACGGTTGTGATCCTAAGAATTCCTTTCCGGCCGGCGGGTGGCGTTGCTTCCCATCATTCTAAAGAGGGAAGCTACGCAGCTACCGGAGAAGCTTAGCCGAGTGCATTGAGGTCATCATAATCCGCGCGTTTGCCGAGTGCCATGATGGTTTCGTCGAAAAACGCAGTTCTGCTTTTTTCCGCAAGCGGATATGTTCCCAGTTTTTATAGATATTGCTCATGGGGAAATTGAAGACCCTTTCAAAAAATGCCTTCACTTTGGCAATTTCATGGCGTTTGCCATCGAGCACTTGCATCTCATTAAATCCATATATCACTTCCGTTAATGCCTGAGCGGATCCTGTCCAGGTGAACGTAAAGGGTAGGGCAGGATCTGATCTTCCTAATTGCCGACTGCAGTAGTCAATCAGCATGCGGGAAGCGGTGATGCAGGCAAAATTGTGGCTTTGAGGGGTCTCGAAGCCTGGGTCGGTGAGCTGGCGAAGGGAGCTGACGCCCGATATTGGCGTAGCGGTGGGTCGGGTGAAATAGTGGAGGTCGAGATGATCAGCATGTGCATTGAAATAATGCCAGATTTCGCCAAACTGGAATATGTAACGCTCTACTTCCTGGATTTTTTGCTGCCAGAATGCTTTTCCTTCATCTTCATTGTACAAGGGTAGCTGTCCTAGCAGATCGAATAGTTTGAGAAAGAATAGCAATCGGCCCTCTACAGAAGGTTTGATGTGCTTGAAAAAGAAGATTTCCAGATCAGGAGCGGGGAATGCGTGGGTGGTCAGGTAACCACGCAGGTTATCGAGTGTCATGGAGCAGGCCCGGGCGGATTGTTGCAGGGTGTCGAAAGAGTGGCTTCCGTCATCGGCAATCTCTTGGAGCTCTCCGAGCAACTTAACGAGTATTTCTTCCGGATTAATGGTCGTCATTTTCAAAGGATTTGGTGATGGAAGTATCAGTACCGTTGCGCTGGTGATACTGTTGTTTTCGGTTCGACGTTAACGTTATGTCAAAACTAGAAAGAAGTAGAAGGCCAAACGCAGTTCTTGCTTTGTGAGTGAGATGGGGGAAATGCAGTGTGTTCCTTACTGGAATGGGATTTGACGGGCTTAAAAATGCTTTTATTATTGATGAACGCAAAAGGGAACGGATAAGTAGCGCAGAAAATGGAAAATGTTAGAAAATAGGGCCGATTTGTAAAGGTCCGGGCATCTGCCCGGACCGAAATTGGGAACTTCTCCCCCGATTAGCGACGCACTTGACCGTTGCTCTCCAGCAGAGCGGTCTCCACCGCCGCTAATAAGTTATCAGGCTAAGGGCCAAAAGTCTTTTTGATGTTGGGTGCGTGGTTGCTCATCGTATGATGGACGGGCATGCGACGCAGTGTTTGCTTTGTCCCGTAGTAAACTGGCTTTACATGCGGGGCGAGCTCTTCTTTTAGTTTGGTGAAGCCTGCGGCCATAATGATTTCATAGGCATTGCCTACTTGGGCCAGCCAACCGAGCATGAAGTAACCAGGTTTGGCGGATTGAAACAGGGTGCCTGAAAAGTTGGTTTTGAGCAAATGGTCTATGGTGGTTGGTTTCGGGGTAGACAGGTAGATACCTGGCATCTTCAGTTCCCGAAACTGTGACTGGTTGGAAGCATGAATCTGGATAAGGGGATTGATATCATCTTTTCTGCGAATGGAGATACGGCTGAGTTCCAGTGAAGAATTTTGCGTTTTGCAAACCCTTTTATCTAACAAATGAATGGGCAGTGCTGTAACGGAGGCGAGGGATTCTATCAGGGAATCAAACGATGTCTCATTTAGAAACGGGCTTTTGGTTATGACATCCACATCCAGTTTGCCCCCAAAATCATAGCCCTGAATCTGGACTACGAAATCCTTTACGTTTTCCATGATACAAAATTGAAGTAATGAAAAAACCAGGTGGGGGCTGGTGTTGTGTTATCGCTTAGGACCGCCTTTCTTTTTGCCATTGGAGGGCGCTCTTTTGGTGCTTTGGCGGGTTGACTTCTTTGGCGGCGGTTCCTGGCCGCGGGAATTGCCGCGACTTTTTTGGTACTGGTGTCGGCTGCAGGTGTCAGGTCAGGTTTTTTTTCTTCAAAATGCCCACGGGGTGACTGCTCCCCATCATAGATACGCATGGGCGCCTGATTTCTGTCGCCCGATTTTTGCGATATCCTTTCCTGTGCCAAATCCGTGCGGAACTGAGAATGGTCCAAGGGTAACCCTGAGTCCGCGTCCAGAATATGGATCGTTTTGTATTCCGGGTTGGCAGATATGACAATCAATGGAGCATCCGCACTGTTGGTTTCAATGGTAATGGATTCTCCGCGCTGTAGGGCCTTGATATCATCCCAAAATTCATTTTTAGACATGTTTTCGGTCCATGTGTAATCCCGATATTTGTTGACCAGGAAGTTGTTAGGATCTTTGATACGTTTAAGGTGCATGTTATTATGCACCGTTTTTGATTCTGCGGGAAAGTCAATATAGAGCCAGACGGCGACCTTCTCCATCAGGTCAATGTTAGGTCCATCCACAGTTTCCAGCATTACGTTCATGAAGTTGCTAAAGCGCCTCATTTCTTTGGGATAGCTGAAAAACTCTTTTTCACTCAACTTGGATTGCTGGGCGAATGCTGTTTTTTCCTGGGTTTCGAAACGGGTAATGAGATCTTCTGCCGGTCCGTATCCCTTTTCCTGCCATTCGTTGATGACATCCTTAATTGGCCGGTAGTCGATCACTTCCTTTCGGACGGCAGTTGGTGTGGCAGATTTAACCAGCATGCGGGCGGCTTCATCGAGGGTGATTTTTTCTTCGGCGGGGAACCAGCGCGTATGGGTTGTTTCCATTTGGAAAGTGCTGATCACCGAATGCGTCCTGTTGTCCAGATCGAGTCCGTAGGTGCCGAATTTTGCCGCTATGGCCACAAATAGCAGTTGATTTACTTCCTTAATGGCAAGCAAATCATTGCGGATCTGGTCATTGAAGGCTTTGTCGATACCCTCGGCAGGTTGGCCGAGTGTTTCCCCCGCATCCGGTTCGGGTCTTCCGCTGGTCATACGTTCGGAAAGATCGCGAACATCTACGCCATTTACCGTCTGGTCCAGGAACAACTGTTCATACAGGGTGGCTTCAAACCCGTCTACCCATGCCCGTTTTTCACCGAAGGATATTTTAGGCCTGTATTTGGCTTCACCGGCCATCTGTGCCTGGTATACGATGGGTTGGTAGACCTCCAAACCTGACTGTGCGGCATGGTCGATACCTGCATTCAGGGCGTCGCCGAACCCCATGGCCTTTATTTGTCTTTTGACCTGGGGAATGTTTTCAATGTTTTTTTCTGTTTCCATGATATATTATTTACATAATTGAGTAATAGCGATGGATGTTAGCGGGAGGGCCCTTTCCGCTGGCCGGCGGGGGGCTGCTTGCGGCGGGTACTTTGTCGATTGTTACCGGCTTTGACCTGCTCCGCCTTTTTAGACGTTGCAGGCTTTTTTGATTTGGCGGGAGGTAGGTGTATGGCAGCAGCCGGGGTTGTCGTCACAGCTGCCGGTTGCGGTACTACCGTTTGTTGCGGAGTGGGGGCTGTCTGCAGCTGGCCGTTGGGTTGGACCACCGTCTGCGAGAGCTTACCATCTGCTGTCGTTTGCTGGGATTGAGCGGTAGGTTGTTGATTTTGATTACTCAGCGCTGCACCTTCACTTACTGTTGGCTTATTAGCGGTGGTTGCCGTGCCAAGTGGGTTTCGGAAGAATGCTAGAATATTGTGAGGTATGGAAGCAGCAATTAAATAACGGGTGCTTTGTGCCAACAGTCGGACAAGCTGGAAACCCAGTCTGAACGACGCTTGCACCAGGCCTTTGCCGCCTAATTGCACCTGCCGGGCGAAGCGTTCGCCTCTGCTGGTGTTCACTTTCTTGTTGGCGTACTCGGCACCGAATTTTAAGGCGTTATCCAGCAGCCATCCTTCCACATCCTGACCTGAATGCTTTCTCAAATACTCTAAAAAGTTCCTGTCCAGTATGTCTCTGGATTTACTTTTCAGGTAGCCAGGCTGGACTTTTTCCATCGCATTGTGGTAATGCTGCAGTCGTTCCATTGCTTCATCAAGCGAGAATGATTTTGCCATAACGTACATTTTTAAAAAATGGTAAGGATTGTTTATTCTCCACGGGCGCTGAGTAGCTGGTGGCCTCGGATCATCAGTGTAATGGGCCTATCACCGTTGTGCTCAAAAATTTCCACCACCATCAGTTTATTGTTGGCGATAGTGAATTTTGGAAATGCTACGACCAGGTTGGCTTTCCTCCCGGCATTGACCCGCTGTTGATCCGGACGCTGTTCTGCCAGCGGAGCAAGTGGTTTTTCCAGCTTGGCAGTACGTTTGGCCCTTTTTTTATCCCGGACATAATACCTGGTAAGATTCAGGTCGTAATCCATACCGGAGCTGTTGGAGATTTGAAATTTGAAGAATAGTACGTCTCCTTTCTGGTATAAATCGGCTAGGCTCATGCGCATTTTTCCAGGTGTTTTGGTAGCCGGTTTACTTTTGACGGCGGGCATAGCATCCATGATCTGAAGAAATTTGGAGATGGAGGCGTCACTGAGGCGTTCATGGGAAAACTGCGCGGCGGCGGCCAGCGGCGGCTCCACTTCCCATAGCGTTTCTGATGGTCTTGTGTTGTAGTCAACGGTAAAGGCATAAATCTTTCCGTCTTCCGTGATGACGGTAAGGTTGGAAAGGGGCAGCGATGAGGTGCGGGCTTTGACACGGAGCACGTTTTTCATCCCTGTTACCATTTCTGTGGCGATATCGGGATGACCGCGATCCACACAACCTTCACATATCGGGGTTGCAAAAACAAGCACCGTAGTCTGGTCCGTTGAGAGCGAAAGGCGGTAACGGCGGATGTTGTCGGAGTGCGAAGGTTGAGCCAGCGCGAGGCTGCCGGTTAATAGGAGCATGAGGCAGCAGGAAATAAATGTTTTCATCTGTGATAAATGTTTATGGGTGATTAATTACTGTTTATTGTAAAGCAGGATCGGATAGTCCGCACTCAAAGTGACACGGACCAGTTTGATCTTTCGGGACAGCATTTTGCGGGCGGTCTCAATGCCGGCGGAGGCAGCCTGGGCGCCGATGCTGGGGTCGAGCGTTCCAAAAGCGGCTGATTGGATAGCCTGATCAGCAGATTCTTTTGAGGCGTCCCGGTTAATGGATCCCGGTATGCGGATCCCGGCATTGCCATCCAGGTCGTATACGGTAAGCTTGACCGGGAAAAGAGCCGTACCGGTCCTGATGCTGGTCACTTCAATGCCCAGTCGCTCTCCGGTGAGCTGGCAGGATCCGAAGATGAACGTGCCTTCAGGTATCAATCGGCCATCGACATATACTGATTGGAGAAGGCGGATTTTCACGGTAGCCCCTGAAACCAGCGACTGTTGTTCATGAATGGCGGCCTGTATCGCCAGGTATTGGTTAAAGAGTGTATCGTTGCCCGCAGTATTGTCGTAGAATACACTTTTAGATGGTTGAGCCCCGACCATTTTAGGTTTGCCGGTATCGGCGGGGCTGGTGACGCCTCCGAAGTAGGCGCTGGTTGCAGACCTGGGAATGCTGGTCACCGGAAATGCGGCGCCGCTCTTCGCTGCCGATTGCTGACGAATCCTTTCTCTTACGCGCTCGGGATGCTGGATATCAAGAATGTCTTTAAGCATGCCGCCCATTTGATTAAGTTCATTATCACCTGAAATGCCCCGCTGCAGTGCATCCATTTGACTTTCTAATTGTGCCAGAGCAGGATCAGGGCTGGCTGGCATCGTATAGGATGGTGGAGGCGGCTCAGGTCCGCGGTCGATGGTTTGCTGAATGTGCTGGAGCTTGTTTTCCAGCACGGACAGCTGTTTTTCATTTCGGCCAGTGGCATAGCCCGTTCGGCTATTGACTGAACCGTAGGATGGATGGTTTGGCGAGAACGGACTTTCTACAGCGCCGGTAGGTAATTGCGTTTGGTCAGTTTCAGGTTGCTCCCGTCTCATGGAGAAATAGTCCATCATGGTAGAGCTTTCCTGGTCCCGGCGTTTGGCAGAATCAGCCGCTGCCTTCCGGTAGGTGTCGAGCTTGTCCAGTCCTTTGTCTTGTTGATTAGGTGAAGGCAGCTGAACATTGAGGCCTTTGGGGGAAGGTGGTTCTTCGGTGCCGGAAGACACATCGCCCACTACATAATAGATAAGGGCTGCAAATGGGACCAAGAGCAATGGCAATATCGCCCGTGCGACTTTCTTTCTAGTTTTGTTAGATAAAGACATAATGAAGATTTTCGGTTATGGATTTGGGTGAATTTTATTGCCCCATTGGAGTACGCTGTCGATGAAGCCTGGTCTTTTCTTTTCAAACCGGGCAAGGGAATCACGTCCTTCAGGCGATGCTTTGAGTTGATGGAGCCGTTGCAGGAAAGAGGCAAACAATGCTGAATCTGACCGGTATGCTCGCTGGTAGGGTGAGGATTTGAGCGTTGGGCCTTTACGAATGGCGGAGTCCATGGAGTTCCCAGCCGGAGGATGGAACAGCGGATAATTAAACTGCAAGACCGACAGGGTAATCATCACCGAGGTGAATATGGCCAGAAAGCAAATTTTGGCCCTGCGGTTCCATCTGCTGGTGGCCTTATTGAGCCGCATGGTGATAGCGCATTGAATGACGGCAATGGTGTGGGCTACCTTGCTTTGTACTGCGCCGGGATCAGCGGGTTTACGTTTTTTAAATAGTCTGAACATATTAGCGAGGTTTGTATTCGAGATCTTTGTTTTCCAGGGTGGACCATTTTTCGATCAGGAAGCCGTGCGGGTTGTTGTCTGACCGGCCTACGTTGCGTACCGATCCAGTGGTAATCAGGCTACGGGTTACAATCGCGCTGGACCGGATAATGCGCTGCTTGCCGAAAAACTGAAAGGGATAGGGATAGGTGGTAGTCAATAGCTGAATGCTGTCGCAGATCACTTCCTGGCTGACATTTCCCGATACCACGGCGGCATAGAAGCCCTTTTCCTGGAGGTTGTCGTAGGCTTCTTTGGCGGTGATGTCTGCCAGATAAAGTGATTTGGCGATGTTGGCATGGATGGCTTTCTCATCAGGACTCAGGGTAAAGAACTGCTGATGAAACATCAGGATATGGTGTTTGGCTTCCACTGGGATGTTCTCTGCTCGGGTGGAAGCGGTGGCGGCTAGTGCCTGGCCGTTGCTCAGCACGTAGATGCGGTTATTGGCCTCCGTTACATTAGCTATGGAATACCAGACACAATAGCCGCACAATGTGGTCAAAGAAATAATGATGACGAAAGTGAAGAGCCTGACATGCTTGAAGGCGTTGTCTATATTGTTGAGCTGCTTGAACATGGGAAACGGTTTAAGTGTGAGAGAGGGTTTACTAGCCTTTCAGCTTGTCGTTGAAGTATCCACCGCTGGAGCCACTACCGGAAGCGCCGCCCAGTATTTTACCGTAGGCATCACCAAGTGCATCTGCCGCCATGCCGGTAGCACCAGCTGCTGCGCCGATGCCCATACCAGCTACTTTGGTTGTAGTCCCTAAAATGTTACGGGCTGCCTGACCTACCTGAATGGTGAGATTGGAGGCCATACCAGGATTAACGATAGTGGAGGCAATGTTGGGAATGGAGAAGAAGGAGAAAATACCGATGATCATAAAGATCATGTACCCGATGTCGGCGGTGGTAAAGAAGGTGTCTCCGTATTTTGACATTTGCTCCAAATCCAGTAACAGCATATCTTCCTGTATCATGCCCAGCACAGCGCCGAGCAGGTTGGCGACTGGAAGCCACAGATAGAAGTTTGCATATCGAGCGAGGTAGACGGTCAGCGTGTGTGTAAACCCGTCAAAGCAGGCAATGGCAAATACAAATGGACCAATCAGCGCACAGACGATGAGGTTGAAGGTGCGAAGGGTATTGATGCAAAGCGATGCGGCTTCATAGAATAGTTCAAGGATGAAAGCAATAAATTCTTTGAACCATGTTTTCATGCTGAACTCCACTTTGCTCATGGCGAATTCAAGATCATTACCGATACTATCGAAGATGTCTTCGTTATTCCACTCATCATAGTGTGTATATCTCATCCACAGATCCCGGTCACCTGCGCCGTCATTAACGCCGTACATGAGATAGTTCCGAGTCTTCTTCATTTCTTCTTCCTTCTTGGCCAGCAGACGCTCGATGGATTTATTGGTATTGTCCACCAAGGCACGGGTGCCTACAACCGTAGGAGATAAAATTGTATTGATGGTGATGATCACCAGCTTAAAGTTGACGATACAAAATCCTAATACGAACGGGCGAAAAAGAGGGAAAAAGTCGATGGCCTCCGCATTTGCGATGTGTTTCCATACGCGGTAGCCGATGTAAAAGGTGGCCGCAAACCCGGCAATGGCGATAGCATACCCTTCCAGCGTACTTACCCGCGGGAGCATTTTATCATAGAGGGAATCCAAAATGCCGTGCATGCCACGGATGGTATCTGAGATATCGCTACAGAAAGCAGCGAGTGGGGAAAGGAGCAGGAGGGAGGCCACTGCGGCCATTTTCAATTTCATAAAATTCGGTTTGTAAGGGTTGGAGAATTAGGGTTGTATGCCATGGAGACCGCGCAGGGTCTGGAGCTCAGACTTTTCCTTTATTTTGGCGATGGTGAGCAGCTTCTGCTGATCATTGAATGTGCGCAGGAAGGTGTACTTCTTTTCGACGTCCAGGTGAATACGGTCTATTGCGGCCAGCCTATCGGCATCGGTCATGCGCAGTTTGCGAGCCGTTACGACCAGCAGTAGTTCATCAAGGCTGCGGAGGCTATCGTCAAACAGGCGGGTGTAAACAGTAGCGATATATTCTAACTGATTGGGGGAATACACACCGCTTTTCTGAAAGAGCCGGAATGCGGAACGGTAAGATTTGGCAATCGATACCTGCGTCTGGATGATGTCCGCGATTTTGTAATACTTCCGGACCTCGGGACTGACCATGTACAGACCATCCAGAAATAGGTCATGGAGCTTGAAGTTTCCGCTGGCGATATCTTTTACTTTGCCATATCCCCGTTCCAGTGTGCGGTATCCATCATACATCTTCTGGAGAATTTCACGGAGCTGGTTGAGTTTTTCCAGATTAAGCATCAGTACGGCGGCCTCATGTTCCTGGGCTTTGACAGCAGAAAAAGGTGTGAAGGCTATGATTATCCATAGCCATGCGATAAGAAGCGTTTTCATGGCTTGGGATTTTGAAGGTTATAGCGGTTGCGCAGTAATTGGATGTCAAGGCTGGCAGAATGTCGACTGATACTGATCAGGCGGCTGTCGGCAAAAAAGGTGGAGGCAAACTTCATTTGTGCAGCGCTCTTATCACATACCAGTTGGATGTCTTCCATTCGCTGCTTGTCATCCATTTGAAGGGCACCGGATAATAGGAGAGACTGAAGGTGTTGGACATTTTTGTCAACGTCAGCGATCATCTGTTGGCAGGTTTGGGAAACAAAAGCCCTTTGATCGTCGGTGAGGTGGCTGCTTTTGTGCATCTCACGTAGGAAAGTTGAAGTGTTGCGGTGTATCCAGCGACTGTTCTCCAAAGTTTTTTTGCTGCCGGCATAGACCGGACAGCCGTGCTCACCAGGTATTGACTGGTGTAAAAGAGGTCATGCACCGTAAACTCACCGTTTTTGATATTGTGAATGGTGCCCAGTCCGGACTGGACGATGGTATACCCTTTCTTTACCGCGCCGATGTAAAGCTGCAACTCGGCAATCTGCCGGGAGAGGTACTGGATTTCTGTTTTTTTCTGCTTGAAAATTTCCTTGAAAGTGAGATTGAGCTGTGCTTGCACAGGGATAGTGATGCTCATGGTCAGTATGACCACGGCAATACGTGATAGCTGTTTCATAAAAAGCGATTACTGGTGAGCGATAGGTTTCTTTTTGGGTAGCAACCTTTCCAGAAGTCGCAGCAGTGCAGAGCGGTGGGGAGTCTCCGAGATGGTGGGGAGTGATTTAAATGCTGGGATTTCTTTGGTGTTGGCGACAGCTACCGGGCTGGCGCGTTCCTGCCCCATGGTCTTAATGGTGATAGCATTTATCTGCCAACCATTATCTGAGGTGAAACAAGTGCTGAGCACGGCGTAGAACGGCGGTTTACGATCAGGGCACTGAAAGTCTGTCGTCAGCGTGATCATTACGGAGGCCGGATGGTTGGCCGAAAATTTCGCGATGAATTTTTGCAGGCATATTTCTACCGGCCCGGTGTAAAATGCTGGTGGATCGAGGCTTTGCAGGATGAAATGTCCGTCATACCCTTTTCGTAGCAAAATGGCGACGAACTCCTGCAGCAGCTTCTCATCACTGAGTTTGATGGAGGTGTTGTGCGTCATTTTTCAAGATTGTAAAGTCCTTTGAGTGTTTGGATTTCGATTTTGTTTTTCAGGCGTTGGTTGACCAGCATGATGTTCTGGTCGGTAAAAGTGCGCATGTCAGTTAGGGTACGCTGCACGTCCTGGTCGGCCTTATGGATGAGTGCAAGTCTTTCCGCATCGCTCATTTTTAAGGTAAAGCTGGTGATCACACCGGTGATCTGGTCGATATTGTGGATACTATGATCTAGTATGCCCGTATAGACATCGAGCATGTGGGCGATCTCTGCTGGCTTGAAATATTCGGTATTGGAAAACAGGTCAACAGCCTGCTTGTATTCTCTAACCAGTTGCCCCTGGGCTTCAATGATGGACCGAACCCGTTTGTAATAGGAGATGGCGGTGCGCACCTTGTTCAGTTCATCATAGTAACCGGCGAACAGCTCACGCTGCTTTTCTGTCCATTGGGAAATTTCATCGAGCTTCAATTTGCTCAACAGATTTTCCAATGCCTTTTGGGCATTTTGTAAGCGGATGGTTTGGTTTTGTATCCGTTGTACGGCCAGGTCCATGGCACGCAGGATCTTTTTAACCACGCCTTTAATGACAATGACAATGGGATTGGCCTTTGCAGGCGCGGTGGGGAGTAATGTTCCGAAGAGGAACGGGATGGCAAATAACAGTATCTTTCGCATCTTGACTGGTTTGCGGTGAACAATAAGGTTCTAATCCGCGAACGGGCACTACTTGTGCGCATTCGCCAGTCACATGCACGGAGGATAATTCAGCTCTTAATAAAAGTCGTTTCGGCTATACTTTACCGGGAGCTTCACAGAACGAAGCGGCAGTGGGATGGCCGGTAGGTAGCAAGCCTAGCAGTAACATTACTGTTTTTGGTAAATCACTTCGCCCTTTTGGCCTTTTACGACGAGGTTGCCTGATGCCGGGTCGTAATGGTACACCAGTGACCTATCAGTGGTTAGGAGTCCGGACTTCGGATCAAATGTGGCGTTGGTCGATTTTTCAGTTGTATCATTGGGTCTTTCACTGTGGAAATCCGTAATTGACAAGACTTTTACGTGGTATTTATCACGGGATGAACCGCCAACAGGGGCTATCTGTACCTGTTGGTGAAGGATGCTGAACTGGCTACTATCTACCCGGTGATAGTTACCAGTGATATCAGCCACTTTTGCATCAGAACCTATGGATTGGCAAGCAGTGAAAGCAGATGCCAGCGCGAGGGCAGTGATGGTCAGTTTAATTTTTTGCATAGTATAAGTTTGTTGATCACATTGCAAATATAGTGCAACTATTATCGGAATGCTAAAAAAATTAGCATTATCAAGTGGCGGCAGCTTTTTGTTGATCAGCGATTAATGCTTTAATACCTTTGGTATAATCTCCTCCAAACTTAGTCGCATACTGTTGTACCAGCACTTTTTCCCGTTCTTCGGTAGTGTATGCATAGTATTCTTCCGGGCTGGGCTCAAATCCATAGATACACATATGCTGACCGCCCCAATCCACGAAGAACTCCCGGTATTTGCGGCGCGGATCATTGGATTTATTTAAAGAAAGCACCATGGATTTCCCTTTTTCGTTCATGCCGAGGATGGCCTGGATTTGCTCAAACTTGTTGGCGAACTTGCGCATATCCAGCAGGATCTTGGTATCAGCATTATTGATGATGGCATCTTTTACGACCGGGCTGTTGATGACATCATCCAGTTCCTGGCTGCAGACGATGGCCTCTCCAAAGAACTTCCGAACGGTCTTGTAGAGGTACTTGATAAATTCGGCCATGCCGGCCTTGGCTATCGCCTTCCACGCTTCTTCTATAACAATGACCTTTCTAACGCCTTTGAGCTTGCGCATCTTGTTGATGAATAACTGGCAGATCGTTGCGGTGGCCACGCTAAAGAGGATGGGATTATCTTTAATATTGTCCAGTTCAAAGATTACCAGCGGCTGTTTGAGCAGGTCCAGATGTTCACTGGCGTTGAGCAGATAACTGAATTCTCCTTCTTTGTAAAAGGGTCTGAGCACATATAGAAAATTGTGGAGGTCAAACTCCTTCTCTTTCACATTTTGGGAATCCAACACAAGGGAGAACTCATCTCGGATAAAATCATAGAAGGTATTGAAGCAGGGGAAGATATCTTTGTTACTGGCCAGCTTCTCATAGTATAACTGCAGCGCGTTGGAAAGGGCTACGTATTCTGAGCGCCGGAAGTGCTCGTCATCCTTTTTCCAAATGGCGACCAGCAGGCTTTTAATACTTTCTTTGCGCTCTGTGTCCAGGTAGTCGTCATCTTCGATAAAGAAGGGGTTGAATTGGATGGGGTGGCTTTCGGTGTGGGTGAAATAATACCCGCCGAGAATATTACATAAGCCCTGATAAGAATGTCCGATATCAATGATGACAACATGGGCGTGCTGCTCGACGTAGGCGCGACATAATGCATTGGTTAGGAATGATTTACCGCTTCCGGACCCACCTATGATTATTTTATTGCGATTTTGGGTCCACTGTTGCTTAACCGGAAAATCTGATAGATCGACCCAAATGGGTGCGCCATACTGGCGGTCTACTACCCGGATACCGAATGGACTGGGCGAATCCCGGTAGGCTGTTTCCTGGGAGAAGAAACAGGAGGCCTGTTCAGCAAACGTATCAAAACACTCATTGTCGGGAATATCACAGGCATTCCCTGGCAATGCCGACCAATAAAGTTGTGCTGCACCTTTAATTTCCTCGCGCGGTACGGCATCCATTTGAGAAATTGCCGAAGATGCCATATTGCGCAGTTCTTTGAGTTGTGCGGGATCGGATGTCCAGACCATTAAATTGAAATGGGCACGAACTGGTTGGCGGCCTTGGGAGATGGCTTCGTTTAAAAATTCGTTGGTGGCGTCCCGGCTGATGGCGTTTTCACGGGAATAGGCACTAAGCGATTGGAGCCTGCGGCGCTTGGATTCCAGTTTTTTTAGTGTTGCATGCGGATCATCAATGACAACAAACTGGTTGTAGATGTGATCGCAACCGAGCAACTGACCGACCGGCGCGGCAAAGCTGATAGGAAATTTGGTCTGTTCTGTTGAATACTTATCGTAGGTGATACGTGGGCCGCATAATGCCGGCAGATCTTCCACATTGGATAGGGTATAGAGCTGGCAGAATTTCTCACCAATGCTGAACTGTGGTTTGAAGCTAATCTCTTTGAGACATGGCGCTTCATTTTCACCCAACAGGAAACAGTACCGCTCCAGTAAACCTGGTATCTCCTTGGTACCACAAATTTCTTCGGAGCTAAGCCGGCGGGGTTTAATAAATCCACCTTCAGAAAGCAGCCGCTCGAACTGAGATACTTTGGTATGAAAATCAAGGTAGAATTGGCCTTTTACCAACTCTTGCGGCACAAGTACGGGGCGAAGCAGATTGGAGAAAGCAGAATTGCTCGGTTTACGTCCGATGGCCCTGCGGGTCACCATGATATAGGAACGATGTTTCAGGATCGGCCTGTTCTGAAAGAAGCGATCAGTGGACAGGGTGAGGTAGGAGCGTTCTCCGTTGTCGTCTGTGGCCTGGTAAACATCATGGGTGAACCAATCTTGTTTGTGCAGGATGGTTCCGGCAGGAAGGATACGGATGGCTCTGGTCCAAATATGATGAAGTGCATGATAGTCTTCGGAGCTCATGGAAAAGATTTCTGGAAGCTGTAACTCAAACACAACCGTTAGGTCACCGTGCTTGCTGACGATGCAATCCCGTTCAACTTTATAAATGGGAAAGAGCTTTTCCAGTGCTTTGGCCGTAGGTTTCTCGCTTCTGAGCCGCAGCATCAGCCCTGCAATCAGGATAGTACAAATGGTAATGCCGGTAATCATGATCCCTGTTTTAAAGTGAGAGAAATGAACAGGGACCTGTCCAGGCATTGTACGGTGGCAGGGATACGGCTGAAGGCAGCTTCTTTTAGCAGGCCGTATTGACCATACTTGGCAGAATAGCGCATCACATAGTGGAAGAGGGTAAATCCCAGTATAGCAATGACGGGCATGGAAACGAATAGCGATACGCCGCAAACGTAGAATATGGCAAATACCAGCATCAATACTACCAGCCCTACAGCCAGATAGAGGATGTACTGTGCTTTGATGCCCTTAAATTCAATGGGTTTGTTGATCCCTTTATTGATCGAATAAATGATTGACATAACACTGGGTTATTTTCTTCTCGGCGTGAAGCGGTTTGATACCGGAACACGGGAGCGTGGGTGGGAAGAAGAAGAGTCAGCGACGGGTGGCAGACGAAGTGGAGTGGGGGATTCTGCAACGGCTGTAGTGGGGGTATTTTCGTTGGGAAGGATCTGCACAGGAGTTGCCTCCAACGGACCATCCCTGGCTTTAGGTTCAATAGAAGCTGCAATCTCTGCAGCAAGTTCCTGAACGATACGTCGGAGCTCTTCGATCTCCTCATCATGGTCGAATCCTCGCTCAGTTATTGCTTTTAATGCTTTGTATTTCTCTTTGCTGTTAGCAAGTGCTTTTCTTTCACGATGCAGATTTTCTTCGATGGAATCCAGCGCGAACAAAAAGTGACGTGCCTGCATGGCTAGGTTGCTGGTGTCTTCCAGTAGGCCTCGGTTATAGGTGTATGTTATATTTGATAAAGGACTTTTGGCTAAAAAGTATCGAGCGTCTTTATCCGTAATTCTTAGGTATAATTCAAAGCCACATTGCATTCCGATCTTCTGCAGGTATTCCTGCCCTTTGGGCGCTTTGGCATTTTTGATGAGGTCAGCAAGGTATACGGCCACCTTTTCAGGTTCAGAGGGGCATTCATGTAGTTGAATATTATTAACACGGGTGCGTTGATTGCTTTCTAGCTGGATGTTGCTTTTAAAAAGCTGAAGGTCTTTTTCCAGCAAGGCAATAACCGCCGTGCTATTTTCAATGGCGTCATGGTGATATTTACTGTCCCATCGCGCCTGTGCAGATTCTTTAAGAGAGGCGGCTCTAAGCGTTTCCAGTTGCGCGATACGTTTCTCTGCCTTGGCTTTCTGCAGCAGTTTATTATCCCCGGACAGGATAGCAACGTATTCTGCGAAGTTCATGCCTGAGTTTTCGTCGATGGCGCCCTCGTCAAAGGAGCGTTCCACTACCTGGCCGCTCCTGGCCTGATGTATTACGATAGCTTTGTTCTTAAGCACATTGAATTTATAGGCATCCAATGAGCGTGCAACTGCCAGGATGTAGAATTTGATTTTATTATTGAAATGTAGTTTAGCTACCCAGTTGCCGGGCCGTGAGCCGCGGGTGCGACGCTGATCCAGGTCTGGTGGCCGCCATGGAATATCCAGATTGTATATGGCAACGATGCGCTCCTGAATATTGATACCGGTTCCACCTTTGCTGGTGGATCCGAGTACCACCCGGAATTCACCATTGTTGACCCGTCGTTCATAGGTAAGCCTTTGATGCGATGGCCAGTCGTGAACAAAGGTGATTTCTGCAGCTGGAATACCGTATTGCTCAACAAGCACATTTTTCAGATCCTGATATACGTTAAAAACATCTGAAGAAGGGGTTCCGATATCACACATGATTAGCTGGACGCCTCTGTGGGCGTTGGAATCAATATATGTTTTTGAGATAAGGTCAGCAGCTGTATTGACCTTGTTGCCGGGATCTGCTTTGTACCTCGGGCCAATCAGACGCATATCCACGCTCATTTTTTGAGCGAGGTTGGTAGCCAGCAGCATTCTGGCTTTTTCCTGCTTTTCTGTTAAGTAACCGAGTCCAACAAGGCTGGGATGACCTCCTTTTGCAAAGGCGATAAGGTTGTCAATGAAGGCGGCCTGATCAGGGGTAGGTGGGATTTCAATGAGGATTTCTTCCGCAGCTGGCCTGTCCAAGCCGATCATTTCGGCAGATTTGTAATCAGTAATCTCACTGTAGATTTTACAGAGCTCCGGAAGCTTAATGAAATACCGGAAACGCTCTTTGGGCTGGATATTACCGGCCACCGAAAATTCAAAATCCACCGACTTCTTCGTGAATACCGCCGCCCATGCATCAAAGCTGGACATGCCTGTATTTTCCAGCATACGCGGCCGCAGATATTTAAAGATGAGGTACATTTCTGTCAACGAATTGGAAATGGGCGTGCCGCTCAGGAACGTGGCACAGAGGTCTTTACCATAGAGGTTTTGGAGGTATCTAACGGTAAAGAGCAGGTTCATGGCCTTTTGCGAGCCGGAGGGGTTACCTAATCCTGCTACCCCGGTATGCCGGGTGGTGAACATCAGGTTTTTGAAATGATGGGATTCATCTACGAATATGTAGTCAAGGCCCAGCTCATCAAAAGTGAAGGGATCCCGGGATTCATTAAGATCGTGTTGGACAGTTTTTAGACGGGCTGCCAGATTCATTTGTCTTTCTATCAGCCCCTTTTTCATCCGGAGCGTAATTTCTCCGCCCATCTTTTCGACTACTGCTAAATCTTGTTCAACGCTGTCGAGTTCCTCACCGATAATCTGCTCCTGAATTTTCATGGGAGGTTTTATCTTCATAAACTGATCATGGGTTAAAATGATGCAGTCCCAGTCATTATGTTTGATGGAGTTAAAAATCGCAGCCCTTTTGGCGGGTGTAAAGTCATCTTTACCAGGATAGAGTAGACGGGCATTGGGGTAAGCTCTACGGTATGTTTCAGCAATAGCCGGTACTGCATCTTTGATGCTGATGATCATAGGCTTTTTGACCAGTGCCATTCTGCGCATCTCATAGGACGCCACGATGGCAGTGAGTGTTTTGCCGGAACCCATATCATGATCCATCAGGCCGCCATGATCTTCAATGATACGCCAAACGCCGTCGCGCTGGTTAGGCCGTAATTCTTTTATTTGTAAACTTGCATAGTCGAGATCGGGAAATGTCAGATGGCTTCCGTCATATTTACGCAGTACCGAATTATTGAATTTACTATTGTAAAGGTTTTCCAATAGTTCCTTATCAGCATCAGGGACTTGTTTAATCCATTTTTCAAATGCTTTACGCATGGTACTGATCTTCTCCTCTGCCAACAGGTTTGTTTCTGTGTCCGGCAGCCTGACGTTGTTGCCATGTCGTTCGGCTTTGTAGGTGAATTGAGGCGTGGTGTTTTCCAGGGCATTCTCCATCAAGATATGCCCCTGCATATGGGTCCCGTCTTTGGAAGTGACGGAGAAAAGTTCTGTAATGTTTGCATTCTTAGCAGCGGGTTGTACTACGTAACGATCCGAACTGGCAAAATATTCAACCTTGGTCTCGGTTTGGAAATAAGAGGAAGCAAACCGGGAGAGGAATTCAGTAGGCATCCATCGTTCTCCGAGATTGAAATCTAGTAGCTCGAAGGGAATAGGCGCAGGTTGGACTTGCTCGATGGCGTGCAGGCTCTCCTGAAGGTAGGTGTTGTTGGGGTCTTTGTTTAGCGCCTCCCGGGCAGTCTGCATCTTAACAGCAACGTTACCACTGAGGTATCGAGAAGCTGTCTGCCATGCCTCAGTTGTCGGATCGAAGTAGATCTTTCCTTTAAGGGCGGCCAGGCATTCTTCTTCCGTAAGGTTACAGGTGGCAGCAATGCGATCAATATCGATCTTCCCGATTTGCTGCAGGGTGTAAGCCAAAGCAGAAACGGGATCGGTGAGCGTAAGATCCGCATGGTTAATGCCTAGTAATGGTCTATCAAAAAGGTCGCTGGTGGTGTATCCCTGATCTGTTCTGCGTTCCACCGCTGATAAGCTGACAAAACCCAAACCCTGATCATATTCCAGAATCCTTTTCCGATTGATGGCGAGGTTGAATTGACCATGACTTTGAGAAAAAGCCTGGTAGGCGGCAACAAGGGATTTGCGTAGTTCAGGCTGGGGTTGTTGCTCTGCTCTCTCAGTTTCAAACAGTAAGTGGAAAGCGTCGCGGACCTTGCAATAGCTTTGTAAAAAGATCCTGTCTTTTTCAGAAATCAGCAGGGGATTGAAATACCCTGTGTGCTTATCGTCGTTGATGTCACTGATGGTGCCAGCCTTACCATCTTGCACAATGAAAGTTCCTGCTTTATAAAACGGGGGCAGATCTTTGAGTGATTGGCGATGTTCGTATTGAAAAATATCTTTAAATGTCTGGTCGCCGATAAATCGGTATTGGTGGTCAAATTCCGCCAATTGGTTTTTTATGGCTTGTAAGGCAGATAGTAGTGCACTTCCGGTGATCCAGCTGTTGGATGTTTTAATGCCTTCAGCATTTGCGGCGATTTTATAAATGAAAAGTTTGGATGTGGCGGTGCGCCCTTTCAGTACAACGATTGTATCATGATCTGGGTCGTCTGTGGTTTGGATGGTGCCAATAATGGATACGGTTTCCCTGGCCACTTTGTCCAGGTCTTTGTCCTTTATATAAGAAAGTGCTTTTGAATTATGCTCTTCCGGAGCGTTATCGAAAAGTCCGAGCTGCACGGTGTTCTTTAATTCAGAAACTGGCGGCATCGGCAGTTTTACCAGCGAAGGCCGAATCTGATTTGGCTTTTGCGTGATATTCGGGGGAAACGTTCGCTGCAAGCGCTGCTGATAGTTTTCTGCAATTTGGATGGAGAGCACTTCCGTGAGCGGACCCGTTATCGTTTCCAGGCGTCCGTTATATTTTAAAATTTCAGATGGTTTTCCATAAAGATTCAGGCCAACTCCTCTTTCGTGTGCAATACAAAGTTCCGGATGCTGGTGTAGATACTTATTCTTATGAAAGTCACCTGCCGGATTTTGGATCAGGATAGTTTGTACCAGGTCTTCCTCCATTTCAGAGAGTAGCTTTTTCCCATCTCTTTTCTGCAAAACAAGCAGATGTGTCCCTACCGCTGTACCGCTATAGTCTTCCATCAGGTTGTGCGGAAGTGCAGCCAGCGCGATAAAATCAGAGGATAGCAGCACCTGCTTACGGGCGTCGGCATTGCCAGGGGAGTTGAGGAAATTTTCCGTAACGACAAAGGCAATTAGGCCGCCCTCATTGACGAGCTGGAGTGTTTTGCCGAAAAAGTAGAGATGGATGCGGGATTTATAGACGGTATCCACTTCTGGATCAAATATCTGAAGTGGGCCAAATGGAATATTGGTGGCGGCCAGATCGTATTTCTCAAAATCCTGAGAAGATACCTGCTCCAGTCCTGAGACCAGTACGGTGCCATTCGCTGGCCAGGTGGTAGCGTATGCTTTTAGAATATTGCCAGTAAGAATGTCTTTTTCAATCGCGGTATAGGATTCAAGAGAAGGATATTCCTTGAATGCTTCGGTCAGGAAGATGCCATTACCTGCGGCAGGATCGAGTATACTTTTAGGAAAGATGCCACAGTCGGATAAGGACTTATATAAGGCCTTTGGAATATAGGGTGGGGTGTAAAAGGCGGTTAGCAGGCTGGCTTCGAGGCTTTCTTGAACCTGCTCAATGTCGTTGGGGAACTGCTCACCGATTAGCTCTCGCAATTGGCGCAGGGCGGCCTCTATCTTGCTGTTGGGCGGCGCATCCTTTAATAAATAGTTGATGCCGCCGAATCCGTGATATTCAGAAAGTGAAGTGATCATGTCTTTATCGGCTTCCTTTCCAGAAAGAATTTCTCCGGCAGCTTTGAGTGCCTCGATGTTATCTTTGATTCTATGTAATTGAATGAAAGACATAGCTATTTAATCGTAAGTTGATAGGAGGGGATGCGAATAGCTCGGATGATATCGAGCAGGCCGGTGGTAAGCATAGGGTTAGGTTCTTCATCAAAATGGAGGGGGAACTGTTGCCAGAGCACTGAAGAGAGTTGCAGAATGTTGATGATTTCATAGCGGAGAATTCCTCCTTCGGCAAGCGCCTGGTGCCATTGAGAGAAATGAGTGCACAGTAGCGTTTCTACATAATCAAAAGCACTGGCTCCATACAAGCGTAGTAATGTTTCGCGGACCAATTCCAATCCGACGGAGATGTCTTCTCCCTGGGTAGCCAGGTACCAGTTGGACCAGATGAGTTCACTCATATGTTGCAGGAAGCCGCTATATTCTCCGCCTTGCTGCATTTCCAGCAGTTTTTCCGGATAGTGGTCGGTCATGCGCCGGTGTATGATTTGATTCAGTGTAGCTTTCATATTGTCATATTGGTAAATGAATTGGTTAAGGCTGGCGGTGCAGGGCGGTTGCACCGGCCAGCGCGTTAACCTTGGCTGAATTAAAGGCTGCTGATGTAGAAACATCTGCAGGTTGCATGTGACTGTCCGATTGTGCGTATGGAGGAAGAACCTTAACCGATAAAGAAACCACGGAGGATCGCTGAAACTACGATCAGGAAGATGCAGCTTCCCAGCCACGCACTGGCTACTTTGCCAGTGTCGTTATCCCCCGAATTAAATTTGTTAAAAACCTTGATCGCGCCTACAATTCCCACGATTGCCCCGATGGCATACATGAGTTTGGTGCCATGGTCGAAATACTTAGTGACTTCATTAGTGGCATTTTGTAGTCCTGTAATGCCACTCTGTGCGAACACGTCTACGGAGGTCGTCATAACCAGGAACCCGTACAGTAAGAAGAAGGCGTAGTAGAAGGTTTCGGGTCTTTTGGGTGCCTTAAAATGCTTGAATATTCTTTTCATCGGTAAATTGCTTGAGGTAGTGGCATGAGTTGGTTGCCTGCCGCATACCCCACGTAGCGGCGCTGACAAAAGCGAGATGCTTTCACCATGGGCAACCAAAGCTCATGCACTTATGTTAGAAAAGAGGCTGTTGGCCTGTGGTTGGTCGTTGGTAGGGCTGAGGTACCCTATTAATATGGTTGGTGTGTGATTAAGCTATCCAGAGCTGATTCATTTCCTGGTCTGTAAACGCAATGCCCAGTTCTTTAAGGGAGATCTTCGATAGATAATTATGGATAGCAAGTCGAAACGGATTTACTTTCAATGATTCGTTACTGAGGAACAGCGGTTGTAGTGCTGCGATGAGTAATTCTTTCTCCGGTGTTGCCTTATGATCTGATACTAAATTCTCGATTGCAATAATCATTTTTTCCATTCTAAGGAATTCGTCATCTTCATCGGTCATGTCCTCATCTCCCTCATCCAGATTGTTTTCTAAATTGTCATCAGCAGTGGCGATGGCAGGTATTTGATTGGATGTCTGGGGCTTTTTCTCTTCAACCGTCCAGATGCGTTTGGCTCCGGATGTGGATGGCGGAGGCCCTTTGCCAAGAATTTCATCTTTGAAGGTCCATGCGATCCAGCCAAAGCAGGCCAGACTTGAAATGAGCGCGAAGTGGCTCCAGGAGAAGGTGAGAAGAATAAATGATGTCATAAAGAAGATTTAGTGTCATTGTTATAATGCAAATATGCATTTGCAGAAAAGCGATTTTTACCACTTCTCTCCATGTGGCAAAAAGAATTTACAATGCGTTTTCATCATCTTCCTCCATCCTGCGTGTCAGCGCGGCTTTCATGGCATCAAGAAATGGCGTTCGGCTTTTTTTCTGATCCTATTGTGCTCATAGCTTTTGTAAATATTTCCGATAGATGTGTTGAAGAACTTTTCGAAGGCGACTTTTACCTTATTTATTTCCTGCCTGCCTGACCCTAAAACACCCATTTCGTTTAGTGCATAGATCATTTCGGTTAATGCAGCCAGAGTTCCTGTCCATTTGAGCGGTGCGTGGCGTTGTTGGAGTGAAGGTGGGTGCGTAAAGTATTGTTCAATCCAGTCAGTAAGCCATTTGCCAGCCAGAAAGTTGGCAAAGTGAAATGTATAGGGCGTAAACGGCAGGTGAGGAACCATCCAGTCATATAAGAACATCGGTGCTCCATTGGTAGGTGGAATAAACAATTGTTCATCCTGTGTAGTGCTGGAGAGGGTGAAGTAGCGATACGCCTCTGGATGCTGTCGACGGTATGCAGTGATTTCATGGAGGGTATCGGCAATATATTGTCTTTGCTGGTCCACGGGGGAAGAAATACAATGAAGTCGATTGCTTTTCGACCGGCAAGCATTGCTGCGAAAGCGGTAGGGTATATCTTTTTGAATAGTGATAGCTGTTGCTCGACGCCTCTAACTTGCGATCGTTGATTGAGCAGGTTGTTCAAGGTGAGGGAGGCCTTGTCGGTATATGCCTGCAGGGAAAGTACGTCTGCATTCGGCATATCATTTTCTGGTAGACTAGGAAATTGGATGTCGTTTTCTACTGTCATAACGCTTCATTTGATGCAAGAAGCATCAAACGTCGGCGCCTTCCGAGAGTAACGGGTACCGGTACCCTTCGTCCTGTTGAAAAGCAATGTGTTAGTGAAGGAGTTACTTACTGCGTAACCAGGTTATGACGGCTAAAAGTTTATTGATGAGGGATACTACCGTCTGGGGTTTGTGGCGGAAACCATTCGATCTAACACTTTCGGGTGATATGTGTTCTGCGCCCACTGTAGAAAAGAATCGGGATATTTTATGAGCAAATCGTAACCAGTTCGGTTCATCGACCACGGCATTTTCAGAAAGACCTAATAAAAGTAGACTGGCTTCACTTACGCCCAGGTTCAGGCGTATCTTATCGGTGTTGGATGAAGTTGGGATGGCAGTAAGTAACTTTAGGTAAGTTATTTCCTCTGTAACATATATCTGCAAGGACTGTTGGGCAGCAGGGAGGTGGGTGAAAAATGCCTTGTTAGGTACGGGTATAATTCTTCTGAGTTCCTTTTCATACCAGCTATATTTCACTATTTTTTCTGATTCCGGTAGATCATTGAATTTTTCTTCAAGCATGCCATTGCAGTAAGCGATGTATTTGGGATGGTTGAAATTGTAAGCGATGAGCTTAATGTGAAGGCGGTAGTTGATGTCAGTTCCTGGCGAATTTTCTTCCGCTCCAAAAATGGTGTCCAGAAGTTCATCTATATAATTAAGCATTCGGTAGCTTACAGCATTGCCCGGCCTGAGCTGATGGTAAACAGCTGATTGTACAATTTCGATAATGGGTTTTGCATGGGCATCCAGATGCGGTAGTAGCTTTTTTAAGCTACGGTTTTTTTCCGGAGTTGTGATCTTTGTGGCAGGTAGATTGATAGGGGAACGATGTTATCCTCACTAAGGTTTGCTGGTGATAAGACGCTAATAAGCCAGATGAGTTCTTCCATTTGGCTGGATAAATTCCTATAAAAATGAAGTTGATCTTTTTTGGACGTCCGATCTTTACTTTGAACCGCTGAAAGATATAAGCTATACAGTTCTGTACATATTTTATTGACAGATCCCGATAAAGCATCGCAAAATGCCTGTAAGTTGCCAGTGAATTCTCCGGAAAGTATTTTTGTGATTTTTTCCTTTAGGCTTTGATAGTCAGAAATACCATCAGTGGAGGTGTTGTGAGAGGAAGTATCAGATTGAGTGTATTGGAGCTGAGCCCGTAGCATCTCATTCATGTTTACCATGTGTTCTATCATAAGTAAGGTTTTTTCGATAGGTAACGTACTGTTAGGGCATGAATCAGCAGAGGGTACTATTAAATTACGAAAAAATATAACGCACCGTTGAATTTTTCCCCTCTGCTGATTACCGTTAGTGTTATTGTAATGAAATCTATTAATAATCAATGTACTATGCAGTTCTAATCATTTGTTATCTTCTTCGTCGACAATAAGCAGGTGCGCAAGGTTGGGGTCACCTTTTATGCGATCGATAGTAGAAGTAACAATATCGACGATGTCGTTCTTAATTCTGATGTAGTTATTATGTACTTCTAAGGGGCTTACATCGCGGATTTTCGGCAAAGGTTTATAATTATCTGTTTCCAGTTTTATGGCAGCATGGTCGTTCTGAATGCTGCAGTGGAAAGCTTTATGTTCAATGACTTCGTCCGGATTATCTGCCACCAATCCGGCTACCTCTCCGCTTGTGAGCATCGATATCCTCGATGAGGGTACTGCAAAATCAAGTTGAGTGTTACGCGAGAAGGAAGTGTCCGTTCTGTTAATCGAAACGCTTTCCCGTTCCTGAACGATCTTGCCAATTCTTTCCGAAACGAGCTTCGCAGTATCGCCGGTGCTTTGCCCGGAGATAATATTGCCGCAAATGGATGTGATTACTTCCGCCTGCTCTTTGCCATAATCCTTTCGAAGTTGTTCGACCGATTGAACTGCTATCGTAACCGATACGAGATTGCTCCTCGCAGTTGCCACGCAGGTATCAAGGGGTAGATAGACAGTAGGGTATTCGTCGAAGATAAGGGATGACTTCAGTTGTCCCTTTCGGTTTACTAGCTTCAACATCCTGTTGGCATAAAGGGAAAGTACAGCCCCATATGTCTGAATCTTCAGCGGATTATTTCCGCAGCAGATAATTTTCGGGTCATCTGGATTGTTGAGATCAAGGGTGAAGTCGTCACCACTGAGCACATAATAAAGCTGAGGAGAAGATAACCGGGCAAGGCCAATCTTAGCAGAAGCAATCTGTCCCTCTAACTGTTCCATAGCTCGGTTAAGGTATGCCGTTAGGAACGGTGAGAGATAGGTCGAGAGGGTTTCTACCGTGCCTAAAATCGGGAACAAATCCCGGTAATCAACCGATAAAAGTTCTATTACATGTGGGAGGGTGCAATACTTTCCGCCTTCATATTCACGAAGAAACCAGATAACAGCTGTTAGGAAGTTTATTGGAGACTCCACAAAAAAATCCCCAACCTTACTGGCCCACTGCTTATTGAGACCTATCAGGATACTTCGGCTGGATTCAGCGGCATCGGTAATGTCGGACATCATCCGAGGATCTAGCGGGTTGCAGCGATGGCTGTGTGAGAGATCATCAAAATTTATGACATAGAAGGAAGGCTCCTTTGCATATTTGTGTTTGTTTTTAAGTAATGCATTATATACGATGATAGATAGGTCCGGTAACTTAAAATCGTAACAGAACATCGTATACCCCTTTTCAATACTCTGCGTGATGATATGCCGGACGACGAAGTAACTTTTTCCTTATTTCTTTCTTTTTTTCTATCATCGGGATCCGGGCACACCCGTAATGAGGCATGCCCGGAAAGGATTGATGATATTAATAAATGATGAACGCATCTTACCTTTCCAACGGTAGACGGCAGGTATGTTTATTGAATATTCATTGAATCGTAATACTTCATCTTGTGGAAATGATTCGTTTTCCAGATTGAATATATCTTTTCTGAGTTTGATCTTAACCAGCCGGCTAAGACGGGCTCCGCCGCTAAGACACAGGAAAAATCCAGTTGTAGTGAAAATCATGTACCAAACCGCGGTAACCTTGGAGGGCATCGATAAATAGATGAAAATTGTCGATCCGAAAAACAATACGCATCCACAAATGAGCAAAGAGATGACAGCTCCTTTATTAATTTTTTCATCCTTTTTTCCTTTGCTGCCGAGCGCTGAAAGGAATAGTAATATCAGCACAAATAGTTTGGATAAATGGATATTATTGAATACCTGGTAAGGGGAAAAACCATCCAGTACTTTATCCGAAATCTTTGCGGTAAGTCCCCATTCAAAGAAGGCCTGATAACAAAAAAAATAGCAATGAATAGCCAACATAATGATGCTGCCCTTACGGATCAGGTCAGTAACCGTCCGAAGTCCTTGTTCGTTTTCTCCTGTGTTCATACATAGTGGGTTTAGGTGGTGATGAGTGACAGATGCGTTATCTGCGTTTCTTTTTCTTCTTTTTTCTAGCTTCCTGTAAGAGTTCCCTTGGCATGGAAGAATGAGCATATACTGGATCCAGTAGGAATCCATAGCTGGCTGTATGTTGTTCCAAAAGGGAGAGGAAGGAGGCGGGGACTTCCAGCATGAAATCGGCATTGTTAAATACTGATTTCGTCTTTCCTGATGTAGAATTATCAATCATGTTGGGCTCGTGGGAGCGCAACCATTTTTGAACAGTTTCCGGTAGAGCGGTGAAACTTTCCGGTGGGAGGCTGTAATAACCTGCCAGATATTTGGTAGAACTTTTTTGCTGAATCTTCACCAGCTTAAGTCCCTGGCGGCGCCAGGACCGAAGTATGGTTTCAGGTTTATTGGCAAAGTCTGTACTGCCCAGAACTTTTTGCAGTAAAAGGAAATTATACTGCTGTTGCTCATTAACGGTGGAGGTGATCTTTTCGAGAATTTTCTTTGCGCTGTACCCTTTTTTTAAATCACTTCCTTTGAATACACACCTAGTAAGATTATCAATAAAGGTGATGCCGAATGGATCTCCTTTTTCAGTTAAGTGGAACTTGACTTGCACTTTTGCTGTAGCAAGCAATTCGGCAAACTGTTCCTGGTTTCGGGCGGCAGCTATAGCATCATCGACCACCCTGACGAGACGAGCTTTGAACTTTGATCTTCTGGATTTTTTTATCTCATAGAGTTCCGTGAGTTTTTCCTTTGTAGGCTTGCCGTATATTATACTGGCTTTAATGCCCTTCCCAAGTTTTTCACGGAACCGGTTCATTTCCCAGAAAACCAAGCCTTCCGTAAGATCGAGTTTTGAATTGGGCGCGCCGCCGTCTGCATACACATTATATTGTTCCAGGATCGCATTGAACTCCTGCAGGCTGGTAAACTGATAAGTATTGACGACGTCTCTTACGATATTGCTGATTTTGGCCTTTAGCTCTGATTCACCATACTCCATTGCAGGATCTTCAAGCGCCTGAAAAGGTAGCAAAGTGTCAACTACTCTGCCAGATGCCGGAATAAGGCCGTATTCTTTTTCCAGGAACATCCGGGTGGGTTCAGACTTCCTCTGCCGTATCCACTGTGTATTGATCTGGGTGCCATCATATCTGATATTGGTAGTGACTATATGCACATGTGGATGATGGGTATCGGTGTGGCGATACACAAGAAATGGTTGATCGCCAAATCCTATTCCCTCCATGTACCTGGCGACGATTTCCTGAAGTAAATTATCAGTCAGGCGGTCCTTTTCTGAAGGATGGAAGTTCAGGCTGATGTGAAGTGCATTGGTGTTGGCTCCCTGGTTCCTGCTGGTTAAATCCTGAAAGAAACGTTCTTTCGCCTGGGCGCTGAGGGTAGTATCATTCCATCCGATACCGTTTGCTTGGAGGCAGGTGGCAATTTTTTCCTGCACTTTATTTTCATTGTACCTGATGGCTTTCCCCACCTGCTTGCCAAAAATTATTCTTGCAACCATATCCGGGTAAGTACCTGGATGTGGGGCTCCATTTGTTTAAGGGTGATGTTTATTTCGTCTTGTAGACCAGCAAGTTCCTGCGCAAGGGTAAACTTGATGGTTGCAGACGTGGAAGCGTGAAAATCGCGCACGACCTGATTAATGTTTACGCCGATTTTATCAATCTGTTTGCGGACACGTGATAGCTCCTCGATAGCTGCTCCTGCTGAGTGGTCAACAGTGTAGATCGCGATAGGTTTCTCCATCAGGATTTGACGCAGCAGCTCCGAGACATTGCGATGCCGGCTACAGGCGAGCAGTGATTGCAATTTTTTCATAGTGGCGTCATCAACGCGGGTTTTTACCCCGTGTTTAAGCGCTTTCTCATCTGGCGTCTTCTGCCTACCCATGAATAAGTATTAATAATTGCCAATATGACAGGCATGTCTGACCGAAAACAAAAGCCGACTACGGAGGCTTTTTAACCGTTGTTGGGCACAACAACACATCTTGCTGGACACCGCGAAGCAGGTGTGCCTATCCTGAAATTCATAGAAGGCCGGCCGAACCGGCACCGAACATTCCAGGGAGCAGTGGTTATCACGTCTTGTTGGCAGGAGCCAGAATTCATTCTTTTTTCCGGAAAATGGAGGCGTCTTTTGTGCCTGATTCGCTGACGGCTTCAATCAAATCCAGCCAGTATCGGATATGAAGATGGGCGATCTCGTGAATGTCAGCGGGCGAAAGCTGGTAGGGGTTGGAGAGTTGTGAGGTGGCTTTATTGTTTTCCGTCACCATTTCATTGAGACCAAAAATGCTATTGGTAAAGCCTTCCCCGATTTCCAAACTGGGAAGAATGCACAGCGCAGCTCCGGTCATTTTGATTTGTTTTCCGGAAGAAAGTACGAGGCATTTACGTTTAAAATGAGCCATAACTATTAATTTAGTTGTGCGTTTAAATTTAATTTTTACATTGATGCTTGCAAAGCAATGATGCCTATCTATGACGATATTTTCGGGATTGCTGGACCATTTGTTTCAGAGAAGTCCGACGCTGAATTGACCGGATTTCCGTATCCACTTCATGTCGATCATTATAATGTCTATTCTGGTCCCGAAGAATTTCTCGGAGGTCTTTCGTAAAATCATGATTCAATCCTATGAGCCGCATTTCCTGGATAAGGTAGCTGTCTGCGTCTATTAGGAACAGGGCCATAGCATTATCGCTACTGTCAAGCCACTTCTGTATTTCGTTTGGGTCTGTACAATTCTTTATATTGAAAGAAGCGTCAAATTCCAAGTGGGGAAGCTCCAATGTAATGAAAGGAACATGCTTTTCCTGGTAAATACCATAGGATAGTTTTCCGTTATTAAAGCCTTCGCGTTCTGATCTGGTGGGCTTATCAATAAAGAACAATACATTAAATGTTGTGTCCAAAACTTCGATAACACTGCCATCTTTCACGCCCATATAGCGATTGTCCGGATACGGCTGGCCTTTTTCATATTGGAGCATATGTTGGAGATTTTACTTATTGACAATGCGTTTTAATGGAAGGGTGTCCATAGGAATTCAGAATAGGAACGTTGCTTGAATATTTTTAGACGTTGTCGGCAGACTTCAATGAGGTCTACCGGCAGTCCATTTTTTGTAATGTTCTTGTTCAGTTCAATGCCGATGAACTGGCGGTTTTCTATCGCTGCGGCAACAAGAAAGGAGCCGCTGCCGCACGCAAAATCCAGAATTGTATCTCCAGGGTTACTATACGTTCTCACCAAACTGCTTCCAAGTTCTACAGGTTTTTGCGTGGGATGATAGAATCCATCGTTTGTGTGTTCACAGGTCCGACTATAGATAAAGTCGTAACTTTCGTAGAGGATCACATCCGTTGGATATCTTTGGCCATCACTGGAAGAGGTGTGGCTGTTGAAGTCACCATATGTTTCTTTTTTGAACCCTTTGCGGTGAACCTGGTATGATTTTCCGCGGCCCATTTGTGGGTTGAACGTAGCCTGCTCCTTATAAAAGACACATATATCTTCATGTTTTCTTAATGGCTGTTTGAGTCTGTTTAAAAAATTGGTGGCTTTTGATTTAATCCAAACTATTTTATATCTGAACTGCTCCCGGTTACTTAGAATTAATTCAGCTGTAAAACTACCTTGACCAAAAAGAAGGATGGCACCGGATGGTTTGACGATCCTTGCCAGAATCTGCCAGAGATAGGTTAAATCGATGCATTGGTCCCATGTATTTTGAGTAAATCCAAAAGGTGGATCACAAAGCACCATGTCAATGCAGTTAGGTGGCCAACCGTGCATGATCTGCAAGCAGTCACCTTCAATCACCTGATTGAGGAAGGGTAGTGGTATCATGAAATGGATATTTAAAAGATGGATAACTCTTTTTGGATGAGTTTTGGAGTGAACACGGGAAAGATGTTATTGCTTTTTTGTGCGCTTGTTGGTTGCAGTTGGTGCGCGTCTGGCTACTGGCTTAGGGTACAATTTATGGCTATAATAGGGTCCGTAACGCGCTTCAATATTATAGCGGATGGGATGTTGGTCAATATATTTTAGGTCGGGCTCATTGTTAAGGCGCGCCCATCCAACTGGATCCATTGCTGCAGCGATCGGTATTTCAACAAGGATGGCGTGTTTTTTATCCATAATTTCCCAATCGTCCAACAGCATTCCGTTGCGGGCATCAATGTAAAATTTGAAACCATAATCATATTGGCTTACGTCATCAAGTGAAATAGGTTCCCAGTCATAGCCTGTCTTCGGGTTCATTTGAAGTTCAAGCTGCCAAATCCTGATGTTGGCATAGTATATCCATTCACCTACAGTAATAGTTGGGTGCTTGCCGAATTTAATCCGTTCTAGGATGAGGTCGGGGTTGCATCGTAATTCCTGGTCGGTTTTGGGCAGTTTCTCGTCTATAGCAAGTGAGAAACGCTTTCTCATGCCGTTCGGGTCAAGTTCCACAAAGAATGGGAAAGTTTTGCCCCTGAATTCTTGAGTGGCCTCATAACCATTCGGTGTTATGTTCATGTGATCCGCCCTTAAGCATTTCTTGAACTGTTTGCCGTATCGGAAAACCATGGAGTCTGAATCGACCATGAAAGTCGTATTGTGAAGTTGGTGTATTTCCATATTTGATAGGATTGAATTCCGGATTTATTTTATACCGCGACGCCTGGCCGTAATTGGTATTTGATGTCTGGTTCTCAGCTTTTTTGGCATAGCCACAAATTTGAATGATCCGGTTTTGGTGATCGTGATCTGCTCCCTAACAGGAAAGCGCTGCGTAAAAAAACTGTGATCTTCGCCAGAGTTTTGACAGGTTCCAATTGGATCCAATACATAGAGGTCCGGTAAGTCTGCATAGATGAAGTTTCCTTTTTCACCAATACTTTTTCGTGGTATGATAAATCCGTTCGATTGGTCGATGTAGATACGGAATCCGGTATCGGTGGTTTCGAAATCATTAATCAGAAAGGCTGGATGTTGCCCAGTTGTAAAGCACGGCCTGATTGTGCCAGAAAAACCGTCGGCTTTATATTTCCACTTGTCAATCTGAAGAATCGTTCGCATGTGGTTGTTTAGCCTGTTTTCTAGTAAGTCCTGCCGGCATCTGAAATCAGCGTCGCATGATGGTAGTGGATCGTTTTGTGCCAGCCCATATTTTGATCTCATACCTTCAGGGTCAGCTTGAACGAACTGGGGGACTTTAACGGCGGTTGATATACCATTTTCGATGTATAACATCTCATAATGACTGCTTTTATCAAGAAGAACATCGACCCGAATAATGTCGCTTGGGTTTACGCAATTTTGAAACAGCATACCGTCTATGTCGGCGTAGTATTCAATGCCATTAATCGCTATTTTTTCCATCAGCAAAGTTTTAAACTGAGTATTTGGGGTTGGCAAGTTGGAAAGCTATAGCTTGTTGCCCCTTTTGTTTGGTGGTGTGATCCTGCGTTGTGGGGTTTTTAGTTTCTTTTGAGCGACAACTTTATATTCTTTTACGATTTGTTTTCTATCGAGATCAAGTAGTTTGAAATTTGCATAAACCATATTTCCTTCGTTGGCACTCAGTATCTCAAAAAGTTTATCTGCATGTGCCAATGAGTAAATAGTTGTTTCTGCAGCAAGCGATATCTTACTGTCTTTCGGCCTCATATCATATGTCAAGTAGCCAATTGGATTGAATAAGTTATTTGCCATCGATCAATTTCATTACGATACAAATATGGGCACAACAATAGGCGGGATTTGACAGGTCTTGCCATGTGGAGAAAATATATGCATGAAAAGTGAATGACTTAACGGGTGGTTAACGATTTAGATTGGAGAAAATTTTGAATATGCGACCTTGGACATCAATATGTTTACTATGGATAAGCTGGAATTTAATGCTATACAAGAGTTAATTCAGAAACACTATGCTCGGCTTATTACGAATAAAATAATGAGCCTAATGTGGGGGATGCTCGCCATTCTAGTTGCAGTGATTTTTCTGTGGTTAACTCAAGACCACGTTATTGCTATTGGAATTACAATTATGATTGTCGGATGCTCCCTGTTGGTTGCAAAACGTATTCTTCAGATTATTATAATATGGCGTCGCTGTAAAGTTCGACTGTTTGAAGAAATGCTTTAGTATTTAATGGCAACCATTGAAGATTGTGAAAGTCATATATGAGTGACTTGTAATTCAATTCCTGTAGCTGAGTGTTGGTAAAGGACTACAGGAGTAGCCCTTCATCAGCCATTGAGAGATAGCCATCGTCTCCCAAAATCTGATGATCCAATAACTGCAGATCAAGAAGTCGGCATCCCTCAGTCACCTTTTTTGTAAGGTTAATATCAGCAGTGCTTGCCTTCATGCAGCCAGAAGGGTGATTGTGTGCAAGTATGAACTTTGTGCAAGATGCTTTCAGAGCTGCACCGAATAGTTTAGGTAAGTCACAGTTACAGGTGGTTTTGCTGCCAGTGCAGATTGTCATAATGCCCATGACATGCAGCGAATGATCAAGGAACATGACTTTCAATTCTTCCTGAAGGTAGAAGGTGTCCATATTCCAATTGGATCTGAAAAGATCATGCGCTTCCTTCGGTGATGATATTTTTGGGCACTGAGAAGGAGGGAGAGAAGGAGTGAAAGTCACTGAGATTTCTGATACGATGTTTATTACATTAGATTGTTCCTGCATATAATTAAATTTCTGCAGGAGTAACTATCTGCCGATACCGGCAAGGGTTCGTGGAAGTTAGCGGACCAAAGGGAGCATAAGCCGCGAAAGCCCTTGCTGGTATCCTATTTTGGCAGGTAGTATCTTGTGGTAATTTAATTATATGCAGGTGCAAGATAGTCGTATAAAAAGAGCCTGTGCTCATGATCTAATAGACATTCATTTCGATCACATACAGAAAATCTCTGGCAGCCGCAATTACTTATCCACATTAGAATAATTGATTATCAATATTATATCAGGAGAATGCGCATTTTCCACATGTGCCAATTTCTATAAATAATTGAAATTGCGGAAATTGTAGGTGTTATCTTAATTAACGGTAAACATTATATGACTGCATGCCAATACATAGTCAGGTATTAAAAAAAATAAATATAGATCAACTGAAAGGACTACGGAATGTTGAGATTGGATTTGACGGAAACAATCTTACAGCTATAATGGGGTTAAATGGGGTCGGCAAATCCACTGTATTACATGCATTGGCATGTGTTTATAGACCACCTATGAATATCCCCGGATTGATAAATTACCAATTTCAGATATTCTTTACTCCAACTTCTCACTCTATTTGGGCGGGTAGTAATTTTTCAATCACCCATAGTTATTCTGACGGACCCACAGCCCACCCAAATGTTCAAACACATTTTAGAAAAGCTGTTGACCGCTGGGTGCCAAAAAAGGAACGGCGGCCAGAAAGGGCGGTAACTTTCATAGGTATGCGTTCGGCAGTACCTGAGATTGAAAAGGAGACTAAAAAAACGCGGATAGCGTTCAATGCGGCCCGTGTGCCAATTGCTCATGAGGTTGAAATACGAAGATACGCAGGAGTGATAATGAACAGGCAATACCAGGCACTTCACACCAGTAATGCCTATGGGAAGAATTATATTACTCTTCAACATAATAATGTGGAGTATTCTTCCTTGTTTATGGGTGCTGGCGAACAACGTATAATATATATTCTTTCGGAAATACTTAAAGCCCCCAATAGCTCTTTAGTATTAATTGAAGAGATTGATGTGTTAATGCACCAGGATGCATTAGTCAAATTGCTTGAAATTATTGATAGGATTGCGCGGAGGAAGAATCTTCAGGTAGTATTTACAACACATGCACATTCTATTTTGGATCTTCCATTCATTAACTACAGGCACTTACTTCAAACAAATACTAATACACTTTGCTTTAACGAAACCAAGCCGGATGCATTGCATCGTTTAACTGGACGGCATCTTAGACCACTTGAAATATTCATTGAAGATGATTTGGCGGAGGCAATTGCAAATAAGGTGGCCGCTGGATTGAAAATGAGCCGTTTCATCGAAACAACAAAGTTTGGGGCTGCTACTAACTGTTTCACAGCCGTTGCTGCAACATATTTAAGAAGGACGGATAATAAGGATAAAATGCTTTTTGTATTGGATGGCGATGAGTACAGAACAGATGAGGAGAAGATTACACGGATTGGAAAAGCTCTTACAGGGACTACAGATGAAAATGACCAGCAAAGAGCTGAAGCGTTAGTTAAAATTACTCAGTTTGACATTCCACCGAATCGTAAGCCAGAACATTACTATCATGGTTTGATCTGTGCGCTTGATGATAGGAATTTGAGTGATGAAGAGCTTGAATGGGTAAGTGCGGCAAGAGAAATTGAGCACGTAGAGGATGGGCATTTGTATTTTAATGAAATTATCGAGAGGATGGGTGTTTCCAGAGAAAATGGCCTTACCAGGTTGGTGGACATTTTAAGAAAATGTCCGGAATGGGCACAAATTGTTCAACCGGTTCATGATTGGTTAGATGGAAAAAGACCTGAGTTAGAAGAACATTAGAAGGAAAGTATATGTTTCAAATTTTTGTTGATAGAGATGCTGACAATAACCCGATTGCGAGGATTAGATACTCAGCCTGTGACAGATATGCGGAATGTACGAAGGCTTTCCATGAACAGTATGAGAGTATTGTTTTATTGCCTTCCCGGAAGGAATTTCGTAGGAAATTGCGTCCTGTAAAAGATAGGATGTGTAGATTTTGTGGTAAGAAAAGTCCGGAGGTTACATTTAAAACTGCAGCTCATCTGATTCCATCTTTTTTGGGTAATGGTTTTTTGTTTTCCGATTTCGAGTGTGACGATTGCAATAATTTCCACTCGCTTTTTGAGAGTAATCTGACATATTATATGGGGATGTCTGTTCCTTTTCATCCAAATTTAAGTCGGGCTCGACAAAGGAAAGTAAAGAATTTTGAGAACGATTTGGAAGTAGGAACAGGGATATTTGAGAAGATTGGGCCGGAAGTTGCAATTCAAATTGTTTCTGATGGTAGTGGAAAGAATCATTTTACAATAGATGAATCGGGAAAGAAATTGACCGTAAATTTCGCTAGGAAAACATATGTTCCTCTCTTGGTTTATAAGGCTATCTTAAAGATGGCTTTATCTGCTATGCCAGTAGATTATGTGTATAAATATAGGAGGGCATTCGCGTTTCTAATGGGGAGTTACGAACCACCAACAGAAGGAAATATGATCTTTCAAGTATATGCATTTGTTCATCCTGGTCCGCAATATAACTACCCAATTGGTATAATTTGGGAGAAGAAGAATAAAGATTCCAGGATGAATACCCATCATTTTCAGCTGCTTTTCAAAAATTATAGCTTCCAATTAGCCCTTCCATATTTTGACGATGATTTATGGATGTATGATGGTCAGGAGAATCTACTTATGGTAGCGCCACCTTGTATTGATAAGGCGTTTGCGGAAAAGTTTGGGGTACCGATATTCCAAACTTTGAACTTCTCAAATAAGGATCCAGTGAAGGGTGATCCTCAAGAAGTAACTTTTACATTTAACGAAGTTTTATTCAAAGAGGGCTCAATTGATCATAATGACAAAGGGGAAGGACTGAGTGTTTAAGTTTGTTTTTATTGAAAACTAATAGAATAGTTAAAGATTGTAGGTTTTGAAATTGTAGCCGGATATTATCAAACTTTCGTCAGAAGCGCGAAGAACTATCGGGGCAATGAAAAATTAAATATATTTGTAATAGTTCTTTGAGGTGACTGTAACTGTTGCGGAGTAATGTATTGCGAGTAATGAAGGTAGATTTGGTTTAATTTATATGATCATGTAGGAAATAGGTTCAAATGACCTCGGTGCGCATGGTGTGTCTATATAAATGAATTCAAAGCAATTTAAAAAGACTGATGCGATTTTGCCGTGAGTTATTACGTGAGTTTTTGAGAGTGGATTTTCTAAAACCCAATGTTTAAGCGTGTTTTGGTAGTTTGGGTGCCTAAATATCTACAAATTAGATGATTGTAAATACGAATAAAACCCGCTGCTAGAGCGGGTTTTAAGTTTGTCGGGTGGACTGCCCGATGAATTCGAGAAAATAGTATTACAAATTGAAAGAATTCCATTTTTAGCTCCTCTCTGAGTTTTTCCATGAGTTTTTTCTGGGTAAATGCTCAAAGCTGCTACAGCATTGAGTTTTGTGACTGCTTTGTCGGGCAGTCATCCCGACACAAAATAGAAAGCTCGTAAACGTTGCGTTTGCGAGCTTTTTTGTTATTGATAGTATGTGCTGATTATTTTCTGCCTTTCCTTCAACAAATCAACAACAACCGGTACAACCCCGATTTTTCTTTCGGTGCGCGGTGAATGCATGGCGGAACTTTACTTCCGGGATGATCAACCGCCAGCCGCCACAGATGACTGTTGCCTAATGTAACAGGTTGGGCGTCCGGTACTGCCTGGTAGTGCAGGTCAAAGAAGTTTTCTGCCAGGAATGCTTCAAAACCGGCGTCGCTTCCATCAAACAATTTGCGAAGCTCAGCCCGGATTTCGGGGATGTGTATTTTCTGTTTGGCTTGCGCATTCGGCAGTATTTCGCTCGAATCGCCATAGTAAGTGCATAAAAAAGTATCGGTTGGTACCGGCGAACGATCTACATGGTAGGAGTACACATCCGTGGGGAAGAAGGGGTAGTCGTCGTCCTCGTCGTAGTTTTTGATCACATTCAGGACGGGCGCTGCGCCGCAATCCCTCAAATCCTTCATGTCCTGTAAAAGAATTTCGCGCGCCATTTGTCCTGGTTCGGTTAATGGCAGCGCGCCAAGTTCCGCTTCTTCAATCACCGTGATATTTCCGGTAAGCGCTATCTTTTCAACGATCTCTGCGAAATCCCCCCGTAGTTCGCGCTTCCAGCAAACGGCGTTTTTGTCGCCGTAATAGGACGTTCCTACAAGTTCCTGGAAATTCGAAACGTAGATAATTTGGTTGGATATGTTGATTGTGTCTGGCATGATAGCGGTGTAAAGATAATATCATTGGGGAATAAAGCAGCGGCGCCCTCCGGAAACGGCTCTCCGCGCGGCATAGGGTATATTTTACACTAACTGAATCTTTTGGTTATATCCGCTAAATTATCTTATTTGCCTCCATTAGCTCCATTTCCAATGCCAACCAAATCATCACCGCAGCCAGAGCTTGACGAGCTCGATCTCAACATCATCTACGCGTTGTCATCCGACGCGGACACTTCCCACAAGGAACTGGCGAAGCGATACAATGTGTCGCCTGGAACGATCCATTTCCGCGTATTGCGGATGAAGGACAACGGCATCCTGGGAGAGTCGAAGATGAAAGTAAACCTGCACAGCATTGGGCTGAAGGTTACCGCATTCGTGGGGATTTACCTCCAGAACGCAACGAAGCACGATTTCGTGGTCGCGAAGCTGCACCGTATCCGGGAAGTGGTGCGGGTGCATACGCTCACGGGGCAGTTCAGCCTGCTGGCGGAAGTAGTCTGTTCCGACCGGGAGCACCTGCGCGCGGTGTTGTACGAGCAGATCCATCATATCACCGGCGTCGACCGGACGGAATCCATGATCTCCCTGCAGGAAGAATTCTCCAAAGACGTACACGTTCCCTGCTTCGGGGATTTGAGTTAAAACATTCCATATCATATCCATACAACCGGAATATGCCGCCAAGGCATAGTATTTGTCTTTCTTTCACAAATACCCATTGTATGAAAAAAAGTACGCTATACTGGACATTGGCCCTGGCCGGCGGCGCACTGCTGTTACGCAACGCTACGCGGGTCAGCATCCCGAAAGGGGCCAAAGCCGTCCGCCCGTTCAACCTCCGCAAATACCTCGGCCAGTGGTACGAAATCGCAAGGCTGGATTACCGCTGGGAAAGGTCCCTCAACAACGTTTCCGCTTTTTACTCGCAGAATGCCGATGGCTCTGTGAAAGTCGAGAACCGGGGCTATGATTATAAACGCGGCAAATGGCGGGAAAGCACCGGCAAAGCGAAACCCGTTTTCCTGGAAGACGAAGCCCGCCTGAAAGTCTCCTTTTTCGGCCCCTTTTACGCGGGGTACAATGTGGTAGCCATCGACCGCGAATATCGCCACGCACTCGTTTTCGGTAACGATCTCCGCTATATGTGGATTTTATCCCGCGATCCTGAAATCCCCGACGAGATAAGAGACCAATATCTCGCGTACGCCCGGGAAATCGGGTATGACACCGAAAAACTCGTCTGGGTCGAACACGACTGATACCCATATCCAATCATATATGTAGAAGGCAATCCGGCTCCCGGGTTGCCTTTTTTATGGATTTTCCAAGCACTGTAACCGAAACTAAAGAATTAATCTTTGGATTCCAGCCAGCGGAACGATTGGGCATCCGCCTCCAATACATCAACGCCGTCGGTGCCCGGACGGAAACGGATGTCGATGATGGCCGTGGCACGGGGCGAAACGCGGTCGGCCGTCCGGTGGGTATGCAGCACGTAGCGCATCTTCCCGGATTTGTCGTACAGCACATCGCCGTGGCCGGAGCCGTTATGGCCGACCAATTGCCGGTTGATGACCGGGTTGCCTGGATATTTTTTCCAGGGGCCGGTGGGGGAGGAGGAAGTAGCATATCCCACCGCGTAATCCTTATTGCGGAAATCGTTCGAGGAGTAAATGAGGTAGTATGTTTTTTTATGCAGGAGTACGGTAGGCCCCTCCGCCACGGGCCACTCCGCATTCACGGTGTTTTCCCAGCCTTCGGTGCTTGCGATGCATTCCTTTTCGGTGCCGGGGATCACATCGGATAAATCCGGCCGCATTTCTGAAACGAAGATCCGGTTGCCTTGCTGCAATTTGACGTGGTAGAGATAGACTTTTCCGTTGGGGTCAAAGAAAACGAATGGATCGATTTGCTTGCCGGAGCCGCTCAGTGCAAAGGGTTTGTCCTGTTTGAAAGGGCCCGCGGGATGGGAGGCCTTGGCGATCGCAATTTGCTCGTCAGCCGTATACGCCATGTAGTAAGCGCCTTTATGTTTAAAGATCTGCGGCGCCCAGAAGCCCCCGTTACCGAATGCCTCACCACGCTGCAACGCCAGCCTGCGCGAAGTATCCGCCGGCGCCTGCCATGTTTTCAGATCTTTGGAAGTATATACGAGGAAGCCCCTGCTGCTGCTGGTGCCGTAGAGATAGTATTGCCCCTTGTCGGTGAAAATGGTAGGGTCGGCCAGGAAGATGGACGGCTGCTGCGCCGCGCAGGGCAGCGCCATCGCCATCGCCATCAAGGCTGCCGCTACCGCGCATTTGAGAATGTGTACCATGACGCCTAAAATAGAAAAAATCGCCCGCTTTCTATTAGCGGATCGAAAAACCCCCGAAGCAGCATGCTCCGGGGGGCTTTTACTTACCAATGTATAGCTATGCTCAACCGGATGCCCACTGCATGAGCAACCCGCACAGATAGCCGCCGTAATTGCCGAATACATAACCCAACACGGCCAGTAATACGCCAACGGGCGCCAGCGCCGGGTGAAAGGCCGACGCGATCAGCGATGCCTGCACCGCGCCGCCGAGGTTTGCTTCGCCCGCTACCGCGAAAAAGAAGTAAGGCGCTTTGATCAGCCGTCCCACGATCAGCATGGCCAGGATATGGAACAACAGCCAGATAAACCCGACCAACAACAAGCCGTAGTTCTCCGCCACGCTGGCAATATCCATCTGCATACCCACCGCGGTGATGAACAGGTACAGAAACACGTTCCCCGTCCGCGAAGCGCCGGAACCCTCCAGCCTGCGCAACGGCGTGAACGACAACGCCACCCCGATCGTGGTGCATAAAATCACCACCCAAAAGAACCCCGACGTAAGACTGAAACGCTCCAGCACAGGGTATTGCATCTGGATGTACGCTACCGTAGGCTCCGCGATGAAGTACGCCAGCCCGCATCCTCCGAAGGCTACCGCCAGAATCGACAATACATTGCCCAGGCTCGGAATCTTCGACGTCGCCAGCTGATATGCTGCTATCTTCTCCCGCACCTCGTCCACATCATTGTCATTGGCGCGGAAAAAACGGTTTATTTGCTTGTTCCTCCCTACGCCGAACAACAGGATCGCCAGCCACAGGTTGGCGATGATCGTGTCAAGGATCACCATGCTGGAGAAAAGCTTCGGACTGGGTTTGAATACCTCGCTCAACGCCGCCAGGTTCGCGCTTCCGCCAATCCAGCTGCCCGAAACGCAGGCCAGTCCCCGCCAAACGGCGTCCGGCCCTTCGCCGCCGACCAGGCCGGGTGCGAATTGTTTCACAATGAGGATCGTCAGCGGCCCGCCGATGATCACACCTACAGCGCCCGCCAAAAACATGGCGCCCGCTTTTTTGCGGAGCTTCCACAATTCCCGGATATCCACGCTCAGCGTAAACAACACCAGGCCCGCCGGCAGCAAAAACTTCGAAATTAGCTCGTATACCCGCGAGTTTTCCCCGTTGATGACGTTGGCGGTGTTCAATATGCCGGGCACGAAATACATGACCAGCAAAGGCGGACAAAAGAAATAAAACTTCTTCAGCACACGGTTCTGCGAATTCGACGTGAGGTGCACGGCCGTCGTAATCAGCACCAGGATGGCGAAAACGACGATATCCTGCTGGATGAGCGGCTGGCGGACTGTTACTTCATTCATGATGTCTGGATCGCTTATTTTTTGCGCAGGCCCAGGCCCGGCGCATCTGATAAAATGATTTTCCCTTCTCTCAATTCAGGATCGTGATACGGATTGTTGGCGATCAGCCAGCTGCTGTCCAGATCCACCCAGTCGCACAATGGCGCGATGGCGGCGGCGCCGAGTATACCAACAGAAGATTCGCTCATGCAGCCGATCATCAGTTTCAATCCCAGCGAACGCGCCTTTTGCACCATTTTGTATCCTTCCAGCATTCCCGTGCATTTCGACATTTTGATGTTGATGCCATGATACACGCCCTTGGCGCTTTCCACGTCCACAAGCCGCTGCACGGCTTCGTCGGCGACCACGGGGAGCGGACTGTGCTCGGTGACCCAGGCGTTATCGTCGCGCTGCGCAACGGGCATGGGCTGCTCGATGAATGTGGTGCCCTGTTCCTTCAGCCAATGGATCATGTCGATGGCTTCCTGGCGGTCGGTCCAGCCCTGGTTGGCGTCTACACACAACGGCTGGTCCGATACGGAGCGGATCGCTTCGATGATACCGCGGTCGTTTTCGCCGCCGAGCTTAATTTTCAGCAGTTTGAATTCCGTGGCCTCGCTTACTTTCTTGCGGATAACCTCCGGCGTATCCATCCCGATGGTGAATGAAGTCACCGGCATTTTATCGGGATCGGCGCCGAAGAGTTGATAACAGGGCTTCCCGAGGATTTTACCGTAGAGGTCATTCAGCGCTACATCGATCCCTGCTTTCGCTGCTGTAAGGCCGGGGCGCTTCTTTTCCACGAAATCCATGATGGACTGCCGGTCGCTGATATCGGAGAACTTCGCGAAATCGGGCACGAGCGAGGCGTAAAAAGCGAGGACGTCGTCGATGGTTTCGTTGAAGTAATAACCCGGACTGGCTTCCCCGACGCCGGTATAGCCTTCATGTTCTATCGTGAGGTAAATCACGGATTGCGTGAGCATGGTGTATCCGGAAATGGTGAACGGATATTTCTTCCTGAGCTCGAATGTTTCAAAACTGATTTTCATGTTATATCTGATTTTCGAATGATTGTTTTGGTTGGCTTACCGCTGCCGGAATCCGGCGAGTTGACGCGGCGATTGATTTTTCGAAACGGTTTTGCTGAAATAAATGCGGTTGGCCCGCGGCAGATGAACAGACAGGCGCGCTACCTGCTGGTTGTCCATATGGAAATCGTAAATCACCCGCAGCCCGTGGTCAAATCCTTTGTAACCGATCTGCTTCCCGGAATTGAAAACCGGTTCCAGGATCACGGAATCGGAGGGGGCACGGTGCATGATTAATCCCCTGGGATGCTGTTCCAGGGAAATCGTCACATTGCAATCTTCGCTGTGGTAGGCGCCGGCAATAACTTTCAGCAATTCCGGTGATACGGTATAGATGGGGATTTTCCGGTAGGTGACAGGTTCCCCGCCGCGCGTAAGCGTCACGGATTCGCCGGTTCCAGAGAACTGGTACAGCGTTTTTTCGAGCAGGAATTTATTGCCCGGGAGCGCTTTCAGCGGCGCGCGGTATTGCAGCAGGCCGGTTTGGCCGGTGAAAAACTGGAGGACGTCGGAACTGTCGGTCTCGTTCATGTAACTCCCCGTTTTCCCTGCCAGCGTGGCCGGCTGCAGGCGGATGGTGTCTTTGTCGGAGTAAGGCAAAGGTTTAACCACCTTACGGTCGAAAAGAATCTCGAAGATGTTATTGTTGAGCTCCACGGTGGAAATTTCCTGGTTATTGCTTGTGTAAGCGACCGCGAAATCACCGGCGGGGTAGTAGGTGGTGAGCGCACGAAACGCGCCCAGGAAGCCGGAATGGCTGATTTGCCGGATGCCTGCTATCGTTTTGACGTACACGCCGCCATTGGCATAATCGCAGGTGTCGCCGTTGTTCAGCACGTATCTTTCCAGCCGCATTTTTGTAAATGCATCTTCCGGTTTGAAGTGATGATGGATGTAGCGCAGCCATTTGTGCAGGTCTTCCGCCGTGGTGATAAGCCCCGCCGCGCCGTAATTTTCATCGAGCACAGTGCCGGCTTTCCAGGTTTTGCCGTCGCGGAAGTAGCCGGTGGCTTTACCGGGCGCTACATACCGGAAGTGCTTCCGGAAGTAAGAACGGTGCATACCGGCAGGCGTAAGCAGGCTGTCCTGCACAAATTTCGCAAACGGAATACCCGTCAGTTTTTCCACGAGCGTAGCCGCAAGATCGTACCCTGCATTGGTATACGAAAGCCTTTCGCCGGGCGCATAATTGAGGTTGGCCTGCCGGAAGATCATGTCCAGTGCAAAAGCCTGGTCCATGAGGCGATACCCGGTAGGCCAGGGCGTGAGATACGTCACGTTCCGCCAGTCTTTCAGCCCGCTCGTATGCGTGAGCAGCTGCCGGATCGTGATGGTGGCGCCGTAATCCGGCAGCTCCGGGAAATATTTGCGCGCGTCATCATCCAGCGACAACTTCCCCTGCCGCACGAGCAGCAGTAAAGCCGTGGCGGTGAATTGCTTCGAGACAGACGCGGCTTCAAACAGCGTAGTGTCCGTTACGGGCATGGGCTGCTCCAGGTTGGCGACCCCGAACGATTTCCGGAAAATCTCCTTTCCTTCCCGGCTCACGATCAACGTGCCCCCGGGCTCCTGTGCGCCGAAATCCGCCGTGAGCCGCGTGAGCCGGGCCACGATGCTGTCGGTCTGCTGGGCTTGCACTGCCGTGCCGGCAAAGAGGCCGGCCAGCAGACATCCGGTCCGGAAGATCGGCATCCTCCGGCGTTTGTGTGTATGTGCATTCATATCGGTTAATTAACAGGTTTCAGATCCAGGTCATGAAAGTCGAGACTGACGTCAGTGAGCGGCGATACGGCTTTCATCTTCGCCGACACAATCTTTCCGCCGGCGTCGGGTGTAAATGTGATAAAGGCGTCGCCACGCACTTCGCGATGGTCCCACCGCACGATGAAAGTTTCATACTGCCAGTGCTCCATTTTGCCGTAGAACACGGGCGTATGCTGTGCCTTCATGTACAGCGCGCCATCCTTCAGCGTCACCGTTATATCCCCGTACCAGGGATCGCGGTAGGTGCCGGCGTATTTTCCAAGCGGCAACGCCGGGCGCGAGGTGCTATCCCGCTTCGCCAGCGATTGTCCTTCCAGCGCCGCGAACCGCGCGAACTTCGCGTCTTCCTGTATCCGGTAACCGCGTATCCAGTCGGTCGCCGGTTTTTTCAGGTAATAATCCGCCAGGTGCTGGATGATGGCGTTATAGGCGTTGCCGGATTCCTGGTTGGTGAGTACCGTTATGCCCAGTCTATGTTCCGGGAAGAGCATCACGCAGGACACGAAGCCGTCCAGCTTGCCGCCGTGCGTCACTACTTTGGTGCCGCGGTTGAGGTACACCCTGAACCCCAGCGCGTAGCTGTTCATGTCCGTGCGCGATGGCCCGATCCATGCAGGTACGGATACTTCCGGCATGGGATTCACGCCCTGCCACAACAGCGCAGTGGTTTTGGGGTGGAACAACGTTTTCCCCGAATCCAGTTGTACCAGCATCCATTTCGCCATATCCGCCGCATTCGACACGATGCCGCCCGCCGGGTTGGATTTATCGCTCATGCCTTCTTCGAAAAATGTTTCCAGCACGCTGATGCGGCCTTTGCTGTCGGGGATGTGCGGCATCGCGCCGTTGATCTGCCCCTGGAACCGGGAAAACCGCTCCAGGGTACCCTGCATCCCCGCGGGATCGAGGATCTCGCGGCGGATGAAATCTTCCCACGACAACCCGCTTGCCGCTTCGATCACTTCGCCCGCCGCGAGGTACAGCACGTTGTCGTACGCATACGCGGAGCGGAAACTGGTGGCCAGCGGCAGGAATCGGATCTTCTCCACGATCTCGCGCCGTGTGAAGTCGGTCACGGGGAATTGCATGAGGTCCCCGGCATAGGGCGCCAGGCCGCTGTTGTGCACCAGCAAATCCCGGATGGTGATCTCCCGCGTTACATATGGGTCCGACATCCGAAACCACGGCAAATGGTCGATCACGCGGTCTTTCCATTGCAGTTTGCCCCGCTCCGCGAGCATCCCCAGCGCCGTAGCAGTGAATGCCTTCGTATTGGAAGCGATCGGGAAGAGGGTTTGTGCGTCCACCTTCCCGGTTTCGCCCATTTTCCGGACGCCGTATCCCTTCGAAAGCAATACCTGCCCGTCTTTCACCACCGCGATGCCAAGACCGGGCACGTGAAAGGAATCGAGGACTTTCCCGATGTAGGCGTCCAGCCCCGGCGGCAGCGGCGTTGGCTTCCGCTGGCCGAACCCGGTGGCATAGACGGCTATGAGGAGGGACAAAAGGAGGGCTTTCCGGCTGCTTCTGCAACCGGCGATGTCAATCATTTTGTGCATCATTCCGTTACTTTTTTATCGTTGGATAAACAGGGGATCAAAACAGGTCGATCGCCGGCCAGGCGGTGGCGCTGCTGTTCACCGCGGGCCATATCAGGCGGTCGAGCGCGGTGTTAAAGGCCGTGGTGTTGTTGCGCGTGTTCAGGAAAATCGCCCAGCTGTAACCATGATAGGTGCGCACCATCCAGGTTCGCGTGCCCGACAGCGAACCACCGTGATACCAGTTCCCGTTGGTGCTGATGCGGATGCCGAAAGCGTAATTGGAAATAGTGGATTTGGTGCTGAGCGCCGTGGTGGTAGCCGCGGCCAGGAGGTCGGGCACCGTCGTGAACCCGTCGTTGTGCACCATCACGCGCATGTAGTCGATCGGACTGCCGATCCAGGCGCCCGCTGCGCCCAGCCGCGTGAACGCGTTGCTGTTGTAGCCGTAGGGATTGTTGCCGTTCTGGCCGTAATAGCGGACTTCATTCGGTTTTCTGAGCGCATACGTAGACGCGCCGATCTGCATGTTGGCGACGCCCGAAGGGCCCAATACGTTTTGCTGGATGAAGGTCACATAGTTCTGTCCCGTTATCTTCTCGATAATCCGGCCCATGATCATGAAGCCGAGGTTGGAATAATCTGTTACGGTGCCGGGAGCGTTCGTCAACGGCCTGTTATTGATGGCCCAGCCGATAAGTTGGTCGATGTTATAGGTGGATTGCGCGAACGCGGGATCGTTGGAGGAATTGCCCCATCCGCCGCCTTCGTGGCGCAGCAGTTGCTCCACGGTCATGTCCTGGATATAGGCGGGATAAGGTTTGGTGCCCAGCGTGGTATCGAGGAGCGCGCCCACGCCGAAAATCTTATCGGTCAGCTCCAGCGAATCGTCTTCCACCAGCTTCATCACCCCGAGCGTGGTCACGAACTTGCTGAGACTGGCGATGCGGAACAGGCTGGACGTGTCTACCATATCCATCGTGGTGGAGTCGGCGATGCCGTAGCCTTTCGCGTACACGAGCTTGCCGTCTTTCACCACGGCGATGGAGGCGCCGGGCACCTGGTACAGCGCCATGAAACTGGCGATCTGGGTGTCGATCACCGGCATGTCGGGCATGATGGTGGTGATGGAGGATTGTGTGTCGGGCTTGTGTTCCGGCGCGGGCGGTGCAACGAGATCCTTTTTGGAACAGGCCGCCAGGAACAACATGGCGGTGATCAGGCCGAGGGTGGAGTATTGTATAAAGCGAGAGGAATTGTTGAATTGCATAACATTGATTTTAGAGGAATGAATGTTTGACTTTTGCCGGCGGTTCAGCGCCAGCCAGGATTCTGTTCCATGTTGGGATTGGCGTTCATTTCATCATAAGGAATGGGCATGATGAAACGGTTGTTGGGATATTTGTAGGTGGTCTGCGCATCCGACTGGATGTTGATCACGTCTTTTCCTTTCCGGTTGAGGTCGAACAGCCGGTTTCCTTCGAAGGCAAGCTCTTTGCGGCGTTCGAGGATAATCCGGTCGATGAGCGCTTCGCCGCTCAGATCTACATCCGTAGCGGACGGGTCTGCACGTTTGACGATCACGTTCAGGTCCGCCAGTGCTCCGGCGCGTTTGGAAGCATCGGTGAGCGACAACTCGGCGCGTGCTTCGGCGCGGATGAGCCACATTTCCGCTTTGCGCAACACTTTCGGGTTGTCATCTTTCGTCCCCACCCCATTCGGATACTTCCCGATGAAATACGCCTGCGGCTCCGCGTTGACGCGCGCGCCCGGCGTAATAAGCCCACGGCGGACGTCGGTGGCGGTATAAGTGTCGTACAAATCTTTGGATGCGAGCAGGTCGCCGTACCCGGCTTGTTCGGTCATGTACCCGATGCCGTCGGAACCGGAATTGCTATTGGGCGTATTGCCGATCTCCAGCAACGATTCCGCGGAAAATTTGGCGCTCCAGCTGGCCACGTATCCCGAAGCGGGGAGGAGCGTGTACAGCGTGTTATCGATCACTTTAGTGGCGTAGGTTTCGGCGTTGGCCCAGTCTTCCTGGTAGAGGTACACTTTAGCCAAAAGCCCCTGCACCGCGGCCAGCGTAAACCGGCCGTTGCTTTTCGCGTTGGCCATCAGCGATTCCGCCTGCTTCAGGTCGGCAACGATCTGCGCGTAGCTCTTCGCCACATTCTCCCGGTTGGGATAAATGATCTGATTAGAGGGTTGCGTATATACCGGGATGCCCAAATGGGCTGCGCCCGCCGAAAAGTTATACGGCTGTGCAAACAGGCGTACCATGTCGAACATGGCCAGCGCCCGGCAGGCATACAACTCGCCGGTTACCTGGCTGGCCTTCGCCTGTTCGGCAGCCGGGAAGGTGATTTTCTGCGCAGAAGACAGCGCCAGGTTGGCATTTACGATCACCTGGTTCATCAGCTGCCACGCGCCGGTCAGATAGGAATCGCCGTTGCCCACGGCAAAGCGGTCCTGGTTGAGGTAGCGCCCGAAATTGCGGATGCTGATGAAACAGTTGTCGCTCATCAGCTCGGGCACCAGTATAAACGTGCGGTTATAATAATTCGCCTGCTTAAACCGGCTGTACACACCTGTCGAAGCGGTCGTGAGCGATTCGAGATCTTTGATCTGGTCGAAATCGATGGCCTGCGGGTTCTTCAGCTCCAGGAACGATTTCCCGCAGCCCGCCGTCATAAAGGCAGCGCACGCGGCAAGAATGATGGTGTAGGATGCAAGACTTCGCATGATCCTGGCTTTTATCGTTTGCATACACATGCATTGAAGGATTAAAGGGAAAGATTTACGCCAATGGCGAATTGCCGCGAAATCGGCAGGTTCTGGTCCAGCACGCCGCTGATATCCGTTTCGGGATCATACGGCAAATACGGGTCGCGGACATATGTGTAGAGGTTGTTGCCCCGCACATATACCGACGCGCCCCGCACCACCTGCTTTAGCTGGCCCCGCACCGGGATCTGGTACGAAAGCGTGACCTCGCGCAGACGGATGTAACTGCCGTCGTACAGGAAACGGGTCGACGATTGATTCGAAAGCCCCGATTGGCTCCCGCGGTACGCCATCTTCGGATATTTGGCATTGTCGCCAGGCTTTTTCCAATGGTGGTCGTAAGTCATCCGGCTGATCTGGCCGGTTTCGGTCAGCCCCGCCGAACCATCCGATTGCGTGTAGGCGCCCCAGCTGTCGTAAATGTGATTGCCCCAATTGAAGTAAATGAGGGTGGACAGCGATACGCCTTTGAAAGAGAACGTATTGGTCAGCCCGCCGAAAACCGATGCCAGCGCGCTTTTGCCGGTTTGCTTGTAAGGCGCGGCCTGGTTGTAGACGTTGGTGGTTTTGGATTCGGTTTTGTCGGTATACCAAAGGGCGTCCCCGGTTTGGGGATCTACGCCGGCATAGCCGCGGAGGTAGAACTGGTAGAAGTCGCCGCCGATTTCCCGGAGAAAAACCCCTGTTACCACGCTCGAATCCTGGTAAGCGAGGATTTTGTTTTTCTGCGTGGAGATGTTGAAGTTGATGTTCCAGTCAAATCCGCCAGCTGATTTTGCCTTGATGGCCTGGCCGTTGATGGCCAGTTCCCATCCTTCGTTCTTCATCCCGCCCACGTTGTAATTCAGTTTGCTTACACCGTTTTCCATGGGAACGGGCATGTCCTGGAAGAGGTTGCTGGTGCGGCGGGTGTACCAGTCGATGCTGCCGGATAACCTGCCTTTCAGGAATTCGAATTCTAGCCCGATGTCGAGCGGACGGTTCTCTTCCCAGGTCAGCGTGCCGCTTTCGATTTGCCCGACGATGAATCCCGGCAGGTTCATATAGTTGTTGCCGCCGGAAAGGAAGCCCTGCGCGCCGTAGTAATCGCCCAGCTGACTGCCGCTCAAACCATAGCTGGCCCTGAGTTTCAGCCGGTCGATCCAGGAAGCGTTCATCATGAAGTTTTCTTTGTCGATGTTCCAGGCCGCGCCGGCCGACCAGAAGTTGGCCCAGCGGCGGAGGCTGCCGAAGCGCGACGAACCGTCGCGGCGGCCGGTGAGGTTGATGTAATATTTCTGGTCGTAGTTAAAGCTGGTATTCACGAAATAGGAAGCGATGGAAGCCGCCGCGCGGTAGCTCCAGGCCACGAATGGCTCCGATGCGTTCTGCAGCGTGTAGAGATCCTGCGCCGCGAAATTGTTCGCCTGCGTGCTCACGCGTTTCAGGTTGCGGCGGGCGCCTTCCTGGCCAACGGTGGCGTTCACGCCGAGACTGCCGAATTGCCGGTTGAACTTCAGGAGGTTCGAAGCCGTCCAGTTGGCCCACAAAGTTGAGTATTCCGCACCCCGGCCGTTGGAACCGCGGCCGTCGCTCCAGAGCGGGCTCCAGTAGCGGTAATCGTCGGAGTAATGAATATCGATGCCCAGTTTGGATTCGGCGGATAGGTAATCCGTTATCTGCAATTGCGCGCCCACGTTGCCGATGGCCTGGTAAATGTTCGTTTCGTATTTGTTTTCGTTCCGTACGATTTCAGGATTGTAAACGAGATTGGGATTGTAGGCCCCGGTTTCGGTATACGGCGCCAGCCAGGGCACGAGGCGGTAGAGGCTGCGGATGGGGTTTTGCCCCGTTCCCGCCGCCGGTACGGTGCTCAGCCGCTGCCCGGTGAAGTTCATGGTGCTGTTGAAGCTGAGCCGTTTGCTGGCTTTGTGGTTGAGGTTGATGCGCGCGGTCTTGCGGTCGAACCACTGCCCGCGGGTTACGGCGTCTTGTTTATAGTAACCGCCGGAAAGGAAGAATTTCGTTTTATCGTTCCCGCCGGAGGCCGACAGGTTATATTGCTGGTATTGTCCGGTTTGGGTGATGACATCCATCCAGTCGGTATTCACATCCGGGTTCAGGCCCTGGGTAACAAGGAATGCTTTCGCGGCGTCGGGTGTGGTGATGCCGTTGGTCTGCCGGTTCAGGACGCCTTCGATCATCAGTTCCGTCATCTCGGCCGTGCTCAGCGGTTTATTGCGCTTGGAGGTGGCCATCTGGTTGATGCCGTAATTGGCGGAAGCGGAAATGTTCGTGCGGCCAGCAGCGCCTTTTTTCGTGGTAATGAGGATCACGCCATTCGCGCCCTGCGAACCGTAGATCGAAGCGGCGGAAGCGTCTTTCAACACCGTAATGGATTCGATATCGTTCGGGTTGATGCCGGCGCCGGAGTTGGAGGAGGTGGCCAGCGTGGTGATTTCCTGCGTGAGCATGGGCACGCCGTCTACCACATACAAAGGCGTGTTGATGCCGCTGAAGGAACTGATGCCCCGGAGCCTCACGGTGGGCGCGGCGCCCGGCTGGCCGGTGGATTCCATCACCTGCATCCCCGCTACGTTCCCCTGCAGCGATTGCTGGAAAGAAGGGCGGGACCGGTCTTCCAGCTGCTCGCTCTTCACCGTAACGGCGGAACCTGTGTAGGAAGCGCGGCTCTGCGTGCCGTAGGGCACCACCAGCACTTCGTCCATTTGCCGGGCGGATGGCTTCATGATAATGGCGAGGTAACCTTCGTTGGTCCGGGAAACGGAAACACCGGTGCCGCTCAGCTGCACGGAACCGTCAGCGCTGAAATGCGCTTTCATTTCCTGCGTGGCAAATCCCACGAAGGTAATCACCAGCACCGAGCCCTGGCGGACGTCGGACAGCTGGAAACGGCCCTGCTCGTTGGATTGCGTGCCCCTGGGCGTTCCTTTCACGAAAATACTCGCGCCCCACACCGGTTCCCCGGCCTGGGTGAGCAATCTTCCCGAAATATCCCCTTTCACGGAATCGGCAGCCGCACCCTGGCGGAAGGAGGCGTTGGCTTTGCGTGACAAAATGATCGTGCGGTTGACGATTTTGTACGTGACGGGCTGGTTGTTCAGGCAGATCTGCAATACGTCTTCCAGCGGCCGGTCGTGCACCTGCACGGTCACGCGCTGCGCCGCCTGGATGTCGCTGTCGAAATACACGAAATTGTATCCCGTTTGCTTTTTAATCGCCCGGAAAACCCGGGAAATCGGAGCGTCTTTCTCGTTAATGGTGAGCTTCTGTGTGTAACCCTTGGCACTAGCGGCAAGACACCCGATCAGCATGAAGATCGAGGAAAGTTTCATGGCTCGGATCACCTTGGTTTTTAAAGTCTCATGAAAAATGATGACGCGCGGATGCGTACTGCGCGGTTTCCTGGCTGGCAAGTCTTTGGTTAAAGTCATATCTTTGCCGGGTCCCGGTTTCCCCGGGACAGGTTTGGGTGAATAAATAAAACAGTCAAGCGAGATTGTAATTTCAGGCGCCCGAATTCCGGCCGTCGCGTCTGACCACGCGACGGCTTTCTTTTGGAAAGCCCTTTTACTTGTGTTTTGCTGGCAGGTACACCAGATTTTGGTTGCGTTGCATATTCATATGTTATTTAGGTATGACGATGACTTTGCGGCCTTCGATTTCGAAAGACACGCGCCCGGTGAGTTCCAGCATCTGGAACAGTTCGGAGGCATTGACGCTCCGCGATACGTCGCCCGACAGGGTGCCGGTCACCTTGCCGCGGTATTCCACTTCCAGGTCGTACCACCGCGCGGCTTGCCGCATAACAGTTTCGATATCGGTTCCCGTGAAATAGAAATCCCCTTTCTTCCAGGCCATTACCTGGTCCAGGTCGGGCCGGGTAGTGGTAATGTTCCCTGCCGGTGTTACCGACGCCTGTTCGCCAGGCCGCAGGGGATGGGTGTTGCCGGAAAGATGGAGCTGTACCGCCCCTTCGAGTAAAGTGATAGTTGTAGCAGATTCTTCGGTATATGCGTTGATGTTGAAATGCGTGCCCAATACTTCTGTCTGCGTACCGCGGGCGGTTACCACGAACCGTTGCCCATTCTTCTTCGCCACTTCAAAATACCCTTCGCCTTTCAGTTCCACGTTACGTTGCCTGCCGTGAAAAACAACGGGGTAGGTGAGGGAGGAGCCGGCGTTGAGCCAAACGCGGGTACCGTCGGACAGGGTGATGCTGACTACCTGGCTGCCCCTGGGATTGTTAAGCGTGTTGAATACGGGAGCGCTGTTTTCGCTGGCGCTGCCGTTATAGGCGATCTCGCCGCCGTCGAGCTTAATAATCTGCGTGTTCGATTGCGTGGTGGTGGCGCCGTTGGCAAGGCTGTCGAGCACCAGCTGGGAGCCGTCGCCGAGGGTGATGGTGGCGCGGGAGGAGCGGGGGGCTTTTACGTCCTGCGCCATGGTGGCGGGTTGCGCTGCCGGTTTGGCCGGGTTTCGTTGGTTGAGGATGAAGAACGTGGCGGCGCCCCCGATGAGGAAGATGACCGCGGCGGCGCGCCAGGTGTGGCGGCGCCAGGGAACCACGCGCGTACCGGTGCTGATGCCCGCTTTGTCGCGGATGCGCGCCAGCAGGCGGGCTTCATGCTCTGCTTCGCCGGGAACGAAGCTGGCCGGGATTTGCACGGGATCCTCCATGCCGGTGTTGTACCAGTCTTCCAGTTGTTCCCGCTCCGCTTCTGTGATGGTACCTTCCATCAGTTTGCGGATCAGTTGCTGGTAATAAGCGAGTTCTTCCCTTTGTTGGCCGGGCATAAAGCGTTCGTTTTCCTATAAGTAGGACAAAGGAAGGGTTCCCCCTACGCGGGAAGAAAAAATCAGATGATCCCGCCGAGGGTGAAAAGGGAGCGGAGGGCGGAATGGAGATGTTTGAGCGCCTTGGTAATCTGGTTTTCCACTGTTTTTTCGGAAATGCCGAGGGTTTGGGCGATCTCTTTGTGGGAGAGGCCTTCGTTACGGCTCAATTCATAAACGAGGCGGCAGCGCTCGGGTAATTGGGCCGTCGCCTGGAGGATCTGGGCTTTGAGGGCATTGTAATCGCATTCGGGCTCCTGCCATCCGCCGGTTGCAGCCTGCTGCCGGAAGTCGCGCTGGCGCTGTTGCTTGTCGTAATATGCAAATACCTGGAACTTGACGGCGCCGGCAAGATATTGTCTGAGCGTGCTGCGGATGCTGATATCGGCCCGCCGCTTCCAGAGATCGGCGAAAATGTCCTGCACGATCTCCTCCGCGTCCGCCAGGATGCCTGTTTTATTGGCCGCCACCGAAAAAAGCAGCTTCCAGTAACGCTTGTACACCTCCGTAAACGCGGCTTCGTCCCCTTCCTGCAGGAGGGAAAACAACTGCTCGTCTGTATATGCATGCAAAAGCGTCAAAGCGAAATATAGTTGGTAAGCGTAACGATCTGGTTGATGGAATAGCCTGATGTAGCGAAAAGATACTTAATTATCCATGGTTTTGAAAGTAAAAAGATTTTCCGTCTCCCGGAAACCCTCAAAGTTTACCGGGTTTTAAAAATGATACAATGTTGCAAATAAATTGTACCTTCACATCTCCGGATATGGTCAAACCTATATCCGTACTGGATTTAGAGGCGTTTTTAAAAAATGTTAAAATTTTCCCGATTTCGTAAACGCAACGGATGTATGTTGACTAAATTTGCATTTGAAATTTGTTACGGGAGCTATCAAGAGCGAGTAAACGTTATTTATATCCCTTTCATCCACCAGCGCTCCGCCCAACGACATGAGAAAATAAACAGCGAAAATATATGATCAGGGGAACCATCAGCCGGATTTGCTTACTGGCAGTTGCGCTCGCCGCAACCCAGGCCGCCGCAGCGCAGCACATCCAGGAACCAGGCGTAAAATCAAAAACCAGCTTTGCCATCGTGGTCGACGAGCCCACGTTCAAAAAAGCCCAAAAGGAAATCGAAGCATACCGTACCGCGGTCGAACAATCCGGTCTCGGCACCTATATTATTTACGAAAACTGGAGAAATCCGGAACAGATCCGGAAAGTACTCAAAGACCTCCACGCCCGGCCGCAAAAACTGGAAGGCGCCGTGCTCGTGGGAGATATTCCCATCCCCATGGTCCGCGATGCCCAGTACCTGACTTCCACTTTCAAAATGAACCAGAAAATCAACTGGCAGCGCTCCTCCGTTCCGTCGGACCGCTTCTACGACGATTTCCACATGGGGTTCGATTTCATCAAACAGGACAGCGCGCAGCAAAACTACTTCTACTACAGCATCAACCCCGACGCCGCGCAGCAGATCAATATGAGTATCTACACCGCCCGGATCAAGCCGCCGGTGATCAAAGGCCGCGAATCCGCCGATCTCATTAAGGAATATCTCGTGAAAGTGGTGGAAGAGAAGAAGAAGAACAATCCCGTCAACGATATTTTCATCTCCACCGCCCACGGCTATAACTCGGAATCCATGAATGCTTACGCCGGCGAGCAGATGCAGATCAGGAACCAGTTCCCCGCGGTATTCCGTCCCGGCGGTGCGGTGAAATTCTTTTCCTTCACCAACGATCCCTTCCTGAAATTCACGCTCCTTTCCGCCCTGAAGCATCCGGAAACCGATATCGCCATCATGCACGGGCACGGCGATACCGACATCCAGCTGATCAACGGCGTGGCGCCGCAATCCAATCCCTCCGGCGCGAAAGATAACATCCTCCGCTATCTCCGCTCCAAAGTGCAGGCCGCCAAAGAAGACGGGCGCGACGTGGAAGCGGTGAAAGCCGGTTTCGTGAAATCCCTCGGGGTGCCTATGAACTGGATGGATAACGCGCTCGAACCGGAAATCATGAAGCAGGACTCCATCTTCAACCGCAACCTCGACATCCATACCGATGACCTCCTGTCCGCCAAGCCCAACGCCCGCTTCGTGATGCTGGATAACTGCCTCACCGGCTCCTTCCATCTCGATGAATACATTGCCGGCTATTATCCCTTCGGCGGCGGTAAAAATATTGTAGCCGTAGCCAACAGTATAGGCGTATTGCAGGACCTCTGGGCCACAGAGCTGCTCGGCCTGCTCCAGCATGGCGTGCGTGTGGGCAACTGGTTTAAGCACACCGCTTACCTCGAAACCCACATCATGGGCGACCCCACCTTCGCCTTCACCGGCATAGGCCCCAAAGACCTGAACGACGCCATCACTGGCAATTACAACGCCGCTTACTGGAAATCCCTCCTGCAAACGCCCGACGCCGATATCCAGGCGCTGGCGCTCGTACACCTCGACGGCAAGCTGGACAAAGCGGCTTATTCCAACCTGCTGAAAGAAACGTACTTCAAGTCGGGTTATGAATCCACCCGCATGCAGGCATTCCAGCAATTGAAGAAGCTCAATAACGCGGATTTCGTAACCGTCCTGAAAGCCGCCACCGGCGATTCATTCGAGTTCATCCGCCGCCGTTCCCTTTACGAAATGGGCGAAAGCGGCAGCGACGAGTTCGTACCGTATATCGTGAACATGATCCTCAACGATTACCATTCCGAGCGGATCAATTTCAAGATCAAATCCACCCTCGCGCTGATGAATTCCCAGCCCATCGTGAACGAGATCAATAAACAGATCTCGCCGGAAACCATGGTGCACTTCGAATCCAGCAAGGAAGAACTGCTGAAAGCCGCGGCTTATAACGAGAAGAAACTGAAGCAGCTGAACGATACGATCCTGGCTAAATCCAAAACAGACAAAAGCCGGATCTCGGAGATCACCATGATGCGCGCTTACCGTTATCACCAGACAGTGCCAGCGATGGTAGCCATTGTGCGCGACGCGGACAACAGCGAAGCCGTTAAAATGGCCGCCCTGGAAGCGCTCAGCTGGTTCCCCCGCTCCTGGAAACGTGATGAAATCGTAGCGCTTTGTAAGGAAGTCGCGGGGTCCGATAAATATCCTGCCGCGCTGAGAACGCAAGCCCGCAAGAACCTGAATATTTTTCGCTGATAACGCTATATACCAAACATGAAAAAAGTATTGAACGTAATCGTCTGCACGCTCCTGGCCGTTTCGGCCTCGGCGCAGGCGAAGAAACCCAAGCCCATCCTGCCAGCGGATGTACAGATCCGCGTGGCGGTGATGGCTGCCCCGAAGGAGTTCCGCGACAGCGCTACTGTGCTGGGCTACACGCCCGACGGCAAGCTGACCGTGCTGCGCCAGGGGACCAACGATATGATCTGCCTGGCCCCGAACCCCAAACAGTTCGGCGTGTACGTGTATGCTTACCCGAAAAGCCTTGAGCCGTTCATGGCCCGTGGCCGCGAGCTGACCGCACAGGGCAAGCTGCGCCAGAAAGATTCCACCCGCGAAGCGGAGATCAAATCCGGTAAACTCTTCATGCCGAAAGAAGCGACCATCATGTATGGTTATTGGGGGAAAGATGAAGCGCTGGTGCCGGAAACGGGGGAGATTAAAGACGGTCAGCGCCGGTATGTGGTATATATGCCATATGCCACCGGGGCCAGCACCGGCCTGCCGACCGAACCCGCCGAACCGGGCATGCCCTGGCTGATGGGAGCCGGCACTTATAAAGCACATATCATGATCAATCCGCCGGATATGGGCGGGCATAGTCATAGTCACTAAAGACGAATCAACAACTTATGGCATTAAAATTTTCTTTTACACGATGTGTAAATGCGGGGAGCCTATGGATGTTACTTATCCCGGTAACTGCCCTCGCGCAGCAAGATAAAAAGGCATACAGGATAGGAGGGACCGTCTACGAAACGCGCGCCAATAAAAGCAGGCCGCTGCATTACGCTTCGGTTTCCATCCCCGCATACGGCATCATCGCGCAGACCGACGGGAACGGGCGCTTCGAGCTGCCCAACGTGCCCGCAGGCGCTACCAGCCTGCAGGTAAGGTTCCTCGGCAAAGTGACCATCGATACCGTGCTGCAGATCCAGGGGGATAAAGACCTGCAGTTTACCATGCTACAGTCCGACTTCCGCCTGGTGGAAGTGAACGTGACCGCTAAAACCACTACCGGCGGCAACGGCACTACCTCGCGCATTTCCCGCGCGGCCATCGACCACCTCCAGGCCAACAGCCTGGCGGATGTAATGGCGCTCATTCCCGGCGGAGTGACCGTTAACCCCGACCTCACCAACGCCAAGCAGCTGAATATCCGCAACGCGGGGGCCAATACGGAAAACATGAACGCTTTCGGTACCACGGTCATGATGAACGGCGCGCCGATGTCGAACAACGCCAACCTCCAGTCGCTGGCCCCCGGTATTACCGGCGGTTCTGCCTCCATCGGCGGCGGCGCTTCGCCCAACGCAGGCTTCGACGTGCGCAACATCTCCATGAACAACGTGGAGTCTGTTGAAGTGATCCGCGGCGTTCCCGGGGTGGAGTATGGCGACGTAACGGCCGGCGTAGTGATCGTGAACACCAAGGCCGGCGCGCAACCGCTCACTATCCAGGGCCGTACGAATCCGAATGTTTACCAGTTGTCGGCCGACAAGGGCTTCAACCTCGGCAAACGCAGCGGTGCGCTGAACCTCGGGTTGGACTACGCCTACAACACCAACGATCCCGTGCAGCAATACCTGAAGTACCGCCGCTTTACCGGCAGGGCCATGTATTCCAATACCTTCTTCAGGCAGCTGTCCACCACCACCTCGCTCGACCTGTTATATGGTAAAGACTCGCGCAACGCCAACCCAGACGATCAGGTGACCAAAACCGCCTCCAGCGGTGAAGATCTCGGTTTCATCTTCAACACCCGCGGTACATATCGCATCAATAAAAAATTGTGGCTGCGTAACATCAATTATGTGGCAAGGGTAGGATATACGGTGAAAAATAGTTTCTACGAAACGCAGAATACCGCCGCGAACGCGCCGTATTCCATGACTACGAACAACGGCAGCATGCTTACCAATAAACCCGGCACCGATATTTTCGATGTGGACGGCAACAAGCTGAATACGGACAATCCCCTCGATCAGGGCTACTTTGCCACTTATCTGCCCAGCACATACATGGGCCGGTATGATATCAACGGTAAAGAGTTGAATACGTTCTTCAAGGCGTCGGCCACGTTCTTCAACAAAATCGGGGCTACCAACCACCGCTGGATCCTCGGGGCGGATTTCAAATCGGACAAAAACTTCGGTGATGGTAAAACATTCTCCGACACCATGCCCCCGATGCGCAGCTTCTCTTCCGTCAATTCTACTTTCCGGAAACGCGCTTTCAAAGATATTCCGGCATTGACGCAGGTTGGGCTGTATGCGGAGGAAAACTTCAATACCCGGGTGGCGGGCCGCAGGTTTGAACTGTCCGCCGGTTTGCGCTTCGATCATTTCTCCGGCGGTGAACACGCGCTATCGCCCCGGCTGAACGCCAGCCTGGAAATCGTTCCGCAGATTTTCAGCATCAACGGCGCCTACGGTAAACTGGCCAAAGCGCCTTCGGTAATGTACCTCCATCCCGAACAAGCCTATTTCGAATATGTGAACATCAACGAGATCGGGGTGAGCAATATCCCGGCAGACCAGCAGGTGCTTATGACCACCACACGCGTATTCAACACCGAAAATCCCCAACTGGAAATCGCCAGGAATGAAAAGGCCGAGATCGGCTTCCGCCTGAATGTAAACCAGGCCACCCTGCGCGTAACGGGTTACAAGGAGAACATGGATAACGGGTATTCCATGAACCGCTCCATCTATGGCTATAAACCCGTTGTGTTCAACGAATACCGTCGTACTGGTGATGGGTCGCAACCCATCTACGAACTGGCGGCCAGCAACAACGTGCTCGCGGGCTTCTACATGCCTACCAACAACCTTGTTTCGCGCACCAAAGGCATCGAGATGGACCTCGACCTGGGGCGCTTCAAAGCCATCCGCACCGCCTTCTCCCTGAACGGCGCGCTGCTCACCACCGAAAGCTATAACAAGGATTATACGTACTTCGACGAGTTCAGCGGCAACGCGGGCTCCGACAGAACGCACATCGGGTTGTACGAAGCTGGAATGGTGAAAAGATATGACCAGTCGGCCGTAACGATGTTGCGCGCCACCCATAACATTCCCCGCCTCGGTTTCGTGGTAACGTTTACCACGCAGGTAATCTGGAATGAAAGCAATTACCAGCGTTTCGGCAACGACAGCATCCCGGTGAAATATATCTCGAAAGAAGATGGACAGGTGTATGATTACGATGTGAAACGCAAAGATGAGCCCGAGTTCAAGGACCTCCTCCGCAACGTCAACCGCATCACGGAGGTGAAAGAATCCTGGCCGCCGCTCGTGACCTTCAATATCAACGTTTCCAAGGAAATCGCTGATTACATGCGGGTGTCGTTCTTCGCCAACAATATGTTCAGGACTTACCAGCGCGCGGAATCCAAACGCGTACCGGGCACTTACGAGAAACGGGGCAACCGCTTCTTCTACGGGCTGGAATTATCGTTAAAACTTTAACAGCAAGCACATGAAAAATGCAACATGGCTCATGGCGGCCGCGGTACTGGTAACAGTGTTGACGGGCAGCTGCAGGAAAATAAATGAAGGGCTGGATACGGAAAAGGTAGGCAACTACACCATCCGGGTGAAAGCCAAATCCACCATGTCCAACATCACCAACACCGAAGGACTGAAAGTGGTGTTCGAAAACTTCACAGAAGGCTTCCGGAAGGAGGATGCCCTGGGATCGGATGTGACGGCGGTAGACGGCCTCATTCCCGGCTTGTACAGCATCAATGTGAGCGGCAGGGTGGAAGACGCCAATGGCGACGTGTTTTACCTCAACGGTGCGAAGATCAATTTCCCGGTAACCAAAAACGATATCCTCGTCGAAATCGACGTAGCCGGGCTGAAAGTTAGTCCGCTCGTGTTCTCGGAGATCTTCTTCGCGGGAACCACGCCGTTTTATTTCCGTAACCAGTTTTACGAAGTATACAACAACTCCACCGATACGATCTATCTCGATGGCCTTTACTTCGCCAACCTGACGCCGACCACGGCCACCACCACGCTGCCGCGCTGGCCGGAGGAGGACGGCAATAATTTCGCTTACGCGGAACGCATCTGGAAAGTGCCCGGCAACGGCACGGAACACCCGCTGGCGCCCGGAGAATCCTTCTCCATGGCTCAGTTCGCGGCCAACCACCAGCTGCCGCAGTACAGTCCCACTTCACCGATCGACTGTTCTTCCTCCGAGTTCGAGTTCAATATGAACAATCCCAATTTCCCGGATCAGCCGGCGCCGGATATGGAGCACGTTTTCTACAATGGCAACGCCGGCAAGGGAACGCTGCCGCAATACCTGGTGTCTGTATTCGGCGGGGCTTACGTCATCTTCCGCGTGCCGGAAGGCGAGGTGTACGACCCGGTGAATAACCCGGCGCTCAAAACACGCAACCTGGCTTCCACCTCCACTTCCGTATTCGCCAAGGTGCCTATCCGCTACGTGCTGGACGCCGTGGAAGCGGGGCATAACGAAAACATGATCGCCGCCAAGCGCGTACCCTCGGTGCTGGACGCCGGCATGACCTACGTGGGCGCCACTTATAATTCGCTCGGCGTGGCCCGCAAAGTGTCCGACCAAAAGAACGACGACGGCACCCCGATCTACCTGGATACCAACAACAGTACCGAAGACTTCGAGCGCGGTGTGAAACCGCAGTTCCGCCGTCACGGCGCCAGAATGCCCGCCTGGAATCATACGAAGTAAGCACCCGTAACAGCTAATAATGATGAAGAAACTATATATCACCATATTGCTCGCCGCTACCGGATCGGTGGCCCTGGCGCAGCAAAAATCCAATTCCAACGCGCCCGCAGCCCTGGAGCTGCGGCAACAGCGCAGTTTGTGGGAGCAGTCGGGCAACCCCGCCGGTCTTAAGCTGGACGGCCCATACCGCTATTCGCAGATCAAAGCGGGATATGAAGCCTACGACGGCGATTTCCGCCGCCCGCAGGAAGGCGCTTCCGGCAACCGGCAGATCGCGGAAACCGAAGGTCGCATCCTGCTCGACAGCTTTTACGTAACCGGTAAATTCAGCTATCGCCGCGAGTCCATCCAGGACGCGAATTTCAACGCCTCCATCATCGATCCCTTCCGCGGCATGCCCTACATCATCGCCGACGCCAATCCCAGCGACTGGGTGCAGCAGCACTACAACCTCCAGTTCCGTGTATCCACGCCGTTTTACGGCCGGTGGTCGTGGGGCCTGGCAGGCAGCTACAGCGCCAGCAGCGGCGCCAAACAACGCGATGTACGCTCGGAAGACAACTTCTACTCGCTTTCGGTAACACCGGGCGTGGTATATTCCATTTCCCCCAATCAGCACGTCGGCCTCAACCTCCGGTATGCCAACACCAAAGAGGAAGCCAGTATGAAAAACGTAAATACTTATGTTGACCAGACCTACTACGAATTGCTGGGCCTCGGCACCGCCGTGAGCAACCTCGGCAGCGGCCGCACGAACAACTACGAAGGCGATAGCTGGGGCGGCGGTATCCAGTACCAGTATAAAGGCCCTCTGAACTTCCTCGCCAATGTCAACTACCTCGTGGAGGGCGAAGGCCTCACGGTTTCCTACACCCTCCCGCGCGATGGGGGCTCCGTGATCCGCAAATCCTGGCAGGCCGGCGCGGCGGTGCAAAAGGAGTCCGGTAAACTGCTGCATTCACTGGGCGCGCAATATTACAACCGCCATATCGACGGTATCCAGTACGTGACGCAGCGCGACAACTCGCAGGCGCAACAAGGCTGGCTGAGCCTCGCCAAATACATCCGTTCCACCTTCAAGACGCAGGAACTGGGGCTGAAATACAGCCTTACCGGCAAACGCGGCCCGGAAGATTATTCCTGGATGGCGGACGTTTCGGCGCTGTACGCTAAACTGAACGACGAATACATCCTGCCGTATTCCTATAAACAGGCGGAGAACCTGCTGGTAACGATAGGCGGGAAGAAGAATTTCCTGCTGTCCGCCGCCCGCGAAAGTCGTTTACAGCTGGGCGTGCGCGCCGGCCTGAACCGCAACCTCAGCGGCGGGTACCAATACAACGGCCAGCATGCCGATTACCCCACGGTAACAGACCTGGAAACGAACGATTGGCGCTACCTCGCTTCCGATTTCGTGCGGGTGGAGCTGCCGGTTACGTATTCTCTACGTATCGGGGAAGACCGCCAGCGGGTGCTTTTCGTGAACGCATTCGGACGTTACACCAAAGCCAGCAGCTTCGGGTTCGATAACCGGTACACATTCGGCGGATCGGTGGGCTTGAATTTTTAGGCCATCCTCTTTGTCGCTTTCACTCCTTCCAGGGTGAATAGCGACAGCTATACAAATGAAAAAGCGGGGCATCTGTTCCGCTTTTTCTTTGCCATCCTTCGTTCATCCTTCGTTCATCCTTCGTTCAACCTTCGTTCAAACACCCTCAAACCCGTACCACGAGCGAACACGTTCGAAGGATGAACGAAGGATGGCAGTAGGATGTCAGCAGCGTTTGAGCTCCTACTTTCAGCAATCCTCCAATGATCCTTCAGTCATCCTTTAAGCAAACACCCTCAAACCTAAGCTAGCATTGGACACCCTTGGAGGATCATTGAAGGATGTCAGTAGGATGTCAGCATCATGGCTGATGCCTGCAGTTGGCCATATTTTGGAGATAATACGTTCATTTTGAATGAAATACGATAAGCGAATGCAGCTGGGACTTTAAGACTGGAGCTCCTTATGTTGTGGGAGGTTGGAGGAATTGAAGGTTCCTGCGGATGCCGGCGAATTTGCTTCTTTTGAGGGGGCTTTTGCGGAAAATGCGCCTGAACTCTTCCTCGGTCAGTTCTTCCCACTGCGAATTGGAGAAATTGAGGATTTCGGGGATGGGGGTGAAGGCGGTTTCGGTATTGGCTTTGGAGAAGCGGTTCCAGGGGCATACGTCCTGGCAAATGTCGCAGCCGAACATCCAGTCGTTGAACTGGCCCTGGAGCTTATCGGGGATGAGGGCGTCCTTCAATTCAATCGTGTAATAGGAAATGCAACGGCTGCCGTCGACCACGGTGGGGGAAACAAGGGCGCCGGTAGGGCAGGCGTCGAGGCAGCGGGTACAGCTGCCGCAGTAATCACCGGCGGCGCTGTCGTACACCAGCGGGATGTCAACGATGAGGGTGGCGATAAAGAAGAAAGAACCGGCTTGCTTATGGATGAGGTTCCCGTTTTTGCCGATCCATCCCAGCCCGCTCCGCTGCGCCCAGGCGCGTTCGAGGACGGGCGCGGAATCCACGAACCCCCGGCCCTGCACATCTCCCCATTCCTCCCGCATCCTTGCCAGCATGCTGTTGAGCTTCTCCCGGATCACGTCGTGGTAATCGTTCCCGTAGGCGTATTTGGCCACCTGCGGCGCATCCGGGCGCTGGCGCTCCTGCGGAAAGTAATTCAGCAACAGGGTAATCACCGACTGCGCTCCGTCGACCAGCAGCCGCGGGTCGATGCGCTTGTCGAAATAATTCTCCATGTACTGCATCCCCCCGTGCATGCCGCGGTTGAGCCACTGCTCCAAACGGAAAGCGTCGTCGCTCAGCTGTTCCGCCTTCGCGATCCCGCAATGGTCGAACCCCAGCTCCCGCGCCAACTGCTTGACGAACACCGTATTATTATCCAATTGCTGCATCTCTGCCCGCAAAATTACAATTTTCCGGGCCGTATCTTATGGAAACCATGGTTTCCCGCCATCTGGCATGGGCGGAACAAGATTATTTTAGCCGGAATAAACTTCCGGTGAAGAAAATGTATAATTTTATTCTGTTTCATTAATAACCCGTATACCTAAGTTCATTGTAATGCAACTAAAATCTGTTGTCTTATTTCCCTTCCTGATGACCTGGGCCCTCATGCTGGCCGCACAGGACAAAACACCCGTCAAATATGGGAAAGTCAGCCCCGAAGACTTCAAAACCCGGTACGACATTGATACCGGCGCCGCTGCCGTGGTGCTGGCGGATGTGGGGGCTTCCGAGTTCGAGTCCGGCCGCGACCAGTTTATCCAGGTGTTCAAAATTCACCGCCGCATCCACATCCTCCGCAAAAGCGCCTACGACAAAGCGAATGTATCCATCGACCTGCACTTCCAGGGGAGCAATGAGGAAGCCATGGCCAACCTCAAAGCCTGTTCCTATAACCTGGAAGATGGCAAAGTGGTGGAAACCAGGCTGGAAAGCAAGGCCGTATTCACCGAAAAGGTCGACCGCAACACCATCCGCAAAAAATTCACCCTGCCGGCGGTAAAGGAAGGCACCATTATCGAGTATTCGTATTCGATCAATTCCGAATTCCCCATGTACCTGCGGCCCTGGGCCTTCCAGAGCGTGGATATGCCCGTGCTGTGGAGCGAATATGAAGTTTCGCTGCCGGAATACTACGAATACCTGTTCCTCAGCCAGGGATACCATCCTTTCCATATCAAGAATTCAAAAGATTCCCGGAGAACCTTCAGCTTCAACATCCAGGGCGCTACTCCCTCCGCGCCCTCGAGGCACGTTTCCGTAACGCCGGGGATCACCACGCATCGTTGGGTGATGAAAGACGTGCCGCCGCTGAAGGAGGAAAGTTACATCACCACGCTCCGCAATTACGTCAGCTATATCGAATTCCAGCTGTCTTCCATCCGGTTCCCCGAATCGCCGGTGCGCAACATTATGAGCACCTGGCCGAAGATGATGGAAGAACTGGGGAAAGACGACGATTATTCCGGTGAACTGGCCCGCGCGAATAATTATCTATCGGATGAAGTGAAGCGTCTCGCCGCAGGGGCCGCTTCCCCGAAAGAAAAAGCCGAACAGGTTTTCGCGTTTGTCCGCGATAACTATACCTGCACCGATTATTCGTCGCTGTGGAAGAGCCAGTCGCTCAAAACCACTTTCAATAAAAAGAACGGCAACGTTGTCGACATCAACATGCTGCTCACCGCGATGCTCCGCGAAGCCGGGCTGGAAGCCTATCCCGTGCTCCTCAGTACCCGCGATTACGGGAAGATGTACGCCATGTATCCCATCCGCAGCAAGCTTAACTACACCATCGTTAGCGTGAATGTGGACGATACGGAATATTTCCTCGACGCCACGCGGCCTTTCCTGGGCTTCGGGAACCTGCACGCGTCCTGTTATAACGGGCCCGCGCGGAAAGTGAACGTCTCGGCCGACCTGTTGATGTTCGAAGCGGATTCGCTGTTTGAAAAGTCGGTGACCGGCATCTTTATTTCGCCGGATGACAAAGGCCGGTTGAAAGGGCACTTCCAAAAGCAATACACTTTGTTTGAATCCTACGATGCCCGCGCCCGCATCCGGGAAAAAGGGAAAGATGCGTTCTTCAAGGACCTGGCCAAGGGATTTGTGACGGAAATCGAAATGTCGAACGCGGAGTTGAGGGAGCTGGAAAATTACAGCAACCAGCTGGTGGTGGATTATGATTTCAAGCTCGGTGAGCAAGACGAATCGGGGATGATCTACCTGCAACCGATGTTTTCCGAATCCTTGCGCAACAACCCCTTCAAATCGCAGGAACGCAGGTATCCCATAGAGATGCCGGCGGTGACGGATTATAATTATACCATGACGCTCCAGCTGCCCGAAGACTGCGTGGTGGAGGAAACGCCGAAATCCACCATCGTCAAATTCAACGACGGAGAAGGGGTTTTCCAGTATCTCGTACAGGTGCAGGGAAATTCCATCATGATGCGCTCCCGCCTGAAGTTCAACCGCGCCTTATATGAAGCTGAAGACTATCAGCCGCTGCGCGAATTTTTCGACGTTGTTGTGAAAAAGCACGCCGAGCAAATTGTCATCAAGAAGAAAAAGCATGATCCGGATATTCAATCTTATCACATTACTATTGGCGGTGATGACCGCCAGCGCCGCGGGGCCCCAGTACCCGGTGAGCGCCATCCCGGCAGCGCTGATGGAAAACGCCGTGGCCGTGCAGCGGTACGAACTGCTGTCGGTAAAGATCAGCGGCACGCGGGATGTCAGGTATGTACATCACATCGCCATCACCATCCTGAACGAAAACGGCGACAAGTTTTCGGGGTTGCAGGAGTATTACGACAAATTCCGTGAGATCAAAGACATCTCCGGCGCGCTCTACGACGCGCAGGGCAACCAGCTGCGCAAATTGAAGCAAAGCGAAGTGCGCGACCAGAGTGCAGTGAGCGATAACAACCTCATGGACGACGGCCGCATGAAAACCCATAATTTCTACCACAAAGTATATCCTTACACGGTCACTTACGAAATTGAATACCGCAACCGCTTCACGGCCAGCATGCCGCGCTGGGTGCCGCAGGGTAGTTACCAGTACGCCGTGGAACATAGCCGGATGGAAGTGAGCGTGCCCGAGGGCTTCGATCTGCGTTTCCGGCAATATCAATACGTTGGCAATCCTGAACAGAAGGCGGAGAAAGGAGGGAAGCAGCTGGTATGGGAGGTGAAGAATATCGCCGCCATGCAGGAAGAGCCCTATACCGGCCCCCTGCGCGACCGCAGCACCGTCGTATACCTCGCGCCCGGCAAATTCTCGTTCGCGGAATACGATGGCGATATGAGCACCTGGGAAAACTTCGGCCGCTTCCAGGCTACGCTCAACCAGGGGCGCGACGTGCTGCCGGCCAACATCAAAGCCACCGTGGCGCAGCTTACCGCCAACGCGAAAACCGACGGGGAGAAGATCCGCATCCTCTACGAATACATGCAAAAAAACACCCGCTACATCAGCATCCAGCTGGGTATCGGCGGCTGGCAGCCCTTCGATGCCACTTACGTGGCCACCAAAGGCTATGGCGATTGCAAAGCGCTGGCGAATTATATGAAATCACTGCTGGCGGAAGCGGGCATCCGCTCGCATTACACGCTCGTGCATGCGGGCGACGGTGAAACGGATTTTATGGAAGACTTCACGGTAGACCAGTTCAACCACATCATCCTGTGCGTACCCGGCGCGAAAGATACCACCTGGCTGGAATGCACCAGCCAAACCGCGCCCGCGGGATACCTGGGGAGCTTCACCAACGACCGGCCCGTACTGCTCATCACCGAACAGGGCGGCAAACTCGTGCGCACGCCGGCATACCCCGCCGCCCAGAACCTTCAGCACCGGATGATCACCGCGGAAGCGGATGAAGCGGGGAACCTGAAAGTACACTGCCATACGCGGTACACCGGGCTGCAGCAGGACGATTACCACGGACTCGTGAATTACCTCAATAAGGAAAAGCAACTGGAAGTGCTGAAAAAAAGGCTCAACCTGCCCAGCTTCGATATCAGCCGGCTGGAGTATACAGCAACGGCCGGCGCCTTGCCCGTTCCGGAAATGAAGGAATCCCTGGAGCTGACGGTTCCCAATTACGCCTCCATAACCGGCAAGCGTTTGTTCATCACGCCGAATATCCTCAACCGGAGAAACAACAAGCTGTCCGGTGAATCGGGCCGCACCACCGATATTTATCTCCGCATGCCTTACCAGGACGCCGATACCGTCCAGATCATCCTGCCGGCGGGGTACACGCCGGAGTCGGTGTTCGCACCGGTGGAACTGGCTTCGCCGTTCGGCAGTTATTCCGCGAAAGTAACGGTGGAAGGTAACCGCCTGTTATATGTGCGCCGCCTGGAGATGAAGGCGGGGCGCTTCCCCGCGAAGGATTACGGGGAGCTGGAGGCGTTTTTCAATCAAATCTACAAGTCTGACCGAAACAGGGTCGTGCTCGTCAAAAAGGAAGCATAATAGCGAAGGGCGCCCCATAAAAGGGCGCCCTTCTGTTTGTATGTACTTTTTGCATTACGGCTATTTCTCTCTCACACTCACGGATATCCGGCGGTCGAGTTTCCTTTCTTCGTCCGGCGCATCGGCCGCGGCTTTGGCGAACTGACTGCCGTAGCCTTCCGCGCCCTGCAATTGCACGGGCTTCACATTGGCGGCAGCAAGGGCGGTTACCACGGCGGTGGCCCGTTCCTGCGACAGCTGCTGGTTCTTCTTCGCATCCCCGGTAGCGTCGGTATACCCGCCGATCTTGATTTTCGCTTTCGGGAAAGCGTTGAGGATGGCGGCGAGGTTATTGATCTGCACCTGGCTTTCGGGCGTGATTTCCGCGGAGCCGGTGTGGAAGTTCAGGTTATCGAAATCGAACCATACGTCTTTCCCTGCAGCCGCATTGGGATCTTGCAGGAATTGCACGAGCTGGTCTTCGATGCCACCTTTGTAGGCGTCGAGCACTTTGCCGTCGGGCAGCGTTACTTTGATGGATTCGCGGGCAACGGGCGCGGTGGCGTGGGTGTCTTCGATCATGGTGATGCTGTCGGATTCCACGACGGTCATCGTTTCTCTGGCGCCGCATCCGCGCAGCAGCCACCACAACAAGAGTATGGCGGCGATGGCGATGATGAGCCATGTTATCCACTGGTTGCCGCCGGAAGTGGTGGATTCGTGGACGGTGTGTCCCGGGGTGCGGGCAGCGCTTTTGAACGCGCCGGTGAACGACGATAGGCGGGCGCCGATATCGCTCAGGCTGCCGACGCCGAGGATGCCGGCGAGGCCGAGGCCGGAAGGCACGGAGGCCAGTATTTTATCTTTTTGGCTGTTGAGTAGTTCCAGTACCCCGGAGGCACCCAGGCCGGCAGTGTCTGCGTGCTTGCCCACAACGCCCAGCGCCGCGGGCGCCGCCGCCTGCAGCAAGGTGTCTGCCGATTGCGGGCGGATACCCGCATATTGGGCCACCGCCCCTGCAATCTCGCCGGAACGGCCGCCGAACAGTGTTTGCAGGAACGCTGAGCCTTTTGCCAGCAATCCGGAGGGGATGCCGGCGCCACCGTTGGTCAACTGGGAAATATCCGTGCCGGAGGCCTGGTGCAGCAGATGCATTAATCCACCCGATTCGCCGGACCCCGCTTTGGCCAGCAAGCCCGTTAAAACCGTGGGAATAATGCCGCCCAGTGCTTTTTGTATGCCGGATTCGCTTTCCCCCAGCTGCGCCGCCGCCTTACCGCAAAATTCGTTGTTGAACAGTTGCTTCAGGGTTTCGATGAGGTCAATCGCCATAAATGCATGTTTTGGTGGTGAGACGATATGGAAGTAACTGAAGTATAACAGCTTTCGCAGGGTACGGTTCATTATAAAGCCTGATTTTGCACAAGTGCCCTTATAAGATGTTCAGGGTGAAGGTAATAGACAAAATAGCAGGTTTTTTACATATGAACTGAAAATAATGCAGTTGCCACGTGGAGATGCTGTCAACCTGGCTGATTTTTCCAACTGGTGCAGGATTTGATTCATCTGAACAAATCAAAAATCCAATCGTTAACCTAAAGGAGAACAAAGCAAGTTATGAATCTAAACAACTTCACCATCAAGTCCCAGGAAACGCTGCAGGAAGCGCAGCAGCTGGCGTTCAATCACCGGAATTCGGCAATTGAAACCGGCCACATTCTCAAAGCGTTGCTGCAGGACGAGGATAACAGCATAGAATACCTGCTGAAGAAGAACGACGTGAACACGGGGTTCCTCGACGGCAAGCTCAACGAGCAAATACAGGCTTATCCCACCATCAGCAGCGGGGAAGGCGGGCAAATGCTCAGCCGCGAGGCGAATAACGCCATCCTGCGGGCAGGCGCCAGCATCAAGGAATTCAAAGACGAATTCGTGAGCGTGGAGCACCTCCTGCTGGGGCTCCTCGGTGGCAGCGATGATACCGCCAAACTGCTGAAGAATGCGGGGCTGACGGAAAAAGGCCTCAAAACCGCCCTTACGGAACTGCGGAAAGGCGGGACGGTTAACAGTCAAACGGCCGACGCCACATACAATTCGCTGGAGAAATACGCGAAGAACCTCAACGAATCGGCCCGCGCCGGCAAGCTTGATCCCGTGATCGGGCGCGATGAGGAAATCCGCCGTACGCTCCACATCCTCAGCCGCCGTTCCAAAAACAACCCCATCCTCGTCGGGGAACCGGGTGTTGGTAAAACAGCCATCGCGGAAGGGCTCGCGCACCGTATCATCAACGGCGACGTGCCCGATAACCTGCACAACAAAATCATTTACGCCCTCGACATGGGCGCGCTCATGGCAGGCGCCAAATACCGCGGCGAGTTCGAAGAAAGACTCAAAGCCGTAGTGAAAGAAGTAGCCGATTCCAATGGCGACATCATCCTCTTCATCGACGAAATCCACACCCTCATCGGTGCGGGCGCGATGGAAGGCGCGATGGACGCGGCCAATATCCTGAAGCCCGCCCTGGCGAGAGGAGAGCTCCGGGCCATCGGCGCCACCACGCTGAACGAATACCAGAAATATTTTGAAAAAGATAAAGCCCTCGAGCGGAGGTTCCAGAAAGTGTTCATCGACGAACCCTCGGTAGACGACGCCATCTCCATCCTCCGCGGCCTGAAGGAACGCTACGAAAACCACCACCACGTACTGATCCGCGACGAAGCGATCATCGCCGCAGTGGAACTTTCGCACCGGTATATCACCGACCGCTTCCTGCCCGACAAAGCCATCGACCTGATCGACGAATCCGCCGCCAAGCTCCGCCTGGAGATGAACTCCATGCCCGAAGAGCTCGACGAACTGGAACGCCGCATCCGCCAGCTGGAAATCGAACGGGAAGCCATCAAACGGGAAAACGACGAAGACAAGCTGCGCGAGCTCGCCGCCGAAATCGCACGGCTCAGTGAGGAACGCAATACTTTCAAATCGAAATGGCAGCAGGAAAAAGAAGTAGTAGACCAGGTGCAGGACGCCAAAGCCACTATCGAAAACCTGAAGCTGGAAGCTGAACAGGCAGAGCGCAACGGCGATTTCGGGAAAGTAGCGGAGATCCGTTATGGTAAAATCAAAGAACAGGAGAAGCTGGTGGCTGACCTTACGGCCGAGCTGGCGGAAATCTCCTCCAACAATAAACGCCTGCTGAAAGAGGAAGTGGACGCGGAAGACATCGCCGAAAACGTGGCCAAAGCCACCGGCATCCCCGTCGCTAAAATGATGCAGAGCGAAAAAGACAAACTGCTGCAGCTGGAAGACGAGCTGCACAAGCGCGTGGTGGGGCAGAATGAAGCCATCGTGGCCGTAGCCGACGCCATCCGCAGAAGCCGCGCCGGACTAAACGATCCGCGCCGGCCCATCGGTTCCTTCATCTTCCTCGGTACTACCGGTGTCGGTAAAACGGAACTGGCGAAAGCGCTCGCCGATTACCTGTTCGACGACGAAGGCATGATGACCCGCATCGACATGTCGGAATACCAGGAAAAACATTCCGTAAGCCGCCTGGTAGGCGCGCCTCCGGGATATGTGGGTTACGACGAAGGCGGCCAGCTCACCGAAGCCGTACGCCGCAAGCCTTACAGCGTGGTGCTCCTCGATGAGATCGAGAAAGCGCACCCCGATACTTTCAATATCCTGCTCCAGGTGCTCGACGACGGGCGGCTGACCGATAACAAAGGCCGCGTGGTGAACTTCAAAAACACCATCATCATCATGACGAGCAATATGGGCAGCCATATCATACAGGAAAATTTCGAAAAAATCACGGATGAGAATAAAGACGAAGTGGTAGACAGGACGAAGGATGAAGTGATGAACCTGCTGAAGCAAACCATCCGTCCGGAATTCTTAAACCGTGTGGATGAAGTGATTATGTTCCAGCCGCTCATGCGCTCCGAAGTGCGTGGAATTATTAACATACAATTACAACAATTGAAGGAGCTGGTAGCGAAGAATGGCATGATATTGGAATTCTCTGAGTATGCACTGGACTACCTGGCAGAACAAGGTTACGATCCGCAATTCGGTGCAAGGCCGCTGAAGCGCTTGATTCAGAAAGAGATCGTGAACCTGCTCAGCAAGAAGATCCTCGGCGGAGAAATCGACAAGGCAAAACCGGTACTGGTGGATGTTTTTGATAATGTGGTCGTGATCCGCAACACTTAACAAGTCATTTCTAATACGACGATATACAGTTACAGGTAAATGCCCGGATGAATCCTCATCCGGGATTTTTTTGTCCCTGTAAACACATTATTAATTTATACAAATTAAAATTGGATATAATCTAAATAAGCGGTTATCTTGTGGGCATGAAACGTACTACCCGCTGACCCTGCGGCAAGAAGTGGTCCCGCTTCACCGGGACGGAAATTTGTGTTGTCAGGATTATGGGGGTTAAAAGGCCTACAGGAAGGGCGTAGGGCATGCCTCTGCGCCTTCCCCTGTACGGTTCACGGTTGCAGTTCGTAACGGCCTGAAATCCGTACATTTGGGGTTAAAACCAGGCATATGTACCCGATTGGAGAAAGAGAGAAAAAGTTCATGGCGATGGCGGTGGAATTATCCGCCCGTGGCATGCGGAATGGCGAGGGCGGGCCTTTTGGCTCAATCGTGGTGAGGGGAGAAGAAGTGGTGGGGGAAGGATGGAACCAGGTGCTCACCCACAACGATCCCACGGCGCACGCCGAAGTAGTAGCCATCCGCGACGCCTGCCAGCGCCTGGGAACTTTCCAGTTAACCGATTGTGAGATTTATACTTCCTGCGAGCCCTGCCCCATGTGCTTCGGTGCGATCTACTGGGCGCGCCCGCAAAGGGTCTTTTTCGCCAATACCAAAGAAGAAGCGGCCGCCATTGCATTCGACGATTCTTTTATTTACCACGAGCTGGAATTGCCTTACGGCGACAAGAAGATTCCCTTTATCCCCATGCCGGAGGAATCAGCGCGGGAAGTATTCCGGGAATGGGCCCGGAAATCAGACAAGAAAGTATACTAGGGGTACTACCGGCGCGAGAAATAGTAAATCCAAAACAGCGCGATGGCCATAAACAGGACGATCAGCACCACGATCGCGTAATAGAGGTAGTAGTTGGCTTTCTTCTTCCGGCGGGTTTTCCGGCGGAGGGTATGCAATACATTCCACTTCGCCTGCCTGAGCCATCCCGGTATCTGATCTTTGCGGGAAATGGCGGACAAACCCTCCACGGCTTCGCTGCACAGCTCACAGTCCTGCAGGTGCTTCTCCACTTCGTGCCTCTCCGAAGCACTCAGTTCACCCTTGACGTAAGCCAGCAGCTGGTCCTGCGAAGGACAGGCGGTTTCGGTGAATATGTCAGCAAATTCGTTGTTCATATCTGTTTGGGCGTTTGCCTGCTGTTGCAAGTTAACGCATATTTTTACTGTACTTTTCCAATAATATTTTGAGGTTGCGCTTGCCGTTCTGGATGTAGCTTTTAACCTGCCCGGCATTGAAACCGGTGATATCGGATATTTCCTGGTAGCTTTTTTTATCGAGATAAAAGAGCCGCACGGTGATGGCCTGGTCGGGATTCAGTTCCCCCAGCGCGCGTTCCATGTGGTCGAGCATCAAATCTTTCTGCACATGGGCGGTTTGCCGGATGTCGTCCTGCTCCGCGGCGCCAGGCACCAGTTCTTCTTTCAGTTCCACGTCCTTTTTATGGCGGAGCTGCATGAGGCTGTGGTTCTTCGCCACCTGGTAGATCCAGGCTTTGAAATAGATCACTTCGTGCCGGTGGACCTCCGACAATACTTTCAGGAAAATCTGTTGCACGCTGTCGCGCGCGTCTTCCTCGTTCTTGAGATACTTCATGCAAAGGCCCAGCAACAGGATGGCGTAACGGTCGAAGAGGACGCCGATCCACTCGGTGTTGCCATCGGCTTTATACCGTTGAAGCAGGTCCTGGTCGCTCAGGTTTTGATATTGGTCGGATAGATGCACGATGTTACAATAGCGTTCTCAACTGAGATGCATAAGTAAATAAATTCCACAAAAGTTTCAAGTTTAATTCATCGTGCTCAGCTCCGCCTGCGCGAGGGATTTCATGGAGCCATCCGAATTGGCGATGTCTTTCAGGATGCGGCGGGCTTTTCCTTTCTGGCCTTTGGCGCGGTAACAGATGGCCATTTGGTAACGGGCGCGTTCGGCATAACGGCCACGGTCCGACAGTTTGCGGAATTGGTTGATGGCTTCGTTGTAATCGCCCTGCTGCTGGTATTGCATGGCGGAGCGGTACACATAGTCGTCGCCGTTAGCGGGTTTTGCCGTTTCTTTTTTCTCCGTTGCCGGTTCTTCTTCTTTTTCAACTGTGGCGCGTGCAGGCTCGGGGGCTTTTTCTTTCGGGGCTTCTTTCTGCGGTTCTTTAGGCGGCTCTTTCGGAGTTTCCTTTTGCACCCGGGGAGTGGGCGTCGCATTTGCGATGAGGGCGCGGGTGTTGCTGTCGGTAACAGGCGGTTTAGGCAGCGCGCCGTCTTTCACGGGTTTTTTCTGCTGCGCCGTATCTTTCGCGGCTACGGGAAGCGCGGCGGCCGACATATGGGAAGTATCGCGGGTGCTGTATTTGGTCTGGATGACGAGGGGTTTCTCCTCTTGCTGCGTATCGGAGACAACGGGCTGGTAATCGCCCAGCGCGGCGCCCCGGGGCGCAGGCAGCACGATGGCATCGGTGGCGCGCAACGGGAGCGAAGTTAACGGTGGACGGTTCTTCAGGTGCTGTTGTAACAGGAAAATGCTACCGCCGCCAAAAGCGAGAAAAACGACGGTCCAGAAGTAAGATTGCGCGCTTTCCGTGAAGCTCTTCCGGGCATGCGGCTGTGGTTTAAGCAACGGCTGCTTGTGCGCGCGGGCAACAGGCTGCACGCCGGCCGCATATTCGCGATGGATGTACTGGCTGAGTTGTGTGCTCAGTTGCTGGTAGGATTCGATGTTGGCCGGGTTTTCCACCGTGGCCAGCGCATCATGGCAAAGATCGCACTCCACCAGGTGCTGTTCCACGAGATGATGTTCCACACCGGTCATCTGTCCGAGATGATAACGCCGCAACTGATCCCTGTTCAGGCATCGAACGGGCGTGAAAATCCGGAGGACCCTTTCTTGTCTGGGAGAATGACTATTCATATGCCGCCTCTTTCATATACGTGGCAACCGTTTGCCGGATGCCCTTCAGCTGGTCCCTGACCTGGCTGGTATGTATGTTCCGCGATTGCGCAAGCTCCCGGAAGGGCTTGTGATCGAGGTAAAATGCCTGGAGTAATTCCAAATCTTCGGGGATCAGCCTGCCGAGGGCTTTTTCCAGCTGAACGGCCAATGCCATCTTCTCGATGGGATTGTTGCCCGCTACGTCCACCCGGTTTTCAAGTTCGCGGATGGCGGGCTGGCTGTCGCTTTTGCCGGATTTGCCGAAGTACTGCTGCACCAATCCATACAGGATTTCATTAATTCTTCCCGTAGCACCCGACAATTGGTTGTAAAGCTTTTCCGTAAGTCCGGGGAATACCGTTTCTGCGGGATGCTGGGCGTCGAGCCCGGGTAAACAAACCGCCACCATCAGGTGGCTGTAGCGGTCCAATAATGCCCCTGCGGCTTCTCTCTCCCGGAATTTCCTGAACCGGAGAAGCAGTTCCCTGTCGCTAAGGTTATTTAACTGGAGATGCATATATTTCTATACTATATTTACGTAAATCCGATACAAAAGTTCATCGGGTTCGACATATTATTTAAACAATTAACATGCCATTAGCCATCACGATTGTGCCTATTATGCCACTCCGGTCGGAGCCGTCGCACCGCAGTGAGATGATTTCCCAGGCGGTTTTTGGGGAATGCCTTGAAACAGAAACGGTTACGCCCGACGGGTGGGTGAAAGTCCGGATGCAGTACGATGGGTATGAAGGTTGGGTAACGCTGTCGCACCTGGAAACTATTCCACAGTCGTTGTACGATGCGCTCCCCACGCACCGGGTGGCGCGCTGGCAGGCGGTGGTTACGCTGAACGGAAGGCCCGTTCACCTGCCTTTCGGCACTTTGCTGAAGCTGGGCGCCGGTGATTGGGGCCGCGCCACGGTGGTAGCGGGCGAGGGGATCACCCCATTTGCGGCGACGTCTTCGCCGGGGGAGGCCTGGGAGGCCGTCGCCCTGGAATTCCTGAATACCGGGTATTTATGGGGCGGGAAAACGGTGTTCGGAACAGACTGTTCCGGCTTTACACAAACCGTGTATAAAATCCTCGGCATACCGCTGTTGCGCGACGCGTACCAGCAAGCCGCGCAGGGCGAAACGGTGTCCTTCCTCCAGGAAGTGCGCCCCGGCGACCTCGCCTTTTTCGACAATCCGGAAGGCCGCATCACCCACGTAGGTATCCTGCTCAACGACCAGCAGATCATTCATGCTTCCGGCAAAGTCCGGATTGATCCGATTGACAACCAGGGAATTGTAAGTGCTGATACCGGCGAGCGCACGCACCAGCTGCGGCTCATCAAACGGTTGTTTTAATTCCGGAAAGACATAAAAAAGCCCGGCGGGAAGTTTTCCTGCCGGGCTTGCTATTTTCAGTTGTAATTATTGCTGCGCGAAGGTTTTGTTATACAGTTCGAAAGCTTCACGGATGATTTCTTCCGCTTTGGCTTTGTTGCCGAACTCTTCTACCTTAACCGTTTTCTTTTCCAGCGTTTTGTATTCTTCGAAGAAGTGGCGGATCTCGCTGAGGAGGTGCGGGGGCAGCTCGGAGATGTCGTTGATGTGGGCTACGCTCATGTCGTGGGCCGCCACGGCGATGATCTTGTCGTCTGCCTCGCCGCCGTCGATCATCTGCATTACACCGATCACTTTGGCGTCCATGATGCACATGGGCACTACTTCGATCTGGGAAAGGATGAGGATATCGAGCGGGTCGTTATCGTCGCAGTATGATTTCGGTATGAAACCGTAGTTGGCAGGATAGTATACAGAGGAATACAGCACACGGTCGAGTTTGAGCAGGCCGCTGTCTTTGTCGAGTTCATACTTGGCGCGGGAGCCCTTGGGGATTTCGATGATGCCGGTAACCACGTGGGGGGCATTATCGCCGGGACTTACACTGTGCCATGGATTCGTTGTCGTCATTCAATCTTGCTTTAAAAATATAATATCAATCACGTTTACTGACGGGTAAAAACACGGAACGGGTTGAAGGTTCAACCCGGCCGGATAAGAAATTCCCGGTTTGTTCAGTGCGCAAAATTAATGAACAAACCGGGAAAAGCTATAAAAAATTGGGACAGATCATTTTATGTTGGCGGTATCCAGGATTTCGGGGGGCATGCTGTTCATGTCCATCGTTCCGGGGGGAACGGAGGTGGGCAGGATGCTTTCGAGCGTCAGGGATATTTTCCACTGGCCGTCTTCCTTCACGAGCAGGAGTGTTTCCTGGGAGCTAACGGAGGAATTCAGGATGGTAACGGTGGCTTTGTCGCCGTCTTCATTCTGATTTACCACCTTCAGCTTGGCGTTTTTGATCTTTTCCCGCTCATTTTCATTGCGTTTGCCGTCGAAAATGGAATAGAGGAGGATCACCGACTGGGACTCTTTCGTGGCGTATTCTTTGGCACGTTCGAAATTCGATTCCTGGATAGCGTGCATAAACTCCAAGGCAACCTCCTGCGGCTCGGGTTTTTTCTTGCAGCTGCTGATACTGAGTGCCAGACCCGAAACGCACATAAGGTATAAAAATCGCCTGTAATAGCTCATGTGGTTGATAGGTTAATGTTATAATGTCTTACCGCAAAAGTAGATGGAATCTTCCAATTGCACAACTTACAACAATGGCTGTTAAGGCCGTGTTAATTGTGGTCCTTCTGTTTGTGGTCCTTATGGTCTTTGTGATGATGATCCCTGTGGTGTTCCCTTTCCTTTTCGCGTTCTTCCTCTGCTGCTGCGGAAGCGTCGTAAGCCTTGATGATGGCTTTTACGAGGCGGTGGCGTACCACATCTTCCTCATCGAGTTCCAGGTAACCGATGCCGTCGATATTCCGGAGGATGCGGGCCGCTTTGCCGAGGCCGCTCTTCTGGTTTTTCGGAAGGTCCACCTGCGTGAGGTCGCCCGTGATAATCGCCTTGGCGGACGAACCGATACGGGTGAGGAACATTTTCATCTGCAGGTCCGTGGAGTTCTGGGCCTCGTCGAGCAGGATGAAGGCGTTGTCAAGCGTACGGCCACGCATATAGGCGAGGGGCGCAATTTCGATGATCCGGTTGGTCATGAAATAATTCAGCTTGTCGGGGGGATCATGTCGTCCAGCGCGTCGTACAGTGGGCGCAGGTACGGGTCGATCTTTTCCTTCAGGTCGCCGGGCAGGAATCCGAGGCTTTCGCCGGCTTCCACCGCGGGGCGGGTGAGGATGATCTTGCGCACGGCCTTGTTTTTAAGGGCGCGTACGGCCAGGGCAACGGCGGTATAGGTTTTACCCGTACCGGCGGGGCCGATGGCGAAAACGATGTCGTTCTTGTCGGCCAGTGTCACCATCTTTTTCTGATTGGCGGTTTTGGCGCGCACGGTACGGCCGTTAGGGCCGAAAACCAGCACATCGTTGGGGTTACGGTCCTTGAAATGGTCGATGCCGGAGCCTTCTTCCTCTCCAAGGATCTGTTCAAAATAGTTTTCGCTGAGGTGGCCGTTCCTTTCCAGGTAACTGACGATCTGACCGATCTTTTCGCGGGCGGTGGCCACTTCTTCAGGGGCGCCCGACAGTTTCAATTGCGTTCCGCGGCTGAGGATTTTCAGTAAAGGGAACTTTTTCTTTAATAAGTCCAGTTTTCCGTTGTTGACGCCGAAAAACTCGATCGGATTTACGCTGTCCAGGTTAATGATGGATTCTGTCAAGTGCGGTTCGATTTAAGCTTGTCCATAGTTTCGGAGTCTGAACAGTGCGTCGGAATAAACGGCGGGCGGTTGCGCCCGCCGTTTGGTATCAGAGACTGGATCAGATCCGGTATCCGTTCTGTTTGAACGCTTCTACGCGTTCTGCAATTTTCTTGTCGCTCAGGGCGATGATGCGTGCCGCCAATACCGCTGCGTTGCGCGCGCCTGCCTTGCCTACCGCTAGTGTACCCACGGGCAAACCTGCGGGCATCTGTACGATGGAATACAATGCGTCTACGCCGCCGGGCAAACCGCCGTCCAGGGGAACACCCAGCACGGGGAGGGAAGTGTAGGCCGATACAACGCCGGGCAATGCAGCCGCCATACCAGCAGCAGCAATAATCACGCCGTAGCCCTGGGGCTGCGCGTTGATAACAATTTCGCGAACCTTGTCAGGATTGCGGTGCGCCGAAGCCACCATCATTTCGCTTTCAATGCCAAAGAACTGTAAATAGCTCTGTGATTCCTGCATTACGGGCTTATCGCTTTCCGAGCCCATGATAATTAAAACTTTCATCTCGATGTTTGAGTATTAATCTGCTATAAATTAACGTAAAAAAATGACTATTTGTTTCCTGCGTCAAAGATATTATAAACGGGTCAATACAAATCATTTCTACCCCTGTGAAATTTTTAAATAACCTTCATACCCCCTTTTTACACAGCCGATAGCGGGAAATTGTCTGATATATTGCCTACATTTGGCGGATCACTAGCCTATCCCTAAGACCAGCTGCATGAACCATCCCTTGCTGACACAGGTGATTGAAGCCCTTCCCGATCCCGTTGCCGTGTTCGACACACAGCTGCGCCTCGTGACGGTCAACAATGCTTTCTCCGAAGAAAGCTCCCGCCATCTCGGCTTCGCCCTCCGGGCGGGGGATAGCCTGCGCCAGCTGATGGACCTCCATCCCAACCTGGCCTCCCAGTCCATGCACGTCTGGCAGGCCGCCCTCAGCGGCGAGCGCGTAGACTTCGAACTGGCCTACGGCCACCCGCCCCTCCGTTACAAAATCTCGTGCAGCCCGCTGTACAACGATCAACAGGAAGTATTCCAGGTCATGATGGTCATCCGGAACGTTCAAGCCGAAACCGAAGTCCGCGAGAACGAGCGCTTCTATCGCTCCGTCCTCGAAAACCTCCCCGTTGGCCTCCAGGAATTCACGCCCGACGGATGGCACCGCAACATGAACGGCGCGCAGCGCGCCATCCTAGGCCCCGAACATGCCGCCAATAACCGGCCCTACAACGTCTTCGAAGATCCCATCAACCGCCGCAGCGGCCTCACCGCCCTGCTCGATGAAGTCAAACAGCAAAAAGCGCCCGTCAAACGGGAAGTCCTTTTCCGCTATACCGAGATCCACGACGAGAACGTGACCCGCATCCAGCCGATGTACTACGAAATCACCGGCTTCCCCGTGCTCGACCTCCAGGGCGATGTTACCTGCCTGTTCATCATCCTCAGCGAAATCACCGAAAAGAAACTGGCCGTTCTCAGCCTCGAAAAAAGCGAACGCCTCCTCCATACCATCGTCGAAAACCTGCCTGTCGGCTACATTCAGTTCGATAACTTCGGGTTCATCCGCCGCGTTAACCAGACGCAGCGCCGGTTTTTCGCCTCCACCGGGCTGGAAGAACAGCCGGACAGCAACCTGGTGCAGGATCCCTTCGCCAGGCTCTTCGAGCTCGACCAGCTGTTTCTCCAGGTCCTGCAAAGGGGTAAAATGGTCAGGCTGGAAAAGAAACTCGCGTTCCAGGTACACAACGGCGCGGGGAAAATCGACCGCGAAATCTTCCTCGACCTCACCATGTTCCCCGTCGAAGATCCCGTGGATAAAGACCAGATCGTGGTGGCCCTCGTGAAAGATATCACCGAAAAGAAGCGGCAGGAGCTGGAAAGCACCAAAATCCAGGAGTCACTGATCCAAACCGGCGAAATCGGCAAAATAGGCGGCTGGGAACTGGATATGGCAACCAGGGCCCTCCGTTGGAGCGGCCAAACCTACAAGATCCACGAACTGCCGCCCTACGCCACGATGACGCTGGAGAAAGCCCTTTCGTTCTACGAGCCCGAATCCCGCGAGCGCGTGGAACAGGCCGTGGCCGCCTGCATGAGCCGGGGAAAGGCCTACGACCTGCAGGTTACGATACAAACGGCGCGCAACAATACCCTCCAGGCCCGCGTCATCGGCAAACCCGAATACCGCAACGGCCGCATCGTACGCATATACGGTGTGATCCAGGACGTAACCGAGCAATTCCGCATCCGCAACCAGCTCACCCGCAACGCGGAACTGATGCGCCTCTTCTTCGATACGATCGACATGGGGTACGCTGTGATGGACAAAGACGGGAAGGTGAACTTCATTAACCGCAAAGCCCAGGAAATCGTGGACCACGGCAAGGTGATCGGGCGTAATATCTTCGAGGTTTTCCCATCGCTGGTGGGGTCCACGTTCCACGCGCGCGTGCAACAGTGCATCGAAGCGCAGGCGCCCGTGTCGTTCTCCAATTACCTGCCGCAACCCGACAAATGGTATGAATTCCTCCTGGCGCCCATGCAGGACGGGAGCATCTCCATCTTCACCCGCAATATCACCGACAGCAAAAAGATGCAGCGCGAGCTGCGTAAAGCCAACGAGCAGCTGTCGTCCCTCAATAAATTCCTCGTCAACCAGAACAAGCAGCTGGAAGACTTCGCGCATATCACCTCCCACAACCTTCGCGCGCCCATCGCCAACCTGAAAGCGCTCATGCAGATCATGAACGAAACGGCGGACGAGCAGGAGCGGGAGATGTACCGGGGCATGTTCCAGGAGGTGATCCGCAATATCGACGAAACGCTGAACGACCTGATCGAGATCGTGCAGATCCGTAAAGACCTGAACGTGGAGCGGGAAACACTGGCGTTCTCCGACCGGCTGCAGAAGGTAAAGGATATTTTACTGGTAGACATGGAAACCAGCGCCATCCGGCTCACGGCGGATTTCACGGAGGCGCCGCACATCGAATACCCGCGCATTTACCTCGACAGCATTTTACAGAACCTGCTCACCAATGCCATCAAGTACCGGTCGCACGAGCGCCCGCCTAGCCTGCATCTGAAGAGCAAGGTAGTGGAAGGGGGGATCATGCTAACGGCGGAGGATAATGGTTTGGGGATTGATATGGAGCGCTACGGCGCGAAATTGTTCGGATTCCGTAAGACCTTTCATAAAAACAAGGACGCCAAGGGTATAGGGCTTTTCATCACCAAAACCCAGATAGAAGCGATGGGGGGAAGCATACATGCCGAGAGCCAACTGGGTGCAGGAACGAAATTTATCATTACCTTCAGGCCCGAATAGCTAATCTATGAAGCCGCTACATTCGATCTTTATAGTAGACGATGACCCCATTCACCAGCAGATAACCGAGATCATGCTGGAAAGACTGAGGATCGCTGATGCAGTCTCAAAGTTCTCCGACGCCCAGGATGTGCTGGATCACATCCGCCTCAATGCCGCAGACCCTTCCGGCCTGCCGGATCTTATACTGCTGGATCTCAATATGCCTGTTATGGACGGGTGGGAATTTCTCGAAATGTTCGCGGATCTCCGGCCCCAGCTTTCCAAACCGGTACGGATCTACGTACTGACTTCCTCCATTGACGAAAGGGACCGCGAACGGGTGGATCGTTTCGATTTTGTGTCAGGATACCTGACCAAGCCTTTGACCAACGATATTATCATGGCATTGTTACCGTAACCGGCTGCCGCAGTTCGCGGATGGTGGCCAGGGGATCGTGGGAGGCGAATACGGAGCTTCCCGCGACGAGTACGTCTGCACCCGCTTCCACCACCAGTGCCGCGTTCTGCGTGGTAATACCGCCATCGACTTCGATGAGGGCGTTGGAGCCCGTTCTGCGGATCAGGTCGCGCACCTGGCGGAGTTTGATGTAGGTTTGATCGATGAAATGCTGCCCGCCGAAACCGGGGTTCACGCTCATGATGAGCACGAGGTCGAGGTCGGCGATGATATTTTCCAGCTGGCTGACGGAGGTGTGCGGGTTGAGGGCGACGCCGGCTTTCATACCAAGGCTTTTGATCTGTTGGATATTGCGGTGGAGGTGGCGGCAGGCTTCGATGTGGACGGTCAGGTAGTCGGCCCCCGCTTTCGCGAAAGCTTCCGCGTATTTTTCCGGCTCCTCGATCATGAGGTGCATGTCATTCACCTTTTTAGATACTTTCGTAACGGCGGAAATCACCGGCAGCCCGAAGCTGATGTTGGGCACGAAGCGGCCGTCCATAACGTCGAGATGCAGCCAGTCGGCCACGCTGTTATTGATCATGTCCACGTCTTTTCCGATTTCGAGGAAATTGGCGGCGAGCAGGCTGGGGGCGATGAGTGGTGTTTTCTTTTCCAATGCGTTACGAGTTTTCAATAGTTCACAATACTACAGATTTTTCGCCGAATCGAGCAGGTGTTGCGCTTCGGGGAAATTTTTCCGGAACGAAAGGGCTTTGCTGAGATCGTCGAGCCCCGCCGCTTTGTTCCCCAGTATCAGTAACGCTTTCCCGCGATGGTAAAAGGCATCGGCGCTCGTGGGGTCGGCCTTGGCGGCCATGTTGAAAGATGCGACTGCTTCTTTCCAGTTCCCTTTTTCCGCTAATTGCTGGCCAATGCCGATGTAAGCCGGGGCATAAGCCGGATCGCGGCGGATGGCTTCCTGGAAAAGTTGGAGTCCGGCGGCGGGTTGCATGCTGCGTACGAGGCATTCCCCCGCCAGGAATGGCGCTTCCGCCGAAGTGGAGTCTATCCTGGCGGCCAGGCGGTAGTAATCTACCGCGTCCCTATAGCTGCCGCGCGCCGCGATCATGTCGGCCGTGAGCATTACGGCTTCGTATTCGCTGGAATCCTGCTGAATATGGATGGCGGAACGCAGGAGGTCTATCGATTTGACGGAATCCCGCTGCCGCAGCGCTATCAGCCCCCGGATATACAGGGCCTGCGGCAGTTTGCCGGGTACGCCGGCCAGCACGTTCGCCTGGCTGTCGGCCCCGGCGAATTCGTTGTGCTCGATCAGGGCGTTGGCGAGCCAGGTGCGCAGTTCGGTATTCTCCGGCTGGATGGCCAGGTCGGTCCGCATATTGTGAATGGCGACGGCAAGGGAATCGGCAGGGGGCGCGTCCTGCTGCTGTCCGGGACCGGCCTGTTGGCCGCAGGCGTACAGCAACACGGGCAGCGCCCAATATACATGGCGAAATTTCATCACCCAAACATACAGAAATCCCCGTTATTTCGCATCCGCCGTTGCGGCCGCTTTGCTGGTTTGCAGGAGCCACTCGCGCATTTTTGCATAATCGGCATCCATCAGCACCGCTTCTTTTTCCATGCCGTCCAGTATCATCACGCGCTCCGGCGCCTGTATGGCTTCCCGCAGGCTGTCGGGCATCGTATTGGCGAATTTTACCGGGTGAGCTGTTTCGAGGAAAATACCGCAATAGCCGGGATGGCTGTCCATGTATTTTTTCAGTCCGAGGTACCCCACGGCGCCGTGAGGGTCCATGAGATAGCGGCGGCGTGCGTACACATCTTCCATAGCGGCCACGGTTTGCGCATCGGTAAAACGGTAGGCGGTGAGGCTGGCTTTCAGCGCACGGTCATTCTGCGCGAAGAGCTGCAGGATGCGCACGAAATTGCTGGGGTCTGCCACATCCATCGCGTTAGAAAGCGTTGCCACGGCGGGGTTGGGTGCGTACTTCCCGTTTTCCAGGAAGCGGGGCACGGTATCGTTGACGTTGGTGGAGGCGATGAAGTGGGCGACGGGCAATCCCATCGCGGCGGCCATCATGCCGGCGCAGATGTTTCCGAAGTTGCCGCTGGGCACGGAGATCACGGCTTCTTTCTTCATCTGTTTCACCTTGCGGTACGCCATGAAATAATAAAACATCTGCGGCAGCCAGCGGGCTACGTTGATGGAATTGGCGGAAGTAAGGGGCCTCCGCGCCTGCAGTTCCTCATCCAGGAAAGCCATTTTCACCAGCCGCTGGCAGTCGTCGAACGTGCCTTTGATCTCCAGCGCGCGGATGTTGCGGCCGAGGGTGGTGAGCTGTTTTTCCTGCAGGTCGCTCACTTTGCCGGATGGGTAGAGGATCACCACTTCCACGCCGGGCACGTCATAGAACCCGCTGGCCACCGCACCGCCGGTATCGCCGGAAGTAGCCACCAATACGGTTACCGGTTTCTCTTCTTCTTTCCGGAAATACCCCAGGCAACCGGCCATGAAGCGCGCGCCCACGTCCTTAAACGCGAGGGTGGGGCCATGGAACAACTCCAGCGCGTACACGTTGTCTTCCACCTCCCGCAACGGGAAGGGAAAGGTGAGCGTTTCGCGGATGATCTGCGTCAGCGCCTGCACGGGAATATCCGCACCGATAAACGGCTGGATCACTTTGCGCGCGATGTACTGCGGATCGTATTCGTCGATGCGCTCGATGAAATCCTTTTCCAGGCGGGGTATTTCCACGGGGAAGTACAGTCCTTTATCGGGCGCGAGCCCACGGATAACGGCTTCGCGGAAGGAAACGCGGTGCTGGTGGTTCTGAAGGCTATAATACTGCATGTTGATGGGCTTTGATGGCTTTTACGCCGGTGGAACTGATGCGGGAAACGTGAATGTGGTAGTCGACGCCGAGCGGTGCGTAGATGGATTCCATCATGGCCGCTACGGAACGTGCGTTGGCTTCGCCTTTGCTGAGCATGAAAACCGACGGGCCGCTGCCCGAGATCCCTCCGCCCAGGGCCCCCGCCTCGCGGCAGCGGAGCTTGAGGTCGTGGAACGCGGGGATGAGAATGGAGCGGATCGGCTCCACGATCACGTCTTCCAGCGAACGGGCGATCAGGTCGTAATCTTCGCGGTAAAGGCCGGCCACGAGCGCGCCTACGTTGCCCCACTGGCGGATGGCGTCTTTCAGCATCACCTGCTGCTTGAGGATCTCCCGGGCGTCTGCCGTGCGTACTTCGATCTGGGGATGGATAACCGTCACCCAGAGATCGGCGGGCGTGTGCAGGGCGATCACATCCAGCGGCTGGTAGCTGCGCACGAGCGTGAAACCGCCCAGGATGGCCGGCGCCACGTTGTCGGCATGCGGCGTGCCGCAGGCCAGGCGCTCACCTTCCATCGCGAAACGGATCAGCGCTTCCGGGGAGAAGTGGTTGTTGAGCAGCATATTGCCCCCCGCCACGGCGCCGGCCGCGCTGGCCGCGCTGGACCCGATACCGCTGCCGGGATGGATGTTTTTGCGGATGGCGATCTCCATCCCGGTTTCCGGCTTGCCGTATTCGTGCAGCAATGCCTGCAGCGCCACGCCGGCCACGTTCTGCGACGCTTCCAGCGGCAGCTTCGCGCCTTCGATGGAAGTGATCCGCACGCCGGGGGTATCCGACAGGCGGATGTCCATCTCGTCGCCGGTGCTCTCCAGCGCCAGCCCGATCACGTCGAACCCGCAGGCGACGTTGGCTACGGTGGCCGGGGCGAATACCGTAACGGAAGGTTTATTGTCCTGGTTCATATCTTTCATTTAACGAACGGTTCTGATAATGTCTGCGAATATGCCCGAAGCGGTAACATCGGCCCCCGCGCCCGCGCCCTTCACGATCAGCGGCTGCGCTGCGTAGCGGTGGGTGGTAAACAGCACGATGTTGTCCTTTCCTTCCAGCTGGTAAAACGGATGCTGCGGGCCTACCGACTGCAATCCCACGGAAGCCTTGCCCATATGGTAACGGGCTACGAACTTCAGCCGCTCGCCCTTGTCTGCCGCGTTTTTCAGCAACTGGCCGAAATGGGCGGCGCATACATCGAGTTGCTCGAAGAAGGCGGGCACGTCGGGTGCGTTGAGGCAGGCGTCGGGGAGGAAGGAATGGTTTTCGATATCGTCCATCTCCAGCACAGCGCCGCTTTCGCGGGCGAGGATGAGGATTTTTCGCATCACGTCTTTCCCGCTGAGGTCGATGCGGGGATCTGGCTCGGTGTAACCTTCGTCCTGCGCGGCTTTCACCACCTGCCGGAAGCTGGATCCGTTTACGAAATTGTTGAACACGAAGTTCAGGCTGCCGCTTAACACGGCTTCGATGGTCTGCACTTTGTCGCCGCTGCGCACGAGGTCGTTGAGGGTATTGATGACCGGGAGCCCCGCGCCTACATTGGTTTCGAACAGGAACGACGCATTGTATTTGCGGGCCAGGTCTTTTAATTTCTTATATGCTGCATACTCCGACGAGCAGGCGATCTTGTTGCAGGTCACCACTGAAATCCCATGTTGCAGGAAGTTAGGGTACAGGGCTGCAACGGCGTCGCTGGCGGTGTTGTCGACGAACACGCTGTTGCGGAGGTTCATTTGCGGGATGCGGGCGGCGAATGCTGCGAGGTCCATGGCTTCGCCCTGTTCCAGCGCGTCTTTCCATCCTGCCAGCGGGATGCCGCTTTCCGAGAAATGCATTTTGCGGCTGTTAGCCAGCGCGATAATGCGCACCTGCAATCCCAGCTCGCTGCGGAGGTAGGCTTCCTGCTGCTGCAATTGCTCCAGCAGCTTCCCGCCCACGTTGCCTGTGCCGGCAACGAAGATGTTCAGCTGGCGGGTATCCGATTCGAAGAAAACTTCATGGATAACGTTCAGGGCCTTGCGCAGGTCGTTCTTCCCGATCACGGCGGAGATGTTTTTCTCCGTAGATCCCTGCGCGATGGCCCGCACGTTGATGGCGTTGCGCCCCAGCGCGCCGAAGAGCCGTCCGCTCATGCCGTGGTGGTTTTTCATATTGTCGCCCACAACGGCCACGATGCAGAGGTCCTTCTCGACAGTGAGCGGCTCGATGCGCTTGTCGTAAATTTCCTGGGAGAACTCGCTGTCGACCGCAGCCTTGGCTTTGAGCATGTCGCTTTCGTTGATGCCCACGGTGATGGAATGCTCGCTGGAGCTTTGGGTGATGAGGATGACGTTCACTTTTTCCTGCAGGAGCGCGTCGAACAGTCGGCGCGAGAACCCCGGGATGCCCACCATGCCGCTGCCTTCGAGCGTGAGCAATGCGATGCCCCTGATGCCGGAGATGCCGGTAACGGGGTAGGGCTTTTCGCCGTTGTCCTGTATGAGGGTGCCGCTGGCTTCGGGGTCGAAAGTATTTTTAATGAGGATGGGGATACGGCGGTTCATCACCGGCTGGATGGTGGGCGGGTAGATGACTTTGGCGCCGAAGTGCGACAGCTCCATCGCTTCTTCGTAGGAAATGCGCGGGATGGCGATGGCCTGCGGCACGATGCGCGGGTCGGCGGTCATCATACCGCTGACGTCGGTCCAGATCTCCAGTACGCTGGCGTCCGTTGCGGCGGCGATGATGGCTGCGGTATAATCGGAGCCGCCGCGGCCGAGCGTGGTGGTGTCGCGGTCGGCGTTGGATGCGATGAAGCCGGGCAGCACAACGATCTCGGCCTGTTGCTGGTGGAAAAAGCCGGTGATGTTATGGTCGGTAGCTTCGAAGTTGACGAGGGCGCTGCCGAACTGGTTGTCGGTCAGGATGAGGTCGCGGCTGTCTTTCCAGGCGGCGTTCTGTCCGTTAAGGCGTAATTTTTCCGCCAGCATCCAGGAGGAGAGGAGCTCGCCGTAGCTCATTACTTTATCGCGGCAGCGGTTAGACATTTCGCCGACCTGGAAGATGCCGTCGCAAAGGGCTTCGAGCTGGTTGAGTTGTTTTTTAACCTGGCTGAGCAGGCTGCTTTGCGCGGTGATGGGGAAGAGTTGGCGAACGGTGTCGAGGTGGAGTTGTTCGATGTCGCGGAGGATGTCGCGGTAATGTTCGTTTCCTTCCGCGGCGATTTGTCCGCAACGGATGAGTTTGTCGGTGGTGCCGCTCATGGCGGAAGCTACGACGGCCAAAACGCCTTTACGTTTATAACTGGCAAGGATATCGCATACCTGGCTGATGGCTTTGGCGCTGCCTACGGAGGTGCCGCCGAATTTTAGGACCTGCATGTTGAAATAAAATGTATGAGGAAAACGGAAGGGGAAGAACCCCGCTTGCTGGGAACCGGAGAAGCCCGGTCGGTGGACGATATGTGAAAATTAACCCCGGGATGGGGTTGTAATGGTTGTGGTGGTAATAATAGTGCCCGCAGCTCCAGAGGAGAAAGAAGCAATACGGATAATATGTGAGTTGAGTAAATGCACTATTGTTTTATGACGTTGATAAGACAAAGGTTATTAAATCTGGCGAGAAATGCAAGGGGAATCGCCATTTTTCGAAAATATTTAATGGCATATGACCCTGTTAAGGGCATATGTATGGCTTATAATGCTTATGGAGTAAGGGTTTTGCTGATAGTGACATATATATGACATAAGTTGTTTTTGACGATGTGTGCAAGTAAAGCAGGGAGGGAGGGGTTTATGCCGGATCATGTATATCAAAGCAGGGAAAACTAGGGTTACTGCATATATATAGTGTAGTTAAGGCGTTGTAAATGAAAGGGTAAGGTGTAGGTGATGTAAGGGTAATAACCTTGCTGATATACATTAGATATACAGTAAGTACATTGTAATCCCTAAGTAACCCCTGGGTATCACTACAGTATCCCCTTGGATGGCGGGGATGGCATAGGCGTCTGGATCCTGCAACCGCGAATCAATGCAATGTTCGCTGAAGGTGAATCCCAGGGCGATATTTTATAAGCACAAATTATCTGCTCATTTCTCCGTTTCTGCATCGAATGCGATCTTGGAAACCGGGGGCTGTATGCTGGCGGCGATTGCTGCCGCAGGTATCATGGCGAACAGGTAAACAATCGCCATTACGCCGGCGGAAAGCAATTCGTTTGCGCCCTGAAAAGGAAACATCCCGGCTATCGGGGCCGTAACTACAGCGTTGATTATAATTACCAGGGACTGGATGGCTTTAATCCAGAAAAAAGCAAAATTGTCGCCGCGAAAATGGCTGACCGCGTTTCGTCATGCATTAACTGGCCGGTTCCTTTGAAGACTACCAGCACTGACAGGAAAGCCGTTGCTATGGAAAGCGACGTCAGGAATACCGTCTGGAACCATGGCGCCAGGGTAAATAATATCATATTCCCGGGAACGAATTCGGACTTGAAGAGACTTAAAAGTTGCATCAGTTCGTATATACCAAACAATATGTACAAAATCAGCAGTCCAAGGAGAAACATGCGCTTCGCGGCGGCGGGCAACTTGTTGGAATAGGCAGTGCCCACGGCCGGTACAATGCCTTTGTACATGTGCATGGCCAGCAAGCTGGATGAATATAACATCACATATCCCCCCAACGTTAACCCTTCGGAAAAACCGATCGTGGACAACTCGCCAATAGCATCCAGCTGGTCCATCCGTTCTGTTGCATAAGCCATGGCCAGGAAGATCAGTAATCCGGCGGCGGTTCCCAGTATGATGAATACAATCCCCGTTCTGCGAACGGCGGCGGTGTATGTTTCATAATAAGCCTGGATGTATTCCACGGTATTGAGCAGCGACTGGCGGACGAATGGCCACATAAGTAAAGGGGTATTAGGTATAGCGATTTTTCCAAGGTAAAAATTTTCTCCTGCATTTGCGGGGTGTATCGGAATTTCCCTTAATTTTATCGCAGTTACGTATGCATTCTTCGCTTACATACAAGTATCAGAGCAATTATTGCTTCCTCATGGCAACCCTTGCCATGGATTCGGCGTTATAATGCCGGGGCCTCCTTGCGGCCGCTTCCTCTCTATTACAGTACTATGACCTGCTTGCCGGCTTACCCGCCGGGAAAGTTCAATTACACCCATTATGCCACATTATCATACGCTCGGGCAGATTCCGCATAAGCGGCATACCCAGTTTCGTAAACCGGACGGCTCCCTGTATTCCGAACAACTGTTCTCCACGGAAGGGTTTTCCTCCCATTATTCGCTGCTCTACCACTGCCATCCGCCTACCGAGATCGTGAAAGTAGACGAGCCCTACGCCGCCGCGCCCCGCGTAGCCGAGGAGAAAATGCTCAAACACCGCAGTTTCCAGGGTTTCAACATCCAGCCCGAAAACGACTACCTGGCTTCCCGCAAACCCGTGTTGGTCAACAGCGACTGCCATCTTTCCCTCGCCGCCCCACGCAGCAGCATGAAAGATTACTTCTATAAAAACGCGGACGCCGACGAGCTGATCTTCGTCCACGAAGGCTCCGGCACCCTCCGCACCCAATATGGCCGCATCGATTTCGGGTACGGCGATTACCTGTCCATCCCCCGCGGCACCATTTACCAGCTGGAATTCTCGCATACGGATAACCGCCTCTTCATCGTGGAGTCTTTCAGCCCGATCCGGTTCCCGAAACGCTACCTCAGTCCATACGGCCAGCTCCTGGAGCACGCCCCCTTCTGCGAACGCGATATCCGCCAGCCCAAAGACCTCGAAACTATCGACCAGGCCGGCGATTTCATCATCAATATCAAAAAGAAAGGCGTGATGTACCCCATTCACTACGGGCATCATCCTTTCGACGTGATCGGCTGGGATGGCTGCGAATATCCCTTCGCGCTGTCCATCCACGACTTCGAGCCCATCACCGGCCGCGTCCACCAGCCGCCGCCGGTGCACCAGACTTTCGAAGGCCACAACTTCGTAGTGTGCTCCTTCGTTCCCCGCCTGTACGACTACCATCCGCAGGCCGTTCCCGCGCCTTACAACCACAGCAATATCGACAGCGATGAAGTGCTGTATTACGTAGACGGTGATTTCATGAGCCGCAAGCACGTCACCCGCGGCATGATCACCCTGCACCCCGGCGGCATCCCGCACGGGCCGCACCCGGGGGCGGTGGAGAAAAGCCTCGGCGCCAAAGAAACCAAAGAACTGGCCGTGATGGTCGATACCTTCCACCCCCTGCAGGTAACGCAGGAGGCCCTCGGTATCGAAGACGAGCGTTACGTGATGAGCTGGGCCGAATAAGTTACTTTTGGGAAAATTTTAAAAGCATGGAATACAGACAATTAGGAGACAGCAATTTGAAAGTATCCGCCATCACCTTCGGCGCATGGGCCATCGGCGGGTGGATGTGGGGCGGCGCGGAGCGTAAGGACGCTACCGAAGCCATCCGCGCATCGATCGACCGCGGCGTTACCTCCATCGATACCGCACCCATTTACGGACAGGGCACCAGCGAAGAAATCGTAGGCGAAGCTCTCGTGGGCATCCCGCGCGATAAAGTGCAGCTGCTCACCAAATTCGGCATGACCTGGGAAGGCACCAACGGCACCTTCGCTTTCAGCAGCCAGGACAATGCCGGCAAAGCCATTGAAATCTACAAATACGCCGGCCGCGACAGCATCATCCGTGAGTGCGAAGCCAGCCTCCGCCGCATGCGTACCGATTACATCGACCTATACCAGATCCACTGGCCCGACGCTGCCACGCCCATCGAAGAAACCTTCGAAGCCGTGCTGCGCCTGAAAGAACAGGGCAAAATCCGCGAAGCGGGTGTCTGCAACTACAACGTTGATCAAATGAAGCAAGCCGACGCCGTGGTGAAACTCGCCTCCAACCAGGTGCCCTTCAGCATGGTGGAACGCAATATCGAAAAGGAACTGGTGCCGTATTGCATCGAAAACAATAAAGCCATCCTGGCTTACAGCCCGCTTCAGCGCGGCATCCTTACCGGTAAAATCAAACCTGATCACCAGTTCGAAGCCGGCGACCACCGTCCGAAAACGCCTTTCTATCAGCCGGACAATATCGCCCGCATCAACGCATTCCTGTCGCTGATCAAGCCGCTGGCGGAAAGTAAAAACGCCACCCTGGCACAACTCGTGATCCGCTGGACCATCGAGCGCCCGGGTATCACGGTAGCGCTCGTAGGTGCGCGTAACGCCGGCCAGGCGGAACAAAACGCCGCTGCGATCAACGTGAAGCTTGCTCCCGAAGAGATCGATTTCATCAACAAGCATTTGTACGCGTTACAGCTTGTTTAATCCATAAACAACAAAATCAAAAACCATTAAGTTATGAACACTGCCACCGTAAAGCCATCAACCGCGCAGGGAACGCAAGACTTCCTGCCACTCAACGGAACCGACTACGTGGAGTTTTACGTGGGAAACGCCAAGCAGGCCGCGCATTTCTATAAAACGGCCTTCGGTTTCCAGTCGCTGGCATATGCCGGTCCCGAAACCGGTGTGAAAGACCGCGTTTCGTATGTACTGGTGCAGAATAAACTGCGCTTCGTACTGACCACGCCGCTCAAGCCAGGCGGCCCTATCGCCGAACACATCGCCGAGCATGGCGACGGGGTGAAGGTACTGGCCATCTGGGTGGATGACGCGCGCCAGGCGTTTGCCGAAACCGTGAAACGCGGCGCAAAACCTTACATGGAGCCCACCGTCGAGAAAGATGAGTTCGGTGAAGTGGTGCGCAGCGGTATTCATACTTATGGGGATACGGTTCACATTTTCGTGGAACGTAAAAATTACCAGGGCCCCTTCCTGCCGGGTTACCGCACCTGGCAAAGCCGCTACCAGCCCACCAGCACCGGCTTGCAATATGTAGACCACTGCGTAGGTAATGTAGGCTGGAATGAAATGAATACCTGGGTAGATTTTTATAGCGAAACCATGGGCTTCCACAACCTCGTTTCGTTCGACGACAAGGATATTTCCACCGAATATTCCGCGCTCATGTCTAAAGTGATGAGCAATGGCAACGGCAGGATCAAATTCCCCATCAACGAACCTGCCGAAGGCAAAAAGAAATCCCAGATCGAGGAATACCTCGATTTTTATGGCGGCCCCGGTGTTCAGCACATCGCCATCGCCACCAATGACATCGTGCATACTGTGGGCGAACTGCAGGCGCGTGGCGTGGAATTCCTCACCGTGCCTTCGTCCTATTACGCCGACCTGCTGGAAAGGGTAGGCGAAATCGATGAAGACCTTCGTCCGCTGGAAGAACTGGGCATCCTGGTAGACCGCGATGAGGAAGGCTACCTGCTGCAGATTTTCACCAAACCGCTGCAAGACAGGCCCACCGTATTTTTCGAGATCATCCAGCGCAAAGGCGCCAAATCCTTCGGGAAAGGCAACTTCAAGGCGCTGTTCGAAAGTATCGAGCGCGAACAGGCGCTGCGCGGCAACTTATAAACCAACCTGCTATGTGAGAAAATAAAAGGGTGGCCGGAAGCGACAATTCGCTTTCCCGGTCACCCTTTATGTTTGCCGGATATGCCGGCCCAAAATTGAGCCGGCATTTTCATGTTCCGGCTGCCTATTGGGAGAATGTATTCCTTACCGCGTTGTAAGAGCGCCCACGGCTCCAGTTGTCGTGGTACAACACGTTGGTATTGGTGCCGCCGTCACCACGATATAGGCCATGCTGTACATATAGCCCCGACGTCCATCCGTTTACGCCGTTACGGGTGTAAGGGATAGCGTATTCCAGCTCCACGCGCCGGATGTTCGACGTCCATTGCAGGGTTGCCATATTGGGCCGCGAATAAATCTTATTGAAGGCGGCATGCCCTTCCACGCGATGCCACACTTCCACGATACCCGTATTATCCGGCTTGAACTTCACGTGTACGATGAAATCGTTCCATTTGCCTTTGTTCAGGTTGTGAAGGATCGTATCGAAGTCCTCGTGCTCCGGCGGCCAGTAATTCGTGCAGTCGCCGGTGTTGTAGTTGACACGCAGGATGTTGGCGCGCGCATCAAAAGCCAAAGGCGGCGGTACATCGAAGTGCGAGTGCCATTGCATGATGATGCCATACCGTTGCGGTTCGGTCCAGTCTGTCGGGAAGAGTGTTGACCATCCGTAGTAGTAATCGTCGTTTTCCGTTTCGCGGGCGTAGTTCCATAAAGTGGCTTCCACACGCTCGCCGCTGGTAAGCGTGCTGTCCCTTTTGCGGAACTTGTCGCCGGGCCTTACCATGAAACGCCCTGCGTACCGGCCTTCGCGGACAGTGTCCGTTACAGCGACGAACTGGGTGTCAACGCTGCGGCATATCAGACCGTTGGTCCATTGCGTCCAGTCGCCGGTTTCATAATTGCAATGCAACTCAACGATATCCGGGACGCATCCCCAGACTTCCAGTTCCGTGTAGCTGTTCCAATCGCTCACGCTGTTGCCGTGGCCGGTGATGCGGATGTACCTGGCGCAGGTGCGGTCGAAAGGGAAAGACTGGAAAACCGTTACCCCGGGTTCCGAATTGCGGACGGGGACAACGGTCGCCCAATGCGCGCTGTCGCGGGAAACGGCCACCTCGAAGCTGGAGGTGCGGGCATCGTGCCCGCTGGTATGGAAGGCGATTTTCACTTCGCCGATTTCCGTCACGGAATCGAGCCGGATAACGATGGATTGCGGGTCTCCAAGGCCCGACCAGCGGGTGGAGAATTGTCCGTCGATCAGATGGGCAAGTACATTGCCGGGGTCTTCGGCTGCGGTGGTGCTGAGTTGCTTCGCTTTCAGGGGGATTTTGGTGAATGGCGAACTGCAGGGCTGGCAACGGAGGCTGTCGGGCAGATGACGGCCGGGCTTCCTGCAGGAGGAGCCCGGGGTGGCCATCATTAAGGTCATCGCCGCGAAAAGTATAAAAGAGATGGATTTCATGGGGAAGGTTAAAATCGATTGGGGGGATTCAGATTAATTATTGAAAGTGGCGCGGATCGCTTTGAACGAGGTGCCGCGATGCCAGTTGTCCTGGTACAGCGTGCTGGTTTTCAGGGAGTCGATACCCCTGTACAGCCCGTGCTTTACGTATAATCCCGACGTGTAACCGGCGCCGAGATCGCTGCGGGTGTAAGGTATGCGGTAATTCTCCGATACGTCGTCTGCCTCGTTGGACCACTGCAGCGTGGGCACTTTGGGGAGGGAGAGCACCTGCGAAAACTCGGCCTGCCCTTCCAGCCGGTGCCAGACTTCGAGCAGCCCTGTGCTGTCGGGTTTAAAGCGCACCCGAACAATGAAATCGTGCCATTTGCCCTTGTTCAGCTGTGCAATGTTGTGGTTTTGCTGGTATTCGGCGGGCCACCATTCACCGATGTCTCCGCTGCTGAATTCCACCCGTACGTTATTGTCTTTCACGCCGAATGCGATCGGGGGGAGATAGGCGTATGGGCGTGCCATTGCATGAAAATAGCCCAGCCTTCCGGCTGCTGCCAGTCTTCGGGGAACATTGTGGACCATCCGTAGAAGTATTCGTCTCCCACGGTTTCGCGGACGTAATTCCAGCGGTTCATTTCCATGCGTTCGCCGCTGGTGCAGTTGCCGTTTTTGCAGACGCGGTCGCCGGGGCGGACGGTGAACCTGGCGGCGTAATTGCCCTGCCTTTTAGGGTTGGTGACGATCTGGAATTGCGCGGCGGAGTCTTTGCCGGACCATCCGTCGTCCCATTGCGATCCATCGCCGGTTTCCCAGTCGCCGGTGAGATCGATTTTCCCTTCCGCTTCGGCGCTGGTTCCGCAGCCCCACACTTCCACTTCCGTGTAGCTGTTCCAGTTACTTTGACTGTTGCCGTGGCCGGTGATGCGGACGTAGCGGGTGCAGGTAGCGGGGAATCCAAATGTCTGGAGCGTGGTGATGTTGGGCGTGGAATTTTGCACGGGCACCACGGTCGTCCAGTTGGAACTGTCGGGGGAGATGGCGATTTCAAAGCTGGAGGTGCGGGTGGCGTTGCCGCCGGTGTGGAATGCGATGCGGACGGAGCCCACAGCGCGAATGGAGTCCAGTTTGATGGTAACTGATTGCGGGTCGCCCTGGCCGGACCAGCGGGTGCCGGTGGAGCCGTCGACCAGGTTGGCGAGTACATTTTCGCCGTCGGGCGCCGCGGCGGTGGATAGTTGGGAGGGGGTGAGTGCGAACCTGACGAGTTCGTTGGAGCATGGCTTGCATGCGGTGGAGTCGCCGGGGGCGGGGTGTTCGTTTTTAATGCACGAAGCGCCTCCGTAGAGGAAAGGCGCCAGTGCCAGTAATGCATGCCAGGGCTGAAAAAGTCTCATTTGCTGATATTTGATGGTGAAGGTTGACGAGTGACGTGGATGTGGAAATTGTTGTTTTCTGCCGGGGAAGAATGGAGCCGTTGTGTTTTTTACCTATCTTGTGTGTGCGGACACAAACTAAGTAAAAATTTAGTGTGTGCGCACACACTAATGAAAAATTAAGTCAGCAGGTGAAAGAAACCTGTGTATAGCAGCATAATATTACCGGATTGGGTATGTTTTCGTGATAAGCATCATCACATCCCTTTTTATACCAATAAGTGAAAATTCATGAGCGGCAAATCAGTCAGGATTAAAGACATCGCCTTGAAGGCGGGAGTGTCTACCGGGACCGTGGACAGGGTGATCCATAACCGGGGGAAAGTCGCGGAAGACGTACGCGAGAAGGTGTTGAAGATCATTGAAGAGATGCAATACGAACCGAACCTGATCGCGCGGGCGCTGGGGGCGAACAAGCAGTACAGCCTGGGCGCGCTGATGCCGGACCCGTCGGCGGACAGCTATTGGCTGGAGCCGCGCGCAGGGGTGGAGCAGGCGGAAAAGGCCCTGCGGCATTACGGCGTGTCGGTAACCCGGTATATGTTCGATCCTTATAGCATCGCTTCGTTCCAGGAATGTGCGGACGCCATGCTGGCCGGGGGGCATGAGGGGGTGGTGATATCTCCGGTGTTTTATAAGGAAAGCCTGCCGTATTTCGAGGCATTGCAGCGGGCCGGGATTCCATTTGTTATATTTAATAGCCAGATATCGGAATATACGCCGTTGAGTTATATCGGCTCGGATCTGTACACGAGCGGCCTGCTGGCCGGGAAGCTGTTCCATTACGGTGTTCCGGGGCCCTGCACTTTGCTGGTGGCGCATATCGACGAGCAGGCGGCCAACGCGTCGCACCTGGGGAAGAAGGAGAAGGGGTTTCGGAATTACTTTGCGCAGCACCACCTGGAGGAGCAATATACCGTGGTGGCCGCGGAGCTGGACAGGTCCAACAAATCGGCGTTTGTAGCCCAGCTGGACGCCCTGATCGAGGACCATCCCAGGCTGGGGGGATTTTCGTGACCACGTCAAAGGCTTACTCTATTGCCAGTTACCTAGAGCAGCGGAGGATTTCCCATATCAAGGTGGTGGGCTACGACCTGTTGCCGCAGAACCTGCAATACCTGCAGAAGGAGCAGATTCATTTCCTCATCAACCAGGGGCCGTTCGGGCAGGGGTACTGGTCGGTATATTACCTGGCGGAGCATGTGATCCTTGGCCGGGAGATTCCTTTGATGAAATACATGCCATTGGATATCGTTACCCGGGAGAACGTTAATTATTATCTCGCGGATCATGATGAGGCGCCTTTGCTGGAGCGCAAAATGAACCTGTAGCCATCCCTGCCCTAACTTTTTGGCCGGTGCGCGTTGTGTACCGGCTTTTTTAATTCCACACTTTGATAGATTATTGATTAAAAAATAGCGTGTACGTACCCATTTTAGATAATTTCTAGGTGTGTGCGCAAACAATTAGTTAAAATTGTTTTTTCTTCAAAAAAACGCATTATGTTTGTGTTGTTCCGAACGGAACCCGCGCCACGTTACAGACAGCTCACTTAGAAGAACGACAGGCATACAGGAAAGACGCAACGTGCATGTGAATATCAGACTACAGGAATTCGGAGAATAAGAAGGTAAACGCCCAGAAAGGGCCCGGGCATGCTGTGCGATCCCCATTCGTGCAAGGGATCGGGCATGGCATTTCGCGCCCCTGCATGGCCGCCGCATGCTCCGGTTCCGGACAATAATGCTGTTTTCAATCAAAATCCATACATATGAAACGAACATCGCATCGTCGAATCATCATCGCATGCCTGTACCTGTGGGTTTGCACCCTGCTGATACCACAGGCGGCAGCGGCACTGCAAGGCGGAGAATGGCGCCTGTCGGGAATTGTTAAGGGGGAAGACGGCACGCCGTTGCCAGGCGTGTCCGTAGCGCTGAAAGGTACGCCGCGCGGAACCGCTACAGACGAATCCGGCCGCTACACTTTATCCGTAACACCACAGGCCGGGGTGCTCGTTTTCAAATTCATCGGCATGCTGCCCCAGGAAATTCCTTTCTCCGGCGCGGGAACCCAAAACGTTACCCTCCGCAGCAGCGAAAAATCGTTGAACGAAGTAGTGGTAGTCGGTTACGGCACCATGAAAAAAAGCTCCCTCACCGCTTCTGTTTCCAAACTGGAAAACGTGAAGCTGGACCAGGTGCCTGTTGGCCGCGTGGAATCCGCCCTCACCGGCCGTATCGCCGGCGTGAACGTGGTGCAGACAAGTTCAGCGCCGGGTGCACCACCCGTTATCCGTATCCGCGGCGCAGGTTCCATTGACGCGAGCAATGACCCCCTCGTGGTGATCGACGGCTTTCCGGGCGCGGGTCTGGGCAGCGTCAGCATGAACGATATCGCATCCATCGAAGTTTTGAAAGACGCTTCTTCCGCCGCTATCTATGGTTCGCGCGCGGCAGGGGGTGTTATCATCGTGACCACCAAAAAAGGCCGTACCGGGAAACCCGTGCTGTCGGTCAATTCCTTCGCCGGCGTTTCGTCGCCGATGTTGCATAAAGACTGGATCACCGGGCAGGAATTCTACGACTACGCCGTTCGCTACCAGAACCGCGAACTGGCCTGGGCGGGAGGCGACGTCACCATTCCCGTTTGGGGTGATGACCGAAGGCTCGCGCAATACCAGGTTAACCCTGTTTTGATGAATGGCGTGAATAATATCTGGCAGGATGCGGTGACGCAGAACGCGCCGTTTCAGAATTATAATATGTCTGTCAGCGGCGGCACGGAGAACGTGAGATATTATGTGTCCGGCACGGTGAAAAGTGAAAAAGGGACGATCAAAACCACCGGTTTCAACCAGTATGGCATTCGCGCCAACCTGGATGTGAAAGTCAATAAGGTAGTAAGCGCGGGGCTGATGGTGAACCCCATTTATTCCACCCGCCGCCTGGCGCCCACCAGCACGGTGAGCCTCGCGAAGTATCCTTCATTCGTTCCTACGAAAAACGATGACGGCACGTATCCCCGTGCGCGGGATCTGTGGGGTGCAGTGGTAACGAGCCAGGCCAACCCGATGGCCATCCTCGACGGCACGCAAATCACGCAGCAGGCTTTTTCCAATATCGGAGAACTGTTCATTGCGCTGCAATTCACGCCGGACCTGAGTTTCAGAAGCTCTTTCGCCGGAAACGTATCCTACGGCACCAACGAGCGCTTCCAGGCGCGCTTCGCCACCAATAACGGTATCAGCAACGGCACCGCCAGCGACAACCGCAATATCAACCTGCTCAACGAAAATGTGCTGAGCTACAATAAGACCTTCGGAAAACACCACGACCTCAACGCTATTGCAGGCGCCTCCTTCCAGCGTAATACTTACCGCAACGCTTACATGGGCGTGCTGCCGGGGTCATTTGAAAACGATATCATCAAAACGCTCAACAACGGTATCATCGATCCCAGTTCCACCGGTTCCACCAAGTCGGCCTGGGGGCTGATGTCTTACTTCGCGCGCGTTAACTATGCCTATAAATCCAAATACCTGATCGCCGCTTCGGTGCGGGCGGATGGCTCATCGCGCTTCGGGCCCGACAACCAATGGGGTTACTTCCCGTCCGCTTCCGCCGCCTGGCGCGTATCGGAAGAAGATTTTCTCAAAGGCAACGCCCTGCTGAGCAACCTGAAACTCCGCGCCAGTTACGGCGTAACGGGCAACTTCAATATCGGGGACTTTTCCTGGCAGGGAGGTATTGGCAGCACCGTATATTCTCCCAACAATCAGCTTGGGAAGGGCAAAGCCCAGACATCGCTCGAGAACCGCGCACTCAGCTGGGAGAAAACCCGTAGCTATGATTTCGGCATCGATATCGGCCTGTTCCGTAACCGCATCAACATCACGGCCGATTATTATGACAAGCGCACCAATGATCTCCTTTACAGTGTAGCCGTTCCCGCGATCAGCGGCTTTACAGGTTCCATTTCCAACATCGGGGACATCGGCAACAAGGGCTTCGAAATCGAGATCAATTCCCAAAACCTGACCGGTAAGTTCACCTGGCAAACGGCCTTCAACTTCTCCATGAACCGCAACAAAGTGCTGAATATGGGCGTGGACAAGGAAAAGTTGTTTGAAGACCAGTACGGCATGTCGTGGCTCCTGCGCGTGGGCGAGCCGATGTTCTCTTACTACGGTTACAAAGCGATCGGCGTGATTACCAGCAATGAAGTGCTGAACAGCGGCATCCCGTTGTATCCCGGCAGCAGGTTGGGAAATCCCATTTATGAAGACGTGAATAAAGATGGCAACATCGACGCACGCGACCGCGTTATCCTCGGCAATTACCAGCCGAAAGCGATCATCGGTATGGTGAACGATTTCTCTTACAAAAACTTTGACCTCAGCATCGCCGTGCAGGCCAACCTGGGCGCTAAAGTCTACAACTACGAAAATCAATACTACCAGGGCGCGCTCGTGGGCGCCATGCGCCGCGACCTGGTGAAGAACCAATGGTGGTCTGAACAGGAGCCGGGCGACGGCCGCACGCCCGCCGCGGCACTCAGTACGCTGAACTTCCAGGGCCGCTCGGACCTTTACCTGGAGAATGGTTCTTACTTCGCGGTGCGCAACGTCAACCTGGGATATAATTTCCCGGAAAGCATCTCCCGCCGCCTCCGTATGAGCCAGCTGCGGATGTATTGCTCCGTGGCAAACCTCCTCATGGTAACGGATAAAGGTTATCACGGATACAATCCGGAAGGGTACAACGGGCCTTACCCCGGGTACAACGATGGTACGGAACCCATTAACCGCGTAGTGACGTTCGGTCTCAACGTTCAATTCTAAACGAAAAACGATTCAGCAATGAAACCTATCAGAATTTATATAGCCGCATGCATGATGGCCGCCGTTTTCGGGCAGGGGTGCAAAAGTGACCTGCTCGACCTTTCGCCGGAATCCTTTCTCACCAACTCCAACTTCCCGCAAACGGCCGCCGATATCGACCAGATGACCATCGGCATTTACAGCAGGTTGCAAAGCCGCAAGCCGGGTGATTACCTCGTGATGGAAGTGCCTTCGGATAACCTCTTCATGTCTGCCAACCAGTCGATTGCCGGCTCTTTCGAGCTCGACGGGCTAACACCTGAACCGGGGAACCCGCTGCTCAATAATTTCTGGATCAGTACGTACAACGGCATCTTTCGCGCCAATTCCGTGCTGGGGGAAATTGACCGGCCAACCGACTATCGCGCCGGGCAGAAGGATCAGTTTGCCGGTGAAGCGAAGTTTCTCCGCGCGCTGTTTTACTTTGACCTCGTGCGTGTCTTCGGTGATGTGCCGAAGGTGACGAGCGTGCTCGGCATCGAAGCGTCGCGTAATACGCGGAAGTCGCCCGCGGCGGAGATCTACCAGCTTATTGTGGATGACCTTACCGACGCAGCCGCCAAATTACCGTTGCAGTCGGGCATAGCGCGTGGCAGGGCCAGTAAGGCCGCAGCCATCGCGTTGCTGGCGAAGGTGCAGGTGTACCGGAAAGACTGGGCCGCCGCACAAGCCGCGCTGGACCAGTTCGCGACTTTGCAGGGGTATGATCTTGCTGATAACTTCGCTGACTTGTGGAAGCTGACCGGGGAGGATAATCCCGAAGCGATCTTCTCACTGAAATATATCGACGGATCCAACGGGCATGGTCTTTCTACCGCCTTCATCCCCAATGCCGGTGCGGCTGGCATCGTGAACCGGGGTAATGAAGTGGCTTTACCGTCCTGGAGCCTGATCAAATTGTACGACGATGCGGACACGCGCAAGGCGGCGACAGTTACGTTGAATTACACTGCTGCATCTGCGGGTGCGCCTACCATTTTTTATCCCTATGTCTCCAAATACGCCATTCCCCATACGTTCGACGCTTCCGGCCTGGATCTGCCCGTAATCCGGTATGCCGATGTGGTGTTGCTGAGAGCGGAGGTGGCTTTCCACCGCAATCAGCCCGCGGTGGCGGTTGCTGCGCTTAATGAGATCCGGGAACGCGCGTTCGGGGATGCTACTCACAATTATACAGCGGCGGACATCGCCTCGGAGATCACTTTTTATGACAAGCTGCTGCTGGAAAGGCAGCTGGAATTCGCCTACGAAAACGAGCGCTGGTTCGATCTTACACGTACCGGCCGTTTTACGCAGCTGATCCGCGAGGAGCGGAATTACAACAATGTAACGCAAACGGCGGTGACGGCAACGCTCCGCCCGCAGGCGTTCATGAAAGTATTCCCCATCCCGCAGGTGCAGATCGGCCAGGCGGCTCCCGGCGTGCTGGAACAAACGCAGGGATACTATTGATGTTCACCCCAAAAAATGAAAGGAGATGTTAAAACAACTAACCTTCCTTGCCGGCGCCATTGCTTTTTTCCTGTGCCTGCCCTCGCGGGCGCAGGAAAAGGCGGCGCTGAAGCTGGTGGACTGGAAGCCGGTGAGCCAGCTGGTGGTGCCGCAGACGGAGGTCATACGGCCTAAATTTCCCGTGATCGATATCCATAATCACCTCGGCAACCTGGATAAGGCGGGCCAATATCTCGCTGAAATGGACAAGACGGGCGTAGTGATGGCGGTGAGCCTGGACGGGCATTCCAAAGATCATTTTTACAAAAGACACATACAGCGTTCCAAAGATTCAACCGGCGAAAGGTTCCTGGTGTTCTTCGCGCCGGAATGGAGCCGGATCGACGAGCCGGATTTTGGCAGGAACGAAGCGAAGCGGCTGGAAGAAGCTGTGGCGATGGGTGCGGGCGGCGTGAAAGTATACAAGAGCCTGGGGTTGTCGGTAAAAGATAAAACCGGGCGGTTTGTAGCGGTTGACGATCCGCGACTGGATCCAATTTGGGGTAAATGCGGTGAGCTGGGGATTCCGGTGTTAATGCACGTATCCGACCCCAAAGCTTTTTTACGCCGCTGGATGAACATAACGAGCGGTACGACGAGCTGGGGCAGCATCCCGACTGGTCGTTCCATGGCAATGGTTTTCCTACAAAAGAAGCGCTGCTGGAGCAACGCAACCGGGTGCTGGAGAAGCATCCCAACACGATCTTCATCGGTGCGCATATGGCCAACCTGCCGGAAGACCTCGGGCAGGTGTCCATATGGCTCGACAAATATCCCAATCTCTATGTAGAGTTCAGCGCGCGCATCAGCGAACTGGGCCGCCAGCCGGTTACCTGCCGCAAATTCATGATCCGGTACCAGGACCGGGTGCTGTTTGGTACGGATACCGCTCCCGACGCCAGGGCTTACCGGATTTACTTCCGTTTCCTGGAAACGACGGATGAGTACTTCGACCCGGCGCAGGGGCACCATTTACAGGGCCGCTGGATGATTTATGGCCTTGGGCTGCCGGATGCCGTGCTGGAGAAGATCTACAACAAGAATGCCCTCCGCATATTGGGGATGAAAAAAGGCGCGGCGGCGCGGTAAATAGACTTTTTATGAACTATCCTGTATATTTAGCTGGCCTACGACCTTGTCTACCATCAATAATTACCTCGCATGAATGCTATCCCTCCGGCGGCAGCAACCGCACCGCCTCCCGTTAAACCCGCTGTACTACCGGTTTCTGGCAGAATCGCCTCTGTGGATATCTATCGCGGTTTCGTCATGTTGCTGATGATGGCGGAAGTGCTGAATCTTCAGAAAGTATCCGCCGCGCTGCCCGAAAGCGGTTTTTGGAGTTTCCTGGCTTTCAACCAGAGCCATGTGCCCTGGGCGGGTTGTTCCCTGCATGATATGATCCAGCCTTCGTTTTCGTTTCTCGTGGGCGTAGCGCTGCCGTTTTCCATGGCGGCGCGCATGGCGAAAGGGGAGAACATCGCCGCCATGTGGCGACATACCCTGGTGCGTTCGCTGATACTGATTTTCTTGGGCATCTTCCTGCGTTCCATGCACTCGGAGCAGACCAATTTTACTTTTGAAGATACGCTGACGATGATCGGCCTGGGATATCCGTTCCTGTTTGCGCTAGGTTTTTGTAACACGAAAACGCGGATCGTAGCCTGTGCGGCCATTCTCTTCGGATATTGGCTGGCTTTCGCGCTGTATCCTGTGCAGGATGCCGGCCAGGCTTTGACGGGCGTGCCCCCCGGATGGGAATACAATTTCGACGGCTTTGCCGCGCATTGGAACAAAAACACAAATCTCGCCTGGGCATTCGACACCTGGTTCCTGAACCTGTTCCCGCGGGAAGCGCCATTTCTATACAACGGCGGTGGTTACGCCACACTGAGCTTTATCCCTACGCTGGGTACCATGATCCTCGGCACTTTCGCCGGGCAGGCGCTGCGATCAGATGATACGCCGCAGCGCAGGATCCGGTTGTTCGTGTATTGCGGCATCGGGCTGCTGGCGGCGGGGTTGCTATTGCATGTTACGGGAATTTGCCCTATCGTGAAAAGGATCTGGACGCCTTCCTGGACATTGGCTAGCGGAGGGGGCTGTTTCCTGTTCATGGCGCTGTTTTACTGGCTGGCGGATGTTGCCGGATACAAAAAAGCTTTTTCCTCCTCACCGTGATCGGCGTGAATTCCATCGCCGCGTACGTGCTGGCCGACGGGTTTGGCGGCTTCCTGAAAGAATCGTTGTATATCCATCTCGGCCGCACATACGACCAGGTATTTGGCGCGCCTTATGCCACATTGCTGCAGGGCTTCCTGGCGCTGGGGCTCATGTGGTTCATTCTCTACCGCATGTACCGGAAAAAAATATTCATTAAAATCTGATGACTGTCGCACGTAAATAAAAGGGGATGACCGGCCTGGTCATCCCCTTACTTCTTGTAGTCAAATATATCACTATTGGCGTTGGTAAACACGCACATAGTCTACGACCATGCGCATGGGCATGTGGGCGTCGGGAACTTCTTCGCCGCCTTGTCCCAATGCCACGTTGAGCAGCAGGAAAAAGTCTTCCCGGAAGGGGAGATTTCCCCGGCGTTCGTTTTTAGCAGCGGCTACATCAATGGTGTTGAGGACTTTGCCATCAACAGAGATGACCATACTGTTTTCATCCCACACCAACTCCCATTCGTGGAACTGTTCCGCCCATTTTTCACCGCCCCAGGCTGCTACGGGCCATTTGGCTTCGTCCCAAACGGTTTTGTCCGTGCCTTGCCAGCAGGCATTTGCCAGGAGGTTGCCGCGGTAGAATTCCATGATGTCCACTTCTCCGCAAGCGGGCCATCCTCCGTTTGCGCGATTGGCGCCGAGCATCCAGAATGCGGGCCAGCTGCCTTTGCGGACGTCGATTTTCGCCCGGAGGGTGACCCTTCCGTATTTAAACTGGAATTTGCCACGGGTGATCATGGAGGTAGAAGTGTATTCCGCGAACTGGCGGTTTTTTTCCAGTCGCTGCTGGCGGGATCGAAATTCGGATTGGCGACGCGTTCCTTGCGGGCCTCAATGGTCAGGAAGCCGTTTTTGCAGGTGGCGTTGCCGGGTTGGTACCATTGCGGTTCCCGGTTGCGCTCGAAGCCGCGCTCATAATCCCATTTGGCGGGATCGGGGCGGCCATCGGTATCAAATTCGTCGTTCCAGACGAGGGTATACCCGCTGCTGTCTTGCTGCGAAACGGGGGCGGTGAGGCCGCCGCAGTGAAGTGCGGCAGCCAGGAGGAGCGTGAGTTGCATGTTTGAAGATAATTAAACGTTTTGATCAATACCCGGGATTCTGGACGAGCAGCCGGCTGTTCTGGATGTCGTTCAGCGGGATGGGATAAAGGTACATGGCGCGCGTCCATCCCCGGTTTTCGATCACGGTGCGTTTGTAGAAGCCTTCCAGCGTGGGGGCGTTCATATCCATGCCGTAATAAGGTCCGCCCTGCGCGCCTTTGCCGGAGGGGTTTTCGGCAATCATCCAGCGGCGCACGTCAAAGTAACGTTGCCCTTCGCCGGCCAGTTCCACACGCATTTCGGCGCGCACAGCCTCGCGCTGCGCGACCTGGTTGCCCCGGATCTGCGGTTTGATATCCGCCAACAGGGGAATGCCCGCGCGCTCGCGTACCTTGTCGATGTAAGTGATGATGTTGGGATCGGAAGGCCTTACTTCGTTCAGCACTTCGGCATATAACAGGTAAAATTCCGCGAGGCGGTGGATGATGCCCGGACGGTACTCGCTTTTCGGGTGGGATCCCTGGTTATAGACGCGCTTGCTGAGTTTTTTGTAAAAGATATAACCCGTGCGGGCGTGGTCCTGGACCCTGTTGTCGCTGTTGCCGTCTTTGTTGAACCAGATCTCTTCGTTCCCAACATGCCAGCGCCGGCCGTTGTAGAAGATAGCCTGGTAAAACCTGGGCTCACGGTTGACGTACATCCGGAAAGTGCCGGGCGTGGTGCGCCCCGTCACATCGTCCCCTGCTTCCGACATGCCGGTTTCGCTGTATTTGGGGGATTCATCGATGGGAAGGCCGTCGTTCATGAAGAATGCATCCACCAGCTCCTGCGTGGCGGCGATGTAACCGGTGGCGTTGCTGCCGCCGCGGGCGCCGCGGGGCACCGACCATCCGTCGACACCAACAGTCGGCACCGATCCCCAGTTCACATCCGAACGGGCGAAGATGATCTCCTTGTTGTATTTCATGTGCAGTTCATACAGGCTCTTGTCGGGATCGTAAGCGGTGCCTGTCATTTCGCGGTGTAGGGCATAGTGGCCGGATTCCGCATAGTCGATGACGGCTTTCACGGCTTCGAGGGCTTTGTCCCATTTGGCGGGATCGGCATCGGGGAAGAGCCTTTTGCCGTCTTTGTTCGTGACGGCCAGCGCTTCGGAATAGCCGCCGTTGAACAGGGGGCTGGCGGCATACATCATCAACCGCGCGCGTATGGCCAGGGCGGTGCCTTTGGTAGGCAGGGCCAGCAGTTCCTGTTTGGTCAGGTCCGGATCTTTCAACTCCGCGATGCAGGCGGTCAGTTCGTCATACACGAAATTTACTACCTCATCCACGGAGTTGCGCGCGTAATCGAGGTTCTTGCTATTGGGATCGGCGACGTCCGTCATGATCGTGACAGGGCCGTATAACTCGAACAGCAGGTAATGGTAGTAAGCGCGCAGGAAGCGGGCCTGCACTTTCAGCTCGGCGAGCTCTGCGGCGTCCACGAAATCGGCCAGGCCGGATGCGGGAATCTCTACGGCGTTGGCAAGGAAGATATTGGCCTGGCGGATGTATTGGTACAAAGCCCAGCGCGACCAGGTGGAATGGCTGAGCGTATAGGGCGCCAGGTTGTATTCCGTCACCTGGCGGAGCTTCACCTCGTCGGTCATGCGGAGCCAGGGATTGTCGAGCCCGGTAATATCGTTGCGGCTGTAGTTGGCTAAATTAGGGATGCCTGCATAGATATTACGGTGCCACTTGCGCACATCTGCCGGGGTGGAAAAGATTTTCTGCATATCGCGGTCTTCGGCCAGTTCTTTGGACACGTCGAGATAACTTTTATTGCACGAAACAGTGCCGAATGCGGTAGCTGCGATAATCAGTGAGTGGAAAATATATTTCATGTCGGTCGATTCGTTTAAAGTGTGATTTCAAGTCCTGCCGTCCAGGTACTGGGAAGCGGGTAGCGGGTGCCGCCGGCGCTGTTGCCCAGTTCAGGATCGTAGATGCCGAGGTGGTCCCACAGCGCAACGTTGTTGCCCATAATATAAATGCGGGCGTTTCTCATTTTCGCGCGCTGGATGAGTTTGCTGTTGAAATTGTAACCGGCTTCAACGTTTTTCAGACGGATGAACGAGCCGTCTTTCACCCACCAGGTGCTGGCGGTGTTGGTATTCGCCATTTCGGAGACGCGCAGGCGTGGGAAGAATACGTCCTGGCGCGGGTTTTCCTGTGTCCAGCGGCTGTCCACGATTTCCTGGCGAACATTGCTTTCGTCGATCCCCCAATGGAAAGGCATGAAGGCGTTTGATTGGTCGTTGATATTGACGGAAACGCGGCCTGCGCCCTGGAAGAATACGCTGGCGTAGAATCCTTTCCATTCGGCATTGAGGCCAAAGCCGTAGATGAGTTCGGGAACGGTGGGATTGGCGACGTCTTTTACCCGGTCAAGATCATCCACGATCCCGTCGCCATTGAGGTCTTTGTACTTGATGTCGCCGGGCATCACCTGGCCAATAAAACGGGTAGGAGCAATGCCGTCTTTCAATACATAGGTTTTACTGCCGTCCGGCGCGGTGGTGATATTGAAATCTTCGTCGGAGAACAGGCGCTCGGCTATGAGGAAGTTTTCCAGCGCATTCAGGCGCGTTCCGGTCTTATTCATCCAGGGATAGAGCTGTGGCACTTCGTCGTATTCGATGATTTTGTTGCGGGCGAGCGTCAGGTTGCCACGGGCGGACAACATCACTTCACCGACTTTGTGGCGCAGGTTCATCGAGCCGTCGATGCCTTTGTTCTCCACGATGCCGAAGTTCTGCCAGGGCGCTACGCGGAAACCGGCGATACCTGGGATGGTGCGGCGACGGAGGAGAATGTCCGTCCGGCGGTTGTCGAAATAATCCACCTGGAAGTCGATGGCGCCGTTGAGCAGCGTAACGTCGATCCCGTAATTCTTTTTCACCTCCACTTCCCACGCCAGGGTCGGGGATGAGAATTTGTCTTCAACAAGACCGTTGCCTATGCCGTTGCTCGCGCCGGAGGTGCCGATACCCCAGTTGTAACCGGTGCCATTACCGAAAGTGGCCCTGTATCCGAAACGGTCATTGAGGAGGTTGTCGTTCCCGGTGCGGCCAACGGAGGCGCGCAGTTTCAGGTTGCTCACCGTTCTGGACAGGGATTCGGGGAAGAAAGGCTCGTTGGTGACGTTCCAGGCCACGCCCACCGCCGGAAAGAAGCCGTAACGGTGCCCTTCCGCGAAGTTTTCGCTGCCTGTGATACCGAAGTTGGCTTCGATCGTATAGCGGCTGTCGAAAGTATAAACCGTGCGGCCGATATAGGCCTGTTTGCGGAAGGCGAGTGCGTCGGACTGCAATTGTTTTTCTTTCTGGTAAGTCAATGCCATGGCGCTTACCACGTGTTTGCCGAAAGTGCGGTCGTAATTCAGCGCGGCTTCCATGTAGATGTTCTTGTCGCCGGAACTGCCTTCTATCGGCTCACCAAAGGGCGTGCTGTTGCTGATTTGTTTATAGATCAGTTTTCCATCGGCGTCGCGGCCGGTGGCAAAGAACGTGGAAGGCGTTTTGATGCGCGTCATCCGGTAGAGGGTGTTAGCGTCATAACTGATGGCGGCACGGATTTTCAGGCCCTGCGTGAGGATGTCGAGTTTCTGCTCGAGGTCCACCCGCGACTGGATGCCCGTTCTCCATTCCTTCTGATAACCTGATTCCACGAGCTGGTTGTATGGATTGAGCTTGTTGTTATTCTGCGTGGGGTGCCCGGCGAGCGTTCCGTCGGAATACACGGCGGGGAACAGGTGCGGCGGGATGCGGGAGAAGCGCTCGAACAGGTTGGTGGCGCCAAAGCCGGGGTAATTCGTTTGTAGGTATTGACCGCTCAGGTCCACGCGCAGCAGGGTCGTTTTGGTAACGTCCAGGTCGATGTTGCTACGGAGGTTGTAACGTTTAACGCCGGCGTTGTTGTTGTAATCGGGGTTCACTTTATAGAGCCCGCTTTCGGAGAAATAGGCGCCGGAAACGAAGAACCGCATGCGGTCGCCGCCGCCCCTGAAGTTGAGCGTATGACGGGTGTTGTTGGTGTGGTCGCGCATGAGGAGGTTCCACCAGTTGCTGCTGGGATACAGGTCCGGATCTTCGCCGGATTTGTATTTCGCCAGCAATTCGTCGCTGAACTGGGGATCTCTGCCTTCGTTGCGGAGGGCTTCGTTGTATAGGGATAAATAGTCGTATGAGTTGGCGAAACGCGGGCGGCGCGTAGGTTTCAGCTGACTGTATTCGCCGCGGTAAGTGATGCGCGTTTTCTGCGCCATGCCGCGTTTGGAAGTGATGAGGATGACGCCGTTGGCGCCTTCGGCCCCGTACACCGCGGTGGCCGCGGCGTCTTTGAGCAGCGTGAAGGTTTCAATTTCATCGGGCTCGATGTCGTTCATGTTACGGGGGATACCATCGACCAATACGAGCGGGCTGGTGCCGCCCGCAAACGAGCTCACGCCCCTGATCCAGAACTCTGCGTTGTCATAACCCGGTTCGCCGGAACGCTGCACGGCGATGAGGCCGGGAATCTGCCCGGCGAGGTTGTTGGACAGGCTGCGGGTAGGCATGCGGAGCTGCTCGCCTTTGATGGTGCTGATGGAGCTGACGAGGCTGCTCTTCTTTTGTTGCCCGAATCCCACAACCACCACTTCACCCAATCCTTTTGTATCAGGCAGCAGCAGGACATCGATGACGCTCCTGCCGGAAATGGGTATCTGTTGGGGGATGTAGCCAATGAAGTTGAATTCCAGCACGGCATTGTCAGGAACGTCGAGGATGAACCGGCCGTTGGCGTCGGTGGCGGTGCCGATGATGGGGCGGCTGTCTTTTACGATGACGGTCACGCCCTGTAAAACGGTGCTGGAATCACGCACGGTGCCGCGCACTTCGATATTCTTGCGGACGGGTGCGCCGGCGGATTTCAGTACGGTGATATTACGGCCGTTGACACGGAAATCCAGCGCCCGCGCAGGCAGGAGGGCGTGGAGGACGCTGAGGACCGGCGTTTCTTTTATGCTGATCGTTACGGGATCGGCATGGGTGAGCACATCTTCCTGGTAGAGGAAATGATAGCCCGTTTGTTGTTTCATCCGGGAAAAGACTTCCCGCAGGGGCATGTTTTTAACGGAAAGCGTAACGTGTTGCGCTTTTCCGGAAGCGAATACCCCGAGGGAGAAAGTAAAGAGCAGCGCTAGCGTGATCTTCATGGTTCTAAGGATTAGCGGCCCGGCAAAACATGGGCGTGCGGCTCCTGGCCGGCATGTTTTGCCCGCAATTTGGAAATGCATAGATTTACATTGTTAGGATTGAATAATCATTGTGTCATTCTAACGTGGCTTCATGCCCGGGCCGGGAGCGGTGGTGCGCTGCCGGCCTTTTTATGCATGATCATTTCAATAAAGAGTCGTATACCTGTTTTTTCATGGCTATTTAGATTTGGTGATTGCGTAATTGTTCCTGTTACTTCTTCTTTGCGGCGGCTACTTTCAATTCGCTGCCGCTGATATTGAACTGCAGCCCGCTCAGGAGCCGCAACTGTTCCAGTACTTCTCCCAGGCTCGCTTCCCTACTGATACTGCCGCCGATGCGCATGCGGCTGTCTATCGCACTTTCGTATACCACGGTGATGCCGTACCAGCGCGTCAGTTGTTGCATGACTTCGGCAATGGATTCGTTGCTGAAATAGAAATACCCGTTCTTCCACGCGGTGGCTTTTTCCATGTCTGCCGGCGAAACCTGCAGCGCGGTGGTGGTGGAAACGGCCTGCTGGCCGGGCGTTAAAGCTTTCCGCCCTTTCCTGGCAGCGATGGCCACTTTTCCGGAAACGAGCGTGGTGGCCGTGCGCCCGGATTGATAGGCGGAGATGTTGAAAGCCGTGCCGAGCACGTTGATGGTGTCTCCTTCTACCTGCACGCTGAATGGCTTTTGTGCGTCGGCGGCTACTTCGAAATACCCTTCGCCCCGGAGGGAAACGATACGCTGGCTACCGGTGAAACGTACCGGGAAGCGGAGCTCCGACGCCGCGTTGAGCCACACCGCAGTGCCGTCGGGCAATACGATGCGGTAAGTGCCGGCGAGGGGCACGCGTAGCGTGTTGTACAGCGTTTCGCTGCCGGAAGCGGCGAGGGTGTTGTATTGCAGCGCGCCGCTGTCGCTCCGCAGGCGCGTACCGTCTTTTTCTTCGAGGAGGAAATCTTCTCCCCGGAGCTGGACGGTTTGCCCGTTGGACAAGGTGAGCGTTGCGCGGGACGTGCCTGGGAGCACGTCGTTCTGATGGCCGAAGCGGTCGTCGGGCACGAGGCGTGCATGGTTGTTCTCTATCTGGCGGGAGGAGAGGAACCAGGCTATGGCGGCAATCCCGGTAAGCATGGCTGCTGCAGCCCAATAGAAGCGTTGGCGGGGGGAGCGTTTATGATGGGCATGGATGCGTTTATCATTGACCTGTTGCCATGCGGCGGCGCTATTGAAACGGGCGAGTCGTTGGAGACGGGCTTCCAGCGCGGGGAAGTCGTTAAGTTCCGCCAGGAGGCGCTGGCGCGCGGGGGCGTCCACCAGGGTATTCAGTTCCTGCAGTTCGGCGGTGGTAATGGCGCCCTGGTGCTGTTTCAGCAGTAAAGTGGCGGTTCGGTAAGGTAAATCTCCCCAGTCGGTTGTTGGCTCGGTCATGTCTATACTACACGCAGGAAGTGAAAAAGAATGGAATACAATGGCGGAAATTTTAAAGATTTTTTAAAACTTCCTACTGTTCAACCGATTGCATTCAACGAATAAAGAATAGCAGGAAAACAAACCCTGGTCCAAGGCGCTCCCGGAGCAGGGATAAAGCCCTTTGTTTCTGGCTTTTGACGGTATGGATGGATATTTTCAGTGATTCGGCGATTTCAGTGTTGGACAGGCCTTCCACGTAACTTTTGCGCAGTACGGCGGCGCAGCCCTCTGGCAGGGAGGCTACAGCGGCGTGCATGGCGGACAGCATTTCGGTGCTGATAATGGTTTCGAGGACTTCGGCGGGGGAGAAGGGCTGTTCGCGCAGCTGTTCGTCCTGGTGCCGGTGCACGACTTTCAGGTGGCGGAGGCGGTTGAAGCAGGCGTTGCGGACCACTGCATAGAGGTAGTTTTTCCGGGCGGTATCGGATTCGGGGAGCAGGCCGGAGCGCTCGCAAAGGAGCACGAATACGTCCTGCACCACATCTTCGGCCAGCGCCTCGTCGTTCAGATATCGGAACGCGAACTCGCACAGCCGCGGATAATACTGATGGAACAGCGGCTCGATCGCTGCGGAAAGCTCATCATGTCTCGGAAATTTCACCATTCCTCTGCAGGTTTATCTGGAAATCGCTGATTGGTAACGTGTATTGGCTAAAAATAGCAATTTTCGCAAAACAGGTAGACATTTACCCACTAAATCGTTAAATTTGGCGTTAATATTTATGGAATTAAGAGATTTATTCGGCTATCTTTTTATTCTGGCAGGCGTTATGCAGTTACTTACCGCCTACCTGATTTTCGCCGGCAACCGGCATTACGTATTAAGATTTGCCAACAGGAAGGTAGGTTCAATAATATATGTTATTTTTGCATTTATATTATTCTACCTGGCATATTATTTTCTGGCATGAATTGGTAAGACAGACTAGATATGAAGCGGTTATTTATTGGTATTTTATCCCTCCTCGGCGCCTATAGTGCGCAAGCACAGCAATCCTTCCTCGAGAATCAGAAATTGTTCCCGAGAGTAGGGGAGGCGTTCCGTGAGAAGGAAGAGAACATAAAAAAGGAATTCGCCAAAAAAGGCATCGCCTGGCCGGCCAAACAGCTCTACATCCGCAGCTTTAAGCTGGACAGCGAGCTGGAGATCTGGGCACGGAACAATGTCGCCGACACTTTCACCCTCGTTAAAACCTACCGCGTCTGCTCCCTTTCCGGGAAGATGGGCCCTAAGCGCAAGGAAGGCGACCGCCAGGTGCCGGAAGGGTTTTACTACATCAACGATTTCAATCCCAACAGCAGTTTCCACCTGAGTCTCGGCATCAACTACCCGAACTATTCCGACCGCGTGCTCAGCGATCAGAAGAAACCGGGCGGGGATATCTATATCCACGGTTCCTGCCTGACCATCGGGTGCATCCCGCTGACGGATGAATACATTTCCGAAGTGTACGTGATGGCGGTGCACGCCAAAAACCTGGGACAGGATTTCATACCCGTACACGTGTTCCCTGTGCGTTTCGGCAACGCCCGGAGCATGGATTATCTCGGTAGCGTATCGCTCACCGATAACGACGCACAGAAATTCTGGCTGAATCTGAAGAATGCTTACGATTACTTCGAGAAAACGCGCAAAATGCCCGTGGTGATGGTCAATAGCCAGGGGAAATACGTATACACCGCTCCGATGCGGGAACCGGCCGTGGCGCACATTCCCACCACCCGCACGCAGACAACGACAACGAACTGATTTTATCGCATAAAAAGCCATGCAGCCCCGGCCACCGCGCCGGGGCTGTTTCGTTAGATTAACCGATTAAAACCGGCTGAAAGTACCCGCCTGCCAGCAAATATTACCCCCAATGCGTCATTTTTACACATTATTTTACCGCCGGCGCTCAAATAATTTTGCTTTCTCGCATTTTTTTGGATTTTTCCACAAAGGTCAAATCAATTTACCATTATGAACAGAAGAGATGCCATCAGGAATGTGGCGATACTCATGGGTACCGCGCTTTCCGCTTCCACGTTAGCGGCACTGGAGGGTTGCAAGTCCAGGCCTGCCACATATACATTGCAAACGCCTGAAACAAAAGAGCTACTCGCAGAAATCGCCGAAACCATTATTCCCGCCACAACTACGCCCGGAGCGAAGGCCGCCGGAGTTGGGGATTTCATCGTTACCATGATCAACGACTGCTACGACGAAAAAGCGCAGAAAGTGTTTGAAGCAGGCCTGAACACGGTAAATGAGGAAAGCAAGAAGAAATTCTCCGGTAAAACGTTCATCGAGCTCACGCCCGAACAACGTACGGAGTTGCTGACCGCCATCGACCAGGAGCGCGTGGATTACAACAAACGTGAAAACAAGAAGAAGGAAGATCCCGTGCACTACTTCCAGTACATGAAGGAACTGACCCTCCTTGGCTATTTCACGTCGGAGCCCGGCGCCACCCAAGCCCTGCGCTACATCGCAGTGCCCGGCCGCTACGAAGGCTGCGTTCCCTACAAAAAAGGCGACCGCGCCTGGGCTTAATCCGTATTCCACATCTCAAAAACTGAAACAACATGAACCTGAACATAAAAGCGCAGGACCAGCATACGTTTGACGCCATTGTGATCGGATCCGGCGTTAGCGGCGGATGGGCTGCCAAAGAGCTGACCGAAAAAGGCCTCAAAGTACTCATGCTCGAACGCGGCCACAATCTCGAACACGGCAAGTACGAAACCGCAACCAAAAATCCCTGGGAATTCGAACACCGCGGACGCATCACGCAAGACCAGCGCCAGTCGCACGAGAAACTCTCCCGCGATTACCCTTACTCCGAACACAACGAAAAATACTGGATCAACGATAGCAAATCGCCCTACCAGGAAGATAAACGCTTCGACTGGTACCGCCCCGATATCGTTGGCGGCAAATCCATCATGTGGGGCCGCCAGAGCTACCGCTGGAGCGACCTCGATTTCGAGGCCAACGCAAAAGACGGGCACGGCATCGACTGGCCCATCCGATATAAAGACATTCAGCCCTGGTACGAATACGTGGAGAAGTTCGTAGGGATCTCCGGTTCCGTCGAGAATCTTCCCCAGCTTCCCGACTCTATCTTCATGCCCGCCATGGAAATGAACTGCGTGGAGAAAGATGTGAAAGCGAAAGTGGAAGCATCTTTCGCAGGCCGTAAGATGATCATGGGCCGCGTAGCCAACATCACCAAGCCGCTGCCCGGCCGTACCAACTGCCAGTTCCGCAACCTGTGCAGCCGCGGCTGCCCCTTCGGCGGATACTTTTCCACCCAATCTTCCACGCTTCCCGCCGCAGTTGCCACCGGCAACCTCACACTGCGTCCCGATTCTATCGTGAACAGCTTGATCTATGACGACAAAGCAGGCAAAGCCACCGGCGTGCGCGTAATCGACAAGAACTCCAAGGAAATGATCGAGTTCTACGCCAAGATCATTTTCGTAAACGGTTCCACCCTCGGTTCCACTTTCGTACTGATGAACTCCATCAGCAGCCGCTTCCCCAACGGTTTCGGCAACGACAGCGGCGTACTGGGCAAATACCTGATGGATCACCACTTCCGCACCGGCGCATCCGGCACCGTGGAAGGGTACGACGATAAATATTTCTACGGCCGCCGTCCCAACGGGCTGTACATCCCCCGCTACCGCAACATCGGCAACGACAAGCGCGATTACGTGCGTGGCTTCGGCTATCAAGGTGGCGCTTCCCGCAGCGGATGGAGCCGCGGTATCGCGGAAATGGGTGTAGGTAAAGACTTCAAGGAGATGCTCACCGAACCTGGAAAATGGAGCATGGGCATCGGCGGCTTCGGCGAGTGCCTGCCTTACGAAGACAACTACGTAACGCTCGACCAGTCGGTGAAAGACGCATGGGGCCAGCCCACGCTGCGCTTCAACGCAGAATTCAAGGAGAACGAGGCAAAGATGCGCAAAGACATGGCGAATGACGCGGCAGAAATGCTGGAAGCAGCCGGCGTGAAGAACGTGAAAACGTACGACAACGGCTCCTGGCCCGGTATGGCGATCCACGAAATGGGCACCGCCCGCATGGGCCGCGATCCGAAGACGTCAATCCTCAACGAATTCAACCAGGTGCATGGCGCCAAAAACGTATTCGTAACGGATGGCGCGGCGATGACTTCCGCTTCCTGCGTGAATCCTTCGCTCACTTACATGGCGCTCACGGCCCGTGCAGCCGATCACGCCGTGAAAGAACTGAAGAAAGGAAACATCTGATAAGAACAAAGGCATAACTACCAGGAAAAGCCGCGTTCTGTGCGGCTTTTCCTGTTTTAAACCTACGCTGAAAATGAATTTGAACACCAAGGCCGCTGCCGCAAATACCTACGATGCCATCGTGGTAGGTTCAGGCATCAGCGGCGGCTGGGCAGCCAAGGAGCTGTGCGAAAAAGGGTTGAAAACCCTCGTGCTGGAAAGAGGCCGGAACGTAGAACACATCAAGGATTACACCACCGCCAACTGGGCGCCCTGGGAATTCCCGCATCCCGGTATGATGACGACCGAGATGCAGGAAAATTATCCCATCCAGAGCCGGTGCTACAACTTCGATGAAGCCACCAAACACTTCTGGGTAAACGATAAGGAGAATCCCTATAACGAGATCAAACCCTTCAACTGGCTGCGCGGCAACCACGTGGGAGGACGTTCCCTCACCTGGGGCCGTCAGGTATACCGCTGGAGCGACATCGATTTCGAAGCAAACGCGAAAGACGGCCACGGAGTGGATTGGCCGGTCCGTTACAAAGACATCGCGCCGTGGTACAGCTATGTCGAAAAATATATCGGCATCAGCGGTCAGGCCGAGAACCTTCCCCAGTTACCGGATGGCGAGTTCCTGAAAGCCATGGAGATGAACTGCCTGGAAAAGCATGTGGCGGCGCGAATTAAGGAAAAATACACTGACCGCATCATGACCATTGGCCGTTGCGCACACGTGACGGAAGCGCACAACGGGAGAGGGCCCTGCCAGTACCGGGACCAGTGCGGAAGGGGATGCCCGTTCACCGGATATTTCAGCAGCAATGGCGTAACGCTCCCTGCCGCCGCGAAAACCGGCAACCTCACGCTGCGGCCGTTTTCCATCGTGCTGGAGATCCTGTACGACGAAGGAACGCAAAAGGCCACTGGCGTGCGGATTATGGACGCGGAAACGAAAGAGGTGATGGAATACCACGCGAAGATCGTGTTCATCAACGCTTCCACGCTCGGTACCACAGCGATCCTGCTCAATTCCGTCAGCAACCGTTTCCCGAACGGGTTCGGCAACGACAGCGACCAGGTGGGGCGCAACCTGATGGATCACCACTTTGGCGTGAGCGCGTACGGAAATTTCGACGGCTTTGAAGACCAGTATGTGTACGGCCGCAGGGCAAATGGCATTTATATTCCCCGTTTCCGCAATATCGGCGGTAAAACAAACCGCACCGATTATGTCCGCGGATATGGTTACCAGGGCGGCGCTTCGCGCGGAAGAGGTTCCTCGTTCGAGGGCATCGGCGTGCAGTTGAAGGAAGCCAACCTGGAGCCAGGTAAATGGAGCATGTGGATCGGCGCCTGGGGCGAACATCTGCCGTATGCAGATAACACTGTGCGGTTAAATAAAACGAAAACCGACAAATGGGGGCTTCCCACACTAGATATCGATTGCTCGTTCCGCGACAATGAAATGGCGATGCGCAAAGACATGCTGGAAAGCGCGAAGGAAATGCTGGAAGCGGCCGGTTTGTCGGACGTTGGCGGCGGCGACAGCATGCCGCCTCCGGGGCACTGCATCCACGAGATGGGCACGGCGCGTATGGGGCGTGATCCGAAAACCTCCGTACTCAATGGTTTCAACCAGGTGCATGCGGCGAAGAACGTGTTTATTACCGATGGCGCTTGCATGTCTTCTTCGGCCTGCCAGAACCCTTCGATCACGTACATGGCGCTGACGGCGCGGGCGGTGGATCACGGGGTGAGTGAGCTGAAGAAGGGGAATCTTTGATTTTACCGGAAGGGCCGGTGCAGTGGGGATTAACATCCTAATAAAAAATTGCACGTATAAACGATTATTTGGTAGCGGGAAAATAGCTGTACGCAAAATTGTTGGCGGCTTTTTTCCCGCTTCTTTTTGATTTTACGGATTAATTAGGTTAACTTAAAGTAGGTTTTTCGCACACGTTATTGTTAAACTTAAATTCAGCTTACCATGGGGAGAGTCAGAGACATCTTGGTGGGCAAAGGTCACGCAGTTTACTCCGTACATCCGGACAGCACCGTTTATGAAGCCCTTAAAGTATTGGTGGACCGGAATGTTGGCGCCCTCACCGTAGTCGACAATGAACATTTTATGGGCATTTTTTCCGAGCGCGATTATGCGCGCCGGGTGATTTTGAAGGGCCGCGCCTCCAAGGAGACGACGATCCGCGAGATCATGACCGAGCATCCGATCACCGTCAACGAAGACGAAACGATCGAGAACTGCATGTGCAAGATGACCGATAAAAGAATCCGGCATTTGCCGGTGGTGGATGCCGGCGGAAGGCTGATCGGCATTGTCTCCATCGGGGATGTAGTGAAATATATCATGGACGAACAGAAACACATCATTGAAAACCTGGAGTGCTATATTACCGGCACGCATCATTAAGGACTAGTTACGACATTTATCAGGCTGCCACATCCCCGGCGTTGTTTATTGTTTTATGGCCTGCATCTGACGGATGCGAGGAGATGGATTTCAATTGGCGACAATAAAACAACAACAGGATTCCCTCCATCGACCCATCCGGATAACCCGCAGATGAACCCGTAAAACAACTGTTATGCAACCGACCTGGCCGTTCCTTGTATTTGGCGCCATTGTACTCGTGTTGGTACTGGCGATCCTGGGTCTGTCCTACCTGCTGGGCCAGCGCCATAAAGACCGCTCTACGGGCGAAGCTTATGAGGCCGGTATTCTTTCCACCGGCTCCGCGCGCCTGCGCTTCCCGTCCCAATTTTACCTTGTAGCCATGTTGTTTGTGATCTTCGACATCGAGACCGTTTTCGTGATCTCCTGGGCCATTGCGTTCGGAGAACTCGGTTGGGCGGGGTTCATCGGCGTGTCGGTATTTATCGCCATTCTACTGGCCGTATTGGTCTATGAATGGCGCAATGGCGCGCTGGACTTCGGGCCCGACGGCAAGAAGATCCTGAAGGCGTTCCGGAAGATGAAACAATCTTCTCTTCAACCCAAAAGCGAAACGCATGAAGTGGTGGTTAACTGAACCGAAAGAAGCTGCCCCGGGCAGCAACGGGAATTACTCCATGGAAGCGTCCGTCGGGCAAAGCGTGATGCTCACTTCCGTTGAGCGCCTCGTTGCATGGGGCCGCAAAAACAGCATGTGGCCATTCCATTTCGGGTTGTCGTGCTGCTTCGTGGAAATGGCCACGGGCATGACGCCCAAGTACGACCTGGCGCGCTTCGGCGCCGAAGTGATCCGCGGCACTCCCCGTGAAGCGGATGTCATGATCATCGCCGGGACGGTGTTCATCAAGATGGCGCCCATCATCCAACGGCTGTACGAACAAATGATGGAGCCGCGCTGGGTAATTTCCATGGGCAGCTGCGCAAATTCCGGCGGGATGTATGATATTTACAGCGTCGTGCAGGGCGTGGATAAATTCCTGCCGGTAGATGTTTACGTTCCCGGATGCCCGCCGCGCCCCGATGCCTTCATGCACGGCCTGTTGCTGCTGCAGGAATCAGTCGGGAAAGAGCTGCGGCCCCTCAGCTGGACCATCGGGGACCAGGGCGTGATCAGGCCCGAGAAAGAATCGATGAAAGACCGCTTCCGCGGGAAGCGACAAAATATGACCGAATTCAAGACGCCGGACGAGATCTGAAAGGGATGATCGCCGCAACTGTTAAATCAATCATGCATGAGTATCCGAAGGATCACCGAGAATGTCTATGAACTCAATCTGGGTAAGTCGAACGCTTTTCTGATCGACGATGAAAAGTTGACGCTCATAGACACGGGAGAGCCCGACCGCAGCGGCCAGATTCTGGAGCTGCTCGCATCCATTGGCCGGGAGCCGGATGACTTGAAACACATCCTGCTCACCCATAGCCACCCGGACCATTCCGGCAGCGCCGCCGACCTGAAAGCGATCACCGGGGCCAAAGTGTACATGCATGCGGCCGAGAAGAAGTGGGTGGAAGCCGGATTCGTGCCCAAGCCCGACCATCCGTATTTCACCGGGGTGGTTAACCGGCTCATCTACCAGATGTTCATCGCCAAAGCGCCGGGATCGATCACGCCCTGCGCGGTTGACCAGCTGGTGAGCGACGGCGACTGGCTCCCCATCGCGGGAGGCATCCAGGCGGTGCACGTACCGGGCCATAGCGAAGGGCAACTCGCCTTTTTCTTCCCGGGCGCCAAGAACGTCCTCTTCGCGGCCGACGCCTGCGATAATCTCTTCGGACTGGGTTATTCGACCTTTTACGAAGATTATGAAACCGGCAGGCATAGCCTGGAGAAGCTCGCCACTTTCGACTTCGACGTGGCCTGTTTCGGGCACGGCAGGAGCATCTTGAGAGGGGCGGGCGCGAAGTTCTGCAGGAAGTTCATCGGCCATCACCACCACCATCACCCGGTTCGCGCGCAAAAAGCGCAGGGAACCGGAGAAGCGGTGCGGATGCGGGAGCGGGAAGAGAAAATCTGAACTGATACAAAACCCGATATAGCGACAAACAGCTCATTCTAAGCAAGGGTAAAACAGACTGGAAAAGTCTAGCAGCCAGGCGCATCGATACACAAAACTGTCATCATGCCTGAAAGCATCTTTTCTGCCCTCTGCTCCCGGTTCGGAGAGCAGATGTTCCACGAGCAGCTCACCCGGGATGAGACGCCCACCATCTGGACGCCACAAGGGAAGATCGTTCCTGTACTGGAGTATCTCCGCAGTGAAGCGGAACAACCTTACCGCATGCTTTATGACCTTACGGCCATCGATGAGCGTGCGGGTAAAGTCAAGTACAACGGCACCAGCGAGTTTACCCTTGTCTATCATCTCTTTTCCTTCGAACGCAATGCATTTATCCGGCTGAAAGTAGCCCTCCGTGGCGAATTTCCCGTCACACCCAGCGTTACGCACATCTGGCCTTCCGCCAACTGGTATGAAAGGGAAGTGTACGACATGTTCGGCATTCGTTTCGAAGGGCATCCCCTGCTTCGCCGCATCTTAATGCCAACCACCTGGGAGGGGCACCCGCTCCGTAAGGAGCATCCGGCCAGGGCCACCGAAATGGGGCCGTTCCGATTGTTTCCGGAAAAAGAAGACAGGGAGCAGGAGGCCCTGCGGTTCAATCCGGAAGAATGGGGCCTGCCGCGGCAAAGCGACGACTCCGACTATATGTTCCTCAACATCGGCCCCCAGCACCCCGGCACCCACGGCGTGCTCCGCATCATCCTCCAGCTCGACGGCGAAGATATCGTTGACGCCGTGCCCGACATCGGCTTCCACCACCGCGGCGCCGAGAAAATGGGCGAACGCCAGAGCTGGCACACATACATCCCGTATACCGACCGCATCGATTATCTCGGCGGCGTCAACAACAATCTCGCCTATCTTCTTTCCGTGGAGAAACTTGCCGGCATCCACATCCCACAGCGGGCGGAGGTGATTCGCGTTATGCTCTGTGAATTGTTCCGCATCGCCAGTCACCTCGTTTGGTACGGCACCTTCGCGCAGGACGTGGGGCAGCTGTCGCCCGTGTTTTACATGTTCACCGACCGCGAAAAGATATTCAACATCATAGAAGCCGTTTGCGGCGGCCGCATGCACCCCAACTGGTTCCGCATCGGCGGCGTGGCGCAGGACCTGCCGCAGGGCTGGGACAAGCTCGTGCGTGAATTCGTGGACTATTTCCCGAAGAAGCTGAAGGAATACGACAAGATGGTAATGCGCAACGCGATCTTCAAAGCGCGCACCGTAGGCATCGGCGTGTTCTCGCTCGAAGAAGCCATCGACTGGGGCGCCACCGGGCCCAACCTCCGCGCCTGCGGACTGGAATGGGATATGCGCAAGAAGCGCCCCTACAGCGGCTATGAGAACTATGAGTTCGATATCCCAACGGCGCAGAACGGCGACTGCTACGACCGGGCGGTGGTGCGGGTTCAGGAGATGTGGGAGAGCCTCCGCATCATCGAGCAATGTCTGCACAACATGCCCGAAGGCCCGTACAAATCCGATCATCCGCTGGCGACCCCGCCGGTGAAGCAATACACGATGCAGGACATCGAAACCCTCATCCATCACTTCCTTCACGTGTCCTGGGGCCCTGTGATCCCGAACGGCGAAGCCATGATCGTCACCGAAGCCACCAAAGGATGGAACAGCTACTATCTCACCAGCGACGGTAACACCGCGCCCTACCGGGTGCGGGTGCGCACACCCTCGTTCGCGCATATGCAAATGATCCCGTACATCAGCCGCGGGTATACGGTGGCCGACCTTTTATCCATCCTCGGCGCCATGGATTACGTGCTGGCGGACATTGACCGGTAAAACCTTCGTTATGCTATCGATGACCGAAAAAGAAAAAATCGAAGAAGAGATCAGGCTGGTGCCGATCAAAAAAGCTGCCTGCATAGAGGCGCTAAAGATCGTCCAGGCGCACCGCAGATGGGTGTCCGACGAAAGTATCCGCGATGTCGCCGATATCCTGGATATGAGTCCCGAGGAGGTCGACAGTGTGGCCACGTTCTACAATCTCATCTTCCGCCAGCCCGTGGGCCGGCACATCATCCTGCTTTGCGACAGCATCAGTTGCTACGTGATGGGGCTGAAAGGGATTCATGAAGAACTGACGGGGCTGCTGGGTATTCAATACGGGCAAACTACGGCCGACGGGCGTTTCACGCTGTTGCCGAATCCCTGCCTGGGCACCTGCGACCATGCGCCGGCGCTGATGGTCGACAACGATCTGTACCGCGATCTGCATCCCGCCGCATTGGCGGACATACTCGATAAATATACCTGATATGGAACGTCCGCTCACACAACACATCACCTTTCCGCCACTGGAGCTTCGCCAGTACGAAGCCATCGGCGGCTACCAGGCCGTGCGCAAGGCGGTTCGCCATATGCAGCCCAAAGACGTGACGGCCCTCGTGAAGGAATCTAACATGAAAGGCCGCGGCGGCGCGGGATTCAGTACGGGCATGAAATGGAGTTTCGTGCCGATGGATGTTCCCGGGCCCAAATACCTCGTGGCCAACGCCGACGAAATGGAACCTGGCACTTTCAAAGACCGCTGGCTCCTGGAAGGCAATCCCCACCAGCTGCTGGAAGGTATGATCGTGGCGGCGTACGCCATCCAGGCCACCGAGGCGTTTGTGTTCCTGCGATGGGCGTATAAAGACGCGGCCATCGCGATCCGTAAGGCGATCGCGGAGGCATATGACGCGGGGTACCTGGGAAAAGATATCCTCGGCACCGGTTATTCGCTCGAAATGCATCTGCATACCGGTGTGGGAAGATATATGTGTGGAGAAGAAACGGCGCTGCTAAACTCGCTCGAAGGCAAACGCGCCACGCCGCGTGCCAAGCCCCCGTTCCCGCAGGTATCAGGATTGTTCGGCAAGCCCACCATCGTCAATAATGTGGAGACGCTTTCCTTCATCCCGCATATCATCAACAAAGGGGCCGACTGGTTCAAATCCCTCAGCCGCACGGCCGACGGCGGCACCAAGATCTACGGCGTTTCCGGCAGGGTGCGCAAACCCGGCGCCTGGGAACTTCCGATGGGTATTACGATGCGCGAACTGATAGAAGAATATGCCGGAGGGATGAAGGAAGGTTATGGTTTCAGGGGCGTATTGCCAGGTGGCGCATCCACCGATTTCCTCATCGACAAACACATGGATATTACGCTCGATTTCGCGGGTGTGGCCGCGGCGGGAAGCCGCCTGGGAACGGGCACTATGGTGGTGCTCGACGACCAGACCTGTCCCGTCGGGTTTGTGCATAACCTCGAACATTTCTTCGCGCAGGAGTCCTGCGGTTTCTGTACGCCCTGCCGCGAAGGCCTTCCCTGGACCGAGAAGCTGCTCTGGGCCATTGAGCAGGGCAGGGGACAGGAGGAAGACCTGGAGCTGCTGCTGCGCCATACAGAATGGCTCGGGCCGGGTAATACGTTCTGCGCGCTGGCGCCCGGAGCCATGGAACCACTGCAAAGCGCGCTCAAATATTTCCGCGATGATTTTGAAAGACACATCCGGGAGCACCGTTGCCCTTACCACGATCCGGTACCGGCCGTTCCCGCATCCGCTCACCTCCATCATACCCATCACTTATGACCATCTACATCGATAACAAACCATACGAGGTGAAGCCGGGCAGCAACCTGCTGGAAGCCGTGCTGCAGCTGGGCATGAACCTGCCTTATTTTTGCTGGCACCCGGCGCTGGGTTCCGTGGGCGCCTGCCGCCAGTGCGCCGTGAAAGTGTTTAAAGACGAAGACGATAAAACGGGAAGGATCGTGATGGGATGCATGGAACCCGTGAAAGACAACCTCCGTCTGTCTGTTGAAGACCCTGGCGCTAAAGCTTTCCGTGAACAGGTTATAGGCTGGCTGATGACGAACCACCCGCACGATTGCGCGGTGTGCGACGAAGGCGGCTCCTGCCATCTGCAGGATATGACCGTGATGACCGGCCACACTTACCGCCATTACCGTTTTTCCAAACGCACGTACGAAAACCAGGACCTGGGGCCTTTCCTCAATCACGAAATGAACCGCTGCATCCAATGTTACCGCTGCGTACGTTTCTATAAAGATTATGCCGGGGGGAAAGACCTGAACGTTTTCGCCGCGCATAACCACGTCTACTTCGGGCGTTGCGAAAACGGCACGCTGGAAAGCGAATTCAGCGGCAATCTCGCGGAAGTTTGCCCTACGGGCGTGTTTACCGACAAGACCCTCAAATCGCACTATACCCGCAAATGGGATATGACCTGGGCGCCGTCGGTGTGCCAGGGATGTTCGCTGGGCTGCAATATCAGCGCCGGCGAGCGTTATGGTTCGCTTCGCCAGATCGCCAATCGCTACAACGGCGAAGTGAACGGATATTTCCTCTGCGACCGCGGGCGTTATGGATATGAATTTGTCAACAGCGACCAGCGTATCCTTCAACCCGCCATCCGTCCGCATTCCAACGGCACGATCAACAAAGCGCACATCCTGGATCAGGTGGCGCAACGTTTGAAAAACGGGCGTACCATTGGTATCGGCTCGCCGCGGGCCAGTCTCGAATCCAATTTCGCGCTGAAGTTGTTGGTAGGGGAAGATAATTTCTTCCTCGGCGTGTCGGATTCGGATCATGACCATGCATCGCTGGCGTTGAAGATCCTTCGTGAAGGGCCCGTACGCACACCATCGCTGCAGGAAGCCGGGCAAGCGGATGCGGTTTTGATATTAGGAGAAGATCTCACCAATACCGCGCCTATGCTGGCGCTGGCGGTACGGCAGGCATTACGGCGGAAGCCGGAAGCCGATGCCATGGGGCAAATCCATCTTAGCGACTGGCAGGACGCCGCCGTGCGGGAAGCCGTACAGGACAAACACGGGCCGCTTTTTATTTTCCATACCGTGCCCACGAAACTCGATGAGCTGGCGGAAGACGTTCGCCGCGGCGCTCCCGAGCAGCTGGCGCGCCTGGGATTCGCGGTGGCCAAAGCGTTAGGAGCCGATATCGATCCCATTACCGGGTTGAGCGCCGAGGAAAATACATTGGCGGACAAGATTGCGGCAACGCTCATGGCAGCGGAGCGCCCGCTCATCGTCAGCGGTTACGGCAGCGGCTGCGATCATATGATGAAAGCGGCGGCCAATGTGGCCTGGGCGCTTCAGCAGAAAGGGCGTCAACCCAAGCTGAGCCTCACCCTGCCTGAAGTTAACAGCCTCGGCCTCGAAATGCTCGGCGGCCACCGGCTCGATACCGCCATCGACGTGCTGCGGCAAGGGGAGGCCGATACTGTGATCGTACTGGAAAACGACCTGTACCGCCGGGCCGACGCGCACCTGATCGACGAAATCTTCCTGCACGCGCAGGATGTCATCCTGATCGACCATTTATACAACCGCACCGCCGAGAAAGCCACGGTGCTGCTGCCCGCGGGTACCTTCGCCGAAGCCGACGGCACCGTCGTCAACAACGAAGGCCGCGCGCAGCGTTTCTACCAGGTGTTTGTTCCCAAAGGCGAAGTGCAGGAAAGCTGGCGATGGTGTCTGCAGATCGCGGAAGGCTCGGAAGTACGCGCGCTCCACGGCCTGCATAACCTAGACGATATCGACTGGGCTATCACCACCGGCATGCCCGCGCTGGCGCAGCTGCAGCACCTGGCGCCCCATGCGGATTTCCGGATCAACGGGCAGCGCATCCCCCGTGAACCGCACCGTTACAGCGGGAGGACGGCCATGCTGGCCAACGAAAACGTGAGCGAACCGAAGCCCGCGGAAGATTTGGATACGCCGCTTTCCTTTACCATGGAGGGCTACAGGGGAGAACCGCCTTCGCCGCTCATTCCGTTCTTCTGGTCGCCGGGCTGGAATTCCGTGCAATCCGTGAACAAATACCAGCAGGAAATAGGCGGGCACCTGCACGGCGGGGACCCCGGCATCCGCCTGCTGGAGCCGCACCTGAACGGCGGCCCGAAGTATTTCCACGAAGTGCCAGATACGTTCGTGCCGGTGCCGGGGCATGTGCATATCATGCCGTTGTACCACATTTTCGGGTCGGAAGAACTGAGTATGTACACACACGGCATCGCAAAGAACGCGGCGGATTATTGTTGCCTCTATCTCAACCCGGATGATCTCGCGCGCTGGAACATCGCACCCGGCAACTGGGTAACAGTGGAGATGGATCATCATACCTGCCGTCTGGTGGCAACGCCCAATCACTGGATGCCGCACGGCCTGGCGGGCGTTACCGCCGGGATGCCGCATTCGCCGGTAGTGGATTTGCCGGTGCTGGCGAAGATGCGGGTAAACGATTAAAGGAAAATTAAAGACATCGATATGGAAGCTCATTACTGGTGGATCGTCGGTGGCGTACTGTTTGTACTGCTCAATACGGCCGCCGGCCTGATCTGGCTCGAAAGGCGGATGCTCGCCCTCTGGCAGGACAGGTACGGCCCCAACCGCGCAGGGCCTTTCGGCATCCTGATTGTGCTGGCCGATACGCTGAAGCTGTTCTTTAAAGAGGACTGGATACCGCCGTTTGCGGACAAAGTGGTATTCGTGTTCGCGCCGGCGGTGGTGGTGGCGAGTGTGCTCATGGCATTTGCCGTGGTGCCGTTTGGGCCGGGGATCGTGGTGGCGGATATGAACATCGGCATCCTCTTTTTCCTCGCCATGACTTCGCTGGGTGTGTACAGCATTGTGCTGGGGGGATGGGCGTCCAACAACAAATACGCCTTGCTGGGCGCCATGCGCGGGGCTTCGCAGATGATCAGCTATGAAGTGTTTATGGGCCTGACGCTGATGGGTACGGTGATCCTCAGCGGCACATTCAACCTCGGCGAGATCGTGGAGGCGCAAAAGGGAATGTGGTACATCTTCCCGCAGCTGCTGGGGTTCGTCATCTTTTTCATTGCCGGTATCGCCGAAACGCACCGCCTGCCATTCGATATCCCGGAAGCGGAAAGCGAACTGGTAGCGGGATTTCACTCGGAATATTCGGGGATGAAATTCGGGATGTTCTTCATCGGGGAATATCTCGGCATCACCCTCATTTCGTCCATGATCGTGACGCTGTATTTCGGGGGATGGCTGGGACCGGCCTTTCTGCCCGGCGTTATCTGGTTTGTCATCAAAACGTTCGTGTTCATCATGGTTTTTATCCTGTTGCGTGCTTCCATGCCGCGACCGCGGTACGACCAGCTGATGGAATACGGATGGAAGGTATTGTTCCCGCTGTCGTTGCTCAATCTGCTGGGCACTGCGGCCATCAAATTAATCATCGATAAATGATCGGTTATGTTCAGTTTACTCCGCAGCATGTGGCTGGTGTTCCTGCACATGTTCCACAAACGCGAAACTTACCAGTACCCTGAAGAAAAGGCGCCTCTTCCCGCCCGCTGGCGCGGTCGCATCGCGCTCACCCGCGACCCCGACGGCGGTGAGCGCTGCGTGGGATGCTATCTCTGCGCTGCAGCCTGCCCGGTCGATTGCATCGCGCTGCAGGCGGCCGAAGCGCCCGACGGAAGGCGGTATCCCGGATTCTTCCGCATCAATTTTTCCCGCTGCATCTTCTGCGGGTTCTGCGAAGAGGCTTGTCCTACCTACGCCATCCAGCTGTTGCCCGATTTCGAAATGGCGGAGTACGACCGGCAGAACCTGGTGTATGAGAAAGAGGACCTGCTGATCAACAGCCAGGGAAAATATCCCGGTTACAATTATTACCGCGTGGCGGGCATGGCCATTTCCGGGAAGGAGAAAGGCGAAGCGCAACGCGAAGAGCCACCGGTGGATGTGCGCAGTCTTTTACCATAAAAACTACCCGTTATGGGCATCGCTTTCTATATCGCGGCCGCTGTGGCCGTATTGTCAACCATCATGGTGATCACCCGGTTCAACATCATGCATGCGCTGTTGTATTTCATCGTGTCGCTGCTGAGTGTGGCGGTGGTGTTTTACCTGTATGGCGCGCCGTTTATGGCGGCGCTGGAGCTGATTATTTACGCGGGCGCCATCATGGTGCTGATTATTTTCTTCGTGATGATGCTCAACCTCGGCAGTCAGACCGCGGGGGATGAGCGCTGCTGGATGACGCCAGGCGTGTGGATCGGGCCTTCGGTGCTGTGCCTCGTTTTGCTGGGCGAACTGGTGTACCTCATGTTGCAACCGGGGGATCTGAGTGGTGAGGTGCGAGTGGTGGATCCGAAGGAAGTCGGCAAAAGCCTGTTCGGTCCTTACATCCTGGCTGTTGAACTGGCAGGAATGCTGCTGATGGCGGGGATCGTGGGAGCTTATCATCTTGGCCGCCAGAAGAAGAAAATCGTTCACCGTTTTTTACAAAATGACGCATCATGATATCCGCAACAACGGCAGGGCTGGTCCTTGCAGGGGTTTTATTCACGCTGGGCCTCATCAGCATGCTGATCCGCCGCAACATCATCTTCATGCTGGTGTCGGTCGAGATCATGCTCAATGCGGCGGGGCTCGCTTTCATCGTGGCGGCGAGCAAATGGGGGCAGCCGGAAGGGCAGGTGATGTTCATGTTCATCCTGGCCATGGCCGCAGCGGAAGTTTCGGTAGGCCTGGCGCTTATCCTGCAATTGTACCACCAGCTCAAAACGCTCGACAGCGACGAAGCCAGCCGGATGCGGGGCTGAGATCCGCAACAGAACCGTAAAACATTGTATTATGGAATGGATGTATCTCGTTCCAGCGCTCCCTTTCCTGGGCGCCCTCATCCTGATCCTTTTCTCCGCAAAAATCGGGAGGGCGGGCGTGATCGCCGTGGGGTGCGGCAGCATGGGCCTGGCGGCGCTGATCACGCTTGTGGCGGGCTGGCAGTTCCTGCAGTCGGGCTTCCCTGCCTATGACCAGCACTTATGGGAATGGGTGCGCGTAGGGGATTTCAGCATCGGCATGAACCTCCGGCTCGATGCGCTTTCACTGGCATTCACGTTCGTCATCACTTTCGTGGGATGGCTCATTCATATTTATTCCACCGGCTATATGGCGGAGGACCCCGATTTCGCAAGATTCTTCGCGTGCATGAACCTCTTCGTGGGCGCTATGCTCATGCTGGTATTGGCCGATAATCTGCTCCTGATGTACCTGGGATGGGAGGGGGTAGGGCTTTGCAGTTACCTGCTCATCGGCTTCTGGTATAAAGACCCGGCCAACGGTGCCGCGGCGCGCAAGGCCTTCATCGTGACCCGCGTGGGTGATACGGCGATGGCCATTGCGCTTTTCCTGCTGGTGCAGCATACGGGCAGCCTGCAATTGTCGGTGGTGCTGGAGCGCGCGCAAACGCTCTGGGCCATGGGCGATCCCACGGTGGTGTGGATCGCGTTTCTCCTGTTGGGCGGCGCGGTCGGCAAATCGGCCCAGCTGCCCCTACAGACCTGGCTCCCCGATGCCATGGCGGGCCCCACGCCGGTGAGCGCCCTCATCCACGCGGCCACGATGGTCACCGCCGGTGTTTATCTCATCGCGAGAACGAACATCATTTTCTCCCTGGCACCCGCTGCACAATCCGCAGTGGCCATCGTGGGCGCGGTTACCTTGCTGCTGGCGGGCTTCAGCGCCTGGGTGCAAACGGATATCAAACGCGTACTTGCCTATTCGACCATCAGCCAGATCGGGTATATGTTCCTCGCGCTGGGCGTGGGCGCATGGTCCGCCGGGATCTTCCACTTCATCACCCACGCATTTTTCAAAGCTTTATTATTCCTGTGCGCCGGGGCGGTAATCCATGCGCTGCACCACGAGCAGGACATGTACAAAATGGGTGGCCTCCGCAAATCCCTGCCGGGCGTGTTCCTCGTGTTCCTCATCGGTTCACTGTCGCTGGCGGCCATTCCTTTCATCTCATCCGGCTGGTACAGCAAAGACCAGATCATCTGGCTGGCGGGCACCACCGCGCAAGGCAGCACCTGGTACGCCTGGGCTGCCGTGCTGGGGGCGTTCGTTACCGCCGCTTATACGGTGCGCATGATGCTGCTGGTGTTTTTCGGGCAGGAGAAGACGCACGTCCACCACAAACCCGGTCCTGAAATGATGATACCCCTGTACGTGCTGGCAATTTGCAGCACGCTCGCCGGTTTCCTGGAGCTGCCGCACACCCTGGGGCACTTCACCTGGCTGAGCGATTTCCTGTCGCCCGTATTGCCCGCGGCGGAAGTGCCGCATGCCAGCATCGCGGCGGAATGGGGATTGCAGGGCATCACGGCGGGGCTCGCGGCGCTGGCGATATATCTTACCTGGCGGTTGCTGAATGCGCCCTTCCCGAGAGAAGCGCGCGAATTCCTGAAAAGCGGGTGGGGATTCGACGCGGCGTACGACTTGCTGTTGGTGCAACCCTTCGTGCGCATCGCCCGGCTCAACCGTAAGGATTTTATCGATAATGTATACACGGGACTTGCCGTCATGACGCGCGGCTTCCACCGGATGATGTCCGCCACGCAAAGCGGCATCCTCAGATGGTATGTGCTGGGCGTGGTGATGGGCGCCGTTTTGATATTGTCCGTCATCATCTGGCGGCATTCCATGTAACCTAAAAAAACGATTCGGCATGATACTGCTGACATTCATTCTTTTGCCGCTGATAGGAGCCTTCCTGGCCTGGGCTTCCGCCGCCGTGCATTCCACGCTTCCGCGATGGATCGCGCTCGGCGTAATGCTGGCCGGACTGATACTCGCCGCCGGCGTCTGGATACAGCCGGAGCCGGCCTCGGTGGTAGGAGCAGACTGGCGGTACGTCTACCATCAACCCTGGATGCCGCGGTTCGGCGTGAGCCTTTCCCTGGCGATGGATGGCCTCGGACTGCTCATGATCGTGCTTACTTTCTTCCTCGGGTCGCTGGCGGTGCTGGTGTCGTGGGAGGAAATCCGCGACCGGACGGGCTTCTACTATTTCAACCTGCTCTTTGTCCTCGGTGGTATCGCGGGAGTATTCCTGGTGATGGACCTGTTTCTTTTTTACTTCTTCTGGGAAGTAATGCTCATTCCCATGTATTTCCTCATCGGCATCTGGGGCCATGGCCGCAGGTTGTACGCTTCGCTGAAGTTTTTCCTCTTCACCCAGGCCGGCGGTTTGCTGATGCTGCTTTCCATTTTGGGATTGTATTTCGTGCATGGCGCTTCCACTGGCGTATATACCTTTTCATACGCCGAACTGTTGCAAACACCGATGGAACAAGGACTTGGCCGTTGGCTGATGCTGGGTTTCATGGCGGCGTTCCTCGTCAAGCTGCCCGCGTTTCCCTTCCACACTTGGTTACCTGACGCGCACACCGAAGCACCCACCGCGGGATCGGTGATACTGGCGGGATTGCTCCTGAAGACGGGCGCATACGGGATCCTGCGTTTCGTATTGCCCCTGTTCCCGGAAGCATGCCATTATTTTGCGGATGTGTTCATGCTAATGGGGGCGATCGGCATCCTGTATGGCGGACAGCTCGCATACGCGCAAACGGATTTCAAGCGGCTGGTGGCCTACACGAGCGTGAGCCACATGGGATTTGTGCTGGTGGGGGCTTTTGCGTTTAATGAACTGGCGTACCAGGGCGTAGTGATGCAGATGATCACGCATGGCATCAGCACGGGCGCGCTGTTCATGATCGCGGGCGTGCTGTATGAAAGGCTCCACACGCGGGAGCTGGAGAAGATGGGCGGGCTATGGGCGGCGTTGCCCGGATTAGGCACCATCACCATGGTATTCGTCATGGCATCTCTGGGTTTGCCCGGACTGGGGAACTTTATTGCCGAGTTCCTCATCCTGGCCGGCAGTTGGCAGGCCAATTCCTGGATTACGGTATTGGCGGCCATCGGACTGGTGGTGGCAACCGTGTATAGCCTGCGCATCATGCAGAAAGTATTTTTCGGGATATCGCTGCGCGAATTCAGGTTGAAGGATATGACCTTCCGCGAAGCCGCGATGCTGCTGCCGCTGGTGATCGCCATCATCTGGCTGGGACTGTTTCCCCAGCGCGTGATCGATACGGCCGCGAAAGCCGCGCCGGTGGTCGCATTTCAATACAAAGACAAATAATTGACTGTATGACCACGAATGATCTGATGGCCCTGCTGCCCGTCCTCATACTCGGAGGCGCCTCCGTGATCGCCATGCTGCTGGTGGCGGTGCGCCGCAATCACCGGGTGATGCATGCTTTCACGGTGACCGTTTTCATCGTGGCGTTGCTGGCGCTTTTTCGTGAACCTGGAACGATGCCGTATGTGATTGCGCCACTTTTTGTGGTGGACAAATTTGCGGATTTCAATACGGGGTTGATACTCGCGGCAGGATTGAGCGTGTTGCTGCTGTCGTTCAATTATTTTGAGCAACGGGAAGAGCGGAAGGAAGAATACTACATCTTGTTGCTGCTCGCCACGGTGGGAGGGTTGGTGTTGCTGATGAGCCGGCATTTCGTTTCGCTGTTTCTCGGGCTGGAAACGATGAGCATCAGCCTGTACGGGCTGATCGCGTATTTGCGCGCCCGCGAGCGGTCAGACGAAGCAGGGGTCAAATATCTCTTGCTCGCGGCGTTATCTTCCGCCTTCCTTTTATTCGGGATGGCATTGGTATATGCCGAAGCCGGCACGATGGATTTCGTGGGGATAGGGCAATACCTGGCGGGGATCTCCCAGGCGCCGATGACGGTGGTGGCGGGTTTCGGGTTGATGCTGATAGGCGTAGGTTTCAAATTGGGGATCGTGCCTTTTCATATGTGGGCGCCGGATATCTACGAGGGCGCCCCGCTGCCTGTGGCCGCCTATATCGCCACGGTTTCGAAAGGCAGCATGTTGGTATTGCTCATGCGGTTTTACCGGGATGTAAATGGATATGAATACACGATACTATGGTGGGTGCTCGCCATTATCGCCATGGCGAGCATGTTTGCCGGTAACTGGTTGGCGCTGATGCAGCGTAATGTGAAGCGCCTGCTCGCATATTCCTCCATTTCGCACATGGGATACATCCTCATCGCTTTTTTGGCGGGCATGGAAGCGGGGCAGGAGGCGGTGATGTTTTACCTGGTGGCTTACGTAATCACCAGCATTGGGGCTTTCGGCGTGCTGGCCATGCTCAGTGATGAAAAAGATGACGCGGAAATGCTGGAAGACTTCAGCGGCTTGTTCTGGCGGCAACCTTGGCTGGCGGCCATTTTCACCGCGATGTTATTGTCGCTCGCGGGGATTCCGCTGACCGCGGGTTTCATCGGCAAGTTTTACGTAGTGGCCGCCGGCGTGAATGCGGGGCTTTGGCTGCTGTTGGCTTTGCTGGTGGTGAATAGTGTGATCGGTTTGTTTTATTATATACGCCTGGTGGCGGTGATGTTCCAGCCGCAGGAGGGCGCGGTGGTGCGCAGGCGGCTCCCGTTTTTCGGTATGTTTGCGCTGTCGGCGTTGATGGCCCTTTTGTTATGGCTCGGCATCTACCCGTCTGCTCTCATCGCTGTGATTCGCGATATGATGCTGACGATGGGATGAGGTAACTGTTACATGTGATGCAAGCCCGCTTTTTGAGAAGCGGGCTTGTCTTTTTTAGCAACTGTTGTAAAAAAAACTTTTGTGTTATAAAAACCAATTGTAATTACGCCGCGTATATCTCCATGTACAACATCCAAATCCATTTACTGAGCAGTAACCTTTCTTAATTACCCATAAACAAAGATTCTATGGTTGAAAAACTAAATGTTCCAGAGGAACAGAAGGGCCATGCCATGTTATCAACGAAAGGCCAGCAGCGCCGGCGGTTTCTCTCGCTTTTCGCGGGAACCGCTGCTGCGGCCACGCTGATGCATGCCTGTTCCAACGACGATAACCCGATGCCCGACAACGGTATTAACCTCGGCAGCGGAGACATTGGCATCCTGAACTATGCTTATGCGCTCGAACAACTCGAGGCCGCATTCTACACCCGGGTTACGCAAACCTTCTTCAGTGGTGCCACTGCCATCGAGCAACAATTCCTCAACGACATCCGCGACCATGAAATCGCCCACCGCGAATTCTTCCGCAACGCCCTCGGGAACAAAGCCATTCCCTCACTGGAAGTGGATTTCAGCAAGATCGATTTCAACAGCAGGGCTAGTGTCCTTGGCACCGCTAAAGCCTTCGAGGATCTTGGTGTATCCGCTTACAACGGCGCGGGAAAACTCATCACCGAAGGCGCGTATTTACTACTCGCAGGCAAGATCGTGTCGGTGGAAGCGCGCCATGCCGCTATGATCCGCGATCTCATCAGCAACGGTTCCTTCGCCGACAACACAGCCGTGGACGCCAACGGGCTCGACCTCTCCCTCGATCCGCCCGAAGTGCTCAAAGTAGCCGCTGGCTTCCTCAAATCGAAGATCAACGCATCCAATCTTCCTACTTCCTGATCTAAAACCGGAAACATGAACATCGAACATATCATTACGAACCTCGAGCAGCAGGATCCCGAACTCCACGAACGCCTCAGCAACCGACGCTCCGCCATCAAAGGGCTGGCTGGCATTGGAGGAAAGCTGGCGCTCGCGGCTATCCCCTTCGCCCTGGGAAGCCTGTTCAAAAAAGCATACGGGCAATCCACCGGCGCCATCGTGGAAGTGCTGCAATTCGCACTCACGCTCGAATACCTCGAAGCCGAGTTCTACACCCTCGGCGCCGCCGCACCCGGCCTGGTGCCCGCCGGCCCGCCCACTGGCGCCATCGCCACCATCCGCGATCATGAAAACGCACACGTAACGCTGCTGAAAAATACCATCACCACCCTCGGCGCCACGCCCGTCGCCAAGCCGGTATTCGATTTTACGGCGGGTAACGGCAGCGGGAACGGCCCGTTCAAAGGCGTATTTTCCAATTACCCGCTCTTCCTCGCCGTGGCCCAAACGTTTGAAGACACGGGCGTTCGCGCCTATAAAGGACAGGCCGGCGCGCTCATTTCCAGCAACGAAGTGCTGACGGCCGCGCTGAAAATCCACAGCGCCGAGGCGCGCCACGCCGCCCACATCCGATACATGCGCAGGAACCTCCTGTCCAACACCGCCATCAAACCCTGGATCACCGGGAAAGATACCGCCGGCATCGGCGACGCCGTGCAGGCCAGTTACAACGGTGAAGACCTCACCACACAGGCCGAAATCAACATCATCGGCATCAACGGCACCGGCGTAAGCGCCGCGGCCGCCTCCGAAGCGTTCGACGAGCCACTGGATAAAGCGGCCGTCCTCGCCATCGTGGATCCCTTCATCGTGTAACCATTTGTGTTTTCCATATTGCCGTACCCCGCCCAGCCGGTGGTGCGGCAACTTTTTTGTTTTTGTACAGACGGTCTGCCGGACTTGGGATTTTTCCTTTATTTTGCGCTATTGCCGTTCTATACGCGGCATTTTCTAAACCCAAGTCTGCTTATGATACAGAAAAGCATTTTCCTCGCCGCCGGCGCCTTCCTGCTGGCCGGCGCTTCCGTCACCATGGCGCAAAGCCCTACCAGGCTGCTCCGCAACCCGTCTGTCAGTGCCCGGCACGTGGCATTCATGTATGGCGGTGATATCTGGGCCGCCAACCGCGACGGTTCCGCACCGCAGCGGCTTACCGTTAACCCGGCATTCGAACAGGATCCGCACATTTCGCCCGACGGCAAATGGGTGGCGTTCACCGGCAACTACGATGGTAATACCGACGTATACATCGTTCCCATAGAAGGCGGCGAGCCCCGCCGCATTACCTGGCATCCGTCCTCGGAAATCGTGCGGGGATGGATCGATAACGAACACATCCTTTACGCATCCGGCATGGAATCGCCCACGGCCAGGACCATGCGCCTTTACTCCGTGAGCGTGAACGGCGGGCTGCAACAACCGCATCATCGGATTCCGGAAGCCACCCAGGGCGCCGTATCGCCCGATGGTAAGTTTACCGCTTATATCAAGAACCCGGACCCCACCGAAGGCGGTTCCGTCTTTCGTCCTTTCAAACGCTACCGCGGCGGTTACGCACCCCGCATCTGGATCTTCAATCATACCAGTAACCAGATCGAGGAAATTCCCGGCGGCAATGCCAACAACATCCGCCCCACATGGATCGGCAAAAGCGTCTACTTCCTCAGCGACCGCAATCATACCATGAACGTTTTCCGGTACGATACCGATTCGAAGCAGGTGACGCAGGTTACGCAATACAAAACCGACGACGTGAAGTCGCTCACCGGCGACGGCAAAACCCTCGCCTTCGAACAGGCAGGCACCCTTCACCTCCTGGAGCCCGCCAGCGGCAAGGTGACCGATCTTTCCGTGACCATCCGGACAGACATTCCATCCAAACGCCCCCGCTACGAACAACTGAACCAGTTTGGCGGCGCTTTCCTGTCGCCCACCGGCGCGAGGCTTCTTGTGCAAGGGCGCGGCGAAATCCTTTCTGTTCCTAAGGAAAAAGGGGATGTGCGCAACATCTCCAATTCTCCCGGCACCCACGAGCGCCTTCCCGCCTGGTCGCCCGACGGGAAGTATATTTCCTATATCTCGGATAAAGACGGCAATTACAAACTCATCCTGCGCGATCAGAAGGCGATGGACAAACCCGTCGAGATCGAACTGGGTAAAACCGTGTACTACTTTGGTTTGACCTGGTCGCCCGACAGCAAGAAGATCGTTTTCAGCGACGCGCACTTCCATCTCTTTGTGCTCGATGTGGCTAGCCGCAAAGTGACGAAAGTGGCGACCTATGCCAATGGTTCCATCCCTTCGGGCAGCTCCAACGTATTCCAGCCGGCGTGGTCAACGGATTCCAAATGGATCGCTTTCCTGAACGCGGAAGAAAACGGGTTTGATGCCGTGTTTATGTACGAAGTGGCGTCCGGTAAAACGCACCGGGTAAGCGACGGTATGAGCGATGCGGGTTCGCCCTCGTTCAGCGCCGACGGGAAATATCTCTTCTTCCCCGCCAGCACCAACAGCGGCGCGGGCCTCAGCGGGCTGCACATGCAGACCTACGACCGCAATGCGCAATCCAGCCTGTATGCGGCTATCCTGTCGAAAGACACGCCCACGCCCTTTGCACCCGAGAGCGACGAAGAAACGGTGAAATCCGAACAGAAAGATGCGGACAAAGACAAAAAGAAAGACTCCACCAAACCCGCCGTAGCCGTGGCTGTAGATCCGGAAGGCATCCAGGCGCGGACAGTTGCGTTGCCGGTAACGGCTGGGCGTATCTTCGGCGTGAATGGTGCGGTGAAAGATAAAGTATTCTTTACCGACGGATCAGAAATCAAATACTTCGATCTGAAAGAAAGGAAAACTGAAACCTTTACCAAAGGTGCGGGATATATGATCAGCGCCGACGGTAAGAAGATGCTGATCGCCGGTGGCGGCAACAATTTCCAGATTGTGGATGCGGGGCGCAAACCGGGTCCGGGAGAAGGGAAAGTGGACATGTCCAATGTGTCCGTTTACATCGATCCCGCAGCGGAATGGAAACAGATTTTCGACGAAGTGTATAAGATCGAGAAGGATTTCTTCTACGTGAAAAACATGCACGGCGTGGATTGGGATGCCAACAAGAAGAAATACGAAGCGCTGTTGCCCCATGTGAGCAGCCGTGCGGACCTCACTTATCTTCTCAACGAAATGATGAGCGAAATGGTGGTTGGGCACAATTACGTGGGCCTGGGCGACATGCCTTCCGGTCCCAGCGTGAACGTGGGGCTGCTGGGTGCGGATTACGAGATCGTAGACGGCCGTTACCGTATTGCCAAAATTTACACCGGCGAAAGCTGGAACCCCGAGGCAAAGGCGCCCTTGTCCGTACCCGGCCTGAACGTGAAGGAAGGTGATTATATCCTGGCGGTGAACGGGGTGCCGCTGACCGCAAGCACCAGCATTCACGAACTGCTGCAGAACAAATCCGGCAAACAGGTGACACTGAAGGTAAACAGCGCCGCTTCTGAATCGGGCGCGCGCGATATCGTGGTAGTGCCGGTGAGCGCAGGCGCGGAAAACGGGTTGCGGTATGTGGATTGGGTAGAAGGCAACCGCCGGAAAGTGGATCAGCTCAGCGGCGGCAAAATCGCTTACCTGCACATGATCAATACCGGCCGCGACGGTTACGAATCCTTCAACCGCTACTACTACGCGCAGGCCGACAAGAAAGCGCTCCTGCTCGACGAACGATTTAACGGCGGAGGTTCCGTTGCTGATTATATCATCGACGTCCTGAACCGCGATGTGATGAGCTATTGGGGTGTACGCGACGGCCGCAGCTTCACCACGCCGGGTAACGGCATCTATGGCCCGAAGGCAATGCTGATCAACGAATACGCAGGCTCCGGCGGGGATATGATGCCCTGGATGTTCAACTACAGGAAACTCGGCAAGCTGGTCGGCAAGCGCACGATGGGCATCCTCGTGGGTATCAGCGGTTATCCTTCGCTGATCGATGGCGGTTACGTAACTTCACCCAGCTTCGGGATTTACGATACCAAAGGCAACTGGATCATCGAAAACGTGGGAACGCCTCCTGATGTTGACGTAGAGCAAACGCCGGCGGATGTGATCGCAGGCCGCGATCCGCAACTGGAGAAAGGGGTGCAGATCCTGCTCGATGAACTGAAAACAAATACCTGGAAGCCGGTGCCCAAACCGGCCGACCCGGTTCGCGTGAAGTAATCATCTTCGCATAAAATTTTGGCAACGGCCGCCGGGAGTAATACCTGGCGGCCGTTGCTTTTTTATCCGTTCCGCAGCATCCTGCCGGCCAGTGCCGGCGAAAGGCGCGCCAGTAGTTGGAGCAGCCGGGCTTTACCGATGTGTTGTTCATAAACATCACTTTCGAACAGGCGGAGGAAAGTGGCGGCGAGATGATCGGGGCTTATTTTACCGGAAGCGCGGCTGGCCGTCATCGCGGTGTCCACCAGGGGCGGGATAATGTCAAACACCTTGACCGGTGAACCTTCCAGCTGGTAGCGGAGCGCCCGCGCGAAGGTGTGGATGGCCGATTTGGTGGCGCAGTACACAGGCGCGGAGCGTTTGGGTGCGATGTATAGCGCGCTGCTGACGAAAACGACGGCTGCCGCCGTTTGCCGGGAAAGGCAGGGGAGCAGGCGGGCGGTGAGCTGCAGGGGTGCAAGGAAGTTGACGGCAGTTTCCGATAGTATGTTTTGCGGAATGTTTTGCCCCGTCCGGAAGTCGTAGGCGTATTGAACGCCGGCGTTGTTCACGAGGATGTTTAATCCGGGGTGATCGGAGGCCAGGTAGTCACATAGGGTTTTGATGGAAGCGGGGTCGGAAAGATCGGCGGGGAAGGTGGAGACGCCGGGAAGGGAAGCCGCTGCGCGGGCGAGTTTACCGGGATCGCGGCCGGTCAGGATGATGCGGTTCTGGCGCGCATGGAACTGACGGGCGATGGCGAGCCCTATGCCGGAGGCGCCGCCGGTGATGAGGATGGTATTGCCGTATGATTGCATATGTCTGGAAATGATGTTTCCGCAAATCTCCGGTACGTCGCGAAAGCTTTCGTATACATAGGTAAAGAAATCAGCGCCCGGCCGATTTCCTGCGGATGCGGCTCAGCTGCGTGGGCGTAATGCCAAGGTACGATGCAATGTGGTATTGCGGGATGGAAGCCTCCAGTGCCGGGAACCGCTCGCGGAACAAACGGTAACGTTCTTCCGCGGCTAGTTGCACGATCTCTATTTCACGCTGCTCCTTGGCCACGAAGAACCGTTCCGCCAGGATGCGGGCCATCCGCTCCAGGTCGCCGCAGGTATACAACAGCTGCTGGAAATCATCCGCCGGTGCCACGAGCAGCCTGCAATCCGTCAGCGCTTCCTGCTGGATGAGATTCGGCTGGCCGGTGATGATAGATGCATAACCGCCGATAAAACAGGGCGGCGTGAAGAAGTGCTTGTTATATTCCTGGCCCTGCACATTGCGGTAAAACGCCCGGATCACCCCCTCCACCAGGAACCCGATCTCCCGCGCATGCTGCCCCTCCCAGATGAAGTAATCCCCCTTTTCCAGGGTGCGTGCCCGGAAAAGCGGGCGTACATTGTCCCAGGTGGCCGGGGAAAGGGGAGTCAAATTATCGAGAAAATGCCGGAGCAACTGAAAATCCATACAGTCATGACGATTAACGTGGATAAATGTACGCCATTGCGCCGGATTCATTATCTTGGAATGCCGGTGAATGTACCGGAACCTATCCCGATCTCCGCGTCACCCAGGGCGTGGGCCTGGCGCCGGATATCGAAGTGCCCAACAGCCGGCGGGAAATACTGGGTGAAGACGTCATCCTGCAACGGGCGCTGCAATATCTATCCACGCAACCCTAAAAGATACTGTCTAAAATACGAATGGCGCCCCGTAACAGGGCGCCATTCTTTATTCGAATACGGTTTCAGTTATTTGATGCCGTCGTCCCATTTGGGATTCTGTGTCAGTTTCGGATTCAGCTGCCGCTCCTGGATAGGAATTGGCTGCAGGTAATCTTTCTCTTCGTCAAAATTCTTCACCGTGCTGCGGTTGATCACCACGTTGCCGCCGGCGGCATTGTTTTCCAGTACGATCTCGCTGCCCAGCTTGTAATAAGCAACGCCGGGAACGGGATTGGTGGGTTTGGTGCCTTCGTAGATCGCGATGTCGAACGAACCGTTCTGATCCAGATCGAACATACCCGGACCGGTGAAATACATGCCTTTAAAGGGGCGCTTCATGGCGGCGCCTTCCATCCAGCGGAGCAGGTCATTCCACCGGAACGATTCCATTACCAGTTCAATTCTCCGCTCACGGCGGATTTCCAGAACAACGCCGCGGTTCTTATGGCCGGCCGTCACTTTAGGATATTGTTGGATCATGTAAGGGTCCGGCGTGGTATTGGCGGCGGAAAGGCTCAGGCCTGGCATGCCCACACGATCGCGCAGCAGCTTAACGGACCTGTCGAGATCTGCCTGCGTGAGGTTGTCTTGCGAGCCCGCAATATCGCCCAGCTCAGCTTTGGCTTCGGCGAAGTTGAGCAATACTTCCGCGTAACGGAAAATCGGCATCGCGTTGGTGGAGCGATTGTAAGAGTCGGAGGTCTGGTCCGTCACATACTTGATCAACTGGTAGCCGGTAACCGTGGCACCGAAATCGGGCGGCAGGATATTGGTGCTGCCGATGCGGGTGTACCCGGGCGTGCGCACCGTTTGCGACAAACGGGGATCGCGGTTGCGCGTTTCGTTGTAGAAGGTGATGGTGTCGTAGCCGGGAATGTCAGTGAAAGGCGTTCCGTCGTTCATCAGGTAGGAATTCACCAGCTGTTTATCGAGACCGGGCTTTCCGTAGGAGGACGTGATCGTGTAGTAGTTCAGGTTATGCCAGATTTGCAAATCGTTACTGAAGCTCCGCGCCAGGATAATCTCCTGCGGTATAGGCGTCTGCGAAGCGAACAATTCGAGGTACGACTTCTCTGGCGTAGTCCGGTAAATGCTGTAAGGGCCCGCCATCAGCGCTTCGCTCGCAGATACGCATTCTTTCAGGAAACGCGCCGCCCCGGCGGAATCGATCTGCGTGTGGTGATACTTCCGGTAAGTGCCTTCGAACAGGCAAAGCCGGCTTTTCAAGGCCAGCGCAGTCCATTTGGTAACTTTGGAAGGATCCACGTTGGCGGGCAGGTTGGCGATGGCATAGTCGATGTCTTTTAATACGGAATCCATCACGAGCTTGCGGGGATCACGCGGCCGCTTCAGGCCGGTGGTGTCCAGCTGCTCGATCACTTCGTTGACCCAGGGAACATCGCCGAAGCGCACCACTTTGTCGAAATAAAAGTAAGCACGGAAGAATTTGGCTACCGCGGCGTGTTTGGCGCCATCTTTCTCGGGTACGTTTTTATTGTAGTTGGCAAGGAAGTAATTGATCTTCCGCAATTCCGTCCACGTCCAGTTGCCACCGGTAACCGGCACCGTGCGGCGGCCGATGATCAGATCCGACAAACTGTTCTTCACGACGTTGTCGATGTCTTCGTTATACACGCCTTCCGCATTGGGAAATGCGCTGTAAAAAGAATTGGTGTAGATCTCCAGTTCTTTTTCGCTGTTGAAGTATTGGTCCGGCGGAATGTCGGCCAGGGGCTGGCGGTCGAGGAAGCCGCTGCAGGAGGCGAACAGTCCCGCGCCGGCGATCATCAAAGCTGCAATATGTTTTTTCATGTTCAGTTCGTTTTTGTTAGGTTAGAAACTCAGGTCCAGGCCGAAAGAGAAGGTTTTGGAGAAGGGATATACGCGGCCGTTGGTTTCGGCGGCGGCCATCTCCGGATCGATGTATTTCGTTTCAAGCTTGGTCCAGGTCACGAGGTTGTCGCCGCTGATGTAGAACCGGCAGCGGGTCAGCTTCGCGCGTTTCAGGATATGGTCGGGCAGCGAATAACCAATGGTGAGGTTCTTCAGGCGGAGATACGCCAGGTCCTGGATGTATTTATCGTTCGTGTTGGTCAGCGGGTTGTTCCCATTCAGGGCGATGTAACCGCGAAGGCGGGGGAAGTAGGCGTTGGGGTTTTCCGGCGTCCACACCTTTTCCTCGAAATCAGCCGGGATGAAGGAGTAATATGGCCGGGAATACGGTCCCCAGAACTTGTCGGCGTTGGCGCCGGGATACCAGTCTTTTTTGCCGATGCCCTGGAAGAAGAATGACAGGTCGAAGCCGTTCCAGCTCGCGCCGCCATTAAACCCATAGGGATAGCGGATCTGGTTGTTACCTACTTTCACGAGGTCGCCCGGGTTGTCGAGGGTGTTTAATCCGTTGTTGATTTTTCCGTCGCCGTTCAGGTCTTTGAACCGGAGGTCGCCTGCGCGTAGCTGGCCCCATTCGCCCGGTGCGCTCGCGATGTTGGAGCCCACCTGCCGCTGGTCCACTTTCCAGGCTTTCGCCTCATCGTCGCTGGCAAAATATCCATCCGTCACATATCCCCACATATCACCGTAACGCTGGCCTACAATGTAATCAGACAGGAGTTTCTTCGGGTTGTCGAATTTCGTCACCACGGAATAGAAATCGCTGAGGTTGGCGCCTACGTTAAACAGGAAGGGCTTCCCGGCGAGGTCGAACTGGTTGTTGTAGGAAATGTTCAGCTCGAAGCCTTTCGTCCGCAGGTCCGCCGCATTTTCCCGCGGCTCCGCCGTACCAAACACCGCCGGCAAGGTCATCCCTTTGGTCAGCATGTCGCGCGTGTCGCGGATGTAGTAGTCGAAGTTTACGTTCAACCGGTTCTGGAACAATCCCGCATCCATGCCCACGTTCCAGGAAGTCGTTTTCTCCCAGGTCAGGTTCGGGGAAATGGCGCCCGGCGCCGTGAGGTATTCCACGCGTTTGTTGTTGGCGATCCAGTCGAGCGTACCACGCGACAGCACCGGGATGTACCCATATGTAGCCACCTGCTGGTTGCCCAGCGTACCATAAGACGCACGGAATTTAAGGTCGCTCAGGGCGTTTTTCACCGGCTCGAAGAACATCTCCTCGCTCACGCGCCAGCCTGCTGAGACGGAGGGAAAGAAACCGAAACGGTCATTCTTTGGGAAACGGCTGGTACCGTCATACCGGCCATTGAATTCTACAAGGTACTTGCCTTTGTAGTCGTAGTTGGCGCGCGCGAAGAAGCCCAGCAGCGCCCATTCGCTTTGGTAACCACCCACGATGGCGTCAGAGGAACCGAGGCTGATGTCGTTCAGGCTTTCCGACAGCAGGTCGCCGCGGCGTGCGTTCACGCGCTTGAACTGCTTCAGTTCCTGGTTGTAACCCGCCATGAACTTCACATTATGGCGGCCGAAACCACGGCTGTATTCGCCGTAAGCGTTCACTACGTGATATTGGTCGTTATTGGTTTCTTCGGTCAGGTAATCGCTGCCCACTTTATCGATCACCCCGGGGAAGATCGACCAGGGCGCCACTGCTCTGCGATACGTGGTAGACGTCGGCAGATCGTTATCGCGCGCGGGGTTCAGCGTAAACGTATAGTTGCCGATCAGGTTGATGTGATCGCTCAGTTTGATGGTGGTGCCGAAGGTCGTCATCAGCTCATTGAACCGCTCGATCCCTTTCGATTTACCATGCAGCAGGTCGGCGTAAATACCGTCGCCGATGGTGTAGTTGTTCAGTTCCGTGCGGTAGGTTGCCGTACCGTCGGGGTTCTGGGGAAGGTAGGAGGGCAGCGCGTGCACGGTCACCGACACGAAGTTGCTGTTCACGCCCCAACCCGGATAGGTGTAGTTGGCGATGTTGAACTGCGTGTTGTTGGTGAACGTCAGCCAGTCGTTGGCGCGCACGGTAATTTTCGTGCGCATGTTGTACGCTTCGTATTTGTCCTGGTTGATGCGCATCATCCCTTTCTTCTGGTAGTAACGGCCGGAGAGGAGGAAGTCCACCTTCTCGGTACCGCCGGACAGGCTGAGGTTATGCTCCATGCCGGGCTGGTTATCGCGGAACATGACGCGCCACCAGTCGGTGTTGCCATAATACACGTATTGATCTTTACCGTTGCGGTTGTCGATCACCACATCGGGCAGGGATTTATCGGTCTGGCGTTTTTTCAGTTCTTCATAATCTTCGTCGGTGTACCGGGTGTAGGTGTTGCCGGTAGCGCGGAGGAAGGCCTCGTCGTTCAGCATCGCGGAGGTGTATCCGTCGGTGATGAAGTTGGTGGATACGGTGGACCGGGAATTGGAGAAGTTGTTGCCGTAGTTGACGGTGAGCTTCCCTTTCTTCGCGGCCTTGGTGGTCACCAGTATCACGCCGAAAGCGGCCCTGGCGCCGTAGATGGCGGCGGAGGAAGCGTCTTTCAGGACGGTGATGGTTTCTACGTCGCGCGGGTTGATGTTGTTCATGGATCCGGGCACCCCGTCGATCAGTACCAGCGGCGCGCCGGTGCTGAGGGGGTTGTTGCCGCGGACATTGAACTTACCCGTGCTGCCGGGGCGGCCATCTCCGAACGATACGTTCAGGTTGGGGATGGCGCCCTGGATGGCCTGGGTGATATTCGCGACTGGTCGGCTTTCCAGTACTTTTGCGTCCACCTGGCTCACCGCGCCGGTGAGGTTCACTTTTTCTGGGTGCCGTAGCCCACTACCACGAGCTCATTGAGTTTTTTGTCGTTCTCGGAGAGGATGACGTTGGGAAGGGTGTTGTCGCCTGCTTTGAGGGTTTTACCGGTAATCGATTGCGGTTCGAAACCGATAAAGCTGAAGGTGATGGTGACGGGCGCGCCTGCGGGGAGGCCTGAGAGGCGGAACCTGCCGGAGGCGTCGGTGGCGGTTCCTTTGCGCTGGCCGTCGGCGGTTTTTACTTCAACGGAGACGCCTGGTAGCGGTTCGTTTTTCGAACTCGATACGGCCCCCGTGATCGAGGCTCCGCCTTGCTGCGCCGTTACGGCCGCAGGCAGGAGGCAGGACAGCAGCAACGCTGTCCCTAGTGTTCTGAGCTTGCTAAGCATGTTACAGTGGGTTTTATAGATTTGACTTGTATAAAGAGCATAGAAAGGCCTGCAGGCGCGGTAAGCCGCCCTGCGGGTTGTGTTCCGACAGTCATATGTCATGTATGAGGGCGCAAGATTGCGATTAAGCAGGCGAGCGCCAAACTTATCAGGTTAAGGAACCATTAAAGAAATGTTAACCAACTGAAATGGCGGGTGCATAAACGTGGATTTTAGTTTTAAATTTTGGTTATTAAATACTTATACGTGTATTATTTTCTTTCACTTTCGATATGGCTGCTACTGTCACGCAAATTACATCAATAATTTACAATTTATTAATCAAAGATAAGTGTGTTTGAAAGGAACAGTAATAAAATGCAAGCGAAGGGTTGCGTTTGGGTTGATGTTAAAAGAATACCGGTTTCATCCTTGCCAATGTCGGGGAAAATGCAGGGAAAGCCGGGCTGGCATAGGGATCTAGTACTGACTTAGTACCGCCGCAGTAGGGATACCGTACTGTAACAGTACTAAAGCTGTAAGAATGGGGTCAGATAGAGGGAGAATACTGATATTATTTTGATAAGGTAGGATGTGTCCGGGTAAAGCAATAAAAACGCCCGCCGGATATCTCTTAATCTGGCGGGCGGTATTAAAGTTCGTTATTATTTCGCTTATTTCAGCACCATCTGGATCGTGCTGGCGGAGCGTTGTTCCAGGAGCACTTTGCGGTTTTTGGTCAGTTCGTCGATCAGGCCGTTTTGGTAGTGCCTAACGGTCAGCAGCTCCAACCCTTCATCGTAATTGATCCGGTAGCCGGTGTGGAGCGCCTTGATGAGGAGCTCGATTTTCTCCGGGTTGTGGTCGATGGAGCAGGAGAAGGTAATGGCCGCGTTCTGGGTCAGGTTGATCTTGATCTTCTTATCATGGAAGATTTCATAGATCTCGCTGATTTTATCTTCGGTGATGAAGGAGAAGTCGCGGGAAGTGATGGAAATGAGCACCTGGTTCTTTTTCAGCACGATGATCGGTGGCAGCTTGCGGCCGTCCACATCCTGGCGGATCACGGTGCCGGGCAGGTGCATGTCCAGGAAACATTTCACGTATAAAGGGATCTGCTTGTTCTGCAGCGGCTTGATGGTTTTGGGGTGAATCACCTGCGCGCCGTAATACGCCATTTCGATCACCTCGCTGTAGGCGATCTCGGGGATGTCGACAGTATTCGGGAAAAGTTTGGGATCGGCGTTTTTGAGGCCGGTCACGTCTTTCCAGATCGTCTGGCTTTCGGCGTTGAGGAGGTTGGCGAACACGGCGGCGGAAAAGTCGCTCCCTTCGCGGCCGAGCGTCACGCTTTCGTTTTGGTCCGTACTGCCGATAAAGCCTTGCGCAATCACGATGTTGGCGGTATTGAACAGCGGCAGCACCTTCTGGTTCACCTGCAGTTCGGTGATTTCCCAGTTGATGTTGGCGTCGCGGAAGTTATCGTCGGTCCGGAATACGTCGCGCACATCCACCCAGGTATTTTGAATGCCAACCTGGTTGAAGTAAGCGCTCACGATGGCGGTGCTGAGCAATTCGCCGAGGCCTACCAGCTGGTCGTAGTAGTAATCATAATTGCGGTGGGGCTTTTCGCCGAGTGTCCATTCGGCTTCGGTGAAGAACTGCTGGAGTTGCGTGAAGAGCGGGTGCTCCTTCGTGCCGAGGAGCGCCGCGGCGATATCTTTGTGCTGCTGCTCCACGTTGAAAAGCAACTGCGCGGCGATCTCCCGCTTGCGCATGAAGTAATTCTGGGCCACCTTCTCCAGTTCGTTGGTCGTTTTGCCCATCGCCGATATCACCACCAGTAACTTACCGGAAGCATTGGCTTCGATGATTTTTCCTACCTGCTGGATGCGCTCAATAGTTTCTAAACTTGCGCCGCCAAATTTGAAAACCTTCATACTTTGTTCCCTCTTCTTTATGAAAATGCTGCCGCAAAGTACGGCAACTTTAGAATTGATTAAAAATCCAAAGGGTAAAAAATGACGGATTTCTTAAAAGACCTGATTTCCCGTACCTTAGCCCCGCCAAAACCAACAATTCTGCACGTTTATGAAATTCAACCGCCAAGTGATGAACCTGGATGAGTTCACGATCCAGGACCTGAAAAACTATCCCGGCGCTACCGGCCAGCTGTCTGGCCTCCTGCGCGACATTGGCCTGGCCGCTAAACGCGTTAACGTCGAGGTCAACAAAGCCGGTATCGCCGATATCCTCGGGGAAGCTGGCAAAACCAACGTCCAGGGCGAAGCCGTCAAAAAACTCGACGAATTCGCCAACGACCAGATCATCAATTCCCTGGCCAGCTCCATTTACTGCGCCGGCGTAGCTTCTGAAGAAAACGACACCTTTATCAGCTTCAACGACGAGTATTCCATGAACTCGAAATACGTGGTGCTCATGGACCCGCTCGACGGCTCCGGCAACATCGACGTGAACGTGTCCATCGGCACCATCTTTTCCGTATACCGCCGCCTGTCGCCCAACGGTACGCCCTGTACCCTGGAAGACTTCCTGCAACCGGGCTCCCAGCAGATCGCGGCCGGTTACATCATCTACGGCTCGTCCACCATGCTGGTATACGCCACGCGCCGTACCCTCCAGGGCTTCACGCTGGACCCCTCCATCGGGGAATTCTGCCTGTCGCACCCCGACCTGAAAGTGCCGGAGGACAGCGATATCTTCTCCGTCAACATGGGATATTACCACCTGTACGACGAAAAAGTGCGCAACGCCGTCGATCTTTTCATGGCCACCGACGCCAAACAGAAGATTTATCGCCACCGTTTCGTGGGCTGCATGGTCGCGGAAATCCACCGTACCCTCATCCAGGGCGGCATTTTCATGTACCCCGCTTTCGGCAAATACACCAACGGGCGGTTGCGCCTCTGTTACGAATGCAATCCCATGTCGTTTATCATGGAAAAGGCGGGCGGCAGGTCTATTTCCGCCGGTAACCAGCGGCTGCTGGACGTTAAGCCTACCGAGCTGCACGAAAGGATACCCATTTTCATCGGGTCTGCCGGTATGGTAACGAAAGTGGAGGAAGCCTTACGGTAGTTTGGCGCGAAATTGGATAAGGCAATACAACAGCTTAAAATCCGTTTTAAAAACATGTTTAACCAACGTTATTGCAAGATCCTTTTTATCGCCGCCGCCGTTATGACCGCTTCGCAGGCTTCGGCCTGCAGCAAATCCGTGTCAGGCAACACTTCGGCTACGGAGCGCCCCGCCCGCAACGAGGCCAGCATGGAGGAGGATATCCTCTTCTTTGTGAACAAGTTCCGCCGCACCAAAGGGCTGAAGCCCCTGGAACTCAATAGCGTCCTGAGCAAGGAGGCGCGCGGGCACAGCAAGGCCATGGCCAGCGGGAAAACCGGCTTCGGGCATGATGGCTTTGAATCGCGGATCGATGATATTTCCAAATCCATCGGTACGGTCCGCGCCGCCGCGGAGAACGTAGCTTACGGGAACCTCAGCGCGGAAGCCGTGGTAGACGGGTGGATTAAAAGCCCCGGCCACCGGAAGAACATGCTCGGCGATTTCAACCTGATCGGCATCGGCACCGCCAAAGGCAAAGGGAACATCGTTTTCTTCACCCAGATATTCGTCAACAAACCCGCCGCGCAGGCGAAAAAATAAAACTTACTAACACTAATTCGGCAGCGGTTTCCCAGGGCAGGGGGCCGCTGTACTTTTTACCCCTGCCGGACGAATTTTTGCCGTAATTTGCCGCCATGGAAAAACGCAGGATTATCGAAGTGAGGGACCTGGTGAAGACGTACGGGGATTTTACCGCCGTGAAAGGGATCAGCTTCGATGTGTATGAGAACGAAGTCTTCGGGCTGTTGGGCCCCAACGGCGCGGGCAAGTCCACCACGCTGGAGATCATCGAAACCCTCCGCCAGAAAACGGCCGGCAGCGTGATGGTAGCCGGCATCGACCTGGATAAGGACCCGGAAGCTATCAAGCAGATCATCGGCGTGCAGCTGCAAACCTCGGGCTACTACCCGAACCTCAACCTGGTAGAGCTGATCGAACTGTTTGGCGGCCTGTACAACCAGCCGGTAGACCCCATGGCCCTGCTGCGGGAGTTCAACCTGGAAGACAAAGCCAAAGCCAAATTCAAAGCGCTTTCAGGCGGCCAGAAGCAGCGTTTTTCCATCGCCACCACCCTTATCAACCGCCCCCGCATCATTTTCCTGGACGAGCCCACCACCGGCCTCGACCCGCAGGCGCGGCGCAACCTCTGGACGCTCATCCAGCAGGTAAGGGCCAATGGCACCACCGTGGTGATCACCACGCATTACATGGATGAGGCGGAATTCCTCTGCGACCGCTGCGCCATCGTAGACAGCGGCCGCATCATCGCCATCGATTCGCCCGACGCGCTGATCGACCAGCTCGTGGCAGGCGGTTTCGAAAGAAAGAAAGAAGTGAAGAAGGCCAGCCTGGAAGACGTGTTCATCCACCTGACCGGGAAGGATTTGCGGGAAGACTGATTATTCGTCAACATGCATATCACGCGCAACTATGGAAGATTTACGCTATCCCATCGGCCATTTCCAACCGCCGGCCATTATCACGGCGGATCACCGCAAACGCTACATCAACGACATCCGGCACCTGCCTTCGCTGATTGAGCTGGCGGTTCAGGGGCTCGACGAGCACCAGCTCCAGACGCCTTACCGCCCGGGAGGATGGACCGTGGTGCAGGTTGTCCACCACCTGGCGGATTCGCACATGAACGGCTTCACCCGGCTGAAACTGGCCCTCACGGAGGATAATCCCACCATTAAACCCTACGACGAAGCGGCCTGGGCCGAATTGCCCGACGTTCAGTACACACCCATCAACATATCCATCACCCTTCTCCACGCCTTGCATGCCCGCTGGGCAGCCGTACTGGAGCATATGGAAGCGCGCCATTGGGACCGGACCTTTTTCCATCCCGGCAACAACGCTTCCAATACGCTGGCAAAACACCTGGCTAATTACAGCTGGCATGGATTGCATCACCTGGCGCATATCGAAAAGCTAAAGGAAAGGGAAGGGTGGAAATAAAACCATGAAGATTTTGAACTGGAAACTATTGCAATCCGAGTACCTGTTCCGCGAACCCTGGCTCACGGTACGGAAAGACACATGTGAAACGCCGTCGGGCGTATTGGTACCATCGTATTATGTGCTGGAATACCCCGACTGGGTAAACGCCATGGCCATGACGGACGATGGGAAAGTACTGCTGGTGCGGCAATACCGCCACGCCATCGGCAAAGTGCTGCTGGAAATTCCCGGCGGTGTGATCGATGCGGAAGACGCTTCTCCCGAAGTTGCCATGCGGCGCGAGCTGCTGGAGGAAACAGGATATGCTTTTAATGAAATGCATTTTCTCGGGGTGATTTCTCCCAACCCTTCCACCAATACCAACCTCACGCATATGTACCTGGCCACCGGCGGGAAAAAAGTGCAGGAGCAACAACTCGATTTTAATGAAGAGATCGAGGTGGAAGCAGTAACGGTGGCGGAACTGGAAACGCGTTTGAAGAACAACGAATTCCTGCAGGCGCTGCATGCCAGCTGTCTTTTCTACGGATTGATGAAGTGGAAAGAACTGCAGGCTACCCCTGTGGTACATCTCCCACGATAAAACAGCTGCCGCAAACGAGGATCATGTCATCCTTCCCCGCAACGGCCTGCGCGGCTTCGAAAGCAGCGGGCACGTTGGGATAAGCATTCCCGCGCAATCCTTCTTTATTGGCCATTTCGAGCAGTTCGGTTTCGTCCAGCGCGCGGGGGATCTGGGCGCGGGTAAAGTAATACGTGGCGTTGGACGGCAGGAGCCGCAGCGCGGTGGGCACATCTTTATCCTTCACGAAACCCGTCACAATATGGAGTTTGTCGTACGTCACCAGCGCGAGCTGTTCGAGGATCGCGCGGATGCCGGCCTCGTTATGGCCTACGTCCAGCACGGTGTACGGATGGCGGCCCACTACTTCCCATCTGCCGCCGAGGCCAGTCAGTCTTTTTACGTTCGCCAGCCCATTTTCTACTGCTTCGTGCGTTAGTTTATAGCCTTCCTGCCGGAGGATGTTCACCCCGGCCAGTACACCCAATAAATTCTTTTCCTGGTAGTGCCCCGGCAAATCGAGGCGGTAGGTGGTTTCCGGCTCTCCGGTGTTGGATGCGACGGTGACGGTGAGCGTTTCCGGGTCGGCATTGCTGCGGAGGATTTTGTATTGCTGGTCGGCAAATAAAATCGGTGCGTTATGCAGATCCGCTACTTCGCGGAAAACGCCTTCAGGCCCCGCCTGCGTTTCACTGATCACCACGGGGGTGTCGGGCTTGATGATGCCGGCTTTTTCCCGCGCGATCAGCGCTGGTGTGTTGCCCAGTAAATGCGTATGGTCGAGGCTGATATTGGTAATGATGGAAAGGAGGGGGAGATGATATTGGTACTGTCGAGCCGCCCGCCCAGGCCGGTTTCGATAATAGCGATGTCGATCCCTTCTTCCGCGAACCATTGAAACGCCATGGCCACCGTCAGTTCGAAAAACGAGGGCTCAATGGTTTCCATGTGCTGTTTCATTTCGGCCGTGAAAGATACCACCCTTGCTTCGGGGATCATTTCGCCATTGATACGGATGCGTTCGCGGAAATCATGGAGGTGCGGGGAAGTGTAAAGGCCCGTTTTGTAACCGGCCGACTGGAAGATGGCGCTGAGCATGTGGCTGGTGGAGCCTTTGCCGTTAGTGCCTGCTATATGGACAGACGGAAACCGGTCTTCCGGATGGCCGAGTATGCCGCACAGCAGGCGGATGTTAAGCAGGTCGTTTTTCAGCGCGGAGTCGCCCACTTTGCTGAACATGGGGAGACGGCTGAATAAGTATTCGATCGTTTGCTGATAGTTCATTGGTTACCTCGCTATATGGTCGGGCAGCCGATGTTGTGCCGGCGTTTGCGGTACGTTCCGTCGCTGCCCTTGTCCCACGACCATTTGCCTAAACGGATGGGAACTATGCGCAAAGCTACGAATACATCCGCATGATTGATCATCTGGCGGGAGAGGTTGGAAAAGAGGGAGGCGGACCCGATCACGAGGGGGCCCGCGCGCAGCGCGAAACCGGCGTCGGCCTGCCCGAAACGGTTCACCGATACAGGTAGGTACAGGCCCAGGTTTTTAAGCTCGAAGCGGGGTGTAACCAGGAACTGGGTGAGGGCGTTGGTCTTGTTGTCGTCTTTTTCCCCACCGTTCAGGGCCACGGTGGCGCTGACGCTCAGGAAAAAGCGGCCGTTCAGGTTGATGTCGCCGAACATATTGAGCGATGTCGGTAGATTCATAAAATAGGTGTCCTCGTTTTCCAGCGGCGTAAACATCGTCGCGATCCGGGTGGCGTAGCTGCGCATGCTTTCGTTGCGCTGTTTGTTCAGGGACCGGACGAGCACATTGTCTGCAGTAACATCGAGGTTGGCGGATGGAACTGATTTCCGGTACGACATCCCGCCGATATCCACGATCGACACGCCGAAGCGCGCTTTCCAGGTATCCGCGTCGGGGTTCCAGTCGGGCCCGCCTTCGTGCATGCTGCCAAAACCGTCGTTATCCGGCCGCCATTCGTACACCACTCCCAGGTCTACCCCGATGCCGGGGTTTTGGAAAGGGCTGTACACCGTTGACCAGTTGTCTTTGCTGGTGTATTGGTCCAGTTCTTCGTTATAACCGTAATGCACGCGCCCGCTGTTGATATCGGCGAGCTCGGTGGTGTTGAAGGTGAAGGACGCATCGCGGACCACAGTGTAAACGGAGGCTTGTCCGCCGAGGTATTTCAGCGAGATGCCGGCTTTCCAGCGGTGGTCGCCTTCGTCTTTGATGACGCGGGCGTAACTGAGCGCGAATTCGTTCCAGGCGTTGCCGTTGGCCGCGGCGAATTTGGAAGCGAAGTTGCGGTTGGTGAAGCGGGGATTGGGATAGTTGAGGGCGAAGAAGTTGACGATCTGCGTTTCCATCCCGCCGGCATTAGCAGATCCGCGAACGCGCCAGGTGAAGGCAATTGATTGCTTTTCGTCGATGGAATACAGGACGGAAGGCAGCATCACATCCGCGCTGCCCCAGCCATATTGCTTGCGGGTGGCGTTGGTGTCGGGGATATAGTCCACGTTCCTGACCATTTTTTCCTGGCCGGAAAGTAAAGATGATTTAACAAAGGAATAATACGTATTACCTGCTTTTACATCCGCGCCGATGATGTTCACATCCCATTTGTACCGCGATCCTGCGGCGAGGGCGGGATTGAAGGGTACGGCATGTACGCCTGCGAACTGACTGGTATGATAGCCCGGGAAGACCTGCGCCTGCGCCGGGATAGCGGCAATCAGGCACACGATGAGATATCTGAGGCGTTTTTTTCGCATAGAATAGTCGTAAGGTATAGGTAATAACGTGAAAAGCCGGGAGATATTTCCGGGCTGTCGTTATTGCGGCTTGAAATAGAAGCGGATGGTGCCGAATTGCTCTTCCGGCGCTTCCTGGCTGGCATTGTACTTTATCCGCATGGCTGCATCCCGTGCGATACGGATAGCGGCGGCGTTGGAAATATTGGAACCTTTGAGGCTGTGCGTGGCGCTTACCACATTGCCGTTACGGTCTACTTTTATGTTGATGGCTACATACCCCGTTTCGTTACCATCCCATTCCACGGACGGGCGGCCAACGAGGTTACGGCCGTTCAGCCGGAAATCGGAAGCGCCGCGGCCTGCTCCGGGCGTGCCGGTATAGGCGCCGCCATTGGGGCTTCCGCCGATAACGCCACGGTCGCCGGGGCGGCCGGTATTGCCTTCGCCCTGCGAATTGTTGGAGCCGTCCGCACCATTGCCGCTGTTGGCCGCGTTGCCGGTGCCGCCGGTGAATACGGCTTTAGGCTTGGGCTGCGGAGCTGGAGGCGCGGGATTGGGAGGCGCCACGGCTTTAGGCTTGGGAGCCTTCTCAGGCTTGGGCTCAAGCGTTTTGGCTATTTCTTTCGGTTTAACGTTTTTCGGTTTTACCGGCTGTTTCACCACCTCGGGGGCGTCTGCCTCGTCGGAAGTGGCCAGCTCCTGGGAATTGCCGTTGTCGGCCGGAGCGGCGGGCGCGGGTTGCGGGGTGGAAGGGACAGGCTGCGCGGCCGCGGGCGGGTTGGGATTGAGCGGCTGCTCGTCGCCCATACCGTCGTCAGACGTGCCGAGGTTCACTTCGATGCCCATGTCCTGGTCGGGCAGGGGCGGCGGTACGTTGAGGCTCACCATCAGCAGCGCCACTAACAGCAAGGCATGAACGCCGATTGTGATACCGGCGGCTTTTATATTTTTGGATTTGTTCTGCTCTGTCATCTTGATTCAAAGTTAAACTTTTTTTCAGAGGGGGAAACCCGCTTTCCGGCTGCAAATACCCTGCCGCGCCTGTCATTTATCAATGCTGTTTGTCATTTCCCGGCTGGTAAATGTAGGGAAGGGGTGTAATTTGCGGTTCATTATGTTCGACAAGACAATTTCCCTATATAAAAGCGCTTACGGTGGAATTCCCCGGAAAGTGTGGCTGCTGGCGACTGTGCTGCTGATCAACCGCGCCGGGGCCATGGTGATCCCTTTCCTTACATTGTATCTCACCACGCAGCTCCATTTTTCACTGGAACAGGCGGGGATCGTGATGACGGTGTACGGAGTAGGATCTATCCTGGGCGCGCTGCTGGGCGGGAAATTGTCGGATACCATCGGTTTCCACCCGGTGCAGTTCTGGAGCCTGGTGTTGCATGGGGGGATGTTCGTGGTACTGGGGCAGATGCATACTTTCGTTCAGTTCGCGGGAGCGGTTTTTGTGCTGGGGCTTGTGGGCGACGCGTTCCGGCCCGCCAACTTCGCGGCCGTGGCGCATTACAGCGACGCGGGATCGCGCCTGCGCTCGTATTCGCTGCTCCGCCTGGCGTCGAACCTGGGTTGGGCGGTGGGGCCTGCGGTGGGAGGGATGATCGCTTATCTGAGCTACGACCTGCTTTTCTATTTCGACGCCACATCCTGCTTGCTGGCGGCGCTGTTGCTGAAGTTGTTCCTGCGTCCGGGCAAAACGGCGGACAGTATCGTTCATAAAGCCCCCGGGACCGGGAGCGTCACTTCCGCTTACCGCGACAAACTATATTTATTCTTCATCCTGCTCGTCGCTTTCAACGCCGTCTGCCTTTTCCAGATGTTCAATATCGTGCCGGTGTACCTGAAAACGGTGGTGCGTATGCCGGAGAACCTCATCGGCCTGGCGATTTCTTTCAACGGGGTAATTATCGCGCTGGTGGAGATGATCCTGGTTTTTAAGCTGGAGAACCGCCGCGCCAACGAGTACTATATCTGCATCGGCGCCCTTTTCATGGGGCTGGCTTATATCGTTTTCAACTTCTTTCCGCCGGTGGCCGCCGTGGCGTTCATCCATATCGTCCTGTTTTCCATTGCGGAAATGCTGACGCTGCCATTCATGAACAACATCTGGATCCACCGGGCGCAGGCCCACAACCGCGGCCAGTACGCAGCATTGTACACGGTCGCCTTCTCCGCAGCGACCATCCTGGCGCCCACGCTGGGCGCATTCGGGGTGGAGAACTTCGGGTATGGCAAATGGTGGTACGCCGTGGGCGGTATCAGCATGCTGACGTTCATCGGTTTCTACTGGCTGCTGGTGCGCAAATCTTTCTCCAGGACCGCCGAAACGCCCGCGCAGCCTGCGCCTGGGGCCATACTGGCGCAGGAAGCGTAAGTTTTTCAGCCGCATATTAGGACCAAAAAAGCCTTCGCTCCAAACGGTGCGAAGGCTTTTTTATATGCGTTATAAAAAGGATTATACGTGTGCGAAATCCGCTTCGTAATTGCCTTTGATGCGTTCCATAGGCGGGTTGTAGTAGCCGAATTTCACTTCGGGGAACTCCTCGCGGATAAGCTCCATGAGCTGCTTAATGCCCAGCACATCGCCCGTTTCGGTAACACCGATTTTGCCGAGGTACCAGTCCGGATCGATGTTGAAATTCCGCCACTGGATCATATTCAGCCCGGTTTCCCGGATCACGGTGCGGAGGGCTTCATATTCCTCTACGGTATCGGTCATACCCGGAAACACGAAGTAGTTGATGGAAGCCCAGCCGCCATGTTCCCGCACCACCTTGATGCTTTCCAGGATATCGGAAAACTGGTAGTTGTTGGGGCGGTAATACGGTGTGTAGATATGTTCGCGAACGGAGTTGAGGCTCACGCGGATGCTGTTGAGGCCTGCCTTGCAGAGCTCGCGCACCGCATTGGGCTTGCTGCCGTTGGTGTTGATGTTGATGCTGCCTTTATCTGTATGCTTGCGGATTTCGAGGATCGATTCGCGGATGGTTTCCCACATGAGCAGCGGCTCGCCTTCGCAACCCTGCCCGAAGCTCACGATGGGATAGGGCGCCGACTCCAGGTGCGGAACGGTGAACTCCACGATCTCTTCTGCCGTAGGCTTGAAGGTGAGGCGGTCCTGCGTGGATACGATGGTCTCGTCTTCCGGCTGGAACGAAATACAGCCGATGCAGTTGGCGTTGCAGGCGGGGGAAGAGGGGATGGGGCATTCCCAGCGGCCCATGAAATAGTTCCGGGCGGCAGGACAGTGATACGTCAGCGCGCAGTTGTTCGCCAGGTGTTGCACGAGGCGGTTGTGCGGGTAGGCGGTGATCATGTCTTCCACGCCGGATTTCACTTTGTTATCGCTGAAACCGCCGCATTCCTGCCGGATATCCTGCTCGATGCGCACGGCGGGCACATAGAACTTTTCGTTGTGCCAGCCGGCTGCCGTATAACAGAAAAGCGGGAGGGTGGGCGCGTCTGGCAGCGTTTCATAGGCGGCCAGGTAGAAGCCGGTATGCGCGGGCGGGATGAATGCCGCCACGGCCCATCCTTTTTCGCAGAGGCGCATTTCGCCGGTCTTCACGTCGATCCCGATGCCGCGGCGGCCGGGTAGTTCATACAGGTTGCCTCCCTCGGGCAGCTCGATCCATTCGTCTTCGGGGATGGGAAACGCGTCCCAACCGCTGCGGCCCACAACATATAGCGAGGTGTCCTCGAAAATGTTGCCCTTGCCGTCTGAATACATTATATAAGGAGAAACGTTCATGTCAGCCTTGATTGAAAAAATGCATTGATCTCCGCCGTTTGCGCCGGGGAGTATTCGTCGAGTACGTCCAGCTGGAGCACTTTGTTATTTCTGAAATCCAGTGTCAGCAGATCGTTCCGCAAAACTACGTTATTCATTTCGTTCCATCTGAATGCTTTGGTGCCGAATACGGTGGGGAGCGTAATGCCCGCTTCCCCGATTTCCGCATACGCCGGTTGCATGATGCGGTATTCCGCGTAGGCCGTATAACCCACGCCGAGCCCCGCCAGCAGGAGGGTGCCGCCGATAATGGGCTGCATATGCGAAAGGAAGAAAAGGCTGCCGCTGAAGAGGGTAAACACCTGCAGGAGGCGCAATACCGAATTGGTTTCCGACATCTTGCGCATTTTGCGCATCATGAAGGGGAAAGCCAGACTGGCCGTGCCCAGCGCGATAAACAGCAGTGCCATGAGCCAGTTGGGATCTTCCATTTTATAGACGCCGATGACGTTGAACAGGAACAGGATGCCGATCATGCCGTGCATGACGGGCTGCATGCGTAATTTGGTAATGGCGTTTGGATGGAGGATGCGGAATTTATACATTGGATTTAACCATCAGGTTACACAATTTGAAAAGGATGCGCGCGCCCACGTTGGCGTCCCACTCATCGAGCCCGGCGCTTACCTCCACCAGGTCGAAGCTGATAATGGTGCGCCCGCTTTCGATCACGCGGCGGAAGAGGTAATATACCTGCTGCGCTTCGAGGCCCCCGGGCACCGGGGTGCCGGTATGCGGACAAAGCTTCGGGTCCAGTCCGTCGATATCGAAAGAAATATGTACCTGCTGCGGCAGCTGCTGGATGATATCGTCGCAAATGCTCTTCCAGGCCTCGCCTTCGTACATGCGCTCTTTCATGTCGTGGTCGAAATACGCCGTAATGCGCCCGCCGCTGTTGCGGATCAGCTCCAGTTCCCCTTCGCAGTAGTCGCGGAGGCCTACCTGCACCAGCTTTTTGAGCTGCGGCACTTCCTGCAGGGCGTTGTACATGATGGACGCGTGGGAGTATTTAAAACCTTCGTAGCTGTCGCGGAGATCGGCGTGCGCGTCGATCTGGAGGATGCCGAAATCGCCCTTATGCTCGCCGATGGCGCGGAAGAAGCCCAGCGGTGTGGAGTGGTCGCCGCCTACGAGGCCTACCAGTTTCCCTTTGGCGAGAAGGCCTTTCGTCTGTTCGTAGACCCAGGCATTCATTTTCTCGGTCCCTTTGTTCACATCGTCAACCGAACGGCGCATGAAGTCGTTGTCGTTCACGTCTCCGCCTTCAGCGAGGAATTTCAGGTAAAGCTCGGCTTCCTTGCGGAGGTAATCGCTCCGGAGCAGCAGCTGCCGGTCGCATTCGCGCATGAAGAAGCCCTGTTTCCAGCCGTCGGTGCCGGTGTCCGTGTCGTAGAGGTCCACCTGCAGGGAGGCTTTGAAAATGTGTTCCGGCCCGCGGGCAGTACCGTTGTTGTAGGACACCGTCACTTCCCAGGGCACCGGGAGGAGCACCAGCCGGGCATCGTCTTCCCCGAAAGGCAGTCCGAATATGTTATTGGACAGCAGGCCGGGGGAGTTGGGATCAAATTTCGAGAGATCAGCCATGATAAATCAGTACTTAGCGTATTTCCGCGCAAAGGTACAGGTAAAAATTGGTTCCGGGAGGGGGAAACCTGACGAATATCAGGCCCCCTGAACGGGTTTTTTGGCTACCTTTGTCCACGATTAATCTGGTAAGGATGAAGAAGACAAGTATTATTCTGCTCGTAGTTATTGCGGTATGCGTGGCTGGTATGGTTATGATGGTAGGTGATTTCAGCACTTACGAAACATTCGCCACCGCCCGTAAAAAGGAAGGAAAGGAAATTCACGTGATCGGCGCGCTCGACAGCACCAAATCCGTTATTTACGATCCCGCCAAAGACGCCAACTATTTCAGCTTTCACATGAAAGACAAAAGCGGCGAAATCAGCCGTGTCGTGTTCTACGGCACCCGGCCTACCGACTTCGAGAAATCCACCGAGCTGGTGCTCACCGGCCGGATGGTGGGTACTGAGTTCCAGTGCACCAAAATCCTTATGAAATGCCCGTCCAAATATAAAGACGAGCAAACCGCCTACAGCGCACAGAAAGACATTTAAGGAAAATATTATATAACTGTATATCGTCGCCTTTTGTGCTATGCCTGAACCGGCGGCGGGATTCATCACAACTTACGGACAACCTTTGGAATCGATCAAATACAATGGGGAGCACCTGCTTCCCGGTCAACTGGGCCATTTATTCAGCATCCTGGCGTTCGTCGCCTCCCTGGTGTCTGTAGTGGCTTACTTCATCAGCGTCAGGCAGACGGATGAGCTTAAGAAGGCTTCCTGGGCCAAAATAGGCCGCTGGGCGTTCTATACCCAGGCATTTTCCGTATTCGCCGTATTCGCCACACTTTACTACATCATTTCCAATCACTTATTCGAATATAAGTATGCCTGGCAGCACTCCGACCGCGACCTGGAAGTGAAATACCTCCTCAGCTGTTTCTGGGAAGGGCAGGAGGGCAGCTTCCTGCTCTGGAGCGTATGGCACAGCGTGCTGGGGATTATTCTCGTGAACACCTCGAAATCCTGGGAAGCTCCCGTGATGGCGGTCCTCGCATTTTCGCAGGTTTGCCTGGGCAGCATGCTCATCGGGATTTACGTTTTCGATTATAAAGTGGGCAGCAACCCCTTCCTCCTCATCCGGCAGGAAGACCCTTCGTTGCCTATCTTCAATAACCCGGATTACATGCAGTTCAAGCAGTTCATGGACGGAAACGGTCTGAACGCGCTGCTGAAGAACTACTGGATGGTGATCCACCCGCCGGTGCTCTTCCTCGGTTTCGCCGCCACTATCGTGCCATTCGCCTATGGCGTTGCCGGCCTCTGGACGCGCCGCTATACCGAATGGGTGAAACCCGCGCTCCCCTGGGCCCTCTTCGCCGGCATGGTGCTCGGCGTGGGCATCATGATGGGTGCGGCCTGGGCCTACGAATCGCTGACCTTCGGCGGTTACTGGGCATGGGACCCCGTAGAGAACGCCTCCATGGTTCCCTGGCTGACCCTCGTAGCCGGTATCCATACCATGCTGGCCTTCCGCCACTCCGGCCACGCCCTTAAATCGTCTTTCTTCTTCGTCATTATATCCTTCGTTTTCATCCTGTATTCCACTTTCCTGACCCGCAGCGGTATCCTCGGCCAAACCTCGGTGCACTCGTTTACCGACCTCGGCATGAGCGGCCAGCTCCTGGTGTTCATGGGCATATTCACCATCCCGGCCTTATGGATGCTGGTCGCCCGCGGAAAGCAGATCCCGCAGATGAAAAAGGAAGAAAGCACTTACTCCCGCGAGTTTTGGATGTTCGTTGGCGCCCTCGTGCTGCTGGTTTCCGCCCTGCACGTGACCTTCTTCACCTCCATCCCCGTTTGGAACAAACTGCTCGACCTCTCCGGCCTGCGCAAACTTTTCAATCTCGAAGAATTCGCGCCCCCGACCGATGTGATGCTGCATTACAACAAAGTGCAGATCTGGCTGGCGATCATCATCGCCCTGCTCACAGCTATCACCCAGTTCATGAAGTACAAGGATACCCCCAAAGGCGTGCTGGCGAAAAAACTGGCATGGCCTACGCTGATCTCCATCGCCATCGCGGTGCTGATCGGGTGGACGGGCCGCATCTTCTTCACCGACTACGGCGCGGGCTTCCTGCTGGGCGTTTACCTCATGCTCTTCGCCTGCGTGTATTCCGTAGTGGCCAACATCACTTATATTATTACCGTCCTGAAAGGCAAGACTAAAGCCGCCGGCGCCTCCGTGGCCCACGTGGGCTTCGGGCTCATGCTGCTGGGGATTCTCATCTCTTCCAGCAAGAAGGAGGTTTTGTCTGTCGATAAGATGAACGTGCTGAGTGGCTATTTCACGAAAGAAAGCGGCCAGAACTCCCGTGAAAACCTCATGCTCCCTAAAGGGCTGCCGGTGCAAATGGGACCGTATTTCGTAACCTATCGCGGTGATTCCATCTCCACGGTGGATAAGGATAAGACGCTCTATATCGTTGAATACGAACGCAAAGCGACGCTTGACGCCGAGCCCACCGAGCGCTTTACCCTCTATCCCGACGCGTATCTCAACGTGAAAGGGCAGGAAGGCATCACGCCGAATCCGGATTCCAAGCACTACCTGACGCGCGATATCTTCACCTACATCACCGCTGTGCCCCGGAAAGATATCCCGGCCGACACGCTGCCTTACACCCCGCACGTCATCACCCAGGGCGATACCGTGTACTTCTCGAAGGGCTTTATGGTGCTGGAGAGCCTCAATACCAAGCCGAAACAAAAGAATTATCATCCCGAAACGGGCGACATCGCCGTGGGAGCCGATATTTACGTACATACCCGCGACAACGGTGATTTCCGGATCAACCCGGTATATTTCATCCGCGACAGCAGCTTCCAGGCGAATGTGCCCGATACCGTGGCGCCCCTGAGCTTGGCGGTGAAGTTCACCAAGATCCTGCCGAACGAGAATAAGGTGCAGATCGAACTGAAAGAAACCCGCGAGCCGATGGATTACATCGTGCTGAAGGCGCTCATCTTCCCGCATATCAACGTGCTTTGGATCGGCATCATCGTGATGGCGGTAGGCTTCGGCATGGCGATGCGCCAGCGCATGAAGAGCAAATAAGACTTACGGAATTACATAGAAAAGGCCGTCTCATTGCAAAATGCGACGGCCTTTTCCGTTGGAGCAGGTTTATCCCGCGTCCCGGGACTGGTCTTTCAATATGTAGCCCAGCCCATAAACGTTTTCGATCGTTACCTTTTGCGAATGTTGCAGCAGTTTGCGGAGCCGGGAAATGAAAACATCGAGGCTGCGTCCGAGGAAATAGTCATTGTCGCCCCATAATTGTACCAGTATTTCTTCCCGTTTCACCACCCTGTTGGAATGTTTGAAAAGGAATTCGAAAAGCTCGGCTTCGCGCGGGGTAAGGGTAACGTCTTTCCTGTCGGGAATGCGGAGCTTCAGGCTGTCTTTGTAATATTGGACGTCCCCGATATGCATGCAGTTGACAACAGGGCCGCCGCCGGTGCGCCGCCGCACGATATTGCGGATGCGCAAAACCAGTTCGTCGATATCGAAGGGTTTGGTAATGTAGTCGTCGGCCCCGATATGCAGCCCCTGCATGCGGTCTTGTTTTTCCTTCCGGGCGGTCAGGAAAAGAAAAGAAGTGTCGGGCGCGGTTTTCAGGACTTCGCGCGCGAGCTGGAATCCGTCCATCTGCGGCAGGCTTACGTCGAGCAGGAGGATATCGAATGCGGCGGGGTTGGCCTGGAAGGTGCGGAGCGCGTCCGGGCCATTGGTACACCAGGTTACGGAGGCATCCATCACTTCCAGGTATTGGCTTACCACATTACCGAGGTCGGTTTCATCTTCCACAAAAAGGATGTTTATTTTCATCTGACGTTATTGTAACAGCGGGATAGAGATCAGGAAAAGGGTGCCTTTGCCGGGCGGGCTCACGGTCTGCAGGTCCCAGCCATGCGCTTCCACGCATTGTTTTACATAATACAGCCCAAGGCCCAGCCCTTTAATCTGCGTTACCTCCTGGCGGGTATGGCGGTAAAATTTATCGAATACATAGCGCTGCACCGCTGCGGGGATGCCGATGCCATTGTCTTCTATCCTTAATTCCAATTGCTTTTTATTGTTGCGGGTGCTGACGGTAATCCTTTTATCCTTACTGGTATTGTATTTTACAGCATTGTCCAGCAGGTTGAATACCATTGTAGCAAACCAGAAAGGGTCTATTTCCGCCTCCGCTTGCCGCGCATCCTTATGCAGTTCCAGGAGGATGTTTTCCTCAGTGTATTTCAGCCGGAAGTCCAACAGGATTTCTTCCAGATGCTGGTGAACGGATTGCGGCGACTTGTTCAGTGCGATCTTGCCGGAAGCGGTAATGTCCAGCACCTGGGTGATGAGCTGCCGCAAACGGCAGCTCTGGCGTTCGATCACATCCGTGAGCGCCAGGATATTCTCCTTTCTTTCGTTTATCCGGTCGTTTCGCAGGCTCTTCCCGGCCACGGCAATGGCAGCCAGTGGCGTATGCAGCTCGTGGGTGATGTTGTTGATGAAATCGCTTTTCATGTCCGACAATTTCCGCTGCCGCAGCCAGTTCATATAAGTAGCGAAGAAAATGGTCACGACGCCGAGTACGGACAATACCGACAGCAGCAACAGCGGCCACATGAGTTTGAGGATGGTCAGGGTACGATCGTCGGTATCCATGAAAAGGGAGAAGCTGATTCGGTAACTGTATGGCCGTGTGCTGCTGAGTGTGAGGGAAGACACGAGGTTGTGGCGGCCTGGTTTTTTGAGGTTGCCGCCGATCAGCAGGCCCATTGGTTTTTGGGCGGCTACGTTGAGCAGCGGATAAAAACGGCCAGCCTCATACAGCGGGATGTACCGGTTGCTTTCGAAAGCCACATCTATGGCATTCAGCACCAGGGCGTAGCGGAACGTTTCATGGATATCGTTGTTCTGCAGGATGTCGGTCAGCAGGCTGTCCATATTATTACGGGCGGTCAGCGCCTGCCAGGTGCTGTCGAGCATGCGCTGCTTCAGCAGCTCAAACTGCGCGGAGTCTTTCTTGTAATAGTTTTCGAGCAGATAGATGTTGTCGTTCTCGATATAACGGTCCACAATCTTCCCCGCGCCGGGGAACAGGTTTTCGTTGGTCATTTCCCGCTCGTAGCGCTCCCGCACGATCTTTTTTTCCGGTATTTTATACTGGTCATTGCGGAGTTTGAAAGTATTGTAAATCAGATATGCCTGCACGGAAGTGAGCGCAAGGAAGCTCACGACAGCGATGACGATATAGGTGAATTTTGATTTTTTCATCCGGCGCAGGTTGAATACCATTTGCGGAAGGTAGGAAAGGTTTTCAAGAAAGCGGAAGGAAGGCGGCCTATTTAGAATGTGTTAACTATTTGTTTGACTTCCGTTAACAGCAATGCCATGGCATGTTTGGTAATTTTAACCCCGATCGCTTCAACCAATTCAACATTCTTATCAATCAAATCTACTTATGCCATGATCATGAAAAAATGGTGCCATGGTATGAAAGGGCGGCTCCCTGCCGGCCTGTTCATATCCCTATGTCTATTACTGATGCCGCTTTGGCCGCTGATGGCGCAATCAAGCGGTGAAATTACGATTTCGGGTATTGTGCGCGACCGGTTGGACAAGCCGGTGGAAGCTGTTACCGTGCGGGTTTCCAACAATCCTTCCGCCCTGGCCATTACGGATGGTAGCGGCCGGTATACCGTAAAAGCCAACAAGCAAAGTGCGCTTGAGTTTTCGCATGTAAGTTTTAAAACGCAGGTGCTGCAGGTGGGCAGTTCCCTGGAGATCAACGTAACGCTGGAAGCCGCCGAGGGGAATGTCAATGAAGTGGTGGTAGTCGGTTTCGGGCGGCAGAAAAAGATCAGCCTGGTTGGTGCGCAGTCTTCCGTCAACGTGGAAGAGCTGAAACAGCCCGTTGCCAGTATCACCAACGTGCTGGCCGGCAGGATCGCCGGTGTGGTAGGGGTCCAGCGATCCGGTGAACCGGGCCGGGATTTCTCGGAAATCTGGATCCGCGGCATTTCCACATTTACCGGAACCAACAGTGCCGCACCGCTGATTTTGGTGGATGGGGTGGAAAGAAGCCTCAATAGCATCGACCCTGAAGACATCGCCTCCTTCTCCATTCTGAAAGATGCAGCCGCCACCGCCGTTTACGGCGTGCGCGGCGCAAACGGCGTAGTATTGGTGAAAACCAAAGGCGGCAAGGCCGGTAAAACGGCCTTCGTGGTGAATTACAACCAGGGCCTCACCACTTTCACGCAGATCCCGGAAATGGCCAACGGCCTTATCTATATGAAACTGGCCAACGAAGCGCTCGCCAACAGCGGCCAGGCGCCCCGTTTCTCCCAGGCTTATATAGACAATACGGCCAAAGGAGATGATCCCATCGTATACCCCAATGTAGACTGGATACGCGCCCTGTTCAACGACCGGGGCAACAACCGCCGCGTGAACGTTAGCGCTACAGGTGGTACTGATAAAGCGAATTACTACGTGTCCCTGGCATATTATGATGAAAATGGGCTCCTCAAAACGGACGGACTCGAGAAATATAATGCCGATACCCGCTTCAAGAAATTCAATTTCACGAGCAATACAAACCTGACGCTGACGAAGACTACAAAATTCGAACTGGGTATCCAGGGGTATATCACCAATGCCAATTACCCGGCCGTGAGCTCATCCACGGCTTTCCAGTCGGCCATGGCGCTGTCTCCCGTGATATTTCCGATCATGTACCCCGGCAATAAAGTTCCGGGAATCAATGCCAGCGGTCCTGACGGGGCAGACCGTAACCCCTATGCAGACATTACCCGCCGCGGGTTCCAGACGGTTTTCGGCAACCAGGTGTATACCAATGCCCGGGTGAACCAGGACCTGGGATTCTGGGTGCCCGGCCTCACTTTCACCACCATGTTCTCCTTTGATACTTACAACAGCCAGACCATTACCCGCGGCAAGCGCGAAGATACCTGGTTCGTTAACCAGAACCAGCCCTACAACCCGGACGGATCGCTGAACCTGTTCAAAACCTGGACGGGTGAAAACACCTTGGGTTATAGCCGTTCCAATGGAGGCGACCGCCGGTTTTATACCGAAACGGCGCTTAACTATGCGAAGGACTTCGGCCAGCATTCCGTAAGCGGCATGTTATTGTACAACCAGAGCGATTTCCTGAATGCTTTCGCCGGGGATTTGATCGCATCGATCCCTTACCGTTTCCGTGGTATCGCGGGGAGGGGTACATATTCCTACAAAGGCCGCTACTTCGGAGAATTGAATTTCGGGTATAATGGATCGGAGAACTTCGCTCCCAGTGAACGTTACGGCTTTTTTCCCTCTTACGGCATCGGTTGGGTAGTATCGGAAGAGCCCTTTTTCGAAGGCGCCAGCAAATACATCCAGTTCCTCAAGCTCCGGTTCTCCGATGGTACCGTGGGCTCGGGCAGCGGCGGCCGGCGCTTCGGTTACCAGACTTTCGTAAACGGATCAGCCGCGGGGTATACTTTCGGCGGGCCTACTGCCCGCGTAGGGTATAACGGCGTTGCGATTTCCGAATACGGCGTGGATGTAACCTGGTCCACCGCCCGCAAATCCGACCTGGGAGTGGAATTTAAAACGCTCAACAATAACCTGTCGGTAGTTGTGGACCTTTTCAAGGAGCGCAGGACCGGGGTATTCCTACAGCGCGGCACCCTCAGCGATATGGTGGGTGTGATCAGCAATCCTTTCGCCAACCTCGGGGTGATCGAAAACAAAGGGATTGATATGACGGTGGAAAGCCTGCCGCTGAAGATCGGCGCCACTACCTGGAACCTCCGCGGCAACCTGACGTTTAACCGTGATAAAGTTATCGAAAACGACCAGCCGGACGCAGTCCATCCCTGGATGAATCGTCGTGGCACGAACCTCAACGCCACCTACGGGCTCATCGCCCTCGGCCTGTTCACCAACGAACATGAGATCGAAACCAGTGCCGACCAGAGCGCGTTGGGAGGGAGGCCGAGACCTGGTGATATCCGGTACAAAGACCTCAACGGCGACGGCGTCATCAACAGCTACGACGAGGCGCAAATCGGCCGGGGGACGATTCCTGCAGTTACGTACGGCTTCGGGCTCAACGTGAACTGGAAAGGGTTTTCCATCGGCGCATTTTTCCAGGGCGCGGGACAGGTTGACCGTTACATTTCCGGTGATGGGATCATTCCCTTCGCCAACGGTGCCGCTGCGGACAGGAGCAATCTTTACGCCATCGCGGAAGATCGCTGGAGCGTGGATAATCCCAATCCGGACGCATTTTATCCGCGGCTGGGCTGGGGCGCGGCGAACAATAACAACAACCGGGCAAGCAGCTGGTGGGTGAAGGATGTTTCCTACCTCCGCCTGAAAACCGCCGAGTTGACATACACGCTTCCCGCATCGCTGCTCGAACGGTTTTCGGTGAAGAACACACGCATTTACCTGCAAGGCTACAATTTGCTCACTTTCAGCAAATTCAAGCTTTGGGACCCGGAGCTGGGCACGTCCAACGGCGCCATGTACCCGAACGTCACAACGGTTTCGGCCGGTATTCAAATGAACCTGTAGCATTCACATCCAAACAAGCATCATGAAACGATATATATTGATATTTGCCACCGCATTCAGTTGCAGCGCGATGTTAGGCGGTTGTCAGAAAGGCTTCCTGGACCAGGTGCCCGACGACCGGCTTACGGTGGAAGACATCTTCAAGTTCCGGAATACTACGGAAAATTTCCTGAACAACGTTTACAGCGCCATACCCGACGAAGCGGCGCAGCGCTTCGTGACTACGCGGAACTCCGGTCCCTGGACCGGCGCGTCTGACGAGGCCGATTACAATTACTCCTTCGTTACCAGCAACAATCTCAACCTGGGGGCCTGGGGCGCAACGGACGGGTTCGTGCGCACATATTGGCGAAACTATTACCAGGCCATCCGCAATGCCAGCTTCTTTATGGCCAACGTGGAGAAGTGCCAGGAGCTGGGCCCGCAGCTGATTGCGCAATACCGTGCCGAAGCAAGGGCGCTCCGGGCGATGTATTACTTCTACCTGATCCGTACCTACGGGCCGGTGGTACTGCTCGGCGATTCGCCCATTCCGCTGGACGCGCCTAACGACCAGCTCCAGCTGCCGCGTAATACGATGGATGAATGCGTGAAATATATTTCCGATGAACTGGATGCGGCGGCCAACGACCTGCCGTCGAAACCCTCTACCGAAGGCAATTACGGACGTATTACCCGCGGCATTGCATTGGCATTTAAAATTGAAGCGCTGATGCTCAACGCCAGCCCGCTTTTTAATGGCAATGCAGACTACGCGGCGCTGAAAAGCAAAAACGGCGTGAATCTGATCAGCCAAACCTACGATCCCGCCAAGTGGGCCCTCGCAGCAACGGCCGCCAGGAATTTCATCAATGAATTCGTTCCCGCAACTTATAACCTCTACCGCGAAACCACCAACGGTTTGCCTGATCCTTACCTGTCGTGCCGCAATGTGGTGCTAACGGAATGGGGCGCCAGTTCCAACGCCAACCAGGAATGGATTTTCGCGCGGCCAGCGGCGGATATCAGTATGATGCAATTTGAGCGCACGCCGTTGCACATCGGCAATATTAACGAATCCACCGGCGGTGGTGCTTTAGGCGCCACCCAGCAAATGGTAGATGCATTTTTCATGAACAATGGCCTTCCGATTGCTGACCCCGCCAGCGGGTACCAGTTGTCCGGTTACTCGAACTTCACCGCGCCGGGAGATGTAGCCGCAAGAAGCACTTATAACCAATGGGTGAACCGTGAGCCCCGCTTCTACGTGAATATTACTTATGACGGAAGCCGCTGGCTCAATACCAACGGCGGCCAGATTATCACTGGCACTCAGGCTTCTGGCAACTCCGGGCGCAACGCCTCCGCTTCCGACTTTAGCCCCACCGGTTATATCGTCCGTAAGAACATGATCACCGGCCCCTGGCAAACCAGCAACCGATCCTGCGTACTGCTGCGCCTGGCACAGGTGTACCTCAACTACGCCGAAGCACTGCAGGAGTCTGAGCCCGGGCATGCGGATGTCATCAAATACCTCAACCTGATCCGCGAAAGGGCTGGTATCCCGCAGTACGGCGCAAATCCGGGCCAGATACCGGTGCCTGCCGACCTGAAAGCCGCCATCAGGCAGGAGCGCAGGGTGGAGCTGGCATTCGAAAACGTGCGCTATTTCGATACGCGCCGCTGGAAAATCGCAGAGACGACCGATAACGGAGAATTCAAGGGGCTTAATATCGTCGGAAATGGTGCAGACTTCCTGAAAGTCGTAACCTTCGAGACACGCACTTTCGCCAAAAGGCACTATCTCTTCCCCATCCCGCAAAACGAAATCAATATCAACAAAGCGCTGGTGCAAAACACCGGGTGGTAATCCCTTCATGTTAAAAGAAGCAAAATGAAAAGACTGATCTATATATGCCTGCTTTCGTCGCTCCTGCCCGCCGTGGGGTGTAAAAAGGAATGGGATATCCCTGGCATGGGAGACCCGGAATACACCAACGTTTACCTGGTGCAGGCTTCCAAAATTCAATCGTACCAGCTGGAAGTCACCGAAGCACCGGATACGATCCTGCTCAGTGCCGGCTTCGGTGGGGTAGGTACGCCCGATGGCAACCTGGAAATCACCCTGTCGGCGGCCCTTCACCTGGTCGATAGCTTCAACAACGCCCGCAAAACCCAATACCTCCCGCTGCCTGAATCCGCATACACGCTGGAAGGTAAAGACAACAAACTGGTAATCCACACCGGGAAAACCACTTCGGCGGGTAGCCCGCTGGTGATCCGCGCATTCGGGAAACTGCGGATGGATAAGGAATACCTGCTGCCAGTAAGCATCGCAGCCGTAAACGGCGGCGTGAAGGTGAACGAACCGCTGCGGACCGCCTACCTGATCATTAAACCTAAACCGGTCCTTTTCAATCCCACCGGTTGGCAAATGCTGAGCTTAACTTCGGAAGAGCCGGCCGAAGGCAATTCTTCCGAGCCCGACAACGGTAAAGCCATCGCGATGTTCGACGGTAAGAACCAAACTTTCTGGCATAGCCAGTGGAATGGCGGCTACGCCGTGCCGCCGCACATCCTGGCGGTTGACATGAAAACATCGAGAACATTGAGCGGCATATCCCTGGTGCCCCGCCAGGGCAGGGTAGGAGCCGGTGGAAATTTCAAAGGAGTGAAGGTGGAAGTAAGCGCCGACGGCACCACCTGGACAGCCGTTAACAACGGAGCGCCTTTTGAACTGCCCAATACCGACGACCGGAAATTCCTGTTTTTCCCTGAGCCTGTATCCTGCCGGTATTTCAGGATAGTTATTGCCGAAACCCAGCATATCTGGGGCGGGGTGATATTTACTCATTGCGCGGAAATGACCGGTTTCTAACCGAAACACACCCGGGGTTGACCAAAAAACGGTCAGCCCCATTTTAAAACTATTACCATGATAAGAACCTATTGCCTGCTGGTTATCTTCGGGTTGATGGCGGCTACGGGCGCCTGTTCCAAAAGTGGCGCCGCGGCGCAACCTGGTGAACGGACGGAAACGCCCGGTCCGGCCAAGCCCTGGGAGCCGTCCACGGAAATCTTCACCCGCCAGGGATCGCCCTTCAGCTTCAAACTCATCAATAAAAGCCTGCACCTCACGGACGCGCGCAAAACGGCGATGGTCGATCATTTCTTCAAAGTGTATCCCATCATGGTCGAATTCCTGAACCCCAACGCACAGAAGCAGCTGGTAGTAACGCTGGATCCGGAGATGGACGGCATTGCGCATGCTATCAACGGAGAAATCTTCATCAACGCCGCCTGGTTCATGGAAAAACCGGAACATATCGACGTGATCACGCACGAAGGCACCCATATCGTGCAGGATTACAAGAAAAGCGCGCTATTCCTCCAGGAAGGCATTCCCGATTTTTTACGGCACAAAACAGGGCTGCCGAATGTAGAGACGACCTGGAACATCGGCCCGTATAGCCAAAGCCATAGCCTTGCCAGCGGCTACACCCCAGCATCGCGCTTCCTGGTGTGGCTCGACGACAGGGTTGAAAAAGGTATCGTGCTGGATGCGGATAAAGCCTGCCGCGCAGGAACTTACACACCCAAATTCTGGTGGACGCGTACCGGCAGGAGCGTTGATGAACTGTGGGATCTGTACGCCGCCAATCCCGCGCTGGACGGCCCCGCCATCACTTTGCCCCCATACACGCCGGTTCCGGGCGGGCCCATTGCCGACGGCGTGTACAGCATCATCAGCGCGTTCAGCCAGCTGGCGGTGGATGTTCCCAGCGCGAAGGTGGACGACGATGTAAAGCTCATCCAATGGAATTTCGAGCGTAACGCCAACCAGTTCTGGCAATTTATCCATGTCGGGGAGGGCTGGTACCGCATCCACACGGGGCACAGCGGCAAAGTGGCGGAAGCCCCGGCACATGCAGGTGGCGGCATCACGCAGTTTTCCCGCAAAAACCTCGACATCCAGTTGTGGAAACCGGTAAAGAACGCAGATAATACCTGGCAGCTCGTCAACAAGCAAACCGGCCTCTGCTGGGAGATCAGCGGCAGCCAAGGCGGGGCAGCCCTGGTGCAGCAGGCCTGGGCAGGCAAACAAAACCAGAAATGGCAGCTGGTTGCGGAATAGTGTTTGAGCAGGAAGAAAGAAAAAATTATGAAGTATATGAACGATAAAAGAGGCTGGCTGACCGGCCTGTTGATGTTGGCCGCCTTCACGGCGGGCGCGCAGGATTACCAACTGTTTTCTCCCGACCGTAAAACGGTGGTGCATGTTTCGGTGAAAGACAGTATACGATATTCCGTAAAGCATAACGGTCATACAATATTGCATCCTGCCGCCATCGGTCTGAAGACGTCCGTTTCAGGCGGCACCTTGAAGGTCGCCGGCACGCGTGAATCGTCCGCTAACGTGTTGTTGTACCCGGTTGTGCGGCAGAAGAATGCCATGATCCGCGACCACTACGCGCAGTTGGAGATCCGCTTCCGGAATAAGCTCGCTTTGCAATGGCGCGCCTATGATAACGGTGTGGCCTGGCGCTGGGTCAGCGAAGGAAAAGGGGCGTATGATGTGCTGGAAGAAATGGCGGATTTCGCTTTCGGGCCGGAAGACCGGGCCTGGTACCCTCGGGAAGACGATTTCTTTTCCCACAACGAAAGGCTGTACTTGAAAATGAAAGTTGACAGCATTGCCCGGCAAAATTCCCTGGCCAGCCTGCCCGCACTGTTTACCGTCAGCGGCATGCATGTGTTGGTCACCGAATCCGGGTTGCAGGATTATGCCGGCATGTGGTTGAAAGGCGACAGTGCAACGGGTAGGATCAGGGGCGTCTTTCCCCGTTATCCCGTTAAAACCGAATTGCTTGGCGACAGGTTTGAGGTGGTAAGGGAAAGAGCCGGGTATATTGCCAGGAAGAACGGCCCGGCGAATTTGCCCTGGCGCATCCTCATGATCGCGGAAGATGAAAAATCGTTGCTGGTCAATGAACTTGTATACCAGCTGGCGGCCCCGTCTGCCGGGGATTTCAGCTGGGTAAAGCCCGGAAAGGCGATTTGGGACTGGTGGAATGATAACAATATTTCGGGCGTGGATTTCCGCGCCGGCATTAACACCGCGACGTACAAATACTATATCGATTTTGCCGCGAAATACGGGCTGGAATATGCCGTCCTGGATGAAGGCTGGAGCAATACACGTCAGCTGGAACGCATTAATCCGGAGGTGGATATGGACGAACTGGCGCGTTATGCGGCGGAGAAAAATGTGGGGCTTGTGCTTTGGGTAAACTGGGAAGCGATTGCCCGGCCGGAACAGTTGCAGGCCGCCATGGCGCAATTTTCGAAATGGGGCGTAAAGGCCATCAAGGTAGATTTCATGCAGCGCGACGACCAGGTGATGGTGAATTATTATGAAGAGGTAGCCAAAGCGGCGGCGGCGCACCGGATGCTGGTGGATTTCCACGGCGCGCACAAGCCTGCCGGCCTGCAGCGCACTTATCCCAACGTGATTACCTTCGAAGGGGTTTACGGCCTGGAGCAAAGCAAAGGAGACAGAAGTAAATCCATCGATCCGGACCACAACGTTACCTTCCCTTTTATTCGCATGGCGGCAGGCCCTGCGGATTACACGCCAGGCGCCATGCGCAATGCGCAAAAGGAGCATTGGGCCCCGCATTGGAACAAACCAATGAGCATCGGTACGCGCTGCCACCAACTTGCCATGTATGTTATTTATGAAAGCCCCCTGCAAATGCTCGCCGATAACCCAACGCACTATTACCGCGAGCCCGCCTGCATGGAATTCCTCGCAGCGGTACCGGCAGTTTGGGATACAACGATCGTGCAGCAGGCAGCCATCGGCAGTCATATCCTCATGGTCCGGAAAGCGTCGGACGGCAGCTGGTACGCCGGCGCCATGACCAATTCGAAAGGCCGGGAGCTGACGCTGGATGCATCCTTCCTGCCGGCGGGGAAATATAAAATGCAGGTCTGGCAGGATGGGATAAACGCTGACAGAAATGCAGAGGATTTCAGGACATCCGTGCTGGAGATCGACAGCAGCAGCCAGGTGCCCGTAATATTGCAACCGGGCGGTGGCTGGGTGGCGAGGATTGTCAAAATATAAATTAATCAGCCATTCTTAAAGGATGAGGAACCGTTCCGGGGTGATCCGGGCGGTTTCTCTGTATCAGGAAGTTCCTGTGGTTGTTTCCGAACCGGGCAATTTTTTATCTTAGCACCATAAACCCTTACCGCCTATGCGCAGGATATTCCGCATGCTCCTCATTGTCACGGCTTTGCTGGCCGTGATTTATCTCCTTGGCCCGAAGCCCGCTCCGCCCGACCTGCATGCTCCACTGCCGGCAGTGCCACAGGGGTTGGCGCAGGTGGAAGCTTTCGTGGACGCTAAGGAAGCGGGTTTCCCGACGCGCCCCGGCAACAGGGCGCGGATCCTTTGGGCGGGGGATTCCATGCGCAAGACGCCTTTCAGTGTGGTGTACCTGCATGGATTTTCGGCCAGTGAGCGGGAGGGGTTCCCCGTCCATACGGATTTTGCGCAAAAACACGGGTTCAACCTGTTCCTCGCGCGGCTAGACGGCCACGGCCTAAATACCCCTGAGCCGCTGCTGGATATGACGGCGCAAGGGTTATGGAAAGACGCCCGGGAGGCACTCGCCATCGGCAGGCAGCTAGGGGAGAAGGTGATCGTAATGGGAACGAGCACCGGCGGCACGCTGGCGCTGATGCTCGCGGCAGAATACCCCGCGGAAGTGGAAGCGGTCATCAATTTATCGCCCAATATCGCCATCAACGCGCCCGGGGTTAAAATGCTGGATGAGCCCTGGGGCCTGATGGTAGCCCGGGCGGTGAGGGGCGGCAAATACAACGAATCCAAACCGCAAAACCCGGAAAAGGCGAAGTACTGGTATACAAAATACCGCCTGGAGGCGGTGGTGGAGCTGGAAAACCTGGTGGATTACGCCATGCGGCCCGAATTGTTCGAAAAGATACATCAGCCCGTCCTCAACCTGTATTACTACAAAGACCCCGTGCACCAGGATTCCACGGTTAAGGTGTCCGCCATCCTCGAAATGCATGAAAAACTGGCTACGCCCCCGGGAAGAAGCGCGCTGTGCCCATTCCGGAAGCCGGCAGCCATGTGATTGGCTCCAGTATTACCTCCCGCGACGTCCCCGCCGTGGAGTCCGCCATCAACCGCTGGTGGAACGATGTATACGGAAATTGAAAAAATGCGTAATTTGGGAAGAAGATATCTATAAAATAATACGTTCCAGTGCTTCGTTCAGCGGTAATCTGCATGCTTTTCATCCTGTGCCTTACAGGCCGGTCCCTTTCCCAGCAACGGACCGCGGGAGATTCCATCGCTGTTCGCGCCATTGTTGTTGGAACGGATACCGTCCCCTCGATTACCCTTTCCATTTTTGATGTATATGACAAGTTGCCGAAGCGCCTCCGCAAGGAGCGCGAACGGTGGACCCGGTTGCGCAACGCCGTATATGTGACCTATCCCTACGCCGTTTCCGCCAGCAGGGTGCTGAAAGACGTGAGCCGCGACCTGGCGCTGTGCAAGTCTAAAAAGCAACGCAAAGAGTACCTGGCCAGCAAGGAAAAGGAGCTGAAAGCCCAGTTCGGGGATAAGCTCGAAAACCTGTCGGTGTACCAGGGCAAAGTGCTCATGAAACTCATCCACCGCGAAACGGGTGAAAACTGTTACGAGATCATCCGGGAGCTGAAAGGGGGATTCAATGCCCGCATGTACCAGACCGTGGCATTCTTCTTTGGGGGCAACCTCAAAAGTGAGTTCAATACGCAGGACGACCGCGATATCGAGCTGATCGTGCAGGAGATTCAGTTGTACAGCCGCTTCAACTGATCCCGCCTGGGATTTGGTACATCCCTTCTTATACCCGAACTTTGCCGGGCAAAAATCTGAGAATCATGAAACTGGATATATTGGCAATCGCCGCGCACCCCGATGATGTGGAACTTTCCTGCGCTGGTACCCTGATGGTGCATGCCCGTCAGGGCCTGAAGACCGGCATCGTAGACCTTACCCGCGGCGAGCTGGGCACACGGGGCACGCCCGAAGGGCGCATTATCGAAGCACAGAACGCCTGTAAGGTCATGGGCCTCGACGTGCGGGAAAACCTCTCCCTGGCCGACGGTTTTTTCCAAAACACGAAAGACGACCAGCTGGCCGTGATCCGCGCCATCCGCAAATTCCGCCCTACCATCGTACTGGCCAACGCGATCGACGACCGCCATCCCGACCACGGCCGCGCCGCGCAGCTGATCAAAGACGCCGCCTGGATGTCCGGCCTCCGCAAGATCGAAACCTTCGGCGACGACGGCCAACCGCAACACGCCTGGCGTCCCGCGCAGGTGTATCACTTCCTCCAGGACCGTTTCATCCAGCCCGATTTCGTAGTGGATGTCACGGATGTGATCGAACAGAAGATCGAAGCTATCAAATGCTTCAAAACCCAGTTTCTGGCCGAAAAGGACAACGAGCCGCAGACCTACATCTCTTCCCCTGAATTCTTCGACAGCGTGATGTATCGCGCGAAAATGCTCGGTAAGATGATCGGCGTGCCTTACGCGGAAGGGTATACCAGCGCGAAAATGGTTGGCGTGAAGAGTTTGATGGATTTGATTAATATTCCTACCTGACGGCCAGTTTCCCGCCATTCTAATCTTACCTCGGCCAGCAATGGTTATGTCATTGCTGGTATTATATTGACGTTATCACTATACCAGAAAATGAGCAGGAGCAATGCAAGTAAAACTGAAGCTTGTCCTAATGGAAAGTCAATCCTGGGCCATTTTGCTGCCGGGATTTCTCATCACGGTCTTTCTCCCTTTTCTACGCCCCCTACCTTATGGCTTAGACAACCTAATTGGTCCGGTTGTTTTACGTGGCGGGTTAATCTGGATGTTCAAAAGGAATTATTATGAATTGTTGAAGTTGGAGATGGTTAAGGAAACAATCCTTTTCACTTTCGTCAACAGGAACTCATTTATCGCAAAAAAACCGGATGTCCGTGTGGCGATAAGAGACATTATCGTGAAACGGGAAGACTGTCTACTCCGGCTAAACGATCATAAAGAGCTATTAATTGCTGTCATCCGGAGGAATTCAGTTAGCGATACCATATGGAATGGGGTGGTAAAACAGTTAACCGGCACTATTTGTCCTGTCCACCAGGGGCCTAAATAATTCTGCCTGCTATATCAAAGCGATATCGCCGCCTACTTCACCAACCCCCTCAAATAAGCTTCCTTTACCAACCCCGCCGTGTGCTTGACATTTAGCTTCTGTGTAATATTCAGCCGGTGACATTCCACCGTTCGCAGGCTGATGAATAATTTATCCGCGATCTGCTGGTTGGTATGTTCCGATGCGATCAGGGTGAGGATCTCAATTTCCCTTTTGGTGAGCTGCACTTCCCGGCTCGATTGCCGTTTGCCCATGATCATTTCGGAGAGCATCGCTTTTTCCAGGCGCTTGTCGAGGTATTCTTCGCCTTCGTAGGCTTTGGTGATGGCTTCCAGGAGGCTTTCGGGATCGGTGCTTTTGAGGAGATAGCCCAGCGCACCGTTGCGCATCATCTTGCGGACGTACATCGTTTCCTCATGATTCGTCAATGCGATCACGCGAACGTCGGGGAACTGTTCGGAGATCTGCTTGCAGAGGTCCACCCCGTTGGCGTCGGGTAACTGGATATCCAGCAGCAGGACGTCGGGCTCCTCCTGCTCCAGCGCTTCCAGCAAAGCGGTGCCGGTCAGGGCTTTGAAAATTAAATGATGGCCCGGAGCCGATTGCAGCATCGTTTCCAGCCCGTTGATAATTAACAAATGGTCATCCGCGATGCCGATCCTGATATCCATGCGTGCTCAGTTGAAAAGTGTGACAGTAAATTTATGCAAAAAAACAGCTTCCCGCCGAAACAACACCCAGTACTACTACGTAGTCACCGAAATCACGTACTACACCCGTTTTTCGGCATCATCAGGCGATATACTTTTGTGCCGTTAATCGGAACATATGCAACACATCATCGCTTCTCTTCTCTTCATTAGCCTCGCCGCCGCCTCCTGTAAAAAGGACGACGGAGAAAACAGTAACGGCGACCCCAAAAAAGGATACGTCACCGGAAAAGTCCGCAACTCCGCCGGCGCGCCGTTAAAAGGTGTGAAAATTCTCATCGACCACAGCATCTTCTACAACTCCAATATGAGCACCAGCACGGGCGACGACGGCTCCTACAGCATCAAAATCCGCACAGGATCCTGGTACGCCTTCGCCGAGCATTATCCCGTCTACAACGGCAAAAAATACCACATCTACCTCGAACCCGACAACTCCGACGGCTTCGGCGGCGAAGGTGCCGTGCGCAACTTCACCTGGAAACTGAAAGGAGTGAAGGAAGCCCCGCTATCCGGGTACTTCGGAGGGCTCGTGACGTTCGACAACTACATCGGAGAAAGCGTCCCCAACGAAGCGGACATCACCTGGACCTTCACGCCCGTTGGTCCGCTGATCGACGGCTCCGCCGGGCAAACGCTCACCCTCAAGGCGGAAGACGGCTGGCAGATCAAAGACGTACCCATGGGCCGCTATAAAGTGAAAGCCACCTATGGCGGCAATATCCTCCAGCTCCGGAAATGGCGGACCGAAGACGTGTTCGTTCCCGAGCTGACCATCGACTTCGAACCCGAAATCGCCGCGCAGTGCAACAATTGCGCGATGCTCGAATACAGAAAGACATGAGAAACCGGTAGTCCGGCCTCATCCGGTGCGTTCCCCAAAAACTATCGCCATCCATAACCCCAGATCCATATAGCCGAAAACGGCGTCCATTGCCCCCAAAACAGCCAAGGTTCCTGAAGATCGTGACCACGCAAGGATACATTTATCCCTGTAACAACAGGTCCCTTTGATGATGAGCCCGTTCTTCCCGCTTCGTGCGGTGGAGAGCGGGTTTTTTTATGCGGTAAGGCCGGCGAATTCGGCGTAGATGCTCGTGCCTTCGCCCGGACGGCTGCTGATCTCGTAATGGCCCTTCAGGAGGTTGATGCGGGTGACCATATTGCCCAGTCCAATGCCTTTGGCGGGCACGGTGGCGGGATCGAAACCCTTGCCGTTGTCTTCTACCGTCAGCGTCAGGATGCCGGCATCGTACCCGAGTTGTACGATGGCTTCGGTGGCGGCAGCGTGGCGGATGACGTTGTTCATCGCTTCCTGGATGATGCGGTAAATCAGCAGTTCCTGGTCGGAGGTTAGGCGGGGCAGGTCGCCCACGGTGTAGAGGTTGATGGAGAGGCCGGGGTGGGAGATTTTGGCGAGGAAGGCGCGGAGGGCGTACTCCAGTCCTTCTTCCAGGAGGATTTCGGGATCGAGGCTGTGGGAGATGTTGCGCACTTCGCGGGCGGCGTCTTCGATGAGGGAAACCACGCGGGCGGAGGCTTCCGGGTCGCTGCCTTTCACGGAATGCATGTGGATTTTGGCGGCGGAAAGGATGCTGCCCACGCCGTCGTGGAGGTCTTGCGCGGTTCGGGCGCGCTCTTTTTCTTCGCCTGATAGCTGCGCGAGCAGCAGCTGGGTGCGTTTGCGGTCGATGGCGGCTTTCTGGCGCTGGCGGAAGAGCGCCCAGGCCACGGCGCCGGCGCCTACGAGGAGCACCACTATACCCCAGGAAAGCCAGATCCAGAAGTCTTTCTGCTGGAGCTTAAGGCGTTGTTCGGTGAGCGCCTGTTCTTTGCGCGCAGTGGCGTATTGGATCTCCAGCTCGTTGATGGAAGCCTGGGTGGCGAGGTTCACCATGGAATCGTTCAGGCGGGTATATTTTTTCCAGTATGCAATGGCTTCGGCGTGGCGGCCCTGCATTTCTCTCAGTTCAGTGCCGAGTTTGTAGAGGTCGCGCAGTTCGCTGCGGGGGAAGATGTTTTCGGCGTCCTGGATGCTGCGCTGGAAATACGGATCCGCCAGCGCTGGTTTTTTCAGTGCTACATAGGTTTCCGCGAAAACATGGTCCACATACATGCGGTAATCCGGCGGCAGGCTGGGGTTGAGGTGGCGGAGGGCAAGCTGGTTCCAGGCCATGGCGGAATCGGGGTGGCCGATGCGGTTGTAAATGCTGCCCAGGTTGATGTAGGCGCACAGCAGCAGGGTGGTGTCGTTCAGCGCCAGGCCGTAATCGCGGGTGAGGCGGGCGTGCCGGATGGCCTCCGGGTACATTTTGCTGATGGTTTCGGCGGCCAGGAGGTTCACGAGGCTGCGGCCTATGGCCAGGGAATCCTTCAGCAGCAGGGCGGTTTCGTGGCCTTTGCGGGTATACTGGTAGCTTTTGGTATAGTTGCCGAGGTCGATCATGATAGACCCCAGGTTGGTATAATATTTCTGAAGATTGACGCTGTCGCCCATCTGTTCGGCGATGCCGAGGGCTTTGATGAGGTGGTCGGCGGCCTGGCGCAGGCGGCCGGTGGCCTGGTATTGGAGCGCCATGTTGTTGTGGGCGGCGGAGGCTTTGGCGAAGTTTTTAATTTCCAGGGATTTTTCGAGCTGGAGGGCGGAAACGGCCAGGGCTTCCTCGAAGCGGAGATTGTTATAAAGGAAGAGGGTGTAGCGGCGGGTGTAATCTAGCAGTCCGTCGGTAAACCCGATCCTTTGGGCCATGGCGCCGGCTTTGCGGAAGTACGCATCGGCGGAATCGGGCTGGCTGGCTGAAAGGGAACTGGCCCTGGCGATGTACTGCCGGACGGTGGCGGTATCCTGCGCGGCGGCGTTACCGGCGGCGAGCAGCAGGAGGTGGAAGAGAACGGGGAGGAGGTATTGGCGGATATCTGGCATGGTTCGGGGGAAAGCGGGGCAAATATAATCAAAATGCAGGCGGAAGGGAGGGTGCAATGTATATGCGGCGGATGGTGGGGCCGGGGAGGTGCGCGGCGTGATTGGTGGTAAGGCGGAGGAAATGAGGGAAGGAAATGGTCAAAGGAAATAGTAGAAGGAAAGGATGGATGGATACGGGCAAATCGATTTCTTCCGCTTCTTCCGAATAATTTACGGCTGAGCGTTGGGGTATGGCGCTAAAAAGTGGGTAGGGAGCGTGGCCTGGGAGGGGCAAAACGGTCCCTTTGGCCCTGAGGGTTGTTCAGGGCGGGAGTTGATCACGGTACAATGGAGCCCGCTGCAGTCATGTAGGTGCCTGGGGATGGGGGCATCGGTCCAAGGGGTGTCATGACTTGCCGAAACTAGATGAATAAATCCTGTGTAGCATCAAATTCATCCTGTTTGTTGATGGCGTTTTTGATAAACGGAATCAAAGCAAGGCCAATCGTTACAATCGCGAGTAAAATGTTTCTGAGTTTCATATCCAATCAATTTTTACCTGTCTACTTATAACTAAAATACGTGCCAAAAGGTTAAATGGTTCCGCAGTGGAAAAATCCGTTTCGCGTAGGTAAAATGCGCCATTTCCGGGGAGTCCTTACTGGGCGCGGATTTAACCTTATGTTCATCTATTGGAAAACAAAACGATATAGATACAAACAATATCTAAGTACGATAAATCTATTTGATTTATCCCTTTTTGCATAGGAACTTTGCGGCGGCAATCACCCGATAGCTCAGCTTGAAAATCAATAAACAGAATATAGTACTTATTATGAAAAATGCAGTTTTATCAGTAGGGGCCCAATTCCCTGAGTTCGCAAAGAAGGCAGTAGTTTCCATCGAGAAAGGCAAGGAGTTCTATGACATCTCTTCCGAAGAGATCAAAGCTTCCGGAAAATGGATGGTGATGTTTTGGTGGCCGAAAGATTTCACTTTCGTATGCCCCACCGAAATCGCCGAGTTCAACAGCCACTACCAGGATTTCGCCGACCGCGACGCCATCCTGATCGGCGCTTCCACCGACTCTGAATTCGTTCACCTCGCCTGGAGAAACAACCACGACGACCTCCGTGGCCTGAAATTCCCCATGCTGGCCGATACTTCCAAATCCCTGGCCGACGAGCTGGGCATTCTGGAAGCCAACGAGAAGATCGCTTACCGCGCCACTTTCGTGGTAGACCCCCAGGGTATCGTACGCTGGACTTCCGTGTACGACCTCTCCGTAGGCCGCAATGTGAAGGAAGTGCTCCGCGTACTGGACGCACTGCAGACCGACGAGCTGTGCCCCTGCAACTGGCAGAAAGGCGAGGCTACCCTCACCGCGTAATGTCGTGACTTTATTTCGTGGCCGGGCGGCAGGCGCTTGCCCGGCCATTTTTCTACCATTTCAAAGCATACAATCGATGTTTGGAACCAATACAAGCGATACCGCACAGCAGATTATGCAAACGGTAGGCCTGGGCGCCGCCGAAATGCCCGCCAAGCTGGCCGCCCTCTCCGCCGTGGACGCGCGCTACCTGAAAGACCTGAAAATCAACGTGACCAACGCCCTGGAAGCTTCCACCCTCGAAAAGAAGGAAGCGTACCTGATTGGCCTGAGCGTGGCCGTGAACGAAAAATTGACCGCATTGCAGGGCGGGTTCGAGCAACTGGCGCTGGCGGCCGGGGCTACGGATAAGGAAGTGGCCGACGTGATCAGCTGCACTTCCCTCATGAACGCCAATAATGTGTATTACCGTTTCCGCCACTTCGTGGAGAAGGAATTTTATACGACCGCTCCCGCCGGTATCCGCATGAGCATTATGGCCAATCCGGTGATCGGGAAGGAGTTTTTCGAGCTGTTGAGCCTGGTGGTGAGTGCGCTGAACGGCTGCCAGATGTGCGTGACGAGTCACGAGGAGGCCCTGCTGAAGCACGGCACTTCCCAACAGCGGATCCTGGATTCCGTGAGGCTGGGCGCGGTTATCAAGAGCCTGGGCGTCCTGATCTGATGCTGCTATTGTCCACTTTTTTAGACAGTTAATTTCGGGTGTGAATAAAATCGCCACCTTTAATTTGATATTTACATAAATAAATGCGACTTTTGCAGTCCAAAATTTTTAGAACATGGCTAGAGTATGTCAGGTGACTGGGAAAAAACCTATTACAGGTCATCACGTATCTTTCTCGAACATTAAGACAAAGAGAAGGTTTCTGCCCAATCTGCAAACCAAGCGTTTCTTTTTGGCGGAAGAAGACCGTTGGATTACACTGAAGGTGTCTGCAGACGGTCTGAGAACCATTAACAAGCGTGGTCTCTACACTGTAGTGAAAGAAATGCGCGCTGCAGGTAGAAAAGACGTTTAGTTTTAATTCATTCGGTATCAACTTAACCAGCATAAAATGGCAAAGAAAGGTAACAGGGTGCAGGTAATCCTCGAGTGCACGGAGCATAAGACCTCCGGTCAGCCCGGGACTTCCCGCTACATCACCAACAAGAACAAGAAAAACACTCCGGAGCGCCTGGAGCTGAAGAAGTACAATCCCATCCTCCGGAAGGTGACTGTGCACAAAGAAATCAAATAAGGTCAACTTAATTGCCTGGCTGTTAATCGTATACGTCTATTCGATTAGCGCTTGACGATTGACAACCTTTACAATTAACGTTTAACATTTATACAAGATGGCAAAACAAGCTTCTAAGAACTCGAAAGTAAAAGACGCTAAAGCTGCAGCAGAATCGAAAGTGTGGACCAAAGTGATCAAAGCTGAACGCTCTCCGAAATCCGGTGCGTACACCTTTAAGGAGCAGATCATCCACAAGGATACTGTGCAGGAGTACTTCAACAAAAAGTAATCCGGCTTTACACATCATACTACACGGGAGCTGTTCGTACTTGACGGACGGCTTTTTGTGTTTATAATACTTATCTTCGCTCCAGTTTTTTAACCACTAGCCATCACCATTATGGGATTTTTCAATAAGCTCTTTTCCCGCGAAAAGAAGGAAAGCCTCGACCAGGGCTTGCAGAAGACGAAAGAGAGCTTCTTTTCCAAAATAGGCCGCGCCATCGCCGGCAAATCCACCGTAGACGCAGAAGTACTCGACAATCTCGAAGAAGCCCTCGTTTCCGCTGACGTCGGGGTTGATACCACCGTCCGCATCATTGAGAGGATTGAAGCGCGTGTGTCGAAGGACAAATACATGGGAACCAGTGAGTTGAACAAGATGCTGCAAGAGGAAATTGCAGCCATTCTCGTGGACGCGCCCGATAGCGGTTTCCGGGATTTCTCCACCCCAGAAAACAAAAAGCCCTATGTAATCATGGTGGTAGGCGTGAACGGCGTGGGTAAAACCACCACTATCGGTAAACTCGCCTATAATTATAATAAAGCCGGCAAATCGGTCCTCCTGGGCGCCGCAGATACCTTCCGCGCCGCCGCGGTTGACCAGCTTACCATCTGGAGCGAACGCGTTGGCGTGCCAATCGTAAAGCAGCAAATGGGTTCCGACCCCGCCGCTGTGGCATTTGATACTGTCCAAAGCGGCGTTTCCCGCGGGTCCGACGTGATCATCATCGATACCGCCGGCCGTCTCCATAACAAGCTCCACCTCATGGACGAGCTCTCCAAAATCAAACGCGTGATGAACAAGGTGATCCCCGACGCCCCGCATGAAGTGCTGCTCGTCCTCGACGGCTCCACCGGTCAGAACGCGCTGGAACAGGCGAAACAGTTCACCGCCGCTACGGAAGTCACTTCCCTAGCTATCACCAAGCTCGACGGTACCGCCAAGGGCGGTGTGGTGCTCGCCATCGCCAACCAGTTCAAAATCCCCGTGAAATACATCGGCATCGGTGAAAAAATGGAGGATCTGCAGGTATTTGATAAAGAAGAATTCGTGGATTCGCTGTTTAGTTTAAATAGCTGATTATCGTTTAGTTATTATGAATGCCGGAAGTTTTACTTCCGGCATTTTTGTATCTGTGCCGGCCATATGTCGAATACTTATACATTTTAGCGCAGGCCAGTAATTATCCGTAAAAGAATCTCTTATTCGCCAGAGCCATGGTAACGGTAACTTTTCCAGTCATTCCCCAAACCACAGCCCTTCAAGTCTATTCAGGGAGCCAGTTTTAACCCGCCTCGTCCGGCACTTGGCCGGCGCTTTCATTGCCGTTTCGTCCAATTTTCCGCCAAACCCTCCGCCGTGCGCTCCGAACGCAGCAATTCCTTAAATTTGGGAGAGTCATTTGTTTTCACCCATAAAAACAATTCGCGTTTATGATAGTACAATCCATAGATTGAGTTGACCATATCACACCGGAAGCATTCAGGAAAGATTATTACGAGCCCCGCATACCCTTGATCATCACTGGATTGTCCAAACAGTGGCCGGCTTATGAAAAATGGACCTGGGATTATTTCAAATCCATCGTCGGCGACAGGACGGTAGGCGTCTACAACAACGAAAGGGCAGGGGCCAAAACCCTTGTTAATGGTGCCGACGAATATATCACATTCGGCGAATACCTGGATATGGTGGCCAGCGGGCCCGTGCAGCTCCGCATCTTCCTGTTCAATATTTTCCAGCATGCCCCGCAGCTCACGGGCGATTTCAACTGGCCTGATTTCCTGGCAAAGGGTTTTCTGAAGAAATACCCCATGCTCTTCGTCGGCGGCGGCGGATCAGTGGCGCACATGCACTATGACATCGATCTCAGCCATATCTTCCATACCCAGTTTGTGGGCCGCAAACGCGTGCTGCTCCTGGAGAACAGCCAATCGGAGCTCATCTATCGCATGCCCATGACAGTGGAAAGCGCGGCGAATTTCGTGGGCTGGGCCGACCGGCTGGACGAAAACCGTTTTCCCGCCCTGAAATTTGCCAAAGCCTATACTACGGTGCTGGAGCACGGTGATACGATGTTTATGCCCGGCGGCTACTGGCACCACATGGAATACCTGGAAGGTGGTTTCGCCATGAGCCTGCGCGCCCTCGACCAGTCGATCTCCGGCAAGCTCAACGGGCTTTACCATATCGCAGGTTTGCGCAGTATGAACAATCTGCTCATCAAGATGGCGCCGGAGTGGTGGTACCATTACAAACGCAAGGTGGCCAACCAAAGAGCCGAGAAAGCCATGCGCCGTTTACATGCCTGAGCGGAAAATGCAGTAATTCAAATAATTTGTTTACCTTTGCGTCTTCTCAATAGCTCCACTTAGGCTCATAGTCACTTCAAACAGCTTGCCTGCTGTAACATTAGAGCGTGTCTGCGTGTCTTCGTGGCAATTCCGGTAACGAAACCGGGAGAAATTAAAAAATTGCTTTTTGAAGACGAGAACTTTAAAGAAAGACAAGGTTAATATTATTACGCTGGGTTGCTCCAAAAACATGGTGGATTCGGAGGTATTAAGCGGTCAGCTGAAAGCCAACGACATCGACGTGGTGCACGAAAATGCCAAACGCGATCATAACATCGTGATTGTCAACACCTGCGGATTTATTGACAAAGCAAAAGAAGAATCCATCAACACCATCCTCGACCAGGTTGACCTGAAGGAAAACGGAAAGCTGGACAAGGTCTATGTGACCGGATGCCTCAGCGAGCGTTACCGCGGCGACCTGGAGAAGGAGATTCCGGGCGTGGATGCCTGGTTTGGAACGATGGAGCTCACTTCCATCCTGAAGAAATTCGATGCCGATTACAAGGCCGAGCTGATCGGGGAGCGTTTGTTAAGCACGCCTTCTCATTATGCTTACCTGAAGATTTCGGAAGGATGCAACCGCACCTGTTCCTTTTGCGCCATCCCGCTTATGCGCGGCCAGCACGTTTCCAAGCCCATCGAACAGGTGGTGGCGGAAGCGGAGCGCCTCGTGAAGATCGGCGTGAAAGAAATCATGCTCATCGCACAGGAGCTGACTTATTACGGCCTGGATCTGTACAAACAGCGCCGCCTGGCCGATCTGCTGCATGCCCTCGCAGACGTAAAAGGGCTGGAGTGGATCCGCCTGCACTATGCGTACCCCACCAAGTTCCCCATGGAAATCCTGGATGTGATGCGCGAACGCGATAACATCTGCAACTACCTCGACATCCCGCTGCAGCATATCGCCGACCCGATGCTCAAAGCCATGAAGCGCCAGATCACCCGCAAGGAGATCGTGGACCTCATCGCCGGCATCCGTGAAAAAGTGCCCGGCATCGCCCTGCGTACCACGCTCATCACCGGCTTCCCCGGCGAAACCCTGGAAGACGTGGAAGACGTGAAACGGTTCCTCGAAGAAGTCCGCTTCGACCGCGTAGGCGTATTCACCTACAGCCACGAGGAAAATACTTCCGCTTACGAGCTGGAAGACAATATCCCGGCTGAAGAAAAAGAACGCCGCGCGCAGGACATCATGGAAACGCAGCAGGAAATCTCCCTGGAGAAAAACCAGGAGATGGTTGGCAAAGTCTTTAAAGTAATAGTAGATAAAAAAGAATCCGGCCGTTACCTGGGCCGGACGGAGTTCGATTCGGTAGAGGTGGATAATGAGGTGATCATTAACACGGACAGGAAGTTGAAACCCGGAGAATTCGTACAGGTTAAAATTACCAGGGCGTTCGACTACGACCTGGAAGGAGAGCTGGTTTAAAACTTTTTGCGCCGGCATCATTGATCACCCGGTCCGGTTTTTAAAACAACCCCGGGCCACACCGAAAAAAATTACATGACTACATTCGAATCATTAGGCTTACAGGAAAATCTGCTGAAAGCCGTTACCGACCTTGGCTTCGTTTCCCCGACCCCCATCCAGGAGAAAGCCATCCCGGTACTGCTTGGCGGCGACCGCGACTTCGTGGGCCTCGCGCAGACCGGTACCGGCAAGACCGCCGCTTTCGGCCTGCCCCTGCTGCACCAGCTGGATACCAAAGTGCGTAACGTGCAGGGCCTGATCCTCTGCCCCACGCGCGAACTGTGCCTGCAGATCACCAACGACCTCAAGAACTTTTCCAAATACCTCGGCGACGTGAACATCGTTGCCGTTTATGGTGGCACCTCGATCGGCATGCAGCTCCGCGATCTTAAACGCGGCGCCCATATCGTGGTTGCCACCCCGGGCCGCCTCCTCGATATTATCGAGCGCGGCGCCATCAACTTCGACAACGTACGCTACGCCGTACTCGACGAAGCGGACGAAATGCTGAACATGGGCTTCCAGGAAGATATCAACAGCATTCTCTCCAACACGCCCGAAGAAAAAACCACCTGGCTGTTCTCCGCTACCATGCCCACCGAAGTGCGCCGTATCGCGCAGAAGTACATGGAGGATCCGTTTGAACTGACCGTAGGCGGAAAGAACACCGGCAATGCCAACATCGAGCACGAATACTACGTGGTGCGCCCCCGCGACAAATACGCCGCGCTGAAACGCATCGTGGATTACAACCCCGATATCTTTGGCATCATCTTCACCCGTACCAAGATCGAATCGCAGGAAATCGCGGAATCACTCATCAAGGACGGCTACAACGCCGACGCGCTGCATGGTGACCTCACCCAGCAGCAACGCGATAAGGTGATGAAACGCTTCCGTGAGAAGAACCTCCAGGTACTGGTAGCTACCGACGTAGCCGCGCGCGGCATCGATGTGGATAACGTTACGCACGTTATCAACTACGAACTGCCCGACGACGTGGAGAACTACACCCACCGCTCCGGCCGTACCGCCCGCGCAGGCCGTTCCGGTGTATCCATTGCCATCGTCAGCGGCCGTGACATCGGAAAAATCCGCCAGATCGAGCGCGTAATCGGCAAGAAGTTCGAAAAGGCTGAAGTGCCCGACGGATTCGCCGTTTGCGAGAAACAACTCTTCGCCCTCGTTCACCGCGTGCATAACGTAACCGTGAACGAAGAACAGATCGATCCCTATCTGACCCGCATCTATGAAGAATTTGCGGACCTCAGCAAGGAAGATATCATCCGCCGTTTCGCTTCCCTCGAATTCAATGAATTCCTCGAATATTACCAGGACGCGCCGGATCTGAACGTGAAGGAAGGCCCCCGTGGCAGCGACGAGCACTCCATGACCCGCCGCAATTCCGGCAAGTTTACCCGCCTGTTCATCAACCTCGGTTCGGTAGACAACTTCACCCGCGGTGATATGCTCCGCTTTATTTGTGACAACGCTGGCATCCGCGGCAACAAAATTGGCCGTATCGACCTTAAAGGCGTGTATTCCTTCTTCGAAGTGGAGAACGATGCGGCGCCCCAGGTACAGTCCGGTTTCAAGCAGGTGGAACACAACGGCCGTTCCGTTAGGATCGAAACTTCACAGGATGGCGACAAGCGCAAGCCCGGTGGTGGCGGTGGTTACCGCAGCTATGGCGATCGTCCGAAGAAAACCTGGAGCGGTAGTGAAGACGGTGGTTTCCGTCCGCGCCGCGAGTATTCCAAAAGCGGTTCCGGCGGCGGTTTCCGCCCCAAACGTGGATAATCCTTTTTCTTATCAAGAAATATTATACCCGCAAGCGTCAGTTTGCGGGTATTTTTTACCTTGTACGAAAGCACCCAACGCCCAGTTATGACGACCCAACACCCGAGCAAACAGCTCCCCGCAGACGAGGAACCCTTCAGGAAACTGCAGCCCGTAGAGCCTTTCTCCCTGTTTTCGGCCAGGGATATTGAGCTGTTCCAGGCCGGGCAGCACGACCGGCTGTACGAAAAGTTCGGCTCCCATGGACTGACTTACGAGGGGAAACACGGCACTTATTTCGCCGTGTGGGCGCCCAATGCAGCTTTCGTATCGGTGATCGGGGACTTCAACGGGTGGAATATTTACAGTCATACCCTATTCCCGCGGTGGGACAAATCAGGCATCTGGGAAGGGTTTATACCCGGGGTGAAGGAGCAGCAGCTGTACAAATACTTCATCCGGTCCAATTCCGGGGAGGAGCTGCGCAAAGGCGACCCTTTCGCCAACAGTTGGGAGCTGCGGCCCCAAACGGCATCCATCACCTCGAAACTGGAATATAAATGGAAAGACGCGGCATGGATGAAGAAAAGAGGAGAGAAGAACAGCCTGAAAAGCCCGATTTCCGTGTACGAAGTACATCTCGGCTCCTGGCGCCGGCCCGATCCGGACGACCATGAGCGTTTTTATACGTATCGCGACATGGCCGCCATGCTGGTGCCGTACGTGAAGGAAATGGGCTTTACGCATGTTGAGTTTATGCCGGTGGCCGAGCATCCGTTCGACGGGTCGTGGGGGTACCAGCTGACGGGCTTCTTCGCGCCTACGAGCCGCTATGGCACGCCGCAGGAGTTTGCCGCGCTGGTGGACGCTTTCCATCATGCCGGCATCGCGGTAATCCTCGATTGGGTGCCTTCGCATTTTCCATATGATGATCATGGGCTATACCGCTTCGACGGGAGCCATTGCTATGAGTATGCGGATATGCGGAAAGGGTTTCATCCCGACTGGAACAGTTATGTTTTCAATTATGGACGGAACGAAGTGCGCTCGTTTTTGTTGAGCAACGCCCTGTTCTGGCTCGACCGGTTTCATATCGACGGGCTCCGCGTGGATGCGGTTGCATCGATGATCCACCTGGATTATTCGCGGAAGCCGGGGTCCTGGGAGCCCAACGTCCATGGCGGCGCCGAGAACCTGGAAGCAATCTCTTTCCTGAAGGAAATGAACGCCCGCATTTATGAACGTTTTCCGGATGTGCAGACCATCGCGGAGGAATCAACCAGCTTTTACGGCGTGAGCCGGCCGGTGTTCCTCGGCGGGCTGGGATTTGGGATGAAGTGGATGATGGGATGGATGAACGACACGCTCGATTATTTCAAAAAAGACCCGTTGTACCGCAAGTGGTATCATAACCAGATCACTTTCAGCATGATGTACGCTTTCAGCGAGAATTTCATGCTGCCCCTGAGCCACGACGAAGTAGTGCACGGGAAGAGCCCCATGATCTATAAAATGCCAGGCGACGACTGGCAGAAATTCGCCAACCTGCGGCTGTTGTACAGTTACATGTTCACGCACCCAGGAACGAAGCTCCTTTTCATGGGAGATGAATTCGGGGATACGAAGGAATGGAATTTCAAGTCGGAACTGGGATGGCAGCTGTTGCAGCATCCCACGCATAGCCGGCTGCGCGATTTCGTCAAAGCCCTCAACCAATTATATACTTCCGAAAAGGCGCTCTTCAGCCAGCAGTTCGACCCCGCGGGGTTTGAATGGATTCACCTGGCAGACCAGGAAAACAGCATCCTCGTGTACGCCCGTAAAGGCGCGGAAGGGGAGGTGATCCTGGTGGCGCTGAATATGACGCCGATCCCCCGGGAAGAATATCCCATCGGCATTCCATGGGGCGAACCGTTCCGGGAAATCCTCAACAGCGACGCCCCCGAATGGCATGGCAGCGGCGTGGTAAACATGGGGCTTCTCCACCCGGTACCCGGCCGGTTCGGCAGGCCGTTCGACATTATCCTGCGGCTGCCGCCCCTCGGAGCCGTGGTGCTCAGGATGGAACCCGCCAAACCGAAAAAAGGGCGCAAATAATTCCCACGAAATTGTGATGATCCCCGGCGGTTCCAGCATGGAATCTGGCCGGAGTTTTGCTGTTGATATCCCGGCAGGGGCCAGCCGGAAATACCGCGTTGCGCCATACAATAAGCCCCGCAGTCCTTACGTTTTAAATAGCGCCATTATCCGTAGTAAACGGAAGAACCATCATCTGGATTGTAAAGACGAACATACCATTATCTGTTATTGAAAATGCTTTAACCGGGTACAACATATAAAACCACATCACCTTTAAAACCAAATCTTTAGTATGAAAAACTTCCTCCGAAAAGCAGGTTGGCCCGTACTTCTCATGGGCATTCTGTCCGTCGTTATCTACGCCTGTAGCAAAAACGAATCCGCCGCGCCGGAAAAAGTGCCGGAAGGTAAGCAGAAAGTAAGCCTCATGCTCACCGATGATCCCGGGCTGTTTGATAAAGTAAACATCGATATCCGCAAAGTGGAAGTGCTGGTAGACACCTGCGCCACTACCGGCCGGGGCGGCGATGATGACGATGACGATGATGATGACTGGGACGACCGCGACCGTTGCGGCTGGTGGGAAGACTGGCGCGACCGCTGGCACGACAAGGAATGTTATACCTGGGACTCGCTGGGTATCCGTCCGGGCGTGTACGACATGCTGCAATTGCGCAACGGCGTAGATACAAGCCTGGCCAATGGTTATGTGCCCAAGGGCCGCATCCTGAGCATCCGCATTACGCTGGGGCCGGATAATTCGCTGGTGAAAGACGGCGTAACCTATCCGCTGCGTTCCGTGAATGGTCAGGTAAAGATCGTTGTGCGCGTAAGGCATAACGAGTGGGACGAAATTTCTCCCGACAACCTGCAATTGTATCTTGATTTCGATGTACAACGCTCCATCATCAAGGTAAGAGACGGCAAATTTATCCTCAAACCCTTTATCCACGTGTGGACGGTGAAGCAAACCGGTTCCGTATCCGGTAAATTGCTGCCGACAGACGCGCAATCCATCATTACCGTACACAACGACCTCGATTCGCTGTATGCCCTTCCGGGCCGTGGCGGCGAATGGAAAGTGAGAGGGCTGAAGCCCGGCACTTACGACATCTTCGTGAACGCGGGCAACGGGTATAAAGACACGACATTGACAGGCATAAAAGTCGAGCGGGCGAAGGATACGCGCGTGCCAACGATTACGCTGACCAAATAATTCCGATCAACGCGCAACCTGCGTTTCCTGTAAAGGCCGTTCCGGATCACGGGGCGGCCTTTTTACTGGGAAGGGTCTATATAATTGATAAAAAATGCTAATTTGTGGTGTTGTTAAAACATGCAGTATGAAACGTACGGGAATGATGATCCTGTTGGGCTGCGGCCTATATTTTACGGCCGGTGCGCAGAGCGCGGAAAACCAGGTGGACGCGAAGCAGCGTAAGCAGGGGGTATGGCAGGAAAGGTTGCCTGCAAAGCGGGAGGATCCGGCATACATACTGGAAGGCAAATATTTGAACGGCCGGAAGGAAGGGGTTTGGAAGAAGATGACCGAAGACGGGGACCTGGTGGCAGAAGAAACGTATAAGAACGGCGCGCTGGACGGGCTGTGCAAATATTATTATCTCAATGGAAAGGTGAGCGCAGCGGGGCGGATGCTGGCCATCGACCTGGAGGGGCAGAAAGATACCGTGGTCACAATCGACGTGACGACAGGTGAGGAGAAGCTGGTGGAGGTGACGCGGAAAGGCCATAGTGTGCGCCACGGTGAGTGGCGGCTCTATGATGAAGAGGGGAATATGCTGCGGGAAACGTATGATAAGGGAGAAGTAAGCGAGTCGGTGATGCAGGAAAAACGGCGCCCTTCACAGACTCCTTTGCCTCATGAAGTGCAACCCGGGAAGAAAGGGACCCGGAAAGAATAAAAACATACCAAAATCAATCCGAAACGCCCGTTACAACGTATATTTTTATACGGAAAGGATTCCTTATATTTATTCGTCGCTTCGGCGATGAGTGCCCCGTGATAAAGATCCATTATTTCTGAATTGAACGACTGTTACAAGACTGACCGGCGACTATGAAAAACCAGGGCCGGCAGGCATGTTCCTTATTTTTGTTTGTCTCTTTGTTTGTTTCAAAAATTGTTCGTGATGATGCAAGTTTTATACCGCCTCCGATATGGGATACAGGGTATTTATCGGAAAGGTGTGGTGCAGTCGTCAGGTAAAGAAGAAGGCCGCAGGATAAAAGTGGTGAATATCGTCAGTGCGATTACCGGGATGCTGGTGATTGTATATGGCATCGCATTTTACCTGTTATTACATTCGCTGCTCATTCTTTTGCCGGCTTTGCTGGTGTTTGCCCCAGCATTTTTCGGGGTGGTGTGGCTGAACGGGAAGCGCCGGCACATGGAGGCCAGGGTGGCCATTCATGCCATTTACATCGCACTGATCCTTTATTACGGCAGTATATTGGGGAGGGTAACGGAAGTCCAGCTGCTGGCGGTGTTTCTCATGAGCGTGGCGCTCCTGATCTGGAAGCCCCAGGAAAAAGCACCCCGGATCATTTGCGCGGCCATGCCCATCCTTTGTTTGGTTATTCTCGAGTTTATTTACTATTTTCATCTTGTAACTCCGCTTCCATTAAGCGAAACGACACAGAATATCTACCGTTGGATGGTGATGCCGGTTGTGCTATACCTGAATTACCTGGCCATCCATCTTTATCAGGACAATATTATGGACCTGTTGCGGATATTGCGGAACAGGAATATGTCGCTCGCCAAAAGCCGCCGGGAAGTGGAGCGGCAACGCAAAGAACTGGAAAAATACAGCAAGGAACTGGAACAGCTCGTGTATGAGCGGACCTTAGCCCTCGTGAAAGCCAATACGGCCAAAACACAATTTATCAGCGAGCTGAGCCACGAAATCAGAACGCCGCTGAACCTGATTGTAGGCATGACGGAACTCCTCTGCGATACCCTTTCTTCCGGCGAGCCGGATGCTCCGCAACAAGCCAGGCAAATGGCGCGGAATATGCAGGCAGCAGGCCATAATATCCTGGAACTTGTAAACCACGTGTTGGAATTGTCAAAAATAGAAGCCGGAAAAACCGATGAAGTAAGACCGGAGCCCTTTTCACTCAGAGATTGGCTCAGGCACACCGTCAGCATCTACCAAAGTGTTGCCAGCAAACAATCCGTGACCCTCCATCTCGAAGTGGACAACCGGTTCCCGGAGCAGATCCTTTGCGATAAGGTCATGCTTGGCCAGATCATCAACAACATACTTTCCAACTCCATCAAATTCACGCCTTCGGGCAAGAATATACGCGTGCGCTGCTTCCATCAGCAGAAACGCCTCTTCCTCCAGATCTGTGACGAAGGCAAAGGCATCACCGCCGGCCAGCTCAACGCGATCTTCGAACCGTTTGAGCAGGGCGACAGTGAACTCTACCGCGAATTCGGCGGTAGCGGCCTGGGCCTCGCCATCGCCAAGCGCAAAGCTGAAAACATGGGCGGCTCCATCCAGGTGAGCAGCGTTCCCGGTGAAGGGACCAACTTCGTCATCACCCTGCCGCTGCTCGTCAGCGATGCCGTGAACGACCTGCCCAAGCCCGCCACGCCCCTCGCGCTGCTCCCCGCCGATACTTCGGTAGTGGTGATGGACGATAACGAGTTCGACCACCTCATCATGAAACACTTCCTCGCCCGCATCGGTATTACACGCGTTGCCTTTGCCGGCGATGGCGCCGACGGGATCGAGCTGGCCCGCAAGACCATGCCCGATGTGATCCTTATGGATCTTCACATGCCCGTGCTCAGCGGAAAGGAAACCTTCCTCGCCCTGCGGGCCGACGAGCAGCTGCGCCACATACCAGTGATCGCCGTTTCCTCCGACGCATTCAAAGAGCAGGAGGCAGCGTATATCCAGCTGGGTATGGACGGCTATCTCCGCAAACCAGTAGACGGCAAGGTGTTGCATGCCGTTTTGGAGAAGCTGCTCCGTTTCGCGCAGCAGCCTATGCCCGCCAAACTATGCGGCATCCCGCTGGATGCTCCGCGTTCCGCCTGAACAATATTGTAAACTCCCCTCAAAGTTCCGCCGAAATTGTACGACGGCTACGTAGTACTACTGATGTGACCTGTGGCCGGAATTCCTATGCAATCAGCCATGGAGGCGCTTGAACATGATAAGCGCGTGCCTGTGTAAATCTGCTAAAAGCCTTTGCTGGCTTATGTTTTGAGTTGCCGGAGCTCAGCGTTCCAAATTGACATGTTGGAATCAAAAAACTCCGTCTCAACACCCCGCCTGTTCCCGGATCGGAAGGGCAATCGTTTCTTGCTGTGTCTAAACCTTCATTTTATCAACCTAAAAGACGCTTATGAAACGATTGCTATTCATGTTAATCCTCACTGGTATCATGCCAGCCCTATTCGGGCAGGATGCCGTGCGGAAAGGCGTGGTGCTTGATGAAACGGGAATGCCGCTCGAGCGGGTTTCCGTTCAGATCAAGGGTACCACCTCCGGTACCTTCACCGATGCCAAAGGAGAATTCACCCTCAAAGCGCAGGAAAGCGCAACCCTCGTTTTTACCATGGTAGGTTTCCTCCGCGCGGAAGCAGCCGCTTCGGCTGTGGGAGAAGGCTATACCATCCGCCTGCTGAAAGGCGAAGCGCAGCTTACCGAAGTGGTGGTAACGGCGCTCGGGGTAAACAGGACCCGCAACCAGATGCCCTATGCGGTGCAATCCATTAAAGGCGACGAGATCGCCAAAATCAGGACACCCAACTTCGTACAGGGCCTTTCCGGAAAGATCGCCGGGCTGAACGTGCAACAAGGCAACGCCATGGGCGGTTCCACCAACATCACGCTGCGCGGCATCCGTTCCATTACGGGCGATAACCAGGCGCTGTTTGTCGTAGACGGCGTGCCCTACGCCAACGCTTCCGGCACCCGGAACCTCGTTAACACCGCCAACTCCGCCCAGCGCCTGGGTGGCGGCGGGTACGACTACGGCAGCACCGCGGCCGACTTCAATGCCGACGACATCGAGACCGTTACTGTACTGAAAGGCGCCGCCGCCAGTGCGCTATACGGATCGCAGGGCGCCAACGGCGTGATCCTCATCACCACGAAAAAAGCTTCCCGCGGCATCGGCGTTACTGTCAACGCCGGCGGTTCGCTCGGGTATCTCGACAAAAGCACCTTCCCGAAATACCAACGGCTCTATGGCGCAGGTTATGATACATCCAAAACAGACGCTACCGGCTATTTCTACAGTGAAGACCTCGATGGTGACGGTACCCCCGATCTCATCGCGCCCATTCGGGACGACGCCTCCTACGGCCACCGCTTTGATCCCAATCTGATGGTGTACCAATGGGACGCCCTCGTGCCCGGAACCCCTAATTACCTGAAAAAAAGACCTTGGGTAGCGCCCACCAATTCGCCGGATAAATTCTTCCGCACCGGCTCAGCCACCAACTTCAGCGTATTCGCGGACGGAGCCAATGATAAAGGCACCTTCAAAGTCGGCATCACGCGCAACGACGAACAGGGCATCGTTGAAAACAGCCGGATTATCAAGAACCTGCTCAACTTCAACGCGACCCTGAACCTCACTTCCAAACTGTCTGTCACCGCCGCTGCCAACTATACCAATATCAAAGGCAAAGGCAGATGGGGGACGGGATACGATGGCGGAGAGGGTAAGAATATCATGACCAGTCTTCGCCAATGGTGGCAAACCAGCACCGACATCCTCGAACAGCGCGACGCTTATTTCCGCGACCGCCAGAACCGCACCTGGAACATGCGCGGCATCACCAACCCGCGGCCGCTTTATTGGGACAACCCGTACTGGACCATCTACGAAAATTACCAGGACGATTCCCGCAACCGCTTCTTCGGCAACATGGCCGTCAACTACAAACTCACGCCCTGGCTGAACGTGATGGGGCGTATCGCTCAGGACTACTACGATGAGCTGCAGGAAGAGCGCATCGCCACCGGAAGCCAGGGTATCGCCAAATACCTTCGGAGCAACCGCTGGTTCAAGGAAACGAACCTGGACCTGTTATTCAACGCCGATAAAGACATCGCCAATAAACTGAACCTGAAAGCGCTGCTCGGTACGAACGTCCGGAAGCAACGCATCGAGAATATTTCCGCGCAAACCAACGGCGGACTTGTTATCCCGAAACTCTATTCGCTCGCCAACTCCGCCAGCGCCCCCGCTTCTCCGCTGGAGTACCTGGGCAGAAGGGAAGTGCAGGGCGTGTTCGGTGGGGCAACCTTGTCGTACAACGATATGTTGTCGCTGGACATGACCCTTCGCCGCGACGTGTCTTCGACTTTGCCCAAAGGGAACAATTCCTATTTCTATCCCTCCGTTTCCGGCGGATTTACATTCAGCAAACTGTTGCCGGGAGCCACCTGGCTGAGCATCGGCAAGATAAAGGCAAACTACGCGCAGGTAGGCGCCGACGCCCCGATCTCGGCTATTCGCGATACCTATGTTCAGGAAGATATCTGGGGTAGTGTTGTGCAATTCGGCAGCCGCTCCACCAAAAACAACCAGAATCTGAAACCCGAGCGTACGGAAAGCCTGGAAGGCGGGATCGAGCTGGGTTTCCTGGACAACCGCATTGGGCTGGACCTGACGGCCTATTCTACCAAAACGATCGATCAGATCATTCCTATAGCTACTTCCGCTTCCACTGGTTACCTGACAAGATATATGAACGCCGGTGTTGTAGAAAACAAAGGGCTGGAAATCTCGCTGACGGGCAACCCTGTCCGCACCAGCAACTTCTCCTGGAATGTGACGGCGAACTGGTCGACCAACAAGAACCGCGTGGTGTCCCTGCCCGATGGCACGGATAACATCCAGTTGGGCAGCTTCCAGGGTGGTGTGACGATCAACGCGGCCGTGGGTCATCCTTTTGGCGTAGTGCGTGGTACCGATTACGTATATACGAACGGGCGGAGAACGGTGGATGAAGACGGATATTATCTGATCAGTCCTACCACCAACAACATCATCGCCGATCCCAACCCGGATTGGATTGCAGGTTTGAACAACCAGTTCCGCTACAAGAATGTTTCGCTGAGCTTTTTGCTGGATGTGAAACAAGGCGGCGAATTATTCAGCCTGGATATGTACTATGGTTTGTCGCAGGGGATGTATGAAGAAACTGCGCTGGTAAACGACCGTGGCGTGAACAGCCGCGAGCGCGTGGAGAACGGGGGCGGCACCATCGTGGAAGGCGTAACGGAAGACGGGAAGGAAAACACGAAGTATGTTTGGAACTATTACGGCCTGTACGGCGATTACAGCAATCCCAACAAAGGTTTTGTATACGATGCTTCTTATGTGAAGCTGCGCGAAGTGGTATTGGCTTATTCCCTGCCGAAGCCATTCATCGCGAAGATGGGCTTCATCAAGGGGATAGATCTTTCCTTCATCGGTCGTAACCTGTGGATCATCCACAAGAACATGCCGCACGCCGATCCGGAAGATACCCTCGGCTCCGGGAACCTCCAGGGCTACCAGAGCGGTTCGTATCCTACCACCCGCACTTTTACTTTTAACCTGAAAGCCAAATTCTAGTTCATGAAAAAGAAATTCCTCATCATATTGCTGGCTGGCGGCATCGCCTCCTGTACCAGTGACCTTTCCGGGTTGAACAACGACCTGAAAAGCCCGGAAGAAGTACCGCCAGGCACCCTGTTCGCCAACGCCACGCGCGAGCTTATGGATGTGAACGCCGGCGCCAACCAGTTCATCAACGTTTTCCGTGTAATTACGCAATACTGGCAGCAAACCACCTACAACGAAGAAAGCCAGTATAAGTTCGAGACCCGTTCCATTTCCGGGGCGTGGTGGCGTGACCATTACTATTACACCCTGCAGAACCTGAAAGCCTGCCGGGCCATGGTAGGGCTGGCTACTACCGATGAAACAGCAAAGAAAAACCAGCTGGCTATCATCGATATCCTTGAAGTGGTAACCTTCTATTACCTGGTGACCACTTTCGGTAACGTGCCTTACAGCGAATCGCTCAATGACGAAATCGCCTATCCGAAATACGATGACGCCAACACGATCTATACCGACCTGTTGCGCCGGATTACTGCGGATATCGCTGCGCTGGACGCTACCGGCGCCGGTTTTGGGGCTTCCGACCTGCTCTATGGCGGCAATGTGGCCGCCTGGAAGAAGTTCGCGGCATCCTTCAAACTGAAAATGGCAATGCTCATCGCCGACAGCGACGCCAACGCCGCCCGCACGGCCGCGCAGGACGCCATTGCCAGCGGCGTGTTTGCTTCGGCGGCGGATGAATGCCGGCTGGTGTTCCTTTCTTCTTCGCCTTATATGAATCCGGTGTATGAAGAACTTGTGGAAACAGGCCGGGCGGATTATGTTCCTAACCGCACGATCGTCGATAGTCTGAAAGCATTCAACGATCCCCGTATTTCACGGTATTTCCAGCCGATGGCGGATGGTAGTTATGCCGGCGCGCCTCCGGGCCCGCAGGCGGACTTCGACAGCTACTCCGGCATGGGCGAAATGCTGCAGGAACCCACGTTGCCGGGCTATCTCCTCGAGTATGGGGAAGTACGCCTGCTGATGGCCGAGGCCGCCCAGCGCGGATGGGCTACCGGCGGAACGGCGGCGGAACACTACAGGGCAGGCATCACCGCTTCCATGAAAACCTGGGGAGTGACCGATGCGGAAATCACCGATTATCTCGCGCAAGCGAAAGTGGCATACGATGCAGCCAACTGGAAAAAGTCGATCGGCATCCAGAAATGGTTCGCCTATTTCAACCGTGGGCACGACGGATGGACGGACGTCCGCCGCCTCGATTTCCCGTTGCTGCCTTTGCCGCAGGGTGCAGTGAGTGGATTTCCGAACCGGTATAAATTTCCCATCTCAGAACATAACGTTAACCGTAAAAACTACGAAAGCGCCGCGCAGGCGGTGGGCGGAGATCGTGTGGAAACGAAGCTCTGGTGGGATAAGAACTGATTTAATGATTTCTTTTCATCATAAGCATTATTTAGATTTTGGATGACAGCGACCGGAGATTTTTATCTCCGGTTTTTTTATTTCCCTGTTTCGGCATGCGGCGCGTCTACCGGCTTGGATTCCGGGGAACCGAACTGCCGCAGCCAGATGGAAAGAATAACGATAGCGGCTACCGACAGGAATTCGCTCTGCCAGTTCTGGAACGATTCGAACCAGAACTTGGGATTGGCAAGATAAGCGGCGGCGGATTCGGTGGGCAGGCCTTTGGCGGATTGTTCCAGGTTGAAGTGTCCACGGCTGCCCATGAAATGCAACCAGAAAGAGATGATAAACAGCCCGAAAAATGCGATTGACAATGAATGCCTGTACAACGCCAGCCAAATGCCTCCTTTCCTGACGGGCCAGGGCGCACCCGGAGACGGTTTCGGTTCGCGGTCCACTTCTTCCTTACCTTCCAGCTTTTTGGATTCCGCGGAACCCCATTGCCGGAGCTTCACCGTGAGCACGACGTACATGCCCATCTGGAGGAATTCGCTTTCCCAGTTCTCGAAAGTGGCCTCGAAAAAATGCGGGCTACCCAGGTAGGCGAACAATCCAACAGTGGGAAGTTGCAGGTCGTCCAGCTCACTGTTGAATTCCTGCCAGCCGGTGAGCGTTTGCGCGGCGAGGCAAATGAACAGCAGTAAAAGAAAGGTAATGCTTAGCCCGTTGCGGTAGAAGAAATGTTGTTTTTTCATATGATGGTTCCTCCGCGGGACTAGCGGCAAAAGCATGCCATGGCCTGTAGCGGCCCATATATAAGGATATCGTGCATAATTCGCCGCAAATTGTGGCGGGCTTCCACGGCAGTTTTCGATTTATCTGATGGCTGTTCGCGTAAATTTTACTATCTTCCGTATCCATCTGTTTTGAGCCGTTTAAATCAATAGAACCATATTGCCCACTAAATGATCCTGCATGAAGCCGAATTGTATTTGTATGCTTGTTGATGATGATGCGGATGACCAGGAAATTTTCGGCTACGCGCTGAAAGAATTGCAAACGCCGGTTACGTGCCTGTTTGCGAGGGACGGAAGGGAAGCGCTGGAGAAGCTGGCGGTCGCGGAGCCCAAACCCGATTACATTTTTCTTGACCTGAACATGGCGCCGATGGATGGGCGCGCCTGCCTGGAAGCGCTGAAAAGCGATGCAGGATTGCGCGATATCCCGGTTATCATCTACTCCACTTCTTCGGACCCGCGCACCCGCGAGGAAATGATGCGCCTGGGCGCCAGTGGTTACTGGGTGAAAGATGTGAGTGTCGCAAAGCTCTGCGGATGGCTTAAAAACCTGCTGGAAACGCCACAGGCTGTGTAATACTGAAAATTCCGGCATCATTTTTTCGCGAGAACCTAAAACAATGTTATGCTATTGGAAGACCCGGCGATAGAGGGGAATGAAGCCGTGCCCGACCAGGTGGCCGGCAATAAGACCAACGATTGCCAAATCGTTACACTGCCGACGAAAGAAGATGCAGAACAGCTCTTCCGCGAGTCGCTGGACAGGTTACTGGAAGTCAATAAATGGAAAGAAACGAGCGAAAAGCCATTAGCTGCGTTCCAGTTGTCGGATGCCGCTGGGCGGCCTGTGCAACGGAAAGCCGCTCCCGGTGATTATATCCGGATACGCCTGCCGGGCCCTGGAAACCCCTCGGGCGAAGGATTCGACTGGGTGGTAATTGAAGCCATCACAGAGCAGATGCATATCCGCAGCGATGCATTGACGGTTACGATGCGGGTGCGCCCTGCCCCGCAGCCGGAGAAACCCCGGCGCCAGGTGTCACATTTCTTTCGCCGTTACGCCACGAGCTCGTTTATGGTAAAATTGCAGGGGCGGACGGTAAGCGCCTGCGTGTTCGGCCGCAATGAAGTGCCGAACACGGAAGCGAAAGGAATACTGACGAAGTTGCGGAACCTGTTGGTTGCGGTAACCGCCATGCTGGGGTTTTCGCATTTTCAGTGGAAGAGCCTGGTGAAAGGGATTGTCGGAATCCGGAAGTAGTTTAGCGGGCGCGGGAGAGCGCCTGCACGAAGGTTTCCATGGTTTTTTGCACATACCACAGGCGAACGAGTTCCGGATCTTCGCCAGGAAGCTCCAGCATGAGGGTTTCTATAATCTTTTCTCCCCGCGCGATCGCGAACCAGGCAAATGTTTTCTGTTCCGACTCAGGAACGGGAGAGGCGTAGCCGGTGATGCCGATACCCCAGTCGGACCGGAACATCCAACAGGCGCCAACCGCCATTTGCTGCGCTACTTTAGCACTCACACAATTCACTTCCTGCGCGTGAACCGGCTCGATGAGCAGGTGCCGGCATTTCTGCCCGATGTTATACGCGGTGATCCCGCCCTGGAAGAAGCGCATGGCATTGGTGGCGCTGGCGAAGGCGGATTGCAGCATACCTGCCGTCACGCTTTCCGCGACGGCTACGGTGTGCCTGAGCTGGAGGAGTTTTTCGGCGGTGGCGTCGATGAGAAAAGTTGTATCCATATCGTGATCGCAGAAAATAGCATGCCAGTCATTCCCGGGGTTTCCGTAGTTTGTGTTGTTTTCAAAAGTAAATAGCCCCATGCCATCTTATTTTTACCGCTTAAACGATGCATTTTTAGCCCCTGCCGGTCTTCCGGTAACGCGTATCTCGCCCGATCCGGAAAGTACGGATTATGAGGGCCACATACTCGAATGCGGTGCCGTCCGTATCCAGTTCCGGAAAGCAAAGGTGACACCGAAGAAGGCGGGGCATTTTGTGGCGTTATGGAAACGCGGCGCGTCAGGTGAAACGCTCCCTTTCGATATTACGGATCCGTTTGATTATTATTTGATCGCGGTGGAGGAGGGGAGTTTCTTCTTCCCTAAATCCGCGCTTGGGAACAATGGCGTGTTGTCGGGAGCGGGGCACGAGGGGAAGAGGGGCTTCCGGTTGTATGCGCCTTCGGTGGCTCCGCCGAACCCGACGGCCAGGTGGGCGCAGGTGTGGCAGGCGGGGTACTTCTTACATTGGGATGTGACTGCTAATCAAATAAGTTTGCGTGAGTTGTTGAATCAGCGGTGATCTTCATTTAACTTCTGCCTTTTTTTTTATTTTCAACTATAGTTGTTTACGTTATGAATAGACTTGTACTTGTTGGAAATGGGTTCGATCTCGCGCATGGTATGCCGACGCGGTATAATGATTTTTTGTTGGGGTATTTAAAACGCGCTTTTAATAGTTCAGGACAAGGGAGTTTGTATCAAGATAGGCTCATGATGGTAACATCTCATGATTTTCAAAGCCAAGTTAGTGGTTTATTCGAGGGATTAAATACCACCGATGATCTAATCGAACATTGCTATAAAAATGGATTTCTGAACGCGTTAATGAATAATAAGGGTATACAAATTGGGTCAATTACAATTAAACCACTTATTCAAGTTTATATTCGATCAGACTTCTTTAGAATCTTGCTATCAAAGTGCAACGTTAATAATTGGGTTGAAATTGAAAATGAATACTACTTGCAACTTAAGAGAATTCTAAAGCTAGGAAATAAAGGTAATGTTCCAAAAGAATTGGAAGAGTTAAATACTTCGATGCATGGGATTATTGAAGCATTGAAAGTTTACTTGAGTGAATTGGACTGTGTCGGGAAAAATATGGATTTCACGAAAATTTTTGAAGGTGATATTGTTCTCGATGAGATGCCCTTGCTAAAGCAGGAATTTTCAATTTTGCCGAAGGAAACATTAATACTAAATTTTAACTATACATCCACGGTAGAAAGATATATTAGCGACCTGAAGAACGTGGAACTTGTCAAGGTTAAAATCAATAATATACATGGGACATTGAACGATATTGGAAATCCCATGATATTCGGATTTGGTGATGAAATCGATGAAGATTATCAATTATTGGAGAAAGCAAAAACTAAGGGTTTTTTTAAATACATCAAATCATTTTGGTACTTCAGAACAGAGAACTATCATAATTTAATTCGGTTTATAGAATCTGAGGAATTTCAAGTTGTTGTGTTAGGCCATTCATGTGGATTATCAGATAGAACAATGCTAAATTTAATTTTTGAGCATAAGAATTGTAAAGGAATTAAAATATACTATTACGCAAATGAACAAGGTGATAACTTCAATGAACTAACAGAGGAAATATCACGTCATTTCTCAAATAAAGCTGCATTAAGAGCAAAAGTATTGCCAAAACCGCTATGTGTTCCAATGCCCCAAATCAATGTGAAACAGTTGGAGGGAGCTAACATTGAATTAGAAGCCGCGGATGAAATCGAACCATCGTAGAAGGCGGGAAGCCTCTGCCTGTCCTCTCGGCCACGCGGCAAATAGTTATGGCTGGAGGAGCCAGCGCTGTACGGATTTTCTGATCCGGGTAAAGTAAAAAGTAAGCAGCGTTGCCGCTGATAAAATGCTCACATACACATACAAGTGCCGGAAATAGAACATGCACGCGAAGGCCAAGAGCATCACGCGGGCGTATTCGAGGTAGAAGAACCATTTCTTCTGTTCCAGTATGGCGCCTGTGTTCACGAGGCTCAGCAGCACGAAGAACACGGCGAAAACCCCCAGTCCCGCGGGCACCCAGGCCTCCAGCAGCGTCACCATGAACAGGATCGCAATACTGGTAAACGTCTGGATGACAATGTACACCCGCTGCCCCCGCGTTTGCTCCCGCGCATGCGCTTTTCGCAGCCAGCGTGCTTCCAGCTCACCGCGGATGCCGGGGTCGATGTCATCGGGCTTTCCGAAGATAACCTTCCACCTGGCTTTGAAGCCCCGCGCCCGCGCGAAGGCCGTGGCCAGTTCCAGTATGAAATGGAATTGCTGCCACAGGAAACTGTAACTCCCCAGCGGTTGGGTGAGGCCGTAGACCGGAGGCACTTCCTTCTTCTCTTCCACAAACGTTCCGAACATTTTGTCCCAGATGATGAGCACGTCGCCATAATTTTTATCGAGGTAGGCTTCGTTGGAAGAGTGGTGTACGCGATGGTGGCTCGGCGTCACCAGGAAATACTCCAGCCAGCCCAGCTTGCCGATCGTGCGGGTATGAATGAAAAAGGGGTACAGTCCATGCACGAGCAGGAGCGAAGTGATCATCGCCGGCGGAAACCCCGCCAGCGGCAACACCGCCCAGAACAGCGAGCGCGCCGCCGACTGGAAAACCGTAATCCGCGCCGATACCGTATAATTGAAATCCTCGCTCTGGTGATGGACCACATGCGCCGCCCATAGGATATTCACCTCGTGCGCCAACCGGTGATACCAGTACCACATGAAATCCGTCACAAAAAACAACAAAACCCAGGTGTACCACGCCGGCCGGATCTCCCAAATGGCGAAATTCCGGCAAATCCAATCCAAAAGAAGTAAAACAACCCCGTCACAAACACATCCAGCAACCGCTCCGCAATGCCGGTATTCAGGTTGGCGACGGATTCCGCAAAATGGAAATAATTGCGCCCGGTACGGCGGCTTACCAGGTACTCCAGGCCGATAAACAGCAGGAAACCGGCAATGGACAGGGCGATCCAATTGAGATGTTGCATAAGATTTGCCAATTAGTATGGTTGGTCTATATAAACAGTAGATAAATAAACACGAAAAAAGCGAAACGGCAAAATCCGTTTCGCTTCCTCGTTATCTGAGAATGATTTCTTCGAAATTACGGGGCAATTGTATTTCTACGATCGCCGCCTGCAGGGCTTCCGCCGGCAGCTCATGCGCCACACCGTCTACCATGCAGCTCGTAGGGCGGAAAGGCAGCCCGTGGATCTTCAGGCGATGGTGCCGGTAATCGGCTTCAAAACGGCCTACAAACTTCTTCTTCAGCCGGAAAAGCCCTGGTTCCGACGCCTGCTTGAACCGCACCAGGTTATATTGCCCGGTTTTGTACGCGTAATGATCGCCCGCGTCTTCGTACAGAATGCTATGGGTAATCCCCTCGCCAAAATACACCTGCAATATCATTTCCTCCACCTTGCGCTGGCCCACCCATTCCATATCGGGGTATTGGGGCACCACGGCGCCGGCTTTCACGAAAATGGGCATTTCTGAAAGCGGGGTAGGGATCGTTACGGCCTGTTTTCCGGCGTAACGCGCATCGTTGAAATAGTAATACCAATTCCCTTCGGGCAGGTACACCGATTTTTCCAGCATGCCCGCTTCGCTGACATGGCTGATCAAAATGCTGTCGCCCAGCAGGAACTCGTGGTTCAGGTCGTGCGTTTCGGGATCATCCTGCGCTACGAACGCGAGGGGCCGCAGCATAGGCGTGCCGTACGCCGCATATTGCCAGAAAGTAGTGTAGATGTAGGGGAGGAGGCGGTAACGAAGCTGGATGAACGATTTGACCACCGCTTCGTATTCCGGCCCGAAGCTCCAGGGCTCCTGGTCGAAGCCGGTATCGTTACTGGCCGAGTGGGTCCGCATCAGCGGGTGGAACGCTCCCAGCTGGATCCAGCGGGTATACAACTCGCCGGAAGGCTCGCCGATAAAGCCGCCGATGTCACTGCCGGCAAAAGATAGCCCGGATACGCTCAGCCGTTGGCATTGCACAGAAGCCAGCCACAAATGCTCCCAGGTGCTCATGTTATCGCCGGTCCAGACGCTGCTCCAGCGCTGCGTTCCCGAATAGGCGGAGCGCGTGATCACGAACGGTCGCCTCGGCATCAGGTGCTTCTTCAGCCCGGCCGCGGTAGCCTTGCTCATAAGGTGACCGTATACGTTATGCGCTTTTCGGTGGCTTACGTTCTCGCCGTCGTAATCGTGCCGCACGTCTTCCGGGAAGGTCCCCAGTTCAAACACGGCCGGTTCGTTCATATCATTCCACACACCCCGTACGCCATAGGCCGTCAGGTCCTGGAATAGCCCTGCCCACCAATCGCGCACTTTGGGATCGGTGAAATCCGGGAATGCGCACTTGCCGGGCCATACGTCGCCTTCCATGAGGGCGCCGTCCGCCCGCTTGCAGGCGTAGCCTTTCTGCACCAGCTCCTGGTAAATGGGATAATCCGGATCCACTTTGATGCCCGGGTCGATGATCACGACGGTTTTAAAGCCGTCGTCGGACAGGTCTTTCAGTAGCTTTTTCGGATCAGGGAATCCGTCGGGGCTCCAGGTGAAGCAGCGGAAGCCGTCCATATAGTCGATGTCGAGGTAGAGCGCGTCGCATGGGATGCCGCGCTGGCGGAATTCCTTGCCGATCTCGCGGACGCGGGAATCGGGGAAATAGCTCCACCGGCATTGATGATAGCCCAGGGCCCAGAGGGGCGGCAATTCCGCCGTGCCGGTGATGCGGGCGTAGGATTCGGCGACTTTGAGCAGTTCAGGCCCGTAAATGAAGTAATAGTTCATTTCGCCGCCGCGCGCCCAGAAACTGGATGCGTCTTCACGCTCGCTGCCGAAGTCGAACAGCGTGCGGAAGGTATTGTCGAAGAAAATGCCGTATCCGATGCCATTGTGCAATCCGTAATAGAACGGGATATTCCGGTAGAGGGGGTCGGTATCCTTAGCGTAACCGTAGGCGTCCGTCCCGAAGTTTTCCACGCGTTTGCCGCGGAGATTCAGGTCGGTGGGCTTGTCGCCCAGCCCGTAAAACGCTTCCCCTTCCTGGATAAGCTTTGTGCAATACACGATTTTCCCGCCTTTCTGGAGGTAATACTGCCAGTGGAAGCCCGTTTCATCCTGGTTGATGATCCGGCCTTCGGTGTCGGTGATTGTGATCCGGAGGTTTTCCCGGGCCACAAACACCCTGATGGCGGTGGTGTAGATTTCGAAGGACTCCTGCCATTCGCGGATATCGAAGTTTTCGGGGGATTCTTCCAGCTTTTCGCTGAGCGCGTAGGAGAAATCCCGCTGAAACTGACCGTCGGCCGCATACCGGAACCGGACGATCTTATCGGATATCACCCTGATTTCCAGGATCGTGGCGGAGGTATAAAAGTAGAAATAGTTGCCTTCCTTTTTCCAGGACTGAATTGTGTCTGGGTAATGTTTGACCGAGTATTTACCCGAAGATGTTGCCACTTGCATCGTGCCGATCTGTTTCTTTTACTGATAAATGCCGCGGCCGCTCAGGCGGGCCGCATTCCATCTAAATTAATTAAAAATTGCTTTTTCCCTGCATTAAACAGGGCATTTCCCGCTTTTACAAAAAAATCCCTGTATTGGCGAGATTGTCCGGTGATATTGCAGTGGGATAGTTTAACTTGTAGTAAATGTACTTTTTGCTTTAACCTATTGTTCCGGTTGTGATACAATAAGCGTATTGTAACAGGGCGTCCTTTCCAGGGCGCCCTTTGCATACCGGCTACATCCCCCTTAATACGGCGATCCTGCCGTTGGCTCCTGCCAGGTATACCGCTTTACCGTGTTTCGCCTTCCGCACTGCGTGATATCCCTCGCCCGGGAGCGCCTGCCACGTCTGGCCGCCGTCGGCCGACCAGTCGGTGCCTGCCGGGCCGGTGCAAATCAGCGTTTTTTTATCGATATATTCGACTGCGGACCGGTACCCCCTGGGTGGCGCCTGCACGGGTTGCCAGCTGAGCCCGCCGTCGGCCGTGATGAGGCAGTTGCCTTTGACCACTTCGGGCTTGAGGTAATCGCCGCCTACGGCAATGCCTTGTTTATCAGTGATAAATGCGAAGGAGAAGATGCCGGTGGACGATTGCCCCTGCGTGGCCGGCCACTCCGTTGCGCGCCATTTGCGCCCTTGCAAGCGGTAGAACCGGCTATGGGTACCCCCGGTCGCGAAAGCCGGCTGGCCGCCCGGGAGCGCGCGCAAAGTGGTGCCGCTCGCCGCGAAAATGGCTTCCGCCGAATCGGCGGCGGGCATGGGCAGGTTGTACCAGGTTTTGCCGCCGTCGGGTGTTACCAGCCCTTTGAAGCTGCCGCCCAGCGGGTCGCCGGCGATATATCCCTTGCGGTCGCCGAAAAAGTCCATCGCGTCAAGGAATATAGCGGAATCGGCGTTGAAATAGACCTGTTCCCAGTTTTTGCCGCCGTCTTCCGTCAACATCACCTTCGCCGGGGAAGCGATCCCCATGAGGATGGCCCTGTTGCCGGAGAACCCCTCCACATCCCGGAAATCCACGGAATCGCAACCGGGGATGGTGAACCAGGTCCAGGTTTTACCCCCGTCAGCCGTGCGCCCCGCCTTGCCCTGGGTGCCTGAAACCCACGCCACGCTGTCGTTCACCACGCTCAAACCGCGGATGCTCCCGATTGGCGCGGTCACCAGCACTTCGATCTTCGGATCCCGGGGCGCTTCCGCCAAAGCCGGAACCTGGGCGGAAAGGGAGCGGCTAAACGTCATCATGATGGCTAAGGCGGCCAACGTTCGGAATTTCATACAATCTGCTTTTCCGGCAATAATAATGAAGAAAAATGCAAATTCGTTACAAAGTGCAAGCGAGAATTATATATTTGCAAACCTCCTAAGACATATTCAATAACCCGATGCGATTAATTTATCAGACCGGCATCCTTATATTCTGCACTATCCTGGCAAACCTGACTTCTGCTTCCGCCCAGGAGCGCAGCTATAATTTCGATGCCTATAGCGTCGATAATGGTCTTTCCCAGAACAGCATCGGCAGCATCATCCAGGGGCCGGAAGGCTTTCTCTGGATCTCCACATTCGACGGCGTCAACCGGTTCGACGGCTATGTGTTCAACGAATTCCGTACCAATCCCGCGCAGGAACGCCCCGAAAAGCTCACCGAGCGCGTCGTATACCCTTCGTCCGCTTTCCTCGGCAGGGCCGTGGTGAAAAGTTTCGGGCTCCACGGCACCAGGAACCACCTTTTCTACCTCGACCAGCACGACCGGCTGTTGATCGCTCACAACGCCGGTATCAGCCTTTACAATAGCTATAAGGGGAATTTCACGCTCGTATTCGCCGATAGCATGTACGTCAACGAAGCGGAGCGCGACTTCCTGCACAAGTTCAAAATCCTCGGCGAAGACCCCGCCACGCAAACGCTCTGGGTATGGCGCCCCGCCAAAGGACTATACCAGCTGAACAGCAATACCTTCGAACTGAAGAAAATCATCCATTATCCCCCGGCATACGCCAAAGCCAATAAAATCCCCCAGGCGGTGGTCATGCAGGATAATTACATCTGGCTCTGTTTCGACGACGAACAGCTCTACAGGATGGACGTCCATACCGCCCGCCTCACCACTTACTGCCTGCCCACCCTGAGTGGCAAGCCCGCCATCCGTCCCCTGAACAACGATTCCCTGCTGGTAGTCAGCAATGGCCACATCACGATATTCGACACCAAGCGCAACCGATACTCCGATACGAAGTTTTCCATCCTTAACGAACTGCAGGAGCCATTCCTGCCCTCGGCCATCGAGCTTGACGAACGCGGCAACGCCTGGATCGGCGGGAACAACGGCGTGCTCGTGTATAGTATCGACAACCACGAGATTGTCAATCATATTACTAGTTTCAACGCGTTCGAAACCAATTCTTTCAACAAAATCGTGGCGCTTTACCGCGACCGCGGCAATAACATGTGGATCGGGACCGACGGCGACGGGCTCAAGAAATTCGCGCCCAACAAAAAGGTGTTCAGCCTCTACCGATCGCCGCGTATTTCCCATAACATCGTCAAATCCGTATACAAGCACGACGACGGCCGCCTTTATGTAGGGTTGCTGCAAGACGGGCTGGATATCTACGAAAAAGGAGGGAAGTACCTCAAACGCATTTCCAACGAAGACGCGCCCGGCCGTTTTCCTGCCAACAACCTCCACGCCATCTGCCGCGAAGATTACGAGAGCCTGTGGTTCCACTTCGTTAAAGGGGCCATCGGGCTGTTCGACGTCAAAACCGAGCGCTTCCAGGACCTGACGCCGAAAGTGCGCGCCCTCGGCCTGCCGGATCAGCGCGTGATCTATCCTTTTGTGAACAAGCGGCCGAACGGCGAAACGTATTTCAATTACGGTGAGTATCTCCTGAAATTCAGCAGCGCCGACAAGGGCATGACCGCCGCGATCGTTCACCGGTTCGATAGCGAGCAGCTGACCTGTTTCTTCGAAGATTTCTGGGGGAATCAATACGTGGGTACCAAATCCTCCGTCTACTGCCGGAAATCGGATGGGGTGAAGTGGGAAAAGATCAACCTGTGGATTAAGGACGTGGAGATCAAATCCATCAACAAAAACGCGCACAAACAGCTGCTGCTGGCCACTAACAAAGGATTGCTCGTGCTGGACGAAGCCAACCGCAAACTGAAGCATTATAATAGTTACGACTACCCCGGCATGGTGAGCGATTACGTTTACGCCGTTTTGCTCGACGATAAAGACAATATGTGGATCAGCCACAACCGCGGGCTGACGCACATCCGGCAGAACGGTGACAACCTCGTGACCTACAATTTCGAAGACGGGTTGCAGAGCAATGAATTCAATACGGGTGCTTATTTCAAATCGATGGACGGCGAGCTGTTTTTCGGCGGCATCCGCGGGGTGACGGGCTTCTATCCCCGCAACTTCCGCAACAATCCCTGGGTGCCCAAAACCATCATCAAGCGTTTGGAGGTACTGGATAAGCCGTACCTGTCCGACACGGTGATTTCCCTGATGAAGCAGGTAGAGCTGCCGTACAACCAGAATACGATCGCCATCGAATATGTGCCGCTGGAATTCACCAACCCGTTGAAAAACAAGGTGCAGTACATGCTGGAAGGGGCGGATGAAGACTGGCTGATGGCGGGCAATCAGAGCATGGCGCGGTATACCAACCTCGCGCCGGGCACGTACTTGTTTAAGGTAAAAGCCTGCAATAACGATGAAGTGTGGAATACGGAGCCGACGACTTTGCAGATCGTGATTAAAATTCCATTCTGGCAGTCGCTGTGGTTCCGGTTTTTGCTTTTACTACTCGTTTTAGGAATAGCATATTATTTCTCCGCGCTGTATCTTGATTACAAGATCCGGAATGAGAAGCTGAAGCTGGAGAAGGAACAGGCGGTGGACCAGGAGCGGGCGCGCATTTCAAGCGATATGCACGACGATCTGGGGTCGGGGCTGTCGACCATCCGGTTGCTCAGCGAGATCGCGAAGCGAAAAATTAAGGATTCGGGGCAAACGAAGGAGATTGAAAGGATTTCCGAAGCGGCGGGGGAGCTGGTGGACAAGATGAGCGAGATCATCTGGGCCATGAACTCTTCCAACGATTCGCTGGCTAACCTCATCGCGTATATGCGGAGTTTTGCGGCTGATTTCCTGGAGCATGCGCACATCCAGCACCATTTTATCATCCCGGAAAGCATTCCCAATGTGAAGCTGAGCGGCGGCACCCGGCGGCACATTTACCTGGCCGTGAAGGAATCGCTGCACAACGTCGTGAAACATTCGCAGGCCACGGAAGTGATCATTGAAGTGAAAGTGTTTAAAAATATGACGATCATGATCAAGGACAACGGGAAGGGTTTTGACCCCGAGAAGGTGCGCCTGTTCGGCAACGGACTGAAGAATATCGAGAAGCGCATGCAGCAGGTGGGCGGGCAGGCCGACATCATTTCCCAAAACGGAACGACAGTTTTCTTAGATATACCATTAAATTAATCTACATTTACTTTTTATAACATTTTGGTGTTATGACTTTAAAACGAAATGATGGTATATTCGAAAAAAAAGCTACAAAATAGCATGGATATCATCTCTGTGGCTATTGTTGAAGACAATCACGATATCAGGTCGGCCATGGAGTTATTGATCAATGGTTCTGAAGGATATGCGTGCATTGGCGCTTTTAACAATGCGGAAAATGCGCTTGAAAAGATTCCTCAGTTGTTACCCAATGTGGTGTTGATGGATTTTAATTTGCCGGGCATGAACGGCATCGAATGCATCACCCGGCTGAAGGGGAGTACCCCGATATGCAATTCATGATGCTGACTGTATATGAAGACGACGATAAGATCTTCATGGCCCTGGAAGCGGGCGCCAGTGGTTACATCCTGAAGAAGACATCGCCCGGAGAATTGCTTGATGCCATCCGGGACCTCCACGAGGGAGGATCTCCCATGAGCTCGCAGATCGCCAGGAGGGTGGTGGCTTACTTCCAGAAGCAAGCCAAGCCGAATCCCGCCCTGGAAGCGCTGACTTCCCGCGAGAAGGAAATCCTCGACCAGCTTTCCAAAGGCTTCCTGTACAAGGAAATAGCCGGAAACCTCTTTATCAGTATCGAAACCGTACGCCGCCACGTCCATAATATTTATGAAAAGCTGCATGTTCGCAGCAGGACGGACGCGGTCAACAAATATTTTAACCGTTAAAGGTTGACTATTGCCATTTTTGAAGGGCCCCCTGCACCAGGGGGCCCTTTTTCTTATCCAGCACAAAAAGCATTACGGAATGACACGATAGTATTAGGAAAAAATCCACTATTGTCTTACATTCATATCCTATTTCCCCCTCTGTTTGAGCGCATTAGACCACGATATGGATTGGATCCGGATGAAAAGCGGCGACCTCTCCGCGTTTGAACGCATCTATCGTGCGCATGTCAGGCCCATGATGCGCTATGGCCTCAAAATCACCGACGATCCCGCCCTGGTTCAGGATTGTATTCAGGATTTATTCGAGGAAATATGGAACACCCGCCAGCACCTTTCCGACACGCCTTACCCGAAATTTTACCTCCTCCGCGCCCTGCGCAATAAACTATCGCGCCAGTTATCGAAACAATCTTTCATCCGCAACGGGGAACTGAACCTCGCATCGGGCGAGCTCCTGTCTGGCTACGTGGAACTGGATATCGTGGCCCGCGAAACAGAAACCCACAACCGCCAAACCCTCCGCGAACTGCTCGACGGACTTCCCCGCCGCCAGCAGGAAGCCATACATCTCCGTTTTTACCATAATATCCCCTACGAGAACATCGCCGAGATGATGGATATGAATTACCAGTCGGTCCTCAATCTCGTTCAGCGCGCCCTCAAATCCCTCCGCAAGGGGTTTTCCCTGAAATCTCCCCGCACGTAAAAAATATTTTACCGAAAGTGAGTATCCCGCGCCGGAAATCGCCATTACTGGATATACACGCTCCGCATGGAATCACAAGAAGATAAACTGGAAGCGCTTTTGCTCGACAACCGCTTTGTGGACTGGGTGTTTGACCCTGGAAGCAGGTATGCGTCGTATTGGGAAGCCTGGGCTGCGGAAAGTGCCGAAAACGCCGCCGCCGTGGCCAGTGCCCGTGCGATGGTAATGGAGATCGGGGTGGAAGAGGAGTTTGATGGCGAGGAAATGTCGGAAGATAATGTAGATGCACTCTTTGGAAGGATACGCGAAGGTATCGGCGCGGAAGAGAAGATAGCCCGCATATGGCCCCTGCGCTGGATCGCCGTCGCCGCGTCCATCGCTTTGCTGCTCGCCGCCGGCGGATGGATGCTTTTCCGGAACAGCGAATCGCCTTCGAAGCAGATGGCCGCACATTCTGCGGAACGCCATTCCCCGGAAGTGGTCCGTTTTAACGGCAACTCCGGCAGCCAGGCGCTGTTTTTACCCGACGGGTCGAAGGTGGTGCTGGGCAAAGGTGCGCGCATTGCATACAGTTTATTGATGGATGGTGGCAAAAGGGAAGTGAAATTGAGCGGTGAAGCGTTTTTTGATGTGGTCCCCAACCCGCAGCAGCCCTTTTATATATATACCGAAAAAATGGTGGTGAAGGTGCTGGGCACCAGCTTCATGGTGAAGGCTTCCGGCAAAGAGGAATCCGTAGCCGTGAACACCGGGAAGGTTTCGGTGTACCTGAAAGGGCAGGACCTCGAGCAATCCGCCGCCAGCATCGTGATGCCCCGGCAGGTCTGCCGCTACGAAGCCAGCCTGCAGGAACTGGTGACGGAAAATTACCTGGGCGCCTTCGAACATGCGACCGAACTGGAAAAACTGAAACTCCTCACATTCGAGGAAGCGCCCGTGGCCGACGTGCTCCGCGCACTCGAAACACATTACGCCATCCCCATCAAATTCGATCCCGCAACATTTAAAGATTGCTATATAACGCTGACGCTTGGAAATGAAAGCCTTGAAGAGATATTGAAAGTTATCACCAGGACTATTGACGCTTCGTATACCTTGAGCACTTACGGCATATTCGTCGAAGGAGGCGGATGCCACGAACAATGAAATAGATTATAAACCACAAATTAACAAAGACAACCAAAACGAACGCATGCGGCTGACCGGAGCAGTCCTGCCCGTCTGTGCCCTGCAGCTGAATCCCCTGCGGGCCCGTCATGCACCTTTAATTACTCGCTAAATCGTTTAATGTTATGAAAGAGAGCTATTCCACATCGAGGATGCGCGCATGCCTGTTGGGCTTGCTTGCCATCGCCACCGCCTTGCCGGAAACGGCGGCAGGGTCGGGCAGGGAACAGGGCGTGCTGGACAGGAAGCTGACCCTGTCTGTAGAGCACGAAGCCTTCCGCGGCGTACTGGAGAAAATCAGCCGCAAGGCCGATGTCAAATTCTCCTATACCCGCAATACACTTCCAGAAAAAGAAAAAGTAACCTTCAAGGCGAAAGACGAGGCGCTGTCGAAAGTATTCGACGAGCTGTTTCAGCCTTACAATATCAACTACGAAGCCATCGGCAGCCAGATCGTGCTGAAACGGCAACGTATCGGCGCCATGGCTGGCGGTATGGATGAAATGGATGAAACCATCGCGTCCATGGCGTTCAAGCAGGTGACCGGCGTTATCCGCGACGCGGCTACCAACGCTTCCATCCCCGGGGTGACAGTAATGGTGAGGGGAACAGCGAAAGGCACAACTTCCAACGCGGAAGGTCGTTTTTCGCTGGAAGCCAACGAAGGCGATGTGCTCGTGTTTTCGGCCATCGGCTTCAAGGCGAAAGATATCACCGTGGGCGCGGAGAATGCGTACACTATTTTGCTGGAAACCGATGAACAAGGGCTCGGCGAAGTAGTGGTAACGGCCCTCGGCGTGAAGCGTTCGCCGCGTTCGCTCGGTTATGCCGTGCAGAATGTGAAAGGCAACGAGATCACCATCGCCCAGGCGCCCAATATCGCGCAAGGCCTGCAAGGTAAGGTGGCCGGCCTCCAGATCAGCTCCGCCTCCGGAGGCGTGGAAGGCGGCTCCTCCCGCGTGGTGGTGCGCGGCAACACCACGCTCACTGGCGACAACCGCGCCATGATCGTGGTCGACGGCGTGCCCATTAACAACGATCCCATCAACTCCAATGGCAACAACAGCGGCGGCGGCGGCCTGGGCCTGAAACCCGGGTCAGACATTTCCAGTTATAACGACTGGGGCACAGGCCTCAACTTCATTAACCCCGAAGATATCGAAAGCGTTACCGTGCTGAAAGGCCCCGCTGCAGCGGCGCTCTACGGCGCACGCGGCGGCAACGGCGTGATCATGGTTACCCGAAAAAAGGCACCCAGCGCAAGGGGCTTGGCGTGGATTATTCCTTCTCCCACCGCAAAACGCAGGTGTACGAATTCCTGGATTTCCAAAACGACTTCGGCTCGGGGCTCGTTGGTTCATTATGGACCGCCGACCAGCAAAAGCAATTTCCCGTAACCGGCGCCGGCAAACGCTACCAGATCGGTACCTATTCCGGAACATATGCCGCGGGCGACTATAAAACCGGCGCGTATGGCATGCTGCCTTACGACAACAGCACCCAGGCCTGGGACCTTTTTTCGTTCCCCAGCGGCCTTTCCTGGGGGCCTAAATTCGATAACCAGCCGATTCTGTGGTACGACGGCGTAGAGCGCCCATACTCGGCACAACCCAACAACTGGAAGGATTTTCTGCCCGACGGATATGTGAACCAGCATAACGTATCGCTTTCCGGCGGCGGGGATTATGGTACCGTCCGCCTGTCGTACACCCGCGACGACAGCAAGGCCAATATTCCCAATTCCAAATACAACACCAACACCTTCAACCTCGGTTCCAGCATCAAGGTGAGCAAGATGCTGACGGCGGATGTGACGGCCAGCTACATCAGCTATTACCGCCTGAATACGCCTCCTGTAGGCTCCGGCAGCTACCTGGCGGGGATGAGCTATGCGGCCACCCGCGATTACCGTTCCGACGTGGAGAAGATGAACAACTTCACGCCCCAGGGCGCACGCCGCGACGTGACCAACTCCAGTAACTTCCCTGCGCTGGGGACCCGCGGTTATCCTTACTATTCCTATATGGCAAATGCCTGGTGGAATATCGAGAAGAACAACACCGAACTGCGCCGCAACCAATTGCTCGGCGGTATCAAACTGACGGCGGAGCTGACCGACTGGCTGACGTTAACCGGCCAGGGCAGCGTCGACAACTCCAGCGATGGCATCGAGGTCCGCGAGTATCCGAAAAATATCCAGGGTACGGACGGTGCGTATAAAGAAGCCAATTCCCGCAACCTCAGCCGCAACCTCACCGCCATGCTGCGCTTGCATAAACAAGGGTTATGGCACCCTGATTTCAATGCCAGCCTGACGGGCGGCGTGGAGCAATACTACCGGAACGACTACACGGTGAGCGCGGCTACCAAAGGCCAGTTCCTGTCGCCATTCGTATTCGCGCTGAAGAACGGTTCCGAACAGCCGGACCCTTCGCAGGAGGTGCGTTTTACAAGGAAGCTGAATTCCGGCTTCGGGTTCCTGGATCTTTCTTACCGCAATTACCTCTACCTGCAGGTGACGGCGCGTAACGACTGGTCGTCGACACTCGACAGGGAGCATAACTCCTATTTCTATCCTTCCGTAAACCTCAGTTATGTATTCTCCGACGGCATCAGCGCCATCCGGGAATCCATGCCCTGGCTGAGTTTTGGCAAACTGAGCCTGTCGTACGCGGAAACCGGCAGCGACACGGATCCGGCTTCTATTTTCAATCTTTTGGCGGTTAACAATATAAACGGACAGGCTTCGCAGACTTACCGTCCGGAGCTGAAGCTGCCCGACGTTAGGCCGCAACGGAGCCGCCAGTACGAAGCGGGATTGCAGCTGGGTTTCCTGGAAAACAGGCTGAACGTGGAATTGACAGCATACACGATGAAGACGTATGACCAGATTCTGACGGGCACCATTCCGCAGTCGTCCGGCTTTACATCCGTGGTGCTGAACCGTGGGTCGATGGGCAACAAGGGGCTCGAATTCGTGATCAACGCAACGCCGGTGAGTACGAAGGACTTCAGCTGGACTGTCGGCATTAACGGCGCGCATAATTCGAATAGGATCCTCGACCTCGATGAAGGCGTGGACAATCTGCCGATTGGTAATTTCTTCGGTGGGAGCGGCGTTTCCACCCGATTGAAGGTGGGAGAGAAGTATGGCACGATATACGGGAAGGATTTCACGTACCTGAATGGACAGAAAGTAGTAAAGGGAGCAGTGAATCCCCAATCGCAGCTGCCCCTTACCTACACGGTAAACGGCACCACCTACAACGCCGGTACGCAATGGGTGCTCACACCTTCGGAAGTGCCCATCGGCAACGCTACGCCGTGGATGACGGGAGGTATTTCCAACACGTTCCGGTATAAGAATTTCTCGTTGTATGTACTGGCCGATGCGAAACTCGGCGGCGATACCTACTTCGGCACTTACGCGGCGGCGATGGGTAACGGCCTGTTGCAGGAAACCGTAAAAGAGCGCAACGGCGGCGGTAAACCGCTGGTATATCCTGACGGAACGCAATCCAACACCGGTATCGTTTTCGATGGGGTGTTCGCAGACGGGAAAGTGAATACCGACGTGGTGGCGGCTCCCTGGTATTACCTGATGACGTATACATCCTGGAACCACCTGGGCGTTCCGCGTTCCGCTTCCGTATTCGAGAATTCGTGGATGAAGCTGCGTGAAACGGCGCTGACTTACCAACTGCCACAGAGCGTGGTCCGCAAAACGAGGGTGTTCCAGAACCTGAGCCTGTCTTTGATCGGCCGCGATCTGTTCTACATTTTTACCACCATTCCCAAAGGGCTTAACCCTGAAGGCGTAAACGGTATTGGCAATCAGCAGGGTATCGAATACTCTTCCATGCCGCGGATCCGTTCCTTCGGTTTCACCGTTAAAGCTTCTCTCTAATCTCAAAACGAACCGAACATGAAAAGAATCATATATAGTTTGCTTTGCTGCGGCGTCCTGATCGGGAGCGCTTCCTGCAGGAAAGGTTTCGAAGAAATGAACAAGCCTTTCAGCGACGCGGACGAAAGCCGGGCCAGCATTCCGGGGATGTACAACGGTATCGTGGAATCCTTTACCAAATACGGCGACGACGCATTGAACGTGAGCCTGCTGTATCCCATCACCAACCAGCAGGCCTATCAGAATACCCTCGCGCCTTATGTCAACTATGCGGGTGGATACTGGGGCCAATATTACCCGGCGCTGCAAAATTACCGGAAGCTCATCAGCCTGATCGACCAGCAACCCGACGCGGCATCGTTCACCAATGTCCGCCACATGGCTACCATCCTGCTCGCGTCGCGCACGCTGCGGATGCTGGATTATTATGGCGACATTCCTTACAGCCAGGCGGTGAAAGCCCAGGAGGGCGCGATCAACTTCCGGCCCGGGTACGATAAACAGGCAGATGTGTACAAAAGCGTACTGGCCGATCTGAAAACCGCGACAGACGGGCTTACCACTGCTGCAGGGCAAACCAGCATCGGGGCATCGGAAAGTTTTTTGAAAGGGGATGTGGACGCCTGGCGCAAGTTTGGCAACGCCTTACGCCTGCGTTACGCGGTGCGGTTGTTCAATAAGGAAACGGCGCTGAGCACGGCTATCATCACCGAGATCGTAGGTGGCAACGAACAGCTGCCGGATAACCAGAGTGTGGCGGTGGATGATATTTGGAAAAATAACTTCGGGCTTTGGCCATCCAACTTCTCGAATACGAACATCTTCGGCGCGCTCGATGCCAAGTGGAACTCCTACGCGGAATTGTCCATTTCCAACATGCGGATGAGCAGCAACGTATGGCAGCAGCTTTCGTCCACCAACGCCACCGATGGCAGCGGGATTTTTGATCCGCGTACCTACGTATGGTTTATGACCAACAACGCGGACGAATGGGCGCCCCAGCCGCAAGACGGCTCGAAACCAGAAGGCGGACGGCCTTACGAAGGGGGAATGACGGCGCGGAGAGCCATCGGGGCGGACGCAGCCAACAAATTCTCCGGCGTGAACTTCAACCTCGCGGCAGACCGTGTATACTACCCGATCCTCATTATCACCGAGGCGGACGTGCATTTCCTGAAAGCCGAAATCTACCAGCGCGGTATGGGCGTGGCCAAAGACATCGCCAAGGCGAAGCTGGAGTATGAAGACGGCCTGCGCTCTTCTACTGATTTCTGGTATGGCTACGCGAATAATTCCAATTTCTGGGCAACGAAACCCACACCGCCCACGGCTTTGCAAATGACCGCCTTCCTCACCCATCCCAAAGTGCTGTACAATGGCGCTAATGATGCCGACGCGCTCCGCAAGATCGCCACGCAGGCCTGGCTCGCCACGTTGTTCCAGCCCTGGGAAGCCTGGGCGATTGTAAGAAGGACCGGTCTCACGCCGAAAGATCCCAACTATTCGCCGAGTGTGGTGAACAAACTGCCTTACCCCGACGACGAGAATATCAATAACCACGAAAACTGGCAGGCGGCCACCAATGGTGCCAGTCCTGGCCAGCAGGTATTACAAAAAGTCTACTGGATGCCTTAGTGCAATTCGGTCGAGATGGAGCACGATCGGGCTGCCTGCGTTTTGCGGGCAGCCTTTTTCTTGTGGGAAGGACGGGGGAGTGGAAAATAAAAGATCCGCCTGTTTACGGGCGGATCAATTTTTTGTGCGTTTGTTGCGGGTTGTGCAGTGATCAGCGTGCAACGGGCACTTTCTGGGTGCGGACGCGCTGCATGTACTTACGGGCAAAATGCGCCAGTAATACCACGGAAGCAATACATAGACATGCGAGTTTGAATAGTAAACCGGTTTTCATAGGTATAGGGATTATAAGTTTACAAAATCTGGAAAATAAATTGTGCGGGTGGTGCTCAGGAAATGATCCGCCAGGATTCGAAGTGGCGGGAAAACCCGATGCAGGTGTCTCTCAAACGGCGCATATCGCGCTGCTCACGTCTAACCATTAAGACTACTACCAATGCGATCAGCAAAACAGATACGACGATACCAATAAATACGATAGTTTTCATCAGGATATCTATTTAATAATAACAAGAGGACAGATCAGCCGTATTCCGGGTGTAAATATAGATATTAAAATCATATAAAATATTATTCGCATAGAAATTTTATTGATTGAGAAGCAGGGCGGAAAACGGTTCAAAAAATATGTATTTTTTTATACAGTGTTATGCTACGAATGGGGGATTTTGGGGCCGGTCCCGGTCCCATCCTAAAACAGGTTTACACCACAAAACGGTCCAGGTCCCATCCTAAAATAGGTTTACAGCATGGTTACTGTATAGTTACTATATAGTTACTGCATAGTTACTGTATAGTAATTGTATAGTAATTGTATAGTTACCGTACAGATACCGTATAGTTACCTTACAGTTAACTTACAGTTACCGTACAGTTACCGTACAGATACAGCACAGATATGGTACCATAACCGTACTACGGACCTAAAGGCAGGTATAATGTGGTGGATAAAACTATTTTGTATTGAAAATCAATGCTGAAGGTATAGTGCATAAAATCTACTTGGCATTTTCCGCGAATCCGTTATTTTTGCCAACGACCGGGTTTTGCTAAAAGATTTAGTAAGGGGCCGGGGTCAATCCCACCCCAACGGTTTAATCATCAACAGGTTAACAGTCAGACTTATGGCAGAAAACAAAGAGTTGTTCAACACCTATACCGAGGATTCCATCCGCTCGCTCGACTGGCGGGAGCACATCCGCCTTCGTCCGGGTATGTATATCGGCAAACTGGGAGACGGGAGCAGCCAGGACGATGGGATTTACATTCTCATCAAAGAGGTTGTGGATAACAGTATCGACGAGCATATGATGGGCTTCGGCAAGCAGATCGATATTAAGGTGACCGAACACAGCGTAACGGTGCGCGACTATGGCCGGGGCGTTCCCCTGGGCAAGGTGGTGGATGTAGTGAGCAAGATCAACACCGGCGCCAAATACGACAGCAAGGCATTCCAGAAATCAGTGGGCCTCAACGGCGTGGGTACCAAAGCGGTAAACGCGTTGTCGAGTTATTTCAAAATCACTTCCGTCCGGGAAGGAAGAATGAAAGTAGCGGAATTCGAACGCGGCGTATTGACGAAAGAACATAAAGAAGCGGATACGAAAGATAACAACGGTACCATCGTGACCTTCACGCCGGACGATACCGTTTTTAAAAACTATCACTTCATCCCCGATTACCTGGAAAACCAGATATGGAACTATTGTTTCCTGAACGCGGGGCTGACAATCCACTTCAACGGACAAAAATACCTGTCCAAAAACGGCCTGCTCGACCTGTTGCAGCGCCGTACCAACCCGGACGACCTCCGTTACCCGATCATTCATCTGAAAGGAGAAGACATTGAAGTCGCCATCACGCACGAAAACCAATACGGCGAAGAATATTATTCTTTCGTGAACGGCCAGCATACCACGCAGGGCGGTACCCACCTCGCGGCGTTCCGCGAGGCGTTCGTCAAAACCGTGCGCGACTTCTATAAAAAAGACTACGACGCTACCGATATCCGCGCTTCTATTTGCGCGGCCATCGCCGTGCGCGTACAGGAACCCGTATTCGAAAGCCAGACCAAAACCAAGCTGGGGTCGCTGACGGTCTCGGAAGGTGGGCAGTCTATGAAAGCCTTCGTGCTCGAGTTCCTCAGCAAGCAGCTCGACGATTACCTGCACCGCAACCCTGCCGTAGCCGAATCCATGAAGAAAAGGATCGAGCAGAGCGAGCGCGAGCGCAAGGAGCTGGCGGGTATCAAGAAGCTCGCCAACGAGCGCGCCAAGAAAGCGAACCTCCATAACCGCAAGCTGCGCGACTGCCGCTTCCACCTGAACGAGGAAGCAACCGGCAAACAGAAGGAAGAACAGGAAGCCAAACAAAAGGAAACCACCATCTTCATCACGGAGGGCGATTCTGCGAGCGGGTCCATCACCAAATCCCGGAACGTGGAAACGCAGGCGGTTTTCAGCCTCCGCGGCAAGCCGCTGAACTGCTACGGCCTGTCCAAAAAGATCGTATACGAGAACGAAGAATTCAACCTGTTGCAGCATGCCCTTAATATCGAGGAAGGGCTGGAAGGGTTGCGTTACAACAATATCGTGATCGCTACCGATGCAGACGTAGACGGTATGCACATCCGCCTGCTCATGCTCACCTTCTTCCTCCAGTTCTTCCCCGACCTGGTGAAGAACGGGCATATCTATATCCTGGAAACACCCCTGTTCCGCGTCCGCAACAAGCAGCAGACGATCTACTGCTACAGCGAGGAGGAAAAACAGAAAGCGGTGAAAAAACTGGGCGGGAAGCCGGAGATCACGCGATTTAAAGGGTTGGGCGAGATCAGTCCGGATGAATTCGGGCAGTTTATCGGCGACGATATGCGGAAATCGCCCATCATTCCCTCACAGGAGATGCCGGTGGCCAAGATGCTGGAATATTACATGGGTAAAAACACCCAGCACCGCCAGGATTTCATCATCAGCAACCTCCGTTACGAGAAGGACCTGGTGGAAGAAACCGCGGAAGCATAGTATTAAAGAAGACGATTACCGACAATGATATTGCATATTGTATTCGGGCAGTCGAGCATCGCCAATCTGAAGGCGGCTTTTGAACTGGACCCGCAACTGGAAGGGGAGATATTGTGTTACGAAGATGATCTGGCCGTGGGCCCGCTCTTCATCCTCGATACGCCGGATGGCCGCGCGGCGCGCCGCGACTGGTGGAATGCCGTGCAGGAAATTACCGTGCCGCAGCCCGCGGAAGGCGAAACGATCCCGCCGCCGGAAGATCCCATCCGCAGCCTGAAAGCGCGCCTGCGCGAGGAAGAGGAACTGGTGATCTGGATCTGGGCGGGGCAGAACCCCACAGACGTTTGCGGGTATTTCTGGCTGGTGAGCCAGCTCGACCGGTTCTCGGGCCGCATCCACCTCATCTATCTCAACAACCTGCCTTTCCTCAACGAAAAGAACGGCGTTTTCTATCCCACGCACCTCAGCCAGATCCTGCCGAAGGAATACCTGAAGGCAAAGAAACTGGCGCGGGAAGTATCACTGGCGGAATTCGAGCTCGACGGCGACGAATGGCGCCGGCTGATGAACGAGAACGCGGGCGTCCGTTTGCTGGAAGGCGGCAAGAAAATCCGCGGCGAAGCTGCGACGTATTACGACAAAGACCTGCTGGCCGCCACCGGGAAGGAATTCGCGAAAGCGAGCAAATCTTCTGCCGCGGTGATCGGCAAGATGAAATATCCCGTGATGGACCATTTCCTCAACTGGCGGCTGAAAGAGCTCGTCAAGGAAGGAAAGCTGGAAGCGCGCGGGGAACTGAAATCATTGAAAGATTACGAAATCAGGCAGCCAGGCGGCCCGGCGGAAGCTGAAGCACCTGCCGCCGCAGAAAATGCATAACCGATGGCACAGCCAGATATCCGTCCGTTGCAGCTGATAGGGGAAGACGACCGCGGCCGCAATTTCGAGTGGGAATGCTTCCGCACAGGAACATTCATCCTTTGCTACCGCAACGCCGGCAGCAGCAGCGGGCAGCATTACCACCAGGGCAATTCCGATTACAAAAACCCCGAGATCATGTATCTCCTCAGCGGCACGGCGGAGCTCCACTGGTGCCCGCTCAGCGAGTCGGAGATAAGGGTGGAAACGGTGACGGCCCCCGCCCGGGTGGAAATCCCCGTCAATATCTGGCACCAGCTGATCGCCGTAACGGATTGCTCATTTATGGAACTGAACACGCTTGACGACGTGCACATTGATTCCATCCGCATCTGGCGCGAAGATTTCGAAGCAGGAAAACGATAGTTTTTACTTTTCTGAACTAAGTATATGAGTAACACAAAAGAAACACCGGACGAATCACTGCATGGCGCAGCGCACGTAGATGAGAAATATAAGGACTGGTTCCTGGACTACGCCTCCTACGTTATCCTGGAGCGCGCGGTGCCCGGCGTGGAAGACGGCCTCAAACCCGTTCAGCGCCGCATCATGCACGCCATGAAGGAAATGGACGACGGGCGTTTCAATAAAGTGGCCAACGTGATCGGTCAAACCATGCAGTACCACCCGCATGGCGACGCCTCCATCTCCGATGCCATCGTCAACCTCGGCCAGAAAGAACTGCTGATCGATATGCAGGGTAACTGGGGCGATGTGCGCACCGGCGACGATGCGGCGGCGGCCAGGTACATCGAGGCGCGCCTGTCGAAGTTCGCGCTGGATGTGGCTTTCAATAATAAAACCACCGAATGGCAGCTGAGCTACGACGGCCGTAAAAACGAACCGCTCGCGCTGCCCATGAAATTCCCCCTGCTGCTGGCTCAAGGCGCGGAGGGCATCGCCGTGGGCCTCAGCACGAAAATCCTTCCCCATAACTTTAACGAACTCATCGACGCGTCCATCAAATACCTCCGCGGCAAGAAATTCGAACTTTATCCCGACTTCCTGACCGGCGGCATGATCGACGTGAATAACTATAACGACGGCAAACGCGGCGGGAAAGTGCGCGTTCGCGCCCACATCGAGGAGAAAGATAAAAAGACACTACTGGTGAGGGACGTGCCCTATGGCGTTACCACCACCAGTCTCATGGACTCCATCGTGAAGGCTAACGACAACGGTAAAATCAAGATCAAAAAGGTAATTGACAATACCGCCGCCGACGTGGAAATCGAAGTGCAGCTCGCTCCCGGCATATCGCCGGATATCACCATCGACGCGCTGTACGCCTTTACGGACTGCGAAGTATCCATCTCCCCGAACGCCTGCGTAATCGTGGACGACAAACCCCTCTTCCTCGGCGCCACCGACCTGCTGAAGCGCTCCACTGATTTCACCCGGGAGCTGCTGCGCATGGAACTGGAGATCCGCCTCGCCGAACTGGAGGAAAAATGGCACTACACTTCGCTCGAAAAAATCTTCTTCGAGAAAGGGATCTATAAAGAACTGGAAGAGAAGCATAAGGACTGGGAAGCCGTGCTGGTGGCCATCGACAAAGGTTTTGGACCTTACAAGAAGCAACTCAAGCGCGAAATCACCCGCGACGATATCGTGAAGCTTACCGAGAAACCGGTACGTCGCATCTATCGCCTCGATATCAACGAACTGAACGAACAGATCAAAGCCATCGATGCGGATATCAAACAGGTGAAACACGACCTGGCAAACCTCACGGATTTTGCCGTGGCCTATTTCGAGAACCTGCTGAAGAAATACGGCAAAGGCCGCGAGCGGAAAACTGAAATCAAAACTTTCGACACCATCCAGCAGCAGTCGGTGGCTATCGCCAACACCAAGCTGTATGTGAACCGGGCGGATGGATTCATCGGTACTTCTCTCAAGAAAGATGAATTCGTAGCCGATTGCTCCGATATCGACAACATCATCGTATTCCGCCGCGACGGGGTGATGCTGGTGACCAAGGTCGCCGACAAAACATTCGTAGGCAAGGATATCATTCATGTCGATGTATTCCGCAAGGGCGACGAGCGCATGACATACAACATGATTTACGTAGACGGGAAAACCGGCTACAGCCTGGCCAAGCGCTTCAACGTAACCGGCATTACCCGCGACAAGGAATATCACCTGGCCAAGGAAGATAAATCCTCCAAAGTGCATTACTTCACCGCCAACCCCAACGGCGAAGCGGAAGTGGTGACCGTGAAACTCAGTTCCAACTGCGCCGCCAAGAAGAAGGAATTTGACTTCTACTTCGAAACTATTCCCATCAAGGGCCGCGGCTCTATGGGGAACGTGGTCACCAAATGGCCTATCCGTTCAGTGAAGTTCAAGGAGAAAGGCGTTTCCACCCTCAGCGGGCTGAAAATCTGGTACGACGACGCCGTTGGCCGCCTCAATACCGACCAGCGCGGCGTGTTTGTAGGTTCGTTTGAAGGGGAAGACAAGATCGTGGTATTCTATAAAAACGGTACCTACGAATTAACCAATTTCGAGCTGACCAACCGCTACGATGCTGACGACGCGATGTACATCGAGAAGTTCAACCCGGAGCGGATCGTTTCTACCGTGTACTTCGATGCGGATAAGAAGCAGTACAACGTGAAGCGCTTCAAGATCGAAACGCAGACCCTCAACAACAAGTTTTCCTTCATCAAGGAAGGCGCGAAAAACCATGTGGAACTGGTAACCACCCAGGCCGAACCCGTCGTGATCCTGCGTACGGGCAAGAAACGCGATCCGGAGGAAGAGGAAATCTCCCTGCACGAAGCTTACGAAGTGACCGGATGGCGCACCGTAGGCCATAAGATTGCCGGAGACGATTTCGTGAACGTCGAGCTTATCACCGAAGACGAAGAAGCCGAGACGGAAGACGACGAAACTGGGAATGTTCAGGGTGAATTATTCTGATAATCAATGATTTAATAGAAAGGCGCCAAAGGGATTTCACTCCCTGGCGCCTTTTTTCTTTTTATCCAGTCCGCTGAAAGGGGGCGCCTTTGCACGCGAATTGGCAATTATCCGGTATATTTAGTAAGGACCTCCAGGCCCGCCGACGTCAATTATCCAAACCTGTTTTCATTTCCTGACCCTAGAACCTTCGCACATGAAGCACTCGCCCCTTTTACTTTTGCTGCTGCTGGCAGTGGCGGCATCCGCCCAACAATCGAAAAACCGGCCCGCCAACATCTTCCTGTCCCGGCTCCCGAACGGGCTGGAACTGCTGGTGCTGGAAGACCATTCCGTGCCGCTGGTGACCATCGAAATGGCCGTCCGCAACGGATCTTATACGGAAGACAACGAATTCAACGGTCTTTCCCACTTGTACGAGCACATGTTTTTCAAAGCCAACAAGGACATTCCCTCGCAGGAAAAGTACCTGGAGCGCATCCAGGAGCTGGGGATTTCGTTTAACGGCACCACGAGCCAGGAGCGCGTGAATTACTTTTTCACCCTCGGCAGTAAAGATCTCGACCACGGGCTGCGTTTTATGAACAGCGCGATCCGTTACCCGTTATTTTTACAGGAAGAAATGAAGAAGGAGAACCCGGTGGTGGATGGCGAATTCCAGCGGGCGGAGTCTAATCCGGCCTGGGCGTTGTTCGATAAAGTGAACCGCAAAACCTGGGGCGCGCACTACTCCCGCAAAAATCCCATCGGCGACCACGATATCATCCTGACGGCCACGCCGGAGAAGATGCGGGTCATCAAAGACAAGTATTATTTTCCGGACAACTCGATCCTGCTGGTGGCGGGCGATGTGAAGCATGAAGAGGTGTTCCGCAAGGCGCAAGAAGTGTACGGCGACTGGAAGCCCGCCGGCTTTGATCCCTTCAAGCGCTGGCCCATACCGGAGTTTGAGCCGCTGAAAGGGAAAGATAGCCTGCGCTTCGTGGTGGAAAGCCCCAACGCCCGCGTGCCCATGCTCCTGCAGGTGTGGCACGGGCCGGACACGCGGAAGGATATTAAAGCCACGCTGGTGGCCGATGTGTTTTCCTACATTTTGTCGCAGAAGAATTCAAAATTCCAGAAGAACCTCGTGGATTCCGGCTACGCCCTGAACGTGGGGATAGGGTACCAGACGGCGAAGTATGTGGGGCCGATCCAGGTCTTTTTTGTACCGAATCCAGGCAAGTTTAAGGAGTCGTTCCAGGCCCTGGCGCGGCAGATCGACCAGTTCGACAGTGACGATTACTTTACCGACGAGCAGCTGGAAACTTCGAAGATCAAGCTGGCCAACGGGGAGAAATTTGGGATGGAAGCCACCACCGACTACATTCATACACTGAGTTTCTGGTGGGCCTCCGCGTCGCTGGATTATTACTTCGATTACATCTCGGAGCTGAATAAAGTGACGCGGCAGGATGTGCAGGATTATGTCCGCAAGTACATCAAAAACCAGCCTTCCGTGGCCGGGTTGCTGTTGAATGCAGACATGCAGAAAGAATGGAACGTTACCAGCCTGGAGGCGCTTTATCGTTAACCGCTTAAACATCGATCATGAAAAGGATTATCTATATCATCATATTCGTTTGCGCCAGCGCGCCGTTGTTTGCGCAGGCCACGAAAGAATTGCAGGTGGAAGGGATAAAAGTGATTTTCAAGAGGACAGATAAAGCAGTGGCTACCGTGAACCTTTGTATCCGCGGAGGCGTCACTAATATCACGGAGGCGCAACAGGGTTTGGAGCCATTGGCGCTGACTATCGCTCTGAACGGGGGAACGGCGACGATCAATAAAGACGCGCTGGCGGCGGAACTGGAGAAGCTGGGGACAGAATTCGGGGCGGATGCGCGAAACGATTTTTCGTACATGACGATGACCTGCCTGCGTGAGAACTGGGACCGCAGCTGGGCGCTGTTTGCCGATGCTGTGCTGCATCCTGCGATGGATGAGAATGAATTTAAGCTGGAGCGTGAGCGGATGGTGTCCAACGCCAAACAGCTGGAAGCGGATCCGGACCAATATCTCCGCATTCTTGCCACGCAGCAGCTGTTCGAAGGAACAGATTATGCGAAGCGCCCGGGAGGGACGCCCGCCACGATCGAAAAACTGACCTTGCAGGAAGCGAAGGATTTTTATAAATATTTGCTGGGCAAGCAACGGATTTATCTTGTGATCGTCGGCAACCTCGACGAAAAGGATATCACCGGGAAGGTGAAAAGTACGCTGGCGGCGCTCCCGGCCGGACAAGCCCCGCGCGCGCCGCAAACCGCGGCCATCAAACAGGGGGTAAAGATCAGCAATCGCGACCTGGCGACCAATTACATCGTGGGCCTGGGCAACGCACCGAAGTATTACTCGCCCGACGGGCCGTTGTTCCAGTTTGCGATGAGCATGTTGTACGACCGGTATTTCGTAGAGTTACGGACGAAACGCAGCCTTTCCTATGCGCCGTCCGCGGGATACAACAATTCCTATATCGAAACGCCGGCCGCGCAGCTGTACATCACCACTATTGATCCGAAGCAGTCGCTCGAAGTGATGACGGCTATTATCAACGATGTGAAGGAAAACGGCTTTAAGCCGAAGGAGGTGGAGAACAAGAAGAAATCCTATCTCACACGTTATTACATGACGAACCAAAGCAGCGGAGCGCAAGCGAATGTGATGTCGACCTGCGAGGCTTCAGGCAACTGGCGCATCTTCGACGAGATCAATTCCCGGATCGGGCAGGTGAAAACGGAAGATGTGAACCGCGTGTTCAACAATTACCTCACCGATGTGCAGTGGACGTATCTCGGCAAAGAAGATAAAGTGACGGCGGAGGACTTCAAACAGCCGGTGGCAAAACTGCCGGCTTCGAACGTGAAGCAGCCGAAGGACTGACCAAATTGAATGTCTTTTGTATCGGATCCGCCCGCCGTGGCGGATTCTTTTTTTATTATCTTGTGATGATGAAGCAATACACATGCATGTTTGCGGCTATGATGATCGCGGCCTGCGGTTCGCCGGAATCGCAGCAGGCGGCGGTTAAAAACGAGATCCTGGAAACGAGTAACGCTGTGCTGGCCACGATTGAGCAGGAGGATTACGAAAGTTTCCGGGCGCTGGTGGGGGTACCGCTGGAGGAGATCGACATGTCGGAGGCTTCGCTGAATCGGAAATTCCGGCGAATTTGTGAAGTGTATAATGAATATGTGAAGGAGCAACCGCCGGTGTACATCACGGATTCGGTGTCGACATACAACAAGCGCGTGGTGTTTGTGCCGGTTTATAGCGGGAGGGGATTGAAGGGATCGGTAGGGCAGGTACGGCTAATGCTGCTTTTTGGCCCGGAATCGCATTACAAATACGATAAAATTTCAGGCATAGCGCTCCACGTCTTCAACCACGAAATGAACGATCTTCCCTTGCCGGATGGTGAGATCCCCGCGCCTTGATGCAATGCTGACCTGCTTACTGCCGCCGCCGTGTGCGACGCAACGGCGGCTGAATACGGGACGGTTGCCGGGCTACTGTTTCTTCTTCTTTTTCTTCGCGTCTTTCTCCGCTTGTTTGGCGGCTTCTTCGGCTTCTATTTCATCGTAGGTTTTGGGCTCTCTCAAATTGGAGCGGCTTTTGTCGAGCGGTACGCCAACGGGTACTTTGCCTTTTTCCAGCGCGTCGTGGAAGATCTTTTCCACGTGTACCCATTTGCCGGCCTGCCATTTGAAACCTTCGTAATCCATGTCGGACACGAGGGTGTGTTTCTTGGCTTCTTCACCGGTTTCAGAAATGAGGTGATCGTAGATGATCATATTGGCTTCGGGGTTGAAATTGAGCCCCGCGGCCGCGTCGCGTTTGTATTCGAGGATGAACCGGTTGCGCGTGGGCTTCTTCACCGTGTCTTCCACGAAACTGAAAAAAGGACCGCCGAATACGGGCTCGCCTTCCTTGAACGTGAGCACTTCCGCGATCTTTTTCTGGCTCCGCAAATTGTTGGCGTCCCATCCAAACAGCGTATAATATTCCGCATTGAAATACCGGCGCTGGATGATACCGTAGTACAGGCACCCGTACCAGCCGTGGTGGTTGGTAATGGTGTCGGGGTTTGCGGTGTAATCTGAATTGTCGAACAGGGGGAAAAGCTTCAGGGCGCCGTCTTTCGTATTCATCTGGATCACGCCGAAATGCCGGAAGGTGCTGTTATCGTATTCCAGCGGCCAGGTGAAGATGCGGAAGGAGCTGTCGGCCGGGTAGACCTTCGCCATGGTGGTAAGTGAATCGAATGGGAAGTAGAAAGAGTACGGCGTTTTAAGGGCTTTGACGAGCGCGGGGATGAAGGCGTCGTTGCGCGTGCTGCGAACGTCCTGTGTTTTGCCGTTGATGATCTCGTAGCTCATGGCGCGCAGGGAATCCTGCCGTTTTTCGAGCTCGGCGAAACTGGATGCCGGGAGCTTCTGGCCCAGGGCGGCATGTACGGAGAATAAGGCGATAATGAATGTAATAGCTTTCATGATGCTAGTCTTATAACCCCAAAAGCGGCGATTTATTGCAGGGTTTCGAGCGTTTTTACGAAATGGCCCCAGGAGTACAGCTGCTGTTGCGCTTTGATAAACGCGGCGAATTGCCCGGCAGGCTGTTCGAGGAAGCGGAGGATGCCTTCCGCGATGGCATTGGGTTCTGGCGGCACCACATATCCGGCTTTCCCGTCAGGCACGATTTCCGGCAGGCCGCCCACGTTGGTAACCAGCATAGGCACGCCGAAATGATAGGCCATCTGCGAAATCCCGCTCTGGGTGGCGCTCCGGTAGGGCTGTACCACGAGGTCGGCGGCGGAGAAATAGAATTTCACGTCGCTGTCGGGAATGAAATCGCTGACCAGGATCACATTGGGACCGAGGAGCGGTTCGTACTTCCTGCGGTCTTCGTAGAATTCCCCGGCCACTACGAGCTTCAGGTTGGCGATGGCGCGGATGCGCGGGTCGGCCATAGCCTGCAGCAGCAGGTCGAGCCCTTTGTAGTGGCGGATGAACCCGAAGAAGAGGAGGTACCGGCTGTTTTCGTCCCATCCGAGGTGCTGGCGCGCCGCAGCCGTGGGGAGCGTGTCGCCGAAATGGTCGTAGACGGGATGGGGCGCGTATGCGGCGGGTTTATCGGTCAGCCGGCGGATATCGCGCAGCACTTCGCGGCTGAGAGTGATGAACGCATGGCAGCTGTTGACGAAGAATTGAGTCAGGGCGGCATCTCCCGGTCTTTTTTCGTGGGGGATGAGGTTGTGGACGAGGCCTACGATGCGGGAGTGACCGTTTTTGCGGATGATGCGCGCCAGGCTCCCTAGGCTCATGGCCATTAGCGGGATCCAGAACGCCACGATCACCAGATCGGGCCTTTGCCGGCGGATCTCCAGCCCGGTTTTGCGCCAGTTCAGGGGATTGAGGGAATGTACGCTCCGTTGGATCCGCAGCCCTTCGGGCGCGGGGGCGGAAGTGTATTGTTCTTTCCCGGGGAACATGAACGCGGGGTACTGGAAAGAGAAAGTATGGATCTGCACATCGTGGCCCTTCGCGATCAATTCGCGCGCCAGACGTTCGTTGAACGCCGCGAGGCCACCCCGGATGGGGTGGGCGGGACCGATGATGACGATCTTCTTTGCCTGGACCATCAGCCTTCGTTTTCAAGGATTTCTTCCACCAGGTAGGAGTTGCGTTCCGGCGCGTTGCGCGCTACCAGTTCCGCGATAAACCCGGTAAGGAATAACTGGGAACCGATGATAAGCAGCAGCATGGCGAGGAAGAACAACGGGCGTTCCGTCATCTTGTACTGCATCCAGAATATCTTGGCCACGGCCAGGTACCCCGCGATGATGAAACCGATGATAAAGAACAACGTGCCCAGCGCCCCGAAGAAGTGCATCGGCCGCTTGCCGAAACGCCCTACGAAGGTGATGGATGCGAGATCGAGGAAACCGTTGATGAAGCGCTCCAGCCCGAACTTGGTGGTGCCGTATTTGCGTTTGCGGTGTTCCACCACTTTCTCACCGATGTTGCGGAACCCGCTCCACTTGGCGATAACAGGAATATAGCGGTGCATCTCTCCATATACCTCGATGGTTTTCACCACCTTTTTGCGGTATGATTTCAGGCCGCAGTTGAAGTCGTGCAGCTTGATGCCGCTCATCTTTACCGTGGCCCAGTTGAAGAGCTTGGAAGGGAGGTTTTTGGTAAGGGTATTGTCGTAGCGCTTCTTTTTCCAGCCGCTGACGAGGTCGTACCCGTCTTCCACGATCATTTTGTACAGACCGGGGATTTCGTCGGGGGAGTCTTGCAGATCGGCGTCCATGGTGATGACCACGCGGCCCTGGGCTTTGCGGAAGCCTTCGTTGAGCGCGGCGGACTTGCCGTAGTTGCGTTGGAATTTAATGCCTTTGACGTTAGGGTTGGAAGCGGAGATTTCGCGGATCACTTCCCAGGATTGGTCGGTGCTGCCGTCGTCTACCATCCAGACTTCATAGGAAAAACCGTTGTCCTGCATGACACGGTCGATCCAAGCCGCCAGTTCGGGCAGGGATTCTTCTTCGTTTTTTAAGGGAACGATAACGGATATATCCAGGTGTTTCATTTCTTTTTGGCTAAGGCGGCTCCCAGAACAGAGGCTACGATGCCGGGGAGCACATATAACATGAGGATGCCGGACAGCACGGTTACGGGAAATGCCTGTTTGAGGCGTTCAAATTCCGCGGCATGGGTTTCGGGCATATCGGCCTGCGGGCCCATGGCGATCATGTCGTGGATGAACGCGTCTTTGTAACCGGGCATTACTTGCGCGAAAAGCATGAACAGCGCGGCGAAGATCACGGTAGCGGCCGCCGTTGTGCGGAACCCCGTGCCAAAAACTTCGCCGAAGCTGGCTTTGTGCTCCATCTCGCGGGAAAAGCGCAGGCAGGAAGCGACTACTGCTACCACCAGCACCGCCAGCGAAAGGATGCGGAAAAAGATATTGGCCGAGCTGGTATGCGTGAAATATTGCGTCAGCAGCAGGGCGAAATTGATCGCGGCGGCCATGAAGCCGAAGCGTAAGTGTGTTTTGTTTTTCATGACCGGAACCAGGATTTGTTTTGACGGATGATGCCGGTTACGCTGCCTTTCGCGGGCTTGCCGAGGAAGGGCGTGTTGCGGCTTTTGGACTGGAAGCGGTCGTCGCTCAGTGTATATGTGGCGTTGGGTTCGAAAACGGTTAGGTTGGCCGGGGCGCCTTCTTTGATGGTGATGGCGGGCTGGCCGAAGATGCTGCGCGGATTGTCGGACAGCAGTCTGGCCAGTTTGGCGGGTTCCAGTTCGGGAAGTGCGGCGCGGAGGGCGGCGAAGGCTGTTTCCAGGCCGATCATGCCGTATTTGGCGTATTCGAATTCCACCTGCTTGGCGTCCCAGTCCTGCGGCTGGTGATGCGAGGCGATGCAATCCACCGTACCGTCGGTTACCGCGGCGCGGAGGGCGTCTACATCGTCTTGTGTGCGCAGGGGCGGGTTCACTTTGAGGAAGCTGTCGTACGAAGCCAGGTCGGCGTCGGTGAATAGCAGGTGGTAGGGCGTAACCGAGCAGGTGACCTGCAGGCCGCGGGCTTTGGCATCAGCGATGAGCTGGATGGAGCCGCGGGTGGATACGCCGGTAACGTGCAGGCGGGAGTTGGTGTATTCGAGGAGGTCGAGGTCGCGTTTGAGCATGATTTCTTCGGCGATGGCGGGTTTGCCGGGCATGCCGAGGCGGGTGGAGTGGATGCCTTCGTGCATGAGGCCGTGGGCGGAGATGCTGGCATCGTCCGGTATCTGGATCACGGCGCCGTTGAAGGCTTTCACGTACTGGAGGGCTTTGAGGAGCAGGCCGGAAGACTGCACGGGTTTGAGCCCGTCAGAAAAAGCCACGGCGCCCGCGGCTTTCATCTCATACATTTCGGCAAGTGAAGCGCCTTCCAGGTTTTTGGTGATGGCGCCGATGGGCAGGATTTCGGCCACGTTGTGAGGGGCCTGGCTCTGCACATAAGCGATCTGTGTTTTAGTGTGAAGGGCGGGTTGTGTATTTGGGACGATCATAACGGCTGTAAATCCGCCCGCCGCTGCGGCGAGGGCGCCGGATTGAAGATCTTCCTTGTATTCCTGCCCGGGATCGCAAAAATGGGCGAACACATCCATCCATCCGCCGGAAACATGCAGGCCGTCTCCGCTGATTAATTGTGCGTTGCCGGGTGCGATGTTGTCGGATATGGAAGCGATCACGCCATTGTCGATCAGTACATCTTTTTGCTGCCCGTTAAAAGGCGAATGTTCAGAAACGATGGTCGCGCTTTTCAGTAAAATTTGCATCTTTTGATTTTATCCCGTGCAAATGTACGCATAAATGTGGTCGGATGTATAGCAAGCGGGAAGCGGTTGTCAACAGTTTTTTGACAATTTCCCGGAGAAAAATTTGCGGAAATCAAAACATTCGTTACTTTTGCATCCCGTCTTAAACAAACGGACCGGAGTTCGGGACGTAGCGCAGCCCGGTAGCGCACTTGCATGGGGTGCAAGGGGTCGCTAGTTCGAATCTAGTCGTCCCGACACTACAGAGAGGTTATCAGAAATGGTAACCTTTTTTTGTTTTATCTGCTTCGATTATTCTTCCTTTTCTTTACACAATTCAATGCAAGACCGGTACTCCAAACGCATCCGCGTTTCCGCGAAAGTTTCTGGGGAAAGTATTCCGGTGTGAAACGGCGCCCCAGGCTTTCGTACATCAATATCTGCCAGGAGGCTTCAATATTGTTCCGCTCCCGCACAATGTAATTTTTCTTGTCCGCAAGCGGCCGCAACATGTCGATGGAAAGTAACGGAAAATCCATCGTTGGCTGCGGGCGGCTGAAGCATGCCCCTCATTAGGTTTGTTGTTGTGCGTAACCGGGATTTACTTGTTCCAGGAAACTTTTGCCGATAAAGGGAAGCCGGTAATACAGGAAGCGATGGGGATTTGCCGCATTTCCTACATTCCCTGGCGTCACAAAGCCCGCAAGTACTGCGGGCTTTGTGACGGGAAAAATGAAACGTGGCTGAGGCTTTACAGCGCGCCAATGTACGTGGCGGTGGCGCCATCGAGGTAGAAGATGTGCTTGTTGTCGAGGTCGGCGAAGTCGCCCTGATTGAGGATGAACTCGACGTTGTCAGCATTCCAGGATTTTACAGGCTGCACCACGGATTTGGTTTTTGTGGACCAGTCGTTGCTGTCGGCCAGTTCGATGCGCTTGGGGCTATGGTCAACATAAGGCAGCGCCCATCCAAGGTGGTGGCCTTCTTCCAGGCGCGCGTCCACCGTGTTGCCGAGCAGTGCGTATCTGAGCGTGCTGTTGAGGCCCAGCGCACCTGAAATCGGTCCGTACGCGCCGCGGGTAGAATCAGTTACGATTTTGCCGTTCACGTAAATCCGGTATTGGTCGTTGTCGAAATCGAACAGGAATTCCATGCGGTTCCATACGCCAACGACTGACGGCATTGGATGGAAATAGTGTTTGGTGCCGGGTACGGATGATTCCGTGCTCCAGGTGAAGCTGCCGTTCTTTTCCTTGGATGTCCAGAAATTGCTGTTATACTGCGGGTCCGTGGAAGGCAGGTCGCGTCTCCACCACATCCGGAACCATTTTCCGGGATCGTCGTCGTGGAAAGATTGCAGGTAGAACGACACATACACGTATGATTTGTAACCGGAGTTGTCGAACAGGTTCCAGTTGCGCAAACGGGAATTGAGCGGGAACGCCGCTTTAATGGAATCGGTGAGCTGGCGTTTTAACCATTTCCCTGAATGAGTTGGGCCGCCCGACAGCTGAAGGGTGGCGCCGGAGGCGGTGGCCTGATTATTGAAGTCGCTGGACCCAAGGATCGGATAAATGCCGCCGAGATGTACCTGCCATCCTGCTTTGGTGTTGGATGCCGGCACAGCAGTGGTGGCAGTATCGAAATCAGTGGAGCGGAGGTGCATGTGTCTTTGGCCGGCAAACGTGTAGTTGCCGGTATTGTAGTCGGTCTTGCTGCCCGAGCCGGCTACTGTGACGGCAATTACATCGCCGTGTTGCGGTAGGGTAACGGAACTGAAGGAAACAGCATCCTTGCCCGAGCTAGGCGTTTTAATAATATCCGTTTTGTCGCAACCGGCGAATGAAAGCGAAACGGCGAGAACGATAAGGTTAATCCTGGTTGTCATTTTTGTAGAATAGTTTAATCGATTGAAGTTGATGATGCAGTCCGATGACTGGTGGATCTATTGTTTGCGGCCGGGATGCGGACTGCCCCGGCAGAGCGCGACCTGCGTAATAAGCTGTTTTAGCATAGCCTGTATTGATGATGATGTTTGGTGTACGGGCATGATCCGGCGGAACCGGATGGACGGTTCTTTGGGAAAGGACATGTCGCACCATGCCGGAACGAAGCGCTTTGTTCCGGAGCATAGCTTTGCGCCACCTGTTTTCAGGCGCGCAAGCGGGCGTTATGAAATGAAAAGTGAATCCATCCGTCAGCGGCTTTCATAGCTGAATGCACGGGTTCATTTTCGGCTGACGTTAAGTGTGCCCGCCTCCGCACCTGGCGGATTCGGGGCACCGGTTGGGTTTTGTCGGTAAGGAAAACAGACAGTCTAATGTTTATTCAAATCTTTCGTATACTTATTTTAATATTCCTTTCAACAAGGATATAAAAATAGCAAATAATCAAATAAAAAGAAATAAAGTTTCAAAACCTTTTCTGCTAATTATTTCTATATTTTAGCACCGGGTACAAAAAAGCCTCTTTTGCAAGAGGCCCTCTCAGTAAAATCAATTTCCTGATCATTGGAAGTAAGGTATGACGGATATCTTTCGCCCGCGTTGGATCGGTACTTTTACCGTTTTGCCGTTATACCGCAATTGGCAGGGAGCACCCGACCGCGACAGCACGCTTGCTTTCTTCAGTTTTCCATCCTTCCATTCCATATCCACCACAAAATTCCCTCGTGCCACGAGCCCTTTGATGCTGCCATTTTTCCAGGCTCCGGGGAGCGCGGGCAGCAGCTCGATGAAATCCTCATGGCTCTGCAACAGCATCTCCGCCATCCCGGCGATCACGCCGAAATTACCATCGATCTGGAACGGCGGGCAGGCGTCGAATAAATTGTAATAAGTGCCACCGCCGTTATCGTATTTAGTGTCTGTAGCGTCCGTTGGGCGCAGTTGATTGTTCAGGATGGAAAGCGCCCTGTCGCCATCATGCAGCCGCGCCCATAACGCGATCTTCCAGGCGTAGGTCCAGCCCACACCCGCATCGCCCCTGGCTTCCAGGGATTTCTTCACCGCCGCGGCCAGTTCCGGCGTTTTGTTCATCGTTATCTCATTGGCGGGATAAAACGCGAACAGGTGCGAGAGATGGCGATGCAAGGGCTCCACTTCTTCATATGGTTCCGCCCATTCCATCAACCGGCCGTCGGGTCCAATCGCCGGGCGCGCCAGGTTTGCCTTTGCGGCCGCAACTTTCGTAAGAAATCCATCGTCTTTCAGCTGCAATATTTTCGCGCTAGCCAGGGTGTTTTCAAAGAGATTGAAAATTACCTGCTGGTCGTGCGAAGGCCCCATGCTGATCTGCGCCTGGGAGCCGTCCGGCGCTTTAAAAGTATTCTCGGGGGAAGGAGAGGGGCCGGATACGAGTTTACCCGTTTGCGGATCGGGAACCAGCCAGTCGAGGTAGAAAAGCGACGCTTCTTTCAGCATGGGATAGGCCTTGCGGAGGAACGCCTCATCCCGCGTGAAGTTATAATGCTCCCAAACGTGCTGCATGATCCAGGCGCCGCCGCCGATGTGCATGCCCCAGCTGGCCGCTTCGCCGGGTGAGGTATATCCCCATATATTGGTGATGGGGTGCAGTACCCAGCCATTCATGCCGTATTGGATGCGCCCCGTTTTCTTGCCCGGCTCCTGCAGGGAAGCGATGAGGTCCATGAGGGGAATGTGGCTTTCCGTCAAATTCGTGACTTCTGCCGGCCAATAGTTCATCTGCACGTTGATATCGGTATGGTAATCCCCGTTCCAGGGCGTTTGGATCTTATTGGCCCAGATGCCCTGCAGGTTCGCCGGTAGGCCACCCTCGCGGGAAGAGGACAGCAGCAGGTAACGGCCAAACTGGAAGTACAGCGGGTAGAGGATCTGCTCGTTTTTTGTCCGGAAGTTGTTATGCAGCAATTCGTTAGTGGGAATATCGTTGGTGGTGGCGCCCAGTGAAAATTGCACGCGCTTCATAAAACCGCTGAAATCGGCGGTGTGCGCCTGTTTTAGCGCTGCATAGGATTGCGCGGCGGCTTTGCGTGTAATGGATGCCAGTTCATTTTCATAATCCGGGTTGATAAAATCCGGGTATTGTTGCCGGTAATTGGTTTTGGCCGTGACGATGAGCGTTACCGCATCCGCGTTTTTGATCTGCAGGCTGTTGCCCGTTGCGCGGACGGTCCCGCCGGTCAGGATAGGCGATACGTTCGTTTTATACCGCATCCCTTCGCCTTCCCGGCCGTCGTTCATCACGCCTTCCATCACCAGGGCGTTACCCTGCGTGGAAACGGAGAATCTTTCCGGCCGGTCGAGCGTGACGTGAAAAGAGACAGCGCCGGGCTTGCTGGCCGTTAGCCGGATCACGAGCGCCTTTGCGGGATGACTGGCAAAAACTTCCCGGGTGTAGGTGACGCCGCCCTGCGTGAACCTGCTCATGGCAATGCCGTTGATCAGATCCAGTTCGCGGTGGTATCCGGTATAGGGTTGCGTGGAATGGAAATCCAGCCAGAGGTCACCCAGCGTCTGGAAGCATCCGAAAGGAACATTGGCGCCGTTTCCATGACCGGAGCCTTTGCCTTTCGTAATCTGGGTTTTGTTCGTCAGCGCCGTGGCTTCTTTGTAGTTACCCTGGAACAACAGCTCCCGGATCTTTGCGAGGTGCTTTGGCGCTTCGGGGTTATCACCTTCGTCCATGCTGCCGCTCCACAACGTCATTTCGTTGAGCTGGATGCGCTCTTTGCTGACATCCCCGAATACCATCGCGCCGATATGGCCGTTGCCTACGGGCAGGGCTTTCAGCCAGGCGGTGTCGCTCACCCAGCCATCGGGGTTGTCTTTTGCGGAGGCATCGGCGGGGCTGGTGTACCAGATCCTGTTGGCCATGTTTTGCTGTGAAAATGCCTGGGCGGGGATTAACAGGCAGATCATCAGTGTGTAATAATATCCGTGCTTTATCATCATTCAATAAACGGTTTTTAATATTTACGCCGGATTTGAATTCCGGTTCGCCTGGCGGGAAGGCAGTACAGGATGCTATTCGCCGTCGGCGTATAAAAGTAAGGTAGTTTAACCGGTTAAAAGTAGGGGTAAAACGGGCGGACGGCTACCCCTGCATTGACCAGTTGTTGGCGGATATTAGCAGCCAGTATTTAAATATGGAAGTATTGATGCTAATTGATGGTAATCAGGCTTTGCGGAAGGCCGCAGGCCGGGAAAGTGCGAATCCTGGAACGTGCCGCCGATGATGTGGATTGTGTTGCGCCAGTCCGCGGCTGCATGATTATAGAGCCTGTCACGGAATTCTGCCTTATCCGGAAGGGTGAAGTCTGATTTTTATGTAACTTCCCATGGTTGTTCAATCTAAACTAAAACCGCTACCATGGGATTTTTCGATTTTATCAAGAATGAATTTATCGAGGTCATCGACTGGGTGGATGACACTACGGATACGGTAATCTACAAATTTCCCGACAAAGGCAATAAAATCATGAACGGTGCGCAGCTGACCGTGCGGGAATCGCAGGTGGCGGTGCTCATGAACGAAGGCGAGTTTGGCGATGCCTATCCGCCCGGCCGGCATGAACTATCTACGCAGAACATGCCGGTGACCACGACCCTTAAATCCTGGAAATACCTGTTCGACTCTCCTTTTAAGGTGGATGTATTTTTCGTGAGTACCCGGCAGTTCACGAATCTGAAATGGGGAACCTCCAATCCGGTGATCGTCCGCGACCCGCAATTCCAGCAGGTAAGGCTGCGTTCGTTCGGGACGTATACGATGCGGGTAACCGATCCGCGGAAATTCATCCGGGAATTCGCCGGCACCCATCCCTGGGTGCGGATCGAGACGGTGAGCGAACAATTGCGCAATGTGATCGTCAGCAAGCTGTCTGAAGGCCTGGCCGAAGCGGGCATTTCCATCCTCGACCTGGCGGCAAATTTTACAGAGCTGGGCGAGAAGCTCAAGCCCGTGTTCCAGCAGGAATTCGACGCCTGGGGCATCGAGCTGGGGCAGTTCTATATCGAAAACGTGACGCTGCCGGAAGAGGTGGAGAAAATCCTAGATAAAACCACCCAGCTGAACATGCTGGCCGACAAGCTGAACCAGTTCAACCAGATGCAGGGCGGCATCGCGCTGGAGAACCTTTCCGACAATCCCGGCGCTGCCGGAGCGGCGGGTATGGGCGCAGGCGTGATCCTCACCAATATGCTGCAGCAGCAACAACAGCCCGTACCGCAACAACCCGCGGCCGGCGATGCCAGCAATAAGCAGCAGCTGCTAGATTTGCTGAAGCAATTGGGGGAACTGAAAGCACAAGGCATTCTCACGGAAGAAGAATTCAACCAGAAAAAGGCCGAAATCCTCGCCAGGTTATAAAACTCTTCAATTCTGAAACACCGGTGGATAATGCCGCCGGATTGATAACAATACATGGAAACCAGTACCGCCAACGCTCCCTTACTTTTATTTCCCTGTCCGGGATGCAATTCGCAATTGTATTTCAGTCCGAAGGACCAGATGCTCGTTTGCGGGCATTGCGGTACGCAGGTGGAGATCGGTAAATCGAAAGACCTGATCCGGGAGCATAATCTGCGGCAGCAATTGGAGGCCGGTAGTGATCCTTCGGTTACCGTGGAGCAGAAAGTGTATAAATGCAACCGCTGCGGTTCCCAATCGGTTTTCCTGTCGGAAGTGCCCACGTTCACCTGCAGCTTCTGCAATTATGAAGCCGTGAATCCGGAAGCTTACAAAACGCGGGTGATACAGCCTTCGGGCATCGTTCCTTTTAAAGTGGACCGGCAGCATTCGCTCGATATTTTCAAAAACTGGATCGGCAAAGGCTGGTGGGCGCCAGGGGACCTCCGTGAAGTGGCCCGGCACGATGCCCTGCACGGCATCTACCTGCCGTTCTGGACCTACGACGCCCAAACCCACAGCAACTGGCGCGGTTACGGCGGACGTTATTATTATGTGACGGAATATTATACAGACGGTAATGGCAGGCGCCAGAGCCGCCAGGTGCAACACACGGAATGGATCCACAGAAGCGGCACCTTCGACCATTTTTTCGACGATATCCTCATCGGCGGCGCCAATGAATTGTCGCAAAAGGAATATGAAAGCGTGTTTCCTTACCAGCTTGATGAACTTGTGAACTTCGACGCGCAGTATCTTTCCGGCTGGCAGGCCGATGTATATGATATTGCCGTTCACGAGGGTTATAACAAGGCAGAAGGGATCATGAAGGATTTTATCGAGGAAGCCTGCGCCGGTTTATGCCGGATTGAGACGTACAAGGACCTGGAAGTGAGCACCACCTATTCCGGCCAGACTTATAAGCACGTCCTCCTCCCGATCTGGCTATGTACCTACGTGTATAAAAAGAAAACCTATCATTTCCTGATCAACGGGCAAACCGGAAAGGTGCATGGGAAGAAGCCCGTGTCAGCGGGGAAAGTAACGTTGGTGGTGTTGTTGGTGGTGGTGATCATCGTTATGTTCATCCTGATGAATCAGTAACATTGCGGAACAAATTGAAATTCTTCTGTTTGAAAATAAAAATATTTTATTAGCTTCGCGTCCCGTTCCCTGAGAACGTACCGGAAGTTCGGGACGTAGCGCAGCCCGGTAGCGCACTTGCATGGGGTGCAAGGGGTCGCTAGTTCGAATCTAGTCGTCCCGACGAAGCAAAAGGCCATCAGTTTAATCTGATGGCCTTTCTATTTCCCCAAATTGTGCAGGCATTCTTTTTGCCGCGGTTGTTGCAGTAAAACTGCTGTTTATGGATTGGAAGGAAGTATTTCTCAGTGATACCACCTGGTCCCTGGTGCTCCAGGTGGCCGTGCGGACTATCGTCATGTTCGTGGCGGTACTGTTGTTGTTGCGGGCTTCCGGGAAGAAGGGAGTACGGCAATTATCTATTTTCGAGGTGGCGATCATCATCGCTTTGGGCTCTGCGGCCGGGGATCCCATGTTTTACGATGACGTGGCGATCGTGCCTTGCCTGGTGGTTTTTACCGTCATCCTCATCGTTTACCGGCTGATCATCTGGCTGGCGGCTAAATCGGAACGGTTTGAAAGCATCGTGGAAGGAAAACCCGTTACCATCATCCGGGATGGTATGATAGAACTGGGCAATAAAGGTAATTCCCCTTTCGCGCATGATGAGTTTTTCGCGGAAATGAGAGGGGTGAACGTGGAACATATGGGACAGGTGCGCATGGCCATCCTGGAAACGAACGGCAGCGTGAGTTTTTACTATTTCACAGATGAGGAGGTGAAGCCCGGCCTGCCGGTGATCCCGGAATTATATGATGATCATTGCGAAACGATTACCGAAGCAGGCGATTATTCCTGTTGTTATTGCGGGCATACGCAGTCGTTGGCGCAGGGGCGCCATCAGTGCAAAAGGTGCGATAAAAAGGATTGGGTTAAATCTATCTCCACGAAGCGTATTACCTGACATGCTTATTCCGGGTATATCCAAACCTTCGGTCCGCTAAAACGACATTCCAGCGGGCGGATACTGTTCACTTAGGGCGAATAAGCTACCTTGGGGCGCCATGAAAATCGTCCTTATTTCGTTCCTGCTCATTTTTATCATCCTTTGCACGCTCAGCGCCTGTAGTCAAACGCTGCACTTCAATCGCAACGAGAGCCAGCGGAAACTACCCGTTAAAAAAGGCATCGCCGGCGTGAGGCAGGTCCTGCAATTGCGTCGGGATGTGTTGATGACTGTTGGTATGCATGAAATCCGCTTGCCGAAGGAAACGATCGTGGACGATGAATACCAGCCGGGTAAAGTTATTTTCCCCCGGAATTATGCCTGCACGGTAACGCTCGGCGGCCGGACGCTCACCACGCCTAAAGGCGGTGTGATCCGGCTATCAGATACGACTGTGACGTCGGTGCAGGTGTCGGCGGAAAGTGCGCGCTTCCAAATCGGCGGCGACACTTTCGTTTTCGCCAACGTCATGGGTGGGGAAGGCGTCACTTTTTTCGAAGATGGAAACGTCCGTTGCGGGTACCTGGCGGAAGACGCGGAGTCTGAAGTCGCAGGGTGTAGCATCAGTTTGAAGCGAAAGGCCGGCATTGGCAGCACGGTTTGGGATCAGGATGGGTTCGAGTTCGGCAACATCGTATTTTATCGTTCCGGCGCCCTCCACAAAGGCGTGCTCGGTGATACGGCAGCTTTGCGGACAGGGGAAGCGATCCGGAATTTTCTGCCGGGAAAAACCGAATGGTACGAGAACGGAAGCGTGCAAACCGGCGTCACCGCACAACAAATATCCGGTGCCACTGCAGGCGCTGTTTTTACCATCCACGCCGGACAGGAAGCCACGTTCTCCGCTACCGGTGAACCCATAATCCCCGAAAACATCGTCACCACATCCGCCATTTCTATCCCCGCTTTCCCGGGCATACAATTCCACCGGGCGAAAGTCCGGCTGAAAAATAATACCGTCCTCATCCAGGAAGCCAACCTCGACCGCATGGCGCTAATTCCCGTACCCGATAGCACGGGAACGATCAAGATCCCTTTCGGCCCCGGCCCCGAAAATCATCCATCGATTAGTTTCTACTACGAAACCTTCCAGCCCGTATTCGGTTATGCAGGCCGCAGCTTCACTACCCGGGAAGGTGATCAGGAATTCTCCATACAGGACGGAACACTGATGCGATGGCATGACAACGGCCGGCTGGAGGAAGCCGTGCTGGCGGCTCCCGCCAGGGTGCGCATCGCCGGGAAACAATACCTGCTGGAAAAAGGCGCCATGATAAAATGGCACAAGAACGGCGAAGTCAGCGATGTTGTCATACAATACACGAACAAAAGCCGAAACCTCGTCCGCCTCGTGGACTAACCTCGCCATTAACACTACCATAAACAAAGGCCGCCATAAGTGCGGCCTTTTCAGTTTTCTATACTCCTCGCGCCCGTATGGAAACTATTTTTATCAAATCAGGTCAAAAATGTACAGGTAAAATCGCAGGAAGTATTGGCAATCCCGGTGAAAACGGAATAGTTTTGAGGAATATTAAAGATCGTACTCGTCTATCATCATTTACCAAAATCTTGCGCGGATTCGCGTTGAACGGCAGAAGCTGAGGGATATATAAAATACAGACAAGAGATCGGATTGAATCTGAAAGAACTGACTGCAGGCATCGCCTGCGGAATGGGGACAATTCATACCATATATGCATGCAGTTTTAAACTAACGTTATGAAGAAACATTTACTGTACAGCACAGTCTGGCTGCTGCTGAGCTTCCTCCTCTATGCCGTGCAGGCCGCCAAAGCCGCACCATGGCAGGAGCGCCCCGGGGTGGAAGTCAAAGGCACCGTAACGGATTCCTCCGGTGCCTTTATGCCGGGCGCCACCATTACCGTTAAAGGTCAGCCAAAGATCGGTACAGCCACCGACCCCAACGGGCGCTTCATCCTCAACGTACCCGACGCCAATGTTACACTCGTTTTCCAGATGATGGGGTACGTTTCCCAGGAAGTGCCGCTGGCAGGAAGGAAAGACCTCCAGGTTACGCTCGGCGTAAACCCTTCCGAACTGGGTGAAGTGGTGGTAGTCGCCTTCGGAAAACAAAAGAAACAAGACATGATCGGGGCCGTTACCTCGGTGAACGTGGAAGACCTGAAAATCCCTTCCAGCAACCTTACCACCGCCCTGGCCGGACAAATCGCCGGTGTGATCGCCTACCAGCGCAGCGGTGAACCGGGCGCCGATAATGCGGACTTCTTCATCCGCGGCGTCACCACCTTCGGATACAAGAAAGACCCGCTGATCCTGATCGACGGGGTAGAGGTAACGAGTACCGACCTTGCACGGCTGCAGCCGGACGATATCGCCAGTTTTTCCATCCTTAAAGACGCCACGGCGACATCGCTTTACGGCGCCCGTGGCGCTAATGGCGTGGTGCTCATCACCACCAAGGAAGGGAAGGAAGGGAAGATCAACGTGACCATCCGACTGGAGAATTCCATTTCTTCCCCCACGCGCAACGTGGAGCTGGCCGATCCCATTACCTACATGAAGCTCGGCAACGAGGCGGTACTTACCCGCAACCCGCTGGGGACGTTGCCTTACGCCCAGAGCAAAATCGATAACACCATCGCCGGCGGGAACCCCGCCGTGTACCCGGCTACCGACTGGCAAGGCATCATGTTCAAGAAATACGCGGTGAACCAGCGCGCCAACCTCAACGCCAGCGGCGGCGGAAAGGTAGCGCGGTATTACCTGGCCGGCACCTTTAACCAGGATAACGGTGTGTTGAATGTAGACGGAAGGAATAACTTCAATTCAAACGTTAACCTGAAAACTTACTCCCTTCGTTCGAACATCAACATCAACATGACCAAAACCACCGAAGTGGTGGTGCGCCTCGCGGGTACATTTGATGATTACAACGGTCCGATCGACGGCGGTACAGACGTTTACAACCAGGTGATGCACACCAATCCCGTGCTCTTCCCGGCATATTTCGAGCCTGATTCCGCCAATGCGCACGTGAAGCATATCCTGTTCGGCAACTATGGCAACGGGCAATACCTGAATCCATACGCCAACCTGATGCGGGGGTACCGGGAATCGTCGAGGTCCAAGATCGATGCGCAGTTTGAACTGAACCAGGACTTTAATTTCATCACGGAAGGGCTTTCGGGCCGCATCGTGTTCAATACATCGCGCTTATCCAGTTTCAACGTCTCGCGGTTCTATTCGCCATTTTACTACATGGTGGGCGCATATGACCGGAAGTCGGATGTGTATCAGTTAATGCCGTTGAATGAAAGCACCGGCACCGAGTACCTCGATTACCGCGAGGGCGGCAAGGAAGTGCGCGCCACTACTTACCTGGAAAGCAGTATCAGTTACCAGCGCCTTTTCGCGAAGAAACATAACCTCAGCGGCACGCTCGTTTCCATCATACGGAACAGCCTCGTCGGCAATGCTGGCGACCTGCAAAGCTCCCTGCCTTTCCGTAACGCCGGGATATCGGGGCGTACCACATATTCTTACGATCAGCGTTATTACGCCGAGTTCAACTTCGGTTACAACGGATCGGAACGTTTTTATAAAACGCAGCGCTTCGGGTTCTTCCCATCGGCGGGCCTGGCCTGGAACGTCTCGAACGAAGCCTTCTGGGAGCCGCTTAAAAACACGATAACACTGCTGAAATTCCGGGGCACATATGGCCTGGTGGGCAATGATGCGATCGGGGATGAGCGCGACCGTTTTTTCTACCTGTCCAACGTCAACATGAACGACGGCGGCCGCGGTGCGGTTTTCGGGACTAACAATGGGTATTCCCGGACCGGGGTTTCGGTTTCGCGGTATGCGAATACGGACATTACCTGGGAGCGCGCGCGGAAAACCAATGTCGGTTTTGAAATGGGATTGTTTGGGAAATTGACGGTGGAGGCAGACTTCTTCCATGAATACCGCTCCAACATCCTGATGAGCCGCAGCTCCGTACCGCCGACCATGGGCCTGTCTGCCGTGGTGCGCGCCAACGTAGGCGAAGCAGCCGCTCGGGGGATCGACGGATCGATGGTGTACGCCGGTCATTTCGGGAACCGCGGCTGGATAAAGGCCCGCGCCAATTTCACGTACGCGACCAGCGAGTTCAAAGTGTATGAGGAACCGCTGTATAACGAAAAGTATCTTTCACGGGTAGGGTATTCGCTTTCCCAGCAATGGGGCTACGTGGCGGAGCGTTTGTTTATCGATGACAAAGAAGTGGCCAATTCCCCCGGCAAAACTTCGGCATCTACCAGGGTGGCGACCTCAAGTACCGCGATATGAACGGCGACGGGCAGATCACTACGCTGGACCGTGTGCCGATGGGCTATCCCACCGATCCGGAGATCATCTACGGCTTCGGGTTTTCCGCGGGTTACGGGAATGTGGACCTTTCCCTTTTCTTCCAGGGATCGGCGCGCTCGTCATTCTGGATCGATCCCGTGGCAACGGCGCCTTTCAATAACGAAACGCAACTGCTGAAAGCATATGCCGACAGTTACTGGTCGGAAGATAACCGCAACAGCTACGCCCTCTGGCCCCGCCTCAGTTCCAACATCATCGGCAATAATACCCAGCGCAGCAACTGGTTCATGCGCGACGGATCGTTCCTCCGCCTGAAATCGCTGGAAGTGGGGTACACGCTGCCCCGTAACGTGATGAAGCGGATGCACCTCTCCAATGCCCGCTTTTACCTGAACAGCCTCAATCTTTTCGCGATCAGCAGCTTCAAGCTGTGGGACGTGGAGATGGGCGCAAACGGCCTCGGTTATCCGGTGCAGCGCACCGTGAATGCAGGCATCCTTTTATCACTTTAATGCAGCAATTATGAAACGCGTCAATTTATACATATGGCTTTACCTTACCTGCATGTGGGCAGGTTGCGGCAAGTACCTGGATGTGGTGCCCGATAACGTGGCCACCATCGAAAACGCTTTTACGAGCAGGACTACCGCCGAAAAATTCCTGTTTACCTGTTATTCCTACCTCCCGGCACATGGTCATGCGGGCGCGGTGCCTTTTCTGGCCGGGGATGAGTTCTGGCTGCCGTATCCGCAGGTGCCGCAGTTTTATGTCAATTATATTTTTGAAGGCGTGGCCATGGGCAACCAGAGCGTCATTTCGCCGCAAATGAATTACTGGGACGGCACCAATGGCGGCAAACCGCTTTTCCGCGCGCTGCGCGACTGCAACATCTTCCTGGAGAATATGCCCGGCGTTCCCGGCATGCAGGAACGGGAGCGCAGGAAGTGGATCGCGGAAGTCAAGTTTCTCAAAGCTTACTATCACTACTGGTTGCTACGCATTTACGGACCCATTCCCATCATCCGTGATAACATCGACATCTCCGCCGGTACAGAGGGCGTGCTGGTGAAGCGCGCGCCGGTCGACAGCTGCTTCAACTACATTGTGCAGCTGCTGGATGAGGCAACGCCGGACCTTCCGCTGCGGCTGGAAAATGAAAACAGTGAAGCCGGGCGCATTACCCGCCCGGGCTTGCTGGCGATCAGGGCGAACGTGCTGGTAGAGGCCGCCAGCCCACTTTTCAATGGGAACACCGATTTCGCCAACCTGAAGAACAAGGACGGGCAGCAACTCTTCAATACCACGCCCGATCAAAGCAAATGGGTGAAAGCGGCGGAGGCCTGCAAGGATGCGGTGGATGCCTGTCACGAAGCGGGGCTGAAGTTATATGAATACAATCCCGCCGTGGTGTCCACGCAATTGTCGGACACCACCATCACGCAGATGAGCATCCGCAATGCCATTGCGGAGAAATGGAACAGCGAAATCGTGTGGGGGAATACCAACAGCATGGCCTGGGAAATCCAGCGGCTGGCGCAGGCAAAAATTGATCCTTCGCGACTGAACAACCTCGGCCTTCGTTCGATGCTGGCGCCTACGCTGAAAATGGCGGAATTGTTTTATTCGAAGAACGGTGTTCCCATCAACGAGGATATTACCTGGGATTATGCCAATCGTTACGAATTGAGAGTCGCGGAAAACGCGCATCGCTACAACCTCATTCCCGGTTATGAAACCGTGGCGCTGCACTTCGACCGGGAGGACCGTTTCTACGCGGATCTCGCCTTCGATGGCGGAGTTTGGTACGGGCAGGGGAAATTTGACGATAAAGATCCCTGGACCGTTCGCGCCAAGTTCAAGCAGCATGCAGGCAAATCGGGGATGTTCCAGTATTCCATCACAGGGTACTGGCCTAAGAAGCTCGTGCATTTCCAGAATGTAATTGAAGCTGGTGATGGCGGCGCGTACACCGTTGTGGAATATCCCTGGCCCGTAATGCGCCTGGCCAACCTGTATCTGTTGTATGCCGAAGCATTGAACGAATCGCAGGGGCCCGTGCCGGAAGCCCTGCATTGGGCTAACCTCGTGCGGGAACGCGCCGGCCTGCCGGGCATCGCCGAGGCATGGGGCACGTACTCCCGCATTCCCGCGAAATATACCACCAAAGAAGGCCTGCGGAGCATCCTGCAACAGGAGCGCCTCATCGAACTGGCTTTCGAAGGCCAGCGTTTCTGGGACGCCCGCCGCTGGAAAAGAGCCACGGAAATGTTCAACACCAGCGTGCAGGGATGGGATATCGGACAGGAGGAAACGCGCCTGTATTACCGCGCCAAAACACTGTATGTGCGCCAGTTCGGCACTCGTGATTACCTCTGGCCCATCAGCGAAAACAATCTCATCCTTAACCGGAACATCGTGCAAAACCCGGGTTGGTAATCGGTATCGCTTACTTTAAAATTTACAACATGAAAATATTCCAATATACAAGATACTTACTGTTCGCCGGCGTTTTGCTGGGTGGATGCAAGGATACGCCCATTGGCCCGCAGGACGATGGCTCCGGCGCCCCCGGGCCGGTGTCGCAGGTGCGGGTGGAGAGGCTCCCCGGCGCGGTGCGGCTGCAATACAATCTACCGGGAGATAAAAATCTCCAGCACGTTAAAGCCGTTGTAGCAATCAACGGCCAGCAGCGCGAGGTGAAAGCGTCGGCCTACCAGCGGGTGCTGGAAATAGCCGGTTTCGGCGATACCGCAGAACATGAAATCAAAATCTATGCGGTCAGCCGTTCAGAAAAACTTTCACAGCCGGTATCGGTGCGTGTACGCCCGCTGGAGCCCCCTGTTATGTCGGTATTTGCTTCACTGGATATGAAGGAAGATTTCGGCGGCGCCACCGTGCAGTTCGCCAACGATGCGGAAGCGGATATCAGCATCGTTATGTTGACGAAAAATGATGCCGGTGAATGGGTGGACGAAGATGTGCTGTATACCAAAAAGAAAAACGGCTATTACGCGGTGCGCGGTTTCGATACCATTCCCCGAATGTTTGGCGCGTACGTCCGCGATCGGTGGAACAACCGATCGGACACGCTCGTGAAGGAACTCAAACCGGTTTTTGAAAAGCAGCTCGACCGGAGGAATTTCTTCGAATATTATTTGCCGACCGATGAAAAAGCGGCCTGGAGCTGGTGGATGCCGAATATCTGGGATGGCGTCATCGTCAACAATTCGAACGTAGATAAACCCGGTTTCCATACCGCGCCCGGCAGGTGGCCGCAATGGTTCACCTTCAGCCTGGGCGTAAAAGCCAAACTCAGCCGCTTCCGTTTCTGGCAGCGCGGAGCGTGGATTTCGTTCACCGACCGGAACATCAGAAAATTCGAGCTGTATGGCAGCAACGACCCCGCGAAAGATGGCAGCTGGGACGGCTGGGAGCTCCTGCTGCAGGGGGAATCGGTGAAGCCTTCCGGCCTGCCCATGGGTACGAATACGGCGGAAGACCTGGCGCTGATTGGCGCGGGTGAAGAGTTCGTATTCCCGCCGGGAACGCCGGAAGTAAAATACATCCGAATGAAAGTGCTGGAAACCTGGGGTAACAACGACAGCTTTTACATCATGCAGGTAGCATTCTGGGGTACCGATCTTTAAACAGTCAAATTGTAGATTAACATGAAACATCCATATAAATGGTTCATCGCGGCAGCCGCAATCCTGGCCGGTTGCAGCAAGCCGGGCATGCTGGACGAAGTGCTGGGAAGGGGAGAGATCGTTTATCCCGGTAAGGCGGATACCGTGATCGTGAACGGCGGTAAAGAGCGCCTGGAACTGATCTGGACAACCACCGACAGCCGCATCACCCACTACCGCGTATTCTGGAACAACGGTTCGGATTCGGCGGAAGTGAATGCCGCGCATGGCCACGATCAATTGTCGGACACCACGCGCTTCCTCCTGGAACGACTGCCCGAGGCCCGGTATGTTTTTAACGTCGTGAGCTTCGACGCTTCCGGTAACCGGTCCATCAAAGCCGAAGCCGAGGGCGCTACTTACGGAAATATGTTCCGCAACGCCCTTCTCAACAGGGGCCTCAGAAGAGCCGTGGTAGCGCCCGGCGGCGACGCGGAGCTGGACTGGATGCCGGCCGACAGCCTGGAAAACATTACCACGCTGCGCTATACGGACAATGCCGGCGCTACGCAAACCGTGCAGGTTTCGCCCGCAGACTTGCAGACAACCCTCGCCAACTATAAATCCGGTACGCCTTTCAGCTATAGCACGGCTTACCGCCCGGAGAAAAGCGCGCTCGATACTTTTTACGCTAAAACGGAAACGGCCGTCAGCCTGGTGCCGGTAGACAAATCGACGTTCAGCCCGCTCATGCTGCCCGGCGACGCGGGAACGGCCTGGGGTTGGATCCTGCCTTATCTCTGGGACGACAACATCGCGGAAGGACGGGGGTATCACACGCCAGATCTCAACCTGCCGCAGCATTTCAACTTCGACCTGGGCGTAACCGTGGAGCTGCGGGAAATGAAATGGTGGCAACGGCAAGGCGCCACTAATATCTTCAACGGCGGCAATCCCAAACGGCTCGAAGTCTGGGGCAGCAACAACCCCTCGCCCGACGGCAGCTACACGGGCTGGACGCTCATCCAGGACTGCCGCAGCGTAAAGCCTTCAGGCGCGGCAGTAGGCACCATTACCCAACAGGATGCAGATTATGCCGCTGCCGGTGAATTGTTTAAATTTCCTGAAGGCACACCGCCTTATCGTTACATCAGGATTAAAATTTTGGAAAGATGGTCAACCACGTCGAGAAACATACACATGATGGAAGTATCGTTTTGGGCAAAGCCCTTCTGATCGCGCTGCTGCTTTGCTGCGGCGGCCTCAGGGCCCAGCAGAAAACCACGGACCTCGCGATCCGCGATCCTTTTGTCATTGCACACGCGCCTGACAGCTGCTATTACATGTACGCGAATGCCAATCCGCATATCGCGGTCTATAAAAGCCGCGACCTGCAAACCTGGGAGAAAGCCGGGAACGCCTTCTCCGCCTCGGAAAGCTTCTGGGGCAGGCAGGACTTCTGGGCACCGGACGTGTATGCCTGGCGCAATAAATTTTACATGTTCACCACTTTCAGCGCTCCGGGCGTAAAAGAGGCACTTCCATCCTGGAAGCCAGCCATCCCGCTGGTCCTTTTACGCCGCTGGTGAACCGCGCGGCCACACCGGCAAACATGATGGCCCTCGACGGGATTTTATACATAGACGAAAAAGGCGCACCCTGGTTGGTATATTGCCACGAGTGGCTGGAGGTGACGGACGGGCGCATCTTGGCCCAGCGCCTGGCGCCCGACTTGAAGGCCGTAAAAGGCAAGCCCGTGGAGCTGCTTCGGGCCGGCACGGCACCCTGGGCAGGTCCGATCAAAAGCCAGGGAATCGAAGGATACGTGACCGATGCGCCGTTTTTTCATCGCACGAAGAACGGGGAATTGCTGATGTTATGGAGCAGTTTCACGAAGAACGGGAAGTATGCGATCGGGGTGGCGCGGTCCGCCAGCGGTCAATTGCATGGCCCCTGGCGACATGATCCCGAGCCACTGAACACCGACGATGGCGGCCATTCCATGCTGTTCCGGGATTTCAACGGGCAATTACGCATTTCCTACCACGCTCCGAATACGGCGCCTGATACACGGGTACGTATTTACAGCGTGGAAGAACACAACGGAAAATTGAACATCATTCAATAAGAACCATGCAGATAAGAAATATTATGTTGGCGCTGGCGGTCGTATTGTGGCCATTGGGCAACGCATCGGCTCAACAGGGAGGAATAAGGCCCGCGCAGCTGACTTGCGAGTACCAGGCGCAGCCGCTGGGGATTGATATCCAAAAGCCCCGGCTCAGCTGGACGCTCACGGGCACGGGCCGCAACCTCCGGCAAACGGCATACGAAATCATCGTCAGCAGCTCCGCCGGAAATGCGCGCGCATTAAAAGGAGATGTCTGGCAAAGCGGGAAAATTACATCTTCAGAAAATATTCATATCACCTTCAACGGCGCAGCCCTTCAGTCTTTCACGCGATACTGGTGGCGGGTGAAAGTATACGATGCCAACGATAAAGCCTCGGCATGGAGCGCCCCGCAGTGGTTTGAAACGGCTATGCTCCAATCCGGGGAATGGGTGGGCGAATGGATTGGCGACGGCAGCCCGCAATTCGAAAAGCCGGAAGATTTTTACAAAGACGATCCGATGCCGCTGTTCCGCAAAACCTTCCTTCCGGCTAAAAAAGTAACCGCCGCACGGTTGTACATCAGCGGGGTGGGATATTACGAAGCTTATCTCAATGGTAAGAAAATAAGCGACCACGTGCTGGATCCGGGCTGGACTTCTTACGACAAGCGCGTCTTGTATGCCGTGCACGACATTGCCGCGCTGATGCAACCCGGTCAGAATACCGCCGGCATCATGGTTGGAAATGGTTGGTACAATCCGTTGCCGCTGCAGCTTTGGGGCGCCCGCAACTGGCGCGATTTCCTCCCGACCGGCAGACCCTGCGTAAAGGCGATGATCCGCCTCACTTATGCCGACGGCACCACGGAAGCTATCACAACCGATAATTCCTGGCAAACCGCACCAGGACCGGTAATTCGCAACAACGTATATCTCGGTGAGCATTACGATGCGCGCAAAGAAGTAAAGAACTGGGCTGCGGCAAATCCCACCGGCAGCTGGAAGGATGCTGTTCCCGTAACAGGCCCCAACGGAATATTGCAAGCGCAACAGCAACCACCCATCCGGGTAACGAAAGTACTGCAGCCGCGCAGCATCCGGGAAGTAAAACCCGGTGTGTATCTGCTCGATATGGGGCAGAATTTCGCGGGAGTCGTGCGCATCCATGTACAAGGCCCCGCCGGACGGCAAGTGGTGCTCCGCTTCGGGGAAGACACGCTGAAGAACGGGGAAATAAACGTCATGACTTCAGTTGCCGGGCAAATTAAAAACAATAACGGAGGCCCCGGCGCACCGCCTGTTGCGTGGCAGGAAGACCGGTATACGCTGAAGGGCGCAGGCCGGGAAACCTGGTCGCCGCGCTTCACCTACCACGGCTTCCGGTATGTGGAAGTGACCGGCTGGCCGGGAAAACCCGCCATTGGCGATATAGTAGGCCTGCGGATGAATGCGGACCTCCAGCCTGGTGGCCACTTCACCAGCTCCAACGCGATGTTCAACCGGCTGGATGAAAATATCCAATGGACGTTCCTTAGCAATGTTTTCAGCGTTCAATCTGATTGCCCCGCGCGCGAAAAAACTGGCCTACCCGGGCGATATTTTCTGCAGCGCGGGCGCGTTCATACATCATTATCAAATGCCGCTGTTCTACACAAAAACCGTCCGCGACATCGCCGATGCGCAACGCGCGCAGGGCGGCATCACCGAAACCGCGCCTTACGTCGGGATCAAAGACGCCAGTCCCGGGGATGATTCCGGTCCGCTGGGCTTCCAGGCTGGTTTCCCTTACCTGGTGAAGAAAATGTACGCGCATTACGGCGACCGGCGCATCGTGGAAGAAAACTATCCGGCCTTGCAAAAACAATTGAAATTCCTGTCGTCCCGCGCACGGAATCACCTATTCGAAACTGAGGACCTGGGCGATCACGAGTCGCTGGATGAAAGGGCCATCCCGCTTACCGCTTCGGTATTCTACGCGCTGCATGCGTCCATGCTGGCGGAATTCGCGGCTATCCTCGGAAAAGAAGCGGAAGCAGCGGAGTATGCGGCCTTGTTTGAAAACATCCGCCGGGCGATTGTAGATAGGTTTTATCAATCTGCTACCGGCACATTTGAAAAAGGGACACAAACCGCGCAGATCATCGCGTTATGGGCGGGGATACCAGAAAAAGCGGAAGAGGAGAAATCGGTAACGGCGCTCGTGAAAGCGTTTGAAAGGAAGGATTGGCACCTGTCCACAGGTATTTTCGGCACCAAAATGATGTTTGATGTGCTGCGGGAAAGGGATTTGAACGACATGGCCTACCGCATCGCCGACCAGCGGACCTTCCCGGGCTGGGGACATATGATTGAAAACGGCGCCACCACCTTGTGGGAGACCTGGCGATATTCCGACAACACTTACTCGCAAAACCATCCCATGTTCGGATCGGTGGGCGACTGGTTTTACCTTTCCCTGCTTGGCATCAACCCCGCCGCGCCTGGGTACCGAAAAATCACGCTGAAGCCGCAACCCGCAGGGGATCTGAATTTCGCGAAAGGCGATGTGCTGAGCCCATACGGTAAAATCGGCAGCCACTGGACGATCAGCAATGGCGTGTTTACCCTACGGGCGGAGATCCCCGTCAACACGACCGCGGAAATCCACATCCCCACACGTTTTGGTACGGTGGTGAAGGAAAGCGGGAAGCCCGTGCAGCCGCAACGTACGGAGCAGGGGAGCGCGGTGTTTGCTGTGGGATCGGGGAGTTATGTGTTTGAAACGGCTGGAAGATAGATGCGAGTTACCGGTTATTGTACGCCTGCTTGAAGGCTTTGGGCGTCATCTGTTTCATGGCTTTGAATTGACGGTTGAAGTACGCAATGTTGTTGTACCCGCTCATGAAACAGATTTCGGTTATGCTCACATCGCCCTCGATGAGCATTTTGCAGGCATGCCCGATGCGGATTTCATTGAGGAAATGCGTGAAATTTTTGCGGGTGTGCTTCCGGAAGTAGCGGCAGAAAGTCGAAGGGCACATGTTCAGGATACCGGAGATGTCGTCAAGCGAAATAGGTTGGGTAAAGTGTTGCATGACATATTCGTAGATCTTGTTGATGCGTTCCGAATCCCGCATATGCGTTCCGGTGGCGCCCTGGTTGCTGAGTGTGTGCAGATCGCCGGCGCCGATGCTGATCTGGTGCAATAACTGCAGAAGATGCAACAGCTTTTCCATACCGCTTATCTGCCGGATGCGCAGCATCATCTCCGCCACCCGGTCGCGCGTGGCCCCGGTTATGGCGATGCCGAGCACGGATTTGTCCAGGAGTTTGCGCACCTGCAATGCCTCCGGAACGCCGAAGAAACGCTCGCCCAGGAACTCCGCGGTAAATTGAACCACCACGGATTCCGCTACCAGCCCGGCATCGCGTTCGTAATGCGCCGCGTCGCAACGGTACCAGTGCGGGATGTTGGGGCCCAGCAGCACGAGATCGCCTTGTGAGAAATCGCAGATATGGTCGCCCACAAACCGCTTCCCGGTGCCCCGCATCACCAGCACCAGCTCAAATTCTGGGTGGAAGTGCCAGGGAGCCGTAAAATGGGCGGACCGGAATTCCTGCACAGCGAAAGAGGAATCCGTGAATACAGGAACTTTTTGAAGGATTGCTTTCATATGTTGGTGTCTGTACCACAAGATAGTTATTTGTGGAATTTGCCAAAATATTGGTCAAAATAGTATAGGTAATAACGCCCAAAGGATGGGTGGACCGCTTGTTTTTTAGATAGTTTTGAAACCAGTTTAAATGAAGAATATCATGGTACCCGAAGAGATGGATTATGCTCCGCAGATGCCTCTAAAAGCCACTCCCATCGCCGTTATTGGCGCCGGGGGCATCGTGCGCGACGCGCATTTGCCCGCCTACCGGAAAGCGGGCTGGGTTATTGCCGGTATCTGCGATCCTTTGCCGGAAAAGGCGGAAGCGCTGGCCCTGGAATTCAATATCCCCCGCGTGTTTACCGATATCGACGCTATGGTACAGGCGATGCCGGCCGGAACGGTGTACGATATCGCGGTACCCGCTGCCGCGCTGCCGGGTGTGCTGAGCCGCCTGCCGCAGAAATCGGTGGTCATGATGCAAAAACCTATGGGTGAAAACATCGCGGAGGCGGAAGAAATCGTGCGCATCTGCCGGGAGAAGGGTTTTACCGCCGCCGTCAATTTCCAGATGCGTTTCATCCCCGCGGTGCAACTCGCCAAAAAAGTCGTGGAAAACGGCCTGATCGGGGAGCTGCACGACATGGAGATCCGAATGAACATCTACCATCCCTGGCACCTATGGGAATTCCTGTTTGGCATTCCGCGGATGGAAATGCTTTATCATAGCATCCATTACATGGACATGATCCGGTACTTCTTCGGCGACCCCGCCAAAGTATACGCCAAAACGCTGAAACACCCGAAAATGATGCAGCTGGCTTCCACGCGATCGGTTATCCTGATGGAATACGACGATATCATCCGCGCTTTCGTCAATACCAACCACGGGCACGAATTCGGGTTGAAATACCAGGATTCTTTTATCAAGCTCGAAGGCACCAAAGGCGCCATCCGAACAACCCTTGGCATGAACCTCGATTACCCCAGCGGCGTCCCGGATACATTCGAGTATGCTGTGCTGGAACCCGGGAAATCGCCGGAATGGAAGACAGTCGCGTTGAACGGCACCTGGTTCCCCGATGCATTCACCGGCTCCATGGCCAACCTGCTGTGCTACGCAGAAGGTTCCGCCCCAGTGCTTGTCAACAGCATCGACAGCGCCTGGCGCACTATGCAGCTGGTGGAAGCCGCATACCTGTCCAGCGACCAGGGCGGTACCACCATTCCCTATTCACCCATGCGCTGAAAAATATTAGAACGTTATGAACAACAAGATGAACAAATACAGCAGGGTGCTGACGGAAGATGTCAGCCAGCCCTCTTCCCGCGCCATGCTCCATGCGACCGGACTTACCAAAGCTGATTTCAGCAAAGCGCAGGTCGGGATCGTGAGTTCCTGGTTCGAGGGGAATCCCTGCAACATGCACCTGAACGACCTGTCGAAACTGGTGAAGCAGGGGATGGAAGATGTGGGGCTGGTGGGGATGATGTTCAATACCATCGGCGTGAGCGACGCCATGTCGATGGGTACCACCGGCATGCGCTATTCCCTTCCTTCCCGCGATATCATTGCCGATTCGATAGAAACCGTAGTGAGCGCGCAATGGTACGACGGCGTAGTGTCCGTCATGGGCTGCGACAAAAATATGCCCGGCGCCGTGATGGCCATGTGCCGGCTCAACCGCCCGTCGATCCTCGTCTATGGCGGTACGATCCATTCCGGTAATTACAAGGGGAAAAAGATCAATGTGCTTTCCACACTGGAAGCATACGGACAGCGGATTGCGGGGGAATTATCGGTGGAGGATTTTGAGGGGATCATTGCAAATGCCTGTCCGGGCGCGGGCGCCTGCGGCGGGATGTACACGGCCAACACGATGTCGGCCGCTATTGAAGCCCTGGGCCTGAGCCTGCCGTACAGTGCCTCCAATCCCGCGGTCAGCGAGGAAAAGAAGGAGGAATGCCTGCGGGTGGGCAAGGCTTTGCACCACCTGTTACAGGAAGATATAAAACCCAGTGACATTCTTTCCAAAAAATCCTTCGAAAACGCCATTACGATCACCATGGCGCTGGGCGGATCCACCAACGCTGTGCTGCACTTGATCGCCATCGCCCGCTGCATCGGGCTGGACCTTCAACTGGCCGACTTCCAGCGCATCAGCAACAGCACCCCGCTGCTGGCGGACCTGAAGCCCAGCGGAAAATACCTCATGGAAGACGTTCACGCCGCAGGCGGCATACCCGCCGTGATCAAAACCCTGCTCAACGCGGGCTACCTCCACGGCGACTGCATGACGGTAACGGGGCGTACACTGGCGGAGAACCATGAAAACATTGCGCCATTGCCGTTGGAGTCCGGTATCCTCATGCCTTTTGACAAACCCCTCAAGAAAAGCGGCCATTTGCAGATATTGTTCGGGAACCTGGCGCCGGAGGGGGCTGTTGCCAAGATCACCGGCAAGGAAGGCGAAACTTTCGAAGGCCCCGCCCGCGTCTACAACGACGAATTCAGCGCCATCCGTTCGCTGGAGCAAGGTGAAGTGAAAAGAGGCGATGTGATCGTGATCCGCTACGAAGGCCCGAAAGGCGGCCCGGGCATGCCGGAAATGCTGAAAGTGACGGCAGCCGTGATGGGCGCGGGTTTGGGCAATACCGTTGCAGTGATCACCGACGGCCGCTTTTCCGGCGGCACCCACGGTTTCGTGATCGGCCACATCACCCCCGAAGCTTTCGACGGCGGCACAATCGCCCTGCTGAAGGACGGCGACATTATTTCCATCGATGCCACAAACAATAGCATCAGCGTACAATTGAGTGAAGCGGAAATCGACGGTCGCCGCGCGGCGTGGACGGCCCCCCGTTAAAATATGACACCGGTATTTTGTATAAATATTGTCTTACCGTATCTTCTGCCTCGGAAGGCTGCGTTACCGACGGTGGCGGGATATTGAAAAAGAAAAACCCTTCCGTTAAAAAGACGGCTTCATGAAGATGATCGATACGCACCTGCATCTCTGGGATACGGCAAGGTTGCATTATCTCTGGCTGCAGGAACTGCCGCAGCTGCAGGGCGCTTTTCTTACGGAACAGTACCGGCAGGCGACGGCAGGGCTTGAAGTGGATAGGATGATATTCGTCCAATGCGAGTGTCTGCCGGATGAAAACCTGGCGGAAATGGACCTGGTGCTGGAACAAGCCGCGCTGGACCCGCGCATCGCCGGGATGGTGGCATACGCGGCACTTGAACAGGGAGCGGCTTCCCTGCAAGCGTTTACCGGCAAGCCCTTCGTCAAGGGTATCCGCAGGATGTACGACGATTCCCCCGGCATCTGTTGCAGCCCGCTTTTCCTGGAATCGGCGCGGGCGATGCCGTTGCACGGCCTTAGTATGGACATCAGCGCCCAGCCGCATGCGCTTGCAGATACAGCCCGTATGATCACGCAATGTCCGGATACGCAATTCATCCTCGATCATCTCGGAAAACCCGCCATCAGAGGCAAACAGCTGGAAGTTTTTAAGCGGGACATGGATATGCTGGCGAAGTTTCCAAACCTGGCAGCCAAACTTTCCGGCCTTATCACGGAAGCCGCATGGCATCAGTGGCAAGTGGAGGAAATCGCGCCTTATATTCATCATGCCATCAGCTGCTTTGGCGAAGATCGGCTCATGTTCGGCGGGGATTGGCCGGTGGTGCTGCTTGCGGGCAATTGGGCAAAGTGGGTCGAAGCACTGCGGGAAATCCTCGCGGATTATCCCGTTGCCGTGCAGGAGAAAATCTGGTACGGTAATGCCACCCGTTTTTATCGCCTGGATTAATTTTTAACTTTCCTCGATATGCTTCACTTCCGGAACATCTGCCTGCTCATTTTACTCGCTACATCGCCTTTTTCAGTAACAGCGCAACAGGTAGTGCCGCTCTACGACGGCAAGGCGCCCGGCTGGCTGCCCGCGGCTGCAACGGTGAAAGAGAACATCCGGACGGACAAAACAGTAGGCCTGCTCGTGTCTTCCATTACCGAACCCACGCTGGAAGTGTTTTTGCCGGAAGAAGGGAAGAAGAACGGCACTGCTGTCATCATTTGCCCCGGTGGCGGATATGGTGTTTTGTTGCTCAACCGCGAAGGCCGTGATGTGGCGAAAGCATTTAACGGTTCCGGAGTCGCCGCTTTTGTATTGAAATACCGGCTTCCTTCCACCGCGCTTTTCTCTGATCCGGTTAATGTTCCATTACAGGATGCGCAGCGCGCCATTCAGATCGTAAGGGAGCGCGCGGAAGAATGGAAGATTGATCCGCGAAAAGTAGGCATCATGGGCTTTTCCGCCGGCGGGCACCTCGCCGCTACGGCAGGTACGCACTTCGACAGGCCGGTTATCGGCGCCAAACCCGGAGTTAGCCTCCGTCCCGATTTTATGCTCCTCATTAACCCCGTCATCAGTTTCACCGACAGCATTGGCCACGCCGGTTCGCGGCGCAATCTGCTGGGGCCTTCACCCGCACCTTCGCAAGTGCGCTGGTTTTCCAACGAATTGCAAGTGACTGCCCAAACGCCGCCTGCATTTCTCGTGCATGCCGGCGATGATACTGTGGTAGGGGAGAAAAACAGCCTGCTGTTTTACCAGGCGCTCAGGGCGCATAACATCCCGGGTTCGCTGCACATTTACCAGAAAGGAGAGCACGGATTCCTCAAAGATCTCGGGTTCGGTGAATGGTTCGGTCGCTGCCTGTTCTGGATGCAACAAGCCGGCTGGATGTAGTCTTATCTAAATTGATTTTGCATTGACTATTGATTGGAATACAATAACGGCCGCCTCCGAGGGGAGGCGGCCGTTGACCTGTAATTTCAATGCAATGCTTAGAAGCTGATGTCGCTTCCGGTGCCTGCGGAGGCAAATTCCGCGTTGTATTTTTCCATCAGGGGCGACATCTTCATTGCCAGGGTAAGATCACTGCCCATCTTCGGCGCCCAGTGCGCTCCCACCATGCTCCAATCCGTCACCGACAATCCGTACTGCTTCAGCACCGACGCGGCGTCGATCCCTTGCGTGCTGGCCATATTCTGATGGCACATGATCTTGATGTAAAGCTCAAAATCGTTCTTCACTTTATCCGCTTCGCCCGAACCCTGCGCCGCACCGCCGCCTGCCTGTGCAAACCGGCCCATATTGGGATTGGTGAACGCGTCGCCGTAAACTTTGGAAATCGCGAACGTAGTGTCTTGCGACATCCGCGCCATCCATTCCGCCGATACTTCATCCCAAACAGGTTTTTCCGTTTCCAGGACTTTCAACACTTCAGCGAGCGGTCGGCCATTTGAAATCTGGACGTTCGCGGCGGCCCAATCCTCCAGGCTGATGCCTTTGATGGGGTCGAGCAGTCCGCCGGATTGGGCGGCGGCGATGTTTTCGCTCATCGCTGCCTCCATTTTTTTGGATTGCTCATCCAGTAGTGACTGCGCTTCGGCGATGCCTACGGTCACACTGCGCCGCGCCCGTTCGATGGCGTAGTTGACATGCGCGAGGCTTTCGAAACCGGCGGCTTTGATGCTGGCGTCGTTATTCTCCTGCGCGAGGGCTTCCAATTCCGATGCCACTTCGAATGCATCCCGGTTGAGGTATTGCTCCGGAAGTGTAAAGGGTATGATGGCGCAATTGCGCAGGGAGCTGCCGTAGTAGTGGCCTACCCAGGTATTGCTGCTGTCTTCGCCGTAAGATCGCACCCAGGGAGAGGGTGTGTCGAGCGTTTCGGCGAGATAGAGATATTCTTTCCCGTCGTCGGTCAGGCGATAACCGAAAGGCAGGTATTCGTTCGTGAACGGGGATTGCAGGAATCTTTTGAAGATATCTTCTTTCCTGTTTTTGGCTTCGTTCCAGTCGATCACTTCGATGGTGGAGCGATTGAAGTCGCCCTTTTTATCGGCCACTGTAAGGAATTCTACTTTCTTGCCTTTGTACTTCGAAACAATCTGTTGCACCACAGCAGCCTCCGGTGCATCCCGGCTGATCGACTGGTCGATGAGCGGCAATACGGAATCGGCGAACTGGCCGAGGCCCCTGGATTTGAAACTGGCAGGGTGGTCTACTAATGAATACCTTTCTTCCATGGTTTGTTAGCTTTTGTATGATTTGCGAATGATGAATTGTGGGTAAGAAGGATTTATAACTGCGAGAGTATTTCCTGTTTTTTGGCGGTGTATTCCTGCTCATTGATAAGCCCTGCTTCGAACATCTTTTTCAGGCGCGACAGTTTTTCCATGGGATCGTCTGCCGGAGGGGGCGCGGGGGTGGGCGTTTGCGGCGTTGTCTGTTGTTGCATCATCTGGCCGAAGATCTTACCCATTTCCATACCCATGCCCATTTGCATGCCGGGGTTCCCTTGTCCTTCGTTCCGCGCCATGTCGCGCATGGCCTGCAGTTGCTGGTGCTGCGCATAGTCGATCCCCAGCGCCTTGAGTGCCTGGGCTTCTGCGGTCATATCCGAAATACGGCCGATGCGCTCCTGTGTGGCGGGATCGAACCGGGTGCCTTCGATGTTGAAATCGAGCAGCTGAAATCCCAGTGTCCCGAAAATCGGCGCTACGGCGGATGAACAGAACGCTGCAATGGCATTGCGGTGTTTGTCGATCTCCGTATATCCGAAGGATGCATTGGCGAGGTAATCGCTCATGGGTTGGGTGATACGCGATAAAAGCACTTTCTGGATATCGCGCACCGGGTATACTGCCGCGCCTGCCACCACCTGCCGGAAGAATGCCGCGGGTTCCGCGATGCGGAACGAGAAATTGCCGAAAGCTCCCACGCCAACGGGGAATTTGTAATGCGGGTCTACATAGGTAATGGGTGCCGGCGTGCCCCATCGCTGGTTGAGCAGGTCGGCTTTCCGGAAAAAGTACAGCCCCGCTTTATGGAACGATTCGAACTTGTATAAAGCGTTTTTTATATTGGTCCAAAAGGGGACGTTGGCGGTTTCCAGGTTGTACAAACCTTCTTCCGTGAAAACGCCTTCCACCTTTCCTTCATACACAAAAATGCAACCCTGGCCGGGGCCCACAATCAATTTGGAGGCATTTTTTATTTCGTCACCCGCTTCCGTCCAGCGTTCGAATAAAAGGTCCGGTGCCGGATCGGACCATTCAATGACGGAGCGTAACTGACCAGATAATATTGACATGGTTTATGATTGTTGGATGATGTGAAAATCAGTTGGCGTCCAGCGTGTATTTGCGGAGCCAGGTTATTTTAGCGTTTTTGTCGGCTTCGTACCGTTCCTGGTACACCGGGATCATTTGGATGCGGGCTTTGAGAAATACTTCGATGTAAGTGGTATAAGCTTGCAATACAGCGTCTTTCGTCACAACGGCCGGACTGTCGTCCCCCTGGTCCTTCCACTGTTGCAGCAATTCCCAGTAAGGCCAGTACGCTTCCAGCGCCTGTTCTTCCGACATGGGGTCCACGGCGAAGTGTTCCACCATCCTCGCCACGGATCCCGGTTCGAATGTGTTGGTGCATTGGCAGTAATGGCATGCCTGGTAATAGGAACGGTAGAAGTGCTCCTGAACCGGCAGCGGCGCCTGGCACTGGGTGCAGCGGAAATCGGCGGAAAGGTTTTCACGGGCTTTGGCGGCGAGTTTCTTCCCGGCTTCCGCAAACGTCCTGACTTCATACATCCGCAAATCTTTTTCCAGTTGGCGCATGACCCGGCGTCCTTTTTCCTGCTCTGCGTAGTAAGTTTGGTAGAACCTTTCCTGGAAGGGCTCCAGCGCTTCGCCGGCGTCGGCCAGCCGGGTTTCTTCGTCGTCCCGGAAAGTCTCCCAGCTGGTGGAAACGCTCTGTTGCCAGGTGTCTTCAATTTTCGCAATCAGCGCTTTCGCCTGCGATTCGATGCCGCTCCAGGCATTGGCGAACGGAACGGTATCGAATTGCTGGTAGTCGAGCAATTGCGGCAGGATCGTAGCGGCTTGTGAAAGCGTTTCCTGGAATCTTTCATCGATTTTCGAAAGAAAACCGGCCCATCTTGCGGTGAGGTCGGTGGGGTCTTGCATAAATATGATGTTGTGGGGAGGATTTACGGTTTCGCGAAAAATTCGGCGCCGCAGAAGTTGCAGGTGCTCAAGTCGGTGCCTTCCGGCCGGGCGGCTCCGCAAGCCGTACAGGTGCGGGTTTCGGTCCCGGATGGCGTTTGTCCGTGCTTTTCCGTGGTTTTGATGGAATTTGCGAGGATTTCCGCCAGGAGATTAGGCGGTGTGGTTTTCTTTTCCTGATTCATCATAATTTTATTTGTAACAATGGAAATAGCTTCCGTTTTTCATGGAACAGGCATGGGCCATTGGCATAGTTTGATTTGCCGGTTAAAGGTGCCCCGTTTTTAGATGATCAGGTTGGAGAAAGCTGCTGGAATGCCTGACTGGCTGTCCGGATTGAAATATACCAGGGTTCAAGGGGAGGAGGGGCAGCGAAGGAAACGCCCGGTTTTTCGTATTATTGGTATCAAATCCGACCTTATGCCTATTAAAAACTGGCTGGCGGCCTGTCTGCTCATCCTGCTTCCTGCCGTTCTTTCCGCCCAAAACAGACCTGTTCCGATGGATCCTGTGTATGATAATGAATCCGTGCAGCCGGGGCATACTGTTATTTACGGCAATTTTATCCAGCGCCTGGGATTCAGCAGCGGTGGGTTTTCCCAGGATATCTATCTGCGTAACCGGGCCACCGGGAAAATTTACGCCATGCGCGTAAAAGCAACCTACAAATCCAAAAAGGAAAATACCTTCTGCTTCCACCTGCCCGCCGGGGAATACGAGCTGAGTTCCTATCAATGGACGCAAAGCAAATGGTACGGCGGAACAGTGCACCTGGAGCCCATCTCCAAAAATATCAACTTCGATGAAGCCCAAAAATTGTTGAAAGAAGGGAAGCTGACGGAGGACCGGCTGCAACGCTATACATTTACCGCGGAACCTGGTAAAATACAGTACCTCGGCACCTGGCACTTCGATACGCCTATCGTTTCCTTTTCCGATGACAAACAAGCGCTGGACGCAAAAAACGTGAAGTATTACAAGAAACTGGATTTTAACTCCGCCCTTACTACACTGCCGCAATAACCGGCGCCCGCCGGAAAATGTTCTGAAAGATCGTATCATGATTGCAAATAATAGTTGTAATCAGATTACCAGTTGTAACTACATTTGACGAAGTCAGCCAATTATTGTAAATCTGATCATGATGAAAGATAATTTTCTTCAACTGGAAGGACAGTGGATCTGGGTATTCGGTGGTGCGGGATACCTGGGACAGGCCGTGGTAGCGCAACTCACGCGGGCCGGCGCGAAAATATTATGCGTTGATCTAGACAATCGCGCCGCGTCGGTTCAACTGCCGGACCAACCGCAGGCGGTTGTAATTGCCGCTTCGCTGGATGTGGCAAATGTGGATGAAATTCCCGCGTTCGTGAAGGACCATGTTGCGCGTTACGGCGTCCCCGCGGGTATGGTGAACCTGACTTACGCCTCCACCGCCAAAGCGATGGAAGATCTTTCCGCGGAAGATTTTGACAAAGTGAATCATGGCGGGCTCACGGCAGGTTTCATCCTGGCGCGGGAGGTGGGCAACCTGATGCGGGAGAAGGGGAAAGGCAGCATCGTATTGTTTTCCAGCATTTACGGGATGATGTCTCCCAAAGCCGAGGTGTACCACGCGCCGATGAACAAGAACCCGATCGAATACGGCGTCGGCAAAGCCGGCATCATCCATATGACAAAATACCTGGCCGTACATTGGGCAGGCAGCAACGTGCGGTGCAACTGCATTTCTCCCGGGCCTTTCCCGAATCCAACGGTGCAGGCGCAGCATCCGGAATTTATAGCGCGTTTGGCGGGGCAGTCGCCGATGAACCGCATTGGCATGGCGGCGGAAATCGCCGGTCCTGTTGCTTTCCTGCTGTCAGACGCCGCGTCTTACATCACCGGTCATAACCTGGTGGTGGATGGGGCATGGGGTTGCTGGTAAGCACCCCGTTTATGATAAAATTCTCTGGAAATAGAGCAATTTCAATATAGGAGTACAGCGTGATTTATCCCCGCGCTTTACCGGAATTCTATTTATAAGTATTTGATTTAGAATATTTCTATACCTTGTCAGGACGTTATAGCCGTAAGGGACAGTTGCCGGGGCGTTCTGAAAAATAATACTACAATTGTAATTGATAGTACAAAAAAGATTAAGCGGGTTGGAATAGATTTGACTGCATCGATTTCCGCGCCGCTTCCAGAAATATCCGTTATGAACTTTGCGCTAACGCGGGCGGAAATCAACTGAAATATCGACAGGAATCGAACATTAGGCATGACCATGGGGTAACCAATCCACTATTGCAATCATTTCACTTTACAGTAGCAGGAGCGCTTCGCTGTTCCTGGATGGGATATGCATGCCTGAACGCGATTTTCAATGGAATTATTCACGACATTATTTGAATATATGTATATGAAAAATGCTAGATTATTTTGGCGCCTGCTGTCTTGCTGTTGCTTGATACTGGCAATCCTGCTGCCGGGGCTGCCCGGCAGGGCGCAGGCTCCCGGTGCGCAGGTCACCGTTAAGGGCGTTATTACCGACGAAGACGGCGGGCCGTTGCCAGGGGTGACCGTTACTATCGCGGGCAGCACCAAAGGCGTGATCGCCGACGAAAACGGAAGATATACCATCGATGCACCGCCTGCCGGCACGTTGGTTTTTACGTTCATCGGGATGGAGATTCTGCAGGTACCGGTGAACGCCCGCGCCCAGATCAACGTTACCCTGAAACGGAAGAAAGACACCTTCGATGAAGTACAGGTGGTAGCCTTCGCCACGCAGAAAAAGGAAAGCGTGGTGGGCGCCATCACCACCATCAAGCCTTCCGAGCTAAAAGTGCCTTCCAGTAACCTCACCACCGCGCTGGCCGGGCGTATCGCGGGGATGGTTGCATACCAGCGAAGCGGTGAACCGGGGCAGGATAACGCGGATTTCTTCATCCGCGGCGTCACCAGCTTCGGGTACTCCAACCGCCCGCTGATATTGGTCGACGGTGTGGAAGTGCCCGCCTCGGAACTGGCGCGCATGCAGGTGGATGACATCGCCAGCTTTTCGATTATGAAAGATGCCTCCGCCACCTCGCTCTACGGCGCCCGAGGTGCCAACGGGGTGATCCTCATCACCACCAAAGAAGGTAAGGAGGGGAAAGCCCTTATCACCGCGCGCATCGAAAATTCCATATCCAGCCCAACAAAAGAAGTGGAACTGGCGGACCCGGTTACTTACATGGAATTCGCCAACGAAGCCGTTACCACCCGCAATCCCAACGCGCTCAAACCCTACTCACAGGAAAAAATCGCCAACACCAGGGCCGGGCTGCACCCCGTGCTCTACCCGGCTACAGACTGGAAGCAGATGCTGCTGAAAGACCGTGTCGTGAATCACCGCGCCAACCTCAACGTTTCCGGCGGCGGCAAGGTAGCGCGGTATTACGTGGCGGCCACTTTCAATAAAGATAACGGCCTGCTTAAAGTGGACAACCGCAATAACTTCAATAACAATATCAACCTCAAAACCTACGGCCTCCGGTCCAACGTCAACATCAACCTGACCAAAACCACCGAAGCCCTGGTGCGCCTGAATACCACCTGGTCCGATTACACGGGGCCCATCAAAGGCGGCGCCGACGTATACCGGCAGATCATGCGGACCAATCCCGTGTTGTATCCCGCCTTTTACCAGCCGGACGCGCAACATATGACCACGGAGCATATCCTGTTCGGCAACTATGACGCGGGGCAGTTCAGCAATCCTTACGCGGATATGATGAAAGGGTACCGCGACTATACCAACGCCATGACCCTGGCGCAGTTCGAGATCAAACAAGATCTGAGTTTTATCGCAAAAGGCCTGAAGCTGAGCGGTATGTACAATACCACGCGGTACAATTACTACACCGTTTCCCGCAATTACAATCCTTTCTTCTATGCTGTTTCCAGCTACGACAAGCAATCCGGCGATTATACGCTGGCGGCGCTCAATCCCGAAGCCGGGACGGAATACCTGGGTTATTCGGAAGGGGATAAGGATGTTTCTTCCGAAAACTATTTCCAGGGAATCCTTAGCTACGAGCATCATTTCAATTCCCGCAACACGTTGAACGGGATGCTGGTGTATACGATGCTGAATAAGCTGCAGGCCAACGCCGGCACGCTCCAGAATTCGCTGCCGCACCGCAACATGGGGCTGGCAGGGCGTTTTACGTATGCCCTGGCGGAGAAGTACTTTGTGGAAGCCAACTTTGGTTATAACGGATCGGAGCGGTTTTACAAAAGCCACCGTTTCGGGTTCTTCCCGAGCATCGGCGGCGCCTGGTACGTATCACGTGAGCCTTTCTGGGAGCGCTTCTCCAAAACGATCTCAAACCTCAAGCTGCGCGGTACGTACGGCCTGGTAGGTAATGATGCGATCGGTAGTTCCGCCGAGCGTTTCTTCTTCCTGTCGGAAGTGAATATGAACAGCGCGCCGCATAGTTATCTTTTCGGTTCTGAATTCACCAATACGATCACCGGTATCGCAGAAACGCGCTATGAGAACCGCAACATCAGCTGGGAAACGGCGAAGAAACTCAACCTCAGCGCGGAAATCGGGCTGTTCGGTTTTATTAATATCATTGCGGACGTCTACCGCGAAAGCCGCTCCGGCATACTCATGACCCGTTCGCATATCCCGAATACGATGGGCCTGCTCACCTTGCCGAAAGCCAACGTAGGCGCGGCTACCAGCAGAGGTTTTGATTTATCACTGGAAATGAATAAACAGTTCTCCAAGCAATTCTATCTCTCCGGACGGGCCAATTTCACGTACGCAACGAGCGAATTCACCACCTATGAGGAACCGGATTACCGGCATGCACCCTGGAAATCCCGTATCGGGCATTCCCTGGGGCAGTCGTGGGGGTATGTGGCGGAGCGGTTGTTTGTAGACGACAAGGAAGTACTTAACTCGCCTTTCCAGGCGGGCCAGGTGATGGGCGGCGATATCAAATACAAGGATATCAACGGTGACGGCAAGATCGACGCCCTCGACCAGGTGCCTATCGGTTTCCCTACCACGCCTGAAGTCGTGTACGGGTTCGGGATGTCGGCCGGTTACCGCAACTTCGACTTGTCGTGCTTCATCCAGGGTCTTGCGCGGGAATCGTTCTGGATAGACGCGAACGCCACGGCGCCATTCATCGGTGCGGAAGGCAGTTCCAACCAGTTATTGAAAGTATATGCCGATGATCACTGGTCGGAGGAAAACCGCAACATCCGCGCGCTCTGGCCGCGCCTGTCGAACACCGCCAATACGAACAACAGCGCGCGAAGCACCTGGTTCATGCGCGACGGTTCCTTCCTTCGCCTGAAGCAACTGGAGCTGGGATATAGCGTCCCCGCGGCCTTGATGAAACGCGCCGGCATCGAAAAACTACGTGTTTACGCCAATGGCGCCAATCTTTTCAGCTTTAGCAAATTCAAGCTCTGGGATCCGGAAATGGCCGGCGAAGGTCTGGGCTATCCCCTGCAACGCATCATTAACTTCGGAATTCAATGTTCTTTATGATCCAGCAATACACGCAACTGATGAAAAAGACGCTCCTGGCCACCGTTTCGGCCTTGCTGCTATGCACCTCCTGCAATAAATACCTGGATGTGATACCCGACAACGTGGCCACGCTCGATCATGCTTTCCGCGACCGCGTAGGCACCCAGAGGTTCCTGGCCACCTGCTATTCCAAAATCCCCCGCGTGGGAACCCTCAACGAAATCGGGTTCATGGGCGGCGACGACCTGTGGTTCCATCCAGACATCGATAACAAGATCCAGTACGCCTATTCCCTGGCCCTGGAAGGCAATAACAACCAACGCCCGTACTTCAGCAACTGGCACGGTATCGAAGCCGGACTGGCGCTCTGGCAGGCCATCCGCGATTGCAATACCTTCCTCGCCAATGCGCATAAAGCCCGCGATCTCGACGGGTTCGAGCTGAAGCAATGGTTGGCGGAAGTGAAAACGCTAAAGGCTTTTTACCACTTCTACCTGATGAAACAATACGGGCCTATCCCCGTCATGCGCGACAATCTCCCCATTTCCGCCGCGCCGGAAGAAGTACTGGTATACCGCCAGCCGGTAGACGATGTGGTAAACTACATTGTGCAACTGTTGGACGAAGCCGCGCCCGATCTGCCCCTGGAAGTCGCCAACGAAGTAACGGAAGAAGGACGGATCACGCGACCCGCCGCACTGGCGATTAAAGCCCAGGTACTGGTTACCGCCGCCAGTCCGCTTTTTAATGGTAATCCGGATTATACGGGGATGACTGACGATCGCGGGGTGAAGCTTTTCAGCGCCACGTTCGACCCCGCCAAATGGTTGCGGGCGGCGGAAGCCTGCAAAAACGCGATTGATACCTGCCATGAAGCCGGCATCCAGCTGTATGAATTCAACAATCCTTCCCTGCAGATCAGCGATTCCACTAAACTCGTATTGCTGCCGGGGCAGATCGTGACGGATAAATACAACCGCGAGCGCATTTGGTCGCTGTCGTCGTTCGTTAGTTCCCAGCTGGAATTGGCCACCATTCCGCGGCTCCACGGCGATCATGAGAACGTGGTGTTCCAGCGGCTGGTACCAACGCTGAAGATCGCGGAAATGTTCTACTCCAGCAATGGCGTTCCCATCAATGAAGATCCCCATTACAAATACAATGAAAGGTATGAACTGGCCGTCACGCCGCAGGATCACCAATATTACATGCAGCCCGGATTCGTGACCGCCAATCTCCATCTGAACCGCGAGCCCCGCTTCTACGGCAGCATCGCCGTAGACGGCGGGTGGTGGTTCGGGTTGGGACGGCTCGACGACAAGCAGCAATGGCCGCTGAATTTCCGCCTCGGTTCCATGACCGGCGGCCGCATCGGAACGGCGCGCTACTCTGTCACCACTTTCTACATCAAGAAACTTTGCAACTATTATTCCACCTATAACGGGAAAACCTTCGTTGGTAAGCGCTTCGACTTTCCGCTGATCCGCCTGGCCGACCTGTACCTCATGTACGCCGAGGCGCTAAATGAAACGCTGGCGGCTCCCAGCCAGGATGTATTCTATTACATCGACCTGGTGCGCCGCCGTGCCGGTCTTCAGGGCGTCGCCGAATCCTGGACGCAGCATTCCATCTTCCCCGGAAAATTCCAGAACAAGGACGGCATGCGGGAGATCATCCACCAGGAACGGAACATCGAACTGGCGTTTGAAGGGCACCGCTTCTGGGACCTCCGCCGATGGAAAAAAGCCATCTCCAGCTACAATCAGCCGATCATGGGATGGAACACGGAAGGCGTAACGGCCCAGGACTTCTATCAACCCGTTACCTGGAACCGCAAACCCTACGGGCTCAGGGATATCCTCTGGCCCATCATGCAGGACGAAATCCTCCGAAACAACAAGCTCATTCAAAACCCGGGTTGGTAAGCCCGGCCATAAAAAACATTCCAATATGAAGAAAATATGGCTATTTCCGTTTCTACTGCTCCTCCTGCAGGCCTGCAAGGAAGACGAACTGGTGGGGCAATATCCCGTCGACGACGTTCCGCCGGGCCCGGTCACGGGCATGACAGTGGAAAATGTGCCCGGAGGGTCCATCATCCGGTATAAAATCCCGGCGGACAATGATCTCCTGTATATCAAAGCCACTTACCAACGCAATGGCAAAACCGTGGAGCAGAAAGCCTCCGTGTATGATACACGGCTGGTGCTGGAAGGCCTCGGGAAGTCGCAGACGCAGTCCGTGACGCTCGTCGCTTACGACCGCAGCGAGAACGCTTCTTCGCCGGCTTCGGTAGACGTTACGCCGCTGAACGCACCGATCTACGGTATACTCGAATCCCTGGTGATGCAGGCTGATTTCGGTGGGGTGCGGCTCGATTGGGTGAACGGCAACGCGGCGGATATCGTGGTGACGGTGATTACGAAGGAAGCCCGGTACGGGGTAGAGGAATATGTGGAAGCCGCGAATTTTTATTCCAAAACAAAAGCCGGCGTGGGTACGGTGCGTGGTTATGCAGATGTGGACCGGGAATTCGGGGTGTACATCCACGACCGCTGGGGCAATGTAACCGACACGGTGTTTGGGGTGTATAAACCGTTTTATGAAGAAGCGCTGGACAAGGGGCTCTTCCGGCGCTGGAACCCGCCCGGCATCCCTTACTCCGCCTATACGACACCGAACTGGTACATCGAAAACCTCTGGAACAACCGGATCGATGCGCAACCGAGCGGCGGAACGGGCTTTGCCAACTTCGGCCTGCAGTTTACGTTCGATATGGGGCAGATGGCCAAGATCAGCCGCTTTAAAATTAACCAGCGGCCGGAAACCAATCTCCTGTACAACTATGCCCATCCGAAGAAATTCGAACTCTGGGGCTCGCCACATCCCAACGTGAACGCCGATTTTGCGGGATGGATCTATCTGGGGACCTTCGAATCCATCAAACCCTCCAATCTGCCGCTCGGCCAACTCAACGACGAAGACATTCAGTACGCCCACATCAACGGCGAAGAATGGAACATGCCGCTGGATTCCAAACCCGTGCGCTACATCCGTTTCGTTTGCCAGGAAACCTGGGCGCAGGCCAACGATGTGCAGATGATGGAACTGTCGATGTGGGGCGATACCAACTATTAACGGCTAAAAGAGAATTACATGAAACTGACATATCAATTGTTGACGGTTCCGCTGCTGGCGGCCGGCATGGCGGGATGTTCCAAAATGAACGACCTGCACGACAAATACCTCCGTGAAGGCGAAACCATATACGTAAGCAGGCTCGATACCGTAAACCTGCGGGCGGGCAATGGCCGCGTGGTGCTGCGTTATGTAAACAACGATCCCAAAGTGGCGAAAATGGTCGTCTATTGGCGAACAAGGCAGGACTCCGCCGTGCTCGACGTTCCGCCCGCCGCGGGAGACACGCTGGAAGCCGTGGTTCCGGACCTGGCGGAAGACGGTTATAATTTTGAGCTCATCACCATGAACAAAGAATCGAAATTCAGGTCGGTTCCTTATGAAGTCAACGGAAATGTTTATGGTAGCAGGTTCCAGGCTTCGCTGTATAACCGCGGCGTCTCCAGCAGGGAACTGATCGATGCCGAAAATACGCTGACGGTAAGATGGCTGCGCGCGCCGCAATATGCCGTGCAAACTGAAATTCAGTACCGCGATGTAGATGGAATAGACAGATTGCACAAAGTGCTGCCGTCCGAAGTGGAAACGGTGCTGACCGATGTATCGGGCGATGTGCAGTACCGGACCCGTTTCCTGCCTGAGCCAACGGCGGCGGACACGTTCTCTACCGCCTACGAACCGCTGGAACCGGTGGTGGTGGAAGGCGTGCAGCTCAATAAATCCCTGTTCAAACGCTGGAACCCGCCCGGGTTGCCCTATACCGGCAACACGACTGCCACGTGGCGGATCGAAAATGCCTGGGATGGCGGTATTACGTTGGGCTTCGCGAACACTAACAATCAGTTCACCGTGGATCTGGGTCAAACTTCCCGCCTGAGCCGCTTACTGATCAATAACCGTCCGGAGTCGAACCTGCTGTACAATCATTCGCACATGCGCCGTTTCGAAATCTGGGGCAGCGCCACGCCGGATGTAACTGCCGATTTTTCGGGATGGGTGAAACTCGGCACCTACGAATCCTTCAAGCCCTCTGGTGCTTCGGTAGGAACGCTAACCGAAGAAGATATCCGGTACGGGCATACAGTTGGGGAGAAATTCTACTTCCCCGCTACCTCGCCGGACGTGCGTTACCTCCGTATCGTATGCCAGGAAACCTGGGGGAAGCAAGCCGGCATTCAATTCATGGAAATGACGCTGACAGGCGTGGTCAAGTAATGTAAAATGACGAGAAAATATCTTTTTTCCCTGATTGCAGCCTTCGGTGCGGCCCTGACTTACAGTCACGGGCAGGCCCCTGGAGCCCTGCAAATCGCCGACAGGCGGGAGATCTTCGTGGACCGCTACCTAATCGATAAGCTGGAAGGCGTGGCGCTGCGCATGCACGCCCCGCGCGAATCCGGCGCAGTGCTGTATTTCGACAAACCCTGGGAAGGGCGCTTCAGCGGGTATGTAACGATCCTGCACGATGGTGATAGAATCCGCGCGTATTACCGCGGCGTACCCATTTCCGGCAAAGACGGCAATGAACACGAGGTAACCTGCCTGGCCGAATCCCAGGACGGGATTACGTGGTCGAAGCCCGTGCTGAAACAGCATCGTGTTGGCGGAAGCCTCCGCAACAATGTGGTCGTCGCGCACGAAACGCCCGCCAGCCACAACTTCAGTACTTTCATTGACGCCAACCCCGCCACTCCGGCGCATCTCCGTTACAAAGCCATCTGCGGCACACGCGAAACAGGCCTTCTGGCCTACGCCTCGCCCGATGGCCTGCGCTGGCACAAAATGCAGGGCGCGCCAGTGATCACCAAAGGCGCTTTCGATTCGCAAAACGTAGCGTTCTGGTCTGAAAGCGAGCAGCTGTATGTCTGCTACTTCCGGACCATGCGCAAAGTGGGCAAAACGGCGTACCGGTCGGTGAGCCGTGCCGTTTCAAAGGATTTCCTGCATTGGTCGGAACCGGAAGAAATGACTTTCGGCGATACACCGCACGAACAACTGTATACGCAGCAAACGAGCCCTTACGCCCGCGCGCCGCACATTGCGCTGGCTATCGGAGCCCGGTTTATGCCCGGGCGGCAGGTGGTGACTGACGAAGAGGCGAAACGGCTGAACGTGGACCCGCAATATTACCGCGATTGCTCGGATGTGGTATTGCTGTCGACGCGCGGCGGTAAGGCCTACGAACGGACGTTCCTGGAATCGTTTATCCGGCCTGGAATAGGACTGGGCAACTGGGTTTCTCGGTCGAATTACCCGGCGCTAAACGTGGTGCAGACCGGTGCGGATGAGCTGTCGTTGTATGTAAACGAAGCATACGCGCAGGAGGGGGCGCACCTGAAACGATATACGCTCCGCCTCGACGGGTTTGCCTCCCTGCATGCGCCTTTTGGCGGCGGGAGGATGACGACGAAAGTTTTTACATTTGAAGGAAAGGAGCTGGAAATTAATTTTTCTACTTCCGCGGCCGGTGAAATCAGGATAGAAATGCTCGATGCGGAAGGAAATCCCATAGCCGGTTTTGCGAAGAATGATGCGGAAATCGTCATTGGTAACGAAACGCGGAGGATCGTGCGATGGAAGGGGAACGCGGATGTAAGCGCCCTGTCGGGTAGGCCGGTGCGGATGAGGGTCTATATGAAAGATGCGGACCTGTATGCTTTCAAATTCAATCAGTAATTCAATTGTATTCAATTCGATAATGGAAAAAAGAGCATTGGGAAAAACCGGCATACGCGTGTCGGAAGTGGCGTTCGGCGGAGTGGAGATCGGGATGCCTTACGGTATTGGTGTCCACGGCCGTGAAGATATGTTGCCGGAACAGGATGCTATCCGGCTGTTGCATGCCGCGGTGGACGGAGGGATTAACTTTTTCGATACGGCGCGTTTATATGGCAATAGCGAAGAGATTATGGGACGTGCATTTCATGACCGCAGGAAAGATGTGGTGCTGGCCACAAAATGCCGGCACCTGCATGCGCCAGGCCAGCCGCTGCCCCCGTCAGAAACCCTCCGGGAAATCATTTGGGGATCGCTGCAGGAAAGCCTGCGTGCTTTGCAAACGGATTATGTGGATGTTTTCATGCTCCACCAGGCCAGCGCCGCCATTCTCGACAGCCAAGAAGTAGCGGCGGTTTTCAGGGATATTAAACGGCAGGGGATTTGCCGCGCAACGGGAATTTCTACTTATCATACCACCGAAACGGAGCAGGCGGTTGCGAGCGGCGACTGGGATGTGATCCAGCTGCCTTACAACCTGATGGACCAGCGGCAGGCGCTATGTTTCGACGCTGCCGAAGCGGCGGGTGTGGGATTGGTGGTAAGATCCGTTTTGCTGAAGGGGATCCTCGGCGATAGGGGCCGCCGGTTACACCCGGCGTTGAAAGACGTGGAAGTTCATGTTGGCAAGTACGCGGCTTTGCAAGATGAATTGCCGTTGGCGGAATTCGCCGTGAAATTCGCGTTGTCGTCGCGCCAGGTGGCTGCCGTGCTGATCGGGATCGATAAACCCGAATACCTGGAAGCTACGCTCCGCACGGCCGATGGGCGTTACCTCGATGCAGCTGCCTTCGCGGCAGCAAAGCGCCTGTCATATCCCAATCCCGCGTTCCTGGACCTCCCGGCCTGGGACCGCAACGGATGGTTGAAGTAATTTAGTATGGAAAGAAAACGCACGCGGACAGGGATCATCAACCCTTGTCCGCGTTTTTCGTTTTGATGGAAAGGAGAATGACGGCGCTGATAAGCGCTGCGCCCGCGGCCAGTTGAAACACGCTGCGCAGATTCACATCCGCATCGCGCAGGGCGCCGCCGGCGTAGATACCGAGGCCGCCGATCAGGCAGCTCACAAGATTGAGGATGCCATAACCAGTAGCGCGATACCGCTCGTCGGCGATCATGCAGAGGATGGGCATCATGTTGGCATCGGTGAAAGTCCGCGTGAAGGCAAACATCACGAACCCGCCGATCGCCAGTACCAGCGCGTCGGTGCTGGCGCCCAGCAGGATGCAGGGCGCGGCGATGCAGAGCCCGATGGCGGGTACCAGCACCCGCGCGCGCTGATTGCGGCGGCTCCAGCGGTCGGCCCAGGCGCCTCCGGCTAAAACACCCAGCAGGCTGGCGGTGTGGAAGTACCCGGTGGCGTACACGCCGGCCATGCTTTGGGTAAGGTTGAACTGTTCTTTGTAATACGTCGGCAACCACGAAACGATCATCCAGTTTACCACCCCGATCATCCCCCAGAAAGCCAATGCCAGCCAGTAAGCGCGCTTGCTGAACAGGTTACGCACGGCATCGCCGAACCTGATAGTTGTAACGGCTGGCGCGGTGATTTGCCGGGAGGGCGCATCCCGCAGAAAGAAAAACAACACGAAAGCATACACGACGCCGATGATGCCAAAGGTGCTGAATGCGTTGGTCCACGAGGATTCTTCGGCAATCCATCCACCCAGAAATCCCAGGCTTTGCCCGAACATGATACCCGCCATGTGAATACCGGTAGCCAGCGACCGGGTGGGCCCACGGTGGTAATCCGTGATCAACGCCAGCGCGGCGGGGATGTAACAGGCTTCGCTAATGCCCATCAAAGCCCGTGTGGCCAGCAATTCACCATAGGTAGTGGCGTGCGCCGTCATCCAGGTTACGATCGACCAAACGAACAGGCTGATAATAATCACCCGGCTGCGCTTGAAACGGTCGGCCAGGAAACCCGCGAATGGGCTCAGCAATCCATATACCCAAAGGAATACAGAGGTCAGCATGCCGAACTGCGTGTCGGTAATGTGAATGTCCGACACAATGGATTCCCGCATGGTGGTGATCATGATCCGGTCGAGATAATTCAGGCAGCCTACCACGCAAAGTAATGCAACCGTTATCCATGCGCGGAGCGCGGGCTGGCGAATGGAAAAAGCGTCGGTATTCATCATATCGTAGTTTTGGATATCAAATGTTTCAAAAGTAGGTTCCCGGCGGCAGCGCTGTTGTTACGATCCTGCTGATATGTGGTATTATTTTTCATTATATTGGTTGGCGGTTGTTTCCTGTCGTCAATATACAAAATGCAGGTTTTTTCATTTGTGTAAGAAAGTATTATGAATGTAAAGAATAGTAACAACGGTATCCTGACCGGACGATTACTTTTGAAGATATGCTGATGCGATTATTTGCCTTGTTCGTCACCTTTTTCGCTTTGGGAAACCTCCACGGCCAGAACCGTACGCAGGCATGCCTGGATGTGTTGCGGCAGGCGATGGAGCGCAGCCCGCAATTCCTGGTGCGCATGCATGCAGCGGAAGCGCTCATCGCAAACGGTTATAGGAACGGGATCGCCGCGCATTTTCCTTTGCATAAAAAACTGGGTTCCATCGAAAGGACTGGCTCAGCCCGGGTGAGGGCGCGGCTGGGGCGGCGGAGGAAAATGGCGCGGGTAATTTTGCACGAATTCCGCCATGCCGACAGTGCTCGCAGCCGCCTTACGGCACTCGAAAGCCTCGCGAAGATCGGCTACCGTAAAACGCCGGCATCCATCCGTTCGCTGGCAGACAGGGGCAGCGGCGGTTTCCGTGCCATGGCCGCATGGGTAGTCGCCAACCAGGGAACAGCGGAAGGTAAGGCGCGGCTCGAAATGATGCTGTCGTCTCCGGATGCGGCGGAAAGTTATTACGCCGCATATGCCCTGCGCTTCAGTCCGTCGGTATCTGCTGTCGCCCGCGGTTTGCTGGATTCCTGCGCCACGCATGTGCAGCCGGGAAATCCCGGCTGGTCGCTGGTGCTAAGTGCCTATTACGCTCACGCTTCTCCGCAGGACCTTCAACGAGCCCGCCAAATGATGGTGCAGTGCCTACACGGTAGTGCAGGTGAACGTTACCAAGTGGGCGAGGGGCTGGCAATACGGGGAAAAGTAGATGACCTTCCCTTCCTCGACAAACTGCTGGCGGATGGCAATGAAGATGTACGCGTGTCTGCCGCCAATGCGGTTCTACAGATTTTGAAAAGAAACAAACTTTAAACTTACCGGATATATGAAAATGAGAGAAAGCAGGGTACTGAGGAAATTAAGGGCTGGCGAAACGGCCAGCTGCCTGAAGATCAATTTCGGAGACGGACAGGTGTCCGAACTGGCGGCTATGATGGGTTTCGATTGCCTGTGGGTAGACCGGGAGCACCTGGCGCAGGACTGGTCAGTTGTATCCACGCATATCCGATCCGCCAAAGCGCACGACGTGGATGTGATGGTGCGGGTGCCCAGAGGCAGTTACAGCGACTATATCAAACCGCTGGAGCTGGATGCCGCGGGGATTCTCGTGCCGCATGTCATGAGCCTGGAAGATGCAAAGTCGATCGTCAAAATGACCCGCTTCCACCCGCTGGGCAAACGCGCCATCGACGGCGGCAGTGCGGACGCAGGGTACACCGGCATCCCGCTGACCGAATACATGCAACAGGCCAACAGCCAGCGTTTCGTGATTCTGCAGATCGAGGACTACGAGCCGCTGAAGGAAATCGAAGCCATCGCCGCGCTGGAAGGGTACGACATGCTGTTCTTCGGTCCGGGAGATTTCAGCCAGAGCATCGGCGCCCCCGGCCAGTGGGATCATCCCGAGCTCCTCAACGCCCGCCGACTCGTTGCGGAAGCAGCGCGGAAGCATGGTAAATTCGCCGCGACTTCCGGAAGTATCGACAGCCTCAAGGATTTCCTCAGCATGGGCTACCAGTTTGTCAACGTTGGCGCCGATGTAGTAGGCATGAAAAACTACTGTCAATCCATCCAGCAAAAAATACACGAAGCATGATCCGGATCGGCATAATCGGCATGAGCGAAGGCAATGCGCATCCTTATTCCTGGTCTGCCATAATCAATGGCATGGCTGATGGCGCAGAGATTGCCCGCGTGGGGTATCCCGCCGTGGCGGATTACCTCGCCGCGAACCGCGCTACAACCGGAATCCCCGGCGCGAAGGTCACCCAGGTTTGGGCGCAGGATACCGCCATCGCTGAAAGTATCGCGCGCGCCACGGGCATTGATCACGTTGCGGGATCACTGGAAGAAATGGCCACAAACATCGATGCCGTGATCCTCGCGCGCGACGACCCCGAGCACCACCGCGCCATGGCCGCGCCTTTCATCGAAGCCGGCATTCCCTTGTTCATCGACAAGCCCCTTGCCATCAGCCGCGAAGACCTGGCATGGTTCGCAGGGCATGCGGCGGAAGGGAAATTTGTCATGAGCTGCTCTTCCATGCGGTATGCGTCTGAAGTCATGTCGGCCAAGGCCCAGCTGGCCGCGCTTGGCCCCATTCAACTGGTGACGGCGACGGGAAAGAAAGACTGGATAAAATACGGCGTTCACATGCTGGAAGCCGTTTTCTCGCTTCTGGACGATCCTCAACCGCTATCGGTCAGGCATTCCGGCCAGCAAGGGAAGGATGTAGTGACGATCGAATTCGCCAACGGTATCATCGCCGTCGTTCATCTTTTCATGCACATCTCCCCGACTTTCCAGCTGTCTGTTTATGGAGAAAAAAACTGGCGGCTGGTGGATATCACCAATTCCTACGCCATGTTTCGCGACAATATCATTGAGTTTGTGCGGTCCGTGCAGGAAGGCAGGCCCCGCCTGCGGTTCGAAACCACCTCTGCCGTCATCGGTACACTCATCGCTGCTAAAGAAAGCAGGGAGCAAGGCGGCATCACTATTCACATTCATTGACATTACACATGCATATTCATAAATTATTCAACCTGGAAGGAAGGGTGGCGCTCGTAACGGGCGGCGCCGGCCAATATGGCCAATGTATGGTGGAAGCGCTCGGCGAAGCCGGTGCCCGCGTCATCACTGCTTCGCGCAATCTGGAAGAAGGGCGCCGCGTGGCGGAGGCTTTCCGCCAGCAGGGCCTGCAGGTGGATGCGCTGGCATTGGACCAGGGAGATCATACTTCGATAAGAGAATTAACCACATCGATAAAAAGAATTACGGCCGCCTCGATATTTTCGTGAACAACGCCGTGAGCCGTCCCATGAAAGGATACGACGCGCCCATTGCCCAATTCGCCGAATCCATGCTGGTGAACGCCACCGGCATGATGGACCTGCTCCGGGAAATGGCGGCGCTCATCGAAGAAAGCGGCGGCGGCAGTATCATCAATATTGCTTCCATGATGGGCATGCGCGGCCCCGACCTGTCTAACTATGACGGAACGGACATGGGCCATCCGCCGCCTGATTATTTTTTCCACAATGCGGGCCTCATCAACCTAACCCGCTACCTCGCCAAAGTGCTGGCCGGCAAGCAGGTGCGCGTAAATTGTATTAGTCCGGGCGGATTGTTCAATCATCAACCCGAACAATTTCTGAAAAACTACTGCAAGAAAGTACCGTTGGGAAGAATGGCAAACCGGGACGATATCAAAGGTCTGGTCGTGCTCCTCGCTTCGGATGCGGGAGCGTATATCAACGGAGAAAATATCCTGATGGATGGTGGTTTGAACGCATAATTACAGGACAAGCGTCCGCTTATATTCGCTGGGCGTCATGCCTTTGAGTTTCTTGAACTGTCGATTGAAGTTGGCGAGATTGTTGAACCCGCATTCATAGGCGATTTCAGCGATGTTGTGGTCTTTTTCCGATAATAGTTTGCAGGCGTGGCCGACACGAACGGAATTCAGGTATTCGATGAACGTCACGCGCTGGTGTTCCTTGAAGTAATTACAGAAAGTAGTAACGGCCATATTGGCCACGCCGGCGATTTCGGTCAGCGGGATATCGCGGTCGAAATTACGCATGATGTAATCGGTAATGATGCCGAAACGGTTGGAGGTGGTCAGTTGTACATTCTCCACAAACGCCGGGCTGGCCAGCAGTTCGTATTCCGTGGTGGCGGCTAGCAGATCGAAGATGCTGAACAGGGCCGAGAGTCGTTGCATGCCGTTCATGTCCGGCATTTTCTTCATGATCGCATTGATACGGCTTCGCGTATTCCCTTTGATTTCCATGCCATGCTTCGCCAGCTGGAACGCCGTTTTCATCATTTCCATCTCCGGAACGGCATTAAAGGCTTCCCCCAGGAAATCCTCCATGAAATGAATGACGATGGCATCCGCCTGGTGGCCGGTTTCGCCGTTGAGATAAGGAGCGTCGTTCACCCACACATGCGGCAATCGCGGCGCCATAAATACCAGGTCTTCTTCCCCGAAATACCCGATATGGTCACCCACCATGCGGCGGCCCGTACTGCGCGTAACTAATACTAATTCATATTCCGGATGATAATGCCAGGGACAGGGAAAATAGGCGCCTACTTCACGGAAAACGGTGAATGATTTGTCGAAATCCTTTGGTATGCGGTGTTCTGTAGCTTTCATGAATGGAGGGTGATAGACAGTACAATATAAGGAATAAACGTTGTAGTGATGATATGCAGGTGGCGGTTTTGAAAGATTGTATTACAAATGTAAACGATAGTAACAGGAAAAAGGGGAGGTGCAGGGTACTTTTGAACCGATATAACAATTACTTCATGTACGCTTCCAACAGATGAAAAAAGTAAAAATAATCCACCCGCACCGTGATCCCTCTTTTGTTACCGGCGCATATTCCGACGCGCTGATCGTGGACGGACTGCTCTTCGTGAGCGGACAGGCTTCCGTCGATTTCAGGGCGTCCCGGTTCGTGCTGGGCAGTATTGAAGAAGAAACGACCCGCTCGCTCGATAATATCAAGGCGATTGTGGAGGCGGCGGGCGCGGGGATGGAAGATGTGGTGAAATGTACGGTACATCTCGCCGATATAGCGGATTTCGACCGTTACAACGCGGTTTATGAAAAATATTTCCCGGGGATCAAACCTGTGCGCACAACCGTGCAATCTGTGCTGGCCGAAAGCCTGAAGGTAGAGATCGATTGTATTGTGAAAATTCCCGGCTGATGGAGATGCAACTGAACCCGGCAGCCATTCCGGTGGGAGTGGTGGGCCTGGGATTGATGGGAAGCAGCATTGTGGCTTCGCTGCTGATGTCGGGGCATTACGTTGTCGGCATCGCACCTTTGCCGGAAGATATGGAGGCCGGTCCGCGCCGCATCCGTGAGCAATTGGTGCAATGCGCGGCCGCCGGTCTTCTCGTGGAACCGGTGGACGCCTGCCTTTCCCGGCTGACGGTCACCGACCGCTACAGCGCTTTGCGCGATTGCCGGTTGTTACAGGAATGCGTGGTCGAGAAAGTCGATATCAAAAAACAGGTATACCGGAAGATAGCCGCCGTAGCGGCTCTTGACGCCGTGATCACCAGCAATACTTCCGCCATTCCGATCAGTACGCTGCAACAGCTCGTTCCGGCACCCGAACGGTTCCTGGGATTGCATTGGGCCGAGCCGGCGTATGCAACCCGGTTCCTGGAGATCACCTGCGGCGACCAAACGGCGCCGGAGCACGCTGACTGGTTGTTTCGTCTGGCGCATGGCTGGGGCAAAGAACCCACGCTGCTCCGGAAAGATATCCGCGGCTTCATCACCAACCGCCTCATGTACGCCGTGTACAGGGAAATGCTGCACCTGGTGGAAAAAGGGCTGGTTACTGCCGAAGACGCCGACAAAGCTTTCCGGTACGACGCGGGATCGTGGATGACGCTCATGGGGATTTTCAGGCGGATGGATTACACCGGCCTGGAGGACGCCGCGGCTATTTTCAAATCCTGGTTCCCCCGGTTAAGCAACCACACCGGCGTTCCCCTGATCATGCGCCGGATGGTGCGGGAACAGGCGCGTGGCATTCATGATGGCAATGGCTTCTATGCCTACACGCCGCAGGACGCCCGCCGCTGGGAAGCTGCATTTGCCGGCTTCAACCACGACATCCACCGGCTCGCGCGATTATATCCATACAACCCCGTTGCTCCGGTCAACGTGTAAACCCACCGGAAAATAAGCATCGCATGAAAAAATTTCAATACATGCAATCTGCCGCTTTGCTGGAAAGAGCGAAGAAAGTGCTGGCAGGCGGCGTTTCCTCTGAATTCAGAAAATACAACCACCCGCATGCCTTGTTCTATACACACGGATCGGGCAGCAGGATTTACGACGCAGACGGCAACGAGTACCTCGACTTCACGCTCAGCCAGGGCCCCCTCATCCTGGGACACTCGCATCCGAGGGTGTTGTCGGCCGTACAGGAATATTCCGCCGGCGGACAACTGTTTGCCGGCCAGCATATCCGCGAGTTAGAACTGGCGGAGCAATTGCAGCGGCTGATCCCGTCAGCGGAGATCATGCGCTTCTGCCTCGACGGATCAGAAGCGGTGCAAACCGCCTTCCGCGTGGCAAGGGCGAAAACCGGGCGGCCGAAGTTCCTTCGGTTCGAAGGGCACTATCATGGCTGGCTGGATAACGTGAGTTGGGGGATTTCCGCCCCGGACGCAACGGCCGCGGGCAGCAGGAATGCGCCCGCAGCACATGCATGGTCAGCCGGGTTGCCCGCCGGGGCGAGGGATGAATTCATCATCCTGCCCTGGAACGACCTTCCGTTACTGCAATCCACGCTGGCGGAGCGCCACGGCGAGATTGCCGCCGTTATCACGGAACCGGTAATGTGCAATAACGGTTGCATTCTTCCGCAGCCGGGCTTCCTGGAAGGGATGCGCGCGCTTTGCGACACTTACGGCATCGCGTTGATTTTCGATGAAGTGATTACCGGCTTCCGGCTGTCGTTAGGCGGGGCCCAGCAATATTTCAACATTACACCCGACCTGTCCGTTTTCGCCAAGGCCATGGCAAGCGGTTACCCCATCAGCGCTATTGTAGGCAAGCGCGCGTGGATGGACCAGATCACGGAGGGGAGGGTGGTGCATGCCGGCACGATGAATGCCGGCAATCCCACCATCGCTGCGGCGCAGGCCACGCTGCAGGTGCTGGAAGAAACGCAGCCGTACGAGCGGATCTTCCGGTATGGCCAAATGTTGATGAGCGGGCTGCGCCGCGCAGCCGGGCGCACCGGGCATCAAATGACGGTATCCGGACCAGGGCCCATGTTCCACACGGGCTTCTCCGGGCAGCCAGCTATCCGCGAATACCGCGACACACTGGACTTCGACCGGGGGCTGCTCGCGCTATTCATTTCCGGCATGCACGACCGCGGCATTAGGATCATCGGCCGCGGGCTCTGGTACATCAGCGCCGCGCATACGGAAGCGGATATACACCTGGCGGTGGACACGGCGGAGGAAGTCCTTGGAAACATGCAGCATAACCAGTAATTATGAACAAAGACGCAACAGCCCAATCAATGAAACCGCTGCTTGTATCCGGGACTGGCCCGCTGGCAGCCGGCATCACCGTTTGCCTGTTGCAGGCGGGCCATCCGGTCACGCACTGCACCGCAAATCCCGAATCTGATGGCAACCTCATCGACCGGTTGCGGAAAGCGGAAGCGAAACACGGAAGACCGGATCTCGAGGCGCAAAGTCCCATTCTCGGCGGTTTGCCGGAAAACCCTGACGGATTCGCCGCCGCCATCATCGCGGCGCCGGAATGTGCGGACACCAAGAAAAACAGGATCGCCGAACTGGAAGCTTTCCTTCCTCCGGACGCCATTATTGCCGTCAATACCGAGAGCATCGCGCTCAGCCGGTTGCAGGAAGGCGCGCGCCATCCCGGCCGGATCATCGGCGCCAACTGGGCGGATCCCGCCCATACCACCCTTTTCCTGGAAATGATCGTGAATACCGCCTGCAAGGAGGCGAGTGCGCATGCTTTCCGGGATATGGCCATCGGATGGGGGAAGGATCCTTACGTGGTGCCCGGCGACGAAGGGATCCGTTCGCGGATGATGAGCGCAATGGCGCGTGAGGCGTTTTTTCTGGTGAGCAACGGGTACGCGTCTGTAGAAGACATCGACCGCGCATGCCGGAACGACGCCGGTTATTATCTGCCCTTCGCCGGTAATTTCAGGTACATGGATCTCATGGGCCCCTACGCATACGGTCTCGTGATGGAAGATCTGAATCCCGGCCTCGATCGCAGCGAAGGGCCGCCGGCCTGGATGGAGCAACTGCTGCATCAGGGTAACACCGGGATGGATGCGGGAAAAGGATTTTATGAGTACGGAGAAGGCGAGGCGGAAAAATGGGCTTCCGTTTTCAGCCGTTTCAGCTACCGCATACGGCAACTCATGCACCGGTATCCTTTCGGCGATAATGAAAAAACTGAACCATGAAAGCTGCGTTTATCATCGATGCCCATCTCGACCTGGCCATGAATGCCATCGAATGGAACCGCGATCTCGCCCTGCCACTGGATCAAATCCGCCAGCGCGAAATGCATATGAAAGACAAGCCCGACCGTGGCCGCGGTACCGTTTGCCTTCCTGAACTGCGGAAAGGTAGGATCGGATTGGTGGTAGCCACGCAGCTGGCGCGTTACACACCGCCGGGGAGCGCCCTTCCGGGCTGGCATTCCCCGCAACAAGCCTGGGCAATGACCCAGGCGCAACTGTCGTGGTACCGCGAAATGGAAGCGCTCGGTGAGATGGTGCAAATCCGCGATCTCACAGGACTCGACGCACACCTGCAACTGTGGGACAACGACGCCGTCCCCGACGAGCAGAAGCCCGTCGGCTACATCCTGAGCCTCGAAGGCGCCGATTCGCTGGTGGATATTTCCTATCTTCACCGGGCACACGCTTACGGATTGCGGGCCATCGGCCTGTCGCATTTCGGACCAGGGAGATACGCTCCAGGCACCAAAATGACCGGGTCGCTTACACCGCAAGGCGTTGAACTGCTACAGGAAATGGATAAACTCCGCCTGATCCTCGATGTCACGCATCTTACCGACGAAGGCTTCTTCCAGGCGATGGACCTTTACCAGGGCCCCGTCTGGGCCAGTCATCATAACGTCCGCAAGATCGTGCCGAACCAACGGCAACTGAACGACGATCAAATCCGGCTGCTCATTGAAAGGGATGCCGTTATCGGCGGGATGCTTGATTGCTGGGCGATGGATATCCGTTTTATCGACACCGTTTCCGATCCCTGGCAGCTCGATATCCGGCTCGAGCACCTGGTGGACCACTGGGATCATATCTGCCAGTTGGCCGGAAACAGTCGGCATGTGGCGATCGGTAGCGATCTCGACGGGATTTTCGGAACGGAGCAATCGCCCTGGGACCTTCATTCTATCGCCAGCCTGCAAAATTTCACCGGAATTCTTTCCCGCAGGGGCTATGCGCAAGCGGATATCGATAATATCCTTCACGGCAACTGGCTGCGGTTCCTGCGCAAAGCCTGGGCAACATGACCACGATTATGAATGAAACGATTTTTCGGGCCGGAGCTGCGGCCGCGGATATTACACCCACTTTAGGCACGCTTATCAATGGCGACTTCTTCCCGCACCGCGCCAACCATGTTCACGACAGGCTTTTTGTTCGCGCACTGGTACTGGAAAACGGGTCAGCACGCCTGGTGATCGCCGTCGCGGACACCTGCGTGATGCCGCGTGCGCTGATGGATCGCATGAAAGTTCACATCCATGCGCAAACGGGCATCGATCCCGGCAGTATCCTCATCTCCTGTACCCATACGCATGCCGGAGGTTCCGCCGGTGATATCTTTCTGACCCCGCCGGATACCGCTTATTGCACGTTGCTGGAGGAAAAGACGGTGGAAGCGGTTACGGAAGCCTGCGTTCAATTGCAGCCCGCCATCATCGCATATGGATCGGCCAATGTACCGCAACATGTTGTTTGCAGACGCTACTTCATGAAAGACGGCTATGTGCCCGAAAATCCCGTTGACGGCGGAACCGATGCCGTGAAAACAAATCCCATCGGTGCAGCCGGGCAAATACTGCAACCAGCTGCGCAAACGGATCCCGGATTGGGTTTTATCGCCGTGAAAAGTGTGAAAGGCAACTGGATTTCCGTGCTGGCCAATTATTCGCTGCACTACGCCGGCGATTGGGAAAACGGAACCGTGACAGCCGACTATTTCGGGGCCTTCACCCGTCATCTCGGCGATATGTTGCAAGCTGACGGCGGTTTCCAGGCGATCATGAGCAACGGAACCAGCGGAGATGTCAATATCTGGGATTTTTTACATCCGGACCGATACCCCACCGCACATTTCGCCAAAAGCGACATCATCGGCCGCGATCTCGCCGAAGCCGTATTTCACGCCATCCCCGCGTTGCAATGGGAAACCGCGCCGGCCCTCGCTGCGGAATACAGCGACGTAAGGCTGAAGGTTCGCAAACCGGATCCGGATTCCATTGCCGCGGCGCGCCGTTTAATGGCGGAGACCGATTACGGAACGCTTTCCTACGACATGCATTCAATGCGCCGCATATTTGCGCGGGAACAAGTGCTGCTGGCTGGTTTTCCGGATGAAATGGATTGTCCCGTACAGGTGATGCGCATCGGCCATTGCAGGATTGGTGCATTGCCGGGAGAATTCTTCGCGCAAACAGGCCTGTACCTCAAACAACTTTCCGGGCGGTATTTCAGCATCGGCCTCGCCAACGCGAATGTTGGTTATGTACCGCCCGCGCTTGAAATGGACCGCGGCGGATACGAAACCTGGCGCTGCCGGAACAGCCTGCTGGAAAGGAATGCGGAAAATAGGATCGTGGACCGCATGCTGCAGCTCTTACAAAAGTTATCCTGACCGAATTACAATTTCTCACTCCAAACAATCAGCCAATGAAACTCACGTCGCTATTATTCGCGGCCGCCATCGCTTTGCAGGCTTGCTCCGTCAGCCAGAAGTCCGCAACGGAAAATGCAGCCCCAGTGGTGAACAAAATCTGGGACCAGGCGCCCCACAACGCTTTCACAGATCTCATCCGGTTTAAAGGAGCCTTCTATTGCTCGTTCCGTGAAGGCGCGGGGCACGTATCCGGCGCAGGCGGAAAGGCGCGCATATTGCGCTCCAAAGACGGCAAAACCTGGGAAAGCGTGGCCCTGCTCGAAGTGAAAGACAGGGATGTGCGCGACCCTAAACTGTCTATCACCCCGCAAAACCGCATTCTGGTACTGATGGATGTGGAAGCGCATGAAGGTAAGAAAGTCATCAGCCGCAAACCGCTTATTTCCATCTCGGATGCATCCGGCACTACATTCAGCACGCCGGAAGAGGGCACCGTGGACCCTGCCATCGCTTCCTGGTCCGACTGGGTATGGCGGCTGACCTGGCATAAAGGGACTGGTTATGGCATCCTCTATCAATTAGACAAAATATACCTCGTTAGCACCACTGATGGCCGCTATTTCAAGCATGTTTCCAGGCTGGACCTGGATGGAGAGCCTAATGAGTGCACCATTCGTTTCGACGAAAATGGGAAGATGTATGTCGTGATCCGGCGCGAAGCCGGTGATCAGTTGGGTGTAATTGCTACGGCGGATGCGCCTTACACAGCATGGGATTTCTCGAAAATGGACCACCGCCTGGGCGGCCCGGATTTGCTGCTGCTGGATAATAAAACCCTCGTCATCGGTACCCGCCAATACAAGCCGAAAGCAAGCATGGTAGTGCATGTGGCCGGCCCCGACGGTAAAGTAAAGAAGACGATTCCTTTGCCCAGCGGCGGTGACTGCAGTTATCCGGGCATGCTGGTATGGAAGAACAAATTGTGGGCGTCATATTACTCATCCCATGAAGGGAAATCCTCCATTTACATCGCTCAAATTCCTATACCACTGCTAGCATACAAGTAATCCATATTGTTCTCCCGAGTTCTCATAGACGTAAAAAAAGCTGCCCTCTTCCGGGGGCAGCTTTCTTTTTTTGATGCGGATATTATTTGGAATTGCGCAATATGGCGGTGGCGCTCACTTTGCTATGAAGTTTCCCGTTCCGGAAAACCGCTGCCCGGATGTTGACGGGCATCTCCACTTCGAAAGGCTGGTTGTAGGGAAGAGATGCGGCCGTGGGTTCGTCTCCGTTGAGCGTATAACGGATTTCCGGCAGGTAGCTGTCTGTCTGTAAGGTTACGACGGCTTTGTTCCTGGCGGAATCCTTTTGCACGCTGAACGCCACGTTGTAGGCGCTGGCGGCGTACCCGATTCCAGCCTGTTCGTACCGCAAGTATTGGGTTTCCATCCTGCGGGTGAAATCGTCCCATTGCTTACGGTTTTTGCTGCTCCAGCCGGTTTCTGCGAGGGCGGCTGCGCGCGGGAAGGTCATGTACGTGGCTCTTTCCGGGCTGTGGATGTACTCGCACCAAATGTTGGCCTGAACGCCGAGGATGAACCTGGATTCTTCGGGCGTCAGTTCGGCAGGCACCGGTTCGTAGTCATATACTTTGCGGAGCGGAACAAAGCCGCTGATGCAGTAGGGCTCCAGGTAATGTTCGCCCTGGTAGTAATCGAAGTACATGAAATGGTTGGGCGTCATCACCACCGGATGCAACAGCTTCGCCGCCTGGATTCCGCCCTGGGTGCCCCGCCACGACATCACGGCTGCATTTGGCGCCAGCCCGCCTTCCAGGATTTCGTCCCAACCGATGATGCGCTTGCCTTTCGACTGGAGGAATTTTTCGATGCGGGTGATGAAATAGCTTTGCAGCTCATGTTCATCTTTCAACTTGTTGCTTTTGATCCTTTCCTGGCAGCGGGCGCAAGCCTTCCACCGGTCTTTCGGGCACTCGTCGCCGCCGATATGGATGGTTTGCCCTGGAAATAGCTCCGCCACTTCGCTTAAAACATCCTCCAGGAAAGCAAACGTTTTCTCATTGCCGGCGCAGAATACTTCTTTCCGGATTCCCCAGTTCACAGGCATCTCGAACGGCCCCCCGGTGCAGGAAAGTTCCGGGTATGCCGCCAGCGCCGCCATGCTGTGGCCCGGCATTTCAATCTCCGGCACTACGGTAATAAATTTAGATTGTGCGTAGGCAACCACTTCCTTCACTTCTTCCTGCGTGTAAAACCCGCCATGCGGCTGGTGGTTGATGCGGTTGTTGGTAATCTGGGTGCCGTTCCGCCAGGCGCCGACAGCTGTCAGCCGCGGGTATTTTTTGATCTCGATGCGCCAGCCGTGGTCTTCCGTGAGGTGCCAGTGGAATGTGTTGAGCTTGTGCATGGCCATGTAATCGAGATACTGCTTGATGTAGGAAACGGGGTAGTAGTACCTGCCCACGTCCAGCATCAGCCCGCGCCAGCCGAAACGCGGACTGTCTATGATTTCGAGCACGGGTAAAACTGGTTTCGCACGAGCCTGAACTGGCAACAATTGCAATAAAGTCTGCATTGCATAAAACGCGCCGGCCGGCCTGGACGCCGTAATGGAAGCGAGCCCTGGTTGCACCCGGAGCCGGTAGCCTTCGTCGCCAAGCGTATCCGGCCGCAGCCGTAATATAATGACGTTTGATGCCGCACTTTTTCCGGCGGTTACTTTCAGGCGCAGCCCGCTTTGCCGCAGGATGGCGTCCGCCAGGTCACGGGCAACCTGCTGCAACGCTTCATCGCCTGGTTCGGCAACGATCCGCGTTTGCGCGTTCAGCGTAAACTGGCCGTTGCTATGCCTGACGTGCTGGGGCGCGGGAATAACGGAAATAGAAGTGTCTGCCGCAGGTACGGCGTAAACCGTAGCGGCTGTCAGGACGGCCATCAGCCACATCCCGATGAATGCTTTCATCTTCATAATCTGAAATAGGTAAAATGCCGTGCGCATTTGCAAGGGAATGCACGGCGTTGTTAAGGTAGGCACGTGCAAAATAGGCATTTATTCACCAAAAAAGAAACCGGTGGTCCATGAATAGACGGAATTATTATCGCGTCAGGATTTACTTTTCGCCTTTCCCAATCCTACTTTGAAATCGTCCGGCGTACCGGTTACTTTAATACTCATGAAGCGCACTTTTTTGTCCTTGTCGCGGTACTCAATTTCATCCACCTGGTCCATGTCCACTTCATGCTGCTTCTTTCCGCCGAACAACGCCTGGAAACCGACCTGCGTCACCATTTTCATGGGAACGCGCATGTAATATTCCATTTTCAGGTCCAGTGATTGTTTTCCCGAAATTTCCATGAAACCCAGCGAGGAGTTTATGTTCATGGCCGGGATGTTGAGCACGCCGTTGGTGAAAGTGAGCTTGTTGCGGAGCGTATCGAAACGGACGTTGCGCAGGTTTTTATCTTTGAAATAGCCTGCCATGGCCTCCATGGGTGTAAAGTCGACCAGGCTGCCATCGTGGATTTCTACGTCCAGTTCAGCTTTGGTGTCGTGCAGGATGGGCACGAAATCGGGGTGAATCTGCACATGGCTGCGGATATTGCCGGAAAGGCGCCCCTTGATGTTTTTGTTAATCACCAGGTCTTGCCCGAAATGGTCCAGTTTGATGAGCATTTTCTCCATGTCCACATTATTCACCTTAATACGGCTGCGGAAGTAGATTTTCTCCGGATCGCTGCCGTTGAGGTAACCCCGCATGCCCACAATGCCTCCCGCCACTTTCATCCCCAGCGTGTCGAGATGGATGTAATGGTCTTCTTGCACCCGAAGCTGCGCCTTTACCCCTTGCAACCACAAACGGTTATACCTGAACCGCCCGATATCTGCTTTCACTTCAAATACCGGGAAAGGCAACTTGAATATGTTGAAAGCCTTCGCATGAGCTGAAGAATCCGGGGGAGCTTTTGTTTTGGCGGCGGTGTTGGGATGGGATGATGCGGCCGTAGCAGGCTGCGCGGTGAAGTCATAGCCCGCGAGCTGGTCGGCGTCGATGAATTTACTGCGGAAGTATAAATAATTTGTGCGGTTTTTGATGAGCGAATCTTTCCCATTGAACAAACGGAAGCTGATATCGAAATCACTGCGGCCGATGGCGCCTTTGAGCGAATCCACCCTCAGTATCTTGTTGGCGCCGTAGAGGATATTGCCGCTGATCTTATCCAATTGAAGGGCGTGTTGCTTCAGCGTCCCGGAAATATTGGCCAGCTTGATCTTCGCGAAGCGGAACGTGGTGTCGAACCGCAGATCCGCTTTGGCCCGCAACCAGATGTTAGCGCCTTCTTCCTTTTGATAACCGGGCGGGATCAGCTGGCGGCTCCTTGGGCCCAGGATGTCGTCCATCGCCAACCGTGCCGATTTGAAATCGAACGCCACCATCGTTTTCCCTTTCTTTACCGGCTTAAACCACATGGCGTAATTGTTCACCCTGGCGGACATGCGGAAGTCGCTGCCGTCGATATTTCCTTTAAATTCCCGCAATGTCAGCGAAGTATCTTCGATGTTCAGCGTAGCGCCGATATCCTTGAATGCATGCGGATATACTTTGAAGGCCGCGCCGAGCTGGTGCAGCGTGAGCGTCCCCTTCGGCAGGGGAGCCGGGTTGCGCAGCTGGCGCACGGAGGTTGACAGCGAAACATCCAGCCGGAAGCCCCGGATTTCCTCCGTGGCCTTGCGTGCCAGGGCAGTGTCTGCCGCGAAAATATCCGTCATCCGGATGGCGTTGCTGCCGGCTCTCAGGCGCATGGTAACTGGTTTGTCCGGCGTATGGATCAGGGCAAGGATGTCGCTGATGCTGCCGCTGGCGCGGAAGTCGGATCCGCCCACGCGCAATCCCAACGTATCGAGCACAACCCGGCCGTTGCGCATCTCCGCATGGAGGTGCATATCGCGCACGGGATGCGGGTAGCCCGGGATGCGGAAGGAAAGCCCTTTCACCGAAAGCTCGCTCTGCACGCCGTCTTTCAACTGGCCGAGGTATTGTTCCGGAAGGTCGAGGTCCGTCAGTTCCTTGATGTCCATATCGAGTTTAACCGTGCCAGTGATATGCTGCAGGTCCGGGATGCCGAGGAATTCCCCTACGAAACCCAGTTCCAGTTCGGATTTGAGTTGCAATACCACTTTGGGGTCGGTAAAATCCCTGATCACGAAGTTGCCCGCGAAAATCCCTTTGCCCGGGCGCGCCGCTACATTCGACAACCGTATCTCCGACGTACGCAACGAATGGCCCTCGCCGTTAGTGTAAGTGCCCCGGAAACCAAGACTGTCGACTTTCTTGCCGGCTTTCTGGTTGAGGAACCACGCGTCTTCGCAACCGAAGGCTACATCGATGAGCGGCAGGGTGTCTTTGGCGAGGATGCCCTTTATCCGGCCGTCGAAATAAATGCGCCCGTCGTAACGGAAAGGCTCCAGCATGGCCGCGGCGTCTCCGGGGATGAAAGCCGCCAGCAGGTTCATGTCGGGCTTGTCGCCTTTGACGGTGAAATCTACCTGCGCGGGCGTGCCCAGCGTGGCCGTGCCTTCCAGACGGAAGGCGGCGTCCTGCAGGCGGATGCTACCGGTGGGGATGCGCAGGGCGCGGGTGGTTTTATTGTAATTGGCGTGGATGTCGAGCACGAGGTGCTTGTGGCGGAAGAAAGTGGTGTCTGCCGGACTGGTGGCATCCGCTTCCAGGTCTGCATCCAGCCCCACGGAAAGTTCGGTTACGTTGTTTTTGAAGGAGGCCGTTAGCTTGTCGATCTGCGATGCGATGCGCTGGCCGCTGGCTTTATCGAGATAGGCGATGCGCAGATCGCGGATGACCATTTTCCGCAAGTCGATATCCAGCGCGGCGGAGTCGGAGGTAGGAGTAGAGGGGCTGGAAGGCTGTACCGTCTTAGCTTCCACGATATTGAAATTGCCATTCCTTTCCCGGACCAGTTCTACATACCCGCCTTTGAGGAACAGGCGGCGCACATGGTATTTGCCGCTGAGGAGCCCCGGTAGACTGAAACCCACATACAGGTGCTCCACTTCGTACAGGGGCTGCCCGCGCCGCGATTTGTCAGGGAAAAAACGCACGTCATGCAGCGCGATGGAAATATTCGGAAAATTTTTGAACAGGGTGATATTACTGCTGCCTACCGACAACTCGCCTTTAAACTGTTTGTTCAGCTCGGCGACGGCCATGGCGGTGATCCTTTGCTGCTGCGTAAATAGCACAATCGCGGCCGCGGCGATCAGTAGCAGGAAGACAGCTACTGTGATAATCAACACTCTAAATACCCGTTTCTTCGGCAGTCTAAACTTTGGCATGGTCCGGTTTCTCTTTTTATACGCGATGCACAGGCGCGCAGTTATGCATTTTGCCGCCTAAATTAAAACATCGGCGTACAACTACATGTTAATAATAAGTCAAATATGAGACAGGAGGGAAACGCTGTAAAAGTAAGCAGGATCAGGCAGAATGCCAAGCATGCGTAGCACTTATGCCGCATCGGATGTGCCCGCGCGGAGTATCGGGAAAAGTGTAAGCGGGCAGTGGTGCCAGGACTTTTATCCCAGGCGCCTCCATACCGGGCTGTCTCCAAGACGAAGAAGCACTACCGGATTGCGGAGCGGCAGGGCGGCACCCTGCGCCGCTTTGGGGAATGGGACTTATGCTGGTTATCCCGCCGTGGCGGGATTGATCACCGATTTGATCTCGTGGATCGCGGTGACGGGGAACCCGCCCTGGCGTGCATGCTCGCGGATCAGCGCCTCGTCAGTCGACTGGTAAATACAGCAAATCTTGTCGCCGGTGACGTAACTGTGTACCCATTGGATGTCCGGACCGAGTTTGTCCAGCACATCGCCTGATGTCCGGGAAACGGCTTTCAGTTGGTCGGGAGTCAGTTGGCCCGCTCCCGGCAGATCGCGTTCGATGACATATTGTGGCATAACGATCGTGGGGTTTGTTCCGCAGGCGCTGATAATGAATGTCCATGCCTGATGGTGCCGCTCTGCCTGCGAAGGTTGGTAGTGGGAGACAACATAAATGTACGTAAAAAGGGCGCGTGGCGATACGGCCCGGTTTCCTGTTAGTGAAACGTTAAAGAACAACCATTTGGGGTAAAAATCGTAAATTTGATATCGATTTTTGGGGATTACATTATTTGAAGTAGTTATATGATTAACGGAAACAAAGGATTGGACCATATTTCAGCGCTCCTGCAGCAGGAACCACTTCTGGTTTTTGCACTTCAGTCGGAAGCGGCGGGTGAATTCGACGCCTGCAACCCGCTCATCGTAGGGATCGGCAAAGTCAACGCCGCCTATCATCTCGCTAAACACCTCCAGCAACACCGCCCGTCGCTCATCGTGAACCTCGGTTCCGCCGGCAGTCATACTTTCTCCCGGGGCGAGGTGGTGTGTTGTACGCAGTTCATCCAGCGTGATATGGACGTCCGGGGGCTCGGTTTCCGGCTTTACGAAACGCCGCTGTCGGGTGAGGAGCCCGTGCTGCAATACGGTCTTTCCCTGCCTGGCCTGCCGCAGGGCATCTGCGGAACGGGCGACAGCTTCGAGATGGACCACAAAACCGACGACTATAACGTGATCGACATGGAGGCTTACCCGCTGGCGCTCATTGCGCGGAAAGAGGGTATCCCGTTCCTTTGCCTCAAGTATATTTCCGACGGGGCCGACGGCAATGCCGCGGAAGACTGGCAGGTGCAGGTGCACCATGCCGCCGTCGCATTTAAAAAAATCATCGGGGGATGGCTGGAGAAATCCGGTATTCCTGCTTAAACGAATTGTGAAATGGACTTTGCGAATTACCTGCTGATTTTCGAACACATCATCAATAACCCGGAACCGCCCGCGCCTTACAATAACCCGGATTATCTCAACTATGCCCGGCTGAACTGGTCGCGGCAGCAACGTTGGTTCAAAACGGGCGTCATTACACCTGAAATGCGCGATGCGATGGCCCGCATCACCCAGCCACAGCGTTGGATCATTATCACCGAGCCCTGGTGCGGCGACGCTGCCCACAACATCCCGTTCTTCGAGAAGCTGGCGGCCCTTAACCCACTCGTTACCACGGAGTACCAGCTCCGGGATGCAGAACCGTTCCTCATTCAGCAATATCTTACCAACGGCGGCAAATCCATTCCCAAGCTCATCGCAAGGGACGCGGAAGGGAACGATCTCTTCACCTGGGGCCCCCGGCCGGAAGCTTGCCAGGCAGTTTACGACCGCCTGAAAGCGGAAAACGCCGATTTCGAAACCATCAAGACCGACATCCAGAAATGGTATAACGAAGACAAAGGACAATCCCTCCAGCGCGAAATACTGGCCGTGCTCGCCTATGCGTAATCCCGCCGCACATATGACCCCCGGCGCCCGCTTCCGCATCATCGCGCTGTTGTTGCTGAGCCTGGTCTCCGCCATGCCCGACGTATTCCCCGACGGCCGAGGCCACCGGACGGTCAGGGTGCCCGAATCCATACACCACGAAAACGAAATCCCCGAAGCCTGTAAAGTCAGCCTCCGGCTGGAAGCATTTACACGCCAGCAGCGGCTACACAAGAAACAACAATCGTTCAGGAAATCGGCCGCCGTACAGCTGTATGCGGCCGGCGAAACCCGGCATGCCGGCGGTTCCTGGGCGCGGCCTGCATATTATAACTTCCTCCACAGGTTCAGCCTGTTTTGATCCTTCCACACTTTTCCCCGGTTCAGGGGGCGGCCCGATTTTTTCTGTAAAGAAAAGAACGGGATCATTTATTTACGTAATTTAAAAATCTTATTACATGAAATGCCCGAATTGCAATGAAACATTGCTAATGACGCAGCGCAATAACGTGGAGATAGACTATTGCCCCAATTGCCGGGGCATCTGGCTGGATAAAGGGGAGCTTGACAAACTGCTGGAGTACGACGAACGCCGCAGCAGCCCGGATCCGCGCAGTCACGACGACCGCTCCCGTGAAGAGCACCGCCGGTACGACGACCGCCGCGACAAGGATTATTACGACGACCGCCATAAATATCCCAAAAAGAAAAAAGGATTCCTGGGCGATTTTTTTGATTTCGACTGAACCTGTAAACACCGATAAATGGAATTCATCTTACCCGACTTCGCCGACCTGGGCGTCTGGATCAGCCTGCTGACGCTGTGCTTCCTGGAGATCGTGCTTGGCATCGACAACATCATTTTTATTTCCATCGTGGCGGGGAAACTACCCGAACACCAGCAACGGAAAGCCCGCAACGTGGGCCTGAGCCTCGCCATGGTGTTCAGGGTGGCGCTGCTGCTTTGCATCAACTGGATCATCGGACTGAAAGACCCGGTGGTAGATTTCAAATGGATCAACGGAACCGTCATACCATTAAGTTGGAAAGACATCATTCTATTGGCCGGCGGCCTGTTCCTCATCGTGAAAAGCACGCTGGAAATCCACCACAAACTGCAATCCACCGAACATGAAGACAATAAGGCCAAAAAGGTGTATCAAAGCCTTGGCGCCGTACTATTTCAGATCGTGCTGGTGGATGCTGTCTTCTCGTTCGACTCCATCCTCACCGCCGTGGGCCTGGTGGAAAACGTGATCATTATGATCATCGCGGTGGTCGTTTCGATCATCATCATGATGTTGTTCGCCGGTCCGGTGACGCGCATCATCAACAAACAACCTACGCTGCAGATGCTGGCGCTGACCTTCCTCGTCGTGATCGGCGTGGTACTGATCGCCAGCGGCTTCCACCAGGAAGTCAGCAAGAGCATTATTTACTCCTGCCTCGGCTTCTCGCTGATCGTGGAGCTGCTCAATATCAGGTTGAGAGGCCGGAAAGCGAAGTATGTGGAACTGAACACGAAAGACGTGGAATAATCATGTACGCAAATCGTACGAAGAGCCGCCCGAACAGGCGGCTCTTTTTTATGCGATCAACCACGATTGGGAAAACGACGCCCATGGTCTGGGCGACGCCGTTCGACTCAAATTCGTACCTTCGCTATATGAGCGACACCCGAAAAACACTCCCCGTAAAAAGCTCTTTCTACGAGCTGATCGTGGCGCTGTACGAACAGCAGCAAACCGCTTCGGTTTTGTATGAAGATAATGGCGTTACCCGCGCGAACGGACTGATAAAAGATCTGTTCGATAAGGAAGGTGAAAAATGGTTCAGGCTGGCAGATGATACCGAAATCCGCATCGATTCACTGTACGCCGTGAACGGCACATTCTCCTCGGATTATTCCGAGTGCTGATGCAGTTTCATGTATACAGAATTTACCCCGGATGATTTCCGGAGATGTGATACCGCGCTTGCCGCGGTATTTTTAATTGCCGGAAACGCCGTCTGGCAGCGGGTTGTAATTGTACATCAGTTGTAAGCCTATCACCATTGCCGTTGTTTGGTTGAAGGCGGATTTTTGCAGGGTAACAAAATATATTGGTCATGCAATCATCCGTTTTTACTTTAACGCCGGGGCAGGAGGCGGCTGTTCGGGCGCCCACCCAGTTTGCTGATGTGGGAGGGCGGCAACTCGCTTACCGATCAATCGGAGCCGGCGATCCCATCCTGCTTTGCCAGCGCTTCCGCGGCAACCTCGACGACTGGGACCCGGCTTTCCTCGCCGCACTCGCGGAATATTACCAGGTTATTTATTTCGATTACGGCGGGATGGCTTCCTCTACAGGCGAGCCCCACGAGCACATCACCGCATTCGCGTCCGACGTCATGGGGCTGGCGGACGCCTTGTCCATCAACCGGTTTCTTTTGCTGGGGTGGTCGTTCGGCGGATGGGTGGTGCAGGCCGTGACCGCGCTTTTCCCCGAAAGGGTGCGCCAGGCTATCCTCATCGGTACCCGTCCCCCGGGGCCTCCCGCGTTCGACCTCGATCCGCTGTTCCTGGAGGTGGCTTTCCGGCCGGTAAATACTTTCGAAGACGAAGTCATCCTCTTCTTCGAACCGGACGACGCCAACAGCGTAGCCGCCGCACGCAAGAGCCACGACCGGATCCGCGCACGCACGGAAAACCAGGACACGCCGGTGAAACCTGAACATTGGGGGAATTACCGCAAAGGAGGGGAATACTTTTCCGGGGAAAACCAGGAATATCTCCAGCGCCTCCGGGAAACCGATATCCCTATCCTCGTCATCTCCGGCGACCACGAAATCTGTTTCCCGCCCGAAAACTGGTTCACCCTCAACCGGCAGCTTCCCACCACGCAGGTGATTGTAATTCCGCGCGCCGGCCACGGCCCGCAGCACCAGTATCCTGCATTAACGGCGGCCTACATCCATGCTTTTGTATCCCATCATCCCGAACATTAACCAGCTGGTTTGCTTTTCCTTCAAAACAATTCTAACACTATGAAACTTATATACATGTTGTCAGCGCTGGCCATGATGGCCGTTTCCTCCGCGAAGGCGGATATACGGTGCGATTCCTGCAAGAAATTCCAGTCCACACCGCCCGGTATCAACGAAGCGGATTACGCCATTACTTCGGCCAGTGTAAAACATAACAGGAAATGGGGGCAACTGGAATTTGAAATTAACGTAAAAGGCTCCGCTGGGAAAAGCGTTTCGCCCGCCGCCGGGAAGGTGAACGGCGCGCCGGTCGACGGTTACGTGTTTCCCACCACGTTATCGCCCGAGGACGTGGGTTTTAGCAGAACAGACGGCATCCTCGCCCTGGCGCTCACCGCACATCCCGACTTCGACGATACGCCGCTGTGGGACGAAGACGGCGACGGCAATTACGCCAACGACAAAATCATCTGGCATCCGCATTGGGTGGTGCTGGTAGAAGATAAGCGGGTGCCCGGCGGGTTGTCGGTAAAGGAATTCGACCCGGTAGACAAAACCGTAAAACTGCCGCCCACCAATCCCGGGATGCCCATGTACATGGATTCGCCCGGCTTCCAGGTGGTAACGGAAGGCAAGGCCATCCGTGTGGTAGTGCCTGATTATCGTGTCCGATTTAAAACGGATTTTAAGTACGACGCGGTGGGCGCTTACATGCAGCTCTATAGCGGCGAAGGCGGCCAGCACTCCGGCGACGGCAAGATGCCAATGCTGGGCGTTTACAAGGTATACAGCGTATTATCCGGAAAACTAACATTACCATACGCGGTCAAATAGTGAAACCATGCAGACAGGAGAGCCCCCGGGACCGGGGGCTTTTTTCATTTCCGCAAACATCCCCGCTATCCTGTTTCCGGTTGCCGTTAACCCGAACAGGCCATTGATTAATTCCACCAGCCATTTCTTTTCACGGATTTCCATCTTTGCTCCCGTTGGTTAACCGCAACATTTTTTAACTCATCAACCCCCAAAAATAGATCCACATGAAAACGATCCAAAAGGAGCAAACCATTTCCCGGCGTAAGCGGACTGCCATTCCCGCGCCTGTTGAAAACCACATCGTACCCGGCGAAGCCGAAGATAATGCGCGGCTGATCATGCTGCGCCCGGCGCCCCGGCTGCTGGCGGGCCGCGTGGAAAATGCGCGGAAGCTGGAAGAGAAATTCAATAAGAAATTCGGTGGCAAAGTAGCGGTGAAAGTTGAGTCTGACCCCGCTCAAACCAGCGCCATGCTCGAACAGATCCGCCAGATCCGGCAACAATTCGGCGTGAAGCTGCTGACGGACCTCAGCCCCCTCGTGTTGAAGAAGCCGCTGTACAAGGTAACGGCCGGCTGGCACCTGATTGCATCCCCGAAAGCCGGCGTTAAACTGCAGGCGCCCGCCAAAGGAAAGATCAAGGCGGACACGGCCGTGATCATGGCCGGAACGCTCGATCTCTCCAACACCACCCTCGAAATCGCCCCGGAAATCCACACGCTGATGATCATCGCGGAAAAACTGATCTGCGGCAAAAATGCGCGCATCACCTGGAAGTACCCGCAAGGTAAACCGGCGCATATGCCCGACGATGCATCGCTCGACGGGCAAGGTTTCCCCGGAGTGGTGCTGATCCCCGGCACCGACCATGGCCGCGACGGCATGCCCGGCAAGCGCGGAGACGCCGGCGTTAACGGCACCAATGGCCGCCCTGCGCCCAATGTGCAGTTGTGGGTCAAGGAACTGGTGAATGTTCCCGATTTTGACCTCCGTGGCGAAGACGGCGGCACGGGTGGCAAAGGCCAGCGTGGCGGACATGGCGGGAGAGGAGCCGACGGCAAAAGAGGCCGCGAATCCGTCGCCAAAACACGCTGCTGGATCAATCATGAAGCCGGAAACGGCGGGCATGGCGGTGATGGCGGACCCGGCGGCAATGGCGGCCAGGGCGGCAATGGCGGCGACGGCGGCTATGTGCTCATCGGCGTGCCAGACGGGATGCTGGAAAAATCTATCTCCGATAGCCCGTTTACCCCGCGTATCGATGGCGGAGACGCCGGCGACGGCGGTGCAGGCGGCGACGGCGGTACCGGCGGGCGTGGCGGCAAATCCGGCAACATCGGTGCATGCCGCACGGGGCGCGACGGTCAGGCCGGCGCGCTGGGGCAACCCGGCAAAACGGGGCCAAAAGGCAAATCCGCAGGCAGGAACGGAACGCTGGAGTTTTTCACTTTCACGGAAGACGAGTGGGAAGAACTGCTCAGCCGTCCTTTTATCACGGAAGTGGAACCGGCGTACACTTTCCCTGGTAATAAGATTACCATCAGCGGCACGGCTTTCGTGAAGGGCGATAAGGTCTTGATGGAAAATGCGGGCGCGCTGAAAACTACTCTCAATCCCGACCAGAGCCTCACCGCTACCGTTCCCGCGACTGCGAAGGGCGGCCGGCAGGTGGTGCGGGTACTGCGGAAGTCCGACAATATTTACAGCAATCCCTATGCGGTATGGGTAAAGCCGCAGATAGATAAAGTACCCGACGTATTGATTCCCGGCGAAGTGATGGCCATTACCGGCCAGGGCTTCCTGCCCGGCGCGTATGTGCTCATCAACGGGAAGTCGGCCGTAACGCCCACCGTTACGGAAAAAGCAATTGCGTTCCTCGTCCCGAAAGACGCGGCGCATATGCAGGCGGTGGAATACATCCTCCAGGTCCACAATCCGGACGGGATGGTAAGTAACAAGGTTTCGACGAAGAAAGTGCTGGAACTGGGCATTCCTTTCGAGTACGGCAAGCACAATTTTGCATTTGGCAACTTCAAAGACGGCGCGCCTTCCTGGAAAGGTTTTAAAGAAACATTCGGCACCGCGGAAGTGGTTTTTGAAATGTTCAAGAATGCGCCGCTGACAGGAGCGTTCTACGGGCTGTATTACAAATACCTGCTCGGAGAAGCGAAGGGCGGATATGCAACAGGTTTTTGCACGGCGCTGTCGAGCATCGTGGCGGATAAATTCTGGAAAGGCGACAACGATACCTTCAAAACGCCGCGGAGCAAGCTGCATGCGAAGCTTACCTGGGTGCATGGCCGCCTCCTGAGCCGGGAGAGCCTCATCCATTTCCATGACCAGAGCCGCAAAGGCATTGCGATGGTGGAGCAAACGGCCCGCACTATTGAAACGGTGTTTAAGAAAGGCTGCGACGCGAACCAGGCGCCGCTGCTGTTTTTCATCCCTTCCGGCGCGATATGGGATAAAGGATATGCCAAAAAGCTGGGCTCAACGCATTGCATCATGCCCTATAAATTCCGCTATCCGAAAGGGCACAAAGGCGCGAAATTGAATGCGCAGCAAACAACTACTGTCAACGATCTGCACGACGTGCGACTGTATTGCTGGGATTGCAACCACCCGGAAAATCCGGACTGCTATATCCGGTTCCGCAATGAAAACGGCGTCCTGCATTTCGATTATCATGTGGAAGACGGGAAGAAAAACCTGATCAAGGTATCGAGCGCGGATAAAATCACGCTGGGGAATATCAGCAACGGCAAGTATCTCTACAGCGATCATGACTTGCCGTATTCCGGCGTGTTCGGACTGAAAGAGTTTGTGGTGGACTTCCTGTTGAGCCCGGCAGACCTGGAGATTACCGACGCGGAGGGCCGTAAAACCGGCAACTTCAATGGAAAGCTGTACAGCAATATCCCTGATTCCATGCCCTGCTACCTGGTAGACGGCGCGTATATGCTGCCGAAAGGCGCAGCCTTGTCGCGCCGGATTGTCGGCAATGGGAAAGGCACGTATACCTATAATTCCATCCTGCCCGACGGCACTACCGTGAAGCTGGAAGGGGTGGAAACGAAACCTGGACAGGTGGATATAGTTCGGATGAATGCAGATGCCTCGCAGGTGAAGATCGCCATGCAGGAGGAGAAGCCTTTCTCCTTCACGTTTTCAAGATTGGTAGGCGACCAGGTGCGCGCGCTGACGATCAGTGGCATCGCTTCCGGTGCGGGGAAGGAATGTGAGGTGAACGTGGCGCCGGAGTTGGGAGAATTGCGCCTGGGCAACCGCAGCGGCATTCGGAATGTGAAAGTGTATGCGGCGTCGGCCCTGCTGACGGCGGAAAAGCCGGTGGAGAGGGAAGTACAGGTAAGCATTCCCGGGAACCATACCCTGAAAATCAACGTCAAAGACTGGAATAAACTGGATTTGCAGACGGCGACGGAGGCTTTGTAAGCAAATAACGGTGAGAAAGCGAAATCCCCGCGGCGCAACGCCCGGGGATTTTTTGTGCCTGTCAGTCAGATTGCTTCCGGGCGAATTTCATGAACAGCTGGGCAAGTTTGTGTTGCTGGCCTTGCGGGTGGATGAAATGATATTTGCGGATGAGTTTGAATTGTTTGACGGGCAAAACTTTCAGGGTGCCGCTATCCAGTTCGGCCTGTACGGCGCGGAGGGAGAGGAACGCGGCGCAGGGAGCTTCGCGGAGGTAAGATTTGATGCCTTCGGAGCTGCCCATGTGCATGAGTACGTTGAGATCGGTGAGTTTGAGGTCGAGTTTTTTGACCTCGTTGACGATGACTTCGAGCGTCCCGGAGCCGTGCTCGCGCACGAGGAGCGGAATTTTGCGGAGGTCATCGGTGGTGAGAGGGCCTTTGCCCGGCGGTTTAAAACGGGCGTTGCAGATGAGGGCGATCTCGTCTTTGGCCAGTTCGGTGTATTTGAGTTGCGGATTGCGGGAATAGCCTTCGATGATGCCCACTTCGATGTCTTTATCCAGCAGCGCCTGCTCGATCTGTTCGGTGTTGCCGTTGATGAGGGAAGTGCGGATGGCGGGATGCTCCTGGTTGAAGCGGGCCAAAACGCCCGGCAGGTAATACTGCGCGATGGTGGAGCTGGCGCCGATGTTCAGCAGGCCGCCTGAATCCTGTTTCAGCTGGTGAAGATCATATTCCATGTTGCCGTAGAGCAGGAATATCTGGCTGGCGTATTGCTGCAGTAGTTTGCCTCCCTGGGTGAGGCGGATGCGGTTGCCGATGCGCTCGAATAAGGCGAGCCCCAGCTGTTCCTCCAGCCCGTGTATGTGCTTGGTAACGGCCGGCTGCGAAATAAACAGTTCTTCGGCCGCTTTGGTGAAGCTCAGCCGTTTGGCCACCGTATGGAAAACTTTTAACCTGAAATCGAACATGCGGTAAAAATACGATTTGCGGGGCAGGAAATGGAGGGCCGGGGAAAGGAGACGTAAAGATCCCTCCGTAATGGGCTCAGCGGGTTGCGGATGAAAGGACAGCTGCGGTGGTATCGGTAGGGGAAACACGGGAAGCGTCGCCGATGGTGCCGGTTTTCAGTAAAAACACTACCACCAGCAGGAAGGTGCCGGCCAGCACGAGGTAGCTGGTGTACTTGTAACGGATAAACGCGGGATCGGTTAGCGTGTTCATGTGTTGCTGTTTACATCCCAAAAGTACCGCTCCGCCCGATGGAAGACAAATCAATAAACTTGATGAATCATAACTAAAAGTTATGAGAAACAATAACCTATAGGAATGGTGGACTGTTTAACCGCCAGTTCAGGTGCCGAAAAATACGGTTCAGGCGCCGGAATGGCCGTTTTGTTAACGCGGCAGGCGGGTTGAAGGGGGAAATGTCTTTCTTTGTATCTTCGTTACAATTAGTTTGTAATCATTTAACTCCAAAATTCACCACCAATGAAATCATTACGCTTCGTAATGTGCATGGCGGGCGCACTTATGCTGGCGGCCCAAGCCAATGCCCAAAAGATCCGTGTTACAGAAGGCAGCCTGGATGTCCTCAAGAACGAAAAAGACATCAACATCGAATTTACCTACAACAACATGAAAGTCGGCAAGTTCGACAAGGAAGCCGATTATGTCAGCAGCCGGGTCAAAGACCTGAACAAGAAGGAAGCCGGCCGCGGCGATACCTGGGCCAAAGCCTGGGTCGACGACCGCAAGGAGCGTTTCGAGCCTAAGTTCGAGGAGTTGTTCACCCAGGTGACCGATCTCAAGTTCGCCAACAAGGCCAAATACACGCTTATTTTCAATACCTCATTCACTGAGCCCGGGTTCAACGTAGGGGTTATGCGCAAGAATGCATACATCAGCGGCGAATTCCTGCTGGTGGAATCGGCGGACCACAGCAAGGTGGCTGCCAAAGGCACCCTGGAGAAATCGCCCGGGAGAACCTTCTGGGACAACGATTTCGATACCGGCGAACGTATTTCCGAAGCTTATGAGATGGCCGGCAAAGCCCTCGGGCGCTATATCCGCTAGGTCTTCCATCCAACGAAAAATCCCCCGCAACCCATGCTGCAGGGGATTTTTTCATTTTACGCGGGAAGCATTATACTTCCATCGCATCATACACGATTACCTTTTCCCAGAGGTGGCTGCATTTTTTAATGAATTCCTCGTGGATAGGGTGTACCTGGTAGGCCGCTTCGCCAGCCAGATCGTCGAAAAAGATCAGCTCGGACACGCCCCAGGTGCTATCTACCACGCCGCGGGCTTCCGTATTGGCAACCACACCTACGCGCAGGTCACGCACAGTGGGGATTTTGGAGAGCGATTTGACTCCGGCGATCAGCGCGTCGCGGTCTTCCTTCGAACCAGGGTTCTTCAGCCAGAAGAACACATGGTGGCACATGGGAGGCTTCTTGGCAGCGGCTTGTCCAGGCATGGCGGCTGCCGCGGTGCCGGCGCAAAGTGCCGCCGCGGTGCCCAGGAACTTGCGTCTGTTGGATTTGTTCATGGGTTTTCTCTTTGGTTTGAGTTGATAATGTGTTGAAAATACACAACAATCCGCATTTTTCGCAGTGTCTTCCCGCAAATAGGTAATGGTACCCACGAAATTGAGCACTGTACGCTATCCGAGGCGCTCCTGGCCGGGGTATTTTTGTGTTGTTAACGGTAACCATGAACACAATGCACACCCCAAATCCGCGCTCCTTCCTCAAAAGGACCGCTTTTCCCGTCTTGCTGGCCCTGGCAGTGGCCTGCGGAAGCAAAAAAATGATGCGCCCGGCGTCCGCGCCGATCTTCCCCAATCCAGCGTTCCGGCCGAAATGGTAGGGAAATACTGGCACGCGGGGTCTTTTTCCATGACCCAATTCTCGAACTACGACGGCTCCTACGCCGGCCAGGCTTTCGAAATCGCCACAGGATACAAGTTCTCGGCCGACGGTACCGCGGAACAATATTTCTACTGGACCAAAACCACGACCTATTGCCGCGAGCAGGTCCTTGGTTACCGCAAAGGCACCGCAGTATTCGACACGGAGAAGAAAACCTTCCGGTTCTACGCCGGTTCGGGGTACTATCGCCGCTTCAATTCCTGCGGTGGCAGCCAGTCGCCCGGCTACGGCCAGCGCGTGGAATACGGGGCAGACGACCTCCATCCCATATATGTGGATGAAATGAAGAACTGGTCCCTGGTGACGGAACAGAACAGGCTCATCTGGCGGATTCCTTATACCGATGGCTCTTTCAACGACTTTACGAGGGCGGAAGACCCGAAATAAGGGGTTATGTTTAATGGCGCCCGCGCTTCACCGGAAGTTTTCGGGGGCGCGGGTTTTTACTTTTTGCAGATGGTCGTGGTTCAGGAGAAAGCGGTTTGTCGGTATTTACCCTTCTTTTTGTCGTTTTCGCACATGCCGGGTGAATAAATCGCGGTGTATGTTTGTATCGTCAATCACACACAAACAAAAACTGAAAACATTCACCATTTAACGACTATTGTATGGAAACGACAAATCAAGCGATCACGATCAGCAGCACCATCCAGCAACCCGCAGCCAAAGTTTGGGAAATATGGAACGCTCCGGAGCATATCACGCAATGGTGCGCGGCCTCCGACGACTGGCACGCGCCCAAAGCCAGCAACGATCTCCGCAAAGGCGGCGCATTCAGTACTACCATGGCTGCGAAAGACGGCTCCTTCAGCTTCGACTTCGGCGGGATTTACGATGTGGTTGTGCCGCACCAGCAGATTGCCTATACGATGAGCGACGGGCGGAAGGTACAGATCACTTTTACGGAAGCCAATGGCCAGACGGAAGTGGTGGAAACCTTTGATCCCGAAGGCACCAACCCGATCGAGATGCAGCGGGCCGGATGGCAGGCGATCCTGGATAACTTCAAACGTTACGCCGAATCCAAATAGCGACGGAAATGGCCTTTCTTACGCCAGCCGCAACGGTTTGAGCGCGAGAAGGGCCATTTCTTTTTCCTTCCCCCGCAGTTTGATGGAGCCCAGGGTTTGGGCCATGAAATCTTCTCCCAGCCGCAATTCCGATACTAAATCGGCCGATGCGATCACTTCTTCGTTGAACAGTTTGCACATCCCCTGGATGCGGGATGTGGTATTGAGGACGTCGCCGGAATAGGTGATGTCACGTTTGATAATCCCCACTTCTCCCGCCACTACCGGCCCGCAATGTATGCCCGCTTTGAATTCCGGGAAGACACCGTAGCGCTCCAGGTATTTTTCCCGCAGGGCGCGGATGCGGTATTTGATGTCGAAGAAACACTGCACACAATTGCTTTCCGCGAAGCCGTCGCGGTACCGCCAGGCGATGATAACTTCATCACCCACGTATTGGTAAATTTCCCCCGGTTTTCGAGAATGGGGTTCGTAATGTCGGTAAAGAAATCTTTCAGGAAAGCGTGATACCGTTTGTCGCCCAGCATTTCGGCGATGGTGGTGGAGGCGTTGATGTCGAGGAACATGAAGATGCGCTGCTCTTCGCGGGGCGTGTTGTATTTTCCGCGAAGGATATCACGGAAAACGCCCGGTCCAAATTTACTGTTGATCTGCAGGAATAATTGCGTGATGCCCACCACGAGCGCCCAGATGAGCCCGTTTTTCATCATGCGCGCCATGTCGGGCGGCTCAATGAGGGTAAGGATTTGTCCCACGATGAAGATGACCGCCACAAAGGAAATGGTGACCGTGAGGATCGTGTAGGCATAAGATTTATCGCGGAACCGCTCGTTGACGAAAAAGACGAGGAAACTGCCCCCGAGCAAGGCGCCCATGAGCCCGGCCGCGGCATTCACGAGCAGGGACCGGGATAGCGAGTAATCCGCTGCGGGCCCCGCGGAGCCGGAGGTCTGCAAAACGAGATGGTCGTACAGGGCGATCAGCATTCCGATCACCGACCAGATAACGATGATTTGGAACAATTGCCGCCACTGCACCCGTGTCCTGGGATTCATACAGAATGGTTTTACCGTAATTTATTGCATTTCAGGATTCCGGACAACGGCGGATGCCTGGGAATCGGGGCGGAGCAATGGCGCCGGAGTTTGGGAAAAAAGGAAAAATACCTTAATCTTGAAGGATGCAACTGGATTACCTGACAGGCATCCGTGGAAACGGTGCGTTAACATATGCCGGTCCTGAGCGGCTGGTGCGGATCAGCCGGTTTGATCCTTCCGAGGCGGATCTGCTGTGCAAGGCGGTGCAGGAACTGGCGGACGGCGTGCGGACGGTGCTCCGGCTGGATGAACTGCCGTTTGTACAAGGGAACGGGTACACGCTGGAAATGCGGAAGGGTAATGAAGATGAAGGACTGTCGACCACCGACGAGAAAGCGTTTCACCTGGTGCTCACGGGCGGGGCGTATGCCAGGATGCTTCGTGCCATGGCGCTTTATGGGGAAGATGGCGTACATGGCGGTACCTGGCTGACGGGGGCTTCCGGCGACATTGCGTTGTTGTTTTCGACCGGAGGGTCTTTTTAGCGGCCGCGTCCGAATAATTATTCCCGTTTGTTGACTTCCTGTTTGTTCGCCCGGAAATCCCTGCCACACTGGCTTCACTTAACAAGTTTTTAACGGCTGTTATCCCCGCTTTCTCCGACATTCGGGCAGTTGAAAATTTTCCGTCGTTTTTTTATACGATTTCGCACCGGATCATTTTAGTTTTCACAAACATACGCTCCGGAAATATGCATACAGTGACATGTAAACTAGATTAGATCTGGAGCATTTGCCTGCCTGTGTCTACAGGAGGCTAAGTCAGTAAGGGCATTGAGCGAAGTAAGGCTACCATTCGCAAGTGCCATGTAGTATTTTCAGGTGCATTTTCTGGCAATTACTTCATTTCATATGGCAGGCTATTCATTTTTCATCTCATTGGAAAATGTTTCAGACGTTGATTGTAAGTCCGTTTTTCTTTTACTCCCCGTTGTACCGGTATTCCTGACGGCGGGGAGTTTTTTTTATCTTTTTAATTGCATATTCCGGAAGAAGAAAACTTACAACTATGTACCCGGAACATCCGGAAGTACATGCAGTCCTCAACTTCCTGGCTGCACCGAAATCAGCTGAAACCGCTAGACAAAACTAGTTTTCACTTGTAAGAACAAGCTGTCTTCAACTTCCGGACTGCCCGGAAACCAGCTGGAACGGTTAGGCAAACTGTGATTTTTCCCCGGATGTACACGCTGTCAACATCCTCAGGGTTGCCAGCATACCTGCCGACTATTCATCCAACGAGGAACCAATATCCCGTATGCGATTGCGCCAGATGATACCCAGCCAAACCATCTGCGCGGCAGCTATCACGCCGATTATCATCAACATTGCCATCTTCCAGTCCGTCATCGCCAGGCCGGAACAGAAAAACAATAACATGCACACCACCATCCCCACGCGTGCCGCCACGGATACCACTGCAAACCGCCGCATGCCCGATAAATATCCCTTTACCATCTCCTGCAGATGATTACCTGCCAACACCCTCCGGCTGAAGAAGTAGCCTGTCACATTGTGTAAGATCACCAACGCCACAGCCGCCACCAGCCATGCATTGGCGCTTGCCGGGCGCCGCGCCCCGTCGAAAAAGTCATAATACACCAGCAGAAATACCGTCAGGGAAAGGATTTCAAATATCATCTGTCTGCGCATCCCCCGGCGCGCAGGATGCCGCTGGATCATCTCGCGCAGCCCGGCAGGGGAGGTGCGCGCGGCTGGCATTTTCTGCCAGGCTTCTTGTAGTGGGTCCATATGTTTATGTTTTAAAACGTTGCCTGATTTTTTGACGCGCCCTTGACAGGCGCGCGCCCGCACTGCTTTCCGAAATCCCCATCACCCCAGCTATCTCCGCATAGCTCAACCCTTCCAGCCACAACACCATAATGGCCTTTTCCGCGGGAGACAATACCGCCAGCATCTCCGGTAAACGGTCGTCGTTTCCAGGAGCCGCTACTTCCGGCAATTCCTGCCGGTATTCGACCTTCGGCCTCCGCTTGCGGAATTGTACCAGCGCCGTGCTCAATGCAACCCGGTATATCCAGGTGCCAGGTGCGCTCCGCCCTTCGAACTTCGGCCATCCCCGCCAAAGCTGGTAAACCATCTCCTGGAACAAATCCTCCCGGTCTTCCGCCGTATCGCGGTACAACCGGCAGATCTTGTGCAGGGTAGCCTCATGGGCGGAAAGTGCTTCAAGGAATCGTGCCTCATCCATTCGTTGCAATGCTTTGAGATATTAGTTGCGCCGCGATGGCGAAACCTTACGGGAAAGCAAAAAAAACCGCGGTGTCCCGCGGTCCCTTTCGTTATTTTTTTATCGCCGTCAGCTTTTTTATCGGCGTCACCGCCACTTTCCGGAACTCCACTTCCGCCCCTTCGGCCTGCAACGCGATGCTGCCTTCCTTTACCGTACAGCCGTAGCCGTCGTTCACCAGGTCGCCGTTCACCCACACCCGTACCTTGTCGCCCAGGCATTCCACCACCATCCGGTTCCACTCACCCAGGGGCTTCTCCGATCCGTCTGTCCGGTTCCGCACGCGCCTTTCCTTTCCATCCACCACTCCCCAGTTCGCCTCCGGCCCGCGATACACCTCCATGCTGTCTACCCGGATATCTTCCCCGATACACCAGAAATCCCCGGCATTTTTATGCATCAGCTGTACCTCCATAGATTTCGGGAACATTCCATACAATACGCGCGGTGCCGACGCATGTACCAGCACGCCGCAGTTCCCGGGCTTCCCGGCGAAGCGGTATTCCACTTCCAGCCTGTAGTTCCGGTGCTTTGCATCCGTGATCAGGTGCCCGCCCGGCGATCCCAGGCTTACCAGCATCCCGTTGCGTACGATGAAGGGTATGCGTAACGAGGAATCCTTCTCCAGGTCCGGAACATCCATGTGCCAGCCGGTGAGGTCTTTGCCGTTGAAAAGACTGCGGGATTGTGCGTCGCAAAACGTGGAAGCGCCCAGGAGCAGGGCGGAAAAAACAAAATGTTTCATAATCGAAAGATATAAAAATTAATGACTATTTTGGTCCATCAAGCCATCGCTTCCACGTCAGAAACAGCGTCACCACGTCTGCCTCACCACGATCCCCTTGCCCGTATCAGCTATCGCTGCATGCAGTTGAGGATATTGGTCCCGGAAAACGGCATGGCCGGCATGGCTCAACGGATTCTCCCGGAAAACAGATTTTGAGATTTAATTGAATTTTTATGAAGAAGCAACTGCTCGCATGGTTACTGGCCGCCTCCATGGCCAATGCCCAGGAATGGAAACCCGTACAGGGAAAGATTATGTCGCCCTGGGCCGAAGAACTGAAGCCCGACAACGTTCTACAGGAATATCCCCGCCCGCAATTCGAACGCGGCACCCAGTGGAAAAACCTTAACGGATTATGGAATTACGCCATTACCCCGCGCAACGGCGGGCGCCCGGCAGGGTGGGACGGCAAGATCCTCGTGCCTTTCTGCATCGAATCGGCACTGAGCGGCGTGGGTAAAACCGTGGGGAAAGATAAGCTCCTCTGGTACCAGCAACAAATCACCCTCCCGGCAGATGCCAAAGGCAAAAAAGTTCTCCTGCACTTCGGCGCCGTGGACTGGCAAACGGAAGTATACGTGAATGGCCAGCTGGCCATCAAACACGAAGGCGGCTTTGATCCCTTCTCCGCGGATATCACCCCCTTCCTCAAAAAAACCAAACAACAGGAAATTGTTGTGAAAGTATGGGACCCCACCGACGAAGGCCCGCAACCCCGCGGCAAGCAGGTCCGCAAGCCGGAAGGCATCTGGTATACGCCTGTAACGGGCATCTGGCAAACCGTTTGGCTCGAAACCGTGCCGGGAACCTATCTTTCTTCCGTTAAACAAACACCGGACATCGACGCGCAGACCCTTACCGTGCAAACTACCGTGGTAAACCCCCTCGCCGGCGACCAGGTGAAAATCACCGCGCTGAAAGACGGCGCCGTGGTGGCTGAAACGGAAGTAGAGCCCGGCGCCACCGGCGTGCTGAAGATCGCTTCGCCCGAGATGTGGTCGCCCGACAAGCCCTTCCTGTACGATCTGCAATTGAGCATTGTCCGCAAGGGCAAAGCAGTGGATGAAGTGAAAAGCTACTTCGCGATGCGCAAGATCAGCGTGGCGAAAGACCAGGCTGGCATTCAGCGTATGATGCTGAACAATAAATTCCTGTTCCATTACGGCCCGCTCGACCAGGGCTGGTGGCCCGACGGTTTATATACCGCACCTTCCGACGCCGCGCTCAAATTCGACGTGGAAAAGACGAAGGAAATGGGCTTCAACATGATCCGCAAACATATCAAGGTAGAGCCCGCGCGTTGGTATTATCATTGCGACAAGCTCGGAATCTTGGTTTGGCAGGACATGCCCAGCGGCGACCTCGGCAACCGTTGGGAAATGCGCCCCGGCATCTGGGGAAAGCAGACGGACAAAGACCGCACGCCCGAATCCGAAGGCTACTATCGCAAGGAATGGAACGTGATCATGGACGTGTTGCATAATGTGCCTTCCATCGTTGTATGGGTTCCTTTTAATGAAGCCTGGGGCCAGTTCAAAACGAAGGAAATTACCGAGTGGACGATGGCCAAAGACCCTTCGCGGCTGGTAAACAGCGCCAGCGGCGGCAACTTTGAGCAAACCGGCCACATGATCGACCTGCATAATTATCCTGAGCCGCTGATGCCCGATCCCGTTTATTTCGGAGAGAAGCAGATTCTCGTACTCGGTGAGTTCGGCGGGCTCGGTTTGCCGGTAGACGGTCACGTTTGGCAGCAGAAAGACAACTGGGGTTACCAGACTTTCAAGACCGCAGGGGAGCTTTTCGCCCGTTACGACAGCTATATGGCGAAGATGGAAAGCCTTATCCAGCATGGATTATCTGCCGCGGTGTATACCCAGACCACCGACGTGGAGATTGAAACCAACGGTTTGATGACTTACGACCGGAAGGTGTTCAAGAACCCAGTGGAGGCATTTTATAAGGCGCATCAGCGGCTTTATAAGGCCGGGCTTGTCAAATTTCCTTGAGTAGCAGCCCGACCTGCGATTTTTGCCGGTTACCCGGATTCCGTGTTCCGGAATCACGGAATGTCAGTAAATTGCCTGACTTATAGGAAAACCGAGTAATCGCATAAATCTAAACCAATCACTGTTTATGAAACGAAAGTTTTTGTTGATGACGCTTGCAGCTGCAAGCGTCATTTCTCTGACCGAGAGCCCTGTTTACGCTCAGAAGTCGGTATCCGGCGGCAGCACTTCGGCCGTAGCAGCAGGCCAGAAGATTCCGGCAGATCCCGAAGTGAAAATCGGGAAGCTGAGCAACGGTCTAACCTATTACATCCGTAAAAACGCAGAACCCCGCAACCGCGCCGTGCTGTACATGGCGCTGAAAGCGGGATCGCTTATGGAAACCGACGCCCAGCAAGGCCTTGCGCACTTCACCGAGCACATGGCGTTTAACGGTACGAAGGATTTCCCCAAGAATGAACTTATCAACTACCTGCAGAAAGCCGGTGTGAAGTTCGGAGCGGACCTCAACGCTTATACGTCTTTCGACCAAACGGTGTACCAGCTGCCTATCCCTACCGACAGTGCGGAACTGTTTAAAAACGGTTTCAAGATCCTGGCGAACTGGGCGGGGCACATCAGCATGCTGGGGCCCGATATCGACGGCGAGCGCGGGGTGATCATCGAAGAAGACCGCCAGCGCGGCATGAATGCGCAAAGCCGTATCCAGAAGGAGCTGCTGCCCGTGTTGCTGCATGGTTCCCGTTACGCCGAGCGTATCCCCATCGGGAAGCTCGATATCCTGCGGAATTTCAAACATGAAGAAATCCGCAATTTCTACCGCGACTGGTACCGCCCGAACCTCCAGGCGGTGATCGCCGTGGGCGATTTCGACGTGGCGGCCGTGGAAAGCCTGATCAAAGACAACTTCGGTAAGCTGACCAATCCCGCTAAACCCAAGCCTCACAATACTTACGACCTGCCCGATCATAAGGAGCCGCTCGTGAAGATCGTGACCGACAAGGAATTTCCCTACAACGTGGCCATGGCCTTCATCCGCCAGCGCCACAAAGGCAGCCAGACCACGGAAGACCTTCGCCGCAACATGGTGATCAGCATGGCCAACGCGATGTTGGGCGCGCGTATCAGCGAGCTGAAGCAGAAAGGCACCGCGCCTTTCGTGGACGGACAGGCTGCCTACGGTCAATACCAGGACGGCCTGGTACCCGGCATCGAAGCAGCGACCGTTTTGGCCGTTACGAAGAACGGGGAGAACTGGCCGCTGGCCTGGCTGGCGTTATGGCTGAGTTTGAGCGGGCGGCGCAATTCGGGTTTACCGCTTCGGAACTGGAGGTGGTGAAAAAGCAATCCGAAGCCGCTAACGAAAAAGCCAACCGCGAAAAGGACAAGATCGCTTCCAATATTTTCGTACAAGCTTACCTGAAGAACTTCATGTACGGCGCGCCGATCGTAAGCCCGGATTTCCGCTACGATATCACGAAGAAATTCCTGAACGAAATCACGGTGGAAGAAGTAAACGCCACGGTAAAGAAGATGCTCGGCAAAGAAAACCTGAGCATCGTTGTTCAGGCGCCTGAGAAGGAGAAAGCCTCCCTGCCCACGACCGACCAGCTACTGGCGGCTATCCGCGATGCGGGCAAAGGCCTTAAACCTTACGAAGACAATAAAGTGAACAAGCCGCTGCTGGACAAAAAGCCCCTGGCCGGTAAAGTTACCAACACGGAAAAGATCGAAAGCATTGGCGTTACCAAACTTACGCTCTCCAATGGCGTGGTGATCTACCTGAAGCCTACCGATTTCAAGAACGACCAGATCCTGTTCACTTCCTACGCGCAGGGCGGCGTTTCACTGGCGGAGGATAAAGATTTCATGGCCGTAAACTACGCCGGCAACATCCCCGGCGATGGCATCGGTGACTTCGATAATCCTTCCCTGCGCAGGCTCCTGGCAGGTACTACCGCCAGCGCGTCTTCCTATTTGAACGAACTGTACCAGGGCTTCGGCGGCAGCGCTTCCCCGAAAGACCTGGAAACCGCGCTGCAACTGGTGTACGCATATGCCACCAATCCCCGGAAAGATCCGGTGGTGTTCAAAAAGAACATCGAGGAATATGGCATCTACCTGCAAAATGCGGACGACAGCCCGGAAAACGTATTCAATGATACGGTGACCGCAGTGCTGACTTCCAATCACCTGCGCGAGAAGAAGCCCACCATGGCCGAACTGAACAACATCAGCCTCGACCGTTCTTTCGAATTCTATAAAAACCGTTTCGCTGACGCCAGCGGGCAGACTTTCGTTTTCGTGGGCAACTTCGACGTGGCTGCCATCACACCGTTGCTGGAAACCTACCTCGGCGGCCTTCCGGCCAACAACAAAGCGGAGAAGTTTGTAGACCGCGGCGTTCGCCCGCGTAGCGGCAAGAACGAGCGGATCGTGAAGAAAGGGATTGAAGACAAGGCTTCCGTGAAAATGTTCTTCTACAACAGCTATAACTACGCCCCTGAGAACAATATCCAGCTGAGCGCCCTGAGCGATATCCTGGAGTTCAAGGTGCTGGAGCGCCTCCGCGAAAAGGAAGGCGGCGTATACAGCCCGAACGTTGGGGTCGGCTTCGAGAAATATCCTTACGGCAATTACAGCCTGTCGGTTTCTTTCAGCTGCGCTCCCGCGAATGTAGACAAACTGGTGAACGCCGTGCTCGACGAGATCGAAAAGATCAAGAAGACCGGTGCTACGGCAGACGATATCACCAAGTTCAAGGCGGAATACCGCCGTTCGCTGGAACTGAATATGCGCGAAAACAACTTCTGGCTGAGCTACCTCTCCGGCAAGTTCAAGAATGGCGAAGATCCTACTTCCGTCCTGAACACCGAAGAGCGCCTCAAACAGGTAACGGAAGCGAGCGTGAAAGCCGCTGCTGATACGTACCTTTCTAACGCCAACTACTTTAAGGCGGCGCTGGTTCCCGAGAAATAGGCTTCTGTTTTACATAAAAAAGCGCCTGCAGCACATGCCGCAGGCGCTTTTTTTATAATTTCGCAGCCATGTTGGTGGAAACGGTTTTATTATGCCTGGTGTCGTTTTTCGCGGGATTTATTGATGCGATCGTTGGGGGAGGGGGATTGCTCCAGACCCCGGCCATCATGATCATCCTGCCGCAATACCCGGTGGCCACGCTGCTAGGCACCACCAAGATTCCCTCCATCTCCGGCACCGCCTTTGCCGCATGGCGCTATTCCCGGCAGGTACGGCTCGACTGGCGACTGCTTTCCCTGGTGGCCCTGCTAGCCTTCGGGGGCGCTTTCCTGGGTGCGTTTTGCGTTTCCCTGATCGACAACCGCGTTATCAAGCCCATCATATTCTTCGTGCTGCTCATCGTAGCGGGTTATACCTACGTCAACAAGAACTTCGGCCAACCCCGCGATACTGACCATAGCCGGGGTATGCAGCTTTTCCTTGGCTTGTTATGCGGTTTTATCATCGGCTTTTACGACGGGCTGATCGGACCTGGAACAGGTACTTTCCTCATCCTCATTTTTATCGCTTTTTTAGGTTACGATTTCATTCATGCATCGGCCAGCGCAAAACTCATCAACCTGGCCACCAACCTCGCCGCGATCGTCTATTTTGGCAGTACGGGGCATATCCTCTACCAATTCGCTTTGCCCATGGCCGCCTGCAATATGGCTGGCGCCTTTTTCGGCACCCGGCTGGCCCTCCTGAAAGGGAATGCCTTCGTCAGGGTGTTCTTCCTTTTTGTGGTTTTTGTCACACTCCTGCGCTTTGCCTGGGACATTTGGATGGCCAATCATTGAAAAATCAAAGGCGCCCGCAAGCGGACGCCCCCGAGTTGGCTAGGGATGTAAGTTGATTAAGGTGTTTTCGGGAGTTGACGAATCCATGCCGCGATCAGGTCCACGCCTTCGCGATGGGTGATGGTCCGCGCGAGTTCCGGCATTGCTGTGCCGGGTTCGGAGCTGTTCATCCGGAAATGCAGGATGGAAGCCGCCGGATCTCCAGGAACCACGTCGTAATCCATGCCGCCGGCCCCGTTTCCTGCAGAAACCGGTCCTTTCAGGATGCCCAGCCGCGATGGTGCTTCCTGGCCATATTCGAGGAACAGGCCGGTATTATCGGCGTCGCCGCCTTTGGTATGGCAGTGGGCGCAGTTCACGTCGAGGTAGGCGCGGGCGCGTTCGTTGATGGTATAGTGCGCACTGTCGTTCCACACAGGGAATTTCGCCACCTTCCCGATTTCCGGCATCCCTTGCAGGATACCTGCTGTGGCCCATTTTTCCAGCTGGCCGTGGTAATTGAGGTTCCGGGCCTTCGGGCCGATAGGAATCAGCGTGCCGGCAGAGGCGTGGCAGCGCTTGCAGTCGTTAGTGTTGGGAATCTGGTAATGGGTGGAGATGCGCTGGCCGGCGTCGTCGGTGAGGGTGATGGGCACCTGCGCGCCGGTGATCCACTTCTCCGCTTCTGTTTGCTCCGCATTCCATTTGTAATTCATCACTTTCCACTTTCCGTCGGCCACATCCTTATGCAGCAGCCGTGTTTCGAGCAGTATTTCCCTCCCGGTGCTGTCGCGGTACGCGAAATTCTTGATCAGGTAAGTGCCGTCGGGGAAATCGAGGGCGCTGCTGTCGGTATACCGCATCGTGCTGCCTTCCGGGAGCGCGATGAAGCGTTTTTTTACGGTATAATCACTGAAGAGCGGCGTCGCCAGTTCATACAGGTGCACCCGCGCGGCGGGCGACAAATCCTTCAGGGCCCCGGTAAAGAAGCCGTAATCCGAAAGCTTGTCATGAAATCCCGCCGCCGGGCGCTTTGCGGGCTGGGAACAGCCCATCGCGAACATTCCGATCCATGCCAGTGCAATCACAATTCTCATGAGCGTCAATATCATTTACAGATGAAAGGTTGTATATCGGTACCCGGTTTCCACTTCGCGGTGCCGATGTTGAGCCCGTCGGCATTCACGAACAGGTTATCGCCGGTTTGCCGGATGCAGATGGAATCCGGGTTGATTTTTTGCTCCTGCGTGATGACGTTGGTGGAGATTCCGTCGTACACGATGGGAGGGATCCGTTTCCCAAGGGCTTTTTCAATCGCTACCAGCACTTGTCCGGTATGATGGTGGTAAACGGGTTCAGGGAAGGCGTCCGCCATCTCGATAGTGTTGTCGTGGATAAAGATATTCTGCGATACAGGGAAGTAACTCGCGTTGACTTTCTCACCCGCTTTCGCATCCACGAAAAATCCGGATACCATCGCGATAGCCGCGGAATTATTGTTGATGATCCGGTTGTTATAAATCTCCACGTCTGACGTGGCCTGGATGATCACACCGCATCCCGGCGCCGCGTTCCCTACACCCCAGGTGGTGCCGAAACTGCCCGACTTGGCGAAATTGCGTTCGTTGTTGTCGTGGATGTAGTTGTTGTACGCTTTTATCTGTCCGCCGCGCTGCGACAGGTCGGGCAGGTCGAATACAAGGAAGCCGGCCGTATTGCCGTAGAATTCGTTGTCATAGACTTCCGCGTTGGTAGTGTTCTCGATCTCGCAACCGGCTACATTTTTAAAAGCCTTGCTCTTCCTGACGATCGCCTTGTTGGATTGGCCTACGTAGATGCCTGCATCAGATGCGCCCTGCGCGTAACAGTTTTCGACCAGCACGTTGCTGCACAATACGGGATAAATGCCGTACCCGCCGCTGGTGGAGTCCGCCACCTGCCAGATGGCGTGAACGTCGCGGATCACGACGTCTTCGCTTTTATTCACTTTCAACAGGTCGCCTTTGGATTCGCGGATGGTCATGCCGTTGATGGTAAACCCTTTCACTTCCGCCACCCGGATGCCTTCGCCACCCTGCGTCTGGGTGGAGAAGTCGAGGATCGTTTTGTCGGGCCCGGCGCCACTGATGCGGATGTGCTTAAGCTGCACCAGGCTAAGGTTGTTGAATTTGTACGTACCGGCTTTCAGCTCGATCGCGCTGCTGTCGGTCAGCGTGAGGAAGGCTTCCGTGATTTTCGTTTCTTCGCCGGGGCCGAACACGAGCGTTTGCTTGTAGCCGTCGGCCGGTTGCTTTTCCGGGGCGCTGCATCCGGCTGCCAAAGCCAGTGCGAGCAGGGGAATGGAATATTTCATGTCGATGGTTTTTTAGAATACGTTATAAGCGTATGTGATATAATACACCCCGCCAATGCCGGGGCTTCCGAAGCCGGTGTAGTAGTATTTGTTCGTGAGGTTCGTGCCGCCCAGTTTGATCCTGCTTTTCACTTTCGGCAATTTATAACTTACCTGCGCATCCAGCACTACATTGGCATCGATCGTTCCGCTCGCAAACCCGATGGAATAGAAATACGAAGGCCGGTAACGGAGGCTGGTGTTGAAGGAAAACAGCTGTTTCTTCCCCAGGCCGGTATTGCCGAATTCCATGTTCACTTTCCAGTTGGGTGTGTTGAAGTTGTTAATTTGGCTGTTGTTCCTGTTTTTCAGGAAATCAGACGAAAAATTAACTTTTGCCAGGAAATTCCGGGAAAGATCCACGCTCACACTGGCGGCGTAACCGTAGGTGTTCACCTTTTGCGCGCCGTTAAAAGCGATGTTGTAAGCGATGTATTTGCTCCGGTCCTTGAAATCTTCCACATCCGTGGAGCCCGGCGTATGCGCCACATTCACATAGCCGATGAAATTCTTCCAGGTGGAATAATACCCGAGCACGTCGATCAACACGCATTTGGCCACCAGGGCGGAATACCCCAGTTCAAACGCATCCACTGACTGCGGCTTGATGTCTTTGGGCTCAAACTTCTCCAGCACCGAAGCGTCTTCCGTTTGCCGGTATTTATTCACGCTTTCGAGTGTGTATGGCTGGTATTTATCGAATTGATATTCTCCGTACAGCAAGCGCGCCGAGCCCCCGGACGCATACGAGTTGTAATCCACCAGCGTGCTCTGCAGCGACTGGATATTCGACGGGAAACTGTAGGCGTTCTGATAAGAGAACCGCAGGAAATGCTCTTTCATGGTTTCCAATACGGCCGACAAACGGGAAGTGGTCCTGGGCTTTTCGAACAACGTGTTTTTGTCGAGCCGGAAGGCCGCCCCCAGTTTCAGTTTGTTGTGGATCAATTTCTTCGAAAAATGCGCGAAGGCGCTGTATTCCGCCACATGGATGGCGCCGTCATGGTCGGGGAACAACGTTCCTTTGGAATCGAGGTTGTACATCCGGTAATTCAACCCGGCGATCACTTCCGCGAATTGCACGAACCGGGTGAAATTATACTGGAATTCGGCGTTGTAGAGCTTGCTGCGGTCGAGGAAAAGTGTGCCCCCTTTGGAGGTCGGGATGCCGGAAATACTGTCGCGCAGCCGGTTGAAGTGATCGCTGCCAGCCAATGGGCGTCCCTGGTCGGCCACGGCCCGGGCGGATAAATGGGCGTCGGTGAGCGACTGTCCGCCTGCGAGCGCCGTAATCAGCCCAACGGTGTATTGTGGGTACCAGCCGTCGCCCGTATTGCCGTCGTAGCTGGGTTTCCAGGCTTCGTTGAGGAGCTGGGCGGTGGGGCTGGCGATGATCGTATTGCCGGAGTTCTCGCGGGTGGTGTAGGCTCTTACGAACCAGTGCTCCGCCCGCAGTTCCGCACGGTATTGCGCCAGCTTGAACCCATCGAGCGCATAACGCGTGTCGTTGCTGTACACCGCCGTTCCGCCGCCGTAGGTGCCGGAAACGATGGCCTGAAGGCCGGGTTTGATATTGTATCGTACTTCCGCGTTGAATTTGAGCATCTTGGCGTCGTTGCTGAGATAGCCGTATTCCGGGTAACCGGTGCGGGAAACGTAATTGGCAGGATTGGCGAGCAGCGGGTCCACGATGGGCGCGGTGGAAGGGTCCATCGCTTTAATGGCTTCGAGGAAAGGGTTGATGTCAACCGAAGTTTTGCTGCCGTAAGAGTTGACGCCGTTGTAATTGGGGTCCGTGTATTTGGATCCGGGCCCGTTTGTGTTGCTGGTATCCGCCGCCAGCCAGTCTTTGGCGCGAGTATATTGCGCATTGATTTTAAACGCCAGCCGGTCGTTCACTTTCTGTCCCCAGCGAAGGGTCCAGTCGTAATAAGGCGACGCGCCCATGGGGTCGTTGCCTCTGCCTTTACGGACGTGGTTCACGCCCTGCGTGATCTGGAAGCTGACGCCCTGGTACTTGAACGGGTCTTTCCCGGTCATAACCAGCGTGCCGTTCAGACCCCTGGAGCCATATAGCGCCGATGACGCGCCGGAGAGCAGTTCCAGGTTGTCGACATCCAGTTCGGTGAGGCCGATGGCGGCGCCTAGCGGGAAGTTGAGCCCGGGAGCCTGGTTGTCCATCCCGTCGACCACCTGGGTGAAATTGGTGTTGCCGCTGGTGTTGAAGCCGCGGGTGGTGATGGTGGTGAAGGTGAGGGAAGATGTGGTGATGTCTACCCCTTTGAGGCCCTGGAGCATGGAATAATAGCTCGGCTGGGGGGAATTGATGACATCTTTGTTGTCGATCCGCTCGATGGTGACAGGTGATTCGATTTTCCGCTGGATGTTGCGGCTGGCGGAAACGACGACTTCGGTGCCGAGGATCGAGGAGGGATCGAGGGAAACGGTTATGGCGCCCGCACTACTGACGGTCACCTCTTTGGTGGCGTAACCCACGGAGGAGAAAACGAGGGTTACGGGTAGGGGAGCGCGGAGTGTGAACCGGAAATTCCCCTGGTCATTGGTATAGTCGCCATAAGGCGTGTTGCGGGCTTTTACGGATACCGCTGGCACCGTTTCCCCCGTCTGGCTGTTCCGCACCTTGCCCGACAGCACGTGTTGGGCATGGAGCGACCATGCGGACAGCATGGCTATCGTGAACAGTAGCATCAGTTTGTACATGGGCGAGTAATTTTGGTTGGGATGGTAAAGGCGATATTATGCATTTACCATGCACCGCTTGCCTGTACAAGGCTGTTTCGGGGTGAAGGGTGTGTTTGCGGGGTGAAAATCAGGGGTCCGGGGTGAATTTCTGCTGGAACTGGGGCAGATAACTCGCCGAAACCGGGACCGGGTGATCATCCATCCCTTCAATTAAAAGGTAGTGGCCTTTCGCGTTTTTCTTGAATAACAATACGTTGGATACATTAACCATATACGAGCGGTGCGACCTCGCCACACCGTGCCCGGCGAGCTGGGGTTCCAGTTTTTTGAGGGAAGAGCGTACCAGTTCTTTCTTCACCCCGGTGCCGTTCCGGTAAAAAACCTGCACGTAATTGTCTTCCGCCTTCACCATCAGCAGGCTCGAAGGCGGGAGGCTCAGGGCTAATTTGTCGTATTCATCCCGGATGATGAGGTGCTCTTTTACCGTATCGCCGGCCACAGCCGGCTGGTGTCCGATGGTTTTGAGCTGGTTGGCGGAAACGCGGCTCTGGAACCAGAGAAGGGCGATGGAATAGGGGAGCGCCAGCACGCCGAAGCCATATTTATAAGTTTCCCAGTATTCGTACCAGGTGAATGAGAGGTAATCGTGGAGGGATACATTAACGATATTGACAATGCCGGCTACCAATACCGTTTCGCCAAAGAACCAGGCCAGAAATTGCCAGTGCCGGAGGGGCTTTTTGATCATCCACTTCCGCAACAGGAATTGGGAGATTCCCAGGGCGGCGATGCCGCTGCCGGAAAAGGCGGCGAATACGCCTGTTACGCCTATGGGGCCGCCGTTGTACCATTGGTTCATGTTAAAGGGCGTGAACAGGCACATGAACAGAAAACTGAAGCATCCGCAGAAAACAATGAGCAGCAGCCTGTTACGTGCCGGTTCCAGCATGCGGAAAGGGGCGGCGAGCCAGGCAGGGATGGCGGGCAGGCCCTTGACGGGAAGGGTGAGCGTGTCTTTCATACTCCGTGGATTGTTACGGTAATTTATCGATCTTTTTTGAAATTCCGCATCCGGCGGGTCCCCGTTATTTTTATCGTACCTTTACCGCCGAATTTCAATATAATATGTACAAAGTCGGCGAATATAATCAGCTGAAAGTCAAAAAAGAAACAGATTTCGGGGTGTACCTCGACGGTGGCGGGGATACGGAAATCCTCCTGCCCAAACGCTATGTTCCCGACGGCACCCGCCCGGGCGACGAGCTTACCGTGTTTCTCTACCATGATTCCGAAAACAGGCTCATCGCTACCACCGACAAGCCGAAAGGCGTGGTGGGCGATATTGTTTCCCTAAAAGTGGTGGACACCACCCACCAGGGCGCATTCCTCGACTGGGGACTGGCCAAAGACCTCTTCGTGCCGCTGTCGCGCCAGGTATCCAAAATGGTGAAAGGGCAGGATTATCTTGTCATGATCTACCTCGACGAACTCACCAACCGCGTGGCCGCCACCGAAAAAATCGATGCTTACCTCAGTAATGACCCGCTTACCGTGCAGGAAAAAGACCCGGTAGAACTGGTGATTTATCGCCGGTCAGACATCGGGTTCATTACCATCATCAATAACCGCCATACCGGCGTGTTGCATTACTCCGACGTGTTTCGCCCACTCGACATCGGCGACCGCCTCCAAGGGTTTGTAAAAGCCGTGAAGGAAGACGGAAAGGTGGATGTGGCGCCCGGACAGTCGGGGTACAACCGGGTGGAAGACGAGGCCTCCCGCATGTTGCGCCTGCTCCGGGAGAACGACGGTTATCTGCCATACCACGATAAATCCGATCCGGATGAGATCCGTGATTTCTTCGGGATGAGCAAGAAGACGTTTAAAATGACGGTAGGCGCGCTGTACAAGCAACAGAAAATCGAGTTGACCAAAACCGGCATCAAGCTGATAGAAGACTAAATAATCTCCGCAACATGAAAGATTTCAAGCAACATTTCGTGATTCCCGCGCCGCCGGAAGAAGTGTACCAGGCGCTGACCCGTGAGGCCACCATCCGGTTGTGGACGGGCGATAAGGCGGAGATGAGCACGGAGCCCGGCTCTGAGTTTTCGTTGTGGGATGGCAGTATCGCCGGCCGCAATATCGAATTCGAGGAGGGCAGGAAGCTGGTGCAGGAATGGTACTTCGGCGAACAAGAGCCCGCCTCCATCGTAACGATCATCCTGCATCCGCATAAAAAAGGCACATCGGCGGAGCTTCGCCATTCCAATATTCCCGACGAAGCGTACGACGATATCGTGGAAGGCTGGCGGGATGCTTATTTTGGTTCCCTGATCGACTTTTATACCGAATAGCCGCCGCTTCCCACCTTATGAAGAAGAAGAATACCGCGGAAATAAAACCGGTGACGGTCAATGAGCTGAAGAAAGAAATGCTGTCGTTGCCGCATGCCGAGCTGGTGGAGATTTGCCTCCGGCTGGCTAAATTCAGGAAGGAGAACAAGGAGCTGCTCAGCTACCTGTTGTTCGACGCTTCTTACCCCGAAACGTACCTCGACCAGGTGAAAGCTTATATCGACGCGGAGTTCGACGGGATGGGCACCACGCAGGCGTACCTGGCGAAAAAGACGGTCCGCAAGATTCTCCGGGTCACGAACAAGCACATCCGGTTTACACAATCCAAGACGGTGGAGGTGGAATTGCTGCTTTATTTCTGCAAGCGACTCCGCCGGGCAGGGGACTTGCTGCGGCAAAGCGTGCAGCTCGGCAATCTTTACGCCCAGCAGTTGCGCAAGATCGACAAGCTCATCGATGCGCAACATGAAGATCTCCAATACGATTACCGCCGCCAGCTGGAGCAGTTGGTAAAAGTGTAACCTGAACCCTGTCGATCCCGCTAGGTTTCCAACTGGTATAATATAAAATTGCTGATTAGCCTATAATGGTGCGTAGCAGCAGTTGCGCTAGGTAAATCGGGCGCAGGGTTTTGGTTACATCCATGGTTCAGGCAAAGCAGCGCATACAGCAATATGACACCGGCAATTATCCAAAGTAACGATTTGGTTAACTGCATGCCTGCTTTGGGGGTTGGGGACAGATCGCCTGTCAGCACAATTACATTTTTCGGCTGATGCGAGCTTATTTTGTTCTTCTCCATTGTTGAAAGTTGCGTTTCCGCGTTCAATGTTTTTAAATGTTTTAGCAACGAAATTGATCCTTTCGTTTTCAGCATACAGTTTGCCACCCGGACATGTCCCGTTCATGCGCCATTTGTAATAGTGACCAATTCTGAACTTAATTCCGACCGATTATAAATGCACAACTGGAAGTGCATTTTATTCATCGGCTCGTCAGCGATCGTGAAAGCAGAATTCATAACTAAACAGTTTTAGCTTCCAATTATATAAGAATTTTTTGCGCGAAAATTTTCTGCGATCCAATTATTTTTTTCGTTCTATTTTTCTATTATCTTGGTTGTGTTAAATACGCACGTTTATGATCAACCGCAGAGAATTTATCGGGCTTTCGCTGAAAAGCATCGTCCTGATCGGCGCCGGTTCCGCCCTGCAATCCTTCGCGCCCGGGAGCTTCGTTCTGCCGCCGCGTAAAAAGGTAAAACTCCGCTTCGCCCTCGCGTCCGACGGGCACTATGGCCAGCCGGACACCACTTTCGCTGAACACCATAGCAACATGGTGGCCCTGCTCAATAAGGAAGCATCCGGCAGGGGGCTCGATTTTACCGTCATCAACGGCGATGTATTTCACAACGATCCCAAATTTATCCATCCCGCTAAAGCCGCGTGGGACCAACTCTCCATGAAATACCATGTCTCCCACGGTAACCACGATATGATCGACGAATCCGAATGGGAGAAAGTTTTCGGCACCCGCTGGCATTACGATTTTCAACAGGGAGACAACGCTTTCCTCATACTCAATACCGCGGATATCAAAGGCAAATATGTTTGTCCGGACCTCGGCTGGACCCGCGAGCATCTCGCCAAACACCGCAACGCCAAAAACCTTTTCGTGATCCAGCACATCACACCCGTGAAATGGACCGAACACGGCATCGACTGCCCCGAACTGGTGGAGATGTTCTCCGCGCAAACCAACCTGCGGGCGGTTTTTCACGGGCATGACCATGCGGAAGACGGCATGAAAGAGAAAAACGGCAAGCACTACTTCTTCGATGGTCACCTCGGCGGGAGTTGGGGCAAGCCTTATTACGGTTACCGCATCGTGGAAGTGCTCCGGAACGGCGAAGTGCTCTGTTACCAGGTGAACCCCAAAGAAACGGCGCCCGTCAACTCCACTACAGTAAAACGATAACTGTTATTTTCACCGTCTCTGGCTGAATCTTCACCGCAGCGTGGCAAACCCGGATTATCTGGCTATCTTCTCGTCCAATTACCACGATTATGAACATCAGATTTACATTGCCGCTGCTGTGTGCTTTGTTATGCCAGTACACTTCGCTCAGCGCCCAACTGCAATGGCGCGAAGTCATGCCCGGCGTCTGGAAAGGCACCGCGGGCACCCCGGAGAAAGTTACCTTACTGAACATTGCCGCCGCAAAGCCCGACAGCGCCGCGCTCGGAAAACTCCCTTCCGCCCGGTTCCCCCTCGATCGCAACGACATATCGGTGAAACTGGCCGACGGCAAAGTATACCTGCGCTTCCCCCTGGAAAAAAATGAACAGCTCTTCGGGCTGGGCCTAAACTTCAAAACCGTAAACCAACGCGGCCGCGTGAGCCAGCTGCATGTAGACCACTACGGCGGAAAAGACGACGGCCGCACCCACGCACCGGTTCCCTTGTACATCTCTTCCCGCGGATATGGCGTGCTGGTAGACGCTGCGCGGTATATCACCGTGTATGCCGGCACCGCTGTGCGGACCGACACGAAGAACCCACCCGTTCTCCACGACCGCAACGGCAACAAGCAGTGGGAATCGCAACCCTATTCAGATGCCGTGGAAATGCTGGTACCCGCGGCAGGCGCAGAAGTTTATATCTTCGCCGGCCCCACGGCCATGAACGCCGTGCAACGGTATAACCTTTTCAACGGCGGCGGTTACCTCCCGCCCAAATGGGGGCTCGGGTTTACGCAGCGCGTTCCCACCTTATACAGCCAGCAGGATATCGTGCGGGAAGCGAAAGAATTTGAAGGGCACAATTTCCCCCTTGATTTCATCGGCGTCGAACCAGGCTGGCATTCCATGGCCTACCCCTGCACTTTTGAATGGGATCCCAACCGCTTCCCCGACCCGAAAGGCTTCATCATCAACCTGGCAAACATGGGCGTGAAGGCCAACCTCTGGCTGAATCCCTACGTATCGCCCAAAAGCAGCCTGTATGCACCGCTTAAATCGCTTTCAGGCAGTCATACCGTATGGAACGGGCTCGTGGCGGATTTCACGCTGCCGGAAGCCAAAGCCCTCTTCCGCGAACACTTCCTGAAAAACCACATCGCACTGGGCGTGAGCGGTTATAAAATGGATGAAAACGACGGCTACGACAAATGGCTCTGGCCCGACGTGGCCACCTTCCCCTCCGGCACCTCGGCAGAACAAATGCGCCAGATCTATGGCATCGCCATGCAACAGATGACCGACGAATGGTTCCGGGAGCAAAACAGGCGGACGTACGGACTGGTGCGCGCTTCCAACGCCGGCGCCAGCCGCTTCCCATATGTCATCTACAACGATTATTATTCTCACCCGGATTTTATCACGGCGCTGGTCAACAGCAGCTTCATCGGCGTGCTCTGGACACCGGAAGTGCGCGCTTCCAAATCCGCGGAAGAGTGGGTGAGAAGGATGCAGTCCGTTTGCTTTTCGCCCATGGCCATGCTCAACGCCTGGGCCGACGGCACCAAGCCCTGGTCGTTCCCGGAAGTGGAAACCGCCGTGCAGGAGGTAGCGATGCTCCGCATGCAGCTGCTGCCTTATCTCTATTCCACTTTCGCGCAATACCGGTTTGAAGGAAAACCGCCTTTCCGCTCTATGAACCTGATCGACGGCTTTGCGTTCACTCCGCAGGTGAATGGCGGCAAACTCGACGCCACATTGAATCCCTACGAAGCTAAAACCCGTTCTGAATTGAAGGATCAGTACATGATGGGCGACAATATGATCGTGGCGCCTTTCTTCGCGGGCGACTCCAGCCGTAAAGTGTATCTCCCGAAAGGTAAATGGTATGATTTCTATACCGGTGAACTGGCTGGGGAAGATGGTGTGATCACTGTAAAAGCGCGTCTTGACCGCATTCCGCTATTCATCCGCGACGGCGGCCTTATCCCCATGATCCCCCCGCGCAGGCAAGCCCCGAAACCAGGGGAAGTGCTGCCGCTCGAAGTGCGCGTATACGGCAGCGCTCCAGGCGATTTCCTCCTGTACGACGACGACGGCAATACATTCGATTTCGAGCGGGGGCAATTTACCAGGGTGCTCCTTAAAGCCGCCAACGGCAAAGGCAGCATGGAGAAACCGGCCGCCGGGAAGCCCTTCGGCTACGGCCCCAAAGTAAAATGGACGTTCATGACCGCACAGGCGAAATAATGCGCCTTTTATCCCTTTGATGCGGCAAAGAGCGATTTATTTCCCATATTGAGGAATAAATCGCTCTTTGTTAACATATGAAATCAACCTTTGCCGCAGCCTGCCTGCTTTGCTGCTCTACCGCCTTCGCACAAAAAACAACCTCCGAACCCGATCTGACTACCGGCCCCGGCGCTACAGAGCGCACGCTCAAGATCGACGCCTCGGTGACAACGAACCATGAAGTCACCATCAAAGGCCAGCGCGTGCCTTACAAGGTGACGGCCGGAACGTTGCCCGTTTGGGACGACGAAGGCAAAACCATCGCCGGCGTGTTTTATACGTATTTCGAACGGACGGGCGTGGCCGACCAGGGCCCCCGGCCGCTGGTATTTTCCTTCAACGGCGGGCCCGGAACTGCTTCCGTATGGATGCAGATCGGGTATACCGGCCCGCGCGTGCTGAAGATCGACGACGAAGGATATCCCGTGCAGCCATACGGATTGAAAGATAACCCCCATTCCATCCTCGATGTGGCCGATATCGTGTATGTGGATCCCGTGAACACGGGATTTTCGCGGATGGCCAACAAAGATGTGCAGGGATCGAAGTTTTTCGGGGTGAACCAGGACGTGAAATACCTGGCTGAATGGATCAGTACTTTCATTACACGGTACAAACGCTGGGCGAGCCCCAAGTATCTCGTCGGTGAAAGCTACGGCACCACCCGCGTTTCAGGGCTGGCGCTGGAACTGCAGAATGCACAATGGATCTACGTGAACGGCGTGGTGCTCGTTTCGCCTACGGAGTTGGGGATCGAGCGCGACGGGCCGGCGGATGCCGCGCTGCGCCTGCCCTATTTCGCCGCTACCGCCTGGTATCATAAAGCCCTCACACCGGAACTGCAACAAAAAGACCTGACGGCCGTACTGCCGGAAGTGGAAGAATTCACCATCCGGGAATACCTGCCGGCGCTCGCGCAGGGCGGTAATCTGCCGGAAACGAAGCGGAAGGAGATCACCGCGAAAGTTGCCCGCTACTCCGGACTTTCCGAAAAAGTAGTCCTGCAAAATAACCTCGACATATCCACGAATTTCTTCTGGAAAGAATTGCTGCGCGACCGTGGCTACACCGTGGGCCGCCTCGATTCCCGCTACCTGGGGATCGATAAGAAGGACGCCGGGCAGAGCGTGGATTATAACGCGGAACTCACTTCCTGGCTGCATTCTTTCACCCCGGCGATCAACATTTATGTCCGCGAGGAATTGAAATACAAAACCGATCTGAAATACAATATGTTCGGCCCCGTTTGGCCATGGGATAACAACAACAACCGCACCGGCGATAATCTCCGCCAGGCCATGGCGCAAAATCCTTACCTGCATGTTTTCGTGCAGAGCGGTTACTACGACGGCGCCTGCGATTATTTCAACGCCAAATACAATCTCTGGCAGATGGACCCCGGCGGAAAACTGAAAGACCGCATGTCGTTCGAAGGCTACCGCAGCGGGCACATGATGTACCTGCGGAAAGACGATCTGGCCACCAGTAACGAACACCTGCGCCAGTTCATCCTCAAATCCGTTCCCAAAGAAGGTCAGGCCGCGAAGTACTGATTTTACCGATAGCATTGTATAGCCGCCGTTCCTTACCGGACGGCGGTTTCTTTTTTCAGAACAACGAGAGCTGGCCGGTTTCGGATCGTTCTTCCCCGAAGTTGGAGACGGTAATGCCCAGCAGCCGGACTTTCGCGCCTTCCGTTTCGGGATCGGTTTTGGCGAGAAGCTGTTTGGCGGCAGTGGAAATGCTGTCGGCGTCGGAGATGGGTAGTTGGGAGGAATGATTACGGGTGATTTGCCGGAAATCGTTGTATTTGACTTTAAGGGTCACAGTCCGGCCTTTGAGTTGGTGTTTATCGAGACGGGTGGCTACTTTAACCGCGAGTTTTTCCAGTTCAGGATCCATTTCGGCGAGGGTGGTGAGGTCGTGGGGAAAGGTGTCTTCCGCGCCTACTGACTTCGTTTCGCGGTGGGGCTGCACGGGGCGGTCGTCTTGCCCGCGGACAATGCGGTAATAGAACCGTCCTGCTTTACCGAAATGCTGTACAAGATCGTTTTCGGAGAGTTTTTTCAGATCGGCGCCGTTGAATAATCCCATGCGCTGCATCTTTTCGGCGGTTACTTTGCCGACGCCGTGGAATTTCTCTACCGGCAGGTTTTCCATGAAGGATTCGATCTGGGAAGGGCCGATGAAGGTGAGACCGTCGGGCTTATGCATATCGGACGCGATCTTGGCGACGAATTTATTGACGGAAACGCCGGCGGAGGCTGTCAGGTTGAGCTCGTCGCGGATGGCTTGTTTGATTTGCTGCGCGATGGCGATGGCAGAGCCGATATTTTGTTTGTCGATGGTGACATCGAGATAGGCTTCGTCAAGGGAGAGGGGTTCGATGAGATCGGTGTAGCGCTGGAAGATGGAACGGACATGGCGGGACACGTCGCGGTATACGTCGAATCGGGGATAAACGAAAAGAATGTGCGGGCACAATTGCTGGGCTCTTTTGGAAGGCATGGCGGAGCGGACTCCGAATTTTCTGGCTTCGTAGCTGGCTGTTGCCACCACTCCGCCACGCCCTTCCGGGGACCCGCCTACGGCGATAGGTTTACCGCGATAGTCGGGATGGTCGCGCTGCTCCACCGATGCGTAGAAGGCATCCATGTCGATATGAATGATTTTGCGGAGCGTCATGTCCGCAAGTTACGCAAGAAACGGTAACGGGCCGCGCGACTGGACCGGTTTAGCGAGCCTGATACTTCGGCATCACCAGGAGCTTCACAACCGTGTGCGCGATGGCGGAGAGGCCAAGGGCCACTACCAGGATGAGCCAGCGCTTAACAGGCGTGTCGAACACGTCCATCACTTCGGAACTGCCTTTGCCGGCGAATAACGTGGTCATGGCAAAGAGGATAGCGCCGCAGATCCATAAGGTCAAATGTGACCAGAGATACTTTTTGCGGTTGTACTGATCTTTTCCGAAGGAAGTGAAAAGCAGGAAGACGTGTGCTACAAAAAACAGGGCCGCTGCTACGGCGAGCAAAACGAATGGAGTCATAACATCAGGTGTTTAAGGATATAGTGCCGCCAATATAAGGAATCCCGACAACATTTATGGCCCGCCTTTTGTTCTTTCCTTAAATGTATTTCTAAATCATTCGCTATGCGTATTTTGAACACGATCCCGGTTTGGATCATTGCTTTCTTTGCGCTGTCCTGCTCCTCGACCCAACAAGTACCCACAGGCGCTACGGCCGATATCAAAACGATCGTTCCATCCCGCAGTTTTGTTTTCCGGATGCAGACGGTTCTGCCGATGAGCGGCCGCACCCGGCAGATGGCAGGGGATGGATATGAAGTGAAGATTTCCAAAGACACCGTTGATTCCTGGCTGCCTTACTTCGGCAGGGCATATTCCGCCCCGATAGACCCTGCGAACAGCGGTGTCACGTTCGTTTCCACGGATTTCGAATATATAGAAGCGCCACGGAAAGACGGTGGATGGGAAATCACCATCAAGCCCCGCGATAACCGCGATATCCAGCAAATGTTCTTCTCTATTTCTGAGGGTGGTTATGCGTCGTTGCAAGTGACCAGCAATAATCGCCAGCCGATATCCTATAACGGTGTGGTAACGGCGGAAAGCAGCCGTAAACGGAGGAAATAAGTCTTACTTTTCAGAAACGCTCCCAAACTCGAGCAAGCGGCTGCCAGGGCGCTGGCTTTCATAATCCAGCCGGATCCATTCGGCGCTTTTCGCTTTCCCTATCACGCGGGCTTCGTCGAGGATCCCGTCCCAGTAGCGGCCACCTTTGTCCGGAAACTGGCTCTGGTTGCCGATCCCGACCGGGTGATCATCCGATTTCCAGGGGGTGTCGAATTTCTCTGTTCTTTCCAGCCGGCCATTGACGTACAGGTGTACATAAGGGAAATCGTGCACGCCGGTGATGTGGTACCATTGCTTCACTTTCATGTCGGTTTTACCGATCACGCAGAGGTCGCCGCGGGGCGAGGCGCGCTCCACGCAGATCTCGATCAGATCGGCTTCGGGCTGGTGCCAGCTACGGATACCGAGCTTTTGCAGCCGCCACGAATTATCGCCTTTTGCAAACAGGGTCTCGTAGCCCGGGAGTACTCTTTTCGCTTCGTCTCCACGATTGGAATATGTTTCCGCATATGCCCAGATGGAGAAGGTGAGCCGCTCCGTCAGATCGAACAGCTTACGTTTTTCACTGTCTACCCTGATCCATTGCCTTTCGGCACAACGGAACCGCTGCGCTTTGCCCAGTACGCCTTTCACCGTGTTGTACGGCATCATGTTCACGCCGGTGGCGTTGGCTTCGTTGGCCGTGGCATCCGCATATCCACCGGGAAGGGTATTGCCCGGCTCCTGGAGGTGCCAGACGCCTGTAAAACCTTCGGCCGTGGGGAATACTTCAGTGGAGCGGTCTGCGGGTGCGGCCGATTTGTTTCCCCAATGCATATATACCTGTTGGCTCCGGCTGTTGCCTTTAACAAGCGGGATGCGGACCCAAACGAGGGCTTCCCTGGCCGCGGGGTCCCACCACTCAATGCTATGCGGCAGGAAAGGGCCGTCGGACGTTTCGGAAAAACGGATATCGGCGCCGTTGGCAATGGCGGCGGAAAAATTGAATCGTGAAGCGTCCAGGAAGACCGCCAAAGGATAGCCGGCCACATCTTTTGCCACACCGGCGCCGGTAGCGGTTGTATTGAGGCGGATCGCCATGCTGTGGCTCCATCCGCCACGCTGCGCAAAGGCGGAACCGCATAGCAGCAGCAATAGTAAAGGGTAAACAAGTCGTTTCATAAAATGGAAGCCGGAAGATACTAATTTATTGCTTTGTCTGCCCGCCGGGAAATTTCCTTCCCCTTACCGAACCCTCCGGCCCCTGCGCGCGTTATAGCGTAAGCGGTTAAACGCGGAAGTACCGGCTTTCCCGGCCCAGGCTTCGGTTTGGGCTGTATTGGAAAGAAATGATAATTTCGTGTTACATATCACCACCAAATATCCTATCTGCATGAAAAACAAGATTACCCTAGTGCTGGTACTCCTGCTGACTGGCAGTGTCGCGGCAAGTGCACAGTTAAAGCGATTCAGCATCGGCCCCTATGTGGAAGGCGGTTTCCCCGTGGGCGATTTCAGTAATACCAATAACACCGGCTTTGGCGTGGGCCTGAATGCCGACATCAAACTGGTAGCCGGTTTTGGCGTAACGGGCTCCGTCGGTTACATGCGTTTCGGCGGCAAAACCGAAAACAATATCGACTATCCCAATGTTGCGGCTGTACCCGTACGCGTCGGTATCAAATATAAACTGATATCCATCCTGTACGTGAAAGCGGAAGCCGGCGCCGCTAATTATACCGGCGATCTCGACGGTTCCGCGTTCCTGTTCGCGCCCGGCGTAGGTATCCGCGTGCTCGGCCTCGATGTGCAGGCCAAATGGGAAGGCTGGTTTAAAGACGGCACCCGCAGCTTCTTCGGCCTGAAGGCCGGTTACAATTTTTGATCCATTGCCCCCGCATAAAAAAGCCTTCCTGCCCAGGTCTCACACATGTGCCGGAAGGCCATTTTGGGAAATCCATCGTCTTATACGTTACAAACCCCGTCTGCGCACGTGTTATCATCGCTGCCCGTGGGGTTCACGATCTGCGGATGCGTTTCGCTCCAAACTTTTTCCAGCGTCTGGTCAAACACTTCAACAGGCTGCGCCCCGCTAATAGCGTATTTCATGTCGAACACGAAAAACGGCACCCCACGGATGCCCAGCTGCTGCGCCTGCGCTTCGTCCTGCCGCACTTCGCCCGTGAATTCGGTCCCTTGCAGCATGGCGTCTGCGTCGAGCCCCGCAGCTTTCGCTATGGCTTCGAGCGTGGCGGTTTCTCCAATGTGTTTGCCTTCGGTGAAGTAAGCCTTGAAGAGCAGTTCTTCCACTTCGTCCTGCTTTCCGTGCTGCGCCGCCAGCTGAATGAGGCGGTGCGCGTTGAAGGTATTGGTATTGATCATGTCATCGAACTTGAAATCGATGCCCACGGCTTTGCCCGCGTCGGCTACGCGCGCAGAATTGGCCATGGCCTGTTCGCGCGTCATCCCGTATTTGGAGGCAAGCAAGGTATAGTGATCTTCCTGGTAATCCTTTTGTGCGTCGGGGTTAAGTTCGAAGCTGTGCCACGTCACTTCCACGTCTTTTGCATGCGGAAATTTCGCCAGCGCCGCTTCCAGGTGGCGTTTGCCCACATAACAGAAAGGGCAGGCCACGTCCGACCAGATGTCTATTTTCATACACTCAAAATTTAAGCTACAAATGTACGAAATTTCCACCTCCAGGGGGCATTTGCGACAAGCTACAGCCCATTCATATGCGTTAAAAAAACGTTATATTCGGGTATGCTTTTCAGGGACAACATCATGGAGGCGATCCGCCAGGGGCGGGTGAAGCTGGCTTACCGCCGCTGGAAGCGGCCTTCCGTAAAAACAGGGGGCACCCTCCTCACGGCGATCGGTCTGCTGCATATCGACGAAGTGACGGTGGTGCCGGAATCGGATATCACAGAGGCCACAGCGAAAGAGTCCGGTTTCCCGTCGAAACGGGCGCTGTTTACCGAGCTGGACAAACGGCCGGGCACGCTCTACCGCATCCGGTTCCATTACGGGGGCGACGATCCGCGCATCGCCCTGCGGGAAAACGAGAAGGTGAGCAAGGCAGAGATGGAAAAGATACTGAAAAAGCTCCAGGGGTTGGATGAGCGCAGTCCCTATGGCGCCTGGACCAAACGTACCCTCGGCATCATCGCGAAGCGGCCGGCGGAGCGGGCGGGGGATCTGGCGGAGGCATTGCGGATCGATAAAGACTGGCTGAAAGTCAGCATCCGGAAGTTGAAGAACATGGGGCTGACGGAAAGCCTCGAAATCGGTTACCAGCTAAGCCCGCGTGGCGAAACGGTACTCGGTGCCTGGAAACGCCGCTCATAACAGTACACTTTGTTTAACAAATAAATATCCCTAGATTTCCCGTTTTATAACCAACAGAATTTATGCCTGCATTCCAGCAAACCAAGAAATGGCTCGCCGCTATGGCAGGGTGCGTCTGCATCTTTACCTCGGCCGCCGCGCAACAAGCGGAATCCCGATACAGTGCCTACGAGGCTTTTAACCCGGTATTCTACCCCTCGGACGGCGACGACGTGCGCACCGCCAGCGGCCGCCCCGGCCACCGCTACTGGCAAAACGCCGCCGATTACAAAATCGACGTCACTTTCGATGATGTGAAGGAAACCGTGTCGGGGACCGTCATCATCACCTATAAAAACAACAGCCCGGAAAACCTTCCTTTCCTGTGGATGCAACTGGACCAGAACATTTACCGTCTTTCCTCCAGGAGCGTGGCGGCCACCGCACCCGCCGGCGGCCGTTGGGCGAACCGCAATTTCGATGGCGGCTATACTATCAGCAACGTTGCCCTGCTGGCGGCAGGCAAATCACAAAAAGCGAAATTCGACGTGAACGATACCCGTATGCGTGTGGAGTTGCCGCAACCGCTGAAAGCCAATGGCGGCGTCATCCAGGTGCAGGTGGATTTCTCTTTCCCCATCCCTGAATACGGAACCGACCGCATGGGCATCCTCAATTCCAAAAACGGCCGTATTTACGAGATCGCGCAGTGGTACCCCCGGATGTGCGTGTTCGACAATGTACTGGGGTGGAACACCCTCCCGTATATGGGCCAGGGTGAATTCTACCTTGAATACGGCAATTTCGATTATACCGTGAACGCGCCCGCAGGCCACATCGTGGTAGGTTCCGGCGAACTGCTCAATCCCGCGGAAGTACTCACGCCTACGCAACTGGCCCGCTGGAAACAGGCGTCCGCCAGCGACAAAACCGTGATGCTCCGCGATATTTCCGAAGTGAAGGATCCGGCTTCCCGCCCGGCGAAAGACCGCCTCACCTGGAAGTTCCGCTGCGCAAACACGCGCGACGTAGCCTGGGCAGCCAGCAAATCGTTCATCTGGGACGCGGCGCGCATCAATCTCCCCGAAGGCAAAAAAGCCCTCGCCATGAGCGTGTATCCTGAAGAAAGCGCGGGCGACTCCGCCTGGCGCCGTTCCACTGAATTCGTGAAAGGCTGTATCGAACACTATTCTGAAAAATGGTATCCTTATACCTATCCCGCCGCCGTTAACGTAGCGGGGATCGTGGGAGGGATGGAATATCCCGGTATCGTGTTCTGCTCCGCCCGCGCCCAGAAAGCCGGCCTGTGGGGCGTAACCAACCACGAATTCGGGCATAACTGGTTCCCCATGATCGTGGGTAGCAACGAAAGAAGGTTCGGATGGATGGACGAAGGTTTTAATACCTTCATCAACGGGCTGGCAGACAAAGTTTTCAATAACGGGGAGTTCGACCATGGTCCCCGCGACCGCCATGCCCTGTCGCGCTCTATGTTCTTCGATTCCGCCAGCGCGATCCTGCATCGCCCCGATGTGATCCGCACGGCGAGCTACGGCATCCTGGGTTACTACAAACCCGCCGTGGGCCTCGATATCCTGCGCGAAGTAGTGCTGGGCGAAGAGCGGTTCGACAAGGCCTTCAAATATTACATCGACAACTGGGCGTTCAAACATCCCACGCAATGGGATTTCTTCCGCGCGATGGAAAACAGTGCAGGCGAAAGCCTCGACTGGTTCTGGCGTTCCTGGATCATCAATAACTGGAAGCTCGACATGGCGGCAGGCAACGTTTCGCAGCGCAACGATTCCACCACGGCCATCCAGGTACTGTGCCTGGAGAAAGCGCCCATGCCGGTTGTAGTGGAAATTAAGGAAGCCGACGGGAATACTTCCCGCGTGAACCTGCCGGTGGAAGTATGGCAGTCCGGCGGCGCGTGGACGTTCCATCATCATTCTAAAAGCAAAGTGGTGGCCGTTACCGTGGACCCCGACAAGGTGCTCCCGGACGTCAATTCCGCCAATAATACCTGGAAAGCAGCGCCCTGATCATAGGATTCCGGAATATTTCCGTAGCGCCCCCGGCCGGGGGCGCTTTTTTTCGCCCGTATTTTCCTAAATTACAGTAGTTCCACGATGATCCATCCATGTTGAAAAAACTACTGATTCCGCTATGTCTGATCGCGCTCTCCCAGGTCAGGGCGCAGCAGCCTGCGTATCCCTTTACCAGCCTCAATATCCACCACGGTTTGAGCAACAACCAGGTTAACTGCATCTACAAGGACGACCGCGGTTTCCTCTGGTTCGGTACGCTGGGCGGCCTTAACCGTTACGACGGTTCCAACTTCCGTGTATTCCGCCATATCCTTTCCGATTCCCTTTCCCTCAACGATGACTATATCGTAGCTCTTTTTCCAGCTCCCGGTGGCCAAATGTACGTCCGGACGCGCAACGGCGACAACCTCTATGATCCGCGGCGCGAGCAATTCTCCCCGGCCGCCGCCTGGCTCGGGGCGCGGGGATTGCCTGCATCGGGGCTTACGTCGATGCTCATGACGGGTGACACCTGCTGGGCGGCCTATGCAGACTCAGGTCTGTACCGCCTCGGCGCCAGGGGGCATGCCACGAGGATCGCATTGCCCATGCGGACCGGCGGGCGGATCGCGGATATCAAAAGAGAAGATGACCGGCATTTGTTGCTGCTCTGGTTCGACGGCGCGCTGACCCGTATTGACATCCGTTCCGGCCAAACCGTCTGGCATTCGGAAGCGCTCATCACCGACGTATCCCGCCCTCCGATGAGCCTCGCGCTGTTCGTAGACAACCAGAAAGATTGCTGGGTATATATGCCGGGAAGCGATTTCGGGGTGATTCATTACCGGCCGTCGACCGGCGAGAAGCGCAGCGTGTCGCGCAAAACAGGGATTCTTAACAACGATATCGTCAACAGCGTCATCCAGGACGACCGCGGCATGATATGGATCGGTACGGACCATGGCGGTGTAAACGTGCTGGACAAACAAACGTTCCAGGCAAAGTTTTTCGTGAACCGTCCGGAAGATTCGAAAAGCATCGCGGAGAATGCGATTTATGCACTGTACAAGGATAGCCAGGGCATCGTGTGGTGCGGGACGTATAAAAGAGGCGTGAGTTATTTCGCGGAGAACAAGATGAAATTCGCGCTGCACGAGTTTAAACACGGCGATCCGCTTTCGCTGCCTTACAACGACGTCAATTGCTTCGCGGAAGACAAAAAAGGGAATGTCTGGATCGGGACGAACGGGGGAGGATTGATTTATTATGACCGTAAAGCGCAAACTTACCGCCAGTACCGTCATCGCGCAGGCGACGAAAACAGCCTCAGCAATGATGTGATCGTGAGCCTCCACGTCGATAAGTGGGACCAGCTCTGGATCGGTTATTATTTCGGGGGGATGGGGTATTTCCGGGACGGGAAGTTTACGCATTACAGTCATTCCCCGCAGGATGCGAACAGCCTGGCGAATAAAACCGTCTGGAAGCTATACGAAGACAAGCGCAACAACTTCTGGGTGGGCACGCTCGGCGGGGGGCTCGACCGGTTCGACCGCGGCAATGGAATTTTCTACCATAACAATGCGGACATGGCCAATTCGGTCCATTCCAACTATATCACCGCTTTCGCCGAAACGCCGGAAGGTGATCTCTGGATCGGTACGGCATATGGCATTGATGTGCTCGACAAATCAAAAGGGATTTTCGTTCACCTGTTGCGCAGTTCGCATCAGTTAAGCAACGACAACGTGACTTCGCTGCACTGCGACCGTCAGGGCCGGATGTGGGCCGGTACGCGGGAGGGGCTCAGTTATTACGATCCCGTGGCGCTTACTTTCCGTACGTTCCGGATGGAGGACGGGTTGCCGGATAATACCATCGTCAGTATCCTTGAAAGTGACGACGGCTACCTGTGGATCAGCACATCGCGGGGGCTTTCGCGGGTGCGGGCAACCGGGGTGGGGAGCAAGCTGGTGATTTCGTGCAGGAATTACGACGAGCAGGATGGTTTGCAGGGGAAAGTGTTCAATGTGAACGCCGCTTTACGGCTGCGGAGCGGGGAGTTGATTTTTGGCGGGGCGGATGGGTTCAATCTTTTCAACCCGGCGGAAATCCGGGAGAACAGGACCCCTCCCGTGTTGGTGTTCACCGGTTTGCAGTTGTTCAACAAAACAATCGCGCCGGGTGAAAGTTTCCGTGGGCATACAGTGCTGGAGGCTTCGTTGCCCGAAACGCGGCGCATCGAACTGCGGTATAATGAGAATGATTTTTCGGTGATTTTCGCTTCGCTGAATTTCAGGAACGCAGATAAGAACCGGTACGAATACATGCTGGAGGGATTCAATAAAGAGTGGATGCTGACCGACGGCAAAACACGCAGGATATCCTACACCAACATCAACCCCGGCGAATACACGCTGCATGTGCGGTCTTCTCCGGAAGACGGCAACCCCACGGGCGGAGGGATCTCGTTGCTGATCCGCATCCTGCCGCCATGGTGGGCTACCGGTTGGGCATACACAGCGTATGTGCTGCTCCTGCTGGCCGCGCTGTACCTGGGGCGGAGGGCCATTATCCGCCGGGCGCACCGCCGGTTTGCATTGCAAAACGAAAGAAAGGAAGCGCAACGGCTGCATGAACTGGATATGATGAAAATCAAGTTGCTGACCAATGTGAGCCACGAACTGCGGACCCCCGTTTCCCTCATCCTTTCCCCCATCGAAGATTTCATCCGGCGGACGGATGACGAAAGCGAGCGCCGCCAGTTCCAGCTCATCCGGCGCAATGCGCGGCGGCTTCTCAACCTGGTGAACCAGTTGATGGATTTCCGGAAGATGGAAATGCGCGAACTGCGGACGGACCCCGTGCCGGGGGAGCTCATGGGCTTCCTCCGCGAATCCGTGCAGTCGTTCTCCGATCTGGCCGAACGAAAGGGCGTGACGCTGGAGTATTCCGCCGGTACAAAACCTATCAACGCCTGCTTCGACCACGATAAACTGGAACGCATCATTTTCAACCTGTTGTCCAACGCGTTTAAATTCACACCCGCCGGTGGAAAGGTCAGGGTAACATCCGGAGTAAATATAGAACAGGAGCGCGCCTGGCTCGAAATAAAAATCAGCGATACGGGGATCGGTATCGCGCCCGATCGCATTGGGAAGATATTCGAGCGCTACTTCCAGGCCGATCAGCGCAGTGCGTTCGTGAGCCCGGGCAGCGGCATCGGACTGGCCATCACCCGCGAGTTTGTGACTATGCAGCAGGGCACCATTGATGTGGATAGTGCGCCCGGACAAGGGAGCACCTTTATCGTCCGGATTCCTTATGATTTGGTTTCCGGTGATGGTAAGGCCGCGCCGGTCGCGCCCTTCGTTCCCGTCCCTGTGAAATCGCCCGACGACCGCGCCGCCCGGAAAGGCAAACGCAAACCCACGATCCTGCTGGTGGAAGACACGGAAGATTTTCGCTTCTACCTGAAAGAAAACCTCCAGGAGCATTACCACGTACTGGAAGCCGCCAGCGGCGACGCCGGCTGGCAGGCGGCACTGTCTGCCCAGCCCGATCTCGTGGTAAGCGATATCAATATGCCGGGGATGGATGGGCTGGCACTCTGCCGCAAGATCCGTAGCAACGCCCGTACGCGCCAGATCCCCGTGATCCTGCTCACCGCCATGGGAGAGGAGGCCGTTCAGCTTGAAGGGCTCGATGCCGGGGCGGACGATTATCTGGTCAAACCCTTCAGCTTCGAAATCATGCTTTCACGTGTGCGCAACCTGCTAGAAAGAAAGGCGCCCGTTCAATACCTCATTCCGAAAGATGCCGAGCCGGCGCAGCTGTCGGCCGACGAAAAATTCATGCAGCGCGCCCTCGAAATCGTGGAAACGCATTTGTCCGACGCCGATTTCTCGGTGGAAGCCCTCAGCCGGGAGCTGCACATGAACAGGGTTTCTGTTTACAAAAGGGTTTACGCAATTACCGGCCAGCCGCCCATCGAATTCATCCGTTCGGTGCGTTTGCGCAAGGCCGCCGACCTGCTTTTAAAAACGGAAATGAATATCGCCGAGGTGGCCTATGAAGTCGGATTCAACAACCCGAAATATTTCACGCGATATTTCAAGATGGCATACCACATGCTGCCATCAGCCTATGCCACAGCCATGCGCAAGGAGTGAAGGCAACAATTTATACCTATGGAATTAACATTTTGACCCTCCTGCGGCAACATTCCTTACCTGTAATTTAAACAATGCGCTACCCTATGTCTGGGGTAATCGGGATACTTTTATCCCGGGCTTGCGTAATGGAGCCCTGTTTACAAAGTCAACCAAAAGTGTAACGCGCATTTCATTCCACAAACTAACATTCTACGTATGAAAAAAATCAGTTTAGCGGGCAAGTCCGGCCCGGCCTGGTGGATGTTCCTCTGCCTATGGCTGGCGCAGGCTACGGTGCTTGCCCAGAATCCCCCTGACCAACGGCGAACCATCACCGGCATCGTGACCGACCAGGAATCGCGGCAACCTATACCCGGCGCCACCGTGGCCATCAAGGGAAGCTCCCAGGGCGTAGCCACCGATCACCAGGGGAAATACTCCATCCAGGCGAAAGCGGGAGATATCATCGGTATCTCTTTCGTAGGTATGACGTCCCAGGAAATCAGGGTAGGCAATGCTTCTGTTTATAACGTATCCCTCGTTGTTGACAGCAGAACGCTGAGCGACGTGGTGGTGGTGGGTTATGGCAAGATGAAGAAAACCGACCAGAGCAGTGCCCAGGTGTCTGTTTCGGCGGCGGATATCGGGCGGACGGTCAACACCACCATCGACCAGGCGCTCCAGGGGCGTGCGGCTGGTGTGTACGTAACGCAGAACTCCGGCCAGCCCGGCGGCGGTGTATCCGTGGTGATCCGCGGGGTAAATACCCTTAGCGGCACCAACGAACCGCTGTATGTGATCGACGGGGTGCAAATCCAGCCGGCCACCGTTTCTTATGGCAATACAAGTTCCATGAACCCGCTGGCGGGGATCAACTCCAATGACATCGAATCCATGGAAATCCTGCAGGGGCCTTCCGCTACGGCCATTTACGGCTCCCGCGCCACCAACGGCGTAGTGCTGGTAACTACCAAACGCGGCAGGCAGGGGCAGATGAAAGTAGGATATAATTATTTATATACACTACAAGACAAACCGAAGGAAGTGTCGGTACTAAGCCTGCAACAATATGCGATCATGAACAATGAAATCGCAGCGTTGCTGAACCGTACGCCAACGGCGGAATTCAAGAATCTTCCGGTATTGGGGCAGGGAACGCAGTGGCAGCGCGAACTGTTTAAGACCGCGCCATTGCAGCGCCATCAGCTCACGGTGAGCGGCGGCACGGAGCGCACGGGTTATTATCTCTCCGGTGAATATTTCGACCAGGACGGTGTGGCCGTAGGGTCCAACTTCAAACGGTATAGTTTCCGGCTGAATATGGACAACAAATTGTTCAAATGGCTCACGCTCAATTCCAACGTCAACTTTTATCAGACCAAGGAAAAACTGTCTTCCACCAGCGAAGACGTGATCCGCAATGCCATCAACCTGGCTCCTAACATCGCGGTGAAGAACCCCGACGGCAGTTGGGCCGGCGCTACCACCAACGAATATGGCAGCAACGCAAGATATGCACCCCTCAATCCCGTGGCCATCGCCAATCTGATCGACAACGATCTGAAAAGAACGGGCGGTATGGGCGGCCTGACGGCGGAAGTTACCATCCTGAAAGGGCTGACGTTCCGCACGAGCTTTAACGGCAACTTCGAATTCTCCGATGGCAAGAAGTTTACGCCTACCTATCAACTCGGTTTCCTTTCCAACGAAAAAGCAAGCCTGAACGTCTCCAACAACAGGAATTTTTACTGGAACCTGAACGAGTTGCTGCAATACAATACCAACCTCGGTAAGCTCGCGCTCAATGTGATGGCGAGCCACGAAGCCCAGGCCTGGAACTACGAAGGATCGAACATCACCCGCATCGGGTTTGCCAGTAATGATATCCCTTCCATCAATCTCGGCGACGTGCAGGGGCAGACCACTGGCGGCTCCAAAGGCTCCGGCGCACTGGAATCCTGGCTGGGCCGCGCGATCCTGACCTGGGACGAAAAGTATATCCTGCAAATAGCCGGCCGGGCCGACGGCTCATCCAACTTCGGCGTCAACAACCGCTGGGCTTATTATCCCTCTGTTTCAGCCGCATGGCGTGTTTCGAGCGAGCCATGGATGCATCAGTTCGACCAGGTCAGCGACCTGAAATTGCGGGCGGAAGTGGGGTATACCGGGAACAGCGGCAACAGCGGCGGGCAATACAGCAACCTCGTTTCAGTGACAACACCCTGGGGCGCGGGTTTCCGCACCGGGCAATACGGCAATGCCGACCTGAAATGGGAAAACACGCTGACCCAAAACATCGGCTTGAATCTCGGGTTGCTGAAAGACAGGATCCAGCTGGAAGTAGATTACTACATCCGCAAAACCAACAACCTGCTCATGCCCAACCCACTGCCCGCTTACATGGGTACCCAGGGCGAAGGCGCCATCAGCGCGCCGACCGTCAATATCGGCAAGCTGGAAAACCGCGGCTTTGGCATCACGCTTAACACCACCAATATCACCCGTAACGGTTTCACCTGGAAAACCAACTTCAATATTTCTTCCTTCAAAACGGAAATCACCAAATTCTATTCCGACGCTGCATTCCTGAGCCGCAGCGCATGGTACATGGATAATTTCACTTCCCGCTCCGCCCTCCACCAGGCGCCCTGGATGTTCTGGGGATATGTTTCGGATGGAATTTTCGAGTCGGAAGCTGAAATCCGTAAAAGTGCCATCCCTACACAATCCGACGGCAGCCCGTTGCCGATTGCGAGAGACGGTGGCGTTTGGGTAGGCGACATTAAATACAAAGACCTCAACAGCGATGGCAAAATCGATTCCCGCGACCAGACGTTCATCGGCAACCCCTGGCCCAAATTGACCTTCGGGCTTACCAATACCGTTTCCTGGAAAGGGTTTGACCTGAGCGTACTGCTGACCGGCGCTTCCGGGAACGATATCTACAATTACGTCCGCTACAATAACTCCAATCCCAACAACATCAACCTGGGGCGCAACCTGATGTCCGACGCATTTGAATATGCGCGTATCCGGAAAGATGCCAACGGAAACGATGTGCTGGCCAATCCCGGGACCAAAGTGCCGCGGATCGTGGGCACGGATGTGAATGGAAACGGTAACCGCTTCACGGATGTGTTTGTGGAGGACGGTTCCTACATCCGCATCAAAAACGTATCGCTGGGGTACATGGTACCGGCGGAATGGATCAGCCGCCAGCGGGTGGTGCGTGCAGTCCGTTTGACGTTCGGCGCGCAGAACCTGCACACCTTCACTAAATACAGCGGCTTCGATCCGGAAGTAGGCGCGTACCTCGGGAAAGAAGTACAACTCAGCAGCCAGGTGATCGCCGTCGACGCGGGCCGTTATCCGCTTACCCGCATGTATAACGCTGCCGTACAGGTGGATTTCTAAGCACATTAAATTCCGAATTATGAAAAAGCAATCCTTCATCCGAAATATATTACTCCTTTGCTGCGGTGCCCTCCTGGCATCATGCAGTAAAGATTTCCTGAACCGTCCGCCCGAAGATGCGATTGTGGACGTCAACTTCTACCAGTCCAGAGAACAGGTGCTCGCATCCACGGCGCCTTTATACAACATCGTTTGGTTCGCCTACAACGACAAGGCTTCCCACGGCATCGGCGACGGGCGCGCGGGCATCCTCATGTCGGGCTCTTACCAGGTGGAGAATATCCGCCTGCAAACCACGGACGTAACTCCCGAAGTGTACAGTTCCTGGACGGCGTTCTTCAACGTGGTGGCGCAAGCCAACATGGTGATTTACAATGTTGAGAAGTATACCGGTCCTGCCGTACCCGCGAACGTTAAACAAATGGCCCTGGCGGAAGGGCGGTTTATGCGGGGGATGGCCTATTACTACCTCGTGCAAAACTGGGGAGCCGTTCCGATTATCACCAATAACAACGTATTGCTGACTGATACGACCATCACCCGGAACACCGTGGAAAGCGTGTGGGAGTTTATCGTGCGGGAGTTCCAGTTTGCGGTAGACAACCTGCCGCCGTCGCCCGCGCAGAAAGGGCGGTTGACGAGCTGGGCGGCCAAAGGCATGCTGGCGAAGGCATACCTTACCCGTTCGGGACTTGGCGGCACGGGGCAGCGCAAGCAGGAAGACCTGGATAAAGCCAAGGCGCTGGCGCTCGATGTCATCACCAACAGCGGCGCGCAACTCATGCCAAATTACGAGGACCTTTTCCTCATGAAGAACAATAACAACACCGAAAGCCTGTTTGCCCTGCAATGGAAATACGACGGCGACTGGGGAACCCAGAACAGCGTGCAGGCGTTCCTGGCCTACGGTAGCGAGATCACTGGTTTCGGTGACGGCTGGGGCGGCGACCTCGGTGCGTCGGTGGATCAGCTGAGATTATATGCTCCCGGCGACAAACGCCTGAAAGCGACCTTCATGCTGCCCGGCATGCATTATTCCTACATCCACCAGGCGATCGACGATCCGAACAACCCCGGCAGAAAAATCATCCAGGAGCTGCAGGTGCCCTGGAACTGGGTTAACCGGGATTTAAACGAGCGCTGGAATACGCGGGCATGGGTAAAGAAATACGTGGTAGGTAGACCGGAAGACAATGAAGGGAAGGTAACACAGCAACATACGGAGATGAATACCTACATGCTCCGGCTGGCGGATATCTACCTGGTTTATGCAGAGGCTGTGCTGGGGAACAATGCGTCCACGGCAGATGGTACCGCATTGCAATACTTCAATGCCATCCGCAGGAGAGCGGATGTCCCGGAGAAGCAGGTAATCACAGCGGATGATATTTATGTAGAACGCAGGTTGGAACTGGCGATGGAAGGGCAGGCATGGTACGACCTGGTGCGGATGTATTACCATTCTCCCGCCAAAACCAAAGCTCTGATTTCAGACCAGAACCGCGGCAATTACCGTATAATCCCCAATGCCGAACGCTTTGCTTCGCAATGGGCGATTGCGGCCGTAGACACGATCAAGTATTCCGTGACCGACGGTAACTTCTTCCTGCCAATTCCGGCAGTGGAAATGTCGGCCGCACCGAATCTACGGAAAACGCCTGTTCCTTATACCTTCTAATCATCCCAAAAAACGCAAACTCATGATTAAAAATATCCGATTGCTGCTGGCGGGAATGCTCCTGGTGCTGGCGGCGGCATGCAGCAAAGATGACGGAGTATCCGGCCCGCCGGTAATCCACCGCGTCACCCTGCTGGACTCCTCGAAAATGGACAGCGCCTTCACGCGCGCCTATCCCGGCATCATGATCCTGATTACGGGCGAAAACCTGGCAGGCGCCACACGCATCACGTTCAACAATTTCAATGCTTACTTCAATCCCGCTTACAATACCAACACGCACATTATCATGAATATCCCGGGAGACGCTACCACCGAGGCAACGGACCCGGATGTGCCAAATGAGCTGCGCATCAAAACGGACAGGGGCGATGCGGTGCACCAGTTCGTCCTTGACATCCCACCGCCGTCCATTTCATGGATTGAGAACGAAAATGCACTGGCGGGAGATTCCATGGTGATTTACGGATCGGCGCTCTGGCTGGTGAATAAGATCACCTTGCCTGGCGGCCGGGATATCACGGAATATAAAGGCAACCTCGAAGGAGACCGCCTGGCATTCGTGATGCCGGATCTGCAGGGCGATACAGGCAGGCTCGCCGTTGTTGCCAAATACGGCACAGCTTACAGTGTTGGCCCGCTGAACGACCATGAAAGCGGGGATGTGATCAGCAATCTCACCAATGCAGGCGAAACAGGCGAAGCGCCCCGCTTCAACTGGCAGTGGTGGGGGGCAGACCGCTCCAACGACGCTGCGCGGTTCCCCGGCACCAGGGGACATTATCTCATCAGCGTGTTCGGCGCAGTGCCCGCGGGTGACGGTGCCTGGTGGAATAGCGGGCGCTCCGGCCAGTTCGACGACGTGCAGCTCTTCGACCCCGCCGTGCGTTCACGGCCCACAGACCAATATGCATTGAAATTCGAATTCAATACCAAAGAGCCCTGGACCGCCGGCGTGCTGCTGCTGCGCTTCAACAACGGTTATTCCATCCGCTGGACGCCCTTCAAGGATACGGAAAGCCAGGCGTTCCATACCAACAACAAATGGATAACCGTCACCTTCCCGCTCAATGCCGTGCGGCAGACCGGCGACGAGGGCGATGGTACAGGGCCTTCCATTATGTCGATGGGCGACCTCGTATTGGCAGACGGGAAAGTGCCGTTCAAATATTGGTTCATTGCCGAGGAGGAAATTCCCATCGATATTTTCCACGCAGCATTCGACAATTTCAGGATCGTCAAGATAAAATAGGAATGAAAAAAACGGTAAGAGGGATCTGTTTACTGAGCATGATCGTTTGCGCGCTGATAGGCTGCAACAAGAAATCCGGCGACCGTGTGAACGGAGACGGTGACGGGAATGGCGGCGATACTACCGGTCCGGTGGTATCGCCGCAGGACCCGGCCACAGCGGCAACCATAGGATTTTTTATGGATGGATGGAAGGAAAAGACGTTCGTGGCCCCGGCTTTCGACGAGAAGGCTCCGCCTGCTTCCGCGCAGGTGACCATCACGGCGGATGCGTCTAAAATCCTCACGAAAATTCCACCCACGCTGCTGGGCAACAACACCAATATTTACATGACGCAAATGGTGACGGAACCGAAGCTGCTGCAACAAATTCAGCAACTACAGCCGCGCCTGCTGCGATTTCCCGGAGGCAACCTCAGCAGCATTTTCTTCTGGAATGCAGCACCCGGCAATGCTCCGGCCGACGCTCCGCCGCAACTAATAGACGCAGACGGCAAAACCAACCCTGCGGGATATTGGTTCGGCGGCAATACCGACGGCTGGACGATGAGCACCGCCAATTACTACAACATGCTCCGGCAAACCGGTACCGAAGGCGTGATCACGGTGAATTACGCATATGCGCGCTATGGTACCGGTCCTGATCCCGTAGCCGCCGCGGCACACCTGGCGGCGGAGTGGGTCCGGCACGACAAGGGCAGGACGCGGTATTGGGAAATCGGTAATGAAAGTAACGGCACGTGGCAGGCGGGGTATCGCATCGATCCTTCCGCCAACCGCGACGGGCAGCCAGAATTCATTACCGGGGAATTGTATGGCCGCCACTGGCGCGTTTTCGCCGATTCTATGCGAAAAGCGGCGGCGGAAACAGGGCATAACATTCAAATCGGCGCCCAATTGCTGGAGCACGATCCGCCCACCTGGGCCACGGCTACGGATAAGGGATGGAATGCCGGTGTATTGAAAGAAGCAGGTGCTTCGGCAGATTTCTATATCGTACACAGTTATTTCACGCCGTACAACACGAATTCCAATCCACCTGAAGTGCTCGCTTCCGCGGAAGCCGTTTCCAAAGCGATGATGGAGTACCTCAGAACGACGGTGCAGCGCAACGGCGGCACCATGAAGCCTGTCGCGTTAACGGAATGGAACATTTTCGCGGTGGGATCGCAACAGATGGTTTCGCAGGTAGCGGGCATGCATGCCGTGCTCGTGATCGGGGAGTTGCTCAAAAATGGATTTGGGATGGCTTGCCGCTGGGATCTCGCGAATGCGTGGGAGAACGGGAACGATCATGGATTGTTCAGCCAGGGTGAAGGGGCTTCCGGCGAGGATAAATGGAATGCGCGGCCGGCGTTTTTCTACCTGTATTATTTGCAGCAATGCATGGGCAACCGGTTGGTGGAATCTACACTGCCGGCCTCGAATCATAATTTGAATGCTTACACCACCACGTTCAGCAGCGGTCATGCCGGCATAGCGTTGGTTAACCGCGCCGCCTCCGCGCAAACGGTTTCGCTGAACCTGAAGAACTTCCGGGCGGGGGAGCGGTATTACTGGTACGAGCTGACGGGCGGAGATGGTGTCAGTCATTTTTCCCGGAAAGTATTTGTCAATGGCAACGGCCCTTCCGGCATAGCCGGCGGACCGGCGGACCTGGGGCGCGTTCGGGCCTTCTCCGCCAAAACGAAGGACGGACTTCGCTTTACGTTGCCGCCGATGTCTGTAGTGTTCATCGTGGTTGAGCGTCAGTAGTATAACTTGATGCTACGTGTTATGTAATCATATACGCCGCTGTTTTCAGCGGCGTTTTGATTTACTGGTTACCAGCTTCCGGATGATCGGCAGCATTACCAATAATGATGATGTTTGAATTAGAGAGTTCAATATATAATTCCAGTGCCAATTGTTATCTACTACAGGTATGTTACTGCAAAGCAACATTACAACGACGCCTGATATCAACAATATCAAACTGATTATGGGAATATAGTAGCGACTGGAAATGGGTACTTCATGATTTTTGAAAAATAGCATGAGGAAAGTTATGAATGCTGAAATAAAGTATATTCCCGCCGAAGATGATATAAACAACATCTGGTTTTTTATGGAAGTAGTTTCAGTATTGTTTATCGTTGCTACAACACTGGGATTCTTTTGGTGGTTTTTTATGTGGGAAGATGAGTCTCCCGCCAAAAAATCCAACAATATCAAGGAATAAGGCTTTCTTTCCATTATTTCTTTTCTCAGGCTGATGGCTATACTTCTGCTCATACTGTCGGTTTCCGGCGAACTGATGATAGTGGTCAATTGGCTGAAGTGCTCGGTTTTCCGGTGCATGACGTAGTAATAACCGAGCCCTAGTGCATCATTCACTAATACCAGGATTGAAATGACAAACAGGACAACGATAGTTCTTTGTTGTACAGTTCTTTCCGGGCTGAATAGCCATTCTGCAAAATGATTGTAGTAACTCATGTAGAAAAGATTTGGGTTAACAAATGAAATCCATTGTGAAGGTGTATCCCCGATGAAATTTCTCCAATACGGGAATAGCCAAATGAAAAAATGCGGTTGGAATCATGAAATCATTCATTATTCCAACCGCATTCAATGTACGGAAAAGAAGTACGTAAAAATTTTTATCAGGATGCGAAAATCCAGTTGGAAATTTCTTCGAGATAACGTTTGTCGGTTTCGTCGAAAGTATTGAGATCGGTGCTGTCGACGTCCAGTACGCCTTGCACTTCTCCGTTATGGAAGAGCGGAACAACGATCTCCGAACGGGAGAGGCTGCTGCAGGCGATGTGCCCGGGAAAAGCCTCCACATCCGCGACCACCAGCGTTTCCGCCCGTTCCCAGGCCGCACCGCAAACACCGCGCCCTTTCCGGATGCGCGTACAAGCCACCGGCCCCTGGAAAGGCCCCAGCACCAGTTCTCCGTTTTTCACCAGGTAAAATCCCACCCAGAGCCATCCGAATTGTTCTTTCAAAGCAGCGGCGATATTCGCCAGGTTAGCCGTCTGGTCCGGCTCTCCGGTAATCAGCGCCTTGATCTGCGGAAGGAGCGCTTCGTATTGTTCGGCTTTCGTACCTTTGATGATTGCTAAGTCTTCTGCCATATGCTTCAGGTATTAAAAAAAGACGCCGCTTTGCAGGGGCGTCTTTCAACATTTTTTACAAAAATCCTAATTCGAGTTTCGCTTCTTCGCTCATCATGTCCTTCGTCCAGGGGGGATCGAAAGTCAGGCGCACATCCGCGTCCGTAACTCCGGGAATAGCGGATACTTTTTGATTCACCTCTTCCATGATGGAGCCTGCCACGGGGCATCCGGGAGCGGTAAGGGTCATTACCACCAGCACTTTGCCTTCGTCCTTCACCTCGATCTGGTATACCAGCCCAAGGTCGAAAATGTTCACGGGGATCTCGGGATCATACACCGTGCGCAGCGCTTCCTCCACCTGGTCTCTCATCGTTATTTCCATGTTGCATCAGTTTTGCATTGATTTCGCCTGAAAGGCAACGGCATACAATTTTATCTGTTTCAGCATCGACAGCAGCCCGTTGGAGCGTGTAGGGGAGAGGTGGCTGGTTAAACCGATGGCGTCGATGAAGTAGATGTCCGCTTCCGCGATGTCTTTCGGTGCATGGCCGCTCAATACCTGTACCACCAGGCTCACGAGCCCTTTGGTGATCACGGCGTCGCTGTCGGCTGTAAATACGAGTTTGCCGTCCTTCAGCTCCGCGTGAAGCCAAACTTTACTCTGGCATCCGCGGATCAGGTTGTCGTCTGTCTTATACTGCGGGTCAATGAGCGGCAGGTCTTTGCCTAACTGAATGATGTACTCGTACTTCTCCATCCAGTCGCCAAACACTTCGAAATCTTCAATGATCCTGTCCTGTTGCTCTTTGATTGTCATGTCGTCTTGATTTATCCCAGCAAAGTTACGGCTTTCCGCACACCTTCCACCAGCTTGTCGATATCTGCGGTGATATTGTACACGGCCAGCGATGCGCGTACCGTTCCGGGTATGCCGAAGCGGTCGCAAAGCGGCTGGGTGCAATGGTGCCCTGTCCGCACGGCGATGCCCTGCTGGTCGAGCAGTACGCCTACATCTGAAGGATGGGTGTCGCCCACCAGGAACGAGATGGCGCCGCTGCGGTGCCTGGCTTCGCCGATAAAGCGGATGCCTTCCACTTGTTTCAACGCGGCCACTGCGTATTCCGTCAGCTGGTGTTCGTATGCCTGGATCTTATGGATACCGATCTTGTTTACCCAGGCAACGGCGGCGCCGAGACCGATGGCTTCACAGATGGCGGGGGTTCCGGCCTCGAATTTCAGGGGAACGTCGGCATAAGTCGTTTTATCGAAAGTAACTTGTTTGATCATATCGCCGCCGCCCTGGTAGGGAGGCAGTTTTTCCAGCCAGCTTTCTTTTCCGTAAAGGATGCCGATGCCGGTAGGGCCAAAAAGTTTGTGGCCCGACAGTGCGAGAAAATCCACGTCCAGCTCATGCACTTTAATGGGAATGTGCGCGGCGGCCTGCGCGGCGTCGAGCAACACGGGGATGCCCTGTTCGTGCGCGAGGGAGATAATCTCTTTTACGGGGTTCACGGTACCCATGGTGTTGGACACCCAGGTGATGGACACCAGTTTCACCCGGCCGTTCAGCAGGGAGCGGAAGGCGTCCATATCGAGTTCGCCTTTGTCGGTAACGGGCACCACTTTCAGTTTTGCGCCTTTTTCCTCGCAAATGAGTTGCCAGGGTACGATGTTGGAATGGTGCTCCATGCCGGAGATAATGATCTCGTCGCCCTCTTTCAGGATAGCCTTGCGGAAGCCGTTGGCCACCAGGTTGATGGCGTCCGTTGTGCCTTTGGTGAACACCACTTCGTGGTGGTGCGCGCCGATAAAGGCGGCCACGGCGTGACGGGCGGCTTCGTAGGCCGAAGTGGCCTGCTGGCTCAGCGTATGCACCCCGCGGTGCACATTGCTGTTGTATTGGGTATAATATTCCTGCATGGAACGGATCACCGAAACGGGCTTCTGCGTGGTGGCACCATTGTCCAGGTACACGAGGGGCCGCCCGTTCACAGTTTGCTGGAGAATCGGGAATTCATTCCGGATCAGTTCCACTTCGGGCCATAAAATATCTTGTGCAGTAGCTGTTCCCATGATCCTTCCGGGTTTTAAGGGTGAAGGCTAGGCGTTCAGGTATTGTGAAGCGATCTGCTCCACATGCTTGCGCACAGCCGGGATGGTCACCTTGGCGGTGATATCGAATGCGAACGCTTTCACCAGCAGGTTCCGGGCTTCGGCTTCACCGATACCGCGGGCGCGGAGGTAAAAGAGTGCGTCTTCACTCACTTGTCCGATCGTACAACCGTGGCTGCACTTCACGTCGTCCGCAAAAATTTCCAGCTGCGGCTTAGTGAACAGGGTTGCTTCCGGGCTGATCACCAGGTTGTTGTTCTGCTGGAAGGCGTTGGTCTTCTGCGCATCTTCATGCACATAGATCTTGCCGTTGAACACGCCGGTGGCCTTGTCCAGGAGCACGCCGCGGTACAGCTCGTTGCTCTCGCAGTGGGGCATGCGGTGGTCTACGGATGTGTGGTTGTCGATCACCTGTGTGCCTGCGGCGATGTAGAAGCCGTACATATGCGTTTCCGTGCGTTCTTCGTCCAGCGAAATGTTAAGGTTGTTGCGGACGAAGTCGGAATCGGTGAGGGTAAAAGTGTAGTTGTTATAGAGGCTTTTGCCTTTCTGTTCCACCAGGTTCTGGTTGATGAAACGGAGTTGGTTGCCGCCTGTCTGTAATTGGTATTGGCTGAGCTGCGCGCGTTCCGCCACAATAGATTCGGTCACGCTGTTGATGACAACGGTTTCAGTTAAACCGAGTCCTGCGGCGGATTCCACGATCTGCACGCTGGCGCCTTCATTCACTACCACCAGGTGACGGGGATTGAAGAGGCGGGTTTGGCCCGCGGCGTAGAGGTGGATCACCTGGATGGGTTGCTCCACGATCGCTTTGGCTTTCACTTCGATGAACAGGCCGTCGTTAAACAGGGCAGCGTTCAGCTGCGCGAAATGGTGCTCACCGATCTTCGGGCTTTGGTTGAAGTACAGTTCCACGGCGGGTTGTGTACCAGCTTCGCTCAGCCTGCTCACCGTCACCTGAGTGGCGGGGGGCAGTTGGGAAAGGTGCTGCTGGAGCACGCCGTTCACCAGTACGAGGCGATAGGCGTCGGGGAGGAGCATAGCGGCGGCTTCGAGCTGCGCTGCGGTTACCTCCGGTACTTCGGGCAGGGAGATCTGGATGTCGTTCTTGAAGAACGGCACCACATTGGTGTATTTCCAGTCTTCCACTTTTACGGTGGGGATGCCACCGAGGGCGAGGAACTGCTGCAGCGCCGCTTCCCGGCCGGCGAACCAGCCATTGGCGGAGAACTGCGCGCCAAAAAGCGCGGGCAATGCCTCGTTAAATGATATATGCTTCGTTACTGTCGTCATGAGTTATTGTACAGGTTCTTCTAAACGGATGTCTTCTTTCAGCCAGTCGTAGCCTTTCTCTTCCAGTTCCAGCGCCAGTTCCTTGGTGCCGGATTTCACGATGCGGCCGTTGTAGAGCACGTGTACAAAGTCGGGAACGATGTATTCCAGCAGGCGCTGGTAGTGGGTGATGATGACGAATGCGTTGTCTTTGCTGCGCAGCTTGTTCACGCCGGCGGAAACGATGCGGAGCGCGTCGATGTCGAGGCCGGAGTCGGTTTCGTCCATGATCGCGAGCTTGGGCTCGAGCATGGCCATCTGGAAGATGTCGTTGCGTTTCTTCTCACCGCCGGAAAAACCTTCGTTGAGGGAACGGTTCATGAGATTGGCATCGAATTCCATGAGTTTCTGTTTGCTTTTCAGCATATCCAGGAAAGCCTTGGCCTGCATGGGAGGTTCGCCATGGTAGGCGCGGATCTCGTTAACAGCCGTTTTGAGGAAGTTGATGTTGGAAACGCCGGGGATTTCCACCGGGTACTGGAAGGCGAGGAACAGCCCTTCACGCGCGCGCACTTCGGGGCTCATGTCGAGCAGGTCTTTACCCAGGAAGTCCACCGAGCCATCGGTTACTTCGTAGGATTCGCGGCCGGCCAGCACAGAGGCGAGAGAAGATTTGCCGGAGCCGTTGGGGCCCATGATGGCGTGTACTTCGCCCGGTTTCACGGTCAGATTAATGCCTTTCAGAATAGCATTTCCTTCTACTGCAGCATGCAGGTTTTTGATATCTAGCATCTCTTTATTTTTATAGGTTATCCTACACTGCCTTCCAGCGTGATGGATAATAATTTTTGCGCTTCCACGGCAAATTCCATGGGCAGCTGGTTCAATACTTCTTTTGCGTATCCGTTCACAATCATATTCACGGCCTGTTCGTTGTCGATCCCGCGCTGGTTCAGGTAAAACACCTGGTCTTCCCCGATCTTGGACGTGGTGGCTTCGTGCTCCACCATCGCCGAATTGTTCTTGGATTCGATGTAAGGGAAGGTGTGCGCGCCGCAACGGTCGCCGATCAGGAGCGAATCGCACTGCGTGAAGTTACGGGCATTGGTGGCGTTGGGGCCTACCTTCACCAGTCCGCGGTAGGTATTATGCCCATGGCCGGCGGAGATACCTTTGGAAATGATGCGGCTCTTGGTGTTTTTCCCGATATGGACCATCTTGGTACCGGTATCCGCCACCTGTTTGTTGGCGGTAACGGCCACGGAATAAAATTCACCGATGGAATTATCGCCCTGCAGGATTACGCCGGGATATTTCCAGGTGATGGCCGAACCGGTTTCCACCTGCGTCCAGGAGATCTTGGAGTTTTTACCCTTGCAGATCCCCCGTTTGGTCACGAAGTTGTAGATACCGCCCTTGCCGTCTTTATCACCGGGGTACCAGTTTTGTACGGTAGAGTATTTGATTTCCGCGTTGTCCAGCGCGATGAGCTCCACCACCGCGGCGTGCAGCTGGTTCTCGTCGCGCATGGGGGCAGTGCAGCCCTCGAGGTAGCTGACATACGAACTTTCGTCGGCGATGATGAGCGTGCGCTCGAACTGGCCGGTATTTTTCGCGTTGATGCGGAAATAGGTGGAAAGCTCCATGGGGCAGCGAACACCCTTGGGAATATATACAAAAGACCCGTCCGAAAACACGGCGGAGTTCAGGGCGGCGTAAATGTTATCGGATTGCGGAACCACCGTACCCAGGTACTTCTTCACCAGCTCGGGGTGCTCCTGAACGGCTTCGCCGAAAGAACAGAAGATGATCCCCAGCTCATGCAGCTGCGCCTTGAAGGTGGTGGCCACGGAGATGGAGTCAAACACCGCGTCTACCGCCACGCCGGACAGCATTTTCTGCTCTTCCAGCGGAATGCCCAGCTTCTCGAAGGTACGGAGGAGCTCGGGGTCCACTTCGTCAAGACTGTTATATTTCACCTTGTTCTTCGGTGCGGCATAATAGGAAACTCCCTGGAAGTCCACTTCCGGGAGATCGAAATTCTGCCAGTTGGGCATAGTCAGTTTCTGGAAAAGCTGGTACCCCTTCAGCCGCCATTCCAGCAGCCATTCCGGCTCCTGCTTCTTGGCGGAAATGAAGCGGATGATGTCCTCGTTAAGGCCCGGGGGCGCAATATCCATTTCGATCTGCGTCTCAAACCCGAACTCGTACTCCCGGCCCGCCAGTTCCTGTAATATGTCTTGTTCTGCGCTCATAAATAATTATATACTCTACTAATCGTTTATCTCGTTGCGTAAACCAGCTACAAAGATAGCGCGCTAAATGCGGTAAATCCATATCGCCGGCCCTATTTTCAAGCCTGTTTTCGAATTACTTGCTTGAAATCCGGACAAAGTTACGATATTTGCGAATAAAGCAAGTGTAAACTTGGAAAATTATAAAGCACATCATACCTCTTCTGTCGACCGGCTGTTACTGCTGCTCAAAACGAAAGGCCCCCTCACCACGGGCGCCGTTTCCGTAGAGCTGGGCATCACCGCCGAAGGCGCGCGCCAGCAGCTTCAGCGGCTGGCCGAAGAAGGCTGGGTGCTCTTCGAATCCATCTCCCGCGGCGTGGGCCGCCCCTCCCTCGTCTGGAGCGTCTCCGATAAAGGCAACCGCCGCTTCCCCGACTCCCACGCAGAACTCACTGTCCAACTTATAGATACAATTCGTGATGTGTTAGGTGCTGAAGCCCTTAATAATGTGATCTCCGCACGGGAATACAAGGTCTTATTAAGATATTACGATATATTAAAAGAAGAAGAAGGCCTCGAAGCCAAAGTCCGCAAGTTTGCCGAGCTCCGCTCGCGCGACGGCTACCTGGCCGAATACCGTAAGGAAGGAGAGGGCTTTATCATGATCGAGAACCATTGCCCCATCTGCGCCGCCGCCACCGCCTGCCACGATATCTGCAAAGTGGAGCTTCAGACTTTCCAGGAAATCTTCCGGGAATGGGGCACCATCGAACGCCTGGACCACGTCCTGGAAGGCGCCCGCCATTGCGCGTACCGCATCAGCCCCGCTGTACGCCGGGAATCCTGATTTTTATCGTTGTTTATTGAAGGAATGACAAGTCGAACCGGAGCTCCGCCGATCCGCCACATTATTGCCGCGGTGTTTGTTTTTGCAGCATCATGAACATCATCCCCAGCAGGCTGCCACCGAACACGGGCCATACGTAAATGCCGATGGTCATCAGCAGATCGGCCTCGGGCCAGTGGTTGATTTTGAAAAGAATGCTGGTGCCCAGGAGGAGGGAAGACAAAATCAGTAAGGAAACAATGACTTTTTTCATAGCCGCAAGGAAATTGTAACAGGATAAATGTACGGTTTATTGCCCGGTAACTGTAGTCACCTTACCGTTTCTGCATGGCGGAATCCTGCCAGAAAATCCGCAATCCGCAACAGTAATGGTTTTTAAACGGGAACTACCTCTTTACCGCATTGTTGTTTGATCCGGAAGAATTGTAGTAAAGGAATGACTAATTCAGGCTTTGATGATCCGCGGGATTGAAAGCCTTATCCGACAAGCCGAGCAATACGATCGCCAGCACGCCGAGTATGATCAATAGTGTCAGCTCCAGCTGGGAGCTGAGCGAAGATCCGCTTATGATGTCCATGGAGTCGGATTGCAGGATTTTACCTTCCCCGATCTGGATACTGCTGAGTGCGTTGAGGTTGGTGACAGTTTCCTGGAATTGATGCAGCATGGCCAGCGTGTCTCCTGCAATGGCCAGTTGCCGGTAGGCTGACAAATGTGATTTGAATGAAGTCCATTGCTTTTTCTCGTCCGGCGTGAGGTAGGTCGTTTCGTAAGTAGTAATCAGGCTATCGATTGCTTCGGCATGTCCGTCGTTTCCTTTCAGCCTTTGCTCGTACAAATGGTTGGCGATGCCGTAAAGGTAAGTGGCTGGCAACAGGCGATCGTTGTAAATGGAGGTTACAGATTGCTCAAGCCGGTTGATATTTCTCCGTTCCCGGAGGTTGTTGAGCAGCACCAAAACTATAATCACAATAAAAACGCAACATACCTTGAACTTCGTCTTGAGTTGAAAAAAGCGTTTCATTCACGGAATTTACCTTAATATATCACTTTTTGGGGAATAAACAGATCAACAATACTATCTTGTCTTGTAAATTCCACTGTCATGAGAACCATCGCGTGCCTCATCCTTCTCCTGCTCCCAGTCATTGCAAGCCGCGCGCAGGAAAGCCCTGTCCGCCTGAATCAGACGGGTTTTTACACCGCCGGTCCCAAGCGCGCCGCCGTTACGGGGCCCGTTGCTTCCGGCCTGTTTTTCATCACTACGCCGGACGGCAAAGACACCGTGTTCCGAAGCACCCTTCAACCCGAAAAATCTTCCCGATGGTCCAAAACCATCGTACGCATGGCCGATTTCAGCGCCCTGGAAAGGAAGGGGCGCTTCGTACTCCGCGTTCCCGGCCTTCCGCCGTCGTTCCCATTCGAAATTGGCGATGCGCCCTTCCGCGACCTGGCAGCCGCTGCATTAAAAGGGTATTACTTCCAAAGGGCTTCCATGCCGCTGGAAGCTCGGTTTGCCGGCAAATGGAAACGCCCCGCCGGCCACCCGGACACGCGAGTACTGGTACACGCTTCCGCGGCCGACGCCAAACGCCCTGAAGGAACAGTGATTGCTTCGCCCGGTGGTTGGTACGATGCCGGCGACTACAATAAATACATCGTCAATTCCGGGATCACCATGTACATGCTGCTGGCGGCGTACGAAGACTTTCCCGCCTATTTCGATAAATTCGATATCAACATTCCCGAAAGCGGCAACGGCGTCCCCGATATTCTCGACGAAGTGCTGTACAACCTCCGCTGGATGCTCACCATGCAGGACCCCAACGATGGCGGCGTGTACCACAAATGCACCAATGCCGATTTCGATAAGATGGTCATGCCCCACGAAGCGTCAAAATCCCCGCGCTATGTTGTCCAGAAAAGCCTGACCGCCGCATACGATTTCGCGGCGGTGATGGCCATGAGCGCCAGGATCTACGGTAAATTCAGTAAAGCCTTCCCCGGATTGGCCGACAGCTGCCGGCAGGCGGCCGTCCGTGCCTGGGAATGGACTGAACTTCACCCGGACGTGCAAAACGGTTACAGCCAGAAAGCCATCAACGCATGGGTCAAACCACCCATCACGACAGGCGAATATGGCGACAGGGATGCCTCCGACGAAAGAAACTGGGCGATCACCGAACTCTACCTCACTTTACGCAGCGGGAAATTCCAAAACCTCCTGTCGAAGGTTCCAGACGACGCCACCCTGCCCACCTGGTCGAAAGTAGGGATGTTGGGCGGATGGAGCCGCTTCAGGCTGGCATCCACACCCGCATTAAAAACATCCCGCGTGCAACTGGCCGACGCCCTGCTGGATAAGATCGGTGAAAACGCATTCGGCACCGTGATGGGCCGCGCTGCGGGCGACTTCAACTGGGGCGGTAACGCCAACGCCGCCAACCAGGGCGTGATGCTCGTGTACGCGTACATGGCCACCCAAAACCGGAAATATCTCGATCACGCCCTGTCCAACCTCGATTACCTGCTGGGCCGCAACGCCACCGGGTACTGCTTCGTTACCGGCTTCGGCGGCAAATCTCCCATGCATCCCCATCACCGGCCCTCCATCGCCGATGGCGTGAAGGACCCTGTGCCGGGGCTCCTCGCAGGCGGACCGAATATTAAAATGCAGGACAACTGCGACTATCCCTTCAAAGAAATCGAAACCGCGTATGTGGACCACGACTGCTCCTACGCTTCCAACGAAATTGCCATCAACTGGAACGCCCCGTTGGTGTACCTTGTCAATGCCCTGGAGGCGTTGAAAAAAGAAGCAGGTTATGTGAACTGACGACGCGCTATCCTGGGCTGGACAGGATACGTGGGAGAAAAAAGATGATACAATAAGAAACGGCTGACAAATCATGCCAGCCGTTTCAGCGAATTACTTAACCAATTTATTTCAACCGCACAAACAGATCCTGCCAGGCGTAATAGTGGAACACCCGGCCGTTGCTCATCGCCACGAATAATCCCCCCGGGAATTTACCCCCGAAAGTCACCGGCGTGATTTCCGAGCCGTCGCTTTCAATCGTGGAAACAGGCACTTTCCCCAAAAAGTCATTCTTCCCTTCCCGGCGGAAAACCATGAACGAATTCGCCTGCTGGTTGGAAACGATGATATATCCCGTGCTGTCGCCCGTCGGATACACCGAAATCCCCTCGTGATCGGAAGCAAAACCCTCCTGGCCGAAGAACCCCAGCTCCGAATCGTCGTGCTTGTCCGGATCGGCGAAGTACTTCTTCACACCCACCGTTTCATCGGAATAATATACATGCCCCAGCTGGTTGTCGACCGCGATCGCCTCGATCTCCTTCTTGCCGCTGTATTTCCCGAACTTCCGCACCAGCTCCGCTTTTACCTGGCCTTTACCGTCGTCCGACAGCCGGTATTGCCAAAGGTAACCATCGGCAGGACCTTCCTTCCTGCCCACGATCACGAAGATGGCGGAGTCGTGCGGACGGGTATACAACGCCACGCCCATCGGGTCGGCCAGCGCCTCGCTTTCGAAGACGGGAATGCCGCCGTTGTCGATGGGCTGGAGGCCGGGGAGGCGGAAGATGCGGATCTTTTTGGTTTCGCGCTCCGTTGCCACCGCAATGTCGGCCAGCTGGCCGGAAAGCGGCAGGTTATAAGCGATATCCACGTTGTTGGGCCGTTTGAGCGGCTCCGACCTTCCAACGATCTTCCCGTCGAGGTCAAAGGCGTAGAGCGCGCCGTCGGAATCTTTATCGGTACCGATGACGAGGCTTTTAAGCGTATCCGCCCGGTTGATCCAGATGGCGGGATCGTCGGTGTCGTGTTGTGTTGGCTGGGTCACTACCCGGGGTTTGACGGCATTTTCCGCCACTGGCGCAAGCCCTTTGCACGCGGCGCCGCCCAATGCCAGGGCTATGCTGAGTATCGTTAATTGATGCATGATTGAATTGTTCAGGTTACAGATCGAATTTGAAGCCGAAGTTGAAACGCGGGCGATAGAACTCGGCTTGCATGGTTCGCTCGCGGATGCCCTGGTAGTAACGTAACGGCTGGTTGGTCAGATTGTTCGCCTCGCCGAATACGCGCAGCTGGCGGGTCAGCTTCACGGAAGCGTTGGCGTCCAGGAAAAACTGGCGGTCGTAGAAACGGTCTTCGAAATCGTCGCCGCCCAGCTCATCGAGGTAAGCCGCGGCGTAGTTGCCTGACAGGCGGGCGGAGAAGATCTTGTTCTCGAAAGAAAGCGATGCGTTGAACATGTGGGGCGCGGTGCCGGGTAGCGTTACGCCGTTACGCTTCTCGCCGTCGCCGTTGTACACCCCGTCGGCTTTGGATCTGGTGAATGTGTAGTTCAGGTACACGCCAAACCCTTTTGCGAAGCCGGGGAGGAAGTCGAGCTGGCGTTGCAGCGCTGCTTCAAACCCGTATACCTTCACTTTGTTGCCGTTGCGCGCCTGGGTATACGACCAGCTTTCATCAACGGGAATGGGATTGGTCTGCCCGGGGAAATCAGCCGCAAACGCGGCGGTGTTGTACTGTTCGTTCCGGTAGGTGTAGATGAAATCTTTGATGTTTTTGTAAAACACGCCCCCCGACAAAATACCCACCGATTTGAAATATTGCTCCGCCATGAAGTCGAAGTTGGTGGCGTAAGCTGCTTTCAGTGCGGGGTTGCCGGCGCTGATTTCCTCGTCTTCCTGTACGATGTTCAGGTATGGCGCAATGTCGTAATAGTTCGGGCGCGCCAGGGAAGTGGTAGCGGCGAGGCGCAGCACGAGATCTTCCGTGGCGTTATATTTGAAAGTCAGGCCCGGCAGGATGTTGAGATAGCTGTTTTTGATGCTGCGCTTGCCGGTGAGGGTTTCTTCTTCCTCCACCACGTTTCCTTCGTATTTAGTGCTGGTGTTTTCAAAACGGATGCCGGCGATAAACGAAAGCCTTGAGGTGATATCCTGGTCCCAGCGCAGATATCCCGCGACGATCGATTCCCTGGCTTTGTAATTCACGGCGAGGAACTCTGATGGATCCGCCGTTTTTTCGAACAGGGTGGGGTCGCCCAGGTCCAGCCCGCCGAGGAATTCAGGGGCGATGAAGCGGCCGGGAACGTATTGGTTGCCGGGCTGGAAGGGTTGTTTGTTCCATTGGAAACCCGGCATTTTGTCCAGGTGTGCAAATTCGTTGAGAGGCTCGTATTCGAAGAAATCGTTTTCCCGTTCTTTATCTTTCAAACGAAGACGGCCACCCACGCGCATACGCCCTTTCTGCCCGGGTACCACGCTCAGCGGGAAGCGCAGGTTCACCTTCATGCCCAACTCGCTTTCTTTCGTGAAATCATTGTTTTCCGTCAGCGTAGCAAGGCTGTAATCGCCGTCTGTAGCGCCGGGCGCCGTAACGAGCGGGCGACGGGGATTGGTGATGTCCATCGTCAGGGGAACATCTTCATATTCGTATTCGATGTACCGTTCCCGGTCTTTCTTTTCGCTGGCGGTTGACCACGACGCGCCCCAGTTCAGGTCTACCTTCGGGCTCAGCAGGTGATCGCCGCGGAGGGAGTAGTTCTGCACGCGCTGCGTTTCCAGCCTTCTGTTTTTGCCGCGGTTGCCACCCACACCGCCTTTGTTTTCACGGGTAAGTGTGCCGGTGTAGCCGGTGATGTTGTCGTTGGCGTCGTATTCCGGCTCGATGTCTTTGGCGTTGAAGGCGAAACGGTTCTCGCGGTCGTCGCGCCAGGTATACATCGCATTGAAATAAAGGGTGTTGCCGGGATTGATTTTGTAATCCAGCGCAGCGGAAGCATTCCTGCGGACGCGTTGCACAAAGTATTGGCGGATACCCAATTCTTCGAGGTACACATTCCCGAAATCGTCTTTCTTCCAGGTAGGTTCGATGTTATCCGACCCGTAATCGTTGTTGTTGTAGGATGCGCTGAGGATGGCGCCGAGTTTGGAGTGGAAGAAGCGGTTCCCCAGCACGAGGGCGCCGTTATAGATTGGCTTCTCACGGATAGGGTTGTAGCCGGACGACAGCGTGGCAGACACGCGCGGACCATTCGGCGCGGCGCGGGTCATCAGGTTCACCGATCCGCCGATAGCGTCGGCGTCCATGTCGGGCGTGAGGGTTTTATTCAGCTCGATGGTCTGAACCATATCACTGGGGATAAGGTCCATCTGCACGTTGCGGTTATCGCCTTCGGCGGAAGGGATGCGGTCTCCGTTGAGGGTAACGGAATTCAGCTGAGGCGCCAGCCCGCGGATGATGATATTGCGCGCCTCGCCCTGGTCGTTCTGCATGGTAACGCCGGGGATGCGTTTGATGGCGTCGCCGATATTGCCGTCGGGGAAGCGCCCGATCTGGTCGGCGCTCACCACGTTGGTCACATTGGGATTGTTTTTCTGCTGATTGAGGGCTTTCGCCTGTCCGCGGAGCCTGTCGCCCACTACGAGCACTTCTTTCCCTGCGATGCCGCCGGCTTCCAGGGCGAGCGATTGCTCAGGATTGCGCCCGGCGGTAATATGCACATCCTTCGAAATTTTACCGTAGCCGATGTAGGTCACCTCCAGCCGGTAAGCGCCGGCAGGCACGTTGAGGAACTCGAAACGGCCCTGCTGGTCGCTGATGGTATAGTGATTGCCGGGGCTCAGCCGGAGCGTGGCGCCGGGGAGGGAGAGCCGCTGGTTTTTATCCATAATATGGCCGGTCAGTAAACCGGTTTCCTGTGCAAATGCCCAAATGCTGCAACAGCAAAGGATCATTACAGACAGCAATTTTTTCATGGTATCTTTTTTAAGTTTTGCTTGCACCCGGAAGAAAGCGGCCGTCTTTTTTCCAGGCACCCAAAGATGCGCATGAACCCTCCGCCACAGCAAATTTCTACCGTAAACAAAAAGGAAACAGCGTTAACAGGCACGTAAACAATCCGGCAACAGCGTGAACAAATTCCATATAAGTATTTGATTATCAGTTTAAATTACCGTAACAAAATGGCTGTTAAGGAATTATTACCGTAACATGAAGGACGTGTTAACCTCAAATCGATTGTATGAAAGTGGTCAGGTTTTCCCCCTGGCGGAGTTGCAGTTTTTTGCGAAGCCGGTACCTTACCACGCGGAGGCTATCCTGTGAGATCCCCAGCAACACGGCGATGTCGGCCGAGCTGAGGTTCATTTTCAGGAGCGCGACCAGGCGGAGGTCGCCGGGCGTGAGCGACTGGCAATATTCCCTGATCTTATCAAAGAATGATTGGTGGATCTGTTCGAAGGTGCTCCGGAACTCGTCCCAATGTTGGTCGTGGTTGAAATTCTGGTGGATGAGTTGCTGGAGTTGTTTGAGTTGTTTTTTCTGGTCGCGGCGTTCGTCATTGACCATATCCAGTAGTTTCTGCTGGATATCTTCCAGCAATTGGTTTTTCTGGATGATGTGAAGGGTATGGGCGCTGAGGACTTTCGAGCGGGTTTCGAGTTCCTGTTTCAGGCTTTCTTCCTGGTGTTGCAGTAATTCGGTGCGGGTTTTGAATTGCTGCTGCTCCTGCATCCGGAGGAGGGCGGCGTTGCGGATGCGCAACCGTTGCCGGGAAATCACCAGCGCGCCGAGGGTAACGAGCAGGAGCGCGCCGATCACGAGGAAGATGGCGGTGTTGCGGGCGTTCCGGAGGCGGACGATCTCCAGGTCTTTTTTCCCGGTATCGTACATGGCCTGGATGACGGAAAGTTGTTTGCCGCTTTCGCGGGAATAGATATTCAGGAGGCTTTCGCGGCTGAGCTCGCCGTAATGGAAGGCGCTGTCGTTGCGGCCCATCAGGTGATAGGCGCGGGCCATATCGCGGTAGGCGCTGCTGAGCTGGTATTCTTCCCGGGTGGCAAGCGCCAGTTCCAGCGCGTTGCGGGTATAGGCAAGGCTTTCGGCGAAACGGTTGGTTTTGCGGAGGATGTCGCCCAGGTTGTTGTAAATCTCGATGGTGGCGAGGCGGTCCTGGATATGGAGATTGAGCGCCAGGGATTTGTTGAAGTAATGATAGGCGGAGTCGTATTGTTCGAGGTCTTCGTGGATGCTGCCCAGGTTTTCGTATATCTTGGCGATGCCCTGTTGGTCAGCCGTGCGGGTAAAGAGGGCGAGGGCTTTGTGCTGGTAAAACGCGGCGGAATCGTAATCTTCGCGTTTTTCGCAGAGGTGGCCGACGCGGCCGATAGTTTGGGCCATGCCGTTGAAGTTGCCGGCGCGGGTATAAAGGGCGAGGGCTTCATCGTATTGGCGGCGGGCTTCCTGTGGTTGGCGGCTGTAATAATATAAGGTGCCGATGTCGTTGAGGTTTTGGGCGAGCGATGTCCACTGCTGCTCTTTGCGGTAAAGCTTCCCGGCCTGCAGGTGGTAGTCGAGGGCCTGGGGGTAGTACCCGAGGTGATAGCAGGCGTCGCCCATCCGGCTGAGGATCCCTGCGGCGGCGATAGGATCTTTGCGGGAAAGGGCTTGTTCCAGGGAATCCTTCAGTGCAGGGAAGCCAGGTGTGGCGCCGGGTGCCGGCATAACAACGGCCTCGCCCGGTGTTTGTGGCCAGGCGGAAAGGGGAGCGGCGGCAAATAGCATCCCAATCAGGAAGATGTATTTCATCCTGCAAAGGAAATCGTCCCATATTACCGCAATGTTAAGTCCAGGCTCATGCCCCCGTTTTCTACATTTCCTTATCTTCACGCAAATTTTTTAGCTTATGAAACCGTGCTTCCTGGCGTTCCTCTTCGCCTGTGTATTCATTTCGGCCAAAGCCCTACCCGCCGCCAATGAAATTCCCTTCCAATTGCTCGAATCCGGCCATTTGCTCGTGAAAGCCAAAGTAGATGGGATAGAAGGCAATTTTATCTTCGATACCGGCGCGGGGCTGACCGTCTTTACCAAAACCTTTTTCGACAAGCTGAAAAATACCAGGAAGGAAGACGGCGGATACACCGGGTTCAGGGCCACCGGCGAACGGCTCGATATCGACCTGTATGAAGTCCGGAATTTTGAGTTCGGGCCGTTGAAAAACGCCGTGCAGGAAGTGAGCTTCCTGGATGCGAACCTCGGCGGGATCGACGGTATCATCGCTATAAAAGTGCTGGAGCACCAACCGTTCACGATCGATTTCCCAGCGAAAGTGATCCGTTTCGAGGATAAGCAGTCGCTCGCAGGCATTCGCAGGCAGGCAAAATCCATCCCTTTGCAGCTGGAACAATCCCGGAATAAGTCACTGACGATATTCGCCTATTTTATGGTGAACGACAGCCTGCGCCTGCAATGCTCGCTGGACAGCGGCGCGGGCAAGGATGTTTTCCGGCTGAATGCGAAGCATTTGCCGCGCCTGGGTGTGGATGTGCGCGATACGGTGAATGTGCGGAAGATTGAACGGAAAAGCGAATTCAACGAACAATTCAAATCATCAATCTACATCACGAAGTTGCGGAAACTCTCCCCCGACGGCGCCCCTTCCATCCAATCCGGCCCTTTCCCCGTGCAATTCGTGGAAGGGTTGATATATGACGGGATCATGTGGATCAACTGGCTGGGGCAACGCCTCACGTTCGACCTGGATGCGCCGGTCTTGTTGGTGCGGGAGTAGGATGGTAATGCAGGATTTGGTAGAAACGGGAGAAATAATTATTTTCCATGTATGCCGGCGAACGGATCGCCGGCCACAGTGAACGCAGACAATAACCCTTTTTTCACCCTTATTCTCTTACCCTAATTTTTTCAGTTATGAAAAGACTATTCCTGTTGACCTGTTTCAGCATGTGCTGCCTGGGATTGCATGCCCAATTATTGACGCCCGCCCCGGATCCCGGCAAAGCGGCGGTTTGTCCGGTTCCTTCCACAGAGGGAATAAAAGTCATCAAGAACGGTGCTTGCGAATCCGGTACCACCTTCGACGTAGGACTGGCGGATTATTACGCTACAAGTCCCACCAGCGCCTGCAGCATCCTGGCTGCGCGGAGCATCACGGAAGTGGAGTGGCAGGTGTACCCTCCCGGATCGGCGACGTATTCCATCACCTGGAACACGGGGTATTTCGTGTGCAGTGGCGTGAGCAACGCGGGTTTCCGGTTAACGTACAACCCGGCGGACCCCAACCTGCCGATTTCCTTCCTGTTCAGGATTAAAAACAGCTGCGGGCAATGGAGCGACTGGAGCGCGGGATTTGCCGTATTTAAGAATCGTTGCGGCAGCGGCGGATGGGAGCTGGTGGCGGCGGACGCAAAATGAATTACCGGTGATGGCAAAAATGGCCTGTCTTCGGACAGGCCATTTTTTTATACGGTTATCCGTGATGGAAGGTCAATGTCAAAACACCTCTAAAATTTTCGCCGAGCCGTTTTTCTTCATCAGTTCCATCTCCCCAAACCGGTCGGGCCGGCCGGTTTCGATGCCGATACCGAGCACCAGGGACACTTGCTCGGGGATGCCGGGGGCGAGTTGAAGCGGGATCGTGGCGGCATCTGCGGAGTCTTCCATATGCAGCCAGGGGGTGTGGTGATGCGTCATTTGGTATCGATCCTGGCGATGGGGTGTTTTGCCCGAATAAACGACATCGCCCACGGTGGATAGCGTGATAACGAAGCGGGTGAACAATCCTTTTCCTGACAGGAAGAGGTTGACGTCCGGTATTAACGCGGGGATGATGATATTGGCGGAAGCATTGGCCCGGTCGGTTTGTACGGTTACAGGATGTCGCAGGATGCCATCGAAGGGGCGTTCCTGGTGGAGGCTGCATCCTGTCAGCATATGCCGGTGGCGGGACAGGAAAATATTCCGCTCGCCCCGGATCCCTTCGGTATCCAGCGTTTGTATTTTCTTGGCGAGTTTATTCAGCGCGCCCGTGAAATTGGCATCGCCGAGATGCTTCAGGGGGAATATCGCCCTGCGGATGCCCGCGGTCAGCATGGTGCAGGCCCTGAACTCATTGTTGAGCTCCCGGGTCACCTGGAAAGCCGGCGCATGGAGGATTTGCTTCCGGGTAGGCCCGCTGGCCTGGCGCAGATAGGTTTTGCCCGTGCCGTTCCGCTTGAACGCCGTAACATTTCCAATAGTGCCGGTAAAGTCAATCAATGAGTGTAAGGTCGCCATGATAGATAGATTTATGTATTATGAATAAACAATAAACCGGTATCTCACCGTTTAAAAGGCATGCAGGAGCTACCTCCTATATAAGGAGGCTCATAGGTGGCTAAAGGGTGACTAAGAGGTAGGATAGAGGTGGCTTAATTGACAGTAGTGTGACAGGAAGGCCGGTTTATTTCCACCAATAATAGTAGTTATGCGCCCCATCATATTCGAAGCCGCAGCGGGGATAAAGCTTGTTACCGATGTCGTTCGTTTTTTCGGTTTCCAGCATCAGCCCGCAGGCGCCGGTTTCATCGCACCATTGCTTGGCCCGGTCGATCAGCGCCACAGAAAGCCCCCTCCCGCGGAAATCGGGGTGAACGAACAGATCGCTGAGCAACCATTGCTTTCCAAGCCTGATATAATGATAAAGCTCGTACAGCTGGACGAACCCGGCCGGCCGGCCTTCCACGTATACCAAAAAGATATGCGACTGTTCCTGCCGCAAACGGTCATGGATAAATGCTTTACATGTCTCGTAATCCGGCGCCTGGCGGTAGAAAACGCGGTACTGGTTGAATAAATCCGCAGCTATGCCGACATCTTTCAACATAGCTTTTTCGATCTTGAAATCCATAAAATGAACGTATTAATGAACCGCAAAGCTATCGTAAAGTTGGACCAGCTATATCATCCAGAATGTATTAAAATGGGTAGTCCAGGTTGTCGGCGTTTACACGCCGGCTGGAAAAATTTTGAAACCGGAGCCAACAATGTGAAGCAGGTCATGGAAGCCAATTTCAGGCAGTTGACAGATAAAGCATTTGAAAAAGATGGGCAAGATGTAGTGAGCGATTTGAAATCTTTAAAAAAAATACTTGAAGAGCAGTAACGACTTATTAATTGATATTTTGCAAACGAAAAAGGAATGCTTATATGGTCGAAAGTGCTTTATTAGAAAACATATCGAAATATATAAAACTTACGCATGATGAAATCTCAACTTTCGAAGGTTTTTGGACGAAGAAAACATTAGAAAAAGGAGACTATCTCTTACGTACGGCGATACCTGTCGATATGATAGTTATGTCGTTTCGGGTGCCTTGAAAGCATTTTACATCAATACAGACAATGGCAAGGAGGAAATCCTGTTTTTTGCTATCGACGACTGGTGGGCTTCTGACCTGGATAGCTTTTCCAAACAGAAGCCATCCATATACAACATACAAGCCATAGAAAGAACGACCGTTTTACAGATTAGCCATTATGCTTTTCAGCAATTACTGGCTGAACTTCCCTGTTTGGAACGGTACTTTCGGTTAATATTGGAGAGTTATCTGGGCGTATTGCAAAAGAGAATTATCTATAACAATGTGTATGATGCCGAAAGCAGATATGTTGCCTTTTTGGAAAATTACCCAACCATAGCTTCTAAAGTACCCCAATATCTGATTGCCTCCTATTTGGGTGTGTCTGCTGAATTTATAAGCCGCATTAATTAAAAAAAATAAATCGTCTTGACCTAGGTCAATTTTTTCTCCATCAATTACCGTCAACTTTGCTTCATAATATCAAGAAGCAAGGAAACATCATCCTATTTTCCAGAACGCCATTACATGGCAAAGGGAATGCTTATAACTTCAAATAAATAAAAATGAATATTTCACAAATTAAAATTACGCCGGACGCTTATGAACCATTCCGTCTGGCACAGGGACACCGTGTAGGTGATTTATTGTTTATTTCGGGGCAGACCGCTATTGGTAAGGACGGAAAGCTGACAGGCATAGGCGACTTTGATGCCCAGGCACAAATGGCTTTTGAAAACCTGGACAAGGTATTGAAAGCTGGAGGTTCAAGTTTGAAGAACGTGGTTAAGGTCACTATCATGCTCCGGGATATGAAGAACTTTGAGAAGATTGTCGGATTGAGAGGCAAATACTTTACCCCACCATATCCGGCGGATACTATTTTTGAAGTATCCTCATTGTTTTCACCGGATGCATTGATTGAGATAGAAGCCATTGCTGTCGCTGATGCGGCGGCAGATTGGGAGAAGTAATACGAAAATAAAATCCCTCAGAATAAGAAGTGGATAAGTGGTATGTGCTCCCGCGAAGCATCCTATAGGTTGCGTCGCATCTTTCGCGGGCATTCAGAAGCTACGAAGGTCGGCTCCCCGCCGCGTTCAAAAAGACGGTTGAAAATCCTACGTAATTTGTTGATTCTGAATCAAGATAAGATATCGCTATCGGGATGGTAAATGCTATCCTACATGCCGTTTCGCAGCATATCAGTGTTTCTTTCGTTACGAAAAAACAGGACAAATCACCTACGTTATAAAAATATCCTGAATGGTTTGTCACGTTTTCAGCACCTCATGTGTCAATATAGTGAATAGTGGTTGGCTGTAATAATTTTCCGGCCAGAGACTGGCAAAAAATGAAATCTGAAAAGAATGATGAAAGAAACAACGATAATAAAACACTTGTTGGCCTGGTTGTTTATCAATATATGGCACTTGCATAGCCGGGCGCAGATACCTGTTGAAATCAGTGCGGGACATGCCGGGTATTATTATCAGCATTCGTTCGCTACAAGGTTCGATCCCGAGAAATCCCTCGGGTTCTTTCATACCTCGTCGGTTCTTATACCTTATGATAAAAAGCGGGGAAATGAAATCATGAGCCAGTCTTACATTTCCTATGCGATGAGTCAACGATGGACATCAGGAGTTGGAACCATCTTCACGCCCGTGAACCGGGTAAGACCATCTGTATTTTTCCAGTATTTCCATAAAGGGAAAACAACATCTGTGCTGGTTTACCCGAGGATGGATATATGGTCTGACCCCAATCTCGAACTGATGGGCTTTATTGAATATCATGGAGCCGCCAACAGGCCTGTAAACCTATACGCCCGATTTCAATATATGACCACATGGAACCGGGACGGACATAGCCGCAGCTATCAATATGCAAGGGCAGGGATAGATACCGGAAGCAAACAGTTTGGCTTGGCCGCAAATTTTGACCAGTACGGACGTTTTGCCACAAACTACAGCAACTTTGGACTTTTCATGAGAAAAGTATTTTGAATAATGGTAGCATTAAATAACGAAAGAAATCATGAAACATCAAATTTTCAATACGCACAACGATTATACAGGTCTGATTATTCGCCTGACCATAGGCATCGTTATGTTTCCACACGGAGCGCAGGCTATGTTAGGCTGGTTTGGCGGCTTTGGGTTTACCCATACTTTGGAGGGTTTGCAACAGATGGGACACCCATGGCTTGTTGGATTATTAGTTATTTTAATAGAGTTCTTTGCACCCATTTTTATAATAACAGGCTTTGCCTCCCGTTTTTGGGCAATTGCAATGGGAGGCCTTTTTATTGGGATAATTTTATTTGCAGGACATCTTGAGCATGGCTTTTTTATGAACTGGTTTGGCGATAAGGAGGGTGAGGGATTCGAATATCACTTGCTGATGATCGGCTTATGCCTGGCACTATTTATTCAGGGCAGCGGAAAATATTCACTGGACAATCTGATATCCAAGAAAATCAATGCTTAAATTTAAATAGCGATGAATGCTATTCATGAGCTTTTATGGCTTGCTGTAGCAGCTTTTCTGATGTTGATGAGCCCGGGGCCGAATATGATTTATCTTATCATCATGGCAGTTGTTACTCTGGGCAACCCGTCTATCGAAATGTTCGATAAAAACGGTAAACTGAGATGGAAACAATAATTACAAGTTGTATGAAGCAAATATTAAAAACCATAATCCTTATCATGCCTATCCTTATGGCGATGAAAGCATTTGGTCAACATAAAAATCAATTCAAAATGGAACAAAAAAACAGAGAAGAGCGCATTGTTTCAGAACAGGTGGCCGTTATTGATAAAATCAGCATTCCCCAAAAAGCTATTGCGGCGTATGCTGAAAAATCGCTTTTCATCAGGAATACGCTCCGGCAGCAGCCTGGCTTTGTAAAATATGAAATTTTTCAACAGACAGATGATAGTGGAGACCTTCAGGTTATTACGGTTGCCACCTGGGAACACCGACAGCGCATGGAGGATGCCAGCGTAGTCATAAGGGAGGCGATGCAAAGGGCAGGGATTAATTTGCCGGCCTTTTTAGCGCAACATGCTATTACGATGGAAAGGGGTATCTATCAGACGGTCGAGGAGTAATTTAAACCTGCTATCTGCAAACGAGGAAGCGGGTAACTTCAATAAAATTTTAAAGCCAATGCAAAGGTACTATAATAAACTCCTGACCTATGCCTATAATATTGTCGGTTCTTACGAAGATGCAAAGGATTTGGTACAGGATGTACTGGAAAAATACATTACGTTGGATAAATCAAACATTCGCCACGAATCCAACTTTTTGATTAAAAGCACGATTAATCATGCCATAAATTTTAAGACCCGCCAAAGTAAAAAAGAAGTTTTCGGCGAATGGCTCCCCGAACCTGTTTCATTTGAAAATGCCGATGCAAAACTCATAAAAGAGGAGACCGCCACTTATACCATGCTCGTGCTGCTGGAGTACCTGAATCCAAAAGAAAGGGCGGCTTTCATTTTGAAAGAGGGCTTCGATTATTCACATGCAGAGATTGCCGAACTGCTTGAAATAACCATGGAAAATTCACGTCAACTGTTAAGCAGGGCCAATAAACAATTAAAAAATAGTAAATACGCAAGTTATAGCCCACATTCGGATCAATCATTCGAGACCTTGGGCAGGTATCAGAAAGCATTGGCTCAGGCTGACATCGTAGAATTGCAGAACTTATTGGTAAACGATATAAAACTAAGTGCGGACGGGGGCTCTAAAGTGCAGGTAGTGAGCGGTTCGGAGATAGGAAAGACAGCTACGGCCACTTTATTGGTGTATGTACAGCAGCACTTTCTGATGGGAAAAACATTCACCTTTCAATTTTTCAATCATCAGCCTGCTATCTGTTTTTGGGAGCATGAAAAGCTCCATAACTGTCATATCCTCCAATTAAATAAAGATGGATTAATCGAGGAAATATACTCCATTGTAGACCCGGATAAGTTAAGAAATATTACCAGGCTGTCACATATTTAGTACGCAAACTGTCTTCCATAGAAAGCGTAAAAAAGATGAAGACATTATTGAGAATTGACAGCAGCTTACGCCTGAAAAACTCCTATTCCCGCAGTGCGGGAGACAATTTTGTACAGGCATGGAAAGAGCTGAATCCGGGTGGAAGCGTCAATATACGCGAAGTCGGCACCTCGCTCATTCCCCATCTCGAGCAGGAAGTACTTGGGGCATTCTATGCTGCCGGGGATAATTCAGACCGCCTGCAATTGTCTGACCGGTTGATAGCTGAATTATTCGGATGCGATGAAATCCTTATCACGGTTCCTATGTACAATTTTGGTATCCCTTCCTCGCTGAAAGCCTATTTTGACCTGGTGTTGCGCACAGGTAAAACTTTCAGGTACCAGGAGGACGAAGCAATCGGATTACTGCAAAACAAAAAAGCTTACATTCTATCCACGATGGGGGAACTCCAATCAGATATGCCCAATCTGGTAGAAACGCATTTGCAGCAGATGCTGAATTTTATAGGCATAAAGGAGATTTACTGTTATTTATTGGACGGAACGGAAGATAAAGCATATGTCCAACAACAACTAAATCATCAGAAAGAACTATTTACAAACATCTTAAACAAATAAAAATGGAACAGGCAGAGAAAGCAATCGAGGCATTTGTAAAGGCGGGCGACAATCGTGATGTGGCAGCATTGGAAAACATCTTACATCCCTGCTTTCAGAATATACAGGACGGGTTTTTCGATGAAAAGGGGATTTTTGTATTCTCAAAATCTGACTATATCGATCTCATCCGTACCAAGCGGTTCGGAGGCAGCCCAAGGAGCCTGGTCATAAACAGCATGGAACAATCAGGAAATATGGCTATTGCACAAACGACGTTGGAAAGCGCGTATCTTATCTTTCACTCATTGATAATATGCATTCGGGATACTGGAGATTGGAAGATAATAAATAACACCCCTACAATCCAGGTGAAGTAGCCTTCACGGATGGCTGGATATTATTAAGCCATCTTAAGTCACCTTGAAGATTAATTATTTTGATGCCTTATTTCCGCAGTATAAAGGGACAAATCCATTATTTTTAGATTTGTCCCTTCAAGTGACCCTGTAGGGACTCGAACCCTAGGCCCGCTGATTAAGAGTCAGCTGCTCTACCAACTGAGCTACAGAGTCTTAATAGAGTGGGTTCAAATGTAAGTAATAATTGGATATGGCGCAAATTCCGGTTTTCGTATTCTCGCAAAACCATCATAGCCAGGTATTGACGTAGAGAAATAACTTTGACCGGCGTGGAATTTTTACCATCTTGGACGCATGAAAGCCTCCCTCCTGAAATGCTCCCTTTTCCTGGCGCTGCTCCTTGCTTCTGGTGCAGAAGTCCGCGCACAGCAGGCCCCTCCGGGCGCCATCGTCACCTATGTGCCCGCGGAGACGAAAACATATATAGGTTCCCCTTCCCTGGCGATCCTGCCCGATGGCTCCTATGTTGCCTCCCACGACTTCTTCGGGCCGCAAAGCTCGGAATTCGTACAGGCGGTAACGCGGGTGTTCCGTTCGCGCGATAAAGGCAAATCCTGGGAGCAGGTGAGCACCGTAAACGGCGCGTTCTGGTCGAGCCTTTTCGTACATAAAGATACCTTATACCTCCTGGGCCCCGACCGCCATCACGGCACGGTCCTCATCCGGCGGTCGACCGACGCGGGCGCTACCTGGACGCAACCACTCACCCGGGACAACGGGCTGCTCCTGGCCGGGATGTACCATTGCGCACCCATGCCGGTGCTCGTCCATAACGGCCGCATCTGGCGGGCGATGGAAACGGCGCATGGGCCGGTATTGGATTGGGGAAAACGTTATGGCGCCATGATGATGTCGGCCCCGGTGGACGCAGATTTGCTCAAAGCTGCATCATGGACGGTTTCCAATTCGATTTTATATGATTCCACCTGGCTGGACGGCCACTTTACCGGCTGGCTCGAAGGCAATGCCGTAGCGGCGCCGGATGGCAGCATCGTGAATATACTCCGCGTGGATGACCGTTCTTCGCTGGATGAGAAAGCGGCGGTCGTGCGCGTCAGCGCCAATGGCAAGCAGGCTACGTTCGATGCCGCGAACGACTTCATTCCTTTCCCCGGCGGCAGCAAGAAGTTCGTGATACGTTTCGATGAAAAATCCGGCCGCTATTGGACGCTTTCCAACATCATTCCCCAACAGTTCCGCGATCAGTTTCCGAAGCGCAACCCCGCCACCTTCCGGAATACACTGGCCCTGATGAGCTCGGCTGACCTGCGCAACTGGCAAACACATGAAATTATTCTGCAGCATCCGGATGTATTGCATCACGGTTTCCAATATGTTGACTGGCAATTCGAAGGAAATGATATAATTGTCCTATCGCGGACGGCATTCGGAGAAGGAGCGGGAAAGGCGCATAATAACCATGACGCGAATTACCTTACGTTCCACCGGATAAAGAAGTTTCGTAAACTGGAGCGGTTGAATTTATAAAATCAACACCGGCCTGTAAGCATACAGGCCGGCGCAGATTAGTTACAGTAAGGAATTTATCCTTTTTAACCAGCTATCTGCCGATTACAATTTGTTTGGCGAAAATTTCTGTGGATTTATTCTCGTCATCCACCTTCACTACGTAAATATCTGCCGGCAGGTGGGAAATATCTATGGTTACATTGCGCTGTCCTGCAGGAAACCGCCGTACAACCTTTAATAATCCCGTTTTGTCGAAGAGGCTGACTTCCCGGATATCCGAAACTGGTTTCCCGTTTTCCTCATTAATTTTTACCGTCAGCTGTTGGGATGCCGGTACTGGCGAAATAATGTATTGCTCGATGGGGGCGGCTAATGGCACAACGGTATAGATGGTGGGAAGAAAGAGTATCAACTGGGCTACATCGCAAACCCCACGTATAAGTGCCGATAATGTGATCTGTCCGTTAGTCGTTGGTACGATTGTACAAGTTGAACCATTGGGCGAAGTAGGTGTCAGGGTATATTGCGCCGAGCCGGAGTGAAGCCATTCAACGGTAAGCGGGAGATTGGCAGGCAGATTAGTTACGGCGAAGTAGCCACCCATAGTGCCCACATACTGCGGGCCTGTAATCTCGCATTGAACTGCAACGGCAGTGGCAAGCGCGGCACAGCCATTCACCAGCCCCCACCCATAGTCATTATCGAAAAACCAGGGACCGAGGTCGCGGGTACCCGATGTAAGAGCGCTATTGATTCGCACACTTGAAGCATTGGGAGATATGGAAATCGCGCCGGCTGCAATGGCAGCGACCATAGGCGCCGCGGCCGAAGTGCCGCCAAACCAGCGGTAGTCGCCTGAATTGTCTCCCGGCGCACCCTGTAAATCTGTCGTTAATACACTGGTCACCTCGCCGAGCGCCACAACGTCCAATTCGGGCCCGCGACAACTGAAGTACGTTACCACGCCGTTATCATCGATTGCGCCAACGGCTGTCACCGTAGAACGGGTTGCCGGGTATCGAACCGTGAGGTTGGTCATTGTAATGTCATTTCCGGATGATTGGACAATAGCAATCCCCTTGCCGCCACGGCCATGAATAGCAGCATTATCTATCGCCGTATTGATATTATCGAAGTTGGCTCCGGGAGAATAACCCCAGCTTCCGTTGATAACATCCACATTCAGATTGTTCCGCGCATAATTAAATGCGTTGGCGATATCTTGCGCGGTTTCCAATCCGTCCCAAAAAATATTAAGGCTGTACAGCTGGCACGGCCCCTGGTATCCGCCCGCTATCCCTGTATTATTGTTGGCCTTTGCCGCGATGATGCCGGCAACCGATTGTCCATGGCCGACGCCTGTCCTGGAGTAATTGGGCAGCCCGCCGCCACCGGGGTTGCGAGGCGCCCAGCCTGTTTGCAATGCACCTGCCGGAAAGTCGGGGTGGGCTGCTATGCCATCATCCATTACGGCTATTTTGACCAGGTTGGTCGTCAGCGGCCAGGTATCTTCCACATTAATATCGATCAGTGGGTTGGCGGTGTTATTCAGCCAGGTTTGTTGGTTGTACAAAGGGTCATTGGGTGCCTCATTTGAAAAGTGCATCCAGAAATTTGGGGTGGCATATTTTACTCCGCCGCTTTCATAAATGCGGTTGGCGAAGTCAAACAGATCCGCATCGTTGGGAACCACTAATGCAACCGCACCGTCGAGCAAAGGATCTTTTTCTTTAATGATGACATCCAGGTCCAGCTTTTTAACCAGCGTTGCCACGTCGGGGCCTCCGGGTTTGGGCATTACAATTATTTCGCCTGTGGGTATAATGGGTTCATTATCACCTGCCGTAAGCGCCTGCCAGGAGTAGGCAATGGCATTGTTACTGCGGATGGCCGCCATCGCACTGGTTTTACTGTTGGGATCAAGGTGGATTTTCTGCACGGACGGATAACGGGTTTTCTCGGCGCTTACAACACCAGTTGCATGCACAGTTTGTTCAAACGGGACTTTAGCTTCCAGGTCTTTGAATTTTACAAAGATAGCAGTAGTATCCGCATCGAGATACATACGTTTACCATCTGCATAGTAGAAGGGTTTGGTCTGCGCAATCGTGGAGCCTCCTGCAATTGCCAGGGGCAATAGGGCGAGTAACATTTTTTTCATGGAATACGGGTTATGTGTTGGTGAATATTAAGTCGGGTTATGCATGGTGTCATAAAAATAGGGGGGATGGATGCGATAATGCCGCAGTCATATACGAAAGCGCCTTTTCCGTTTATAGCTACAACAGGAAACGGGGTAACATAACCGGAGTTCGCGGGAGTAAATGCCGGAAAACGGAAACGCCCGTGAAACCATGGTTCCGCGGGCGTTTCCTGTATAATCGGGTGATTATTTCTTCGCGATGCGGTACAACCGTCCCTGGTCGGTTACGGTGTACAGGGCGCCATCATTGCCCTGGGTGATATCACGGAAACGCTGGCCTTCTTTCGGAAGGATCAGCTCTTCGCCTACCACTTTGTTATTCTCGATCACGAGGCGCGCGATATGCGTGCTGCTCAGACCGCTAATGAAGAGGTTGTTTTTCCATTCGGGGATGTCGGTTCCGGTGTAGAACGTCATGCCGCTGGGCGAAAGTACCGGATCCCAGTAGTATACGGGTTGCTCCAGTCCTGCTTTCTGCTGGATGCTGTCGCCGATCTTTTTACCGCTGTATTCCAAACCATAGGTGATCGTGGGCCAGCCGTAGTTTTTCCCGGGTTCCACGCGGTTAAGCTCATCGCCGCCGCGGGGGCCAAACTCCGTTTCCCAGAGGTCGCCGGTAACGGGGTGGAATGCCAGGCCCTGCACGTTGCGGTGACCGTAAGAATACAGTTCGGGACGGGCGTCGGCGTTGCCCGCGAAGGGATTGCCTGCCGCAGGTTTGCCGTCTTTCGTAATGCGGACGATTTTACCGAGGCCGGATTTGAGGTCCTGCGCCTGGGGGCGGGTTGCAAGGTCCGACCGTTCGCCGGTGCTCACCAGGAGGTTGCCTTCCTTATCGATGAGGATGCGGCCGCCATAGTGGAGGGTGCCGTCATATTCGGGCGTGGCGCGGTAGATGACGGTAGCGCCTTCGATTTTCTTTTCGTCTGCCGAGAGTTTGCCTTTCGCGACTGAAGTGAGGGTGCCGCCGGGCCTTTGCTCAGAGAATACCCAGTATACCATCCTGTTGGTGGCGAAATCGGGATCCACGCGCAGGCCGAGGAGGCCGCCCTGACCCTTTGCATTCACTTCGGGAAGCCCGGTGATGGGCTCGCTCAGTTTGCCTTCGGTGGTAGCGATGCGCATGGTGCCGGTTTTTTCGGTAATCAGGAGCCGGCCATCAGGCAGGGGGTGATGCCCCAGGGCTTGCTGAGCCCTTCCGCCAGCACCTTGCCTTCGTAGGGGGTAGTGGTGGTTACGCCGGCGATCCTTGTCTGTCCTTCAAAGGCAGGCTTGTAATCGGTGTTGGCGGCACCGGTTTCTACGGGCCCGATGGACGAATCCTTGGGAGCCCCTGCGGCTGTGCTGTCCTGGCTGTTGCCGGAAGTGCCCTGGCCGCAGGATGCGATCACCACGGCGCCACCTACGCAAAGTGTACGGAGGAAGTGGGGAGTCGGATACATGTTCATACGTTATGTTGGATTATTTGCATGGATAATCGGTGCTTAAATATAGTACAAGTTGGCAATATTGCGCGGTTCCGGCCGTCTATTCATCTTTTTTCGATTCCGACAGGAAGCTCACCAGGTCCCGTATCTCCTTCTTCGATAACACGGCCTTCATGTCGGGCATGCTGGAAGGGGAGTAGGTTTTCTTCGCGATGGTATTGGCGGCGATGAGCTTTTCGGGTTCCGTGCCGGTTTTGATTTTCAGTCCGGCAGCGCTTTCTCCGTAGAGTATGCCGGAAATCTTGTTGCCGTCTTTCAGCTCCAGCGTCACCATCCCGAAACCTGGTGCCAGGCGCGCGCTGGGGTTGATGAGGGATTCGAGGATCTGGAGGCGCGTGAGCCTGCCGCCAACGCCGTTGATGCGCGGGCCGGCATTGCCGCCACGGTCGTCATAAGCGTGGCATTTCATGCATTGGGCGTTCTCGTTGCGGAAGAAGATGCGTTGCCCGCGCTGGGGATCGCCACCTTCAAGGCTTCCTGCGTAAAGGGCAAACAGTTCGTCGGGTGCGCGTTTGGCGCTGATGGTTTTGTATCTGCCGGCCAGGTCTTTGGAACCGGTACTGTCGATCGCTTCGCCCAGTTCCAACACAACGCCTGGCGCCAGGGATCCTGCCGCGAGCTGGTCGAGCAGTTTGCCGAGCGGTGCGGCCGCCTGTTCCACCGGCAGCTTGCCCAGCGCCAGTATCGCGGCCTGCTTTTCTTCCAGGGTTTTGGTGGCGATCACGTCGGAGAGCAGGGCCGCCATCGTGGCTTGCGGTACTTTCATTTTGTCGAGCAGATCGAGCCCTGCCACGCGGACATGCTTTTCTTTATCCGTCAATGCCGCGCGGAGTGCGGTTTCCAGCTCGGGCGTTTCCAACGCTACGAGCGCTTTCAGCCCGGCGATGCGCACTTCCGGCGCGGGGTCCGCTTTCACCGCGGCCAGCAGGGCGGAGGATGCACTGGTGATTTTCAGTTTCTCCAATGCCAATGCAGCACTGGTTTTTACCTGGGTTTCTTTGTCGCGCAGAAGCGCTATCAAGGTGGCGGACGATGCCGCGATTACTTTTTTATCGTCGCGCTTTTGCGGGCCGCGCAGGCGCCCGTCTACCCGGTCGAGCACCGAGGGATTGGGCCAGACACCCAGCGCGGCAACTGCTTCGGCCCGCATGGTAGCGGGTTTTGCGGTGTTGTTGGCGTAAGCGGCGAGCGTTTGCAGGAGCGTATCGCTGCCCGACTGCAGGCAGGCATTGATGGCCCTGCGGATGAGCGGTTCGTTTTGGAAAGTGGTGGTGCCCAGGAGGCTGCCGAGTGCGGGCATGGCTGCGGGGATGCCATTGTCGTCGTTGATGGCGCGTGCGGTTTCAGTGACGATGAATTCATCACTGTCCTGCAGGAACCTGGCGACATCCGCATGCTTCATGCTTCGGAGCGCCACTACGGCCGCGATACGTACCGCCCGGGAAGGATGTGTGGCCAATGCCGCTACCGGCGCGGCATCGCCGATGCGCGCCAGCGCCAGCGATCCCGCATGTCGGAGGTATACATCCTGGTCGTTATTGGCTTCCAGCATGGCGATGAGGGGATTTACCGCGGGGGCGTATTCCATCCTGCCCAACGCCTCCGCGGCGAAGAACCTCGCCCTGGCGGACGTGTCTTTCAACAAAGGAACAATTGCCGGAGCGGCGGATTTATATTTGATGTCGCCGAGCCATTTTGCGGCCAGCGCGCGGATTTCGGGATCTTTATCCCCCAGTACGGGAATCAGCAGCGCCGCATGGTCTGCCTGTTTGCGCGCCATCTGGCTGAGGCCCTGGATGGCATGCACGCGCGCCAACTGGTGGGTGTTTTGCCGCAATGCCGCTTCAAACATCTGCACGCCGTCGCTGTCTCTGCCGGCCAATTCGAATTGCGCTTTCAGCCTTATGCGGTAATCGGCATGCTGGAGAAGGGCACCCAGCTCCCGGGGATTCCTCTTCCTGAAATCCGCCACCATCAAAGTTTTGACTTCTTTGCGCATCGCGCTTGCCGCGCCGTCTTTATGATCCAGTTTCCAGATGCGGCCATAGCTGTGGGTATCCCATCCATCTATCCAGTCGGCCACATACAGCGCGCCATCCGGCCCGAAGTCGAGCCCCGTCGCGAGCACGCCGCCGAGCACTTTTTGCTGTTCCCCTAACTCGAAGCCCGCGCCCGATGATTTCAACTTAAAACTATGAATGCCTGACCCAGCGGGGTTGCCCACGAACTCCGCGATGAAAAACGTGTTGTTGTATTCCGGGCCCAACGCCGTGCCGGGATTGTACACCATGCCGGTGGGGCCACTCACGAAATTGGCGATCGGGGGCGTGATGTACGCCGCCTGGCCTTCCCAACGGGGCAGGTACATCTTTTCCGCCATCCAGACTTTATACGTATTATTCTGCGGATCGCGGTATTTGCCGTATTGCCAGTTGCTGCGCCAGCCCGCATCCGAACCATTCACGATATATACCAGGCGCTCTTTCTCGCCAGGATGGTCGCCGTCGTTGTCTTCACTGATAAGATTGCCGTATTCGTCGAATACAAATTCGTGGGTGTTGCGCAGCCCATGCGCGAAAATCTCGAAATCGCTGCCATCCGGGTTCGATCGTGCAATAACCCCGCAGTTGGGATATTCCCATTTCTTTCCCGTTTTGTCGGTACCGTTGAAGCCGATATCGCCAATCTGCCAGTAAATCCTTCCATCCGGCCCCATTTCCACGCCAGACATGCCATGCCCGCTGAACCCGATATGCACCGCATATCCGTGCGACATGGATGTTTTCTCGTCCGCGATCCCATCACCGTTTTTGTCGCGCATCCGCCACATATCCGGCGCTACAGCCACATATAGGTCCTTCCCGTCGATCAGTACGCCGCCTGCCACGTCGGTCACTTCGTCGTGGAAATCATCGACAACGAGCTGCGATTGCTCGGCACGGCCGTCGCCATCCCGGTCGTCGAGGCGGTACACATGTTCTGTTTCGATGGCCAGGTCGCGCCAGTCGTGGGAACTGTCACCGTTGAGGTCGGCGAGCCATTTGTTGCGATGGCTGTTTTCTGGCGAAAGCTCTTCGTGCAGGAATTTCCGGCGGTCTTCCACGGTGGCCAGGCTGATGGAAGGGATTTCCCATTCCCGGTGCCCGCGGATATCGAATTCGGAATTGTTCTGCCGGTTGGTGGTGGTGTAATAGATGCTGCCGTTGTCGTCGATATCGATAGCGATAGGCGACACCACCAGCGAATCGATCCCCCAGAGGCTGAGCGTCAATCCTTCCGCCAGTTCCGGCTTCACTGTGGCTTCAATACCAGCGGCGATCTTCGCCGTTTGGGCGGAATCCATTTTTTTGATCCGCAAATCAACGGGCTTTTGGCCGCAACCGGCCAGGAGTGTGGCAAAGACAAGGGCGCAGGACGATGCCAGGCGCAATTCGGGTTGTTTCATACTAGCAATCTTGACGTGGAAGAAAATTACCGGGCTCATCCCGGCGGCCAGTCAAAATAGGCAAATTCGCCATAAAACGCAACGCCGTTCATCCATTTGCGGACGGATAGGGAAAAGAAGAAGCCATCCGGGGAGGATGGCTTCAAAAAACTATTGCACTTCTTCTTCCGTAATGGCCGGCAACGTGGTGTCGCCGTTTTTATTTTTACCGAGGAAGTTGGGGAGATCCATCCCGGCCATGTTGAACATGTCCTGCAGGGGCGGAACTGCTTTATAGAGGCCGCTGATGAAACCTGCGGTGGACGATTGTCCGTTCTGGCCGTTGGCGCCGTCCCATACGGTCACTTTATCGATTTTAATATTCTTGATGGCTTCGGTCTGCATTTTTACCAGCTCCGGCAGTTTATCGGCGATGAGCAGGAGCACGGCGTCTTTCGAATTATTACCGGCGGCCTGTACGATTTTATCCAGGCCTTCCGCCTGTTTGGTGAGAATTTCGAACATACCTTTCGCTTCCGCTTCCATTTTGGCGAAGATTGCGTCGGCCTCGCCTTTGGCTTTTTCACGGATTTTTTCCGCTTCGGCCTGCGCTTCGATGATAGCTTTCTGTTTCTGGATTTCGGCGGTCACCACGATATTGGCGTTTTGGGAAGCGCGTTCGCGGTCGGCGCGGGCGTCTTCCGCTCTTCTTTCCGCCACATAAGCTTCTTCGAGGGCTTTTGCAGACTGGATTTTTTCCGCGGCCACGGCGCGTTTGGCGGCTTCCGCTTCTTTTTCACGGCGTTCCGCTTCCGATTGCGCGATGTGCACGCGGGCGGTGTTTTCACCTTCTACGGCCAGGGCGTTGGCCTGGGAGGCGCGGATACGTGTGTCTCTTTCCGCTTCGGCTTTACCGATGGCTTCGTCGCGGTTGGCGGCGGCGATGAGGATGGCTTTGTCTTTATTGGCCGTGGCGATCTGGGTGTCCCTGTCACGCTGTGTTTCTGCGATGCTGACGTCACGGTTTTTCAGCGTTTGCTGGATGGTGATATCCTTTTCGCGGTCAGCCTCCGCTTTACCGGTTTCACCGAGTTTTTCCTGCTCGGCCACGCTTTTCTTCGCTTCGTTGATGGCCTTGGCGGCGGCTTCTTTACCCAGGGCCTCGATGTAGCCGGATTCGTCCTTGATGTCGGTTACGTTTACGTTGATCAGTTTCATGCCGATCTTCTTGATTTCGGCTTCTACGTTTGATGCAACGTTGGCGAGGAATTTATCGCGGTTGTTATTGATCTCTTCGATGTCCATGGTAGCCACCACGAGGCGGAGCTGGCCGAAGATGATGTCTTTGGCGAGGTCGTGGATGGCGGAGCGCTGCAGGCCCAGGAGGCGTTCTGCGGCGTTGGTCATGGTGCCGGGCTCGGTGGAGATGGCCACGGTGAAGCGGGAAGGTACGTCCACGCGGATGTTCTGCCGGCTCAGGGCGTTGGTCAGGTTTACTTCGATGGAGATCGGTGTAAGCTCCATGAAAGCGTAATCCTGGATCACAGGCCAGATGAAGGCGGCGCCGCCGTGGATGCATTTGGCGGAATGCGACCCGTCGGGACCTTTACCTACTTTACCATATACCACGAGGATCTGGTCGGAAGGGCATCGCTTATACCTTTTGAAGAGGGCATAGAGCAGGGTGAAAACGAAAAAGACCGCCACAAGGACGGCAATCAGCATAAAATCCATGTACTATCGGGTTTGTTTGGTGACGATTAAAACCTGGTTGTCGAGGAGGGAGGTAACGGTGACGAGCGCCCCGGTGGGGATGGGCTCGGCATCGTCGGTGATGGCGTCGAGCTCGCGCCAGGCGCCCTGGATCTGAAGGGTGACTTTCCCCATGCCGGTCCTGGCGGCGGGAATGGCGAGGTATACCGTACCGCTGGCTTTTACGGCGTTCTGCATTTTAAGCGTTCCGTCATAAGCGAGGCGCCCGGTATAGTAAAACATGGCAGCCATGATGAGCATCATGCCCAAACCTGCCACGGTAGCGGTGAGAACGGTTACGGTAGGGGAGAATCCGTTGTGGATGCCGGCCAGTCCTACCCATCCGAAAATGGTGAAGAAGCCAAACATGTTGCGGATGGTGAAAAACTGGAACCCGATGCCGTCATCCGCCTCCAGCATATCTGTGACGTCGCCGGTAGCGCCGTCGTGTTCGCTGCCGAACATGCTCATTACGTTCTGGAAAAGAAATAACAGGGAGAATAATAAAGCGACGGTCCAAAATACCTTCTCGAATACCGGAAGAGGGCTGAACCAGTCCATAATGCTTAACAAACGAGTCATTGGCTAGGGATATGTTAGGAGGGAAGATAATGAAAATCTGCCGCTTCGGGAACGAAAGGCACAAATATTGATCCTGGAACGTTAAAAAACTGTTGCATATGAACCTCAAACGGACATTTGGCACCCTGCTGACCATCCTCGGCATCGTCGGGATGCTGTACACCGGTTACGGTTTTATCCGTCAAAATGCCAACTGGCGCGAAATCCTGGTTGTAGGGGTCATCGGGGTGGTGTTCTTTTCCGCCGGCATCGGCCTGGTGCGCAACACGCGTGACGAGGGTTGAGGGCGGGATTTTCCCGTCCACCCAAAAAGCGCTAAATTCCGGTCATGATTGAAGCAACGGACATCAGGATCGGAAATCTGCTTTGGTATTACGATTATCATATGGTCGAAACCGTGTTCCGCGTGGAGGGGATTCACGAAGGATGTGTATTCAACACCGGCCTCCCGCGCAGTAAGCTCCCGCTGGACAAAATCAATCCCCTTGACCTGGAGGTTCAATTTCTCTTCCAGTTCGGATTCCTCGCCGGCGACCCGGATTACGGGGAAGACCCGAATGTTTATACGTACAAGTACAACCGGACCGACAGCATTTACATTCGTGACGAAGGCGACAAATTCCAGCCATTGGCAGCGCATGACGGGGGATTTGTGCCTTATGGCCGCCCCGTTGTCCACCTCCACCAGTTGCAGAATCTATTCTACGATCTGACGCGCGATGATGTGTTTATACAGTAATCATTTAGCAGACTGCTGCTGGCGACAAGCCTTCCGGCCGCCGCGCAAACCTCCCAAAGGCCCAATATTATTTTCATCTTCTCCGACGACCATGCCTTCCAGGCCGTAAGTGCTTACGGTGGCAAGTTGGCCCAAACACAGAATATCGACCGCATCGCGCGGAAAGGCGCTATTTTCCGGCACGCCCTCGTCACCCATTCCATCTGCGGCCCCAGCCGCGCCACCTTGCTGACGGGCAAATACAGCCACCGCAACGGCTATCCGCGCAATGAGCAGAAGTTCGATGTGACGCAGGTTCTCTTCCTCCGCGTGCTCCAGCCATCACCGCGGAGCTCAACGCCGAACTTCGCCGCCAGATTCTCCAATACAACGACGATGACGCACTGCGGACGGTCGACAAAGGATAACCGAAAAAAGCCCGGTTCAATTCTGACCGGGCTTTTTGATTGTTAAATCTGCTGATACCGCATCACGGCTGCCATGACGGCGCCGGACGGCATTTTATCCGGATCTACCACATGCACTTCCGCGCCGTTCAGCAATGCCTGTGTAACCGCCGCGTTCACCATGCATTCGTCGCCTTCCTGTTCCTGGTCGTGCAGTTGCAGCTGATTGGTTTCTTTCACGAAAGCGCCCCAGAGATGTGCGCCCTCCGCCACGAGCAGGAGGGCCGTCCGCGCATAAAAGCATGCCGGAATAATCTCCGCCGGGTCCGTGGTGCTGAGGTTATTGCCGGTGTTGTTGTTGAAACGCTCGATGGCTTTGTCGCATTTTCCGCAGAAATAGGGCTCCATCGCCTGGCGGGCGCTGCGGAACAGGTCGTTGACCGGCACATGTTCCATGTTGCCGGTGAGTGCAGCGTCTGCCATGTGGCGGTATTTGGTGCGTTGGCGGAATATAGGATGAAGATACTCCACACCGGCCAGCATGAGGGGTACATTACTGGTGTGAAGTATCTCTTTCCAAAGGGTTTCGTCGACTTCATCGAGGTACATGGAGATGTTCGCTTTGTCGTCGGGCTTGCCGGCGCCGATGCCGTGGTAATTCGCGCCCTGGCCGGCCCCGGAGCTGCTGGTGCGAAATAATTTCTGGTCGTCTTTTTCTTCGAAATGAACCACATCTTCCACGCCTTCCGGCATGCCGGGCACTTCCACTTCATGCATACCCCAGGCGTCCGCTTCGTAAAGCGTTGCGCGGTGTTTGCTGAGGGCGAGGAGGTAAAAGCGCTCATCCGCGGTAAGGAGCGGCAGGAGGGGGCTGAGGTAAAAAGTATGATTGATGTAGAATTCCTGTTTTACCGGATAAGGCAGCCTGATGAATCGGCAATTGCCCGGTGCGAGGAAGATGGCGAGCCCTTCGCGCTGGTTGCGCCAGAACTGGTCGTCGTGCACAATGATGCGGGCGCATTCCATGAGCGGCCCCAGTTCGTGTCGTGGCGCGCCGTTGCTGAGGAGCGCCAGTTCCACCTGGCGGACCAGGTGCTTCAGCGCGATGCTGTCTTGCTGCTCGTTCACTTCCACGCCGCGGCTGTGGGTGGGAAGATATAAAGAAATGGTCCAGGGCGCGCGATGGCCCGACATTTCCGTGAAGGTTTCGCGGTCGATGGATTTGAGTTCCGTGATCCCTTCCGGCGAAAGGCCCTTGCCGGAATGGAAAGGCGCTCCCGCCGCGGGGCGCGGCTTGGGGGCGGACAGTTCATCTTCTCCCTTCATGACGTTGCGGTTGGGATGGAGCACGCGCACGTTGGCCGCCGGCTTCTCCTCATTTTCCGTATATCGCTGCGTGATGTCGCCGTCTTGTTCAAGTGTGGTGCCTTCCAGGTTGGGGTGGAGCCCAAGCTCGTCTTCATCGCCTTTTCCCGAGGGTTTTCCTTTTGGTGGGATGTATTTCCCGTCTCTGTCTTTTCCCATGATGAATTGAATTGGTGATCAGGATATACGGGTACAAACTCCATACCTCCGGGATCTCCCGCCCGAATCCAACCGCGGCCCTGCGGCTGTTTCCACGCTAATCCTCACTTTGCGGAAGGTTTACACGAAGCCACACCGGTTTCTCCTGCTGTTACGATCCGCACGGCGTTTGCAGTTGTTATCGACATAATGCATTTCATCTTTTTAAAAACATTTTATGATGCAAAACGAACAACAGGAAATCCACGGCACCACAGTGCCCGTAAAGCGTGAGGAAGCCGAACGCGGCTCCGTTGACCCGCAAAACATCCCCGGAGACACCGTTCGGGAAGAAGATGGCTCACCGGTGATCGACGAGCAGGACCGGGTAGATAACAGCCTTGCCGAAGAGCAGGACGATGACACGGACAGGCATCCCGATACCGAAGGCCAGCCCTGAGGCCAGGCGCGGCGATTATTCATCTACACCAAATCAACAACCGTATGAACGAAAATGCATGTACAGGGCCTAAACCACCTGTGAACGTAGGGAACATGGAGCGCGTGCTATCCGCTGCGGCGGGTGCCGTGCTCGTATGGAAGGCTTTAATGAACCCTGGCGCCAGGGCGCTGAAAGGCGCGGCAGGCGCTTACCTGCTTTACCGCGCCATATCCGGCAATTGCCCGCTTTATACCGCCGCCGGCAAGCAACGGCTCCCGGATCCTGTCCGGAATATCAATATCCGCAGCACGATCACCGTTAACAAGCCGCGGGAAGTCGTGTACGCCTTCTGGCGCAAGTTGGAAAACCTGCCGTTGTTCATGAAACACCTGCAATCCGTGGAAGAGCGCGATGGCGGGCAGTCGCATTGGGTGGCGCAATTCCCCGGGTTCCCGGCGATCCTGTCATGGGACGCGGAAATCGTGAAAGAGGAAGACGGTACTTTCCTGGGCTGGAATTCGCTCCCCGGCAGCGTGCTGGACAATGCAGGGAAAGTGGAATTCCGCGATGCGGGGGACGGGCAGACCGAAATCCAGGCGGTGATCACTTACCGCGCGCCCCTGGGACCGGCCGGGGAATCCGTGGCACGGTTGTTTACACCGATGTTCAGGGATATGCTCCGCGAGGAACTCCTCAGCTTTGCCTACTTTATGGAAACAGGTAATCTTCCGGTTGAAAGCAGCCAGCCTGGCAGGCGGAACCGTCAAAAAACACATTTTACGAAACCCGCATCCGGCGGGAAGGAATCCGAGTGGTGATGTTACATCATGCTATTTTTAATTTTAAAATATCCGGTTATGCAGGAACAACAAACCGCCCGAAAAACATTGCAGGGGCAATACATCTCATTGGAAGGGAAGAAAGTCCTCATTACCGGGGGCACTACTGGTATCGGGCGCGAAATTGCGCGCATGCTGGCGGCGGAAGGCGCGGGCGTGTTGATTTTCGGAAGGGATGAAAAGGCCATGAACGAAGCGCTGGAAGATATCCGCGCTTCCGCTTCCGGCAGCGATCCCGTCGGTTTCACGGCGGATGTTGCCACGGAAGATGGTATTAAAAAGATCTTCTCCGAAGTGGATGCCAACGGCGGCATCGATATACTGGTCAACAATGCTGCAATTGGGTACCAGGGCGTCATGGAAGGCAACTACCAGGAGCTGCAGTATATCGTCAATGTAAACATACTTGGTTATCTCGCCTGCACGCAGGAAGCGGCAAAGAGAATGGAAGCCGCAGGCACGAGAGGGCAGATTATTTTCATTGGTTCGATGAGTGCAGACACCCGGGAACCGAAGAGTTCGGTGTACGTGGCCACAAAATCAAGCATACAGGGGTTTGCCGTGGCTGTCAGGAAGGAATTGAACCCTAAGGGCATAAGCGTGTCGCTGATTGAGCCCGGCGCCGTTGATACCGACATGCAGGAACAATCTGCCGAAGAGAAGCTGAAGAAAATCGAAGCGGAGGAAATGCTTATGGCGGAAGATATCGCCGAAGCTGTGCTTTTCGTGGTCACCCGACCGGAGCGTTGCGATGTGGTGGAGATGAAAATTCGGCCGCATAAACAGCTGATTTAATACAGGGCGCCAAAAGTTAAGAAGCGTCTACACAACCATATCGTTTAGGGACAGGGTACCGCCGCATCTTGCGCGTTTTCGCCGGCAAAGAGGCGGTGAAATGAAACGGCTGTGTCCCGGTTAACTCAAAATTGTTACGCATGAAAGGCTTTTCTCCCTGGTATCATTTCGACGGAAGGCCCGAAACCGGGGCGTTGTGGCATAGGAAAACAGGCAATATCGAATACGAGGCACATGTTTCGGACGACTCGTTGTGGTTGAAAATTTCCGTCAGGAACCAAACGGTGCTGGCGCTGCGATCCGGTTATTTCCCAGGCAATGGTTTCAAGTTATTGCATACGGATGCAGGGGGCGATTCGTTCCGGATGCAGGCGGAATGCTCCGTGGGCCGTTATCATATCCATATCTCCCTTCCCGACCCTTCCGTTCCCATCATCCGCTGCACCACCAAGCTGACACCGAAAACCGCGCTGCGCATACCTTTCTGGCCCCGGGACCTGATGGTTTGCCGGCCTTCCCTGACAAATGAGCCCTTCAAAGGCAAATTGTATGTGCAGCAGGAAGGCATCCGCACGGGATGGCTCTTTGGTGGGATCGAGAGCACCGATCCCTGCGCGTTCCTGTATCTGCAAAATCTCACGGCACTGAACGACTATGCCAGCTATACGCGCAAAAGCCTGGGCGGCACCGTTGGCGGCGCATGGCCCGAACTGGGCTTCGGCCTTCCGCCTGCGCCGGACGATCCGCTGCCTGTGGATACGGAAATTACGATTAATGACGCATTCCTGATGATGCAGGAGAACAAACCGGAAGATGAAAACGACATGGCCGCGCTTTTCCTGCAAATGCTGGGCAGGTTGTATCTCCAACTGCCGTTACCGGCAACGAGTTACAAGCCCTGGGACAATGTGCTGCAGGGCACGCTCAGGGATCTGCAGGTAAACCCCGGCTGCTGGTACCGCTCCGGCGGACAATCCTACCTGAACGCCTACCTCTGCGATTACGACACCGCGCCGGAAATTATGGTGCAACTCGCCGTGCTATTGCCGTTAATGGAATACGAAAAGTGGACAGAGGGGCCGAAACTGAAAATCGTTGAAACGATCCAGCAAAACCTGCATGCTTTCTACGATGAAAAGATCGAATCCATCGGCCGGTGGCTCCCGTCGGCCTCGCACAAGCTGGACCGTTCGGAAGAGCAGAAGCACCCCCGCACGATGGATTCCTGGTACCTGCACCATCCGCTCGTGAACCTGGCGCGGATGGTGATGCAGGGCGTGGAAGAAGTGAAGGAAATGCTCGTCCATTCCGTGGAGTATGCCATCAAGGTAGCGCACCATTTCAATTATGAATGGCCGGTGTTCTATCATGTAGACACGCTGGAAGTACTGAAGGCTGAAACGGAGCCCGGCAAAGGCGGAGAACACGACGTGGCGGGGATTTACGCGCACCTGATGTTGTTGATGTACGAAATATCAGGGGAGGAGCGATATCTTGAAGAAGCCGCCGCCGCGGGGCGTTCGCTGGAAAACAAAGGCTTCAGCCTGTTCTACCAGGCAAACGTAACCGCTTTCGGCGCCAAAGCACTGCTGCGGTTGTATCTCATCAAAAAGGAAAAGGTATTTCTGAAAACCAGCCTCACAGCCCTGGCTACCATCATACGCAACACCTCCCTGTGGGATTGCGATTACGGTCATGGCAAACAATACCCGACCTTTTTCATGCTTTTCCCGCTGAAGGATGCGCCGTATGCCGCGGTGTATGAAGAAATAGAGGTGCTTTCCGCTATGCACGACTATCTGAAAATGGCGAAGGAAGCGAAATTGCCGGAACACATCACCCTGCTGCTGTCGGAATTCATCCGGTTCATGATCCATCGCTGCGCATTTTATTTCCCGCCGATGGTCAGGAAGGAAATGTTGGTCGAAACACCCAAAACCGGCGAGATCGAAACGGATACCTGGATACCCATCGAAGATCTGCAGGACGGGTGGAACCAGTCTGGTACCGTGGGACAGGAAGTGTATGGCGCCGGCGTTCCCTTCGGGATCGTATCGCGGCATTACAAAGTCCTCAAAAAATGGAACTGCTCCGTTTTCATCGATTACCCCACAGAAGATGCGGTAAAATCACTGGAAAACGGCGTAGAAATAGCGGTTACAGGTCACCCCGCCATGTTTTGCAGGATGCGCCTGCTGCCGCATGAGAATGCATCGCTGCCTGCATGCCGCGTGGCTATCGGCGGTACGGAAATCAAAGGGAAGAAACAGGACGATGGCAGCAAGGAGTTTTCCATACCCGGCAAATGCGTCATTGCATTGTATTTCGATTAGTGCCTGGGTAACCAGATTCAGCATAGGCGCGGCGGTAGGCGAGGGGGCTGTAAGAAGTAAGGTCGCGGAATTGTTTGTTGAAGTTGGACAGGGTTTGAAAGCCGCTTTCATACGCGATTTGCGCCACGTCCATTTCTTTTTCCAGCAGTAGCTTGCAGGCATAGCCGATTCGTATTTCGCTCAGGAAATCGGAGAAAGTCTTATTGGCGTGGGTGCGGAAATAGCGGCTGAAGGATGTTGGCGTCATATTAGCGAGGGCGGCGGCAGCTTCCAGGCTGATTTTCTCGCGGAAGTGCTGCATCACGTATGCATGCACGCTATTCATCCGCTCGGTGTCTTCCGCCTTGAGCGCATTCGTATAACCCGCGCCGGCCAGCAGGTGGCAGGATTCGGAATGCGAGAGCAGATCCAGTAATTGTAGCAACGCCAGCACCCGGTCGAAATCGCGCAGCGCTGGCAGCGCCTCCATGCGGCGGGCCGCCTCCAGTTGCGTATGCCCCGTAAACCGGATGCCACGGCGCGACCGGTTCAGCAACTGACGTATGCGCAGGGCTTCATTTTTGGACAGGAGCGCTGGCCCCAGCAAATCTTCATGGAAATAAATCACCACCCCCTCCGTTTGCCGCGAACGGTCGCCCTCGAAATATTCGGGGTCGCTGCGCCAGAGGTGCGGCAGGTCGGGCCCGGTAAACACCAGGTCGCCGGGCGAAAACGGCTCCACATGGTCGCCGATAAAACGCGTTCCCGTCCCCTGCAATACTACAAACAACTGGTACTCCGCATGAAAATGCCAGTTAGGATCGAAGTGCGGCGCATGCAAATGCTGTACGGCAAAGGCGCTGTCCGGTGATATGCGGGCTTTTTGAACGGCTTTCATGTTACCTTTTATTTGTCATTATTAAGATGTAAAGCGGGATTTCATGACAAAATACAGTCTGAATGCGACATAATCGAGGAATGACGCCAATTTTTTATTTCGGAATTTGGGATTGAATTCAGATAAGCATGAAAATTCGATTCCACGTCTTAGTCCTCGTTTTAACCACGATGCTGTTTGCCGCCTGCGGCAAGGAGCAGGAAGGGCCGATGCAGGTGTTATTCCTGGGCCACGCTTCCACCCATCATCATTCCGCGCAATACATGCCGCTGCTGGCCTCCGCGCTCGCTACGGAAGGCATCCAGTTCACGTATGCCGACGATCCGGCCGTCCTCACCGACGAAAACCTCCAACAGTACGATGTATTGATGCTCTACGCCAACCACGATTCCATCACGCCTTCCCAGGAAGCCGCGCTGCTGGGCTTTGTGCGAGGGGGTAAGGGTTTTGTTCCGGTACATTGCGCCAGCTACTGCTTCCGCAATTCCGACGAATTCGTGAAAATGGTGGGCGGGCAGTTCAAATCCCACGACACGGCCACTTTTCACGTTACCACCCTCGATACCACCCACCCCGTAACGCAGGGCCTCACGCCTTTTATTACCTGGGACGAAACCTATGTGCACGATCACCTGTCCGACGACAGGACTGTGCTGCAGGAACGCCCCGAAAACGGCCGCAACGAGCCCTGGACTTGGGTGAAACAATATGGCGCCGGCCGCGTGTTCTACACGGCTTACGGCCACGACGAGCGTACCTGGGGCCACCCTGGTTTCCATCAACTGATGAAAAACGGTATTCTCTGGGCTGCGGGCGACAAAGCCCGCCGCAAATGGGAGGCTTTCCGCAAAACCATGCCCACGCTGCAATACCGCGACGAAGCGAATATTCCCAATTATGAAAAACGTGATCCCGCGCCCCGGTTCCAGCTGCCGCTCAGCCCGGATTCCTCGGCGAAGCTCATACAGGTGCCGCCCGGGTTCGAATTGCAGCTTTTCGCTTCCGAACCGGATATCATCAATCCCATCGCCATGGCCTGGGATGAAAAAGGCCGTCTTTGGGTGATCGAAACCGTGGATTATCCCAATACCGTGCGCGGCACGGAAGGGCAGGGCGACGACCGGATCAAGATCTGCGAGGATACCGACGGCGACGGAAAGGCGGATAAGTTCACCATCTTCGCCGACAAACTGAACATCCCCACCAGCCTCGTTTTTGCGAATGGCGGGGTGATTGTGTCGCAGGCGCCGCATTTTCTGTTTTTGCAGGATACGAATGGCGACGATAAAGCCGATGTGCGCAAAACGCTCATCACGGGATGGGGTACTTTCGATACGCATGCCGGCCCGTCGAACCTGCAATATGGCATGGATAACATGATTTGGGGAACGGTAGGGTATTCCGGCTTCAAAGGCAATGCCGGCGGGCAGTACCAGGAATTCAGCCAGGGCGTGTACCGGTTTGAACCGGATGCGTCGAAATTCGAATTCATGACGCCGACGAGCAACAACACCTGGGGCTTCGGCTTTAATGCGGCGAACGATATTTTTGCATCCACGGCCAATAATACCCACAGCGTTTATATGGGCATTCCGAATGCCGCGTTGAAAGGTGTGGAGGGAGCGGCTATCGCCGGAAGCGTGAAGATAGACGGCCACTATGCCATGCATCCCGTTACAGCGCATGTGCGGCAGGTGGATGTGTTCGGCGGGTTCACCGCGGCATCAGGCCACGCTTTTTATACAGCGGCGCAATATCCGGAAGCATACCAATCCACGGCGTTCGTTTGCGAGCCCACGGGGCACCTCGTGCACGTGGCCCGCATTGTGAAAGACGGCGCCGGTTTCAAGGAAAAAGACGGCTGGAACTTGTTTGCCTCGGCAGACGAATGGGTGAGCCCTGTAGATGCGAGAACCGGGCCGGACGGCGCCGTTTGGGTGCTGGATTGGTATAACTTCATCGTGCAGCACAACCCTACGCCTACTGAAGAACGCGGCGGTTACGCGGCGGTGAACGGCAAGGGGAACGCTTATGAGAACCCCCTGCGCGATAAAAGCCACGGCCGCATCTGGCGCGTCGTACACCGCGGTGCGAAAACTTCGCCCGCTGTTACACTCGATAACACGAATGCATATATTTCGGCACTCAGCCACGATAACCTTTTCTGGCGGATGACCGCCCAGCGGCTGCTGGTAGAAAAGAAAGATTCGGCAGCACTCCCGCAACTGGCGGACCTGACGGCAGGTAAAGCCCCCGCTGCACTGCATGCCCTCTGGGCCATCGAAGGGCTGGGCGCTTCGGGCCGTTACCGCACCCAAATTGAAAAGGCGCTGCAGCACGAAGACGCTGCCGTACGCAAAGCGGCAATCCAGGTACTGGCGCGCCATCGGTGGACGGACAAGCAGGTACTCGCCTCCGGCGCCCTCCGCGACAAAGACCCCAACACGCGCCTGGCCGCCCTTGTGGCGCTGGCCAATGTGCCGGCGTCCGACACGCTGGGGCGCGTTTTGTATGCTATCAGCAAAGAACCTTCCGTGAAAGAGGATGCGTGGTTGCAGAAAGGCGTATATGCGGCGGCGGCGCACCATCGCAAAGGGTTCATCGCGGCATTCCTGTCCGAAAACCCGGGATTCGGGAAAGATGCAGCCAAACCGGCTGACCGTTCCGGGGAAAACGTTGACGACACGAATTGGAAAACCATGCGCCTGCCGCAATACATCGAAAACGCCGGCCTGAACATCGACGGGATCGTCTGGTTCCGGATGGTAGTCGACGTTCCCGCGGATGCAGCAGGCAAGGCAGGCATGTTGTCGCTGGGGCCGATCGATGATTCCGACGACACTTACGTAAACGGAAAGTTCGTGGGCGGGATGGAAAGAAAATGGGCCGATCCGCGGAAATACGCCATCCGCGCGGGCTTGCTGAAGCCCGGACGCAACGTTATCTCCATCAAAGTGACGGACACCGGCGGCGGTGGCGGTATAATCGGCAAACCGGAAAATATGTACCTCGAAGCCGGCGGCAGGAAAATCCCGCTGGCGGGCGAATGGAAATATGAAGTAGAAAAAGTTTTCAACGGCGACGGCACGAAACTGTTCAGCGACCGCAGCCTGGCCGAAACTTTCGTGTTCACTTACCTGAATAAACAGGACGCCGCTCCCGAAGCACCCACCGGCAAATCCGACCAAACGGTAACGCTCAAGGTGATCCAGAACGAAATGAAATACGATCAGGCCACTTTTACAGTGAAAGCCGGAACAGTGGTGGACGTGGTGCTGGAGAATCCCGATTTCATGCAGCACAATCTCGTGATCGTGAAGCCGGGTTCATTGCAATCCGTGGGGCAGGCCGCCAATAAACTGGCCGCGGACCCGCATGGCGCAGAAATGAATTATGTACCCGACATGCCCGAAGTGCTGTTTGCCACCCGCCTCGTGAACCCGCAGGAAACGGTGGTACTGCGCTTCAAGGTGCCCGACGAAGCGGGAGATTATCCCTTTGTTTGCACCTTCCCCGGTCATTGGTCGATTATGAACGGGGTAATGAAAGTGATCCGTTGACGCACATTTTGATATTCCACGTTAAAGGTTGCCCGGAAGAGCGGGAGCGTGCCGAAGAACGCTCCCGGTTCCGCCGGGTTATGGCGAAAAAAGATGAACATGAATGACATTACGTTGGGCGCGAGCACCTGGCTCTGGACTTCCCCTTCAACACCGCATCCATCCCGCTTTTGTACAAAATCCGCGACATGGGATTCGGGGCGGTGGAAATACCGGTAGAGTACCCGGAGTTGATTGATGGGGAAGCGGTACGCCGGGCACTGGAGGAAACCGGCCTGAAAGCCATTGTTTGCGGTGCTTTCGGCCCTTCGAGAGACCTGACGCACCCCGACGCCGCCATCCGCGCCGGCAGCACCGCCTACATGCGGCAGTGCCTGGAGCTTTGCGCGGAATGGAATGCGCCCGTGTTTGCGGGACCCATGTATTCGGCGGTGGGTAAGGCCCGGCAATTGCCGGAAGCGGAAAGGAAGGCAGAATGGAAACTGGCGGTGAAGGGCCTTCGGGAAGTGTGCGCGATCGCGGAGCAACATGGTGTTCGCCTGGCCATAGAGCCGCTGAACCGATTTGAATCTGACCTGGTTAATACCGCGGCAGACGCGCGCAGGATGGCCGAAGAGCTGGATCACCCGTCGGCAGGTGTAGGGCTCGATAGTTTTCATATGTCGATAGAAGAGAAAGACCCGGGCGAAGCGATCCGGACGGCGGGAAAATGGCTGGTGCACGTCCAGGTATCGGAAAACCACCGGGGTATTCCGGGAACGGGGCAAACGCCCTGGGCGTCGCTGCGGGATGCGATCCGCGAAGTAGGGTACAGCGGCGTGGTGTCGATCGAGAGCTTTACGCCTGAAGTAGTGGAACTGGCCGGTGCCGTGTGTATCTGGAAGCAGCTGGCGCCGGACCAGGATACTTTCGGCCGCGAAGGCATCCGTTTTTTACAACAACTTTTCAAATCATGAGTCATGGATAAACGAACGATCAATGTAGCCATCGCCGGACTGGGGTTCGGTGCGGAATTCATCCCCATCTATCTGAAACACCCCGACGCAAAGCTCGTCGCCATTTGCCAGCGTACCCGCTCGCGGCTCGACGAAATTGGGGATGCCTTCAACATCGCAGGCCGGTATACGGATTTTGACGAAATGCTCCTCAACCCCGACATCGATGCCGTGCATATCAACACGCCGATTCCCGATCACGGGCAGCAGACCATCAAAGCCCTCCGCGCCGGCAAGCACGTAGCCTGTACCGTACCCATGGCCACAACGGTGGAGGAATGCGAGGAGATCGTAGCCATCAGCAAGGAAAAAAACTTACATACATGATGATGGAAACCGTTGTATACGCACGCGAGTTCCTGTTCATGAAAGAATTATATGATAAAGGCGAACTGGGCAAGGTGCAGTTCCTCAAAGCCAGCCACCAGCAGGATATGGACGGCTGGCCGGGATATTGGCCGGGCCTCCCGCCCATGTACTACGCCACCCATTGCGTGGGGCCGGTTTTGGGTTTGATGCGCAGCGAAGCGGAGTATGTGTCCTGCTTCGGCTCGGGTACTATCCGCGAGGAAATGCACGGATTTTACAATTCGCCCTACGCTGTGGAAACCACGCACATCAAATTCCGCGACAGCGACCTCAGCGCGCATATCTACCGTTCTTTGTTCGATGTGGCGCGCCAGTATCGGGAAAGCTTCGAAGTGTACGGCTCGAAACAGTCGGTGGAATGGCCCCTGATCGAAGGGCGCCCGCTGGTGGTCCATACCGCCAAGCGCCCCGAGCCCGAGATCCCTTCGGAAACAGAAAGCCCCGATTATGCGCATCTGTTGCCCGAGCCCATCCGCGCTTTCACGAAGCAAGGGGTGTACGATGCAGACGAGCACCAGCATCTTTCCTTCACCCAGGGCGGTGGCCACGGCGGTTCGCATCCGCACCTGGTGCACGCATTCCTGGATGCGCTGAAAAACAATACACAACCTTATCCCAACGCCGTTCAGTCGGCCAATATTACCTGCGTGGGCATCCTGGCGCACGAATCCGCCAAACAAGGCGGCGCCGTAATCAAACTGCCGGAGTTCACTTTGTTGAAATAGTAAATCGTTGAATTAGCGAGGAGCAGGCGCGGCGAATGCCCGGCAATAGCCTTCTCCCGGCTCAAAATTCCATCCTTTCGGACGATTCAGATTCAGATACAGACAAAAAGGAGATGCGGAACACAATGGTGTTCCGCTTTTTTATTTCATAAAGTATATGTAATATTCAAGTCTATATTTAAACAAAATCTCATTTATAAAATCCCTTACCGTACTTGTTAGCCTGTTATGCTTGGCCTGCGTTCCCGCCTTTTCACAAGCAACATCTGGAACTTTTACCGTTGGAGGCCAAATTAATAAGTTTTACCCTGTGGTATTTATCGATGGCGGGTGGTTGAATCATTCTCCAACCATTCTTAATATCGGCAGATCAGACACGCATCGTGATTCTGTAGCGCCCAATCATCGCGGCGCCTTAATGGCCACATTCACTTTTCACCTAACGAATTGGGGGCATGGTGCAAATTACATTGATGCAACGATACGGCAAACCAACCCAAAACAAGTGAATTTTTTTCGAATTGGAGAGATGCGTCAGCAAGTAACAGTACACGGCAATTTCTGGTTTGGATGCGAGGATCTACTTCGTACTCATAGAATTCCAACTATGCTACTACTGTGACCGTATATGATGCTGCTCCTTTTGTTGAGCCTGTTGGTTCAGGATCGTTAACTCATAATGCGCTTGACACGATCCACCAGGGAGTAAATCAATATGGGTATAATATGTCTATGCCCTTGTATTTAACCAGTCCTGGAACGCACTTCGTAAATGGCAATATAGGAATTGGAACATCTAACACTGGCGACAACCGCCTCGCCGTCAACGGTACCATTTCCGCGAAAAAAGTGAAAGTTACCGCAACCGGCTGGCCGGACTATGTGTTTGAACAAGATTATTCGCTCATGCGGCCAGAGGATCTCGCTGATTATATTCGTCAAAATAAACACCTCCCGGATGTGCCCTCCGCCGATTCCATTCACCGTACCGGACAGGATGTAGGGGAAATGAATAAAATTCTGATGAAGAAAGTAGAAGAATTGACGCTTTACATGCTGCAACAGCAGCAACAACTAATACAACAATCTGCTAAAATAGCTGCGTTGGAGAAAAAGCTGGAAAGCGGGAAGAATAATACAGTGTTTTTACTGTTACCAGCGATCCCACGATGGAGATCTTCTTTTGCTTTGTATAACCCACAACCACTACTTCTTCCAGTCCGCCCGCGCTGTTCTTCATGAGAATATTCACCGTGGTTTCTCATTCCAGCGCGATTTCCTGCTTTTCATATCCCACATTGGAAAAAATAAGCACGGCATTGGCCGGCGCGGAAATACTGAAACTGGCTGACTCCCTCGGCGCCGATCCCTACGGGATGAAGTACTACGTGCTCGTGATACTCAAAACCGGCCCGCACCCTGCGGATAACAAAGATACGGTGGCCGCCCTGTTTAAGGGGCATATGGAGAACATCGGGCGCCTGGTGAAAGACGGCAAGCTGGCCGTGGCCGGCCCCATGGCCCAAAACGACCGTAACTGGCGTGGGATTTTCATCCTCAACGTGCCCACTGTAGAGGAAGTCCGGGCTTTGCTGCAAACCGACCCCTCCATTTCCGGCGGCCTCCTGGAAGCCGATTGCTTCCGCTGGTACGGCTCCGCCGCCCTGCCCTTGTACCTGCCTTACCACGATAAATTGCAGGAAAAGAAAATGTAATACGTTTACGGCAACGACCTCTCGTGGCGGCCTCCCCGGCTGTTCGTGCCGCTATGCCTCCAATCGTGTATGTTGGGGTGGAATCTGTGGCAATTGCGCTACAGCAAAGGCCTGCGGCTTCCCGTTGTTCACCGTGGCATGGTTCTTTCACCGGTATTGGAAACATGCACCATGAAAAAAGATCAAACCATTCCCGATAACCGGAAAGAGGAACCGCTCCCGCCTTCCGAAGACATCATCATGGACCTTCCCGAAGTAAAAGACATCCCGGGACAGGAACATATCCACGTTCCCCCGGCCGGAGAACTGGCCGACACCACCGCATCCTCCGCGGATGAGGAAGGAGAAGGCCTGCTGGACGACGTGAACGAAGAAGATGATGAACTCGACCTCGAAGGCGAGGATAACGTCAGCGACACCGAACGCCAACTCCTCGACGACGCGGCCACCATCGACCCGCTCGACGAAGAAGAACAAAACCTCCGCAACGCCCTGCCCGACGATACAGACGACGATGGCGACCCGCTCAACGAAGACGAGCTCGACGTGCCCGGCGCGGAGGATGATGACGAAGAACAGGAAATGGGCGCCGAGGACGAGGAAAACAATGAATTCAGCATAGACAAAAACAGCGACTAAAACATATTCATATGGGAAAGCTAACAAACAGTCATGAAGAAGGAAAAGTGGCGGAAATGATTGAAGAACAGACGGCGAAACTGCCTTCCGACACCTTTTTATGGGCTTCAGTCGGAGCCATGAGCATTTCGCTGGCTTTACAACTGATGGGTAAGAAGCATGCCGGACTGTTCGTAGGGCAATGGGCGGCGCCGTTCCTGCTTTTCGGGATTTACAACAAACTCGTAAAGCAGCAGGGGCACGATTGATGGGTTTGGTTAGGATGCCCCCTGCGGACAAACGCATCGCATAGCGTGTACGGTCGCCACGCCAACAGGCTGGCGGAAAAGGCTGGACGGATTCCGTTCAGCCTTTTTTATTCTGAGCGCGTCCAGTAAGTGGTGCGGCCGAACATGGGAGCCCCCACATACCCGCGGATGTCCAGCATATTGCCTTTGAGTTTCAATTTGCTGCTGTAGGTTTTGCCGCTTTTGGGGTCGTAGATCTTGCCGTCATCCCATACTTTATCACCCGCATCATATTCGAAACCGGTCAGGATAATGAGGTTGAGCAACGGGCGGGAGCGAAGGGACGTGGTGGTGTTCTTCGCGTCGCGCCGCGGTGTTTTGCCGTCATCCTCCAGAGAGTGCTTGATCCAGATGAGTTTTCCGAAGAACTTGTCGCCATTCCGGTAAATCTGCACTTTCGCGTCTTTTTCTTCATTCAGCCATATGCCGTTGACGGCATCCGCCTGGGCGATGGCTGCAGCGGGAATAGCCAGCAGCAGGAGAAAGGCGGCGATGTATGTTTTCATGGTAGTTATATTGGTGATCGGTATTTGTAATTTAAAGAAAAAATGTGGAACAGGCAGGTGAGTGCAGGATAGTGGTTCCGGATGAAAATTATATTTTGGACGGTACCGCTTGAAAACTGAATACGACATGCATAAAAGATCCTATCTATTCCACGTTATGGCCTCCGCGGCTTTCGCGGCGGCCTTGCCCTGTTCTGTGCAGGCGCAATCGTTCCTGCCAGAAAAGCTCACCACCGAATACCGGACTTCGCCGCTGGGCGTTGCCACCGCGCAACCAAGAATGAGCTGGCAGATCAAATCCACCGGCCGCGATTTCATGCAATCCGCCTATGAAGTACGTACCGGCTCCAATGCAGCTGCATTGGCGAAAGGAAAAGAAATCGGTTGGCAAAGCGGCAAGGTAAGCTCCGGCGAATCGCTGCACATTCCTTATGGCGGCGGCGCCCTCAGCTCGCGCCAGCGCGTGTTCTGGCAGGTGCGCGTGTATGACCGCAACGGCAAGGCGTCGCCCTGGAGCCAGGTCGCTTCCTGGGAAATGGGGCTGCTGCAACCGTCTGACTGGTCGGCCCAATGGATTGGCCGGGCAAACGATACTACCGGCAAACCCGGTCCCAGCCCCATCTTCCGCAAACCTTTCCATTTGGCCAAACCCGTACAAAGCGCCCGCCTTTTTGTGACGGCGCACGGCTTGTACGAAGCGCATATCAATGGTAAAAGAGTAGGGGAAGACCACCTAACTCCCGGCTGGACCGCCTACGACAAGCGCCTCCAATACCAGGTGTATGACATCACGCCGCTGCTGCAATACGGCAATAACGTGATCGGCGCCACGCTGGGCGACGGCTGGTACCGCGGCAACCTCGTTTTCCTCAACCAGCGCAACACCTATGGCAAAACCGCCGCGCTATTGCTCCAGATGGAAGTCACCTACCGTGACGGCTCCAAAGAAACCATCGCATCCGATGGCTCCTGGAAAACCGCCGATTCCGGCCCCGTGCGTTACTCCGATATCTACAACGGCGAAACCGTGGACGCGCGCATGGAAATGAACGGATGGGCAAGTCCCGGATTCAACGATGCAGGATGGCAATCCGCCGCCGTGCTGCCGCTCACGAAAAATAACATCGTGGCGCAGGAAGGCCCGGGCGTTCGTCAGAAAGAAAGACTAAAGCCCATTAAATTCATCACCACGCCCCAGGGCGAAGCGGTGGTGGACTTCGGCCAGAATATGGTGGGTTGGGTAGAACTGAAAGTAAAAGGCAATGCCGGCGACACCATCACGATCCATCACGCGGAAGTGCTCGACAAAGATGGCAATTTCTACACCGCCAATCTCCGTGCAGCCAAACAGGAAAATAAATATGTCCTGAAAGGCGGCGGCACCGAAACTTTCGCGCCGCGGTTCACTTTCCAGGGCTTCCGGTACATCCGCGTGAAAGGCATCCGCCAGCCGCTGGATACCAGCCTGTTTACAGGCGTTGCCGTGTATTCCGATATGGGTGAAACAGGTAGCTTCACCTGCTCGCATCCCCTGATCAACCAGTTGCAACAGAATATCCAGTGGGGACAAAAAGGCAACTTCGTGGATGTGCCTACCGATTGCCCGCAGCGCGACGAGCGCCTCGGCTGGACGGGCGACGCGCAGGTGTTCTTCAATACCGCATCGTACAACATGAATGTGACCGGATTTTTCACTAAATGGATGAAAGACGTGGCGGCGGACCAGCGCCCCAATGGCGACATTCCCGTTGTGATCCCCGATGTAAAATCGATCCCTTCGCCGGGTTCGGCGGGATGGGGTGACGTGGTGACCATCATACCCTGGCAATTTTATCAAAACTACGGCGACCGCCGCATGCTTGAGGTGCAATATGAAAGCATGAAGAAGTGGGTGGATTACATCACGAAAATCAGCCGCAACGAGCTCTGGAACCACGGGCCGCATTTCGGCGACTGGCTTTTCTATTCCGCGCCGTACGACAACGACGGGCGTTCCGCCATCACAGATAAATACCTCATTGCCCAGGCGTTTTATATTCATTCTACCCAAAACCTCATCAACGCGGCGAAAGTACTCGGCAACAGCGGCGATGTGGCGAAATATGAAGAACTGATCAAAAGGCTGAAAAACGCATTCCTCCGCGAATACGTAACACCGAACGGCCGCCTGGTATCAAGCACGCAAACGGCGTATGTGCTGGCCCTGAATTTCGACATCCTGCCTGAAGAACAGCGCGCCACTGCCGCCCAGCGCCTCGTCGACAACATCGGCGCATATGGCAACCACCTCACCACCGGTTTCCTCGGCACGCCGTATCTCTGCCATGTGCTGACCCGCTTCGGCCATACCGATGTGGCGTACAAGTTGCTGATGCAGCAAAGTTACCCTTCGTGGCTGTACCCTGTGAAAATGGGCGCCACCACCATTTGGGAGCGCTGGGATGGCATCAAGCCCGACGGTACTTTCCAGGATGTGGGGATGAACTCCTTCAACCACTACGCATACGGCGCCATCGGTGACTGGATGTACAAAACCGTGACCGGCATCCAGCCCGATCCGGCGGCACCCGGCTATAAACAATTCCGTATCCAGCCCAGGCCCGGCGGCGGACTGACACATGCCAGCGCGGAATTCAAATCGCTGTATGGCACCATCGCTTCCAAATGGAAAATCGACGGTGGCAAACTGAAGCTGGAAGTATCTGTTCCCGCCAATACTTCCGCCAAAATCGTGCTGCCGGGCGCGGCTTCGGCTACGGTAACGGAAAGCGGCAAAGTGGTGCAGGCAACAGCGGAAGGAAATGACGCTTCCCTGCAGGTGGGTTCCGGCAACTATGCATTCGAGTATAGTTACTCCAAATAGCAAACTACCTTTTTCCCATAACTGTAACAATCATATGCAATAGGCCGCCATTGAGGCGGCCTTTGCTGTTATTCGCCAGGCGTATAATCGAGGATGTCTCCCGGCTTGCAATGAAGTTCCCGGCAGAGTGCCTCCAGCGTCTCGAAACGAACGCCTTTTACCTTACCCGTTTTAAGCAGGCTGAGATTGGTGACGGATATGCCGATCCTCGCCGCCAGGTCTTTCAGCGAGATTTTATTCTTGGCCATTTCCACGTCCAGGTTTACAATGATTGCCATTATACAAAAGCTTCGTTTTCCTTTTGCAGCCGCATTCCGTACCTGAAAACATCCACGAGGATATAAATGACGGCGGCAACAATAATATAAGGCAGGCCAATATTCCAATGCATCCTAAATGCATGCTCCGCCTGCGGCGCATAGGCATGTATGATTTCTCCCCGCAATATGCTCAGGAGCAGGTTGTATGGCGCGAGCAGCGCGATAAAAAGCGCCGTGTAGCGCAGCCTCCTGATGGCTTCGTTCGTGAAGGGGCTTTGCCGTTTGATTGAGCGCAGCACTTTGCGGAGGTTGAACAGTACCGCTATCACGATGAACTCGAAAAGGAATAAAAAGAAAAATGCGGAAATCTGCTGGAACGTGTTAATCGGTACGCGCATGTGGATGATGGCTGCTTTCGCCTCCAGGGTGGCGCCCGTTGCGGGTATCGAAGACAGTGGCGTAGTCAGGTCTACCATTGCGCTGAAGTGCGTGTCGGTGTCGAAAAACATGACCAAACTGAGGATAGTTATGGCGATGGCGATTAGGGCGAAGTTCGTGTACCAGGCTATTTCCACGAGCCATCGGAAAGTGTGGAAAATACGGCCGTTTAAGGAAGGGTTATTTCCAGGCATAATTAATAAATGAAGGTGAAAAATTAATCAGTGTAAAAGTGTAGCAACCCGCCAGGAACCACCGGAACCGGAAGAATTGCATCTACCACTACCGATAAATTTCCGTCACCGGCCTGTTGGCCGGATGTGCAGCCATGTGGCTATTTAGGTGAGCTTACATGGCGAGGAAGTTTGTTCGTTTACCTTTCGAAGATATCTACATTTATTCAAAAAACAAAAATTAATTTACGTAAAACGTAAATAATAGTATGAAAAGCATAAATAAGCAAGCCGGATGTTTTGGCCAATTAAAAGAAAAGCCCCTGTGAATACAGGGGCTCTCATTTTTCAGCTTCATAACCATTTAAAGATATTATTGCTATTTGTTGTTGTAGGGAGTGAACACGAATGTGACCATCGTTGAATACGCTCCGCCAGACGCGAGGGGATGGAATTTCCCGTCTTTCCAGAAGCAGGCGTGCGAGCCGTTGGTGCCCGTGGCGTAAAGGGTATTGCCGACTTTGGCGATCTGCCGTGAACGCACGTATTGCGCGTTGGCGGGGAGTTCCAGCGTATGTTTGTCGGCTGTGAGGCGGTTGATGTTTGCTGACGGTAAGGTTACCGTATAATAATAAGGCGCGTTGCCGGAGCGGCTGTTGCCGGGTAAATAGAACCTGCCGTCGGCGATCGTGGCGCCATAGAGGTCGTCTTGCAGTGGATCGTGGACGAGGTTCACCGGCACAAAACGCACATCTTCTTCCTTCATGTTCTCCGGCAAGTATAACGTGAACCATTCCACTGCACCCGTGGCAATATTGACACAATTACCCAGTATATAGCCGGTGGCATCTTCGTTTACATGCGTTGCGTTGATCTTGAAAGCGTTGTAACCCTCGCGGCGGAGAAACCTTTCCTTCAGGGTGCCGCCTTCGCGGCCGAGGGCGGTATAAATTCCGTCGTTGTATTGAAGGGTCTTGAAACCGAAAGCCTTGCCGTCTTTGAAGCCGGAGGCGTTGTATCCGCCGTAGGTGGTCCAGGCGCCGGAAGTATGGGCAAACGCATCGGGCATCCCATGCTTCGTCACCTCCCCGGACTTGCTGATCCGGTAGTAATAACTTTTAAAGACGCCGCGGTCGTTCATCCCGTACACCTGGAGCATCAGGTCGAAGTTGCCATTGTCGTTGTTATAATACGCGCTGCTGATCGTTTCCTCGACCATAGGGGAGCCCGTTGCCTCGTTGAGCAGCTGCTCGCCGCCGCCGGTCCAGTAAGCCGCTACCGGCCTGCTGTTGACGTAGCGCACGCCGTAGAGGTTGTTGTAGGCGATGTTGAGATGGCTGCCGCCGTGAACGCCCATGACGCCGTAAACACCGTCTGGTATATTGTCGGCCAGCACGGAGGAATCGATCTGGTCTTTTTCGGGAAGATTGGGATTCCAGCGGATGATTTTAGACTGCGCGTCGCGACTGTTGAATTTGATGCCCATAAACGCGGGATATTCCGTTGCGTTACCGCCGCCGGGCGACGGAGGATCCGGTGTGGGGTCGGATGGCCGGTCTTTTTGGAGCATCCTGCCGTTAGCACGGCTGCTGCGAAAACAACTTTAAAGAGATTGGATTTCATGCATTGATGATGTAGTACGACGCAATACTACAGCCGCAGTAAAGGATAATCAATCCGCGAGGAGCGAAAGGATGTTTGATGGGGTTTAACTGCAAATTAGCAAGTCCGAAGCGGGAGAGAATCCGGTTGATTTTACTAATTTCGCGGCTAAACCGGAGCGTACATGAATTTTTATACCAGAAAATGGGTGAAACCGGAAGACCTCAACGCCCACGGCACCCTCTTCGGCGGAAGTCTCCTCCGTTGGATCGATGAAGAAGCGGCCATTTATGCCATCATTCAACTCGGGACCAACAGCTGCGTCACTAAGTACATGTCAGAAATCAATTTTATCAACTCCGCCAAACAGGGTGATATCGTGGAACTGGGCATTAAAGCTACCCATTTCGGGCGTACTTCCATCACGCTGAGCTGCGAAGTCCGCAATAAGATCACCCAGAAAACCATTCTCACCATCGACAAAATCGTGTTTGTCAGCGTCGATGAAAACGGCGTCCCCAAACCCCACGGCCGCACGCACATCACTTACACCGACGAGCGCCTGCGCGAAGATCCCATCTGATCTTCCACCGCTACCGCGCCCAAATGTCGTTGCCTTTGCATCAGCCATTGCTCGATTTGTTTTAGATCATCGCCAAGCGTATACACGGCTGCTTTTACTTTTTGCAGCGATACGTTGAACTTAACCGCCAGGTGCATGAGGTCTGGCTGGTGGATACCTTGTGGCGGATTTTTATGCCTGTTGTTCATAACCAGTCTGTTTCCTTCCATATAAGGAAAATTCATGCCAGCCTGCGCCCGCCGCCGCTTGCGGCGACTCCCCGGATTGTTTGTGGATTTCCCGGGGCATTGCGGGGAAGCGGGAGCCACACCTGCCGCAGGTACGGCGGCGAAAACGGTGGAATTTGATCCTCCGGCCGCTCGTCACATTGTCGGGAGGGGGTATCGCTAAAGCCGTATTTTACCCCGCTGAAAAATTCCGTTATGAAGCTATCCTGGCTTTTCCTTTGCCTGGGCCTGTCGTTGGCGGCCCATGGCCAAACCGATTCTTTGCCCGCCGGTTTCCGCATGCCCGCACATCCGCGCATCCTCTGGAAAACGGCGGATGATCCACTTATCCTCCAACAAATCTCCCGGCCCGGGCCATTCCGGGAAGTGCACCGCACCATCCTCGGCGCGTCCGAAAAAATAATCGCACAGCCGGTGCTGGAGCGGCAAATGACGGGCAGGCGACTGCTGGGAATTTCCCGGGAATGCCTGCGGCGGGTGTTTTACCTGTCATATGCCTGGCGTACTACCAAAGACGCCCGTTTTGCCGACAGGGCTATCCGGGAAATGATGGCGGTTTCCGCCTTCACCGACTGGAACCCATCCCACTTCCTCGACGTCGCAGAAATGACGATGGGCGTGGCCATCGGGTACGACTGGCTGTTCGACCGCCTCACGCCCGGACAGCGCGCCGTGATCACCGCCGCGATCCTGGAAAAAGGAATGCGGCCGTCGCTGGAAAAGAAAAACAGCAACTGGCTGAGAGATCATCACAACTGGAACCAGGTCTGCAACGCCGGCATGCTGTTCGGGTCGATGGCGGTGTATGAAGACGCGCCGGAGCTTGGTTTGCACCTCATCAACCGTGGTATCCGGAGCATTCTCTTGCCGATGGAGGCTTATCAACCCTCGGGCGCCTATCCCGAAGGTTATAGTTACTGGGGATATGGTACAGCGTTCAACGTGCTTTTCATCAGCGCGCTGGAGAACCTAACAGGCAGCGACTTCGGGCTTTCCCGTCAACCCGGTTTCCTCGCAACCGCTTCGTATTTTCAGCATATGGCCGGCCCATCCGGCCTGCCTTTCAACTTCTCAGACGCCGGCAACGGCGGCAGCCTCGAACCGGCGATGTGCTGGTTTGCGGAGAAAACAGGGGATCCGTCGCTGTTGTTCGTGGAAAAACAACGCCTGCAAAGGCCCGGCGCGCATGCCAACAACCGCTTGCTGCCCGCCATGTTGTTGTGGGGGAAAAAGATCGACCTGAACGCCATTCCAACGCCGGCAAACACTTTCTGGACCGGCGAAGGCGAAACGCCCGTGGCGCTCATGCGCAGCCAATGGGGCGACAGCTCCGCCATGTTCATCGGATTCAAAGCAGGCTCGCCCGGCATCGCGCACGCGCATATGGACGTGGGGTCTTTCGTGCTCGATTGGGGCGGCGTGCGTTGGGCATCCGACCTGGGGATGCAGGATTACAATTCCCTCGAATCCCGAGGCCTCAGTATCTGGAACCGGGCGCAGAACGGGCAGCGCTGGCAGGTGATGCGCTACAACAACCTCGTGCATAATACGCTCACGGTGAACGGCGCTTTCCAAAGAGTGGAAAGCCATGCGGACCTCACGGTCACGGGCAACGCCAAAAACAAACAATTCGCCATCGCCGACATGTCTGCCGCTTATGCCGGCCAGCTCGCTAAAGCCCGCAGGGGCATGGCATTGGTCAATGGTAAGCGCGCTATTATCCGCGACGAAGTGGAGGCGGGCAGCGGTCCGGATACCTTGCAATGGCGTTGGCTGACGACGGCCGAGGTGGAGATGGAGGGGCAGCGGACCATCGTGCTCCGCAAGAACGGCAAATCCCTGCGGCTGGTGATTGACGCGCCGGTTCCCGTGAAACTGCAAACCTGGTCCACGGCGCCGGTACACGACTGGGACGCCGCCAATCCCGGGACCACGCTCGCCGGTTTCGAAGCCATCCTGCCGGAAGGGTTCAAAGGAGCGTTTACGGTGCATGTGCTGCCGGAAGGAGGGCGGTTGAATAAAGTTCCGAAACTGGATGACTGGCGCACCTGGAAACCCTGATTGCCTGCTGACATCCTGCTGACATCCTTCAATGATCCTCCAAGTGGCTCCAATGCTGGCTTAGGTTTGAGGGTGTTTACCTGAAGGATGACTGAAGGATCATTGGAGGATTGCAGCAAGCAGGATCTCAAATGCTGCTGACATCCTACTGACATCCTTCGTTCATCCTTCGAACGTGTTCGCTCGTGGTACGGGTATGAGGGTGTTTGGACGAAGGATGAACGAAGGATGAGCGAAGGATGAACGCAGGAAAATCCGCTTACCCCAACATTTACGCATACTCACCCCACGTTTGAACGGCGGTGGCCACATAATTTAACTGCGGACGGTAGTTCAATGTATTTTTGAGATATAGTTTGGCCATACGGGATCAAACCTGCCCGATGCGCAACAGGATGGGGAAATGCACTTCCCGTTCCGGGGTATCGCCCCAGGCAGCATGCAGCGCTTCTGCGATGAGGGCCACGGGGTCGCGGTGTTCTTCCTTCATGTAATGCTGTACGGCTGACCAGGTGGAAAGGTAGCCGGTTAGATGCTCCCGGCTCCAGGTCTCCTTGTGCGCAAAATAGGGTGTCGGAACGGGCGGATAGGGAAAGGGGATAGTGAGGTAATTTTCGTCGACGTACTTGCGCTCGCGGTCCCAGTATTTTCCCACGATCTCAACATACAGTTGCCGGATGACGGTATCGATTTCAGGGGTAATGTGCAGCAGTCCGTACCCGATAACTGCCAGGATGCCCCCGGGTTTGAGGGTGCGGTTCACTTCCTTGTAAAACGCGTCGAAGTCGAACCAGTGGATGGCCTGCGCTACGGTCACCAGGTCGAACGAACCATCCGCGAAATCCGTTTTTTCCGCCGGCTGGAGAGTGTATCGGATATGCGGATTGGGCCGCGCCTTGTCGAGTTGCTGGCGGCTGATATCCGTGGCTTCCACTTTTGCGAAAAATGCGGCGAGTTGTTCGGCGACTTGTCCGTTTCCCGTACCGCAATCCCAGGCGAGGTTGGTGGCGGGAACGATCGAGCGGAGGTATTCGAATAGCGCTCCGGGGTAGTGGGGGCGGAATTTCACATAGTCCCCGGACTGTTCTGAGAAAACATCTTTCATGGGGCGGGCGGTTTCTGCAAAAGTAACTATTCCTGCCCGATAAAACGCCGCGGAGGAAAAGGTGACTTCCGTCACATGCCGGAACCGCAAAGCGCGCTAACTTGGTGGTATAAACGGCGTTATATGCACCCCAATACGATTACAGACATGCTGGCGATCCGCTATCCCATTTTCCAGGGCCCGATGGGAGCGGGATTATCCACCCCGGCCCTTGTGGCGGCGGTTTCCGAAGCGGGTGGCCTGGGCGGCTACGGCGCGTATACGCTCCGGCCGGAAGAAATACACTCCCTGGCCGCTGATATCCGGAAACTGACGGCGCAACCCTGGAACCTTAATCTGTGGGTTTCTGACGTGGACGATGCATTGTCCACCTACACGGACGCGGATTTCGACGGGGTGAAAGCATTGTTCGGACCGGTTTTCGTTGAGCTGGGGATCCCCGTTCCCGCGCCTGCCATCTCCATAGAAAGCAAGTTCGAAGTGCAAGCGGAAGCCATGCTGGCCGTGAAGCCCGCGGTGTTCTCCTTCGTATTCGGGATTCCGGATAAAAAGATACTGGAAGAATGCCGGCGTCAGGGGATCGTAACTGCGGGCGCGGCTACAACCCTGGAAGAGGGCCTTGCCCTCGAAGCGGCGGATGTGGATGTGATTGTGGCGGCGGGGTTTGAGGCGGGCGGCCACCGGCCTAGTTTCCTCCGGAGGCCGGAAGATTCGCTGACGGGTGTTTTTACGCTCACGCAGCAACTGGCGAAATCGGTGCGCAAGCCTATCGTGGCCGCCGGCGGTATTGCGGACGCGGCTGGCGTGGAAGCGGCGCTGCGGCTGGGAGCTTCCGCCGTGCAAATCGGAACAGCGTTCCTGGCCTGCGAAGAATCAGGCGCCACCGCGCCTTACAGAACACGCCTGTTTTCGCCGGCGGCGCGCTTTACCGAACTCACCCGCATCTATACCGGCCGCCTCGCCCGCGCGGTGCGCACGGAAATGGCCGGAAGATTTGCGGGAATGGAATGCGAACTGGCGCCTTTCCCACTGCAATCACAATTGATGGCGCCCGTCAGGCAGGCGGCGCTGGAGTCCGGACAGTGGGAATATTCCGCCGTTTGGGCCGGACAGGCCGCCGGGCACCTGCATCACCGGCATGCCGCTGCGCTGATGGAGGAGCTCTCCGCATGCTGGCGAAAGTGACACCCTAACATTTTATTTATCTGCACCAGCTCATAATCAGAAAATGGTTGCCTTGCGAAAGGCAACCATTTTATTATACAGCAGGATAGTATTACATCCCGAGATGATATCGCAGTTCCGCCGCCGCATGCAGCACGAGGGAGCGGGTTTCGGGAAGATGAGCGAGACCGTTCAGCAAGCCCCAGTCGTGGATAACGCCCAGGTACCGGATAGTAGTGGCCTGCACGCCGGCTTCGGAGAGCTTCCGGCCGTAGGCTTCTCCTTCAGAGCGGAGGATATCGTTTTCCGCCACCTGGATGAGCGTGGGCGGGAGGCCCCTGAGCTGTTTTTCATCAGCCTGCAGGGGAGAAGCATAGGGCTCATCGCGCTGCGCGTCTTTCGTGGTGTAGAGGCTCCACATCCATTTCATGAGCGATGCGGTGAGAAAACGCTGCTCGCCATACCGGCGCCAGGATTTGGTCTCGAAATCCGCATTGGTAACCGGCCACATCAGCACCTGGCACTTCAGCTTCGGGCCGCCTTTTTCGTTGCAGCGGATGGCGGTGACCGCGCTCATATTGCCGCCCACGCTGTTGCCCACGATAGCGATATTGTTACCATCCACCCCTATTTCCCGGCCGTTTTCGGCGAGCCATTGCGTGGCGGCGAAGATTTCGTCGATCGCGCGGGGATAGTGTTGGTCAGGCGTAGGGGTGTAATTTACGAACACCGCCGCCGCGCCGGAATGAACGACGAGGTCGCGCACGAGGCGCTGGTGCGTGGGGAAGTCGCCCAATACCCAACCGCCGCCGTGGATGAACAGGAATCCCGGGAGGAGCGGGGCGGCGCCTTCGGGCTTTACAATGTGCAGGAGCAACGTGAAATCGCCGGCAGTGATGGTTTTTTCGGTGATGGTTACGCTGGAAAGGTCCGTTTTGACCGATTGCTGGGCGCCCGTGAGCACTTGCCGGGCTTCCGGGACGGGAAGGCTTTCGACGGGTACATTGCCGGGAGCATTCAGGATGTCCAGGAATTTTTTGACTGCAGGCGTCAGGTGAGGGTCAGCGGAATAATCGGCCGCATTGTCGTTTTTATGGCTCATGGTGAATTGAATTTGAGGGGTAAAGACGAATTGCATGCCGGGATATAACATCCTGATCCTGAAATAGTTTGATGAGAAGTCAGGAATGAGGCCACTTGGGGGCGTGGTGAAACCGCGAAATATCGCCAGCCGGATAACACGAAAATTCCCGTGGCAATCCGGTGCGGCTACGTATCTTTGCCTTCCCAAAACCATGTGAGTGTACAAATAATCCCTTGCTATATGAAATTAATACTCAGCAGCCTATTGGTGCTGCTCCAACTTGCAGCGTTCGCCCAATTCAAGGAAATCGCCAAAAGCAATTCGTTCCAGGAACCGGAAGACGGTTTCGCCCGGATTATCCAGATGAAAAACGGTTATACCGTGCTGGCTGTCATCAATCTGAAAACCGGTATTGATATTAAAATATTTGATGAAAAGCATAAGCAGAAAACGGCTAAAAATCTCCGTCCAAAACTTGGCAAAATCAAAGCCGGGAATGTGGAAGCGATGTTTGAAGCGAAAGGTAATGTGGTAATGCTCATTAATGAAGTGGAAGCCAAGGTGCCGGTACTTCACCGCCTGGTCATTGATGGTGTGAAAGGTACTATCATCAGCGAAGCAGTAATCGGTGAACTGAAGAAGCTCAACCTGGGCCAAGGATATGCCATGGCTTTCGGCGGCGTTTCACCACCGGGATTTTATGCGGAGAAAGATCCCAACAGCGATCAATATGCCGTAGCCATGTTCAATAGCTTCGAAAGTGACCGCAACAAGCGGCTCGAATTGGTGCTCTACGACGGAGATCATAAAGAAATCGCACGTTCTTATTATAAATCGCCCCAGGATAAATACAAGTATATCAACTTCATGGATATGACTTTCGTTGGGTCTACTGTATATTGCCTGGGATATGCCCGTAATACACGCGCCAGCGGCGGTAAGGAAAATACGGTCGTGATGGCAGAACTGGCGGCAGGAGACGCGGACATGAAAATGACGGAATTGAAATTCACGCACGACCAGGACCTGAAGAGAGGTATCCTGCGGTATAATGCCGCCACGGGAAAGATCATGCTGCTGGCCTTCGCGCCCTACAAAAACAGCAACGGCCGCGGGGAGCTCTGGCTGTTCCATATGGATCCCAAAAAACTAGATGCAAAAAAACATGATGAGATCGTGCCGAATGCCATACAGGAAAAGGCAACAGCAGTTTTTGGCTCCAGGGAAAAGTTCACTGCTACACCTGTCAACATGTTCGTGTATAAAGACGGCAGCTACACTGTAGCCATGGAGGAAATCCGGGTGGTAACACATACTACAGGCGGATTGCCTACCGGCGGTACCAATGGCGTGCCTGCTGGTTTCAGCCGGATGTCCAGCCGGTCGTACACTATCGTGGAGCACCTTGGCCTGATGCACTACGACGCAAACAGTGACCTCATCAATAGCTGGTATCTTCCAAAAGATCATTATATGTGGACCGCCCATCCGCCTACGTTTTACCATCGCCAGCGCGAGGGACGCGCAGTACTGCTGAACGATGGTGACCAATATAAAACATTTGTTCTCCTGCGCTCCAAGGGCAAGGAATACGTGTTATACAATGATGTGGAAGAAAATGACAAGCGAATCGCGAAAGGAAAGGATCCTCAGCAGGTGAAGGGCCTCAAAGCTTGCGACGCCTTTTATTTCCCGCTTGAAAAAGAGATGATTCCTGCGAGATCCTGGCTTTTTGGAGAAAGCAAAGGCCGGAAAGACCATCACCTGGCACTGCTTCCCGTTTCGGACTTCAACGAAGACCAAAACCTATTCGTTACCCTTCGCCTGGATATCCACAAAGCCAAGCAGGTACACCTGGTTTGGATGGAACCTTAATCTACCTTTTTAATACCCTGACAAGCCGGCGGACTCCCCAGTTCCGCCGGCTTTTTTCTTGTTTCAAATGGCTATTTCACACCTCGGAAAACGAGGCCTATGAATTCAAAAAAAGATTGCCTATTTTTAAATCAAAGGCAACAGTGTGGACATTTTTTCACAGCTGTGGCTACGGTGTTATATCCTTTGTAAAAAAGTTAACCAATTAATTTTCAAATATTTAAATATTCACCCCAATATTCAGGCCTACATTTTGATATTTATCGTACAACACAACGCTGAACCATATGATACACGAGCAGTATACCATCATCCGCAACCTAATCTGGGAAAACAAGATCACGACATTTCAGGAGTTATACCTGGCGGTTCCGCTGCATGAACTCAGCCGCGACACGCATATTTCAGAAGCGCAGTTGCGGGAGTGGTTCACGGATATCGGCAGTGTTTCCGTGGAGGATGTAAAGCAGCTGGCAGAGCTGTTGGAAATCCCGGAATACCGCATGATGCGGATTATCGTGGCCACGCAAAGATTACAAAGTTCGCAACTGAACTAGCGAATATAAAGACGGGCCGGGGCTATCTCCCGGCCCGTTCGTATTTTTGCGGGGAATACATTTGATATGACGCACTATTCACCGAAGCCCGGATTCGTAACCGTCCGCGGCGCCAGAGAGCACAACCTTAAAAACGTAGACCTGGAAATCCCGCGGGACGCACTCGTGGTTTTCACCGGCGTTTCGGGGTCGGGAAAATCTTCCCTCGCATTCGGCACCCTCTACGCTGAAGCGCAAAGGCGTTACCTGGAATCCGTTTCGCCATATGCGAGAAGGCTTTTCCATCAATTGTCGGTGCCGGATGTGGATGACATCGATGGCCTCCCGCCGGCGGTAGCGCTCCAGCAACAACGCGGCGCGCCTACCACGCGGTCGTCCGTCGGCAGCGTAACCACCCTCGGCAACCTGATGCGCATGCTGTATTCCCGCGCAGGCCAATATCCCCGCAACCAACCCATTATCCACGCAGAGGCATTTTCTCCCAATACGCCGGAAGGCGCCTGCCCGACTTGTCATGGTATGGGCATGATCTACGACGCCACCGAAGCTTCCATGGTCCCCGATCCCACGCTCACGATCCGCGGGCGCGCAATTGCCGCATGGCCGCAGGCCTGGTACGGCCAGAACCTCCGCGACATCCTGGTAACGCTTGGCTACGATGTGGACCGCCCCTGGAAGGAATTGCCGAAAAAAGTCCGTGACTGGATACTTTTCACGGAAGAACAACCCACGGTGCCCGTATACGCCGGATTTACACCGGAGGAAACGAAGCAGGCGCTGAAATTGAAAACAGAGCCCAGCTACATGGGAACCTTCAGCGGCGCGCGCCGGTACCTGTTGCATACGTTCTCCCACACGCAGAGCGCCATGATGAAAAAACGGGTGCAGCAATACATGGTGAGCACGCCATGCCCCTCCTGCAAAGGCAAACGCCTCCGCAAGGAATCGCTCTCTGTGAAGTTCGCCGGGCTCGATATCGCGGAGATCGCGCATCTTTCGCTGGAAAAGCTCGCGGGCATCCTGGAGCCATTCGCCCATAACCGTCAATTGGCGGATGTTTCCCATCCGGAACGCAATATCGTGGCGCAACGCATTACGGCGGACATCTGCGCCCGCCTGCAGGTACTGCTCGACCTCGGCCTGGGTTACCTCACGCCCGACCGCAGCACGCCCACGCTGTCGCCCGGTGAGCTGCAGCGGCTGCGCCTGGCCACACAGGTCCGGAGCAATCTCTTTGGCGTGGTGTATGTGCTCGACGAGCCCTCCGCCGGTCTGCACCCCGCGGATACGGAAGCGCTCCTGCGCGCGCTCAAGGGCCTAAAAGCCGCAGGGAACACGATTTTTGTGGTGGAACACGAAACCGACGTCATCCGCGAAGCCGATTGGATTGTGGATGTGGGCCCGGCCGCGGGTACCAATGGGGGAGAGATATTGTACAGCGGTCCGCCCGAGGGTTTGACAGCCATCTCCGGTTCCGCAACCCGGCACTACCTTTTCGGCCGTCAATCCATCCCCATGCGCCCGCAGCGCACGGCGGAACGTTGGCTGGAGCTGAAAGGCATCACCCGCAACAATCTCCACGGACTCGACGCGCGTTTCCCATTGGGTGTGCTCACGGCGGTGACGGGCATTTCCGGCTCGGGGAAGTCGAGCCTCGTGAGCCAGGCGCTGGTGGAACTGGTGGCCGAAACGCTGGGGCATTCCGCGGAAGCGGAGAACGATGAAGAACCCCGGCTGACGGGTGTTTCGGGCGGTCAGATCTTTGCCGGCATGGAACACATCGCTCGGCTGGTGCAGGTGAACCAGGCGCCCATCGGGCGCACGCCGCGCTCGAACCTTGCTACCTATACAGGGCTCTTCGATCATGTGCGGAAAATATTCGCAGAAACGCCCATGGCGCGCAGCCGCAAATACGACGCGGGGCGATTTTCCTTTAACGTTGCCAAAGGCCGATGCAAAACCTGCGAGGGCGAAGGGTTTGTGATGGTGGAATTACTTTTCCTGCCGAGTGTGTATTCTCCTTGTCCCGCCTGCCAGGGTGCGCGGTATAACGAGAAAACGTTGGAAGTGCAGTTCCGTGGGAAGAATATCGCCGAAGTGCTGGGTATGACGGTAGACCAGGCTTTCACCTTCTTCGACGGCGCCGAAAACGTGCAGCGCCCGCTGGGGGTGTTGCGGGATGTGGGGCTGGGTTACCTGCGGCTCGGCCAGCCGGCCACCGAACTTTCGGGCGGAGAGGCGCAGCGCATCAAACTGGCCACAGAGTTGCAACGTACGGGCCGTGGGAATACATTATATGTCCTGGATGAGCCCACTACCGGCCTGCACCCTTCTGATGTAGACAAGCTCGTGCTGCAGCTGGAAAGGCTCGTGGCGGCGGGGAACACGGTGATCGTTGTGGAGCACGACATGCGCGTGATCGCGGGGAGTGATTGGGTCATCGATATGGGACCGGGCGCGGGGGAGAAAGGAGGGAGCATCGTGGCGGAAGGGCCGCCGTCCACGGTAGCGAAAACAAAAAACAGTAAAACCGCTCCCTATCTGTCGGCATTCTTCGACACCATGCAATAAAATAGTGGTACTTATTACCGGATGCCAGTCATCATGATGCAGGACGAATGTGCTATTGTCCGTGAAAACCTTTCCTGTAGCGGCATTCATATATATGATCATTTTAACTTTATGTTAAAAGGCTGACCGTTGATCCTCATTTGATAGGATTTTTTGTCTTCTTGTGTATTTTTGCAGTTGGATGAATTGCATCGCATACTCATGAGGATCAACAGACAAATATTGTTTTTACTTTTTCTTGTTTGTATCCAGCACCTGGCGGGATTCAGCATGCAGGCGCGTGCCGGCGTGATGCCCGTTGAGATGGACATGATCGAGCTCGATCTGCATCCGGGGGTGGAAGTGCCGTCGGCATTCCTGACCAATGCATTGGAAGATGATGATGCCAGCGTTCGGGCGAAGCAATCCCGGCGACGCGGCAGGTTCTACATCAGCTCGCCTTCCAAGCAGTTCAATTTCACCCCGCAGGTGGCGCCTGATCAGACAAGCAGGACCTTCGCACCGGTGACCGAGGAAAAGAAAACTGGCGTCTATCTCCAACAAGACGCATTCCTCCCGGCTTATTACAATTTCCTCTTCCGGTTCACATTGTTTTGAATTACCCAACTCCCTGACTTTACTTCATTGATCACACCCGCCCCAACAGGGCGTTAGTTCTGCATTTTTTACATAGCGGCCGGCAATTCATTTTGCTCCGGCCTGCAAAATCTTTTTACCTATTATGCACCAGATAACAGGAGGCATCGCAATTGCCCTTGTGGCCGCAACATTGGGCGGCTGCGTTACGAAAGGAGATTCCGGCAACCAGGACAGCGACGTGCAGTCGTTTCCCGTTTTAAAACTCGAACAGACCGACACCGTGCTGCACCGCCATTACGTGGCCGATATCCAGGCCGTCCGCAACGTGGAAGTAAGGGCGCGCATCAACGGTTTTCTCAATAAAATTCATGTCGATGAAGGCCAGCAGGTGAAGAAAGGGCAGTTGCTTTTCAGCCTGAACGAAGAAGAACACCGGGCGGAGCTGGCCCGCGCCAAAGCCGCGCTCAGTAGCGCCATCGCCGAGGCCAAAGCCGCCAGCCTGGAAGTGGACCGCGTGAAAGTGCTCGTGACGAAGAAAGTGATTTCCGCGACGGAGCTGGAAGTGGCCCAGGCCAAGCTCGCCGCTTATAACGCGAAGATCGACGAAGCCCGCAGCGCTGAAACCAATGCCGCCACGCAATTGTCGTACGCCAGCATCCGCGCGCCGTTCGACGGGTTCATCGACCGTATTCCCCTGAAAGCAGGCAGCTTTGTCAGTGAAGGCAACCTGCTGACTACGGTTTCCGACATTCACAATGTGTATGCTTACTTCAACGTATCGGAAACCGAATACCTCGAATTTATGAGGAACGGCCGCGACGCGCGCCGGAAAGTGGCGCTGGAACTGGCCGACGGGTCGCATTATGTGCACGAAGGCCATGTAGAAACCGTGGAAAGCGAGTTCGAGGAGAACACGGGCTCCATCGCATTCCGCGCGCGCTTCCCGAACCCGCAGCAGGTGCTCAAACATGGCGCCAGCGGCAAAGTGACGCTTACCAACCGGATCGACAGCTGCCTGCTGCTGCCGCAGAAAGCAGTATTCGAGATGCAGGATAAAAACTATGTGTACGTAGTGGATACAGGCAATACCGTGAAGATGCGCAGCTTCGAACCGGGCGCAAGGGTTTCCCATTCTTACCTCGTACAGGGAGGGTTAAAGCCCGGCGAGCGCGTCGTTTTCGAAGGCGTCCGCAACCTGCGCGAAGGCATGAAGATCGACCCGAAACTTGTGCCGGCCGATCAACTGAAAGGATTGTAAGAAATATCGCTTTGTAACCAGAAACAAAACTCATGTTCGATACTTTTATCAGGCGGCCCGTGTTGTCGCTGGTGATCTCTTTGTTTATAGTGCTGCTGGGTCTATTGGCGCTCTTCACCCTGCCGGTGACCCAGTTCCCCGATATCGTACCGCCCTCGGTAACGGTAACGGCAAAATATACCGGCGCCAACGCCGAAGTGTGCGCCAACGCCGTGGCCATTCCCCTGGAAAGGGCCATCAACGGCGTTCCGGGTATGACGTACATGACGTCCGTATCCTCCAACAACGGTAACACGCTCATTACCATCTTCTTCAAAGTAGGGACAGATCCCGATCAGGCCGCGGTGAACGTACAGAACCGCGTGTCTACCATTATCGACGAATTGCCGGAAGAAGTAATCAAAGCCGGGGTTACAACGGAGAAGGAAGTAAACTCCATGCTGTTGTACCTCAACGTGATGAGCGAAGACTCCACGCTTGACGAGAATTTCATCTACAACTTCGCCGACATCAACGTGCTGAAGGAGCTGAAACGTATTGACGGGGTGGGATTCGCGGAAATCATGGGCGCCAAGGAATATGCCATGCGCGTATGGCTGCAGCCCGACCGGATGCTCGCCTACAACGTATCGGCCGATGAAGTGGTACAGGCCATCCGCCGCCAGAACATTGAAGCGGCACCGGGGAAGACCGGTGAAAGCTCTGATAAGGAAGCGCAACTGCTGCAATATGTACTCCGGTATACCGGGAAATATTTCGAGCCGCAGCAATACGCCGATATCATCATCCGCGCCAACCCCGACGGGTCGGTGCTGCGGCTGAAGGAAATTGCGGAAGTGGAGTTTGGCGCTTTGACATATGGTATGGTGTCGAAAACAGATGGCAAGCCATCGGCCTCTATCATGCTCAAGCAGCGTCCGGGTTCCAATGCGCAGGATGTGATCGATAATGTGAAGGCAAGGATGGAGGAACTGAAGGCATCATCTTTCCCGCCGGGTATGACCTACAATTTCAACTACGACGTTTCCCGCTTTCTGGATGCTTCCATCGCGGAAGTGGTGCGTACGTTGTTCGAGGCGTTTATCCTCGTGGGGATCGTGGTATTCCTCTTCCTGCAGGACTGGCGTTCGACCCTGATCCCTATCCTGGCGATTCCGGTGGCGTTGATCGGTACATTTGCGTTTATGCAGCTGATGGGCTTCTCCATCAACCTGCTGACGCTGTTCGCGCTGGTGCTCTCGATCGGGATTGTGGTGGATAATGCCATTGTGGTGGTGGAAGCGGTGCATGCGAAGATGACGGAAACGCATTTGCCCGCCATGCAGGCCACGCTGGCATCCATGAAGGAGATCAGTGGCGCGGTGGTGGCCATTACGCTCGTGATGTCGGCGGTATTTATCCCCGTGGCATTCTTAAGCGGCCCCGTGGGCGTGTTCTACCGGCAATTCTCGCTGACGCTGGCATTCGCCATCATCATTTCCGGGATCAACGCCTTGACGCTGACGCCCGCGCTTTGCGCGCTCATGCTGAAGCATGACCCCAACGGCCACATGCGCACCAACCCGCTGCAACGTTTCTTCAACGCTTTCAACCGCGGATACAACAAAACGGAAAATAAATACAAAGGCTTCGTGGGCGCCATCGCAGGTAAGCGATTACTGACGCTGGCCATGCTCATCGCGTTCTTTGTGCTCACATGGGGCGCGGCGGCGATCCTGCCAGGGGGCTTCATTCCCATGGAGGACCAGGGCATGGTATACGTGAACGTGACCACACCGAACGGCGCTACCGTAGAACGTACCGAAAAGGTACTCGATTCGGTGCAGGCAGTTGCGGCTAACATGGATGCCGTGGAATCCGTATCCACGCTCGCCGGCTATAGCCTGGTGAACGAGGTGGCCGGTGCTTCGTATGGTATGGGGATGATCAACCTCAAATCCTGGAGCGACCGGAAGCAGTCCGTCGACGATATCATCGCGGACCTGAAAAAGCAGACGCGCCATATCGCGGACGCATCCATCGAATACTTCCCGCCGCCCACGGTGCCGGGCTTCGGTAACGCCAGCGGCTTCGAGCTGCGTGTGCTTGACCGCACCGGCGCCGACGACCTGGAGCAGGTGTCGGAGATAACGAACAAATTCATCGCCGAGCTGGAACAACGCCCCGAAATCGGGAGCGCCTTCACCAGCTTCGACCCGGCTTTCCCGCAATACATGATTCATGTGGACCAGGCCATGGCGGCGAAAAAAGGCGTGAGCATCGACAATGCGATGAGCACCCTGCAAACGCTCCTCGGCAGCTTCTACGCCAGCAACTTCATCCGTTTCGGGCAGATGTACAAGGTGATGGTACAGGCCTCGCCGCAGTACCGCACCAAGCCGGAAGATGTGCTGCTGCTGCATGTAAAGAACGATCATGGCGAAATGGTGCCTTTCTCCAACTTCGTCCGCCTCGAAAGGGTATACGGACCGGAAACACTCACGCGCTACAACATGTACACCTCCGCCATGATCAATGGTGACGCGGCGCCAGGCTTCTCCAGCGGCGACGCCATCAAGGCGATCGAGGAAACGGCGGCGAAAGTGCTGCCGCGCGGCTTCTCCTACGAATGGAGCGGGATGACGCGCGAACAGGTGCTGTCTGGCAACCAGGCGATTTACATTTTCGGCATCTGCCTGTTATTCGTATACCTGTTGCTGGCCGCGCAGTATGAGAGCTTCATGCTGCCGCTTCCGGTATTGTTATCGCTGCCTGCGGGGATATTCGGGGCATTCCTTTCGCTGAAGCTCGCCGGGCTGGAGAACAACATTTACGCACAGGTGGCGTTGGTGATGCTGATCGGTTTGCTGGGCAAGAACGCGATCCTGATCGTGGAATTCGCGATTCAAAGGCAGAAGCAGGGCCTCACTGTGGTGAAGTCCGCCATAGAAGGCGGCGTGAGCCGTCTACGCCCGATCCTTATGACGAGCTTCGCGTTCATCGCGGGTCTGATCCCGCTGGTGATCGCCAGTGGCGCCGGCGCCATGGGGAACCGCTCCATCGGTACGGCCGCAGCAGGCGGGATGCTTATCGGGACCATCTTCGGGGTGCTCGTCATTCCCGGTTTGTACGTCCTTTTCTCCCGCATTAAAGTGAAAAGAAAGCAACCAAAACCAGCGGTGGTGGCGGTAGCGGTATTGCTGGTATTTATCGGCGCCTGTAAGGCTCCCCAGCCCCTCGTGACGCCGGAACTGCCCGCGATTCCGCAAGCAGCGCAGGATACGGTGGCGCCCGTGGCGTTGCTGCCGGTGAAGGAATTTTTCTCCGATCCTTACCTGCAAAAACTGCTCGATACCGCACGCTGCAATAACGTGGATGCGCTCATCGCCATGCAGAAAATGGAAACGGTGGAGGCGCAACTGGCCATGGCGCGCCGCGCCTGGCTGCCTTCGGTCAACGCAGGTGTGCATGCCGGTACGGAGAAATTCGGGAAATATACGATCGACGGGGTGGGGAATTTCGATACCAATCTGTCGCCCAATATCGATAAAGACCAGCGCATCCCCACGCCGGCGGTTCCGGATTATTTCGCAGGACTGCGCAGCGCCTGGGAAATCGACCTGTGGGGTAAGCTGAAGCAGCAGAAAGAAGCCGCCTATGCGCGGTTCCTGGCTACCGGAGAAGGCCGCAGGCTCGTATTTACGCAGCTGACGGCCCAGATCGCTTCACTGTATTATCATTTGTTGGAACTCGATTATGAATTGTCGGTAGTGGAGAAGAACGTGATACTGCAGGAATCCGCGTTGGAAACCGTTAAGATCCAGCAGGAAGCGGGCAGGGCCACTTCGCTGGCTGTGCAGCAATTCCATGCGCAGCTGCTCAATACCAAAAGCCTGGCTTTCCGTATCCGGCAGCAGCGAAGCGATATCGAAAACCAGCTGAACGCGCTGGCGGGCCGTTTCCCGCAACATATTGAAAGATCGAAAAACCTGCTGGAGGCGCCCATCCCCGCGAAAGTGGCGGAAGGCATCCCCGCGAAGCTTCTGCTGGCGCGGCCGGATATCCGGCAGGCGGAACTGGAGCTTACGGCGGCAAAAGCGGATGTAAGAGCGGCGCGCGCGTCGTTTTTCCCGGCGCTGACGCTGAGCGCCTCGGTAGGGTACAACGCTTTCGAACCGGGATTGCTCTTCAAAAGCCCCGCGTCTATCGCGTATACGGCGCTGGGAGGGCTCACGGCGCCGGTGTTCAGTCAAAACCAGATCCGGTCGAGATACCGGATCGCGACTGCCGAGGGCATGACCGCGTTTTACGCGTATCGCCAGGCCATCGTAAACGGATACCAGGAAGTATCCACCTCGCTGCAAAAAGTCGGCAACAGCGAGCAGGCATATAAGCTGAAAGAAGCGGAAGTGCTGATGCTGCAAAACGGCGTATCTACGTCCCGCGATCTGTTCGCGACAGGGTATGCCAATTATTTGGAAGTGATCAATGCCCAGAAGAACGTCCTCGATGCAGAACTGGCTCTGGCGCAGCACCGGCGTGAAGTGTTCGACGGTGTAATTGCGCTATACAGAGCCTTGGGCGGAGGTGCGGAATAGGGCAAGGGCCGGTCATCTGACCGGCCCTTTTACTTTATATCTGCAACGTTTCCGTTATTATTTCTTTTTGAGACGGGTGATGGCAACGCCCGTTTGCTTTATCTGAGCCGAAACTCCGCCCATATCTTCCGTTCTGGATTGGTTGATCGTTGCGGTGATGATCAATTCGCCGTTCTTTACTTCGTATTTGGAGGTGTTGGGCGTAGATGGGAATTGCTGGCCGGTGGATGGGATTTCCATAAAACCGCCTTCCATGTACAGCTCATTCGTACCAACATATTTGAAGGTGCCTTCGCTGTTGGAAGAAGGCATCGTATAATTGAAAGGCATTTCTACCCCGGTTCCCGGAACGCCGGCAGTGTACACTTGGGTTTTAACTTTTGTTTCAATGGTATAACTGAAGTCAGTCGACGTTATTTTATTGCCGTCAATCACAACAGTGCCGGTGTTGTCTTTGGAAGTATAATCCACATCCGTTACGGTTCTGACTGTTACGCCCATGGGTTTCATTGTATTTTCGGTTCTGGCATTCAATGACACGGAGATAAACTGGTAAGTACCGTCGAGATTGCCGGAACCGGTGCCGGGATTCCCGCCAGGATTCCCGCCTGGGTTACCGCCGGGGATTCCATCGATGTTAGTGCCCGCAGGTACCGGGATATCATCTGATCCGCTACAACCTGCAAAAAAGATGGCCGCGGAAAGGAGATAGGCCAGGGATGAAATTTTACGCATGGGGATAAGTATTTGAAGACCAAATATAATACAAGTTTCCGTTCTACCGCTTTTTCAGCCGCGTGATCATCACGAAGGTCTGTTTTTGGGTCGCAGGAACGCCTTCCTGCATCAGAGGCGAAGCGATGGAAATCGTACTGATAATGCTCAGGTCGTCGTTTGACAGTGCGAATTTAGCTCCAACGGGGATAGCAGGGATCTGGCCTGGTTGGCCTCCCGTGCCAGGGAGATGGTTGAAAGCTTTGTCCAGGAACACTGAATCCCCCGCAATGCGGTATTTCGAAACACCGTTGGTTTTGGGGGTGGAAAACTGGAACGGATAAGACTGCGCCGGCCCGTCCGCCTTGCCATTCGTGAAGCTTTGGAAGTTGTAGTCGGAATTTACCTTATATGTGTATCCCGAAGTAATCATGGAACCCTGTTCAAACAGGACCATGCCGGCCGTTTCCCTGGAAGTGTATTCCATTTCGCTGACCAGGTTCATATTGTCATTGCCGTCTTTGTAAGTGATTTCCGACTTTCCTTTCACATATAAGGAAACGTACTCATAGGTGCCGGACAATGCGTCCATCTGCTTCAATTCTTCATTATTTTCCTTTCCGCAAGCGGTGAAAATGAGGACGGAAGCAATGGCAAGGGATGAAATTCTCATATCGCAACTCTAAAATTGAGCCGCAAGTTACTGACATATCCCCAATTGGATATAACATCTTTATTCCACTTTCCCGAACACCGCTTCCATGAGCCGGGACAGCAAAAGGTAACCGGCGCAGGTTGCTGCGCCCCACGAAAACAGGAACATGAGGGCGCCTTTCAGGCTCGAAGGATCGATCCAGTTATAAGCCAGGATACCGCAGAAAAAACTGTTGGAAACGGTGGCAAACAGCAGCAACACCGCAAGGGTAGTAGCGGAAACGTTTTTCATAGGTTAGGAGGTTTACCCTAAATATATGTTGTATTTATAACATATGCAAATATTCATTAATAATCGGCAAAACTTTCGTCTTCGTAGCACCAGATCCACCTTTCTCCAGGCTCCGCGGAAATCACCACGGGATGCCCTGTAGCATGAAAGTGTGCCGTCATATGGCGGGAAGGGGAACTATCGCAACAGAAAGTACCGCCGCATGTCTGGCAGGTGCGCAGGTGCAGCCAGGTTCCGCCATGTTTCACGCATTCTTCACATTCGTATTTTTTAGGATGGATGAGCGTTTCCAGCTCCTTAATATGGTGGCAGGGTTGTTTTGACATATGCCTGTTTTTTACTGGGTAATCAGGTTTCTGAGAGATATTTATGCACGAAGCTGATCGACATTGATCCTTCGCCTACCGCGGCCGCCACACGATTCATGGCCCCTGCGCGGACGTCGCCCGCCGCAAAGATCCCCGGGCAACTCGTTTCCAGCATGTAAGGGTCGCGCGCTGATTTCCACAATTGCCGGAACGCCGGGTATTGTTGCAGGTCGCGCCCTGTTTCGATGAACCCCTTGTCGTTTTTGATAATTTTATCGCAGATCCATTCCGTGTAGGGTTTGGCGCCGATAAAAATATACAACGCATCCGCAGGCATTTCGGTTTCATTGCCGGAATTGAGGTCGCGCAGGCGGAGCGCCGCCAGCTTCGATTCCCCGATTCCTTCCACCACTTCGGCGCAAGGCAGCAGGTGGATATTGGGCGTTTGCGCGATTTGTTCGATCAGGTACGCGCTCATCGACGAACGCAGATCCGGTTTGCGGACCACGATATGTACGTTCCTGGCGAATTTCGACAGGTACATCGCGGCCTGCCCGGCCGAGTTGCCGCCCCCCAGTACAAACACTTCTTTGTCCCGGCAAGAAGCCGCTTCCGTGCTCGCGGCGCCATAGTACACGCCCGCACCCGTGAAATCTCCGATCCCGCGGGTTTCCAGCTTCCGGTAATCCACCCCGGTTGTGATCACCAGCGCCCTGCAATAGATTTCGGTACCATCATCCAGCCGGATGATCTTGTATTGGTTTTTTACTTCAATCCCGGCTACCGATTGCGGCGACAGAAATTCCGTCCCGAAGCGCGTGGCTTGCGTGATGGCGCGCCGCGTGAGGTCGGCGCCGCTCAGTCCCGTGGGGAATCCCAGGTAATTCTCGATCCGCGAGCTGGTGCCCGCCTGGCCGCCCGGCGCCCGCCGTTCGATCAGCAGAGTACTCAGCCCCTCGGAAGCGCCGTACACCGAAGCAGCCAGCCCCGCGGGCCCGGCGCCTATTATCGCCACGTCGTACACCTGGTTGCGGACGGTAGGGTTCAGCCCGATGCGCGAGGCAATGTCTTTGAGCGCGGGTTTCGTAAAGAGTGCGCCGTCTTCGAATATGATCGCGGGGAGGTCTTGCGCGGCCAGCTTGTTGGAGGCTGCGAGCTGTTTACCCTGTTCATTGCTTTCCATGTCCATCCATTGGTAAGGGATGAGATTACCGGCCAGGAAGTCCTTGATTTCATGGCTGCGCGGCGAAAACTGGTACCCGATCACGCGGATGCCTTTGAAATCAGGCCGGTAATTGGCCTGCCAGTCGCCCAGGATTTCCTCCATGACAGGGTAGAGCTTCTCTTCCGGCGGGTCCCAGGGTTTCATGAGATAATAATCCAGTTTCACTTCGTTGATCGCCCTGATGGCAGCTTCCGTGTCGGAATAAGCCGTCAGCAGCACGCGTTTCGCTTCCGGGAAAATCTTCATCGCCCGCTCCAGGAAATGAACGCCGTCCATTTCGGGCATGCGCTGATCGGAAAGGAACATGGCGATCTCTTCGCCTTTGTTCTGCAGTTCGGTAAGGCTTTGCAGCGCTTCCGCCACGGAGGAAGTAGACAGTACGCGGTAGCGGTCGCGGTATTGGTTGCGCAGGTCGCGGCTGATGGCGCGTAGCACCTGCGGGTCGTCGTCGATAAGAAATATGATAGGCTGGTTCATGTAATAGTTAATGCGCTTCGCCGTTGATGGGGAAGCAAATGGTAAAAACGGTATGCCCGGGCTCCGATGTGGCTTTCACGCTGCCGTGATGCTGCCGGATGATGTTCATCACCGCATCCAACCCCAGGCCGGTGCCTTTGCCGATCTCTTTGGTTGTGAAAAAAGGGTCGAAGATGCGGGTGAGGTTTTCCGGCGGGATACCGGGGCCGTTATCCGACACGGTCACTTTCACGAATGCGCCGTCGCGCGCTGTGCGGATGCTGAGGACGCCATTGCCCTGGGGTTCCAGCGCGTCGGCGGCATTGTCGATCAGGTTGGTCCATACCTGGTTCAATTCCCCGGACAAGGCCAACACCGGCGGCAACGTGAGATCGAAATCTTCCGTCACTTCCACCTTTCCTTTCTTCAATTTATACTGCATCATCACCAGCGTGTTGCGGATACCGGTGTGAATGTCGATGTACTGCTTATCCGTGCCGCCGTCCATATGCGTGAAGATCTTGACGGATTTCACGAGCCCGGAAATGCGCTGCGAGGCTTCCCGGATGTCGGACAGCATGCGCTCGGTGGTGAAATGGCTGCTCATCCAGGAGAGCACGGTGCCGAGATATTCCGCGGGTAATTTTTTAACAAATTCGTCCAGTACGGAGGGATGCAGGCCGTAATGCCGGAAATTCTCTGCCATGTCGGCTGCTTCGGGTATGTTGTGATCGTGCAGCCAGTCGCTGATGGCGTCTTCCTGGCTGCTGCGTTCCAGCATGCCGGGCACGGGCCTTTCCGCGGCAGTCAGCGATTGCCGGATATGATCGCAAACAAAGTCCGCTTCTTCCAGCGAAAGCCTGGTCAGCATCATTTTCCGGAAAGTCTCCGGCGCGCCGCGCAAATGTTCGCCCAATGTATCCGAACCGCGGACGATCGCCGCCGCCGGGTTGTTCAGTTCATGCGCGAGGCCTGCCGCCAGCTTCCCGAGCGCCATCATTTTTTCGTTCTGCTGCGTGGTGATGGCGAAATCCCGCACGCGGTTGGTCATCACAAAAACCAGCGCCTGTGTAAGTTCATAATGCTGCGCGATCATCTCGCGGATACCGGCCTTCGGAAAAGTGATCATCTCCACATCGGTCCTGCAATGCGTGAAGGCAATGGCGCCGCGTGCGCGGGAGTAGGGCAGGATGCCCGTTACCTGGCGCGCAGAGAATTCCGTTACAGGCAGCTTGCTGCCAGCCTGGATGCGGTAAAACTCGATGGTGCCGGAAAGGATGAAGTGGATGCCGCGGATCTCATCGCCGGGCTTGTAAATATAATCGCCCTCGGCGAAACGCTCGTTTTCGCTGTGGTCGATCAGCCATTGCAATTGCGATTCTGGCACTTCCTGAAGGGCGTCGAACAGTAGCAGGTCCTGGGTATTCACGTTAATTATCCGCTGTTTGCTTAAAGATAATTATTATCAGTGAATTGCGATCGTGGTAACCATGAGGTAACCAACAGAACGGAGGATGCTGTTAACGCGGGAACCGGATGGTAAAACGTGTGTCGCCCGGGACGGGCGTTTCGAGGGAGAACTGCCAGCCGTGCGCCATGAGGATGTCGCGCACGAGCATAAGGCCAATGCCCTGGCCGTCGGGCTTGGTGGAAAAGAAGGGCGTGAACACATCGGCCGGTGTAGCCACGCCATGGCCGGTGTCGGCAACCACGATGGCGCCGGCTTGCTGGATGAGGCGGATGTCTCCGTCCTGACCGATGGCCTCCATACTGTTTTTGATGAGGTTGATGAGGACCTGCTCCAGTTGCAGTCGGTCGCCGGTAATGGTGGTGTCGTGCGGGAGGAAGGAAAGCTGTATCCGGATATTCTTTTCCGCCGCCCGGGCCTCGTGGAGTTGGGCCGCATGTTGGAGAAGGGATTGGATGGAAAGGGGCTTCCTGTCCGGCGGCGGCACTTTCACCAGGTCGGCGAAATTGCGCATGAACCCGTTCAGGTGTTGGTTGCGTTCCGCAGCCACTTCCAGGGCGCCCCGGTGCGCGGGGTCGAGTTCATGGGCTTTGAGCGTGCTGCCGATGATGCTGTTGACGGGCCCGATGGTATTATTTACCTCATGCGCCATCATCCGGATCACTTTGCCGTATACCTTTTTCTCCGCCGCGAGGATCTCCGTCGTCAGCTCTTCCATCATCACAAAATGCCGCGCAAATCCCCGGTCGATGAAATGGGACTTCTGCATCTTGAAGGTATTCACGCCGTTGACGGTCAACGTTCTCGACTCGCCGCTTCCCAGCGCCTGCACATCTTCCAGCAGCCGGGGCATCTGGGCGAGCAATGCTTCAGCCTTGGGGTTGGTTTGCTGTACATCGCCGTCGTAATCGAGGATAATGATGCCGGTGGGGGAAGTGTGGATGAGTTTTTCGAGGAAGAAATGCTGCTGTTCCTGCATGGTGCGCTCGTGGCGCAGCTGGTCGAGCATCTGGTTGTACACTTCAATGAGCGCATCCATTTCGATTTGCCCCGTTTTCAGCAACCTGACGCTGAAATCCTTGTCCTTCAGCGCTTCCGCGCCCTGGGTCAACATCTTGAGTGGCCGCAGCAATTGCAGGTACAGGCTCCGCGAAAACCAGAGCGACGCGAATATGAGCAATTCACTTCCCAGGAAAATCCATCGGTTCTCCCGGAACACGAACCACGACAGCGTGAGCGCCACTGCATGCAGCACGATCACGAACAACAGGAATTTAGTCCGAAGTTTCATCGTAGGGGATATTGTATTTTTCCAGTCTGCGGTATAGTGCGCTCCGCGTCAGTCCCAGCGCCGCCGCCGCCCTGGCGATCTTGTTCTGGTGGAAGGCCAGCGCTTTGCGGATCATTTCCACTTCGAGGTCTTCCAGCGTAATGGTGCCCACGCCCGGCAGTTGCAGTTGTCCCTTGGCGGCGGGAGAAAGCTCCAGCTGCCCGCGGAAGTGCGCTATTTCGAGCAGGTCGGTGTTGTGCACCAGCATCGTCCGTTCGGTGAGGTTTTTGAGCTGGCGGATATTTCCCGGCAGGGGCAGGGATTGCAGCCATTTGAGTGCTTCTTTCGAAACGGTAAGGTTGGGCCGGTTGTAGATATCGCGGAGGTTGCGGACGAAGTGGTTCACCAGCAGCGGGATGTCGCCCGGCCGGTCGCGGAGGGCGGGGAGGTGGATGGTGATGAGGTTGATGCGGTAGAGGAGGTCTTCGCGGAATGTGCCGTCGGCCACCATCTGGTGGAGGTTTTTGTTGGTGGCGCAAACTACGCGCACGTCCACCGTTTTGGTGCGGCTGCTGCCCAGCACTTCGTAGGTGCGGTCCTGCAGCACGCGCAGGAGCTTCACCTGGCTGGAGGGCTCGAGGTCGCCGGTTTCGTCGAGGAAGATGGTGCCTTTGTTCGCCAGTTCGAAGCGGCCGGTGCGGTCGAACCGGGCGTCGGTGAATGCGCCGCGCACGTGCCCGAACATTTCGCTTTCGAACAGGGAGGCGGAGATGCCGCCGAGGTTTACTTTTACGAAGGGGCGCATTTTCCGGCGCGAGTTCTGGTGGATGGCTTCCGCGATCAGCTCTTTGCCGGTGCCGCTTTCGCCGGTGATGAGCACTGATGCGTCTGTGGCGGCCACGCGCCCGATGGTTTCGAGGACTTGCAAGATGGCGGGGTCTTCCCCGATGATCTGCCGGAAATCGAAATCTTTGTCGAGCTGCCTGCGTGTTACCCCGCGTTGTGGTTTCTTCGTTTGCAGCGCCATCACCGTGCGGGCGGATTGCAGGAGCGCTTCGTTGCTCCAGGGCTTGGTGATGAAATCGGCCGCGCCGAGCTTCATGCCCTGCACCGCCAGTTCTATGCTGCCCCATCCCGTGATGAGGATCACGGGAATGGTGTGGTCGTAAGTTTTAATTCGCTGCAACAAGGCCATGCCTTCTTCGCCGGTGGTGCGGTTGGAGAAATTGAGGTCAAGCAGGATAAGCGCGGGCCTCGTGGCGGAAATGGCTTCCATGGCCTGCTCCGGCGTTCCGGCGGCGGAGGCTTCGAGCCCTTCCTGCCGCAGGAGCAACAGCAGGGAGGTGCGCACCGCGATATCGTCGTCTATTATCAGGATCATTTGCCTGGATGTGAATAAGTGAATGGTGGCGCCGGTCAGACTTCCGCGGCAACCCTGGCATATTTGTTCCTGTATTCCACGGGCGTCAGCCCCGTTACTTTCTTGAAAGTGATCCGGAACGCCCGGGTGTCCGTATACCCTACGTCGAACATCACTTCGGTTACATTTTTCCGGGAGGCTTCGAAGAAGCGTTTGGCCGCCTCGATCCGCACGCGCTGGATGTATTCCAAAGGAGTGTTGTTGGTGGCCTGGCGGAACCTCCGCTCGAAGGTCCTTCGGCCGGAATTTACGATCGTCGCCAGGTCGTCTATCGTCATTTTTTCGGTATAATTTTTCTCGATGTAATCCTGGACTTTAATGATTTCCTCATCGGCATGCCGCTTTTGCCCTTTAAACACGGTAAATACCGCCTGGCTGCTCCGCCCGATATCCAGCGCGAAGTTCTTGGAAATCAGCACTGCCGTTTCCCTGTCGGAAAACTTCTCGATGAGGTATAAAATGAGGTTCCACAGACTGCTGGCGCCGCCGCTGCTGTAGATATTCCCTACTTCCGTAATAATCGCGCCGTCCACCACCTCAATACCCGGGTACCGCGTCCTGAATTCGTCAAGGTAAGCCCAGTGCGTAGAGCATTTCTTGCCTTCCAGCAAACCGGTTTCCGCGAGCAGAAAGGCGCCCAGGCACAAGCTGGCCACGCTACAGCCATTGGCGTACAATTGCCGGATGTGGGGAATGGCTGCACTGTTGATCCGGATGCCGTCGGCGATGTCGCCATACACGGGCGGAACAATCAGCAAATCGGTTTTCCCAACGTCCTGCAACAGGCGGTCTGTCTTGATCGTGTACTCCCCGTCGTTGGCGGATACATACTCGGATAGACCAGCATACTCCACCTCGAACAAGGGGTCTTTTCCCAATGCCACCAGCATGTCATTCGCCGTCTTGAATGAGCGGTAGGGGGGCGTTACCGCTTCAATTACCCCTTTCTCGGGTGCGAAAACTGTTACTAACATAGATTTTAAAATCTTATAAGTAAAGATAAGGCAAGCCTGTCATTTTCACCCCCTTTATTTGACGCAATCGGGATGCATGGATTTCAGTTTATTGAAGCACTTTTGTTTCATCAAACCATTAACCTGAAAACACACACAAATGGCAAAGAAAATCTTTATCAACCTCCCGGTAGCCGACCTGAACAAAGCGATGGCGTTCTATACGAATATCGGTTTTACCAACAACCCCGTCTTCACCGACGAAACGGCTGCCTGCATGGTGCTCAGCGATGAAATTTACGCAATGCTCCTGACGCACGATAAGTTCTCCGAGTTCACCAACAAAATGATCATCGACGCCAAAACGGGCATCGGCGTCATCAACTCCATTTCCGTCGACAGCCTGGACGAAGTGAATACCATGGCCGATGCAGCCCTGAAAAGCGGCGGCACCGAGCCCACGCCGCCGAAAGACTACGGCTTTATGCAACAAAGGAGCTTCCACGACCTGGATGGCCACCATTGGGAAGTGCTTTACATGGATATGAGCAAGATGCCCGGTTAAACATGACGCGCCCCGTATCCGCTTTCGCCGTCCACCTTTCCTTCAACGGAAACTGCAGACAGGCTTTCGACTATTACAGGAACTGTTTTGGCGGAGCGTTAAGGGTGCAAACCCTGGCGGACACGCCGCATGGTAATGAAATGGATGAAGATATGCGCAATGCGGTGGTCTGGGCCACCCTGGAAAACGAGTATTTTAAACTGGTAGGAACAGATCTCACGGAAGACGGCAGTATTATTTCTGGCAATAACGTCAGCATCCTGGTCGAGTGCCCGTCGTTCACCGAACGGACCCGGCTGATCAACAAGCTCATCAACAGGAATATCTGCGCGTTCGAATATAATAACCCGCTCATCAATGTGGTCGATATGTACCGCGTATGTTGGATATTAAGTGTTCACTAATAAAAAATCAATCAATATGAAAAAAACTAAAATCATTTTCTGGATAGCTACCGTTTTTATCTTTCTGTTTGAAGGCGTTATGCCCCTCAGTTCCCTGGTGTTTACACCGGAATATACTTACATTGGCACAAGACCGCTCGGGTATCCCGACTATTTTGCCCTCGCACTGATCTTTTGCAAAGTGGCCGGTTCTTTGGCGATATTGTTGCCCCAGGTAACCGGGCGGCTGAAAGAATGGGCCTACGCGGGGCTTACCTTCAATCTCGTATTCGCCGCTTTCAGCCACATCGTAGTAGACGGGAACATCGCTTACATCCTCACGCCGTTGGTGGTGCTGGCGGTGTTGGCCACATCTTACATCTGCTGGCACAAATTGCAGGTGGCCAAAGACAGGCGGAAGGAAGATGGTGTTTTTATGCGAAGCATGGCTTAACCGGTCACCTATCCATCCAAAATTGTAACGTGTTGTGCGGGATAAGCACAACACGTTTTTTATTTAATCTTCATGCAAAGCAACGGCAGGATAGATTTTCGCAGCCTGCCTGCCGGGGTACAGGGCGCAAAGGGTAACGAGCAGGTATAGAAATGCTGAAGCCAGCAGTATCGCGATGATATACGTTACCGCCGGAAGGTCGAAGAGCCGGAGCAGGGGGAACTGAACCGCCAGGATGATCCCTAGCAGGAGCGGAAGCGTAGTAAGTACGAAAACTTCACCCAGTATCTGCCGCGTGATACCCCCGGCAGTGGCTCCCACGGCTTTGCGCAGGCCTATTTCCGCCCGCCGCTTATTAATACTGTACCATACCACACCGTAAATCCCCAGTGCAACGTTGAGTACAAGGAATCCGCTGATCACCAGCATGAGGATCACGGGAATCAGCGACAGACGGTTGCGCGCGATCCGCTTGTCTTCCAGCTTTTCGATCTCCGTACTGGAACCGGGAAGGTGGTGCATGATGGTTTTGTAGATCTGGCTTTCGGTGGAAGGGGCGGCGCCGGCCGTTAGTTTTACCAGGAACATGTCCTGGAACCCGCTGTCGATGCGCTGGTATATGCCGGGTGTAATTTCCGCATAGTCGCCTTTGTCTTTCAGGTTATGCACAACGCCAACGATCAGCTTGTCGCCGGGGAGTATTTTGCCGAGCGGATCTGCCATTCCAAAGAATTTTTCGGCAAGCGCTTCGTTGATGACCACCGGCCGGCGCCCGGAGACGGCGTCTTGCCGGGAAAACCACTTGCCCCGCACCATTTTTGCCTCCACTGCGGCGGCAAAATCATCGTCGGCCCAGTACGACTGGGGCATGAGGGAAATATTGTTGTAGGTGAGGTTGTCGCTCATGGAGCTCATGGTATATGGACTGTTGGAGCTGACGTACGATACGGCCGCTACACCGGGCATATCTTTCAGTGATCGTTTGAGCTGTTCCGAAATCATGGTCAGCGAATCGCGGGAGGTGCCCTCGGGGAAGGTAGCGGATGCCGTCACCGACAGCACCTGTTTGTATTCGAAGCCACGCGGCGTGCGGAGATTGCCGTAATTATACACCAGCATGGTGAATACGGCGAATAGCACGATGAAGGAGACGAACAGCTCCAGGAACAGCAGGAAATGCTGTCTTTTTTTATTCCAGATGAGGGTGAGCAAATGTTGCAGCATACGGTTGTTTTAAGCGTTTTTCAATGCGGTGGCGATTTGCATGCGGCTCATCCGCCAGGCGGGGTACACGCCGGACATGCAGCCGAAAAACAGGCAAATGAGCAGGCTGACGCCCAATACTTTGTAATTGAGTGTGAGCTGGACATGGTTGAGCAATTCCGCCTTGTTCAAAATCGCGATCACGATAAATGACAACAACACGCCGATGAGCCCGCCGATCAGTGTCAGGATCACGTTTTCCACGACGAATTGTACCACCAGCGTGCCGGATGAAGCGCCAAAAGCCTTGCGCACCCCGATCTCCGAAGCCCTTTCCAGGATGCGGCTCAGGTTGAGGTTGACGAGGTTGAGCGTGGGCAGCAGCAAAAAGAACAGCAGGAAGGCGCCTATATAGATCATGAGCGTGGACGTGCCGTCAGTATCGTGGTTGCCCAGCATCATGCGGGTAAACGACGTCAGGTAGGGCTTGGCAAAACTTTCCATCTCGGTGAAGTTCTCTAGCGGCATCGGCACCTTCGACATTTGGTGCTGATATTCCGTCTGCATGGCCGGGACATCGGCCCTGGAAGGGGCCAGTAATATGGGGATAAACAGGCCATTGTATCCTTTGTTGGCGGCATGCTGCGCGGAAACCGTCCAGGGCAGGAACATATCGCCGTAAGCGAAGATCTGGGTGATGGGAACGCTTTTCACGACGCCCGCCACGCGGTATTGCACATTATCTGTTTCCAGCATTTTTCCAACCGCAGGTATGCCTTTCCCGAAGTACTTATCGCGGGTGCTTTCCGTGATCACGGCCACCCGTTCGCCTGCGTCGATTTGCGCCTGTGTATAGGGTTTGCCTTCCAGGAATTCGAACTGCAGCACTTTCCAGAACCCGGCATTGGTATATTTAATATCAATGACCAGTTTCTGATTGTTTACGTAAGTGTTGGAAGGGGAGAAGATGGAAGAAATAGCTACGGCCTCCGGCGTTTTCATGCTTTCCACATACGTATGGAGAAAGTGGTAGCTGAAAGGGCCTGTCCGCTGGCCCTGCTCCTTGGGGTCGGTTAGCTTGAGGGTCATAGAGTAAAGGCTCCGGTCGCGGTGGACGTCGGGGTAGGAGGGGCTCACCAGGTGGTCCATCACGGAAGTGAGCACCATAAGGATGGTAAGGGAAAAGCTGATGCCGAACAGCGAGATGAAAGTGAAGAATTTGCGGCGTTTCAGCACGGCTATGGCGATTTTTAAATAGTTCCTGAGCATGGGTAAAGGATTGAAGGGTTTTATTGAACCTGCGCGCCGTCGAAGAGGCGGACGAGCCGGTGCGTCTTGCGGGCCATTTGTTCGTCGTGCGTCACCATCACGATGGTGGTGCCGTCTTCCTTGTTCAGGCGCAACAGGATCTCCATCACCTCGTTGCCCATGGCGCTATCGAGGTTGCCGGTGGGCTCGTCGGCGAGAATGATGGAAGGTTTCCCTACAATGGCTCTGGCGATGGCCACGCGTTGCTTCTGGCCGCCGGACAGCTGGGAGGGGAAGTGCTTCATACGGTTGCCGAGGCCCACCTTGCCGAGGGCCTCCGCCGCCAGGCTACGCCTTTCTTTAGCGGATGATTTTCGGTACAACAGCGGCAGTTCCACGTTGTCGAGCACACGGAGGTCGTTGATCAGGTGGTAGCTTTGGAATATGAAGCCGATGCGTTGGTTGCGGAACTGCGCCAGCTGTTTGTCACGCAGCTGGCGGGTGTCGCTGCCGGCGATGGAAAGCGCTCCGCCGCTGGGCGCGTCGAGCAGGCCCATGATATTGAGCAGCGTGCTCTTCCCGCAGCCGGAAGGGCCCATGATGCTGAGGAATTCCCCTTTCGGCACGGTGAGGTTAATGCCGCTGAGAGCTTGCGTTTCTACCGTGTCGGTCCGATAGACTTTCTCAATTTGTTGCAAGTGTATCATAAGTTATCTTTTTATTTTGTTCGAAATCATATAGGGATAAATAGCGCAATTCATAATAGGCGCCCCAGAAATCCCGCAGCGCCAGGATGTAATCTCGTTTGGCCTGGTCCTTCTCCGAGAAGGCGATGCTGAGGTCGGTGATACTCAGGTTGCCGAGCACGTACCGCTGCCTTGCAATTTCGTATTTCTCCGAAGCAATGCTGTCGGCCGATGCGCTCAGTTTTACCTGTTCCTTCATCATATCATACAGTGTTACCTGCGTGGCTACCGCCTGCGCGAAGTTCTGCCGGTCCTGTTCCACCGCGTATTGCGTGAATTCCAGGTTGGCTTCCGCCGTTTTGGTGCGCGACCGCTGCCGGCCCCAGTCGAGCACGGGAATGGTGAATTTCAGCTCCACCAGCTGTTGGTTCTGCGGGTCGCGGTATACTTTTCCCAGGTCGGCGGCGCTATTGGAATAGCCGAGGTTCGCGTTGAGCGACGCATTCAGTCCGTTTTCGCCTTTCGCCTTCGCTACATCGCGGCGTGCTTCACGGATGCGGCGCTCATAAGCCAGCGATTGCGCATTGTTGGCGTACGCTTCTTCCAGCACACGGTCGGCCTGCACGATCATGTTTATCACCGCGGGCGGCAATTCGAGCTGTATGCGCCCGGCGTCTTGCATGCCGGCGTAGGCCCGCAGGTTCATGGCGGCGATTTCCATGTCGCGGCGCGCCGTGCCGGCGGACTTCTCCGCTTTCAGGTATTCCAGTTGCAATTGTAATATTTCGTTGCGGGATATTTTCCCCAACTGGAATTTTTCATCCGCGATCCGCTGGATCTGCCGTGTATTTTCCAGGTTGGTGGTGGCGATCTGGTGGTTCACCTGCGCCAGCAGCAAGTCGAAAAAATAAGCGCTCGCCTGCACGCCAACGAATTCCATGTCGGATATATACTGTTGCTTGCTTTCGGCGTACTTTACGGGCGCAATCCGGTTGTCCCACTTCATCTGGTTAAACTGGAACAGCGGCTGCGAAAAGCCGATGGTGTAAGGGATGGCGTTGTACAGTTTGGTTTTGGCATCGAAATCGTCGAAGCGCTGGAGCTGCGTGGCGCCGTAAATACGCCCTCCTGTAGCCGTGATCCCCTGGCTGAACGACAGGTTCAGCGCCGAGTTGTTATAATGCACCGGCTCGAATTTTATTGTTCCGTTTGGCTGCGTCACGGGGTTGAAGGTTTTCTGGAACCCCGGCAAAGTGCCTTCCAGCGCCAGCTGCGGCTGGTAATTCGAACGATGCGTGCGCCATTCCCAGTATTTCGTTTTGCGGACGGTTATAGCCTGCTTCGCGGCGATGGAGCCCCTGCGGGCCATGTCCACCACTTCAGCGAGCGTAAGGCGCAGGGTGTCCTGCCCGTCCGCGAAAGCAGGTAAAAGGATAAACAGGAACATGATGATGGCGGAAGGACGCGATTTCATTGGAGCGTGATTTCTTTGGCGTGTTTGAAGGCGGACATGTCGGTCAGGATGATGGTTTCCCCGGGCCGCAGCCCTTCCCTGATTTCCACGAAATCGAAATTGGCCATACCGGTGTGTACCATCCGGCGGACCGCCTTATCACCCTGCACTACGAACACCGCTACGGGCGACACGCCGTTGAAGGCGGGCCCGTTTGGTGCGCGCACCACGCGGTGTCCGGAGGCGGTTACAGGATACACGTCTACTTTCAGATGGGGGCGGAGGGAGGCGTGATGTTGTTCGTTGAGGCGGATATCGAACGTAACGGTATTGTTCTGCACAGCGGGGTGGATGGTTTGCACGCTGCCGCGGATAGTGGAATCCTGGATGCGGATGATGACGGGCATCCCGGCCTGCAGCTTGTCGGAATAGTTGTCGGCGATGGTGCCCGTCACCTTGAAACTTTGCAGATCCGCAATCCGTACCAGCGGCTCTCCCTCTCGCACGGTAGCGCCGATGTTACGGTTCACCCAGGTAACCACCCCGCCGCGGGGCGCTACAATGCCGGCGCGGTCGAGCTTCCGTTGCAGCTCGCCCAGCGCCTGCGCCTGGATGGCGGATTCCAGCTCCGATTCCCGCATTTCCACCTGCATGGCTTCCTGTTTGTTTTTTATCTCGTATTCCAATTGTGCTTTTTCATGTTTCGCCACGCGGAGATTGGTTTCCGCCTGCTCCACACTTTCGCGGGTGCCGCCTCCAGCCTTGAAAAGCCGCCGTGCGTTCTCCACGTCGGCCTGCAGCGCCTGGATGCGCAGCTGCTTGATGTTATTGCCGGTTTGCAGGTCAAAGTAACTTTTGTCGAGCTGTAGGCGCAATTTGCGGATATTATTGCGGCTCTGCTCCAGCTGAAATTTCCCTCTTTCGTATTCGGATTCAACGGCGGCTTTGTCGAGCTTCAGCAGCGGCTGGCCGGCCTGCACCGTGGCGCCTGCAGCTATCGACACTTCTAGGATAGAAGCGCTCACGGGGCTGGCGATCACCGCTTCGAACTCCGGCAATACTTCGCCGGAGGCGGTCAGGGTGTTTTCGATATCTCCTGTGCCGGTTTGCCCCGTAAGGACGGCGGCGCGGGATATGGAAGCGTGGAAGAACATGCGCACCAGCAGTAGGAGAATGACGAGGGCGGAAAGGATGCCTGCAGCGATAAGCCAGTGCTTGCGCCGGCGGATTTGTTTGACGGATGGAGGCAGTGATCTGTCCATAGGGAGTTTGAAAAATTTGACTTTCTCTTTCCAATCCGGATGCCAAACGGAATTATCTCATTATCAACCACATGTGAAATTTCATTTCGCAAAAAGCGTTCGATATCGGACAGAATTTCCGGAATCGGAACAAAAGGAAGCGGGGATGTTGCGGGAGGGAAAACAATTGGCTAATTTGACGGATCAAATCATTCCATGTTATCGTATGAAAACGTTTGTCTTATCATGCTGGCTCGTGCTGACGGGCTATTGCGCCCTGGCCCAGGGTTTTCTTAAAAGATCGGGCGGAATAATCGTCAATGAGAAAGGGGAAAACGTGCTGCTGCGGGGTTTTGGCCTGGGGGGCTGGATGTTGCAGGAAGGGTATATGCTGAAAGTTTACCGGGAAGGGCAGCAGTACCGCATCCGCGAGCGCATCCAGGAATTGGTGGGGGAGGAACGCACAGCTGCGTTTTATGACCTTTGGCTTGCCAATCACACCACCCGCGCGGATATCGACGCGCTGAAGAAATGGGGCTTCAATTCCGTCCGCCTGCCCATGCATTTTAACCTCTATACTTTGCCGGTAGATAAAGAACCAGTTAAAGGACAGGACACATGGTTGGAAAAAGGCTTCGCGATGACCGACGAATTGCTGGCCTGGTGCAAAGCCAACGGCCTCTACCTCATTCTGGATCTCCACGCTGCGCCAGGCGGCCAGGGAAACGATCTCAACATCTCCGACCGCGACCCGTCCAAACCCTCGCTTTGGGAAGACCCCGAAAACCAACGTAAAACCGTAGCGCTGTGGCGCAAACTGGCGGAACGATATAATAACGAGCCCTGGATCGGCGCTTACGACATCATCAACGAACCCAACTGGGGTTTCACCGATCCGCAAAACGACCGCAATGGCACAAAAGAGAAAAACAATGCCCCGTTGCGCAAGCTCATGGTGGATATCACCCGTGCCATCCGCGAGGTGGACAACAATCACATCGTCATCATCGAAGGCAATGGCTGGGGAAATAATTACAGCGGCGTTTTCCCGCCGTGGGACAGCAATATGGTGCTCAGTTATCACAAATACTGGAATTACAACAACGAAGGGAGCATCCGCCACATGCTGGAAGCCCGCGACAAATACAACATTCCGATCTGGCTGGGCGAAACCGGCGAAAATTCGAATGTCTGGTTCACCGAAGCCATCCGCCTGCTGGAAAAGCATAATATCGGCTGGGCCTGGTGGCCGTTGAAGAAGATCGGGATCAATAATCCGGTGGAGATCGTTGCTCCGAAGGGGTATGATAAAATCCTGCGGTACTGGTCAGACAGTGCCGCGCCACGACCGGATGCTGAAGAAGCCTGGGTAACGCTGCAAAAGCTGGCGGAAGCCACGAAGTTCAGTTGGGATCATGTGCATATGGATGTGGTGGACGCGATGATGCGCCAGCCTTCCGATCCGTCTGCAAAGCCTTTGAAGGAAATCCGCCTGGGCTTGCATACGCGGATCGGGGCGGACGTGTACGACCTGGGCGCCAACGGGTATGCTTATTACGACACCGATACGGCGAACTACCGGGTGTCTGACCCTAAGCATACGGGCGGTAACCGGGGCGGCGCTTCACGGAACGACGGGGTAGACATCTCCGCGGGAGCGGATGGCGTATACATCACCCAAATTGCGGACGGGGAATGGCAGCAATATACCATCACCTTCCCGGACCGGGCGTTTACCGTGTCTATGACCGCCCGCGGCGGGGAAAATGGCGGCAAGGTGACGATGCTGCTGGATGGCAAGCCGGTGGCGCAAAGCGTGCCAGTCCCGCCCGGGAAAGAATGGACCGACGTGCCCCTCGGCACCCTGAAGCCCGGCAAAGGAAAGCATGTGATCCGCATTTTGGCCAATACGGGCGGGTTTGAGTGGAGTTTCTTAAATTTGCAGCGGGTAAAATAATAATTATCTTAATGTTACGAAATAACAATAATAATATATATATTCGGCCCGGAATCATATGCCTCAGCAGTCAACAAAGAAGCGGTTCGAATCCTGCTGCGTAGCCTGCGACACCTGGATCGTCGCCTACCAGTCTTCTGCGCTCCCGCATCCGGTATACCTAGTTTGGTATACGGACAGGGCGAGTGGAGACCGGCTGCTTATGCACAGGAGCGGTACTGTTTTTACGGCGGAAGATGCGGCGGGAGTGGCCGCAGCCGCGGATGCGCAGTTGACGGCGCTCGTCTATCATCCGCGCTTTCCGCAGTGGCTGGAGCGGGTAGTGGAATTAACCCCGACGATCAGTAACGTGTATGATACCGATTACATCGAGCAGGCGCTGAGCAGCAAGCGAAAGCTGAGCCTCAAGGCAATGGATGCCCTGTCCAACTTCATCGATCTTTTCGGCGACTACGCCAACAGCCTGGAGAATGTCGCGCACCTGCAGGCATTCAGAGAGAACCCCGTGATCGAATCGTATATTTCCCACTATTACCGTTTCATTTTCTGGCCGCGCCTGCAACAGGGTGAGCGTTTTAAAGACGCGGAACGCCCCGCGCTGGAGACCGACCACAGCGCTTTGCTGGGCGTTTTCCGGGAAATGAAAGCCCACTTCGAAGCAGGCCTTACCCGCTTAACCGGAAACTGATCTATAAAACCTACAAAAATGCAAAACCAAAACCTGTTCGAACTGCACATCGATGATGAAAGTGCCAGTTACCTGAGAGAAACCGCCAAATGGGGCCGTTTTCTTTCCATCTTCGGATTCATCTGCCTTGGATTCTACGTACTGTTAACCCTTTTCCTGGCGTTGGTTACCAGCAGTTCCACCCGGGAAATGGAAGCGGTTTATGGCGCCAATCCTATGATGTCGTTTTACTCCTCAGGTATCGGGATGGTAGTCATGTTGGCTTACATGGGCCTGCTGTTCATCCCGCTGATGTACATGTACCGCTTTTCCACCCGCATGAAGACGGCGCTGGCGGGTAACGACCAGATCACGCTGACCAATGCGCTCGGCAACCTGAAATCGATGTTCAAGTTCTGGGGCATCTTCACCATCGTGGTTTTGAGCCTGGTAGTACTGGGTTTCATCCTCATGATGTTCGTTCTGGGCGCCAATATCGGATAATTACACAATGAGCTTTACAGGGAGCTTCCGGCCGGAGGCTCCCTTTGTTTTTTCACAAGTCCCGTTTTGCATTTCGACATACAACCTTTCTCAGGCTTCCGGTTTCGCTGTACTTTTACTGCATGACGCACGTTACCTCAAAGTTCAATTCCTACGCCTATACTGTAATGTTGACGCCGGTGTTCCTTCCCGCTCTGGGAGTGGCTTTTGTCTTTTTTATGTCGCACCGCAGCATATTGTTCCCTTTGTTTGATGGCTATGTACCGGATACTACAATGCTTTTCTATGTGACGACTGTTTTCTGTTTGGTGATGTGGTATTTCGGCGGGCGCAAATGGACCGTGCGCGTGGAGATCAGTGATTACAGCATCAGGAAAACAACTTTTTATGGTTTAGGAAAAAGCCGGGAATGGCCGTTGAAGGAGCTTGAAGGGTATGTCATCAGGGAACGGCATGTTAAGGGGTACGGGATGGTGGAAGATCTGTTGGTGAAGAAGGACGGAAGAACGGTATTGAGGATTGTGCAGCCTGTATTCCGCAATTACGGCGCATTGCGGGAAGCCGTTACAACCCAGTTAAAAAGGACTTACTAAAAGTGATGATTGCCGAATGAAAATAAAAGGCCGCCCCACTACCGGGCGGCCTTTTGCTATTTTTCATTCTTCAATACAAATTTATGATGTCTGCGCCAGTTGCAGGTTGTAGGCATGTACGCCACTGAGTTCCTGCATGAATTCGTCGGCCCAGTATTCGATATTGTAATGGCTCACGTTTTCGAATAAACGTTGCATGCGGATCTGTCGCTCCTGTTTGTTCATGGCGATCGCGCGCAGGAGGGAATCGGTCATGGAAACGTTGTCGTAGGGGTTCGTCATGATCGCATCCCCCAGTTCCACGGAGGCGCCGGCAAATTCGGACAGCACCAGCACGCCGTCTGAATTCGGCAGCTGGCCCTGTGCGGCCACGTATTCCTTGGCTACGAGGTTCAGCCCGTCGCGCAGCGGCGTGATCCAGGCGATGTCGGCGATGGCGTAGTAGGCCACCACTTCCTCGAAAGTAAACGAACGGAAGAAGAAGTGGATGGGTACCCAGTCGATCGTTGAATATTGCCCGTTGATCTTGCCGATGAGCTGTTCCAGTTCCTGCTGCACCTGCTCGTAGATCTTCATTCCTTTCGCCGGCGGTGTACAGATATTGATCAGTTCCACCTTGCCATGCAGGTTGGGATGTTCTTCCAGGAACTGCGCGTAGGCTTTGATCTTTTCCAGCGGGCCTTTTACATAATCGAGCCTTTCGATGCTGAGGATCGTCTTTTTACCGTGCGTGTTTTTCTTCAGCTGTGTGATCAGTTCTTTGGTGCTGTCTTGCTGCAGCAATTCGCCGATGTAGTCGACATGCACGCCCACGGGATTGGCGCCTAGCCTCACTTTCCGGCGGCCGGTATCGATCTCGCGGGTCATGGTGCCCGTTCCCATCGCGGAGCTGTAGGTGAGGAAGCGCGGGGCGCAGTTCACGGTTTCGGTGATCTTCACCGGCATAAGGCTTTTCACCACGTCCACGAAATTCTCCACGTAACGGGGAATGTGGAAGCTGACGTAATCGCACTGCAGCAGGCTGTGGATGATTTCAGAGCGCCACGGGATCACGTTGAAGGTGTTGGCCGCGGGGAAGGCGGTATGATGGAAGAAGCCGATTTTCAGGTCGGGGCGCAGCTGGCGGAGAAAACCCGGCACCATCCACAAATTGTAATCGTGGATCCAGATCATGGCATTGGGCGCGGCTTCCTTCGCGGCTTTTTCCGCGAAAATGCGGTTCACTTTCAGGTAGTGTTCCCAATGTTCGTGATTGAACTGGGCTTTCTCCACGAATGCGAAGATCGCAGGCCAGAAGGCTTCTTTGGAAAAAACTTTATAGAAAATGTCGATGTCATCTTTCTGCAGCATCACCGGGCTGGCTTCGAGATTCGGATATTCTTCCCTGTCGATGTAAAAGTTATCTTCCGGAGCCGGATTCTCTTCGTCCGCTTCCTGCCAGGCGATCCACAATCCGGGACGCCCGCTTTTGAAGAAGTTGGTGAGGGTAGGGAGGATGCCGTTGGGTGATTTGGGTTTCCTGCGCACCAGCTCGCCGTCTTCCACTACTGTTTCAAACGGGAAGCGGTGGTAAAGCATCACCAGCTGCGTGGATTCCGCAGGCGGTGCGGCGGGTTCGGCATGACCGTAAAACGGCCTGAAATCATCGAAATGCCGCAGTGCTTCCAGGATACCGCCCGCCCCGGGGGCGTTGGCGGTGTAAGTGTCTTCTCGGCCTTGCGCTGCGCGTACCAGTGCGGGTTCGGCGGCGCCTACTACCACACCGCGGAAGCCGCGGCCGTAGAGGGAGAGATCGTTTAAGGTATCGCCTGCTACGAGGATGTCGCTATCGGGGACCTGCAGGAGATCGGCAAGCTGCCGCAATGTGGCGCCCTTGTTGACGGAGGGGGGCAGCACGTCGAGGAACTTGTTGGCCGATAGGATAATATCGCAGCCAAGGGCCGCTTCGAGGCGGGAAACTTCCGCTTTCACGGAAGGGTCGTCAAAGAAAAAGGAGCAACGGCGTTGCTGGGGCACCGGCTGAAGGCGGATGCCTTTTACTTCGTTCATCTGGTCCATCACGGCCTGCTTGCCCGGCCATTTCAGTTCGATATTGTTCTGAATAGGTTGCACGGGTAGAAGGGTATGGCCGTCGAGAATCGTAGCGCCCACATCGCAGATGATGTAATCGGGCGTAGGTATAACAGGGTCTGCCAGGAGCGGGAGAACGGTTTCTACACCGCGGCCTGTTACAAAGATGAGACGGAAGTCAGCGTTTTGCCGGATCAGGGCATACAGTTGTTCTTTGTGGGTTTGACTTCCTCCCAGAAATGTTCCGTCTAAATCGGTCGCAAGGATCATACTAGTGTTTTTGGTGATAGAATATGTGTGAAAGCCATTAACTGGCTGAATGTGAGCGGGGTTACGGGTTGGATAGCGATCACAAAGGTACGGAATTATGCCCAAGGGGCGGGGTGACAACTTGGCGAAAATGGTGACGATTAGTCACCCGAAACGCTTGTTTCATCCATTGTTTTTTATTATATTGGCCTTAATGATACAGCCAAAACGATTATTTGACGCGGTAGCTTACCAGCAGGAAAAATTTCCGAAACCGGACATGCTTGCCTGCAAGATTGATGGAAATTGGAAACCGTTCAGCACAACAGCTGTAGCGGAAAACGCCCTTCGCCTCGCCGCAGGTCTCGCGGATCTCGGCGTCAGCGGCAACGATTTCACGCCCGAAGGGGCGGACAAGATCGGCATCATTTCCAACAACAGGCCGGAATGGATTTTTACAGATCTCGCCGTTCAACAGACCGGCGCGGTGCTCGTCCCGCTTTATCCCACTACCAACCCGCTTGAAGTGAAGTTCATCCTGAACGACGCCGCGGTGAAATACATCTTCGTCAGCAGCCAGGAGATGTACGACAAGATTCATGAACTGATGCCGGAAGTGCCCTCGCTCAAAGGCATCTACTCTTTTGACAAACTGCCCGGCGTACCGCATTGGTCGGACCTTACCGCCAAAGCCACTCCCGAGCTGGAAGCGAAGGTGAAAGAACGCGCCGCCGGCATTCCGGAAGAGCATCTTGCCACCATCATCTACACCAGCGGCACCACCGGCACGCCCAAAGGCGTGATGCTCACGCACAAAAACATCGTAAGCAACGTGAAGTTCTCCAAAGCGAGCTTCCCCTTCCCGGACGCGCCGGAAACTCGGGTGCTGAGCTTCCTGCCCCTCAATCACATCTTCGAAAAAACCGTTACTTATATCTACCTGTTCAGCGGCATCAGCATTTATTACGCCGAAAGCATGGACAAGATCGCTGATAACCTCCGCGAAGTAAAGCCCGATGGCTTCACCACCGTGCCCCGCCTCCTGGAGAAAGTGTACGAGAAGATCATGAGCAAGGGCAACGAGCTCACCGGTATCAAGCGCGGGCTGTTCTTCTGGGCGGTTGCCCTCGGCAAACAATACGACAACAACATCAGTGGCGGCGCCTGGTACAATCTCCAGCTGGCCATCGCCAATAAACTCATTTTCAGCAAATGGCGCGAAGCCCTCGGTGGTAAAATCTCCTTCATCGTCACGGGCGGCGCCGCTGCCTCGGAGAACCTTCTCCGGATTTTTAACGCGGCTAAAATTCCGGTGTACGAAGGGTATGGCCCCACCGAAAACAGCCCCGTGATCAGCGTAAACCGCCGCCACCCTGGAGGCCTGACGAAATTCGGCACCACTGGCCCGCTGCTCGATGGCGTCCACCTCAAATTCACAGAAGAAGGAGAAATCTGCGTGAGCGGCGATTCCGTCATGAAAGGTTATTACAAACGCCCCGATCTTACCGCAGAAACCGTTATTGACGGATGGCTGCATACAGGAGACATCGGCACGCTGGTCGACGGCAAATTCCTCAAGATCACAGACCGCAAGAAAGAACTGTTCAAAACCAGCGGCGGCAAATACGTAGCGCCGCAGCCGATCGAGAACAAGATGAAGGAAAGCCCTTTCATCGAACAGATCATGGTGGTGGGCAATGAACGCAAGTTCGTGAGCGCGCTCATCGTGCCTTCGTTCTCGCTGCTCAAACAATGGATGGGACAGAATAACCTACCGTTCAAATCCAACGAAGACGCCGTGAAAAATCCGCAGGTGCTGGAGATGTACCAGAAAGTGATCGACCGTTACAACGCCAATTTCAATCACGTGGAACAGGTGAAGAAATTCGCCCTGATGTCCGCCGAATGGGGCGTGGATACAGGGGAGATGACGCCGAAGCTCAGCCTTCGCCGCAAAATTATCCTCGACAAGTATAAAGACATCATCGAAAATATTTACAACGTCTGACAAGCATTTGTCAGGGCCGGCGGAACTCCGCCGGCCCTTTTTCCCTATTGTCCCCCTACCGGTAAACCCGTTAACTTAGTGACATGATACGCCCGGCTACCCCCAATGACGCACCCGTAGCGGTGCCGCTGCTGTTCCTCGCCATGGAGGAAATCGCCCGCAAGATTTCCGGCACCAACGATATGCAGGTGGTGACCCATATTTTCGAGCATCTTTTCCGCGAGCCCGGCAACCAGTATAGTTTCGAAAACACATTGATTTACGAAAGCGACAATGGCGTGTCCGGCATGATCATCGGGTACGATGGCGGCAAGCTCCACCAGCTGCGCAAGCCTGTGCTCGACTACATCCGCTGGCAAACCGGCGCGGGCGTATGCCCGGAAGACGAAACGCAGCCGGGTGAATTTTACCTCGACAGCATCGCCGTGGCACCGGGGAACCAGGGCAAAGGGATCGGCGGACAGCTCATCAATGCCGCTGTGGAAAGAGCGGCAGGCGAGGGGATTCCCAAAGCCGGGCTCCTCGTGAGCACAGACAATCCCGCCGCGCAAAGATTGTACGAGCGGATGGGCTTCCAGGTGGAATATACGATCCCCTTCGCCGGCGGGCGTTATCATCACCTCGTTAAAAAATTGCAAACGGCATAGTACCTTTTGGGGAACCTTGCGTCTTCCCTGCTCACCTGACTATTTCTCATGCTGCAACCCATCATTTCCATCCTTTTGGCAGCCATCGCGCTGCCGGCGTTTGCCGCTCATCCGGAAACGTTTGCATCGGAGGATTCCCTCCGCCTGAAAGCGCTGCCCCGCGCCCTCACTTTCGACCCCTCCAAAGGGAACCTGAAAGCCACGTCCGACGATGGGTTCATTCTTCACGCCAACAAGAATACCGACCTCTATTCCTTCGTAGACAGCAGTTTCTACGTGCACCAGGTGCCCATGGCCACCTTCCCGGCAGGCGAACAGTTCATTTTATCCGCCCGCCTGCGGCCGGAAGCCAAAGCCCTGTTCGACGGCGGCGCCCTGCTGCTGTATACCGATTCCTCCAACTGGGCCAAACTGCTGGTGGAAAGGATGGACGACGGCCGCATCATGCTCGGCTCCTCCCTCATTACCGATCGCGTGACCGACGACAGCTATCACCGCGCCGTAAATGCGCCGGCTGTCTATGTGAAAGTGGCCAGATCCGGCAATATTTTTGGCTTTTACTTCTCCGAAGACGGTAAGAAATGGCAAATCCTGCGCACATTCCGTTACCGCCGGCCACAGGGACTGAGGATAGGATTCTACGCCCAGTCGCCTAAGGGCGAGGGGATGGACCTGCACATAACCGATGTGAAATTCAGGGCGGAAGCCTTCAGGGATTTCTATTCCGGGGAGTAATATCCCATTGCCATTCATCCATTAATTCGATGTCTGAATGACAATTATCCTATTTTGTCACGATAACTTTGTAAATCAGAGACGAAACTAGGATGAGGAAACCAGGTTTTTTGATATGGAGCATCTTCTTGCTCGCAGGAACAGTCGCCAGGGCACAGCAGCAACCGGGCGGTCAACAACAACAGGCGGAGATTCTCGGAAAATTGCTCGACAATCAGACAGGCAAACCGGTTGAATATGCATCGGTGGCGCTCCTGAAATCTACGGATTCTTCCGTGGTAACGGGCATGTTGTCGAAAGGGAACGGCGATTTCGATTTCCGGAATATCGCACCGGGGAAATACATTCTGAAGATTTATTTTATCGGATATGAGACTTTCTTCAAACCCGTAACTGTCCGCCAGAGCAGCGACGTCGGCAATATCCGTCTGAAAACCACAGCTACGGCGCTGAAAGGGGTAGAGGTCGTGGGTGAGAAGCCGGCTTTCACCATGGAAATCGACAAGCGGGTGTTTAACGTCGATAAGAACTTGGCAAGCGTGGGCGGCACGGCTACCGATGTGTTGCGCCAGGTGCCTTCGGTGAATGTGGACATCGACGGGAATGTGAGCGTGCGTAACGGCAGTCCTACCATATTTATCGATGGCCGCCCCAGTACGCTGACGCTGGATCAGATACCCGCGGATGCGATCCAGAGCGTAGAAGTGGTGACGAACCCTTCCGCGAAGTATGATGCGGAAGGGATGAGCGGTATTTTAAATATCGTTTTGAAGAAAAACCGCAAAGCTGGTATCAACGGGCTAATCCAGGGTGGATATACCAGCACGAAAAGCGCCAATGCCGGTGTGGATCTGAATGCGCGGCAGGGGAAGGTCAATGTATTCCTGAATTACAGCCTGCGCGACCGCCGCTCGCCCATGAAGCAGCATATGTTCCGCAAAAACATCGACGGCAATAATATTTCATATCTGGACCAATACCAGGATGGCGAGTTTGGCCGCCGTTTCCAGAACGGTCGCCTGGGCTTCGATTGGTTCATCGACAACCGCAATACGATTACTTTATCACAGGGCATTACCGCCGGCGATTTCAACAACCTGAATACACAGGAGATTTTTGACCTGAACGGCAACCAGGAGCGCATCCAGCGCGGGGTAGGCCGTAACGATAACAAGCATAATTTCCGCAATTACGCCACGCAAATGGGGTATAAACGGACGTTTGCGAAAGAAGGACAGGAATTGACAGCCGATGTAACGTATAACCGCGCCAACAGCCGGAATAATAACGATTACAGTTTGGAATACTTTGATATGGCGGGGCAGCCGAGCAACACAAGTGCGTCGGAGCTTCGTTATGGAAAGGGGAGCGGCACCACCACATACCTCACGGCGCAGGTGGATTTTGTAACGCCGCTTTCGGAGAAATCGAAGCTGGAAGCGGGTTTGCGGAGTAACAACCGCAAGTTTAACAATGTGCTCAATACTTTCGGGAAGGATTTTTCGACCGGGGAGTTTGCGTATGATTCCAGCCTGTCGAACGATTACCGGTATACCGAGCAGATCAACGCAGCATATGTGAGCTACACGGGCGGGTACGGGAACTTCGGTTTCCAGACGGGATTGCGCGCGGAGCAATCATTTTACAGCGGCGAGATGCGGAATATAAAGGGAGCGTCTTATGAAATTGACTACCCTATCAGCCTGTTTCCCAGTATTTTCCTGTCGCAGAAACTGAGAGGCGACCATGAATTGCAATTGAATTACAGCCGGCGAATCCAGCGGCCGTGGTTCCGGGACCTGTTGCCCAATATTGAATACAACGCGAATTCTGCGCGGAGGGGTAACCCAACGCTGACGCCGGAATTCACGAATTCTTTTGAATTGTCGTATCTGAAAGATTTCGACCGGAAGGTGAATGTATTGGCTTCTGTGTATTTCCGGAATACGAACAATGCGATCACGAATTTTTATGTGGATACGACGCTGGTGCTGGACGGGCAGGAGCGCAAAGTGTTGCTGAACTACCCGATCAATGCGGACCGCAGGAATTCCTATGGCGCAGAGCTGACCGTACGCACGCAGGTGACGAAGGGATGGGATATTACCACCAACGTAAACCTGGCGCAAACAAGTGTAAGCGCGCAGAACCTGGACAACAGCGGGTTTATTTGGTTTGGAAAGGTGAACAGCAATACGAAACTGCCCTGGAACCTCACGTTGCAGGTAACGGGCGAGTATGAGTCGAAGCAGATATTGCCGCAGGGTGAGGAAGCGCCTGAGTACCAGATAGACCTGGGTTTGAAGAAAGATTTTTTAAAGAAGAAGAATTTGTCGGTGATGGTGGGATTGAATGATATTTTCAATACGGACAGGGATTTGAGCTGGACGAAGACGTCGTTTTCTGAATCGGAACGTTACCGGAAGCGTGTTTCGCGGGAGTTGCGGGTGAATGTGAGTTGGCGTTTCGGTAAAATGGAAGCGAAGATATTCAAGAAAAAGCGTGGTGAAGAAGGCAGTGGCGGCGATATGGGCGGCGGCGATTTCTGATTTCTCCGATTTTGCGAGATATTCTCTTCTAATACTGAGATATTCCCGGCCTTTTTTCGAGGGCCGGGATTTTTTTTGTTTTAGTTTTACGGCCATTGTTTGAAAAACCAATTAATTGTTTGTTATGCCAGGAGTATTTACGGCGGCGCAATGCGCTGAGCGGCCCGGGAATGGGCAGATGGGAGCATTAATATTGCAGCTCCAGCTATTTTCTAACAAGTTTGCGTGCGACCGGAGTAAGATTTGGGTGATCGGGATGAGCCGGGGAGAGGAAGTGTTGTTTACGGAGTTGATTCATGTGTCGGATAGGGACCGTCCGTTTCCGCCGGCCACGCCGGTGTTTTGGCAGGCGGTGCAGAAGCGGAGTGCGGGGGTGATTTTGGCGAAGAGCGGGTTGCCGGGGATTCCGGGGCCGCAGGAAGGGGATGTGCGGTTTATGGATAGGATGGCGGGAGCGGGGCTGAAGAAGGAATGCCCTTTGCTCGATTACTTGTTGGTAGGGGAAGCATCGTGGTATAGCATGAAGGCGCAGCAGTTGTTTGTGGTAGCGTGAATGCGGTGATTGCGTCTTATTTATGATTTAATCGGTTGATAATGACGGGAAGTCGTGAAAAAGGGTTAACTTTTTAATCAAAACCCATCAAATTACTATGCTGACGCTCCAGAACATTACCGATCCAGTGTACATCCAGCAGGAAAAAGCCAGTTATTTCGAGCGGTTTATCCGCGATCCGAGGGACGTGCCCTTTGTTCACCTGACGATCCAGATTACGTTAGTACTGGGCGTTACGGCAATACTGCTGTATATGCCATTCGTGACGGGCTGGGTTTGGGGCGTAGTTGCGGCGGTGTACCTGGTTTTCAATAACTTTATCTTCAAGGGGCCGTTTGGGTTGATGCTGCATTGCACGTCGCACCGGGTGTTTTTCAGGAAGGAATATGGGTTTATGAACCATTACCTGCCCTGGGTACTGGGACCGTTATTTGGGCAAACGCCGGAGACGTATTACAGCCACCACATCGGGATGCACCATGCGGAAAATAATATGCCGGAAGATGAGAGCAGCACGATGAAGTATCAGCGCGATTCGATGCGCGGGTTCGGCATGTACCTGTTATCTTTCTTTTTCGCGGGCGTATACCACCTGTGCACTTACTTCCACCGGAAGAACCGCAAAAAACTGCTGTACCGTTCCGTGCGCGGCGAGTTCCTGTTCATTGCGATGTGCGTGGGATTGTCGTTTGTGAACTGGCCGGCTACCCTCGTTGTTTTTATTTTACCTTTTGTTATTTCGAGGATCATCATGATGGTGGGTAACTGGGCGCAGCATGCCTTTATCGACGGCAGCGATCCATCAAACCATTACAAAAATTCCATCACCTGCATCAATACGAAGTATAACCACAAATGCTGGAACGACGGCTACCACATCAGCCATCACGTAAAACCGAATATGCACTGGACGGAGCACCCCATATTCTTCCGGAAAACACTCCAGGAGTATATCGACAACGAGGCGATCGTATTCGACGGGATCCACTTCCTGCATGTATGGCTCTGGCTGGTAACCAGGCGGTACGATAAGCTGGCCCGCCATTTCGTGAACATCGGCGACCGTTTCGCCAGCGACGAGGAAGTAATCGCTTTCCTGAAGCAGCGGACGAAGAAAATCACCGTGAGCGAGATGGAGCTGGGCGTGCTGCGGGCGTAGTGTATCGTGCAGAGTAGTAGGCGCTTCACCTTGCGTAGCGAACGAAGCCCCGCCGAGCGGGATACCCGCGCATACCGCGGGTGTCGCGCTAATGTGCACGATGCAGTGAGCTTGCATTTCCGGTGAAGCCGGTTTTCGGCCAACAAATTATAAGAATTCCAATACCGGGTGCTACTGCTGTGCAGGGGTGGGTTATTGCCTGAATGCAAGCCCCTTTTCAGAGAGCGCGGATTTCAATTTGGGGATGGAAGATGGTCCCATTCCGTGCAGCGCCAATAATTCCTTTTCTGAGTGCCGAGCCAATTGAGCGAGGGTTTTAATGCCCTGGTGTTCTAGCGCGCGTCTTGCGGGCGCGGAGAGCTGCGCGAGGACTCCTTCGGCCGGGCGCGTATCCGCTTCGCATTGCGGACAGGTCGGGCAGTCGGATGACTTGTAGTATTGGTGCCCTTTCGGGCAGGTACGTAATCTTTGCCTGGCGGACATGGGATTGCTGTTTTAATATTATTGTAAATTACGACATAAAATAGTAACACCATGTTTACCGGTATCAGGCTATTAGGCGTCTTATTTTTTGTATGCGGAATTGTCCTTGGCTTCGGAAATATCATTCACCGTCGCCGGAACCCGGAAGCGAAACGGAGCCCCTGGATCATAGGACTGGCGTTTGTACTGGAAATTGTCGGGTTTACGTTGATGCTGGATGGCTGCGGGGCGGCTTTTTTTAATGTGAAGAATCCGGTGCTATGAAGGAAAACCGTTTTATCTTAATTGCAGAGGATACGCGTTGGGAAAATGATTTCATAATAATGATTCGTATCGGAGTTGGAATTGGCTTCTGGGGTGGTGATATTCCACTGTAAAAACTCATTATAGATTCACAATATATAATAAGATTGATGGAGGCAACCAACAAACTTCGCGCGTTATTAATTTCTTACACCAAGACACAAACGTATGAAATTAATGAAGGCAGTAAGGTATCAGTAGCTGCGATTCTTCTGGCGATTAGTTTATATGAACTGGGAGAACTGCAAAATCGTGCTATATCGCGGGAGGAGGAGCAATGGTTTGAGGGCGGTTATGCCGTAGCCCGTGAGTTCGACACTTCAGATTGGAAGGATATCTCCATTTATTATGACAGAATTGTGAGTGCAGTAAAGGGTAAGAATTTTTTTCGTGCTTAATGATGTTGTTCAATTAGTGCGCCCGTTTGATGGCTCCGTATTTGAGGCCACCTGGCGGGTGGTGTCGCTGGATATAATTTCAGACAATATTCTGATGATTACAAAAGAGAAGATTCTGGTATATAAGAAGTATCATGGTGACCTGGATGATTGGTCCAGATGGGGTTCGAGAAGAGAACGGCGGAAAATAGCTGTAGAAGAATGGAGAGTATTGGAATCTTATTGTCAGGATATTCGTATTGTCCAAAATGGTTTGGCGGCGGCAGCATTTGCCGTGAGATTGGAGGGGGCATTGAAACATGATTTTGATACAGCTGCGACGATTATTTTCTTGAAGGAAATGATTATGGAAGAAGGCATGAAATAGTAGAGGTTGACGGATAATACGTCTATGTGACACGCAAGATATATGCGGCATGGTTTAAATGCTAAAATAATTAGTGAAAATAATTTTGATTATTAATTATTTCGTGTATTTTTGGCTGTAACTGAATGCATTTACCTATGAAATTGAGAATGCTTCAGAGAGAGTTAAAATAGAGGAATCCCTGCCCTTGTTGACCCGGTGAGATTGAATTTTCATTAGACAGTTATTCCCGCATCCATTTAGACGATTAAGGAAGATCCTTATGCCTTTACACCGACTGTTCGCAGCGATTTGCTGCCTCGGCGTGGTTACTTTTGCGCGCGCGCAAACAATACCTGACCGCGTACCCTATACCATGGATTCCATGGTGAAAAATAATCGACTTGCGGCAAATATCCGGCAAACCCTTGTGGACTCATTGAACCACCAGGCCAGGCAACTGCAATTTAATTCTCGTTTCCATTTATCTGGAGCCACTGGTGATTCCATCGCGGATCCGGCGATGAACTCCCGGCATTCCAACTCCCGGGTATTAAAAGATTCCACAAATGATTTCGGCGCCAGGCAGGCGCCAGATAAGACAGATACGCAAGCTGCCAGTGTCTTGCGGGATTCGATTGCGTCCAATGTCCGGCAGTTTTCGCAATTCCCCACTGCCACCACACCCTGGCAATTCGCCAAAGGTTTACACCAGGATTCACTGCCCGATGTACTTACGCAGAAATCCCAACATGTAGCGCACCCCCCCGGCGTCAAAAAATCCCTGCAACTTGCCAATGGTTTACGCCAGGATTCATTCCCAGATGTACTTTCGCAGGAATTCCAACGTGTAGCGAAACTCCCCAGCGCCACCGCACCCCGTCAACTCGCCAATGGTTTACGCCAGGACTCGATTTTCGAAGCGCTTGCGCCCGATATCCGGAAGACCGGTAAAGCACTGGTGCCTGGCGTCGTCAATAATCTCGCTTCGCAAAATTTCCAGTTGCCGCAGGGGAGCTTCAATGGGTTGCAGGAGCCCGTCCGCCAGCAGTTCATGTCCTACATCCAGGCCACATCCACCCCTGCGAAATTCAATCAATTGAAAACGGGATTCGGCGCCCTGAAAGACTCCGCACGCATGGAGCGCTTCCTCGACGACAAACTCCGTGGATTCTACGCCCTGCTTAAAGACCATCCCGCTGCCGGCCAACTTAAACTCCCCGGAAAACCAGAAAATAAACTACAAAAAGCCGGTGCTCAAACTTCTTTCGGCGATACCACCGGGAACGCATCCGGATGGTGGAGCAATGTGGAAGTGCAGGACCGCTTCTCCCTGGGAGCAATTCCCGTTAACCTGCAATACGCCAACGTTTCCGGGCACAGCCGTTTCGGCCACGCCCTGTCCGGCGAAAACCTGGGCAACTTCAAATTCGATCGCGAGGTATACCTGCAGAAAGTTTCCGCCCACATCCGCAAGCACTACGACCTAAAGAAATATTTCCTCGACGACATCGATTTTAAAGCGCAACTGAAACAGTTTACCGGCGAACGCCTCAAAGCCCTCGACACAAAGAGCGACAGCATCTCGAAGCTTATCCGGCCGGAGGAATTGATGTATCTGGATAGCATCCAACTGCGGAACCAGCTTTTCGCCAACGCCGGACAACAAAACCTGAACCAGTACAAGGATTCCACGCTGGAGCACCATCTGTCCAAACTCATTGCCCTGCAACGCGAACTAGGCGGCGGGCTGGACAGGGACGCCATGCTCAAAAGTCAGCATCAGCTGAAGTCCCGCATGGAAAAATACATGCAAGACCCTGCTTCCGCCGCGGAAATGGCACCTGACCTCTTGCCCATGTCTGGCCTGCAACGGCTATTCATGAAACTAAAGGAATTGAACGCGGGTAACATTGCTGCCAATGCCAGTAAAGGCACCGTGTCCGATCTGTTCATGACCGGGGCGGCAGGTAGCCTGATGAATAAAAATAAACTCCTGATGATTGGGGCCGGTAAAACCCGCCAGGCGCTGCCGTATGATATTGGTCTCGACGATATGCAGCAGGCGCCCTCCCAAAGCATCCAGTTCCTCCGGATGGGGAAAGGCGACCTGGATAAGCCCCATCATCACGTTTCCATGATTAATGCCAGCACCCGCAATGATAAGCGAATGCCCAACGCGCGCGCGCTGATGCAGAATGTATTCGTGGGCGCATTGTCTAACCGATTGTCGCTCGGCGACTGGGGAGATGTGGACTTCGAATTGTCCAAATCGAATACCAGTACGGGTGGTGGCGGTACAGTCGGCGATCATGCCGCACAATCCAAAGCGGCGATCGCGCATTTCTTCAACGATTTCGCCACTACGTTATCCACCAGTCTGGAATACAATTCCGCGCTGCCGGAATACGGTCTTACCCAGTCGGTTTACTTCAATTATTCCGGCATGGGTTATAACAACCCGGGTAACCCTTATTCCCGGCGTGGTTCCACGGCATACGGCCTGCAGGTCAGACGTTCGTGGATGAAGAACAAGGCCAGCGTGCAGGTGCGTACGGATTTCCGGAATACCAGCCGGTCGTCGCTGGCCGGCAGCCAGTGGAAGAACCGCACGCTTGCGCTGGACGGGCGCCTGCGCGTTTCGCGGCAGGTTACATTATCCGGGCGCTTGCACCAGAGCAGCATGTTCGCCGATGGCGACTACGGCCGGCAGGAACAATACCTCAACCGGAAAGCAAGCTTTAGCTCGCAATGGAACGGCAGGATGGGAGGGCTACGGTTCATCAACCAGTCGTCGCTCGGTTTGCAGCAGATGCATTACCTGACTGCGGGGGATCCTGTAAAAAGTTTGTTCCTTACTGCTTTTGTAAGCCATTCGATCCCGGTGGGAGAGAAGTTGGTTACGGCCAATGTTTTCTATAACCGCGATATCAAGGATGCGGCAGTGTACGCTAATCTGCTTACGGCCGACGCGGGCTATCAATATCGCCTCGCGAAGTTCCTGCAATGCAGTAGCAGCCTCACTTTCCTCGATAACAAAGGGGTGGTGCGCCAGGCAGGCATCCGCCAGCAGGTGAGCGCCAGTGTGCTGGGGCGCTGCCAGGTGAACCTGAGCGTGGATGCGCGGAAAGACCTGGTGAACACACCGCAGAACTACCTCTATGGGAACTTCCGCAGTGAATTATCCATTTTCTACATGTTGAATCAATAGATATGAAAAAAATTCTGACGGTCTTGCTGATCATGTGCGCCCCGGCTATGGTACTCGGGCAGATAGCGGTGACCTTCCTGCCGGAAGTGCAGGGCCGGACGCTGGAAACCCTGATGGGAGCGAGATTGACGAACGCCGGTCAAAAAGTGCCGTGCATCCTGCAAATCAGGATCACGTCCGCCGGGGGCGGCCTGATCGCGGAAGCGGCGACGCCGGCCTTCGAATTGCCTCCCGGTACAAACATGATCCCGCAGTCCGCCGCATACCGTGCATCGTGGAAGTTCGGGAACAGCCAGCAGGCGACCGTTGTGAAGCAGTCGCACCAATTCCCGGAAGGCGAATATGAATATTGCTTCACCCTCCTGGAAGTAGCCGGCAGTCACGCGGGCGCCGTGCTTGCGGAGCAATGCTTTAACCATATGCTCACGCCTTTCAGTCCGCTTGAGCTGACAGAGCCCTACGATGGCGACCGCATCTGTGACAAACGCCCCACTTTGCTTTGGCAGCCCTTACTACCCGCTATGCCCGGCATGACCTACCGGCTGTTGCTGGTAGAGCTGAAAGAGGGGCAACCCCGCGCCGAGGCACTGCATTTCAACATGCCGGTGATCCGCCAGAGCGGCATCCCATCCCCGATGCTCCTCTATCCGCCCCTGAGCCGCGAACTGACGGAAGGGAGGCGCTACGCCTGGCAGGTGACGGCCGTGAAAGGGGAGACGGTACTGGCGCGGAGCGAGATATGGGATTTTACGGTGAAGTGTGAGGATAGTGTGGCGCAGAAGCCGGTGGACAGTTATAGGAGTATTGATGACCTGGCGAAAGGGAATTTTTATATCGCAGATGGAAGAATTCTGTTTGCGGTGGATAATTATCATAATGCCGCCACGTTGGATTACAAAATTACTAGCATCAGCATGCCAAATGAAAAGATCAGAAAACTACCGAAGCTAAAACTTGCGACCGGCCACAATCATATCGAGATCGATCTGAGATCAGTCAAGGGGATGACTGATGGACATTATTACCTGCTATTGGTGCGGTTGCCCAGCGGTGAGACAAAACAACTCCGTTTTCTTAATAAATCAGAAAAAGAATAGACCATGCGTGTGATATTGATATATACCTGTGCTGCCTTACTATTCCTCTCGTGTAGCGCAAATCGTCAGTCGGCGGAGAAAATGAAGGAATTGTCTTTGTTAGATGAAAAAGAAGCTTCCGGTTGGAGGATGCGGCTGAATTATCTGCCTTCAAATCCCCGCGATACTACAGATTGGAGCCTCGTGTTAAGGGTTGAACATGAAAGTGGGCTTCCGCAACAGATTATTAATGAGCCCCGATTCAGTTTCGGTATAGACTCATTGTTTGAGGTTATCACTTCTATGGACACGCTGGCGCCGTACATGGCAATACGCATTGCGAATGGCATGACCAATGGAGCAGAATATATGTTGACATTCAATCGGCAATCAGTACTGAAGAATGGGGATATCCAGCTTCGTTTTAAGGACTGGTTGTTTTCCCAACGGGAATTGTATTTCCCTGTTAACATGATATCTATTCATCAACTTGACTCAATTTATTCCAGGATATGATCAGACGAAATGCATCGAAGAGGGCAATCGCTATTTTTTTCTCGGCCTGATGACGTTAGAAACATTGATTCCGTTAAAAGGCCTGGCACTTACCAGCGGTCCTGCGCAACCTGAAATGACACAATTCCAGCCCGCGGGCATGAGTGATATGGTGGATTTGTTTACGGGAGATTTCAAGTATAACATACCATTGATAGATGTAGGTGGCTATCCACTGAATCTTACATATGCCCAGGGCATAGGGATGGAAGATGAGGCATCATGGGTCGGCTTGGGATGGAATCTTAATGTTGGGGCCATTAACCGGCAGTTGCGCGGTATACCTGATGATCACGATGGGGATAGAGTTGTTTCAAGGCACCATATGAAGCCAAAGGTGACCATTGGTGGGCGTGTTATGGGCCGTGTGGAAGCAATAGGAAATGAGGTATTGAAAGTAGGCGGCTCGTTGACTGCTGGAATCTTTTATGATAATTACACGGGATACGGTGCTGAAGCTGGATATGGCGGAAATGCAGGTGTGTCGCTGACTGGCAGAAATGCAAGTGGATTAACGGCAGGGTTGAATTATGGCGCCAATTCTAATACTTCAGGAGGAGTGAGTACTACAAGAGGAGCATCTCTTTCGCTTAACAATCAAACATCCAAAAATCTGACCAGCTCAGCATCGCTCAGCTTAACCCAAGGGTACAATACCCGGGAAGGCATTAAGTCTTTAACATTGGGTGCCAGTTATGGACTCTCCAATAAAGCGGTCTATAATGGCGGTATGAATCGAGAAATTGGATCGGCTACCTGGAATTTTAATACGCCGGTATTTTACCCTGATGGCGAAATTGCTTACAAAAGCAAAAGCCATACGTTCTCAATAGATGTGGGTTTTATGGCTTTTGGCATCCAAACTGCTGCAGGATCAAGCGGATACAAGACTGTCAGGGAGGTAAAGGAAAACCTGGTTCAGCATAATGCTTATGGATCTTTGCATGCTCATAACGGAAGAAGTAACCCCAATGCTTTGATGGATTTTATGCGGGAGAAAGATAACATAATGATCCCGGACATTCGACATATCGGGCTGCCGATCGCTACACCGGACATTTTCTCCTTTACCAGTCAGGCTGGCAGCGGACAGTTTAAGGTGTCGGGAGGCGGCACCGGCGTTTTCTTTAATAATCAAAAGGTCGATGTATCTGATAACTCCACTTTCGGTACGGATTATGGTGCAGGGGCATATTTCCATGGAGGTACCTCATTTTATGACCAGGACATAAAGGATATAACCACGAAATGGACAAAGGATAATAATTTTCTAGAGTATGGTGATTATCCTGATCCTGATTCGGCAAAGCGGGACGAGGAACATGCATATTTCAAAGTAATGGGAGAGGCGACTTCGGAAGATCCGCTATTTTCAACCAGCATCGTGAACGAGGATGCCGTCAGCATACCGATTAGCAAGAAAACGCTCAACGGGGGTTGAAGTCGGCCAGCGGAACCCACCAACCCCGAAAATATAAGAAATCCGGGAGGCAGGTCAGAAATACAGCGATTCACTATCTGACCACCGCCGAAGCAACAGCTGGTGGATTGGATAAGAAGATCAGGATATATTCTCCCAACAGGTTTGGGAATTTCTCCGTTCCTTCCTGCCATAAGCCAAATTATAGTCAAGAATCTCGCCATACAACGAACAGAAAGAATCATCATATTTCCGAGATTTCGATGGTGGGACAAGATGGCAGAAGAATGGTGTATGGACTACCCGTCTACAATTTCAGTCAAAAAGAAGTGACATTTGCTGTCGCTCAATCTTTAGTACCAGGTTTTAACAATCGCACCAATAACGAGGTGGGTTATACCGTATCAGGTGGACAGATTGTACATAAGCATGCTGGGACCGACGAATACTATATGGAGCAGCATCAACCAGCCTATGCCGCCGCGCATCTGCTGACTGCGGTTTTGTCTGCTGATTATGTGGATCTGACCGGTGATGGGATTTCGGACGATGATCCCGGTTCCGCTGTGAAATTCAATTATTCCCGGACCGACAGTACTTTTAAATGGCGGACTCCTTTCACGAAAGATAAAGCCACCTTGAACAGAGGGAATCTTGCCGACCCGGACGATGATAAAGGCAATATAGTTTATGGCGAGAAAGAGCTTTATTATTTGCATTCTATCGAAACGAAGACCCATATCGCATACTTTATTACAGATGAGCGCCGCGACGCCTATGGTGTGAAAGGGTTACATGGCGGGGTAGACAGCACCATAAGGCAGAGATGCCTCAGGGAAATCAGGTTGTATAGTAAAACCGACACGATTAACCCAATCAAGACCGCGCATTTCAAATACAATTACAAGCTTTGCCAAGGTGTTCCCAACTCCTCAGATGCAGTGGAGAAAGGGAAGTTGACTCTTGATAAAGTACACTTCACTTATGGGAACTCTTCCCGCGGAAGCTACCATTACTACAAATTTCATTACAATACGAAAGCAACTGTTCCGGGGACTTCCCTGGATTCTATTCCCGGGAATTATAATACTTTATCAACGGACAGATGGGGTTCTTTTAAAAGGAAGGACGGAAGTCCGGGTGGAATGCTCAATGATGAGTATCCGTATTCGGATGCCCTTTCAACAATTCCGGGCATGTGGGCATTGCGTAAGATCGACCTGCCAACAGGGGGATCAATTGAAGTAAACTATGAAAATGATACCTACAGTTATGTCCAGCACCGGCAGGCGATGCAGATGAAGGACTGGCCAGTGATGTTGACGCAGAGTAATGCGGTAACTACTGACATAATGCAAATGCGGAAGTTCAGTATTAACAATGCATTCAAAGCAAATAACCTGGAGGAATTCAAAGAAAGGTATCTCAGTGGGAGTAAGTATTTGTATGGTAAGATTTATGTAAACGTCTCGGATGTGCCGTCTGCGGATACGGCTGATAGGGCGCGATACGACTGGGTGCCATGCTATGCCGAGGTGACGTCTGCCACAGTGAACGGGTCCAATATTATTGTTGAACTGGCAGGATCCACGGTAGACGGAAAGTTCATTAATCCTTTTACAATGGCGGCCTGGCAAAGAATGCGATTGGATTATCCCAGATATGCTTATCCCGGTTTTAAGAATAAGATTCCCGATGATCAATCAGTGAGTGCAGCATTGAAGGCATTGAGCGATGCCATCGGTAATTTTAAGGAGCTGAAGGCGGATTTTAATGAAAGAGGTCTCAGGAAGGGTTTCGCGTCGAAAGTAAATCTCAAGAAAAGTTTTGTAAAGCTCTCCTGCTTTGATAAAACCGGCGGAGGTTCGCGCGTAAAAAACCTTTTGATGCGGGAAACCTGGGATGATGATCCAGAGGAAGTTTCCATCCAGCAGTATAGTTATACGACTACTGCAAGCGACGGACAATTAATCAGTTCCGGTGTGGCCAGTTATGAACCGGGGCTGGGTGGGGATGAAAACCCCTGGAGGCAGCCGGATCCTTACACCCAGGTGAACAGGAGCGCGCTTAATAACGAGTTTTACCTGGAAGAACCTTTTGGAGAAAGCGTATTTCCGTCGCCAGGTGTCGGTTATAGTGAAGTGAGGGTGGAGCAGCGCTCGTCGAGGGACGATGCAGGAAAAACCAGCCAGACAGGATATCTCCAGCATGAATTTTACACTGCCAAAGATTTTCCAACGGAAGTAGCTGCCACAAACCTGGATAAACATGAAAAGAGCCCATCTGGTCTTTCGTCCTTTTTTGGCGCTAGGTTGATCTATGAACTTACCATGTCGCAGGGATATCTCGTGAGATTGAATAATATGCATGGCCAGGTCAAGGCGGAAAGGGTATTCAACCAGGCTGGAAAGGAAATTTCCTCGTCGGAATATTTCTATCATTCGGAGGAAAGAGGCGGCCACCAACGGTTGGTGAATAAAGTGGATGTCGTAGACGAAAACGGTAATATTACCAAAGACCAGATTTTGGGCAGAGAAATGGATATGTTCGTGGACTTGCGGGAAGGAGAAACATCCAACCTGGGTATTTCCCTCAATGTGGGAATCGATCTGATTCCTGTACTGACTTGGGTGTTACCGCTGCCGCACTTTCCCAATACTGCGAACTTCGAATATAGGCTGTTCCGGTCGGCCGCTGTATTGAAAACGATCCAGTATACAGGAATATTGAATAAAGTGGTAAAAAAACAGGATGGATCTATCGTGTCGGCAGATAATCTGTTATTCGACAGTAAAACCGGGCTGCCCGTGGTGACTTCTACTACCAACGAATTCGGGGATCCCGTTTATTCGCTATCGATGCCTGCCTATTGGATGTATGCGCGGATGGGGCATGCTTATAAAAGCGCGAACCTGCTATTGGAGAATCTGCAGACTGATGATAACGGCATCGTGTTATGGCCCTGGAATAATTATCTTACCCCTGGCGACGAACTTATTAATCTCGATATGCTCAACCGCCGTTATTGGGTTGTGAACACCCCGGCGCCATCATGGACTACAAATAAGATTCGGCTTATTGATGCGCAGGGTTTGTTGGTAAAGAAAATAGGTAAAGGGCGCCTCAAAGTGACACGTTCCGGATATCGGAACCAATTGGCGGCTTCTGCCGGAACAATTGTTTGTCTTACCAAACCTTATGACAACCTGCGCCTCAACCTTCCGACCAAAACAGACCTGACTTCATTGCAGGTACTTGATACAAAGGGCATATTGTATGAGGAAGCGTGGGGCCGCCCTGCATCATGTAAGAACGAAGCCTGTCCGGAAGGTTGGCGGTTAAGTGCAGACGGCCTGAAATGCCTGGAGCCGGCAAAGCTGAATCCGGACGTTGGATTTTATGACAGGACAAAGGTGGAGCATGGGTATATTCCGGGACGTTTTGCAAAGCAAACAAAGTTGTATAATGGGGCGTCCAGTACACCTGAAATGGATCTTACGTCCGCGTTCTGGACAGGTATCGGTGGCAGATATGATAAATGTGCTGTGTGGCCATATAATGCACCTGATGGTGTGTTTTATAAGATGACGGCCTACTTCCAGGTACCGGAAACTAAGGAATACTTTATTGGAGCTTGTGGGGATGATGAATACCAGGTAATTATCAATAATCAGCATATCAATGACAATACGCCTCCAATGGATGCTCGAAATTGGGAAATATGGAAAGTACGTCGGGTGACTTTGACGGAAGGCTGGAACCGCATCGATTTTCTGGTTAAGAACTATGGGGGGATCACGGAGGGGGCTTTGAAGTGTATGATGTGAGTAGTGAAGCAGATCTGATAGCAGGGGAAAAAGATAAGATCAGGGTCGCTTTTTCTTCGCATCAGGCTATTTATAACGAAGTGCCATATTATGCATTTAATATGAATGCAGGAGCAAGTGCAAATACTGCCGTTCGGTACTATTGCGGGTCAACTAACAATTCCGCAATTGTTTCCGATCCTTTCCCACATTGTTCTGCTGTCCCCGTTGGTGATTGCCCGCCCGGGTATTTGCAAACGCCGGATGGATTGACGTGCTATAAGCCTTTGAATTTTAATGCAGGAGATTCGATGAGGCTAATTACTGATCGAACAAACTACATAAATTTAACCGTCGCAGAAAACTGGAACAAAGCCGCACTTCTGATAGACTCTACAGGAGTTGTTCGAGCTGAAACTGCAAGCAATTGGTGGCTTGGATATCCATATGCTGGGGATTATAAACAAGGTTGCCCGGGTCGCTTAAGAAATAGGGGTGTGTGGATTGATGATACCCTAATAGCAGGTCAGCGGTTGACCTTTAGGGCTTGTGTGGAGATTGATAGCAATAAGGTCTATTACGTAGGTTATACTGCGTCCCGAAATATTGAGGTGAAAATTGATGGTATATTGTTGGATAATGTTCCGACCAGCGGTGGAGGTTACAGGAATTCAAGTGAGTATTATCACATGAAAGCCAGAAGGCTAACAGTTGGAAAGCATTTATTGGAAGTAAGTACCGAGGCAGCGAATACACCGACTGTACCATCAGCAATGGTTGTTGAAATTTTTGGGCAAACGTTTGAAGAGATATTGAATGCAACGCAAGATATCTCACCATACTGGACCATCAGAAATTTGGTAGGAAGTGACAAGCCTTATGATATGATTGTTTCCACAGCAGGCGGTTCGCCGATAAGGCGGCGGTACAACTGTGGGGGAACGTCACCTGATATGTGTGCTTTAAGTAACGAATGCAGCACTATCCCCATGTCGAGGGTCATTAACCCATATCTCACCGGTCATTTGGGGAACTGGCTGCCATATGTGGAATTCGCTTATCTGACAGAGCGCAAGTCCAGAGAGGATTTTCCGAAAGACGGTCTCCGGAAAGCCGGGCAGTATGAAGCTTTCATGCCTTTCTGGCAATACAATAACGCTATGCAAAGGTGGGTTCCTGTCACTTCTGTATTTTGGTTCCCGTATGATCCGAATTATAAATGGCAATGGGGCACACTTTACAACTGGGTTGCGGCAAGAACTATTACATCGTACGATCGTTACTCACACGAACTGGAAAACCGGAATGCGCTCGGTCAGTTTAGTGGCGTCCAATACGGTTTTAAAGGAGTATTGCCCGTCATCGTCGGTAGCAACTCCCAAAGCAGGGAGTTATATTACGACGGTTTCGAGGATTATAAATTCACGAACCGCTGCGCGCCTTTTGTAGCTTGCCTTGGCGATGATTTTGACGTCCGTAAAATAGTCGGCGCGGCAACCAGTACCTGGCTGGCGGATTCTACTGCCCACACTGGCAAATACAGCTTAAGGATAACGCCAAGTTCGCCGGTAAACCTTAAGGCACAAGCTTACAATTTTACACATGCGCCCGGCAGTTATATCGAAACAAATTCCGAAGGGGAGTATACACGTAAGCCGCAACCGTGGCTCAATCTTTACGGATTTAACCCACAGTCTGATAGCACTTATCTGCTATCGGTTTGGGTGAGAGATAATGCACCAAACGATACCAGCTATCCGCTGCGGATTTCGCTGGATGGAAAAAATGTTACCGGTGTTTTCAAAGCAAAGGTTGAACAATGGAAATTGCTCGAATTCCGGCTGGACATGAAAAAGGTGACCGCCCAAAGCCCGACGCAGTTCCCGCTGACCCTATCCGCTACCGCTGATATCTTCATTGATGATATCCGGATCTTCCCTGAGCGTGGGCAGGCGGTCACTTACGCTTATGACGAAAGTACGATGCGGTTAATGGCAGAGCTGGATGCCAATAATTTTGCGACGCTTTACGAATATGATGAGCAGGGCGGTCTGATCCGGCTTAAAAAAGAAACTGAAAAAGGAATCATCACCATAAAGGAAACCCGATCTTCTTACATAAAAAAGAATCCAAATGAATAAGCGCTTGCTGATGTTTTTAACCGCGGTAATTGTGTTATCAGCGGGTATTATTGCAGCGATGCCCGTTTTCCGAAACACGGAGTCTGCCGGGAAAGTGGAAACGGATGCGCCGGCCGCCAGTGAAACGGTTTCTGCCGCTGAATTAGTGATACTAGAGGACCTGGGAAGCGTATTTCATCGGATGGATAGTATCAAAGCCTTCGAAGTATCAGGAAGTGTTTCCGTTTTAGACCCCGCTGAAAGTATCGGCACAATCCGGCAAATATACCGCTATGCAAAACTGGACTCCCTTGTTTATTATAAGCTGGGCGACCAGGAAATTTTGTCAAATACGGAAATGCAGCTGATTGTGGACCACAAAGCAGAGAAGATCTTTGTCTCCCGATCCCAGCAGGCAATTCCCAATCCATTCCCGTCTCCGAGTGCTATCTCTGCTTTCCTGACAGGAGAGGGGTATTCGATTAAGCAGAAGAAATTGAATGGTCTGCGTTGGATTTCCCTGGAGCGTCCGAATCATATTACCTGTAAAGAATATCGTATTGGTATTGACCATGAAGGATTTATCAGGCAATCCTACTGCCGGTTGACCGACCAGTCAGATCCGCTGAATAATGAAAAAGACCGGATTCTGGAGGCTTCTGCGGATCAATGGATGCTAGGAGAGCCGGCTCTCTCGATTTTTTCCTCGTCCCGTTTTGTAGTGCGTACTGCGGAAGGTTATAAACCCGTATCGGAGTACAAAGACTATGATCTCATTGTGATCCAATAATATTTCCATTTTATGCTGCAGTTTCGCATGATTAGAATATTCCTGATAGCCCTTTTAACCATTTTGCTGGGCCAGCCCGTGATAGCCAGCGAAGAACCTTACCAAATCCGTCTGACTGGCCGCATCAAAGCGGGAGATACGCTTTTGTTAAGAGATGAGAAATTTCAAAACCCTGGGTATAACTGGGAGCTGATAAACAATCATAAGGTTTCAAACCTTATTGTGTTTGCGTTGAACGCCGATTCTGTAATAGATATAAAAAAGCCATTTACTGGCAAAATCCGGCTGAAAGTGGAGTATTGGAGTCAGCCTGGCCAAATTGAGCCACTAGTAGAGGATGAGGTTTCACTTGAAGTAAAGTATGACACAGCTACAGGTCTGGCTTATAAGGAACAGGACGTCTTTCGTTTTCTGAACGGGCATAAAGTGAAAATTACGATCAATTCAATTGAATCTGCGGAACTTGGAGAAAGCATTCCTGGCGTTTTTACATTGACGAGCATGGTAATTGTGGACAGGTCGTATATGACCGACCCTACAGCGCCACCAGTTGCAATGTTCGCAAACGAGGACGAAAATGCAGCGAGTACGCTGCCTGCCTTTTCGCAGGTACCGATGTCAATCTGGCGCAGGACTGACGTCAGAAACGGGGCCGCACAGGATTGTGTTGAATTGGACGGCCGTAGCAGGGAAGCAATACGATCTGGAATGGACATTTATTGACGAGGAGTCAGCAGCAGGCAGCCGGCTCCTGATCAACCCTACCCCGCCCAGGGATACAGTCGCGAAATATTTCAGAAATAATGCAACCCGCGTAAGTCTTTCAGAACAAGGATATACCATTAACCTGGTCCATCATTCTAAATTTTTGCTCGTCAGGTATCGCACGTTCTCGTATAATACATCGACAGGAATTCGGGAGGAGGAATCCTGGGAATACAATATGACATATGCGCCGGCAGGAGGCGCTTCTGCCGCAACCAGCGGCGTGATTGTGTTGTCGAACACTTGGCACTATCCCGAACTTAACTGGCAATATTCTGCTGCATATGCGGAAGAAGGAAAGCGAAAAGAAGTAGTCAGTTATTTCGATAAATCATTGAAAAATCGCCAGTCAGTTACACTCATGAAGAATTCCACATCAGTAGCCGGTGTGGATGGCCTGGAGGCGGTTGTACAATCAACAATCTATGACCAGTACGGCCGTCCGGCTGTTGAGGTGCTGCCCGCACCATTGGCAGGGATGACTACGCTTAATTTTTATCCACGGTTAAACCGAAAACTGGACAATACGGCATATAGCTGGATGGACGTGGCGCCCGAAGACAGAAGTTGTGATTACCTTATTCCTCCGATGTCGGATGCTGCCGGTGCGTCAAGATACTATTCAATGCAAAACGATTTCAAAGCAATTGATAATCATAGCGCGGTTCCTGATGCAGGAAAATACCCCTTCAGTTTACGTTATTATACAAACGACAACACCGGCCGTATTGCTTCGCAGGGAGGTGTAGGGGCCATGTTTCAGCCGAAAAAAGACCCGACGAATGATTCATCCCGCGCTACCCGTTATTTCTATAGCAAACCAACCAGAAAGGAAATATATCGGTTGTTTGGCAACGATGCCGGTGACGCTTCACATTACACAAAGAATACGGTGATTGATCCCAATGGTCAGGTTTCCGTCAGCTATGTGAATTTGTCCGGAAAAACAGTTGCTACGGCCTTGAGCGGCAGTGAACCCGCCAACCTGGATCCATTGCCAGGAAGACCTGTGCCCAAACCAGTGACTGTAGCCCTGTTTAAAAATGCGGATTTTACCTACGATCCGGGCAAACTTACTTTGAGCGCGGCGCAAACCTATATTGCCAATGAAACAGGTCCAATAAAGTTCTCTGTGGAAATGGAACGACTATACAGCCAGATTAACACAGGTAATAAGCAGTTTTGCACCGCCTGCGGATTTGAGATCGTATTGACCGTTAGCAGCGATTGTTCGGATTTTACACCTGACACGGTTGTTATGGCTGGCGCACCACCGGATTCTGCATGTTCGGGGAGTAATGCTGCTTTAAAGAAAGATGTAACCTTCGATTTTACACGAAAGGGGAACTATTATGTTCAAATGCAAGCGCGGCTTAAACCTGACGAAATCCGGCAGCGTGTTGATCAATATGTAACGGTTGCGTCCAATAAATTGCGGAAGAAGTTCGATTTTGTCATTGAAGAATTAAGGGCGGTAGATTTTGGAGGCTGCTTCGACGATTGCAAAACCTGCAAATGGACACTAGGTACAAAAGCGGATTTCAGATCTAAAGTTAAGGAAAAGTTACTTGCACTCAATGCTATTAATATTACAGATACAACTGTTGTAAGTGCCTGGACTGATTCGCTATATAATAGACTAAGTGCCGCATGTGAACTGGCGCAGGCGACATGCGCGGTTGACCCCTGTAAACAACTGAAAGAATTGCTTCAGCGGGATGTTAGCCCATATGGGCAATATGCGTTGTTCAACAAGGATACGTTGGCGCTGGAACAAAGTGTTAACGTGTTGCACTTGTATTGGCGAACAGTTTTCCCCCCACTTCCACGAACAGATACAACTTACATAAAGAATATTGTACAACTTCAGGATGGCGGTAAGTTGTCTGTAAACGACTCCAGCTTTACACTGAAGAATCTGGTGTATAGCTGGCGGCAGGAGTGGGCAGAGCGGTTTCAGGGATATCATCCGGAAGCATGTGGTCTTATGTACTGCGAGGATAATATTGCCTACCTGAAATGGGACGATCGCGTAAAGTCGATGATTAATTCCACTACCGATATTCCGGTGGTCCTGGGCGCCGGTGCGCAGTGGGATAAAGACAATCCGCTTTGGCTCTCTGCCAGAGATCCGTTCTTTGCTCCTCAGGCGCCTGGGTACAGTTCCCTTACCGCATTTCGGGAAGATTTGAATAAATACTCATCCCGTGTTATAGGTCTTGTAACCGACACGGTTAAGAATATCAATAAGTACGTCGACTTCATGTTGTATTGTGTTTCCAAGAATGGTGAGATTACGAATGTAAATGAGGAGGATAACAACTGGAATTATTGCAGCCCTTCACCATCCTGCCGGATTCCCGATCGTGAATGGAAGATGTATGTCGCGGCTTATATGGAGTTGAAGCAGAAGTATTACCAAACAGCGCGTAATGGGAACGCATCCTATTGCCGGGATGCTTGCACTGTAGGCACACCTGTTGGTGTGGGTGAAGGGTGTCCTCCGGCTGGGGCGTTTACTTTTACTCCCGTATCTGTTACCGGCAATAATCAAACGGTGAGGGTAAGGTATGAAGGTGGCAGGGCTGCGCGCTCAATGACCGTTCAGTTTTATTATCCACAGGAATATGGAACCCTACAGCAGGTTGCCGCTTCAACTTTCCTTGTGAATGATACAGAGAAAATGATCATTATCCATAAGGATATTGATGTTTCGACGCTAGGTGTAAAAGATGTGATTTGCTCCGGGGGCACTACCGTAATTCCCTGTTCCGGCGTTTCATTTACGCTGGACCTAGGTACAAGCGGCCGAAGGAAGGGTTATAGAATGTGGGATAATGTTGAGAATGGGCAATCAGTGAGTTATATTGCAGTAGAAGGTAGTAAGGACGTTCCTCCAGTAGCGGCAAATTATTGCCAAAACCCTGCGTCCATAAATTTCTATAATTGCCTTTTTATCAAATCGTCTCAGGCCGATGCACCTGAGGAATATTTGGAGAATGTTTGGCTCATTCAGTGTCCGCCAAACAACTGCTTGTATCCGGGGAGTTTCTACGCTACACAGAAAGTTGGCGAGTATAATTTCAAGAATAACGCGTTTGATATTGCAATCTATCCCTATACGCCACAAATAAATAATATTTCGGGGCCGACTTGCATTACAAAAACGAAAGAATGGCATGATTGCTTCACTGTTGAACTGCAAGGCGTGCAGTATACCTTTAGAAATGCGACGGTTTTTAAATGCTCGATGAATTGCTCGACTATCCAGGTAAGTGAAGGATCTGGTACAGAGTTTAGATACAATACTACGGGAACTTCGAGTTTGTACACTGTTTATTCATTTCCGCCATATGAAGGCTTGGTTTGTAGTGATCCTAATGCAACACTATTTGAGGTAAAAGATTTTTCAAATACATGCGTGGAATTTGTTTTTGAGTCTACTGGGGAGCGAGTGCCTTTTTCTGGGGTTTGGGTAGTTGAATGCCACGCATTTAATAACGGATTGACTGCTGTACAATCTTTCTCAACTACCACCGGCTGCCCTGATGCGCTTAAAACGAAGCAGTCCAGGCTAAATAATGTTGATTACGCCGTGCCTAGCCTTGAAACGATGAATGAAATCAGAAAGGAAGGCGTAGCTCAGATGCAATTGCAGATGAACACCGTTTGTGATGATCAGGCAGATCTTTGGATAAGTCGGCTGGAGCAGTGCGGCACGGGTTTACCGGATTGGGCTGTAAAGAAAGTGACGCTACGTACCAAACTGATAGAATTATGTAAAAAGGGAGTGGATATCCGACATCCCAATGGGGCAAGTACGCATCCGGATCAGGTGGCGGGAACCCCAAAAGACTTTAAGGAGGTAATCAAGACTGTTCTTGCCATTACAAACCTGTCAGCAGATTGTAATCCCTGGTTGATTGACATGCCCTATCCGCATGCTAAGCCTATGCCATTGGCGCCGCCCGTTATACTAAATTCCAACCCTGAAATCTGCTCCCGGGTAAGGGAATTGCAACAAGCGCACAATGGCCTCCCGACACCCAGGCCTTCATTCTACCAATACCTGGTCAATGAATTTGGGCCAGCCATGACCTTAAACGAAGCGGAATTGACGGCACTGGTAAACAGTTGTGGAGCATGCGCTTACCTTCTCCCGAGAGAAGTGAGCCTGCCTGTGTTCCTGAACGGGCAAGGAAAAGGTTTTATTACTGGCGATGAATTGCAGCAAGGATTTACTGCGCTGGCAGCCGAAAACTTGACCAATCTCGCTGCCACGCACCCAAACTACGAAACAATCATTACCAATTTCCTCAACCATCGGTTTGGTTTTACATTGGGATATTGGGATTATGCAAGGATGAAACGATCCCTTGATTCCAATGTCATCCCGGTTACCAGTAAATTGGTGAATATCCCGGCATTCGGCGTTACGCAGGTAGATCCATATGAATGCCTTTTTTCTATGGTGCAACATGCCGCTTACAATGGCATGAGCTCATACGATCTTTACATGGAGGAAGTCAAACGCGCATTCCGGGCAGAATATATCCGGGACTGTTCTGGGGCTGGCGGGAAGCTGTCAATCACACACACCGAGAATGAATATCATTACACATTATATTATTATGATCAGGCGGGCAATCTTGTCAGAACGGTTCCGCCGGAGGGGGTTATTCCGTTGTCCGACGTGGAGGCCGCACAGGCTGAGGAAGCTGCAGGAATGAATATTGAATCTTGTACTTTTAACGGTCCTCCTGCTGCTACCGACCTGAGCCTGTCTAAAACCTATTTGGGCAATGCCTTGAGTGCAGGTACCAAGACATTGGAAATGTGGCTATATAGTCCGCTGTTGCCACACGGGCAACTGGCAATTTCTACCGGGACCGACGGATATTTTCTGAGCGCTTGCATTGGAACCGATAATATGGAGCTGGATATCTACAAGCTAAAATCTGGGAATGCTGGCAGCAATTCTGTGGAAATCGAAAGGTCGCGGCATTTTAAAGTGAAACTCACAAGTGAAGTATTGAGGCCATGGTTACACCTGGTGTTACAGGGATCTAATATGGGGCTTGACGGTGGGAGCTTGGCGGTCTATGTAAACGGAGTGCTGTGTCCGGCCGTAACTACTGGAACTATGCCGGGGTCCTGCGGATGGGAGATTGGCTATGTGAATAATGTGCTGACGCTCCCGAACGATATTTCCCTGTTGAAACAAATCCGCGGTTATAACAAGTTGTTGTCGGCGCAGGAGATCAGTTATCAGTTTAGCCTGGCTTGCATGGGCGTTGATAGCAGCTTGCGTGTGGCGTCCCAGGAGCATTGGGGTCGTTTCAATGTACCCGGAACTGGGACAGCTACCACCGTCGGCAATACGACTACTGAAACAAAGCACAGCCGCATTTTTCCGGTACATCATTTGAATACGACCTATGCCTATCAATCGCTGAATGGTGTATTTCGTCAGGAGTCACCGGATGCCGGCGTAAGTGATATGTGGTACGATTTGCTCGGCAGGGTGGTTGCTTCGCGTAATGCTCAGCAGCTGAAAGATGGGCGGATGAGTTATACGGAATTTGATAACCAGGGGCGCGTACTCGAAGCAGGAGAGAAGGCCGCACCCACCGAATGGCCTACTACTTTCATGAGTGACAGCCTCGCGAGGGCATTCATCGACAACAATAAAGCTACCCGTAAACATTATGTTATCAATGTGTACGACGAAAGCCTGACAGGGATGTTAGGGCAAGGGGCTTACCAGGAGGATGTACAAGCCAATCTGGTACAGGAGAACCTCCGGAAGCGGGTGTCAGCGAGTTTGTTGTATGAGCATCCGGCAGCTAGTCCGGTCGCTACAATTTACAGTTATGATATATTAGGGAATGTAAAATCCATGCTGATGAAACTGCCAGATTTTCATTTCAAGCGGATAGATTACAATTATGATCTGGCCAGTGGAAAAGTATTATTTGTGCGATATAAGCATAATGCAGCGAACAAGTTCATATATCAATATCGGTATGATGCTGAAAATCGGTTAACGGAAGCGATTACAGGTATTCAGACAACATCGGCTGATGATTGGGGGATTGCGAGTTCCCGGCAGAATGCGTACTACAAGTATTATAAACACGGGCCGTTGGCTCGGACGCAATTGGGTGGAAACATCCAGGGACTGGATTTTGTCTATACCTTGCAGGGATGGCTGAAAGCAATCAATGGCCAAAAACAGGGTGTGGATATCGGCAAGGATGGTCATGCGGGGATTAACGCCACCTTCGCTACGGATGTCTTTAATTACTCACTGGATTACTTCAACGGTGACTATGCTCCTGTTTCCAGTCCGCCAACAGGCCCTGCGCCTGATTTTCCGCTAGCCTGGCCGTACAATGAAACGCCAGGAACCGGCAGGTCGCTCTTTAACGGCAACATAGCCCGTGTTACTATGGGGCGTACGAATGGAAGCACGGTCACCGAAACAGTGGGTTATACTTATCGCTATGATCAACTGAACAGACTGACGCAGATGCGGCATCATGCAGGAATTGGTAATGGGAATTTTGCTGCCGACATAAAGTATGGGGAGAATATTGCATATGATGCGAATGGTAATATCAAGACTTTTCAGCGAAACGGACATGATGCAGGCGGTATATTGATGGATGATCTGACTTACGCATATCCGGTAATTGGGGGAAAGCTGACACAAAACCGATTGAGGCATATTACAGATGCCGCGCCGGCTAACGCCAATTATACAACGGATCTCAAGACACAGCCTGTAGATAATTATGAATATGATGATATAGGAAATTTAACGAAGGATTCCAGCGAGGGAATCAGGCATATTACCTGGACGGTGACCGGAAAAATCGAGGAAATTCAAAAAAATAATGGGTATATCCGTTATAAGTATGACCCTTCGGGGAATCGGGTCTATAAGGAGGTGAGCTTAGGCGGGCCTGCTGTTCGGACCTGGTATGTAAGGGATGCGCAGGGTAATTTGCTGGCATTATATTCAGACAACGGTACGGCTGTTGTAACATGGGAAGAGCAGCATTTGTACGGTAGTTCGCGTCTGGGCTACTGGCGGTTGGGGGTCAATAGCTCCCAAACGCTCACTACTGCCTGGAATGAGGCGCCTGGCAATACTTTGTATGAATTAACGAACCACCTAGGGAATACGATGGTCGTGGTGACCGGAGCAAAAACCAGTGAAGGAAAGGCTACTGTGATGAGCATGCAGGATTATTATTCATTCGGTAGTATAATGCCGGGAAGAAATTGGGAAAATTCTTATCTTGGGAAGCGATATCGTTATGGGTTTAATGGAAAGGAGAATGATAACGAAGTTAAGGGCATCGAGGGAAGCCAGCAGGATTATGGGATGAGGATTTATGATCCGAGGGTGGGGAAGTTCCTAAGTGTGGATCCGCTAACTTCAGATTATGCTTATTATACGCCCTATCAATTTGCGGGGAATACTCCTGTTTGGGCAACAGATCTTGATGGTGCTGAGGAAAATACAACAGGTACTTATACGTATAGACCTCCTGTTCTTAGCCGTGTAAATATGGTTATGATACATGGCAATGCGCATGTTGCATCAGCTGTGCATCGTCAGCCAAGTGTGCGGGCTGATACGCGGTCATCTTTGGAGAGGCAGATTCAGAAGCAGAAGGCGGAAGAGACTCAATTGTATCGTCAACTTTATGAAACGCAAGGAGGAGCTTCGTTTAGAATACTTCATGGCGCAGGAGAGGCCGTTACAGCAGCTGTTGGAGATTTAGCATTAAATGCAGCTTGGAAGATTGCCGCAAAATATGGGAAGCAAGCGTATAATGTAGCCCGGACAGAAATGAGCGCGGCAAGAATGGCTCTTTCTGGTGCGAGTAAAGAGGCAAGGCTTGCAATGTATGGTTCAAAAGCGTTAGAAGGGTCGAGTCCTGCATTGCGATTAGCAGAGCCGTTTGATGATGTTTCTTTCGCAAATGAAATTATTGCAATTAATAAGACTACGGAGGGAGGTGGAGTAATATTGAACACCACGCCTATGTCAGCAATAAATTCTGCTATGTACTATGAAACTGCCGCAGAGCAAGGTGCTGCAATTTTCCGTTCGATTTCTCATGGGCATATGTTTATCGATGGGAATAAGCGTACAGCGGTCGCTGCATTCGAATCTTTTGCTAAAAAGCATGGTTTGTCTACAGTAGGGAAAGATGAGATGTCGAACGTAGCCACAGAAGTGGCAAAGGGGAAATTGACAGATGTTTCAGAAATAGCTAAAAAATTAATTAAGAATGAATGATATAATTTCAGTGTTAAGAAAATCTAATCCAACGATTGAGGAATTATTGGCTTGCTTCGAGTTAATCAGGAAAGATGGTAATGTTGTTGTCATCAAGATGGATGGGGCAAGAGCGGATAGTCAGTATACAGTATTTGTAACTTTTTCTGAAGGAGAAAGGGAGATGATTAGGTTTGACGGGGACAATTTTAAGGGCACTCTTTTAGAAGTTCTTCGTGCTTATCATGTCGAGAAGTAAAATCAAAATTTTTAGATAAATGTAATAGACGCCGCCCAATGAGGCGGCGTTTTACTTTATTTAGCGTATGCTTTTTTGTTTTTAAAATCCCTGATCATCATATCAATATGTCCGAGTACATACTCTTTAGCCTCAGGGGGCAGGGCGTTAATATCCTCCAGTCTTTTAAGGGTTGCCTGATCCAGGACGAGATTTGTTTTGCCTACGAGGTAGTCGATAGAGACGGCGAGCACATCCGCAATTTTGATAATAACCTCAATGGAGGGCATCATCAGGTCGCGTTCATACCTTCCGATGATATCGCCGGAGGTGCCGATGCGTTTACCGAGTTCGGCCTGGGACAGGTTTTGCTGCTTGCGCAGGAGCATGATGTGAGCACCGATTGTCATACTGAAACGTATTTAAACTGACCTGTTTTAGTAGGGTATTGCAAATTTAGTTGACCTAAAAGTATTAATCAAAACGAATAAAACTTGTTCATTAAAGATGGATGCGTTAGATTTGCGACCAATAGGTAGTAATCTAAAATTTATCCACAGATGGATATCGCAGAAATCAAACAAAGCCTTCCTCTCGCCCAGGTGCTCTCGCACTACGGTTTAAAACCAGACAAGCATGCCCGGCTGCACTGCCCGTTCCACGCGGATAAGACGCCGAGCCTGCAGGTGTACTACAAAACGCAGACGTGCTATTGCTTCTCTTCGAACTGCAAAACGCACGGCAAGGCGCTGGACGTGATCGACTTTGTGATGCACAAGGAAGGGGTGAGCAAGGGCGAGGCGATCCGTTACTGCCGGGAGTTGATCGGCGGCGCTCCTGCGGCGGCACCGCTGACCGCCCAGCCCCGCGAAACTACCCTTAATCGCATGTTCACCTACTTCAAGAACGCGGTACATAACAGCAAGCCGGCGCAGGATTACATCCGCAGCCGTGGGGTGGACGCGACTCAGATCGAGGTCGGGTATAACAGCGGCCAGTTCCACCACGGCCGCCGCAAGGATGACGAGCTAGTGGCCGCCTGCGAGTCCGCCGGCCTGCTGATCGCCTGGGGAACGAACGTGCGCGAAGGCGGTCAGGCGTATAAAGTGTTCGGGCGGGGTTGCGTGGTGTTCGCGCTGCGCGGCAAGGCCGGTGACATCAAAGGCCTCTACTTCCGATCTATCACCAATGACCACGACCAGCGGCATTTTTACTTAAAAGACCGCGCCGGCCTTTATCCATGTTACCCGCGGCCGGACACCCGCCGGCTGATCCTAACGGAATCCATCATCGATGCGGCGGTGCTGCTGCAACTGGAAACCATCCGCAAGGAGTACAGCGTGCTGGCCTGCTACGGCACCAATGGCTTTACTGCAGAGCACCAGGAAGCGGTAGCTTCCCTGGGTAACCTCACGGAGATCATCCTGGCCTTCGACGGCGACGCAGCGGGCAAAGCCGCTACCGAAAAGTACGCTTTGCAACTGCGCGACCAGGTGCCCGGTGTTGCACTGTCTGTGATGACACTGCCGGATGGCGAAGACCTGGCGAGCCTTGCGGCGGGTCATGATCCTGCGGTATTGGAACACCTGATCGCCGAACGGCAATCCTTTTTTCTTCAACTGGAAATCCTCCTGCAATCCCTGCTGCAACTGAAATACCCACTGTATACGCTCCCCCGATCCCTTTACCTGTGCCGTCGCATCCGGCTGCCGGCGTACTGGATAGCCGTGATGACATGCGGCTGCGGTACACGGCAGCCACGGCGGTGTACACGGTGCAGGGCGGTATCCCCAAGACCGGCGATAGCCTGAAGGTGACGCTGGCCATCGCGCACAAGGGTAGCGGCCAAAAGCGGCGGCACAAGGTGGACCTGTACGAGGATAAGCAGGTGGAACGGCTGGCGCGGGAAGTGAGTGTGGCGCTGGGTTTGGATGCAACTATTATCGCCGATGAGCTGCGGAGCCTGGCCGATGCGCTGGACGCTTACCGCGACCAGCAGGTAAAAGCAGCAGCGCCGCAGGTAGCGAGCTACCCGCTGACAGCCGCGGAACGCAACGCGGCGCTATCGTTTTTGCAGGCGCCTGACCTGCTGAACCGGCTCAATGACTTGCTGGGCAATACCGGTATCATCGGAGAAGAAAACCCGCGCCTGTTTTTACTCTTGATCGCGCTGAGCCATAAGATGGCCCAACCGTTGCATGCGCTGATACAGGGATCGAGTGGCAGCGGCAAGACGCGGCTGCTGCGGCAGATCAGCGATTGCATGCCACCGGAATCCGTCACCCGGCTGACGCGTGTCAGCGACAAGGTGCTGTACAATTACCCGGAGACCTACTTCGTCAATCGGTTGCTGTGTTTGGAAGATATCGACGGCCTCTCCGAAGAAGCGGAGTTCGCGTTGCGCGAGCTGCAGAGTAACGGGGAGCTGAACAGCGCGACGTCGATCAAGTTGGATGACGGTCGGATCACCAGCGGCCAGAAAACAGTGCGCGGCCCTATCGGGAGTCTTGCCTGCACGACGCGGGGGAGATCTACGAGGACAACATGAGCCGGGTGTTTTTGGTCGCGGTGGATGAGAGTGCGGCGCAGACGGGGAAGATACTGGCTTACCAAAACCGGGTAGCGGCGGGCGTTACGGGTCATGGAGAGGAAGAGCGCGCCAAGCTGCAGGTGCGCAACCTGGTGCGGGTATTGGAACCGCTGGGGGTGGTTAACCCCTTTGCGGGGAAACTGCGTCTCCCTGAACAGGCACACAAGCTGCGGCGGCTCAACGACCTGTTTTTGAACTTTGTGAAGATGGTGGCGCTCGTGCATCAACACCAGCGGGAGCGCGACGGGCAGGGGCGCGTGATCGCAGTGGTGAGCGATCTGGCGGCGGCGGTGGATATCATGTTCGACAGCATCGTGCTGAAGGTGGACGAACTGGACGGGAGCCTGCGGCAGTTCTACGAGCAGCTGAAATCCTTTGTTGGCGAGGATCGCCGTGAGCGTGAGTTTACGCGCTTCGATATCCGTGACCGCCTTCGGATGGGCAAATCGCAGCAATGCCTGTACCTGTCGCGGCTGGTGGAGCTGGGTTACCTGCAGCAGTACGGGCATATCAACCGGGGCTTCCGTTACCGGATCGCATATTGGGATGCTTATGCGCTGTTGCGGGAGCAGTTAAAGAGCGACCTGCAGTCGCAACTGGCAACACTTGAATATGGCCAGCGTCCGGAAGTGGCCGGACGCCAGACCGGACGCCAGGATGTGCCACTGGCGCGGGAAAAGGTCTAAAAAAGGCTGGCGTCCGGTGTCCGGCGAAAAATGCTCAAGGCCCTGTTTTTAAAACGGCATAGATATAGAAAAACGCCGTAGCTATAGGCAAAACGCCATAGTGCTATCTGATAAGTTTGTTACCCGGAGGTGAAAAACCTCTTTTCTCTTCAACTGATTTTAAACTGAAAATTTATGGAACAGCTACAAACCGGAACCCTCGCGGGTTTTAAGGACTACCTGTGCGCGGTGGGCTACAGCAGCGGGAGTGTGCAAATGCTGTGGAGCTGTACGCGCGCATTTTTTGACTACCGGGAGCAGGTGCCCGCAAACGTAATGCCGGCGGACATCCTGTCTTTTTACGAGGATCTGCAGGTGCGCCCTTCGCTGCGTGGGGAGGGAGGCTTGAGCGGCAAGATGGTGGACCATTACCTGTACAGCCTGCGGGTGTTCTTTGACTGGCAGCAGGCGGTTGGCCTGGTGATGGCGCATCCGATGAGCGGGCTGCAACTGCGGCGGCTGGGTAGTGGCCAGCGGCTCCCGCTATCGGTGGCGGAGGTGACGGCCTTGTTTGGTGCCGCCCGCCATGAGCGGGAGCATGCGGCGCTGCACCTGCTCTATAGCTGTGGCCTTCGGCGCAGCGAGGCGGTGCTGCTGGAACCTGGTGACGTATGGCCGGAGCGGGGTGTGCTGTATGTACGGCGCGGCAAAGGCGCCCGCCGGAGAGTGGTGCCGCTGGCCAGCCGCGCATCGGCCAGCCTGGGGGCTTACCTGCGCTGGCTGGCGGTGTGGGTGCCGGGCGGATCACCGCGGCTGCTGGTCGGTAGCCGTTCTCAGGGGATGACCGGAGATCGTCTTTGCGGGCTGGTCAAAGCGCTGGGTAAGCGGGCGGAACTGAAAACGGTAGTAACGCCGCACCGGCTGCGCCACTCCATCGCCACCCACCTGTTGGCGCGGGGCATGTCGCTGGAGCAGGTGCGGGACTTTTTAGGCCACCGTCATGCGGACACCACACAGATCTATGCACACCCGCAAAACGTAGGCTTATGACGCTCACTGCTTACCTGCAATCCCGTTACGCGGCATCGACTGCCGAAGCTTACGGGCGGGAGATCGCGGCTTACCTGTCGGGGTATCCTGGTGCAGCCGGTGCGGGTTATGGCGATGTGGTGCAATGGCTGGGCGTATTGCGCAGCCGTTACGGCAACGCCTCGACACTGAACGGGATGCTATGTGCGGTAAAGGCTTATTACGGCTGGCTGGTGGCCAGTGGTGTGCGCACGGACAACCCGGCAAAAAGGATCCGTTTGCGGGACGTGCGCAGTCGGGATATCCAGCTGCAGGATCTGCTATCGCCTGCGGAGCTGGAGGCGTTACTGCCGGCAAACGGCCGAAAGGGTCGTTATGCGGCGCTGGATTACCGCGACCGGGTGCTGGTGGGCCTTTTGGTGTACCAGGCCTTAAAACCGGCGGAAATCGCCGCGCTGCGGGTGACGGATATCGACCTGGAGAGCGGGACGGTGACCACTGCCGGCACGGTATCTACCAACGCGCGGGTACTTCCCTTGCAGGCTTCGCAGGTGCTGTTGCTTTACGCCTACCTCCGTGAAATCCGCCCGCGGCTGCTGAAGGGCGTGGCCTGCGACCGTCTGCTGCTGGGCTTGCGGGGAAATCCCATGCATGCGGATGACATTGTGAAGCATGTGCTGCGGCACTATCCGGCCAGCGCGCAGCGTATCCGCCAGAGCGTGATTGCGGGTAAGCTGAAATCCGGCGAGGGGTTGGCGGTAGTGCAGGCGTTCGCCGGGCACAAGTACCCTTCGAGCACGGAGCGTTACCGGCAGACAGGCGAAGGGGAGCTGGCAGCGGCGGTAGCGGCTTATCACCCGATGGGTTAAAATGAACAGAATGAACGGGGAGTTCACCCTTTGTATTGTTAACTTCAAAGCGAACCCTAAAATGGAAATCAAGTTGAGTAAGTTGAAGAAGACAAAAATCGAGGCGCGGCAGGACGTGCATGAGATCATGCGGATGCTGCTGCGGCGGGAACAGAAGATCGACCGCAACCGGGAACACCTGTGGGTGCTGGGGCTGGCGGCGGACAACACGATCCTGCTGATCGAGTTGGTGAGCATGGGTTCGGTTACCAGGACGATTGCGGAACCGATGGAAATCTACAGCCTGGCTTTACAGAAGCGCAGTGTAAAGATCATCCTGGTACATAACCACCCGAGCGGGATGCTGAAACCCTCTGCTGCCGACCGGGAAATGACGGATAGGATGATCCAGTGCGGCCGGCTGCTGAAAGTGCCGGTGCTGGACCATTACATCATCAGCGACAAAGGGTATTACAGTTTTGCGGAGGATGGTTTACTGGCGGAGCTGGAGCAAAGCACCAAGTACATGCTGGAATACGAGGTAAAGGCGTTGGGTGTGAAAGAAGGCAAACAGATCGGGGAAAAGAACAATGCCCGTGAAATCGCCCGTCAGATGAAGGCGAAAGGTTATGCAGTAAAGGAAATCATGGAACTGACGGGGTTAGAGAAAGCGTCTATCCAGCGGCTGAAAGTATCGTGAAGGATGTGGAGCTGGCGGGAGTCGAACCCGCGTCCGGTGGTTCGAACAAAACCCTGAGCCGTATCGGGCGCGAGAGTCGAACCGTGATTGTGCGTTATCCGTGCGTCTTTGGGTTTTAGGAAATGAAACCCTTATCCGTATTGGCTTTTAGGCATAGGTTCGAATCTGTCAGGGATCGGGACCCAAGTTCCGGTAAGCGGAAAGCAGCCTCATCATCAGGCGGTAAACAGGCGTGCATGGCGCTCCCGGCAAAGAAGGAGCCAGCCTGTTTACCGCCTGATGATGCGCCAAGACGATCCTGCCGCCGGGCTTTGTTCTGCCGCGGCTGTTCGCGGCAGGTCATGCACGGCAGCTTGTCCAGCGTTCCGCTGTCTTCCGCTTCGATCCAGCCGCTCCCGCCACCTTCACCGCCATGCCTTGACGGCCACGGGGGCGGGAGCGCGGTACGCGCGTAGCCACCGTAGGGCGGCAAGGCGGGCAGGTGGCGGACAAAGTGGGCGGCGGAGGGCTGCGCAGCGATAGCGAAGCAGGCCGGGAGCAGCCCGAGCGCAGGCAAAAGGGAAGGGCAGTTCGGGGAACGCTGGCAGGGAGGAACTGGCCCTTGCCTTTTGCCGGAGCGAGACCGCTTTACCTTCGTGGGTGTTGGGGGATGTCTTGCGTCAGCAGGGATTGTTGTATCTTCCTTGTTCTGCATGGTGCCCGATCCCGTTCTGGGCGCCCAACCAGGAGCATCAGCTTCCCAAGCTGAGGGTGGCCGGCAAGTACGACAGATTTTGGTTCTGTTTGTCTTGGTTCAAATCCAGGTCGGGCAACAACCATTTTAGGGTACTCAGGTTCTGGTTCTGAGTGTCCTGGTTCGAATCCGCTCGGTACCTTATGCAATGGCCTGCTGCTTAGAAGGCAGCTGCTCCTTTCTTGGGTAAAACCCTCCGCGCCCTGTTTACTCACTCTGTTCCCTTCACACTGAAAAGGAAAATTGGTCTCACTGCGGGAAAAAGGTCGGGTTGCCCTGGTGGCGGTGTTCTTCTGTGCGCCCTCCCTTTTACCCTCCGTTCGGGCAGTTCCCGGTCTGCTCCGCTATCGCTGCGCATCCCTCCACTGCCCATTTTGTCCGCCACCTGCCGGCGGCGGCGCCCTGCTGGTAGCTCCGTGCTCGCTTCGCTCGCCCTCCCGCTCCCGTGTTCGCCGCCGCATGGCGGTGGGTGGCGGGAATGCAGCGAATGGCGATAGCTCAGGAACGGACGAGCGGATCCGTCCTGCCGCGAACGGCGGCGCCAGTTCATCACCCAGCGGCGGAAAGGTCTTGGCGCATCATGGATAAAGCAGGTGGCCAGCGTAACCAGCGCCAGGCACTCCGCAACCGGCCACCTGCCTTACCCATGATGATGTGTGTTTTTTTCTTTCAATTGAAAAAAAGAAGGGTTGCAGTTGATGGTATTTTACCTAAGAGATGAAGGGTAGGTTAAAAGCATCGGAAAGCCCTATGGTCAGAGGAGGATGGCTATAAGGTTGGTGGAGATAAGGTGGAGATGAGGTGGACTTGATGCGGAGGTGAAGCGGGTTAATATACGATCAGGTAGTAAGGGATAAACCATTATCTTGCGGGTAGTTCTTTGAGACGGCCAGTATCATGGAGGCCGGGTTGCGCTATAGGAAAAAAGTTGTGCGTGCCTGTAGGTATGGGTTTAACGGAAAGGAGAATGATAATGAGGTTAAAGGTATCGAAGGCTCGCAGCAGGACTATGGGTTCCGTATTTATGATCCTAGGGTGGCGAAGTTTTTGAGTGTCGATCCACTTACAAAATCATATCCTCATTATACGCCATATCAGTTTGCAGGGAATACACCAATTATGGCGATAGACTTGGACGGTGCGGAGGAGTTGCCATATGTTCAGAAGTTCGATCCTCATACAGATGCTTTTCCTTACATAGCCGCTTTGAATAATGGAGCTATCAATGCAGTAAACTCTGTAATCGGTATATGGAATAGTGGTGTAGAGGTTACCCGTTCTGTAGGAAGGGGGACTTTTAGGGAAGATATTGCCGCAGAATTTGGAGGATATGCTGATCAGATAAAGCGAGATTACTACTATCACACTACGACTCCCATTTCTCAGCAGGCTAAGGATGTCGGTAATTATGTATTAAGCCCCCAATTTGTAGAAGATATAGCAACGGCATATATCGGAGGTAAAATTGTGCCCGGATCGTCAAAATCAGGGAGTAAGTTACCAGTACTTTCCGTGTCAACGGCAGAATCTGCGCCGGCAATGAACTTGCAACAACGTGCGCAAGCAATTCATAATGCATTACCTGAGGCGACTCAAAGGCGAACAACAACGGCGGTAGGCGAAGCTGTTGATGGAGCTGGAAATACAAAGTACTTGGTCGGTTCGAGTGAGGAACGGTTACGTCCGGCTCAACGAGGGGTATTACGTTCTAATGAAATCGCAGTGAAAGGGAAGGGGCATGCAGAGACTACTATTTTGGATTATGCAAGTCAAAATAATTTGAAAGTTAATAGCATTGCAGCGAGCCGGCCAATCTGTGCTGGTTGTGAAGCAGCCTTGAGGAGCCAGAATGTAGCTCCGGCGAGTCCGTTGAAAAGTGCGGCAACTCCAATGAAGAAATGGGATGCCAGTAGCTATATACCTGGTTCATCTCCTTCTTCTGGTCCTTAGATGGTATTCTAACTATAAGAAAACCGCAATACTTATTGCGGTTTTCTTATAGTTCAAGATTTCCTTTGCCGTTATTGTCCTGTAGTTGTAGAAGAGTATCTATGTCTTCGGGAGTCACTTTTTCAATTTTGTTTAAGTATGATGCAATGCCGTTTTGAATTTTTAGTTCTTTCTGCATTAGAGGGTGATTGGTGATTTTTTGTTCGAAATCCTTATCGGAATAATCCATGTCGTCGCTTTCCTGTATATACATGTCTACACTGTCAGTTGCCATAGTTGAGATGTCTTTTATAAGCTGATCATTCGGCGATTTAATGAACTCTAATGTGGACTCTATTGATGTGCATGCGTCTAGGGCAGAGGAGGCGAGGACAGTATCGAAATCTTCGGGCTGTGGTACTTGGGAATCAATGTCGGATAATAACTTTATAAGTTCCTTCTTTTCTAATGGAGCATTAAGAATAGTATTATAGATGGAGTTAATGGCAATAGAGAGGACTGACGGTTCTCCAAAGCCAAATCGTAAATGAAAAGCGCGATAGTTTGGGAAAAGGCGTTGGCAAGTTAGGTATGCGAAAGTGAGTTTTTTTTGTATATCCCAATTTTGAATATTATTTAATGCTTCAATAGCCATAGGAGATAAGATTGTAATTATTTAGCGTACGCCTGCTTAGTTTTAGTATCCCTGATAAATGCCGCGATGACTCTTACGAGCGCTTGTTTATCTTCCTGCGGCATGTTTTCTATCTCTTTAAAATAACGGATCAGCTCCGCGTCCTGGAGTGCAGCGGATGCCCTGTCGGAGTTGTTGCCGTTAAGTAAAAAGTCCACGGTAGTATCCAAGGCATCTGCAATGTTCTTGAGGACTTCCGCCGGTGGCTGGGCATCTTTTGTCTCATAACGCCCGATCTGGGCGTAGGAAACCCCCACGGCATCGGCCAGTTCGGTCTGCGACCATCCCTTTCCTTTGCGGAGTTCCAAAATCCTGGTTCCAAGTTTGTTTTTTTGCGACATGAGCGCTGTGTTAAGGCTACAAAAGTAGCTGATATGTTGTAATGGCGGTGTTTTTATGCGGCATAAAAGGAGTGGTGTTTGCAAATTTGATTTGTTTGGTTGCGGCAAAAATGTTTACTTTGCTACATAAGTGTAGCAAAACTAAATTTATCCACATCATGGATATCACAGCAATCAAACAATCACTTCCACTTGCCCAGGTGCTTGCGCACTACGGGCTTAAACCGGACAAACACGCCCGGCTGCACTGCCCGTTCCACGCGGACAAGACGCCGAGCCTGCAGGTGTATTACAAAACGCAGTCGTGCTATTGCTTTTCTTCCAACTGCAAGACGCACGGTAAGGCGCTGGATGTGATTGATTTTGTGATGCACAAGGAAGGTTTATCTAAAGGCGGAGCGATCCGGTACTGCCGGGAGCTGATCGGCGGCGCACCGGTCGCCGCTCCGCTGACCGCCCAGCCGCGTGAAACCATCCTGGAAAGAATGTTCACCTACTTCCGCAACGCGGTGCATAACAGCAAGCCTGCGCAGGATTATATCCGCAGCCGGGGGCTGGACGCCACGCAGATCGAAGTAGGGTATAACAGCGGCCAGTTCCATCACGGTCGTCGCAAGGATGACGAGCTGGTGGCCGCTTGCGAGTCCGCCGGCCTGCTGATCGCCTGGGGAACAAACGTGCGGGAAGGTGGTCAGGCGTATAAAGTGTTCGGGCGGGGTTGCGTGGTGTTCGCGCTGCGCGGCAAGGCCGGTGAAATAAAAGGCCTCTACTTCCGATCTATCACCAATGACCACGACCAGCGGCATTTTTATTTAAAAGACCGCGCCGGCCTTTATCCATGTTACCCGCAGCCGGACACCCGCCGGCTGATCCTTACGGAATCGGTGATCGACGCGGCGGTGCTGCTGCAGTCGGAAACCATCCGCAAGGATTACAGCGTGCTGGCCTGTTACGGCACCAATGGCTTTACACCGGAGCACCGGGAGGCAGTGGCTTCCCTGGGCAACCTCGCTGAGATTATCTTCGCCTTCGACGGCGACGCAGCGGGCAAAGCGGCTACAGAGAAGTACGCGTTGCAACTGCGTGACCAGGTGCCGGGCGTAGCGCTGTCGGCGATGACGCTGCCGGATGGCGAGGATCTGGCGAGCCTTGCGGCCGGCCACGATCCGGCAGTTTTGGAACACCTGATCGCCGAACGGCAATCCTTTTTTACTTCAACCGGAACTACATCCGGGACTTCAACTGAAAACACATTTGAAAAAGAATTACTCCCCGTATACGCTCCGCCGATCCCTTTACCTGTGCCGTCGTATCCGGCTGCCGGTGTACTGGACAGCCGCGACCAGATGCGGCTGCGGTACACGGCGGCCACGGCGGTGTACACGGTGCAGGGTGGTATCCCCAAGACCGGCGACAGCCTGAAGGTGACGCTGGCCATTGCGCACAAGGGTAGCGGCCAGAAGCGGCGGCACAAGGTGGACCTGTACGAGGATAAGCAGGTGGAGCGGCTGGCGCGGGAAGTGGGCGTGGCGCTGGGTTTGGATGCAACTATTATCGCTGATGAGCTGCGTAGCCTTGCCGATGCGCTGGATGGCTCCCGGGATGAGCAGGTGAAGGCAGCGGCGCCGCAGGTAGCGAGCTACCCGCTGACAGCTGCGGAACGCAACGCGGCGCTATCGTTTTTGCAGGCGCCTGACCTGCTGACTCGGCTCAATGACTTGCTGGGCAACACCGGCATTATCGGTGAAGAAAATCCGCGATTGTTTTTGCTGCTGATCGCACTGAGCCATAAGATGGCGCAGCCTTTACACGCGCTGATCCAGGGCTCGAGCGGCAGTGGCAAGACGCGGCTGCTGCGGCAGATCAGCGATTGCATGCCGCCTGAGTCTGTGACGCGGCTGACCCGTGTCAGCGATAAGGTGCTGTACAATTACCCGGAGACTTACTTCGTGAACCGGTTGCTGTGCCTGGAAGATATCGACGGCCTCTCCGAAGAAGCGGAGTTCGCATTAAGGGAACTGCAGAGCAACGGGGAACTGAACAGCGCGACGAGTATCAAGCTGGACGACGGTCGGATCACGAGCGGCCAGAAGACAGTGCGTGGCCCTATCGGCAGCCTTGCCTGCACGACGCGCGGGGAGATTTATGAGGATAACATGAGCCGGGTGTTTTTGGTGGCAGTGGATGAGAGCGTAGCGCAGACGGGAAAAATCCTGGCTTATCAGAACCGGGTAGCGGCGGGCGCTGCCAGCCAGGGCGATGAGGAGCGCGCCAAGCTGCAGGTGCGCAACCTGGTGCGGGCACTGGAGCCGCTGGGTGTGGTTAACCCCTTTGCGGGTAAACTGCGTCTCCCTGAACAGGCGCACAAGCTGCGGCGGCTCAACGACCTGTTTTTGAGTTTTGTAAAAATGGTGGCGCTGTTGCATCAGCACCAGCGGGAGCGCGACGGGCAGGGGCGGGTGATCGCGGTGGTGAGTGATCTGGCGGCGGCGGTGGATATCATGTTTGACAGCATCGTGCTGAAGGTGGACGAGCTGGACGGGAGCCTGCGGCAGTTTTACGAGCAGTTGAAAGCCTACCTGCAAAAGCAGCACGGCAAAGACAGCGAGCGGTCGGTTTTTACTTTGCGTGAAATCCGCCATTCGCTGGGTGTGAGCAAGACGCAGCTGTTCCGTTATGTGAACGACCTGGTGCGGCTGGAATACGTGCGGATCACGGGTGGTCATGTGAACCGTGGCTTTACCTACCAGGTGTGCTGGTGGGATCATTACACGGGTATGCGCGAGCAGGTGCGTACACAGTTGCTCGAACAGTTGGATGCCCTTCGGAACAGTGCTGGCGTTCCATCCCCGGAACGCCAATGGAACGCCAGTGGAACGCTGGAATCCGCTGTGGTGGCTTAAAGGTATGGTGGCGTTCCAGCGTTCCAGGAAATGTTCAAGCGCCCTGTTTTTAAAACGGCATAGATATAGAAAAACGCCGTAGCTATAGGCAAACCGCCATAGTGCTATCAAATAAGTTTGTTACCCGGAGGTGAAAAGCCTTCTTCTTCTTCAACTGGAATTTTAAACCCAACAATTTATGGAACAGCTACAAACCGGAGCCCTGGGGGGCTTCAGGGACTACCTGCGTGCGGTGGGCTACGGCGCAGGGAGCGTGCGGATGCTGGAAAGCTGCACGCGGGAGTTCTTTGTCTTCTGTGCTTTGCCACCTGGGGAAGTGCAGCCTGCCAATATTCTGTCTTTTTACGCGTACCTGCAGGTGCGCCCTTCGCAGCGCGGGGAAGGCGTGCTCAGCGGCAAGATGGTGGATCATTACTTGTACAGCCTGCGGGTGTTCTTTGACTGGCGGCAGGCGGTAGGTACCAGTGATCACCATCCCCTGAGCGGACTACAGTTGCCCAGGCTGGGAGATGGCAGGCGGCTGCCGCTGTCGGTGACAGAAACGGGCGCCCTGTTCGCAGCCGCCCATCATGAACGGGAACATGCGGTGTTGCACCTGCTGTATAGCTGTGGCCTTCGGCGCAGTGAGGCAGTGGCGCTGGAAGCGGTGGACGTGTGGCCGGACCGGGGCGTGCTGTATGTGCGGCGTGGTAAGGGCGCCCGTCGGCGGGTAGTGCCGCTGGCCAGCCGTGCGGCGGCGAGCCTGGGGGCTTACCTGCGCTGGTTGTCGGTGCAGTTGCCGGGCGGATCGCAGCGGCTGCTGGTGGGCAGCCGTGGCCAGGCGCTGACCGGTGATCGCCTCTGTCGGCTGGTACGGGAGCTGGGCGAACGTGCGGGACTGGATGCGGTGGTGACGCCGCACCGGCTGCGGCACTCCATCGCCACGCACCTGCTGGCACGGGGTATGTCCCTGGAACAGGTGCGGGATTTTTTAGGGCACCGCCATGCGGATACGACGCAGATCTATGCTCACTTCCAAAACGGCGGCTTATGACACTGGCGGCTTACCTGCAATCGCGTTACGCGGCATCGACGGCTGAGGCTTACCAGCGCGAGATCGTGGCTTACCTGTCGGGGTATCCCGGTGCAGCCGGTGCTGGTTATGGGGATGTGGTGCAGTGGCTGGGCGTGGTGCGCAGCCGTTACGGCAACGCCTCGACGCTGAACGGGATACTGAGTGCGGTAAAGGCTTATTACGGCTGGCTGGTGGCCAGTGGTGCGCGTACGGACAACCCGGCAAAAAGGATCCGTTTGCGGGATGTGCGCAGCCGGGATATCCAGCTGCAGGACCTGCTATCGCCTGCGGAGCTGGAAGCGTTACTGCCGGCAAACGGTGAAAAGGGACGTTATACGGCGCTGGATTACCGCGACCGGGTGCTTGTAGGTCTTTTGGTCTACCAGGCGTTAAAACCCGCTGAAATCGCCGCGCTTTGCGTAGCGGATATCGACCTGGATAGCGGGACGGTGCACACTGCCGGCACGGCCTCGACGAATGCGCGGGTACTTCGGCTACAGGCTTCGCAGGTGCTGTTGCTTTACGCCTACCTCCGTGAAATCCGCCCGCGGCTGCTGAAAGGAGGACAAACAGACCGGTTGCTACTGGGGTTGCGGGGAAATCCCATGCATGCGGATGACATCGTGAAGCATGTGCTGCGGCATTACCCGGCCAGCGCACAGCGGATACGTCAAAGCGTGATTGCCCTCAAACTGAAAGCAGGCGAGGGGCTGGCAGCGGTACAGGCGTTTGCCGGGCATAAGTACCCGTCGAGCACGGAGCGTTACCGGCAGGCTGGTGACGGGGAACTGGCGGCGGCGGTAGCGGCTTACCACCCGATGGGATAGAAAAATGAACGGAATGAACGGGGTTGTTCATCCTTGATATTGTTAACTTCAAAGCGTACACCAAATGGAGATACGATTGAGCAAACTAAAGAAAACTAAAATCGAGGCACGCCGTGACGTGCACGAGATCATGCGGATGCTGCTGCGGCGGGAACAGAAGATCGATCGCAACCGGGAACACCTGTGGGTGCTGGGGCTGGCGGCGGATAACACGATCCTGCTGATCGAGCTGGTGAGTATGGGTTCGGTGACGCGGACGGTAGCGGAGCCGATGGAAATCTACAGCCTGGCTTTACAGAAGCGGAGTGTCAAGATCATCCTGGTGCATAATCACCCGAGCGGCCGGCTGGTGCCCTCGCCGGCGGATGAGGATATGACGGACCGTATGATCCAGTGCGGCCGGCTGCTGCATGTTCCTGTGGAGGATCATTACATCATCAGTGAAACGGGTTATTACAGTTTTGCGGAGAGTGGGCTGCTGGCGAAGCTGGAACGGAGCGAAAAGTACATGCTGGATTATGAGCTGGAGGCGAAGGTCAGAGAGGAAGGACGAAAGGCTGGGGAGCTTACCGGGGAAAGGGTGGGCGCCCGGGATCAGGCGCGGCAGATAGCGCGGCAGATGAAATCGTCGGGTTACGCCGTTGCTGAAATCATGAAGCTCACGGGTCTAAGCAAAGCGGCAGTGCAGCGTTTGAAAGTAGAGTAGTGCAAAAGGCAGGGAAAGCCACATCATCGGCCGGTAGACAGGCGTGCAGGGGAGCCCGAAGTAAGAGGGTTCCCCGCCTGTTTACCGGCCGATGATGCGCCAAGAATATCCTGCCGCCGGGTGATGAGCTGGTGCCGCCGTTCGCGGCAGGTCATGCACTGCAGCCTGTCCCTGTTCCATCGTCTTCCGCTTCTAACAACCGCTTCCGCCACCTGTCCACCGCCATGCCCTGGCCGCCACGGGGGCGGGAGCGCGGCACGCGCGCAGCCACCGTAGGAGGGCAGGGCAGGCAGGTGGCGGACAAAGTGGGCGGCGTAGGGCTGCGCAGCGATAGCGAAGCAGACCGGGAGCTGCCCGAGTGCAGGCAAAAGGGAAGGGCGGTTCGGGGAACACTGGCAGGGAGGGGCTGGCCCTTGCCTTTTGCCGGAGCGAGACCGCTTTACCTTCGTTGTGATGGAGGAATGGAGTGTGTCAGCGGGGATTGTTGTATCTTCCCTGTTCTGCGTGGTGCCGAGTCCAGTTCTGGGCACCAAATACCAGGCATCAGCTTCCCAGGCTGCGGGTGGCCGGCAAGTACGACAGATTTTGGTTCTGTTTGTCCTGGTTCGAATCCAGGTCGGGCAACCACCATTTTAGGGTACTCAGGTTCTGGTTCTGAGTGTGCTGGTTCGAATCCAGCGCAGGGCACGAAATCCCCCTTTTGGTTCGAATCCTGTCATCCCGACGCGCCTTCCTCCCTGTGTGAAATCCCCGCGCTCCCCGTTTACTCACTCTGTTCCCTCTACACTGAAAAGGAAAATCGGTCTCACTGCGGGAAAAAGGTCGGGTTGCCCTGGTGGCAGTGTTCTTCTGTGCGCCCTCCCTTTTACCCTCCGTTCGGGCAGTTCCCGGTCTGCTCCGCTATCGCTGCGCATCCCTCCACTGCCCATTTAGTCCGCCACCTGCCGGCGGCGGCGCCCTGCCGGTAGCTCCGTGCTCGCTAAAGCTCGCACTCCCGCTCCCGTGTTCGCCGCCGCATGGCGGTGGGTGGCGGGAATGCAGCGAATGGCGATAGTTCAGGAACGGACGAAAGGATCCGTCCTGCCGCGAACGGCGGCACCGGATCGCTGCCCTGGCGGTGGGACGATCTTGGCGCATCATGGATAAAGCAGGTGGCCATCGCAACCAGCGCCAGGCACTTCACAACCGGCCACCTGCCTTATCCATGATGATGTTGTTTTTTTCTTTCAATTGAAAAAAGAAGGGTTGCAGTTGATGGTATTTTGCCTGAAAGGAGAAAGGTCGGGTAAAAAGCATCGGAAAGCCCTATGATCAGAGGAGGATGGCTATACGGTTGGTGGAGATAAGGTGGAGATGAGGTGGACTTGATGCGGAGGTGAGGTGGGTTAATATACGATCAGGTGGTAAGGGATAAACCATTATCTTGCGGGTAGTTCTTTGAGACGGACAGTATCATAAAAGGCCGGGGTGCGCTATAGGAAAAATGCCGTGAGGTGCTGTAGGTATGGGTTTAACGGGAAGGAGAATGATAATGAGGTCAAGGGTATCGAAGGCTCGCAGCAGGATTATGGGTTCCGTATATATGATTCAAGACTAGGACGCTTCTTGTCAGTGGATCCGTTGACAAAAAAATATGCGCATTACACTCCCTATCAATTTTCTGGGAATAAGCCGATTAAATTCATAGACTTGGATGGGGCTGAGGAGTTTGATCCTACTTTTAAGCCAACAGGGATTGCACATATGAGAGTAGCGAAAGTTCCGGATGGAGAAGAGACGAAGTCTGTGAGGTTGGGGAACTACGAAATGCGAGGGTTTATCTCATCAAATGGATCATCGTATTGGATCGCACGTTATCATCATACTGAAGGAGATAAGGCCGGCCTGCATCAGGATGAGTGGGTTGTGGGTGTTGACGCCTTTGCTGAGTTTGCGAAGGACACGAAAGGGAGGCACAATTTGTCGACCTGGATCTTCGAGTACGGGAATAACTTAAGCTTTAAAGAGGCGTTAAAGGAAACATTCAAGCAAGGTTGGAGACCTAGGAATGTGGTTAATGGAGCTTTAATGTTAGCGGGGGCATCGGTTGCACTTTGGAGTGCACGAAATTCTATTCGACCAATAGCAAGGAGTAGTGGGGAAGATATGGTAACTCTTTATCGTAGTATATCAAAAGAAGAGGCTGAAAGTATTGCGAAAACAGGAAAGCTTTCACTAGGTCCTGGAATGGAGGTGAAGCAGTTCTGGCAAACCAAAGAAGGTTTGGATGCTTGGAATAATTTACCTCTTGCGGGCGAATTTAATCTAGAAATTACAGTTCCTAAATCCTTGTTGGGTAAAGGGAAACCGCTTAATACTGCAGTTCAGGTTGATGAGTTTGTTGGTCCTAATGCTACGATAGATCGTTCGCAAATTGGGGTTGTGAATCAGAATTTGAAGTCCGTAAATATTACTCCAGTTAAAAAGCAATAGTAAGATGATTAATGAAGGAAATATTAAGAGTGTCTTAGTTAAAGGTGTTTTTCATTTTATTAAAAATTCTAAGTACAGTTTCATAGGTCCTTTTCGAAAGGGAATAAGGCCTATTGTATGGTATAAGAAGGTAGAAGGAGAAGCAACATCTTGTAGTTTAGTATCTGATATGCAAATACGCGAGGGCGATAGCGTAGAAGTTGACTTATTTATTTTAAATGAATTGCAACTTAAACATCCTATAGTAAAGGGGATGGTATTAAATGTAGGTACAATAGAAGGTTCTGGCGTGAACAAGTTTGCTGACTTCGAAGTTGTACAGCATTTAGGAGATTGGGGAAAGGGAAAACTTTTATAAAGAGTATTCAGCTAGTACAAGCATATGCTTGCTGGTGTGTGCTGAAGCTAACTTTTCCGAGCGGATTCCAGGTTGGTGCTTACAAATAAATAATCCCAGGCCGTTATAGGTCAGGGATTATTTATTTATAAGCTGCACTGGTCTTTGCATCTCGGAGCAGGCCATCGAGGGCGTATAATATATGTTGTTTGTCTGTTTCTGGCAGAGCGTCAATATCATTGATCCTTTTGAGCATGGCGGGGTCTTTGAGCACGTTCACCTGTTTGGTCTCGCCGAGCAGGAACCCCACCGTCGTCTCCAGTTCTTCTGCGAGGCGTTTTACCACGTCAATGGTGGGTTTTACCTCATCCCGTTCGTATTTACCGATGATGGAGTGGTTTGTATTGAGCAGCTTTGCCAGTTCGCTTTGCGAAAGCCCCTTTGCGTCCCAGCACTCTCTTAATTTTTTACCGAAGCTGCTCATTTTTGGGTTATTTATGGTTTAAAAAGCCCGTTATCAGGCGTGTATGGCAAAGATACCGTTCATATGTGAATATAATAAGTCAGATATTTTTGTTTATAAAAGTCAGATGTTACATTTTTAGTTCAAATGTGAACGGGTAAAATATTTTTGCAATGGAGATATCGGAGATCAAACAAAGCCTTACGCTCGCCCAGGCGCTATCGCACTACGGGCTCAAACCGGACAAGCACGCCCGGTTACACTGCCCGTTCCACGGCGACAAGACACCAAGCCTGCAGGTGTACTACAAAGCACAGTCGTGCTATTGTTTTTCTTTGAACTGCAAAACATACGGCAAGGCGCTGACCGCTCCGCTCCTCTAGGCCATCCTGAAGAGAATGTTCACTTATTTACCCGAATACCCCATGCCCCAGCTTCCCTTAATCCAATTCAACCACCTTCGTAATAGAAAATCCCCCATTCCAACGCCCCTCGCCGGAATGGGGGATCTCTCATTTAATACGAAAATATTTCACTACTCTTCCTGTATCACCAACGCATTCAGATACCCGAACGCCCCATTGGTGTTCGACGTCGGCGCATGTACCGACAACCGGATGTTCCCGTTCGAATCCGGAGAAATCGCAGCAACCACGGTCTCCAGAGAAGTATTGTTATAAGCATTCTGCAAATATTCCGCTCCGCCATTGACGCGCCAAGCTCCGCTGCGCGGCGCCGCTGCCGAGGTACTATTACGGCTGGCATAGAACTTCAACCTGTAGGTCTTCGAAGGGTTAAGTCCGGATATCACGAAGTTATCCATCCCTGCGCTATACTTCAGGCTATAGTTGAACCAAAGTCCCTGCAGCGCAATGTCAGGTATTATGCCGCTGTTGTTGCCTGTGGTCGTACCATCAATATTGGAAGCACTGTTGCTTGCATAAGGCGCCCAATATGCCGGCGTCGGACTTAGGTTGTCGATCGTCCAGTTGGTGGCTGGATCAGTTACGGTAATGGGTTCGGCGTGCGGACTGCCGAAAATATTCGTCCAGCCCGGGATCGGTGCCAATGCTGTCTTACTGAAGTGCATCCGCCAGGTCTTCAAACCGCCGTTATCCGGGAACACTTGTACCGTGGCCCGCGACGTATACGTTGGTCCGCCGGAGGAGGAACCTGTTACCTGGAAAACATAATATCCGTTCGTCAGGCCCGTGATACTGGGAGAAGCGGCGGTCGGGTTCGCGATGGTTGCCGTGCTGGGGCCCGAAACCTGGGTCCATGCATAATCGGTTACCGTTGCGCCATTGATCGGCAACGCGGTCAGCTGCATGGTGCTCAGGGTGGTGGAAGTGTCCCGCAGCTTGATTTGCGGGATGGCCGGTAAATTCCCCATCACGCCGATATCGATCAGGCTGATATGCGCGAAAGTACCCGTACCACCAACTTTCATCCGGATATCGAGCGAATCGTATCCTGTAATATTATTAAAGCGGATCGCCCGCTCATAGTCTGGCGTAGCGCTGTTGGCATATTTTGTTTCAACCGATTTTGCGACCTCCCATGTCTCACCTTCGATTTTAGCCTGGAGCGTCCTGGAGGCGGTACCATCGTCAAGCCGCGCGCCCCAGATCTTGATGTAATACCGGTTCGTCGGCACAAGCCCCTTGATCCGCAGCACGATGCCGTCGCCTGCAGTAAGCGAAGAATGCAGGAATACGTTGTCATACAGCGCTTGCGAAGGGTAGTCGCCGCTGGGGACAGTAAACCCGTTGTAGTTAATGGCCTTGGTGGCAGAAGTGCCGAAAGATCCCGTTGGCGTACCGAGGAACTGCAGACTCATATGCGTGGCTTCGTTGGTGGTCGTCCGCATGTCGGCAATTTTCGCGTTCTCCGCAAATCCCGCCACGCCGCCAACACCAAACCAGTTGTTCCAATATTTACCCCAGAGATCGGGCGATGGGGTAGGACGGCCATCCACCGCATTCGACCCATTTAGCGTCGTTTGCCCGTCGCCGCCGAGATCGGTCAGCAGGCGGTACGTAAAATCGTTGACGCCGGGGATGTCGGACGGCGGGTCAAGACGGGCGATGGGCGAAGTCGTAAACGATCCGTCGCGCAGTTCGGCACGTACCCGGAAGTACAATGGGTCATTGTTATACCGGTTGTAAATGGCTTTGACTACGTTGGCGTCCGATTGCTGCGCATATTGCGTCCAGTCGGCCTGGTTGAGCGATGAATCGATGTAGTATCCTTTTACACTGGTAATTGGCTGGAAATACCGCATCCATTTGTCGAAAAGATTGTCGGCGATAAGCTGGTTGCCGGCGGCATTGAGGTGGATATTGTCCGATTGGCTGAAGGCGGGTGCGATGGCGCCCTCGTTGTAAGGGTCTTCCACGTCACTGAACGCTTCCACATACCGGTCGGGCCATGCCTTGCGGATGCTGTCCGCCAGCAGCTTCAGCATCTGCCGCTGCGCGAGGGTGTAGTTGGTGCGGGGCTGAGTGGTTTGAAAAAAAACGGTAACGCCTTCCTTCATTCCCAGCGTATCCACTTTCCGCAGATTCACCATGCTCTGCGCCACGGAGATACCGGCACTTGGATCATTGGAGGGTAACGATACGTAAATGAAATCCGGTTTGAACTGAAGCGCGGTTTCAATGTTCTGCCCCATTACGCCACCATTGGCCACCGGAAGTATATCCCTGGAACTGTATCCCGGCACTGCCAGGTTGATCCAGGTATGGGATGCGGTGTTGGTAGTGAGCCAGTTGGATATTTTATCCCCCAGGCGGTTCGGAGCGGAAAGCCCGGTGCCCGCCAGTGTCGAAGAACCCAGACCTACCACTTTGGGCGACAGGTAAAGGGTTTTCGCATTGGTGGCCCAACGTAGGGTGAAAGTATTGTTCCCGTTGTCTGAAGCGCCGGGGTTGAGCTTCAGCGGACCGCCGGCATCGGGTATCACCGGCCCGCCGCCTGTTCCGTTGATGCTAAGGTCGAGGCCATAAATGGCTTCGATGAAAATATGATCGTCGACCTGTAACGCTGGCCTGAAAAGGATCTTGCCCGTAGGTGCGTCTACGGCAATGCCATTGCTGTTGTCGTGGTACTGAAGTAACCCGTTACGGATGACTTTAATCGCATGCCGCGCAAGCTCCGTGTGCTGAAATACTGAATCACCTGCGGCTGGATAGCCAGCCGCGCCTGCGGTAAACTCCACGATCTTGCCCAGTTTCTGAAATACTGTGGCGCCGTTTCCGCTGTTATACAGGTAACCGGGAACTTCCCGCGTCCGGTTCCTGAGTACCAGTTCGGCATTTACGATCTTCACCGTGTCTGGTTCAATTTTTAAGGGAGGAGTGTGCGTTTGTGCGTATGCGTTGGAAATAAGCAGCGGGACAAACAGGAAATTTAACAAACGTCTCATGTATGAATTTTAACAGTTCGGTATAAGGTTAATAACTGGCACGCCGTGCAGCCGCATATTCGAACGCGGTAGAACTGCCAGCTGGCCAAAGGATGTAACTGAAGTCGGCGAAGCGGTAGGCTTCGATGTAAATCCTGTCGGTTGCCGTGAGCGCCGGCCGGAAAATAATTTTACCGGCGGTGGTATCTACCAAAGGCGCCGCGGGGCAGGTGTTGCATTGCAAGTGGCCGTTGCGCCAGATTTTCACGTGGCTGGATTTCAGGTTGATGTTGGAGTATACGGAATCTCCGGCCTGCGGGAAACCACTGGCACCTACGGCAAACTGGATGGCATGTCCAAGTGGCTTGAATTCGGTTTTGCCATTGTTGACGTTTAAAAGATAGCCTTTTACGTGCTGGCTGGAATTGCGGATCACAAGCTCCATTTGCCGAATTCTGACCGAATCGCGGACAACACCAAATGATTGCTGGGCTTTCAGACAATGCAGGGATGACAGGCCTATAGCTGTCAGCAAAATTTGCTTTACCATTACGGGTTAAAATTTGTGATGATCTTATGTATATACCGTTTCACATGATTTTTTCCGGCCGTGAATATATGGGCTACGGAAGGGTAGTAGTGTTACAGGAAATTTACCAGGCAACAGATCCGGATAGTACCGGGAAGCGTTTTTTCATGGGTGTATTAATTTTTTCGGGCCGGCTGTCTTATGGGAAGGGTGGCGGGCCCGACGGTAAGGGATATTGATTTCTAAGAATAAATATACAATTCCTTGTTTGGTTTCAGACATATTTATTTCAACCATTAAGAATTTGCATTTGACATGGCGCCAAAAAATCTTTTAAAATTTTCCAACCAAAGTTCCGGTACCGATTTTGTGAGAAAAAGACACAATGCATCGTTCCACACTGCATTTGATACACTTAAACATATATTTATAATAATATATTAAGCTTATAATCAATGCGTTCGGCCGCCGGACGTTTTGAAATATAGGAATTAACCATATATTTACATCGCGGTTTACCTATACCGGCAACCTATGCAAACTGAACGTCCGATGAAGCCCTTGTTGCTGCCGTTTTTTGGCGCCCATCAGCGAGCGGATGCCATTTGCCCCAAACTGAAAAGAAGAAAGAACACTTAACAGACTATCGTATGGATATAATTGCGTACCAGGACTTTCACGCTATTCGCCTGAGCGATTTCTATGACGGTCCTGATTACCAGGAGGTGGAAGATTACGACTTCATGGGGGAACTTTGGGTAGGAGAGCTTTGCGGCTTCAATACCTTCCTCCGGCCGGCTTCTATCCCGGATGAAACCAGGGCTATTTCCCTCGATTTTACCAAAGATCACGACGGCATGGCACTCCGGGTATTGGAGGCCCTCGAATTTCCGATCCCGGCCAATTGCACGCAATCCCAAATGACCGCTATCTGCGGAGAACCGAAAAAAGTCATAAAACTCGCAAAGGACACCGTAACCCTGGACTTCATCATCGGAGACCGTTGCAGGTATCTTATTTCCTGCACGATCCACCAGCAGAATGGGCTCATGTACCTTGACGTCGTAGACGAAACCGGCGTGCTTCAAAAAACTTCCCGCAAGAAAAAAACCAAAGAAGAAAAAATTTAGATTACTGTATAAACTTTTATACAGTGAATTATACTTCTTTACACATTGTTTGTTTACTCTTCCTGCCCTCAAATTCAATGGGGCAAGTCAACCTTCCTGCGCACGCCGGGTTTTATCCTTCAAAATTCCTGCACCTGGTTTCGGCGAAAGTGGAACGGTACGAAAGACAGGTAGTTAGCAGGTCAGGCAAAGCCCTCGGGCGGATGATGCGGCTGGAGCAGAAGATGGCCGCCAAACTCATGAAAGTGGATTCGGTTTCCGCCAGGAACATTTTTTCAAATTCCCTCGATTCCATGCAAAACCTGCAGGCTAAACTGAAAGGGAAAACACAAGCATTGACACGCGCCCTTAACGGTAATTCAGGCGGCTATCTCGATACTCTCGCCAATACTTTGGGATTCTTGAAAGGGGCTGACGGGTTGTTAGGCGCAGTCGGTAAACACAAAGACAAACTTGGCAAATCCTTCGATCAGGTAAAATCACTGCAGGATAAATTACAACAAGCCACCCAGGTCCGTAATTACATCCGCGAACGCCGCAATCAGTTGAAATTCCAATTGGGGCAGTATGCGAGCATGACGAAGGACCTTCAGAAAATCAACAAGGAAGCATATTACTACGCACAACAACTGAAAGAATACCAGGCCGTTTTCAGCGACCGTAAAAAAGCAGAAGCAAAAGCAATGGAACTGCTGCAGAAATTGCCGGCGTATAAAGATTTTATGTCCCGCAACTCCCAGATTGCGCGGCTTTTCAATTTGTCTGGCGCGAATAGCGCCGCAAATGTGGAAGAACAACTGGCCGGACTTCAAACCCGTTCTCAGGTGGAGCAACTGATTCAGCAACGCCTCGGTGGTGGAGGTCCCAATACTTCCCAGGCCATCCGCCAGCAAATGGACGCCGCGCGTTCGCAAATGGACGAGTTGAAGAAGAATTTCCCCGATCTCGATAACGCCGCCGAAATGCCCGATTTCAAGCCTAAAGAAATGAAAACCAAAAGTTTCCTTTCCCGGCTTGAATTTGGAGCGAACGTCCAGTTTCAGCGTTCCAATCAATTCTTCCCGTCAACCGGGGATTTTGCGGGCCAGGTAGGCTATCGCTTCAGTAAGAATGGGATCATCGGCTTCGGCGCTGCCTATAAACTTGGGATGGGAACAGGATTTAACAATATCCGCTTCTCCCACCAGGGGATTGGCGCAAGATCGTTCGCGGACTATAAATTAAAAGGGACCTTTTTCGTTAACGGTGGCTTCGAGTATAATTACAACGCCGCTTTCAGCAACCCCGGCCAATTATCAAACGCAAAGGTCTGGACCCGCAGCGCATTACTCGGCATCGCCAAAAAATATAAAATCAACAATAAGTTAAAAGGCAATATGACCCTGCTGTACGACTTTCTCCATAACAGCCAGGTGCCCCGCACGGATCCCGTCAAATTCAGGGTAGGCTATAATTTTTAGCCAGCTTACACAATTGCAGTCAGGTCCGCTATTCGCTTAATATCACATACATTATTAAATAATACATGTAAGATAATCGTTCGATTATTTATAAATAATCTCCGTCAAACTAATAATTAGCTAAATATTTCAATTCTAATCGGAGTAATATTTGAAGTATAGCTTAAAAAAATTAATTTTATTGGAGATGTTGTCGAATAGATTGAAATGTAATGCGAATTCCCTTGCCTGCCTGGCCCGAGGCGGGGAGACCTGCGGCATACCAACTTGCATGTATGTGAAAGCCGCACGGCGCTCCTTGCCTCAGGTCCTTAAAATTGCAGTTATGTTATGATCAGCGTGCCTGCCGCCATACAGCAAATCGCCGCCTGCCGGACGAGTTGGGGCAAATCCACTCTTTCCTTATCCGATTCGGAAGGCTTAGTGCTCGCCGAGCCAATAGCATATACTTCCCTTGAAAACGGCCATTCATTACCATCTTTCCCAACCGGGACCCAGCTATCCAGCCGCCACCTGGCCGCCATCAACCAAGCGGAAATTCTTCAGGTACCGGTATTTACACCACCATCCGTGGTTTTTATCGGGCTAACGGAAGGCGAGGGGCCGAAAATTCCCCAAACCAATAAATTCACGGTGGAAGGCGCTTTGGCCAACTACGGTATCCGTTTACGCGAAGCGAAATTCCCCGCCGCCGGCTCCCCAGGCCTCCTGAAAGCGGTGGAAACATCCCTGGACGCGGATTTGCTGATATTATGCGGTAACATTCTCCCTAAAATATTCCTCGACGCGGGCGTGGAACCAGTTTTTAATCGCGTCAAAGCACATCCCTGCCAGGCTTTTTGGTTCGGGTACAGCCCCACCAAAACACGCGTCATGCTCATGCCCTCGAATCCTTTCGCCGTGCAGGTAGCCACCCGCCTGTTCCTCGAATCCTACATCCGCGCGTGCTGGAGCATGAAAACCATCCGACCCTGGCTGTTACCCTACGCCGAACACCGCACGCCCGTGGTGCCGCAGGACGAATACGTGCCCGCCGTAACGGTTCACCGTAACGGACTGAAAATCCGCGCTACGTCCTTCTCGGCGCAAACGGATATCGGTTTGGCGGCGCAGGCCGACGGCTTCATTTGCCACAGTATCGACAACGGCAGCCTGGAGCCCTCATCCCTGGTGCCTTTTTACCCCTGGAACGATCCTTCCTGAAACAAACAACCCGTTGCGCCAGCTTTCACTGAAGCGCAACGGGTGCCATATATTGCCTGTATTTTAGGTCTAATTAAACAGCCGCACTTTGATGCCCAGGCCAAAGTTGCCGCCATACGCATCGAGACCGGCCGGCTGATTGGTATAACTTGCCTGCACCTGGATGGAATTCTTGAACTGGAAACCAACACCACCCGTCACCGCTTTATTGCTATGATACAACCCAAACACGTTCACGAGGTTACGCGCGAAACTCAAACGAGCGCCCGCATCTACCACGCTTTTCGAGTTGAGCATGGCCCGGAAGCTGATCAGTGGTTCGATGGAGGATATTTTGTAGCTCCGCATACCGAAAGAATAGGAGGCGGTAACTGCAAAAGTGGCCTGGCCGCGCGGCTCGGCGTCGTCCAGGTTTTTAAATGTACGGGTGACGTTAGGCATGGTAGCCTGCAACGTTAATTTGCGGTTGGTATAAGCAATGCCTAGATCGGCTCCGATGGCGTTTTTGTACCCCTCATATCCTTTGAGGGCCTGCTCGGCCGGGGTGCCCGGCTTCAGGCTCTCCACCCGCTTGTTGTCGAGCGAAACGCTGGCGCCGACGTGCAGGAATTCGGAACCTTCATCGTTCAGTGGCGTATGGTATGCGTAAGACATCGCTACCCGGGTCTGTTTCAGCGGTCCCGATTGGTCGTTAAATACCGTCAGCCCCACGCCAAGCGTGCGCAAAAGTTGGTAATCGCCGGTAAGGGAGAAGGAAACCGGCGCGTCGGCGGATTCTTTCCAGGCTTTGCGGTAACCCATGCTGAGGCTAAGCCCCGTGTCGGCACCTGCCAGGGCCGGGTTGCCGAGATATCTGTTTTCAAAGTATTGTTGAGGAAGCGGATCCTGCTGGTCGAATATGCGCTGTGCCTCCACCGTATAGGGCAGCATCAGGGTCAGGAATAAAAGGCAGAGTTGCGTAGAAATTTTCTTCATCTGCGTTCGTTTGGGTACAGGAATAATGTGGTCAGTATCATCCGGGATAATATTACCCCGGATGACAAATATAGAATTAAACGTTAATTGAACAAAAATAAGAATATAAAAATAGGGTCATGAAATCCGCTGTGGGCGCTATTTTGAGGGTATTTAACAATCTACATGAATTAAAGGCAATTCATCCATATGCATTGAAAATCAATGAAATGATTGTTTTGATCGGAAGGTTAATATTATGTGGAAAAGATATGTATAATTATTATCGTGCGATTCCCCGGTTAGCGTCAATTCGCCCTAACGGATTGGAGCAAAATGTGAAACAACTCGTTTTTTAGAACGGATAACCGATCGCGATATTCAAGATTAGATTCCGTTTCCGCCAGTCACCATCTCCGAAATCGATGTCTCCCCACGACCATTTAAATGTGCCGGTCCCGGGTTCCGGCTGCCGCAGCGGAAATGCCACATCAAACCGGATCAGCAGGATAGAAGCATCAATTCGTAAACCTAAACCGGTGCCTACCGCGATCTCTTTGTAAAACCGGTTGAAAGCGAACTGCTGGGCTTCATCACCCGCCGGGGCTCTGCCCAGCCAAATATTGCCTGCATCCACGAAAGCCGCCAGCTCTATCAGCGATTGCACCTTATATCTTAATTCTGAATTGAATTCCAGTTTGATATCACCCGCCGCATTGGCCAGCAATAAGTTGGAAGAATCTTCAGGCGGTGGTTTGGAACCCGGTCCCAACGTTCTTGCCCTGAATGCGCGGATACTATTACTCCCGCCCGTGAAGAACTGTTTGATAAACGGAAGGGTTGGCGGCAGATCGGGATTGGCCACAGACCGGCCGTATGCATAGCCATAACCCATATACAACCGGTTCACCCAGCGCAGCTTTTCGCCCAGCTTCCAATAATGACGCCCATCCACGCTCGCGCGTATATACTGCGCGAAATCCTGCCCGAAAATCTCCTTGGCCCCCGTCTCGCTCTTTCGCGCGAACAAGCCCGCCAGGTTACCCGATAAATCCAGGTTGAACTGACCAAAGAAAGAATGATACTTCGCTGGCGCCTGGTTGTTAAAAGTCAAGGTGTAATTGCTGCCGAGAATAAATTGCTTTGAAATGGACTGCTTTAGTGCGGGATCAAGCTCCTGTTGTTCCTCAAATTCTTTCGAAAGACCCGTAGGCAGGGTGTAAGTGACCGAAACAGGGTATAATGTATGATCGAGGAAACGCGTCTGCTTCCACAAATAACCATACTGCGCTGTCATCGCGTTCAATGTATACATATTCGGCCTCCGCAGCAACTCATACCCCAAACTCACCCGCGTGCGCGGCACATACGGCGTCCGGGGATTGAATTGTATGAACGGGGTATAGAAGCGCGGCATCGTCATCGCCACTTCTGCGTTCAGACTATAGGCGTTGGTGGAAAGCGTCGTTTTCTTTCCGCCTACCTGCGTTTCAAAACCTCCGCCGAGATTGATTTCCAGTATATTCGCCTTCCTTTGCAAGTTCCGGTTGCGGGCGGAGATTTTTACCTGGCTACCCACAAAACCCGTCGATTTGGAAGTGCCGCTTACCTCGAACTGCAACGACCGCTTCGGATACGGCGTAAGATAAAAACGCGCCGCTAGCAGGGAACTGTCGCGGAGCGGACGGAAACTCCCCCGCACAAACTTGAACGCTCCGAGGTTCACCAGGCGCTGTAGCGTGATATTATGCGAACTGATCCGGTATAGACTGTCTTCCTGCAAAAACACGGAACGGTTGAATACCACCGGCTTGAACAGGGAATCCGGATCTATCACTTTATATCCGCCGTAATCGTTCGCCTTAACCGATTTCAGCGCACTGTCGCGCGTGAGGTCGTAATTCGGGAACACTTCCACGGAACGCATCCAGTATTGCCGGAGGGCAGACGATGGCGTGCCCGGTTTCACTTTTACATACAGGTCTACCTGGCCTTTCAGCGTACTGTCGACCTGCACGATCATATAATCCGGTGTGAAATAATAAAACCCTTCTTCCTTCAGGTTATTGTGAATCCGCTCGCGCTCGTCTTTGATCCGGTCGAGGCTGTAGTAATCGTCGGGTTTTAACAAAGTCCCACTCGCCATCTGGATAATCAGTTTGCTGATAACGCCCGTGTCCGTGTCAAACCGCACACGATGGATCGTATATCGGTGATTGGGCTCCACCATCAGCTGGAGGCTCGCTTTCTTCCTGCCTTGATTTTTAATGGAATCTTCGATCATCACCTGGAAATACCCGTTGTCTTCCAGGTAGCTTTCGAGCACGTTGGTGGTACGGCGGGGCCGCACCTGGCTGAGGAGCACCGGCGGCTCACCCCACTTATTGCGCAGCAGGTGGTTGAGCCCCTTGCCCTTAGGTTCGTTACCTAAATTATATAACCAAAGCTTGATGGGCATGCCGAGAAAACGGCGGTTGCGCGACGGGCGCACGCGCTCATCCATGCCCGCCTCCAGGGTCGACATATCTTTAGGCCGGTCTTTCTTCTTTTGCTTCCAGTTAATACTATGCCCCGTATACAGCCGGTCGCCTTCCGGCACCGTGCGGGTGGTGGAGCAGGCCGAGAGTATTATAAGGCCGATGGCGAGGATGCGGATGGTGCTGTTGGTCATTTGTCTCTCAGTTTTTGCTTCTTGGTCTTTTTAGCCTGTCTCCCGAGTATCTCGCGGAATTCGTTGTAATCCATGATGAGCATGAAGGTCAGCCCGGTTTCTACCACCTGGCCCTGGATGACGGCCTCGGTGAGGTTGCGCTGGTAGGCGCGGATGCGGTAACGCCCGTCTTCGGTGAGCATATATTCGGCGGACATGTCCCCGATGATGGAACTGGCATCCTGCCCCTGCGTTTGCGCGCCTGATATGCCGATGTTGGAACCCACGCTCACTGTGAGCCGGTCGTTGAACAGGCGTTTGGACACGTCAACCTTGAGGTTCGTGTTTTCCTGCTGGGTGCCGGCGTCATTATATTCTTTCTGGCTTTCCAGGTCGAAGTTGATGTCTACTCCTTTTACCAAACTTCCCGCCAGGTTGTTTAGCTGTTGAGAGAGGATTTTGCTCACGGAATTCCGCGCGATGTCTTCCGCCGGGTTGCCGCCGCTGCTGAGGCTTTCGAAAGGATTGTCGGAGATGAAGCGGTTCAGCACCAACAGGCCCATCACTTGCTTGTTCAGCTCCGATTCCACCTGGTTGATCTGCTTAATGCGGGTATACACTACTCCGTTGAGCACACCCTGGTCTTTCTCGGGCATATCCAGCTCGAAAGCGATTGCCGGCTTAAGCAGTTCGCCCGTGATCTTCAGGAACACGTACACCGGCACCTTCTGGCGAAAGCGGTCGCGCCGGGTGTTATCACCTTCGGCGGCCATGGCGTCCTGCACGAGATCCCCCGCTACCGCGTTCACCTCATACCGCGCCGTAATATCCACGTCGGCGCTCATAGGGTCGCCCGTCCAGATGATGGTGCTGCCTTTCTCGATCTGAAATTCACGCTTGATCAGCTGGCTGAGCGACATGGCGTATTTTCCTTCATTGATTTCGTAACGCCCCGTGAGGCTCATCTTGCTGGACGGGTCCATCGTGAGGTTGAGCGTGGCCGTACCCTTCACTTCCAGGTAGTCGCCGTTCGACTGGTCGATGATCAGTTTCATGGTGGATTCGGGCGTCACTTCCACATCCGCGCTCACTACAAAGCCTTTCAGGCCGGTAACGCGGGCGAGCGTGTCGGGTTTGGGACGGAGCGATGTATCCAGCCACATGGCCGGGTCGATGAACTGCACTACGCCCGCCCGGTCGGCTATGCCCGGTTCTTCTTCGGGGATCATCACCGTGATCATGGATTTTTCCCGGAGCTTCAGCTTCATCTGCACCCTCGGCAAATCCAGCGTCCCCCGGATCTGGGCGGTCACATCCACAAATGCCGGCCCGTAATAAAACTGGTCTTTATTCTTCGGGTCCTGCGGCCCCAGCGCCTGGAAGTTCTCAGCCGTGAGGTCGAGGTTGAGGTTGAATGCTTCATAATCCGTTGTCCGGATGTCGCCGGTGATAACGGCTTCGTTGCCCGAACTGTCGGCTATCACGAAGTTGTTGAACTTCACGCCGGTCTGGTCGAGCGCCAGGTCTTCAGACGGCAGGCGCATAATGCTGTTGATCATCGTGATCCTGCCCGCCACTTTCTCGAAATGGAAATTGCCGAGGATGTCCGGATCGTCCATCGTGCCTTTCAGCGTGGCGTTGCCGGTGAGGTGGCCGCTCATCTCCGTTACATTGCCGAACGTAAACGGCTGGACGCTCTGCATATTCAATTTAGTAATATCCAGCCGGATGTCCATGGCGTCGGCGTAAGTGCCGCTTACGCGTAAGTCGTTGTCGTTGCCCTGGCCTTTCAGCGTGGCGTCGAGCGCTACGGCCATCTCCGCGTTGGTTTTGGCGGTGGCGGCCAGGCGGCCGAGGGAGGCGCCCATCACGGCAAGACTGTCAATCGTCAGGTTGCCGTCGACCAGCGGCGTTTTTTCAATATCACTGACCGTAAATGTACCGTTCGTGATCCCTTCCGCGAGCGCTGTATCTTTTTCAATGAGGGAAGTCACGGTACTCAGCCGGAAATCCTTCAACAAAACGGTGAGGTCAGGGAGGAGCGCGCCTTGCGCGAGCGGAGCGGAGGTGATTTTCAATTCCTGCGCGCCGCGCTGCAGCCCGATATCGGCAAAGGCGACGCCTCCGTGCAGGATGAGCACTTTGTTATCCCCGCTCACGTCCCATTCCTGCCGGTTCAGCAGCAGGTCTTTTTTGAGGGAGATAACCAGACTGTCTTTCAAACCATATTGTACCAATCCGCCCAACCGGTATCGCGGTGAAGCCCGCCGCCCCATCACGAGGTTCCAGTCGAGCAGCCCATTGGCCGCCGTGAGGTCGGCGCGCGTCCGGCCCAGGGGTATCTGCGGGTGCCGCAGCCTGCCGAGGAGCACGTCGGCCGCCATTTTACTGCTGTCGGCGCTGACGTTGGCGATCAGTGTATCCACACGGAAGGAATCGTACCGCATGCCGGGGATGGTGATGTTGGCGAGCAACAGGCTGCTGTCTGTATCCATACGGCCCTCCAGGGTGACTGGCCGGCGCAGCTCCAGATCGGGGAGCAGTTTGGCGAGGGATTTCGGGATGGCGATGCTGCCGTTGAAATGCAGCCACTGGCTTTCCGCTTTCTTTGCTTTCGCGGTGGCCGAGGCGGCTTCAAGATGGCGCGTTACCATATTGGTGGCGTCTGTCGCGAATGTCTGGTAATTGAAATCGCCGTTGGCCGTGATAAACCCGAATGGCCCCGTGAGACTGATGCGCTGCAACCCTTCTACAACGCCCGCACGCAGCTGGATGGAATCGAGGGAATATAGATTCTCCGCGTCGGCCAGTTGTATTTTGGACACGATGGCCCAGGCTTCCAGGCGGCGGGGTCTGAGGTTGGCAACCTCCGCTTCCAGGCAGGTTTTAACGGACATGGGGCTGGTGGTCCAGTGGGTAGCCATGAGATCCAGCTTGTCGAGGTCCGCCCGCAGGGCAATGTCGGGATGGAGGGTGTCGAGGCGGCCTTTCAGATCGAAGCGCGCCTCGGCGTTGGGGTCGCGGATGCTGCCTTTGGCGCCGTAAGCGCCGGCGATAAGCGTTGCATCCAACAGGATGTTTTGGTAAGTATAACGGTTGTAGGTAAACGATGTGATATTGACGCCGGTTTTGATATTAGCTTTCTGCGGATCGGTGCCTTTGCCGTTGGCTGTAACCTTACCGGAAAGGTTCCCCATGGCGGTGTCGCCCAATATCCGCCCGGCCTGCAGGTTTCGCGTGTCGAGGGCGAGCTGGTAGCGGATCTTTTCCATATCGGTGAAATCTGCTACTTCACCCCGGATGTTCGCGTTTCCCATATCGGTTTTTATGGCCAGATCGGGCCTCAGCAACTGTATGCCGCCGCGGATGCTGCCGTCTACATCGAGGCGCCCGGGCAATTGCATGTTGGCGGGAAGTGTGCCCGGCGGCAGCCATGAGAGCATGCCCTGCCGGGTGGTGCGTAGCGTGAGGGTAGTGATGTCGGCGCCCACCTTCTCCGTATTGGTTACCTGGTAGGCGTCTCCTTTTATATAGAGGTAGTTACGGTCGTTGTCTTTCACCTCGATGCCGGGGATCTCCATCCTGGCAAGCGTACCGCCGAGCTTTCCCTTCAGATCGAGGCGCTTTTTCCAGAGCGGGGCCATCGAAGGGTTGCTGCCCATGTCCGGCACGAAGTACAGCGCCTCCCGGAGCGTGAGCTGCGACGGGCGCACGTCCGCCGTTATTTTCATCAGCTCCGGATGGGCCGACAATGCGTCCCACGAAGGCGTGAGCAGCTGCAGATCAGCCGCGATGTGGCTGGCGCCTGTTTGCAGGATGAAGTCTTTCAACTGCGCTTCCTGCGGGGTGTAGCGCACCTTGCCGGTGAGGCGCCTCAGTTCCAGGCCGCTTTGCTCTTTCAGGGATGCGTCGCGGACGGTGAGCAGGGTGCTGTCGGCGCTGTAATATATATCGCCGGCGTCCAACCGGAGGCCGGTCAGCCCGATGTAATTGTAGTCCACCGCTTCTTTATATCCCAGTTTCTTCGCCGTGTAGTTGTTCATGGCAAAGTCCGTCTCGCGGACGTTCACCTGCCCCGCCACTACCCGCCAGGTATTGGCGGATGTGGTATCCGGCGGCGCGGCAGTGGTATCGCGGCCCTGGTGTATGTCCAGTGTGGCAACGGTTTTCTCCAGCGTCAGTTCTTCGGCGGCGATCAGCGTCTCCAGGAGGCTGAACCGCAATTTGCGCAGCTCCAGCCGCCCCAGGGTGCCGTTAGTTTCGAGGCCGCTGGTTTCGTCGGAATACGACCATTGGGTGTTGCGGATATTCAGCTGCCGGGCGCCCAGGTTAAAGGCGGCGGCCACGGTATCTGCAATGGGTGGGGGAGGCGGGTCGATAACAGGCCGGTATAGCTGCCGTATGCTGGCGTTCAATCCATCCACATCGAAATTCCGCAGGTAATACATTCCGTTCTCCGGCTGCAGCGTGTCGGGCAGGGCTTCCAGCTTCTTGAGCCGGATATTGGCGAGCATCCCGCCCAGACTGTCGTTGAAGCGGACGTATATACGGTCCAGTTGCACGTTACCGATATTATACCGCAGCGTGGTGCCCGACTCATCGATGAGGGTGTCCTCCGCCGCGCCGGGCGTGCTGAACGCGTCGATGACGAACTGATAATTAAAAGCGGAGTCCTGCATGGGGCGGTAAATGTTCACCACGGCGTCTTCCCAACGCAGGGTGTGCACGCTGAGCTCGTTGCGCAGGAGGGAAAGGAGGTTGTAGCGCACGGAAAGCTCGCCGCTGGAGAGCAACGTATCTTTCCGGGTATCTTCGACGTACACGTCGGTCAGCTTAATGGCATTCCACCACGAAATCCGCAGCCCGCCGATGCGGACGTTGGTTTTCAGCTGTTTTTGCAGGTACGATTCGGCTTTTCCGCGCATGAAATGCTGTACTGGCGGCAGCTGCAGTAGCAGCAGCAACACCACGGGCAGCAAAATAATCGTCAGCACAATTCCTATGATCCAGCGAAATATCTTCTTCCGGCGAGGGTTATTCACGTATGTATTACAGTTTTATATGGTGAAAGGTTAAACAATGCTGCTTCAAATTCCGTACCCGTCGCAAAAATAAGGGATAAACCCTTAGTGGGAGCGGGAAACGTTGAAAATCACATATGTATAATTATAATGAAAGGAAAAAAATGTATAATTTCGTTCCCGGTTGTATGTGGAACCGGATACTTTTTCACCGGTATGTGTCGTTGTATTAGTCAGTAACTCCTTAAAACATTTCACCTTGAAAAAAATCACCGGCATCGTATTATTGCTTGCTGCCCCTTTTGTTTCCAAATCACAGGACTGGCACATCGGTGGAATCGCCGGGATCAGCAACTATAACGGAGATCTCACGGAGAAACGTATCGATCTCAAGCATATCGGTCCCATGATCGGCCTGCAAGTGAAACGCGACGTCAACCGCTGGCTCACGCTGCGCGGCGGTGCTACGTTCGGGCTCGTGGCGGGAGACGACAAGGATAGCGAAGGCATCGGCCGCAGAGCCAGGAACCTCAGCTTCCGCTCCCCGGTTTTTGAAGGGCATGTTGGCGCGGAACTGAATATCCTGGATATCGACGATAAAGGTTTTACCCCATATATTTTTGGCGGCGTGGCGGTATTTGGTTTCAATCCCTCCGCGAAAGACAGCATCGGCAACCGCGTCTATCTCCGGCAGCTCGGTACCGAAGGGCAGGGGCTGGCGCAGTACCCGGAGCGTGGTGGTTTATATTCCCTTGCGCAGGTGTCCATCCCGTTCGGCGCGGGCTTCAAATACCTATTATCGGATAAATTCACGATTGGCCTGGAAGTAGGCCTTCGCGCAACATTCACTGATTACCTCGACGACGTGAGCACCACGTATATTGACCAGAACACGCTGCTGGCCGAACGCGGCCAACTGGCGGTGGATATGGCCTGGCGCGGTGATGAACTGCACGGCGGCGCCTACCCGCTGGACGGCGCCCAAAGGGGTTCTGATAAGAATAAAGACTGGTACGCGTTTACCGGCATCACTTTCATGTACCGCCTCGGTAGTTCCGGCGGCAACCGCAGTACAAAATTCTCCAAATGTTTCCGCATGTAAAATATTTTGGCACGATGGTTGCGTAATAGTAAGCACATTACAACGCCCCCAATCAAGTCCAAATAGAAAAAGTAAAAGACCGTCTTTCGTGACGGTCTTTTTTTATGAAAAAAAACGAAGTATATAATATGTTGTGTATCGCGAAATATAGGAGTGGAGCGGCTTTGGGGAGAAATATCTACATTGGCATACTTCTTGGTTTTACAGTACAAGTCCGGCAGCCGCCAATATCAAAAGGGGATAAAGGACCAGATCAATCTAAAACCAGCAGGCTATGAAAAAGCTACTCCTCTTGGTGCTCCTCCTCGGAGCAGCCTATGCTACCCAGGCACAACATGGACGGTACGACAAACATTCCCGTTACGACAGAGACTATCGCCGTGGAGACGACGATTGCGATGACGACGACCGCCGCGGGCGCGGGCATTACAAGCACAAACACAAGCATCGCGGCCATCATCATCATCATGATTACCGCCGGTACGACCGCCGGACGGAAAGGGTTGTAGTGGTAAGGCCGCGCTACCCGTTCCCTCCTCCGCCGCCGCCGATTCCGCTGCCTCCGCGGCCGCGGGTATCCGGTGTCATCGTTTTTGGTAATTAATGATTATATCTCTTTTGTTGTCATAAAAACATGTACCGCAAAAAGGCACCGGTTCCCCGGTGCCTTTTTTAATGCCCCCAATTGCCTCGCAATAGAAAAGGCGCCGGGTTGCGGCGCCTTTTAATATCATATGGAGCAAGCAAAGACTTACTTATGGATTTCGGAGGAGAAATGGAACTCGATATCAGGGTTGTTGGCCCGCTCGGTATTGAGGTACCATTCCGATTGCGCGAGGTACACCAGGTGCCCGTCCTTATCCTGCACCACGTTGGCGCCCTTGAAGCGGATGAATTCTTCCAGCTTCTTTTTGTCGCCGGTGATCCAGCAGGCTTTGTAGAATGGCAGGGTATTGAACTGGCAGGAAGCGCCATATTCCTGCAACAGGCGGTATTGTATCACTTCGAACTGGAGATCGCCCACGCAACCGATGATCTTGCGGTTGCCGTTGTGCTGCGTGAACAGCTGGGCCACGCCTTCGTCGGTGAGCTGCGAAATGCCTTTTTCCAGTTGCTTGGTCTTCATCGGATCCTTGTTCACCAGTTCCTTGAAAAGCTCGGGCGAGAAGCTCGGAATGCCGGTATAGTAGAAGTTTTCACCTTCCGTGAGGGTATCGCCGATCTTGAAGTTGCCGGTATCGAAAAGGCCGACCACGTCGCCGGGGTAGGCGTCGTCCACGATGTTCTTTTCCCGCGCCAAAAAGCTGTACGGGTTCGCGAAACGCACGTCTTTGTCGAGGCGCACATGATGGAAATATTTATTCCGCTCGAAACGGCCGGAACATACGCGCAAAAAGGCGATACGGTCGCGGTGGCGGGGATCGAGGTTGGCGTGTATCTTGAAAATGAAGCCGGAAAACTTGTCTTCCGTCGGTTTCACCACGCGGGTGCTGGCCTCGCGGTCGCGCGGGGTGGGAGCGATGTCCACGAACGTGTCGAGCAGATCCTTCACCCCGAAGTTATTCACCGCGGAACCGAAGAAAACGGGCGCCAGTTTCCCTTCGAGGTACGGCTGTGCGTCGAATTCATCATAAACACCCTCGATCAGCTCCACGTCGTTGCGCAGCTGGGCCGCGTCGGTGGTATTGAAAAGCTCGTCGATCCTGGGGTCCGACATGTCTGCCATGGGAACGATATCGTCATCGGTTGCCTTGCGGTTGGCCGCGAAAGACACGAAGCTCTTGTCGTATAGGTTGTAAACTCCTTTAAAGTCTTTCCCCATATTGATAGGCCAGCTCAGCGGGCGTACCCGGATGTTGAGCAGCTCTTCCAGCTCGTCGAGGAGGTCGAAAGGGTTTTTACCGTCGCGGTCGAGTTTATTGACGAAAATGATCACGGGGGTGTCGCGCATGCGGCAGACTTCCATGAGTTTTTTCGTTTGTTCCTCCACGCCCTTCACGCAGTCGATCACCAGCACGACACTGTCAACCGCCGTGAGGGTGCGGTAGGTGTCTTCGGCGAAGTCCTTGTGACCAGGGGTATCCAGGAGGTTGATGAGGATATCGCGGTATTCGAAGGTCATCACGGAGGTAGCCACGGAGATACCGCGCTGCCGTTCGATCTCCATGAAGTCGGAGGTGGTGTGTTTCTTGATTTTGTTGGATTTCACCGCGCCGGCCGTCTGAATGGCGCCGCCGAACAGGAGAAACTTCTCCGTGAGCGTGGTTTTACCGGCATCCGGGTGGGCGATGATGGCGAATGTCTTCCTTTTATTAATCTCGTTGATATACTTCATCGTTTTGCAAATGGCAGCAAAGGTACATTTTTCCGGGAAAAAGGAGCGTGTCCCGCGCGTTTGGCATTGGTTTATATGTTATTTTTGGTTTATGCTATCTTCCCTCAAGATCTTATGGAACAGTTTGAAAATGGCCCTGCAGGAACTGCGGGTGAACAAGCTGCGTACTTTCCTGTCGCTCCTGGGCATCACGATCGGTATCTTCTGCATCATCGCGGTGCTGACGGTTACCGACAGCATGGAATCGTCGATCCGGAAAGATCTTAATTCCCTGGGAACCAATGTTATCTATGTAGAGAAGTGGCCCTGGGACGGCGGCGGCGAATGGTGGCAGTACGTCAACCGGCCGCAGCCTAAGTTTCAGGAAGTGCGGCAGATCCGCGAGAAAGTAGGTTCCGCCGACGCGGTGACCTTCACCTTCTCCACCAACGGCCGGAAAGTGGAGTACGGTTCGGATTATATGGATCAGGTCATATTGATCGCCACTTCTTCGGAGCTGGATAAGATGCAGACCATCGAGCTGGCGGCCGGAAGGTATTTCGGCCCTTCTGAATTCAACAGCGGTTCCAATGCCGTGGTGCTTGGCTGGAACATCGCCGAGGGCCTCTTTGGCAACGCGGAACTGGCGATAGGGAAAGAGATTAGGGTATCTGACCGCAAATGCCGGGTGATCGGGGTGCTGAAAAGGAAGGGGGAAAGCCTGATCGGCGGCGTATTAAATGATGATTGCGTGCTGATGAATTATCTCCATGCCCGCACGATCGTGGACGAACGCCATTGGAATACGAACACCACGATCCTGGTGCGTGCGGCCGACGGGATCCCGACGGCGCAGCTGAAGGACGATCTCACCGGCGTGATGCGGGCCATCCGCCGCCTGAAACCCGCGCAAACCAACGATTTTGCGCTGAACGAGATCACGACGGTGCAGGGGGAACTAACGACTTTGTTCACCTACATCAACGCCGGCGGCTGGATGATCGCGGCCTTCGCGTTGCTGGTGGGCGGTTTCGGTATCGCCAACATCATGTTCGTGACCGTGAAGGAAAGAACGAATATCATCGGCCTGAAGAAGGCCATCGGCGCCCGCCCGGGCGTTATACTCACCGAATTCCTCATCGAATCCATGATCTTATGCATGGTGGGAGGCGGATTGGGCTTGCTGATCGTATACGGCGGCGCATTGATCGCCAAAAATATGTTCAGTACGTTCCAGATCGGCCTTTCGGTAGGGAACATCATCCTGGGATTCTCGATTTCCGGGATAGTGGGCATCATCGCAGGATTCATCCCGGCGTGGAGCGCCAGCAAGATGGACCCGGTGGTGGCGATCCGGAGTAACTAAAGCCGTAAACACGGCAATTTCACAGTATCATCCCAATTGTAATTTGACGTGATATGCCATGGCGGTGGTATGGCTTTGCCTGTTGCGTGGTAGTAGGTAAGCGGCGCATCAGGATCTATACAGTTTTAAGTCTGGTAAATGGCGAAAACTGGATCACAGGGTGCATTTTTCTATCCCGGGGATGGATGAATGGGGTGCGGCGACGCATTTTCCTATCCCGGGGATGGATAAATGGGGTGCGGCGTTGCATTTTCCTATCCCGGGGATGGATGAATGGGGTGCGGCGATGCATTTTCCTATTCCGGGGATGGATAAATGGGGTGCGGCGATGCATTTTCCTATCCCGGGGACGCATTAATGGGGTGTGGCGATGCATTTTCCTATCCCGGGGATGGATAAATGGGGTGCGGCGTTGCATTTTCCTATCCCGGGGATGGATAAATGGGGTGCGGCGATGCATTTTCCTATCCCGGGGACGCATTAATGGGGTGTGGCGATGCATTTTCCTATCCCGGGGATGGATAAATGGGGTGCGGCGTTGCATTTTCCTATCCCGGGGATGGATGAATGGGGTGCGGCGATGCATTTTCCTATCCCGGGGACGCATGAATGGGGTGTGGCGATGCATTTTCCTATCCCGGGGATGCATTAATGGGGCGACGGGATGCTTTTATTATAGTAAGAGCTGAATAATAGACGTCAATAGACAAGTTTATGTTTAATGCGGGTATGGATGTAATGATGGAGTGAAGTTTCTTTTTTTCTATGGATCGGATTACTCTAAAAGCGGCATAGGTAAGAACGATTCCCCCTGGCTTTATTGTTAAAATGAACTACAATTGATCTTGTTGAACCGGAGCCGGATTTTCCTTCTTAGGTCGCCCGGTAGAAGCACTAAATCTATCTTTTAATAATTCAAAACTCGCGGCGGCTCCTGGCACACCGGCCTTTGTTGCTGTTTTAATTAGCTGATATATCATCAGGGCCGCACCGTAAGCTTCTGATCCTGCCAGCTTTCTTGTACATCTGACCTTCTCCAGTATTTCAGATAACTGAAATTCAATTTCATCCAATTGATGAAATAATGTCAAATCCTTCGCGATTTCATCTTGAGAAATGAAATTCGGAATAATGGATTTGTTCAAATCGAAAGTCTTAATGATGTCCTCTACAAATACTTTATTGGATGTGTTGATTTTAGTAAGCCTTTTCTTTTCCAAGGCATTTAATCCAATCAGAAACGGCATGGATTTGGTTAGTTCTGCCAACGATTTTTTAACGGACTGTAAGTCCTTTTCAGCCATACTGGCCGATAGTCGATTTTGAGGTGATTCGGTCATTTGAATTGAATTTAGGGTAATAAAATTGGTTCTTCGGGATTCAAAACGGGCGTTCAACAAACCAGGGGCAACTGTAAAAACAACGTCCTTTCAACTGCTGTTTCACCGAATATAACCAAAAAGGAAATACCACAAGCCATTCGTTATGAAACACATACATGTTTGAGTGCAACCATGGCACATGTATTGCCTTCCATTAATATCTTTGCACCCAATTCAACAGCTACATGAAACACATATTCCTTGCCGGCGCCCTATGCGTAACCATGCTTTCCGGCTGCGAAACCACGCAGCAGATCCTCAGTACCCTGCCAGCGTCCACCGGCCAGCCGAACAGCTTCCAGATCGCTTCCGGTCTTAAAGAAGCCCTCACTATCGGCGCTCAAAATTCTGCCAGCCGCCTTTCGGCGCCCAACGGATTCTTCACCAACGCCATGCTCAAGATCCTCATGCCCCCAGAAGCGCAGAAGGTGGAATCCACCCTCCGCAGTCTCGGCATGGGCGGCGTAGTGGATAAAGCCATCCTCGCGATGAACCGCGGGGCGGAAGAAGCCGCCAAATCCGCCGCACCCATCTTCGTCAACGCCATCAAGCAAATGACCATCACCGATGCCATCGGCATCCTCCGGGGTGGCGATTTCGCGGCTACCGACTATTTCAAACAAAGAACCACCGCCGCCCTCACCACCGCTTTCAGCCCCGTTATCAACAACGCCCTGAAAAAAGTGGACGCCACAAAATATTGGGCGGATGTTTTTTCCGTCTATAACAAATTCTCCAAAACACCTGTCAACACGGATCTCACAGCTTACGTCACCGAGCGCGCCATCAACGGCATCTTCCATGAAGTAGGGGTGGAGGAGCAAAAAATCCGGAAGGATCCCGCAGCCCGCGTGACCGAACTGCTCAAAACGGTTTTCGGCAGCCAGCTGGCCCAAAACAAATAATATTTTGCCGGCGGAAATGGTTCGTTAACGAATTCCGCCGGCAACCCCTCATTTTTTTTCGATGCTTTCCCTTAAATTCGCGGACTTATGTCGGTAAACATACTTGCCATAGAATCCTCTTGCGACGATACCAGCGCTGCCGTTATCTCCGACGGGAAGGTACTGTCCAACGTCATCGCCGGACAAGCTGTTCACGAACAATACGGTGGCGTGGTGCCCGAACTGGCCTCGCGCGCCCACCAGGAAAACATCGTTCCCGTGGTAGATCTTGCGCTGAAAAAGGCCGGTATGCAGCCGGCGGACCTCAGCGCCATCGCCTTTACCCAAAGCCCCGGCCTCATTGGCTCCCTGCTGGTGGGCAGCAGCTTCGCCAAATCCATGGCCCTGGCGCTCGACCTGCCGCTGATCGCCGTCCACCATATGCAGGCGCACGTGCTCGCCAACTTCATCGACGATCCCAAACCTTCCTTTCCCTGCCTCTGCCTAACCGTTTCCGGCGGGCATACGCAGATTGTAAGGGTCGACGGGCCTTTGCAGATGACCGTTATCGGCGAAACCCTCGACGATGCCGCCGGCGAAGCATTCGATAAATCCGCGAAACTACTCGGCCTGCCGTACCCCGGCGGACCACTGATTGATAAATACGCTAAAGAAGGCAACCCCAAAGCCTACCGATTCCCCGAACCGCAGATTCCCGGGCTGAATTTCAGCTTCTCGGGCCTCAAAACGTCCATCCTTTACTTCCTGCAGGAAAACAAAGCCAAAGACCCCGCTTTCGTGGACAACCACCTGGCGGATATTTGCGCCTCCATCCAGCACCGGATCGTCACGATCCTCACCAACAAGTTGGTGAAAGCTGCGCAGGAAACAGGTATCACGGAAATCTGCATCGCCGGCGGCGTAAGCGCCAACTCCGGCCTCCGTAACGCCCTGGAAGAACTGGGGCAAAAACACGGTTACAAAGTCTACATTCCCCAATTTCAGTTTTGTACAGACAACGCTGCCATGATCGCTATGACAGCGCATTTTAAGTATCTCGCCGGTGACTTTAGCCCGGCGGACATTGTACCCACTGCCCGTGCGGCATTTTGAATTATGTTTTATGAGTAATTCCTGGTTTCAATTCAAACAGTTCAGAGTAGAACAAGGCGACAGCGCCATGAAAGTTTGTACGGATGCATGCATCCAGGGCGCCTGGACGGCGCGGCACCTGCAATCCTCACCCCACCCCGAACGCATCCTGGACATTGGCGCGGGAACAGGTCTCCTGGGCCTGATGCTCGCACAGCAAACCACCAGCATCATCCACGCCGTAGAGCTGGACCCTGCGTCCGCAAGGCAAGGGATGGTCAATTTCGGATCCTCCCCCTGGGCTACCCGCCTCTGGCTGGCCGAAGGCGATATCCGCACTTTCAAATTCGAGGACCGGTACGATTTCATCATCTCCAACCCCCGTTCTTCCGGAAAAACCTGAAAGGCAACGACGAACGCCGGACAGCCGCCATGCACACCACCACGCTGACCTACGAAGATCTGCTCGACGCCATCGCGCGCCTGATGCAACCCGGCGGCAAATTTTCCGTAATGCTGCCACGGGAGGAATTTCAAGTCTTCCAGGAACTGGCGGAAAGCGAAGGTTATTACCCGCATGAATTGTTGCATGTGCACAGAACAGCCTCCGACTATCCGTTCAGGAAGGTGGGGATTTTTGGTGATGGGCCGAAGGAAATGGAGCCGGAAATACTGATCCTCCAGGATATGGATCATGAATACACGGGCGATATGGCGAAGCTGTTGTACCCCTATTATCTTTATCTCTGATATTATGGTCATTGCAAAAACCTGATGGCCTGCGCGGATCATCCCAGCAGGTCGTCAGGTACATTTTGCCTTGAAACGCCGTCAGGCAAATGCGAGAGGCAGGTCTTTATGGGTCGGATCGTTGGGATAATCGAGGCCCGGAACGGGGTAGGTGACCGTTTCGTCCGACAGGTCTTCCTGCCGGATCGCGGAACGGCGCACCAGTGTTACTTCTATGACATCGGGGATCATGACGTCGTTCGCACCCAGTGTTCGCTGAAACAAATAAACGAGATTTAGAAACGGATCGACTAACGCCGCACCTGCGGGATGATGTATTTTGAAGGACCAAAATCCACGTCATGAAAATCGTCTGGTCCATATTCGCGGCATTGTTATTGTCGTCCGCACATGCGAAACCTGTCCCTTCCACGAACGATCGTTCGATGGAGGTAACCTGGCCAGCCGGGAGCGCGGGGACCGGCAAAGTTGTTTTCGATCTCACGCCCGGCAAACCCCTGTTCAGTGAAATCTCCCTGGCGGGCAAGCGGATCGCGGCGGCAGTGGATCCCGCCTTTGTGGTGACCGTAGGGCGGCGCGATCTCCTTTCTCAAAACCGCTGGAATATCTTCTTCGATAAAGTCCCCAACCGGCCGTATCAAACTTATTTGCTGTCCGTCGGGAAAACGGACGCCTCCCTGAAAACGGAAGGCAGCCGCACGGTGGTAACCATCGGGCCGGTGGCCACGGAAACCTTCCGCGGCCGGCTGGAAATTACTTTCTACCATGGCAGCCCACTTTTCAATGTGGCGGCCGTTATTGCTACGGAGGCCGATGCCAAGGCCATCGTTTTCGACGCGGGTTTGTTTACCCGGTCAGAAGCCTGGCAGCAGATCGCCTGGATCAATACGGGCGACAGCCTGGTGGCTTCACCGTTCCCCGCCCGTGACACCGCGCGCAATGTACCCGTGAAATACCGCGCCATCGCCGCCGCCGGGCAGCAGGGAGCCATCGCCGTGTTCCCGCCGCCGCACCAGTACTTTTACCCGCTGGATGAAGCGTTCAATCTCCGGTTTACCTGGTACGGCAACAACTACCGGGGCCTGGTGAAAGGCCAGGGGATCGGCATCCGGCAGGAACTGCAGGGCGACAAGCGCTTCGTGCCCTGGTTCAATGCGCCTCCCGGAACGGAACAGCGGATGAATTTCTTCTGCCTGCTCGGGGTGGAAGGGAATGCCGAAACGTTCGCGGCTGTTAAACGGTTTACACACAACGATACTTACGTGAAGATCCCGGGATACAAAACCATGTCGAGCCACTTCCATAACGAATTCGTGATGAAAGTGATGATGGCGGGCAACCCCGTGCCGGAGAAGCCTGAATTCGTGGACGTGTTCAAGCAGCTGGGTGTCGACATCGTGCATCTCGCGGAATTCCATTACACCGCCGATCCCCGGGGGCCGGACGACAAGCGCCTGCCGCAGCTGAAAGCGTTGTTCGAGCTTTGCGAAAAGCAATCGGACCGGGAGTTCCTGCTGCTGCCCGGCGAGGAACCGAACGAATTTTTCGGCGGGCACTGGCTGAATATTTTCCCGCGGCCGGTGTACTGGGTGATGTCGCGCAACGGGCAAACGCCTTATGTGGAAGAAAAGCCGGGTTATGGGAAAGTATATCACGTCGGGAACAAACAGGAAATGCTGCAATTGCTGAAGGACGAGAAAGGCCTGGCCTGGACGGCGCATCCGCGGACGAAGGGGTCCGTCAACACCCCGGATATCTACAACCACGAAACCTTCTTTTTGTCGGACCGTTTTATGGGCGCGGCGTGGAAAGCGATGCCCGCCGACCTGTCGGAGCCGCGTCTGGGCAAGCGCGTGTTGGATTTGATGGATGACATGAATAACTGGGGGGCCAGGAAGACGGTCATCGCCGAGGCGGATCTCTTCACCATCACGCAGGAGAACGAAATGTACGCCCATATGAACGTCAATTACCTGATGCTGGACAAAATACCGGCGTACAAAGATTCCTGGCTGCCCATTCTCGACGCGATGCAGCATGGCCGGTTTTTCAGCACTACCGGCGAGGTGCTCATGCATGCACTGAAGATTAACGGCAAATCCTCCGGCGAAACGTTCCAGTTGCCGGCAGGCGGCACGGCGGACGTGGCGCTCACCCTCAGCTGGACCTTCCCCATGCAATTTGTGGAGATCATATCGGGAGACGGCGAGAAGGTGTACCGGGAGCGGGTGGATCTGTCGGAAACGGAAGCGTTCGGGGAGAAGCAATTCAATCTCAGCCCGCAGCTCGCCGGCCGGAAATGGGTGCGGGTAGAAGCGTGGGACGTGGCGGCGAACGGGGCATTCAGCCAAACGTTTTATATCCGCCCGTAAGAGGGTGATTATTGTCCGTCCAATTCCCGACCTTTGCATCCGGACGGCGCACCTGCCGGACGAGTTACGTAAAACGCTAATCATTGGACGAATCAATCAGTTTAAATAAGTTTATCAGCGACACCGGGTATTGTTCCCGCCGTGCGGCGGACGACCTCATTACGCAGGGCCGTGTTTTATTAAATGATAAACCGGCGACACTCGGGAACCGCTACAAGCCCGGCGATACGGTGGAGGTAGACGGCAGCCTGATCACGGCGGCCAAAAAGGAGAAACGGGTGTACCTGGCGCTGAACAAGCCGGTGGGCATCACTACCACCACGGAATTGCACATCAAGGATAATATCATCAGTTTTGTGGGGTATCCGCAAAGGATATTCCCGATCGGCCGGCTCGATAAAGATTCCGAGGGGTTGATATTTCTTACGAACGACGGAGACATCATCAATAAGATCCTCCGCGCCGCCAATCACCACGAGAAAGAGTATATCGTCCGGGTCAACAAGCCGATCAATACGGCGTTTATCCAGCAGATGTCGCAGGGCGTGCCGATCCTGGATACCTATACATTGCCCTGCAAGGTGCAAATGACGGGCCGCCAGACATTCCGGATCACACTGACGCAAGGGCTGAACCGCCAGATCCGCCGGATGTGCGAGTATCTGGGTTATGCGGTGACGGGCTTGCAACGGGTTAGGATTATGAACGTCCGTCTGGATAAGCTGCCGGTAGGGAAGTGGCGGCATCTCACCGAAACGGAATTGGCCACATTGAAAGAAAGTATTTCCGAATCGGGCCAGGACGGGAGCGCGGCGCCCGCGGCGAAGAAGCGCACGGAATATATTCCCGTTCGCAAGCGCCCTGAAACGGAAGCAGCGCCCGAACCGCGGGAAGAAAAGCCACGTTCATCGCGCAAATCAACCTGGAAGGAGTTTAGAGCGAAAGGTGGTAAAGCGTCGGCAAGGGACCGCTCGGTGAAACCGGAGCATAAGCCGACGTCCGGGAAGCCTTCGGCAAAAGATCCTACATCGAAGCCGGGTAAGCCGGCGGAGAGGGCTCGTTCGGTGAAACCAGGTAAGCCGGATCATAAAACGAAAGCCGGGAAACATCCGGCTAAAGATGTTACACCGAAGCCGGGTAAAGCTACCGGTAAGCCGGGAAAGAAAGGAAGTGTTCCGCAGAAAGGTGCGCCGGCCGGGAAGGGGAAGAATGCTGGCCCGGGGAAACGGAAATAACGACATTCATATAAAAAGAAAAACCTGCTGATGAAGCAGGTTTTTTTCTTGTGCCCAGAACAGGAATCGAACCTGCACTCCGTTGCCGAAACAAGATTTTGAGTCTAGCGCGTCTACCAATTCCGCCATCTGGGCATGCGATCTGGCCGTCAGGCCTCATCGCGGGTTGCAAATGTAGAAATTCTTTGTTGAATCCGCAATAAATATTTCAGTTTTGCCTGGCATTCTTTCAGCAGTTCGAGTTGCCCGGGGGATGCCTTTCCCCCGGAGAAGGCTTCCAGCGCGGGTTCCGCTTCCCGGAGCAGGAGCTCCATCCATTGAGAAATCCTGCGGCCGAGTTGCAGAACGGCGTTTTCGTCGCCGCTATGTTCCAGGGCAAACAGCTGGCTATTCAGTTCCAGCATCTCCTGCTGGAAAATTTCGGGCAAAATGTATTTTTCCCCGGGGGCCAGCAAGCCGTCGAATCGTTTCATTACCTCCATCTGATTTTGCTAAAAAGCAAATTTACAGTAATGTTGCAGCATTCGATCCTAACACCTCAAACAATCATGACTTCCTTACACATCGGCCTGATCCGGGAGGAAAAAACTCCACAAGATAACCGCGTGGCATTCACTCCGCAGCAATGCCAGTGGATCCTTTCCCATTACCCCACCGTGCAGATCACCGTGCAACCATCGCCGCACCGCGCTTTCAAGGACGACGAATACAGCACAGCCGGTATCCGCCTCGCGGAAGACCTCTCGCAGTGCGACATCCTGCTGGGCATTAAAGAAGTGCCCGTTGAACGGCTGATCCCCGGTAAAACATATCTTTTCTTCTCCCACACCAAAAAACTCCAGCCGCAGAACCGCGAAATGCTGCGAACCATCCTGGAACGCAAGATCACCCTTATCGACTACGAATGCCTCGTGCATCCCGACGGGCAGCGTATCCTCGGTTTCGGTTTCTTCGCCGGCGTGGTAGGAGCACATAACGGCTTGCTGGAATTCGGACGGCGGACAGGGCTTTTTAATTTCAAGCGCGTCCATGAATGCCACGATTTCCAGGAACTGATCACGCATTACTTCGGCGTCAAACTGCCGCCCGTAAAGATCGTGGCTACCGGCTCCGGCCGCGTGACGGCGGGCATCCTCGAAGTGATGGGGCTCCTGGGCATCAAATACATCCCGCCAGAAGAGTTCCTGATCAACGAATATGCCTATCCCGTATACACCCAGCTCAAAGCAGGGGAGCTATATCTCCGGCGGTCCGACAAAACCTACAGCCGCGAGGATTTCCATAACCATCCCGAACATTACGACTGCAAATTCCTGCCTTACGTTACCTGTTCCGACATCCTCATGAACGGAATCTATTGGGAGCAGGATATTGCCCCCCTGTTCACCTGGGAGGACCTGGCGAAGGAGAATTTCCGCATCCAGGTAATCGCGGATATCACCGACGACAAAGGCGGCTCCGTGCCCTGCAACCTCGGTGACGGCACCATCGAGCAACCCGTGTACGGCGTACACCGGCAAAGCCGGGAAAAGACCGCGCCCTACGACCCGGAAAGCGTCACCATGATGTGCGTCGGCAACCTGCCAAACGAACTTCCGCGTGATGCCTCGCAGTTCTTCGGCGACCATCTCATGAAATATGTGTTCGACGACCTCGTGAACGGCGGAAGCGAGATGATCACCAAGGCAACTATCGCGGCGCATGGGAAGCTAACGGATCGCTATGCCTACATGCAGCCTTATGTTGCGGGGGAATAGCGGCATGATGGGTTAATGACCAGCAGTCCGGCGGCGCAAACCGCCTATCTTCGTTCCATTATCATTATTTGGCACAAAATAGTTTCCAAAAAAACTGAGAGCGCCGGGCAATCTTGCCCGGCTTTCTTTTGCCCTAACCCTACGCAGGATATCGCCAGGAAAATCGAGTTCGCCTGCCTGTAGGAACCATTTCCAGAGTAGAAATGAATTACCTGAACGTATAGCTCCGGAATTGCCGGCCGGGTTCTTTTATGTGTTTACTGGAATGATGGATAGAAAGCCAGCAGATTTCCGCGGGAGCGGAGATAGCTTTGCATAGGGTATCAGGAAGGAGCGTCGTCGTGACGGAGCATAATGTCCGCCGGGATGATGGTCCCGGGTTGATAATGCTGGATGACGTACATGCTTTCTCCGGCGGCAATCACTTCGCGCGGCAGTTGCGATTGAAACAGGGTAAGAGGGCCGGTTATACTAATGGCTACATGCGTGATGCCATCTTCCGCCAGGCGCCCGATGAATTCTTCCAGGTAGATTTTCAATTGCGTGGAGGGATCCGTTTCCATATGCATGATTTGGGTAAACATTGCGCGCCGCCATGGCAGACGCGATTCTCGATTGATGCCAGGAGATGTTCGGCGTATTATTTAAGGCAATATAGGTGAAAAAATGCAGCCAGCCTCACATACGAGGTCAATATATTTTCTGCTTTTCTTCAATTTGGCCGGATGGATGAAATCCGTGACGATAAATTGCTAAAAGCCCTGGGCGCGCGGTTCAAGCAGCTGCGCGAACAATCGGGCATGAGCAATCGTGAGTTCGCGGATCGTGCGGGTATCGGTCATGCCCAGATCAACAGGATCGATACAGGACAGGTCAATGTGTCCATCAGTACCCTTAGCGCCATTGTCAAACAACTGGGTATCTCCCTCAGCGATTTATTTAACGGCTTATAACTATTTCCGTTCCGGATTTTCTTTAATGCAAGGTCTTACTGGTTTGTGTGTACCTGTAAAAAGAAAAACCGGTTGCATAATGAGTGCAGCCGGTTTCTTTTATAGAATTTTTTAACGTCAGGATGCGCCCAGCGAACGTAGCGCCAGCCAAGCCATCAGTCCGGCCCCGATTTCGAGCGATTGCTCGTCGGCGTCGAAAGTAGCGGTATGCAGTCCCGAGGTTATGCCGCGTTCTGCATTGCCGACGCCGAGCCGGTAGAAGCAAGCGTCGGATACCTGGGAGTAAGAGGCAAAATCTTCCGCGGCCATCCAGACAGGAAGCGTTACAACGTTTTCCGCGCCCATGTATTCTTCTGTCAGCGCGCGCACTTCGGCCGTCAGTTCTTCGTGGTTGATCAGCACCGGGTAACCTACACGGATATCCACCTTGCAGCTGCCCCCCATGCTTTCTGCAATGGATTTCGCCATCCGGCGGATGCGCTCATGCGCGTCGAAGCGCCAGGTTTCGTCCAGCGTGCGGAAAGTGCCGTCGATGATCACTTTGTCGGGAATCACGTTATGCGCGCCGTCCGCGATTACTTTGCCGATGGATAATACCGAAGGCATCGTGGGATCGGCGTTGCGGCTCACGATCTGCTGGAATGCCAGGATCATATGACTGGCGATGATCACGGGGTCGATCGTGGTATGCGGCATTGCGCCGTGGCCGCCTTTTCCGTAAACTTCGATATAAATTTCATCCGCACTCGCCATGTACCTCCCGGGCCGCATGCCGATCTTGCCAACCGGCAGCTCCGGCATCACGTGCTGGCCCAGGATACGGGCGGGTGCCGGGTTGCGAAGCACACCTTCCGCGATCATCATACTCGCGCCACCGGGAATGGTTTCCTCACCCGGCTGGAAAATAAGCTTTACCGTGCCGGCGAACGTATGACGCAACTGCAGCAGGATTTCAGCGACACCGAGTAACGATGTGGTATGCACATCGTGCCCGCAGGCGTGCATTACACCAGGGTTTTGCGATTTATACGGCACATCGTTCAGCTCCGTGATCGGCAATGCGTCCATGTCGGCGCGCAGGGCGATCACCTGGCCGGATGGGCCTTTCGTTCCTTCCAGCAGCGCCACCAGCCCCGTATTGGCCATTCGGGTATACGAAATCCCCAGCGCATCGAGCTTTGAGGCGACGAAGGCGGCGGTTTGCGTTTCTTCGAACGACAGCTCCGGGTGGGCATGCAGGTGCCGGCGCGTGGCAACGGCTTTGTCCTGCAAACTGCGGGCGATTTCCCGGATCTTTTCCTTCAGCATATCGGCATTAAATTTTGTCTTTTTCAAGGAAGGCGCGCACGAATGCATCGTCGGTCAGTTCCGGATATTCCCGGATCACACGGTCGATTTCTTCGGCCTGCCCCGGCGACAGCACCTCGTGGTCGCTGAGGCACCAGGTCCCTTCCATCAGCCCCTGCCTTCTCAACACTTCGTGCAGCCCCGCGATGGAGCCTTTGAACGAGTGGGAGGGGTCAAACAGCGCGGCGTTCATGTCGGTGACGGCGATGTTGGTGCTCAGCAATCCAGCGTCCAGCGGATTGGCTTTAATTTCGTTGAACTGTTCCACCACTTTGCTCGTCCACACCGACCAATGTCCCAGCAATCCGCCTGCAAAGCGTTTTTCTACAATCTTACCGTTTACCGGGATTTTGTAGACGGTGAGCAGGTCGGCCACGATGTTATCGTCGTTGCCGGTGTACATCGCGATCTCATCGCGGCGCTCCGAGTGGCAAACGGCGCGGAACACGTCCAGCGTCTGGTATCGGTTGAAGGGCGCGGTTTTGATGGCGAGCAGGTTGGGGATGTCCGCCAGTTTGCGCCAGCAATCGTAGCTCAATATACGACCTCCGACAGAAGGTTGGAGATAAAAGCCGAAAACGGGGATCACTTCCGCTACGGCCGCTACGTGCTGCACGAGTTGGTCTTCGGAGTAATCTTTCAATCCGCCCATGCTCACGAGCCCGATATGATAGCCGAGGTCCCTGGCGATGCGGGCTTCATTGACGGCCTGTTCGGTCGGCCCGGCGATACCGGCCACGCGGATGAAGGGGCGGTCGAGGTTCGCTTTATCGATTTCTTCCGCGGCGAGGCGGAGCACGCGTTCGTAGAGATTGAACTGCGGCCAGCGGATCTCGAATTGGGTGGTGTGTACGCCAACGGCCACGCCGCCGGCGCCGGATGCGATGTAATACCGGGTGAGCCTGCGCTGGCGGGCTTCGTCGAGCTGGCGGTCAGCGGTGAGCGCCAGCGGGTGCGCGGGAATTACGGTGCCGCTATACAGTAATGATTTGATGGATGCGTCCATATTTTGTGCAAACGAAAGGTCTTGAATTAGAATTTACCGGTCCTGGTTTGGAAATGGGTGGGCTTTTTGATGGTAGCGCCGCCTCCCTGGAACCATTCGAGCGTCATGCGGATCATGTCGCGGAGGGTTACTTTGGGATAGCCGAAAAGGCGGAAGCTTTCGGCGGCATTGCTGAGGAGCGCGGTGTCGGATTCTTCGTTGACGAACTGCGGCGTTTTACCGGCGAGCTTGCCGAATTCTTCCGCGATCCAACGAACGGAGGCTGTTTCCGGTCCGGTGATGTTGAGAAATTTGGCGGGATGGGAGGTGTGCAGGAAAGAGCGCAGCGCGTACTCGTTTGCATCGCCTTGCCAGATCACGTTAACGTGGCCCATGCGGAGGTCGATGGGGGATTCGTTCACCACGGATTTGCAGATTTCCAGGAGCACGCCGTACCGGAGGTCGTTGGCGTAGTTCAGGCGGTAGATGAGCAGTTCGGTGCCATATTGTTGGGAGAAGTGCTGGAAAATGCGCTCGCGGCCGAGGGAAGACTGGGCATACTCGCCGATGGGGCCGGTGGGTGTGTTTTCGTCTGCGCCCCCGGAGAACACGGGCACTAAGGGATATACGTTGCCGGTGGAATAAACCACGATTCTGGAATTCCGGTATTTTTCCGCCACGCGTCCGGGGAGGTAGGCGTTCATGGCCCAGGTGAAGGCCTCCTTGCCGGTGGTACCGAATTTGGTGCCGGCGAGATAGAGCACGTTTTTAGCATCGGGGAGCGAAGCGAGGTCGGCTTCGTTCAGCAGGTCTGCGGCGATGGCTTCCACGCCGGCGGCTTCCAGCTCTTCGCGGAGGCCGGGTTCGGAAAGCCGGCTCACGCCTATCACGCGGCGCGGAACACCGGAGGCGTCTACGGCTTGTTTGGCGAGTTTGGCGAGGCTGGGGCCGATTTTACCGCCCACGCCGAGAATGAGGATGTCGCCATCAAGGCGGGCAATGTCTGCTATCAGGGCTTCGGAAGGCTGCAGCAGTTCTTCAACGGTTGAGAATATTGTGTCCATGTCGTATTGTTTGCAATGTTGTCAGGAAAAGAATAAAGTTTTGATGTTGCTGATCATCAGCAATGCCATGATAACGAGCCCGATGGCGCCCACGACCTTAATGAAAGGCGGGTTTTTCATGGGGCCCATGATTTTTTCGTCGTTCGCGATCAGGTACAGCGCCACGCCGATGAAAGGCACGACGAAGATCGTAACGGCCTGTGCCAGCACGATCAGTTCCAGCGGCAGCTTCCCGAAAGAAATGGCTACCACGGCGCCAATAACCATGATTACCCCGATAAAGAAACGGACCATACCGGATTGCAGAGTGCCGCCATAGCCGAGGGCATCGCCGAGGAGGGTGCCGCCGAGGGCGGCGTTGCCGATAACAGAAGAAAAGGAAGCGCCGAAGAGGCCCGAAAGGAAGAGGGCGGAGGCGAAGTTCCCGAAGATGGGTTCCAGCGCTACGGCCATATCCGTGGCTTTGGTGACTTCAATATTGCGGGTGTTCAGGACAGCGGCGCCGCATACCATCACGATGGCGGCGAGGACGCCGAGGATCACCATGCCCGGAATGGTTTCGCGGCCGGTTTGTTTAACACCCGGGTTCAGCCTTTTGCGTTCCTGCACGAGGTAGGATTGGTACAAAGCGCCTACGATGGAGAAGCAGGATGCCATGAAAGCGATCACCAGCTGCAGCGAGCCCTCCGGCACCACGGGCACCAATCCGGCCGCCATACCCGACACCGAAGGCTTGGTAAAAATGAAGGTAGCGATGAAGGCGAGCAGCATCAGGGCGATGAGAACGATCATGATCCTTTCCATCGATTTGTAGAAACTGCGGAAAAACAGCATACCGATGGCGGTCATGGTGAATATGATGATCCAGATATTGGGGCTTGTATGGGTGGCTTCGCCGATGGCGATACCCGTACCAATGGAATTACCCGCCTGGAAGGATGCGCAGACGAGGAATACGCCCACACCCACGGCCGTTCGTACGCCCTTGCCCCATTTGCGGCCGATGGTGGTTAAAACGGATTCGTTGGTGGCGATACCGACCCTGGCGCTCATAACAGCGAAAACAATCATAAAGAAAATAGCGACCAGCACCAGCCACAATAAGCTGTACCCGTAACGGGCGCCCATCATGGAGGTAATCGTGATTTTGCTGGGGCCGAACACGAGCGCGGCCGTGATAAGCCCCGGCCCGATGGCCTGCAACCATGCTTTCCCGCGGCTGGTGGCGGGAGCAGTGGCGGATGGGTGCGCGGTGGCTGTTGATTCTTCCATAAACCTGTATTTTTTTATTCTGATCTGGTTGTTGTTTTACGGGTGCGTACACGAGGCGTGGATTCCAATGTAGCCGTGCGTTCTAAAGTGACGTGGATCAATTACCGTGTACGTACCCGAAAGTACATTTCAATTCCGGAAAATGCAAATATTTTTCTGTCCTCAGTAGGTTGGGGCAGGGGATAGACTATAATATATGCAGAAAGGTAAATTATTTTTTTCTGCCCCCTTTCCCTTGCATTTTGAAATATGTTTGCCTATTTTACAGCATGCGACTGCCTTTATCCTCGGCGCGCATCCTGACAGGTTGCCTTCGTGCAACCATATTAAAGCAGTATTTACGGGTACGTACCCGACTTTACGGAAACCAGCATCAGCCAAGCGATTATCCAACCGTCAAAACACTAAAAAAATTGAAGATATTGCCATGAAACAACGTTATGACCGCCGACAGTTCCTCCAGACCATGACCGCCGCCGGGATTGGCGCGGGCCTCACCGCCAGCCGACCGCTCCGCGCCATGGCCCTTTCCGCCGACCCCATCCGCATCGGGATCATCGGCTGTGATACCTCGCACGCCGTCGCCTTTGCCAAAAGCTTCAATAAGGACGTTCCTTCTCCCGGACTGGAAGGCTTCCGCATCGTTGCCGCATTGCCGGAGGCAAGTCCTGATATCGAAAACAACCAGAAACGTTTCCCGGGTTACCCGGAAGAACTGAAAAAGCTCAACGTGGAATTCGTTTCCTCGATGGAGGACCTGCTCGCCAAATCCGATGTCGTCATGGTGGAATCCAACGACGGGCGCCCCCATCTCCGGCAAGCCCTTCCCGCCATCAAAGCCGGGAAGAAAGTGTTTATCGACAAACCTATGACCGCCTCGCTCGCGGAAGCCATCGAAATATTCGACCTTGCCGAAAAACATAACGCCGCCGTGTTCTCCGCGTCGTCCCTCCGTTACATGGAAGCCGCGCAAGCCGTCTCCAATGGCTCGATCGGGAAAGTTTTGGGCGCTGAAGCATACAGTCCATGCGCCCTCGAAAAAACGCACCCGGATCTGTACTGGTACGGCATTCATGGCGTGGAAACGCTTTGCACCGTGATGGGCACCGGCTGCGTTTCGGTTTCCCGGACATCTACCGCCGATACCGATCTGGTCGTAGGCGTGTGGGATGGCGGAAGGATCGGTACTTTCCGGGGCATCCGCAGCGGAAAGCAGGATTATGGCGGAAAAGCCTTCGGAGAAAAAGGTATCGTGGAACTGGGGCCTTACAAAGGCTACGAACCTTTGCTGCTGCGCGTAGCGGAGTTCTTCAAAACGGGCGTTTCTCCCGTTACCCGCGAAGCAACGCTAGAAATCCTCGCCATCATGGACGCGGCCGACGAAAGCAAGCGCCGGAAAGGCGCCGCGGTTACCGTGGCCTCCATGTTCGAAAGAGCGAAAAAACGCAAACGCAAAACATCTTCTATCTAAAATAATTCCCGCTATGGAAAAATCACGCAGAACATTTTTAAAACAAGCCGCGAAAGGTTCGGCGATAATCGCCGCAGGCGGTATCCTCCCGGGATTCAGCGCCAAAAGCTATGCTTCCGTCCTGGGCGCCAACGAGCGCGTGAGAATAGGAGTAATGGGCGTGAATGCGCGCGGACTGGCATTGGCGCAGAACTTCGCCAAGCAACCCAATTGTGAGGTGGTATCCATCTCCGACGTCGACAGCCGCGCTTCGCTGAAGTGCATCGCCAAAGTGGAGGAAATCCAAAAGAGGAAACCTTCGGATGTTCCGGATTTCCGGAAAGCCCTGGAGCAAAGGGATATGGATGCACTCGTGATCGCCGCTCCGGACCACTGGCATGCTCCCGCCGCCATCCTGGCCTCCAAAGCCGGGAAGCACGTGTATCTCGAAAAACCCTGCAGCCACAATCCCCACGAAGGCGAATTGCTCGTGGCGGCACAGAAAAAATACAAAACCGTCATCCAGATGGGCAACCAGCGCCGTTCCTGGCCCAATGTCATCAAAGGCATTCAGGAATTAAAAGACGGCGTCATCGGCCGCGCGTATTTCGGAAAAGGATGGTACACCAACAACCGCAAGTCCATCGGCCGCGGCAAAGAAGCCGCCGTTCCCGAATGGCTGAACTACGATCTCTGGCAAGGCCCCGCACCCCGCAAGGCGTTCCGCGATAATCTCATTCATTACAACTGGCACTGGTTCTGGAACTGGGGAACCGGCGAGGCCCTCAACAACGGCACCCACATGATCGACCTGCTGCGCTGGGGCATGGGCGTGGAGTATCCTGTCCGCGTAACCTCTTCCGGCGGGCGCTACCGGTACGAAGACGACTGGGAAACTCCGGACACGCAGGTCATCAATCTCGAATTCGACAACAATTCGAGCATGACCTGGGAGGGCAGGAGCTGCAACGGCAAGCCGCTGGAAGGAAATACGGTAGGTGTGGTGTTTTACGGAGATAAGGGCTCGCTGATGATCGACGGCAACGCTTACACCATTTACGACCTGGATGGCAAAGTGGTGAAAGACGTGAAAAACGATTTGAAAATTGATGCGCGCAATCTCACCAATCCGGCTGAAGCCCTCGACGCGCTGCACTTCCAGAACTTCTTCGACGGCATCCGCAAAGGCGCGCCGCTCAACAGCGATATCCTCAGTGGCCACCAGAGCACGTTGCTTTGCCAGCTGGGCAACATCGCCCTGCGCACAGGCGGCACACTGCATACCGATCCCTCCAACGGAAGGATCAAAAACAACAAGGAAGCGCAAAAGTTATGGAAACGAACGTACCAGCCTGGCTGGGAACCGACAGTTTAAACCCGTAAAACCGGCCTATGCGGACACCAACCGGAATGGTAGACCCTGGCTCCCTGAGCCGCCGCGACACGCGGATTTCCATCCTTATCATCGGGATGTTGTTTTTCATCTTCGGCTTCGTGTCGTGGGTGAACGCCATCCTGATTCCCTATTTCAGGATCGCCTGCGAGCTTACCAGCCTGCAGTCGTACCTGGTGACATTTGCGTTCTATATTTCTTACCTGGTGATGTCGGTTCCGTCATCGTACCTGCTGAAATCGATTGGTTTCAAGAAGGGGATGATGATTGGTTTCTGGGCGATGTCGTTGGGGGCATTCCTCTTCGTACCTGCCGCCCTCATGCGCGCATACCCGCTTTTCCTGTTGGGGCTTTTCACCCTGGGGGTCGGGCTGGCCGTGCTGCAAACCGCCGCCAATCCTTATATCACGATCCTCGGTCCGAAGGAATCCGCCGCGCAACGCATCAGCGTGATGGGGATTTGCAACAAATTCGCCGGGATCATCGCCCCGCTTATCTTTGCGGCAGTCATACTACGCGTTACCGATACCGACCTGGAGCGCACCCTTCCATCCCTGGACCCCGTCGAAAGGGCCGCAGTGCTGGACGCGTTTATCCGCCGGGTAATGGTTCCTTATGCCGTTTTGGGGACCGTATTATTCGCGCTGGGGCTCATGGTACGCTTTTCCCCCTTGCCAGAAATCAATACCGAAAACGAAAGCCGGGAAACGGCAGCGGTGAACAGGGGCAGGAAGAGCATTTTCGACTTCCCGCATCTGATCCTCGGCGCCGTGGCGATCTTCCTGCATGTAGGCACACAAGTCATCGCCATCGACACCATCATTTCCTACGCGGGATCGATGGGCATTCCTTTGCTCGAAGCCAAAGCGTTTCCGTCGTATACCCTGGGCGCCACGATTGTGGGGTATTTCATCGGCATTCTCCTGATACCCAAATTCGTGAAACAGGTAAACGCACTGCGGTTTTGTACAGTGCTGGGAGCGGTGCTCACCGTTTGCATCGTGTATATGCGGGGGATGGTCAGTGTTTTCGGGCATGAAGCGGATATTTCCATCTGGTTCGTGGTGATGCTGGGATTGGCCAACTCACTTGTTTGGGCAGGCATCTGGCCGCTGGCGCTCGACGGGCTGGGCCGGTTCACAAAACTTGGCGCGTCGGTACTGATCATGGGGCTTTGCGGCAACGCGGTGCTGCCGCTGGTGTACGGATATTTCGCCGATATAGCGGGAGAGCGCAGCGCTTATTGGGTACTGTTACCCTGTTATGGGTATCTCATGTACTACGCGTTTTACGGCCACCTGGTCCGCAGCTGGAAATGGACGCGCACACCTGTATCGTCAAAGCAGTCGTATGAACTATCGGAAAATTAAAATCGTCAACGGCAGGATCATCACCCCATACCGCGTCATCAACGGCGGCACGGTGCTGACGGAGGGCAGCCGCATCCTGGCCGTGTCGGAAGACGATATACCCGCATCTGATGCGCAGGTACTTGATGCGCAAGGGCTTTACATCTCGCCCGGGTTCATCGATATCCATGTGCATGGCGGGGGCGACAGCGACTTTATGGACGGTAGTGTGGCCGATTTCCTTACAGTCGCGGAAACGCATATGCGTTACGGCGCCACGGCGATGGTGCCCACCACGCTGAGCAGTGACACTGAAAGCCTCCGGCATGCCGTGCGCACATATGAAGCAGCGCATCTCCGCAACACGAAAGGAGCGTCGTTCCTCGGTATGCACCTGGAAGGGCCTTATTTCGCCATGAACCAGCGCGGCGCCCAGGATCCACGGTTCATCCGCAACCCTGATCCCGCCGAATACGCATCCGTTCTGGCGGAAACGAATGCCGTGGTACGCTGGAGCGCCGCCCCCGAACTGCCGGGAGCGCTGGCGTTCGGATCGTTCCTCCGATCGAAAGGCATTTTACCCGCTATCGCCCACACTGACGCGATCTATGAGGAAGTCCTCGATGCATGGGAGCATGGATACACCCACGCCACACACCTGTATTCCGCCATGTCAGGCGTTACGCGGCGGAATGCCTTCCGCTACGCCGGCGTCATCGAAAGCGCGTTCCTGCTCGACGATATGACCGTGGAAATCATCGCCGACGGCGTTCACCTGCCGCCGGCTTTGCTCAAGCTCGTATACAAATTCAAAGGCCCGGAGAAAACCGCCCTCATCACCGACGCCATGCGCGCCGCGGGCATGCCGCCGGGCGAAAGCATCCTGGGCGACCGGCGAAACGGCCTGAAAGTGATCGTGGAAGACGATGTCGCCAAACTGCCCGACCGTTCCTCCTTTGCGGGAAGCGTTGCCACCTGCGACCGGCTGGTTCGCAATATGGTGCGGCTGGCCGACGTGCCGCTTGCGGATGCCGTTCGTATGATGACCAGCACACCCGCGGCCATTATGAAGGTTTCCGGGACGAAGGGCTCCCTGGCCACGGGTAAGGATGCGGACATCCTGCTCTTCGATGCGGATATTCATATCGACACCGTCATCATCAACGGTGAGATCCGCCACCGTAGCAACACGGCGCGCTCTGTACTGACGGAACCGCGATCAGACTGAAACCAATAATTCTACCACAACGCTGCGGCAGCCACAGAGCGCCGTCCGGCAAGAAAACCTGTCAACATATGCATACATTTGAACGAATCAACGTACACCAGTTTGAGGACAGGCGCCGGATGGGCGCTGCCGCGGCGGCTGCGGTAGCCCATCGCATACATTCCCTGCTTGCAACGCAGGAACACATCAGCATGATTTTCGCCGCCGCGCCTTCGCAGCAGGAATTCCTCGAAGCGTTACGCGCAGATACATCCATCCCCTGGCATCGCATCCTCGCTTTTCATATGGACGAATACCTCGGGCTGTCCGCCGATGCGCCCCAGGGTTTTGGCAATTTCCTGGAAGCACGGCTGTTTGGCCAGGTGCCTTTCCGCGCGGTGCATTACCTCAACGGACAAGCCACCGATGCCGCGGCCGAATGCGCGCGCTACGCACAACTGTTGAATGGCGGAACCGATATCGTTTGTATGGGAGTGGGGGAGAACACGCACATCGCGTTCAACGATCCGCATGTAGCGGATTTCAACGATCCGGTGTTGGTGAAGGTGGTGGACCTGGACGATGCCTGCCGCCGGCAACAGGTGAACGACGGCTGTTTCGCCACATTGGAAGAAGTGCCCACGCATGCGCTGACGCTGACGGTTCCGGCGCTGCTTTGCGGGAAATACATCTACTGCATGGTGCCCGGTCCCGCAAAAGCGGAAGCGATCCGGCATACATTGCACGCGCCTGTCAGCGAACAATATCCCAGCACGATCCTGCGCACGCATCCGCATGCGGAGTTGTATCTCGACAAAGACAGTGCCGCTTTGCTCTAATTTTTGTAATACATGTGATTTTCCCGGGTGATGATGTCGATCGGCATGAAGTACTCCTTTTCGACCGGCGCGCCCAGCACGAGGTGCTGGTAAAGCGTCATGATGCCACGATAGGCTTGTTCCTGGGGTTTCTGGCAGATAAGGAAATCGATCATGCCTTTCTGGAGCCATGCCACGTTATCGGGGAGGAAGTCGTATCCCATGACCAAAATATCTCCTTTCCCGGCGGTTTCCAGGTATCGCGCCACGTATCGCACGCGTGAGCTGGTCACAAAGATGGCTTTTATGGCAGGATCCGCCGCCAGCGCTTCCGCCAGCTTTTTCTCCACGGTAGCATCACTGCTTTCACGCACATCCGCCTTCACGATGCGCTCCGGTTGCTCCGCGAAATACGCCCTGAATCCTTCTTCCTTCCGTAACAGGGGATGAATGCCTTCGATCTGGCGGGTCATGTTCACCACCATGATTTTATCTTGCGGCGCCAGGCAGTAAGACATGAGATGTGCTGCGAGATAACCGCTGCGGAACAGTTCGGGGCCGATATAGGAAAGGCTGTCGAGCCCGGGGATGCCAGAGTTGATAAAAACGAAAGGAACATTTTTCTCCTGCAGTTCACGGCAGAATTCCGTGGCTTCGTCAATGAAGAGCGGCGCCAGCAACACCCCATCTACTGGATTCTTCAGCAATTGCTTCGCGGCTTTGGGAAAAGAAGAGCGGTCGTTGAAATCAAAGAAGTGGCGTTCGATGCGCACACCCATTTGACGGATCTCTTCTTCCGCCTGCCCGACACCTGCCAGCAGGATTTCCCAATATGCGGTTTCGGTGGTAACGGCAGGAAGGAGGATCGCGAGGTTCAATATTTTCCGCGACGCCAGCCGGCTCGCGATAATGTTGGGCTGGTAATTCAGTTCCTGGATGATCTTTTCGATCCGCGCCCGCGTTTTGGCAGATACGCCTGACCTGTTATGGATCACCCTGTCCACCGTGGCGATCGATACCTTAGCCCGGCGCGCTATTTCCTTTACGCCGTTCGGCTGTTCTGGTTGTTTCGCTTTCATGAAAATTAAGCTGTACGTGTACGTACCCGAAAGTAGTAAAAAAGAATTGAAAGGGATATTTTATTTTGTGCGGCATGAGAACCATCTTATTGACCCTGACGCTCATTCAGGCCATGCTTTTCGCCCACGCGCAGGATTCCACGTTCACCAATCCACTGCTCCCTTCCGGAGCCGATCCGTATTCTTTTTACAAGGACGGATACTATTATTACACACATACCACCGCCAATTCCGTAGTGTTATGGAAAACACGCAGCCTCACAGATCTGCAGTCCGCCCAGCGCACCACGATCTACAAGCCCACGGAAAACAACGCCTGGTCGAAAGATGTTTGGGCGCCGCAGGTGCAATTCCTCCGCGGCAAATGGTACGCTTACTTCGCCGCCACCGGCGGTAAAAACGCGCAACATCGCATGTACGTCCTCGAAAACCCTTCGCCCGATCCCATGACTGGCACCTGGACTTTCAAAGGCCAGGTTACCGACGCTACCAACAAATGGGCGATTGATGCGGATATTTTCGAATACAAAAAGGAATTGTATATGATCTGGTCGGGTTGGGAAGGTGATGTCGACAAACAACAGGATATTTATATCGCGAAAATGAAAAACCCCTGGACCATTTCTTCCGAACGTGTGCGCCTTTCCGTGCCAGAGCACGAATGGGAGAAAAGCGGTCAGAAAGTAACGGTGAACGAAGGCCCGCAGGCCTTGTTCCATGGCAAGAAACTCATGATCGTTTATTCCGCCAGCGGCTGCTGGACGGACCATTACGCGCTGGGCCTTCTCCGTTTTTCCGGCAAAGGCAGCCTCCTGGATTCTGCACAATGGACCAAACATCCCGAGCCGCTGTTCAAGACTTCTGTCGCCAATAAAGTATGGGCGCCGGGGCATAATTCCTTCTTCAAAAGTCCCGACGGCAAAGAAGACTGGATCCTTTACCACGCCAACTCCCAACCCGGATGGGGCTGCGGCGGTAAGCGCTCACCCCGCATGCAGCGCTTTACTTTCACGAAAGACGGAATTCCTGTTTTCGGGGAGCCCGTGGCGGAAGGGGTTCGGTTGAAGAAACCTTCGGAATAAAGCATTTCACTAAATAATAAAGAAAGGCAGGCCGGATAGGCCTGCCTTTCTTTATGCTGCTGGATTCGTTACTTCAAACCCGTGATCGCCTTCGCCATCTGCTCCGCCACAAAAGCATTGCCCGCTTTATTGAGGTGAACGCGGTCGGTGGTGAGAATCCCTTTCTCTTTATTCTCCGGATTGTTGGCGGTCTCATAATCGAGGAAAGCCTTGCGGAGGTCCACCAGCGGGAGGTTTTGCTCTTTGCTGATCGTGCGGATCAGGCCGCTGTATTTGTCGAGATCGGCATCCTGTTCGTTGGAGCCGTCATGTTTCTCGCCGATTACAGACGGTGTGCAGACGATGACCTTCGCGCCGTTGTCCTGGATTTTCTTGATGAGGGCTTTGTAGAAGCCGCCGAATTTATCGAAATCCGTACCGGTACGACTTGATGCTTTATGCCATACGTCGTTGATGCCTACGTAAATCACCACTACGTCAGGCTTCTTTTCCAGTACGTCTCTTTCCATGCGGAGGTAGAGATCGTAAACTTTATTGCCGCCGATGCCTGCGCCGATGAGCTCATACTGCCCGGCGTGCGACTTCTCCAGCAGGCCGTTCAACTGGGTAATGTAACCTTCCGGGCCCACGCCGGCCTGGGTGATGGAATCGCCGAAGAAGATGACTTTTTCTTCTTTTTAGCTACACCTGCCGACAACAGAGCCACAGCGCCGAGCGCGAAGAGAAGCATGGAGAGTTTTTTCATAAACGCTGATATTATTTGGATGGAACAAAATAGTAAAAAGTCCCCATAAATACCAGTGTTATACGATTGTTGGCACCAGGCCGCCTTCCACCCGCAGTGCGGCGCCATTGGTGGCCGACGACAGCGGGCTGGCGATATAAGCGATCATGCTCGCGATTTCCGACACATCAGCAAATCGCTGGATGAGCGAAGTTGGGCGCATGTCCTTAAAGAAATTTTTCTCCGCTTCTTCCGGCGTAACACCTTGTTCGGTGGCCAGTTTAGCTAGGAAATCCATCACGCCTTCCGACTTGGTGGGGCCGGGGAAGATCGTATTGACGGTGACGCCGGTGTTCTTCGTCCTTTCCGCCAGCCCCCGGCTCACGGCCAGTTGCGCGGTTTTGGTCATGCCGTAGTGGATCATTTCCGAAGGGATCATGACAGACGATTCGCTGGAAATGAAGATGATGCGCCCCCAGTTTTTAGCAATCATTTTCTGGAAGAAGTGGCGGGAAAGGCGGACGCCGCTCATTACGTTTACTTCGAAGAATCGGTACCAGTCTTCATCCGGGATTTCTTCGAAAGCTTTCGGTTCGAAGATGCCGGCGTTGTTGACGAGGATATCGACGGAAGGGAGTTTATCCATGAGCCGCTGCACGTCATCCAGTTTGCTGAAATCGGCGGCGATGCCGGAAACGGGACTATTGGGCACGAGGTCTTTCAGTTTCTGCACGGCTTCTTCCACGCGGGCTTCCGTTCTGCCGTTGATAATCACGGAGGCGCCTTCCTGGAGAAGGAGCCTGGCGGCGGCGAACCCGATTCCCTGGGTGCTGCCGCTGATGAATGCGGTTTTGCCTTTCAATTGTAAATCCATATGCACAGTTTTTAAGTGCTGGTTAATATTCTCCGCCGGCGCCCCCTCCGCCGCTGGAGCCTCCGCCGAAGCGGGTGGTTTCCGCAGGCTGTGGCGCATGTTGCATCGTTTCCGCGACGATGAGCCCTTCCAGCTGCTCCGCGCCGAAGCTGCGGGTGTTCATGGCCTGCGTGGTAAAACCGCGTTTGGGGGTTTTGAGATACTGGTGCACGATGTACGACACGGCGATCAGCCCGATCCCACCCAAAGCCATCGCCGCTTCCAGGGGCAAAACGGCATGGTAGGCCCGCACGGTGAAAACGGCGGCGGCGATCAGGATGAGGCCCATTGCCAGGGGAATCCTGTCCTTCTTCCGCAGCCCCATCCAGATGTAAGCGGGCGGTAAAAGTAACGATAATGTCCAGAAGAGCCATGGGAGCGGGGGACTACCTTCCATCCCCAATAATTCCCGCCCCGCGTGATGCACCGCAAAATAGTTGCCCGCAAGGTAAAATGTAGCAAGCGCAGCCAGCCGAAACACCGATAATGCCAGTTCGTAATGCCGGAAACGGAATTGCCGCTGCATCCGGGTGAATTGGAAATACCCCGTGCCCGCAACCGCCATTATCAAAAACGGCAACGCGTAACGCGCTCCCGGCAAATACCAGATCGCCAGGTTCACCACCAGCATCACCCCGCAGCACCAGGTGCCCAATGCAATGCCGGGATTGGAAGTGCGGACGGTAAACCAGCTGCCCAAAACACTCAGCAGGGCGAATAGCAGCACAGGGGATTGGTTTTCCATCAACGAAACCAGCGATATCCCGATCATCAATACCGACATCCACTCCAGTCCATCGTCCACGCCCGAGCGGTAATGCCGGTGCGTCGCCATCCAGGACTCCAGCGCACCATATGCCAGGATGCCCCAGACGATGAAAAATACTTCGATGGAACGCAGTGCGCCATCGACCATCAACAGGAAAATCAAACCGGCCGCCAGCAGCACCACCAGCATGGTGGCGAGCATGAGCCCGATGCACACGAATATGTTTGGTGAATAAAGGGAATATGGATGCGCCGCATTAATCCGCTCCGCCGTTTCAGGCGCGATCATGCCGGCATCTACCGCATCTTCCGCATCCTGGCGGATCAGGCGGTTATCGAGCTGCGCGGTGTTATAAATGAGCATCGGACTTGAGTTTGCGGTTAAGATGAATGAGCAGCTTCGCCATAAAAATGGATGAGGCGATGAGATACAGGATCGACAGGTAAACGACGCCCATTTCCAGCGACTCCCAACCCTGCACGAGGGTGAAAATAACGAGGTACCCCGCGCCGATGTACCCGTAAACCACGGTCACGAGCAAGAAGTAAAACGACCGGAGCCGGATGCCCAGCAGGTAATAAAACATAAGTGCCGCAATGAGCGCGGGCGTATACAGCAGCAGCAGGCCGTCCGCGAAAAACATCCCCGACAACGCGCCGATACAGAAAATATGCACGTCGAAATTGTAATACGTGAACGAGAAATGCGCTTTCTTCCTGAAATGCGTGCTGGCATAACCCGCCAGCGTAAGCACTCCGCCCGCGATCAGCGCCGTATTGATCAGCCGGTTTTCCAGGCCGAAGGGATTGTTGGTGAGGATATGCATTGGTGTGATGGCGATCCCAAGCCAGGCCGCGAAGTTCGTAATGGCGAGGCTCAGCACGCCCAGGTGGTCGAAATAATAAGCACTGACGAACAACACCACCATCGGGATGAAAGTAGCGCTGCCCAGCCGGTAACCGAATACTTCGTATTGCCCTTGCAGGTAGGTGATAAACGAAATGAAAAGCAGGCAGCCGAGCAATACCACGTAGTCCCACCAGGCGTTGGGGGATTCCGCTTTCTGCCAGGTAAACGGCGCCTTGTGTTTGTTGGCATACCAGAAACACGCGCTGCACAGCAGCCCGATCACGGCGAGAATGGCCTGGTGGCCGATGGTGTCGATGTTTTTGTAGATGAGCGTTCCCAGGCCGCCGCTGAGGAGCAGCACGCCCAGGTATAGCAGGGTTTTGAGCTCCCAGTGCAGGGAGAACAACCTGCTGCCTTGCTGCGCTTCCAGCCGGAGGCGCTCCGTTTGGCTCAGCAGTCCTTCGTCGGCCAGTTGGCGGATGAATGTAGGTCGCATTTGTGGGGTTTGGATGAGCGAATCAATATTGCAGCGTACCGAAAACGCCGTTGCGGTAATCTTCCAGCGCCTGTTCCACTTCCCCGGCCGTATTCATGACGAAATTGTCTTTCGCAGCAATCGGCTCATTGATGGGCTCGCCGGTCAGGAAAAGAATGCCCGCGTCGGAGCTGGCCGTCAACGCGATTTCATCGCCCTCGGTATCGAAAACGTACAATTGGTGCATTGTGGCCGCGGTACCGTTTACCATTACCTGTCCGCGGTAAACATACAGCAGCGCCGGGTCGCCGGGACGGGCGGACAAATTCACCGTCTTACCCGCGGCAATGGTGCCCACGATGGCTGTAATCGGCGTAAAGCTCTTCATCGGGCTCTTTTTGCCTTCCAGCTCCCCGCTGGCCAGCCGGAGGCGGACGCCATCCTGTTCCAGCACGAAGGGTAGCTCTTCGGCGGTGGCGGCCTGGTAATAGGGATCGTCCCACTTATGGGCTTTGGGCACATTCACCCAGATCTGGATCAGCTCCCAGGTGCCGCCGCGCTTCAGCATTTCTTTCGTTGGGCCTTCGCTGTGCAGCAATCCCTTTCCTGCGAACATCCACTGTATGCCGCCGTCGGTAATAGTGCCGGAGTGGCCGGCATTGTCCATATGATAACCTTCCCCCGAAATCATGAATGTAACGGGAGAGAAGCCCCGGTGCGGATGCGGGTGGATGCGCATGGCGGACCCGGGCGCAATGGTTTCGGGACCGATATGGTGGATAACGATAAACGGATTGGCGAACCGGAAATCCTTGTGCGGAAGCGGTTGTATAACAGTTTCCTCCGGAGTGATCTGCTTGGCCCTGCCGGTCAGCACATGGGCGATGTTCTTCTTCATGGGTTTCAGTTTAAAGGAGCTAACAAATGTAGGCGTTTGACGGAGGTTAAAAAAATGCGATTATCTTTAATGAACGAGTTATCGCCATGAAAATCGATTTGTTTTCCCTCCTGGTATTACTGGGCGCCTTGCAGGCGTTGTTCTTCGGGATCTTCCTGCTGGCTACCCGCACGGAGAACCGTTTTCAGAACCGGATGCTGGCCGGGTTTATGTTCGTTTTCGCCTATAATGGTTTCGAAACGCTGAACTGGTCGTCGGGACTGTATCCCAACATCGTATTTTTTGAGTGTTTTTCCTTCGTCCTGATTTTCGCCGCAGGCCCTTTTTTATATCTCTACGTCCGTTCTTTCGGGCAGGAGGGCAGGCCCTCCGCGCCCTGGCGCCATTTCCTCATCGTGTACGCCGCCCTGACCATCCGGCTGGGATTCCTCGCGTGCTGGGGCCTCTATTCCATCGGGAAGCCTTTTCCGGAGTGGTGGGTGTGGCTGAGCCACGCATTCGACCGCATTGCCGAGCCCTTATCCGTGATTTGGTTTATCGCTTACTGGGGAAGCGCTTTGCACGCTTTCCGGAAAATAAAAATTGGATTAATGGATGTGGCGGCCCGTTGGCTGAAAAGACTGCTCGGGGTGACGGGTATTATCGCACTGCTGTGGGTTGTTACGGTTGTGCTGCCTTACTCAGCGAAGTGACGGGCGCGCAGCAGTATACGGTGATCGAAGTGTGCCTGGTGGTTTTTATTTACTGGATGGGCTTTTCGGCCTATCACCGTACCCGCGTTATTTACGCCGCCCAGGAGCAGCAGTCCAGGTCGTATTTCGATCAGTTGACGGAAGATGAAATCCTCGACTGCACCCGCGCCCTGCAGCACGCTATGGAATCCGACCGCCTGTACCTCGATCCCTCTATTTCCGCGGCGGTGTTGGCAAACCGGATCGGCGTTCCGGTGAAAACACTTTCCGCCGTATTGAACCGCCAGATGGGCAAAGGTTTTAACGAATACATCAACAACTGGCGGGTAGAGGCCGTGAAAAACCGCCTGCTGGATCCTTCCAGCAAGCACCTCACCCTTACCGGCATCGCTTACGAATGCGGTTTCAATTCCCAGCCTACTTTCCAGCGCGCCTTCCGCGCGGCAACAGGATTCTCGCCCGGGGAATTCCTGCGGCGGCAACAGGCCTCCTGAAAAGGAAGAAGCCCGGCAATCCGGGCTCCATCAGCACTTCAATCTAAATTATGCTACTAATATCGCGGGTCACGTTTGCGTGATTCGCCATGCTTGTGACCGCAAATTATCCCCTTCAGCCAGGAATCGCCCACGCGCAAATACGCGAAGTTTTGCGTAGAAATACCTGTTCTACTATTTACTTGCTTCCGTCAACTAAAATATTTGACAAAAGCAAGCAAGATTGTATTTTTACCGGAAATTAACCGCCCGATGTCTGATCACGGTATCATCGCCGACATACGCCAGTTTAACCGCTTCTACACGGCCCAGCTCGGTTTGCTCCAGCAACATATTTTCGACAGCGAGTATTCCCTCACGGAAGTGCGCGTCCTCTACGAAATCAATTTCAACAAACAAACTACCGCCACGGGCATTCGCGAAGCATTGCATATCGACGCGGGTTACCTCAGCCGCATCCTCCGCAAGCTGGAAAAGGCGGGCATGGTGCTGAAACACCCGTTGCCAGAAGACGGCCGCTCGTCGTACCTCACCCTGTCCGAACGCGGCCGGCGGCTGATGGTGAAGATGGGCACGCTGTCCGACGATCAGATCCGCGACATGCTGTCGCACCTGCCGCCGGCCCACCATCAGACCATCGCCGCATCCATGCGGGAGCTCCGCAGGCTCCTCGGCGCTCCTGGCGGCCAGGTAACGCTGGATCAGATCGATATCCGGACTGACCTCCGCCCCGGCGATATCGGGGATATCATCGCCCTGCACGGACAGCTTTACGCGGCCGAATATGGTTACGACCACCGCTTCGAGCACTACGTGATGGAAACCATACACGATTACCTGGTGCACGCAGATCCCCGGCGCGACCGCCTCTGGCTGGCCACGAGCCACGGCCGGCTGGCTGGCGTGGTAGCCATCCAGCACCGCGAAGGCAGGCAGGCGCAGCTGCGGTGGTTCCTCATCCGGCCCGAATACCGCGGCATCGGGTTGGGGAAGGCGCTCATGCAGCAGGCGATGGAATTCTGCAAGGCGCAGCGTTTCAAAAAAGTCTACCTGCTGACTACCGACCAGCAGACGACTGCCGCCGCGTTGTATAAAAAATGCGGGTTTGTGAAAAAGGAATCCACGCCCGCCAGTCTTTGGGGGCATGAATTGTACGAAGAACGCTATGAGCTTGAATTATAGGTGTCAAACGTAACTGAGCCACCATTTGCGGCGATTGCGCTTATACGCCGCAAAGCGCTTGCAGGGGAAGTACAACGCAGCCACAACCCCGATCCAGACGAGGTAAACCACCGGCAGGGAGAATCCGAAGTCCGCCGGCCGGAAAAGGAATGGCGTTTGCGGGTCCACAATCTGCGAGGCATTGTACCCGCTGGCGAAAAACGCGATGACCGTGAGGCCATGAATAAGGTAGAAATGCAGTACGTAATAAAAGAAAGGAACGCTGCCATACACGTTGCATACGGCGGTAAATCCGTTGCGCGCATGTTCGAGCGCGGCGAGGGCGAGGAGCCCCGGCCCGATGGTGGCGCAGGTGTATAACAAAGAAGGCGGGTATTTCTGGACATTGAAGAAGGAAAAGAGGGTTTGGGAAAGCGTATGCCAGGCTTCCCAACGCAAAGGATCACCATAAACGTTCACGGCGCGCAGGAGAAAGAACAGCCCGATCATACCCAAACCCACAGTTACCAGCACCGATTGCCGCATGCGGGATGAAATATCCGCCGCAAACAAACGCCCGCAGCCATATCCCATCATCATGACGCCCACCCAGGGCAGGAAAGGGTAGAGGACAATCGCACGGTGCCCGGGGAAAACCTCGTGCAGCGCGAACGTCCGTTTATGCGCGAACTCCCACAGCAGTCCTGGCTGGAAACCGGGTTGCGCTTCGTAAAAGTCCAAAATATTATGTGAAAGGGTAATAGCCGCGCCCAGCGCCAGGATGGCGCCCCAAGGCAGAAACACGAGCAACGACAGCAGCACGAAGCTTACCCCGATGGCCCAGATCACCTGCAGGAAAAACAAGCTGAACAGCGGATTGAAAGAAAGCCCGAGCGACACAATGGTGACTTCCACCACAATCAACCAAAGCCCCCGTGTTAAAAGGAATTTGCTGATTTCCGCTTTGGTTTTGCGGCCGTTCATGAGGAATACGGAAAGCCCGGAAAGGAAAACAAATATCGGCGCGCAGAAGTGCGTTACCCAACGGGTGAGATACAATGCGGTATGGGTGGTTTCCGGATCGAGCGGGTCGGAGGTCATGGCACCGGTATGGAAGAAGTCGCGGACATGATCCAGCGCCATCAGGATCATGACGATGCCGCGTAAAACGTCGATGGAATAGACCCGGTCGCGGGATGGGGTTGGGAGCACCATGGCATGGAATTATACCCGAATATAATCATTTCCGGCGCAGCGAAAGGAGGCTTTGCATTTTAAAATAATTATATATTTTCGTTCACGATACCGGTAACGGTACTTTTAACCATTTCCTAGTTAGAAACGCCGCTTTTTAGCGGCGTTTTTCATTAAGTATCAGCGTATTTCCGGATCAGCACGATTTGCCCCAGGTGATAGGCGGCATGCTGGAGCACGCCTTGTATGTAGTAATAGGCGTTGTGTTGCGTGTTAGGGACGTTGGACCAGAGTTTTTCTTCCGGGAAGTTGCGGATGGTTTCCACCATATGGGTGATGGAATGGTCGAGCCGCAGGAGGGTAGCCTGCCAGTTGTTATCGCCGTGGTTTTCCGGGAAATAGAAATCGGGAAGGTCGCCTTCCTGCTCCGGTTTTTCACCTTTCAGTTTGCGGTCCACGTTCTGGTGCCAGAAAATGAGATGGTTGACGAGTTCCCAGATGTTGTGCGAAGTATCGAAGCGGCGGGATGCCTGCGTGGCGTCCATTTCCTGGAGGTGCTCCATCAGCGTAACGTCGAGCCAGGGTTGGCCCTGGTAAATGTGTTGCAATGCTTCGGATAGTACTACGGGTAAAGACATATGGTTAGATTTTGGATATACATGCAATTAATGTTCCATTCGCGCCACTTCTGTTCCAAATTTAACACTACTTTAGGCTTGAAAATCAATTACTATACCTTTTGCATTTTAGTTACTCGGCATGATAAGTCAATTTAAACAATTGCTGGCCACGATACTGATACCGGAAATCCTAATACGCAGTTATTCTTAATAATTCCGCTCTTAGCGCTGACTGGCTGGGTTGCAAGTCGTTTATTTCGGTCAAACGGCCAAACCTCGCCGCTGAAACCAAAGCAGAAAAGAAGATCATGCGGCGGAAACAGCGGAATCTCGCGATGCGAAAAGCGGGCAAGCATTGATTTCCGGGATTGTTGGCCAGAATGCTGTATTCCCTTACATTTAACGAAATTATCGCCACATTATGGATAAACAGCAAATGGAATTCAACCGGAACGAAGATCAATTGAAATTGTTGGTCAGCACCATGAAACAAAGGCTGGCCGTAATCGAACAGGGAGGAGGGAAGAAAAGCCTGGAGAAGGTCCGCCAACGCGGCAAACTTACCCCGCGCGAGCGCATCGCCAAACTCATCGACAAAAACAGCACTTTCATGGAGCTCGGCGCTTTCACAGCTTACGAGATGTACGCCGAACACGGAGGATGCCCGGCCGGAGGTACCGTGGCCGGTGTCGGTTACGTGAGCGGCCGGCTCTGCATGATCGTTGCCAATGATATGACCGTGAAAGCGGGGGCCTGGTTCCCGCTCACTGGCAAAAAGAACCTGCGCATGCAGGAAATCGCCATGGAGAATAGGTTGCCGGTCATCTACCTGGTAGATTCCGCCGGCGTTTACCTGCCCATGCAGGACGAAATATTCCCCGATAAAGAACACTTCGGCCGCATCTTCCGCAACAATGCTAAGATGAGCGCGATGGGCATCACCCAGATCGCGGCGGTAATGGGGAGCTGCGTGGCCGGTGGCGCTTACCTACCCATCATGAGCGACGAAGTACTGATGGTGGAAGGCAACGGCTCCATCTTCCTGGCGGGCCCTTATCTCGTGAAAGCCGCCATCGGGGAAGATGTGGACGCAGAAACCCTGGGCGGCGCAGTGACGCATACGGAAATCTCCGGCATCGCGGATTACAAATTCAAAACAGACGAAGAATGCCTGGAACGCATCCGGCATATCGTTTCCCGCATCGGTCAGCCCGCCACCGCAGGCTTCGACCGCATCACACCCGTAGCACCGGAAAAGAATGACGATGAAATTTATGGGCTCATCCCGGCCGACAGCTCCCGGTCTTATGACGTGCGCGAGGTGATCGCCCGCATTGTGGATGGCTCCGTGTTTGAGGAATATAAAGAGGATTATGGGCAGACGATCCTCTGCGGTTACGCCCGCATCGAGGGCTGGGCCGTGGGCATCGTAGCCAACCAGCGTAAGATGGTAAAAACGAAAAAGGGTGAAATGCAGATGGGCGGGGTGATATATAATGACTCGGCCGACAAGGCCGCCCGTTTCATCATGAACTGCAACCAGAAAAAAATCCCGCTCGTTTTTCTGCAAGACGTGACAGGTTTTATGGTGGGCAGCCGGTCGGAGCATTCCGGTATCATTAAAGACGGCGCCAAGCTGGTAAATGCCGTGAGCAACAGCGTGGTGCCCAAGATCACGGTGATCATCGGCAATTCATACGGCGCGGGCAACTACGCCATGTGCGGCAAGGCTTACGATCCGCGGTTCATCTTCGCCTGGCCCAACGCCAAAATCGCCGTTATGGGCGGCGAACAGGCTGCCAAAACGCTGCTTCAGATCCAGGTGGCCTCGCTAAAGGCAAAAGGTCAGGAAATCACTCCGGAAGCAGAAGCCAAACTCCTTAAAGAAATCACTGACAAATACGACAGCCAGACCACGCCCTACTACGCCGCGGCGCGCCTATGGGTCGACGAGATCATTGATCCCCGGAATACCCGCCAGACCATCGCCCGCTGCCTCGAAGCCGCGAACCTCGCGCCGGTCGAAGAGCCCTTCCGGACCGGGGTCATCCAGGTATAAATTCGCCGACAGGCACCAAACAGGCTTACTCTTGAAATCGCACGCGCACCCAGCGATAAGCGAACTGCAGGAGTAAGCCTGTTTTGCATTGCGCCAACCTGCATGCAAACCGGGTTGCCGGGTACTTGCCCTTGTCATTTGCCTGTCAGCTGAGCTACCTCTAAGCTACCATTAAGCCACCTGCAAGCCACCTATGAGCCATCCTCATAAAAAGATGGCTCATAGACGGTTTAGATGACTGTTGTAGGCTTGTTTGATTAGGTATAGCTTTAAGAAACGGCAGGTTGAAGTATTTTCCATTATTTTTGCTGCCTTAAACCCGACAGGCTTTGACGAACCAGACGAACCAGCAATTGATAATTTATACCGACGGCGCCGCCCGAGGCAACCCCGGCAGGGGAGGCTACGGCATTGTGCTGATCTGGGGCAATATCCGCCGCGAGCTTTCCGGCGGTTACCGGATGACCACCAACAACCGCATGGAATTGCTGGCCGTCATCGTAGCCCTGGAAGCGCTAACGCGCGAAGGGCTGGACATCCAGGTGTATACCGACAGCCAGTACCTGGTGAATGCGGTGGAGAAGGGATGGCTATGGAACTGGGTTAAAATCGGATTTAAAGACAAGAAGAACCGCGATCTCTGGGAGCGCTTCATTCCCCTGTACCGCCGGCACCGCGTGAAATTCAACTGGGTGAAAGGCCATGCCTCCAATCCTGAAAACAACCGGTGCGACCAGCTGGCCACCGAGGCTGCCGATGGCGGCAACCTGCAGGTGGATGTGGGTTACGAACGCGGCGAATAATTCCGGAAAATATAGTAAATTAGTCACGTCTTACAGCAATTAACTATTTGAACCGTCAGGCATTCAACTTGAACCTTGAATCCTGAACATGCCTCAGATTTTTCCCGTCGCCGTCATCGAGCATTCCGCCATGTCGTGGTTACCCCGTGTGCAGGCGAGAACGCAGGTGATCTACACCACCGTTTTGCTGGCAGTAGTGCTCTGCCTGTTGGCTTTACCTTTCATTTATGTGGACGTTTCCGTTAAATCCGCTGGCATCGTACGCCCCGTGGCGGAGAAGAACGAGCTGCGCAGCCTCGTGTCCGGCACCATCGAAGAAGTGCTTGCCAAGGAGGGGCAGCATGTCGAGAAAGGGCAGCTGATCCTGCGCTTGCAGGAAGATATCTCCAACAGTAAAATTTCCCAGGCATCTTTCGAGCTACAGCAGCGGGAAGCCTTTATCGCCGACCTGCAGCGCCTGGCCACGGGGGGCGGATCGCCGCGCACCGCCCTCTATCAGCAGCAATACAGCCGGTTTATGGCGGCCATCAGCGAGCAACAAGCTACGATGGACAAGCTGGGCCGTGATCTCGATATGTATAAAAAACTTTTCGCGGATAAAGTGGTCGCCGAAAAGGAGCTGCGAGACAAACAATATGAATACGACCGGTCCGTAACCCTGTACCGGTCCGCCGTTCAGCAGCAACGCAGCGCCTGGGCGGAAGAACTGAGCCGTTACCGCATGGAAAGCAACCGCCTGGCGGCAGATGCGGAACAGCTCGAAAAGCAAAAAGAATGGAACCTCATTAAAGCGCCTGTCAGCGGCACCATTCAGCAATTCAACGGTAAATATCCCGGCGGCTACCTGCAAACCGGGGAAATGATCGGGATTATCAGTCCCGACAGCAACCTCGTGGCCGAGTGCCTCGTGAGCCCCAAGGACATCGGCTACCTGAAAGCCGGCATGCCCGTGCGCTTCCAGGTGGATGCGTTCAATTATAATGAATGGGGCTCGGTGGAAGGAACCGTGCAAAGCGTCGATAGTGACTTTACGCTGGTCGATAATCAGCCGGTATTCAAAGTACGCTGCAAGTTCGCCGCTACGGAGGTGTCTACGGCGAAAGGCGTAAAAGGGCAGCTGAAAAAAGGGATGACACTTCAGGCCCGGTTCCTCCTGACCCGCCGCAGCCTTTTCCAGCTGCTGTATGATAAAACGGACGACTGGATGAACCCGAACGTCATTGCCCAACGATAAACTGATCCCCAACCGACCGGCCATCTCACCGCCAGACCGGAAAATAACACACGACCATGTCCACCAACACCCGACTCAAGAAAAGCACCCGCGTCCGCCAGCGGGATCTAAGCGATTGCGGCGCCGCCTGCCTGGCCTCCGTTGCAGCGTTTTACAACCTCGAATTACCCGTGGCGCGCATCCGGCAAATGGCGGCTACCGACAGCAAAGGCACCAACGTGCTGGGAATGGTAGAAGCCGCTACCCGACTGGGTTTTCAGGCAAAGGGCGTAAAAGGCCCGTTTGAAGCGCTGTACAATATCCCGAAGCCCGCCATCGCGCACGTGGTGGTAAAAGGTGTGCTGCACCATTATGTGGTGATCTACCGCGTCACGAAAACGGAAGTGGTTGTGATGGACCCGGCCGACGGGCAGTTTCATCATATCCCGCACGAAGCGTTCAAGCAAATGTGGACCGGCATCCTCGTGATCCTCATGCCAGGCGATGAATTCAAAGCCGGCGACGAACGCATCTCACACCTGGCGAGGTTCTGGTTCCTGCTGCGGCCGCACAAGGCGGTGGTGATGCAGGCTTTGTTCGGCGCTATCATTTATACGGTATTGGGATTATCCACTTCGATTTACGTCCAAAAGATCGTCGACAATGTGCTGGTGGAAGGCAACCGCAACCTGTTGAACCTGCTGGGGATTATCATGATACTGATACTTTTGCTCCAATTGTTCATCGGGCACCTGAAAAGTGTTTTCGCATTAAAGACGGGCCAGCAGATCGATGCGCGGCTGATCCTGGGATATTACAAGCATCTGCTCCGCCTGCCGCAACAGTTCTTCGATACGATGCGGGTGGGGGAGATCACCTCACGGATCAATGACGCGGTGAAAATCCGCGTATTCATCAACGATGTGGCGATAGGGCTGGTGGTGAACGTTTTCATCGTATTTTTCTCATTCGCGCTCATGTTTACCTATTACTGGAAACTGGCGCTCCTTGTGCTGGCGATCCTCCCTGTATACGGATTGATTTACTGGATCAGCAACCAGGTCAATAAAAAAATGCAGCGCAGGCTGATGGAAGACAATGCCGAGTTAGGGAGCCAGCTGGTGGAATCCCTTAATTCAGTAGCCACCATCAAGCGCTTCGGGCTTGAGGAGTTTGCGAATATCAAAACCGAATCCCGGTTCGTAAGGTTGCTGAAAACGATCTATTCGGCGTCGGTTTCCAATTTATATCTCGGCAACGCCAGTAGTTTTGCGACAAATGCGCTTGTGGTGATATTATTATGGGCGGGGTCTTACTTCGTGATGGACCGGCAATTGAGCCCCGGCGAGTTATTGTCGTTTTATGCATTGATCGGGTACTTTACGGGCCCGGCCATGAGCCTTATCGGCGCGAACCGGAGCATGCAGGATGCGCTGATCGCGGCCGACAGGTTGTTCGAGATCATGGACCTGGAGCAGGAGGATACGGCCAATAAAGTGGCGCTGGCGCCGGAGATGGTGGGTGACATACATTTCCAGCGGGTGAGCTTCCGGTATGGTACGCGCGTGGAGGTATTCCGGCAGTTCGATCTGCATATCCCGCACGGCCGGATCACGGCGGTAGTGGGCGAGAGTGGCAGCGGAAAATCAACGCTGATGGCTTTGTTGCAGAATATTTACCCGTTAATGGATGGCAGCATCCTCATCGGGCAACTGGATATCCGCTATATCGATAACGAAAGTTTACGCAGGCAGGTGTCTGCCGTTCCGCAGCAGATTGATTTGTTTGCGGGATCGGTGCTGGAGAATATTGCGGTGGGCGAATTTGAGCCGGATGTGCAGCGCGTGTTGCAGGTCTGCAAGTTGCTGGGCATTCTTCAGTTTATCGAAAAGTTGCCGGAGGGCTTCAATACCCCCCTGGGCGAGCATGGCGTCAACCTCAGCGGCGGCCAGCGGCAGCGCATAGCTATCGCCAGGGCGCTGTACCGGGATCCGCAGGTTATTATATTGGATGAAGCTACTTCTTCCCTCGATTCCGTTTCTGATCAGTATGTGCAGGACGCGATGCAGCAGCTCCGCGACCAGGGTAAAACCATCATCGTCATCGCCCACCGGCTCAGTACGGTAGTGAGCGCAGATAAAATAGTGGTATTGCAGGAAGGAAAACTGGTGGAGGAAGGAACGCACGCCGAATTGCTATCGAACAACGCCGTTTATGCACGGTTGTGGCAGCATCACCAGGCGGTTTTGGCGTGATGCGGAAGGGCACCGATCTACCGCAAATCATTTCCAACTATAAAAAACAAAGGCCTGCGTAATGCAGGCCGATTGTGTGCGTCCAAAAAGGCAGGTTTATTTCGCCATAAGCCTGACAAGTGTCTTTCCATCTTCCGCGCCAAGGGTTAATACCCCGTCCACAACAGACCATGTTTTTATTTTATCGGTTACACCGAAGAATTTGGATTCATATTCCATTTTCTCCATGCACATCATTTTTGTTGCGGCAAGCGGTGTGAAAGAAAGCTTGTTCGGTGCTTCCAGCTTAAATCCGCCCGTGATCCTGTTGCAGCCCGCTGAACCGAAAACGCGGCTGTCAGTTTTCTCAAATGTCAATTCTGCCGGAGTTCTTAAACCTGCAGTGTCTACCGGGAGGCCATCGATTTCAACGAAACGCCACGTCTTATAGAGATCAGCTTCATTGTTGGCGCCGCCTCCGGTTGCTTTGTTGGCGTTGGAGCATGCCGCCATAAGCGCAGTGGTCGCAATGGCAATGGAAATGCTGAATAGTTTGTGCATGTCTTGATGGTTTGTACAATCACTATAACAGTTTAGCGCGGAAAAAGTTACAACCATCGTAAGAAATTAAATATCAAAGCGTTTTACAGAGGATCCGTAAAACGCTTTGATATTTTATGATACTGTATGTAGCGAAATCGTTTAATACCTGCTGTAGAAAGATTGCAGATCCCGCGCCATCCGGTCGTAAATAGGCCGTGTGAGTTCCAGGAAAAGATCCTGTGGGGGAGGAGGAACAAGATCCCGGCCCTGGATGAGGCGCTTGTCTTCGTCGGACAACGCGCGCTCGTCTCCCCGGAAGGTTCCGAATTGGTTTTGCCAGGTAAAGGAACCGGGAACGCGGTCCTGGCGGAGGATGCGCTCATTGGTAACGTCGATGATGCGATAGTCGAGCGCGCCGGTGGATTGCACGGTTTTCCGGGTCACGAAAATGGTGGCTTTCACTGTAATGTCGACCATCGGAAACTTGCCCGTGCTGTCGGCTTTGTTGCCTTTCACCTGGATCACCCTGGAAACTTCGCGCTGGGAGCGGTCTACGTAGGTTTGGCCTACAATAAAATCCATAAAACGCATTTCCATGTACTGATCCGGATGGAAATCTTTTTCGCCGCGCACCCTTCTTTCATCATAAAACCGAACGAAAGTATTGATGCGGCGGTCTTCCAGGTTACGCACAAGCGCATCGCGGAACTGGTCCGCCGAAAACTGGAAGTAGGGTGAGCGAACGTCGATCTCGCTTACAACTACATGAACGAGGCCGAGCTGGAATGCCTGGTCACGGAGGCTGGCGGCATCCCGGAAATCGGGGCTGAGGCGGAGCGCGGCGGCGAATTCCTCGTAGGCTTCCCGCGCGGCTTGTTTGGTACGCTGTTCCATGAGCTCGATGCCCCGGTTATAGCGGACTTCCGCGGCATTTTCGCCCGAGGCGGCGATGGCGGAGCTGTAATCTTTCGGTTTAACGACGGCATTGGCGGCCGGCGCGCTGCGGATCACGTTATAGAGCGATTGCATGGCGCGGTATTCGTTTTTTACCTCTTCCCATTTCAGGGGATTGTTAGACGCGAGGGATTGCTTGGCGCGGCCTTCATAATGTTCCATGGCGGCCTGGTAAGCAAGCGGAAGGAGCCGCAACGAGGTTTCGTCCTGGGGGCGGCGCTGTAACTTCTTTACAAATGATTCCACGGCGTCATAATATCGCCCCTGGTTGTACAGTTTTTCGCCGGATTTGCAGGCAAAGAGGATGACGGCGGGCAGGCATACGGATAGGTAGCGGAGAAACTTCAACATAAAGCTGTTTTACGAAGATATGCAGGCAAATGGCGCGCCAGATTGTGGGGCTGGGGTCAGACTTTGAAATTGCGGCGTAACTCACGGTCAACCTCCCGCGCTTTGATGGAGTCGCGTTTGTCGTGCAGTTTTTTACCTTTCCCGAGGCCGATTTCCATTTTGGCGAGCCCTTTGTCGGTGATGAACATTCTAAGGGGAACGATGGTGTACCCGCGTTCCTGTATTTTCTTTTCCAGCTTGCGCAGTTCTTTTCTTTGCAGGAGCAGTTTGCGTTCGCGGAGGGGATCGTGATTGGCGTATGTACCGAATTTGTATTCGGCAATGTGCAGACTTTTGACGTATAATTCGCCTTTGGAGAAATAGCAGAAGCTGTCGTTAAAGCTCACTTTACCGCTGCGGATGGATTTGATTTCGGTTCCGGTCAGCACCAGTCCGGCGATGTATTTATCTTCTATCGCGTATTCAAAATAAGCCGATCTGTTCTTTAATTCTGCCATGTGAGGGTTAAAAGTGGGCCGGTTGCAGGGGCAACCGGCCGGGAAATATCATTAGTTTTTGAACAGCTGGAGCAGCGAGCCCAGTTTGTTCTTCAGTTCTTTACGATCGGTGATGAAATCGAGGAACCCGTGGTCCAGGAGGAATTCAGCGCTCTGGAATCCTTCAGGGAGGTCCTTTTTAATGGTTTCCTTGATCACGCGCGGGCCGGCGAAACCGATGAGTGCGCCGGGCTCAGCCGTGTTGATGTCTCCCAGCATAGCGTACGACGCGGTAACGCCGCCGGTGGTGGGGTCCGTCATCAGGGAAATGTAAGGGAGGCGCGCCGCTGCCAGTTGCGTGAGCTTGGCCGAAGTTTTCGCCATCTGCATCAAGGAAAATGCGCTTTCCATCATACGTGCGCCGCCCGATTTGCTGATGATCATCAGGGGCAGTTTATGCTGGATGCAATAATCTATGCTGCGGGCGATCTTTTCACCGACTACGGAGCCCATGGAGCCGCCGATAAAGTTGAAGTCCATACAGGCCACCACGAGGCCGTACCCGTTCACCGTTCCCACGCCGGCGCGCATGGCGTCGGAGAGTCCGGATTTCTTCTGGGCGTCTTTTAGCCTATCGCCATAAGGTTTCAGGTCGTTGAAGCCGAGGAAGTCTTTCGGGTAAATGTTGGTGAAGAGCTCTTCAAAATTATTATCATCAAAAATGATCTCGAAGTATTCGGGTGAATTGATACGGTTGTGATAATTACACTTATCGCAAACGTAAAGATTCACTTTCAGATCTTTCATGGTGGTCGTCTTCTTACATTTCGGGCATTTGTGCCATAAACCGTCCGGCGCCTCTTTCTTCTCACTGGTAGTGGTGGAAATACCCTGTTTAATTCGCTTAAACCAGCTCATACAGAATGTGTACTAAGTAATTAGATTAAAGTTTAGTGGTGCAAGATACGATAAAATTAAATTTTTCCGTCAACCAAAAAGCCCCCCGTTTTTTAACAGGGGGCTTTGGCAAATATATAACAACCTGGTTATTATGCGTTACGGTTGATGCAATTGAGGTCGTGGAAGGCCTCTTCGAGGCGTTTCACGAAGGATTCCTCGCCTTTGCGGAGCCAAACGCGGGGGTCGTAGTACTTTTTATTGGGCTTTCCTTCGCCTTCGGGGTTGCCGAGCTGGGCCTGGAGGTAGCCTTCTTTATCTTTATAATAATGCAGCACGCCTTCCCAGAAAGCCCACTGCATGTCGGTATCGAGGTTCATTTTGATAACACCGTAACCGAGCGCTTCCGCGATCTGGTGCTTGGGTGAGCCGGAACCGCCGTGGAACACGTAATAAACGGGTTTGGGTGCGGTGCCGAATTTCTTTTCGATGAAGTCCTGGCTGTTTTTCAGGATCTCGGGGCGCAGTTCCACGTTGCCGGGGCTATAAACGCCGTGCACGTTGCCGAATGCGGCCGCCACGGTGAAGCGGGAACCCACTTCCATCAGTTGCTCGTAGCTGTAGGCCACGTCTTCCGGCTGGGTGTAGAGGAGGGAGTTTTCCACGCCGGAATTGTCCACACCGTCTTCCTCGCCGCCGGTCACGCCCAGTTCGATTTCGATGGACATGCCCAGTTTATTCATCCGCTGGAAGTATTTTTTAGAGATTTCGATGTTTTCGTGCAAGGGCTCTTCGGAGAGGTCGAGCATGTGGGAGCTGTACAGAGGCTGGCCGTTCTCTTTCATGAACTTTTCGCCCGCGTCCAGCAAGCCGTCGATCCAGGGCAGCCATTTTTTAGCGGCGTGGTCGGTATGGAGCACTACGGGGACACCATAGTATTTGGCTACTTCATGTACGTGCTTGGCGCCGGAAATACCACCGGAGATATTCGCCTGCAGCTTGTCGTTCGGCATCCCTTTCCCCGCATAAAACTGCGCGCCACCGTTAGAAAACTGGATGATTACCGGAGAATTCACCTTTGCGGCTGTTTCGAGAACGGCGTTCACGGTATCGGTGCCTACCACGTTAACCGCGGGCATGGCATATCCGCTATCCTTGGCATCCTTGTAGAGCGCTTCCAGCTCTTCGCCGAATAATACGCCGGCTTTGTACTTTCCCATAGACGATGTAACTTTTAATTTTTAAAGGAAAGCAAATATAGGCATTTCCACTTTTAGATTTCTCTAAAGTTCTGGCCCCAAACGGGCCTTCGGCGTTGATTTCATTCATCCGGGACCGCAAATTCGTTTGGATTGCCGACGGAAGAAGGGGCCGGGAATGCCGGCCCGGAGCATATCAGGTAACGGTTAAAGTGGTACCGTTAACAGCCACCGAAAATTTGGTCAAAGCCGCAGTAGCAGGCCCGTTGGATACTGAACCATCGGTATTGAACCGGCTGCCATGGCCGCAGGAGCTGCCGCAAACGATCTTCCCGGCCGTTACGCCGGAAAGGGTGCAGCCTTCGTGCGTGCAGGTGCTGGTCAGCGCCGCGAAAGACCCCGGCACGTTGCCCGCCGCCAGCCGGATCAATACTACGCCGCTCGCAATCTTGTAACTCCCGATGGTCGTCAGCTCGTTGGCCAGGTTAACGGTGAGCCTGGCGCCTCCTCCGCCACCGCCACCGGGAGGGTTCGAAGGCGCGGGATCGTCGCCCTTCCCGCCGCAGGCGGCCAATCCGCCCGCGCAAATAACCGCCAGTGTAGCGCCCATGCCGGATAAAAAATCTCTTCTTTCCATTGTTATGTCTGTTGTTCCGGAAAGGTTACGGCGGGTTGCGCGCAGCGGTTGCCTGCGCTAAAAAAATCATGTCTGAGGAAAATTAGCGGTAGATATCCAACAGCTCATTAAAATAAGCCGGTGCGTAAACGAGCCTGCTGCCGTACCAGGAAAACATCTCTCCGTCGGCCAGCACGATTTCCGCATCCGGCACGTATTCCCGGATTTCGGCGATGTGTTTCGTTTTGAAAGGATAGGGCTCGCTGCTGAGCAGGATGAGTTTAACCCCGCTGGCGGCCAGCTGTGGCAAGGTAATGGAGGGATATCGTGGGAGATCGGCGAACACATTGCGCAGGCCGCAGCGCTGCAGCATGTTATTGATGAACGTATCGCCACCCGCCACCATCCAGGGATCGCGCCAGATAAAATAAGCCGAGGGAACGGCGGGGTGGAGGGGGCGGAGGGATGCAAATCCTCCGGCAATACGCCCCGCGATTTCGCCGGCCGCTCGCCGGGTATCGAGGATTTCGCCGAGCGCGTAGATCATCTCCTGCGATTGCTCCAGCGTCTGAATGTCGCTGGTCCATACCGGGAACCGCTGCGCCAGGGCCTCGATCTGGCTTTTTTCGTTTTCTTCCTTATTGGCGATAATGAGATCGGGTTGCAATTCCGCGATTTTGCCGATGTGCAGCTGCTTGGTGCCGCCCACGCGGGTTTTCTCCCGGAACCATTGCGGCGGATGCACGCAGAATTTCGTGATGCCCGCTACATCGGCCCCAAGGTCATACAACAGCTCCGTTTGCGAAGGAACAACCGATACGATGCGCTTCGGAACTCCTTCCAGCGTAATTGTATGCCCGATCTGATCAGTATATTTCATGGCTTAATTCCCCAGCGCCTGGATAATGTCGTATTTGGTAACGATGTGGTAATAACCGGAATCGTCCTGCGTGAGCACAGCGCCGTTTTCTTTATTGATGTAGACCGTAAGCTTTTCGATGGGCGTGTCCATCGCCACCACGGGGAAGGCTTTCTGCATGATATTGCGCACCGGCTGCTCTTTCAGCTCTGGCTGGTCGATCAGTTTGCTGAATAATCCGCCTTCCGAAATGGCGCCGATCAGTTCGTCCTGCTGCAAAACCGGTAAATGTTCAATGTCGAATTTCTTCATTTTACCGATGGCGTCGCTCACCTTGTCATCCGGCGAAATGGTGACCAGCGGCAGGTTGCGGCGGCCATTCACCACGTCGCGCACAGTTTTTACATCCAGGAACCCGCGTTCCATCATCCATTGATCGTTGTACACTTTCCCCACATACCGCGAGCCGTGATCATGGAAAACAACCACCACCACATCATCGGCCTTCAACCGCGTTTTCAGCTGTAGAAGCCCTGCCACGGCGGAGCCTGCGGAATACCCCACGAAAATCCCTTCTTCTTTCGAAATCCTTCTGGCCATCACGGCGCCGTCTTTATCCGTCACTTTTTCGAAGTGGTCGATCACGCTCATATCGTAATTCTTCGGTACGAAATCTTCCCCGATGCCTTCGGTGATATAAGGATACACCTCGCTCATATCGATTTCGCCGGTATCGAAATATTTCTTCAGCAGCGAGCCGTAGCTGTCGACCGCCCAGATTTGCACATCCGGATTCTGTTCCTTGAGGTATTTCCCCGTTCCGGTGATTGTTCCGCCGGTGCCGGTGGCCACAACGAGGTGGGTGATTTTCCCTGCCGTCTGCTCCCAGATTTCCGGGCCCGTTTGCTCATAATGCGCGTCGCGGTTGGCGAGGTTGTCGTATTGATTGACGTAAAAACTATTCGGGATCTCGCGCGCCAGTCGGGCGGACACGCTGTAGTATGACCGTGGATCTTCCGGCAGCACGTTGGTTGGGCAGACGATCACCTCCGCACCAACAGCTTTGAGTATGTCGACTTTCTCTTTGGATTGCTTGTCAGTAGTTGTGAAAATGCATTTATAACCTTTGATAACCGCCGCGAGCGCGAGGCCCATGCCTGTGTTGCCCGAGGTGCCTTCGATAATGGTGCCGCCGGGCTTTAGGAGCCCTTTCTGCTCGGCTTCTTCGACCATCCGCACGGCCATCCGGTCTTTGATGGAGTTGCCGGGATTGAAGAACTCAACTTTGGCGAATACGGGGCAGGGGAGCTCGGCGGTTACGCGGTGTAATTTGACCAATGGGGTATGGCCGATCGTTTCGAGGATATTTTCACAATACTTCATAATCTTGGGTCTTGGGTAACGAATTTAAGGTAATTGGTTGAATGATACTTTATATTTGCTTCCATGAACAATATCTTCATCACCGGAATCGGTACGGGCGTCGGTAAAACCCTTGCATCCGCCTGCGTGGCGGAAGCGCTGGGCGCGCAGTACTGGAAACCGGTGCAGGCGGGGCTGGAGGATGGAACCGACACGGAAACCGTCCGTTCGCTTACATCTCCGCAGGTAACCGTTCACGACGAATTATACCGGTTGCGGTTGCCCGCTTCGCCTCACCTGGCGGCGCGGGAAGAAGGGATCATCGTGCAGGAAGACCTCATTCTCCATCATGCACGGCGGTTGCAGCAGCCGGGCAGACCTTTGATCATCGAAGGCGCCGGCGGACTGATGGTGCCCCTGAACGGCAATTATTTTTTCCTCGACCTGATCCGCGCGCTCGATGCGCAGGTGATCGTGGTGGCGCGGAATTATCTCGGCAGCATCAATCATAGCCTGCTCACGGCCATGGCGCTACGCAGCGCGGGCATCAACGTAACCGGATGGATTTTCAGTGGCGATCATCATACCAACGAAGACGATGTGGTGGCCTGGAGCCAATATCCCCTCATCACCCGCATCCCGCAGGCGGAACGGACGGATCGCAGTTTCGTGGACCTGCAGGCCGGGTTGATGCGCCCCCGGTTGCAAGAACTTCTCCACCCATGATCGATATGACCGCCAAACAAGCCATCCGCAAAATGTACCTGGCCAGGAGAAAAGCCCTTTCGCCCGAATCCTTCCGGCAACTCAATAACGCGCTCCTGGAACAATGCCGCCACCTCGATCTCGGCCATCCCGCATATATCCACCTTTTTCTGCCCATCGCCGCCAGGAACGAAGTGGACACCTGGCCGCTGTCCGCCCAGCTCCGCGAACGTTTCCCCGAAGCTACGCTGGTGCTGTCGCGCTCGTTCATCGCCACCGGCGACATGGAGCATTTCGCCTGGAAAGCCGACACCACCCTCGTCGAAAACGCCCTGGGCATCCCCGAACCGGAGAACGGCCAGCACGTGCAGCCCGCGCAGCTCGATGTAGTGTTCGTTCCCTTGCTCGCCTTCGATACCTCCGGCCATCGCGTGGGGTATGGCAAAGGGATGTACGACGGTTTCCTGCGCCAGTGCCGGCCCGATGTGCAAACGGTGGGGCTGAGCCTCTTCGGCCCGCTCGAAGCACCCGTTTCCGACGCCTGGGATGGCGATATCCCCCTTCAATCCGTGGTAACCCCGGAAAAGGTTTATTACTTTACAGACGCAAAAAATGAATAGTCCCGTGTGGCAATATCTTAGCTTTTTACTCTATCCCTTCGCATTGTTGTACGGCCTGGTGCTCTGGGTCCGCAACCGCCTGTACGACGCCGGCATGCTCACTTCCGTGGAATTCAGCGTGCCGACCATCGCTGTGGGCAACCTTTCAGTGGGCGGCACGGGCAAAACGCCGCATGTCGAATACCTCATCCGGCTGCTGAAAGACCGCTACCGCGTGGCCACCCTCAGCCGGGGCTATAACCGCAAAACAAAAGGCTACCAGCTGGCGGGGCCCAAAACCACCGCTGCGGATATCGGCGACGAGCCCATGCAGTTCCACCGGAAATTCCCGGAAGTGACCGTTTGCGTAGGGGAAGAGCGCATGCTGGCGGTGCCCCAGCTCATGGGAGACCGCCCGGAAACGGAAGTGATCCTGCTCGACGACGCCTTCCAGCACCGGTCCATCAAACCCGGCCTGAACCTCATGGTAACAGATTACAGCCGCCTTTTCACCCGCGACCACGTGGTGCCAGCAGGGCGCCTGCGCGAGGGAAGGAAGGGGTATCACCGGGCGGATGGGATTATTGTGTCGAAATGTCCGGCCGGGCTGACGGCCGCTGAAAAAGAAAATATCCGCAGGGAAATCAACCCGTTACCGCATCAGCAATTGTTCTTTACTACGCTGCAGTACGGTGTTCCGGCCGAAATGCTCACCGGCGAGCCCGTCCTGATTCCGGAGAACGCCAGGGTCCTGGTAGCCTGCGGGATCGCCCGGCCGGAGCCGCTGGTACAACATTTGCGGCAAAGACATGAGAATGTTAGTCTCCTGTCTTTCCCCGACCACTATTATTACAACCGGAACGACCTGGAAAAGATCCGGCTGGAACTGGATAACCTGGACGGAGAAGGGCCGGCTTACATCATCACAACGGAAAAAGACGCGGTAAGGCTCAACCTGCTGCGCGACATCATCGCGAACACGCAGCTGCCTTTTGCCGTTATACCGGTAGAAGTGGCTTTTCTCTTCGGGGAATCCGCCGGATTCGACCGTTTTGTGATGGAATACACGGAAAATGCATTGTTGGCGGCCGGAGAAACGCCACCCGGATGGCAAACGCCGCAACCCTAAAATCAAGTAAATGACCAAAAAGAAAGAAAAGAAACAGAAGAACAGCAGCCAGAAGAAGACCTACAAAGGTATTGTGGACGTAACCCGGTCAGGGATGGCGTTCGTGGTAGTGGAAGGCCTGGACAGCGACATCATGGTGAAGCAGAAAAACCTCAATTCAGCCCTGGACGGCGACGAAGTGCTGGTCGACGTCATCCGCCAGGGTAAAAGCATGGGCAGGATGGAGGGGCACGTGACAGACGTGCTCACCCGGAAGAAGACCGAATTCACGGGCACCATCCAGCTGAGCAAAACATTCGCATTTCTCGTGCCCGAAAAAGGCGCCTGGCTCCCCGATATCTATATTCCCGAAAACTCGCTCAAAGGCGCCAAGGACGGCGACCGCGCGGTCGTGAAAATCGTGGCCTGGGGCGAAAAGACCCGCAAGCCGGTTGGCGAGATCGTCGAAATCCTCGACGCCACCAACGCCAACGACCTCGCCATGAAAGAAATACTCGTGGAAAGCGGCTTCCCGCTGCAATGGCCCAAAGACGTGCTCGACGAGCTCGCCGCAATGCCGGGAGCGGGCAATCTCAACGCCAAAGACCGCGAGGGAAGGAAGGATTTCAGTAAAATCCTCACGTTTACCATCGACCCCGTGGACGCCCGCGATTTCGACGACGCCATTTCCATCCGCCGCCTGAAAAACGGCATGCTGGAAATCGGGGTGCATATCGCCGACGTGAGCCATTATGTGCAGCCCAATACCGCGCTGGACAAGGAGGCTGAACACCGCGCCACTTCCGTGTACCTGCCCGACAGGGTGCTGCCCATGCTGCCGGAGAAAATTTCAAATGAATTATGTTCGCTGCGGCCGCACGAAGACCACCTGTGTTTTTCCTGCGTGTTCCAGATGGATGACAAGGCGAAAGTGAAGCAATATTGGATGGGGCGCACGATTATCCATTCGCGCCACCGGTTTACGTATGAAGAAGTGCAGGAGATCATCCAGACGGGCGAGGGGCCTTATTTTGAGGAGGTATTACTGCTGAACAAATTATCGCAAACCCTGCGGGCCGCGCGCTTCAAGGCAGGCGCCATTAATTTTTCCAGCCAGGAAGTACGCTTCCAGCTGGATGAGAACGCAAAACCGGTCGGTGTAAAGGTCAATCAGAGTGATGAATCGCACCAGCTGATTGAAGAACTGATGCTGCTGGCGAACCGCACGGTGGCAGAATACGTCTCCAAACAGAAAGTAAATACGCATCCCATTCCCTTCCCTTACCGCGTGCACGATACACCGGACGAAGAAAAAATGCATGTTTTTGCCGTATTTGCAGGTAAATTCGGCTATAAATTCGACGCCACAAGCCCGGAAACCATCGCCACTTCTTTCAACAAGATGCTCACATTGGTACAGGGAAAGCCGGAACAGCATGTGCTCGAAACACTCGGGATCCGTACCATGGCCAAGGCCATTTACACTTCCGACAATATCGGGCACTACGGGCTGGGGTTCCCGCATTACTGCCACTTTACCTCACCCATCCGCCGGTACCCCGACGTAATGGTGCACCGCATCCTGGCGCAGGTTTTGGAAGGCGAAGCGAAAATCGACAAGCTGCTGGAAAAGCGTTGCAAGCATTCCTCCGACATGGAGCGGAAAGCCATGGAAGCCGAAAGGGCGGCCAACAAGTACAAACAGGTCGAATATATGCAGGACTTCATCGGGCAAACGTTCGAAGGGATCGTGTCCGGCGTGGCGCATTTCGGGTTCTGGGTGGAAACGGTGTTCGCAAAATGCGAGGGGCTGGTGAGCGTTCACGGGCTGCGCGAAGACTATAAACATTCCGAAACCGATTATGCATTGGTAGGCCTGCGAACCGGCAGACGCATCCGGATCGGTGATAAGGTGACCATCCGCGTGGTGGGCGCCAGCTTGCCCAAGCGGCAGCTCGATTATGAACTGGTGGAAGAAGGCAGTGATCTGCCGCCGTTGAAGAAAGGCGGCAGGAGTGAAAGAGTTGAAAGAAGGGACGGAAGTAAAAAGACAGGCAAGGCGCCGCAAACAAAATCAAGGAAGAAAAAGAAGTAAGATGCACTCATTCAAAGAATTATCAGCGCAATTCGAACAACAGTTCAGTCAACGACAATTTCCCGACCATCCGGCCAACCTGTACGATCCCGCACAGTATATCCTGGGGATAGGCGGGAAACGCATCCGGCCGGTACTCTGCCTATTGGGCAATGAGCTCTTCGCAGACCTGGAGCCCGATGCGTTCCACGCCGCCAACGCGGTGGAGCTTTTCCACAACTTCACGCTCATTCATGACGATATTATGGACAAGGCGCCCCTGCGCAGGGGGATGCCGACCGTCCATACGAAATACTCCGATTCGGCCGCCATCCTCGCCGGCGACGTGATGCTGATCCACAGCTACGAGCACCTGAATAAGGTAACCGGCAAATACCGCACGAAGATCATTTCCGTTTTCAATCGCGCCGCCCGCGAAGTATGCGAAGGGCAGCAGCTGGATATGGATATGGAACAGACGTCGCCGGAAAACGTGCAGTACGGCGACTACGTGAACATGATCGCCCTGAAAACCTCCGTGCTGCTGGCCGCCAGCCTGCAGATGGGCGGCATTTGCGGAGGCGGGAGCGAAGGCAACCAGCAACACCTCTACGAATTCGGTAAAAACGTTGGGATCGCATTCCAGATCCAGGACGATTACCTCGACGCTTTCGGCGATCCGGATAAATTCGGCAAGCAACAAGGCGGCGACATCCTCGTTAACAAAAAGACGTTCCTTCTCCTCAAAGCCCTGGAACTGTGCAACCCCGCACAACGCCAGAAGCTGAACGAAATGCTGGCCGGCAACCCCGACGACAAGGTGGCCACCGTGCTGCAGATCTTCCGCGATTGCCGGGTCGATGACTGGGCGGAGAAGGAAAAGGAGCGTTTCTCGCAGATCGCATACGAACATCTCGACGCCATTGCCGTAATCTCGGGCCGTAAGCAGCCTTTGCGCGAACTCGCGGATTTTCTCCTCGTGCGGCAACATTGAGTAAGGATTATTTTTATATTTGGCCGTTATTGACAGTTTTGCTGTCCATAACGGCTTTTTAATATCAACCCTTAAACGCAACAAATGTCTAATTCGCTTTTCAGGAAAAAATCCCTGACCAGCATCCTCAACGAAGCAAAAGTCGGCGATGGCGACGTACATGGTTCAGGCAGCCTGAAGAAAGTACTGACCGTCCGCGACCTCACGCTCATGGGCGTGGCGGCGGTGATCGGGGCGGGGATCTTCTCCACTATCGGTCAGGCGGCATACAACGGGGGGCCTGCGGTGATTTTCCTGTTTATCCTGACCGCCGTGACCTGTGGCTTTACTGCGCTTTGCTACGCGGAATTCGCTTCGAGGGTGCCTGTGGCCGGTAGCGCCTATACCTACTCCTACGTTACCTTCGGCGAAATGGCTGCCTGGATCATCGGCTGGGCGCTGATTCTCGAATATTCCATCGGCAACATCGTGGTGGCGATTTCCTGGAGCAGTTATTTCAACAACGTGCTCGAAGGCATTGGCATCCACCTGCCCGCCTGGCTCGCCACCGATTACAATACCGCCAAAGCTGCGTTCGCAGCCACGCCCGCCAAAGAGGAAGCCTGGAACACTGCCCCCATGCTCGGCAGCTGGCGCGTCATCCTCAACATTCCCGCATTCCTCATCGTCATCCTGGTGACCATCCTGGCGTACGTAGGCATCCACGAAAGCAAGCGCAGCGCTAACCTCATGGTAGGCCTCAAAATCGTGGTGCTCCTGGCCGTGATCGCCATCGGGGTCTTCCATATCAATACCGAAAACTGGCAACCGTTCATGCCCGAAGGGTTTAACGGCGTGCTGATGGGCGTTTCGGCCGTGTTTTTCGCCTATATCGGCTTCGATGCGATTTCCACCACAGCGGAGGAAAGCGCCAATCCCCAGCGCGACATGCCCCGTGCCATGATTTATTCCCTCATCATCTGCACGATCATTTACGTGATTGTGACGCTGGTGATCACGGGCATGGTGCATTACAAGGAATTCCAGCATGTAAGCGATCCCCTGGCGTATGTATTCGACAAGCTGAACATGCGCACCATCGGGTACGTGATCTCCATCAGCGCCGTGATCGCCGCCACCAGCGTGATCCTCGTATTCCAGATCGGGCAGCCCCGCATCTGGATGAGCATGAGCCGCGACGGGCTGCTGCCGAAAAAATTCGCGAAAGTACATCCCAAATACCACACGCCGGGTTTCTCCACCATCATCACCGGCGTGATCGTTGCGATCCCCTCGCTGTTCGTGGAAAGCGGCATTGTGACGGACCTCACCAGCATCGGCACCCTGTTCGCTTTCGTACTCGTTTGCGGCGGCGTGCTCCTGCTCCCGAAAGTGCCGAAAGGAGAGAAGAAGTTCAATCTACCCTACATCAACGGCCTGTTTGTGATTCCCGTCGTGTTCGGCCTGTTCTCCTGGTTCTTCTGGGACCGCGTCTCGGAATCCTTCGCCGGCATCGCCGCGATGGACCACGACCGCGTGCTTTTCGTGATTTTTTACATCCTGGCCACCCTCATCACCGTGCTCACCATCTGGAAAAAGCTGTCGCTCATTCCCGTGATGGGCATGCTTTGCTGCCTGTACCTCATGATCGAGATCCCGGTACGCAGCTGGGTGGTATTCTTTGGCTGGATGGCCGTGGGGCTGGCGATTTATTTCATGTATGGTTTCTGGAAAAGCAAACTAGCAGCAAAAAGAGTGTAACACACTGAAAAACAGATACATGTAAGGGCGGTCAGAAATGACCGCCTTTTGTTTTTGGGGGAATGAATGAAAACAGCCATAGCAAAGGATTTGCATCCAATGGCGTGAAATTTTCGTAACTTCAGGTAAGTGTTCTTTTCACCGCTAAAACTTTCGTTATGAACCTCCTGCAGCGTATCGAACGGTGGGGTGACAATCATCATCCCAAATGGGTAGACGGATTGCGGATACTGTTAGGTTTGTTTCTCATGTGGAAGGGCATCCAGTTTGTCGACAACATCGACCTGCTGAAGGCCCGGATCGCGGAGCAGCCTTTCCTGACCGCGTTATCGTTCTGGCTGGCTCACTACATCGTTTTTGCCCATACCGTAGGCGGATTGTTCATTGCACTGGGGCTGCTGACCCGCGTGGGCGTCATCGCCAACCTCCCGGTACTCATCGGCGCGGTATTTTTCATCAATTCTTCCACAAATCTTTTCAGCGTTTATCCCGAGCTGAGCCTGTCCGTGCTCGTGCTGCTGGGGCTTTTGCTGTTTCTCGTTGAGGGCAGCGGGAAGGTTTCCGTGGATGAATACATGAGGACCCACCCGGAGAAAAGCGCCGCCTGATTGCAGTAAGCGCGCCTTTTGTTAATTTTGCCTGCTATGAAATATACAGTAGGCGATAAGATACTTTTGCTCCATTCCAAGGAAGAAGGCACTGTACTGGATATCATCAACGATAAAATGGTGATGGTGGAAGTCGGCGGTACCAAATTCCCCGTGTACCTCGACCAGATCGATTTTCCCTATTTCCACCGCTTTACCCAGAAGCAGGCCCCTTTGCCGCCGAAGCGTACACCCGGCGAGGAAATTAAACGGGAAAAGCCCCAGCCGAAGGTCAACAAGCCGGAAAGAGGCGTTTTCCTCACCATGCTGCCCGTCTGGAGCCATGATGGCTGGGACGATGTGGTGGATACCCTCAAATTCCATCTGCTCAACGAAACCAACCGCGCATACACCTATCGCTTCGAGATATGGCTGAACAACACGCTGTTCCTGGAACTGAAGCAGGAAATCCCCGCGCAGCAGCATATCTACCTGGCCGACCTCAACTTCGACCAGCTCAACGATAAAGCCCGTTTCGAGTTCAAATTCACACCCAAAGAAGCAGACCTCAGCCTGGCCCCCCAGCTCGATAAAACCTGGAAAATTAAGGCGAAACAACTGTTCCAGCAGCTGGAAAAGGTAAGGGAAGAAGGAAAGGCGACGATTGAATACGAGCTCTTCCTCAAATACCCCCAGCGCCAGGAAACCGATTCTTTCGGCTTCACCCCGCAGGAAAAGAAGAAACTCAACACCCTGACCGACGTCCGCCAGCTCAAATCCCCCGAGCGCCTGGACGCCCGTTACGAAATCGACCTCCACATCGAACGCCTGGCCGACAACTGGAAAAGCCTCTCCAACCTGGAAATGCTCGCCATCCAGCTGAACGAATTCCAGCATTACATCGATCTGGCCATCACCCAGCGGCTGCACAGCATGATCGTGATCCACGGCGTAGGCTCTGGCAAACTCCGCGACGAGATCCACGATATCCTCAAAACCATTCCCGAAGTGAAATTCTTCGTGAACCAATACCATCCTTTCTACGGATACGGGGCAACTGAGATATTTTTTAAGTAATTTTGCCTTTCGTTTTACGACGCCCGGCGCAGTGGCGCTGTCGTTCCCGCTCCGGCGGGGAAGGAAAGTCCGGACAGCGCAGGGCAACGCACCACCTAACGGGTGGGGCGCCCGGAAACGGGCGTACAGATAGTGCCACAGAGAATAACTGCCACGGAGCAATCCGGGGTGAGGGTGAAAACGTGGGGTAAGAGCCCACGCCGGTTGCGGGCAACCGTTGCCGGGGGTAAACCTTGCGTGCTGAAATGCCATGTATACGGTCGATTGAAGGCGGCCCGCCTGATGACCGAGGGTAGGCAGATACAGGCGCACAGCGATGTGCGTCGCAGATAAATGACAGCGGCGCCTGTTCACACAGGCCGCACAGAATCCGGCTTACAAACTCGCCGGGCGACGTAAAATCGAAAAAGAGAAGCCGGTCACGCAAAGTGCCGGCTTCCTTTATTACATCTTTCCCGCTCAATTCAACGTCAATGTATCACTGTACGTAACCCTGAAGGTATCAATAGCGTTCTTTACCGGGATGTACGACGACCTCACGGCCACCTTGGTGCCGGCAGGCGCGTGTTCAATAACAGCCTGGCTCTGCCGTGCATCCACAATCACGGTTTGCAACTGCTGCCCCGCGTCCAGGTACGTGAGGGAAGTGCCGGTGCCAAGCGTGGTGTCCGTAGCCTCGAAATACAGCGTGTACTGGTCAGGACCAGTGGATTCATACGGCTTTTCAGACTTCAGCAGCCGGTTTGTCAGCGACGAATTATACAACGGCCCGTACATCCTCACGCCAGAAACAGACTGCCCGATCGAGCGGTTGCCCTTCGCATCCGCGGTGTAGAGCGTAAAGTTCTGGACGTATTCCAGGAGCCCGGAAACGATGGCGCTCACGGTGTCGGAAGTTTTGCTGTTGCCTGCGGGCAGCAACAGCGAATCATTCCCGTTGTTCCAGTAGAGAATGTAATTAGTGATGCTGGGATCCGGGCTGGGGTTCCACTGCAGCTTGACGCGCAGGTTGCCTTGGTAAAATTTTATATTGTTAACCGGGCCCGGGTAAATGATTTCGCGGTTATTCAGCAGTTCCCGGAAGTTGGAAGCTTCCTTCATGCAGCCGGCCAGCAAAAAGGCGGCGGCGAATATTGTGGTGATATATCGTTTCATCGGGAGGTTAGTTTGTATTTCCATAAATGTAAACTTCCATTGCATGGGCCATGGTGGCGCCTGACCAGGATTCGGATACTGCCATCCGGAAGAACCGGGTTTTAGGTGCTGAAAACGGAACGTTGAATTCCATACCCTGGTTATAAACCGCGCGGTCCGCCGCCGTGGGCGAGGTGGGATTGGCGCCCGAAGGAGGCCCGGGCCAGGTGTAATTCCCCAGGTTCACCCAATCGCCTATCACCGCGCCTTCCTCCGCAAACACCGGCAAAACGGCATCTGCGGGCGCCGCCACGTTGGAGCCCCAGATAGAAAACACTTTGGGGTTCCCGTGCGCGAATTCGTATCCGGACCTGCCGATAAGTTTGAACCGGCTAAGCTTAGCCGACACGCCCAGCCCGATGGTGGCCACAATAGGCAAAGGCATCGATTCCTGCACGGTGTGCCAGCCGGAACCATGGTTGCCGTCCCACAGCCTTTCCAGCACCCAGCCGAAACCCACCTTGCCGTCGCTCGGCAGCGTATTGCCGAAAAACTTGTTCTTATCCAGCTGCACCTCAAACAGGGGATTGATCGTCTTGTAAACCGTATCGGAATTATTCCCCCACTGATCCGTAATGTATACGGCGAACTGTTTGGGTAGCGTGTCGAAACCGCGTGAAGAAAAACTCACCTGTTCTATATCGCTGAAACGTTGTTCGTAAATAGCATAGTCGGGAGCGCCGTCGGGTTTGTACAGTACGATCGCGCCTACCGGCTTTTTGTTGACGTTGCTTGTTTGCACATTAACGCCGCCAAAATCAGCGCTGATCTGAAGGCTTTTGGCCACCAGCTTGTAAACCGGCGTATCGGGATGCACTTTAACGGTCACAGGATCCGATTCCACATTGGCGCGCGTAACGGCAGTCAGCGTCACTTCATATTCCTTCTTTTCCGCAAAACCTTCCACCTTGATGGTGTCGCTGTAGTAACTGGATTTTGTTTGTCTTTTTTTACCCGTCACATCATTGATGACATAGTCGGCCTTTACATACAGGAGGTTTTCAGTTTTGGGCAGGCTGTAGGTGATGAAGGAGCCGCCCTTGAAATTCGACACCTTGATGTTGGAAATCGCTTCCGGTTTGGTTTTGTCGTCCGACACGGGATCGTTGTAGTCTATCGCCTTGGTGCAGGAAAACAGGTATCCTGCCGCCGCGATCGCTAGTATATGCTGTAATTGTATTTTAAACATACGTTGCTGATTTGAGTTGATGGAATGGAATTACCAGTAGAGCGTTTGCACCAGGTTGGGGTTATTGGCCATGGCTGCGTCCGACAGTGGCCAGAAATAATCCCGCACGCTTACTTCCGGGATAAACAGTGTTTGGAGCGTGTAGAAATTGGCGTTGCCGCTCTGGAAAATGCTCCAGCCTTGCACGGGGGCCGACAGCACCGTGAGCATTTCCTTCCACCGGCGCAGGTCCCAGCCCGCTTTACCCTCGAAACACAGCTCTACGCGCCGTTCGCGGTGGATGATTTCCCGGAGGCCGTCTTTGGAAGCTGGCTTGTTCGGCTGGCTGCTGGCCTGCGCCCAGGATTCCACGACACCTTTCAGCCCGGCTCTTTCGCGCACCAGGTCAATGTACTGGTAAGCCTCCGCCGAAGGGCCGCCGGCTTCGTTCAGGCATTCCGCATACAGCAGGTATAGGTCCGCCAGGCGGAAGCGCGGCAGGCGGAACGCCGTTTGTTGCACTCCTTCATTGAAAACAGTCAGGTAATTGGCCAGTTTTTTCGGCCAGATAGCCAGCATATTGATCCGTACACGGTCTTTGGGACCGGCTTTGGAAGTAGGGCCTTTCGCCTCGATGGACAAGGGATTGTTGGGATCGGTTACACCGTTGCCATACCAAACGCCGCCGTCAAAACCGATGTTCGCATAGTAACGCGCCTCCCGCCTGAAATTATTCCGGACAGTTGTGTAACCCGATTTGATGTAATACCGGTTCGCGTTATCGCCGGCCTGCAGCTCGAAACGGCCGGAGTAATCCCAGGTCTTGTCTTCATCGATAGGAACACCGTTGTCGGAATAGAAAAGGTCGGTGGTAAACAGCGGCACGGTGAAACTGCTCGGGGCCGCGGTTGAATTTTGTACTGCCAGCGCTGTGAGGCGGGGGATGCAATACGACTGATAACCGAAGTTGCCGTTCAACGCCCAGATCACTTCCGCGTTCAGGTCCCATTTTTCCGTTACTGCATTCTGGATCGTGAGTACCCTGCGCAGGGAATCGTTGATATTGGGCAGGTTCGCCGGCTGGATGAAGGTATACAGTTTCATGTTGAGCGTAGCCGCTTCGTCGATGGCCGCTTTGCAGGCTTCGGCTGCCCTGTTCCATTTTGCCGGGTCGGCAGTAGCGGAAAACAGCGCCTGTCCGTCCTTATTCTTGAAATTGGCGTAATCAGGATTGCCGTTGTAGAGCGGGCTGGCTTGCGTGGCGAGGATTTCCGCTTTTACGGACATGGCGATCAGTTTGGTGATCCGGCCCAGTTCCTGGGGCGAATTGCTGATTTGCACCGGCAATTCCGGCATGGCTTCGTCCATCATTTGCACGGCATACGCAAATACGGAATCCACCGGCGCCCTTTTCACCCTGATTTCCTCGATGGGGGCTGTGATGCTCTGATTTTCCTTATAAATAGGGACAGGACCGTACATGCGCGCCAGGAAATAGTGGTAATATCCTTTCAGGAATTTTACTTCCGCGATCCAGCGGGCCTTTTCGCCCTTCGAGAGATCGATGGGCTTGTCGATGTTTTCCAGCATAATATTGCAGCGGCGGATCGCCTGGAAGATATTCAGGCCGCTGTTGGACCCGTCCCAGTAATTCAGCACCGGGTTGGAGATATTTTGCGTGGTGCCGCGGATGAGCTGGAACCCGATGTCGTTGATCGGGCGTTCCGACAAATCGTTGGGATAAACGATCTCCGCCGAAGTTGTGAAACCAGGGTCGTAGATCACGTTGCTCATGCCCTGCAGGGTACCGTAGCAGGCGAAAAGATAATTCTCCGCCTCGTTTCTGTTACGAAAAGCGTAATCGATGGTGCCGACGTTCTCGGGCGTTACGTCGAGGTATTGTTTGCACCCGGGAGCGGCCAGCAGCGCCCATCCCAGCGCAAGGCGGCAGAGCGTTTTCATGTTTGTATATGGACTATTGTATTTCATTTTTGACATGGTTTATAGGTTGACGTTGATACCCAGGTTATAGGCGCGCTGGAGGGGATAATTGAATCCGTTGCCGCCTTGCTCGGGGTCCCACAGGTCGAATTTGGAGACATTGAAGAGGTTCATGCCATTGACGTACAGGCGGCAATATTTCAGCCCGATGCGGCTCACGATGCTCATGGGCAGTACGTACCCGACTTCCGCGCTTTTCAGCCGCAGGAAGCTGCCGTCGCGCATCCACCAGGTGCTGGGTTGAAGGTTGTTTTCGATGGATTGTGCGCTGACGCCGAGGCGGGGGTACAAAGCATAGAGGTTTTGGTTTTCCTCAGACCAGTGGTCGTCCGCAAAAGCCTGCAACACCTGTGACTGGCTTTGGATTTGCGGGGAAGGAGGGATGATGAAAGGGCTCACGGAGCGGGGATCGATGAAGAACGAAACACGCGTTTGCCCCTGGAAGCGGGCGCTCATCTCCAGGCCTTTGTAGTTCAGTGAAAAACCGAAACCGTACATGATCTGGGGGATGGTCGGCAGTCCGATGGGCGCCTGGTCGGCCACGGTGATGCGGCCGTCGCCGTTGAGGTCACGGTATTTGATATCGCCGCCCCTGACAGGGTTGCCACCGAAGATCTGCGAGGGAGAAGCCGCCACTTCTTTATCATCCACGAAAAGCCGTTCGGCGATATATCCGCGTTGTTGCCCAAGCATGGTACCCGAAACATACCTCCAGGGCTCCGCGTACTTGGGCTCCTCATAAATGCCGTATGCGCTGTTGGAATACGTGAAGTTCGACATGAGCTGCGCGCGGAAGTTCCTGCTGAAGTCGCGGTTGTAATTGAGGGTGAGATCCAGCCCTTTCACTTTCACCGTGCCTACATTCGTGAGGATAGGCGCTTCCAGCCCCATGCTCGATGGGATATTCCTGCTCATCAAAATGTTGCGGCGGTGCTGCGTAAAGTACTCCGCGATCAGGTCAAACCCTTTCAGGAACGAAACTTCAAGCCCGGTGTTGAGAATTTCCGCGGTTTCCCAGGTCACATCGCGGTTTTCGTAGTTCCGGATCGTAACGCCCGGACGGCCGTACCCGTTGTTCAGCCCGAAAGTAGCGCCATTACCACCGGTCAGGTTTACGTCGGATAAGTAGAAGAAGCGCTGGCGGCCGATGTCGTCATTCCCCGATAAACCATAACTGGCGCGGAGTTTCAGCGAGCTTACGACATCCAGCATATTATCCGACCAGAATTTCTCGCGGGACACCATCCAGGATGCGCCGATGGTGGGGAAGAAGCCGAAGCGGTTGTTCTCCGAAAATCGTTCCGAACCATTATATCCGAAGTTAAATTCCGCAAAATACCGGTTGGAATAGTTATAGGCCAAACGCCCCGCCAGGTTGAGGTTTCTGTAAGGCAGGGAATATTGCAGGCTGGGCTCGGATGTTAACGGATCCACTCCGTTCGCCACCAGCCGTTGTTCCCTGAAGCCGATGAGCGAGCTGGAAATGTTGTGGTCGCCCAATTGCTTGGAATACTCCAGTTGCGCCTGGAAGCGGAGGTAGGTATTAGCGTCTTTATTGCCGGGCGAATACACGAGGTACTCGGTAGCCGCACCATTGTTACCCGATCCGGGGCTTCCCTGGAATACGCCTCCGGGAAGGGAATTAAGCCAGGTAAGCGTGTAACGGTTATTGGCCCTGTCATAATCTTGCGGCAGCACCGTGTAATAAAACGGATTATATGCCATTGAATTATCGAAGTAGGAATAACGGTTGGTGTTGAAGAATCCGTGCACCTTCAGCCCGGGTGTAATGAAATCCAGGTCCTGGTGCAATTCCAGCGTGGCCGACATGCGCGACTCGGCGAACCGTTTGTACCCTCTCAGCATTTGCGCATATGGATTGGAATACCCGACCCCGCCGGTGGAACTGCCTGCCATACTGGAGTTGCCGAAGAGGATATGCTGCGTCAGCTGGTTGGCGGAATCCGGCGCGAAATAGGCAGGAAACAAAACCGGGCTTGTGTGCATCGCTGCGCTGTAGAGATCCGAGGAGAATGACGCGCTGTTGGTAATCGGCCCGTTGTAATCATTGAAATTCCCCCACAAACGAATAACCATTTCGGTCGACTTCGTGAGGTTAATATTAACGTTGGAACGCAGCTGGTAGTTTTTGAAGTTGACGTTGTTGTTGAAATTGTTGGCTACATTCCGTTTGAGCATGCCATTGTCGTTACTGAACGATCCGAAAACCGCATAACGCGCAACATCACTGCCGCCGCTTACGCTGACGTTCGCTTTCTGCGTACTGGCGGATTTCTTGAACAGCATGTCCATCCAGTCAACGGCCGGGTAAACATAGGGGTTGCTTCCTTCCGCCTTGTTGAGTGTGCGCTCGGTATTGTAAATCTTATCCGCGTCGAAAACGATGGGGGAGAGCGGGTCCCTGGTGGTGCTGGCTTCGTTGTACAGCTTCATGTATGTAATCGGGTCGGCCAGTTTAATGGTTTTGGTGGGCTGGGTGATAGCGTTCTCCAGGATAACGCTCAATTTCGCCTTGCCGGCCTTGCCTTCTTTCGTGGTAACGATGATCACGCCGTTCGCGCCCCTTGCACCATATAACGCCGTGGCGCTGGCGTCTTTGAGGATGGAAAAACTGGCGATATCGTTCACCTGCAGGCGGGCGAGGTCGTTAGCTTCCAGCTCCACGTTATCGATGAGAATGAGTGGGTTTTGCCGGTAGCCAAACGTGGTAACACCACGGATGAAGAAATTGGAGTTATCCAGGCCTGGTTGCCCGCTCGACTGGAAACCGATAACGCCCGCCACCTGCCCGGCAAGTGCGTTTGTGAGATTACTACCGGCCGTCCGCAGGTTTTCCGGCTTGATGGTAGCCACCGATCCCACTACCGATTCTTTGATTTGTTTTTTGCCGAATGCCGTCACCACTACATCAGACAGCTGCGTTTCCACAGCCCTTAGCTGAATATTCAACACCCGGTTTTGCTCGCTCACCTTCACGGTGTCGCCCGTATAACCGACGAACTTAAACGTAAGGAAAGCACCGGAAGCTACGTCCAGGACGAACTTTCCGTTTTGATCGGTGGCAGTTCCTGATTTGGTGCCGATAACGATCACGCTTACACCGGGTAGGGGAAGACCGGTATTGTCCGTAACCGTGCCAATGACGGGGATCGTCTGTTGGCCAAAGGACTGCTGTGCCCATATGAGGCATAGCAACAATAGCATCCGCGGGAATGCTGTGCATGGTTATAGTTTGTTCATTTGCAACGGGTGTTAAGATTCCAGAAAATTGGTTTAATACGACTGTTAATGTTGATTTGGTTGAATTGGATGATTATTGACAAGATGATTCAGGCAAATAGTCTCCCTTTCCGTGTGCGGGGCACCGAATTTTTCCCTCGCCGGGAAGGGTTGTGGAATGAAGTAAAATTCAGGTCGAATGCGGGCACGGCATTGCCATATCGCTGCTAATGCAATTCACTGCTACAGTGCCTGGTAAAGAAATCTGACGGTAACTTGGTTTTTTCTGGTTTTACAAATAACGTGAATAACAATAGGATATCTAACGCTCCAAACAATTACGTAAACGGGATTACGTGTAATGATCTAACAACTAAAACAAAATAGTAGAAATCACGACATTAAAAAAGGAAATGGGCAATAATGGTAAAAAACTATTAATGTTGGTTTACATCCTGCAAAAACAGAAGGCACATGGTGCTGAAAAAATGCTTTCAGTGCCATGTGCCTTGTTATTTTGCGGGAAGCGTAAGCTTCCGTGAATTTTAGTCTTTCTTGAGATTCACCTTACCCTTGTTCTTTTTTACGTTTTCGCCTTTGGTTTTGGCAGCGAGCTTGAGGGCTTCGTATGCGTTCACCATGCCGCCGGATTTGGAAAGCTCGGAGAAATCGATCTCCTCGTCTTTAGCGCCTGGTTTGTTCACCTTCTGCCCATCGGGCAGGGGCGTGGCGGATTTTTCGATGATCTGCTTCAGCTGGCGGGCGCTGAGATCGGGGTAGTAGGAGAGGATCATGGCTGCAAGGCCGGCTACCACAGGCGATGCCATGGAAGTACCGCTGGCGCTGCCATATTTATCGCCGCCGGGAACGGTGGAGTAAATCTGCACACCGGGAGCGAATACGTCCACTTCCTTTTTGCCGTAGTTGCTGAAGCCGGCGATCTTGCTGCCGACGCGCCCGTTGCTGGATGCGCCTACCGTGATCATGTTATCGGCTTCCTTTCCATCCTCGAAAGTATCTTTCGGGTAGTTTTCGGTTTCGTCGTTGTTGGCGCCATCATTGCCCGCTGCATGTACAAGCAGAACACCTTTTTCCTGCGCGTAACGGATCGCATCGTCTACCCATTGTTTCTGGGGAGAGAAGCCTTTACCGAAGCTCATGTTGATGATCTGCGCGCCGTTGTCTACAGCATAACGGATACCGAGCGCCACATCTTTATCACGTTCGTCACCTTCGGGCACCACTTTCACAGTCATGATGCGTACGTTATCCGCGACACCGTCCATCCCCGCATCGTTGTTGCGCACTGCGCCGATGATACCGGAAACGTGCGTACCGTGGAAAGCGAACTGTCCCTGAACGTCGTTGTTTCCGTAATAACGATCGTTGATGTCGTTGATGTTATCGCCAACGATAGTGGTACGTTTGTCAACGGGTTCGGTGCCGGTTACTTCCGCTTTCTTTTTAAGTTCCTTAATGTATTCTCCCAGATCGTTTTTAAGGGCCTGGTAAGTCATTCCTTCTTCACCGGTGCTGCTGAGCAGGCGCAGGGCGAAACCGCGGGCGAACATCACGTCGGAATCCCCGTTGCGAAGGGTATCGAGCTGTTCTTTCGTGAAATTGTTTGTTTTAAGATATTCGCTGAGGACGCTCTCGCATTTCAGGAGGTTTTCCTGCACTTTGAGCATCATTTTATAGTCGGTTTTAGCCTGGGTGGAAGGCTTCTGGCTGCGGTCTTTCAGCCGCGCCCAGTAAGCATATTCCTTAGTGCCTGGCTGCAGCGCGGAATCCGGGTCGCCGTACAGGCGTTTATAGCGGTAAAATTCACGGGTAGCCTCGTCTGAATCTTCCTTCACGGAAGAGCCGTCCTTGGCACCGAGGAAGTTCCAGCCATAGATATCGTCGACATAACCATTGCCGTCGTCGTCGATGTTGTTACCGGGAATTTCGTTGGGGTTGCGCCAGAGGATGGAGCGGAGGTCTTCGTGGGTGGTGTCTACGCCGGAATCGATAACGGCTACGATCACTGTTTTGCCGGTTTTGCCCTTGAGCAGTTCGCGGTATGCTTTTTCCACGCCGATGCCGTAAACGCTGTCGGCCTCATAACTCAGCAACTGCCAGTTTTTGGGAACGGAGGGTTTGGCTTGTCCGTATCCTTGGGTGGTAATCAACATGGCTACACTTGCTCCAATGGCCAGGGCTCTGCAGATGCTTTTCATTGTATTGTTCAAATTTTCCAGATTGGTTTGCAATTCAGATACCGCAATTCGTTAAAGATATGGTAAATGCGTTATAACAGCTACCCGGATGTGGTGAGTGGCTTTGCAGGCGGACCATTGGTCTGCCATTCACCAGACAACTTCGCGTACCCTGCTTGTCCAGCTCTGCCAATTCGCCCCATTTATAGCCCCATTAGTCACTTATCCTCCTGATCACCCCTTCGGATCGTCTAATTTTACCATATCTGACGTAAAAGCCGCAAAGATTCTCATTTTAACCGGAATCGTTGCAGGGTTTAACATTTCGTTCACTAATTCACAAACTCGTATGTAACCTTTTCCATTCACTCAAAATTTTCCGCCATGATGACAACCATTTTAATGACGCTGGCCTTACTAGCTGGCACACCCGAAGTGGACAACACTCCCCGGGCGACCACCACGGTCATTTTCGTGAACTGCGCCGAGGAAAACAACGGCGTGCTCACCGCCACAGGTCGCGACCAGGCGAGCCTGCTGGTACGTTTCCTGGAAAACGAAGACATTAAAGCGATATACGCACCATACCGCTCCTGCCTGGTGGCCACGGTGCAGCCGCTTGCCAGGTCGAAAGGGCAGGAGGTAGCCTATTTTTACGACGCCAGCGCCACCGATGAGGCAGGCATGCGGCATATCCTGAGCGTGATGATGGCCAAAAACGAGGGGAAAACCATCGTGGTATGCGCGCCAGGTACCAGTATCGAAAAAATGGCCGGAATGCTCGGAATAAAGAAAAAATCGATGAAACCGAATACAGGCTTATTTGGAGAAGTGTTGATCGTCAATGTTTTATATAAAGGTGAGGCGGTAGCACAAAAGTTGAATATGAATTTTCAAAAAAAGTGTAATATTTGGCTCAGAGAGTGTGAAATCTGCATCCCTGCAATTCACGCTTTCTCATAAGCATGGTTTCCGTTTAACGAAAAAGCGGGGTTCTCCAACCCCGCTACTCTCTTGCCCGTCACACTTTTGCCAACCGTGTTTTCCCCGCACCTTTTTTCTGTCTGCAACTTTTCCGCTATGTATTTGCATGGCCATGAAGTTCTGCTATTTTTAGCCCGTTGACAGTTTCCTGTACATACAACGAGCCCGAATTGCTACTCATGATATCCCAGCGGGATGATGCTGCCTTTTCCGCTTTATTCCATCAATGGCAGCTGTTTGTTACAATGTATGCCAGCGCTGATGCGTAAGGTCAAACCCAACCGTTTTGGTTTTTAAGGCCCTCCCAGATGGTCCGTGCATACTTCCAGTCCGGGCCTTTCCCGGCCGGGAATACATAGCTTGTTCATCATCCCGATATCCTTAATGAGCCGGAGTAATCCGGCTTTTTTTGATGCCATAAAAAAATCCCTCCGGGCAAAGGCGCCCGGAGGGATCGGATATTTTCTCCGTAATTGGTTACAGGTCGAATTTAATGCCCTGCGCCAACGGTAATTTGGTGCTGTAGTTGATGGTATTGGTTTGCCGGCGCATATAAGCCCTCCAGGCATCGGATCCGCTTTCGCGGCCGCCGCCTGTTTCTTTTTCGCCACCGAAAGCGCCGCCGATTTCCGCGCCGCTCGTACCGATGTTGACATTGGCGATCCCGCAGTCGGAACCCGCCTGCGAAAGGAATTGCTCGGCTTCCCGGAGGTTCAGCGTCATGATGGCGGACGACAAGCCCTGAGGTACCCCGTTCTGCAGCGCGATCGCTTCATCCAGATCGGAATAGCGGATCAGGTAAAGGATAGGGGCGAAGGTTTCGTGCTGTACGATCTTGAAGTCATTCTTCACTTCCGCGATGGCGGGTTTCACGTAGCAGCCCGATTCGTAGCCCGTGCCTTCCAGCACCCCACCTTCCACGGCGAAGGTGCCGCCTTCCTGTTTACAAGCCTCAATGGCTTTCAGGTAAGCCTGTACGGCGTCTTTATCGATCAGTGGGCCCACGTGGTTTTGCTCGTCCAGCGGATCACCGATACGCAGTTGTTTGTATGCGCTCACGAGTTTGGCTTTGAAGGCGTCGTACACGCTGTCGTGGATGATGAGCCTGCGCGTGGAGGTGCAACGCTGGCCCGCCGTGCCCACGGCGCCGAATACGCAGCCGATGAGCGACATATCGAGGTCTGCGTCTTTAGAAATGATGATGGCGTTGTTGCCGCCCAGTTCGAGCAACGCCCGCCCGAGCCTGGCGCCCACGGCAGCGCCCACGGCCTTGCCCATGCGGGTGGAACCGGTAGCGGAAACGAGCGGCACGCGCCCGTCGGCCGACATCCATTCACCCACGGCGCGGTCGCCCGTTACGAGGCAGGAAACGCCTTCGGGGACGCCGTTCGCGGCAAATACTTTGGCGGCGATATGCTGGCAGGCCAGGGCGGTCAGCGGCGTTTTTTCGGATGGTTTCCAGATGCAAACGTCGCCGCAAACCCAGGCTAGCATGGAGTTCCAGCTCCAAACCGCCACCGGGAAATTAAAAGCGGAAATAATGCCTACGATGCCGAGGGGATGCCATTGTTCGTACATCCGGTGGCCGGGGCGCTCCGAATGCATGGTGAGGCCGTGCAACTGGCGGCTCAGGCCAACCGCGAAGTCGCAGATATCGATCATCTCCTGTACCTCCCCGTACCCTTCCTGGAGGCTCTTGCCCATTTCATAGGAAACAAGGCGGCCGAGGGCTTCCTTGTCGGCGCGAAGGGCTTCGCCCAGCTGGCGGACTACCTCGCCGCGCCGGGGCGCCGGCCATAAACGCCAGGCCTCAAAGGCAGATTGGGCCGTTTTAACCACTTCCTCGTAATTATCCCGTGAAGCAGCCGTCACTTTGGCGATTTCACGGCCGTCGACCGGCGAAAAGGACACGATTTCGGACCCGCCGGCTTTCAATATGTTGCTACCGGTGGAAACGCCGCTGTTAGTACCGGCAATGCCGAATTGTTGCAGAATCTGCTCCATCTTGCTTGTGTTTTTTGTAAATTTCGTTCATGAACTTTTTAAAGTCTCCCTGGCCCTGGTATATCGCCGGACCACTGATCGGTTTGTCTGTCCCGTTGCTGATGCTGATCGGCAATAAGGCGCTGGGCATCTCGTCGTCGCTCCGGCATATTTGTGCGGCCTGTCTTCCCGGCAAAATTCCGTTTTTTCAGTATGACTGGAAAAAAGAAAGCTGGAATCTTTGGTTCGTGGGTGGCATCACCCTGGGTGCGCTGCTCGTGCTGTTGTTTTTGAACAACGGCGAACCGGTGGACCTGAATCCTGCTACCATCGCCGCCTTGCGGAAGAACGGGGTGCAGGAATTCGACGAACTGCTGCCTGGCGATATCTTTCACTGGGGCAACGCCTTCAGCGGTACGGGCCTCCTGTTTTTCGTAGCCGGCGGATTCCTGGTGGGTTTCGGAACGCGCTACGCGGGAGGTTGCACATCCGGCCATTCCATTTACGGCATAGCCACCTTGCAGTGGCCTTCGCTGGTGGCTACACTTTGCTTTATGACGGGCGGTTTCGCCATGTCGAACCTTATTTTACCACCTCTCATGCGCTGGCTGCTCTTATGAAAAACGCGAAATTCCTCATCGCCGGGATGCTTTTCGGCATTATCCTCGTAAAGGCGGAAGTGATTTCCTGGTTCCGTATCCAGGAAATGTTCCGGCTCGAATCCTTTCACATGTATGGCGTCATCGGCAGTGCCATCGTTACCGCGATGCTGGGCGTAATGCTCATCAAAAAGATGGGCTGGCGCAGCATGAACGGGGAGGAGATCGTGATCCGGAAGAAGCCTTTCCACCTCGGCAACATCTTCGGCGGACTGATCTTCGGGCTGGGATGGGCCATTACCGGCGCCTGTCCGGGACCGCTTTTCGCGCAGATCGGCAGTGGGTTTACCGTCGTGATCGTCACCTTGTTCAGCGCCATCGCGGGTACCTGGGTGTACGGTTTGGTGAAAGACCGGCTTCCGCACTAACCTTGTTTGCCCGTTTGCGTCGAGTAGGTGCTTTCGAAGATTTTGTCCGCATTGTTCGCTTCAAAACCTTCGCACCGGTGTTCCCTGCGGATATCGGCGGGAGCCAGGTGCGCAAACTGCGGCAGCACCCTTCTTTCCGCAAACTCCACGTACGACCCGGCGATCTCGTGTTTTTCACCACCCGCGAACTCCGCTTCGATCATCCGCGCCACAGTACTGCTTTGCAGCAACGCACTGTCCGGACTGGTCTTTATTTTACCACCGGAATCGTTGAGCCGGAAGCCTTCCTTCTCCAGAAAACTATTGAAATCCGCTACGGTGTTATATCCTGCGGGTAAATTATGTACGCTTACAGTGAAGTGATTGAGGTAGTATCGATTGTAAATCACCCATCCCGCATACTCGCTTTCCGCCGCAAGTTGCCGGAAATCGGCATAGGTTGGCGTACGCCATAACCCGCTGTGCAGGAAATGGTCTACGGCAGCGGCATCGTCGAGGTTGAGGGCATCTACCGGGTCGGATGTAACCTCGTCGGTATAACTATGGATAATCTGTTGCGCGGCAGGGGACAGGTCCTTCACGCGAAGCTCGGAAATGAAGATCCGCGGGAAGTTGTCTGATGGCGGCGCGTACCAGTAAGCGTCGAGTTTCTTTTCCGCGAATTTGTAATAATCCATTTTACGGTAGCCGTAATGAAGGAAAATCTTCTCGAGCGACTGGATACCGAGGTGGGGCACGCCGAGGGTCCGGAAAGCGATGTGATCGTTTTCAATGTCGGCGGCTTTGGCGATGATGCCTTCGCGGATCATGGCTTTGATGATGGCGCCCACGTCCGGGACGCGCTCCTGGTAACGGCTCATCAGTCCGTTCAATACTGTTTCCAGTGTTGTCATCAGCTTGGATTTTGTAAAAAAGTATGGGTGATATGCAGATTGCGGGGTAAACGCAGGCTCATGGCACGTGCGAGCAGGTGCTGCGCAGGTACGAAAGTAGTGAAAGTTGTATGTTGATCATGGCATTCACGAAAGCGAATATAATAAATGCCGGGGAATTAGCTGACGGGTAAAAATAATATCATGATTTCGCCGGCTTCCCGGGTGCGGTTCCTGGTTTTCTTTATACGTTACATAGAGACACGGGGTAAGCGCAGTACTGATACAGTACAGATACCGTACTGTAACCGTAGTAGCTAAGTATTTGAACAAAAGAGTTAGTGGCTTGGGATAGATTGTATTTTATCTTCCTGGTTCCGTGGCATAGAAAAGGCCGTATCGGATAAGGATACGGCCTTCAGGTATTGCTACAATGCGTTTTTCTAGTATTGCTCGTTGTCGTTCGGGAAATCTTTCGCTTTTACGTCGCTGATGTAGTTTTTGGTAGCGCCGAGGATTTCGTCGTACAGGTTGAGGTACCGGCGCAGGAAGCGGGGCTTGAATTCCTTGTTGATCCCCAGCATGTCGTGCATCACGAGCACCTGGCCATCCACATATTTACCGGCGCCGATACCGATGGTGGGGATGGTAAGCGCTTCGGAGACTTTTTTGCCAAGCTGGGCCGGGATTTTCTCCAGTACGATGGCGAATGCGCCGGCCTCCTGGAGGAGCATGGCGTCGCGGATAAGCTTGTCGGCCTCGGCGTCTTCCGTGGCGCGCACGGCGTAGGTACCGAATTTATAGATGCTCTGTGGCGTAAGACCCAGGTGGCCCATCACGGGGACGCCTGCGCTGATGATCCTTTTCACCGATTCGATGATCTCTTCACCGCCTTCGATTTTTACACCATGTGCGCCGGTTTCTTTCATGATCCGGATGGTGGAAATAAGCGCTTCTTTGGAATTGCCCTGGTAAGAGCCGAAGGGGAGATCCACCACCACGAAGCTGCGTTTGATGGCGCGCACCACCGAGGCTGCGTGGTAAATCATTTGATCGAGGGTAATGGGAAGGGTGGTTTCATGACCGGCCATCACGTTGGAAGCGGAATCGCCCACCAGCAGGATGTCTATGCCCGCGTCGTCGAAAATACGGGCCATGGAAAAATCATAGGCGGTCAGCATGGAAATCCTCTCTCCGTCCGTTTTCATCTTTTGCAGCACATGTGTGGTGATGCGTTTGATTTCTTTGTTTACAGCAGACATTGCAGTACGTATTTACGCCGGGCCCAATGCCCGAAGCGGCACAAAGGTTGGAATATTTAACGGATTTGCCTACATTTTTTTGACCTACGGCGTGGCCATGGCCGAAATCTCCTTGTAGAGGGCGCGCACCAGCCCGTCGGCCAGGCCTATCTTCGGAACGAAGATCTCCTGGATGTCGGTCCAGCGCATCACATTCACGTATATCTGCAACGCGGGCACGATCACGTCTGCACGGTCTTCCCGGAGGTTGTATAGATGGATGCGTTCTTCCACCGTGAAGCTGCTGAATTCCTTGTAATAATCCTTCAGCAGGTCCAGCGTCAGCGGCTTGCCTTCTTTCTTCTTGGAAAGGGAAAACACCTTGTTGATGTTGCCCCCCGAACCGATGGCCACCACCTGGTTGTAGCCTTTGAGGTGCACGCGGAGGAATTCCTTCATCTGCTGCCAGTGGTCTTCGCTCACCTTTCCCTGCAGCAGGCGGATGGTGCCGATATTGAAAGATTCTTTAAATATGAGGCGGTTGCCGTTGAAAAACGTCAGTTCCGTACTGCCACCGCCAACGTCGATATAGAGATATCCCCGCGTTTTATCGAGGTTCTCGGCGATGTGGTTTTCGTAAATGTAATTGGCTTCTTCCTGCCCGGAGATCACTTTAATTTCCATACCTGTTTCCCGCTTCACCCTTTCCAGGATCTCTGCGCCGTTTGAGGCGTCGCGCATGGCGGAAGTGGCGGCTGTTTTGAGGTATTTTACTTCGTAAACGTCGAGCAGGAGTTTGTAGGCTTTGATGGTGTTGACGAAGCTCTCGGCCCTTTGCGGTGAAATGGTGCCGGTGGCGAATACGTCCATCCCCAGGCGCAGGGGAACGCGCACGAGGTTCACTTTGGTGAAATCCATTTCTCCGTTGGCCTTGGGCGACGCTTCCGTGATCAGGAGGCGCGCCGCATTCGATCCGATATCTATGGCTGCAAGCTTCATTCCGTCATCAGGCGGTTTTGGTGTACCGATGCGTCAAAGATATTAAAACAGGAGGGAATTCTCCCGCTTCCGGATCAATTATAGGTTTTGTCGTGCAGATATTTGAAAATCTCCAGCTGCGCCCGGACTTTCCGCCCCGGCGTGTGCTTGTATGCGTTCTGCTGTTCGTTGTCCAGGATACGCACTTTCACATTGCTCAACAGCTGTATATTCAGTATCTCGATCAGCTCCTGCCGGATCACCGGATCCACGATCTCCACCGCGGCTTCCACGCGGTGGTCGAGGTTGCGCGTCATCCAGTCCGACGAGGCGATGTATACCTTTTCCTGCCCTCCGTTATGGAATACAAATACCCGGGCATGTTCCAGGTACTCATCCACGATGCTGATGGCTTCGATGTCTTTCTTCCACTTCTTGTTCGACGTATAGGCGCAGCAGATGCCGCGGATGATCAGTTTTACGTCCACGCCGGCACGGGCTGCTTCGTACAGCTTTTCGATCATGATATCGTCGGACAGGGAGTTCATTTTCAGCGTTATGGCCGCGGGCTTTTTATGGCGGGCGTTGCGGATTTCCCTGTCGATCAGGCGGAGGTACGACTTGCGCATATTATGCGGGCTCACCAGCAGGGTTTTGCACTGCAGGAGAATTCGCTCGTCGTGCCGGGGGCTTTCCAGGTAGCGGAAAATCCGGTTGATATCGGCCATGATGCCGCGGTCGCTCGTCAGCAGGCAGTGGTCGCCGTATACTTTGGCGGTGCGCTCGTTAAGGTTCCCGGTGCTAACAAAACCGTACTGCACGGTGGAGTTGCCGCTGCGTTTCTTAATGACGCAGATTTTGGCGTGTACTTTCATCCCCGGCACGCCGTAGATCACTTTCACGCCTTCTTCCTCCAATCTTTCTTTCCATTTCAGATTCGCTTCTTCATCAAACCGCGCGCGAAGCTCCAGCACCACCGACACTTGTTTGCCATTACGCACAGCGTTGATAAGCGCGTTGATAATACGGCTGTTTTTGGCCAGACGGTAAGCGGTGATTTTAATGGTAGTCACCTGCGGGTCCATCGCGGCTTCCCGGAGCAGGTCGATAATGGTATCGAAAGAATGGTAGGGCGTATGAAGCATCACGTCCTGTTCGCGGATCACGCTCATTACGCTCGGAACGTTCTGAAACAGGGGATGGATGAGGGTTTTGCGGCGCATGCGCTCGCGGGTAAAAACTTCATCCGGGAAATCCATGAAGTCTTTGAAGTTATGGATACGCCCGCCGGGGAGGAGGTTGTCCTTTTTCGAAAGGCCCAGGCGGCGGATGAGGAACTCGAGGAGGTACGGATCGATCTGGTGATCGTAAATAAAACGTACCGGTTTGCCCTTGCGCCGCGCTTTCAGCCCCTTTTCCAGCTGGTGAATGAGCGGAGTGGCGATATCGTTATCAATATCCAGCTCCGCATCCCGCGTAACTTTGATGATGGAGGAACTGAACTTGTCGTACCCGAAATAGGAGAAGATATGCGGCAGGTTGAAGCGGATCACGTCTTCCATCAACATAATATCGTGCTCGCCTTCTTTGCTGGGCAGGATGAGGAAACGGGGCAGTACAGTGGTGGGGATTTCAATCAGCGCGTACGTCTGCCGCACGGAATTGTCTTCCTTCGCCAGCACCACGGCCAGGTAGATGGATTTATCGCGCAGGTAGGGCAGGTTGGGTATGGATTCTACCATGAGCGGAATAATGTTTGTCCGCACGTGGTCGTTAAAATAATTCTGTACGAATTTCTGCTGCTCGCGGTTGAGTTGTTTTTCGGTATGCAGGAAGATGTGGTCCCGTTTCAGTTCTTCTTCGATTTCCTTCCAGATACGGTCGAATTCCTGTTGCTGTGTGATGACGGTGGACTGGATTTCTTCCAGGATCAGTTCCGGATTTTCTTCCAGGTGCATGCGGGCGCTGCGGCCGAATGCGACCATGCGCTTGAGCGTGGCAACGCGTACGCGGAAGAATTCGTCGAGGTTGTTGGAAAATATGCCGAGAAAGCGAAGTCTTTCGTAGAGGGGCACGGTAGTATCTGCTGCCTCCTGCAAAACCCTGGCGTTGAACGAGAGCCAGCTGATATCCCTTACAATCGTTTTCTTTTTCGCAAAAGCCGTCTTTAGTTTCGTCGTCTTCTTCACCGGTTTGTTTTTAAGGGGCGCCGGTAATATGGCGGCGGTAGAGTCGGATCTCATAAATGCACATGATTTTGGAGCGTTGGCAAGGCCAGCAAAAATGAATGGCAAAAATGAGGAAAACCCGGTCGCCAAGTATCCGTGCCGTGTTAACTTACCATTAAATTACGTAATTCCGCCATCATTTGTTGACAGCGTCAGGGGAATCCGTGCGGTGTTTTTTATTGTAGACGGGAATGGCGGCCATGCTCCCAAGGCCGAGCACGAGCATGAGCGCGGTTTGCGCCAGCCAGATGATCCAGCCGAAAGCGAAACCGATGGTTGCGGAAATGCCGTAGAGGATGAGGATTTGCTGCACGATATACTGGTAGGCGCCGATGCCGCCCTGTGTGGCGATCATGCCGATGCTCCCGAATGCGAGGATGGAAAGGGCGGCTTTCACGCCGAGCCCGATTGTTTCTTCAAGGCACCAGAAAGCGATGTAGACCTGCGAGAAATAGAGGAACCACATCAGCATGGTATAAAAAAGGAACCAGCCTTTGCCGCGCAGTTTGCCGACAGACAAGATACCTTCCACGATGCCGCGGAGCAGGTTATGGAAAGAGATGCCGGCTTTGGTGTGCTTGAAACGGCGCAGCAACCAGGCTATGAGCACAACGAAAAGCATGCCCCCCAGCGCGATGATCCCCCAGGTTGCCAAAGTCACTCCGGTGAATTTCCCGGACAACGGCACCCAGATGTATGCGTTTACAAAAGCACCCACTACATCCACCTGCACCAGCACGGTCACCGTCAGTAAAATGATGAGGCACAACAGGTCGATGGCGCGTTCGGCGATCATGGTGCCCACGAGGCGGTCGACCGGTATCTTTTCATACCGCGACAGCACCCCGCAGCGCGCTACTTCACCCAGCCGGGGAACGGCGAGGTTGAGGAGGTAGCCGATCATCACGGCGAAAAACGTATTGACTTTTTTGGGAGCATACCCCAGTGGGGCAAAAAGGAGGCGCCAGCGGAGGGCGCGCACCCAATGGCTGGCGAAACCCAGGATCATGGCGGGGATCAGGAGCCAGTAATTTCCCTGGCGCATGGCTTCCTTGATCTCGTTGATCTGTTGCGGCGTAAAACCGCGCACCGTCCACCATATGATGAGAATACCGAGGCCGAGAAAAACAGCGAACTGCAGGAATGTTTTAAGCGATTTCGGCATAAACCTGGGGAGGATGAGCGGGTTGCGGATTATAATTTATTGCCTTCCTTCGGGAAAACGGCGATGGGAACGAATGTTTTGGCCGCTTCGAATTCCATCGTGGCGTAGGAAATGATGATGACAATATCGCCTACGGCAACCAGGCGCGCGGCCGGACCGTTCATACAGATCACGCCGGATCCGCGTTTGCCTTTGATAATATAAGTTTCGAGGCGCTCTCCGTTATTCACGTTCACGACCTGCACTTTCTCATTGGCGATCAGGTTGGCGGCATCCATCAGATCTTCGTCGATGGTGATGCTGCCCACGTAGTTCAGATTGGCTTCCGTGATAACCGCGCGGTGAATCTTAGATTTTAATACTTCGATCAGCATATTTCTGGTGTAGTCCGCAAAGGTAGAGGAATTTCCTTTAAATAACCTAGCTGCCGACGGTCATATTGTCAATCAACCGGATATCTCCCAGCCTGGCAGCCACGAGAATAGCCATGGGGCCGTCTTCCGGCGCATCCAGCAAACGGAGGTCGTTCCCGGAGGCCAGTTCCAGGTAATCGGGTGCAAAACCCGCATCTTCCAGGCGGGCGAGCCCTTCGGCGCGGAGCCCGGAGAAGGGGCGGGTTCCCAGGTTATCTTTCACCCATTGAAGCGTGCGGCTGATTTCCACGGCAGTAGCCCGCTGTCCGGGCGTGAGGCGCATGTTGCGGCTGCTCATGGCAAGGCCGTCGGCCTCGCGGAGGGTGGGGCATATGTGTAATTGCGTAGAACTGCCGGTGATCTCCAGTAACCGTTTGACAATCATGCATTGCTGAAAATCTTTTTGGCCCATGAACAGATCGTCGGGCCGGACGGCCTCCAGTAACTTATGAACGATGATACCGACTCCCTGGAAATGGTTGGGGCGGTAGGCCCCTTCCAGCACGGATTCGATATATCCGAAATCGTAGTGGGGGTGTTCAGCGTCCGGTCCGGCGGGGTACATTTCCGCCACGGAGGGGAGAAAGAGATAATCTACACCGGCGGCGGTAAGGAGGAGGATGTCCTGTTCGAGGGTAGACGGGTATTTTTCGAAGTCTTTCGGGTCGTTGAACTGGGTAGGATTGACGAATATGCTCGCTACAACGATGTCCGTTTCCTGTTTGGCTGATTGGATAAGGGAGATGTGCCCTTGATGAAGGGCGCCCATGGTGGGGGCGAAACCAATCCGTTTTCCTGCCTTTTTTTCCTGTCCCAGCGCCTGCCCGAGATCCGCTACCCGCTTGAATAAGTACATAAACCTTTGCTTAAAAGGATGTTAAAAGTGACAATTTGGCCAGTATTACCTAAAAATTTCGTAGTTTTGCAAGCCAAATTAAAAATAACTGCATTAATAATCAGCAATAAATGTCCACAAAGAAAAGAATTCTTTTTATTGCCCAGGAAATGTCTCCTTATCTGGATTTAACAGCATATGCAGACATGGTCAATAAAATGGCGATCAAGTCGAATGAGGCGGGCCTGGAGGTGAGGGTTATCATGCCGAGGTTTGGGAGTATCAACGAACGCAGGCATCGGTTACATGAAGTGGTAAGACTGTCGGGGATCAACATCGTTATAGACGGTGACGATTACCCTTTGATCATCAAAGTGGCCTCGCTCCCCAATGCGCGGCTGCAGGTTTATTTCCTGGACAACGAAGATTATTTCAAGCGAAAGAACGTGTTTGCCGACGACGACGGCGCGTTTTTCGATGACAACGCCGCCCGGATGGTATTTTTCTGCAAGGGCGCATTGGAAACCGTGAAGAAGTTTGGCTGGCCGCCGGACATCATTCATTGCAGCGGATGGATGACCTCACTGATACCGGTTTACCTGAAAACTGCGTATAAGAAGGAGCCGGTGTTTTCGCAAACGAAGACGGTTTTCTCCATGGAGCCCAACAGCTTCAAGGATAAACTGGGCGCTACCTTCATCAAAAAAGCGATCATCAGCAACCAGATTAAGGAAAAAGACCTGGATCTTTACAAAGAAGGCACTAACGGAGCCCTGAACCGTGGCGCCGCAAAGTTCGCCGACGCCGTGATCATGGCAGGAGAGAAGGTGGATAAAAAGATCATCGAGGAAGTGAAAGCGGAAAAAGGCAAGATAATCTTGCCGTACAAGAAGGATAACGAAGACCTGGCGGACTACCTCCAGTTATATCACCAGCTTTTAGGCGTAAAATAAGTCCGGGAAAAATTAAAAATGAAAAGTTAAAACTGTGGGCGGGACAACCGTTTTATGGGCAAACTTTTTATTTTTAGTTTTTCTATTTAGTTAGTCAACAAACCGAACAAACCAATTACGTGAAGATTCAATTCAGGACCCTGGGCTTCGCCGCCGCCTGCCTCGCCGCCCTTTACGCCTTTACCGGCTGCAACGAGGCCACCATTCTCGGCAAGGAACTCATCCCCGGCTCAGACAAAATTGTGGTAAAAGATACCACTATCAATAACCTGATTACGCTCAACATCCTCCGGACGGATTCCAGTCTTCGCAGCGGGGGAGGTTATTATCAGGGCGCACTCGGAAGCATCACGCAAGATCCCATTTTCGGTAAGACCCATGGTTTTCTCTACACCCAGCTGGCCCTGCCAAATGCCGATTTCACCTTTGAAGGCACTGGCTGGAGCCTCGATTCCGTAGTACTTTATGTAGGTGCCGACACGGTTTGGTACGGCGCCAACGGCCCGCTCAACGTGAACATCTACCGGATGAACGAGCCCAATTTCAAGATCGATACCAGTTACGTATACAATGCGCCCCGTTCCTACGATCCCACCAAACTGGTAGGTTCGGCCACAATTTACCCGGTATACCCGAAAGACTCACTGTCTATCTACGGCACCAAATACGCCCCCCAGCTCCGCATGCGCCTCAACCCGTCTTTCGGGCAGGAACTGATGCAGCAGCGGGCGGACGGCGCCTTTAAGAACGATAGCGCCTTCCGTGCCTGGCTCGTGGGCCTGGCCATCGTTCCCGACACCACAACCGGGAACACCATGCTCTACACCAACCTCAATAGCGGTGATACCCGCCTGACCGTATATTATAAGAACTCCGAGAAAGACTCCCTGATGGCCAGCTTCAAGTTCGACATGTACGGCTCTGGCCACGCCAACTACGTTAACCGGAATTATACCGGCACGGAAGTTTCCCAACTCGTCAATACCAACAACCCCGCGGGCGACAATATCGTATACATCCAGGAAGCCCCCGGTGTCTATACCAACATCCAGCTACCCGATATCGCGGAAGTACCCAATGCGGTCATCAACAAAGCAGAACTGGTGATTACCGAGATCAACAGTGGCTCCGCCGGGATGGATAATATCTTCACCGAACCGGAGCGCCTGATGCTCCGCCGATATGTAACACACGACAGCCTTAGCTTCCTGGTGGATTATGGCCTGTCATCCAACCCCGACCTCGCTTATTTCGGCGGTAATAAAATTGTCATTAGTGACCTCGGCCCCTTTAAAGTTGTTCAATATAAATTTAATATTGCACGGCATATCCAGCTTGCCCAGCAGAAGAAGATCGACAACTCGGTGTTAAGACTGGAAGGCTGGTCCAGCAGGATGATTGACTTCCCGCGCCTCAAAGCAGGCGGCGGCAGTGCGACGCCTCCGGCCAACGTTAAACTCAGGATCATTTACACAGAATTATAATCTAGCTCTCATGCCTTACTTATTTACATCTGAATCCGTATCGGAAGGGCATCCCGACAAGGTTGCCGACCAGATATCGGACGCACTGATCGATAACTTTCTCGCATACGATCTTAACTCCAAAGTGGCTTGTGAAACCCTCGTTACTACCGGTCAGGTAGTGCTGGCAGGAGAAGTTAAATCCGAAGCTTATCTCGACGTGCAGGACATCGCCCGTGAGGTTATCCGCAAAATCGGGTATACCAAGAGCGAGTATATGTTCGAAGCCAATTCATGCGGTATTTTTTCCGCCATTCACGAGCAATCTCCCGATATCAACCAGGGTGTAGACCGTTCCAAACCCGAAGAACAGGGTGCGGGCGACCAGGGTATGATGTTCGGTTACGCTACCCGTGAAACAGAAAACTATATGCCGCTGGCACTCGACCTGGCACATAAACTGCTCATCGAACTGGCGAACCTCCGCCGCGAAGGCAAGGAAATCGGGTACCTCCGTCCCGACGCGAAAAGCCAGGTAACGATCGAGTATTCCGACGACAACCAGCCGATCCGTATCGATACGATCGTGATTTCGACGCAACACGACGATTTCGCGAAAGACCAGGAAATGCTGGACAAGATCAAAGCCGACATGATCAATATCCTGATCCCCCGCGTGAAAGCCAAGCTGAAACCGGAACTGCAGGCGTTGTTCAACGATAAAATCACTTACCACATCAACCCGACCGGCAAGTTCGTAATCGGTGGCCCGCACGGCGATACCGGTCTTACCGGCCGCAAAATCATCGTGGACACCTACGGCGGCAAAGGCGCGCATGGTGGTGGTGCATTCTCCGGGAAAGATCCTTCCAAGGTAGACCGCTCCGCGGCTTACGCCACCCGTCACATCGCTAAAAACCTCGTAGCTGCGGGCGTTTGCGACGAAGTGCTGGTGCAGGTCTCTTACGCTATCGGCGTAGCCAAGCCCTGCGGCGTGTTCGTAGACACCTATGGTACTGCGAAAGTAGGCCTGAACGACGGTGAGATCGCCCGCAAGGTAGAAGAGATCTTCGACCTTCGTCCGTATGCCATCGAGCAGCGCCTCAAACTGCGCAGCCCGATTTACGGAGAAACAGCGGCTTACGGCCACATGGGGCGCGACAACCAGGTTGTGACTAAAGTATTCAACAAAGGCAAGAAAACCGAGAAGCAGGTAGAAGTTGAGCTTTTCACATGGGAGAAGCTCGATTACGTTGAAAAGGTGAAATCCGCCTTCGGCATCTGATCCTGTTCATATTATATCTTTTGAAAAGGAGACCAGCGATGGTCTCCTTTTTTTATCTTTATCCTATTATACTTCCCCATACATGTCTGTTTCAAAGCAATTATACTACCGCCTGGCGCGGCTTGCGCCGGTTTCCCTGTTACAGAAGGTCGTTGCCCGGCCCTTGCTGTTACCTTACCATCACCTGGTTACCGACCGGGACGTGCCTTATATCAGCCCGATTTACCCCTATAAAAACCGGGAAGCTTTCGCGGCGGACCTGGATTACCTGTTGCGCCATTTCATGCCGGTAACGCTGGGAGAAGTGATTGGGGCGGCGAAAGGAGGGAAGCCCCTGCCGAAGAACGCTTTTTTGCTGACTTTCGACGACGGGCTGCGGGAGGTTTCAGAAACGGTGGCGCCCATGCTGGAAGCTAAGGGCGTACCGGCGGTGTTTTTCCTGAATCCGCCGATGCTGGGAAACAGGACAATGTTTTACCGGTTTAAGCTGGGATTGATCATCGGGGCGTTGCGCAACGGAAGCATGGCATCGCCGGCGCGCACGGAGGCTGCCCAGCTAATGGGAACGAGCCTAGCGGAGCTGGAGACCGCCGTGAAAGCGATCCGCTGGCATAACCGGGAGCTGGCCGATGAACTGGGGGCGTTGCTAGAGATTGATTTTGAAGGGATTTTGGCGAAAGAGCGGCCCTGGATGGATGAAAGCGATGTGGAGGGACTGGTGAAGAAGGGATTCTCGCTGGGTGGGCATAGTATGGACCATCCTTATTACCAGGAACTGGAGGTGGACGAACAGGTGGCGCAAACCCTGCAATCGGTAGACGCCGTTTGCAATCGGTTTGGCGTGCGGGAGCGGGTTTTCGCGTTTCCGCACTCCGACGCAGGGATCGGTAAGGCGTTTTTCGAGCGGGTTTTTGGGAGTGAGGGGCAGCTCGACCTCGTTTTCGGGACGGCCAATCACCGGCAGGATATGGATGAAAGGATACTGCAGCGATTTAATTGCGAGCGGCCGGGCATTCCGGTGGCGGATAGTGTGAAGGGAATCCTGCTTTTGGAAGCCCTGCGGAAGGCCTCCGGAAAGAACCTTGTCATGAGGAGCTGACAATCGCCGGTTTTTGTTAATGACTTTACGATATAATTGAAATAAACTATTCAATTACAAATTTATACGCATAGTTATATTTCATGGATTATTAATAAATTAATATATGTATTTTTTATCTCGATCTATGATTTGTAACTATTTTTGTAGCACCTATTTTTATCATTCGTTGAACTGTCTTGTGTGCCACCCTAGTATTAAATGGAATTTTAAATTTTGACCATCTTGAAGAACCGTTTTTTTGGATTTGCGCTGATGCGTGCCTGGATCTGTGTAATCGTGTTATTATCGCCCTGGCGGGCTTTTAGTCAGGGGACCCAGCAAAAAATCAACGTCGCCATGACGAGTTCCGCCACGCTCGAAGCGTGGCTGCACTTGCCGGATGATTATGGACAAACTTCCCAGCAGTATCCCTTGCTGATTTTTATTCATGGAGTAGGAGAAGGGGGGAATATCAATGATGTGCTGCGGCATGGCGTTCCGAAAATGATCGCCAAGGGTGCTAATATGCAGTATACCGTTGGGGGAAAGCTATTCAAATTCATCACCGTATCTCCCCGGATTGCGGGGGGCTGGGCGAACTATCAGACCGTGCAGAAGCTGATTGAGGAAATGAAGAAGCTCTACCGTGTGGATGCTTCCAGGATTTACCTCACGGGGCTGAGCGCCGGCGGTTATGGTGTATTGAACTACATCACCACCGGGAAGGAATACTCCGATAATATCGCGGCCATCGTGCCGGTTTCTTCCGCGCCGATCGATGATCCCAAGCTTCCGGGCCTGTGCAACGTGGCCGCCAGTAATATGGCGGTATGGATGCTATGTGGCACCAGCGACGGTTTCCTCAAATATCAAACGGATTACATTTCCCGCATCAATGCATGCAACCCCGCCATCAAAGCGAAAGCCACCACTTTCACCGGTGGGCATGATTCCGGGTTCTGGGACAAGGCATACGACCCCGGGCATACTTATCAATCACAGAATATTTATGAATGGATGCTGCAGTACAGCAAAGACGGTTCTTCCGAGGAACCGCCGCCGGTTACTGCACCCGTTGCGGAAGTGAAAAATGCCAACGTAACGCTGACGCTTCCAACCGCATCCGTTATGTTGGACGGCTCAGGTTCCACCGCGCCCAACAGTTCTATTTCCACCTACGCCTGGAAACAGGTTTCCGGACCCGGATCCGCCACCATCGCAGGCGGAGCAACTTCCAAAGCCACTGTCGGCCAGCTCGTGGCTGGCAAGTACGTATTCTCGCTCACCGTTACCAACGCCGCCGGACAAACGAATATCGCCTACGCCAATGTTACTGTGAACGCGGCCTCCACCGGTACCGACTGCGAAAACTGTAAAGTGGTCATCACACCCGGGAACGACGGTGGCGCGTATATCAACGGTAATAACTACACTATCGAGCCTGGCGACACGATCTGCGTGAAAGCCGGGAATTATGCGTATATACAGTTCATGAACTTCACCGGCAGCGCCGACAAACCGCTTGTATTCATCAACTGCGGCGGCCAGGTGCGTGTAGGCGACGGTGGTAATTACGGCCTCATCTTCAACAACGTTAAATACTTCAAGATTACAGGTTCCGGCAGCGCCGATAAATACGGCTTCCGGATCGATGGCGTGAGCAAACGCCTCAGCACAGGGCTTGCCATGGGTAAGGGTTGTACCGATTACGAAGCGGAGCGCATTGAGATCACGGGCTCGGAAGCGGGTTTGATGGCGAAAGTCAACCCGGATTGCGACCCCATGAACCAATATCCGAACTTCGCCATCCGAAACATCAGCATCCACGATATTTATATCCATGACGTGCTCGGCGAAGGCATGTACATCGGCAACACGGCGCCCAATGGTACGCCGACGGTTTGTGACGGCGTTACGAAAAACCTCCTGCCCCCGCGCATCTACAACCTGAAAGTATATAACAACATCACGGAAAATACCGGCTGGGATGGCATCCAGGTCGCTTCTGCCCCGGAGAACGTTGAAATCTACAACAACAGCGTGTATAATTTCGGGACCGTAAACAAAGGCAGCCAGCAGGCGGGTATCATCCTCGGCGGCGAGAGTAACGGTAAAGTGTATAACAACAAGATCATCAAAGGAACGGGCAATGCGCTGGAAGTTTTCGGCGTAGGGCTTTGCCTTGTTTATAACAATATCATCGCCGATGCTGGTTTTGACGGAACGGCAGCAGGCCAGGACGCGTTGTTTGTAGACGACCGGCCCACCGATCATAACTTCAAGCCCCTCCAGGTGTATATCCTGAACAACACTGTCGTGAACTCCGCCCGCGATGCGATACGCGTGTTGAATTCCTTTGGTACCATCGGCACGGGGAACCTCATCCAGAACAACCTTGTCTTCAACACCGGCTCCGGCGCTCACGTGGCAGTACAAAGGGGAATCGACGCGGTTACCACCAGCAACGTAACCGGCCAGGATATCAACACCGCCGGTTTCGTGAATGCCGCGGGGAAAGATTTCCATATCACGGCCACGTCTGTTGCGGTGAACAAGGGACTTGACTTCAAAGCTTATTTCAATTACGACATCGACGGGCAGGCCCGCCCGCAAGGCGCAGCATTTGACGCGGGCGCCGACGAATATTCCACCGGCAGCACCAACAAACCGCCCGTGGCCAACGCCGGCAGTGCGGTAACCATCACGCTGCCCGTGACCACCGCCAACCTCGACGGCTCCGCATCCGCGGATCCTGACGGCAGCATCGCGTCTTACGCCTGGACTTTCGTTTCCGGGCCGGTGACACCGGGTTTCGGAAGCGCATCCGCATCCAAAACCACCGTTACCGGGCTTACCACCGCCGGCAGCTATGTTTTTCAGCTTGCAGTGACCGACAACAGCGGTTCACGCGCCACCGCGCAGGTAACCGTTACCGTACAGGCAGCCGCTTTGCCGCCCACGGTGAACGCAGGCACGGATAAATCCATTCGCCTTCCCGCCACCACCTCTTCGCTCAGCGGAACGGCTTCGGCCTCCGGCGGCGCCACGATTTCCACATACGCCTGGACGCAAATCAGCGGCCCCGCCACTTCGGTTATCGCATCACCCGGTACCGCCGCTTCCGCTATCAGCGGGCTCACTGCGCAAGGAGCCTATGACTTCCGTTTGACGGTCACAGACAGCAAAGGCGCATCCAAATCCGACACGATCCGGGTTACGGTATTGCCGGCTTATACCGGCCCCACCGCCAACGCCGGCACCGCAATATCCATCCGCCTTCCCGAAACCACTGCCAGCCTCACCGGCAGCGGCACCCCCGCAGCAGGCAGCACGATTTCCACCTACGCGTGGACGCAGACGGCCGGGCCCGTTACCGCCGTGATCGCGACTCCGGCAGCGGCCACCACCAACCTTACCGGCCTCACCACCGCAGGCACCTATACTTTCCGCCTGACGGTTACGGACGACAAAGGCCTGACCGCATCCGCCACCGTAAACGTGGTTGTTTCTCCGGCCTTTATCGGTCCGGAAGCAGATGCAGGCGAAAACCTGTCCATCACCTTGCCGGTAACTACCGCCACACTAAATGGTTCGGGCACTCCGGCGCAGGGAAACACTATTTCCAGCTACGCCTGGGAGCAGACCGCTGGGCCCGCAACGGCCACCATTGCAAATCCTGCCGCAGCAACGACCGGGCTAACCGGGCTGGCGACTGCGGGCACTTATACCTTTCGTATCACTGTAAAAGACAATAACGGTCTGTCTGCCTCAGCCACCGTGGATGTGCAGGTTTTACCTGCAAACGTTCCACCGGTAGCGGATGCGGGCGGATCTCAGCGGCTCACGCTTCCTGTTAGCACGGCAACGCTGACTGGCACTGGCACCGCCGCTTCGGGCAGCAGCATCATCAGCTATGCCTGGACGCAGGTATCCGGGCCGCGCACTGCTACACTGGCAACCGCAAATGCGGCCAGCACAGGTGTTTCAGGACTTACGACCGCCGGGACATATATATTCCGGCTGACGGTAACCGACGACAAGGGCCTGACGGGCACGGCAACAGTTGAGATTGTAGTGGCGCCGGCCAACGAGCCTCCGGTTGTAGATGCAGGTAATGATCAATCGATCACGCTGCCGGCAACTACGGCCACGCTGCGCGGTACGGCTACACCCGCTTCGGGCAGCAGCATCGAAACGTATGCATGGTCGCAGGTGTCGGGCCCGGTAACGGCTACGATTTCAGCTTCTGCCGCGGCAACAACGGGCGTTAGCCAGTTAACACAATCAGGAACATATACTTTCCGCCTGACGGCAACCGACGACAAAGGGCTTTCTGCTTCCGCAACGGTTACTATTCAGGTGAGTCCTGCCAATACGGTACCGCCGGTAGTGAATGCAGGTAACGCGCAAACAATCACGCTACCGGTTACGACCGCTACGGTTTCCGGTTCCGCCACGGCGGCTTCCGGCAGCAGCATCGCCAGTTATGCATGGACGCAGGTTTCCGGTCCCGCCACGGCAACTTTTGCCAACAACGGTTCCGCCAGCACGGGTATCAGCCGGCTCACACAGGCCGGGACGTACACCTTCCGCCTGACGGCAACCGATGATAAAGGGCTTTCCGCTTCCGCGACGGTTACCGTTACCGTGAACCCGGCCAACGAGCCTCCGGTGGTGAATGCGGGCAATAATCAGTCGATCACATTGCCGGCAACCACCGCCACGCTGAATGGTTCTGCCACACCCGCATCGGGAAGCAGCATTGAGACGTATGCATGGGCACAGATAAGCGGGCCGGTGACGGCAACGATCGCTTCCAGCGGTGCCGCCAGCACGGGTATCAGCCGGCTCACGCAGGCCGGGACGTACACCTTCCGCCTGACGGCAACCGATGATAAAGGGCTTTCCGCTTCCGCGACGGTTACCGTTACCGTGAACCCTGCGAATAATATTCCTCCGGTGGTGAACGCGGGCAGTGCGCAAACCATCACTTTACCGGCTACTACCGCCACGCTGAATGGTTCTGCCACACCCGCATCGGGAAGCAGCATTGAGACGTATGCATGGGCACAGACAAGCGGGCCGGTGACGGCAACGATCGCTTCCAGCGGTTCCGCCAGCACGGGTATCAGCCGGCTCACACAGGCCGGGACGTACACCTTCCGCCTGACGGCAACCGATGATAAAGGGCTTTCTGCTTCCGCGACGGTTACCGTTACCGTGAACCCTGCGAATAATATTCCTCCGGTGGTGAACGCGGGCAGTGCGCAAACCATCACTTTACCGGCTACTACCGCCACGCTCACCGGTTCCGCCACGGCGGCTTCCGGCAGCAACATCGCCAGTTATGCCTGGACACAGGTTTCAGGGCCCGCTACGGCTACTTTTGGCGCCAGCAGTTCCGCCAGCACAGGTGTTAGCCGGTTGACACAGGCAGGGACTTATACTTTCCGTTTGACGGCAACCGACAACAACGGCTTGTCCGCTTCCGCGACGGTTACCGTAACGGTGAACCAGGCGGCGAACATCGCGCCGGTTGCCGACGCGGGAGGAGACCAGGAGATCACTTTGCCGGAAAGCACTGCAACACTCAACGGGCAAGCTTCCCGCGACGAAGATGGCTCGATAGCCAGCTGGAACTGGGCGCAGGTTTCGGGGCCTTCAACTTCGGTGATTGCCAATCCCGGCGAGGCTTCTACATCCGTTCAGCAACTTTCCACCGCAGGCGTTTATGTATTTGAATTAACGGTTACAGATAACCGCGGCGCCACCTCAAAAGACCGTGTTTCCATTACGGTAAACATCCCGCTTGATCCGCCGGTAGCGGATGCAGGCGCTGACCAGGTGCTTATTTTACCGGAAACGGTGATCAACCTCAACGGCAGCGGTTCCCGTCCTGCCCCGAATAGCAATATCACGGGATATAAATGGGAACTGGTGGGAGGTGATGCTTCCAAAGTTACCATCAGCAACGCATCTGCATCGGCTTCCTTCGCGGTACTGCGCGCAGCGGGCTCATATACTTTCCGTTTGACGGTAATGGACGCCAATGGCCGCACTGCAACTGACAACATGGTGGTTACCGTGCAAACCGACGAAGACCAAAACCACAGCGAAAATGTAACGGTGGATATGTCACCGAACCCGGTACAGGACCAGCTTCGCGTTGCCATCAAGCTGCCGGGCGAGCAACCGGTTTCGCTCCGGATCTTCAATTTTTCCGGCGCGTTGCAGGCTACGCACCAATTGGGAACGATCATCAACACCGTAAAATACATCGATATGAGCGCTTACACGGGCGGCATGTATATTATCCAAGTACAGGTAGGACCACATCACCAGGAGTCCTTTAAAATCATGAAAGCAAAATAATCAGCTATATCTGCTGCATAAAAAATGCCCGGTCGTTGTGCCGGGCATTTCTTTTTATATGCGTGTCTGGACCACCGCGTACCGCGATTTGATCCGGAGGAAATATTTTTCGAAGCATTCATACGACAGATAGGCGATCCCGCAGGTGACTGCCACGCAGGTGAGCGGATACATCAGCTCCCAGGTGAAGATGCCGGGAACTTTACCGAACATCTTGAGGAACAATATCATAACGAGTTGGCACACGGGTGTATGGAACAGGTAAATGCCGTAGCTGACTTTCCCCATCGATTTCATGATGGGTTGCTCCAGGTGCATGATGCTGTTGGGAGAAACAGCCATGAGCATGAGGTAGCCGAAGAGGAAAGCGTGAATGAAGTGGTCGAAATAATATTTACTGAGCACAGGAATCTGGGCCACGCTGAACACGACGAGAGCCGTAATGGCCAGCATGATCCATTGAACGCCGGGTTTGAAGGCGTTTTCAAAGAACCGGGGGAACCGGTCTTTATTGAACAGCAGCCAGGCCGCGAACATCCCCGTCCCGAAGAGTTCCAGCTTGTCGAACAGCAACACGTAGTTGATGCCGAACAATTGCAGGGAGGTTACCGGGAAAAAGTGGGGGAGTATCAGGCAGAGGGCTTTGCTGAGGAAACCGATGGACAGCAGCACCACGAACAGCGTTTTGAGACTGTTGCGGAAAGCGGCCACCAGTAAGGGCCAAACAAGGTAGAATTGCTCCTCGATACAGACAGACCATGTGATTTCAACGATTCCTTTGTTATAAGGGAAAAACGCCAGCTGGATGTTCACCGCGAACAGGAGCAGGAATATCAGGTTGACGACCGTTGTTTCCAGGCCGATGCCCGTTTCTATACCCAGCTTCGCGAACACCCAGGGCGCCAGCACGATCATGCCGATACCGTAGGCCAGGTACAAGGGCCAGATGCGGAGCATGCGGCGGATGTAGAAGTTCTTGAAACTGATATGTCCTTTCTCCTTGTTTTCCTTGAACAGAAGATAGCTGATCAGGAAACCACTGAGCACGAAAAAGAGATTCACGCCCATGCGCCCTGTATCTTTCAACATATAATCCATCCAGCTCCACGACGAAACACCCTGTTCCGCCTTGAAATACTGGCCGTGGTGAAGTATCACCAGCAGCGCGGCGATAAATCGGATAGCATCGAGGTTTTTAAAATATACTTTCATTACTGGTCAACGGGGTTATTTGCGGTATTGGAGCATCCATTCGTAGATGTTCATGCCGATGCCGTGCTTGTTAGCCGGGTCGTAGAGCGAAATCCAGGATTTGTGCGCGAAGTTCTCCACGATCGTCATCTTCGCCAATCCTGGACCGTACTTGTTGGTACTGTCCACATACTTCATGCAATCTTCCATAAAGTGCGGCTCTCCTTCTCCGGCCAGATACCAGCAATGGACTTTGGCATCCGCAACCATTTTGAAATTTTTCTTGTTTTTGTCGTCGATCGTTGCAACGGACATCGGAACGGCGGCGGCAAATCTTGCGGTGAGCGCGGGCTTTTCCGTAAGCGCCATTACCGTGGCCCATCCGCCGGCGCTGTAACCCGTGATGTAAATCCGTTTCGGGTCGATGCGATAGCGGGACGCAACATCGTTCAACATCCTTTCGATTTCGGCGGGCTTCAGGCCCCAGCTGGGCGCCTGCGGCGACACTACGATGAATTTATACAGTTTGCCGTCTGCCGGGTTCCGCGCCTGGATCTTTTTTCCTCTGCTAATCCAGTAGGGAACACCTTCGAGGCGCAATTTGCTGATATCGTTGCCTGATTTGCTTTTTCCGTGCAGATAAATGATCACCGGGTAATTGGTGTTGGTGACCCGGTAATCGTCCGGAAGAAAAACCAGGGAATTGATGGTACTGAAGGCCGTGGCTTTCAACTTCACGGTATCTGTCAATTGTTGGCCAGTAACTGTGGACGCGAATAAAAGAAATATGCAGGTAAGTGTAGCCGGAATATGCTTTTCTGATAAATGAAACATACACATGAATTTATATACCGAGAACGGTCTCGAGCTTTGTACCGATGATCTCTTCGAGTTCAAGGGTTACCACGATGAGGTCTCTTTCGAGCGTGAGTTTACGCACGCGGCCATCGTTGTATTTTTTGGCAATATTGCTGTATTGTTCGAAGGTGATACCACCTGCGGCGAGTTTCGCTTCGGCCTGGTCAAAAGCGGCCTGGTCTTCGTCGGAGATTTCCTCCTGCATGGCGAGTTGCGCTTTGGTGGTGAGGTAATCCTGGTATTTGGTAAGAACGATGGCAGTGATCTGGCGCTTGGCGAGTTCCTGGTTTTCGGTGGCGATATCAATATTGCGGCGGGCGATTTTCACGTCGCTGCCTTTGGTGAACAGGCTGCCGAGGGGGACCATCACACCTACGTTCCAAAGGGGATAGTAGAGCTGTGTACGGTTCTGGTCGTCGATGTTCTTTAGTTTCAGCGTAATTTCGTTAAGGTTGACGCTACCGGTAACGTAGTTGGCCCAGCTGGCGGTCGCCTTGTTCAATTCCGAAACTGACTTTTCCCTTTCAGCGTTACGGATGCGGATGGCCGGGTTGTTGAGTGCCAGGGCAACCAATTTATCCTTGATCGCCTGCTGATTCGGGGGGCGCTTGCTGGGGTGCATTCTGCGCCAACAATGATAAGGCGGGGGCGAGCAGAAGGAGAATAATCAAAGCTTGCTTTTTCATATTGCATTTGTTTTTATTATGTCAGAATTAGTTTTTGCGGAAGCCTCCTCGATGCCTCGGAGGTTGACGATAATGGCCAGCGCGCTGTAAAAGAACAACCCGCCCGGCATCTGCCCGATCGCAACCTGCGCATAGTTGGCGACGATATAGGCGTAAATACTGGCGACGATGCCGAGATATATGATTTTAAATTCTTTGGATTTGCTCCGGTAATAGTTCCGGACGCCGGTGTAAAGGATGGTGAAATACAGGCTGCAGGTCAAAGCGAGGCCCAGCCACCCGGTTTCTATCGCGGTACGGAGGTAGCCACTGTCCGGCGGGAACCCCGCGAGCGGGTGCCCCGGATTATACTCAAGCCCCTGTACACCGCTGGTGGCAACGCCTCCGCCCAGCGGATGCTTCCAGATATACGGCTGTATCTTCGCCCGGTTCTCGTCGCGCACGTTCAACGACTCGTCGTCCGACATCTCGAAAGTGGACCGGATACGGTTGACGGTGCCGTTGCCGTAGAACGGTCCGAACACCAGCACGCAGAAGAACATCAGGAAGCCCACCGCGAAAAAGAGCGTCCGTTTGTTCGTGATGGTCATCAGCACATAAATCGCCAGCGCAGCGGGGATCATGAAATAGGCAGTCCTCGTCCCGGAGTAAGCCATACCCAGCGCCATGAAAATGATGGCGAAGAACAGCGCCCTGCGGTATTTCTTGCTTTCCGTATTGAGGAATATAATCAGTGTAAACACCACGCCATGCGCCATGAGGATGCCGAAAGCCGTGGGGTCGGAGAGGAAGGAGAACTTCCGCATGTCGCCGCCCTGGAAATACAATTTATACCGGATCGGATCCGCCATCACCCAGTTCAACTCAAAGCCCAGCAAGCCATGCCATTGCTGGAAGCAGCCATACAGCCCCGCCAATGCGGAAAGGATAATCCAGAACTTGATATAGTCGACGATATCCTTGCGGGTGCTGAAAATGTGCAGGCCCACGAAATAGATCATGATGAAGTTGAGGAACTTGCGTACCGTAAACAGCCAGCCATCCACGGAATACATCGCGGGGTTGAAAAGCTCTATCAGTAGAAAACAGAAATAAATACCGTACATAACGGTGATGATATTCCCGGAATATTTCCAAAGTTTTTCCTTCAGCACGGTTTTGCGGTAGTAAATGCCGATGAAGGTAACCGCCAGCAATGCGTCGCAAACCACGCCCATCGGTATATCCACCGGGATCATGCGCTTGATGTAAAACATGAAGAACCCGATAACCGTCACGATATAAAAACCAAGACGGGTGTTAAACAGGCAGATCAGCGTGATGGTGATGCCGATGAGGCCCACAGCGATTCCCAAACCTACCATCTCGTGGATCATGCTCACCGCGTAAGCGATACCGCCGGCCACGAGGGCCATCAGTACCCAGGCAACGGGCGTATCCACAAGGGCGGACACCGTGCGGTGGCGGAGTATGAATGCAGACAGCGATTTCATCAGTAGAACAAAATTTTAATGCCAAGGAACAACATCGTGAACGCGAGGAACACGGTTACTGTAATCTCCAGGATTCTTTCGTCCGAAAATCTGTTATCAGCCATGTTGTACTGTTTTAGGTTGAGTTGAAACGGATGTCAGCGCGGCTTCCAGCGCAGCCAGCGAGTTTTCCCAGGTGTGCGACAACGCGAAAGCTTTCCTGCGCTCCCGCAATGTTTCGTCGTGCTCGCGCAGCCCTTTGGCGATGGCATCGATGTATTCCCCTGCGCCTTTGCACAGATATACATACGAAGCGAACATCTCCATGGCTTCCGTGGCCGTGGCGGCAACAGGCTTGCCAAACGCCAGGTACTCGTCGATCTTGCGGGGATAGTTGCCGATGGTCATGGGATTCACGAGCTGCGGATTGATGCAGACGTCGAACGACTGGATCCAGGAAGGCAGTTCCGAAGACGGGCGGTTGCCGGTGAACAAGACGTTGGGCATGGTATGCAGGGGGCTTTGGCGGAAGGCTTCGTCTTCCGGGCCCACGAGCAGGAATTGCCAGTCGGGCCTCCGGGCGGCGATATCCTCCATTAACCCGATATCCAGCCGCGAAGCGATCAGCGCGCCCACGTACCCGATCACGGGTTTGCCATTTTCTTTCAGCAGGGATGGCGCTTCCGGGCCAACGTTGTCGAGCCAGCTGAAGTCGCAGCCCTGCCCGATGTCGAACGAAGCCGGGTTATGTTTCCGGCCGTAAGACGCAAGCCATGCGGAATTGGCCACTACCACGGTGGATTTGGCCATGAGCTGAGGCTCGAGGCGCAGGCCATGCCGCTGGAAGTAGGGCTGGCTGGTGAGATTGTCGCGGATATAATAAATGGTGCCTGATACGCCGCTGATCATCTCTGGCAGGTAAAAGGCTCGGAAGAAATCGTTGTCGATGAACAGGAGAGGATCGCTGAACCCAAGGCGTGCCGCGGCGTCGTTGATGGCGTTGGCCATTCTCTTGTTGTTGATGCGGTTGAGACGGTCGAAGAGCCCGGCGAAGGGGATCCAGTTGATAGACTCGAGGATCGTGCGGGGATCGAGGGTCCAGAGGTTGGGCGCGATGAGCTGCAGGTCGCTGGCCTGGCCGGCGATGCTGCTTTTCCGAGTGCGGGTTTTGGCGTCGTTCCGGTCGCGGATCGCGGAAATGCGGTCAAGCGCGCGGTTGACGTATAATACCCTGTTCGTGCGCGCCATCACCGCGGCGATGTTTTTGCAGTTGCTCCCGATCTCGATGTCCCAGGGCTGCAATCCTACAATGATGATATCTCTGTTGCGGATCATTTGGGTTGGGATTTTAGGATGAAACGTTGGCGGAACACCTGGTACATTTCCGGGTAGAATTTCACAGCGTAGCCGAGCGTCCGCAGGAAATCGGTGCCTAATGTCTTACGCAGGTATATTTGCGTGATCAGGAAACAAACGAAGTAGGAGGTCATCATGCCATATGCCGCACCATGCAAGCCAAACGCGCGGGTGAATAGGTAACAAACGGGAATATTGAGCAAAGCGGTGATGGTGATGACGTAGAAATTCATTTTGGGTTTGCCGATGGAATCCATGATGGTGCCGAACTGCTTAATGAAAGGCAGGAACAATCCATAAAGGATGGTCAGTTGCAGCAGCGTAGCAGCTTCCAGGTAATCCTGACCGGCGATAATGCCAATAACGAGGCGGGGCAACAGCAGGATACCAAGGCTCACCGGGACGGCGATCGCCAGGATCGAGCCCACCGCCTTTTCATAATAATAACGGACGCCGGCGATATTTCCGCCTTCCATCATTTTCGCACTTTTGGGGAAAAGGATATCGCCGAGCACCTGCGAAGGCATGTCTACCAGGTTGGAAATCCGCAGACATACGCCGTACATGGCCACGGCGGGGGTGGAGATGAGCGAGGCTACAATGAACTGATCGGTATTCCTGAAAATGCTGGAGCTCATGTTTGTGGCGAAAACGAAACGGCCGAACTGCCAGAGTTTCCCCATCCATTCCGCATGGAATTTCACTTTTCCGGACAGGAACTTCCGGGCAAAAAACCATCCCGTCAGCGTACCAGCTACGATGCCGGCGTTGAAATAAATCACGAGGTCCACCAGCCCGATGGGCCCCATCCATACCAGGTGCGCCACGATGAGCAGGAAAGCCGTACCCTGGCGGCAGGAATACGCCCAGAAAATTCCCCTGAAATCGGCATTGGCATTCTGCATCCATTCAAAATGGGAGAACGGAATGAGCAGCAGCAACCCCGGGAGGAAGAGCCACACTACCACCGACAGGTCGGGCGCCTGCAAAACACCCGACAGCGGCACGATCCCCAAAGCCAGGGTGGTGGCCGTCAGCAGGGTGATCACCACATTCAGCCCCATCGCCGCACCTTCGATATGATGATGCGTATCAGCAGGGTGGTTGTTGATATATTTGATCACGGCATTCTTCACCAGCGACTGCCGGCACATTTCAATGATGCTCGTGATCAGCAGGAAAAGATTCCATACACCCATTTGCTCCTTGGTCAGGAACCGGGTCAGCACCAGGATGCTGCCGATGCCGAAAAAAGCACGGCAGCCTTCTGCAATCCATTATAGATGCCGGATTTCAGCCAGTAGGTGTATGTTGGGCCAGGCATATCGGTTTACTTCATTTTTAAACTAGCCGCAGGCTTAAGGGCGGGTCTTTCCAGGCTGTACAACCACCAGGCGCCGATGCGCATAGCGAATTTGTACAGCAGGATGGGAACCACCACCGCGAGCGGGAGGCATATCGCCAGCAGCACAGGAACACTGGTGACGCCGAATATTTTTACCAGCACCATCCTCGCGGCAGAGGCCACGAGCACGTGCGAAACATAAATGTACAGGGAATGATATCCCGCGATCTTCAACGGCTTCAGCGCGTCGTAACGCTGCAGCAAAAACGAAAGACTCAGCATGGATGCGCAACCTGTCAATGCGATCACCGCAAACAGGATGGGCTGGTATTCTTCCACGTACAGCGTACTGCCATGTTCCAGGTTGGCCTGCAAAAAGTACCATTGCCCGATCACAAACACCGGCAACATCACCAGGAACACCTTCCAGGAACTGTAAAGTGGATATTTCGTCTGGTCCAGCATCTTATCCGCCACCAGTTCGCCAATGGCGAAGAATACATAATAGTGGCAGATGTCGTACAGGAAACCGAGATCGATTTTATGCACGGAAACATAGCTGCTCAGCATATACAACACGGCACCCAGTGCCAGTTGCGCGCCCACCTTCATCTTCAGCCGCTCCCGCGCGATGATGTATAACACCGTCACGTTGAAGAGGGCGTAGAGGTACCAGAACTGGTCGATACGGCGCGGGTATAGAAACACATAACCATAATCTGCCCAGCTCCGGTCGGCATTTACATAGCCACTCAACGCAAACTGGATGGTAATCTGGATAAAGGACCAGAGGAGGTAGGGATAAAGCAGGATGCTGAATTTATTTCGGATTAACCCGCCAAGATCGCGCTTGGCCAGGCTTTTGGCAATAAATATACCTGAAAGGATGAAGAACAGCGGCATCCGGAAGCTATAGAAAATAATATTGGCATTCTCCAGCCACTGGTACTCCGCCGCGTCCACGCCCGAACGGGTAATCCCTTCGAAGATGTGGCGGTACAGCACCAGGATGATGGCGATCCCGCGGGCATAGTCGATCCATGCCAGCCGGTTGCCTTTCGCCGAACCCGTCAATGCCTGCGTCATCAGATATCGATGTTTTGTTGTTCTACCTGGTTCAGCACCACGCCGGTGAAATTACCGTTCAGCGATGACAGGTATTCGATCGTTTCCTTGTCGGTTTGCTTGATGCTCGACCGGGCTGATACCACTGCGACAATGGTATCAGCGTACTTCAGCAATTCTTTACTGTCTGAGCGCTCGTTCAATTGTGCGCCTTCCAGGAAGATGAAGTCATAGTAACCGCGCAGCGCATCCATATGGTCGAGCAGGTTACCGGGCCGCAGCACTTCCGCCGGTGTATACTGACCGCCCTTGCAGCCGATCACGTCCACATTTTCGATGCCCGTGGGCGAAATCAACTCGTCGAGTTTCTTCTTAAAGTCTTGCCCGTCGCCCAACACAAAATCCTCCAGCAGCGGTTTCGCCTCAAATTCCTGCGTGAGCGTGTTATGCGGGAAATTGGTATCGATGATCAGCACCTTTTTATGGCTCAGGCTCAGGCTATGGGCAAGGGCTTTGATGATGGTGGATTTACCTTCGCCCGGGCGAGGACTGGTAAACAAAAACACCTTCTTCCCGCTGTTTCCCACTTCATAACGCAGTTTCCGGAGCAACTCGCGGAATACACTGCTTTGCGCCGGTAATTCCTCGTCCGTGAAAATGTTCTCGAATGTCATGCGCTTCATGTTCACGCGGTTCACTACGCCCATCAGGCGCAGGTCCGTCACTTTCTGGAACTGGGTAGGGGTTTTTATAGACAGATCGATATATTCCATGAAAATGATGGAAATACAGCAGAACACGAACATCGACATCCCCGACAAGGCGAGGATAATCAGCCGCTTACTGGGCTCGGGTTCCACGGCGGGTTGCCCGAACAATACCTGGCGGAAGTTATCCATCGGCGCGATGCGGCTGTTGAGCGCACCGTCGTACCGCGTTTTCACTGCTTCGTATTCCGATTGCGCAAGTTCCACTTCCTTCTGCAACGCGAGGTTATTGGCATTGCGCGAAGCGGCCGCGCCGATGCTGGAGTTCAGCTGGCGTACCTTGTCTTCGTAGGCTGAAATATTCTGCTGCGAACTTTTAATCTGGAGCTCCAGGTCGCTTTTCTTCTGTAAGAGATCGGCTTTGGTTACACCGCCGGCAGGGCCGGAGGATACCGACGCCATGGCCATCAGCTTGTTTTTGTATTCCGTTTTCTTGGCCATGTATTTATTATACAGCTCGGTGTTGTTGCCGCCTTTGGCCTGGTAGTCATTATAAGCGTCGTTCATTTGCTTGCGCAGGTTCGCGAGCTCCGTGTTGGCACTATTGCCGCTGGCCGCTGCCGCGCTGTTACTCTGATCTATCTCTGCCAACCGGTTTTGCACCTGCTGCATGGAAAGATTGGCGGTATTGAGCAGGTTGCGCTCATCAGCCAGACGGGTTTCGAAATTGCTCACCTGTTCGAGCTTGCTGGAGCTTTCCACCGAAACGTCCATGGTGCCCATGGTCTTGATGTTACCGATTTTCTCGTCGAGTTCGGCTTTCTTCTGGTCAACGAGCTTCTGTAACGTTTCGATGTTCTGGGCAGTCTGCACATTGCGGGAAGATTCGTAGTTCCGGAGAAATTCCGCCACGATCTGGTTCACGAAATAGGCAGACATCTCAGGACTGGTCGAACGGTACTGGATGTCGATATAATCGGTACGTGCCACGCGGTTGGCGTACAGCACATAGCGGAACGTTTCGAGGTCATATTTATAAAGCTTCAGCAGTTCGATGATCTGGCGTTCTTCGGGAACGTAGGAACTGAGGAGCTTCTCCTCGTTGTACTTCTGGGTGAGGATCCTAATGGCTTTCTCTTTGTCAGTGTTCCGGTACACCTCGCTTTTCAGGTCTTCCGGCGTCAGTTGGCGGAATTCCTTGCCGGGGTTCTGCAGATCGTGCAGGAGCATGTTGTAACCGGTCATACCCAATACCCGTGGCGATTTCAGCGCCTCGATCACGTTACCGAACTTGGAATCGATCTCGTAAATGTTGAAACTTTCATCTTTCAGTTTCACCTGGTCATTGCTGGTAAAACCAGTCGCGATCTGGGCAACCGACTTGTACAATTTTTCCTGGTTCAGGGTTAACACGAAAGCCCCAACGATCGCCAGCAGTGTGCAGATCATAATCAGCCACTTCCTTCTCAACAATGCTTTCAGCAGATAAATCAGGTCCATATGGATGCTTTTGTTAAAGTGTGAAATTTTTTAATCCGACAAATCCGAAAAAATCCGGTTTGACCCGGATTTTTTCGGTAAGTCATTTTAAAGGTTAGAATCGATATTATTTGCTTTTAATCAATTTAACCGATCCAACTACTTTGGTTCCATCTACCAGTTGCAGGAGGTACAGGCCACCTGTTACGCGGTCGGCGCCCAGGTCGAGGGATACTCGGTGCGTGCCCGCGGGCAGCTTGCCGATCATCTTCGTTTGTACCGATCTGCCGGAAACGTCTGTCACATTCAGCATAAAGTTGTTCTGTGACTTGCCGTCGCTGGAGATTTCTACATTGACGTTAGCAATAAACGGATTCGGGTATGTTTTCTCGATCTTCACGCCCGTAATGTCGGTCAGCGCATCGGCTTTGCCGCCAGCTTTCTGCAAGATCAGGTCTGGGTCTATCTGGTTCGCTTCCGGTGTGTACGACTGGATCACCAGCGCACCGATGTAACCGTAGATGGATTGTCCGCCTGCCATCACCGAGATCAGTACCTCGCCGTTCTGATCGGGCGATACGTCGTTGATCTGGGTGGTCTGGTTGATGTTGTATCCTGCATTCAGGGCAACGGTCTGACCGTTGATGGTGTAGTTCGAAGTACGGTCACCGGCGCCGTCGCGGCTTGCGAAGAATACGAAGTTGTATTTCTTGGCGAGGTTCAGGCCTTTGATCTTCAGCTGACCGCTCTCGTTGATGTCAACCCAGTAAGTGCTGCTGATGACATTGTCGGGATAGATACCGCTGTTGTTGCCGGTGTTCATGCCGTACGGGTTATCGCCCGTGAAAGCTTTATGGATCACCATCGTCATGCCGGTGTTCTCGTTGTTATCGTCTTTCAGGTTCGGGAATTCCAGACCCTGGGCAGGAGCGGAGTTGGTGTTGTTCCACGGCGTTCCTGCAGGATTGAAGACGTTAAAGTTGATGTACACCGCATTGCGGAAGGTGGCTGCTGTGGCTACGTTGCTGAAGTCGGACTGTACGGCCGCTTTCAGTGCGCGCACTTTGTAGTAGTAACGGGTGTCGATGGCGAGGCCATTATCCGTATACGTGCTCACGTTGTTGCCAACGGTGGCCAGGAGCGAGTAGTTCACCTTGTCGGAAGAACGCCATACTTCGAAGCCGGTCTCGTTGTTCGAGTTATCGCCCCAGTTCAGCTGGATGCTTGTTTTGGACTTGGCAAGCGCAGTTGCGTTACCGGGTGCCAGCGGGGTACCGTTGTCGAGGTAGTATTGGATCACTACGGAGTTGATGTATCCGTAAGCGGCGCCGGTAGCCTGTTTCACGGTAAAGTCGATATTACCGGAAGCGTCGGGCGTGATACCGTTGATCTGAACGGTGTTATGCGTGTTGTTCGCTGCGTTCAGGGTCACGATGCTGCTGCCTACCTTATATTCCGTGTTCTTGTTGTCGTTGCCCTGGCGGCTGCCGAAGAAGATCAGGTTATAACGGTAAGTGGCGTTCAGGTTGGATACGCGGATCCTCCTTTCTGTTGCCGCATTCGTATAGTAAGTGCTGGCCAGCACGTTGTCGGGATATACACCAGAGTTGTTGCCAGTCGTGGATCCTACGGTATTGGTACCGGAGAAGGCGTCGAGCAGCTGGATGCGGATGCCGGATGCAGTACCGGTTTCATCATTCAGGTTGGCAATCTGTGCATTCGCACCGGGGAAAGTATTGAAGTTATTCCAGGGAGCGTCTGCAGGCAGCGTCTGGTTGAAGTTCACATACACGGTCGTGATGTTCTTGTCACGCACCTGGATGTTGAACGTCCGGGTAGTGGCACCGCCCTTGTTGTCGGATGCGGTCACGTTGATGTTTGCGAAGCGGCCAACGTCGCCGGCGGAAGGCACGATACTGATGCTGCCGGTACCATCGCCATTGTCGGTCAGGGTAGCGAACGACGGGAGGTTGGAAGAGCGCAGCGTGAGTACATCACCCGCGTCATCCGTTGTTACCAGCGGAATCGCGAAGGTCTCGTTGTTCTTGATGCTTACATCGCCGATGCTGTCCAGGCGCGGGTTGTTGTTGCCGGTCAGGATGCTGATGGTATCGGTGTAAGCGGATGCACCGTTGTCGTTGATCGCACGAAGCGTGTAGTAATACTGCGTGCTGGCAACGGAAGTTGCGTCTGTGTAGCTGGTTGCATTGGCGTTGCCACCGGCGGGGTTCAGCAAGGTGAACGGACCAGCAGGTACGGTAGCGCGGTACACCTGGTAAGCGGATTCGTTGAAGGCAACGTCTTTCCAGGTCAGTTTAACACCGCCGGAAGTGGATGCCGCAGCGAACTGGGTCGGTTTCGCAGGCGCGTTACCGTCGTCGTAGTTCACCTGGATCACCAGTGCGTTGATGTAGCTCCATACAGAACCGGTGCCATTCTTCATCGTGATGAGAATTTCGTTGTTCGCATCCGGTGAGATATTGTTGATCGCAACCGTATTCTGGGTGTTCTTCGCAGCCTGCAGGGAGACCGTGGTGCCGTTAACGGTGTAGTCGGTCATACGGTTGTCGGTCACGTCTGCGCGGGCACCGAAGAAAGTCAGGTTATACTTGCTGGTAGCGCTGAGGCCCACCAGTTTGAAGGTTTGCGCAGCGGTGTTGCTCCAGTACGCAGTCTTCATTACGTTGTCGGGATATACACCGGAGTTGTTGCCGGTGGTAGTACCGAAGTAGTTCGAACCGTTACCGAGAGCGCCCCAGTTGCTGGTTACGCGGATACCTACTGTGGTAGTAGCGCCGGCGTTGTCTTTCAGGTTGGCGAACAGGTCGTTCAGTACGGGCTGTTTGTTGGTGTTGTTCCAGGGCGCGGGAGCCGGGTAAGAACCGTCGGTGAAGTTCACGTAGATGGTTCTGCTCGGGTTCACGTCGTTCACCGTGATGGTGAAGGTCTTGGAATCGATACCGCCTCTGCCGTCGTCGGCTTTCACGGTTACTTCATACACGCCTGCGTCGATGAAGCCAGGAGCCAGTGCGATGGTGGCGCTGTTGCCGTTGGGCGTCAGGGTAGCGAAGCCGGGCAGGCCGGTTGCGCTCCAGGTCACGGTTTCGCTGGCATTACCGTCGGTAGCCGACAAGGCGATGCTGGCGGTGGCGTTTTCGTTCAGCGAGGTGTTCGAAATAGCCGCGATCACGGGAGAGTAGTTGTCGTTAACGGTCAGGTTGAAGGAAGTGCTGGTTACACCGCCGTTGGCGTCTGTTGCCGTTACGGTAATGTTATTGTACACGCCTTCATTCGCCTGCGTCGGGTTGAAAGTCAAGGTAGCCGTACCGCTGCCGGTCACAAACTGGCCGAATGCAGGAACATTGGCAGCAGTGATGGTGAGCGCACCGCCGTCAGGATCAGTTGCCGTGAGCGCGAGTACCAGCTGGGTGCCGTAGCGAACCGAGCGGTTTTCGAGCTGGGTGAGCGTCGGCGGCGTATTCAGCGTGGCCTTGTTGGCGGTATTGCTGAATGCGGAGCTGCCACCTTCGTTTTTCGCCAACACCTTATAATAATAGGTCACGTTCGCGAAAAGGCCGGTATCGATGAACGATGCTTCGGAACCTGCATTGGCCGGAATTGTTACAACCGGGCGGAAGTTCGTCGCGTCGTTGGCCGAGCGGTGAATTTCAAACGCCGTTTCGGTGGTGGAGTTGTCGTTCCATTTCAGCTCAATGCTGCTGCCGCTGAGGGCGGTCAATGCCAGGCCGGTAGGCGCAGCAGGGATCGCAGGCATAGCGAAAGTTTTCGCCATCGCGTTCCTGTTGATATACATCGAGTCGGCGATCAGGCGCTTGGTGACACCCGGACCGGCATAACTGGTTGTCAGCGTATGGTTACCGCTTCGGTCAAAGTAAGTAACATGGATGGGATACTTACCGGCAGTCAGCGTTTTGGTGCCGCTTTTTTCGGTAGGACCGCCCTGGTGGTTATTGCTAACAACGAGGTTGGCTTCGCTGAAAGTACCGATATACAGTTTGCTGCCGTCATCTGAATTCGTATAGAAAGTATACGAACCGGTAGTCGGGATGTTGATGAAACCGGAGAACTTCAGTGCGAAGGCGTCGTCTCTCTGGCGAACATCCAGCGTTACATTGGTAGAAATACCCGTTTTCACTGAAGTCAGCGTATTGAAATCGGGAAGGGAGGTGATATTGGTAGCCGTATTATAGGCATTGTACACAAATCCACCGCTTTCGTTCGGGTGGAAGCCCGATGCGCCATATTTATTGATGGACTGGATGCGGTAGTAATAAGTGGTAGCCGCATTCAGGCCGCTGTCGAGGTAGCTTACTTTATTGGCGGCTGCCGTGTAAACGATTTCGTACGGTCCTGCCACGCTTTCTGCACGGTAGATTTCAAAGCCGGTTTCGTTGTTGCTGCTGTCGGACCAGGTAAGCTGGATCTTGTTGTACGACAGGGCAGTGGCCTTGATATTGCCCGGTGCATTCGGTACGGTACCGCCCGGAGCCGTGTTCAGGTCTTTGAAGTATTCAACGGGGATGGTTTGCTTGGTGCTGCCAACGCCGTGCGCCGTGTTCTTCCAGGAAACCACCATCGATTCACCGCCGCCTTGTTCGAAGAAGGCAATGGCGATCTTGTGCATACCTGCAGTGAGGTACTTGGTGCCTTCGCGGTCTTGCGAACCGTGGAGGCCATCGTTGTTCACCAGCGGGGTAGCGGAAGCGTTGTAGTCGGTGTCGATCCACAATTTGCTGCCGTCGTCTGAGTTGGTCACGAAGGTATAGTTACCAGTAACCGGGATACGAATCTGGCCTTCCCATACGAAACCGAACTGGTCGTTTTTGTTACGAACAGAAATGTCTACGCCCGGGGTGATACCGGTTTTAACCGGCGTCAGGGTGTTGAAGTCGGGGAGAACCGACCAGTTGCCTTCGTAGTAACGGTAGTTGAGGCCGTTAGCTACGGGGCGGCTGCTTACCTGGTTGCTTCGGGGGGAAGAGTTGCCTGCCAGGTCGCGTGCTTTCACCACGAAGGTGTAAAGGCTGTCGGATTTCAGGTTGTAAACGGTGAATTCGTCTTCCGTAGCGTCTACGGTGAAAGATTTCAGGCTGTTTACGTAGATGTCGTATTTGAATACGCCAACATCATCCTGAGACGGGCCCCATTGCAGCTTCACGGAAGTGGTGCTGGTACCGGCGATCGTCAGGTTGGTGGGAGCAGTGGGCGGGTTGGCGTCTACCTGGGTGGTTGCATTCGCCTCATTGCTCACCGCGGAAGCGGCGGTATTGTTTACTGCGCGCAGTACGTAGTAGAACTTCGTATTGGGCGACAGGTTCTGGTCGGTATATGTAGCAGCATCGGGGCTGGTGATGGCGATCAGTTCGTAGTTGGAACCTGCGCTGTTGGAACGATAGATCTCGTAGCCGGTTTCGTTGTAAGTGGCGTTCGGATTATCGGTCCAGTCGAGGGTAATAGCCGTTTTGCTGATAGCGGTGGCGGTGAGGCCGGAAGCCGGCGCGGGCGCGTTGGTGCCATTGGCGGCAACAACAGTGAAGGGAGCCGACCATTCGCTGGAGCAACCGAATTTCTCGGTTACGTTTGCCTGGTACTGGCCGGGTGTGTTCACCGTCTGCGTTTGTGCGGTACCGATGATGGCGGGGTCGCCAACTTTTCTCCATTGGTAAGAAGTATAACCTTCGGGGAGGCTCAATACCACATAATTTTTGCCATCCACAGCCGGAAGTACTTTACTCATCAGGCCGGAGATAGCCAGCGGGGGCGTTTGGGTGGCGGCTTTTTGTTTCACCACAACCGGTGTGGGCGACCAGGGCGACCATTCGGTCCCCCTTTTGATCCTCGCGTCGTAAGTACCGAATGAAGTAACAGTATACTCATTGGTTGTGGCGCCGGAAATCACGTTGCCATCTTTGCGCCATTCGTAACCGTCAAATCCCGGGGTAAGGCCCAGGATCACATTCACGGTTTCGCCGGGGCAAAATTCGTTATGACCGAATTGCGGCCAGGGGTTAGCCTTGTGCTGGCGGCCGATGAAGGGCCAGAAGTCGGCTTCGTCCCAGGCGGTGTTCCAGATACCGTGGCCGCCGTTGGGATACAAAGTCATTTTCGCGTTACCGCCGGCGTTCAGGTCGGCGTTGATAACTGCGGTAGTGGTGGAGGGGTGGGGGTTGTTGTCCAGCCCGCCCTGGAAAATCCACAGGGGGATGTATTTGAAGACGTTCACCTGGTCGCGGTAAGCGATAGAAGCGCCGCTGATCGGCAGGAAGCCCGCGACCACCTTGGGGTAACGAAGCGTAAATTCCCAGGTGGAAGTACCGCCTGCGGAAAGACCGTCTACGAAAATTCTGTTGGGATCAAGTTTGTTGTTGGCCTGCAGTTCGTCGATGATCTGCTTAATAAAATCAAAGTGGGGATTGCCAAAAAATCCGGTCGTGTTTTGCGGCACGAGAATGAAACCGTCGAACTTACCATTGTCGACAGCGGCGCAGAATTTGCCACCGCCATGGTACAGGGAATACTCGTTGTCATAGATGCCGCCACCTTCGCCACGGCCGTGGAGGAAGATGAACAGGGGATATTTTTTCCCATCAGATACGCCATGAACGTAGCTTTTGGGGAATTTCAGACGGAAAGGCATACCGCTGAGATAGTACGCCTTGTAGGAATCCTTGTTGCTGAAATTCACGGAAGAACGGACTGTGCGCACCCATTTGGAAATGGTGCCCCAGGCCGGAGTCTCGGGGGGATCATTGGGGTTGTAGGTAATCACCGGGTCAGCGGGATTAAATACCTGTGCCAGGCCCGGCACCGAGAAGGCCAGGCAGCATGCTAAGAATAACAGGTAAAATTGTCGCATATGGTAAGTGTTTCAGTTGTTCAAGTTTGAAACATCCCAGTGTTTGATTCGACGTTACAATATGTTTTTAGCCTACTCAATCACTGAGCGGCTTTTCGAAGGAAAACGGTTAAAAAATAAGAGGAGGTTTTTTGAGAGGATAAGGTTGGGGTATGAATTCAGAGTGTAAAACTAGGAAATATTTTCATTATATCAAATATTTTAATGCCATTAACAAATCGTTTAAATAACAGGCTGGCCGCCGGAAACGTTTGCTTCCGTTGGAAGTCCCGCCGCAGGCCGCTTGCGCGGACCGTGCAGGTAAAACCCGATAATTGTATAGCGCACCCACCATTGATAAGTGAGGAGGCTGACACCGACAGTCACCGCTAAAGCTGTGGCATATTTAGCCGGCCCCCAGACCGGGAAATCCCCGATAAACAGCTGCACGCCCCCCAGTAACCCAACGTGGATCAGGTATACCCAATAAGAGGCGTCTGACAAATACCGCACCGCCGGTCTTTCCGCATTTACCCACCGCAGGAACACCCCGGCAACGCCCGTCACCAGGCACATCGTGGAAACGGTAGCGCAAGCCTGGAGCAAAGCCCTTCCCATCTCCGGAGCCCCCGGATCAATCTTCACCCACCCCGCAAAGGCTCCCACCACAACACCGGCAACGGTAAACGGCACCGCATACCGCTTCAGCAACGGGAAAATCCGCTGCATATGGTGGTGCAACACCCATCCCGCATAGAAAAAAATACCGTAGTAGGCCAGGAAAGAAACTTTCGGCACCAGTCCGGGTGCATATTCCACGAATGGCGACGCAAACATCCACAGGCTCATGTAACTGGCCAGCGCCATCAGCACCAGGAAGCCCCCGGGCGAAAATCCTCCCTGCAGGTACTTCGTACCCTTCCATTCCCGCAGCGCCGGCGCCTGCATAACCTGGCGGATCACCAACCCAGCCGCATACAGGATTGATAAATAATACAGGAACCACAGATGCAGCGGCCCCCGCCAGGTGAAAATATCTTTCAGCACCGCGGTAATGCCCTCCATCCCGAAACCCATACCGGCAGCAGATACCCGCGCAACGGCAGCCGGGAGGTAGGTCAGCGGCAGGATCGTGAAAAGCCCCACCACAAAAGGAATGATGATTCTCTGCACACGGTGCCGGATAAACGGTTGCGTGCCGATCTTCAGCAACAGCAAACGAAAGAAGAATCCCGCGATCACATAAAATAACTGCATCCGGAAAATGTGGATGAAGAAAAAGATGTAATCGTACGTAATGTCCGTATAGTAAGGATCGTGGTATAAACCTTTGAAAGGATGCCAGGTGTAAGGCATAGCCGCGTGCAGCCCCACGCCCAGGAACATCGCCAGGGCACGAAGCGCGTCCATGCTGGAAATGCGGCCCATGCCGCCGGAAGTTTTATGTGCGGTGTGGCTCATGGTCAGGTGTTCTGTAATGTGGGCGTGCGTACGGCCTTGTCCCAGGCCGCCTGCTGTTTCTTACGGACAAAGCGGAAAAACCCTTCGAAAATGGACACGTTCATAAAAAGAAAATAAAACGGTACGTAAAAAGGTTTCCATTTCACGTTGCGCATCGCCATCAGCCAGCCTGCCAGCGCGGCGGCATAAAACGCCACCTGCGCCGCCAGCACCCATTGATACAGGGCGCCCTGCTGCGCCGCCACCAGCCACACATTCGTGACCAGCGCCAGCGGAAGGCTTAAAGGCGCAAGTGTCCAGCGGAGCACACGGTGACCGATATACTGGAAGCTCAAAACGGGGTGGCGGAAAACATTCAGCAACCCGCCAAGGCGGCTGATCGCCTGGAAGCCGCCCGCACTGATGCGCACCTTCCTTTTATGCTCTTCCCCGATACCGGCCGAAGGGCTCTCCATTGCGAATGCATCGGGCGCATACGCGATGCGGTATCCTTTGGCACAGATCCGCAGCGAAATAATAAAGTCGTCGAGGATCACGTCGGGCTCCACGGCCTGGTACAACTCGGTTCTAACGGAAAAAAGCTCGCCGGCCGCGCCCACCACGCTGAACAGTTCAGCGTCGAGGCGTTTAAGGAGCGATTCGTATTTCCAGTATATCCCTTCGGCATTTTCCGCGCCGCCCGTTCCTGCGATCACTTTCTTTTCACCGGCAACGCCGCCGCAGCGGGGATCCTGATAATGGCGCACGATACGCTTCACCGCCTGCGCATTCAGCAGCGTATTGGCATCGCAGAAAATCACATAAGGCGTTTTCACCTGTTGCATGGCGCGGTTCAGTGCAGCAGTTTTCCCGAGGCGTGCCGGCTTGTGCATAACGGTGACGGAAGGGTAGGAGCGGATAATGTCTGGCGTGCCGTCGGTGCTGCCGTCGGTGATAAATATAATATGCAGCTTGCCTTCGGGATAATCCAGGGCAAGCGTGTTTTCTATTTTCTCGCGGATGAAAGGCGCTTCGTTATACGCGGCCACTACCAGCGTTGTGTCCGGGAAATAGCCGTCTGGCAAGGGTTTGGAGCGACGGAAGAAACGCTTCAGTTTCACCGCCACCGCCACTGCGATCCCGTATCCCAGGTAACTGAAAAATAGCAGGAAGAGGCTTGTGAAGAATATTACTTTAATAACGATCATGAGTCTTGGGGAGTAAATTCGGAGACAATATTATACAAGAATCCTGAATTTTATGCCGGTAAACCGATCGTCCACCTACTTAAACGGATCGTTTACTTTGGATATTTTACCTTTCACGAGGAAAAACGAAGCATTCGCAAATTTCAGATATTAACTTTTTATAAGTCATGTACTTTTGTGTCAGTACAAAGAGAAAAAGTAAAATTTCCTGCGTTTGTCGACCACCTTTTCAAATCCGCCTGTGAAAAATTTTATTTGCGAGATTTGAAAATAAACATATAATTTTACTCCAGTTTTTGTACGACCCGTAATTCTAACCATTCCTCTGACTAATTCCTGCAATAATTTAACCTCCGGCGCCCGCAGCGTCATCGCATCGCGTTTGATATTACTGCTGCCAAACCGGCCCCTGACCAAATCCTCCCTGGAAAATCAAAGATGAACCACGAGGGCAAGCTGCCTATTTCCGCAACTGCCGCAAGTGGGAGAAAAATTAAATCTTTATTTTCTAAATGTAGGAAACAATGAAGAAGACTATACTAATCGTAGATGATAGCGTGCACATCAGGATGTTGTTGGAAGCTATGTTGCAACACAAATACAAGGTTTACACCGCCGAGGACGGACTGAGCGCCATGATGTGGCTCGCAGCCGGCAACGTTCCGGATATCATCGTGACCGATATCCAGATGCCGCACCTTGATGGTTGGGAATTGATCAGCAATCTGCATAACAACCTGCTGTATAATGATATCCCGGTGGTTGTGCTCACCGGCGTTTCCCTGCACAATGTCAACTTTGTTCACCCCAACGTGGTGCATGTCATCAATAAACCTTTCGATCCCCGGGACCTCCTGGAAAAGATTGGGCAGCAATTCAGCAATCCGCAGCCTGTTTCCGTTACCGGTTGAGCAGACACTGCCTATACCGCTATTAGCTATTGAATAACACCTATAATCCGAGTATGATGATTCATCATTTGTCTTTACCCCTGAAAAAGGAAATCACCCACAAGGTGGTTCCGGTTGCTGCAAGCGCAGCGCGGTCCTGGGCGCTCTGCATAGGAGATCCCGGGTTCATGCAGCGCGTGCAGTCGGAAAGGCCCGACAGGATCATGGTTGTCAGCAGTATTCATTCCGCTGCGAAAATCCTTCGCGACCAGCTGCACCTCGACGTTAAGCCTGCGTATATCATTTGCAATCTCGGCCAGGGCAAGCCCGCCGACCTGGCAAAACATATTCGCTCCCTTAATGGCCTGGTTGACATTCCTGTTTTTGGTTACGTGCAAAACCTCACGCCCGAACTGAAGCAACAGATCCGCGCCGCAGGAGGGATCGACAACGTGATAACCGGCGAAACATCCGCGGATGATTTCGCTTCCATCCGTGACCAGGCCATCCGCATCCGTTCACTCGCCAAAGGCGCCGCCGGAGAAGCGATCGCCAAAGTGCGCAAAGCACCAGCCGCTTACCTAAACCGTTACGTAAAAAGAGGGATCGACATCCTGGCGGCCGGTACTGGTCTGCTCTTGCTGAGCCCGATGCTGCTGCTCATCGCCGCACTCATCAAGCTGGAATCCAAAGGCCCGGTTTTCTACATTTCCCGCCGCGCGGGACAAGGTTACCGCATCTTCAATTTCTACAAATTCAGGACGATGGTAAACGATGCGGATAAACAGGTGAATAATATGGCCCACCTCAACCAGTACGACACCGGCGACAAGGGCCCCGTATTCTTCAAGATCAGCAACGATCCCCGCGTTACGCGCCTCGGCAGCTTTCTGCGCAACTCCAGCCTCGACGAAATCCCCCAGCTCCTCAACGTGCTGCTCGGGCATATGTCGCTGGTAGGCAACAGGCCCCTGCCGCTGTACGAAGCCGCTTCGCTCACCACGGATAACTACTGCGGCCGCTTCATGGCGCCGGCAGGGCTCACCGGGTTGTGGCAGGTGAAAAAACGCGGGAAGAAAGAAATGAGCGTGGAAGAAAGGATCAGCCTCGACATCGAATACGCAAAAAAACATACCGTACTGTTCGATATGTGGATCCTGGCCAGCACGCCCAACGCGCTTCTGCAGAAAGACAACGTTTAGAAATACATCCCCGGAAATATTCCGGATGTTCAGATACCCCAACCGGACAAGCTTTCCGGAGAACCGAAACACCGAATTAACTGAATGAAACAGAATTTACCAGATATGGAACAGCTGAAGACGAAGCCTTTGGTGTCAATCATCGCGTTGAACTTCAACCAAACGGCCGTTACATGTGCGTTCCTGGAATCGACGAAGCAACTGACGTACCCCCATTTCGAAACAATTGTTATCGATAACGGTTCCAAAGTGGATCCCACCGCACAAATTGAAGCGGGGAACTATCCCCATCTGAAGCTCATCATCAGTCCCGAGAACCTCGGGTTCACCGGCGGCAACAATCTCGGCATCGAACACGCGAAAGGCGACTACGTTTTCATCGTGAACAACGACACGGAAGTTACGCCCGACTTACTCCAGCACCTGATCGCTCCTTTCGAAAAAGATCCCACAATCGGCGTGGTATGCCCCAAGATCCGGTTTTACGATCACCCCAACGTGATCCAGTACGCCGGCTTCCACCAGATGAACCTGCTGACGGGCCGCACCTGGGCCGTGGGCAGCAAAGAGGAAGATAATGGCCAGCACAACGTTTCGGGCCCCACCTGGTGCGCGCACGGCGCCGCCATGATGGTGAAACGCGAAGTCATTGAAAAAGTAGGCCGGTTCGCCGAGAAATTCTTTATCTATTATGAGGAATCCGACTGGTCGGCCCGCATCCTCCGTGCCGGGTATAAAATTTATTACAACGCAGACGGATTGATTTTCCATAAAGAATCGATCACGATGGGGAAGGAAAGTCCCATCAAAGTTTACTACATGACGCGCAACCGCATCCTGTATATGCGCCGCAACACTTCAAAAAGGCAACTCGCCGCATTTTACCTTTTCTTCGGCTGCCTCACTTTCCCTAAATCCGTGTTGAAATACACGCTGAAAGGGAAGTTCAGCCACCTCCGCTCGTTCCTCCGCGGTACGTTCTGGAACCTGACCGAATCAAAATACTCCCCCGTATAAATACACACATCACCCGTTTTTAATCAAAAAAAGTTCAAACATGTCTCAAAAAATTACTTCACTTGTTACCGGCGGCGCCGGATTTATCGGATCTCACGTGGTACGCCACTGTCTTGAGCTCGGCCACGAAGTGGTAGTCCTCGACGATCTCAGCGGCGGCTTCGAAGATCATATTCCCGCAGGAGCGGTATTCGTGCAGGGTTCCATTACCGACGACCAGCTCGTTACCCGTCTTTTCGAAGAATACCGCTTCACCTATGTATATCATCTCGCTGCGTACGCAGCAGAGGGTCTGTCCCATTTTATCCGCCGTTTCAACTACAACAACAACCTCGTAGGCAGCATCAACCTCATCAACGAGTCGATCAAGCATAAGGTAAAATGCTTTGTATTCACCTCGTCGATCGCGGTATACGGCGCGGGCCAGCTGCCCATGCGCGAAGATATGACCCCTATGCCCGAGGACCCCTACGGTGTTTCCAAATACGCCGTGGAAATGGATCTCAAAGCCGCGCATGAAATGTTCGGACTCGACTACGTAGTGTTCCGCCCGCACAACGTGTATGGCGAAAATCAGAACATCGGCGACAAATACCGCAACGTGATCGGCATCTTCATGAACCAGATCATGCAGGGCCAGCAGCTCACCATCTTTGGCGACGGCGAGCAAACGCGCGCATTCAGCTACATCGATGACGTAGCCATCCCCATCGCGCACAGCGTGAACACCCCCGCGTCCTACAACCAGGTGTTCAATATCGGAGCAGACAAGCCCTACACCGTGAACGAGCTTGCAAAAGTAGTAGGCGCCTGCTTCGGGGTGGAGCCGAGCATCAACTACCTCGCTGCCCGCAACGAAGTGATGCACGCTTACTCCGACCACACCAAGGCGCACCAGGTATTCGGCGAAGGTTCCGGCGTTTCGTTAAGCGAAGGTATACGCAGAATGGCCGAATGGGCCAAAGTGGTGGGCGCGCGCAAAAGCAAGGAATTCGAGAACATCGAGATATACGAGAAACTGCCGCAGGGCTGGGAGAAAGCCGCCCGTCCAGCAGCCAGCATCCCCGCATAATGGAAAGCAACGGCAAAATACGCGTTTTGCAGGCGATCCGGCAGGGATTGATCGGCGGTGGAGAATCGCACGTGCTTAGCCTGGTGGCCGCCCTGGACAAGGAACGCTTCGATCCGGTGGTGCTGTCGTTCACCGACGGCCCCATGATCGACCGGCTCCGTGAAATGGGCGTTACCTACCACGTCATCCCCTCGATGCGCGCCTTCGACCCTTCCACCTGGAAGGCCGTAAAAAGGCTCATCGAAGAGGAGAGGATCGACATCGTGCATTCCCACGGCTCCCGCGCGGCCAGCAACCTGTTGCTGCCTGCACGGTGGAGCAAACGCCCGATGATCTACACCATCCACGGATGGTCTTTCCACGACGATCAACCGGTTTTGCAAAAAACGATGCGCATCTGGTCCGAAAGAGTGCTCACTTCCGCATCCGCCGCCAACATCGCCGTTTCCGCCTCCAACCGCGACACCGGCGTCCGCCATTTCCCTGGCTTCAAAGCCGATGTGGTGAACAACGGCATCGACCGCAAGCGCTTCGACCCGCAGGGCCATTTCCCGGATGTCCGCAAAGAACTGGGGATCGCCGCCGATAAAACGGTGGTGGGCTTCATCGCCAGGATGACCATCCAGAAAGATCCGCAGACATTGCTCCGCGCCTTCGCCGAGCTGCTCCGCACCCAGCGCGATGTTGTGCTGCTCATGGTAGGAGAGGGCGAGCTCAAGGAGGAAGCCGTAGCGCTGGCAAAGCAGCTGGGCATCGAAAACGAAGTGGTTTTCCAACCCTTCCGGACCGACGTACCGGCGCTCCTCCACGCGATGGACATCTACTGCCTGCCTTCGCTCTGGGAAGGCCTCCCGATCGGGCTCCTCGAAGCCATGGCCATGGGCAAAGCGGTGGTAGCCACGGCGACCGACGGAACAAAGGAAATCGTCCGCCATGGCGAAAACGGCTGCATCGTCCCGGAAAAAGACCCTGTAGCGCTGGCCGCCGCCATCGCCGCGCTGCACCTCAGCCCCGATGAAATGGCAAGGCTGCAGCATGCGGCAAGGGCTACGGTAGACCGGCAATTCAGCCAGGAAAGCATGACGCGGCAAATAGAAGACATCTACAGCCGTATCATTTCTAAACAACCAAGCAATTATCATGAGCGACACAACGCATGAATATAACAGGGCTGCGGACCAGAAACGGCTGCAGTTCATCACAGACGCGGTCACGTCGAGGTTTGCGCCGGGCGCAAAAATCCTCGACGTCGGCTGCGGCAACGGGGTCATCAGCCGCCATCTCGGCAGCAAAGGCTTCAACGTGCTCGGCATCGACGTGAGCGCCCCCAGCATCGCACGGGCCAACGAACTCAACCGCAGCGCCAACACCCGTTTCGAAGTGAAAAGCGCCGAAGAACTGGTGGCAGCCGGCGAATCATTCGACGTAGTAATCTGCAGTGAAGTGCTGGAACACCTCCAGGATCCGGACGCGCTGCTCCGCGTGCTGTACCAGTCGTTGAAAGACGAAGGTATCCTCGTGGTGACGGTCCCCAACGGCAACGGACCCCGCGAATTGCTCGTGACCCGCCCCGTGCTCGCCATGCGCGAAAACAACGGCTGGGCCTGGAAGCTGATCGTGAAACTGAAGAAATCCATGGGATATTCCGGCACCACGGTCCAGTCGGCCGCCGACAACCTCGACCACGTGCAGTTCTTCTCCAGGAAAGATCTCAGCCGCATGTCCGCCGGCAACCGCTTCCGCATCGTGCAATTCGGCAAAGCCAATTTCGTGGAAGACGTGTTCCCGTTCTCTTTCTTCACGAAAAAAGTACCCGCTCTGCAACGGCTCGACTGCAAACTGGCAGACGTATTGCCGGCTGGGATGACTGGGGGATTTTTCACCGTTTGGGAAAAACACAAATAAGCAATTATGCAGGATTTTTTATACTACGGTTGGCTGGTAATTCAGACGGTGCTGGCAGCATATTTGCTGCAACCATTGGTATTGCTGCTCATTTTCGGCCTGAAACGCGCCTGGAAGGCGGTTTTCGGGGAAGTGAAGATATATCCGCCCGGGCAGAAGAATCCCGCTCTTTCGGCATCGTGGTAACGGCGCACAAGAACCTGGAACTGATTCCGCCGCTGGTGGATTCCGTCCTGAAACAAACGTATCCGCATTATACGGTCTATGTGGTGGCGGATGCGTGTGAGTCCGCCGACATCGGGATTACCCATCCGCAGGTGAAAGTGCTGATGCCCGCCACGCACCTCAACGCCAAGATCCGTTCCATCGATTTCGCCATCCAGCAATTCGAAAAAGAACACGACGTGATCGTGATCCTCGATGCGGACAACCTCCTGCATCCCGATTATCTCCAGGTGCTGAACGGATATTTCGCGAAAGGGTACCGCGCCGTGCAAACCAACATGCTGGCCAAGAATACCGATAGCGCCTATGCCTGCCTGGATGCCGCCGGCAACTACTTTTACAATTTCATCGACCGCCGTATGCGCATGGAACTGGGCTGCTCCGCCAACATCTGGGGGCTGGGTATCGCCATGGAGCTGTCGCTGTACCGGAGCATTATTTACCGGAACTTCCTCGGTGGTTTCGATAAAAAGATCCAGGCGGATATCGTGAAGCAGATCCCTTTGCTGGCATATGCCGAAGAAGCGAAAGTTTATGACGAGAAAATTGATTCCGGGGAAGCAATGGAACGTCAGCGCACCCGCTGGATCAACGCCTACTTCAAGTATTTCGCTTACGGATGGGACGTGTTCGCCACCGGCCTCCGCCGGATGAACAGAAACCTCGTGTATTTCGGCCTCAACCTTCTTCGTCCGCCGTTGTTCATGCAGATCGGAGCGGGGCTCCTGATGGTGGTGGCCAATTTCTGGATCAACCCGGCGTATTCCATCGCCTGGCTCGCCATCCTGGCATCTTTCCCGCTGACATTCTTCGCCATCGTGGCCATCATGAGCCGCGACCGCCGGATCATCAGCTCGCTCGTTTGGCTGCCGGCGGTGTTCCTCCGCCAGTTGAAGGCGGTATTCCAGATACGGAAAGCCAACCGGAGCTTTTTACAGACTTCCAACAACAAAAGGATATATATAGAAGACATTCTCAAATAACCCACCTATTTTTTAATTCACGGGTGTATAACAGGCTTGCCAGCCTGCGGGCCCGTCTGCAGGTTTGAACTTCCTGCGGCGGGTCCCATTTTTTTACTGCCAAAAACGTTAATTTGTGTACATAATCCAAAATAGCGGAACATGGCAGAAGAAACGATTGATATTAGGCAACTAACGGCGGAAGACTACCGCGACCTCAAAGAATCCATGATGAGCGCCTACGCGGATATGCCCGGTAGCTACTGGCGCGAAGGTACGATCCAGCGGCTGATCCAGATTTTCCCGGACGGGCAGATTGCAGTGACGGTCAACGGGAAAGTGGTCGGGTGCGCCCTTTCCATCATTGTAGACTATGAAAAATTCGGAGACGATCATACCTACGAACAAATCACGGGCTATTACACCTTCAGCACCCATAATCCCAAGGGCGACACGCTCTATGGCATCGAAGTGTTCGTTCACCCCGATTACCGGGGCAAGCGCCTCGCCCGCAGGCTCTATGACGCGCGCAAGGCCCTGTGCGAAAACCTCAACCTCGAAGGCATCGTGGCCGGCGGCCGGATCCCCAACTACGAGAAATACGCCGACCAGATGAGCCCCCGCATTTATATCGAGAAGGTGGGCGACAAGGAAATCTACGACCCAACGCTTACCTTCCAGTTCAGCAACGATTTCATCGTTAAAAAAATATTGCGGAACTACCTCCCGCACGACCACTCGTCCAAAGGTTTCGCCACATTGCTGCAATGGTTCAATATCTATTACGAAAAGGATCGTGATACCATCCGCTATAACAAGTCCACCGTGCGGATCGGCCTCGTGCAATGGCAGATGCGCACTTACGGGAACATGGACGGCCTCCTGCAGCAGGTGGAGTTTTTTGTGGATGCCGTGAGCGATTACGAAGCTGATTTCGTGGTATTCCCCGAATTCTTCAACGCACCCCTCATGCTCGAGTTCAACCAGCTCGATCCCGCGGCCGCCATCCGCGGGCTGGCCAAATACACCGAAACCCTCCGCGAAAAATTCTCCGAATTCGCCAAAAGTTACAACGTCAATATCATCACCGGCAGCATGCCCATCGTGATCGACGATCTCCTGTACAACATCTCCTACCTCTGCCGCCGCGACGGCACATGGGATTCTTTCCGGAAGATCCATCCCACGCCCAGCGAGGTGTACAGCTGGGGCATGAAAGGCGGCAACGATATCAGGGTGTTTGATACGGATTGCGGCAAAATCGGCATCCTCATCTGCTACGACGTGGAATTCCCCGAGCTGGGGCGCATCCTGGCGGAGCAGGGCATGCAGATCCTGTTTGTGCCCTTCCTCACCGACACCCAGAACGGCTACAACCGTGTCCGTTTCTGCGCACAGGCCCGCGCTATCGAAAACGAATGCTATGTGGCCATAGCAGGCTGCGTCGGCAACCTGCCAAAAGTGAATAACATGGACCTTCAATACGCGCAATCCGCCGTGCTGACACCTTCCGATTTCGCGTTCCCCGTTACCGGCGTGAAGGCCGAATCCACGCCCAACACAGAAATGATCGTGGTTGCTGATGTGGACCTCGTGCTGCTGAAGGAATTGCATGCATTTGGCAGCGTGCAGAATCTGAAGGATATTCGCAGGGATTTATACGAAGTAGTCACCCGGAAAAAATAAACCATGCACCAGCATCATGTGAACCTGGCCCTGCAAATCGTGCCGCAGGTGCCGTCAGAAAAAGTATACGCCGTGGTGGACGAAGCCATCGCTATCATTCAGCAAAGCGGCCTGAAATACCGCGTTTGCCCTTTCGAAACCGTTATGGAAGGCCCATATGACACCGTGATGGAAGTGGTGCGCCTGGCCCAGGAGGCTTGTTTCAAAGCCGGCGCAGGACAACTACTGGTTTACGTCAAAATCCAGAACAACCAGGAGCGCTCCGTCACCATCGAAGACAAAACCGGTAAATACGATTAAAAAAGAATGCCCGGCCTGTTAAAACGGACCGGGCTTCTTTTATTGCATCTGTCTTTTCTCACTCATATTCATACACCGAAGTGGCTGACACTTCGCCATCCGCCCTTTCTACGCTGGAAACAGGATAGCCCTGCGCATCATATTTGTACGCATATTCCGTTTTTACCGCAACATTGTATTGCAGGTTGCGCAATGTCATGCCCGCCATATCATTTACTGGCTGCAAAAGCAGCAGCGCCGTAGGGTGCAGCAGCGGCAGCCGCGCTCCAGCGAAGGGGTTCGATTGCTTCCCGTAAGTAAATTCCGCCGCACCGGTTTTGTTTTTCCCGTCGGGCGACATGGAAGTGATCGATTGTATATTTTCACCTGCATACGCCACCAGCTGCAGCGAATTCTCCGAAGGCTCCTCTTTGTTTTCTTTCTGGATACGCACCACCTTTCCGTTGCTCAATTCGATTTTCCAGGTGATTTCCGTCATGGCGTCCGTGTCTTCTTCGTTTTCATACATTTTCTCAACGCCGGTTACATTGTTCCCGTTGTAGGTGTATTGGATCACGTAGCGCCTGTCGTTGTGGCGGTACATGAGTTTAACAAGATTGCCGGAAGCATCGTAACCGAATTCCTGGTCGTTGCCGTCCTGACCCTCTTTTTGGATGGAAGACAGGCGGTGTTGGGCGTCGTACCGGAAATGCATGATCTCAGGCTCATCGCCAGCCAGGGTGTGAGTGAATTTCTTCACATAGCGCGTGGCCACGGCGGGAGGTTCAGATGCGGTTTGAAGGGTGGAATCCTTGCTGGTGCTGTTTCCGCCGCTTTGCTGACAGGAGAGGAGAATGATGCCCGAAGCGGCGAGCATCATGAAATATGTTTTGCTCATTTGCTGATTATTTAGATGGGATGATTGGGTATTGGTTATGCTGAAAGCTCCGCGAAGTTGCTCAAAACTTTTCCCGCATGCCAGCGAACCGCCGCGAAAAGACATGCGCGAACGCCGGAATGCGGGAAAAGGGAAGTGAATTGCCTATTGTTTATACTCGAAATGAATAATGGTGGAATCGGTCTCGCCTTCCACGATGCCGGCCTGGCGGGTGGGATAACCGGCGGCGTCGAACTGGTTTACGAATTTCTCCCGCTCGTCAATATCGAGGCCCGGCATGCGAAAACGCTGCGTCAGCTGGTCATTCGCGCTCTGGAAATACAAAGCCGAACCCGTGGGCGCCACGTGGAATTTCATTTTGGACGCCAGGAATGGGTTCTTTTTGGTGCCGTACGTCCATTCGTAGTACATCAGCGTATCCAGCTGGTCGTCCATGGGCACCTGGAGCATAGAGGTTACGTTTTCGCCGGTGTAGCGAACGTGGATGTCGGTAGTGGGTTTCACGCCGGCGGAGTCTTTCATCCGGATGCGGACTACGCGGTTGCCCTCCACGGTGTACGACAGGAAAAATGCATCGGTCTTGTCGTTGGTAGCCTTGTCGAAATATCGTTCCACAGCGGTGTCCGGCACACCGTTTACGTAATGGACGTGGAGGCGGGAGAGCACGTCTTCGGTGAAAACTTCGGAAGTGATGAGGTTACCGGCATTGTCGTACCATTTGCGCATGCCTTCATCATTGCCGGAGTTGATGAGCGCTTCGAGGCGGTTTTGGGCGTTGTAAGAGATACTGAAGCCGTCCAGCTTCGTGTTGCCGTTTTTCTCACCGGCCCAGGTGAGGTACTTGATCGCGGCGGGATCTTCTTTCGGGGGGCCGTCGCTGTTGTTTTTTGAACAGGCGGCCAGCAGCAATACACATGCTGCGCAACTAAGCAGTTGTTTCATGAAAGTGGGGTTTAAATGACTAAAACATGGTTCCGCCGCGAATATGCTGCAACCGTACGGTAAAACAACCGGCGTATGCGTGAAATGCGGAAAAAATGGAATGAATGGCGGGAGTATAGGGATGAAAAGAGGAAGCCCGCGCCGAGGGGGCGCAGGCTTCTTGTAAAGTGTATTTTTTAATGCGATTATTTAAAAAGAATTCCCCCGAAAACCAGGTAAGCCACGCCCAGTGTCAATAATACGTTGAATACCTGCGCGATGATAAAAGCCATGGCCGGACGGCCGTTTTCCATCCTGAAAATATCGGTGAACTTCGTTTCCAGCCCGATGCAGGTAAACGCCAGGGCGAAGAAACAGGTTTGCAGTTCCTTAATGGGTGATTTGATGGATTTGACCGTTTCCGGCGACAGCAAAAACGAAAATACCAGTGATACGAGGATGAAACCCAGCACGAACTTCGGGAAGCGTTCCCAGATGGTGCGGAGGCCCGGTTTGGGCTGGTTTTCGGTTTTCTTCGCGTAAGCCCACCACAGCGAAATGAAGAAAGCCGCCAGGCCGAGGAGTACGTTTTGTGAGAACTTCACGAGCGTGGCGTATTTGAGGGCTTCTTCGCCCAGGAGCGTTCCCGCCGCCACTACTGCGCCGGATGTATCGATAGTGCCACCCAGCCACGCGCCCGCCACTTCCGGCGGCATATCCATCCACTGCGCGATATAGGGCATAAAAATCATCATGGGAATGGCCACGATCAGCACAAGGGAAATCACGTGCGAGAGTTTCTTGTTGTCGCCCTCGATAGCTCCCGAAGTTGCGATGGCCGCCGATACGCCGCAGATACTCACCGCGCTGGAGATCATCATCCGGAATTCATCATCCAGCCCAAACTTTTTACATAACCAGAACGTAAAATACCATACGCTGAAAACGACTACCACGGACTGGATCACACCGAGGCCACCGCCTTTCATCAGTTCCTGGAAGATAATACCGGAGCCCAGCAGCACAAGGCCGGTTTTAATGAATAATTCCGTCTGCAACGCGGGCTTTATCCAATCGGGCAACCCGATTACGTTGGAGATGAAAAGCCCGAGCAACAGGCTGAACAACACGATTTCTATACCGAGGTCTTTGATGGCGGCATTGCTGGTGATCACTTGCGCGAACATTGAAATGGCGAAGATGGCGAGTGCGCCGGAGAACAATCCCGCCGGTAATTTCTTGCCGCCTAAAAGGTAAGCGATGAGGAGGGCGCCGATGATCCAGCAGAACATGGCGGCGAGTTTTCCGTAATTGGCCAGGTCGGTAAGGCGGGAGAGGAGGTCGCCGCCGCTGCTCCAGTCGAATTTCGGCATGGAAGGGCGGACGCCCAGCAGGATCAGGATGATGGCCGTAAACGCCAGTATCACCGAGATCCAGTCTTCGTGAAGTACTAATTTTTTCTGCATCAGTCAATGGTTAGTGAAAAAAGATATATCCGATTATAATTGCTGCGATTATTCCCACCACATCTGCGATGAGGCCACAGGTAAGGGCATAGCGTGTATTTTTGATATTTACGGAGCCGAAATAGAGCGCCAGTACATAAAAAGTAGTTTCAGTTGAACCTTGCATGATACAACCCATCCGGCCAACAAACGAATCCGCTCCGTAAGTTTCCATCAGTTCCACCATCACGCCCCTTGCCCCGCCACCGCTGAAGATCTTCATGATCCCTACGGGCAGGGCGGGCACGAAATCCGTGTTGAGCCCGGCCAGGGCAACGAGGTAAGAAATGCCGTTGATAATGACATCCAGGCACCCCGATGCGCGGAATACCGCGATGCCCACCAGGATCGCCACGAGATAGGGGATGATCATCACCGCCGTCGTAAACCCTTCCTTGGCACCGTCGATGAACGCGTCATACACATTGATTTTCTGCCGGAAAGCCACGAGCAGAAAGGAAACGATCACTGAAAAGATGATGATCCCGCCGAGCAAGGCCGTTTTCACGGCGATTTCCTCAGACGGCATATTGCGCATCCATAAAAAGAGGAGGGCCATCAGCCCGATGAATCCTCCCACAAAAATCAATACCGGCAACCTAAACAGGTTGATCCGCTGGTAAACGGCTACCGCGATCATCCCGGAAATAAACGAAATAAAAGTACCGATCATCGTGGGGATGAAGATATCCGCCGGGTTGGCGGCGCCCTGCGTGAGCCGCATGGCCATCACCGCCGTGGGTATCATCGTGATGCCCGCCGTATTCAGCACCAAAAACATGATTTGCGCATTGCTCGCCGTATCCTTTTGCGGATTCAGCTCCTGCAGTTCCTTCATCGCCTTGAGCCCCATGGGCGTGGCCGCATTGTCGAGCCCGAGCGCGTTGGCGCTGAAGTTCATCACCACCGAGCCCATTGCCGGATCGCCTTTCGGGATGCCGGGAAAAAGCCGGCTGAACAGCGGATTGACGCCCTTTGCAAACAAGGCGATCATCCCCGCGCGCTCACCGATCTTCATGATCCCCAGCCAGAAGGCCATCATGCCCGTCAAACCCAACGCCAGCTCGGCGCCCGTCTTCCCGCTTTCAAAAAGGGAAGTGGTCATTTTGCCGAATATTTCCGCATCGCCCATGAAAACAAGGCGAAACAGCGCTACCGCGAAGGAAATCACGAAAAAAGCGATCCAGACGTAGTTTAAGGCCATAGAAAGTCCTGGTATTTAAGGGTATTAAGCGGCCAAAATACGTATTTCATTCCATCTCAGCCATAAAATTGTGATATGTAACTGACGGAATTCAGTGCGACCGCAAGTGTTACTGAAATGTAGAATGATTTTCATATCTTTGCGCAAATTTTTGAAAAAATGGCCTTGCAAGCAGGAATTGTCGGTTTACCGAACGTAGGGAAGTCTACCTTGTTTAATGCTGTATCCAACAGCGCGAAAGCCGAAGCGAGCAACTACCGCTTCTGCACCATCGAACCCAATGTGGGGCTGGTGGATGTGCCCGACGAGCGCATCGACAAGCTCGCCGAGCTCGTGAAACCCAACCGCACCGTGCCCACCACGATGGAGTTTGTGGACATCGCCGGCCTCGTAAAAGGCGCCAGCAAGGGTGACGGCCTCGGCAACAAGTTCCTGGCCAACATCCGCGAGGTAGACGCCATCGTGCACGTGATCCGCTGCTTCGAAGACGAGAACATCCTTCGCGACGAAGGCCCCATCAATCCCGTGGCCGACAAAGGCATCATCGATACCGAACTGCAGCTGAAAGACCTCGAAAGCGTGGAGAAGAAAATCGCCCGCAGCGAGAAAATGGCGAAAACCGGCGGCGATCCCAAAGCAAAAGCCGAATTCGAAATCCTCAAACGCTGCCAGGAATTCCTCGAACAAGGCCGCAACATCCGCGAACTCGGTCTCAGCAAAGAAGAAAAATCCGCCATCGCCGATCTCTTCCTGCTGACCGACAAACCCGTGCTTTACGTCGCCAATGTCGACGAAGCGTCCATCCTCACCGGCAACAAATTCTCTGAAGCGCTCCAGGAAGCTGTGAAAGCCGAGAACGCCGAAGTGATTATCATGAACAATTCCATCGAAGCGCAGATAAGCGAGCTGGAAGACCCCACCGACAAGGAGCTTTTCTTCTCCGAGTATGGCCTCACCGAGCCCGGCCTCAACCGCCTGATCCGCTCCGCGTATAAACTCCTCAACCTGATTACGTACTTCACCGCCGGCGTGCAGGAAGTACGCGCCTGGACGATCCACCGCGGCTGGAAAGCCCCGCAGGCCGCCAGCGTGATCCACACCGATTTCGAAAAAGGTTTCATCAAAGCCGAGGTGATCGGTTACGAAGACTATGTGAAATTCGGCTCCGAATCCGCAGCCCGCGACAACGGCCGCCTGCGGATCGAAGGCAAAGAATATATCGTTAGCGACGGCGATGTGATGCATTTCCGTTTCAACGTGTAAAGATACTCCTGAGGCAACTCATGAGGGTTACAACAAAGAAGGCCCCGGTATAAAACCGGGGCCTTCGCTATTATGGCAAATCTGAAAAAATTACAGGTTGTAACCGATGGAGGCATAGGCCTGCGTCCCCACCGTGGGGTTGCCCCAGGACTGGATGTATTTATTCCCGGTCAGGTTCGCGCCGCCGATTTTAAGCGTGATTTTCGGTTGCACAAAAAGGTAAGACACCTGTGCGTCGAGCGCGCCGATGGCGGGCATCTCGCCGAGGTTGTTCACGCGCACCAGCGGGCCCACGAACGAGGAAGACCAAACAAAGGCTTCCTGCCAGCGCCAGGACACGTTGAACCCGAAGTTGCTCCGCGCGATGTTGCGGTTGCCGAAGTTGATGTTGTAACGGTAGCGCGGCGTGTTGTACATCGCCTGGAAGCCGCCGAGCGATTCTTCGTCCAACAGCCGGTTGTAAGACACGTTGCCGCCGAAGGTGAAGTTGGAGGGCAGGCGGTAATCCAGGCCCAGCGCCCATCCCCAGGATTTGATATTTTTCTCGAAGTTCACAGGTACGCTGTACACTTCCTGACCAGCCGGCGTCACTTTCACGAGCACCTGGCTGCCGTTGAAGTTCTTGAAGGTATTGGTATACACATATGCGTCGATGAGCAGTTTGCTGCTGATCAGCGCCTTATAGCCAATTTCGAAGGCTTCCACTTTCTCGGGCTTGAATTCCCGGAAGTTATATTGCTTGGGCGCGCCTGCCTGGATGGATTCCAGTGAGAAGACATTGGGACCGTTGAGGCCGTAGCGCTCGCGCAGGAAGGGGAGGCCGCCGAGCAGGCGGGCCTGCGGCGTCAGCAGGTCGATGTACTGGTCCTGGCAGTGTGGAATGCGGAAACCGGTCTGGAACGATGCGCGCACGTTGTGGTTCTTGAGGAAAGTATACACAGCCGATAAACGGGGGCTGAACTGTCCCTCAAAGTTTTCGTTCTTGTCGTATCGCAATGCCGCGCTCAGTTTCAGGTTGTCTTCCAGGAGTTTTTTGCCGACTTGTACATAACCGCCGTATTCATTGATGCGGAACTCGTCGCCGTTATCATCCAGCGCGAAAAGCGTCTTATCGGAGTTGAGGGCATACACGCGGTAATTACCACCGACCATCAGTTCCATGAAGCTGATCTGGTTCTTGAAGTTGTACATGAACTCGCCCTGGTAGAGGTTTGTTTTGTCCATGAACCGCGCGCCCACGCCATTGGCATCGCCAGGGATGGGTTTGCTTTTGATTTTGTCGGCAGCGTCTTTGAACCCTTGTGTGCCGGGCATGAGGCGGTCCTGGTCAGCAAACTCCCGCGCTGCCATGTGGAACGCAGGGCTGCCGTTTTTCGCAGCTGCGGTAGCTGTGGCGAAAGCTTGCGCGGGACTCTGCCCACCCTGTAAAGCCTGCTGGAAGGTGGTGGCGAAAGTGCCAAAACCTTGTGTTGCGTAGTTGCCGAAGTACTCCGGGAACCATTTTTCACGGCTGGGGCTCCAGGCTTCGTTGATCCCCTGGCCGAGCGTACCCACGGCGTAGGAATCGCCGGAGCGCTCCTGCGTGGTGTAAGCGCGAACATAGAAATTATCGGCCCTCAGTTCGATTTTATATTGCCCCATCCGGAAATTCTTGATGGAATAACGGTCGGCCCCGGTGTATACCGTGGTTCCTGTACCATAACTCCCTTGTGCGAGCAATTCCAGGTTGGTGTTGAATTTGTAATGCAGCGCCACGTTAGCTTTCAGATTCTTGGTCTCGTAATCGGCCAGATCGCGCTCGTTGTACCCCGTACGGGAAACGAAAGAGCGCGCGCTGTCGGGCATAAATGCCTGGTAGATTTGCTGCGGGGTAATGAGGCCACCGGTGGCGCCGGAAATAGCCAGGATGCCGTCCGACAGCGGGTTGCCGGGCGTAAAGGCGGTGCCTTTCAGGCCCTGGTACATATTGACGTTCGTTTCGTCGCCGTAAATATTGACGCCGTTGTAACCGGGGTTGCTGCGGTTGCCGGATTTGAGGTCGTAACCGTTGAGCAGGCTCTGGTCGCGGTCGTCATAAGCCTGCCAGTCGTCCGCTTTGATATATCCCAGGTTCACTTTAAACGCGAACTTGTCGTTGATGGCTTTGGCATAACGCACCGCCACATCATAATATCCGGTGGTGCCTTTGCTCCGGCCGCCGTCGCTCAGGATGCCGGACTTGATATTGGCGCTGAGGCCCTGGTACTGGAAGGGGCTTTTGCTGTTCAGGAGCACGATACCATTGAGGGCGTTCGGGCCGTAGAGCGCCGAAGCCGCGCCGGGCAGTACTTCCACGTTGTCCATATCCAGCTCGGTGATGCCCACGATGTTGCCCACGGAGAAATTGAGGCCGGGAGCCTGGTTGTCCATACCATCAATCAGCTGCAACATGCGCGTGTTACCGTTACTGTTGAAACCGCGGGTATTGACGGATTTGAAAGTAAGGCTCTGGGTGCTCAGTTCCACACCTTTCATATTGGCCAGCGCATCATAGAAAGTAGGAGCGGGGGAGGCTTTGATGGTCCTGCTGTCCAGCTTTTCGATAGAAACAGGCGCGTCCAGGATACTCTGGGCGGTACGGTTGGCCGATACCACCACTTCCTGCCCCAAAATTTCCGTAGAAGTCAGTTGCACGTTCACTGATACGGAAGGATCCGTTACCGTTTGCTCGACCGGCTTATAACCTACATAAGAAAACACCAGCGTCATGGGTAGCCGTTGGGTGGTGCGAACGGAGAACTCGCCGTTTTGATTCGTTACCCCGCCTGCATTGGCTCCTTTTACCGATACAGTAACACCAGGCAGGGCCTGCCGGGTGGTGGCGTCTGTTACGGTTCCGTTGATGGTGTGTTGGGTCTGGGCCAGGGCATTGTGGCAAAAGAATACCAGCAAAGCGGCCAATAAGCATAAACTTTGTCTACATACTTTCATAAGTGAGAATTTGGTGATCGGAAAGGCGCAGGTTAAGGTATCTGGTGATTGATAATTAACAGGTTATGGATTTGTATCAGTTGTTACAGAGAAGTTAAGATTTTTTTCGAAAACCAAAAATTTTTCTATTAAAAAATAGGGGTAGTGCATGGATGACCGGCGTCATCAAATCAATTTGACTCAGCTAATACGCAAAGGAAAATTATGGGTGGAAAGGTTACGCAAACCCCAGGAACTCCCGGAGAATCCGGCCGATTTTCTCGAATTCGATCAGGAAGCCGTCGTGCCCGTAGGGAGAATCGATTTCGTGGTAGATGCAGTTATGCATGTGGCGGGCCAGCAGCATCTGCTCTTCCGGCGGGCAGAGGATATCGCTCGTGATCCCGATCAGGAGGGTAGGCTGTTCGATCTGGCGCAGGGTGGTGGCCACATCGGTGTGGCGCTGGCGGGAAATATTGTGGCTGTCCATCGCCTTGGTCAGCGTCCAGTAGCTTTGCGCGTTGAAACGGCGCACGAGCTTATCGCCCTGGTAAACGATATAGGAAGAAGCTTTGAAGTTATCCGTTTTGCCATTGTCCGGGTCGGATTGGGCGGCCATGAAGGTCTGGTAATTCCGATACGTGAGCATACCGATAGCGCGGGCGGCTTTCAGCCCCTTGGCGCCCGCGTCCCTCCGGGGTTCTTCCCAGCTGCCGTCTGCCTCGATGGCGAGCCGCTGTGAGGTATGCACGGCGATGCCCCAGGCGCTTTCGGCCGCGCCGGTGCAAAGGAGAAACAGCCTGCCGATACGTTCCGGCTCCATGAGCGACCATTCCAGCACCTGGTAGCCGCCCATGCTACCGCCGCCGAGCATGTGGATCCGGTTGATCCCCAGGTGTTTGCGGAGCAGGATGTGCGCGTGTACGATATCTCGGATGGTGACCTGGGGAAAACTCCGGTACCAGGGCTCCCCGGTACCCGGGTTCACACTCAACGGCCCGGAACTGCCGTAGCAGGAACCGAGGATATTGGCGCACACAATGAAATGCCGCGCCGGGTCAATCACCTTGCCTTCGCCCACCAGGCCCGTCCACCAGTCCGCCACATCCGAATTCGCGGTAAGGGCATGACAGATCCAGACTACGTTATCCCCGTGCGGGCTCATGGTCCCGTACGTGTGATAGGCAATCTCAATCCCCGGCAATACCGCACCGGATTCCAGCGTGAAGGGCTGACGGCTGTGAAAGGTCTGCAATGACAACGGCGTAAAAAATTTGCGCAAACCTACAAAAGTCGGCGGCCATTTACAAATCCGCCATGACAAAACACGTTTGTCATCCTTATGTTATTCATACAGATATTTTATCTTTGAAGACCGGCATAACTGTTAATTTTACATCAAACCGAATAAATAGATATGAAGATCGCTTTACAACGCATAGACGACGGGTTCAATATGGAAGCTGTGGACGAGCAGGGTCACAAGGTATTAATGGACTCCTCCGTAGAAAACGGTGGCAAGAACAACGGCATCCGCCCCATGCAGATGCTCATCATGGGCCTCGGCGGATGTTCAGCCATCGATGTGGTGATGATCCTCAAGAAGCAACGCCAGGAAATCACCGATTTCCGGATCGAGATCGAAGCCGACCGCGAGAAGGGAAAAGAGCCGTCGCTCTGGGAAAAAGCGCATATTGTATTTCATATCACAGGCAAAGTGGACGCTGACAAAGCCGTCCGCGCCGTGGAACTTTCCATGAACAAATACTGCTCCGTAGCCGAAACCCTGCGCCAGGGCAATACGCAGCTGACCTGGGAAGTGAAACTGAACCAAGCCTGATACCAAACCGACTGATGAAAAAGAGAAAAGTAAAACCGACCTACCGGCCCGAAACCAAGGCCATCCGCATACAGCCCGGCAGAACACACAACATGGAACACAGCAGCCCCATGTACCTGACTTCCAGCTTCTGTTATGAGGACGCGGAAGCCATGCGGGCCGCTTTCGCCGACGAAAACGACGCTTACATTTATTCCCGCTTCAGCAACCCCACGGTGGAGGAGTTCACCCAGCGCATGAGCGCGCTGGAAGGAGCGGAGAGCGGCTTCGCCACCGCCTCGGGCATGAGCGCCATTTTCGGCAGCTTCATGGCTTTCCTGAAAGCGGGCGACCACCTGCTGAGCAGCGCTTCCATTTTCGGTTCCACCCACACTGTGATCACGAAGTTCCTGCCCAAATGGAACATCCAGCATACGTATTTCGACCTCACGAAGCCCGAAACCATCGAGGCCCTCATCCAGCCGAATACGAAAATGATCTTCGTGGAAACGCCCTCCAATCCCGGACTCGACCTGATCGACCTGGAAACCGTGGCGAAAATCGCAAAGAAACATAACGTACTGCTCAACGTCGACAATTGCTTCGCCACCCCCGCCATCCAGCGACCGCTCGATTTCGGGGCCGACCTCGTCACGCACTCGGCCACCAAGTGGCTCGACGGCCAGGGACGCGTACTGGGTGGCATTGTGCTGGGTAAACAGGAGCTGGTAGACGAGGTGTATGCCTTTTGCCGCAGCACCGGCCCGTCGCTCAGCCCGTTCAACGCCTGGGTGCTTGCCCGTAGCCTCGAAACCCTGCACGTGCGGATGGAGCGCCATTCCGGCAATGCCCTCTCGCTGGCGCAGGCGCTGGAAGGTAACGAGCACCTGGAATGGGTGAAATATCCTTTCCTCAAATCCCACCCGCAGTACGACATCGCGCAGAAGCAGATGTCCGCCGGGGGAGGCATCGTTTGCTTCGAGCTGAAAGGCGGCCTGGAAAGAGGCCGGCGCTTCCTCGACCAGCTGGAGCTGCTGAGCCTCACGGCCAACCTGGGCGACAGCCGCAGCATCGCTTCCCATCCCGCTTCCACCACCCACGCCAAACTGAGCGAGGCCGAAAGATTGAAAGTAGGGATCACGCCGGGGCTCATCCGCATTTCCTGCGGGCTTGAACATAAAGCCGATATCCTGGAAGACGTGTTGCAGGCGCTGGACAGCAGCCGTTAAGCTGCTTCGTTTTTCATATCAGCAGGCAATGCATGTAATTGAGGAGAAATGTGTAAATTCCTTCCCAATTACATGCATTTCTATTTAAAATTTCTCGCATGCGCTTTGTGCTCGCTATCCTTCTTACCGCTCTCCTGGGTTACATCCTCGGACTTTTCCTGCCCTGGTGGGTCATTGCCGTCGCGGCATTCCTCGTTGCCCTGATCTGGCAGCAGCGGCCCGGCCGGGCATTCGCCAGCGGGTTCCTCGCCATATTCCTGCTGTGGGGCATCCTGGCGTTCGTGGCCGATGTCCGGAACAATCATATCCTCAGCAACCGGATGAGCGAATTGATCGCCGGCACCCGCAATCCCTGGATACTTATAACCGTTTCGGCGATAATCGGAGGACTGGTAGCGGGTATGGGGGCGCTTTCGGCCAGCGTGCTGCGCGCCGCGCCGAAGAAGGCCGCCTGAGCTGATCATGTGTGTTAAAATTTACATAAAAGCCCCCGGCAGGCATCAACCGTCTAGGGCCATCCGTTACTTTTGGCACATGCTCAGAATCCTATCCCCATTTATCCTGTTACTGTTTGTACTGCCCGCTTCAGGCGCCCAGATCCGCGGCGTTGTCACCAATAAGCGCGGCGAGCCCCTGCCATACGCTACCGTCATGATCAAGGGCACCACCCTCGGCACCACCACCAACGCCACCGGCGCGTACGTGCTGGAAGTGCCCGCAGGCAACCACGTGATCGTTTGCCAGTATATGGGATATAAGAAGGAGGAAACTGCCGTGCTGGCCGGCGGCGAGCCCCGGGAACTGAACTTCTCGCTCGAGCCAGTGAGCCTCCAGGTAAAGGAAGTGGTGGTACGCTCGGGCGGCGAAGACCCCGCCTATGCTATCATCCGGCAAGCCATCAAAAAAAGACCGTACTACCTCTCGCAAGTCAAAAACTACACCTGCGAATCCTATATCAAAATGCTGGCGCGACTGCGGAATATGCCCAAACGCGTATTCGGCCAGAAAGTAGATCCCACTGAAATCGGCGTGGACTCCTCCGGCAAAGGGATCGTGGCGCTCACCGAATCCGTCACCAAAATCGCCTGGCGCGACCCCGACATGAAGCTCGACGTCATTTCCAGCAGATCCAGCGGCGGAGGACTCGGCTTCAGCATCCCCACCATCATCAACTTCTACCAGAACAACGTGGAAGCCATGGAATCGCAGGTAGGCCCCCGGGGCTTTATTTCCCCTATCTCCGACAATGCGATCCATTATTACAAATACCGCCTCGAAGGCACGTTTGTGGACGACGGCAAGCTGGTGAACAAGATCCTCGTGACCCCCCGACGCAAATACGAACCGCTCTTCGCCGGGCATATTTATATCACCGAAGACGATTGGCGCATCCACAGCACAGACCTCCGGCTCACCAAAGAATACCAGCTCGAACTGATCGATACGCTCGTGATCCGCCAAACGCATGTGCCTGTGGCGCCCGATGTATGGCGCACCAAAGACCAGGTGGTATACCTCGCCGCTAAAGTTTTCGGCTTCGATATCACGGCCAATTCCGTCAATGTCTATTCCAACTACAACCTCAACCCCGAATTCCCGAAAGGCTATTTCAACAAGGTGGTGATGAAATACCAGAAAGATGCGGAGTGGCGTGATAAGCGGTTCTGGGACAGCGTTCGCCCCGTGGCGCTGGAAGCCGACGAACTGAAAGACTTCCATGTGAAAGACAGTACCGCCCGTGCCCGGCGCGATTCCGCCAAAAGCCGCCAGCAACTGGACTCCCTGCGCGCCAAACCGCAACCCAAAAAACCGCTGGACGTACTCTGGGAAGGCGTGAACCACCGCTGGTATTTCCAGGGCGATACCGCTGTGCAATCACACGCCTTTTACATGCCCGGTCTCGTGAAAGGCCTGAGCTACAACACCGTGGAAGGCGTGGCTTTGCAAATCAGTCCGGGTGTTACGTTTACACTGCCGGGCAGGCGATACCTCAGCTGGATGTCGAGTGTGCGGTACGGGTTTTCCAACACGCACCTGCAGGCGCAAACCGGTTTAACGCTCACCCGTTCACCGGAAGGTGGCATTGGGTCGCGGAATACCTGGTCGTTGTACGGCGGCAAGCGGATTACGCAATTCAACCGCGCCAATCCCATCGGGCCGGTGATGAATTCACTCTACACGTTGTTGCTGCGTGAGAATTATATGAAATTGTATGAAAGCCGGTTTGCGCAACTGGCATTCAGCAAGGTATATGAAAGTTCGTTTGCATTCAGCGTGAATGCGCTGTACGAAGACCGGCTGCCGGTGGAGAATACAACGACCTACTCCTTCTTCCGGAAAGACAGGAACTCCTTCACCTCCAACCTGCCCGAAGAGCTGCCCGGCCTCGTTTTTCAAAGAGAAAAAGTGCTCACGGTGGGCGGCAACGTCAGTTACCAACCGGGCCAGCGGTATATCGAGTATCCGCGGGGCAGGAGGGCCATCGGTTCCAAATTCCCGACTTTCAGCGCGGCTTACCGCAAAGGATTTATCGACGCGAATTTCGACAAATGGAATGTTGATGTGAGGGATGAGATGAATTTCAAGTTGTTGGGAGAACTTAAATATCATTTGGGTGCAGGCGGCTTCCTCAACGCGCAATCCGCTTCCTTGCCCGACATGCAGCATTTCAACGGCAACCAGACGTTCCTCAATATCCGCTACCTCAACAGCTTCCAGCTGGCGCAATATTACGAATACAGCACCACCGCCGGTTTATTTGCCACGGCCAACATCGAGCATCACTTCAACGGGTTGCTGACTAACCGCATTCCGCTCTTTAACCGCCTAAAGTGGCACCTGGTGGCGGGCACGAATGCGTTTTATGTGGACAGGGCCAACAACTATGTGGAAGTTTTTGCCGGTTTGGAGAATATCCTCAAATTGTTCCGGGTGGATGTCGTGGCGGGATATCAAAGCCAATCGGATACACGGATCGGGATCCGCCTCGGTTTCGGGGGGATTCTTGGCGGTGCGTTCAAAGTGGAGTAGCACAGGAAAGTTTGTATAAAGAAGAAGGCTGTCTCCTCAGGATGGGAGACAGCCTTTCCTTTTTCAGCTTGCCAGAAAATATGGTTAAGGGAGCGGTTAAGCGCGGACGCGGAGACTTCTCCTTTTGCCGCGGTCAGCCGCTTTTTTAAGTTTTACTTCGCTATGCGCATGGTATGCCGCGATGCGGTAAAGACAGAATAAAACAATGGCCGAAATAATGTAAATCGTGTACATACAGGTGACGTTTAGGGTTAAGAAATCTCAAACTGCACGGGGTCGGTAACACACTCATATTCCCCCTTTTCCAAAAGCGTGCCATAATTTAACTGCCGTATCCGGGCAAATGTTCGATATGTTTATAAGTTTTTAAACATGTGACGTGAAATCCAGGAGGTTGATCCCCTCAAAAGAGTAGGGAGCGACTTTTTTCCGTAACTTTGCGCCTGCTGTTCCTGTCAGGTTTCGTAATTGGAAGATGCCAGGAAATTGCAGCTTGACAATCAATTTATTAAGAATTTTGTTCCACCGGCGTTGGTCCTTAAAATTCAAGTATGGTTCTTCACAACAGAGTATCCGCCACCGAGTTAAAGCAACGGTTGGCCGCGGAAACCTTCCGCCGCGTTACGGTATCGTTTTACCAGTACGCCAAAATTTCCGATCCGCAGATTTTCAGGGATGATTTGTACCTGGCGCTTCATCAACTTGGGGTGTTCGGGCGTATTTACGTCGCCCACGAAGGCATCAACGCGCAGATCAGCATCCCGGAACACAATTATGAAGCCTTCCGTGATCATCTTTACACTATTCCCTTCCTCAACGGCATCCGCCTCAACATCGCGGTGGAAGACGACGGCAAATCGTTCTGGGTATTGAAAATTAAAGTCCGTGAGAAAATTGTGGCCGACGGGATCGACGATCCCACGTTCGACATGGATAACCGCGGCAAATACCTCGACGCCCGCGCTTTCAACGAACTCACCGAAGATCCCGACACCGTAATTATAGATATGCGCAACCACTACGAATTCGAAGTGGGGCATTTCGACAAAGCCCTGGAAGTACCGTCGGACACCTTCCGCGAGCAACTGCCCATGGCGGTGGAAATGATGAAAGACAACAAAGACAAGAACATCATCATGTACTGCACCGGCGGCATCCGTTGCGAAAAAGCCTCCGCGTACATGCTGCACCACGGCTTCAACAACGTCTACCACCTCGAAGGCGGCATCATCGAATATTCCAACAAAGCCCGCGAGCAGGGGCTTCCCAACAAATTCCGCGGCAAGAACTTCGTGTTCGACGACCGCCTGGGCGAACGCATCACCGAAGAGATCATCTCCCAGTGCCATCAATGCGGCGAACCTTGCGACGATCACATCAACTGCGCCAACGAAGGTTGCCACCTGCTTTTCATCCAATGCGAAAAATGCGCCGCGAAGTACAACAAATGCTGCAGCGAAGCATGCGCGGAAGTGATCGCCCTGCCTGAAGAACAACAGGCCGAAATGCGCAAAGGGATAGATAAGGGACTGATGCTTTTCAACAAACGCAAGAGACGGCGCCTGCCCAAACCCGGAGACTCAGCGCTTTAGGTAACGGTTCTGCAGGATCTTTTCCATCACCTCGTCGCGCAGCGCGCGGCTGACGGGCACTTCATTCGTGCCTACCAGGATCGTGTTGCCTTCGATGCTGTCGATTTTTGAAGCGGCTACGATGTACGATTTATGCACTTTGATGAACTGTTCCGCCGGCAGGTATTCTTCCACGGCCTTGAATGTGAGGTAGGTGATGTATTTGCGCTGCAGCGTATGCACGGCGATGTAATTCTGCAACGCTTCCACGAAGAGCACATCGGCCAACCGGATCTTTTCCAGGCGGTGTTCGCATTTGATATAGAAGTGGTCCGGCGCGTCTTGTTTCAATTGTGCTTTCGCCTTGTTGACGGCTTTGAGGAACCGTTCGAAGGAAACGGGTTTGAGCAGATAGTCGAGCACATCCAGCTCGAAGCCTTCCAGCGCGTGGTCGGGGTAGGCGGTGGTGATGATGGTGAGGGGCCTATGCGGGAGGGTCCGCAGGAATTCCAGCCCGCTGAGGCGCGGCAGGCGAATGTCGAGGAAAAGGAGGTCGACCGGCTGCTGCTGCAGGAATTCCGCCGCTTTGAGGGCATTCTCGCATTCTCCGGCCCATTCCAGGAAGCTGACGTCGGCGATGTATTCGCGGAGGCCCTGCCGCGCCATGGGCTCATCGTCTACCACCAGACATTGTAATTTCATACCAGCAAGGTTAAAGTGACTGCAAACTGATGCGCACCCGGTGCGATATCGAGCGAGTGTTTTCCATTATACAAAAGCTCCAGCCGCCGTTTGACATTGGCCAGCCCGATGCCTCCCGGCGCGCCCTGCGGCCGGGACTCACAGGTGTTTTTCACCGTAAATGAGAACCGTCCGTTTTCCCGCTCCATCTGGATATGAACCTTGTTCGCCGTTTGATGCGAGATGTGCTTGAAGGCATTTTCCACGAAAGGCATCAGCAGCAAAGGCGCGATTTCGAAATCCTTGACCTCGGGCGCGTACTCGAAATGGATGTGGTATTGCTCGTCGTGCCGGAGCCTTTGCAGCGCCAGGTAATTTTCCAGGTATTGGATTTCTTTGGCAATGTCGATTTTTTCGGAATTGCATTCGTAGAGCTGGTAGCGGAGGAGGTCTGAGAAGCGCAGGAGGGTTTCGCGTGCGAGGGGGTTATCTTTACGGATGAGGAAGTAGATCGTGTTGAGGGAATTGAAGAGCGAATGCGGGTTGATCTGGGAACGGAGGAACTGGAGCTCCTGTTCGGCGCCCGCGCGAAGGGCGCTCTGCAAATGATGGAGTGTTCTGATCTGGTCGATGTAAAACTTGATCCCCGCCGCCGCGCCCACCATGAAAAACAAGGGGATATACACATCGTACAGCTGGCTGTTCAGCGTGGCGTTGGGCCAATGCGAGATCGTGGACGCATAGGGCAGGAGGATCCAGTTCAATATCTTAATCACCGCAAACCCTGTTGCCCCCACCAGCACCGTAAAACTCAGGGCAAAGGTCCCATACCGCTTCTTGTACAGGAACTTCGGGATCAGGACGTAATTGGTGAAATACACCGCCCCCGCGAGCGAAACGATCTTCAGCAACCCGGCCAGCACCGTGGGTGTGAGGTCGGGGTAATCGTCGATCCGCAATGTGATCCACACCACAAAGAAGGCGGCCCAAAATATTACGTGATGCAACCGCAGGCGCGTGATTGTCTTCAGGATGTCCATGCTCGGTTCAATATAAATGTAAGCATTCCGTTCGAGATGTTTTTTACACCAATTGCGGGATTTGCTACATAAAATGAACTTTCCCCTTCACCACCGCCCGGCAAAAAAAATCCCCCGGACCTGCCGGGGGACAACTATCTGAAAACAATCGGTTATCATCCTTGTGCTTTCTCTTCCAGTTCCATCACTTTCTCGAAAGCCGCCTCATATTCCGCCATGGCTTTAGCCAGTTCGGCGGACGCTGTTTTATAGGCGGATTCCACGGATTTGAACTTGTTCTTGTCCGCATAAATATCCGGATTCGCCATATCGGCTTCCAGTTGCTGCACTTTGGCTTTCAAGTCGCCAAGCTGCTTTTCCAGGTTCTGCACCTGGCGTTGCTGCTTCTGCAATTCCTTTTTGAGGGTATTATCGACGGGGGCTTTCTGTTGCTGCACAGGAGCGGGGGCGGATTTCTTTTCCTTTTCCGCTTTCGCCGGTTGCGCCTGGGCGGCCATTCGTTTTTTCCATTCTTCCCACTCGGTGTAGGTGCCGTCGAATTCCTTGATCTCGCCGTCCACGATCTCCCATATCTTATTGGCCGTGCGGCTTACGAAATAACGGTCGTGGCTCACCAGCACGAGGCTGCCTTCATATTTACCCAAAGCATCAATCAACATGTCCACCGAGTTCATATCCAGGTGGTTCGTAGGTTCGTCGAGCAGCAGGAAGTTCGCTTTGCTGATGATCACTTTCGCCAGCGCCACGCGCGCCTTTTCACCACCAGAAAGGATGCGGATCTTCTTGAAAACGTCGTCGCCCTGGAACAGGAACGCGCCGAGCAAACCGCGGAGCTCCATTTCGGTATTCCCGCTGGCGCAGCTTTTCAGCTCCTCCAGGATCTCGTTGTCGAGATGCAGCGACTCCAGCTGGTGCTGGGCGTAGAAGCTCGTCACCACGTTGTGCCCTGGCTGGCGGTCGCCTTCATAGCTATCTGACCCGTCGATCACGCGCAGCAGGGTGGATTTTCCTTTACCGTTCGCACCGATGAGGGCGATTTTGTCGCCCCGGTTGATTTCCGCGCGGGCGTTTTCCAATATTTTAATCGGGCCATATGACTTCGACACGCCATTCAGCGTGCAAAGTATCTTGCCCGGGATCTTGTCTACACTAAAGTTCATCCGGATCTTGGAAGGTCCGTTATCGACCTGCTCCACGCGCTCCAAACGGTCGAGGCGTTTCATGATCGACTGTGCCTGCGCGGCTTTGGAGGCTTTGGCCTTGAACCGTTCGATGAATCGTTCCTGCTGGCGGATGTAATCCTGCTGGTTTTCGAAAGCGCGCTGCTGCAATTCGCGGCGGAGCGACTTCTCTTCTTCATAATCCTCGTAGTTACCGGCATAGTGATGGAGTTCCTGCTGGTATAGTTCCACGATCTTGTTAACCATGCGGTCGAGGAAGTAACGGTCGTGCGAAACAATGATCACGGCGCCGTCGTAGTTGCTGAGGTATTTTTCCAACCATTCAATGGAGGGAAGGTCGAGGTGGTTCGTGGGCTCGTCGAGCATGAGCACGTCGGGCTGCTGCAGGATGAGCTTGGCCAGGAGCACGCGCATGCGCCAGCCGCCGGAGAACTGGTTGTAGGGACGTTCCAAGTCGGAGGTGGAAAAGCCGAGGCCTTCCAGCACCGTGGCGGTTTTGTGGCGGATGTTGTAGCCGTCGAGGATATCGAACTCATGGAGTTTTTCGCTGTACTCCATGAGCAGGGCCTCGTCTTCGGAAGTTTCGAGCTTTTTGGTCAGTTCTTCCAGTTCCTTTTCCACTTTCACGGCCTTTTCGAAGGCGGTCATACCCACGCTGAGGATGGATTCGTCGGATTCGAAGCTGAGGAGGTCCTGGTTGAAGAACCCGATGGTGAGGTCTTTGCTCTTATTGATACTCCCTTTGGAAATGGTGTATTCTCCATTGATAATGCGGAGGAGCGTGGATTTCCCCGTGCCGTTGAGGCCGATCAGCCCTACGCGGTCACCCGGTACGATATGCCATGAGCTGTCTTCTATGATAGTCCTTGCGCCGAATTCAAAAGTAATGTCCTGCAGTGCGATGAGCATGTGAAATCGATATTAAACCCGCAAAGATAGTCAATTTTTTCCATCTATATTTGTTGGAAACTAGGTTCATATGGGCAGGAAAATCTGGATATGGGGTTTGACGGCGGTTTTTTCCGCGGCGGCCTGTACGCAGCCGGCCAAAGCGCCGGCGGGGGAAGGGGAGAACCCGGTGGTGAGTTTTGAAAAGGTGGAGATCCCGGCGGTGCTGCAGGATTCGCTGCGCCGGGTGATGGAGAGTTACTCGGTGCTGACGGGCGCGCTGGCGGCGGGAGACACCCTGCTGACCGACGCGGCGGCGGCGATCATGAAGCGGCGGCTCGACAGCCTGCCGTTATATACATCCGGATTGGATTCCGTACACGCGGGAGCCCTTGAACTGAATACGGGCAGCATTGCGGCGGAGCTGGCGGCGATGCCCCTGGAGCACGGGGGACTGGAAGGGCGGCGGCATTCCTATGAAATGGCGTCGGAGCAACTGTTCGACCTGCTGCGGCAAACGGGCGCCGTGTCGGGGGGGATGTACCGGTACCATTGCCCGGAGGCTTTTGGCGGGCACGGGGCTTACTGGCTCGGAGGCGATACCATCACGGTGAACCCTTATGGCGTCAAAGCCGTTTGCGCCGTCCCGAAAGATACGATCCGGTGACGCGGTTGGTACGGTTACAGTACGGTATCCCTGCTAAGTCCCTACTGAGCGGGTATGGAGTGCATGCAGGGCTATTGCTGGGCCTGTTGGCAAATATGTTGCCTATAGTGGCAATAGTGACAAGTCCGGGTGAGAAAAAGGGGCGGGAATGTATATCGATGTAGGTAAATGAGGGGTAAAAGTGTAGTTACTTCATCGTAACAGCATGGTAACTATAGGGTTACTGCAAACCAACTTACATGCTGATATACCTTTGATATACATTTACCCCTCTTTATACCTATAGTAACCTTACTGTTTGTATACAGTAACTAAGGCACGGCCTCCACGATTACTCCGCAAACGCCCTCAGGTATTTATCTATATATTCCTGCTTGCTTTTCAATTTATATTGCATGACGAAGCGGGGATGTTCGAGGGGGATGAGTTTTTTGAAGAACCCTTCCGCCGCGTTCACCTGCTGCACGAACGCCGCGTTTTTGCCCGTACCTAGTACATAAGCCACCTCCCGGTCGAGCCCGAATTCCACTTGTTTGCGGAGGCTTTCGACCATGAAAGGGTAAACGGCCGCGGTGAGGGCTTTGCTGTCATAGTAGTTATAATTCACTTCTTTTCCGCCCGGCTTCTGGATGGTGAACCCCAGCGGACACATGGACCCGATGTAGAAATCGCGGTAAAACGCCTCCGGCCCGCCGTAAGCGGCGATCACGTCGTACACAAATACGGAAGACACTTCGTAGGATTTGAACCCCGGGTACGTAATACCGCAGGGGTCGGCCAGGCGCGCCGAGTCGGTAAATGGGACGCCGGAGAGCGCCGCACCGAAGCGGCCGGGGTTGATGCCGATGATCATCCGGCGGCGGTGGCCGTCGCTGTAAAATTTCCGGTAGAAAGATTCCATCACGGGGATGACCGAAGGGTTCTCCGCAAAGGGGTTCATGATGCGGATGCCCGCCGGCAACCGGCCATGATAGGAGAGATGCGTGTTGAAATGAATGATCTTGTCGGCCAGCGTCTTCATCCGGTAAAAATAGGAGAATCTACCTTTAATCTACCTCTAATCTACCTGTAATCTACGTCTTAACTACCTGTTATCTACCTTAATCTACATCAGAGGCTGTCGGGAGCGCCGGCAAACTGGGTGCCTGGGCGAAAATTCCGGAGTAAAAAAGGAGCTGCGCGGCGGTGGCAGTCCATTTATCGTAATTCGTGTTTATCTGTATGCGATTGGTTTTTGGAAGACATACACCATATTTCCTAAATCGTAATTGATTTTGTAATTTCGCATGCATTTTATTTGAGAAAAGGATTTATGATCAACATTACATTCCCGGATGGCGCTGTAAGACAGTATGAGCAAGGCGTAACTGCACTGGACATCGCAAAATCCATCAGCGAAGGGCTGGCCCGCAAGGTGCTGGCGGCGAAGATAAACGGTCAGGTGGTAGACGCCACCCGCCCCATTTCGAAGGACGGCGCATTGCAGCTGCTGACCTGGACGGATGCGGACGGCAAGGCGACCATGTGGCACTCTTCTGCGCACCTGATGGCGGAAGCGCTGGAAAGCCTGTATCCGGGAGTGAAATTCGGCTACGGTCCCCCGCTGGAAAACGGCGGCTTCTTCTACGATGTAGACCTGGACGGCCGGCAGATCTCCGACGAGGAGCTTCGCCAGCTGGAAGCCAAAATGAACGAACTGGCCAAACAGAACAACGCCTACGTCCGCAAAGACGTATCCAAGGCGGATGCCATCGCTTACTTCAAAGCGAAAGGCGACCCCTATAAACTGGACCTCCTCGAAAAGCTGGAAGACGGCTCCATCACGTTTTACACGCAGGGCGCCTTCACGGACCTCTGCCGCGGGCCGCACATTCCCAATACCGGCTTCATCAAGGCCGTAAAACTCACCAATATCGCCGGGGCTTACTGGCAGGGCAACGAAAAAAACAAGATGCTGACCCGCATATACGGCATTACGTTCCCTTCCCAGAAAGAGCTCGACGAATACCTGGTGCTGATTGAGGAAGCAAAAAAACGTGACCACCGCAAGCTGGGCAAGGAACTGGAACTGTTCGCCTTCTCCGAGCGCGTGGGCCTGGGCCTGCCACTGTGGCTGCCTAAAGGCGCCATGCTCCGCGAGCGCCTGCAATCCTTCCTCCAGCGCGCCCAGGTAGAAAGCGGTTACCTTCCCGTGGTAACCCCGCACATCGGCAGCAAACAATTGTACGTGACCTCCGGGCACTACGAGAAATACGGTAAAGACAGCTTCCAGCCCATCCATACGCCCGAAGAAGGCGAGGAATTCCTGCTGAAGCCCATGAACTGTCCGCACCACTGCGAGATCTACAAAGCTTCCCCGAAGTCTTATAAAGATCTGCCGGTGCGCCTGGCCGAATTCGGCACGGTATACCGGTACGAGCAGCACGGCGAGCTCCACGGGCTTACCCGCGTGCGGGGCTTTACCCAGGACGATGCCCACCTTTTCTGCCGCCCCGACCAGGTGAAAGACGAGTTCATCAAGGTGATCGACCTGGTGCTGTACGTATTCAAAAGCCTCAACTTTACGGATTATACCGCCCAGATTTCCTTGCGCGACCAGGAAGACCGCAGCAAATACATCGGCACCGATGAAAACTGGGAACGCGCCGAGCAGGCGATTATCGAGGCGGCAGCCGAAAAGGGGCTCCGCACGGTAGTGGAATACGGCGAAGCCGCATTCTATGGCCCGAAACTTGATTTCATGGTGAAAGACGCCCTCGGCCGTAAATGGCAGCTGGGTACCATCCAGGTGGATTACAACCTGCCCGAGCGCTTCGAACTGGAGTATATCGGTCCGGATAACAAACCGCACCGCCCCGTGATGATCCACCGCGCGCCCTTCGGTTCGCTGGAACGCTTCATCGCCGTGCTGATCGAGCACTGCGCAGGCAAGTTCCCCCTGTGGCTCACGCCGGTACAGGCCAAAATCCTGCCGATTAGTGACAAGTTCGTGCCGTATGCAGAAAAAGTCGCTGAATTGCTTAAAAATGCCGAAATTCGCGCTGAAATTGACGACCGGAACGAAAAGATCGGCAAAAAGATCCGCGAAGCGGAATTAGCCAAGATTCCCTACATGCTGGTGCTGGGAGAAAAAGAAGAGACAGACGAGAAAGTGGCGGTACGCCGCCAGGCGAAAGGAGACCTGGGCACCATGGATGTACAAGGATTTATCAACCTGGTGCAAGATGAAGTGATTAATCGTAAACCATTTGAATAATCTTTTTGTTCTAATAAAACAATTTTAACCAATGTGTGGTATGCCGGTTTAAACTAGTCCACCGTCAGCACCATTCTCTTTTAACAACAAACATTTTAATGCAACAAGGACCAAGACCAAATTTCAGGGGCAGAAACCCCAACTTCAGAAGAGAACAACAACAGGAACATCGTACCAACAGGATGATCCGTGTTCCGGAAGTAAGGCTGGTGGGCGACAATGTTGAGCCGGGTATTTACAGCACGGAAGAGGCCATGCGTATGGCGCAGGACCAGCAGCTGGACCTGGTGGAAATCTCCCCCAACGCCGCGCCGCCGGTTTGCCGGATTATCGATTATAATAAATTCCTTTACGAGAAGAAGAAAAAGGAGAAGGAAATGAAGGCCAACGCTCACAAGAGCGAGGTAAAGGAAATCCGCTTCACGCCCAACACCGACGATCACGACTTCGACTTCAAAGCCAAGCATGCCGAGAAGTTCCTCAAGGAAGGCAACAAGGTGAAAACTTACGTGCAGTTCAAGGGCCGCGCCATCATGTTCAAGGAGCGCGGAGAACTGATCCTGCTGAAATTCGCCGAACGCCTCGCCGAAGTAGGCGCCCTCGAAGGCATGCCGCTCATGGAAGGCAAACGCATGATCGCCATCTTCGCTCCCAAGTCGAGCAAGAAGGCCGCCAAAGCGCCGAAAGAACCGAAGGAAGGCGGTGAGCAACAAGCACCCAGGGAACCCCGTGAGCCGCGCGAACCCCGCGAGCAACAACCGCAGCAGCCGCAGCAGCCGCCCGTTCGTCGTCCCATCGAGATCAAGTACGCCACGCCGGCTCCCAAGCCCAACACCGACAACAACAGCGGCAACTAACACCTGCCCGCTTTTTATAGAGCTGACCGGAGCCACCGCTGCCGGTCAGCTTTCTTTTTTCCCAAAAGGGATGCATCCTGTTTACAGGTCGTTTGACAGTTTTTCGCTTTCTTTGTTCTATCTACAACAAATCTCCCCGAATTGATCAGAAAGGAACTGCGGATCATCCTGCTCTCCCTGGGCATCAGCCTGTTGCTCACCGTCGCGAAGTTCGCGGCATACTTCCTCACGCACTCTGTCGCCATCCTGTCAGACGCGCTCGAATCCATCATCAACGTTGTTGCCGGGGCGTTTGCCTGTTACAGCATTTACCTATCGGGCAAACCTAAAGACGAGAACCATCCTTACGGTCACGGCAAAGTGGAGTTTTTTTCCATCGGCTTCGAAGGCGCGATGATCTTCATCGCCGGCATCCTGATCCTTTTCAAAGCCGGACAGTTCTTTTTTGTGCATCCCGGATTGGAGCAGATCGACAACGGTTTGTGGATGATCGGCGGCACCGCGGCGGCGAATCTCCTGGTAGGGCTTTACCTCATCCGCTCGGGCAAAAAACTCGGTTCCATCACGCTCTCCGGCAACGGGCAGCACCTTCTCACGGATTCCTACAGCTCGATGGCCCTCATCGCCGCCCTGCTGGTGCTCCGGTTCACGGGGCTCGTCTGGATCGATCCGCTGGTATCTGTTTGCATCGCGGCGCTCATCCTGCGGAAAGGTTACCAGCTCATGCGCCAATCGATCAGCGGGCTGATGGACGAAACCGACATGAAAGTGGTGGACCGCGTCGCGGATATCCTCAACCGTAACCGCCGCGCGGCATGGATCGACGTACACAACATGCGCGTGCAGCAATACGGCAACAACTATCATATCGATTGCCATGTAACGCTGCCCTGGTACATGAATCTCAGCGAAGTACACGAAGAACTGAAATTCATGGAAACGACCGTCGACCGCGAGCTTGGCGGCCATGAAACGGAGTTCTTCATCCACCCGGATCCCTGCATCCCCGAAAGCTGCCGCCGCTGCCAGATCGACGACTGCAAGGTGCGGCAATTCCCCCGCGAAACAAGGATCGAATGGTCGAGGGCCAACATGCTCCCCAACCGCAAACATTAACCCAATCCGCCCGTTTATTCATTTTTTCCTAGATTAGCGCCATGCAAAGGATACTGATCGTTGAAGATGAAGTGAAAGTTGCCAACGCCGTGAGAATGGGGCTGGAGGAAAACGGATTCGAAGTGGAAGTGGCTTACGACGGCCGGATGGGCAAGAGCCTCGCCGTTTCCGGCGAATTCGACCTGGTCATCCTCGACCTCAATCTTCCCCACAACAACGGATACGAAATTTGCGAAATCATCCGCCGGCGGAATATGAAAGTACCTGTCATCATGCTCACCGCCCTCGGCGGCATGGACGACAAGATGCAGGCCTTCGAACTGGGTGCAGATGATTACCTCGTCAAACCCTTCGACTTCCGCGAGCTGTTGGCGCGCATCCGCGTGTTCCTCAAAAGAGCCGGCGCGGAAGTATCCCATCACCGCAACGACAAGCTCCTGATCGGCGACCTGGAAATCGACCGGGAACGGAAAGAAGCCTGGCGCGCCGGGAAGAAGATCCCTCTCACCGCCAAAGAATACCAGCTGCTCGAACTGCTCGCCCTGCACAAAGGGAAAGTCATTTCCAAAATGACCATCGCCGAAAAAGTCTGGAACATCGATTTCGATACCGGCACCAACGTGATCGAGGTGTACATTAACTTCCTCCGGAAAAAAATCGACAAAGACTTCGATGTAAAACTGCTGCATACCAAAACGGGCATGGGGTACTTCCTGTCCGACGAATCCTGACCTTTCTTGAAGATCAAATACAAAATAGCGATTTACTATACGCTGTCGGCCGCCTTCCTGCTGATCGCGTTTGCCGTGCTGGCGTATTACTTCTCCGCCAAATCGCGCCGCGACGAGTACCTGGAGCGGCTGGAATACCGCGCACGCTCCATCGGCAGCGTAATCATCGAAAACGACCAGGTGCAGATCGGGCTGCTGCGGAAGCTGGACAAAACCACCTTCCAGGACCTGTACCAGGAAACGATCCTCGTGTACAGCGACAAATACGATCTGCTCTATACCAACGTGAGCGACACGGCGCTGCGTATGCCGCGGACGCTGCTGGACCATATCAAAAAAAACGGGTCCTTTATCCGGAACGAATCCGAAGGGGAGCTGGCTGGCATTTATTATACGGAAGACAATATCAGCGTGCTGGTGCTCGTGTCCTCGTTCGACAAATACGGTTTCCAGAACCTGCAGAACCTGCGGCGCATCCTGTTCCTGGAACTTGTTGTGGGCGTGGTGCTGCTCGTGGGCGTGGGGTATTTCTTTGCCAGGAAGATGGTGCAACCGATCGACCGGCTCGTGGAGCAGGCGGATTCCATCAATGCCAACAACCTGCAGGATACGCGGGTGGAGATCAAAGGCAGCGACGAGATCGCGCAGCTGGGGGCCAACTTCAACACCATGTTGCAGCGCCTGAGCCATTCCTTCGATTTGCAGAAGAGCTTTGTGAGCAACGCCAGCCACGAATTGCGGACCCCGCTGGCGGCGATCATCAGCCAGTTGCAGGTGACGCTGGCCAAAGAGCGGAGCGGTGCGGAATATGAGACCGTGCTGCAATCGGTGCTGGAAGACGCGGAGGGATTGTCGGAATTGACAAACGGGCTGCTGCAGCTGGCGCAATCTGAAATGAACCGGGCGGAATTCGCATTTACGCCCGTGCGCGTGGATGAGCTGTTGTGGGATACGGCGGATTTCGTGCGGCGGAAATGGAAATCGGTGGGGAAGGTGGACATCCAGTTTTTACGGGAGCCGGAGCAGGACGAGATGATTACCTGCAACGGGAATGAAGCGTTGTTGCGCATCCTGTTCATCAACCTGCTGGATAATGCCTGCAAGTTTTCGGAAGACGCCTCCGCGCGGGTGATTCTAGATTTTAACGACAAGTACATCCTCGTACATATGAAAGACCGCGGGCCGGGGATTCCGGCTTCGGAACAAGAGAAGATCTTCGAACCTTTTTACCGGGGCACCAATGCCCAGCAGGTGCGGGGGCACGGCCTGGGATTGTCGATCTGCCGCCGCATCACCGATCTGCACAACGGCCGCCTCAGCGTATTCTCTATTCCGGGCGAAGGCAGCACGTTTACGGTGCAATTGCCGCATATCGTGGCTTAATGTTGTTTTTAAGGACTTTTTAAGTTGCTTTAAAGGCGGGTTTAATGCCCGTGCGGGAGCTTTGCATCATGAAAAGGCTCCTCGTTCTCCCGTTTATTTTTTTCCTGACCTTGAAGGGATACTCCCAGGAAGCCCGCAGGCTGACGCTTGCGCAGGCCGAAGGGGAATTCCTGCAGCGCAACTTCCGGCTGCTGGCCGAACGGTACCGCGTCAACGCTGCGGAGGCGCTGGTGGACCAGGCGAAGAAATGGGATAACCCCACGCTTTCAGGAACGTTAGGCTTCGGTTCCCTGGACAAGGTGCAGCCTTTTCATATCGGCGGCGGCGGACAGCTTGAAGGCACAGTGGAACAGATCATACAAATGGCAGGCAAACGCAACAAGCAGGTGCAATTGGCACGGTGGAACGCGGCAACGTCCGCCGCCGCTTTCTCTGAACTCATGCGCACGCTCCGCCTGGAACTGCGCAGCAGTTATTATCAATTATATTTTCTGCAGGAGTCTGAAAAAACGCTCCGCGACCAGCTCGCCAATCTCCAGCGCATCCTGGAAGCTTACCGCAGCGCCGATGCCAGCGGGAGCGTGGCGCATGCCGACGTGATCCGGCTGCAGGCCCTGCAGGTAGGGATCGCCAACGATTATTCGGATCTCCGCCAGCGGGAAATGGAAGTCTCCCTGCGCCTGCAACTCCTGGTGGGCAGCAGCGAGCCGGTAGCGCCCGTGGCCGATCCCGATGTGTTACAACGATATAAAATGGGTTTCTACACCCTTCAATCCCTCACAGACACCGCCCTCGCCAACCGGCCCGATCTTATGGTTGCCAGCCACCAGCTGGAAGCGGCGAAAATGAACCAGCGGCTGCAGAAAGCCCTGGCAGTGCCCGACCTGCACCTGGGCGCGGCATACGACCGCAAAGGTAGTTACATCGATAATTTCATCGGGTTGACGGTAGGGGTAGACCTTCCGCTCTGGAACCGCAACCAGGGCAATATCCGCGCCTCCGCGCAGGAAGTGAAAGCGCAATCGGCCGAAGTGGACCAGCAAAAACTCACCGTTGCCGCCGAAGTGGCGAACGCATTGGATAAGATACGGTTCCTGGAAAAAGGGACGGAATGGCCGGACCTCAAATCCTTCAACGCAGAATACACCCAGCTGATCGAACAGGTGGCGGCCAATTTCCGGAAAGGGAACATCTCGCTGCTGCAATTCATCGATTACTTCAACAGCTACAGCGAGCATATCCTCCACGCGAATAAATTCCTCAGCGACCGCGTCCTGGCTTATGAAGAGCTGAACTACACCACTGGTACGCAATTATTCAACACTCCGCAATGAAACGCATGAAACCATACACGCTTCCCCTGCTGATCGCCGCCGCTGCGACTGCTTTCGGCGGATGCCGGCAATCCCTGGCGGAAGATACCGACAAAACGACCTTCGCGCTCAGCGATACCATGCTGGCCTCCATCCGGATCGATACCACGGCCATCCGCCCCGTGGAAAGCGAACTGCGCCTCTCCGGCAAAGTGACGCCCGATCTCGGTAAAGTCCTCAAGCTATATCCCATCGTGAGCGGATATGTGAAAGACATTAAAGTACAGCTCGGCGATTATGTGAAGAAAGGACAGATCATCGCCGTGATCCAGAGCGGTGAGATCGCCGACTACGATAAACAGCTGGCCGACGCCAATTCCGACCTGGCCATCGCGGAAAAAAGCCTGAAAGTAGCCCAGGACCTTTACCAAAGCCAGCTGGCCACGGAAAAGGACGTGCTCAACGCGGAAGAAGAGCGCAACAAAGCCACCGCGGAGATCGGCAGGCTGCATGAACTTATGCGGCTTTACCGCAAAGGCAGCGGCTCTACGTCCATCGTTACGGCGCCTATCAACGGCTATATCATCGAAAAGAATATTAATAATGGTATGGAAATGCGGGCCGACAACAGCGCGCACATGTTTACCATCTCCGAGCTCGACGAAGTCTGGATCATGGCCAACGTATTCGAAACGGATATCGCCCGGGTGAAGGAAGGCTATCCTGCCGATATCTCCACCATCAGTTATCCCGACAAAATCTTCCACGGGCAGATCGACAAAGTGTACAACGTGCTTGATCCGGAAACGAAGACCATGCAGGTGCGGATCCGCCTGTCCAACGAAGGCATGCTCCTCAAGCCCGAGATGTTCGCCACTGTGCTGCTGAAGTACCGCGACGGCAGCGAGATGCCCGCCATCCCCAGTTCGGCCGTCATCTTCGACAAGGGCAAGAATTTCGTGATGGTGTTCCGCGACCGGTATAACATCGATACCCGCGAGGTGTCCGTCGCCAAGTCGCTGAACACCGTTTCCTACATCAGCCGTGGCCTCCAGCCGGGGGAGCGGGTTATTTCCAAAAACCAGCTGCTCATTTACGACGCACTGAACGAATAGACGCATGAACAAATTCATTAGAAACATAGTCGGATTTTCGCTCCGGAACAGGTTCTTCGTGTTCTTTATGCTGGCGGTACTCACCATCAGCGGCGTGGCGGCCTACCTGCACACGCCCATCGAAACCTTTCCGGACGTAACCAATACCCAGATCGTCATCGTAGCGCAATGGAACGGGCGTAGCGAGGCGGAAGTGGAACGGTTCGTCACCACGCCCATCGAAATCGCCATGAACGGCGTGCAGAAGAAAACCAGCGTGCGCTCCACCACCATGTTCGGGCTGGCGGTCATCAAAGTGATGTTCGAAGACGAAGTGGAAGACTTCTTCGCCAGGCAACAGGTCAACAACATGCTCATGAACGTGTCGCTACCGGAAGGCGTAGACCCGGAGGTGCAACCGCCGTACGGGCCTACCGGGGAAGTGTACCGGTACTGGCTGAAAAGCCCGCACCGCGACTCCCGCAGCCTGCTCACCTATCAGAACTGGGTAATCGACCGGCAGCTGCGCAGCGTGCCCGGCGTAGCGGACGTTGTGGCTTTCGGCGGTCAGGAAAAAATCTATGAAATCACCGCCGATCCCATCAAACTCGCCAAGTACGACATCACGCCGCTGGAGCTCTACCATGCCGCTTCGCAAAGCAACATCAACGTTGGCGGCGACGTGATCGAGAAAAACGGCCAGGCATACGTGGTGCGCGGGATCGGGCTGCTCGACAATATCGAAGACATCGAGAACATCATCATCGAAAACATAGACGGAACACCCATCCTTGTTAAAAACGTAGCCAGCGTGCGCGAGGCCTCGCTGCCCCGCGTTGGTCAGGCCGGGCTCGACGATATGGATGATATCGTGGAAGGTATCGTAGTGATGCGGAAAGGAGAGAACACCACCGAAGTGCTCGCCCGGATCAAAGACAAAGTGAAGGAGCTGAACGAAAAAGTGCTGCCTTCCGACATCAAAATGGAAACCTTCTACGACCGCGACGTGCTCATGGATTATTGCACCACCACGGTGATGCACAACCTCATGGAGGGAATCGTTTTCGTGACGGTGATCGTGTTTATCTTCATGGCCGACTGGCGGACCACCCTCATCGTGGGTATCGTGATCCCGCTGGCGCTGCTCTTCGCCTTCATATGCCTCAAGCTCAAAGGGATGAGCGCCAACCTGCTCAGCATGGGCGCCATCGACTTCGGGATAATTATCGACGGGGCGGTCGTCATGGTGGAAGGCATATTCGTGATGCTCGATCATAAGGCGAAGCATTTCGGGATGGAGAAATTCAACCGGATGGCGAAGCTGGGATGGATCAAGAAGACAGGCGGCGAGCTGGGAAAGGCGGTGTTCTTTTCCAAACTGATCATCATCGTATCGCTGGTGCCGATCTTTTCTTTCCAGAAAGTGGAAGGAAAGATGTTCTCCCCGCTGGCCTGGACGCTGGGCTTCGCGTTGCTGGGCGCCCTGTTGTTCACGCTCACGCTGGTGCCGGTGCTTACTTCCATTTTATTGAATAAAAACGTCCGCGAGCGCAACAACCCCGTGGTGAACTTTGTGAACCGCATCGTGATGGCGGGTTTCAACTGGACGTATGCGCATAAAAAACTCACCCTTTTACTGGCGGTATTGTTCATGGGGGGCAGCTTCGGCTCCGCGAAATTTCTTGGCTCAGAATTTCTCCCGCAGCTCAATGAAGGGGCGCTGTGGGTGGAGGCGAAGCTCCCCATGAGCATGTCGCTCAACGAAACCAATGAATTCGTCCGCAAGTTCAGGCAGGAGCTGCGGAGTTTCCCGGAAGTGAACAGCGTGCTGTCGCAAACGGGCCGTTCCAACGACGGTACTGATCCCAGCGGGTTTTATTACGCGCAGTGCCAGGTGAACCTCAAGCCCAAATCCGAATGGAAGCGCAAGATCACGCAGGAACAGCTGGTGGAGGAAATGGACAAGAAGCTCCGGCAATACCAGGGCATCGTGTACAACTACTCTCAGCCGATCATCGACAAGGTAGCGGAAGCGGTAGCGGGTATCAATGCCAGCAACGCAGTGAAGATTTACGGGGAAGACCTCGAAGAGCTTGACCGCATCGCCAACCAGGTGATGGCGCAGATGACGGGCATTAAGGGCATCCGGGACATGGGCATCCTGCGCAATATCGGCCAACCAGAGATGATCGTGCGGCTGAGCGACACCAAGATGGCGCAATACGGCGTTAAAACGGCCGACGCGCAGGCGGTGATCGAAATGGCGATCGGCGGGAAAACGGCCACGCAGCTTTACGAAGGCGAGCGCAAATTCGATGTGCGGGTGCGGTACGACGCGGATTACCGGAAAGACGAAGAAGACCTGCGCAACCTCATGGTACCCACGATGGACGGCAAGAAGATCCCCCTCAAAGAGATCGCGTCCGTGTATACGCAGACCGGCCCGGCGTTTATTTACCGGGACAACTCGCGACGTTACATCGGGGTGAAGTTCTCCGTCCGCGACCGCGACCTGGGCAGCACGGTAGCCGAAGCGCAAGGCAAGGTGAACAAGGCCATCCAGTTGCCGAAGGGTTATTCCATCAGCTGGACGGGTGAGTTCGAGAACCAGGAGCGGGCCACGAAGCGCCTCGGACAGGTGGTGCCGGTGAGCCTGGTGGCGATCTTCATCATCCTGTTCATCATGATGGGCAGCGTGAAAGACGCGGGTCTGATCCTGATGAACGTACCGTTCGCGCTGATCGGCGGCATCCTCGCATTGCACGCCACGGGCATCAACTTCGGGATATCGGCCGGCGTGGGCTTCATCGCGCTGTTCGGCATCTGTATACAGAACGGGGTGATCCTGATATCGGTGTTCCATAAGAACCTCCAGGCCCGCATGCCCCTCAACGACGCCATTCGCCGAGGCGTGGAAGAAAGAATCAGGCCGGTGGTGATGACCGCCCTCATGGCCGCGATCGGGCTGATCCCGGCGGCGGTGAGCACAGGCATCGGATCGGAAACGCAGAAGCCGCTGGCGGTAGTCGTAATTGGCGGGCTGATCACCGCCACGGTGCTGACGCTGCTCGTCTTCCCCCTGATTTTCTATTCCGCATACCGGAAACGTTATTCCAAAGTGATTTGATTTTTCACATATAAAAACAAACAAAATGAAAAAGATCATGTTTCTGATGGCCGCCGCGATGATCATTACGGGTGGCATGACCGCAACTTTCGCGCAGGAAAAACCTGCGGTGAAAACCGAAAAGGTGAAACACGAAGCGAAAGCGGGACATAAGAAAACCGCCAAACATCATCACATGGCGAAACAGTCGGTTAAAAAGGCCGGATAAGTTTTAAGTTACAGGTTTTAGTTCGCATAACAGGTTGATAGAAAATACCGGCGGGTCTCCTCCGCCGGTTACAACAATCCGCTCCGCCCTGCCGCATAAGAGCCAACGCAGGGCGGATTTTTTTGTATCCGCCGAATGTATTTTTCCCGGGATGCCGGAAACGAAAACGCCCCAGGCCAAAAACCTGGGGCGTTGTTATTATAAAATATTCAGGAGGATTATTCTTCGCCGGCTTCTTCACCGTCGCCATGCCCAAGGATCTGGCGCAGGGGCCGTACGGCCTGGTAGATACCGCGGTTATAGCGGTTACCGAGGATCACGACGGTAGTGGTATCCTGCACGAAGCGGTAGAACACCGTGTTGTTCCCATGCCACCAACCGTTGTGGTATACGATGTTGCGCGTGCTGTCCGGGTAGGTCATGAGGCGCCATCCCAGGCCGTAGTTGCGGATGCCGGGCTTCTCATTGGAGTAGGGCTTGTATGCTTCCGCGAGGGTTTCGGGCTTGAAGAGCTTGCCTGAATACATGGCCTGGTCCCACTTGAGCATATCCTGCACGGTAGAGTAGATGCCTTTGTCGCCCACCACGCCGTCGAAGCTGTTATCAGGCTCGGCGCGCCAGCTGGAAAGGTGGGAAACGGTCTGGCCCGTCCGCGGTGCGGCCGTGGGGTCCGCCACGAAGGTGTGGTTCATTTCGAGGGGGCCGAAGAAGGTTTGCTGGAGATAATCCGCATATTTCTGGCCGCTTACCTTTTCGATGATGGCGGCGAGGATTAAGTAATTGGTGTTGCAGTAGTTGAAGTGCCTGTCGGGCTGGTATTGCGAAGCCGGTTTATGGACGATCATCATGTTGATGACTTCTTCGTTGGTGAGGAAGTGGGTTTGGTCTTTATTGTAGTCTTCGCAGAAGTAAAGATAATTGGGCAGTCCACTCCGGTGATTGAGGAGGGTGCGCACGGTAACGCCGAGATAGGGGAAGTCGGGCCACCATTTGGTGACGGGGTCTTCCAGGGAAACTTTTCCTCTTTCCACGAGGGAAAGCAGGGCCATCCCGGTAAAGGTTTTGGAGACGGACGCAAGCTGGAAGGAGGAGGAGTCGGTGACGGGGACTTTGGAAACGTGGCTTTCGAGGCCCTGATAGTGTTCGTAGAGGATGACGCCTTTTTTTGCGACCAGCACGGCGCCGCTGAAAGTAGAGGCAGGCAGGCGGTGCTTGACGAGATCCGCTACTTCCCGGCCGATCCGTTGGTTGCGGGGATCCGCTAAAATAGCCTTGGCCTCAGATTCACTGAGGCCTAAAGTGTATTCGGATATGTGTTCGGCCGGAGCCTTCTTTTCATCTTTCCGGTGTGCGGAGCTGCTGTTGCAGCCGGAATATATAAATAAGCCAGATACGGCCACTAACACGATTGCCTTCGACCCGTTCATTAGTATTGCTGCTGAAATAATGGTTTTGAATGCTGAAATCTTAACAATTTTCATGCCCGAGATGGCATAAACGGCGAAAATAATTTAAAAACTACGAATTCAGAGGGGCTTTTTTTGCGTTATATCGAATTCAGCAGGCCTCTTATTTGATTTCTCCTCAAACTGGACTAGGTTTGTGCCACTTTTTGATGACAAATCACATCCGTGAATGTCATCGTATTGTAATCAGCAGATATATATCCATCACCATGAGCCAAAAGAAATTAACGAGTTACCCAAAAGAAAAGATCAATATCCTTTTGCTGGAGAACATCAGTGACGCCGCGGTGGCAGAATTTAAAGACGCAGGTTATGTGAACACCCGCAAGATCACCGGTGCGCTGAGCGAGGAGGATCTGATCCGAGAAGTGAAAGACGTCCATCTGCTGGGCATCCGTTCCAAGACGCAGGTAACCGCCAAAGTACTCGCCGCCGCTAAAAAGCTCCAGGGCATCGGCTGCTTTTGTATCGGCACCAACCAGGTAGACCTGAAAAGCGCCACCGAGCATGGCGTGGCCGTTTTCAACGCTCCATATTCCAATACCCGTTCAGTAGCTGAACTGGTCATCGGCCTGTCGATCATGCTGATCCGCCGCATCCCCGACAAAAACATCGCCGCCCACAAAGGCGTGTGGATGAAGGAAGCCACCGGCAGCTACGAGCTCCGCGGCAAAACCATCGGCATCGTAGGCTATGGCAACATCGGGAGCCAGGTAAGCGTGCTCGCCGAAGCCCTCGGCATGAACGTCCTCTATTACGACGTGGAAACCAAGCTCCCCATGGGCAATGCTTCCCAGATCCGTACCATCAAGGATCTCTTCTCCCAGTCAGACATCATCTCGCTCCACGTGCCTTCCAACCGTAGCACGGCGAACATGATCAATAAAGAAACCCTCGGTTTCGTGAAGAAAGGCGCCATTTTCATCAACTACGCCCGCGGCGAAGTGGTGGTTCTGGAAGACCTTCGCGACGCCCTCGAAAGCGGACAGCTCTCCGGTGCGGCGATCGACGTTTTCCCCGTGGAGCCCGAGAAAAACGGTGCCGCCTTCAGCACGCCGCTGCAAGGCCTGGCCAACGTGATACTCACCCCGCACATCGGCGGCAGCACCGAAGAAGCCCAACACAACATCGGCCTCGACGTGTCGTCCAAAATGCTGAATTACCTGGAGAAAGGCGCCAGCTTCGGTTCCCATACCGTGCCCGCCATCAGCGTTCCCGCCATCGAGAACACCCATCGCATCCTGCACATTCACAAAAACGTGCCGGGCGTATTGAGCGAAATCAACAGCGCCCTCTCGTCCAAAAACATCAATATCGTGGGCCAGTACCTCAAGACCAACGAACAAATCGGTTATGTAGTGCTGGACGTGGATTCCAAACTTTCCCAGGAAGCTTTCGCGCTCCTGAAAGACGTGAACCATACCATCAAAACCCGGATGCTCTACTAAAACCATCCGGCACACTATACCAGCGCCCCCGGTTACCGCCGGGGGCTTTTTTGTTGGCTGTCGCCATCGATTATCACGAATTGGTAAAATACCCGGGCACCCGGACTACATAAGGGAAGAATGCTCACCTTTGCGGCATTATTACGACAACTTATGTCCAAATTGCTGAAACTGGAGGAAGTGGCGATGTTCCTGCTCGCCATGCTGATGTTTGAACAACAGTGTACGATTTCGTGGTGGTGGTTTTTCGGATGCCTGTTATTGCCCGATATCAGCATGCTGGGTTATCTGGCAAACGCCCGCGCCGGCGCCGCCCTTTACAATCTTTTCCATCACAAAGGCTTTGCGCTGCTCCTGTACTTTACCGGTACCTGGTTTGCTTACGAACCGCTCGCTTTTGCCGGGATCATCCTGTTCGCGCATTCCTCGCTCGACCGCGCTTTCGGCTACGGCCTGAAGCTGATTACCGGCTTCCAGGATACGCACCTGGGCCGTATCGGCAAAAACTAACCCTCACGCGCCACGGATCGCAGCCAGCCCGCGGGCACTTCGCCCGGCGGATGCATCACTATTTTACGTAAATGGAATCTATAAAACCTTCCGGGGTGTTGTTGAAGAAACGGAAGTATTTAGGTCCGGGATCGCCAATGGCAAGCGAGAACACATGATCGCGGCTGCCGGCGCCATGGCTGCAATCGGGCGTTTGCACGTCGCGGCCTGCCAGGCTGGAAATGACCAGCGTATCGCCGTAGGTAATGGAATGCAACAGGGCGATATCTTCACAGGGCCCCGCCAATACAGTCACTTTCAGGCTCACCGTTTCTCCCCGTATAATCGTATCAGGACCTTCCATGCCGGTAATCACCAGCTGGCGGACAGTCCTTTCCGTTTCCTTTTCCTTTTCACAACTCCACAGCGCGCATATAGCGGCGACGGCCAGGCCGGGCAGAAGGATTCTTTTCATCAGGTTGCAATTCTACCTAAATATAAATTTTAATTACCATAAAAAGAAGAAGGCCGCCCGGAAGGACGGCCTTTTCTATTCATATAATCCTGTCAAAAATTAGCGTATTACGGTCACATCGCCTTTGATGATGAATGCCGGGCCGGAGGAGACTTTCTTGTAAGTCAGCCACCATACGAAAGTGCCAACATCCACAGGCATGCCTTTATAACGGCCGTCCCATCCTTTGTACTGGTCTTTGCTCATAAAGACGAGCTCGCCCCAGCGGTTGTAGATGCGCAATTCGTAGTCATACATCGGGCCTCTCAGTACAGGGCGGAAGAGATCGTTCTTACCGTCGCCGTTGGGAGAGAAGGCGTTGGGCACTTCGGGCTTGCTGTCGCATTCCTTTACATCGATGGTGATTTCGTCCGTGGAGCTGCCGCAATCGTTGAAGGCGGTCACGGAGTAAGTTCCCGGTTCGCTCACTTCGATGAAGGAAGTGGTGGCCCCGTTGCTCCAGAGGTAGCGGCTTGCGTTGGTAGCATTGGCTTTCAGCTGGAAGCGACGGCCTTTACAGATGATCGTGTCGTTACCGAGATTCAGCTGCGGCGGACCTGCGATGCTTACCTTGATGCTGTCGGTTTTGTACCGGTCGCAGAACCTGTCGAGCACGCCGAGAACGTAGGTACCGGGCTGGGTGATGGTTTTCACCGGGTTGAGGTCGCCGTCGTTCCAGCGGTAGACATTTACATCAGGATGCCTTGCGTCTACCAGGATGCTGCTGCCGGGGCACATGTAGCGGTCCGGGCCCAGTTCCAGTCTGATGTCGGGGCGCTCGGTCACTCTTACGGCTTCCTTCACCACGCAATTATCTCTGTACACTGCCACCTGGTAGCTGCCAGCCCTGCTCACTACAATGGAGTTGCTGGTTTCGCCGGTAGCCCACTGGATGCGGCCTGCGTTGGTGTTTACGGTCAGCATCACCGACTGGCCGGGGCAGATGGATGTGTCTCTGCTGAGGGTCACATCCGGCGGCGGGTTCACAGTCACGTTTACTGTATCGATGGTAATACATCCAAGTTTGGTGACGCGTACCCAGAAGCGTTCCTGCGTGCTTACCGTAATGATCGGCGTAGTGGCGCCGGTGCTCCAGAGGTAGGTAGCGTTGCCTTCTACAGTGGCGTTCAGTCGTACCGACTCACCACGGCAGATCACGGTGTCTTTCAGATCGATGAGCGGCATCGGGATCACACCTACCACGATGGAATCGGAAGCTTCACACATGCCATTGCTGACAGTCACTTTATAAGTGCCCTCGCGGGTGATGCGGATGCGCTGGGTGGTTTCGCCGGTAGACCATCTGATCTGGTAACCGAAGTTGGCCGGGCCTGCATCCAGCACCATACCGTTACCGCCGCAGAGGCTGGTATCGTTGCCCAGGTTCACCACAGGCATTTGCAGGTAATTGATGGTGTAGGTCACCGTATCGGATACGCATCCGGTGATGCCGTCGCGTACAACGAAGGAGGCCGAAGTGGCGCCGTTCACATTGAAGCGCGGGTTGGAAGACGACATCGGAACGCTTACTGCGTTGGCCGGCGTTACGCCTACCAGGGTGTATACCGGTCTGCTCACATTGCCTCTTGTAGAAAGCGTGATGAACGGATTAGTGGAACAGTTGGTGAATACTTCCGCTTCCAGTTCAGGTTTCGGACAGGGCAGCACATGAATCTGCTGGATCACGTCGTCGGCCTGGTTGCCACAATTGTCGGCTACGCTCCATCTTCTGATGATCGTGTAACCGTTGCAGAGATCGGGCGTGTACGGATCCACCGTGTAACGGATACGTCTGGGGAACCCGTCGGAACAATCATCTGTAGCTCTCAGTTCGATCTGCGCCGTGGGGATCGGATCGCCGCAGGTCAGCGTAATATCTGCCGGCGGAGCCGCGATAACGGGCTTCACGGTATCGGTCACGGTAACCACCTGGCGCATTTCAGCGGTATTGCCGCACTCGTCGGTAGCTGTCCAGATACGGATGATGCGGTAGCTGCAACCACTCTGGATGGATTCGCGGTAAGACCGGTATTTCACCGGTATACCGCCTTGCAGGGTACAGTTGTCGGTAGCCGTGATGTTGATGGCGCCGGGCACCTCGCCGCACTGCACCGTTGTATCTGCCGTAACCGTTACGGAGAACGTCGGCTTGGTGGTATCCATCACCGTGATCACCTGCGTGGCGATTGCGGTATTGCCGCATTCGTCGGTAGCTTTCCAGGTGCGGGTCAGGCGGTAATTGTTTACGCAAATACCAGGCAGCATGCGCTTGCTGTAGCTGTATTCGATGCTGATGTTATTGCCGGAGCAATTGTCGGTAGCGGTCATATCCGGCGCTGCGGGCACCTCGCTGCACGACAGGAACAGGTCCGTCGGCGGCAGGGTGGTGAAGACGGGCGCTGTATTGTCTTCCACCGTCACCGTCTGCGTCATCACCGTGGCGTTACCGCATTCGTCGGTGGCCGTCCAGGTGCGGATGAGCCGGTAATTGTTCACACATGCACCCGGGATGTCTTCGCGGCGCTCGTATTTCACTACACGGATATTGCCGGCGGGCGAGCAGTTGTCGGAAGCCGTTACATCTTCCTGTGCGGGAATGGCACTGCATTCTGCTGTTACGTTCGCGGGAACGGTTACGTCGAAGACTGGCCTTGTATTGTCTACCACCGTCAGTACCTGCGTATAGATCCTGGCGTTGCCGCATTCGTCGGTAGCGGTCCAGGTACGGATGAGACGGTAATTGTTCACGCATGCACCCGGGATATCTTCGCGGCGTTCGCCTTTCACTACGGTACCATTGTTTCCGGAGCAGGCATCATTGGCGGCCATATCAGGCTGCGCCGGGATGCTGTGGCATTCTACTGTTGCATCTACAGGCAGGATAGTAGTAAATACCGGTGCGGTAGTATCGATCACCGTGAGCGTCTGCGTCAGCACGGTGCTGTTGTTGCACTCGTCGGTAGCCGTCCAGGTGCGGATGAGGCGGTAATTGTTCACGCACGCGCCGGGGATGTCTTCACGACGCTCGTTCTTCACAACCGTTACATTCGCCGTCTGCGAACAGTTGTCGCTCACCCTGATATCAGGCTGTACCGGGATGTTGCTGCATTCCACCGTCAAATTAGCCGGAACGGAGCCGATGAATGTCGGGCGGGTAGTATCCTGAACGGTGAGGACCTGTTCAACGGTGCGGGAATTGCCGCATTCGTCGGTAGCCGTCCAGGTGCGGATGAGGCGGTAGTTGTTCACGCAGGCGCCGGGGATGTCTTCGCGGCGTTCGTTTTTCACAACCATTACATCGTCGCTGTCGGTACAGTTATCGGTTACGGACAGATCAGGCTGTGCAGGGATGGCGTCGCAATTCACCGTAGCGTTTGCCGGAACCGGCATGGTGAAGTTCGGGCGGGTGGTATCCTGTACGGTAATTACCTGCGTCAGCACGCTGCTGTTGTTGCACTCGTCGGTTGCCGTCCACGTACGGATGAGGCGGTAGTTGTTCGCACATGCTCCGGCGATATCTTCGCGGCGTTCGGCTTTCTGCACATTCACGCGGTTGGTGGCAGAACAGTTGTCGGTAGCGGTGATATCCGGTTGAGACGGGATCGCGTTGCAGTTTACCGTCGTGTCTCCGGGAACCGGCAGTTGGAACACCGGTCTGGTTGTATCCTGTACCGTGATCACCTGTGTCACAACACGGGAGTTGTTGCATTCGTCGGTAGCCGTCCAGGTGCGGATGAGGCGGTAGTTATTTACGCAGGCGCCGGCAATGTTCTCGCGGCGTTCTGCAGGCACTACGCGGACATTCGTGCTGCCGGAACAGTTATCAGAAGCCGTCAGGTCGATCTGATCCGGGATGGCGTCGCAATTCACCGTCGTGTCTGCCGGTGCCGGCATGTCGAAGATGGGAGCGGAGGTATCCCTTACATTGATCACCTGGATCACTTTGGTCACGTTGCCGCAACCGTCGTCGGCCGTCCAGGTACGCAGCAGCCTGTAATTGTTGGCGCAGGCGCCGGGGATGTCGGTACGTTCTTCGTCAAAATCTACCGTGATGGCGCCGGCACAATTGTCGGCAGCGGTCACCACAGGCGGCATGGGAATGGCGTCGCAATTCACCGTGGTGTCGTTCGGCATCGGTGTGGTGAATACCGGTTTGGTACGGTCTGCCACGATGATGGTCTGGGTAACGGTGGTATCGTTGCCGCAGATATCGGTGGCCGTCCAGGTGCGGATGAGGCGGTAAGTGTTAGCGCAGGTGCTGTCGATCCGGGTTTCGCCCTTCACAACCGTTACGTTGCCGGCACAATTATCATTAGCCGTCATATCGGGCTGGTCAGGTACCTGGTCGCATTCCACGGTGATGTTGGCAGGAGCGGGGGTAGTGAATACCGGCGCTGTAATATCCTGCACGGTGATCGTCTGCGTCAGGGTGTCGCGGTTGCCGCACTGGTCGGTGGCGATCCAGGTGCGGATCAGCAGGTAATTGTTGCTGCAGGCGCCGGGGATGTCCTGGCGAACCTGGCTGTAAGATACAGCCACGTCTTCGTCAGCGCTGCAATTATCTGAAGCGGTAACAGGCGGAGCATCAGGCACTTCATGGCAATTCACGGTCATATCTGCCGGGAGGGTGCCGGTGAAGTAAGGTGCTTTCGTATCCACTACCGTGATCGTTTGGGTAACGGTTATGGCATTTCTGCACTCATCGAGGGCGGTCCAGGTGCGGATCAACAGGTAATTGTTCACGCAAGCGCCCGGGATGGCACGTTTGTATTCGTTCGGCAGCACCACCACCTTGTCGGCAGGGCTGCAGTTATCTACCGCAGTCAGGTCCGGCTGTGTGGGGATCTCATCACAGTTAACCGTAGTATCGGCAGGCGTGGGCATAGTGAATACCGGCGCGGTAAAATCGCGAACTGTTATCACTTGACGGTACGTCGCCACATTGCCGCAAAGATCAGTGGCCGTCCAGGTACGGGTGAGTACGTACGTGTTGGCGCAATCGCCCGGGTTGCGGGTGATGGTGGAGTCTACACGGACACGCACAGACAGGCTATCGGTACAGTTGTCAGTAGCACCCGGCATAACCAGGGCTGGTACGGAATCACAGCTTACGGTGATGGCCGGTGCCGGCATGTTACCATGCCAGTCGAATACCGGGCGGGTAGTATCGATCACTGTGATCGTCTGCGTATAGGTGGCCACGTTATCACACAAGTCGGTAGCCGTCCAGGTGCGAACCAGCACATATTCGCTGGCGCAGGCGCCGGGCTGGCGGGTAATGGTGGAATCCAGTCGCACCCGCACGGACAGGCTGTCAGTACAGTTATCGGTGGCGCCAGGCATCACCACGGCGGGCACTGCGTCGCAGTTCACCGTAATGGCGGCAGCGGGCATATTACCATGCCAGTTGAACACCGGGCGGGTGGTATCTATCACCGTAATGGTCTGGGTGTAGGAAGCTACGTTGTTGCAAAGATCGGTGGCCGTCCATGTGCGCACCAGCACATACTCGCTGGCGCAGGCGCCGGGTTGTCGGGTGATGGTGGAATCTACGCGTACCCGCACCGCGATGCTGTCTGCACAGTTATCTGTGGCAGTGGGCATCACCACAGCGGGCACCGCATCGCAGTTCACCGTGATGGCAGCTGCGGGCATATTGCCCTGCCAGTTGAATACCGGACGCGTGGTATCGGCCACTTTCACGATCTGGATACGGGTGAGGCTGTTGCCACAGGTATCCGTAGCGATCCAGGTACGGCGTAGCCAGTAGGTGTTCTCGCAAGCGTTGGGCACGCCTGTGCGCACGGTGTCCTGGGTGTAGTTGAGACGAACGGTCGCGCCGGCGGGCAGACAGTTATCGTTCACCACAGGGCTAACAGCCGTGGGGATATTGTCACAGGATGCGCTGAGCGTATCGGCCAGTCCTGCGCTCCATGTCATGGTCGGTTTAGTGGTATCCTGCACCGTGATGCGAATGCTGTCGCGGAGTTGATTGCCACAGAGGTCCGTAGCAGTCCAGAGGCGGATGATGCGGTAATTGTTGATGCAGATCCCAACATACGATGCGTCGCGGACATCGGTTACGGTAACCGTTGCGTTGTTGGCCGCACAGTTATCAGTAGCAGTGGGGCGCCACTGCACCGGGAAGGCATCACAGTTTACCGTCGTGTCTACCGGCCTGCGGTTGCCAGGCCAGTTGAATACAGGCTTGGTAGTATCCGCTACTTTTACGATCTGGATACGCTGAAGGCTATTACCGCAAGTGTCGGTTGCTGTCCACGTCCGGCGCAGCCAGTAGGTATTCTGGCATGCATTCGGAACGCCGGTGCGTACGGTATCCTGGGTATAATCCACGCGAACGGTTGTTCCGGCAGGCAGGCAGTTGTCGTTCACTACCGGGTTGACAACAGCAGGAATGTTATCGCAAGACGCATTCAGCGTATCGGCCAGGCCGCCGTTCCAGTTCATGGTAGGAGCGGTGGTATCGCGAACGGTGATACGGATGCTGTCTCGCAGCTGGTTGCCACAGAGATCCGTAGCAGTCCATAGACGGATCACACGGTAATTGTTGACGCAGGTACCTACATAAGATGCGTCGCGGATATCGGTTACGGTAACTGTTACGTTGTTGGCCGCACAGTTATCGGTAGCAGTGGGGCGCCACTGTGCCGGGAAGGCACTGCAAGACACCGTCGTGTCCACAGGCCGGCGGTTACCAGGCCAGTTAAACACAGGCCTGCTGGTATCCGCTACTTTAACGATCTGGATACGTACCAGTTTGTTCTGGCAGGTATCAGTAGCCGTCCAGGTGCGGCGCAGCCAGTAGGTGTTCTGGCAGGCGTTCGGTACACCCGTGCGTATTGTGTCCTGGGTGTAATCCAGTCTTACCGTTACTCCCGCGGGCAGACAGTTATCACTCACAGCCGGATTTACAGCTGCAGGAATATTATCGCAGGAAGCGTTGAGTGTATCAGGCGAAGGGGCGCTCCAGCTCATCGTCGGACGAGTGGTATCCTGCACCGTAATCCGGATACTGTCTCTGCGAACATTACCGCAAAGGTCGGTGGCTGTCCACACGCGGATCATCCGGTAGTTATTCACGCAGGTGCCAGCATAAGTAACATCACGGGCATCTATCACGGTAACCGTCACATTATTGGAGGATGCGCAATTGTCGGTCGCGGTAGGCATCCAAGGTATCGGGAAGGCATTACAGTTCACCGTCGTGTCCACAGGACGGCGGTTGCCAGGCCAGTTAAACACAGGCGCTACCGTATCCACCACCTTCACGATCTGCACACGGGTGAGGCTGTTATCACAGGTATCCGTGGCCGTCCAGGTGCGGCGCAGCCAGTAGGTATTCTGGCAGGCGTTCGGTACTCCCGTGCGTATTGTGTCCTGGGTGTAATCCAGGCGAACCGTTACTCCCGCGGGCAAACAGTTGTCAGTCACGGTCGGATTCACTGCCGCGGGGATGGTGTTACACGTTGCATTGAGCGTATCCGGGGAAGGTGCGCTCCACGTCATCGTCGGACGGGTCGTATCCTGCACCGTAATCCGGATGCTGTCACGGCGTACGTTACCGCAAAGGTCGGTGGCCGTCCATACGCGGATCATCCGGTAATTATTCACGCAGGTGCCGGTGAAGCCAGGATCGCGCCTGTCATCAACCGTTACCGTTACGTTATTGTTCGTTGCACAATTGTCGGTTGCAGTGGGGCGCCACTGTGCCGGGAACGCGTTACAGTTCACCGTCGTATCTACCGGCCTGCGGTTGCCAGGCCAGTTGAACACAGGCGCTACCGTATCCACTACTTTAACGATCTGCACACGGGTGAGGCTGTTGTCACAGGTATCCGTGGCCGTCCAGGTCCGGCGCAGCCAGTAGGTATTCTGGCAGGCGTTGGGTACTCCCGTGCGTATCGTGTCCTGGGTGTAATCCAGTCTTACCGTCACACCAGCAGGCAGACAGTTGTCACTCACAGTCGGGCTCACCGCCGCGGGGATGGTGTTACAGGTTGCATTCAGCGTATCAGGCGAAGGGGCGCTCCAGCTCATCGTCGGACGGGTCGTATCCTGCACCGTGATATAGATGCTGTCACGGCGCTGATTGCCGCACAGATCCGTAGCGATCCATACCCGCTTGATGCGGTAGTTGTTCACACAGGCACCTTGGAAGGTAAGATCGCGGGTATCATTTACCGATACCGTCACATTGTTGCTGGACGCACAATTATCCGTAGCAGAAGGCAGGAACGCAGCAGGGAAGGCGTTACAGTTCACCGTCGTATCCACAGGGCGGCGGTTATCCGGCCAACTGAACACAGGCGCAATCGTATCCACCACCTTCACGATCTGCACACGGGTGAGGCTGTTATCGCAGGTATCCGTGGCTGTCCAGGTGCGGCGCAGCCAGTAGGTGTTCTGGCACGCGTTCGGTACTCCTGTGCGTATCGTGTCCTGGGTGTAATCCAGTCTTACCGTTACTCCCGCGGGCAGACAGTTATCACTCACAGCCGGATTTACAGCTGCAGGAATATTATCGCAGGAAGCGTTGAGTGTATCGGGTGAAGGTGCGCTCCACGTCATCGTCGGACGAGTGGTATCCTGCACCGTAATACGGATACTGTCTCTGCGAACGTTACCGCAAAGGTCGGTGGCCGTCCACACACGGATCATCCGGTAATTGTTCACGCAGGTGCCGGTGAAGCCAGGGTCACGCCTGTCGTCAACCGTTACCGTTACGTTATTGTTCGTTGCACAGTTGTCGGTGGCCGTCGGGCGCCATTGGGCAGGGAAGGCATTACAGTTCACCGTCGTATCTACCGGACGGCGGTTGCCCGGCCAATTAAACACAGGCGCTACCGTATCCACCACCTTCACGATCTGCACACGGGTGAGGCTGTTATCACAGGTATCCGTGGCCGTCCAGGTGCGGCGCAGCCAGTAGGTATTCTGGCAGGCGTTCGGTACTCCCGTGCGTATTGTGTCCTGGGTGTAATCCAGGCGAACCGTTACTCCCGCGGGCAAACAGTTGTCAGTCACGGTCGGATTCACTGCCGCGGGGATGGTGTTACACGTTGCATTGAGCGTATCCGGGGAAGGGGCGCTCCAAGTCATCGTCGGACGGGTCGTATCCTGCACCGTAATCCGGATGCTGTCACGGCGTACGTTACCGCAAAGGTCGGTGGCCGTCCATACGCGGATCATCCGGTAATTATTCACGCAGGTGCCGGTGAAGCCAGGATCGCGCCTGTCATCAACCGTTACCGTTACGTTATTGTTCGTTGCACAATTGTCGGTTGCAGTGGGGCGCCACTGTGCCGGGAACGCGTTACAGTTCACCGTCGTATCTACCGGCCTGCGGTTGCCAGGCCAGTTGAACACAGGCGCTACCGTATCCACTACTTTAACGATCTGCACACGGGTGAGGCTGTTGTCACAGGTATCCGTGGCCGTCCAGGTCCGGCGCAGCCAGTAGGTATTCTGGCAGGCGTTGGGTACACCCGTGCGTATCGTGTCCTGGGTGTAATCCAGTCTTACCGTCACACCCGCAGGCAGACAGTTGTCACTCACAGTCGGGCTCACGGCCGCAGGGATGGTGTTACAGGTTGCATTCAGCGTATCAGGCGAAGGGGCGCTCCAGCTCATCGTCGGACGGGTCGTATCCTGCACCGTGATATAGATGCTGTCACGGCGCTGATTGCCGCACAGATCCGTAGCGATCCATACCCGCTTGATGCGGTAGTTGTTCACACAGGCACCTTGGAAGGTAAGATCGCGGGTATCATTTACCGATACCGTCACATTGTTGCTGGACGCACAATTATCCGTAGCAGAAGGCAGGAACGCAGCAGGGAAGGCGTTACAGTTCACCGTCGTATCCACAGGGCGGCGGTTATCCGGCCAACTGAACACAGGCGCAACCGTATCCACCACCTTCACGATCTGCACACGGGTGAGGCTGTTATCGCAGGTATCCGTGGCTGTCCAGGTGCGGCGCAGCCAGTAGGTGTTCTGGCAGGCGTTCGGTACTCCTGTGCGTATCGTGTCCTGGGTGTAATCGAGTCTTACCGTTACTCCCGCGGGCAGACAGTTATCACTCACAGCCGGATTTACAGCTGCAGGAATATTATCGCAGGAAGCGTTGAGTGTATCGGGTGAAGGTGCGCTCCACGTCATCGTCGGACGAGTGGTATCCTGCACCGTAATCCGGATACTGTCTCTGCGAACGTTACCGCAAAGGTCGGTGGCCGTCCACACGCGGATCATCCGGTAATTGTTCACGCAGGTGCCGGTGAAGCCAGGGTCACGCCTGTCGTCAACCGTTACCGTTACGTTATTGTTCGTTGCACAGTTGTCGGTGGCCGTCGGGCGCCATTGGGCAGGGAAGGCATTACAGTTCACCGTCGTATCTACCGGACGGCGGTTGCCCGGCCAATTAAACACAGGCGCTACCGTATCCACCACCTTCACGATCTGCACACGGGTGAGGCTGTTATCACAGGTATCCGTGGCCGTCCAGGTGCGGCGCAGCCAGTAGGTATTCTGGCAGGCGTTCGGTACTCCCGTGCGTATTGTGTCCTGGGTGTAATCCAGGCGAACCGTTACTCCCGCGGGCAAACAGTTGTCAGTCACGGTCGGATTCACTGCCGCGGGGATGGTGTTACACGTTGCATTGAGCGTATCCGGGGAAGGTGCGCTCCACGTCATCGTCGGACGGGTCGTATCCTGCACCGTAATCCGGATGCTGTCACGGCGTACGTTACCGCAAAGGTCGGTGGCCGTCCATACGCGGATCATCCGGTAATTATTCACGCAGGTGCCGGTGAAGCCAGGATCGCGCCTGTCATCAACCGTTACCGTTACGTTATTGTTCGTTGCACAATTGTCGGTTGCAGTGGGGCGCCACTGTGCCGGGAACGCGTTACAGTTCACCGTCGTATCTACCGGCCTGCGGTTGCCAGGCCAGTTGAACACAGGCGCTACCGTATCCACTACTTTAACGATCTGCACACGGGTGAGGCTGTTGTCACAGGTATCCGTGGCCGTCCAGGTCCGGCGCAGCCAGTAGGTATTCTGGCAGGCGTTGGGTACACCCGTGCGTATCGTGTCCTGGGTGTAATCCAGTCTTACCGTCACACCCGCAGGCAGACAGTTGTCACTCACAGTCGGGCTCACCGCCGCGGGGATGGTGTTACAGGTTGCATTCAGCGTATCAGGCGAAGGGGCGCTCCAGCTCATCGTCGGACGGGTCGTATCCTGCACCGTGATATAGATGCTGTCACGGCGCTGATTGCCGCACAGATCCGTAGCGATCCATACCCGCTTGATGCGGTAGTTGTTCACACAGGCACCTTGGAAGGTAAGATCGCGGGTATCATTTACCGATACCGTCACATTGTTGCTGGACGCACAATTATCCGTAGCAGAAGGCAGGAACGCAGCAGGGAAGGCGTTACAGTTCACCGTCGTATCCACAGGGCGGCGGTTATCCGGCCAACTGAACACAGGCGCAACCGTATCCACCACCTTCACGATCTGCACACGGGTGAGGCTGTTATCGCAGGTATCCGTGGCTGTCCAGGTGCGGCGCAGCCAGTAGGTGTTCTGGCAGGCGTTCGGTACACCCGTGCGTATGGTGTCCTGGGTGTAATCCAGGCGAACCGTTACTCCCGCGGGCAGACAGTTGTCACTCACAGCCGGATTTACAGCTGCAGGAATATTATCGCAGGAAGCGTTGAGTGTATCGGGTGAAGGTGCGCTCCACGTCATCGTCGGACGAGTGGTATCCTGCACCGTAATCCGGATACTGTCACGGCGTACGTTACCGCAAAGGTCGGTGGCTGTCCACACGCGGATCATCCGGTAATTGTTCACGCAGGTGCCGGTGAAGCCAGGGTCACGCCTGTCGTCAACCGTTACCGTTACGTTATTGTTCGTTGCACAGTTGTCGGTGGCCGTCGGGCGCCATTGGGCAGGGAAAGCATTACAGTTCACCGTCGTGTCCACAGGACGGCGGTTGCCCGGCCAATTAAACACAGACGCTACCGTGTCCACCACCTTCACGATCTGCACACGGGTGAGGCTGTTATCACAGGTATCCGTGGCCGTCCAGGTGCGGCGCAGCCAGTAGGTATTCTGGCAGGCATTCGGTACTCCTGTGCGGATCGTGTCCTGGGTGTAATCCAGGCGAACCGTTACTCCCGCGGGCAAACAGTTGTCAGTCACGGTCGGATTCACTGCCGCGGGGATGGTGTTACACGTTGCATTGAGCGTATCGGGGGAAGGTGCGCTCCACGTCATCGTCGGACGGGTCGTATCCTGCACCGTAATCCGGATGCTGTCACGGCGTACGTTACCGCAAAGGTCGGTGGCCGTCCACACGCGGATCATCCGGTAATTATTCACGCAGGTGCCGGTGAAGCCAGGATCGCGCCTGTCATCAACCGTTACCGTTACGTTATTGTTCGTTGCACAATTGTCGGTTGCAGTGGGGCGCCACTGTGCCGGGAACGCGTTACAGTTCACCGTCGTATCTACCGGCCTGCGGTTGCCAGGCCAGTTAAACACAGGCGCTACCGTATCCACTACTTTAACGATCTGCACACGGGTGAGGCTGTTATCACAGGTATCCGTGGCCGTCCAGGTCCGGCGCAGCCAGTAGGTATTCTGGCAGGCGTTGGGTACTCCCGTGCGTATCGTGTCCTGGGTGTAATCCAGGCGAACCGTCACACCCGCAGGCAGACAGTTGTCAGTCACGGTCGGGCTCACGGCCGCAGGGATGGTGTTACAGGTTGCATTCAGCGTATCAGGGGAAGGGGCGCTCCAGCTCATCGTCGGACGAGTGGTATCCTGCACCGTGATATAGATGCTGTCACGGA